>NZ_CP047387.1:0-2390000 GCF_013365515.1 Agrobacterium sp. CGMCC 11546
TTCTTTCGAGGGGAACGCTGGGGGCAAAATAAACGAGGGGGATCCCTGGCGGTCGATATTTGATCGTCAGGCTATGATTGGCAATTTGAAAGGCGGCAATATGCAATTGAATTTGGCGATGGGTGCGGTGGCTGATGGGGACCGCGCACCAAAGGCATGTGATGCAGCTTGCTCAGAAGCGGCAGGGGATAAATCGGCAATGATGCATGATGCGCTGTTTGAACGTTTTAGCGCGCGGCTCAAGGCACAGGTTGGTCCCGAGGTCTATGCAAGCTGGTTTGCACGGCTCAAACTCCATACCGTTTCGAAAAGCGTCGTCCGCTTTACCGTTCCGACGACCTTTCTGAAGTCCTGGATCAACAACCGTTACATGGATCTGATCACCAGCCTCGTTCAGAGCGAGGATCCGGATGTACTGAAGGTAGAGATTCTTGTCCGCTCGGCCAGCCGTCCGGTTCGCCCGGCGCAGACCGAAGAACGGGCGCAGCCCGTTCAGGAGGTTGGTGCGGCTCCGCGTAACAAGTCCTTCATTCCGTCGCAGTCCGCGACAGCGCCTGCGGCTCAGCCTATGGCGGCGCAGGCGACCCTGCGTCAGGGTGGTTCCGGGCCGCTGTTCGGCTCGCCGCTCGATACACGCTTTACCTTTGATACCTTTGTCGAAGGGTCGTCCAACCGTGTCGCCCTTGCGGCGGCAAAAACGATCGCCGAAGCTGGCGCTGGCGCCGTGCGCTTCAATCCGCTGTTCATTCATGCGGGGGTCGGCCTCGGTAAGACGCATCTTCTGCAGGCCATTGCCAATGCAGCCATCGACAGCCCGCGCAATCCGCGCGTGGTCTATCTGACGGCCGAATATTTCATGTGGCGTTTTGCGACTGCGATCCGCGACAATGACGCGCTGACGCTGAAGGACACGCTGCGCAATATCGACCTTCTCGTCATCGACGACATGCAGTTCCTGCAGGGCAAGATGATCCAGCACGAATTCTGCCACCTGCTGAACATGCTGCTCGACAGCGCCAAGCAGGTCGTGGTTGCGGCTGACCGTGCGCCCTGGGAGCTGGAGTCGCTCGATCCGCGTGTCCGTTCCCGTCTTCAGGGCGGTATGGCGATCGAGATCGAAGGCCCTGATTACGACATGCGCTACGAAATGCTCAACCGTCGCATGGGCTCTGCGCGTCAGGATGATCCGTCTTTCGAAATTTCGGACGAAATTCTGACCCATGTGGCCAAAAGCGTGACGGCGAGCGGTCGCGAGCTTGAAGGCGCC
This sequence comes from Agrobacterium sp. CGMCC 11546, assembly GCF_013365515.1. Taxonomy (NCBI): domain Bacteria; kingdom Pseudomonadati; phylum Pseudomonadota; class Alphaproteobacteria; order Hyphomicrobiales; family Rhizobiaceae; genus Agrobacterium; species Agrobacterium sp. CGMCC 11546. The sequence continues at coordinate 1,268 of NZ_CP047387.1, forward strand.
TTCAACCAGCTGATGTTCCGACGCTCTTTCGAGCCGAACCTCTCGGTTGACCGTGTCGATGAACTGCTGTCGCACCTCGTTGGCAGCGGTGAGGCCAAGCGTGTCCGTATCGAGGATATTCAGCGCATCGTCGCCAGGCACTATAATGTGTCGCGGCAGGAACTGGTGTCCAACCGTCGCACCCGCGTCATCGTCAAACCGCGCCAGATCGCCATGTATCTGGCCAAGATGTTGACGCCGCGCTCGTTTCCCGAGATCGGTCGCCGTTTCGGCGGTCGCGACCACACCACGGTTCTTCACGCGGTGCGCAAGATTGAGGATCTGATTTCCGGCGACACCAAGCTCGGCCACGAGGTTGAGCTGTTGAAACGCCTGATCAACGAAAACAACGCATAAAAAAGAAGCGGCCTTCGGGCCGCTTTTTTATTGGTTTCTCGTTTATCGGGTTCAAACCGGGTGGCGCTGGCCTCAGCAGGCGAGATCGGCCACCACGGCATCCAGAATAAGCATGCCGGAGGGTGTGCAGCGCAGGCGGGAATTGCCGAGCCTTTCCACGAAACCGTGCTGAAGGAGAAACTCCTCCTTTTCCGGGTCGAGGTCGCGGCCGGAGAGATCGCTCCAGCGGGCGAGATCGATGCCTTCGCGCAGGCGAAGGCCCATCAGCAGCAATTCATCAGCCTGTTCATCGACACCGAGCAATTCCTGATCGACCATGCCATGGCCTTCCCGCTCAACGGTTTCGAGCCAGGTCTCGGGGTGCCGCTCGGTGGCGGTGGCGAGCTTGGAAGCGCCACGCGTCAGGCGTCCATGCGCACCGGGGCCGATGCCGGCATAATCGCCATATCGCCAGTAGGTGAGGTTATGGCGGCTTTCGGCGCCGGGCCGGGCGTGATTGGAAACCTCATAGGCCGGCATGCCGTAACGCTCGGTGATTTCCTGCGTCGCCTCATAAAGCACGGCCGAATGTTCGCCATCCGGAACGATGAGCTTGCCGGCCTTGTGCAGGCCATAAAAGGGTGTGCCTTCCTCGATCGTCAGCTGGTAGAGCGACAGATGGTCGACGGCATAGGAAACAGCCTCCTTCAGTTCGGCGTCCCATTCGGCCACCGTCTGGTTCGGGCGGGCATAGATGAGATCGAAGGACATGCGCGGAAAAATCTCCCGCGCCAACCGAATGGCTTTCAAGGCATCGGCGACATCATGCAGGCGGCCGAGGAATTTCAGGTCGCGGTCATTCAGTGCCTGCACGCCGAGCGAGACACGATTGACGCCTGCCGCCCGATAACCCCGAAACCGTTCTGCCTCGACGCTGGAAGGATTAGCCTCCATGGTGATCTCGATACCATCAGGCACGTGCCAGAAGCGCGAAATGCCATCCAATAGCGCACCGACCGTCTGCGGGTCCATCAGCGAAGGCGTACCGCCACCCATGAAAATGCTGGTGACGACGCGCGGGCCGCTCAGCGTCCGCATATGTTCCATTTCACGCAGGAAAGCCGCGGTAAACCGCTCCTGATCCACCGGCCGATGGCGGACATGGCTGTTGAAATCGCAATAGGGGCATTTGGCCGCGCAGAAGGGCCAGTGCAGATAGATCCCGAAACCGGGATCGCCCGTATCCGGCAGAAGCGATGCGCCGGGGGCAGAAAGTTGGTGCTCCCCGACCATCGGGTTCATGCCTCCAGGCAGGTTTCTACGAATTTTTTGAACGCCCGGGCGCGGTGAGAAAGTGCGAAAGCGTCACCATGTTTCCAGCCGTGTTTTTCATCCGCGCTCATTTCGCCGAATGTGGTGTCATATCCGTCGGGTTTAAAGATGGGATCATAACCGAAACCGCTCGTACCGCGCGGCGGCCACACCACGATGCCTTCGACCTCGCCGCGGAAATATTCGACATGCCCATCCGGCCAGGCCAGGCACAGCACGCTGACAAAGCGGGCCGTGCGATCTTCCGGCTTGGAGGCTCCGCGCTCGGCCAGCGCATCCTCGACTTTCTGCATCGCCATGGCGAAATCGCGCGTGCCATCGGCCGTTTCCGCCCAATTGGCGGTATAGACGCCTGGCGCACCGTCGAGCGCATCGATGACAAGACCGGAATCGTCAGACAATGCCGGCAGGCCGGACGCCTTCGCAGACGCAAGCGCCTTGATGGCGGCATTTTCCTCGAAGGTGGTGCCCGTCTCATCCGGCTCCGAGAAGTTCAACTCCGCCGCCGACTTGGCGGAGAAGCCGAAAGGCCCGATCAGGTCGGCGATTTCGGCGATCTTGCCTTTGTTGTGGCTGGCGACGACGATCGTTCTGGTATCGAGCTTGCGCATGACGTTTTCCTGTAGGCTCAGGCGATTGCCTGTTTCTGAAGGGCAACCAGCTCGCTGCAACCGGCCTTGGCAAGACCGAGCAGCGTCAGGAACTCTTCCTCGGAGAAGGGCGCACCTTCCGCCGTTCCCTGAACCTCGACGATGCCACCGGAACCTGTAATCACGAAATTCGCGTCGGTTTCGGCGGAAGAGTCTTCCAGATAATCGAGATCGATCACCGGCTGCTTGGCGAAGATACCGCAGGAGATTGCGGCGATATGGTCCTTCAGAACCTTCTCGACCTTGATCATGTTGCGGGTTTCCATCCACTTCAGGCAGTCATGCAGGGCAATCCATGCACCGGTAATGGAGGCGGTGCGAGTGCCGCCATCGGCCTGGATGACATCGCAGTCGATGCTGATCTGGCGTTCGCCAAGGGCCTGCAGGTCAACGACGGCGCGCAGCGAGCGGCCGATGAGGCGCTGGATTTCCTGCGTGCGGCCGCCCTGCTTGCCGGAAGCAGCCTCACGCTTCATGCGTTCATTGGTAGAGCGTGGCAGCATGCCGTATTCAGCGGTGACCCAGCCCTTGCCGCTGTTGCGCAGCCACGGCGGCGTCTTTTCTTCAAGGCTTGCGGTGACGAGCACATGCGTGTCGCCGAATTTCACGAGACAGGAGCCTTCGGCATGCTTCGAGAAATTGCGCTCGAAGGAAACCTTGCGCATCTGGTCGGTTTTTCTGCCTGAAGGCCGCATATGATCCACTCTCCATGTTGGTTCCTGCCTTCTAAGGTGCGCTCCGGGCTTTTGCAAAGCCAATTTCCGTTTTGCCCCGGCGTTGCAACGCATTATATTGGCGTAAAGTAGATTTGGACGATAAAGAACGGACAAGATGGGTTTTTCAGCACCGCTTTCAAAAGATCAGGCATCGCTGCTCGATGAGCGGTCGCGGGAAATTTTCCGGCGCATCGTCGAAGGTTATCTCGATACGGGCGAGCCGCTCGGATCGCGCAGCCTGTCGCGGCTTCTGCCGATGTCGCTTTCCCCGGCCTCCGTCCGCAACGTCATGAGCGACCTGGAGGAGCTTGGTCTCATCTATTCGCCGCATATCAGCGCCGGACGCCTGCCCACGCAGACGGGGCTGCGCTTCTTCGTGGATGCCTTCATGCAGGTGGGCGATCTGCCTGCCGACGAACGGGCGAATATCGACCGTCAGATCGGGCCGGTTGCTGGCCACGAACAATCGCTGGAAGGTTTGCTGACGGAAGCGAGCCGCATGCTGTCAGGCATGTCGCGCGGCGCTGGTCTCGTGCTGACGGCCAAGAATGACGTCATCCTCAAACATGTCGAATTCATCAGGCTCGAGCCCACCAAGGCACTTGCCGTGCTGGTCGGCGATCACAATCAGGTCGAAAACCGTATCATCGAATTGCCGGCCGGCATCTCCTCCTCGCAATTGACCGAGGCGGCGAATTTCATCAATGCCCACCTGTCGGGACAGACGCTGCAGGAGCTGCGCGGGCAGTTCCAGACCCAGCGCACGGAGCTGCAGTCGGAACTCGGTATGCTGGCGCAGGATCTCGTGGAGCGTGGTCTCGCTATATGGGCGGGCGATAATGAGGAAGGCAAGCTTGGCCGGCTCATCGTTCGCGGCCGCTCCAACCTGCTCGAGGGCCTCGCCGGTGAGGAAGATATCGATCGGGTCCGCATGTTGTTCGACGATCTCGAGCGTAAGGAAAATCTGATCGAGATTCTCAATCTGGCGGAAAGCGGTTCAGGGGTCAGGATTTTCATCGGCTCTGAAAACAAGCTGTTTTCGCTCTCCGGTTCCTCTCTCATCGTCGCGCCCTATCGCGATGAGGAAAATCGTGTCGTGGGTGCTGTCGGCGTCATCGGGCCTACCAGGCTGAACTATGCCCGTATCGTACCGATGGTCGATTATACCGCGCAGATCATGGCGCGCCTTTCCCGCAAACAGAGATAGGACACATCAGCAAGATCAGAGAATGCGGCAAGCTTTTTGCCGCAAGCCTTGATTTTTGCCCGTCAAAGCTCGATATCGGGCCCAACCCAATAACAGTCTAATCTGGAGAACGTCATGACCGACGATACAAAAAAGCCCGGACCTGACGCGGACGTCGCGGAAGAGTTTGTCGATCCTGCCCAGGCAGGTGAAGAACAGGCCGAAACGGCAGAGCCCGATCCGGTGGAACTGCTCAAGGCTGAGAACGCCGATCTGCGCGATAAATTCCTCCGCCTTGCCGCCGAGATGGACAATCTTCGCCGCCGCACCGAGCGTGACGTCAAGGATGCCAAGGCCTATTCGCTGGCCGGTTTTGCCCGCGACATGCTCGCCGTTTCCGATAATCTTCGCCGCGCGCTGGAAGCCATTCCGGACGAACTCAAGACCAATGGCGAAGCCGGTCTCAACGGCCTGATCGAAGGCGTGGAAATGACCGAGCGCTCGATGCTGTCGACCCTGGAGCGCCATGGTGTGAAGAAGATCGATGCCGAAGGCCAGAAATTCGACCCGAATTTCCATCAGGCAATGTTCGAAATTCCGAACACGGCGGTTCCCAACAATACCGTACTTCAGGTCATTCAGGCCGGTTTCACCATCGGTGACCGCGTTCTGCGCCCCGCAATGGTGGGTGTCGCCAAGGGCGGCCCGAAGGCTGAAGCCTCCGCATCGGCCGAGCCGGGCACGTCGTCTCTTAATGAAAAGGACGCGTGAGGCATTTATCCTTCCGTCATAAAAAAACGCGCCTTCAGGGCGCGTTTTTTATTGCCGTTAAACCGACAGGATAGGCCCGCGATCAGGCCGCCGTCGCCTGTTCCTGATTGAGGAAGGCGTAGATCGCCGTGTCGGAATCAGTGGCGCGCAGCTTGGTCACCAGTTCAGGATCGCGTAGCGCCCGCGCGATGCGCGACAGCGCCTTCAGGTGATCCGCGCCCGCGCCTTCTGGCGCGAGCAGCAGGAAAACCAGATCGACCGGCTGGTCGTCCAAAGCTTCGAAATCGACCGGGGTTTCAAGACGTGCGAAGACGCCGGTAATCTGATGAATGCTGTTGAGCTTGCCATGCGGAATGGCAATGCCATGACCCACACCGGTGGAGCCGAGTTTCTCACGCTGGAGGATGACGTCGAAAACTTCCCGTTCCGAGACCCCGGTAATTCTGGCTGCCTTTGCGGCCAGCTCCTGAAGCAACTGCTTTTTGGAATTCACCTTGAGGGCGGGAATAATCGCATCTTGTTGCAGCAAATCTGCCAACGCCATTCTCTTTTTCCTTCATGCCATCGAGACGATGCAGGAGGCAGATGCGCCTTGGCGCTCTGCCTCCCACGTCTTGTCAGACTGTTCAGCTCTTGATCGTTTCCGCGTCGATCCAGCCAATATTGCCGTCATGACGTCGGTAAACGATGTTGAGATATTCCTTGCCCGGGCTGCGGAACAGCAGAACCGGCTCGTCGGTCATGTCGAGCGCCATCACGGCGCTGGCGACTGACATTGTCTTAATCTGTTTCGAGCTCTCCGCCACAATGGTGGGTGCATAATCCTCGGGGACCTCGTGGTCCTCATCGGGAACAGCATCCATCACCGTATAGGCGATTTCCGGGAGCGCGCCGTTCGAACCACTGTGATGGTCCTTCAGTTTGCGCTTGTAACGACGCAGGCGCTTCTCGATCCGCTCAGCGGCAGCATCGAAGCTGGCTTGCGGATCGTTCGCCTGACCCGCCGCATGCAATACGACGCCGGTATCGAGATGCAGCTTGCAATCGGCCGCAAAACGCGATCCGGACTTCTCCACGGTTACCTGGCCTGAATACCCCCCATCGAAGTATTTGGTAACTGCCAGACCTATATTGTCCTCAATCCGCTGACGGAAAGATTCACCGATCTCCATATGTTTACCAGATACACGCACACTCATGGAAATTTTCCTTTTTGTAGTGATTTGCGAGTACCAGCTTACGTCAAGCCGCGCGCGCATCCAAGCGTTTCGAAGGCCTTAAAAAGCCTTCATTCGAATTTTACGCCCATGGACGGAGGAGATTATTCCGTTACAAATGACCTTGCTGACGTGTGCGGCGGGCTTCTAGCTCCTGCCGTGACAAGAGTCAATGGTGCGGCAAAAAACCGCCGCAAACGTGATCGCCGCGTTGCTCAGAAGGCGGAAAGCTTCGCCATGGCTTTCTTCTCCCGGCGTCTCTGCACGGAGGAGGGGATATTCATCGCCTCGCGATATTTGGCGACGGTGCGGCGTGCGATATCGATGCCGGTCTTTTTCAGATTGTCGACGATATCGTCGTCGGAAAGAACGGCCTCAGCGGCTTCCTGCGCGATCATCGCCTTGATGCGGTGACGCACCGCTTCCGCCGAATGGCTATCACCGCCTTCCACGGCGCTGATCGACACGCTGAAGAAATATTTGAGCTCGAACAGTCCGCGCGGCGTCAGCATGTATTTCTTCGACGTCACGCGGCTGACGGTGGATTCATGCATCTTGATGGCGTCGGCCACCGTCTTGAGGTTCAGCGGGCGCAGCTGGTCGACGCCGTTGATGAGGAAGGCATCCTGCTGGCGTACGATTTCGCTCGCCACCTTCATGATCGTCCGGGCGCGCTGATCGAGGCTGCGGGTCAGCCAATGGGCCGTCTGCATGCATTCGGACAGGAAATCCTGATCCTCTCCTGCGCGCGCCTTATGTTTTGAAACCTCCGCAAAGTAGCTCTGGTTGATGAGCACACGCGGCAGGGTGTCGGGATTGATCTCCACCAGCCAGCCACCGGTGGAGGAGGGGCGGACGATGATATCAGGAACGATTGTTTCCGAAACCATCGAATCGTAACCCGCGCCGGGGCGCGGATTGAGCGTGCGGATTTCCGCCAGCATGTCGAGAAGGTCTTCTTCATCGACGCCGCAGAGTTTTTTTAAGGAGGCAAAATCGCGTTTCGCCAGAAGCTCGAGATTATCGACAAAAGCTCGCATGGCCGGGTCGAGCCGGTCCTTCTGTGCGAGCTGGGTTGCCAGACATTCGCTCAAGGAACGGGAAAAGATGCCCGGCGGATCAAAACCCTGAAGCGTCTTCAGAACGTACTCGACCGCCGATGGTGCAGCACCCAGCCGTTCGGCAACGTCGTCGACGGCATCCGCGGCGATATAACCGGTCTCATCAAGCTGGCCGATCAGCGCATCGGCGATCATCCTGTCCTCGGCGGCGGAGATGGCGAGCGGCAGTTGCTGATTGAGGTGGTCGCTGAGGCTTTGTCGGGCCGCCACGAAGTCGTCGAGGTCGTAGCTTTCTCCGGACTCCTGCCCGGGCATGGATTTCCATTGGCTTGCGAGTTCGGGCGCATCGGCCTTTCTCGGCTCGCCATCGTCGGGAAAGACGTTTTCGAAGCTGGTGTCCAGCTGCTCGCCAAGATTTGCGGCGCGCTCCCCGTACCAGTCATCGCTGTCGGGCGTCACCCTGGCGGCCGCGTCCGAAGCTTCAGCGTCGCCGAAATTATCGACGTCGACAGGAGTATCGCTGCCCAAATCGCCATCGTTTGCTGCAATTTCCAGCAGCGGATTACGCTCCACCTCCTGCGCGATGAACTGCGTCAGCTCGAAATGCGTCATCTGAAGCAGCTGGATGGACTGCATCAGTTGCGGTGTCATCACGAGAGACTGGTTTTGACGCAGCAAAAGGCTGGCAGACAATGCCATGGCGGACGCGAAACTCCCCTTACAGCTTCTCCATAGCCACAGTTTTCATAAATTTTGCGGAGGAGACGGAACTTGGCCCAAAAATTGCTTTTTTATCTTGTTTGGTCAAGCGTCAGGGTGGGGCGCGATGAAGAATCTTTCGCGCCCTATCGTTAAAGGCTGAAATTATTGCCGAGATAGAGACGGCGCACATCCGGATTGTTGACGATGTCGTCAGGACGTCCATGCGTCAGCACTTCGCCGGCATGGATAATATAGGCGCGGTCGATGAGGCCGAGCGTTTCACGTACATTATGGTCCGTGACGAGAACGCCGATGCCGCGCGCGGTCAGATGCCTGACCAGATTCTGTATGTCACTGACCGAAATCGGATCGACGCCCGCGAAGGGCTCATCCAGCAGCATGAAAGTCGGGTCGGTCGCGAGAGCGCGCGCAATTTCCAGACGCCGCCGCTCACCGCCCGAAAGCGCCACAGCAGGCGATTTGCGCAGTTGCGCAATATGAAACTCTTCCAGGAGTTCATCGAGCTTGCGATTGCGTTTGGCGGCATCCGGTTCATGCACTTCCAGCACGGCGCGAATGTTTTCCTCGACCGTCAGGCCGCGGAAAATCGACGCTTCCTGCGGCAGATAACCGACACCGAGCCTGGCACGCCTGTACATCGGCATGCCGGTCACATCATTGCCATTGATGGCGATCTTGCCGCTATCGACAGGCACCAGGCCCGTGATCATGTAAAAACAGGTGGTCTTGCCGGCGCCGTTCGGGCCAAGCAGCCCCACGGCCTCTCCACGGCGCACGACCAGTGAAACACCGTTGACGACACGACGGGTATCGTAGGTCTTCGTCAGGCCATGCGCGATCAACGTGCCCTGGTAAGGGGTTTTGTCGGCCGGTGAGGCGGCGTCTGCGGAACGGTTGCGTCCGCCGCCGAGAATTTTTGAGATCGAAGGTATCTTCACGAGGAAAGACTACTGTTTTTTCTGGGATTTCGGATCAAGCATGATCCGAACAGGGCCGCCGCAGCTTTCGAGCTTTGCCTGCCCCGTATTCATCAGAACGGTGAGCTTGCAGCCGGTGAAGACGTTAGTGCCTTCGGACAGGACCACCTGCTTGCCGGTCAGAATGAAGGTCTGCGCCGCCATGTCGAATTCGCCGTGGTCGGCCGTGGCCTTCTGGGTCTCGGAGGTCAGGTAGACATTGTTGTCGACGAAGATCTTCTCGATATTGGCGTCGCCGCTGGTGAGCGAAGAGCCCTGACCCTTGTAGTTCACCGTCATCTTGCCGGCCTGAAGGGTGGTCGTGCCCTGCACAACCTTTACGTTGCCGGTAAAATAGGCCTTACGCTCCTGGTCGCGAATCTCGAGCTGATCGCTTTCAATGGCGATCGGCTGGTCGCCGGAGAGCTTGACGCCCTGCATGCTGCTGGTCGTGTTCTGGGCGAAAGCCACAGTTGCAAGACAGGAAAAAACAAGACCTGCGGCTGTAAGGCCTGTGGTTCTGCCAAGGGAAACGGGACGGGAAATTTGCATCATCTGGACCGGGCTCTCACTTGCCTTCATTCTTGATATTGGATGCAGCGATACGTGCGCGTACCTGCCCCGAAAATGTAATTGTCTTGCCATTATCTGCGATGTCAATCGATTGCGCAACAATGGAGCCGTCGTTTGTTTTGATTGAAACCGGCTCTTTGCTGCTCATTTTGCCGGCCTTCAGATCGACATCCGCAGACTGGAACTTCGCTTGTATGCCATTGCTGAGATTGATGTCAAAAGGCGCAGTCATCTTCAGCGTGTTGGTGGAACGGTCGAAAATGCCTTCCTGGGCGATAACCTGTGCGACGCTGTCATTGACAGGCACGGCGGCCAGCACCTTTTCGAGCGTCATCAGGTTGGGGTTGGCGATGTCCTGCAACGCGCGGTCGGCGTTCATGGAGTAATCTATCCCCTTTTCGTTACGGCCCGCGACGGCGGGCTTTTCCATCACGATCTTGCCGTCTTCTATTCGCGCGCTTTCCAGCGAAACCTTTTCGGGCGCCCAGGTGCGGATGACCGAAACGGCGATGAAGGCGAGCGAGATGATGGCCGCGCTGAGCGGCAGAATGATCTTCAGCCGCTTTACACGCGCGGAATGCCGCAGCGCTGTGTCATAGGCGCCGTTCTGGTCATTGGGCAGCGAAAATGCTGGCGCGGGTTCACGGAGTCGTTCGAGCATAGGAGTGGGTCCGAATGCTTCCCCGGCGCCATTCTGGCGCACAATCGAAGCTTGTGTCTCTATCTAAATGTGTTTGGCACGAGTGCTTTGTCCTGCCAATATGGTTTTTGTCTGGAGAGGTGCAAGAGAAATGCGAATTTTATCGTAATTCTGGTTTCTTTATTGTTTCCTTGCGGCTTCGCGTTAGAAGAACCATATGGCCTGAAACGCACAGGCGGACGACAGAGGTTTCTATGGATAATATGGCGATAGCTGATCGCAGGCGGTTGCGCCGCAAGCTGACTTTCTGGCGGGTTGCCGCCGTTCTCCTGCTCGTCGTCGGCGCCTTCGGTCTTTACCGGTTTTTCTGGCAAGGCCCGCAGCAAAGCGCAAAACCCCATATCGCCCGCATCGAGGTCTCGGGCCTGATCACCGACAATACCGAACTTCTCGAGCGGCTCGACAAAATTGCCAACAGCGATAATGTCAAAGGCCTGATCGTCTCGATTTCCTCACCCGGCGGCACCACCTACGGCGGGGAGCGCATTTTCAAGGCTATTAGAAGCGTCGCGGAAAAGAAGCCGGTTGTCTCGGATGTACGCACGCTCGCCGCTTCCGCAGGTTATATGATCGCATCGGCAGGCGACGTCATCGTTGCCGGCGAAACCTCTATCACCGGCTCGATCGGCGTGATCTTCCAGTACCCCCAGCTTGGCCAGCTGATGGAAAAGCTCGGCGTTTCGCTTCAGGAAATCAAGTCGTCACCGATGAAGGCGGAGCCTTCTCCTTTCCACGAAGCGCCGGAAGAGGCAAAGACCATGATCCGCGCCATGGTGATGGACAGCTACGGCTGGTTCGTCGACCTCGTCGCCGATCGCCGCAAATTGCCGCGCGAAGAGGTGTTGAAACTGGCTGATGGATCGATCTTCACTGGTCGGCAGGCGCTTGCCAACAAGCTGGTCGACACGCTCGGCGGCGAAAAGGAAGTTCGCGCCTATTTCGAAACCCGTGGTGTGGCCAAGGATTTGCCGATCGTCGAATGGCGCGCGCCGTCCTCCAATTCGCCTTTTGCGCTTTTCAGTGTTGCGCAAATAGCGAAACTTCTGGGATATGACGATTTAATTCCCTTCGCAGGCCCCAGCCAGCTCGGTGCGGACAAGTTGTTTCTTGACGGTCTTGTTTCCGTTTGGCAGGTTGAGCCGCGTTAAAAATCCAATTCTTTCAGGGGGCAACCGTGATCAAGTCTGAACTGGTGCAGATCGTTGCTGCGCGTAACCCGCACCTTTATCACCGCGACGTGGAAAACATCGTCAATGCGGTGCTGGATGAAATCACCGATGCGCTGGCGGCGGGAAATCGTGTCGAGCTTCGCGGTTTCGGCGCCTTTTCGGTGAAGAACCGTCCGTCCCGTTCGGGCCGGAACCCGCGTACGGGTGAGTCGGTTTTCGTCGAGGAAAAATGGGTGCCTTTCTTCAAGACGGGCAAGGAACTGCGCGAGCGCCTGAACCCGGGTATGGGCGACGAAGAGGACGATTGATCGTTCTTGACGCCTGGCGACTGCAAAGGAGCCGGCGGAACACCCCGCAGCGATGGAGTATTGTCGGATGTCGAAAAAAATCATCAACCTCATCATCCTGCTTCCGCTGGCGATCATCCTCGTCATCCTGTGCGTGGCCAATCGTCAGTCCGTGACGCTGGCGCTCAATCCGTTCCGACCGGACGATGGCGTTCTGTCCTTCACCGCGCCGTTTTTCGTTTTTCTGTTTCTGGCGGTCATTTTTGGCGTTCTCATGGGCTCGGCGGCCACATGGTTCGCTCAGGGCAAACATCGCAAACGTGCCCGTATCGAAGCGAAAGAGGCCGTTCGCTGGCACGACGAGGCGAACCGCCAGAAGGCGGCGGCCACCGGGCAGCTGCCGCATGCGGGACAACTCCCGGCAAAGTGATGGTGGCGACAGCCGTTCCGGCTCTAGTCGAGCGGCGCGCGGAATGCTATTTGCTGGCGCAATAAGACGCGGGCAGAAGCGGAAAGATTTCCATTGAAGAAAAAAGACAGCCGGCCGGGCAATCGTGCGCGTGCCGGGAGCGAGAAAAAACAGGTCCATGCCGCAAAGCCGGCGCGCCGCGCGGATGCCGCGCCGAAAAAGCGCGAGCCCGATGCGGTGCGCACCGTGCAGAAAGCCGCGCCGAAGGAAAAAACCGTCGTAGCGGCTGCCGTTGAGCAAGTCCCCGCGCGCGCAATTATGCAGCGCACCGGTGAACTGCCCGCAGAACAGGTCCCTGTCATTCTGGAATCGAGCGGCGCGGGTGATTTTCACCTGATCGACAGTGGTAATGGCCTGAAGCTTGAACAATATGGCGATTACCGCGTCGTTCGTCCCGAGGCGCAGGCGCTGTGGCGGCCGTCGGTTCCCGATCGCGTATGGCAGAATGCCGACGCCATTTTTACCGGCGATACGGATGAGGACGGCATGGGCCGCTGGCGTTTTCCGAAGGAAGCGCTTGGCGAAACCTGGCCTCTCTCCCTGCTGGGGGTTGAATTTCTCGGTCGTTTCACGGCGTTCCGGCATGTCGGCGTCTTTCCGGAGCAGATCGTGCATTGGGAATGGCTGAAAAATGCCGCGGAGACCGCAGACCGGCCGCTGAAAGTGCTGAACCTCTTCGGTTACACCGGCGTCGCCTCGCTGGTTGCGGCGGCTGCTGGTGCTGAAGTCACCCATGTCGACGCCTCCAAGAAGGCGATCGGCTGGGCGAAGGAGAACCAGGTGCTCGCCGGGCTGGAACAGGCGCCGATCCGCTGGATTTGTGAAGACGCCATGAAGTTCATCCAGCGGGAAGAACGTCGTGGCAGCACCTACGACATCATTCTCACCGACCCGCCGAAATTCGGCCGCGGCACTCACGGTGAGGTCTGGCAATTGTTCGACCATCTGCCGCTGATGCTTGATATCTGCCGGGAAATCCTGTCGCCCAAGGCGCTCGGTCTGGTGCTGACGGCCTATTCCATCCGGGCCAGCTTCTATTCGATGCATGAGCTGATGCGCGAAACCATGCGCGGTGCCGGCGGTGTCGTCGCATCCGGTGAACTGGTCATTCGCGAAGCGGGGCTTGACGGCAAGACGCCGGGCCGCGTGCTTTCCACATCGCTGTTCAGCCGCTGGGAGCCGAAATGACGAAGGACATGCGCGAAAACACCACGCGCCGGGTTGGCCAGGTCAAGGAAGTGACGAGCCTTGCCAATCCCATCATCAAGGACATCAAGGCGCTCACCCAGAAAAAGGGCAGGGAAGAGACCGGCACCTTCATGGCCGAGGGCCTGAAGCTGGTCATCGACGCGCTCGAACTCGGCTGGACGATCAAGACGCTGGTTTACGCCAAGGCCGCCAAGGGCAAGCCGCTGGTGGAGCAGGCGGCGGTCAAGACCGTTGCCTCGGGTGGCTTGGTGCTCGAAGTCAGCGAGAAGGTCATCGCCTCGATCACCCGCCGCGACAATCCGCAGATGGTCGTCGGTATTTTCGAACAGAAATGGAAGCCGCTGAAGGATATCCGCCCTGAAAAGGGCGAGACCTATATCGCGCTCGACCGCGTGCGCGATCCCGGCAATCTCGGCAGCATCATCCGCACGGCGGATGCAGCCGGTGCCTCGGGCGTCATTCTGGTGGGCGATTGCACCGATCCCTTCTCGCTGGAGACGGTGCGTGCCACCATGGGCTCGGTCTTTGCCACGCCAGTCGCCCGCACGTCGGTTGAGGAATTCCTCTCCTGGAAAAAATCGGCTCATGTCAGCGTCGTTGCCACACATCTTGCCGGTTCCGTGGATTATCGGAAGATCGACTACGCCGGCAAACCGGTCGTGATTTTGATGGGCAACGAACAGTCTGGCCTGCCGCCGGAACTGGCCGGCAAGGCGGACCAGCTGGCGCGCATTCCCCAGCAGGGCCGCGCCGATAGTCTCAACCTCGCCATCGCAACCGCTGTCATGCTGTTTGAAGCACGGCGACATCTCCTCGAACTTGCACCGGTGACGTAATGGCCAAAGCGGCATTGTTCTCGAAATTCGGCCCGGCTTTTGCGCTGATCGTCGCCGCACTGGTGCTGGATCAGATCGTCAAGCAGCTGGTCGAGGCCTATCTGCCGCTGCAGGAGATGGTTCCGGTAGCGCCGTTTCTGGCGCTTTATCGCACCTACAATCTCGGTGTCGCCTTTTCGATGCTGGAAGACATGCACGGCTGGTTCATCGTCAGCATGCGCCTCGTCATCGTGGTCTTCGTTCTCTGGCTCTGGCGCAAAACGGCGGCCGACCGGACCTTCGCCCATCTCGGTTTTGCCTTCATCATCGCGGGAGCGGCCGGCAATCTTCTCGACCGCTTTTTTTACGGTCACGTCATCGACTATATCCTGTTCCACACGCAGACATGGTCGTTCGCGGTATTCAATCTGGCTGATAGTTTCATAACCATCGGTGCAGCTAGCGTCATTCTCGATGAATTTCTGCATGCCCGGGCGGCCAAAAAGTAAAATTTTAGCGTTTCAGCCAAACATATCAAAACCGCTGCCGTGGTAGCGGTTATGTATGAGCGAACTTGCACGACTTCGGCAAAAAGTTTCAGATGGTCTCGGTCTGGCCGCCCCAGCGGCGGATCCTGCCGATAAGACAACGCGCCTTGCGAACGAGGAACATGCCAGCGATGTCAGGGCGGTTGCGCTTTATGTCGCCATTTCGCTATCGGTGGGGGCCTTCGCTGCCGCCCTGATCGCACTTGCGGTGCCCTATGCCGTCACCGTCGTGCTCGCCTGTTTTTTTGGCGCGGTGCTTATGGGTGCCCTGTTTTATGCGCTCTTCGGCAAATCTTTCCCGCTTCCCGGCACGCTGCCCGCAGATTATTCGGATGTCCGGCTGCGGCAAACGCAAAACCGGTCGCTGATTGCCGAAATGCAGGAGTCCATGGGCGATATCGTCGTGATCCGCAACATGAACCGGCGCATCGTCGAGGCGAACCGCGTCTTTCGCGAAATGACCGGCTGCACGTCGCCGGAAGGCTTGAGCTGCGAGGAGATCGGCATTGCTTTCCGCCCGGGTGACAGGGTCCATGCCTATGATGTGGAGATCGCGACTCCGTTCGGTCAGCGCATCTTCTCCTGGCACGATGTGGTAACCCGCGATCTCGCAAGCAGCCGTCTCATGATCAGCAGTATCGCAAGAGACGTGACCGAAGAACGGCTTGCGCTGGCCGAACGGGAAGATGCCCGCCTGCGCGCCGAAAAGGCCGATGCCGAAAAGGCGCGGTTGCTTGCCACGGTCAGCCATGAAATCCGCCTGCCGCTCTCCGGCATGCTCGGCATGAACCACCTTCTGTCGCAGACGAAGCTCAATCAGGAACAGCGTAATTATCTGGATGGCATGAAACAGTCCGGTCAGTCGCTGGTGCAGCTTGTCGAGGATCTCCTGGATTATTCGACCATGGAAGCCGGCCGCTTCAGGCTCAACCCGCGCGCGGAAAACCTGCGGCGGCTGATCGAGAGCATCGTGGAGATGCTTGCCCATCGTGCCCATGAAAAGGGCATCGAAATCGCCTCCTTCGTCACGCCTGACGTGCCCGATTATCTCGATTTCGATCCGGCAAGGCTGCGCCAGGTCCTGTTCAATCTCATCGGCAATGCCGTGAAATTCACGCAGGTGGGCGGGGTCGTTATCCGGGCGCGCATGGTCGAAGGCGAATTGCAGATCACCGTCGAAGATACCGGCCCCGGCATGAGTGAGGCGGAGCAGGCGCGGATCTTCGGGGAGTTCGAGCAGGCCGGGCCGTTGTCGCAACGAAGCGCCGGCACGGGTCTCGGCCTTGCGATCTCCGCCCGCATCGTGCGGGAATTCGGCGGCAACCTCACGGTTTCGAGCCGCAGGGGTGAGGGCAGCACCTTCAAGCTGGTGTTCCGCCCGGGCAGGGCTCCCGCCGAGATGCCGGATTCCGGCCGGAGCCATTGCCTGCAGCACACCAATGTCCTGCTGATTGCGCCGGAGGGTGTGGCGGCGGCGGTGACGATGGAAGCCATCGAGGCTTTCGGCGGCAAATGTATTCTCATCCATCAGCCGGAGGATCTGGACAGGCTGAGGAATGGAACTGTCAGCCGGACCGCCGATCTCACCGACATCATCGTCGATCTGCGTATCTCGGCACTGTTCAGGGATGCCCTGCGGGATTGGCCGCAGCAGACGATCCGTCGCACGCTGCTCGTCAGTCCCGAAGAGCGGGCTTCGACCACCCATGCGTCCTTCGACGCCTGGCTGATCCGGCCCCTTCGCGAAAAATCCCTGATCGATGTGCTGTGTGGCCGCCTGCGCGGCATAGAGCGGCGCGACGCGATCAACGATAACCACCCGGATGTGGGATTTTCGTCAAGGGTGGTGGAGAGAGCGAGCGGCATCGAGATACTCGTGGCCGAAGACGATCCGGTCAATGCGCGCATCATTCGGGCTGTCCTGGAAAAAAGCGGCTATATCGTCCGCGCCGTCGACAATTTTCAGGCCCTGCAGCAATCGGTGGCGTCGGGTGCGTCCCGCCTGCCAAATCTCATCGTCTCCGATCTTAATATGCCGGGCGGTGAGGGCCTCGACGTGTTGCCGGACCTCCTCGGCAAGCTGAAAGATGAAAGAAATATTCCCGTCATCATTCTCAGCGGGGACGCCGGTGCCGGGACCGCCGAGATACTGCTGAAGGCCGGTGCAGGTGCTGTTTTGGCCAAGCCCGCCGACCCGCGCCGGCTGGTTGAGGAAATCCGTCGCCTACTGGAGGCGAAACGCGTGTTGTCATCATAACTTGACAGACTCGCGTTGGCGGCATTTTGTCACTATTCTGTCGCGAATTAGTGATTTATGACAGGAAAACTCTTTGGTGGCGGAGCGATTCCCCATGGTTGCCGAAATCTTCAATCACGACATTTGTGAAAACAATGTTGTCATTAGTCCTCGTTCCGAGACAGCTCAGGACAATGAGGGTCTTTTCGGCCGTATCGGCACGCTGGAAACACGGCTTGCCAGAAATGAACGTGAAATCGATGCCGCGCAATCCGTGCGCTACCGGGTCTTTGTCGAGGAAATGAAGGCGCGCCTTCCTGCCGAAGCGATGCGCCGCAAGCGCGACTTCGACGCCTGGGACAGCGTCTGCGACCACCTTCTTGTGCTCGACAAGTCGATTGAAGGCGATAGCGAGGACCAGATCGTTGGCACCTATCGTCTGCTGCGACAGGAAACGGCGCTTGCCAATAATGGTTTCTATTCTGCCAGCGAGTTCGATATTGCCGGGCTTGTCGCGCGCCATCCGGGCAAGCGCTTCATGGAACTTGGCCGTTCCTGTGTGCTGCCGGAATATCGCACCAAGCGTACCGTCGAGCTTCTGTGGCAGGGCAACTGGGCTTATGCCGTAAAACACCGCATGGACGCCATGATTGGCTGCGCTTCCTTCCCCGGCGTGCAGCCGGAAGCACATGCGCTGGCGCTGTCCTTCCTGCACCATAATTGCCTTGCAAAGGGAGAGTGGGAAGCGGTCGCTTTGCCCGAACTCTATCATGAAATGGACCTCGTGCCGGTCGAGGCGCTCAATACCCGCAAGGCATTGAATGCCATGCCGCCGCTGATCAAGGGTTATATGCGTCTTGGCGCCATGTTCGGCTCCGGTGCGGTCGTTGATCATGCTTTCAACACCACCGACGTCCTGGTGGTTTTGCCGGTATCGTCCATCGCCGGCCGCTATATCAGCTATTATGGCGGCGAGGCCGAACGCATCAACGGCTGACCGGGTTTTGATCGAGGCCATCAGGATGTTCCTGTGGGCAGCAGTGCCGTGTGTGTTGTGTTGGGGCGGGCAATGCCGCTAGTGTCGGCGCTCCTTTTCCGCAACACGATATGACATCGGCAGGCCATTGACGGACGTTCTGACAACCGCTTCCCTGATCTCGGAAGAGAGCCGCGCGACGGCCACTCCGATGATGGAGCAATATATCGAGATCAAGGCGAACAATCCCGGTTCGCTGCTGTTTTACCGCATGGGCGATTTTTACGAATTGTTCTTTGACGATGCGGTCGAAGCCTCCCGCGCGCTCGGTATCACGCTGACGAAACGTGGCCAGCATATGGGGCATGATATTCCCATGTGCGGCGTTCCCGTTCACGCGGCGGACGATTATCTCCAGAAGCTCATCCTGCGCGGCTACCGTGTCGCCGTCTGCGAACAGATCGAAGACCCGGCTGAAGCGAAGAAGCGCGGATCGAAATCCGTGGTCAAGCGTGATGTGGTGCGGCTCGTCACGCCCGGAACGCTCACTGAAGAAAAGCTGCTGTCCCCGACGGAATCCAATTATCTGATGGCGCTTGCCCGCATTCGCGGCAGTGCCGAAGCGCAATTCGCGCTCGCCTGGATCGATATTTCCACCGGCGTCTTCCGTCTGGCGGAAACCACGCTGACGCGGCTTCTCGCCGATATCTGGCGTATCGATCCGCGTGAGCTGATCGTTGCCGACAGCCTGTTCCACGACGAGGAACTACGGCCGGTTTTCGATGTGCTGGGCCGTGTCGCGGTGCCGCAGCCGGCCATCCTCTTCGATAGTGCGGTGGCAGAAGGCCGTATTGCGCGTTATTTCAACGTCTCGACGCTGGATGGTTTCGGAACGTTTTCACGGGTGGAAATGGCAGCCGCAGCAGCAGCCGTGGCCTATGTCGAAAAGACCCAGATTGCCGAGCGTCCGCCGCTCGGCGCGCCGGAACGCGAAAGTGCGGCATCGACGCTCTTCATTGATCCCGCCACCCGCGCCAATCTGGAACTGGTGAAAACACTATCCGGCGACCGGGATGGATCGCTCCTGCACGCGCTTAACCGCACTGTCACTGGCGGCGGTGCGCGACTTCTGGCCGAACGACTGATGTCGCCATTGACCGATCCGGAAAGGATCAATGCCCGTCTTGATGCCGTGGCCTATCTCATCGATGACGTCTCCCTGTGCGATGGTCTGCGTGACGCGCTGAAACATGTCGCGGATATGCCCCGTGCGCTTTCCCGCCTTGCGCTGGAACGTGGCGGCCCGCGCGATCTTGGCGCCATCCGGCAGGGTCTGGTTTCGGCCGAAAAAATTGCGGTCATTCTCGACGGTGGGCTGCTGCCGGATGAGCTGGCGAAAGCTCTCAGGGATTTGAAAGCCCTGCCCGGCGCTCTTGAAGCTATGCTCGGATCGATGCTGGCCGACGATCTGCCGCTTCTGAAACGCGATGGTGGTTTCCTGCGTGAGGGCGCCAATCCCGAACTCGACGAAGTTCGCGCACTGCGCGACCAGTCACGCCGGGTGATCGCCGGGTTGCAGCTGCAATATGCCGATGAGACCGGCATCAAGTCGCTCAAGATCAAACATAACAACGTGCTGGGTTATTTTATCGAGGTGACGGCGGGCAATGCCGATGTAATGATGGCAACGGATGAGGCCAAAGCGCGCTTTATCCATCGGCAGACCATGGCGGGCGCCATGCGCTTCACAACCACGGAGCTTGCCGATCTCGAAAGCCGCATCGCCAATGCCGCGGCCGAGGCTCTGACCATGGAGCTGGAAGCCTTCGAGCGCATGGTCGAGGCCGTGGTGCAGCAGGCGGAGGCGATCAAGGCCGGGGCTCTGGCGCTTGCGGTGATCGATGTCGCCTCAAGCCTCGCCTATCTTGCGACCGAACAGGCCTATTGCCGTCCGATCGTC
This sequence comes from Agrobacterium sp. CGMCC 11546, assembly GCF_013365515.1. Taxonomy (NCBI): domain Bacteria; kingdom Pseudomonadati; phylum Pseudomonadota; class Alphaproteobacteria; order Hyphomicrobiales; family Rhizobiaceae; genus Agrobacterium; species Agrobacterium sp. CGMCC 11546. Next base: position 21,197 of record NZ_CP047387.1, read on the forward strand.
GATGCCTCCATGACCTTTTCAATCAAGGGCGGCCGGCACCCGGTTGTTGAGCAAGCGCTGCGGCGGCAGTCTGCCGGGCCGTTCATTGCGAATAATTGCGATCTCTCCGCCGTCAATGGTGGCAAGAACGGTGCAATCTGGCTGCTCACCGGCCCGAACATGGGCGGTAAATCGACCTTCCTGCGCCAAAATGCGCTGATCGCCATCCTCGCGCAGATCGGTTCCTTCGTTCCGGCGGAGGCTGCCCATATCGGCGTCGTAGACCGGCTGTTTTCGCGCGTCGGCGCTTCCGACGATCTGGCCCGGGGACGCTCGACCTTCATGGTGGAGATGGTGGAAACCGCCGCCATTCTCAATCAGGCAACGGATCGCTCGCTGGTGATCCTCGACGAGATCGGCCGTGGCACCGCAACTTTTGACGGGCTTTCGATCGCTTGGGCGGCCGTCGAGCATCTGCATGAGGTCAATCGTTGCCGCGGCCTCTTCGCCACGCACTTCCACGAACTGACGGTACTGTCGGAAAAACTCGGCCGCCTTTCCAATGCCACGATGCGGGTGAAGGAGTGGGAAGGTGATGTCATCTTCCTGCATGAGGTCGGGCCGGGCGCTGCGGATCGTTCCTACGGTATTCAGGTCGCGCGACTTGCGGGCCTGCCTGCCTCGGTGGTGGAGCGTGCCCGTGAGGTGCTGACGAAGCTCGAGGATGCCGACCGCAAGAACCCGGCCAGCCAGCTGATCGACGATCTGCCGCTGTTCCAGATTGCCGTGCGCCGCGAGGAAACCCGCAAAGCGGGACCATCGAAAGTGGAGGAAGCCCTGAAGAGCTTCAACCCGGACGAAATGACGCCACGTGAGGCATTGGACGCGCTCTATGCGTTGAAGAAAGAACTTGGCAAGGCTTGAACAGATACAGTGCCTGTCCATAGCCTCCGAAACTCGTTATAGGACAGTCCCATCGCAGCGGTGGGGTTATCCCACAGGACATGGATACCGGCATAGATGGCCATCAAGGACCTGGATTTTTCCGACATTCTCGATGTATCGGCGCTGAAGCGCGATTGCGACGTTATCTTCAAGGAAGACGGCAAACGCATCGCCGATATCAAGTCGGATCTGCTGCCGATCTTCCGCAGGGCCAGCACGGAAGGGCGGGAAAAGGCGAGAGAGCTGCTGAAAGCCGATGGCAGCGGCATTGATTGCGCCCGGCGCATCTCCTGGCTTCAGGACCGGCTGATCGAAACGCTCTATGATCTCGCCTGCCAACATGTCTATCCCAAGGATGCGCCGCAGATCGCGGTCGCGGCGGTCGGCGGTTATGGCCGCGGCACGCTGGCGCCGGGGTCGGATATCGATCTCCTGTTCCTGCTGCCGGCCAAGAATACGCCTGATATGCACAAGGCCGTGGAGTTCGTGCTTTATCTGCTATGGGATCTCGGCTTCAAGGTTGGGCACGCCACCCGCACGGTGGATGAGTGCATTCGCCTCTCCAAATCCGATATGACCATCCGAACCGCGATTCTGGAAGTGCGGGCGATCTGCGGCAGAAAATCCCTGACCGACGACCTCGAAAAACGCTTCGAGTCGGAAGTCGTCACCGGAACCGGCCCGGAATTCATCGCCGCCAAGCTCGCCGAGCGTGACCAGCGCCACCGCAAGGCGGGCGACACGCGTTATCTGGTGGAACCGAACGTCAAGGAAGGCAAGGGCGGTCTGCGTGACCTGCACACGCTGTTCTGGATCGCCAAATATTATTACCACGTCCGCGATACGGCCGATCTGGTGAAACTCGGTGTTTTGTCGAGGTCCGAACTGAAGCTTTTCGAAAAGGCCGATGATTTTCTCTGGGCCGTCCGCTGCCAGATGCATTTCATCACCGGCAAGGCGGAAGAGCGTCTTTCCTTCGATATTCAGCGCGAAATCGCCGATGCGCTGAATTATCAGCCGCGCCCGGGCCTCTCCGCCGTCGAGCGCTTCATGAAGCATTATTTTCTCGTGGCTAAGGACGTGGGCGATCTGACCCGCATCGTCTGCGCCGCGCTGGAAGACCGGCAGGCGAAGGATGTGCCGGGTCTGTCAGGCGTTCTCAGCCGTTTTGCCCACCGCGTTCGCAAGATTCCGGGCTCGGTGGAGTTCGTGGAAGACCGGGGCCGCATCGCGCTGGCAAGACCGGATGTTTTCAAGAACGACCCGGTCAATCTGATCCGGCTCTTCCACATCGCCGATATCAACAATCTCGAACTGCATCCGGATGCGCTGCGTGTCGTCACCCGCTCTCTCTCGCTCATCAATGACGAGCTTCGCGAAAACGAGGAAGCGAACCGGCTTTTCCTGTCGATCCTCACCTCCCGTCGCGACCCGGCCCTGACGCTGCGCCGTATGAACGAGGCAGGCGTACTCGGCAAGTTCATTCCCGAATTCGGCAAGATTGTCGCGATGATGCAGTTCAATATGTATCATCATTATACCGTGGATGAGCACCTGATCCGCTCGGTCGGCGTTCTGTCGGAAGTGGACAAGGGAACCGCCGTGGATGCCCATCCGCTCGCCAATCAATTGATGCCGGGCGTCGAGGAGCGTGAGGCGCTTTATGTCGCCGTGCTGCTGCACGATGTGGCAAAGGGCCGGCAGGAGGATCATTCCATTGCCGGCGCACGCGTCGCCCGCAAGCTCTGCCAGCGTTTCCGCCTCACCGGCAAGCAGACCGAGACCGTCGTCTGGCTGATCGAACAGCATCTTCTGATGTCCATGGTCGCCCAGACGCGCGACCTGCACGATCGCAAGACCATCACCGATTTCGCCGACAAGGTGCAGTCCATGGAGCGGCTGAAGATGCTGCTGATCCTGACGGTGTGCGATATCCGCGCCGTTGGTCCGGGCGTGTGGAACGGCTGGAAGGGGCAGTTGCTGCGTTCGCTGTATTACGAGACTGAACTGCTTCTGTCAGGCGGCTTCTCGGAAGTCTCGCGCAAGGAGCGTGCGCAGATTGCCCGCCAGGCGCTCTACGATGCTCTCGAAGACTGGGGTCAGAAGGCGCGGCGCAAATATACCAAGCTGCATTACGAGCCCTATCTGCTGACGGTGGCGCTGGAAGACCAGGTGCGCCACACCCGCTTCATGCGCGAGGCGGACAAGCAGGAAAAGGCGCTGTCAACAATGGTGCGCACCCATTCCTTCCACGCCATCACGGAAATCACCGTGCTGGCGCCGGACCATCCGCGCCTGTTGTCGATCATCACCGGTGCCTGTGCAGCTGCCGGCGCAAACATTGCGGATGCGCAGATCTTCACCACCTCTGACGGGCGGGCGCTGGATACGATCCTCATCAACCGCGAATTCCCGATCGACGAAGATGAGACGCGGCGCGGTGCCAATGTCGGCAAGCTCATCGAGGAAGTCCTCTCCGGTAAGCAGCGCCTGCCGGAAATGATCGCCACGCGTACGAAGAGCCGCAGGAAAAAAAGCGCCTTCACCATTCCGCCTTCCGTCACCATCTCGAATGGTCTGTCGAACAAGTTCACCGTCATCGAAGTCGAATGCCTCGACCGGCCGGGGCTTCTGGCCGATATGACGGCTGTCATCGCCGACCTGTCACTTGATATTCACTCCGCCCGCATCACCACCTTCGGCGAGAAGGTCATCGACACCTTCTACGTGACGGATCTGTTCGGCCAGAAGGTGACGAATGACAACCGGCAGGCCAGCATTGCGCAGCGCCTGAAGGCCGTGATGAGCGAGCAGGAAGACGAATTGCGTGACCGCATGCCGAACGGCATCATCGCCCATCCAGACGTGGCGGCGCTGCCGGCCGCGCGCACGGCAAAGGCTTGATATCCCCATGAGTCTGATCGGCAAGTTCGCCACCGTTGGCACCGCCACGCTCGGCAGCCGCATTTTTGGCTTTCTGCGCGAAACGCTGATGGCCGCTGCCGTCGGTACTGGTCCGGTGGCTGACGCCTTCAATGCCGCGTTCCGATTTCCCAACACCTTCCGGCGGCTTTTTGCCGAAGGCGCCTTTAACTCGGCTTTCGTGCCGCTTTTCGCCAAGGAAATCGAGGCGAACGGCATGGAGGGTGCAAGGCGCTTTTCCGAAGAGGTTTTCGGCGTTCTCTTCACCGTGCTTCTGGCCCTGACAATTTTGATGGAATTGTCGATGCCGTTCATCGTGCGCACGGTAATCGCGCCGGGCTTCCTCGAAGACCCGGTGAAGTTCGACAACACTGTCCGCCTCGCCACCATCATGTTTCCCTATCTCGCCTGCATGTCGCTCGCGGCGATGATGGGCGGCATGCTGAATTCGCTGCACCGTTATTTTGCGGCGGCAATCGCACCTGTCTTCCTCAACATCATCCTCATCGGCGTGCTCGCCTTGGCATGGTGGAAGAATTACGATCCCCTGCAGGTGGGTTATGCGCTCTCGTGGGGGGTGATGGCAGCGGGTCTGGTGCAGCTCGCCATCGTCTGGATCGCCGTGCGCAACGCCGGCATGCGGATCGGTCTCCGCAGGCCGCGGCTAACGAAAAATGTGCAGCGGCTGCTGGTTCTTGCCCTGCCGGCGGCAATCACCGGCGGCATCACCCAGATCAACCTTCTGATCAACACCAATATTGCGTCAGCCGGCGAGGGCGTGATCTCCTCGCTTGCTTATGCCGACCGGATTTACCAGCTGCCGCTGGGCGTTGTCGGCATTGCCGTGGCCACCGTGCTTTTGCCGGAACTTGCACGCGCTTTGCGCGGCGGGCACATGGTGGAGGCGGGAAGTCTGCAGAACCGCTCGGTCGAATTCGTATTATTCCTGACCTTGCCTGCGGCGGCGGCTCTTCTTGTCATGGCCGAGCCCATCGTTCGTTTTCTTTATGAACGCGGCAACTTCTCACCTTCGGCTACCATCACCGTCGCGCAGATCCTCGGTATCTATGGTCTGGGTTTGCCGGCTTTCGTGCTGATCAAGGCCTTCATTCCGGGCTTTTTCGCCCGCGAGGACACGCGCACACCGATGATCTTCGCGGCGGTTTCCGTGGTTGTGAATGTCTCCCTGGCACTGACGCTGTTTCCGCGTCTCGGCGGCCCGGGCATTGCCATTGCCGAGATCACTGCCGGCTGGGTCAACGCCGCCTTGCTGTTCGGCATGCTTTTGTGGCGCGGTCACTGGCATGTGGATATTCCGCTGCTGACCCGCATTCCGCGTCTGCTCCTGGCTGCGGCCCTGATGGCCGGTTTTGTGCATTATGCGCTGACCTGGCTGAGTTTCGAGCTGTCGTCGGCCTCGTCCATCTTCGTCCGGGCAGGGACCATCATGGGCCTCGTCTTTACGGCGATGCTGGTTTATTTCGTGCTGGCTTTCGTTTCTGGCGGTGCCGATATCGGCATGGTCAAGAGAGCCGTGCGCAAGCGCGGTAAAAAGACCGCCGAGACGGAGGTGGGCTGATGTCCTTTTCTGAAAACCGCCGCATCGCGCTGGTCACGCTTGTCGTCGATGACTATGATCGGGCAAAGGCGTTTTATTGCGATGTTCTCGGCTTCGAGTGCCTCTCCGATCAGCCGCTTGACGACGGCAAAAGGTGGCTTGTGGTCAAGCCGCAAGGCGCCGAGGGTGGCGCCCTCCTGCTCGCCGAGGCGGATGGCGAAGAGCAACGGCTTGCCATCGGCAACCAGACCGGCGGCCGTGTCGGATTATTCCTGTATACCGACGATTTTGCCCGCGACTATGAAACCATGATTGCGCGCGGCGTTCGCTTTCTGGAAGAGCCGCACCATGAGGTTTATGGTTCGGTCGCGGTCTTTGCCGACCCTTACGGAAATCGCTGGGACCTTCTTCAGCCGCGCGGTTGACGGCCCTTGAAACCGCTTGATTGCGAGGGGCTGTGGGTGCATAAGCGCGCGTGCAATTGCAAACACGGGGCGGGGCCCTCCACAAGCCTTTTCGAGGACGACAATGAACGCATTCAAGCCGCTGGTTTTCTCGGGCGTCCAGCCGACCGGCAATCTGCATCTCGGCAATTATCTCGGCGCGATCCGCAAATTCGTGGCGCTGCAGGAAGATAACGACTGCATCTATTGCGTCGTCGATATGCATGCCATCACCGCCCAGCTCGTTCACTCGGACCTGAAGGCGCAGACCCGCTCGATTGCGGCCGCCTTCATCGCAGCCGGCATCGATCCCGTGAAGCATATCGTCTTCAACCAGTCAGCCGTGCCGCAGCATGCGGAACTGGCATGGGTGTTCAACTGTGTGGCGCGCATCGGCTGGATGGAACGCATGACCCAGTTCAAGGACAAGTCCGGCAAGAATGCCGAACAGGTCTCGCTCGGCCTGCTCGCCTATCCGAGCCTGATGGCTGCCGACATTCTCGTCTATCGCGCCACGTATGTTCCCGTCGGCGATGACCAGAAACAGCACCTCGAACTCGCCCGCGATATCGCCCAGAAATTCAACATCGATTTCGGCGGCCATATTCGTAACGCCGGTCTGGGCGTTGATATCACGGTTGGCGATGAGCCGGTGCATGCTTATTTCCCGATGGTGGAGCCGTTGATCGGTGGCCCGGCGCCGCGCGTCATGTCGCTGAAGGACGGCACCAAGAAGATGTCGAAGTCCGACCCTTCCGATCTGTCGCGCATCAATCTGATGGACGATGTCGACGCGATCTCTAAGAAGATCAAGAAGGCGAAGACCGATCCGGACGCGCTGCCGAGCGAAGTGGAAGGTCTGAAGGGACGCCCGGAGGCCGAAAACCTCGTCGGCATCTATGCTGCCCTCTCCGACAAGACCAAGGCGGATGTTCTTGCCGAATTCGGCGGTCAGCAGTTCTCCACCTTCAAGCCGGCCCTCGTTGAGCTTGCCGTCAATGTCCTTGCGCCAGTCAACAACGAGATGCGCCGTCTTCTCGATGATCCGACCCATATTGACGCCATCCTCAGCCAAGGCGGCGAGCGGGCACGCACTATCGCTGAAAAGACGATGGACGAGGTGCGTGATATCATCGGTTTCCTGCGCTGACAGGCCGTTGCCACGCGAATGCGGCGGGCGGTTTGCGCCTGCCGTGATTTGATATAATCTCCGCCCGAACCGTCGGGCGGTTTTTCGGATCACGGCGGATTTTGGGAGTGCAGAATGGTTTCAACACGGCTGTCGCGTCTGGAAGGGCATCGCCGCAAGTTTCTCGCCGTAATCGATGACACACCGGAATGCGAAAGGGCCGTGCATTATGCCGGTCGTCGCGCCAAGAACTCCAATGGCGGACTGGTGCTGCTCTACATGATCCCGGAAGGTGATTTCCAGCAATGGCTGGGTGTCGAGCAGATCATGCGGGCCGAGGCGCGTGAGGAAGCGGAAGCGACGCTCGCCAAGGTCGCCCAGAAGGTGCGCGAAACGATCGGTATCGAGCCGGAATCCGTCATTCGGGAAGGCAGCGCCACCGAGCAGATTCACGGGTTGATCGAGGAAGACCGCGATATCGCCATTCTCGTGCTGGCTGCCGGATCGACGAAAGAAGGGCCGGGACCGCTGGTTTCCTCCATCGCCGGACGCGGCGCGGCCTTCCCGATCCCGGTCACCGTCTTGCCGGATACACTGACGGATGAGGAAATCGACGCGCTCTGCTGATCCGGTTTCGGACGGGTTTTAAAGACTGACGATTTCTTGAATGTAATTATCATGTCAGGGCTTGAAGTGTGGCTTCGCCGGGCGTATTTTTGGAAGAATTCTAAATTACGGGGCGTGAACCGCGACCTCGAAGGAGACGACGATGTTCATTCAGACGGAAGCCACGCCCAACCCCGCCACGCTGAAATTCCTGCCGGGCAAGGTGGTGTTGGAAAGCGGGACAGTGGAGTTCCTCAATGCGTCGCAGGCGCAGGCTTCGCCCCTGGCGGAGCGTCTCTTCACGATTCCGGGCGTTACCGGTGTCTATTTCGGTTTTGATTTCATCACCGTCACCAAGGATGATGCCGAATGGCAGCATCTGAAGCCTGCCATCCTCGGCTCGATCATGGAGCACTTCATGTCTGGCCGGCCGATCATGGGCACGGCCATTGCCGCCGAAGTCTCGGACGAGGAAGGCGAGTTCTTTGAAGAGGGTGACGAAACCATCGTCGCCACCATTAAGGAATTGCTTGATACCCGCGTTCGCCCGGCCGTGGCGCAGGATGGCGGCGACATCACCTTCCGCGGCTTCCGCGATGGCACCGTGTTCCTGAACATGAAGGGTGCCTGCTCGGGTTGCCCGTCTTCAACTGCCACCCTTAAGCACGGCGTTCAGAATCTGCTTCGCCATTTCGTGCCCGAAGTGCGCGAAGTCGAAGCGGTTTGATGCTGTCAGCCAGACCATGATTGTTCTCGCACTCGACACGTCAGGGGTGGATTGTTCCGCCTGTATCTATGACAACGCCTCTGACGCTGTGCTCGGCGAGGTCTGCGAGACGATCGGCAAGGGCCATGCCGAAAGGCTGATGGCGGTGATCGACGGTGCCCTGCAGCAGGCACAATTGCCGCTCCAGAAGGTCGAGCGCATTGCGGTGACCATCGGTCCGGGGTCCTTCACGGGCATTCGGGTCGGCGTTGCCGCGGCGCGCGGTTTTGCCCTGTCGCTCGGCGTCGAGGCCGTCGGCGTTACGACGCTCGAGACGCTTGGCCTGCGTCATCTGGCCGAAAATCCAGGCCGGCCTGTGGCCGTCGGGCTCGATGCGAAACGCGGCGAAACCTATCTCCAGATATTCGGCACGGATGGATCACCACTCAACGAGGCGGCGCTTCTGTCTCTGGATGACGCCAAAGATGCCCTTTCCGGTTTTGACGGTGCCGTCATCGGCTCCGCCGCGCCGCTGTTTGCGGGAGAGGAAACCGGCTCCGGGCCGGACCATTTCCCGATTGCCTTCGTCGCGCGCGCCGGAGCGCGCAAGCCGGCAGGCCAACCAAAACCCGCGCCGCTTTATCTCCGGGGGCCGGATGCCCGGCCACAGACCGGTTTTGCGCTGGCACGTCAGGACGTTGCCTGATACGGCATGCATGAGTGCTTGTTTCTGATTCCTGATATTTGCGATGTTTGACGATTACCTGAGCTGGAAACCCTATTTCGAGATCGTGCCGATGCAGCATGAGGATTGCGCCGCGGTGGCGGACTTGCATGCCTTGCGCTTCCCACGTCCGTGGAATGACGGGGAGTTTTCGGGCCTGCTCACGCAAGGGTCGGTTTTCGGAGCCGTCGCCCGCCAGACCAACGCCTTTTTCAGCAAGCCGCTCGGCGGTTTCGTTCTGGCGCGGGAAGTGGCTGGTGAGGCGGAAATCCTCACTGTCGCGGTGTCCGACAAATTCTCGCGCGCCGGTCTCGGCTGGCGTCTGATGCAGTCGGCCATTCGCGAGGCAATGATGCGCGGTGCCGAAACCATGTTCCTCGAGGTGGATAATAACAATGCCTCTGCGCTGGGGCTTTATAAAAAACTCGGCTTCAAGACGGTTGCGGAACGCAAGGCCTATTACACGGCCAAGAATGGATCAAAGTCGACGGCGCTTGTCATGCGCCGCGATCTTCGCTAGTTCCCTGCGACAGGCATTTTTTGGCGAAAGCTGCGAAATTCAACCGGAATACTCAAAAGGCCAGAAGACGTGATAGACCTTTCGAAAACGCTGGAGGAGCTTTGTGCCGAACGCGGCATGCGGATGACGGACCAGCGCCGTGTGATTGCCCGCGTCCTTCAGGAATCAGCCGATCATCCCGATGTCGAGGAACTCTATCGCCGTTCCTCCGCCGTGGATCCGCGCATCTCTATTTCAACGGTCTACAGAACGGTGAAGCTGTTCGAGGACGCCGGCATCATCGAACGTCACGATTTTCGCGATGGCCGCTCGCGTTATGAGACCGTGCCTGAAGAACACCACGATCACCTGATCGATCTGAAGAACAGCGTGGTCATCGAATTCCATTCGCCCGAGATCGAGGCGCTTCAGGAAAAGATCGCCCGCGAGCACGGCTTCAAGCTCGTCGATCATCGACTGGAACTTTATGGCGTGCCGTTGAAACCCGAAGAACGCTGAGACGCCGGTGAACAAGCGGGCGTTCCCATCATGATGTGGCTTCGGACAGCCTATATCGCGATCGTTCTTCTGATCGTGACGCTCATATTGCTGCCGTTGCAACTTCTGGGTCTCGCTTTCGACTGGCGGCTGCGCCGGCGCATTCCGCGCATCTGGCATCGCATTGCCTGTCACGTTCTCGGCATCCGCGTCCATGTTCATGGAGAGGTGGAGCGGGCAAAACCGCTGATGCTGGCGGTCAATCACGCTTCGTGGAAGGATATCCTCGTTCTCGGCAGCATTGCCGACGTGGTGTTCATCGCCAAGACCGAGGTGCGTGACTGGCCGGTCTTCGGCTGGCTCGCCCGCCTTCAGAAAAGCATCTTTGTCCAGCGAGAGCAGAAGCGCAGCACGGGCCAGCAGGTGGGTGAGATCGCCAGCCGCATGGCCGACGGCGAGATCGTCGTCCTTTTCCCCGAAGGCACGACTTCGGATGGCAACCGCATGCTGGCCGTCAAATCCTCTCTGTTCGGTGCCGCCTCCACTGCCGCCGAGCAGGTTCCGGGCAAGCTGGTTTATGTGCAGCCCGTCGCCATCGCCTATACGCGGGTGCAGGGCATGGCCATGGGCCGTTACCACCGGATCATTGCCGCCTGGCCGGGCAGCATCACGCTGGTGCCGCATCTGCTCGGTGTCATCAAGGCGGGCGCGATTGATGTCGACGTGACGTTCGGCGACAGCGTTCCATTTCACAGTGCGGACAATCGCAAGCGTCTTGCGACCGATATTGCCGCTGCCATCCGCTCGATGCTGGCCTTTAGCCTGCGCGGCGGCTGGCGGAAATAGAGCATCGGACCGAAAGTTGCGCGCGGTTTTCGGGAAATTCGATGCGTAAGCTAAAATCAAGAGCAACGGAATTACTCCGTTGCTCTTGCATCCTCGCTTTTCCGGCATTTTTCTGTTTAATCTGACTGTGAAAAACACTAGATAGCCGCCATGACCCAGGAAACACTTGGCCTCGACGCCCCACAAATGATCGCCCGCGAGGGCTCTAACAGTCGAAAAGTCTTTATCAAGACTTACGGCTGTCAGATGAACGTTTACGATTCCGTGCGCATGAGCGATGCGCTGGCGAAGGACGGTTACGTTCAGACGGAAGACATGGGCGAGGCGGATCTGGTTCTCCTCAACACCTGTCACATCCGCGAAAAGGCGGCTGAGAAGGTTTATTCCGCGCTCGGCCGTCTGCGCGACATGAAAAAATCGCGCGAAGAGCAGGGCCGTGAATTCATGATCGGCGTTGCCGGCTGCGTGGCGCAGGCCGAAGGCGAGGAAATCCTGCGCCGTGCGCCCGCCGTGGATGTCGTCATCGGCCCGCAGACCTATCACCGCCTGCCTGACGCCCTGAAGCGGGTGCGCCGCGGTGAGCGCGTCATCGAGACCGAATATGCGGTCGAGGACAAGTTCGAGCATCTACCGGTCGCCGAAAAGGCGACGTTGCGCTCGCGTGGCGTCACGGCGTTTTTGACGGTGCAGGAAGGTTGCGACAAGTTCTGCACCTTCTGTGTCGTGCCCTATACGCGTGGCTCGGAGGTTTCCCGTCCCGTTCGCCAGATCGTCGATGAAGCGATGAAACTGGTGGATGCCGGCGTGCGCGAAATCACGCTGCTGGGCCAGAACGTCAATGCCTGGCAGGGAGAAGGACCGAAAGGCGAAAAATGGGGTCTGGCCGAACTGCTCTACAGGCTGGCCGAAATTCCGGGCCTTGCACGGTTGCGCTACACCACCAGCCACCCGCGCGACATGGATGACCGCCTGATCGGCGCCCATCGCGACCTGCGCATCCTGATGCCCTATCTGCACCTACCGGTGCAGTCCGGCTCGGATCGCATCCTGAAGGCGATGAACCGTCGCCATACGGGTGAGGAATATATCCAGCTGATCGAGAAAATCCGCTCCGCCCGCCCTGATATTGCCATGTCGGGGGATTTTATTGTCGGCTTCCCCGGTGAGACTGATCGTGATTTCGAAGATACGATGGCGATGGTCGAGACGGTGAAATACGCACAGGCCTTTTCGTTCAAATATTCCACTCGTCCCGGCACGCCGGGGGCGGACCTGACGGACCAGGTGGCGGAAGACGTGAAGGCCGAGCGGCTGGAACGATTGCAGGCCCTGTTGCTGCGGCAGCAGAAGGAATTTGCGGAATCGCTGGTCGGAAAGACCATGGATGTGTTGCTGGAAAAGCCCGGCCGCATGCCTGAGCAGTTGATAGGTCGCTCTCCGTGGCTGCAATCCGTGAATCTTGATGCAAAGACGTTGAAAATCGGTGACATTGTTAATGTACGAATCACCGCAACGGGTCCAAACAGCTTGTTTGCCGAGGTGGCAGGGAGTTAGAGTGAGGAGCCGACACTGATTGGGACAGGAGTCTGACCGCTTGAACGCACACGAATTGGTATCAAATCCATCGCGCCAGCCACGCCAAGCCGCGACCGACGCCAATCACTTCGTCCTCACGTTCGAGAATAACAGGATAGCGGGAGAGCTATTCGGTCAGTTCGATCAGAACCTGAAGCTGTTGGAGCAGCGCCTCAATATCGACGCCCGCCCGCGCGGCAACTCCGTCGCCATCACTGGTGATGTCGTGTCAACCAATCAGGCCCGCCGTGCGCTGGATTTCCTCTATGAACGTCTGCTCAAGGGCGGAACCGCCGAGGCCTCCGACGTGGAAGGTGCTATCCGAATGGCAATGGCCGCTGACGACCAACTGACCTTGCCGACGATGGAGCGCAAGGCCAAGATTTCCATGGCGCAGATTTCCACTCGCAAGAAGACCATCGCTGCCCGCACGCCGACGCAGGATGTCTATATGCGGGCGCTGGAGCAGTCCGAACTGGTTTTCGGCGTCGGCCCCGCCGGCACCGGCAAGACCTATCTGGCCGTGGCCCATGCCGCACAGCTTCTGGAACGTGGCGCGGTCGACCGTATCATCCTCTCACGCCCCGCCGTCGAAGCGGGCGAGCGTCTTGGCTTCCTGCCCGGCGACATGAAGGAAAAGGTCGATCCGTATCTGCGTCCGCTCTATGACGCGCTTTATGACATGATGCCGGGCGACAAGGTGGAGCGCGCCATTCAGGCGGGCGTCATCGAAATCGCGCCGCTGGCCTTCATGCGTGGTCGTACCCTTGCCAACGCCGCCGTCATTCTGGACGAAGCCCAGAATACCACGACCATGCAGATGAAGATGTTCCTCACCCGTCTTGGTGAGAACGGCCGCATGATCGTGACCGGTGACCCGAGCCAGGTGGACCTTCCGCGTGGTGTGAAGTCCGGTCTTGTCGAGGCCTTGCAAATCCTCCCCGAGGTGGAAGGCGTGTCCGTCGTGCGCTTCAAGGATGTCGACGTCGTGCGCCATCCGATGGTGGCACGCATCGTGCGGGCTTACGAATCCCACACGGCGGTGCCGGATGAGAGCCTTCCGAAGGGCAACTGACGTAAAGACAATGGCAGCTCTGGATATTCAAATCAGCGTTGAGGCCGAAGGCTGGTCCTCGGAAGAGAACTTGGCTGCCTTTGCCACCAAGGTGCTGAATGCGGTGGTCGATTTTCTGAAACGGGAAGAGGAGCAACCCTTCCCGAAAATGCCGGTCGAACTGTCGCTGGTCTTCACCGATGACGAAAATATCCGGGAAATCAACGCCGAATGGCGCGACAAGGACAGGGCGACCAATGTCTTGTCTTTCCCCGCTTTTCCGCTGGAGCCGGGCGGAATGCCCGGCCCAATGCTGGGCGATATCGTCATCGCCCGCGAGACGGTTGAACGCGAGGCTCTTGAACTTGAGAAGAGTTTCGAGGATCATCTGACCCATCTTCTCGTTCATGGGTTCCTGCATTTGTTTGGTTATGACCACATGGACGAGGAAGAAGCGGAAGAAATGGAGTCGCTTGAGACTCGCATTTTGGCGGTGCTTGGCCTATCTGATCCCTACGCGGGTCAGGAACCGCTTTAAATATTGTCTGGAGCCATGAACGAACATTCTGCACGACCTGCCAATGAGGGCAGAGAAAACGGCGAGCAGTCCTCTTCGGAGGAGGGCAGTAGTCACTTACGGAACGACTCTAATGCAAAGCCGAGATCGACGATCTGGTCGCGCATAGGGCGGTTGCTGAAACCGTCACAGGGCGAGCGCCTGCGTGAGGATCTGACCGACGCGCTGATGGCTGACACCGAAATCGGTGCCGCCTTTTCGCCTGAAGAGCGGGCGATGCTCAACAATATCCTGCGTTTCCGGGAAGTTCGGGTCGAAGATATCATGATCCCACGGGTCGATATCGACGGTCTCGACCAGAACATGACGATCGGCGAAGCGCTGATCTTGTTCGAAGAAACCGGGCGCTCCCGCATGCCTGTTTACGATGAGACGCTGGATAATCCCAAGGGCATGATCCATATCCGCGATCTGCTGGCCTATGTCGCCAAGCAGGCCCGTAACAAACGCCGCGCGGGTTCGCGCAGCGTCGCTTATGGCGAGGTGAAGGCAACAGCGCGCTCACCACGTCCGAATTTCGATCTGGCGCGGGTCGATCTCGAGCAGACGGTCGCCGATGCCGGCCTCGTGCGCAAAATTCTCTTCGCACCACCCTCGATGCTTGCCTCCGACCTCTTGAAGACGATGCAGGCACAGAGAACGCAGCTGGCCCTGGTCATCGACGAATATGGCGGCACGGACGGTCTCGTCAGCCACGAGGATATCGTCGAGATGGTCGTGGGCGATATCGATGACGAGCACGACAAGGACGAGGCGATGTTTTCGCGTCTCTCCGCCGATGTGCTTGTCGCGGATGCCCGTGCGGAACTCACCGAACTTGCCGAGGTGATCGGGCCCGAATTCGACGTGCGCGAACATCTGGAAGAAATCGATACGCTCGGCGGCCTTATCTTTTTCGCGCTCGGACGCATTCCAGCCAAGGGCGAGGTGGTCAGGGCCGTGCCCGGTTTCGAGTTTCAGATTCTCGATGCGGATAGCCGGCGTATCAAGGGCGTCCGTATCGTCCGTGATCATGGCTCGGAAGGGCAGGACGACCAGGCTCCCGGCGAAGCCGACGGGGTTATCGCACTGCCAGCGCCCGATGTTCGCCTGATCACGCACCAGCAGAACGCCGACTAGAAAAGGTGACGGGGAGCCCCCGTCACCTTTATCTCAAGACAGAGATTCGGCAGGTTGGAACGACCAAAAGGCCGCAGGAGACCGCCGCCGCGATCCCACCTGTGGACTGCGAATCTTTTTTCCTTTACGCCGGGTTTGAGGGGAAATTCCGTGGCGCGGCCTTGCCGGGAGCGGGCTTTTCCAGACGCGCATAAACGGAGATGGCATGGAGCGTCTTGCAGGCAGGGTAATGCTGGCCGGCGGCATGAGCCGCGCAGTGATGGCGATTGCTGCGGGTGCGATTGGGGCGCTCGCCCTGCCTCCATTCGGCTTTTTCGCAGCGCTTTTTTTCTCTTTCACCCTGCTTGTCTGGCTCGTGGACGGCTGCACAGGCAAGCCGGGCGGTGGTCTCTTCAGCCGCATCCTGCCGGCTTTCGGCATCGGCTGGTGTTTCGGGTTTGGTTATTTCGTGGCCGGCCTGTGGTGGCTGGGCAATGCTCTCCTGCTGGAAGCGGATGAATTCGCCTGGGCCTTGCCGCTCGCCATCCTCGGTCTGCCGGCATTGCTGGCACTGTTTTATGGCTTTGCCGTCGCGGCCGCCAATCTCCTCTGGTCGGATGGCCTTGGTCGCATTGCGGCGCTTGCCGCCGCCTTCGGCGTTTCGGAATGGTTGCGCAGTTTCCTCGCGACCGGATTTCCGTGGAACGCCATCGGCTATGGCATCATGCCCGTCCCGATCATGATGCAGTCGGCCCATCTGCTCGGCCTTTTCAGCATCACGATGCTGGCGGTTTTCATCTTCTCTTCACCGGCCCTGATCGGTACAAAAAAAGGCATGGCACCGGGACTGACGCTGGCGGGCCTGCTGCTTGCCGCCCACTTCGGTTACGGCTTTTACCGCCTGCAGACACCGGTAGAGACGCCAGCAGACGCTCTGACCGTCCGCATCGTGCAGCCGGCCATCGATCAATCCCGCAAGATGCTGAATACTGACCGTGCCGAGATTTTCGCAGAGCACCTGCGGTTGTCGGCCCTGCCGCCGGGCGAAGGGAAAAAACGCCCTGACATCATCGTCTGGCCGGAAACCTCCGTGCCGTTCATCCTAACGCAAAATCCGGATGCGCTCGCGGAAATCGCCAGTACGCTCGAGGATGGCCAGGTGCTGTTGACCGGCGCCGTCAGGATGGAAGATCAGGGAGCCGGCCGGCCGCCGCGTTATTACAATTCGGTCTATGCGATCGACAGCCAGGGCGAGATCATTGGCGCGACCGACAAGGTGCATCTGACGCCCTTTGGCGAATATGTTCCCTTTGAAGGCATCCTGCGGGAATTCGGCATCGACAATGTCATTGCCCTGCCGGGTGGCTTTTCCGCCGCCTCGTCGCGCACGCCGCTCACGCTCCCTTCAGGCAAGACTTTCTATCCCCTGATCTGTTACGAGATCATTTTCCCGGGTGAGATGACGCCGGGCCTTCAGGGGGCGGCGGCGATCCTAAATGTGACGAATGACGGCTGGTTTGGTGATACACCCGGTCCCTACCAGCATTTTCTGCAGGCACGGGTACGCGCCGTTGAGACGGGCGTGCCGGTGATTCGCGGCGCCAATACCGGAATTTCCGCCGTCACAGACCCCTATGGCCGCATTATTGCCGGGCTGGACTATGGTCGGGTGGGAATTGTTGACGCCACTTTGAGTGGTGGGTCTAATGACGCATTTACTTACGACACACATCGGACGTATTTCTGGTTGATTTTTTCAATCTTGATGATCGTTGCGGTATTTCCCGCCTTGAGTTTTGCTCGGCGCCAGAATTGACCGGGAACCCCTGTAATTGCATAGTGAATACGTCAGTCGTAAAACAAGTTTAGACGCTGTCGAATTGCCGACTCATTTCTTCGAATAGTAGTGAAACGAGATATCAACCCTTTCCGAGTGTCAGGACCGCATGATGACCGAGAATAAGAAAAAGCCTAACCCCATCGACATTCATGTCGGAAGCCGAATTCGCCTTCGTAGAACCATGCTCGGAATGAGCCAGGAGAAGCTGGGGGAAAGTCTCGGAATTACCTTTCAGCAAATCCAGAAATATGAAAAAGGCACGAACCGCGTTGGCGCCAGTCGCCTCCAGAATATTTCAGGGATCCTCAATGTGCCCGTTTCCTTTTTCTTCGAGGATGCGCCTGGTGACCAGGTCGGCGGCACGTCTGGCATGGCCGAAGCCTCAAGTTCCAATTATGTGGTCGACTTTCTGTCCTCGGCTGAAGGTTTGCAGCTGAACCGGGCTTTCGTGAAGATCGCCGACCCGAAGGTTCGCCGCCGCCTGGTCGATCTCGTCAAGGCGCTCGCCGCCGAAGGCGACGCCGAGTAAGCAGCCTGCGCAGCGCAAAATTTCCGGCACGGGATGCCGGGCACTCAACGGTCCGTAAGGACCGTTTTTTTGTGTCCGATTAGAAAGGAATTCTCACATAAAGATATATTTATGTGGTTGTGTCCTTGTTTTTCGCGGCCGAAATGACTAACAAACTCCAAGACCATTCTTTGAGGGGAATCCCGCATGCGTGCCAATTACCTGTTCACCAGCGAGTCCGTGGCCGAGGGTCATCCGGACAAGGTTTGTGATCGTATTTCCGATGAAATCGTGGATCTTATTTACCGTGAGGCGGCCAAGACGGGCGTTGACCCCTGGACCGTGCGCATCGCATGCGAAACGCTTGCGACGACCAACCGCGTTGTTATCGCCGGTGAGGTTCGGGTTCCCGACACGCTTCTGAAGAAGGACAAGGACGGCAAGGTCGTCAAGGACGCCGCCGGCCACCCGGTCATCAACCCTTCCAAGTTCAAGTCCGCCGCCCGCAAGGCGATCCGCGACATCGGCTACGAACAGGATGGTTTCCACTGGAAGACCGCCAAGATCGACGTTCTGCTGCATCCGCAGTCGGCCGATATCGCGCAGGGCGTGGATAATGCCTCCGACAAGCAGGGTGACGAGGGCGCTGGCGACCAGGGCATCATGTTCGGTTACGCCTGCAAGGAAACGCCGGACCTGATGCCGGCGCCGATCTATTATTCCCACCGCATCCTGCAGCTGCTCGCCACCGCCCGTAAGAGCGGCGAAGGCGAAGCGGCAAAGCTCGGCCCCGATGCCAAGAGCCAGGTGACGGTTCGTTACGTCGACGGCAAGGCTTCGGAAGCCGTCTCCATCGTCCTGTCCACGCAGCACCTCGATGCCAGCTGGGACTCGAAGAAGGTCCGTGAGGTCGTCGAGCCCTATATTCGCGAGGCTCTGGGCGAGTTGAAGATCGCAGACGATTGCCAGTGGTATATCAACCCGACGGGTAAGTTCGTCATCGGCGGTCCCGATGGCGATGCCGGCCTGACCGGGCGCAAGATCATCGTCGACACCTATGGCGGTGCTGCCCCCCATGGTGGTGGCGCATTCTCCGGCAAGGACACGACCAAGGTCGACCGTTCCGCCGCTTATGCCGCCCGCTATCTCGCCAAGAACGTCGTGGCTGCCGGCCTTGCCGAGCGCTGCACGATCCAGATCGCCTATGCGATCGGCGTCGCCCAGCCGCTGTCGATCTATGTGGATCTGCATGGTACCGGCAAGGTCAGCGAAGATCAGGTCGAAGCCGCGATCCGCAAGGTCATGGACCTCTCGCCGTCGGGCATTCGCCGTCATCTCGATCTCAACAAGCCGATCTACGCCAAGACCTCTTCTTACGGTCACTTCGGCCGCAAGGCTGGTCGTGACGGCTCCTTCTCATGGGAGAAGCTCGATCTGGTGAAGCCGCTCAAGGAAGCTTTGAGCGCTTGAAGCAGTTCCAGTAAAACTGCGTAGCGGTTTTACGTCCGGAAAATACGGGGACTCTTTCTAAGCTTGTCATTCGGCGGCGATTGAGAGATACCGTCTGCACCTTTTGTAACCCGCATAGTGCCCCATGTGGCGCTGTGCGGGTTAAGTCTATTTGTTGTTGAGAGTATGAGATGACGGAAGAACGGCGTTCGCGCGCAACGGAAGCGTTTTTTGGCCGACGCAAGGGAAAGCCCCTGCGCAATCAGCAGGTTGATACGATCGAGAATCTGCTGCCTCTGCTGAAAATCGATCTGGAAAGCGTGCCCCCGCAAAATCTCGTCGCTCTCTTTCCGGCGGATGTGCGATCGATCCGTCTGGAGATCGGTTTCGGCGGCGGCGAGCATCTCGCCCACCGCGCGGTCGAAAATCCCGAGACGGGTTTCATCGGCGTCGAGCCCTTCGTGAATTCCATGGCCAAGCTGCTCGCCACGGTCCGCGAACGTGAGCTGATGAATATCCGCCTTTACGACGATGATGCGACGCAGCTGCTCGACTGGCTGCCTGAGGGATCGATCGATCATATCGATCTGCTTTATCCCGATCCGTGGCCGAAGAAGAAGCACTGGAAGCGCCGCTTCGTTTCTGACGTCAACCTCGCCCGTTTCCATCGTGTGTTGAAACCCGGCGGCAAGTTCTGCTTTGCGTCGGATATCGATACTTACGTCAACTGGACGCTGCAGCATTGTGCCCGCCATGGCGGTTTTGAATGGACGGCAACAAGCGCTGACGATTGGCGCACGCCTTATGCCAACTGGCCAGGCACGCGCTACGAGAACAAGGCGAAACGAGAAGGCCGCAGCTCGGCCTATCTCACCTTCATCCGTCGCTAAAGCATTTCCAGTAAAACTGCGCAGCGGGTTTACGCCCGGAAAATGCGCCGGCGGCCTGATCCGTCAGAGCGCCGCATCCACTTCCGCCGCCTGCGGAATGGAAGGCTGGGCGCCGGCGCGCGTGCAGGCGAGTGAACCTGCAACGGCGGCGCGCTTCAGCGCCTTTTCGAAATCCATTCCCTGATCAAGGCTGGCGGCAAGATAACCACAGAAGGTATCGCCCGCACCAACCGTGTCGACCGGCTCGATCTTCAGGCCGGAAGCCCTGAAAACCTTGCCGTTGCGCATGGCGATCACGCCATCTGCACCAAGCGTGACGATCAAAGTCTGGCCGGTCCTGTCGTGAAGGGCCTTGAGTTCGCTCTCTCGTTCGGCACTGGAGAGGCCGTTCTTGCCGATCAGCAACTCAAACTCGGTTTCGTTGGCGATGACGATATCGGCAAGGCCGGCAAGGCGCGGACCATCTGCGGTCAGCGGTGCGGTATTGATGACGGTGGTGATGCGCTTTGCCTTTGCAGCCATCAGCGCCGCTTCGATGGCTGCAGCCGGTATTTCGAACTGCAGCATCAGAATATCGCCTGCGTCCATCTCGCCCACGACCTTTGTCGCGTCGAATGCGGAGACTTCGCCATTTGCTGCGGGAATGACCGAGATCATGTTCTCACCGCCTTCACCGATGAGGATCACGGCCGTCCCCGTTGGGCCGGGCGCAGTTTTGACCAATGACAGATCGGTACCCGCGTCGCGCAGCAAGGTCAGCGCCGGTGCGGCAAAGGTATCATCACCCGTAGCGCCGGCCATCTTCACCGTAACCCCTGCACGTCGTGCGGCCAGCGCCTGATTGGCTCCCTTGCCGCCGGCGGCCGTGGAGAAGGTGTCTCCGGTCACGGTTTCACCAGGCTTGGGCAGGCGTTTGGCGGTGGCGACGAGGTCCATGTTGATGGAGCCGAAAACAGTAATCATGGGGCGCTGGGTCCGTATGAAATTTGAGCAAGGCGGCGACTTTGCCCGAGACGATCACTCGTCGTCAACTACCCGCAATTTGGCCGCACCGGCTCGGTTTTCCGCAAAGCGACGGGCCTGCTCGATTTCGCCATGCGAAGCCTCTTTTTCCGTCGGCGAAAAATCAAGACCTTCGATCTTCTGGCCGCGCGCCAGCACCTTGTCGGAGGAGATCAGCATCATGTCGACGTCCTTCTGCGCCAGCCCGAAATGGGCTTGCAGCTTGCGCGTCCTGTCGTCCAGCCGCCGCACATCGTCCATGAGCAGCGCCACTTCGCCCTGGATGAGATGCGCCTGCTCGCGCATGCGCTGGTCTTTCAAAACAGACTGGATGACCTGCACCGACAGCATCAGAAGCGAGGGTGAGACGATGACGACGCGGGCGCGGTGGGCGCGCTGCACGAGATATTCGAAATGCTGATGGATGTCGGCAAAGATCGATTCGGAGGGCACGAAGATGAAGGCCGTATCCTGCGTTTCGCCGCGAATGAGATATTTCTCGGCCACGTCGCGAATATGCACTTCCATGTCGCGGCGGAACTGCTGCACGGCGGCGCGTTTGGTTTCCGGCGTCTCATCCGCCTTGATCGCGTTCCACGCCTCCAGCGGAAACTTGGCATCGATGACCAGTGCTGGCGCATTGTTCGGCATCTTGATGATGCAGTCGGGCCGGTAACCGTTGGAAAGCGTCGGCTGAAGCTGGAACGCCCCGGCGGGAAGGGCGTCGGCGATCAGCGTTTCCATGCGCGCCTGTCCGAAAGCGCCGCGCGTCTGCTTGTTGGAAAGGATCGCCTGCAATCCCACCACGTCCTTCGCCAGATCCTGAATATTGCCCTGCGCGGCATCGATGACGGCCAGGCGCTCCTGCAGGCGGCTCAGATTCTCATGGGTCGACCGGGTCTGCTCCGTCAGCGTTTCACCAAGGCGCTGCGACATGCCGTCAAGGCGCTGGTTCAGCGTCTGGCTCATCTCTGTCTGGCGTGTGCCAAGCGTTTCCGCCATGGCCGCGATCCGCCCGTGCAATTCGGACTGTGTTTTCAAAAGGTCGGAGATTTCACTGTCGGCTCCCGCTTTTCTTGTGCGGTTTGTCGTGACCAGCCATGTGATGGTCAGGCCTAAAACCAGGGCCACAAGCAGCGCGCCGA
This sequence comes from Agrobacterium sp. CGMCC 11546, assembly GCF_013365515.1. Taxonomy (NCBI): domain Bacteria; kingdom Pseudomonadati; phylum Pseudomonadota; class Alphaproteobacteria; order Hyphomicrobiales; family Rhizobiaceae; genus Agrobacterium; species Agrobacterium sp. CGMCC 11546. Next base: position 43,190 of record NZ_CP047387.1, read on the forward strand.
AGCTGATATCGACGGAGCCGGCCCGCAGCGCGGGATTAAGGAGAACGGAGAAATCTATGTTCATGATTAAATCTAGCAGATTTCCAGTGATTCGGAAGATCAAAACAAGAACACTTCTGCGGCGGAAATGAGTCGGGCCGGGTCGATGCAGGAGGCGGTTTTCTCCTTCGTGTTTTTTATTTCCTCCGCGCGAGAGATACGTTATGGGAAGCCATGACCATCAAACCGCTTATCATTTTGCCCGATCCCGTGCTGCGCCAGCAATCGAAACTCATCGAACAGGTGGACGCCGAAGTGCTGCGCCTTGCCGACGACATGCTCGAAACCATGTATGATGCACCCGGTATCGGCCTCGCCGCCATTCAGATCGGCGTGCCGCGCCGCATGCTGGTGATCGACGTGGCACGCGAAGGTGAAGAAAAGACCCCGGTCGTTTTCATCAATCCGGAAATCCTCAAAGTGTCGGACGATATCTCGACCTATGAGGAAGGCTGCCTCTCCATTCCCGACTATTATGCCGAAGTGGAGCGTCCCGCGTCGCTCACGGTGCAATATGTCGGGCGTGACGGCAAGCAGCAGACGGTCGAAGCGGATGGTCTGCTCGCGACTTGTTTGCAGCATGAGATCGACCACCTCAACGGCGTTCTCTTCATCGACCATATTTCGCGGCTAAAGCGCGACATGGTCATCAAGAAATTCACGAAAGCGGCCCGCGCAAAGATCTGATCCGTCCTTTTTGGGCCGGAACGGACGACAGGGCAGGGGGCTACGATGTCTCTTCGCATCATTTTTATGGGCACGCCGGATTTCTCCGTTCCTACATTGCGTGCATTGGTGGAGGCGGGCCACGAGATCGTTGCCGTCTACACCCAGCCGCCGCGTCCCGGCGGCCGCCGTGGTCTCGATTTGCAGAAGTCGCCGGTCCATCAGGTGGCCGAATTGCTCGGGCTGCCTGTACTGACGCCCGTGAATTTCAAGGCGGAGGAAGATCGCCAGCAGTTCCGGGATTTCAACGCCGATGTGGCGGTCGTCGTGGCTTACGGCCTGCTGCTGCCTGAAGCGATCCTGTCCGGCACACGTCTTGGCTGTTACAATGGTCACGCCTCGCTGCTGCCACGCTGGCGCGGTGCTGCCCCCATCCAGCGGGCGATCATGGCCGGCGATGCCGAAACCGGCATGATGGTCATGAAAATGGAAAAGGGGCTCGATACCGGCCCCGTCGCGCTTACCGCGAAGGTCGCAATCGACGAGAATATGACGGCTGGAGAATTGCACGACAGCTTGATGCTGGCAGGTGCGCGGCTGATGCGGCAGGCGATGGCCAAGCTGGAGGCAGACGACCTGCCCCTCGTCACGCAGGCGGAAGAGGGCGTGCTCTACGCCGCGAAGATCGACAAGGGTGAGACCCGTATCGATTTTTCAAGGCCCGCACAGGATGTCCATAACCACATTCGCGGCCTTTCGCCGTTTCCCGGCGCATGGCTGGAGATGGATATCGGCGGCAAGCCAGAGCGCGTCAAGGTGCTGGCTTCGGAACTGGCCAGCGGCATGGGCGAAGCGGGCAGCGCTCTCGATGACGCGCTCACCATTGCCTGCGGCAGCGATGCCGTGCGGCTCACACGCTTGCAGAAGGCGGGCGGCAAGCCGATGTCGGCGGCCGATTTCGTGCGTGGTACGCCGGTTCCAGCCACAACGAGGCTCGGCTGATGCCACGTTTCCGCATGACCGTCGAATATGACGGCACGCCCTATTACGGCTGGCAGAGACAGGAAAACGGCCCCTCCGTCCAGGGCGCGCTGGAGGCTGCCGTCCGGTCGCTGACCGGGGAGAGCGTTTCCATTCGCGGTGCAGGCCGCACCGATTCCGGTGTGCATGCCGTGGGACAGGTCGCCCATGTCGATCTTTCCCGAGACTGGGAACCCTACAAGCTCCGCAATGCCTTGAACGCGCATCTGGCTATGGCGGGTGAGGCGGTGGCCGTGCTCGATGCCGCCGCGGTGACCGAGGATTTCGACGCGCGTTTTTCAGCGCTGCGCCGCCATTATCTCTACCGCATCATTTGTCGCAAATCCCGGCTGGCGCTGGAGCACAAGCGGGCATGGTGGGTATCGAAGGATATGGACCACGAGCGCATGCATGAAGCCGCGCAGATGCTCGTCGGCCGGCATGATTTCACCACCTTCCGCTCTGTCCACTGTCAGGCGAACAGCCCGGTCCGCACGCTTGACCGGCTGGATGTGACGCGCAACGGCGATCTCATCGAGATACGCGCCACCGCGCAGAGTTTTCTGCACAACCAAATCCGTTCTTTTGCCGGGACGTTGAAACTGGCGGGCGAAGGCGGCATGACCCCGGACGATGTGCGCGCCGCACTGGAGGCGCGGGATCGCAAGGCCTGCGGCCCCGTCGCGCCGCCGGACGGCCTTTATTTCATGCAGGTCGATTATCCCGATGTCATTCCGCCGCGCCGCCGCCCTGAAATTGAAATGACGGAAGACGCGGACTGATCGAAGGCCCCGCCGCCTCTCAGGCGGGATAGACGCCGAGAAAACGCTGCAATGCCTCTGACAGCAACATGGCGGGCACCAGCAGCGTCATGACGACGGCCGAGACGAGCAGCGACTGGTCGCGAATGAAAAACCTGACGATCCGCGAAAAGGCGAAGACCAGCGACAGAAGCAGTGCCAGCCACAGAATGGCGATCAGCCCCTGCAAACGCGGCAGAAAGAATGCGATCAGGATCAGGACCGCATAGGCATAGGAAAAGGGCAACGACAGCCAGTTCACGGTGGTGACGAGCGGCGCGAATTTTTCCCGGGCGCCAAAGGCGTAGAGCAGCATGCCGATCAACAGCAGCGGCACGATCCAGCAGATGGCCTCGACCATGGCCAGGCGGAAGAAGAAGAGGAAGCCGGTTTCGGCTCCATGTGGAACGCTGACCAGAAAGGCGGCGCGCAGCCAAAGCCAGGAAACCAGCATGGCCGGCAGGCACCACAACGCGGAATAGAAGGATCGCCACATGCCGCGCTCGCTCAGATCCAGATACCGCGCGCCATTATGGTCGCCGAGCAGCAGCAGCCACAGGCCTGTCAGATAGAGCCTTACCTCACTTGCCGTCGGCATGGGCGAACCAGCGTTCGATGAAGGTCTCGTAAATGCGCGTCAGCGTCTCGAGATCGGCAACTGCCACGCGTTCATCGACCATATGCATGGTCTGCCCGACGAGACCGAATTCCACGACAGGGCAATAATCCTTGATGAAGCGTGCATCCGAGGTGCCGCCGGTGGTCGAAAGCTTCGGCTCCTTGCCGGTTACGGCTTCAACCGCGCCTGACAGCGACGAGATGAGCGCATTGTTGCGGGTCAAGAAGACATGGCTCGGACGGTCCGCCCAGACGATTTCATATTTGACCGGAGGCCGGTCGGGGCGAAGCTCGCCCTCATTTGCCGCTGCATCGAGGCGGCGGATGATCTCCGCCCGCAGGCTCTCTGCCGTCCAGCTATCGTTGAAACGAATGTTGAAGGCTGCCGTCGCCCGCGCCGGAATGACGTTGGTCGCAGCATTGCCGGTGTCGACGGTCGTTACTTCCAGATTGGATGGCTGGAAATCATCCGTGCCGTGGTCGAAGGCTGGATGCATCAGCGCATGGGTGAGCTGCAGCAGACCACGAATGGGGTTGTCGGCGAGATGTGGATAGGCGGCGTGGCCTTGAACGCCTTGGACGGTGATCCGGCCCGAGAGCGATCCCCGGCGGCCGATCTTGATCATGTCGCCCAGCTGGTCGGGATTGGTAGGCTCGCCGACGACACAGGCGTCCCACGTCTCTCCCTTTGCGGCAGCCCATTCCAGAAGCTTGGAGGTGCCGTTGATCGACGGGCCTTCCTCGTCTCCGGCGATCAGGAAGGAAACCGAGCCCTGCGGTTTGCCATGTTTTCCGATATGGCGGGCGATGGCGGCGACGAAACAGGCAATGCCGCCCTTCATGTCCACCGCGCCGCGACCGTACATTTCGCCACCGGCGATGTCTGCCGAAAAGGGCGGATGGCTCCATGCGGCCTCATCACCAACGGGAACGACATCCGTATGGCCCGCAAACATCAGATGCGGACCTTTGGTGCCGAGCCGGGCGTAGAGGTTCTCCACATCAGGCGTCCCGGCCTCTGTCGCCATCACACGCTCCACCGCAAAACCGAGCGGTGAAAGCAGGGTGTCGAGCAGGGAAAGCGCGCCGCCTTCCGCAGGCGTTACCGAGGGGCAACGGATGAGGGCGGCGAGATTGGCAACGGGATCGGTCGAGGTCATGGTATCAGCTTTTATCAGTCGCGCAGAAGCTCGTTGATGCCGGTCTTGGAGCGGGTCTTTTCATCGACGCGCTTGACGATGACGGCGCAATAAAGGCTCGGGCCGGGTTCGCCGTTCGGGAAAGGCTTGCCCGGCATGGTACCGGCAACGACGACGGAATATGGCGGTACTTCGCCATAGGTGATCTCGCCGGTGGCGCGATCGACGATCTTGGTCGACTTGCCGATGAAGACGCCCATGCCGAGAACGGCGCCTTCGCGCACGATGCAGCCTTCGACGACTTCCGAACGGGCGCCGATGAAGCAATTATCCTCGATGATGGTCGGGCCAGCCTGAAGCGGTTCCAGAACGCCGCCGATGCCGACACCGCCGGAGAGATGCACGTTCTTGCCGATCTGTGCGCAGGAGCCAACGGTTGCCCAGGTGTCGACCATCGTGCCTTCATCAACATAGGCACCGAGATTGACGAAGGAAGGCATCAGAACGACGTTCTTGGCCACGTAAGCCGAGCGGCGCACGACGGCGTTCGGCACGGCGCGGAAGCCGGCGGCGCGAAACTGGTTTTCACCCCAGTTCTCGAACTTCGACGGCACCTTGTCCCACCAGGTCGATTCACCGGGGCCGCCGGTGACGATTTCCATGTCGTTCAGCCGGAAGGATAGAAGCACGGCCTTTTTCAGCCATTGATTCACCTTCCAGTTCCCGTCCGCCTGCTTCTCGGCGACGCGAACCTTGCCGCTGTCGAGAAGTTGAAGAGATGTGTTCACCGCGTCGCGAACCTCGCCCTTCGTCGATACGTTCACACCGTCACGGTTGTCGAAGGCTGTTTCGATGATGGTTTCGAGGGAGGTGAGATCCGTAAGGCTCATGGAAAATTCCTTGAATGTCGCGTGTGGTCTGGTCACGGAAGGTCCCGCGCCGCTGGAAGGCTTTGGCCATTTGATCTAAGGGAGTGTTGGAAAGGCGTCAATGTGATTTGGGTGATTTGGCGCGTCAGACGAAAGGCATGGAAATGACACGACTGAAAAATGGCAAATTGCGGCGCAAGGACGGGGCATGGGACCCGTTGAAGCGCAGTGCTGTGGACAAGCAGCAGGCCGAGGTCGTCGTCAAAACGCCGCAGTCGGATTCCCCGTCCTATCGGCTGGCCTATGTGGATACGGACTTTCTCTGCCGTGAGGAATTGCGCCCGATCAGGCTGCAGCTGGAACTTCTGAAGACGGAAATGGCGCTCACCGAACGCGGGATCAATTCCACCGTCGTGATGTTCGGCGGCGCCCGCATTCCCGAACCGGGCGGTGAGGCCTGGGCGGCGCGCAACGAAACGCAGAAGCGCAATCTGGAACAATCCTCGATTTATTACGAGGAGGCGCGCAAGTTTGCTCGCCTCTGCACCGACTATGGCGCGAAATCCGGCCATCTGGAATATGTCGTCGTCACCGGCGGTGGTCCCGGCGTCATGGAAGCGGGCAATCGTGGTGCTGCCGATGTGGGAGGCCCGTCGATCGGCCTCAATATCGTTCTGCCGCACGAGCAGGCGCCCAACCCCTATGTCACGCCGGAGCTGAGCTTCAATTTCCACTATTTCGCCATCCGGAAAATGCACTTTCTGATGCGGGCGAAGGCCGTCGTGGTTTTCCCCGGTGGCTTTGGTACGCTGGATGAGCTTTTTGAGGCACTGACGCTAATCCAGACCAAACGCATGGCACCTATCCCCCTCATTCTTTTTGGTGAAAACTTCTGGCGATCCGTCGTCAACTTCGAGTTCCTGGCGAATTTCGGCACCATCGCTCCCGAGGATATGGATTTGCTGCACTTTGCCGAGACGGCGGATGATGCCTGGAAGATTATCTCCGAATACTACGAGCACTGATTATTCTTGGCGCGGCGAAGTAATATTAGGGCTTAATTAGCAATCATATTCTAATTTTGCGTCGTCGCGCTGCAGCGCACTGTCCCATGCGGACGGGCCTCCATGACGGAGATTGTCATCCGTTGACGTCAGCTCTTTCGGGTTGACAATTTCCATTGGGGCCAAGATGTTCAATTTCAAAGTGAAGTCGCTTGCGACGAAGCTCATCCTCGTGACCGGCTGCGCCATCACCACGGTTCTTATCGCATCGAATTCCTTCCTCATTTCCCAGACCAGTGAACGTGTCCATGCCCTGACCATGGATCAGGCCAATACCGAGGCGCGCGCCATCGCCAACGTCATTGCCGCCGATGTCGGCGAACTCGGCAGCGCGGCGCGCTCAATGGCCGGTGTCATCGGCCGTGCGCATCAGGCCAAGTCGATGGACCGGCCCGGTATCGTCAATATACTCAAAGCGAATGTCGAGCAGAATACGTTCGCCTTCGGCAGCTGGTTCTGTGAGCAGCTCGGCCTTTTTGACGGCCAGTCGACGGAGATCGCCAACCGGCTCGATCTCGGCACCAATAAAAGCGGCGCCTTTGCCCCTTATTGGTCAAAGACCCAGAAGGGCGACATCCAGTTTTCGACCTTCGACAACGACTATGCGGCCGAATGGTACGCGCTGGCCTCCAAATCCGGCAAGGGAGCCATCACCCAGCCTTACCTCGCCCAGGGCACGGAAGTGCCCACCACCATGACCTCGCTCGCCTATCCCGTCATGTCGGATGGCAAGATGATCGGCGTGGCAGGTGTCGATATTTCGCTCGCCTCGCTCACCCAGAAACTGCAGGCCCTGCATCCTTTTGAAACCGGCCGCGTGACGCTCGTTTCCCAAGGCGGGCAGTGGCTGGTGCCGCCGACCCCCGAGCAGAATATGAAGGCTTACGACGGAGAAGGCGCAAGCACCGTTCAGGCTGCCATCACCTCCGGCAAACAGGGCCTCATCGAAAATCTCGGCCTCGACACCGACGCGCCCTATAACCGTCTCGTTTATCCCTTCGCCGTTCCAGGCCTCAACGCGACGTGGGTCGTTCTGGTGGATATTCCCCATCAGGCGTTGAATGCTCCGGTACAGGAGCAGACCTTTATGATGATCATTGGTGCGATCGTCATTCTCGCCGCCGTTATTGCCGCGCTTTATTTTGCGGTTCGCTATTTCGTTCGCAACCCGCTCGCGTCCCTTGTCGCCGATGTCAGGACGCTCAGCGAGGGTCGCTACGATGTGCCGGTGTCCGGTCAGGAACGTCAGGACGAAACTGGAGCCGTGGCAACTGCTCTCGAAGGTTTCCGCGCAAAGCTTGCCGGCGTCCGCGAGATGGAAGCTGAAGCCGCCGCCCAGCGTGGCCATGCGGAGACGGAACGCCAGCGATCGGAGTTCGAGCGTAGCGAGAATAGCCGCATGCAGCAGCACATTGTCGGCGTGCTTGGTGCCGGCCTCAATGCGCTTTCGCAGGGCAATCTGACCTACCGTATCGAGGATGAATTCCCAGGCGAATATGCAAAGCTGCGCGCTGATTTCAACTCGGCGCTCGAAAGCCTCGAGGAAACGGTGTCAACCGTCAACGCCACCGTCGTCAGTATCGGCAATGGTACCGGCGAGATCACCCGCGCCGCCAGCGATCTCTCGCATCGCACGGAACAGCAGGCTGCAAGTCTGGAGGAAACCGCCGCGGCCCTCAACGAGTTGACCGCACAGGTCAATTCCAGCGCGGAAAACGCCGCAGAGGCGGCCGGTGCCGTCAGCCATGCCTGCGATGACGCCGGCAAGTCAGGCGAGGTCGTGCAGCAGGCCGTGAACTCCATGCAGGGCATTGCGCAATCCTCGGCGGAAATCTCCCGTATCATCGGGGTGATCGACGAGATCGCCTTCCAGACCAATCTGCTGGCGCTGAATGCCGGTGTTGAAGCGGCTCGCGCAGGCGATGCGGGCAAGGGCTTTGCGGTCGTCGCGCAGGAAGTGCGTGAACTCGCGCAACGCTCCGCCACTGCCGCCAAGGAAATCAAGGGCCTGATAAACACGTCGGCCACGCAGGTGGGCGAGGGTGTCCAGCTGGTCGGCAAGGCCGGCGAGACAATGAAAAAGATCGCCGATCAGGTTCTGCAGATCAACCAGCTGATACGGCAGATCTCCGCCTCGGCCAGCGAGCAGGCGGTAGGACTGAAGGAAATCAACTCCGCCGTGACCCAGATGGATCAGGTCACCCAGCAGAATGCGGCGATGGTGGAGGAAACCACTGCAGCTAGCGTGACGCTGAACAGCGAAGCCGAAACCCTGAAATCGCTCGTTGCCGGTTTCGCGGTGTCCGGCGGCCATGCGAGCCAGCAATTGCGCGCCACGGCAGCGACAATGCGTGCACCGGCCGCTCCGGCAAGGGCGCAGGCCGCGGCTCCTCGTGCCCGTCCGAGAACCAGCGGTGCAAACGCGCTGGCGCAGGATGACTGGACGGAATTCTGATCCGCCATTCCCGCTGAAAATAAAAGGGCCGCTGGCTTTTCCAGCGGCCTTTTTTTGTTCCTTTTCGGATCAGAGCCGGGCGAAACGTTCGGTCAGCAATTCAAAGAAGCCGTCGGCATCTACATTGCGCATCACGCGGGCATTGGCGGGACGGTCAGTCACCCGCCACCAGTCCACGACAGTCATGCCCATGGTCAGTTCGGAAATGACCTCGATTTCGACATTGCACTCGCGGCCCTCGAACAGTTCGGGCTTGAGGAGATAGGCAATGACGCTCGGATCATGCAGCGGACCGCCATCCGAACCGTATTTCTCGATGTCGAAACGCTCGAAGAATTCCAGCATTTCCGCCATGGCGATGGCAGGGCGCGTGCCAATGTCACGAATGCGGTTGACGCGCGCCTTGGTGGTCAGCAGCTTGTGGGTGACATCAAGCGGCATCATGACGACAGGCATGCCGGAACGGAAAACGATGTCGGCGGCCTGCGGGTCGACATAGATGTTGAATTCCGCCGCCGGCGTGATGTTTCCACCTTCGAAGAAGCCGCCGCCCATCATCACCAGTTCCTTGACGCGATCGGCAATTTCCGGCGCCTTGAGGAGAGCCAGCGCCACATTGGTCAGCGCGCCAAGCGTGCAGAGCGTTACGGTGCCGGCGGGTTCCCGCATCAGCGTTTCGATGATGAAATCGACCGCATGCTGCTTTTGCGCCTCCATGGTCGGTTCATCGAGAACCGGGCCGTTAAGGCCGGTGCTGCCGTGAACATGCTCGGCGGTGATGGGCTTGCGCACCAGCGGCTTCTCCGCGCCCTCATAGACGGGAATATCGGTGCGGCCACACAGTTCGCAGATGATGCGGATGTTGCGGCTGGTCAGCTTCAGCGGAACGTTGCCGGCAACGGCGCACAGTCCGAGAATGTCGATTTCGTCAGGGCTTCCAAAGGCAAGCATGATTGCCGCCGCGTCGTCCTGGCCCGGATCGGTGTCGATGATGATTTTTCTGCGTTCTGCCATGTCTTGCCCGCCGTTGAGATGAGCGCTTTTTTCGAGCGGCGGGTGCTCACTTGTCAAGCCTCATTCCTCCCTCCTGCCTTTGCCCGCGTTTCGTCTTGCGCATCGTGGTTCGGCTTCCCATATTGCGTGAGCCGGTGCGATTGACCGGCAAGGTTGCCGGAAGCGGGACCGCGAAACGTCGCTTGGTTGCAAGGACAGAAGAGATATGAGCCGCATGACGCCATTCACCCACCCTCTTTTGCTGGGTTTTGATGCCATGGAAAAAACGCTGGAGCGCATGGCGAAGGCCAATGACGGCTACCCTCCCTATAATATCGAGCGTCTGCTTGGCAGCGAGGATGTGCCGGAGCGTCTGCGCATCACCATTGCCGTCGCCGGTTTTTCGCAGGACGATCTGGATGTGACGACCGCCGACAACCAGCTTGTCATTCGCGGCCGCCAGCAGGAACAGGAAAAACGCGATTTTCTCTATCGCGGCATTGCGGCGCGGCAGTTCCAGCGGGTCTTCGTGCTTGCCGATGGTATGCAGGTTCGCGACGCGCGCTTGCGCAACGGTCTTCTTTCCATCGATCTGGTCCGGCCGGAAATTTCAAACGTGGTAAAGAAAATTAATATTTCCGTCTCAGAGTAGACCATGAACGCCGGAATCGGACATGAATCGCTCGGCGTGAAGAAGGAGGCTGAAATATGCTCTTAAAAGAAGCGCATGCGCGTCTCACCCAGTCCCAGCTCGCCCATATCGGTGAAGGAGAAGTGGGATATATCCGCAAGATCCGTGCGGAAGAAGTAAGCCGCTGTTTCCCGGAAGCACCCGATCTCGATCCGCAGCTGGATCTGTGGGCACTATTCGGCGCGGATGGTACGCCTATCCTCCTGACAGACAATCGCTCCAGTACCTTTTTCAAGGCGGCGGAAGACGATCTGAAAACCGTCAGTCTCCATTGAAAGAAAAAGCCCGCCGATTGAGCGGGCTTTATATTTGCGGGATCAGAGGAACGGGCGGTCCGGCATATCATCGATGGAAATAACGCCGTCCTTGTTCCGGTCGAGCCGCTCGAACATCTTTTCGCCGGCGGCCGTGAACTCGGCTTTGCTGACCTGACCGTTCTCGTCGGTATCGGCCCAGCGGATCATTCCCAAGCCGCCACCCTTGCCGCCGTGTTTGCCCCAGCCCTGATGGCCGGAACGGCTTCCGTGGTCGCGCTCTGCGCGTTTGCCCTCGGGGCCCTTGGCCTCATCCGCCTTGGCGTCTTCCCGCTCGGGGCGCGGGTTGGCGGCTCGGAAAGCTTCCATCTTAGCCTTGCGATACTCGCGCATTTCCTTCGGCGTGATCGAGCCGTCCTTGTCCATGTCGATCTCGGTGAAAAGCGCATCCTGGCGGGCGGTGAATTCCTCCTTGGAAATCTTGCCGTCCTTATTGGTATCGGCCACCTTCAAGAGGTGCACGAAAGCCGCTTCCGGCCGGATCGGCATGCGATCCTTGTGGCCTTTTCCGGGCGCGGCGAAACTGGCCGTTGCGGCCGTGCTGAGCACAAGGGCTGCGCCAAGAGCAGAGAGGGCGATTTTGCGTGTGGTCATCGTCATTACCTTTTCTTTGGTGTCCCTGAAGAAAAGATAGTGACGTCGACCGAGGCACACCACTTAAACATCCGTAAGGTGCATGAAGCTTCGGTAATGTTCGCTGCTCAGCGGGCGATGGTTTTCGCCAGGAACCCGGTCAGGTCGTCGGTGATATAGTCGATATGCCCATCCGTCACATCAGGGATTTCCCAGCGTTCCATGATCACGCCCTCAAGGTTCGAAGGCACGAGCAGCACGGTCTTCATGCCAAGCGCCTTGGGAGCCGCAAGATTGCGCGGCAAATCCTCGAACATGGCGGCTTTTTTTGTGTCGAGCTTTGCAAGCGCTGCGAATTTCTCATAGGTAGCGCTGGCCGGCTTCGGCAGATAGTTGGCGGCGACAATATCGAAGATATCCTCGAAATGATCGAGAATGCCGAGCGCACCTGCTGCGGCCTGCGCATGTTTGACGCTGCCATTGGTCAGAATGAACTTGCGGCCCGGCAGAGCTTTGATCGCTTCGCCGAGTTCCGGATGTGGTTTCAGTGCTGAATAGTCGATGGCATGGGCACGTTCCAGAAACTCGTCCGGGCTGATGCCGTAATTGATCATCAAGCCCTGCAGCGTGGTGCCATGGTCGTGATAATAGCGCTTCTGCAGCACGCGCGCCTCTTCGGGGTCGAGCTTCAGAAGCTCGGCCACATAGGCCGTCATGTTACGGTCGATCTGGGAAAACAGATTGACGTGATGCGGATAGAGCGTGTTGTCGAGATCGAAGACCCATTCGCTGACATGGGCGAAATCGGCGGCGTCGGGCAGGTTTTTCAGCTTTGTGTCCATGGGCTGCTTTATGTCTGTTTCGAACGGCGAAGAAAATCAAAAAGACGACGATTGATCAGAAAATCGGGCTTGGCTGCGGCCTTGCGCGCATGATACCGCCAAGGCTATGGAACTCTGGATAGGCATTACTTTCGCAAGCGCGTTCCTGCAGAACCTGCGCTCGACGTTGCAAAAACACCTCAAGGGCATGATGGGCACGACAGGCGCGACCTTTGTGCGCTTCGTGTTCGGCATGCCCTTCGCACTCGCCTATCTTGCATTCCTGCATCTCGGGCTCGGTCGGCCGCTGCCGGTGCTGAACATGTCCTTCGCTGGGTGGGCAACCGTCGGAGCCATGGCGCAGATCGCCGCCACTTTCCTGCTGGTGCATCTGTTCTCTTTCCGCAATTTTGCTGTTGGCACGGCCTATTCCCGCACCGAGCCGGCGCAGGCGGCGCTGTTTGCCCTTATCTTCATCGGCGAAAGCATCACTGGCGGCACATTGGCGGCCATTGCGATTTCGGTCGCCGGCGTCATGCTGATTTCCGTGGCGCGCACGCAAGTGACGCCCGCTTCTTTCCTGACCTCGATTTTCAGCCGGACAGCGGGTATCGGCCTTGCCTCGGGAGCATTCTTCGGCCTGTCCTCGGTTGCCTACCGATCGGCATCGCTGGCGCTTGCGCCGAGCCTGCCTGCCCCGGATGCGATGATGCAGGCTGGCTTCACCCTCGTCGTCGTCATCGTCATGCAGACGGTGTCGATGTTCCTCTGGATCATCTGGCGCAAGAGGGAAGAATTGCCGCGTATCGCCAAGGTCTGGAAACCGTCGCTCGCCGTCGGTTTCGTGGGCGCCACGGCCTCGTTCGGCTGGTTCACGGCGATGACCCTGCAGCAGGCCGCGGTGGTGAAGGCGCTGGCGCAGGTGGAGATGCTGTTCGCCTTTGCCTCGACCGTGCTTTTCTTCAAGGAGAAGATCAACCGGCTCGAACTGTCCGGCTGCATGCTGATTGTGGTGGGTGTTCTGTCGCTTCTGGCATTCGGCTGAATGCCGGATATGGCGGACAGGCTTGCCATCCGCCACTGAAATGCATCAGGGCACGATGAGAGTGCCGGCACCTTCCGTGAAGATTTCCAGAAGCACGGAGTGCGGCGTCTTGCCGTTGAGGATCACCACACCCTGCACACCGGCCTTGATGGCATCGATGCAGGTCTCGACCTTCGGGATCATGCCGCCGGAAATCGTGCCGTCCTTGATCAGCGCACGCGCCTCTGAGACAGTCAGTTCCTTGATGAGTTCCTTGTTCTTATCGAGAACGCCAGGCACATCCGTGAGGAACAGAAGGCGCGTGGCGTGAAGCGCACCGGCAATGGCTCCGGCGAAGGTATCGGCATTGATGTTGTAGGTGGCGCCGTCACGGCCGGGTGCGACGGGCGCGATGACCGGGATCATCTCTGATTTGGCAAGCAGATCGAGCAGGGTACGGTCGACTTCCACGACTTCACCGACGAAACCGAGATCGAGCACGCGCTCTATATTACTGTCGGGATCGATAACGGTCTTTTTCGCCTTTTCCGCGAAGACCATGTTGCCGTCCTTGCCGCACAGACCGATGGCCCATTCGCCTGTCTGGTTGATGAGGGCGACGATTTCCTTGTTGATCGAGCCGGCCAGAACCATTTCAACAATTTCGACTGTCTTGGCATCGGTGACGCGCAGGCCGCCCTCGAACTTCGATTCAATGCCCATCTTCGACAGCATCGCACCGATCTGCGGGCCGCCGCCATGCACGACGATGGGGTTGATGCCGGACTGCTTCAACAGGGCGATATCTTCCGCGAAAGCCTTGCCAAGCGTGGAATCGCCCATGGCGTGGCCACCATATTTCACCACGATTGTCTTGTTCTCGTATTTCTGCATGAAGGGCAGGGCCTGCGCGAGCAGCCGTGCCTGAATTTCGCTTTCGGAAGAAGTCATGGAAAAACCTCGGTCTATGGTGGCGGCCGCAAGAGCCTTTCATCGCTCTACAGCATCGGCGCGAAAATCGGAATCGATTTTTGCGGTGCAGGATGCATGGATTCGACATGTCGCCGCGTTTGCAAGGACAGGCGAATCTCCGCTTTTGACGAATGAAATAACCTCCGGGCCTTATTGTGTCGGCCCATAGTAAAATTCTGTTTTTGGACGGCTTCAGCTGCGTAATAAGATTGACATAAAGCACCAATCGGACCAGCTTTGTTGGAAGCAGGGGAGGGGTTATTCAGCAGGGCGACGGACATGTCGCGCATCGTGAAACGATGCTGGCCTGAACGACCGAGGAGTTTGAAGACCCATGACGGCACCGGATCGAGACAAGCAGAGCGGTTTGCGGGACGAAGTGCTCGCCGGCGAATATGTGCTGGGTGCCCTGCCGCCGGAAAGCATGGCGGAGCTTACAAAGCGCGTGAAGCGCGATCGCCAATTTGCCGCAATGGTCAGGCGCTGGCGGGAAAATCTCGCCGAAACGGAATATCGGGAAAAAGCGACGATGGCCGTTTTGCTTGAAAGGGACCCGGCCAGACCCGGCCTGCCTTTCAGAAGTCAGCCGCTGCGCGGCGTCAGCGTGTTCGCCGCCATGTTTTCGGAAGTCTGGAATTCCGTGCGCTTCTGGCGGCTTCTGGCGCTGACGGCGATGCTCTGGACCGCCGTTCTGCTTTTCACCATCGCCTGACGCGAAAACGCTTTAGAGCGAAACCGTTCTGACGATCTCAGCCCGCAGATCGTCCAGCCCGAAGGATTTTTCCGACGAGGTGGCAAGAACTTCGGGATAGGCAGCGGGACGCTTGCGGATTTTCTCCAGCGTTTCGCCAATCAGCCGGGGAACGCCAACGTCCTTGATCTTGTCCGTCTTCGTCAGCACGACCTGATAGGACACGGCCGCCTTGTCGAGCAGGCTCAGGACCTCTTCGTCGTTCTTCTTGATGCCATGGCGGGAATCGATCAGCACGTAAACGCGCTTCAGCGTCGCGCGGCCACGCAGATAATCGAAGACGAGTTTCGTCCAGGCATCGACATGATCCTTGGGCGCCTGCGCATAACCGTAACCCGGCATGTCGACCAGCGCCATCGGCGGCAGGTCGCCCGGCTCGCCGGAATAACCTTCGGGAACGAAATAGTTCAGTTCCTGGGTGCGTCCGGGCGTGTTGGAGGTGCGTGCAAGCCCCTTGTGACCCACCAATGCGTTGATGAGCGAGGACTTGCCGACATTCGAGCGACCGGCAAATGCAATCTCCGGCGGGCCCTCAGGCGGCAGGAATTTCATCGCGGGAACGCCGCGAATGAAAATCCAGGGTCGCCCGAACAGGGGCTTTTCGGTTGCCGTGCCGGTCTCACTCATTTCGATTGCACCGGCTTTCGTTTGAACAGCCCTTTTATATTATCGAACAGTTCGATCTTGGCGCCGTGACGCTTCATGATGAGGGCCTGCTGGCTGATGGAGAGCGTGTTGTTCCACGCCCAGTAGATGACCAGACCAGCCGGGAAGGAGGCCAGCATGAAGGTGAAGATCAGCGGCATCCAGGTGAAGATCATCGCCTGTGTCGGATCGGGCGGCGTCGGGTTCATGCGCATCTGCAGGAACATCGTGATGCCCATGACGAGCGGCCAGACGCCGATCATCAGGAAATGCGGCACGTCGTAGGGCAGAAGGCCGAACAGATTGAACAGCGAGGTCGGATCGGGCGCGGAAAGGTCGTGAATCCAGCCGAAGAACGGTGCATGCCGCATTTCGATGGTGACATAGATGACCTTGTAGAGCGCGAAGAAGACCGGAATCTGCAGCAGCATCGGCCAGCAACCGGCAACCGGGTTGATCTTCTCTTCCTTGTAGAGCTGCATCATCGCCTGCTGCATGGCCATACGGTCATCGCCATGTTTGGCCTTCAGCTCTTCCATCTTCGGCTGCATGCGCTTCATGTTCGCCATAGATGCGTATTGCTTGCTGGCGAGCGGGAAGAAGAGCGCCTTGACGACAATGGTTGTGAGCAGGATGGCCACGCCGAAATTGCCAAAATAACGGAAGAAGAAGTCCATCATTTTGAACATCGGCTTGGTGATGAAGTAGAACCAGCCCCAGTCGATCAGAAGGTCGAACTTCGGAACGGAATATTCGGTCTCGTAACGATCGACCAGCGGCACTTCCTTGGCACCGGCGAAGACGAGGCTCTTCAGTTCGATGGACTGGCCGGCTTCGACCGTCATCGAGTCGCTCTTGAAATCGGCCTGATAGCTCGGCTGATTGCCGGTGATGTGCGAATAACGGGTTTCGAACGGCGTCGTCTGCGGGGGAACAATGGCCGCGGCCCAATATTTGTCGGTGATGCCGAGCCAGCCGCCGGTCGCCTTGGCAACCGTTACCGGCTCCTCTTCGACGTCTTTATATTTCTTTTCCGTCAGGCTGCCGTCCTTGCCGGAAACGCCGAGAAAACCCTCATGAATAACGAATACAGGGGGAATTACCGGCTTGTTGTTGCGCGTCACGCGGCCGTAGGTGGCGAAGGAAATCGCCGCCTGACCGGGGTTCTCGACCTTGTCGGCGATCGAGAGCATGTAATGCTCGTCGATCGAAACCGTACGGGAGAAAACGACACCCTTGGAATTGGTGTAGGTCAGGGTGACCGGGGTGGTTTCCGTCAGCTTGTCGCCGCTTGCAAGCGTCCAGACGGTCGTCGGACCGGGAACGCCGCCGACTTCCTGTGCTGCAACGTAACCGAGTTCGGTGAAGTAACCGTCCTTGGTGTCGGCAGGCGAAAACAGCGTGATGATCGGGCTCGAGTCATCGACGGTCTCATGGTAGCCCTTGAGCCGGATGTCATCGAAACGGGCACCGGTCAGGTTGATCGAGCCGGCAATGGCGTTGGTGTCGATGGCGACGCGCTGGGTCCTGGCGATCGCTTCTTCCCGTGTCGCCGTGGCGGCGGCCTGCGTGGAGGAGGCGGGCGGTGCACCTTCGACGGTCGCGCCGGGTGCGGCACCCGGCGCCGGCTGTTGCTGCGTCGTCTGCTGCTGCGCCTGGCGGGCCTCTTCGGCGCGGCGCTGCTGCTCGATGCGCGGATTCATGTAAAGGAATTGCCAGGCGAGGACGATGACAACCGAAAGGGCTATCGCGATGAAGTAATTGCGGTTCTTTTCCATCATTCTTTCCTGGAGCGGGTCTCCTGGGACCGTTTCGGTTTCGCCGTTCCTTCAATGCGCTCGATAAGGAGAGACTGAAGTTTCGGGAAGGCGGTATCGAGTACGTCCCTGCGGGCGACAATCACATAGTCATGACCGGGCTTCATTGCGACCCCGGCAGAATGCCTGACGGCTTCCTTGAGACGGCGGCGCATGCGATTTCGCTCGACCGCGTTGCCTTGTCTTTTTGTTACGGTAAAACCGACGCGAGGCTCGGTTTCCGGGGCTCTCCGGTCAAGCACTTCCACAAGAAAGGTGCTTCCCCGCCGTTTTTCCCCCGCCTGAACGGCAAGAAACTCCGACCGGTTTTTAAGCCGGCCGGGTTGTTTTTTAGTCTCGCTCATGTGCCCGCGACTTTCATCGGGCCACAGGCTCGGCAATTAAGCCGACAGACGTGCGCGGCCGCGCGCACGGCGGGCTGCGAGAACCTTGCGGCCGCCGGCAGTAGCCATGCGGGCACGGAAACCATGACGACGCTTGCGAACAAGCTTGGACGGTTGGAAAGTACGCTTAGACATTTATTTAATACCGCGGTGTGCGGCCCTTCTTGAATTTGCAATTATTTGCAACAGCGTTTCGTTTTTTGCACGGCTAACCCCGCCTGGGCGAGCTTTCTATGGCCGAGCGTGCGCGGCTTATAAGGGCATAGGCCGAGCAAAGTCAATTGCCGGAGGGGTTTTAGCACTTCACCTTTTGCGGAAAAGCGCATGAGGTTCGCTTCCTCGGCGGGCCGTGCGCACGCATTTCCATGCGTAACCGATAAAATACGAAATTCTTTCTTAACGCGGCATTGATAAATCTTGTGACGCGAAAAGTTATGCCAGCGTCCCATTTTCATCTTGGCGCTGGTTTTTGTTGGGGGAACGAAATTGAGAATTCGCGGTCGTATCAATCTACTTGTCGGGCTGATGAGCCTTGTGGCCTGTACCATCGGTGGACTATCCATCTATGCGGTCAGCGAATTCCGGGTCCGCACGGTCGAATATGAAAAGGCGGCGGAGCGCGCCTATAAGGGCGAGGCGCTCAACCGACTGGTCACCGCGGTCGTGATGGAGGCGCGCGGGGTCTATGCCGCTACCGATATCGAAAAGGCGGGGCCCTTCGCGGACGGCATCGTCAAGAACCTCGATGCCATGGAGAAGCTGATCGCCACATGGACCCCTCTCGTTCCGGCGGAACAGAAGGCAACCTTCGATAATCTCTCCAGCCGCTTCAAGGAGTTCAAGACCTTCCGCCTGGAGACCGCGCGGCTTGCCCGTGAAGCTGGCCCGCAGGCGGCCAACCAGCAGGGCAACAACGAGGCGAACCGGGCCAACCGCAAAGCCTATCAGGCGGAAATCGACGCCGTCGTGAAGAACGACATTGCCGAGCTTGAGGCCGTCAAGGCCGGCATCGACGGTTTTGTAACGACAACATTCTGGCTGGTCATCACCGTCACCGGCAGTGGCATATTGGCCGGCGCGGCCTTCGGTCTTTATATTGGAGCACGGCAATTGAGTGCGCCGATCCGCAGGGTTTCGGAAGTGATGAACGCCGTGGCTGACGGAAATCTGGACGCGGATGTGCCCTATCTCGGCCAGAACGACGAGATCGGTGAAATGGCGGCGGCTGTTGAAGTCTTCAAAAAGAACGGCCGCGAAGTACGCCGCATGAACGCGCAGGAAACCGCCATGCGCGCCAAGAGCGACGATCTTCAGGCCGGCATGGCTGTCGTTGTGGATGCTGCGGCAGGGGGTGATTTCAGCCGCCGTATCAACAAGGATTATGGCGACGACAACCTCAACCGTTTCGCAACAACGATCAATGCATTGCTCATCGGGGTAGACAACGGCGTCTCCGAGACCAGCCGCGTCATCGAAGGTCTGGCGCGTGGTGACCTGACAGAAAAGATGGACGGCGACTTCCGCGGCGTCTTCGCCGAACTCAAGGAGAACGTCAACCAGACGCTGACCAAGCTACGCGAGACGATGCGTGAAGTGCGCGGCAGCACGGAAGGCATCAGCGGCAACGCCAACGAGCTGCGCTCGGCCGCCGACGACCTGTCCAAGCGGACGGAACAGCAGGCAGCCGCACTGGAGGAAACCTCCGCCGCGCTGGACGAAATAACCGCCGTCGTGCGTAATTCCACCGATCGTGCGCAGGAAGCCAGCGCCATGGTCGCCGAAACCAAACAGAAGACGGAAGAATCCGCCAGTGTCGTGCGCGATGCCGTCTCCGCCATGGATCGCATCGAGCACGCCTCGCGCGAAATCAGCCAGATCATCAACGTAATCGATGAGATCGCCTTCCAGACCAACCTGCTGGCGCTGAATGCCGGTGTGGAAGCGGCGCGTGCGGGCGAGGCTGGCAAGGGCTTTGCCGTCGTCGCCCAGGAAGTGCGCGAACTGGCGCAGCGTTCCGCAACCGCGGCGAAGGACATCAAGGCGCTGATCACCAAATCCGGCGAGGAGGTTGGCCGCGGTGTGTCGCTGGTGCAGAGAACGGGCAGCGCGTTGAGCGAGATCGAGACCCGCGTTCTCGCCATCAACGAGCATATCCATTCGATCGCCACGGCCGCCAGGGAGCAGTCCACCGGTCTGCACGAGGTGAATACTGCCATCAACCAGATGGACCAGGTGACGCAGCGCAACGCCGCCATGGTGGAGGAGACCTCGGCCGCGACCCATAAGCTGAGCAGCGAGGCGGACCATCTCGTAACACTGGTGACGCGCTTCAATGTCGGCACCGAGACGGCGCATCGAAGCCACCGTATGGAGCAGCCCTTGCGGCCGATGACGGCATCCTCCGGGCCGGTTGCTGTCTCCGGCAGGACGGCGGCCGTGTCGTCTCCGGCGCGTAAGCTGATGAACAGCGTCAGCCGTGCGCTCAATGCCCAGCCCGCCGCAGCCCCGGCGCATGGCGACTGGCAGGAATTCTAGACGACCTACCGTTTTGCCTCAAACCGGCTTAGCCTCAAGCGCCGCCCCTTTCGGGCGGCGTTCGTTTTTCCGGCACTGAAAACGTTTGTTTTGCAGCGCATTGGAAAAATATCCATTAGGTCCTATTATCGTTGCTGCATATAAACCGAGCCGTTCCACGCAAGCAGCGGCGCGCATACAGGATCATGGCCCGGTGTTTTCTAAAGGCGTAGACAGCTTGGACCGCACGCAAGACGATCCGGTGCATTGCATGCCGGGATTGACCGCTGGCCTTTCCGGGCGGCTGCTGCTGCTGACCGTGATTTTCGTGATGATCGCCGAAGTGCTGATTTTCGTGCCTTCCGTCGCCAATATGCGTCTTTCCTGGCTGCGTGACCGTCTGAACACGGCCGCCGCTGCCGGTGCTGTCATCGATGGCCTGCAGGCTGAACTGCCGAGAAGCGTGCAGAACGACACGCTGATGGCAACCGGAGCGAAGCTAATCGCCCTGCGCAAGGACGGTACGTCGCGCCTGCTGGCCGTAGCGGAAACACCGCCCGGCGTCGACGAGCAATATGATCTTTCCGATGTTTCGCAGGTGGCGGCGGTGCGGGACGCCTTTTCCACCCTGCTGTTCGGCGGCAACCGCGTCATCCGCGTCTTCGATGTGGTGGGAGACAGCGACACGATCATCGAGCTGGTGCTGGGCGAAAACAAGCTGCGAGCGGCGATGCTTGCCTATGCCCGTAATGTCTTCCTGATTTCCATCGTGCTGTCGCTGGTCACCGCGGGCCTGATCTTCATTTCCATCAACCGCATCATGATCCGACCGATACGCCGGCTGACGCTCGGCATGCAGAATTTTTCGGAAGATCCGGGCAATCCCGAGCGGATTTTCGTGCCGGAGGAGGGAACCGACGAACTGTCGGTTGCGGGCCGCCATCTCGCCGACATGCAGACGGAGTTGCAGAAAACGCTGCGGCAGCAGAAGAACCTCGTGGATCTTGGCCTTGCCGTGTCAAAGATCAACCATGATATGCGCAATATCCTCTCCTCCGCCCAGCTCATGTCAGACCGTCTGGTCGACGCCAAGGACCCGATGGTCAGGAGCTTCGCGCCGAAACTGCTGCGCACCATCGACCGTGCCGTGGCCTATACGGGTGAGGTTCTGGCCTATGGTCAGGCAACGGAGGGGGCGCCAAAACGCAAGATGGTGCCATTGAGCCTGCTGGTGCGGGATGTACGCGATATTCTGGCGCTCGATCCGGATAGCGGCATCGAGTTTCACGACAGCGTCCCCCCCGATCTGACGGTGGATGCGGATTCCGAACAGCTTTTCCGGGTGATCCACAATCTCTGTCGCAATGCTGTCCAGGCCCTGCAATCCGACGTGGCGAATGCGGCACCAAGGCATCTTTCCATCTCGGCCCAGAGGGCCGGCAGCGTTGTCAGCATCGTCATAGACGACAATGGGCCGGGAATGCCGCGCAAGGCCAAGGAGAACCTGTTCTCCGCTTTCAGGGGATCGGCCCGTTCCGGCGGCACGGGCCTCGGGCTGGTCATAGCACGCGAACTCGTGCTCGCCCATGGCGGCACGATCGCGCTTGTCGAAAAGCCCGGTCCCGGCACGCAGTTCCGTATCGAAATCGCCGACCGCGCCGCCTCCATACAGGCAGCCAGAACCGCCTGAAAAACCCGCCCGGCTGCAGGTTCGGAAAGCCATTATCTCCGGCGGAATCAAGGCCCGATCAGGCCCGCGAAAAACAGCCTGGATGGAATTTACAATATAATCAATGAGATACGCGAATTGCTGCGGAAAAATGACAATTTCGAAACGAAATCGCTTGCATTCGGAATGAGGACGTTTTAGAGGATCGCCACGCCACCGGAAACGACCGGAACGGCACGCACCCGTAGCTCAGCTGGATAGAGCACCAGACTACGAATCTGGGGGTCAGGAGTTCGAATCTCTTCGGGTGCGCCATTTCTTTTCCCTTAAAAGCAGTTTCCAAGATGTGACACTCGTTGTCGCAAGCCCGAGCCGGTATCTTCAAATCCTGCTCCGCCTGCGTTGATATCGAAGCCTCGCAAGGCCGAATGAATTCCGAACATCCCGAATATATGTTAAAGTCTTCCGCTCATCAGATGGCCCGGAGTGAAAGCCATGTTGGAAGCGGACAAGGTGTTTGCGGGTTCGATTCCGGAAAATTACGACCGCTATATGGTGCCGTTGATCTTTGCGCCATTCGCTGCTGATCTGGCGCGGCGCGCGGCTGCCTTGATGCCGATTGACGTTCTGGAAATCGCCGCGGGCACCGGGGCCGTCACGCGGGAAATGATTCCCCGATTATTGCCAGCGGCACATTACGTGGTGACCGACCTCAATCAGCCGATGCTCGATTTTGCAGCAGCGCAACAGGCACCCGACAACCGTATAAAATGGCGACAGGCGGATGCTCAGCTTCTGCCTTTTGAAAATGCTGTTTTCGATCTGGTTTTCTGCCAGTTCGGTGCGATGTTCTTTAATGACCGCCTGTCCGCCTATCGCGAGGCAAAGCGGGTTTTGAAGCCCGGCGGGCATTATTTATTCAACGTATGGGATCGCATCGAGGAAAATCACTTCGCGGATGATGTGACGAACGCCCTTGCCGGGCTTTTCCCCGATGATCCCCCGCGCTTCATGGCCCGCACCCCACACGGTTATCATGATACGGTGTTGATACGCCGCGAGTTGGAGAATGCCGGTTTTTCCCGTGTGACCATCGAGACGGTGGCGGCGCAAAGCCGCGCCCCGTCACCGCGCATTCCGGCCGTCGCCTATTGTCAGGGAACGGTTCTGCGGACGGAAATAGAGGCGAGGGCACCGGGGAAGCTCAATGCAGCGACGGATTGCGCCGCTGCCGCAATTGAAGCCCGGCATGGTAAGGACGAGGTGGCAGCCAAGATTCAGGCTCATGTGATTCTCGCCGCCGTATAGTTCGGAGCCACCGACCCGGTTTTCCAGCCGATAGAAGCGTGCTGAAAACACGTCGGAATATCCCCCTAAATATTAGTGGCTTTAGGTGGAGGTCTATACCGTAACGTTTTCCGATTGCCCGAGATTATCGGGCTTTCGAGTGTCATAGAACTTTCCCCAAACCTTCGTCATATTGTCATACAATATAAGCATATGCGCTTCAGAAAAGGAGCGCAGAATGACGCCACAATCACTTGAACTTTCAGGAATCGGCAAGGGCTTCGGGGCTGACGATGTTCTGAAAGAGATCGATCTTTCCATTCGTCCAGGGGAATTCCTGTCGCTCGTCGGCATGTCTGGTTGCGGCAAGTCCACGCTGCTGCGCATCATTGCGGGCCTGGAATCGCCGGATCGCGGTTCGGTTTCGATCGGCGGGCAGGATGTGACGGAGCTCGATCCGAGCGATCGCAATCTGGCGATGGTGTTCCAGTCCTATGCGCTTTATCCGCATATGAGCGTGCGCCAGAATATTGCGACGCCGCTGCGCATGCGGCGTCTGCCTTTCGCTGCCCGCCTGCCGCTGATCGGACGGTTTGCCGCGCCCGCGGAAACGTTGAAGCAGATTGATGCCGCTGTCGAACAGGCTGCCGAGACGCTGCAGATCGCGCATCTGCTGGATCGCAAGCCGGCGCAGCTTTCCGGTGGCCAGCGCCAGCGTGTGGCGCTTGCCCGGGCGCTGGTGCGCTCACCCGCAGCCTTCCTGATGGATGAGCCGCTTTCCAACCTCGACGCCAAGCTCCGCGCCCATATGCGCGAGGAACTGGCGGGCCTGCACCGCCGGCTCGGCGCGACCTTCATCTATGTTACCCATGACCAGATCGAAGCCATGACCATGTCTGACCGCATCGCGCTGATGTCGGAAGGGCGCATCGAACAGCTCGGTACGCCCGACGAGCTTTACCGCAAACCCGCGACACTGACCGTCGCACGGTTTATCGGCACGCCATCGATCAACCTGCTGCCGGTCGAAATCGATGCGCAGGGCAGGATCACGGCTTTCGGACGCGATCTGGGCATCGAGGGTGCGGGCCGTGATGCCGGCCCGGCGACGCTCGGCCTTCGTGCCGAGGATCTGCGGCCGGGCGAAGACGGTTTCACCGTCCGTGTGGTGCGCAGCGAAACCCACGGTGCCGACCGTTTCGTGAGCTGCCGCCTGCTGAGCGACGAGACCGTATCCATGACCCTGCGTCAAGGCGCGGATGAGGTGCTGGGTGCCGATGCAGATGGCATGATGAACCTGGGCTTTGCACCGGAACGCGCGCATCTTTTCGCGGCCGATGGCCTGCGCCGCAAGGTGACGGTGCGTCAGCGGGTGCCGGCATGACGGCTGTCGATATCTCTACGCCCCTGCGTGCCAAGTCTCGCTTGCGCCTGCCGAAGGCGGACCGACGGATGATGTGGCGCGGCCTGATGTTTGCAGCGCCCGCAGGCCTGCTGCTGCTGGCCATCTATATCGTTCCGATGTTCGTTCTTGCCGGTTTTTCCGTCACGGATTACCGGCTTGGGGCACTCTCCACCCGCTTCATTGGCCTCGGCAATTTCGTGAAAGCGTTTCAGGATCCGGTTTTCCTGCGCGCGCTGGCGAACACCGCCCTCTATGCGATCATCGTCATTCCCTTCGGCGTGTTTCTCGCACTCGGGGTGGCCCTGCTGGTCTATAACCGCAAGCGCAGCCGCGCCTTCTGGGAGGTGGCCTATTTCCTTCCCGTCACCGCAACTCTCGTTGCCATGGCGACCGTGTGGCAGTTCCTGCTGCACCCTTCGCTCGGCCCGGTGAACGCGGCGATCAAATGGCTGGGTTTCGAGCCCGTCGCCTTCCTCTCCAACCCCGTTCTCCTCATTCCCACCATGGCGTTGATGGGCATCTGGCAGGTTCTGGGCTTCAACATGGTGCTCTTCCTCGCCGGCCTCACCGCCATCTCGAAGGATCTGCACGAGGCGGCGCGGCTCGATGGTGCAAAGAACCCGGTTGACCGGTTCCTGACGGTGACATGGCCGATGCTCGGACCGACCACCATGTTCGTGGTCGTCACCACCTCCATCTCTGCCTTCAAGGTGTTTGAGACGGTCGCCGTGCTGACCAAGGGCCGCTCCGGGTCGGAAACACTGCTGTTCGATCTTTATCTCGAAGGCTTCGAATATTCCAACACCGGTTATGCCGCCGCGCTGACGATTATCTTCCTCGTCATCGTGCTGATCCTGTCGATTGGCCAGACGCTGCATATGGACCGGAAGGTGCATTACTGATGGCCGTATTCCGCAAATATTTCCCGCATCTCGTCCTTGCGCTGGGCGCTTTCGTGATGCTCCTGCCGTTCTATTGGATGGCGCTGACGTCTATCCGCTCGCCGGCGGAAATATTCGACGTCTCGCTCTGGCCCATTCCGCAGAAATTCGACGCGGCCGACAATTACGCCCGGGCGGCAGGTCAGGTGCCGATGGCACGCTTCATGCTGAACGGCGTCATCGTCTGCGTCGGCATTCTCGTCGTGCAAATCCTCACATCGGTTCCGGCGGCCTATGCTCTGGCAAAACTCCGCTTCCCGGGACGCAAGCTGCTGCTGGGTCTCGTCATCGCAGCGCTCTGCGTGCCCATCCAGGCGCTGGCGTTGCCGCTCTTCGTCGGTCTGGCCAAGACGCAGCTTTTGAATACTTATTTCGCGATGATGATGCCGTTCTTTCTTTCGGTCTTCGCCATCTTCCTGTTCAACCAGTCCTTCCGCAGCTACCCCGATGAAATCATCGAGGCTGCCCGTATGGATGGTTTCTCGGAAATGGAGATCTGCTGGGGGCTGGTGCTTCGCGGCTCTTTGCCGTCGCTTGCGGCTTTCTCGATCTTTTCGCTCGTTGCCCACTGGAACGATCTCTACTGGCCGATGATCGTCATCTCCGACACCAATCTCGCCCCGCCGCCGCTTGGCATGATGCTTTTCGCCGATGTCGAATCCGGCGCGAATTACGGTGCGCTGATGGCGGGCGCCACACTGATTACCGCGCCGATGGTGCTGTGCTTCCTCCTCGCACGGCGGCACTTCATCGCCGGTATTACCATGACCGGCGTCAAGTGATGCCGTTCAGACTTCCTCCTCCCAACCTTTCTGGAGACTGACATGAAACTCAACCGACGCGCTGTGATGGGCGGTCTGGCTCTTGGCATGGCTTTTGCTGGCCTCGCACAGCCGGTTCTGGCCAACGAAATCACGCTCAACGTTCTTTACAACCTGCCGGGCTTCACGAAATTCCATCAGCCGCTGGCCGATGAATTCATGAAGAAGAACCCTGACGTGAAGATCAACTTCCTCGCTCCGGCCGCCGGTTATAATGAAGGCCAGCAGCAGGTTCTGCGCTCCGCTGTCACGGGCAATCTGCCGGACGTTTATTTCTCGGGCTACAATCTGACGGCGGAACTGGTCCACACGCTTGCACCGCGCAACCAGATCACCGATCTCGGCCCGTTCATTCAGGCTGAAGGCGGTCAGGCCTTCCTCGACAAGAACTACAGCCCAAAGATGGCCGCACTCGGTCAGATCGATGGCAAGCAATACGGCCTGCCGGTCAATGCTTCTTCGCCGATCATCTACATCAACTCCGACCTCGTCACCAAGGCTGGCGGCGACCCGGACAAGATGCCGACGACCTTCCCGGAGCTCATCGCTCTCGCCAAGAAGATCAAGGCTCTCGACCCGAAATTCGCTGGCATGAGCTACGATATCAACGGCTGGCCGGATGACTGGTTGTGGCAGGCGCTCGTTGTCGAACAGGGCGGCAAGCTCGTCGACGACAAGACCAAGACCGTTGCCTTCGACAACGAGATCGGCCTAAACGCCCTGAAGATGACCCGCCAGTTCGTTACCGAAGGTGGTCAGAACCTGCTCGACTGGGACCAGTCGCGCCAGCAGTTCGGCGCAGGCCTCACCGGCTTCATCTTCTCGACGCCCGCTCACGTTCAGACGATCCAGGGTCTGGTTGGCGACCGCTTCAAGCTGAAGACGGCGACCTTCCCGCTCGATAACAAGGAAAAGGGCGGCGTGCCGACCGGCGGCAACTCTGCCGTCATCCTGACGCAGGAAAAAGCCAAGCAGGATGCTGCGTGGAAATACCTGAAGTGGATCACCGGTCCAGAAGCGCAGAACACCATCGTTCGCATCACCGGCTACCTGCCGACCAACAAGCTGGCAACCGGCCCGGACTTCCTCGCTCCTTATTATGTCGAGAACCCGAATGTGAAGACCGCTTCGCTTCAGGCCGATCGTTCTCTGCCCTGGGCCGGTTATCCGGGCGGCGATTCCGTTCGCATCTGGCGCACCCAGCGCGACATCATCGGCACCGTCATGCGCGGTGAAGTGACGCCGGAAGCCGGTCTCAAGCAGATCGTCGAGCAGACCAACGCCCTGCTGAAATAAGCAGAACAAAAAAGAGGCTGCGGGGAAATCCATTCCCGCAGCCATTTTGCGTAGGAAAATGATAATGAAGATCATCCAGATCACCGACACCCATCTTCTGCCGCCCGGCATCGCGATAAACGGCGTGGACCCGGAAAAGCAGCTGCGCGCGGCAATCGCCGATATCGTCGAAAAACATGCCGACGCCGATCTTCTTGTCATGACGGGCGATCTTTGCAATTACGGCGAGCCGGAAGCCTACGAGCTGCTGCGCGATATCCTCGCGCCCGTCTCCATTCCCACGCGTTTGATGCTCGGCAATCACGACCGCCGCCCGGAATTCGTCGCAGCTTTCCCGGCACAGCCGCGCGACGATAATGGCTATATCCAGTCCTTCATCGATACGGATTTCGGCCGCCTGCTGTTTCTCGACAGCCACGAAGCCGATGTCATCGGCGGCATCTATGGCGCGGATCGTCTGACATGGCTGGAGAGTGCGCTGGAAAGCGCGGACGAGCTGCCGGTGACGGTGTTCATTCACCACCCGCCGATGGATTGTGGCATCCGCCATTTCGAACATATCGGCATGCATGATGGCGGCGCTGTCATGCGCCGCCTCGCGGCACACCCGGCCGGCATACGCCATATTATTTTCGGCCATATCCATGTGCCGATGGCAGGCACGACGGCGGAGGGCATTGCCTATAGTTCCGGTCAGGCCTGCGCGCATCGTTTCATCACCGATATCGATGTTGTCGATCCACTGTGGACCGGCGGCAATCCCTGCTACCGGGTCATAAGCCTCGGTGCATTCGGTCTGCGCGCCTATGATGCGGAAGTTGGGCAGCCCGTTCTGGGCCAGGCGCCGGTCTGCGAAGGCCCCTGACGCAGGGCGATTTTACCGGCAGCGATGAGGCGCCTCCGCCTTGTTGCTTGTCGGCGATGGCGAGGCTTGGCGGAAGTCTTGCGCCGATCAGGAAGCTGCGACTGTCTGAAGACCTCTCAGCCTGTCGCGCCGATGCGCCACTTGCGATGTGTTGAACGGGATTTATGTGCGAAAGCCATGGTTGCGTTCACACCCTTGATCTATGTCAGTTTCATCGATGAAACTGCACGCCATAGTCGCCCGAGAGGTGGCCAACCGAAAGCGGTGCCATCGTGATGACAGATCATGGAGAAGTGCATGCTTGAAAAGCGTATCCGCAACGCGTCCCTCTTGAACATGATCGTCAGCGCCGAAGAGGCCGCCAGTCTCATTCAGGATGGCATGACGGTAGGCATGAGCGGTTTTACGCGTGCCGGTGAAGCCAAGGCCGTGCCGCTGGCACTGGCCGAGCGCGCCAAGACGAACCCCATGAAAATCACCCTGATGACCGGCGCTTCACTCGGCAATGATCTCGACAAGACCATGGTCGAGGCGGGCATGCTGGCGCGCCGCATGCCGTTCCAGTCCGATCCGGCTTTGCGCAAGGCGATCAATGATGGCAGGGTGATGTTCATCGATCAGCATCTGTCCGAAACGGTGGAGCAGTTGCGCGGCGGTCAGATCCATGGCGTTGATATCGCCATTGTCGAGGCGGTGGCAATCACGGCGGAAGGCGGCATCGTACCCACCACCTCGGTTGGTAATTCCGCAAGTTTCGCCATTCTGGCCGATAAGGTCATCGTCGAGATCAACCTGTCGCAGCCCGAGGTGCTGGAAGGGCTGCATGATATCTTCATTCCCGCCAAGCGCCCGACCCGCATGCCCATCCCCGTCGTGGCGACGGATAGCCGTGTCGGCCTGCCTTTCATTCCGGTGCCGCCGGAGAAGATCGCTGCCATCGTGCTGAGCGACAAGAGCGACAGTTTTTCAACGGTGCTGCCGCCGGATGACGAGACGAAGGCGATTGCCGGCCATCTCACCGAATTCCTGCTGAATGAGGTCCGTCATGGCCGCATGACGCATGAACTCCAGCCGTTGCAGGCAGGCATCGGCACCATCGCCAATGCCGTGATGCACGGGTTCATCGATACGCCGTTTCACGATCTCAAAATGTATTCGGAGGTCCTGCAGGATTCGACCTTCGAACTGTTCGATGCGGGCAAGCTGACCTTCGCCTCCGGTTCGTCAATCACGCTCTCCTCCGCCATGAACGAGCAGGTCATGCCGCGATTGGCCGAGTATAAGAGCAGACTGATCCTTCGCCCGCAGGAAGTCAGCAACCATCCGGAAGTCATCCGCCGCCTCGGCATCATCGGCATCAACACCGCGCTGGAATTCGATATTTACGGAAACGTCAATTCCACTCATGTCGGTGGCACCCACATGATGAACGGCATCGGCGGTTCGGGCGATTTTGCCCGCAACGCTTACATGTCCATCTTCGTTACGAAATCCATCGCCAAGGGCGGCGCCATTTCCAGCGTCGTGCCCATGGTCAGCCATGTCGACCATACCGAACACGATGTTGATATTCTGGTCACCGAAACGGGCCTCGCCGATCTGCGTGGTCTCGCGCCCCGCGAACGCGCAGCGGTCATCATCGCAAACTGCGTGCATCCCAGCTATCGTGATGCGCTGACGGATTATTACCAGCGGGCGGCGGCGCGGGGTGGGCACACGCCGCATCTCATCGAAGAAGCGCTGTCATGGCACAATGCGCTTCGGGAAAGAGGCACCATGCTGCCGCAGCGATAGGCGGGCGTTTTCCGGCGGCCGAGCCTCCGGCCTGTCGCCCGGCAATTGGGTCCGTTCGGACACACCGGGGCGGAAAGTGTCGCTGATCCCAGTTGGTTGCTGGCGCGGCAGTTCCGCCTCCGGTAGAAAATCCTATCCCCCTGGCCGCTATCCGGCTGCCTCTGGGTTGTAGGAGAGTGATGTGATGCCCATTCGTTTCGTGGCCGTAATCGCCATTGTCGCCCTGCTTGCAGGCTGCGGCGGGCGTCCCATCGGGGTCATGACGCCGACGGGGCAGACGGTGGCGGGCACGACGCCGGTCAACCTTCTCGTCGCCACCACGCGGGCGCCGTCCGAAAATGCAGCCGTGCTTTTCGGCGGTGAACGCGGAACGGGCCTGAAGGTCGATGCCGTCACCATTTCCATTCCGCCCAAGGCCAACCGCAAGGTCGGACAGGTGCAATGGCCGAAGAAGCTGCCGCCCAACCCGCTGAAAGATTTCACGACGGTAGCCGTAGAGCCCATTCGTTCCGAAGCGGAGACAAAAAGCTGGATCAGCAAGCATATTCAGAAAGATCGCCGCGTACTGGTCTTCGTGCACGGTTTTAATAACCGTTACGAGGAATCCGTCTATCGCTTTGCCCAGATCGTCTATGATTCCGGCTCGGATGTGGTACCCGTGGTTTTCACTTGGCCGTCGCGAGCCAGTATTTTCGACTATAATTACGACAAGGAAAGCACCAATTACTCGCGCGATGCGCTTGAGGAAATGTTGACCCGCCTCGCACGAGACAAGTCGATCGGTGAGGTCACCGTGATGGCGCATTCCATGGGCACCTGGCTTGCGGTTGAGGCGTTGCGCCAGATGGCGATCCGTAACGGCCGCGTTGATCCGAAGATCGGTAATGTCATTCTGGCTGCGCCTGATCTCGATGTGGATGTGTTCAGCCGGCAGTTCACCAGCCTCGGCAAGACGCCGCCTAAATTCACGCTCTTCGTCTCGCAGGATGACCGCGCGCTCAGCCTGTCGCGCCGCATTTCCGGCAATGTCGATCGGCTGGGCCAGATTGATCCATCCGTCGAGCCCTATCGCAGCCAGCTGGAAAAGGCGGGCATCACGGTTCTCGATCTCACCAAGCTGCAATCCGGTGACCGTCTGAACCACGGTAAATTTGCCGAGAGCCCCGAGGTCGTCCGCCTGATCGGCGACCGTCTCATTGCCGGCCAGACGGTGACGGATTCCGACGTCGGTCTGGGCGAAGCGCTGGGTGCTGTCAGCATCGGCGCGGCGCAAACCGTCGGAACGGCGGCCAGCGTGGTGGTCAGCGCGCCGATTGCGGTGTTCGATCCACGCACGCGGGAAAATTATGGCAGGCAGGTGGAGCGGCTTGGGCGTTCCGTCGAAAACACTGTCGGGTCGGTGGGTGATACGGCCGGTTCCGTGGTGGACGATCAGGCGCTTCAGTCGTCAAGGGTCAACTGCGATGCCGCCGCCAATCGAAACCGGGCGGAGTGCCGTAGTCGCTAAAGCCACGTTGCGGCCCGGGGGTGGCGGAAACGTCAGGCGTTTTTGTCACCGTACCCCCGCAGATTTGTATACAGCTTGTATTTTTATCTGTATGGTCGGGCTAACAACCCAACTTCCGGAGTAGACCCCCATGCGTTGGAAACGCACCCTCCAGCTTCTCGATGTTCATTGCGAAGGCGAAATCGGCCGTGTCGTCACCGGCGGCGCACCGAAAATCCCCGGCAACACGGTGGCCGAGCAATTGCATTGGATGAACACCGATCCGCAAGGAGAAGCCTTGCGCCGCTTCCTGACGCTGGAGCCGCGCGGCACGCCCATGGGGTCGGTCAATCTCCTCCTGCCGCCGAAACATCCGGATGCGCATGCCGCCTTCGTCATTCTGCAGCCGGATCAGGCGCATGCCAGTTCCGGTTCGAATTCCATTTGCGCGACGACCGCGCTTCTGGAAAGCGGCATGGTCGAGATGCAGGAGCCGGAAACCGTCATTATTCTGGAAACGGCCGCCGGTCTCGTCAAAGCGACGGCCACCTGCCGTGACGGACGCTGCGAAAAGGTCAAGCTGACCATGGTTCCGTCCTTCGTGCATGAGCTGGATGTCAGCATCGGCACGCCCGAATGGGGCAGGGTGACGATGGACATTTCCTACGGCGGCATTTTTTACGCACTCGTCGATGTACGCCAGATCGGCCTCACCATTGAGAAGGCCAATGCTGCGAAACTCGTTGCCGCCGGTATGACTCTGAAGGACCTCGTCAACCGTGAAATGACCGTCGTTCATCCGGAAATCCCTGCCATTTCCGGGGTCGCTTATGTCATGTTCCGGGATGTGGATGCCGACGGCTCGATCCGCACCTGCACGACCATGTGGCCGGGCCGCGCGGATCGCTCGCCCTGTGGCACCGGCAATTCCGCCAATCTTGCCACGCTTTATGCGCGCGGCAAGGTGAAGGTGGGAGACGAATATAAATCCCGCTCGATCATCGGGTCGGAATTCGATGTCGGCCTTTCCGCCGTTACCGAAGTGGCCGGCCGTCCGGCCGTCATTCCCACCATTGCCGGGCGCGGCTTCACCTTCGGTCTGCATCAGGTTGGCCTCGATCCTTTCGACCCGCTGGGCGATGGTTTCGCCATGACCGATGTGTGGGGTCCGGAAGCGGGCGGTATCTGACACGCTTCAAAAAAATGACATTTACAGCCGCCCGATGACCTCTGGCGGCTGTTTTCCCGCGACAAAAGATGCTAAGCGGGCGCAATTCCATCATGCTCCGAGGTATCCCGATGAAGTCGCTCACCCTGCGCCGCCCTGATGACTGGCACCTGCATCTTCGTGATGGCGCCATGCTGGAAGGGGTGATCGGGGATACGAGCCGCCATTTCGCCCGCGCCATCATCATGCCGAACCTGGTGCCGCCCGTCGTCACCACCGCCGATGCCCGCGCCTATCGCGAACGCATCGTCAAGGCTATCCCGGCAGGCGATCGTTTCGAGCCGCTGATGACCCTCTACCTGACCGAGGATACCGACGCCGACGACGTGGAAGAAGGCAAAAAAAGCGGCCTCATCACCGCCGTAAAGCTCTATCCTGCGGGTGCGACCACCAATTCTCACGGCGGCGTGCGCGATTTCAACAAGGCGATGCCGGTTCTGGAACGCATGGCGAAGATCGGCCTGCCGCTCTGCGTGCATGGCGAGGTGACGACGCCAGAGGTCGATATTTTCGACCGCGAGAAGGCCTTCATCGATACGGTTCTGGAGCCCCTGCGCCAGCGCCTGCCGGAGCTGAAGGTGACGATGGAGCACATCACCACCCGCGATGGTGCGGACTATATCAAGTCTTCCAAGGCCAATCTTGCCGGCTCCATCACTACCCATCATCTCATCATCAATCGCAACGCCATTCTGGTCGGCGGCATCAAGCCGCATTATTATTGCCTGCCCGTCGCCAAGCGCGAGGAGCATCGTCTGGCGCTGCGGGCTGCTGCGACGTCGGGTGATGCCCGCTTCTTCCTCGGCACGGATTCTGCGCCGCATGTGGACCCGCTGAAAGAATGCGCCTGCGGCTGTGCCGGCATCTATACTTCCATCAACACCATGAGCTGCCTTGCCCATGTCTTCGAGGACGACAATGCCCTCGATAAGCTGGAGGCCTTCGCCTCGCTCAACGGCCCGGCCTGGTATGGTCTTGCGCCGAACGAGGAGACGATCACCCTGGTCAAGCGCGCGGAAGCAGTGGCGTTTCCCGAAAAGATCGAAACGGGCGCCGGGCCGGTGACCGTATTCGATCCGATGTTCCCGCTTCACTGGGATGTAAGCTGATTTTTATGACCGCCGGCACTGCCGGCGGTTTTGTTATGATCCAAAGGCATTCGCCTGCGGGGGTACGAAATACCGAACAAAGACGTCGTGCTTTCCGAACACCGATGCGGGTTTTCGGAGCGATAAACCAAGGCCGAAAAAGGAGAACGCCTATGAACCATTTCACATTCACTGACCGCACCGTCGTCGCGGAACTGGTTGCGAAGATGTTGTGGGAAATCAAGGCGGTCCACTTCAATTCAGAAAGCCCCTATACTTTTGCGTCAGGCATGAAGAGCCCCGTTTATATCGACATGCGCAAGCTCATCTCCTTTCCGCGCATCCGCTCGGCGGCGATGGATTTCGCAGCTGCCGCAGTGATGCGCGAAGCCGGTTTCGAGAAGTTTGACTGTGTCGCCGGCGGTGAAACGGCGGGCATTCCCTTTGCCGCTTTCCTTGCCGAGCGTCTTGGCCTGCCGATGATCTATTGCCGCAAAAAGCCGAAAGGTCACGGCCGCAACGCCCAGATCGAAGGCCATATGCCTGAAGGCGCCCGCGTTCTCGTCATCGAGGACCTGACGACGGCTGGCGGCTCGATGTTCACCTTCATCGACGCCATCCGCGCGGCTGGCGGCATTGTCGATCACGGTATCGCGCTCTTCTATTACGGCATCTTTGAAGAAGCCGAAGCACGCTTCGCTAACGGCAATGTCAAGCTGCACTATTTGACGACCTGGCGCGATGTTCTGGCTGTGGCCCGGGCTGAAAAACTGTTCGATGAAAAGACGCTGTCGGGGGTTGAAGCCTTCCTCGATAATCCGCTGCCCTGGTCGGCGAAGCACGGCGGTGTCAGCGAATTGCCGCAATCGTGATTTCGGATGCGGCCAGTCCAGCTTGTGGCTGGCCTTCCGATCGATCTTCGTCTAAATCGATTTAAGTTCATTTGATTTGCTGTTTTGAGGAGGACCGTAATGATCCTGTGTTGTGGTGAAGCCCTGATTGACATGCTGCCCCGGCAAACGACGCTGGGTGAGGCGGGCTTTGCCCCTTACGCAGGCGGAGCGGTCTTCAACACGGCAATTGCGCTGGGGCGTCTCGGCGTCCCTTCCGCCTTTTTTACCGGTCTTTCCGATGACATGATGGGCGATATCCTGCGGGAGACCCTGCGTGCCAGCAAGGTGGATTTCAGCTATTGCGCCACCCTGTCGCGCCCCACCACCATTGCCTTCGTCAAGCTGGTTGATGGCCATGCGACCTACGCTTTTTACGACGAGAACACCGCCGGCCGGATGATCACCGAGGCCGAACTTCCGGCCTTGGGAGCGGATTGCGAAGCGCTGCATTTCGGCGCCATCAGCCTTATTCCCGAACCCTGCGGCAGCACCTATGAGGCGCTGATGACGCGCGAGCATGAGACCCGCGTCATCTCGCTCGATCCGAACATTCGTCCCGGCTTCATCCAGAACAAGCAGTCGCACATGGCCCGCATCCGCCGCATGGCGGCGATGTCTGACATCGTCAAGTTCTCGGATGAGGACCTGGCGTGGTTCGGTCTGGAAGGCGACGAGGACACGCTTGCCCGCCACTGGCTGCACCACGGTGCAAAACTCGTCGTTGTCACCCGTGGTGCCAAGGGTGCCGTGGGTTACAGCGCCAATCTCAAGGTGGAAGTGGCCTCCGAGCGGGTCGAAGTGGTCGATACGGTCGGCGCCGGCGATACGTTCGATGCCGGCATTCTTGCTTCACTGAAAATGCAGGGCCTGCTGACCAAAGCGCAGGTGGCTTCGCTGAGCGAAGAGCAGATCAGAAAAGCTCTGGCGCTTGGCGCGAAAGCCGCTGCGGTCACTGTCTCGCGGGCTGGCGCAAATCCGCCTTTCGCGCATGAAATCGGTTTGTGAAGGGCACGGTTGAACCATTTTGAAAAGGTGGTTCAACACTCTTCCCGGCGCTAGAGCCGTAAAAAACCGTAATTTCGCGATTATCAAGCTTGTCTCCGCTGTTCTTTCACGAAACAAGCGTCGCATGAGCATTCCCAAAACCCATCCTTTCGATTTCGACCCTACTTATGGCATGCAGCGAGAGCAATTGCTCGCCATTACCCCGCCGGAAGCGCCGCCGGGTTTTGATGATTTCTGGAAGAAACGCTATCGCCGTGCGCTTGCGACAGATCCGCGACCGGTGCTGCGCAGGAGCAAGTTAACCCACCCCCGCTGGCAGGTCCTCGATGTGACCTATACATCCACCGACTGTTTCCGTATCGGCGGGTGGCTGCTTTTGCCGCGGGAGGGACAGGTGCGGCGCGGTCTCGTCGTTGGCCATGGTTATGGCGGACGCGGAGAGCCCGATTTCGATTTGCCCGTGGAAGAGACAGCCGTGCTTTTTCCCTGTTTTCGTGGGCTTTCACTCAGTGCCTGCCCGCCGATCTCGTCCGATCCGGCCCTGCATGTTCTCTACAATATCGACAGGAAGGATGACTACATCATCGGCGGTTGCGTCGATGATCTGTGGGTCGCCGTCTCGACGCTCGTCAGCCTTTATCCCTGGCTGGAAGGGCAGGTGGGCTATAGCGGCATCAGCTTCGGCGGCGGCATCGGCGCCCTGGCCATCCCCTTCGACGCGCGCATCGACCGCGGTCATCTTGTCGTGCCGACCTTCGGCCACCGGCCGTTCTGGTTGACGCTGCCCACCGTTGGCAGCGCGGATGCGGTTCAGACCTATCAGAAGACCCACGCCAATGTGCTCGAAACCCTGCGCCTGTTCGATGCCGCCTGCGCCGCCGCCCGCATAAAGGTGCCAATGCTCGTCGCGCCCGCGCTTTTTGATCCGGCAGTGGCGCCGCCCTGCCAGTTCGCGGTGGCCAATGCCCTGCCGCAATCAAAATTTAATGAAATCTTCATCCTAGACGCGGGCCATTTCGAATACCCTGACAGCGCATCGCAAGATGCGGTCCATAAGGACAAGGTCAGACGGTTTTTCAAGGTGCCATGAAACGCGAATATCTCCGCTGGTACAGTCACAGGCTCCATCGCGACATGGAGCTCCTGATATTTGGTCATGCCGGTGCGAAGGTGCTGATGTTCCCGACACGCGACGGACGCTTCTTCGAATATGAGGAATTGGGCATCGTCGCGAGCCTTTCCGACAAGCTGGAGGCCGGCCACCTCCAGCTTTATTGCATCGAGGGTCTGGCACGGGAAAGTTTTTACGCGGGCCATCACCACCCCGCCGACCGTGTGCGCCGTCACGCCGCACTTGAGGCCTATATTCTCAACGAAGTGCTGCCGCTGATGGCCGAGAAAAATCCCGATGGCAGCACCATTGTGCAGGGCTGCAGCCTCGGTGCCTTTCAGGCCGCCAGCCTCGTTTTCCGCCACCCACATCTCTTCACCAAGCTTGTCGCCTTTTCCGGCCGCTACGACCTGACGATGAGGGTGGAATCCTTCGGCGATCTGTTCGACGGCTATTATGACGACGACGTCTATTTCCACATGCCGAGCCATTTTCTGCCCGGCCTTGCCTGCCCCTTCCGGCTGGAACAGCTGCGCCGCGTCGACATGGTCTTCACCATCGGCGATGCCGACCCGTTTCTCGACAACAACCAACATCTGAGCCGACTGCTTTCAGACAAGCAGGTGGGGCATCAGATGCATGTCTGGGAAGGGCGTGCCCATCGTGCCGGTGCGTGGCGGAAGATGGCGGCGCTTTATATTTGAGCGGAGCGCATTTTTAAGGATAGCCTCAGCCGGCGAGACCCGCCAGCGCCTTCACCAGCCCTTGTGTCGAGCTGTCATGGCCAGCGGCGCTCTCCTTGCCTTCCACGACGGGAAGCAGGCCGGTGGCCAGTTCCTTGCCAAGCTCCACACCCCACTGGTCAAAGGAGTTGATGCGGAACAGCACGCCTTCCACGAAAACGCGATGTTCATAGAGAGCGATGAGCCGGCCGAGCGCAAAAGGCGTCAGCTTGTCGTAAACGAAGGTGATGGAGGGGCGATTGCCGGTGAAGACACGGTGCGGCGCGATGAAATCGGCTTGGCTGTCTTCCATGCCCTTGGAGGTGAGCTGGGCCTTCGCTTCGGCAAGCGTACGTCCCTTCATCAGCGCTTCCGACTGCGCCAGGCAATTAGCGATAAGAAGCTGGTGCTGATGGCGCAGTTCGGGCTCAAAGCCATTGGCGGCGATCATGAATTCGGCCGGAATGACGCTCGTACCCTGATGGATCAGCTGGTAGAAGGCGTGCTGGCCATTGGTGCCGGGCTCGCCCCAGACAACCGGGCCGGACTGGCCTTCGACCGGCGTGCCGTCGATGGTCACACCCTTGCCGTTCGATTCCATGTCGAGCTGCTGAAGATAGGCCGGGAAACGCGACAGGCGCTGGTCATAGGGCAGGATCGCGCGTGTCGGATAGTCCAGCACATTACGGTTATAGAAGCCGATGAGGCCGAGTAGCATCGGCAGGTTTTCGCGGATCGGCGCCTCGCGGAAGTGGCGATCCATGGCATGCGCGCCATCCAGGAACTTGCCGAAATTGTCAGGCCCGATGGCGATCATCAGCGGCAGGCCGATGGCGGACCAGATCGAATAACGTCCGCCCACCCAGTCCCAGAAACCGAAGATGCGGTCGCTTTCGATGCCGAAGGCGGCGACCTTGTCCAGCGCGGTGGAGACGGCGGCGAAGTGATGCTTCACGGCGTCTTCACCCAGCTTTTCGGCGATGAAACGGCGCGCGGTGGCGGCATTCGTCATCGTCTCGATGGTGGTGAAGGTCTTCGATGCGATGATGAAGAGGGAGGTTTCCGGATCGAGAAGCTTCAGCGTATCGGCAATATGCGCGCCGTCGATATTGGAAACGAAATGCGCACGCGGGCCGTCATGGAAGGGCGCAAGCGCCAGCGTCGCCATAACAGGGCCGAGATCGGAACCGCCAATACCAATATTGACGACGTCGGTAATCTTTTTCCCGGTCGCACCTTTCAGGGAGCCGGAACGGATCGCATCGGCAAACTTGCCCATGGCTGCCAGAACGCCGTTCACATCAGGCATCACGTCCTTGCCATCAACGAGAACGGGCGTGTTGGAACGATTGCGCAGGGCGGTATGCAGCACGGCGCGGTCTTCGGTGAAGTTGATGGCCTTGCCGGAGAACATCTCCTCGCGCTTGGCCTCGACACCGCCTTCGCGTGCGAGCTGTTCGAGAAGCGTGACGATCTCCTCGTTGACGGCACATTTGGAGTAATCCATCAGCAGGTCATCGAATTTGACGCTGAAACGGCTGAATCTCTGGTCGTCGGCCGCAAAAGCGGCGCGCAGATCGGTTGCGGCTGTGCTGCTTGCCGTTGCTTTCAGTTTTTCGATGGTGGCCTGCATCTAATGCTCCTCGGCTTCCGTGGAAGGATGAGGAAACTATTCTTTTTCCGGCGGCCAAATCAAGGCGACTTCGATAAAAGAAAAGAGCCGGTCGCCCGGCTCCCTCTCGTTCAGTTCAGATTGCGCAATTCCCGCCGCAAAATCTTGCCGACATTGGATTTCGGCAGGTCGGTGCGGAACTCGATGATCTTCGGCCGTTTGTAATTCGTCAGGTTCTTGGCACAGAAGGCCTTGAGCTCCGCTTCCGTCAGGGACTGGTCCTTCTTGACCACGAAAAGCTTGACGGTTTCGCCGGAATGCTCGTCCGGAACGCCGATAGCGGCGCATTCGAGGACACCAGGATGGCTGGCGGCCACTTCTTCCACCTCGTTCGGATAGACGTTGAATCCGGAAACAAGGATCATGTCCTTCTTGCGGTCAACGATCTTGGTGTAACCGCGTTCGTCCATGAAGCCCATATCGCCGGAACGGAAGAAGCCGTCTGCCGTTATCGCCTTCGCGGTTTCATCCGGCCTTTGCCAGTAACCGGCCATGACCTGCGGCCCGCGAATGCAAATCTCGCCGACTTCGCCTGTTGGCAGGCTGTTGCCGTCTTCGTCGCGAATATCGATTTCGGTAGAGGAGATGGGCAGGCCGATGGTGCCGCTGAATTCCGCAGCATCGAGCCGATTGACAGTGGCGACGGGCGAGGTTTCCGACAGCCCGTAACCTTCGGTGATAGGGCAGCCGACCACGGAAACCCAGCGCTCGGCCACCGGCCTCTGCACTGCCATGCCGCCGCCGAGTACGAAGATGAGCGACGACAGGTCAAGTTTGCGGAACTCTTCATTGTTCATCAACGCGTTGAAAAGCGTGGTGAGGCCAGGGAAGATATGCGGCTGGTAATGCGAAAGCTCTTTTACGAAGCCGGGAATGTCGCGCGGATTGGCGATCAGCAGATTATGGCCGCCCAGCGCAATGCCCATCAGTGAATTCACCGTCAGTGCGAAGATATGGTAGAGCGGCAGCGCGCAGATGAAGTTGAGAACCTCGGGGCGATCCTTGCGGCCGTTGAAGGCAGCGTCCAGCCACAGGCTGATCTGCGCCTTGTTGGCAAGGAGATTGGCATGGGTGAGGACCGCGCCCTTGGATACGCCCGTCGTCCCACCGGTATATTGCAGGAAGGCGATATCCTGCGCCGTAAGGCCGACCGGTTTCAGGGAAACCCCCTGGCCTTCCTTCAGCATGGCCTTGAAGCTGATCGAGCCGGGAATGGCATAGGCGGGCACCAGCTTCTTGACCTTGCGCACCACCAGATTGACGATATGTCCCTTGAGGCCGAGAAGATCGCCCATTGCTGCGACGACGACATGCCGGACGGCGGTTTTCGGTACAGCCTGCTGCGCCACATGGGCGAAGTTCTCCAGCACGAACAGGGCTTTCGCGCCGGAGTCCTTGAGCTGGTGCTCCAGTTCGCGCGGGGTATAGAGCGGGTTGACATTGACCACGACCATGCCCGCCCGCAGAATCCCATAAACCGCGACGGGATTTTGCAGGATGTTCGGCATCATCACCGCAACCCGGTCGCCTTTTTCCAGTCCTCGGGATTGCAGCCAGGCGGCGACCGCACGGGTGTCAGCGTCGAGTTCCCGGTAGGTCAGGGATTTTCCCATGCTGGAAAAGGCCTTGCGGTCGGCAAATTGCTTGCAGCTCTTTTCGAGAAGGTCAATGAGGGAGGCATTTGCCGAGGCGGGAATCTCTGAAGGCACGCCCGGCGGATAGGATGCCAGCCAGCGCTTAGCAACGCTGACATTTTCCGGATGTCCCAGGGACAATTCACTCATGTTGCTCCTCCCAGAGTCTTTATCGCGCCGCGCGTTCCATTAAAACGCGAAGAGGCGCTTTGTGCTGCCTGATATTCACGAGGCTCCCGCATCAACCGGCATATCCGACCGGGCTGAGGGAACTTCATGTGGCGTCACCGGATCGACCGCTCCTCTCGCTCCCCGGTGACGAATGATAGACGCGTAATCCCTTGACGTCCATCGCATCGGCAAAGCCTATTTAACTCTAACGTAAACGTCAATATTGCTGCCGCACATCTCGCAACGTCGTGAATGGAAACCGTATCCGGCGCAGCTTTTGACTTTAATCCTGATTTGAGCGATCAACATAATTCGCAAAGCAGGGCAGGATTGGAAATGGCAGGCAGCGCAGCGCTTGAACTGAAATCGGTGGGAAAAAGATTCGGCGATACGGATGTTCTGTCCGATATTGATCTTTCCGTTGAGCGTGGCGAAATTATTTGCCTCGTTGGACGTTCAGGCTGTGGAAAATCGACTTTGCTGCGTATCGTGGCCGGCGTGGAGACGCCGGATCGCGGCAGCGTCTCCCTCAATGGCAATGTTGTTGCCGGGCCCGCCGCCTTTGTCGAGCCGGAAAAGCGCAATATCGGTTTTGTCTTTCAGGATTACGCTTTGTTCCCGCATCTGACCGTGGAGCAGAATGTCATGTTCGGCCTCCGGGCGCTGCCGAAGGCAGAGGCGCGTCGCCGTGCAGCGGAAATGATCGAACATGTTCATCTGCAGGATCTGGCTAAACGTTATCCGCACACACTTTCGGGCGGTGAGCAGCAGCGCGTGGCACTCGCCCGCGCGCTCGCCCCGCAGCCCGGCCTGCTGCTGATGGATGAGCCCTTTTCCAACCTGGACCGCGGATTACGCGACAATGTGCGTGAGGAAACACTCGGCCTTCTGCGGCAACTGGGCACCACGGCGATCATGGTTACCCATGACCCGGAAGAGGCGCTATCGGCAGGTGACCGTGTAGTGCTGATGCAGCGCGGGCGCATCGTCCAGAGCGGTACGGGTTACGAAATCCATGACAATCCCAAAAGCCGCTATGCCGCCGATTTTTTCTGCGCCTTCAACAAGATCGAAGGCCGGGTGAAACAGGGCCGGGTCGAAACGCCGCTTGGGCTGCTGGGCAATGCCTCCGATCTGCCTGATGGCCTCGCCGCGATCGCCTATGTTCGCCCCAATGCGATTTCGATCATCGAGGATGGCGCCGCGAGAGAAGGCATTGCCGGCGAAATATCGAGCCGTGTCTTCCTAGGCGAGATCGAGCAGCTTGGCATAGCCGTGCCCGGACTGCCCTCCGATCTGCGCGTCAGGACGATGCAGCGCACGCCCGCCAGAACCAAGGCCGTGCGTTTTGGTATCGATCCCAAGGGAGTGTTGATATTTACCTGAAGTTGAATAAGGGGATTTGCATGTTTATTTAGGCCCCGTTTTCAACTATTGGTGACCAAAGACGTGCGAAAAACCGAGAAATAAAACTTGATTTGCACCGTCATGTATGATGTTTGCTCCTCTATTGCCGCTATCGGAGAGGGAAACACTCTATGACGAAACTTACTCGATTTGCCCTGCTTGCCAGCACCGTTGCCTTTGCCGCCGGAACGGTGAGCGCCGCTGAACTCAACATCTACACGACCCGCGAGCCGGGCCTGATCCAGCCCCTGCTGGAATCCTTCACCGCTTCGAGCGGCGTCAAGGTCAATACCGTATTCCTCAAGGATGGTCTTGCTGAGCGTGTTCTGAGCGAGGGTGCCAGCTCTCCTGCCGACGTTCTGATGACTGTTGATGCCGGTAATCTCGTTGATCTCGCCGAAAAGGGTGTCACCCAGGCGGTTGAATCCGAGACGCTGACCAAGGCTGTTCCCGCTGAGCTTCGCGATGCCAAGGGTCACTGGTTCGCGCTCTCCATGCGCGCCCGCGTCCTTTATGCGGCGAAGGATCTCGATCTCGCTTCCTTCAATTATGAAGATCTGGCGGATGCGAAGTGGAAGGGCAAGGTCTGCATTCGCGCCGGCCAGCATCCCTATAACACGGCGCTGTTTGCCGACTACATCGCCCATTACGGCGCGGCGGACACCGAAAAGTGGCTTGCTGGCGTCAAGGAAAACCTGGCCCGTAAGGCCGGCGGCGGCGACCGTGACGTTGCCAAGGATATTCTCGGCGGCATTTGCGATATCGGTATTGCCAACTCCTATTATGTCGGCCTGATGCGCTCGGGCAAGGGCGGCGAAGAGCAGGTGAAG
Source organism: Agrobacterium sp. CGMCC 11546 (assembly GCF_013365515.1). Taxonomy (NCBI): domain Bacteria; kingdom Pseudomonadati; phylum Pseudomonadota; class Alphaproteobacteria; order Hyphomicrobiales; family Rhizobiaceae; genus Agrobacterium; species Agrobacterium sp. CGMCC 11546. The sequence continues at coordinate 86,683 of NZ_CP047387.1, forward strand.
TGGGGCGATGCTATCAAGGTGGTTCTGCCGACCTTCAAGAATGGCGGCACGCAGGTCAATATCAGCGGCGCGGCCGTGGCCAAGAACGCGCCGAACAAGGCGGAAGCCGTCAAACTTCTGGAATATCTCGTCTCTGACGAAGCCCAGAAGATCTATGCCGAAGCCAACTATGAATATCCGGTCAAGCAGGGTGCGGCTCTCAACGAGATCGTCGCTTCCTTCGGCACACTGAAGATCGACAACAAGCCGCTCACGGAAATCGTCTCGCACCGCAAGCAGGCGAGCGAGCTGGTCGACAAGGTCGGTTTCGACAAGTAAGTCCAGTCGACGATAACAAGGTGGAAGGCGTTCGCACCTGCGGACGCCTTTCCGCGTATTTTCCAGAAGCACATGAATCCAGACACCATCCAGCCATTGCCCCCCCGGACGAGAGCCAGGTTTTCCTCCACCTTCTGGTGGCTGGGCCTTTCATTGCTGGCGGTCTGTGGCGCCATGGTGCCGGTTCTGGCGCTTGTTTCGCAGGCGGTGCAGGGCTCGGAAGGCCTGTGGGATCATCTCGGCGCGACCGTGCTCTGGACTGCCCTGCCGGATACGGCCATCCTTCTTGCCGGCGTCGGGCTGCTGGCGGGCGTGGTCGGAACCTCTGCCGCGTGGCTGGTCACCGCCTATGATTTTCCCGGGCGCAGAGTGCTGGAATGGGCGCTGCTGCTACCACTGGCCATGCCCACCTATATCGTCGCTTACGCCTATCTCGATATTCTGCATCCGATCGGGCCGGTGCAGGGCGCGATACGGTGGCTGCTCGGTTATTCCAGCCCGCGCGAATTCCGGCTGCCGGACATAAGGTCGACGGTAGGCTGCATTGTCCTTCTCGGCTTCGTGCTGTTTCCCTACGTCTATATTCCCGTGCGCGCCATGTTCCTGACGCAGGCGGGGAACCTGCTGGAAGTGGCCCGCACGCTCGGCGTTTCCCGGCGTGCGGCTTTTTTCAAGGTGGCGGTGCCGCTGGCGCGCCCGGCAATCGCCGTCGGTGTCAGTCTCGCGCTGATGGAGGCGCTGAACGATATCGGCGCTTCGGAATTTTTGGGCGTGCGCACCCTCACGGTTTCGGTCTACACCACCTGGGTCACGAAATCGGATCTGCCGGGTGCGGCGCAGATCGCGCTTTCGATGCTGTTCATCGTTGTCGCCCTCGTGGCGCTGGAGCGTTGGGCGCGGCGCAAGCAGCGTTATTCGATTTCCGCGCAGAAAAGCCGGGAGCTGGAGCCGCTGCGGTTGACTGGTCCCAAGGGCTGGGCCGCCTTTACGCTCGGCAGCCTGCCGGTCCTGATCGGCTTTGTGGGGCCGGCGAGTTATCTCGTCATCGAGGCATGGAAGCGGTTCCGTTTCAGCGGCCTGTCGGCCCGTTTTGCCGATGAGGCCGTGAACACCATCGTCTTTGCCGGGCTGGCGACGCTGATCACCCTGATCCTCGGCCTTGCGGTCGCTTATGCCATGCGCCTTGCGCCGGGGCGTCTGTCGCTCTGGTCCTACCGCCTCTCGACAGTCGGTTATGCGGCCCCCGGCACGGTGATCGCAATCGGCGTATTGATAGCGCTTGGTAGTTTCGACCGTTTCGTCGACCAGACCATGCGCGACTGGTTCGGCATTTCCACCGGCCTCATCTTCATCGGTAGTGGCGCGGCCCTCATCTATGCCTATTCCGCCCGTTTCCTCACCATAGCCGCAGGCGGTGTCGATGCGGGGCTCAGCCGCATCCCGCATTCCTTCGATCATGCCTCACGCACGCTTGGGCGATCCGCGACCCAGACCTTCCGCCAGATTCACCTGCCGCTTTCCAAGGCCTCGCTGGCGGCGGCGGCATTGCTGATCTTCGTCGATTGCGTCAAGGAACTTCCCGCCACGCTTCTCCTTCGCCCGCTCAATTTCGAAACCTTCGCCACCCATCTTTATGGCGAAGCGGCGCGCGGCACCTATGAGGAGGCGTCTATCGCAGCACTGGCGATTGTCGTCATCGGCATGCTTCCCGTGGTGTTGCTTGCGAGGATCGGCCGGCGCAAGGGCTGATATCCACTTCCGCCCTCACAAATGACGGGTCTGAAACTGTGCGAGAAGCCAATAAGCTTCAAATCCGCCCCGAAAACGACAAGCATCCCGTATTAATCCTGATGTAAACACTCATCTTAATTGAGGTGCTGCGGCCTGTCAGATATGAATATCAGCCGCTATCTGTTTCGGGGCATATCTTGAAAAATTTGCATGGGATGTTTTTGAGCCGTCTGGCTTTGGGAACGGCTGCCGTTGTTCTGATGGGGCCTGTGATGGGCCACGCACAGGAAACGACCGTCCTGAAGCAGATTACCGTTGAAGGACAGGGCGCGGAAAACGCGACGGGACCGGTTCGGGGGTATGTCGCGAAGAAAAGCGCGACGGGTTCGAAAACTGAGACGGAAACGAAAGACATTCCCCAGTCCGTATCGGTCGTCGGCCGTCAGGAAATGGACGACCGCGGTGCGGTGACCAAAATCGACGAGGTGCTGCGTTATACGCCCGGCGTGACGGCGGAACCCTTCGGCACAGACCCGGACACGGACTGGTTTTACATCCGCGGTTTTCAGGCCACCCAGACCGGTGTGTTCCTGGATGGGCTGAACCTGTTCAGCTATGGTTTCGGCGGTTTCCAGATGGACGCCTACGGTCTGGAGCGGGTGGAGGTTCTCAAAGGCCCCGCCTCTGTGCTCTATGGCGGGGCCAATCCCGGTGGCATCGTGCAGATGGTCAGCAAGCGCCCGCAGGACGCCCCGGTCCGCGAAACGGAAATCGGCATCAACAATTTCGGCAATGCGTTCTTCAGTTTCGATCTCGGCGACAAGGCCGACACCGAGGGCGTGTGGAAATATCGCGTCACCGGCAAGGTCTCGGGCGGCGACAATTACACTGACTATTCCGAGGATCTGCGCGGTTTCATCATGCCGCAGATCACCTTCGAGCCCGATGCCCAGACGAGCGCCACGCTCTACGGTTATTTCTCGGCACTCGATCAGGTCCATGTCGGCAACGGTTTCCTGCCCTATGTCGGCACCGTGGTCGACGCACCGTTCGGCAAGCTTGACCGCAAGGCCTTTTATGGCGAACCGGACATTGATAATGGCCGTGTCTATCAATCGATGGTGGGCTACGACGTCAGCCACGAATTCGACAATGGCTGGAAGATCAGCCAGAATGCCCGTTACGGCCATCTCTACAAGCACGAGACCGGGCCCTATCCGGGCGGCTGGGCCAATGCCGATGCCAACGGCCAGCCGATCCTCGATCCCACCACCAACGACTATATGCTGACCCGCTTCGGTTATGACGGTTTGTCGAAGGTGGACAGCTTAGGCGTCGACAACCGCATCGAAGGCCAGTTCGATACCGGCGCGGTCAACCATTCGCTGCTGTTCGGCCTCGATTATAAATATTACCGGCTGGATCAGGTGCAGGCCTGCTGCGGATCGAATGCGATCGGCGCGCTGAAGCCGGTCTATGGCTCGACGCAGGGAACGAACTTCGTTTATGCCGACAATATCGTCACCCAGCAGCAGATCGGCATCTATGCCCAGGATCAGCTGCGGTTTGGCGATGGCTGGCTGGTCACGCTGAATGGCCGTTATGACTATGTCGATACGGAGTTGAACAACCGGCTGCCGGCGGGCGTCTCGCGCCGCTCCAATGATGACGCGCTGAGCGGCCGCGCCGGTCTGGCCTATGAGTTCGACAATGGCCTGACCCCTTATGTTTCGGCCGCCACCTTCTTCAATCCGCTTATTGATACGCTTGCCGACGGCACCCCGGCTTCCCCGGAGGAAGGGCATCAGTTCGAGGCGGGCATCAAATACGAGCCGAGCTTCTTCGACGGCAGCATCACGGCTTCCGTCTTCAAGCTGGTCAAGGACAATGCCATCGTTTCCTATACGGCGGGCGGCGTGACCACGAGTGGTCAGTTCGGGCAGGTGGAATCCACCGGCTTCGAGCTGGAGGCCAAGGCCAATCTCGACGAGAACTGGAAGGTGCTCGCCTCCTATTCCTATACTGATCTCGATATCACGAAGGATGCCAATCCCAACCTGATCGGCAAATCGCCGTGGATCCTGCCCGCTCACACCGCGTCGCTATGGGTAGACTACGCCTTCACCGATGAGACGTTTGAAGGCCTCAGCATTGGCGGCGGCGTGCGTTATCAGGGCAAGTCCTGGGCGGATGCGGCAAACACGCTGCGTGTTTCAGACGCTGCGGTCTTCGATGCCGCGATCCGCTATGAGAAGAACGACTGGACGGCCTCAGTCAACGTCGCGAATGTCTTCGACAAGGAATATGTCAAGAGCTGCGCCGGGGTCTCCGTCTGCGGCTGGGGCGATAGTCGCACCATCACCCTCAAGCTTTCCAAGAAGTGGTGACACCGGGCCTATGGCCGGCAGTTGCGGGAAATATAGTTTGCCACTATAAACATGAATAGATTTATCATGTTTATAGTGGCGCCATGGCGCTTTGCGGGATCGAGAGGCCATGGCTTTCCGCGTTCGGATGGAAAATGAGATCGAGGGTTTCGCCGTTATCGGCGGCCCGCGCTCACGGGTGTGGAACGGCATCGTTGCCGATCTCTGGGATGTGCGCTGCGCGCCGAAGGCGGGCGGCCGTTATGTCGGCAAGGATCCACGGTTCGTTTTCCTGCTGGACATGGAGGGGACGGATGACGGCCGTTTCATGATGAGCCGGTGCCGCCGCGACACTTGCGGCTCGTCCAGGGCGAACCGGATTTCCTTCGTGCCCGCCGATCTCGACGTGCATGCCGAACTCAGCAATGTCTCCTTCGTGCGCCATCTGGATCTGCATTTCGATGCGGGGTTGCTGGGTGCGCGGCTGGTGCAGGGCTTCGATCCGCACGCGCTTCTCGATCCGCATCTGATGTTCGAGGATGAACGGCTGCTGGCGCTCGCGCGGCTGATCGCCGCGGAATGCGATAATCCCGATCCGCTGCATGACCTCTACGGCGAAAGCCTCGTCCTGGCACTCTTGACGGACTTCCTCAAGGTGAAACGGGAACCGGTCAGGAAACGCAGCAAGCTTGCCGCCTGGCAATTGCGGGCGGCGACCGATTATATCCGTGAACATTGCCTGCGGTCGATCCGGCTGGAGGAACTGGCGGAACTCACCAACCTGTCGCAATCCCATTTCAGCCACGCCTTCAAGGCGTCAACCGGTGTGCCGCCGCACCAATGGCAGATGCAGGCCCGCATCGATCGCGTCAAGGAACTGATGATGCGACCGGACATGGCGCTGACCGATATCGCCATTGCCGCCGGTTTTTCGGATCAGGCGCATTTTTCCCGCGTCTTCCGCAAGATGGTCGGCGTTTCCCCGTCCGTCTGGCAGAAAATCCGCCAATAGGCGCGGTTTCGTTCCATCCTGCTTCAAAAAAATTCCGGTCACGGAGCCGGAAATCCTTCGGAACGATTTGCTGGGTGCCGGGGTTTACCAGACGTGACACCAACGAAGAAATCGATGGAGGAAACTATCATGTTGCATCAGGAACCCCGCGCCGGACAGGACCCCTATGTCAAGGACACGCCGAGCCTCATCGCCAGCGACAAGGTCGAAGGTACCCGCGTTTATGGTGCCGACGGCAAGCATATCGGTTCGATCCAGCGCATCATCCTGGAAAAACGCGGCGGTCGCGTGGCTTACGCGGTATTGAGCTTCGGCGGCTTTCTCGGCATTGGCGACGATTATTACCCGCTGCCTTGGGAAAAGCTTCACTATGACGAGGAGCTCGACGGTTATCGAATCGATCTCACCAAGGAGCAGATCGAAAACGCGCCGCACTTCACCAATCTCGATGATGACGACCTTCTCTACGCCAAGGACCGCAAGGTCTACGACTACTACGGCGTTGCACCCTATTGGATGTAAAAGGTCTGGAAAGGCGCTTCCGGCCATTCGATCATCGCAAGCGCCAGCCAAAAAGAACGGCTCCCTTTTGGGAGCCGTTTTCTGTTGGGCTTGTCAGTGCGGATTTTTCTGCATCTCGGAAACCGCATCGGTGAAGCATTTGCGCGCTTCCTCCGGCGATTTGCGCCCGTCAAGGGCGGCGCGGCAGGCGCTTCTGGCTTTCACGAAGCTCAATCCGCCAATCCTGGGCCAGCCTTCGGTCAACAATGTTAGCGCTTCAAAGGGGCCGGCGACGACACTCTTGCCCTTCGCCTCAAGATTGACCTCTACAGGTTCTGTCCATCTCTCGTTCTTCATCGTGCACCTCCCAGAGCAACGCGATCCCGAAATACACCCGACAGCGAAGTAACCCATGAACGCAGTCGTGTGTCACTGTTGCTTAGGATATGCGCAAGCAATCGAATTGACAACGGGGATCAACGAAAGCCGAAAAACGACAGGATCGCGAGAACGATGACGACGAGGCCGACAATATAGATGATCTGGTGCATGATTTTCTCCTTGGCTATGTCATCACCATAACGTGAAGGAGAAGATGAGGTTCCAGAAGCAGTTGTTAATTTAATAACGCACTAAAATATTGCGGACGTCTGATCGCAGGTGATCGGCGGATGTTATCTGCGCAAGATAACCCAGATGGCGTGAATGATGCCGGGAACATAACCGCACAGCGTCAGAAGAATATTCAGCCAGAACTGCAACCCGAGGCCGACCTGGAGAAACACGCCGACGGGCGGCAGAATGATGGCGATGAGGATACGAATGACGTCCACGATGATTGGCTTTCCAGTTTGCGATAACTGGACAGTCAACGTGTATAACCACAATTTGGTTTCAAATCTCGCTCTGACCGGCAAGGTTGTTGCAATGCGAAGATCAATCGCGTGGAGGCGTTGATCGAGGAGTGATTGCAACTTGGGAAGACGAAATGGTGCCGCTTACGTGACTCGAACACGTGACCCCGTCATTACGAATGACGTGCTCTACCAACTGAGCTAAAGCGGCCCGATTATGACCCGCTTGTTGCGGATCAGCTTCTTGGCGGGCTGATACAGGCAATGCTGACGGATTTCAAGCCTTGAATGTGCTGGTTTTGAAATTTCCGCAAAAAGCTTTGCCTGTCCATTGTTTACAAGGCCTCAGGCCTTGGCGCAAATCCGGCCTTTCGCTGCTTCATATTCCGCGGCCAACCGATCGACGAGTGCGGCCACCGGTTCCACCGCCTTGATGGCGCCGATGCCCTGGCCCGCGCCCCATATGTCCTTCCAGGCCTTGGCACCGCCGGTGGCGGTCTCAAAATCCATTTTTGAAGGGTCGGCTTCGGGCAGGTTGTCGGGGTCCATGCCGGAGGCGACGATCGAGCTTTTCAGATAGTTGCCGTGCACGCCGGTGAAGTAATTCGAATAGACGATGTCCTTCGCCTGCGCGTCGACGAGCGCCTGTTTATAACCGTCGGAAGCACGCGCCTCTTCGGTGGCGATGAAGGGCGAGCCGATATAGGCCATGTCAGCGCCCATGGCCTGTGCCGCGAGGATGGAGCCGCCATTGGCGATGGCGCCGGCCAGAAGCAGCGGACCGTCGAACCATTCACGGATTTCCTGAATGAGGGCGAAGGGCGAAAGCGTGCCCGCATGTCCACCCGCACCCGCCGCCACCGCGATCAGCCCGTCGGCGCCCTTGCGGATGGCGGAGCGGGCGTGGCGATCGTTGATGACGTCATGCAGCACGATACCGCCATAGGAATGCACGGCGGCATTGACCTCCGGCACGGCGCCGAGCGAGGAAATCACCACCGGCACCTTGTATTTCACGCAAAGGCCGAGATCATGTTCCAGCCGGCGATTGGACATATGTACGATCTGATTGACCGCGAAGGGTGCCGCCGGACGCTCGGGATTGGCCCGGTTATGCGCGGCAAGCTCTTCGGTGATCATCGCCAGCCATTCGTCGAGCTGGCTTTCAGGCCGCGCGTTTAATGCCGGGAAAGCGCCGATGACGCCAGCCTTGCATTGTGCCAGCGTCAGTTGCGGATGCGAAATGATGAATAGCGGTGATGCTATGACCGGAAGACGCAGATTGTCTTTCAGCACGGACGGTAGCATGTCTCCTCCCACGGATTACGTTTACGCGCACGTAAGTCAATAACGCGTTCGGCCACGGATTGAAAGCGAAAACAGCGCGGCATTGACCTGCCGAACCTGCGTTCGTAACGCCACAATGGATCGATTTTCCTCAAGGCAATCCGGTCTTTATCATAAACGATGCTTGCGGAGGGGCGGCATAGCCGTTACCGAATCGTGAAGACATGGCGCAGCGCCGCATATTTTTGCACAGCGCAATAGAACAAGGATCGGTCGTGAGCGGACTGGAAACGGCAATCAGAAATGCTCTGGAAAAATCGGACAGATCGAACGCCGAAGTTCGTGCACGGATTTACCAATCTTCCCGTCAGGCCTTGGAAGCTGGCCTTCGCAAGCAGGGCATAGACGATCCGCAGGTCGTTGCCCAGCAGCGTCAGCGGCTCGAGAGCCTCATTCATCTCATTGAAAATGAAGAGCGTAACCGTCTCCTGGACAGGGTGGAGCAGCAATTGCGCCCGCCGGCGCCTGAAAGTCCGGTGGAACACGATCACGGGGTTGATCCTGTTTCGCAGCCAGCCCATCACGACCATATGGCAGTCGAGCCGGAGCTGCGCGGGGAAACGCGCGATGTGCGGCCGGGTGCTGCGGCCATTGCTCCGGAGACGTCGAGCGCGGGGCGGCGCAACGGAAAGCCATCGAAGCGGAGCTCCAGCGCGGCCGATGCGTCACTTGCTTTCCGCCCGGAGGGCGCGGTTGGCCGCCGCAAGCGCCGCGGGCTGTTTGCCCGGCTTTTTATCTACGTGACGCTGCTGGCCTTTATCGGCTTCGGCGCCTGGTGGGTCTATTCTTCCGGCCTGCTGTTGTCACCCGAACAGCGCGATACCAGCGTGCCCAATCCGCCCGCACAGGTGCAGGCGGAAGATTTCAACGGCACGGAGCCCGCGCCCAGCCTTTCTGCCGGCCGCGGCTTTTCCGATGACTGGGTCGAGGTCTTCAATGCGGAGCGCGGCAGCTCCGGCATTTCGGCCGGCCCGCGCGCCAATGTTGAAAATGTTGCCACGCCCGCCGGCAAGGTAATACGGGTGACCTCGAAAAGTGTGGCGCAGGATGGCGCCGTCAGCGTCGAGGTTCCGGTGGAGGTAATGCGGGACATGGCGGGCAAGTCCTCGACCATATCGATCACGCTGCAATCCTCCAGTGATCGCCAGACACAGGTGTCCGTCTCCTGCGATTTCGCCACGCTGGGTGATTGTTCCCGCCACCGCTTCACCGCGACGGCCGAGCGTGCGGATATGCTGCTGAACACGACATTCGAGCGGTCTCTCGCTCCCAATGCGCCGGGCAAGATTTTCATCAACAGCGATATCGATGGCAGCGGCCGCCCGATCAATCTTTATTCGGTGCGCATTCTGCCGGGTCAATAAGGGAAAGCACAAGCGCCTCGGATGGGGCGCTTGTTTTCGTCTCGCGGTCTTATTTCAGAAAATCTGGTCCTGATCCCAATATCTTGTCGTCGATCTCGCCGATGGCCTGTCTGTCCTTGCCCTCATAATCGAGCGCAAGAAGAATATGGCGAATGAGGTTCACCCGTGCGCGGCGCTTGTCATTGGCGCGCACCACCGTCCAGGGCGCGGCATCGGTGTGGGTTTTTTCCAGCATCTCGTCACGTTTTTGCGTGTAATCGTCCCATTTCGTCAGTGCAGCGATGTCCATGTCGGAAAGCTTCCAGCATTTCAGCGGGCTTTGGCGACGGTCATGGAAGCGTTCGATCTGCGTTTCGCGGCCGATGTCGAGCCAGAATTTGAAAAGGTGAATGTCGTCGTGAACGAGCATCTTTTCCAGACGCGGCGTTTCCTTGAGGAAGCGTTTGTGTTCGTCCGGGGTGCAGAAACCCATGACCGGCTCAACGCCGGCGCGGTTATACCAGGAACGGTCGAAGAGAACGAATTCGCCAGCGGTCGGAAAATGGGAGATATAGCGCTGGAAATACCATTGGCCGCGCTCGGTCTCCGTTGGTTTGGTCAGCGCCACCACGCGGGCATAACGGGGGTTCAGATAAGCGTGCGTCGCAAAGATCGCGCCGCCCTTGCCCGCCGCGTCGCGGCCTTCAAAAACCGCCATGACCCTTTTGCCGGTCGCCTGCAGCCAGAATTGCACCTTGACCAGCTCCACCTGCAGCGCTTCCAGCGTGGCGTCGTAATCCTCCCGCTTCATCTTCTTGTCATAGGGAAAATTGCCGGCGGAAAGCTTCTTTTCCTCCACCCAATCGGGAAGAACCGGGTCATCGATGTCGAAGCTGCGCAACTTGCCGCCAATGGTGATCTCGACCGTCCGCTTCTTTTTTTCTTCGCCCATGGTTTCCTCCTGATGTTGTTGTGTAAAGGCAACTCGCCGCCAATGAGTTCACATCCATTGCCGGAATTCAAGTGAAACAGGACCGGCGAGCCGGGCTGCGACGGCGCTGACGATTGCGGCGCGGATTTCGCGCATATACGTTGTGGAAAATGCGCGATGATGAATCTCTGTCATGAAGCTGGCCTATGAGATTTCGATGTGCTGTCAGATGAAAGTGGAGAGCAGGCTGAAATGGCAGTGAGGGAAGGCGAGAGTGGATTGAGGCTTTTGGGGAAGAAGCTCGGCCGGAACTGGTTGCCCGTTCTCATCGTCAGCATGCTTGCCGTGGTGGCCGTTACCGAGCTGCACACGCCCTATATGCCCGCTGCCCTTTGGCTCTGCGCGATCATCGCCATTCTTGCCGTTCGGGAAAAACCGGCGGTGCCCGAAAAGGATAAAGCGACAGTCGCGGATGTGGATGAGCCGGATGAAAACGTCATTTCCGGTGTAAGGGCGGGCCTTGCAGTACTGGATACGCCCGTTTTCATTCTCGACAAGAATGCCAGCGTGCTGTTTCAGAACGGTGCAGCCGAGCGCGCCTTTGGCCAGCTTCCCGCCGGTGCGCATATTTCCGCAAGGCTGCGCTCGCCCGGCTTGCTTGATGTCATTCGCGAAACCATCACCACCGGCCAGCCCAATCAGGTCGAACATTCCGAACGCTTCCCTTCCGAACGGGTCTTCATCGTCCGCATCGCCCGTGCGGATGTGGGCGAGGGCGCCAGCCCGCCATTCTACATCCTGTCCTTCCGCGACGTCTCGGAGCTTCGCCGCATCGACCGTATGCGCAGCGATTTCGTCGCCAATGCGAGCCACGAATTGCGCACGCCGCTCGCCTCCCTTCGCGGTTTCATCGAAACCATGCAGGGGCCGGCGCGCAACGACCCCAAGGCGCAGGAGCGCTTCCTTGCCATCATGCTGGATCAGGCAACCCGCATGAGCAGGCTGGTGGACGATCTCATGTCCCTTTCACGGCTGGAGCTGCGGGCAAACATCGCGCCGGACCAGAAGGTCGATCTCGTGCCCGTCATCGGCCATGTGCGTGATGCCTTGTTGCCGCTTGCCGATGAGCTTGATGTAACCATCACGCTGCATCTGCCCGACCGGCCGGCGGAAGTGCAGGGAGACCGCGACGAGCTGGTGCAGGTATTCCAGAATCTCGTTGAAAACGCTTGCAAATATGGGCAGGAAGGCAAGGTCGTGGATGTCTGGCTGCGCGCCGAACCCGGCAAGCCGGTGGAGGTCAGCATCATCGACAAGGGGCCGGGCATTCCCGCTGAGCACGTGCCGCGCCTCACCGAGCGTTTTTATCGCGTCAGCGTGGCCGACAGCCGTTCGAAAAAGGGAACGGGTCTTGGGCTTGCCATCGTCAAGCACATCCTCACCCGCCACCGCGCCAGGCTCATTATTAAATCGGAAATGGGCAGCGGCACGGACTTCACCGTCAGATTTTGACATGAACGATTGGCCGTTTTTAAAAATTGCAGAAATATATAAATTAAATCAATAATTTAGTTTGTCACAAATCTTTCGTCAAAGTGACATAAAAGGATGTGGCTACGGTGGTTAAGAAAAGGTCGCCGAGCGCATGCTTAGAGCGAGTGCCGCTATCGGCTGCGTCCACAAACAAGCCCACGACGGGAGAGACAAATGAACTTCGTTAAATTTTCCGCAGCAGCCTTGGTGGCTTCTGTCGCCTTTGCTGGCGCCGCCGCTGCTCGCGACCAGATCCAGGTTGCTGGTTCGTCCACGGTTCTGCCTTACGCCAAGATCGTTGCTGAGACTTTTGCCGAGACTTTCCCGAACTTCAAGGCTCCGGTTGTTGAGTCCGGCGGTACGGGCGGCGGTCTGAAGGCATTCTGCTCCGGCGTCGGCGAAGGCACCATCGACATCGCCAATGCTTCGCGTCCGATCAAGAGCGACGAACTGGCCGCCTGTAAGGCTGCTGGCGTTGCCGACGTTCAGGAAGTGAAGATCGGTTACGACGGTATCGTCTTCGCAATGGACTCTTCCAACAAGGACATCAAGCTCGAGCCGAAGGATCTGTACCTTGCGCTCGCCGCTGAAATCGTCAAGGACGGCAAGCTCGTTGCCAACCCCTACAAGAAGTGGTCGGAAATCAACAAGGAACTGCCTGACGTCGCGATCGCTGCTTACATCCCGGGTTCCAAGCACGGCACACGCGAAGTCTTCGAAGAGAAGATCATGGCTGACGGCTGCAAGGAAGCCAAGGCAACCGACGCCATCAAGGCGCTGGTCCCTGACGCCAAGCAGGCTGCTGCAAAGTGTGTTGCAGTCCGCAAGGACGGCGCTGCAGTCGACATCGACGGCGACTACACCGAAACGCTTGCTCGTATCGATGCCAACAAGACCGGCCTCGGCGTTTTCGGCCTCGCTTTCTATGAAAACAACGCTGACCGCCTGAAGGTTGCAACTGTTTCCGGCGTCGTTCCGTCCACCGAAACCGTTGCCAGCGGCAAGTACCCGGTTTCCCGCCCGCTGTTCTTCTACGTGAAGAAGGCTCACCTGGGCGTTATCCCGGGCCTCAAGGAATATGTCGAGTTCTTCGTTTCTGACGAAATGATCGGTCCCGACTCCCCGCTCGCAAACTATGGCCTCGTTGCCGCTCCGGACAAAGAACGCGAAGAAATCCGCTCCAAGTTCGCTGCCGGCGCTTCGATGTAATAAAGAAAGAGGGGTGCGGCCTGCCGCGCCCCTCGTTCCGCTTCGGTGCCATTCCGCCTCGGCGCCATTCGTCTCGGTGATTGTCTCCGGTTGACAGTTCCCATCCATCGCCATCCACATGATATTGATGGATTACAGATGGATAGGATGTATCAACCTTGACGCTTGCCAGACTTTATTACAGTCAGGCGGCAAGCATCTCCGGATGGTCCAGCGGTCTCGTTTTGATGACTTTTTGATTTGCCCGATATCGCACCGTGCTCTTGAGGCACGCCGAGGGAACTCTAATGAACACATCGATCCTTTTGCTGATACTGGCGCTCATCGGCATCGGCAGTTATCTGCTCGGCAGCCGCCGCGCTGTTGTCCTGTCTGGTGGCCGTCCCTCCAGCATGCATTCCCGTGCCGGTTATCACGGCTCTTACGCGGTCGTCTGGGCTATTTTGCCCGCGGCGTTCATTCTCTGTGCCTGGCTGGTCATCAGCCCGCTGCTCGTCACTTCCGCGGTGCGCGGTGATTTTCCGGAGGATGTCCGGGCGCAATCCGAGGCACAGCAGAGCCTCACCTATGGCATGGTGACCTCCATTGCCCGTGGCCTCCAACGGCTGGCGCCGGAAGAAACCGCGCAGGTTGAGGCCGACACGGCAGCGGTCCGGCCGCTTCTGGCATCGAAAGGTGTCGCGATCGCCGGTGAACCGCAGCGTTTCATGGTCGACGCGGCCCAGACGCTGAACGCGATGACCTCCACCAGCCGCCTGGGTATGATCGCCACCGTGCTGCTGGTCGCATTCGCCGGTGCCGCTTATGCACTGCGTTCAATCGCGCCGCGTTTTCGGGCGCGCAACAGGGTGGAGAGGGTCATTCTCGCGGCTCTGGTCGTCGCGTCGTCCATCGCCATCCTCACGACCATCGGCATCGTCCTTTCGATGCTCACGGAAGCGATCCAGTTCTTCACCATGGTTCCGGCGCACCAGTTCTTCTTCGGAACGGTTTGGGATCCGCGTTTTGCCGCGGCCGGCGCGACGGACTCTTCCGGCCAGTTCGGCCTGATCCCGCTGCTCGCCGGCACGCTCTATATCGGTTTCGTCGCCATGCTGGTCGCCGTGCCGGTCGGGCTGTTTTCGGCGATCTACATGTCGGAATATGCAACGCCACGCCTTCGCTCGGTGGTAAAGCCGCTGCTCGAAGTGCTCGCGGGCATCCCCACCATCGTCTACGGCTTCTTCGCGCTGACGACGGTCGGTCCTTTCCTCAGAGACATTTCCACGCAGATCAACGGTCTGGCGACGGGCAACTACGCCAATTTCATTCAGGCGCAGAGCGTCATCACCGCCGGCTTCGTCATGGGCATCATGTTGATCCCCTATGTCTCGTCGCTGTCGGATGACATCATCACCGCCGTTCCGCGCTCGCTGCGTGACGGTTCGCTGGGTCTCGGCGCCACACGGTCCGAAACCATCAAGAAGGTCATCGTTCCCGCCGCTCTTCCCGGCATCGTCGGCGCCGTGCTGATGACGGCCTCGCGCGCCATCGGCGAAACCATGATCGTGGTTCTGGCGGCCGGCGTTGCTGCCCGCCTTCAGCTCAATCCTTTCGAGCCCATGACCACGGTGACGGTGAAGATCGTCAGCCAGCTTACCGGTGACCTTGAATTTACCTCGCCCCAGACGCTGGTCGCCTTCGCGCTCGGCATCACGCTTTTCGCCATCACGCTTTGCCTGAATATCTACGCGCTATACATTGTGCGCAAATACCGGGAGCAATATGAATGACCGACATCGTCTCTCCCGCAGCCGGCGGTAGCGCCGTCAACAAGGCCACGCGCCGTGATATCGGCATCAAGCGCCGCTATGCGGCCGAACGTCGCTTCCGTGCCTACGGAATGGCAGCCATTTCCTTTGGCCTTCTCTTCCTCTTCCTGCTGCTTTTTTCGGTTGTTTCCAAGGGTTACACCGCTTTCCAGCAGACGATGATCACTGTTCCGGTCGAGTTCTCCGAACAGATCATCGATCCGAAGAATGAGCGCGCCGCCAACCCGGCGAAGCTGATGACGGCCAATTATCCCGTTGTTGCCCGCGATGCGGTCGCCAAGGTTCTCGGCATTGCGCCGACGGACCGTGCCGGTCTTCGTGCCGTCAACCTCCTGATCTCCGACAGCGTGCGCACGCAGCTGCGTGACATCGTCGTCGCCGATCCGGCCGTCATCGGCACCACCCGCACCGTTACGCTTCTGGCGTCGGGCGATGTCGACAGCGCCTTCAAGGGCCAGGTCGATCTCACGGCAGATGAAGCCAATCGCCGCATCTCGAACCAGCAGCTCGGCTGGATGAACCAGCTCGCCGAAAGCGGGCAGCTCGGCAAACATTTCAACACCGGCATCTTCATCAACGGCGCCTCGAGCCGTCCGGAAGCGGCGGGTGTCGGCGTGGCGCTGATCGGTTCTTTCTACATGATGCTGATCGTGCTGGTGCTGGCGTTGCCTATCGGTGTCGCGGCCTCGATCTATCTTGAGGAATTCGCTCCGAAGAACCGCCTGACGGATCTCATCGAGGTGAACATCAACAATCTCGCGGCTGTTCCCTCGATCGTTTACGGTCTGCTCGGGCTTTCCGTCTTCATCAACTTCATGGGCTTTCCGCGCTCGGCCTCGCTGGTCGGCGGTCTCGTCCTGACGCTGATGACCTTGCCGACGATCATCATCGCGACGCGTGCTGCCCTCAAGGCCGTGCCGCCGTCGATCCGTGCCGCAGCCCTCGGGCTTGGCGCTTCCAAGATGCAGACGATCTTCCATCATGTGCTGCCGCTCGCCATGCCCGGCATCCTGACCGGCACCATCATCGGTCTCGCCCACGCTCTGGGTGAAACGGCGCCGCTGCTGCTGATCGGCATGGTGGCATTCGTTGCGAATTACCCGACAACGCCGATGGATCCGTCCACGGCCCTGCCGGTGCAGATTTACATGTGGGCGAACGAAGCCGAGCGCGCCTTTGTCGAAAGGACATCTGGCGCTATCATCATCCTGCTTCTGTTCCTCATTCTCATGAATGTTGGCGCAATCCTGTTGCGTCGCCGCTTCGAACGGCGCTGGTAGAGGGAGATTGAGCAATGAACATGTTGTCGGAAGCAGCAGTTGAAAAGGCGCTGGACAAGAAAATGAATGAAGTCTCATACAAGATGATCGGCAAGGACGTTTCGGTTTTTTACGGCGAAAAGCGTGCGCTTTACGACGTGAACCTCAATGTCCGCGAAAACACGGTGACTGCACTTATCGGCCCGTCCGGTTGCGGTAAATCCACTTTCCTGCGCACCTTGAACCGCATGAACGACACGATCGACGGTTGCCGGGTAACCGGCAAGATCACGCTCGACACCGACGATATCTACGATCAGCAGATCGATGTCGTGGAACTTCGTGCCCGCGTCGGCATGGTGTTCCAGAAGCCGAACCCCTTCCCGAAGACGATTTACGAAAACATCGCCTACGGTCCGCGTATCCACGGTCTCGCCCGCAACAAGGCGGATATGGACCAGATCGTCGAGCATAGCCTGCAGAAGGCCGGTCTTTGGAACGAAGTGAAGGACCGTCTGCTGGAATCCGGCACCGGCCTTTCCGGCGGTCAGCAGCAGCGTCTGTGCATCGCCCGCGCAGTTGCCGTCAGCCCCGAAGTGATCCTGATGGACGAGCCGTGCTCGGCGCTGGACCCGATCGCGACCGCCAAGGTCGAGGAACTGATCCACGAACTGCGCACCAATTACACGATCGTCATCGTCACGCACTCCATGCAGCAGGCGGCGCGTGTTTCCCAGCGCACGGCCATGTTCCACCTTGGTCACCTTGTCGAAGAAAACGAAACCGACAAGATGTTCACCAATCCGGACGACCAGCGCACGCAGGACTACATCATGGGCCGCTTCGGCTGATCCTGGCCGGCGCTTTCTCGAAACCGAACAAGACTGGTGCCTCTGCCGTGCCCGCTTCCGGGCACGCGCATGCAGGCCAAGCCGGAGGACTAGACCATGACACAGACAACGACCCATTCGCATATTCTGTCTGCCTATGATGATGAACTGAAGTTTCTGACGCGTCGTATCGCCGAAATGGGCGGTCTTGCCGAGCAGATGTGCGGCGACGCCGTGCGTGCGCTCGTGAATTCCGATGCTGCGCTCGCGCAGAAAGTCATTTCGGACGATACCATTCTTGACCACGCTGAGCGCGAAATCGGCGACAAGGCGATTGTCACCATCGCCAGACGCCAGCCGATGGCGGCTGACCTTCGCGAAATCATCGGCACCCTGCGTATTGCCGCTGACCTGGAGCGCGTCGGTGATCTCGGGAAGAATACCGCCAAGCGCGTCATTGCGGTTGCCGGAACCGGCGTGCCGCGCAAACTCGCCCGTGGCATCGAGCATCTGTCGGAACTGGCGCTGGTGCAGCTCAAGGAAGTGCTTGACGTCTATTCCACCCGATCCGCCGAGAAGGCCAATGCCATCCGCGAGCGCGACGAGGAAATCGACGCCATGTATACGTCGCTCTTCCGTGAGCTTCTGACCTACATGATGGAAGATCCGCGCAATATCACCACCTGCACGCATCTTCTGTTCTGCGCCAAGAATATCGAGCGTATCGGCGACCACGCTACCAATATCGCCGAGACGATCTATTACATGGCCACCGGCAGCCAGCCGGAGGGCGAGCGTCCGAAGGACGACAGTTCCAACACGCTCGGTTCGGTGACCGAGTAACAGACAGGCAGAGGCTTGTGCGGAGTTAGCATATGGTGCCGAAGATTGCAGTTGTGGAAGACGAGGAAGCGCTGAGCGTCCTGCTTCGTTACAATCTCGAGGCTGAGGGATACGACGTCGACACGATACCCCGTGGCGACGAGGCGGAAATCAGGTTGCAGGAGCGTATTCCGGATCTTCTCATCCTGGACTGGATGCTGCCTGGCGTCTCCGGCATCGAACTTTGCCGGAGGCTCAGAATGCGGCCGGAAACGGAACGCCTGCCCATCATTATGCTGACGGCGCGTGGCGAAGAAAGCGAGCGCGTTCGTGGCCTTGCCACCGGCGCCGACGATTATGTCGTCAAGCCGTTCTCGACGCCGGAACTCATGGCCCGCGTCAAGGCCATGCTGCGCCGGGCGCGTCCCGAGGTTCTGTCTTCGGTGCTGAAATGCGGTGATATCGAACTGGATCGCGAGACCCATCGCGTTCACCGCAAAAGCCGCGAAGTGCGCCTCGGTCCGACGGAATTCCGCCTGCTGGAGTTCCTGATGACCTCGCCGGGCCGGGTGTTCTCCCGCTCGCAATTGCTGGATGGCGTCTGGGGCCACGATATCTACGTAGACGAGCGTACCGTTGACGTGCATGTCGGACGCCTGCGCAAGGCGCTCAATTTCTCCCATATGCAGGATGTCATCCGCACCGTGCGTGGTGCCGGATATTCGATGGAAGCCTGAGAGGAACCGAACTGACGGTTCCTTTCAGCGCGACATACTCCAAAATCGAAAGGCCCGAAACCGGAATGGTGTCGGGCCTTTTCATTTTGAACCTTCCGCAAAGACGACAGCATCATCCCTTTGACAACTTGCCGATGGCTCGCAGAAATCCGGATTGCCGGGCGAAAGCCGACGGCGGTGAGGAAAGCCTTGACGCTCTGCTGTCGCTGACCGGGAAGCGCGATACTTTTGTCACAAAAAAACGGGCCCGAAGGCCCGTAGTTTTTGAGTGTCAAATGCGTGCCGCAACACTCAAGCCTTACGGCGCTCGCTGACCGGCTGATAGGCGAGCTTCGCATGGAACTTGCAATAGGGCGAAGATTCCAGCGCTTCACAACCGCAGAAATGGAAATCATCTTTCAAGGGGTCGCCGACCGGCCACTTGCAGGTGCGCTCCGTCAGTTCCGTCAGCGTCAGGCGACGGGAAATCGGGGTGACGACGTTTCTGGAAGGAACGTAATCGAGAACTTCAGCAGTCTCGACGCCGATCTCTTCCTGAAGAGCCGTTGCCGCGTTGGAACGCGTCAGGATCCGGGCCGGTGCCGTGCCGACACGACCGGCGAAATTCGTCGCGCGCGGGGCAGGGGCGGCGGCGCGCTTGGGCGCGGAACGCGCCGAAGTGACCGGACCGCCGGCCTTGACGCGTCCCGGCAGATTGAGACGGTGGACCTTGCCGATGACGGCATTACGGCTGACACCGCCCAGCTGCGCTGCTATCTGGCTGGCGCTAAGTCCCTCGGCCCACAATTTCTTGAGTTTCTCGACTCGCTCGTCTGTCCAGTTCATGCCGCTTCTCCGCTTTTCGCGTGTATTTGTCGGCAGAATCCCTCTCCGCCCCGCGGGCGTGCCGCAAGCGTGGTTTCCGCCAGATTTTCGGTGACTAGTTCCGCCGCAATGCAGTCTAGTAATTAGCGATTAACCTAGTGCCAGCCCGACTCCGTGGCAAGAGTCGGGGGAATCATCTGGAATCGATTTTCCGGTTTTCCCCAACTTGCTGGCGAGTTGAGTCTGAAAGGCAACACCTTGGGGCTCGAAAGCTTCCATCTACTACTGCTTGAGACGCCCGGCAAATGCGGACTTTTGTTGACATCGGCAGGCGAACTGACAATAGTGCCGGTGCCGCCGCAAGGCGGCATTTTTGATTTTCAGGCAAGGGATAACCTCGCCAGCCTATTGACAACCGTCTGACAGCGCGTCCGCGCAAGGAGTGATACAGCCATGGCCGAAGCAGCCGCGCCATTGTTCGATACGTTTGCAAGAGCCCCCCTGCGCTTTGAGCGAGGCGAGGGCGTCTGGCTTTTCACGGAAAGCGGCGAGCGATATCTGGATTTTGCGGCCGGCGTTGCGGTCAACTCGCTGGGCCACGCCCACCCGCACCTCGTGGAAGCGATCAAGGCCCAGGCCGAGAAGGTCTGGCACGTCTCCAACCTCTATGAAGTGCCCGGACAGGAAAAGCTTGCAAAGCGACTGACGGAAGCGACATTTGCGGACAAGGTCTTTTTCACCAATTCCGGCGCGGAAGCGCTGGAATGCGCGATCAAGACCGCGCGCCGTTACCATTATTCCAAGGGACATCCGGAAAAGTTCCGCATCATCACATTTGAAGGCGCCTTCCATGGCCGCACGCTGGCGACGATCGCCGCCGGCGGCCAGCAGAAATATCTCGAAGGTTTCGGTCCCAAGGTCGAAGGTTTTGACCAGGTGCCGTTCGGTGATGTCGATGCGCTGAAGGCTGCCATCACGGCCGAGACGGCCGCACTTCTGATCGAGCCCATTCAGGGCGAGGGCGGCATCCGCGCGCCGGCCAAGGAATTCCTGCAGCTGCTGCGGTCGCTTTGTGATGAGCACGACCTGCTCCTGATTTTCGATGAGGTCCAGACCGGCGTTGGCCGCACGGGCAAATTCTTTGCCTATGAGCAGACTGGTGTCGCGCCTGACATCATGGCGGTTGCCAAGGGTATCGGCGGCGGTTTCCCGCTCGGCGCGTGCCTTGCAACGGCGGATGCCGCTTCCGGCATGACGGCCGGCGTGCACGGCACCACCTATGGCGGCAATCCGCTGGCCATGGCGGTCGGCAATGCCGTGCTCGACGTCGTTCTCGCTGACGGCTTTCTCGAAAAGGTCCGTGATGTCGCACTGGTTTTCCGCCAGGGGCTTGCCTCGCTGAAGGATCGTTATCCCGATGTCATCGAGGAAATTCGCGGCGAAGGCCTGCTGCTTGGCATCAAGGCCAGGGTTCCCTCGGGTGAGCTGCTGCAGGCCATGCGTGCGGAACATCTGCTCGGCGTACCGGCAGGCGACAACGTCATCCGCCTTCTGCCGCCACTCGTTACGACGGCGGAAGAGGCTCGCGAAGGGCTGGCACGCGTGGAAGCGGCAGCCGCATCCCTGACCGCCAAGCAGGCGAAAATCGCCTGAGGAAACAATAAAAAGCGGGCCTCTTCCCCGGGGCTCGCGAGCATGGGACAGTTTGAAATGGCTTCACCTAAACATTTTCTCGACCTGTCGGCCGTTGGCCCGCAGGACCTGCGGACAATTCTTGACGATGCGCGCGCGCGCAAGGTCGCCACGAAGGCGGGAACGGCGGAAAAGCCGCTCGCCGGCAAGATGCTGGCAATGATCTTCGAAAAGCCGTCCACCCGCACCCGCGTTTCCTTCGATGTCGGCATGCGCCAGCTCGGCGGCGAGACCCTTTTCCTGTCGGGCACTGAAATGCAGCTCGGTCGTGCGGAAACGATCGGCGATACCGCCAAGGTGCTGTCGCGTTATGTAGATGCCATCATGATCCGCACCACGGATCATTCGCGCCTGCTCGAGCTTGCCGAACACGCGACGGTGCCTGTTATCAACGGCCTGACGGATGATACCCATCCCTGCCAGATCATGGCCGACATCATGACGTTCGAGGAACATCGTGGTCCGGTCAAGGGCAAGACCATTGCCTGGACGGGCGACGGCAACAACGTGCTGCACTCTTTCGTCGAGGGCTCCGCACGTTTCGGTTACCGCATGACGATGGCGGTGCCGATGGGTTCCGAACCGCATGACAAGTTCATGAACTGGGCCCGCAACAATGGCGGCGAGATCGCGCTGTATCATGATGCGGACAAGGCGGTCGCGGGCGCGGATTGCGTCGTCACCGATACCTGGGTGTCCATGAACCAGGAGCACAAGGCGCGCGGCCACAACATCTTCCAGCCCTATCAGGTCAATGAGGCCCTGATGGCCAAGGCGCAGAAGGACGCGCTGTTCATGCACTGCCTGCCGGCGCATCGCGGTGAAGAAGTGACGGACGCCGTGATCGACGGCCCGCAATCGGTGGTCTTCGATGAGGCGGAGAACCGTCTCCACGCGCAGAAATCCGTCATCGCATGGTGCATGGGCGTGATCTGAGAAATTCACCCGTCCTGATCGTCTTCGGGCCGGGTGCTTGAACTGACACGCATCGATTACCATCTGTGGGGCTTCGAAGAGACGCGTCGGTTTGCTGGCGGGCCATCATCACAATTGCACGTTTTTCTCCGGAGGCGGTTTCGCTTCCCGGGTCTCTGTGCGACAAGCAAAAACCACATTTGAAAGCCGGACTTTTGGACGGTAGCGGCGCCACGGCTGCGCCAAGGAGTATCAACATGGCAGATGTAACGGTTGAACTGGACGATCTCAATTTTGCTGGCGACGACAAGGTTGTGCCTTTTCAAGTCGAAGGTCTGGATGTACGCGGCCGCGGCGTGCAGGTCGGGCCGCTGCTGAACGCCATCCTCGAACGGCACGATTATCCCGCCGTGGTTGCCCGCTTGCTGGCGGAAGCGACGGTTCTCACGGCGCTGATCGGCACCTCGCTCAAGTTTTCCGGCAAGCTGACCGTCCAGACCAAGGGCGACGGCCCGGTTGACCTGCTGGTCGCGGATTTCTCCGCGCCGGACAGCATGCGCGCTTACGCCCGTTTTGATGAGGAGCGGCTGGCGGAAGCGGTTGCGGCCGGTGAAACCTCGCCGGAGCAATTGCTGGGCAATGGTATTCTCGCCTTCACCATCGACCAGGGCGCGGGCATGCAGCCCTATCAGGGCATCGTGCCGCTCGATGGCTCCTCGCTGGAAGACATTGCCGGGGTCTATTTCCGCCAGTCCGAACAGCTTCCCACCCGCGTGCGCCTTGGCGTCGCCGAGTTCTTCGACCGCGACAGTGAAGGCAAGCCGCGCCACGGCTGGCGTGCAGGTGGCTTGATCGCGCAGTTCTTGCCGCAGGCCCCCGAGCGGTTGCGCATGCGCGATCTGCATGGTGGCGATGGTGACGAAGGTGGCCACGAGGTGCAGGAGGACGATGCCTGGACCGAAGCCGTGACGCTGTTGAACACGATCGATACCGATGAGCTGACCGATCCGCAGGTGCCGGTGGAACGCCTGCTCTACAGGCTTTTCCACGAAAGCGGCGTGCGCATCTATGATCCGCAGGCCATTTTCGACCGTTGCAGCTGCTCGCGGGACAAGATCAAGGGTGTGCTTTCCGGCTTCACCGCCGAGGAGATCAAGGCGAGCGAGGAAGACGGCGCCATCGCCGTAACCTGCGAGTTCTGCTCCACCACCTATCGCTACGATGTCAGCGAATTTGAGAATGCCTGAATCTTTTGAGAATGCCTGAATCGAAAGTCGCGCTCTAACAGGCGCGGCTTTTCCTTTGCCGGGCGGATGCCGTCAGTTCAGGACGCGCATCAGGCCGGGTGAATCCAGCGAAAAGGCGGGTATGGTGACATTGAACACCTCGCCATTTTCCGTTTCCATCTCATAATGGCCGAACATCAGGCCTGACGGCGTATCCAGCGGGCAGCCCGAGGAATATTCATAGCTCTCGCCTGGTTTGAGCTGCGGCTGTTCACCCACGACGCCCGGCCCGTAGACCTCGTCCACCTGTCCGTTCTGATCGGTGATATGCCAATAACGGTTGACGAGTTTTACGGGGACATCGGAATTGTTCGCGATCACGACTTTATAGCCCCAGACGTAACGATCGTCATCCGGGTCGGATTGTTCCTCGAGATAATACGGATCGACCGTCACCTCGATATCCCTTGTCAGAGCACGATACATACGCGCCACACCTCAATATTATGCCTGCCGCCATATCCTACACTATAGGCTCTGGCTATCGTCAAGAAAATGAATGACTTGACGGGCAGGAGGCATCTCCTGTTGCGCTGTTTTCCAGCGTTAGGGATAACAATAAAGGTAAATATGGGTTGCCTGTTGCGGACTTTTGCTGCCGATCAGGCAAACCATGGCCCGACACCTGGGTCGGGCCATGGCGATTTGCCGATTGAATTTTCAGGCGGAAACGGCCGCAAGGCCCTTTGCGAGATCTTCCAGCAGATCGTCGGTATCCTCGATGCCGCAGGAAAGGCGCAGGGTGCCGCCGGAAATGCCGAGTTCGGCACGCGCCTCGTCGGAGAGGTTCTTGTGTGTCGTCGTACCGGGATGGGTGATGAGGCTCTTGGCATCGCCGAGATTGTTGGAAATCTTCACGATCTCAAGCGCGTTCTGCAACTTGAAGGCTGCGTCCTTGCCGCCCTTCAGTTCGAAGGCCACCAAAGTGGAGCCGCCTGACATCTGTCGTGCGATGATATCCGCCTGCGGATGATCGGCGCGGCCGGGATAGATGACCTTGGCAACCTTGCCGCTATCAGCAAGGAAATCGGCAATCTTCGCGGCATTCTCCGTCTGTTGTTTTACACGCAGCGGCAGGGTCTCGATGCCCTTCAGAAGCGTCCAGGCGTTGAACGGCGACATGGCCGGGCCCGTATGGCGGAAATAATCCTGCAGCTCTTCTTCGATCCACTTCTTGTCGGAGAGAATCACGCCACCCAAGCAGCGGCCCTGGCCGTCAATATGTTTGGTGGCCGAATAAACCACGATATGGGCGCCGAGTTCGAGCGGCTTCTGGAAAAGCGGCGTCGCAAAGACGTTATCGACCACCACTTTCGCGCCGATCTGGTTGGCGAGCTTTGCCACACCGGCAATATCAACCACTTCGAGCGTCGGGTTGGTTGGGCTTTCAAGGAAGAACAGCTTGGTATTAGGCTGGATCGCCTTTTCCCAATTGTCGAGATCACGTCCGTCGATCAGCGTGCATTCTATGCCGTATTTCGGTGCGAGCGTTTCCACCACCCAGCGGCAGGAGCCGAAAAGGGCGCGTGCGGCAACGATGTGATCGCCGGCGCGCAGCTGGCACATGATGGCGGCGGTGACGGCAGCCATGCCGGAGGCAAGCGCGCGTGCGTCTTCCGCGCCTTCCAGCAGGCACATGCGCTTTTCGAACATGTCATTGGTCGGGCTGGCGTAGCGGGCGTAGATGAAGCCATCCGTTTCGCCCTTGAAGCGCGCTTCGGCGGCTTCGGAGTTTTCATAAACGAAACCCTGGGTCAGATAGATCGCTTCCGACGTTTCACCATAGGGTGAGCGTAGCGTACCGCCGTGAACGAGCTGGGTTGCTGGGCGCCATTTATTGCTCATGTGATCACCTTCAAAACAAAAAAACCGGCCGCAAAAGCAGACCGGTTCCTAGCACCCGGTCTTTTTAGCCACTTGTTTAACGTGGCTGCAAGCCGACCGGCCAAATCACCACGGGATAAGCTTGCCATACTGCCGTTACCGGCTTGCGTCAATGCTTTCCTTTTGGTTTTGTCGCCGTAAAAAGGAATGATGACCATGACGAGAACCACGGGGACGAGAACCACGGGCATTTTGGCGGATGGCGCAATCCGGGCGCTGTTTGCGGGCGGCAAGCTGAAAAGCGAGGCCGATCTCGATGTCGACCAGGTGCAGCCCGCCAGCCTCGATCTGCGGCTCGGCTCGAAAGCTTACCGCGTCCGCGCCAGCTTCATGCCTGGCCCTGGAACCCGCGTCATCGACAAGCTCAACCGCTTCAGCCTGCACGAGGTCGATCTCAGCCAGGGTGCGGTGCTGGAAACCGGCTGTGTCTATATCGTTCCCTTGATGGAAAGCCTTGCTCTGCCGGCGGACATGTCGGCCTCAGCCAATCCGAAAAGCTCGACCGGCCGGCTTGATATATTCACCCGCGTGATGACCGACAATGCCCAGGAATTTGACAAGATTCCGGCTGGCTATACTGGTCCGCTTTATCTGGAAATCAGCCCGCGCACTTTCCCCATCGTGGTGCGCCGCGGCTCGCGCCTGTCGCAGATCCGCTTCCGCATCGGCCACGCACTTCTCAATGAAACTGAAGTGCTGAAGCTGCACGAGACGGAAACGCTGGTAGCGAGCGAAAACCCGAACGTGACGGGCGGCGGCATTGCGCTGTCGATCGACCTCAAGGGTTTCGGTGAGAACGGGCTGATCGGTTACCGCGGCAAACATCATACGGCGGTGGTGGATGTCGACAAGAAGGCCCAGCACGATGTCCTTGATTTCTGGGAGCCGCTCTTCGCCCGCGGCCGCGCGGAACTGATCCTCGATCCTGATGAGTTCTATATCCTCGTTTCACGCGAAGCCGTGCATGTGCCACCGCTTTATGCGGCCGAAATGACGCCCTTCGACCCGTTGGTGGGCGAATTCCGTGTGCATTACGCCGGTTTCTTCGATCCTGGCTTCGGCCATGCGCAGGCCGGCGGCACCGGCAGCCGCGCCGTACTTGAAGTCCGCAGCCACGAGGTGCCCTTCATCCTGGAACACGGCCAGATCGTCGGCCGGCTGGTTTACGAACACATGCTGGAACAACCGGAAGGCCTCTATGGCACCGGCCTCGGCTCAAACTATCAGGCGCAGGGGCTGAAGCTCTCCAAACATTTCCGCGCCGAATAATGAACCCCGGCGGGCCGCTTGACACCCGCCGCGAACTGTCCGATGTCTTAGCCTGCGCGGGTGTAGCTCAATGGTAGAGCAGCAGCTTCCCAAGCTGAATACGAGGGTTCGATTCCCTTCACCCGCTCCAGCGACCTTTCCAACAAGATCATAGATGTCCAACAAGCGCTGATTTTGCGGCGTTTTTGCCTCGCGCGCGCGTAGGGTCGTGCAACGGTATGCAGTGACATCCAGCAATTTTGTCGGTAAAAATTACGGTATTCGTCATCGTGGTGGGAAGCCGATACCGTAAAATGGCACTGACAGACATTCAGGTTAAGAACGCCAAAGCCGACAGTAAACCGCGCAAGCTATCTGATGAAAAGGGGCTTTATCTCTACATATCGGTTGCCGGTGGCAAGTCCTGGCGTCTCGATTACGATTTTTTTGGAAAGCGAAAAACACTGACGATTGGGTCGTATCCGACGGTGGGGCTGGCGGACGCCCGTCGATTGCGCGACGAGGCGAAGAGGAAGCTCTCTGAGGGCCTAGACCCGTCGTTGGCCAAGAAGCGTGATCAGCTTGCCGCCCAGGCCGCTGCCGGAAACACCTTCGGCGTCATTGCGAATGAGTTCATTGAAAAGCTGAAACGTGACAAGCGCGCAGAGCCCACAATCACCAAAAACAAATGGATGTTGAAGGACCTTGCCGAAAAGCTGGGGCCTTACCCGGTTACTCAGATTACGGCGCGTGACGTTCTTGCAGTGCTGACCAGCATTGAAAAGAGCGGCCGTGTGGAAAGCGCGCTGGCGACACGCGCTGCCATAGGTCGTGTGTTTCGGTACGCCATTGCAACGGCAAGGGCGGAGAATGACCCGACGTCGGCACTACGTGGGGCTCTCCAACGCCATGTACCTGTCAATCATGCGGCCTTGACGACGAAGGCTGAGATGGGCGGCCTGATGCGAGCCATCTACGGCTACGACGGCTGGCCATCGTTAGTAGCAGCACTGAAAATCCAAGCGTTGTGCTTTGCCCGTCCCGGAGAAACCCGCTCGATGGAGTGGACTGAACTCGATTTTGATAAGTCGGTTTGGACCATACCCGCAGAGAAAACCAAAATGCGCCGGGAGCATCATGTGCCGCTTTCCAAGCAAGCAGTGGAAGTTCTCACGGAGATGAAGGAACTGTTTGGCGATAAGCCCTATGTCTTCCCTTCAATGATGTCCGGCAAGAAGATTCTATCCGAGAATTCCATGAATTCAGCTCTGCGGCGCATGGGGGTGACTGAGGCCCAGCATACCGCGCACGGCTTTCGTTCTTCCGCCAGCAGCATATTGAATGAATCCGGAGAGTTCAGTGCTGATGCTATTGAAGCCCAGCTTGCGCATCTTGATACTCGGTCGGTCCGGCGCATCTATAACCGTGCCACATACTGGGAGGAGCGAGTACGAATGATGCAATGGTGGGCGGATATGCTGGCAATGGAGCGTTCCCGAGATAACAGCGTCGAAGTCTTCATTAGAGGAAAATCATTGACGAGAGCTTGAATCGCTTACTCAACTCAGCATAGTATTCAAGCAAAATCTTCGCTGTGATTCCTTTAAAGTGGATCGATGACCTACCGTGCTGGATCAAACTTTTTCTGCTGAAAACCTACGAGCAATATCCGAATACGAAAAGCGGCGTGGCCATGTATTGGACCTCAAGTTTTTTCCGGAAGTTAAGGAAAAAACAGAAGATCTCAAAGAGAAAATAAAGGCCACAAAGGATTTTAGGCGAACTCATTCAAAGCCTTATAGCTCAACCGAGCAAGCTGCCTTCGATTCTTTGAGAAATCAACGAGAAGTGGCTCGAACTGTGCGCGATGAGGTACTTTTAAGCTGCTTGCAGAACGTCTCGAATGTTATTTCTAAAAAGAGCTACTCTATCGACTTTGTGAAAAGTGCAGGACCAAAAGGAAAGGCCGTTTTTAAAATAGACCAGAACAGCCCGGATCAATATTACGCAATCAAGCAAATATCAAGAAATTTTAATAAGCTGTATAAGGTTAAGCAATCAAACCGTAACAACATTATCACCCAGCTACGCGACTATATGTCAGATGGATTTCCTTATCATGTCTTGAAGATCGATGTCGCGGAGTTTTTTGAAAGTATTAGTCATGAGATAATATTAGAAAAAATTAAAAGGGATCAGCTTCTGAGCCACGCATCCTCGCGACTCATATATAAAATATTATACAGATATGCGGAACTTGCGGGTAGTGCCGGAAAAGGAATCCCGAGAGGTCTTGGAATAAGCTCCTACCTATCTGAATTGTATATGCGCGAATTCGATGAGGAGATGCGCGCGACAGAGGACGTTGTCTTTTATGCCCGATACGTTGATGACATCGTTTTGGTGTTTGCACCGAAACCAACGTCGCTGCCAAAAACTTATGAGGACCAAGTTAGGCATGCACTTTCGAGAAGGAAACTTCAAGTCAACGAGGCTAAAACTAGACAGTCTCCGTTGACTGGTGAAGGTAAGTTGGCCGAAAAAACTGGTTGGAAATTTGAGTACCTCGGGTATGAATTTGCGTTCGGGCCCAAGCTCAAGATCCAATTGAGCCAAGCAAAGTATGCTAAATATCTCGAACGCCTTTCCGCGTCGTTTTTTCGCTACAAATCTCAGAAGGGGCGAAATGCAAAAGGGGCGTATCGCCTTTTGGTAAAAAGAATTCGCTTTTTGACGGGGAATACGCAGCTCACTCATAATAAAGAAAACGCTTATGTGGGCATATTTTTTAGCAATCCTCATCTTACCGATTTGGACCAGTTAAATAGCCTTGACGGCCGCCTGAAAGGCCTTTGCGCCGGTGTTTCAAGCGCTTCACTAAAAGTAGAGCTAGATAAATATTCGTTTTATAAAGGATATACTGAGAAGGTATTTCGGCGATTCCACCGAAAAAACGAATTCCGCGAAATCGTAAAGGCGTGGAAGTATGGTCATTAAGAGAAAAAATGTTGAAGCGAAGTATTCCTATCAGAGGCCTGTCCTAACTGATGTCCTTCCATTCGAGGTGCCGCCTTCCTTCAGCAACGGTGGCTTTTTCAGTTTTCTTGTTCGATATGATGTAAGGATAGAGCAGAAGGGCGGCGAAAAATGGGTAGTATGGCACTCCAATTCGACGGCTATTGATGCTGTGATATCAATCATTTTTGGTACATCTATCAAAGACCAAAACAATTTCCGGATCGAAAAAAATATTCGTGACGGCAAGACGCGCGAAATTCGAAAATGGCGGGTGCCTGCACTTTGGACCCGGCCTTACAACTTTAACATATCTCATAAGGAACGCGATTTTCGTCAATTGACGGTTATCCACCCTAGAAACCAGCTTCTAGTCGCGGATTTCTATCACAATAACAGCGCGCAAATTATCTACAACTGCAGCAGAAGCGACTATTCGATTCGACACCCGCACTTGTTGGCGACTACCACAAAATTTTCAGATCGGCTTCACCGTGTACGCAAAAGTTCCTTAAATGCTTCGGTTGAAGAGGCGGAAAAAGAATACGACAATCTCGGATCATTTTTCGTATACAAGAAATACAGTAATATATTTAAATTTTATGAGCACTACAAATATCACAATGCGGAAAAGAAGTTCGACCGATTGTTGAAGCTAGATATATCCAAATGTTTCGACAGTGTTTACACGCATTCTTTGCCGTGGGTAACCCTAGGCTCTGAAGCGTGCAAAGCAAACTTAGCAGCGTCGACGAATACTTTCGGCGGACGATTTGACAAGCTAATGCAGGACATGAATCAAGGTGAGACGAATGGTATTGTGATCGGTCCTGAGTTTTCTCGCGTGTTTACTGAAATAATACTGCAAGGAGTCGATAGGAAATTACAAGAAAAACTACTCAGTGAGGATAGTTTACGTAATAAGGTTGATTATGAGATATTTAGATATGTTGATGATTATTTCATTTTCCACAACGATGGGGATTTCCCCGAAAAAGCTGAGCGATATTTGTCGATCTTCTTAAAAGAAATGAAACTTAACTTAAACTCAGGAAAATCTGAGTCGTACGAAAAGCCAATAATCACGAAACTCACAATCGCCAAAAATAAAGTTAGAATTGTACTTAAGGAAAACATATCCTTCGTAGAAGATGAGCGGATTGACCCTGCGGATGCGTCAAGGAAAGTTAAAGTATACAATCCATATGTGGATGCGAATAAATTTATAATTGAGTTCAAGACTGTGTTGATGGAGACAGGTGTCATATACAGAGATATACTTAACTATACGTATTCAGCGGTTGAGCGAAAAGTCAAGACAATATTTGATCGCTATTCGGACAATTTACAGTTCTATCAGGATCCTAAAAGGCTCGTGCGAGCACTCATGGCCATTTTGGAGTTTTGTTTCTTCACTTATGCCTCGAATCCTCGCGTCAATTTTTCCGTTCGATTGACACGGATATTAGCGACCATGGTCGACCGTCTGAACGAACTCGGCATCGCGGGAGATCTAAAGGGGCAACTGTTTAAGTACGCTTTCGATAATATTATAAGGCAGTTGAAACGCTCACATCAGAAAGAGTTTCGAGAGGTAGAGACTTTATATTTGATTTTGGCTTTAAAAAAACTTGGGAGAGATTATTATATTCCGGAAGATAGGCTTGCTCAGTATTTAGGTGTCGTAGTTACTGGAGCGGGTGAACTAACTAGGTCGCGTCCTCTCGATTATTTTTCGATAACTGTTTCACTCCTTTATATGGGTGGTAGGAAACGTTACTCTAGGCTGAGGCAATTCGTAGAACAGGATATAGTTTCGATTTTTCAGCGTCGTTCGGCGTACGCATATAAGGACGCTGATTTAGTTATGTTGTTTCTTGATTTGCAGTGTTGTCCGTACATTTCGACGTCCACACTCCACAAAATATCTGACCACTATTCACTAAGCGTTTTTGATCTTCCTTTCATTAAATCGGCTTCGAGCCACTGGTTCACTAATTGGCAGAACTTTGATCTCTCTTTTGAGCTAGACAAAAAGCGAACTCGGGAAGTATACTGAGAATAGAGCTGCGCCCAACCTAGATTGCCTAACCTCGCTGAGATGCGAGGTGAATGCGGCACACACACAAGCTCCGTTATCAGTTTGCCTATAAACGGCTGCTGTTAAGTTGGCAGTCGCGGGGCGTGACTGCCAACGCCCTCGACTAAAGCAGTAGCTTATTAAAGCGCTTAAGGGCTATGAGCTATTGTTCAGAATCCGGTATATTTGCATCCTGGAGCAGCCAACCATTGACGCTATGGCTGATGCCTTCATACCCTCTGAGTTAAGATGCCGGATCAGACTGTAGTCGAGCCTTGTTCTTCCCCCTTGGTAAACGCCTCGAGTTTTCGCCTTGGCGATCCCTTCTCTCTGCCTCTCTTTGATGAACCGGCGTTCCATTTGCGCCACCATCCCAAGCACCGTTAGGATAATTTGGCCCATTTCCCCGCGTGTTGAAACGTGTGGGTCGAGGACGGTCACGAACGCGCCACGTAGCTGGCAGTCGTGGACGATATTCAGTACGTCGCGCGTGTCGCGACCCAATCGATCTAAGCGGGTCACAACCAGTTCGTCACCTTCCCGCAAGAATTCGATTATCGTTGCCAACTCGGCCCGTCCGTGACGGCTTGCACTTGATACTTTCTCCCAGCGGATGATTTGGCAGCCTTCGGCGGCGAGATGCCGTTGCTGAATTTCTAGATCCTGATCGAGCGTACTAACGCGCGCGTACCCTATGCGAGCCATGTGTCACCTCAAGCTTTAGGCTTGACGCTAACTTGTCACAAATACTCGTTGTCAACCCAGATGTTACATTGGTGGTTGTAACTGTGGGGCGTAACGTGGGGGTATACCCTAATGTTCGGCAATTCGGCGACCTGAACTTTTACTGGGGCACTGCGAGTCGTATCAGCTCTATTCAAAAGTTAGCCAAGGAACACCTTGAACGAGCCTACCACCATGCGCGCAGCTGTCGCCTAGGCGGGATATCTGTTTCCCATTAATACTTGCAACGGACGAGCCTGCGATGATCTTGTCATTAGTAGGCACGCCTGCGCACAGACATGTGTCACCAACTGTGGCGATTAGTACACCTTCGACGTTCACAAAACTCTGCTGCGTCGAATTTACCGGTCCCGCAATATGAGGTTTAGGACCGGGGTCGATCATAGGACATATATGCATATGGCCTTTTAAACTGACCGGGCGTCCAACCATTCAACTTTCCTTTTTTTGGACAATCTTAGTATGGATTGGCAATTAAGCGTTGTGACCGAAGATGACCAAACAACTAGTTCCCGATTCTGCGCACGGGTCGGGGGGGGAAAGGTGTCATATCCACCAGTTGGAAATCATGCGCCTGTGCAAGTATGCTCATATGTGGAAAGGCGTCATATACGACCAAGCTGTTGGCGTTTCTGGGGCCACCAAAGGCAAGGATGGGCTTGAACCCGTAGATTTGCCCAGCTCCAAGATCACCAAGTTTCGATTGTGCCACCTTAAATAATGGTCTGCCGTTTTCGTCTGGCATGTCGTATGAGTCATCGTCAACCATCAGCAAACTCGTTAAGATCGTCAAGTTTGGGTCGATCCCCTGTTTAGGAGAGATTAGCCAGCGGCACGACACCTGACTTTCCGGTAGATTGACATAAACACTCCGATGAGTTTCGTTCCAAGCAATTATTTCCCCGAAGGCGCTGAAGCCTATGGCGTGAGTTCTCTCGGGATCTAAATCACTATCTCCCAAAAGTACTTGGTCGAGAATAGGTCGATACGTGCTAGGATCGCAAAGTTGAAAGTAACCGTTCAAAAAAATCCCAAGGCCAAGCTCGTCCCAAACTTTGAAGATAGACTCTGGAAGGCGGCCCATGTACTTTTCGCTGTCGACCGGGCCACGCCCCTTTTCCTGCTGACCCGCAGCCAATTTGGTAAGAACAGCTTCAAGCCTAGTTTGATATGAAACCATATGATCCACCTTTCAAATTTACTCAGGACGTTGGAGTATTTGACTGACCATGTCCTGAACCCGCCCCAATGCTGCCCCCTGATGTTGCATTGTCGGGGTCGGAGGCGCCAGCCTCGTCACACAATTTAAGTTTGGTATTACTTTTTTCGCCCTTTTGGCGTGCCTTTTCTGCGTGTTCCTTTAATTGTTGCAGTCGTGTTTTTCCGCTGTCTCCCGCCTTGGACCACTGAGAACCTATAGACCTGTTCGCCGACCTTGGTGCTAACCCACCGTCTTTTCTTGAAAGCTCCCCTGTACCACCGGCGGAAAGATCAGGCGTATGGATTACATCCATAGTTTTAAGCTCTTTCTGAGCAGCACTCTTAGCTGCTGATTCAGTGAGTTCTCCGTTACTCTCCATAAGGTCTTCTATCTTGTTGCGCAGCCACTTGCTTCGGGCTGCCGCACGATCAGCAGCATCTGTCGCGCCTCTACCGATCTTTTCGTAAGTGTCCATGTTTTTGATAAGCTGGTCGGGCGGAATATTGTTTATTGCATCTTGCTGTTCTTCGAGTTGCCTCTTGAATTCTTTGATCTCATCAGGCGTCGAGCCTTTTGGAGGTTTGAAGCAATCGATTTCCCCACAATCAACGCAAGGTTTGGCCTGTTCGCTCTCCTTGGTCTTGGCGTCAGCGTCTACATTCGCATCTTCCATATAAGAGGCGATTGCGGAGGCAGCCGCTCTACCCGCCATAGCGCCGACTTGCCCACCTATCCATGCTCCAACCGCTGTACCTCCAGGCCCAGCGAGGCTGCCAGCTAAGCCTCCAATAACACGACCGAGCCAACCTCCTGCGATAGCACCGCCCGCTCCGGCGACAGTTGTCGTCGCACTCATGCGGGCACTCCGGATGCTGACGGATTGGAACGCAAGGCATCGACGGTGTGGTCGATCAGGGATTTAACCCTGTTATCTGGCGTGTCACCGCCATCTCCAACATAGTTTCGTACCTCTGGAGCGTCTGCCGCCTTTCCATCGGACATTATCATGACGTAGGCCCAGCGAGCGCGACCGCGTTCCGTCTTGATACCAAGCTCATCGGCAGATTTTTCGCTGGCCAAGGTGGCGCCCCAAATGAAGTTATCATCGACGCCAGAAAAATACGGCGGAGTATTCGCTTTCAGGAAACGGGCTATTCTGAGCCGAGAGGAGTGAAGCATGGCTGCTTTCAGCTTTTCAATTTGGTCCCGCTCAATTCGCAGCGGGCCGGGCGGAGTAGCAGGAAGGTCTGCCGGCGCTTTTACTCTCTTGACCCCACCGTAGTCCGGTGCGTTGAAAACGACGCAGTCCGCAGGGCCCAAGAACCGGGCAATCTGTGGCCTTGTCAAAATTGGAAGAAGAGCGCCGAGGACATTAGGGTCCCAGTGTCGAAACAATACGCGTTCATACTGGGGTGAACTCGTAGCTGGCAGATCGCCACTGGTCTGCTCCAGCGGGATCATAACCTCGTTAATAGTCCTCAGGTGACGGTAAAGATCATCGGTTCCAGACGGACAGGACCAATAGACAGCGCAAGCATTTTTTGCGTCTAGCCAGCCGATATAAGAGCGCACGGGGATAGCCGAGAGATCGACTAACCATGGTCCCGACAAACGAAAATCGGCGGAAGCACCTTCAAGAAACAATGACCGGGCGCTTATACCTTCTTCCTGAAGGATGCGCGGAAGATTATCAAATGCACCCCCATCTAAAACGACGGACACCTGTCCCGGCATTGCCTCTACGGCTTGTCTTGTAAGCTCGGCGGTTTCGTTCGGATTTGGCAGATCAATTATGGGTGTGTCGTTCATAATCAAATCCTGACAAACGGTGTGGAATTCTTCGACATCGACTTCAAGCAGGAGCCACTTTCACCGGGGCCACCTTTCTTGAAGTTGATCTGGTTGCCTTCGATATCGATCTTCAGGGCAAAGAGCTTGATGCCGCTTTTAGTCAGGGAGATGTATCCGCCGGGTGTCGAAAGACGAATTTCGTCGTCGGCGAATATCTCCCAGACCTTCGCCTCGCCATGATATTTCTCTTCGGAGACGAGATTGTAGAGTTTGCCGACATTGACGGTGATCTTCTCGCCGACGCGCGTATATTGGCCTGTACCGATCTCGACGAATTGCTCTTTGCCGATGGTCAGGTTCTGCTGTTTTCCAACCTGTCGGACTTCCGTCTGGCCGATATTCGTGACTTTGCTGACCCCGACCTGCTCAGCCTTCGCCACTCCAACGGATGTGGATTGAAACGCACCGATGATCGTGTTCATGATGCCCGGCAACGGAAATAGGCCCGAGGCATCGGAGCCGACACCCGTTCCAGAACCGGCAAGTGCCGTGCCCGCATCCGCCCGCGGGCTTGTGCCGGAAACAACCCCCTCGCGCGATGAAAGACCGCCCGCACCAAGAAAGCCGAGTGCGGATGAGGCAAGCGTGGTGGCGAAGGCGGCGACACCAGGACCACCGCCGCCGGCGATCTGGGCTGCCTGTGAAAGCAGGCCAGCCGTCTGTCCTGAAAGCGCCTGCACGCCTGCCATCGCCATCATCGCCATCGGTCCCGTTCCGCCGACGACAGTATTCACCGAACCACCGATCTCGTGTTTCTGGTTGCCGGAAACCTCGACGGCCCGATTGCCACCGACCGAGGCGACCTCGTGCCGGTCGATGCGTTTGGTCCGGTCGTTCAAGACCCGCGTCGTCTGGTCCTTCTGGGCATGGAAGAACTGGTTTTCCTTGCCGGCTTCATCTTCGAAGGTGATTTCGTTGAAACCGTCGCCCTTGTGACTGTTGGAACGCAGCACCATACGCGTCTTGTTGGCAGGCAGGTCGTAAGGCACGGAATTGGCGGGATTGTTGACCACGCCGATAACCAGCGGCTTGTCCGGGTCGCCATCGACAAAGGCAACCATCACCTCCATGCCGATGCGCGGGATTACCTGCGCACCCCATGTGCCGCCACCCCATGCCTGGCTGACACGCACCCAGCACGTATCCGTGCCATCCTTCTTCGCCTTGCGGTCCCAGGGGAACCACAGCTTGATGCGGCCATATTGATCCGGATGGATTTCCTCGCCTTCGGGGCCGGCGACGATTGCCACCTGTGTGCCCTCGATGCGCGGACGTTTGGTTGACCGGTGCGGCGTCAGCGGCACGCGGGCCGGAATTGCCTCGAAGTGATTGCGGTACTCCGGTTCGTTGCTGTTTGTCTCATAGGAGAGATCAACAATACTGTGGCTTGCCCTGATGATCACATGCTCCTCGTAGGCATGCTCGGGATGCGCAACCTCGAAAGGCGTGAAGCGACGGCCCGCTTCCAGAATACGCGTGGTCGACGAGCCGAACACCCGGTCATGATCGGCCTCAATTGCCTGGGTCCGCAGTTTCTGCGCCCGTTCCGCTTCTTCCACCGTTTTGATGCGGGCCGGATATTCATAAAGCTCGCGCTTCGTCGCATCCGGCATCTGCACCAGCGACGGCGTCATCGTGCCCGGCACCATGCCCGGCGTCTCGAAGTTCCAGTCCGCACCCGCCCGCTGGCCGGAGACATAGGAGAACCGCCGCGCCCAGTCATTGATGTGGTTACGGTCCGACGAGCCCTGCGCCAGACGCACCGTTCCCTCCCCCTGGGCAGCCGGAGACGGACCGAGCCAGCCGCTGGCGCTATCGGCCACATGCAGCTTGTGGCTGCCATCCTCGTGGCTGAACCAGTAGAACAGGCCGTCCTCTTCGAAACGGCGGGTGAGATAATCCAGATCGGTCTCGTTAAACTGCACGCTGTAGTGTTGAGCAGGCGGCGGTGAAATGATGCCTGACGTATCGGGTGCGGGAATGCCGTGTTCGGAAAACAGGGTCTCGACGATATCCACTGCCGTCTTGTCCATCCAGATACGGCAATCGGACCGGCGTGACAGCAGCCACATCTGCGGCCGGATGGTCAGCGCATAGGAGCGCATGCCACGGGTAATCGGCGGCCCTTCATGCAATTCCGTCACCAGGCCGTTGAAGGGGCGGCGAACGCCGCCGCCATCACCATCGCCCTGGCTTATCTCGATCGAGACATCGACCAGCCGCCCGATCAGCTCTTCCGGCTTGACCGCGTCCTTCTTGGCCCGCACCGTCAGGCGGATGTCGAAAAGCCGCGAAACACCCTCGTCAACCGCAAGTCGTTCCGGCAGAAGCTGGTCTTCCCCTAACGGAGACTTGACCTTGAGCACACGGCTTGCCTGAACGAAATCGGAAGCAGAAGACTGATCATTCATGGCAAACCTCGATGGAAGATCGGAAAAAAATCAATCAACTGCCAAAATCTCGACAGAATGCAATCAAACATTGTGGCGAAACCATGGACTCAACATGAATTCTGCAACCCGGATAGGGCAAAATACTACCCATGAAATTTGACAGGAGGGGGTGGACGTGCCGGTTAGAGCAAGGCCGAAACAGACAAAACACGACGCCGACCACTATGGCTTGCGTCGAGAAGAAGCCGCCGGGGCACACCGCGGTGCCGGCTGGTGGGTAAGCCTGAGGCGGCGCGGCCACAGGATCGTCAGGCTGTTCAAGGACAGTGTCTACGGTTCGGGCGATGCAACCTATCGTCAGGCGCGTGCCTATCGCGACACCATCATTCTTGCCATTCCGCCCGCTACCAACCACGAGCAGGCCGTGCTTCTGCGCAAAAACAACCGAAGCGGCATTTCCGGTGTGAGGCGCGTCGAGACAGCGGATGGCGATGTCTGGCAGGCAACTTTGATGACCAATGAGGGGCAAAAAAGAGAAAACTTCTCCATCGCCAAGCTAGGCGAGGAGGCGGCAAAATCGATGGCGATAACGCAGCGCCGCAACTGGCTGAAGGCGCTGCCGGTAACCCATCTCGCCTATGCCCATCACGCTGCCGAAGTGGCGCGCCATCAATTTGGCGAAGAGCTTGTGCCTTTGGACGACATTATGCCCGAGGCGCGTCTTGGCGACGCGGAAATCGAAGCACGCATCAGGGCGATCAACGAACGGTTTGATGCGGCGCGGCCGAAGCGACTGCGGGTCCGGGTCAAAAGTTACACGAAGGACAGGGTCTCCATCGCTGTTTCCGATGCGGGTAGCCCGGCGCGGAAAAAGCTAATGCACCTCAATGGGCGTGGCAGGCAGAACGCCGAAATCCTCCTCGAAGCAAAATCAAAAATCGAGACCGTGATCACAGACTTCTATGACGCCGACGTCTCTCGCTGGTTTATGGGCGTGCATTGCAACGACCTTCTTGAACTGGACCGGTTCGATTTCAATGACGGTTTCAATGTGCTGGTATTCTTACCGAATGACGATACCCGGCTTTGAGGTCTGTCATTGGAGTCCCGGGCAAACGTTTACGCTTTCGCTTTTCCAACATTTCCCATCACGTTTCATTTTGCCCAGACCTGTGTGAGCATGGGTCGCCCCGGGCGTATCATTCCACCAGCCATCGGCCTCGTCGTTGTCAATCTCGATGATAGCGAAGTAACCGTTTGCCTTTATCACGAAGCTCCCGTCCATGCTGCCGTATGGCCCCCAATAGCATGCACCATCTATCGCCTTGGCCCCACCGACTTCCAGAACGCAGCTTTTCCGATTTGGAGGCGTTTGCTTCGCCGCAAAATAGTTGCTCGCCTTTTCCGTCTTTGGAGCAGCTTTGTTGAAGCATGCCTGAAACTGAGAGAAAGGCGTTGCGGCATCGGCAAGGCTGATGGCAATCGTCTTGCCATCAAGGTCAGCGATTTCTAGTTTTTTGCCTTTCTTGCCGTCATCGAGGATTTGCGGTGAGATTTCGTAGAAGCCGTGCCAGCCGAAATAGTCCTCTGGATGGCCGTTGGACATTTGGACCGTCTTATCGTCGACCTGCCAAGACGTGCGAACAATACCCTCAAAGTTTCCATTCCACAAACGCAACGAAATCCTTGCCCGGTGCACCCATAAAGCCGACCGTTATGTCGCCCTGCTTCGCTTCCACAAAACACGTATCGCCCCAATCCTCCTCGCGTTGTTCAAAGGCCCACGGTGATGTTGAAGCGGCGGTGGCTGCGGCTGACTTCGGTGGCGGGTTTTGAGGCGTCACGCTGCGGTTTGCAGGCGCTCGTGGGGCTGTTCCCGCACCTTCGCCTGATGGCTGGCCAAATGGCGACGTGGACGAAGCCTGAGGGGCCTTGAATAGCGATGGGCCAAGCCCGGTTAAAGTGGATATGCAAGTGTCGAAGCCGGTTCCGAGCGCTATGGCTTCCGTATAGGTCATCACCGGGACGAACCACGGCGGCTCATTTCCTTGGAAGGTTATTGCCAATGGCGCTGGCTTGTTTGTCGAGATCGCTGTGCCCAGAATGGTCGTAACCTTGAAGCCACCCCCGTCCTCCGCAACGGTCTCGGGAATTTCGCCATAGAGCTCATCGCCGTTGACCACCTTCGAAACGAACTGAATGTTACCCGCCCATTCGGTTCCGATGCTGACGTTGGTCGTCTGGCCAGCCGGAAGATTCCAGTTTTGCTTGGTGACGCGCAGCCTCGGAACGATTTTGTCGATGCCGATGAGCGTGTATTCGATCACAACCGACTTCCCGACCACGCCGTGCTGCGGAACCCGCAAAATGCTTTATCGCCAAAAGGGTCCGGCGTCTTCAGTATGACCTGCCAGCTATTGCCCTTGTGGTAGGAGTGTTCTCCGGCCACGGCAGGTGTGGAGATTGAACCCGCGACAGCAGCGCTCAGCCTAATCGCCGCAAGAAGTATTCCAGCATTTTTGGTCATAATGGTTTTTCCATGTGGGATGGGGCAGTTCGGGGCTCTCCCGCAAACTGGCCGTGGCCGATGATGCCCGCCTTCATGGTTTCAAATTCCTCGGCGGTGATCGCGCCTGACGAGCGTAGCGCCGCGAGTTTTTCGATGCGCTCAATCTGTTGGTCCGAGCCAGAAGGGGGGAAGTGCGGGGCAGGGCGCTGATCGCGGCTCTCGGGAAAGTCAGTTGCGGGATGCTTTGACGGAGCGCTGCCGATCACAATGAATGCAACGATCCCGACAAGTGGTATTAGGCAGGTCAGCACAAGCCAGCCGCTTTTCTCAAGGTCGTGCAGGCGCCTGACGATGACAGCGAGTGATGGGACGTAATGGCCCATGACGATCAATGCCGAAACGAGGGGCTGCGGCTCACGTGGCCCGGCAATAGCCACGTCGATAATCAATCCGCCGATGGCTAAACCCAGCAACACGAGGTGGTAGTACCAAAATTCCTTTCGTGTGGACCGGCCCGAAAAGGTGGCGTAGCGACGCATGGCGTCAAGGTAGGCGCTCATAAAAGCCCTCTGTATCCTTGGTTGTTGTCCGAGTGCTCATGTAACGCCTTCATGCCGCTGGCTGGGTTTTCTTCCGCTTGGCCGAACGCCACGTGAAGAAGCCCATGGCGGCAAGCAGGAGAGCGATGACGCCCCAAACCGACATGTCGCCGAAGCTGCCCTGCGACGGCGCGATGAAGGCCATCAGCGCTGACACAAAGAAGATGATGGCACCCACCAGCGGCAGGCCGAAGGAGAACGCGCCACCGATCACCAGCAGCACGCCTGTGAGCATGCCGACCGCGCCGGCACTCCCTGTTGCCTGATCGTTCAGCAGCCCGCTGCCTGCTGTAACTGCGCAGGATTGGAGCAGCACCAATAAGCCGAGGAAGAGCCCGATAATTCCAACTGCGATTTTCATAAATACCCCCAAGTGGTCGCCGCGTAGGCAACCGTAAGTCGTTAACAGGAAATATGTGGTATATATTCGATGGATTAATGCTAGGCAAGATGGTCGCCATGCCGGGATGGAACATCGCGAACGCATTGGATGGAATCTCAGGAAGGTCAGGACCGCTAAGCGCGTAACGCAAGAGAATCTTGCTGTAGATGCTGGGGTGGACAGAACCACCATCAGCGGTATCGAGAGGGGCGATTTCAATGCCTCGGTCGATTTACTCGCGCGGCTTGCCGACGCTCTCACTATCGATATTTCGTTGTTCTTTGAAATTCCTGCTGAGGCCACGCCGCCCGAGCCGTTGAAGGCGGGTCGCAAGCCGGGACGCTGATCGCCAGCATCCGAGCCGAAAACGGTGTTTGCTGATGTAAGGATTGCGCACATGGCTCAATACTCATCTGCCCGCATGACGGTGATTACCCGGCAAGTCACGTTGTCATCTGCCGGATCGGATGATCCGAATTGCAGGTCTAGGTCGTAATAGTCGATCTTCCAAAAGAACACGGCATCTCTGAGCGTGACCGCACCGAAGTCATGCTCGCCGTAAGGGTCGTTGTCTGGCGAGAAATCATCGAACGTCTTCACCGCTGATATGGCCGCTTGCTGATCCTCGGCGCTGAGGTTCGTTACCCCCGGCGTCAGCAGCACCCGCCCACCGGAGAAGCTTTTTCGAAAGGTGTCGTTTTTGTTGCGGATGGCTGCGGCCCGAGCGGCCGCATCCTCGCTGATGTTCTGTTTCAGAGCGCAGCCCATGGCGATCACTTCTCGACATAAGCGGGGTGAATGAGGGCCACCTGATCGACAAGGCGGGTGAAAGGCGGCATGTCGAGATAATCGCGCCACTTGAGGCGAAGCCCTGTGTCGCCCTCGATCTTGATGACGGTAGCTTCATACCACCCCTCCAACGGACCTTCAGTCGCTAGTACGAGGCTACCCACGGTCAGCCGGTCCCAGCTTTCGGGCATATTCTTGGGTGGAACAGGGTAGTCCGTTTCGGCTGTGGGTTTGTCCGGCACCACACGCGGTTGCTCCAGCCGCTCGCGCTCCTCATCGGATAAGTGGGCGGCAATCGCCTGATAGAGCTCCTGCTTCACGAACGGCACGAAGGCCTTACCGCTGTCGAACAGCTTGCCCTGCGGCAACCGGCCGAGAAACGCCCTTAGTTTATCGCCTTCCACCTTGAGCGCCACCATGCCCATCAGTTCGGCGGCTTTCTCTGCTGCACGGGTATCGGTGGCAGGGAAGAATGAGGCGTGAGGCCTACCGTTGTCGTCGCGGCCAAGGATGATGACAGGGCAGGGCAGGGCAGGGTGACGGCAGGGTTGGCGGGTAAGGCGGTGGTAGTGGGTGCAGCGGGTGAAACGTTCATAATAGTAGCTCTCCAAAACAAGAAGAGGGGCCAAACGGCCCCTCACACCGGCAGCACCGCCGGCGTGTTATGGTATAGCATTACAACTAAGGATTGTCAAATTTGCATAAAGTCGAAATTCTTGCTGTGAAATACATCTTCTTCTTTGGAACGTTAAAAATAAGTAAAATTAAATAGTTATCTGCAAGTCTCTGTGCGGAATAGTCAATGTATGCCAAAGTTGCGCATGCTAGCATCGACAAAATCTGACAATGTTCATGTAGATGCCACTCTAATTTCTAGTGAGCAGCGTTGTGACCGGCAGAATCTATGCGAGAGGAATTATGGGCATCTGCGTTACGTTGAATTTTATGAATGATATTCAATGATATTTGGAAGGTAGGCTCGTTGGAGTCGTTTCGCGAATAGACAGGCACAAGGTAACTTCTGATTGAACTTTTCGTCCTTTGGTATACGTTGTGTCCAAGGAAGTTACTTGAGGGGGCAGGCATGTTTAATAAGCTTATTCATATTGCAGTTTGCATTGCGTTCCTTGCGGGCACGACAACTTTGAGGGCAGCACCGGACTATTCTGAGGTCCAGCGAGAAAACGAAAGAGATCTTCGCAAGATTCAGCAGCTTCAAGATGACTGGCCAGCCGTAGAGAGGACTAACAAAGAAACGGGTAAACGGTACAGAGCCGCAGAAGCGGCCCTTAAGCGTTGCATCCGGGGACCGTGGGGAGCCCTTTTTAAGGATTCCATTACTGAGCTGGAGGCAGCTAGAAAAACTCTCGAAGCCGCGAGAAAGCAACTGGAGGTCGCTCGAGCGGGAGCGTTATCAGCACTCAAAGCTCAGCAGCGTCAATTGAAAATCCTAAAAGAAGAATACTCAGATGTTTCAAAAAATGGCGAATTCCATCGAAAGTATTCAGTAATTATCGGCGACATGATTGAAGATTATTACGATGTAACAAAAAATGTAGTGATGGCGGGATACTCTGATTATGACGATGGTTTCAATATTCTAATCGAAGGCTATGACGGCGTCTCAACGGAATGCAACGTACCATTGCCGCTGCCCACTATCTTCCGGCAGGTGCTTTCAATTGTACTTGGTCAGGTAAATCCCGTCAAAATTTTATCACGGGGTATATTGGACAGAATCCCCGCCAAATACAGGGAAAACTGACCTTTAGATATTTTAAACTGATTTGCCAGCGGGGTGAAAACTGTGAGAGTATTTTCGACAATAATGGCTCTACTGATTTCCAGTAATTCGGCGTTGTCCGTTGAATGCGGCATGACCATAGGCTGGGAGTACCGCGACGAAGAGACCCAAAGGCCTCTTTCAAGTATTTATAAGGCAGATAGTCGTATTCCTTCGATTTTCTATACCGCCGATATGGATATAAATACTGATGGCAGCCCAAGATCTTATCATCCAAATGATCCGAAAGGGGAAACAATTGCGTTAAACAACATGGGGAACGCGATAAATAGTATCCACGAAAAATTTGGGGGCAAGTCGCTTGGGTGCAGGCCCCGTCGGGGCGAGTGTTATGAGCGCTATATTTCGACCTTTGAGGCGGCAAGAGATTCTAACTACGACCGTCTAGCACCGTGGATAACCACCGATGGAATGATCCCTTGGAAATACGATGCTAAGCT
Source organism: Agrobacterium sp. CGMCC 11546 (assembly GCF_013365515.1). Taxonomy (NCBI): domain Bacteria; kingdom Pseudomonadati; phylum Pseudomonadota; class Alphaproteobacteria; order Hyphomicrobiales; family Rhizobiaceae; genus Agrobacterium; species Agrobacterium sp. CGMCC 11546. Next base: position 130,923 of record NZ_CP047387.1, read on the forward strand.
AAAACGGCATATTCCATGCCTTGTCGAAAGCGGGAGTTATAAAGGCTATTTTGTTTCGCAGACTTCTGTACGGCTGAAAAATGGCGATGAATGTGATCCGAGTATTTATCTGGACAGCATGAAAATCAACGCAAATGTGCTGCCGCGAAATACGCATTGGGAGTCACAGGGTATTGTCACCGACGGCTTCGACCTAGTGGTTGTGATAAACGCTTCTAACAAGATTGTCTTCGGTATCAATGGCGACCGTGGTCCTTCAATTGGAGAGGTCTCTGTCGCGCTGGGTGCCTCAATGGCCGGAGTTAAACTTAAAGGTGACGAAACTTACCGACAGGTGAAGAAACTAGCTCTCGCCAACGCCAGCTACCTTATCTTTCCGGCAATTGACTTGAAGCGTCTTAAAGGGCCGGGCTTCAGCCAGTCAGATATTGATGAAATCGGAGCAAAAACTTTTAGGGAATGGGGTGGGCTAGATAGGCTTATACGCTGCCGCGGCACCCTTCCTGTTCGAGCAAAACAGTAGTATCGAGGTCAATTTTTTGCATCGCCAATGGGATGTTCGTGCGCGCTAGTATTTGACTTGAGTTGGTAACTCTTCGACCTTGGTTAAAGTCGGGCCACCAAGCTACCTTCTTGGCAGCGCATAATGACTGGATAGGGCGGAGCTTTGTGTGATACGAACTGAAGTCGATCAGGCCCGAAGGGAGTTGCTCCGCACCTGATCGCCGTGAATTTCGTGACGCTGCACTGTCCCCTAACTCTCGATCTTAATGCCTAAACGAAACTTCTCGAGCGGCGATAATGGCGTATCCCTCTGGCGGGAGTTGTCCGGCGCGCCGACGTCACCAGCGCGAGAAAAGACGGCAAGCTTGTTTGCTTGTTCTGCTCTTTGTTGAATTTGATACCATGCCAAGGGGGCCGGGTTCGGTGTCCACGGTAGGCCGATTGCCTCTGCACGAGCCGCGAGCTGCGCTTCTCTTTCCTCCGCGAGCTGGTTAGGCGCACTGGTCAACACATCGGATAGAAGGCTCTTTCCGTGCCCACCAGCCACCAGGATGTCGCGCATCTCCACCCGCGAATAGAGATCGACGATGTTTTTGAACGAGCCGGGTCTCAGTGGCCGCTTATACTGTTTGGCCTTTTCGATCTCGATTTCCTCAACTTCACCGGTTTCAGGATCGAACGTCTCCTTGTGTTGCTTGTACAATGCTACTGAGTATTCGCTTTGAGGGGCCTTCATCATGTACATGGCGCGGCCTTCGAGGTTTTCGGTCCAGTTTTTAAAGTAAACGCACTTGCCTCCGGGCCACCCGGCCTCAAAGCGTTCGTTGGTCTTCTTCTGCCGTTTTTTCAGCTGCTTCTGCGTTGTGCCCCAGACCATGAAGTGGCCGTGCCAGCACACTGCCGGTTCCTTCTTGTTGGTCAGAGGGGTGCCGTCATAGTAGTAGGCGGCGTCCAATGCGCCGAAGAAGTTCATATCCTTCAGACGGGCTGACATCCATTTGCGGATTTTCTCCAGGTCGAAGTTCTCAACGTCAGAGATGCTGCGAATATGCTTCTTGAATGCGATATCGACGAAGAAGGCGTCCGTGATTTCGCCCAGCGTAAGGCGTTGCTGAATGTAATGGTCAGTCCTCTCGGCAAACACGATTCTGGTGTGCGGGTTCATGGCGAACATATCAATCGCGTTCTGCTTCAGCAATTTGGCCATGATTTTGGGAGGCAGCTTGTTCTTACCTGCATCAGACACGTGATGACGCCAAATTGCCTTGTCGAGGTCTTCATGCGCCGTCACGAACTGCGTAACGGAGATGATGGGTATACGCTTCATAGTAGGCTCCTAATGATGTCGATATGCACTTAGGGTTACCCGTGGCATAGGCTTATTTACCGGTGTGGGGGTTAGTGGGGTTTGCTGTGTAAAGGGTGTATTACAAAAGGCGCGGCTGCAGCGTCTCACGGCTCAGCACCTCCTGAATCTCAAGGACTACGTGGCCGGTAGCGGCTTGGGAGACGACAACTTTGATGGTTGCCGCCGTTTCGGCCGACAGGGCAGCGAGTTCCTTTGAGACAGGGGTCGCAACGATTTTCCAGTTCGAGCGCTTGCGGCCCCGCTTAGCCCGAAGTCGCTCGGCCAATTCTGTACGAAGCTGCTCAGCCTTGGTCCCGTCTTGCCAAAATGGCCCGAGGATGTTGGTAAGGCTCTTTGCTTGTGCAGGGGCGCCCTTCGCCGTGACGATGTACCGGATAACGAAGGATAGCGCCTCGGCTTGGTTTTCCGAATTCGTTCTGGGCCGGCGTCGGTGGCCCCGCCACAAGGCTGACAAGCAGAATTGATTCCACTGATCAGAGTCGTCCTGCATAATCTTCGCGGCAGCGAAGATAAATGCCATGTTTTCGATGGTTGCTGGATCGTCAGAAGAAAGCGGGAATCGTATTTTCTGACGGAGTGGGTCGAGCTCGGTGCAGATATTCTCCGCTTCAACGAGGGCAGAAAGACGTTGAGTGAATGTTGGCGGTGCCGGGGCGTCTTGCTTCGGTGCCAGTCGAGGATTAATTCCCAAGGTCTGGACCCGTTTAGATCCTGCTGTTTCAAATGTAGGTAATATATGCATCTGACCGCTGCCCAAACTACGCCCAAAAAAACTTGTTGATGAACTCGTCCGGATGTGGTGTTGCGGTGAGCGTTTAGCTGCTTTAAAACTTGAGAAACCTTTGTTCCGTACCTTTGCATTTAACTGCTCAGAAGGTGGCGGGATCGGTCGGCGAGAAGGATCATTCTCCATTACTTATTCTCCTCGAAGCTTTTCAAAAGCGCGAGTATATCTGTTGCTTTCCATGCCGATACACGTGCAGATATTTTCACTGGTCTGGGGTATTCGCCTGAACGAACTTTGGCATAAAACGATGATTTACTGAGAGGTATCGGACCACCGGGCGCCAGAATATCTTTGAGGCGCAATAGGTGTTTCTCTTTCAAATGTTCCATGACGTTGCCCTTTCGGTTGTGAACGTCACGTACTAATAATCATCTTTTTGCGCTGCTCAACAAAGTTGTGCCGCGTTAATTCCTTATTTTTTTGCCTTTTTTTGCAGTGGATTTTGCTTTGCTCTCTTTAGAGCGGTCGCAACCGAAGACCGTTGGATATTATGGTCTATGCCATACAGCAAGCGGTACAAAAATTCAGCGTGCTCAGATGCAAAGGCATTTTCGCCGCGTTCCCCAAGAGCAAGGTCACCAGAAAATACGAATTTCGTCCCGGTGATGTGTTCAAACTCTTTCACGATCTGAGCGGCCGCCCTTGCTATGAGCGGATCATTGAATCGCCGTCCCACTGACGGTTGATGAATCTCTGCAGATTTGAACTGGGAGATAATCGCATTAAGATCAACGATCAATCGATCTATAATTTCCCGGTTTAAATTTCTTAGACGCGGATATTTTGAAGAGACTTCCTCGAGCATCTTGATTGTTTTATTCATCAGGTTGGCTGCTTGATCGATGTCGTTGCTGTTTGGATCCTTAAAAAATGGCTGCTGGGTTTGAGCTGATTTATAGTCAAGCCATATTTCTGAGAATGCTTTGATGAACTGTTGCCGCGAGTGCGGTGCTGAAAACGCTTTGCGTATCGCCTTATTTTCACCCATTGGTTGGAACGCGGCCTCAAAAATCGCCTCACCTTCTGTATCTGCTTCCAACAATAGCACTTTGCTTTACCTTCGATGGGCCCGGATCGTTTTATTATGTCTCCCAGTGCCATCCAGTGCAAAATCCGATATCGATAACGGTAAATATTACGGTATAATTCATGGATTGAAGAAAAAATTGTTATTTTTAATAGGGATACATGCGAGTTAGATTCCCTTCACCCGCTCCAGCGACCTTTCCAGCAAGTTCAATGACGTCCAAGAAGCGTTGATTTATAAGCGTCGTTGATAGTCTCGGGTCTTATTTGCTCTGCACCGCTTTAGCGTTTCACATTTGCTGAAACTCTTTTCGTGACCGTCTCGTATCTTCTTCTGCTCCGATCGTGGAGCGCCAGCCCCGAGGAGGCGCGTATCGAGCGTCGGGGCAATCGAGGAAAAGGAATTTACGATGATCAAGTCCGCTATACGCACGCTTGCGCTCGCAACAATCGTGTCCGCCATCTCCGCCAGCGCATTTGCCGCCAATCCAAAGGTGGGCGGTGCTGCCATGTATGAAAACAAGAACATCGTCGAAAATGCGATGAACTCAAAAGACCACACGACACTGGTGGCCGCCGTCAAAGCTGCTGGTCTGGTTGAAACGCTGCAGGGGAAGGGCCCTTTTACTGTCTTTGCACCCACCAATGAAGCCTTTGCGGCATTGCCCAAAGGCACGGTCGAAAACCTGCTGAAGCCGGAAAACAAGGCCCAGCTTACCAAGGTTCTCACCTGCCATGTCGTCGCAGCCGATGCTATGTCCAAGACCATCGAAAAGATGATCAAGGACGACAAGGGCACCCATGATGTCAAAACTGTCGGCGGCTGCATTCTCAAGGCCAAAGAAAGCATGGGCAAGATCACGCTGACGGACGAAATGGGCGGCGTGGCGCATGTCACGATTGCCGACGTCAAGCAGTCGAATGGCGTTATTCACGTCATCGACAAGGTTCTGCTGCCGAAGATGTAATCGGCCGCAGTATTTGGTTCAATAAAAAGGCTGGCCCGTGAACGGGACCAGCCTTATTTTCTGACGCCGGGATTTAACCCGAGATCGCGTCACATTTTGGGAAGCACCGTGATATCGCGAAGGCCATTGTCTGCGCCGGTGATCGGACCGACCTCGGTTGCAGCACCGGTTTCGAGATTGACGGTGTAGAGGGTAGCGCCCGCTGCCAGATAGGCGGTGTTCTTGCCGCCATCCTCACCGTGGATATCGAATGCATAGCTCGCCGGCTTGTCCTTCAGGCCGAGCTTGCCGATGGCTTTCAACGTGCCGTCATTCGGCTTGGTCTGTTGAACCAGTGCGCCGATGGTGGCATCAATATTGTACATGGCCGTTTTTTCGGGCTTGCCGATGGAGTTGGTATAGGCGGCAGCAACGATATCGGGCGTTTCTCCCTTGTGCATGTCGCCGTCTTCGTAAGCGAGTGCACCATCAACCGTCACGGCGCCGGTATCGGGGTGGACGCGGTGATTGGTCGTGCCGGTCATGAAGCGCAGACGATCCGCCATCGGGTTGAAATCGACCACGACAGGAGCTTCCGTCAAGGTCAACATCTTGTCCATTTTGGCCACGTCGGTTGCCGCGCCGGTTTCAAGGTCGATGGTGACGATGCGATGATCGGGCGTTACTCCGATGACTGTTTTGTTACCCGGGCGAAAATCGATGCCGACAAGCTTGTCGACACCGGTCACATCCATGCTCTTGCTAACGGCCGGCTTCTCGGTGTCGAACATCACCAGCGTCTTGTCTCCGGTCAGTCCGAGGACAGGGGCTGAAACGGCGGCGGTTGCGGTCGCCACAAAGGCGGCGGAGGCGATCAGAGTGATCTGGATAGTCGTCATGTCTTTCTCCCGTGCGTTGATCCGTTTGGAAGTCGTCCAACCCTTGGTTTTTGACGCTTCCATCAATGAGGACACGCGGGGAGGTGGGTTTGGATGCAGGCAGCAAAAAAATATCTGCTTATGCATCCATTTCGTTCCGCGATGGGTATTATATCAAAGCCGACCGTGCCTGCGGTCCAAACTTGAAAGGTTTCGCATGCGTATGGGCTCCGCGCCTGATGATCTTGACAGGGCGCTCGCCGCCTGCGCCAGAGGCGACCGAAACGCATTGCGGGTGATTTTCGAGCGCGAGGCAGGGCGACTGATCGCGGTGGCCGAGCGGATCGTCAAACGCAGGGAGCTGGCAGAAGAGGTTGTGCAGGAGAGTTTCGTGCGCATCTGGACGCACGCGCCCCAATATCGAGCCGACCACGGTTCGGCGCGTGGCTGGATTTACGCCATTGTCAGGAACCGGGCGCTTAATCTTCTGCGGGACGGGAGCCGCGAACTTACCGTGCAGGATGTCGAAACGCTGCGTGACAGCGAACAGGCGGATGAAGTGGTCGCCGCCTGGCAGAAGCTCGACAGGAATTCACGTCTTTATGAATGTCTGGGCGCGCTCGACGAGACCAAACGGCAGGGTATTTTGATGGCTTATGTCGCCGGATATTCCCATGGCGAAATCGCCGGCCGGTTGCGCGTTCCGCTTGGCACGACGAAATCCTGGATAAGGCGCGGGCTTTCCGCTCTTCGGGAGTGCATGGCATGACATATGATCAAAAAGACATTCCCGCCATTGCCGATGACTATGTATTGGGGCTGCTCGAGGCGTCCGAGGCTGCTGCTATCGAAACGGCAACGGAGCGGGACGGCGAATTACGGGCGGCAATCGCGGCAAGCCGCGAGCGTTTTCTACCGCTTGATACCAGCGTTGCGCCCGCAGCCGTCAACAGTGAATTATGGAGCAATATCGAAAGCCGGTTGCCGCCGCAGGCGAAATTCACGGCCAATAAGTCTACCCGCACCGCAAACGACAATAGAAAAAACGGATGGCGGTCGATCGCCGTTTCCGCAATTGCCGCAATCCTCGTTCTTGCCGCGGGGCTGACCTTCAGCCTAACACGCACAACGGAGCCGCTGGTGATCGCAGTTCTCGTCAATGAAGCTGGAGAGGTGCAGGCGGTCGTCGAGGATTTCGGAAACGAAAAGGCAACAGTGCGGATGCTGGCTGATTTTGCCGTACCGCAGGATAAGACCATACAGGTGTGGACATTGCCCTCCAGAGAGGTCGGGCCTGTTTCGCTTGGTTTGATTGAAGGCGTTCGTTCGGCCAGTCTCGTAGGACCGACGCTGCCGAAGCCGCGAAACGACCAGCTTTATGAGATCACCCTCGAGCAGGCAGGTGGATCGCCGACGGGCAGACCGACCGGGCCAATTCTGGCGAAGGGGCTGGCGCGAATGCCTCGTTGAAAACTGGTGTGACGTCGTTATGGAGAATTGCGGCCTGGCTTAGTCGCCAATGGCAACACATCGACGTCACGCAGTCGCATCACATCGGCAGATTCGCTGGAAGGCTGAGGCCATTATTTGCCAGCATATTGAATGGCATAAGAGGAGCGCGCTCCCTTTGGGCAGGTTCGTGATCAAGCCGCTCTCCGAGTGTATATGCAATTTAGCTTGACTACGATTAAATTGCACGTAATAGTTGATGCAGTCGTAACATGAATGGGGAAGTGTTATGAGTCGCAAGTTTATCTCGGAATTTTTGGGTACTTTTTGGCTCGTGTTCGGAGGTTGCGGCAGTGCGGTTTTTGCCGCCGCTTTTCCTGAACTCGGCATCGGCTTCCTTGGTGTTGCTTTCGCTTTTGGCTTGACGGTTCTGACCATGGCCTATGCGGTTGGCGGCATTTCCGGCGGTCACTTCAATCCGGCGGTTTCCGTCGGCCTCACCGTTGCCGGCAAATTCCCGGCGGCGAACCTGGTGCCTTACATCGTGGCGCAGGTTCTGGGGGCGGTCGTCGCGGCTGCGGCGCTTTATGTTATTCTCACCGGCAAGGCCGGTGCCGAAATCGGCGGTTTTGCCGCCAATGGTTATGGCGAGCATTCGCCGGGCGGATATTCTCTCCTGTCGGCGCTGCTGATCGAGATCATCCTGACGGCGTTTTTCCTGGTTGTCATACTGGGGTCGACGCATGGCAGGGTGCCGGTCGGTTTCGCACCTGTCGCCATCGGTCTTGCACTCACCCTTATTCATCTGATTTCCATTCCGGTCACCAACACATCCGTCAATCCGGCCCGCTCGACCGGGCAGGCCCTGTTCGTTGGCGGGTGGGCGCTGCAGCAGCTCTGGTTGTTCTGGCTTGCCCCAATTTTGGGCGGTGCCATTGGCGCCGTGGTCTGGAAAATTTTCGGCGAGGAAGAAAAGGCTGGCCATGCCGGCTCGGTTCAACCCGCGAAGACGTGAATAAGAGGCTTTGTTTCCCCGAATGGTCGGGGAAACGACTGAGGAGGATGGCATGGATCTTACTTCGATATTGGCCCAGATTGTCGGCGGTGCGGTGGGCGGCACGGCTGGTGGAAAGATACTGAAGGATTCCGATCTTGGCTCGCTCGGTAATCTGATTGCCGGCGCCATTGGCGGGATCGGCGGCGGAACCGTACTTGGATCGCTGCTCGGCACTGCGGGCACTGCGGCCGCTGGCGGCGTGGATATCGGCGCTCTTGCCGGCCAGCTCGTTGGCGGCGGTGTCGGCGGTCTGATCGTCCAGATCATCGTCGGCCTGATCAAGAACAAGCTTGTGGCCAAATAGGCGATTGAGCCGCCTTTAGATAAAATGACGGACCTTGCCGGAGGAAGAGCTTCGTTCGGCAAGGTGGGTTGATGTTACACGCATTGATGGCAGTGGCGGCGCGGAGTTCGAACGGGCTTCGTGTTCGGTTATCATCGGCTAAAACGGCGGGATGCCTTTTTTGCTGACCGAGAGATGCGTTATGCCGTTTGGCCGCTGTCGCGAATGCGCGTCAGGTCTTGTCTTTGGCGACCGGCACATGCGGCGTCTTGTTCCAGACGAAAGGTCTGGTTTTAAGCTCCACCACAGCCCGCCAGGCCGCGACGGATAGCATCAGCCAATATAAGGGCATCGCCAGCCATCGCCTTCCGACCTGCCGTCTTTCATAAGCTATCATTCTGCTGCGGCCCATCAGTACGAAGATCGTGTAACTTCCGACGATATTCAGCGCATCGATAAAAAACAGCGCCCCCTGCCATCTGAAGAGCAGGTCGACACCGTTTTCCCGGATGGCTATGGCCATGAATACCAGGGAAACGAAGAGCAAGGGATGCGTCAGAGACGACAGAAGCATGCCGCCGATCAGCAGCTGAAAGGTCATATAGGCAAACCATCCCATGGTACGCGCGGTTGCAAAAGGTGTACGGGTCATCACCAGCCAACTTTGCAGCCAGCCCTTGAACCAGCGTGTTCGCTGGTTCAGCCACACGGGCAGAGATGTCGGTGCATCCTCCAGAGTCTGGCGCCGGATGACGCCGCAGCGATAGCCGAGCCGATGCAGCCTGAGGCCAAGATCAGCATCTTCCGTGACATTGTAGGGATCCCAGGCGCCGGCCCGCCGCAACGCGGCAGTCCGGAAATGATTGGAGGTGCCGCCAAGCGGCAGCGGCAGCCCATGGGTGGCGAGGGCGGGCAGCATGCAGCTGAACAGGCCTGCGTATTCCAGTGCGAAACAGGCGCTGAGCCAGGAAGAAGAGGCGTTGCTGATGATAAGCGGCGCCTGTACGCAGGCCATATCCTCCGGCTGGTTGCGGAAGGCGGCATAGGCTTCGCGCAATTGCTGCGGATGGGGCCGGTCCTCGGCATCATAAACGACAACGAATGTACCGCGCGCACCGGACAGTGCGTAGGTGAGGGCTTTGGGTTTGGTGCGCGGCTCGGAAGGTGGTACCTGGACGATCTCCATGTGCGGACCGGGATTTATCCGCCGGATCGCTTCGATCGTCGCGCCATCGTCGGCCTCGCAGACGAGCTTGATATCGAGCCGCGAGCGGGGCCAGTCCAGACGCTCCAAAGCATTGACGAGCTGCTCGATGACAGCCTCTTCGCGGTAAAGCGCCACCAGAATTGTATAAACCGGCAGTTCGTTTTCGTGCCGACGAGACAAGGCCGCTTCCACGTCGGTTTCCCGGGGTATATGGATGAGGGCAAAGAGCCGGAACAGCAGGGTATTGAGGTAGAGCATCGACAGGGTGGTGTGGAGCCAGGCCAAGGCTATTTCAGAATAAGTCAGCAGCGAAAGGACGAGCAGCGTGGCGAGGACGCCGCCATAAAAGCCCTGCTGGCCATGCAGTGTGATTTTGGCGGAATGCTGGGGCGCGGCGTTGAAAAGCCGCTGCCGGGTTTCCGCCAGGCGACGGGCCTCGCCGGCTTTCCAGATCGCGTCGCGCATGGCCTGCGGGGTGGTCACGGCAAGTTCGTCAAAAAGATGCGGAAGCTCATCCAATATGTTTGTGAGCAGATCCAGCCGCGCCAGCTCCGGCACGATCAGCAACCCCATTTTGCCGTCCTGTGGGATCAGCCGCAGCAACCTCGGCTCTGTGAGCTGAAGATCGAGATTATCTAAATTCGCTACCCGTTCCGACGCGATTTCCGGGAGAAACGGCAATCGTAGATATTCTGCGAAGGCGCTGAAATACACGTCCGCCGTGACAAGTCCGCTCATCAGCAATTCTTCGTCTACAGTGGAGCCGTTTTCCAGCGCCCGCTGTTCGAATGCCGCAATATGCGACTTGTCCACTCCCAGCGAACGGAGAAAACGGGTCTGTCCGGCCCGGCTTTGTTCGGCAGAGTCCCGAAGCGGATTTTCATCGGTATGGGAAAATGCAATTTTTGCTTCTGCCGGGGTCGTGCGAAACGAATCTCGTGTATATTGACTGAAACAATCCATGCATCGCCGCCGCCGTCATGGTAACACCCATTTCCTGTCACGGATAGTATAGATGAGAATAGCGAATGTAACGCGGAATATAGGCCTCTATTTTACTTTAGTTTTCGCTTTACAATTTGTTGGTTATTTTAGTGAAGCTCAGGCCGAAGGTCTGTCGGATGGAAACCGCATGCCGGTGCTGTTCGACGCGCAGGAGCGGTTTCCGGGTGGCGATCTTTCCTCCGTTCCCCGCATCAGGTTTCTGATGTCGGTGGATTTCCCGCCCTTCAATTTCACCGATCAGGAGGGCCGGCTTGCGGGCTTCCATGTCGATCTGGTGCGGGAAATCTGCGCCCAGCTGAAGGTGGAAAGCAAATGCCAGGTGCAGGCGCTACCCTTCGACGAGCTGGAAGCGGCGCTCGAAATGGGCGAGGGCGAAGCGGTGATTTCCGGTCTCGCCACCACGGCCGATCTGCGCAAGAGCTTCACCTTCTCGCGGCCCTATCTGCTGTTGCCCGCCCGGCTGGCGGTGAACAAGGCGGGGAAATTCACCGGCTCCGGAGCGGATGCGCTTTCGGGAAAGAAGGTGGGTGTGGTTGGCAATTCGCGGCACGAACAGATGCTGAAAGCGTTTTTTCCAAAAGCCAGGGTCGAAGGGTTCGATGGCTATGAGCCGATGTATGAGGCGTTGAAGACAGGCAAGGTGGACGCCATCTTCGCCGACGGTCTGCGCCTGCCCTTCTGGGTTGCTGGAGGTGCTTCCGAAAGCTGCTGCGCGCTCTTCGGCGGTCCTTATATGTCCGACCGGTTTCTCGGCGAAGGCCTGTCCATCATGGCGGTCGATCCGGATAATATACTGGTGCCGGCTTTCGATCAGGCGCTGGCCGCCCTTTCGCGAAATGGCCGGCTGGAAGAGATTTACCGGCGTTATTTCCCTTACGGGCTTTATTAGAAATCCTGATCGACCGTCGCGACAGTCCTTATTTGGCTGGCGCGAAAACCTGTTCATCGCGCCGCAAACGTAGGAGCGCGATCCATACGGCGGCGGCGATGGCGGTTTCCACCAGGAAATAGCTGCCGATCGTTCCCGAAATGCTGAAGGACCAGGTAAAGAAGGCAACGATGACGGAGCCGAGGAGATTGCCGCTGTTCCATATCTTCGCGCGAATATCCTGCCTCCCGGAGGCGCCGAGTGCCTCGAGTGCGGTGGCGGCAACGGCCATCGGCAGAACCACCCAGCAAAGCACGCGGGTAATGATGGGCAGAGAGACATATTCGTCGCCGAACAGCAGCGGCAGGAAAGGGGCGATGATGAAGATCACCAACGCGCTGCCGGTTGCGATGAAAAGTGCTGCCTTCAGCACATTATAAGCGCGCCCTATGGTCTTGGTGATGCCCTGCAGGGCGGCGGAGGCCGAGCCCGGATAGATCAGCCGGTTGAGGGCTTCGACGGAGAGATAGGAACTGTCGAGAATCCGCCGAGCGATCGAATAGCTGCCCAGCACCTCGGCGCTGGCAATGGCGCCGAGAACGAGAATATCAGCATTACCGCGCACGGCTTTGAACAGGAACTGGGTGGAAAACAGGATGCCGATGCGGATTTCCTCGCGCACGATCCGGAAAATCGGCCGACCGAGCCTGCCAATCGCCTTGACGGAAATCACGGCCGCAACGGTGTGGGCGGCGAGGTTCCACAGTGCCCAGGCCTCAACCGTTTCCACCTTGAAGATAAGGCAGGCGACCACCGCGGCAATGGTGCGGGCGACGGCGAACATCACTTCCAGCTTGTTGGCCGAAGCGAAGTTGGAATGGGCGATAAAACTCTGCGTGGAAAGCGAGATGACCTTCAGGAGAACGAGGTTGGTGAACAGGATCAGGAAGGTGGTGATCAGCGTGTGCAGCAATGTTTCCGAGGTCGGGAAAAACACCGGGATCGTCGCCATGCCGATGATTGTCAGCACCACGCCCGTCGCAGCACTTAGGAGATAGCTGTGGCCGAGCATGACGGGAAACATGCTACGATCCTGTGCGACGCGGCGGATCAGCGATTCCTGCGAGCCGATGCCGCAGATTTGCACGCCGAGATTGGTGACGGCCGTGATCGAGGCGTAAAGCGCGAATTGTTCGACGCCGAGATGGCGGGCAAGCAGCGCGAAGGTCAGGAGCTGGGCGGCGCTGGACATCAGCAGCGCCCCGCCGGACGCCATATAGGTCAATCCCAGTCTGACTAGATGGCCGAACCGCGGCGTGTTGAACGACACCTCATTCTCCATTTTTTCCGGCATTGCCGGACAAATCCAACAACGACTGCGCTTCTTTTCTAAAAATCCGCGAACTGAAAAGCCGCAACCGGCCAATATTATGAAAGCCCGCAACCCGAATGGATTGCAGTTTATCCTGTCTTATCCTTCTTGAGGTAAGAGAGGGTTAAAGCAATTGCATAATAATGACGATAATGACTGTTTATGGTTATTTGGACATGGCCCTGTTTCAGAAGGGTTTCGTTGTTCGTCACAAGGCAGGCCCATGATCCGATTGTCCAGTTCCGGTGCACGCGACCATGCCGCGTTTGGCTGATACACAGCCCATCGCTGCGCAAGACAGCGCCATATCTCTTGCCGGCGGCCGGCGCGACGCGTTTTTTTTCGTCGCCACCATGCTTTATATCTGGATTTCCGTGGCGCCCTTCGAAAGTCTCGCAGCGCCGCCTGTGCCGCGCGCCGCCGCAAACCAGCTGACCGGCCTTGTGATTGCGCTGATCCTGGCTGTTTTCGCACTGCGCCACCGGCTGACGGGGCTTTTGCTGAGGCCGCGCCTGCCCATCCTGCTATTGTTTTTCTGGCTGGTGATCTGCTCCGTGATAGGCACCCAACCCGGTACCTCGCTGCAGCGCCTGGTCTTCACCGCGCTTTTATGTTTCATCACCAGCGTTCTCGTCGTCATGCCAAGGGATCGGCGGCAGTTCGACCGGATGATGGCCATCTTCGCCCTCATTCTGCTGGCGCTCTGTTATCTGGGAGTGATCTTCCTGCGGTTGCGCTCGGTCCATCAGCCCTTTGACCTTGATGAAAAGGCGCTTGCGGGTGATTGGCGCGGCATCTTCAATCACAAGAACGCCGCCGCCCCCGCCATGATCATTCTTTTCATGATCGGGCTTTACCTGCGCAATGCCTGGTCGACGCTGGGCGGCATCGCGATTACGCTGCTGGCCGGGTTCTTTCTCTGGAAGACCAATGGAAAAACCGCGGCCATGCTTTTACCCGTCACCCTGGCGCTGGTCTGGATCATGGAAAGGCATGCGCACCGCACCTTGCTGATGATCGGCGGTCTTCTGGCCTTTCTCAACATCGTCGCCGTCGGCTCCACCTATTTCCCGAGCATACAGAATTTTGTCGAAAGCCTTGGGATCGATTCCACGTTCACCGGCCGGACGGACATATGGCGCCTGTCCTTCGACACCTTTGCGCAATCGCCGATCTTCGGGCAAGGGTTCCAGGCGTTCTGGACGAGTGACCGTCTGCTGTCGCAGGCCGATATTGCCGGCACCTGGGCGGTCACGGCCTTCCATGCCCATAATGGTTATGTCGAAAGCCTGCTGAATGGCGGCTTGCCGGCTTTCATTCTCACCGTCATATGGCTGGTCATCATACCCGCAAATGATTTCCACACGGCGGTGGACAAGGGCACGGACCCGGGACTGACCCGACTTTTTGCACGAATTTGGGTGTATGCGCTACTTTCTTCGTGTCTTGAGAGTAATTTCTTTACCGGAACCGGGCCTATTTGGTCTTCTCTGCTGATCGCGGTCTATTGTTTGAGGCATCAGGCGCACGACATACTTGAACAGGGGCAGTAATTTGCAGACAGGCCGGGGGGCTTTGTATGACGCAAAAAATCGGGACTTTTGCAGACCGGATCAATAACCGGCTGGTGCGGTATTTTCCGGGGCCGGCGGTGCGGATCGAAAAATCCGAACCGATCGTGTCCTTCACATTCGACGATGTACCGGCCACCGCCTGGACAAAGGGTGCGCGCATCCTGGAAAACGAGGGCGTTTGCGGAACGTTTTACATCGCCGGCACCTTTATCGACAGGCACGACGGACAGCAGGAGATGATTTCCGCCAAAGGCTGTTCGGAACTGGCAGCGGCCGGCCATGAGCTTGCCTGCCACACCTTTTCCCATCGCAAACTCTCGAGCTTTTCACGACGGACGCTCGAAGAAGATCTCGAGCGCAATGACAGCGTTTTGGGTGCGTTCGATGAAAACCGGCACAGCCGAAATTTCTCCGTTCCTTTCGGCATGGCCTCACCGGTCATGCAGCCCCTGCTGCGGCGCCGGTTCAGGACGACACGCGGCATCATGCCCGGCATCAACCGGGACAGTGTCGACCCGCATAATCTTGCCGCAGTCGAGTTGCGTGCGGATCAGAGCTACCTCGATGCGGCCGATCACTGGCTTGAGGATGTTTTGCAAAAAGGCGGCTGGCTCATCATCTTCACCCATGATGTTTCACCGACACCAAGCTTTTACGGCTGCCCGGGAGACAGATTTCAGGGCCTCGTCCGCAAGGCGGCGTCCGGCGGTGCGAAGATCATGACGGTCGATGCCGCGGCAGGGACACTCGGCCTGTAAAGAAATATTCTCAGCGCGTACTCGGGCGATATTGCGGAAACCTCTGTCCGCAATTGCGAACCTATTGGCTGGCCCAGATGATGCGGGCGATCCACTCCACATCCGCCATGTCGAAGCTGCGATTGGGATGTTCGGGGTTGAGCGAAAGAAGCTCGATGTTTTTAGGGCTTTGCCGCGCCAGCACCTTGGCCATCACTTCGCCATCGCGGCTTTTCAGCACCACGCGGTCGCCGCGCCGCACCTGCGCGCCCGGCTCCACGATGAGGATGTCGCCATCACGGTAGAGCGGCATCATGCTCTCGCCCTGCACTTCCAGGGCGTAGACGCCCTGTTTGCGCTCGGGAGAAGAGGGAAACTCCACCACATCCCAGCCTTGACCCGCCGGAAAACCGCCATCATCGAAAAAACCGCCGGAACCGGCCTGCGCAAAACCGAGCAGGGGAATGGCGTTGTCGGCACCGGAAGGCTGCATTGTCTGCGCCCTGCCGAAAGCATAACCGAAAAACTGGTCGACACTTGCGCCCGTCGCTTCCAGCACCTTGGAGACGGATTCGGTCGAGGGCCAGCGTTTGCGGCCATCCGGCCCGAAGCGTTTCGATTTATTGAAAGATGTGGGATCGAGGCCGGCGCGCTTCGCCAATGCCGAAGGCGTCAGCTGATGGCGTTCGGCAAGCGTATCGATGGCGCTCCAGATCGTCTCGTGTGACAGCATGATAGAAAGCCCGCAAGTGGAGCCGATAGCGGAAAGCTCCTGTCGTTTACTGACCGGAATCTAGACCAAATCCGGTCAGGAGTAAAGAAAGGAAAGGAATAAAATCCTTGCTTTAGGCCACCATTGCCGATGTGTTTATCTTGGCGAGCTGGATGACCGCCTGTGTGCGGCTGTCGACCTTGAGCTTCAGCAGAATTGCCGAGACATGCGCCTTGATGGTGGCTTCGGAAACATTGAGCTCATAGGCGATCTGCTTGTTCAGCAGCCCTTCGGCCAGCATGCCCAGAACCCGGCTTTGCTGTGGCGTCAGCGTTCTGAGCCGGCCGATCAGATCGGCCACGTCAGGATCCTGCTCCTTCTCGCCCTGATGGCCCGACGGTATCCAGACATCGCCTTCCAGAACCGCGCGGATGCCGTCCCTGATATCGTCAATACCAGAGGATTTGGAAATGAAACCGGAAGCACCGAGTTCAATCGACCGGCGAACGGTGGTCGCATCATCCGTTGCCGAAACGATGACGATCGGCAGGCTGGAAAATTCCGCTCTCAGCGCCATCAGGCCGGAAAATCCGCTGACCCCCGGCATGGCGAGATCGAGAAGCATGAGATCGGCATCGTTGCGCGTTGTGGCTGCATGTCGGGCAGCCTCGAAATCCCCGGCCTCGATGATGGTCTGTTGCCCGTCGAGACCGGCTACGGCCTGTTTCAGGGCACCGCGAAAAAGCGGGTGGTCATCTGCAATGATAATGACAAGTTCCGACATTCTGGCCCCCTCCCAAGGGCGTTATGCGGTTCTTTCGCAGCTATTGGCTTACTCCCTTTGCCGGTGGTCGAAACACGTCCGGCTCCTCCGCCAAAGGTTGCTCCAATCACTCCGGCATTACAAGGAAAAGCTTGTGGACAGGCGGTCTTTGAGGGCTTCCGTAATAAAAATGCCGTGGAAACTGTGGACAATCTTCCTGCTTTGCGGCAAACCGCCCGGACAGGAAAGCGCTGGAAAGCCTCGGAGAGCCTTATGCAGGAAACGCCCGCGATCATCTATAAAATCGTGCCGGAGACGTTGTGGAGTGCAGCCAGGGCAGAAGGCATGTTCGAAGGTGCGGCCATCGACCTGACCGACGGCTTCATTCATTTTTCGACTGCAAAGCAGGTGGCAGAGACAGCCGCGCGGCATTTTTCCGGCCAGGTGGATCTGCTTCTGATCGCGGTCGACGGTGCAGCACTTGGCGACAAGCTGGTCTATGAACCGTCCAGGGGCGGTGATCTTTTCCCGCATCTTTACGCCCCGCTTCCCTTCAGCGCGGTCCTTTGGGAAACGCCGCTCTCGCTTGATCATGATGGCCAGCACCAGTTCCCGGAGATTTTGTGATGAGCGGATTATTTTCCTCTGTCGGCCGCAAGGGCCTGTTTCTCATCGATCCGGAAAAGGCGCACGGGCTCTCCGTTGCGGCGCTGAAAAGCGGCTTCCTGCCCACCTGCATGGTGCCGCATGATCCGCGCCTGCAGCAGACGGTGGCGGGCCTTGTCTTCCCCAATCCGCTCGGCATGGCGGCGGGTTACGAAAAGAATGCGGAAGTACCGGGACCGCTTCTGAGGCTCGGTTTCGGCTTCACCGAAATCGGCACCGTCACGCCGCGGGCGCAATCCGGCAATCCCAAGCCACGCATTTTCCGCCTGGTCGAGGATGAGGGCGTCATCAACCGTCTCGGCTTCAACAATGAAGGCCATGCCGCAGCGCTGGAGCGTCTGAAACAGGCGCGTCTGCGCGGCATCGTCGGTGTCAATATCGGCGCCAACAAGGATAGCGAAGACCGCATCGCCGATTATGTGCAGGGCATCGAGGCGTTTTATGCGGTCGCATCCTATTTCACCGTCAATATTTCTTCACCCAACACACCCGGCCTTCGTGATCTGCAGGCGCGTGAAAGCCTTGCGGCCCTTCTCACGGCCGTGCTGGAAAGCCGCAAGACGGAAGCGGAGCGCCTCGGCAAACGCATCCCGATCTTTCTCAAGATCGCGCCCGATCTGACTGAGGAAGGACTGGACGATGTTGCCGAAGAGGCGCTCGCCCACGATCTCGATGGCCTGATCGTCTCGAACACCACGCTTTCACGCGAAGGCCTGCGCCCTGGTCCCCACAGGGGCGAGGCCGGCGGGCTTTCGGGCAAGCCACTCTTTGAGCTTTCCACCACGGTTCTCGCCAAGATACGCCGTCGCGTTGGCGCCAATTTGCCGATCATCGGCGTTGGTGGTGTTTCATCTGCGGAAACGGCTTTGGAAAAGGTGCGGGCAGGGGCTGATCTCGTGCAGCTCTATTCCTGTATGGTCTATGAAGGCCCCGGCCTGCCCTCGGCCATCGTCAAGGGCATGTCGAAACTGGTCGCCCGCGAGGGCGTAGAGACCATCCGTGACCTGCGCGACAGCACGGTGGACCGCTGGGCTGACCGTAAGCTCGGCTGAAGAGCGAAGGAGCGGGGTGATCCCCCGCCCCTGAATTCAGGCGCAGAGCACCATCGCCCAATAGGGCCGGTTGCGGCTGGCGGCATCATAGGCAACCGCGACGCCGAGACCATTATAAGGCCCGAGCATGTTTTCGAGATGGTGCTGTGAGCCGATCCAGGCCTTCACCACCCGTTCCACGCTGTCCTGCCCCGCCGCCACGTTTTCCGCTGCCGGAAGCGGCACCTTGCCGTCCTTCATGCGGATGAGGAAACTGTCTGTCAGGCCGATCAGATGCTCCATCTTCTGCGCCTTGACCATGCGGCCGGCCTGATAGGCGGCGGCACCGCTGGCCGCCCCATTGATGGCGAGTGGCGCAAGCCCCTTCGAACGGCGTAGATCATTGACCATCGGCAGCGCCGCTGCCGTCTCATCGCGGGTGCCTGACGGCAGGCCCTTGTTGGTCGGCATGGAAACGCAGGCGGAAAGAACGGAGCCGGCGGAAATCAGCACGAAGCCGCGCCGGGTGAGCGTCTGAAGTGATGTATCGGTCATGTCAGCGGCGGTAGCTCAGAAGGCGCAGGATGATGAAAACGGGAATGACGATCGTGGCCCCGAGGAGCAGATAGTCGCCGATCGCGCCCAGCGCATGGAAACCGCTCCGCCACAGATCGACGACGAAATCGCGCGCGCTGTAGATAATGTTCCATGGCGTCAATCCGAAGATCGCCATCAGAAAGCCGACGAGCAATGAAACGACGAGCAGCTTCACCACGGTGCGGGCCACCGTATCACCCAGCATTTTGTTGACCTCACCGGCCATCAGCAAGTCTCCTGTTTTGTCCTGACATATGGGGCGCACCGCTTCGATGCAAGTTTTCACGCACTATATCGCGCCATATCAGCCAATTCCACGCGGGTGCCATGAAATAGGACTTGAGTTTTTTTATGTCTTGATAAATGACAGCCGGCATCTTCTCAGGAAATAATTGATGGCCCCAAACCAGTTTTCTTCCGGTGACGTCATTGCCGACCGCCGGGCGGACTATGCCCGCATGTTGGCGGAGAGCGGTGATTATCCCGCCGCCGCCGAACTTATGGAACAGGCGCTTGAACTTGCGCCACGGTGGACGGCGGGATGGTTTCGTTTCGGGGAGTATCACGAAAAGGCGGGGGAGACCGCAAAGGCGGTGGCGGCTTACGAGAAAGTCGCCGAACTGGATAGGGAAGGGCTGTTTGCAGCCGAACTGAAGCTCGCGGTTCTCGGCGCCGCGGAAACACCCGAACAACCGCCGAGCCGCTACGTGGAAGGGTTGTTCGACGATTACGCCGACCGTTTTGAAACCTCGCTTGTCGAGAAGCTGGATTACAGCGTCCCGCGGAAACTGGCGGAGCTGATCGCCAAGGCGGCAACAGGCGGCGCCTTCGACACCATTATCGATATCGGTTGCGGCACCGGTCTCCTCGGCATCGAAATCCGCTCTCTGGCAAAACGGCTCGAGGGTTTTGATATCTCCCAGAACATGCTTGCCAAGGCCGATGAAAAGGGTCTTTACGACCATCTCGGCCAGGCGGATCTTTCGCTCGAAGCGGAGGCTTCGGGGCTCTTTACCCCGGTACTCACGCAGCACCGCGCCGATCTCGTCGCCGCTGCCGATGTGATGATGTATCTCGGCAGTCTTGAAACCGTCATGCCGCTCGTTTCCGCCCTGCTCAAACCATCAGGCTTTTTCGCCTTCTCGGTGGAGGATGGGGGCGATGAGCAAGGTTTCGTCCTGCGGGAATCCCTTCGTTACGCGCACTCCAAGAGCTATGTGATCGATCTCCTTGAACGGTCGGGCTTTTCCCCCATGGAAATCCGCAAAACCACCATTCGCAAGGATGCCGGAAAACCCCTTTCCGGCATTCTCTTTCTTGCCCGCGCCAAAGCCTGAACATTCCGTTTCTTGCCTTTTTTACGATAGGTCAGGCTTACTTACGTATCCATCTTGATCAGGTGTTTTTTGCAGTGCAAAATGTGCCGGAAACCTGAGGGAAAAAGCGTGAGCACAACGAGAAGCGTTTACGGCATGTGGAGTTCCGATCCGGCCAGACATGCGCCGGTGGAAGACGTGCAGGGCATCGTCACCGGTGCCATCGTCTCGGCGCTCGGCTTTTATCTCTTGGCCAAGGTCGGTCTTTTGACCGGCGGCACGGCTGGCGTCGCCTTTCTCCTTCATTATGCCTTCGGCATCAGCTTTGGCCTGCTGTTCTTCCTCGTCAACCTGCCCTTCTATTATCTGTCGTTCCGCCGCCTCGGTCTCGCCTTTTCATGCAAGACCTTCATCGCCATCGGCCTTGTTTCGGTGCTGACGGAAGTGGAAGCGCGCTGGATGGTCATCGACAGCATCAACCCGCTCTGGGCGGCGCTGCTCGGTGGTCTGCTTCTGGGTTACGGATTGCTGGCGCTTTATCGCCACCGCGCCAGCCTCGGCGGCATCGGCATTCTGGCCATCTATATTCAGGATCGTTTCGGCATCCGCGCCGGTCTCATCCAGTTGGCCTTTGATGCCTGCGTCATGCTGTGCGCCTTCCTCGTCATCGATCCCGCAACCGTTGCCTATTCGATTGTCGGCGCTTTCGTCCTCAACATATTCCTCGCCATCAACCACCGCTCGGACAGATACATCGTCGTGCGTTAAGCCTGACCGCTTGAAATTTGTCGGGCTTGGGCGCAATAGCTGGGCAAGGTCGGGCCAGATCGGGCAAGTCAGGGGAAGATGCATGGACGATACCAGTGCGCGCAGGCGTTTGAACCTTTGGACATCAGCGCCCGATCGTCACTCGCTGCTGGAAGATGCACAGGCTATTCTGGCGGGCAGCATGCTGATTTCACTCGGTGTCACGCTGTTTTCCGCCGCAGGCCTTCTCACCGGCGGTGTGGTGGGTCTTGCGTTTCTGGCGCATTACGCCAGTGGGTTCAGCTTCGGTGCGGTCTTTTTTCTTGCCAACCTGCCGTTTTATTATCTGGCCTTCCGCCGTCTCGGCCTCGCCTTCACGGTGAAGACCTTCTGCGCCATCGCCACGACGGCGCTGCTGTCGGAATATATGCCGGGCTTTTTCGCTTTTGAGAGCATCAACCCGATTGCCGCTGCACTCTTCGGGGGACTGACGGTCGCCGCCGGCATGCTGGCGCTGTTTCGCCACCGCACCAGCCTCGGCGGTTTCGGCATATTGGCGCTTTATCTTCAGGATCGTTTCGGCTGGCGCGCCGGCCTCGTCCAGCTCGCTTTTGATGGCATGGTGCTCGCCTGCTCCTTCTTCGTCGCCACACCTTTTGTCATCCTCTGCTCCATTCTCGGCGCGCTGGTCATGAACCTCACGCTTGCCGTCAATCACAGAAACGACCGCTACATCGCCATGTAGCGGTCGGCCGTTGCGGTCAGGGTGGTTCAGGCTGCCTTTGCGGCGGCTTCGACCGGATGCTGTGAGCGGAAGCCGACGGCGATGCGGTTCCAGGTGTTGATCGCGCCGATGGCAACCGTGATCTTCACGATCTCCTCATCGGAAAAATGCGCCCTCAGCGTCTCGAAGGCGTCATCCGGCGCGCCGGTTTCGGCAATCTTCGTCACCGCATCCACCCACCCGAGCAGCGCCCGTTCCTGCTCGGTATAAACAGGGGATTCCCGCCACACGCTCATCAGGTTGATCCATTGCTCTGAAAGCCCGTCATGGCGGCTTTCCTTCACATGCATGTCCACGCAGAAAGCGCAGCCATTGATGATCGAGGCACGGAGCTTGATGAGGTGAATGAAGCGGTGCTCAAGGCCGCTGCTCTGAACGTAGTTTTCCAGAGCCATGACGGCTTTGAAGGCTTCGGGGGATGCCTTGGCATAGTTGATACGGGTTTTCATGCGTCTCTCCATTGGTTGGGATAGGTTGAAGTCATGCGTCATCGGTCCGGAAAGCGGTAAGGCTGTCCGGGAACGTGATTGGTGGTTATTCGGGTCCTGTTTAGAGTTCAGCGCGTCGTCGTCTTGCGCTCGTTCATGTCGAGGAAGGCGCAGCCGCGCGCGGCAATTCCACCATCGTCATTGGCGGCAAGATCACCCAGAATGTCGGCGATTGTGGTTTTGGCCAGTTCCGCCCGGTAGACCTTTTCCGCTTTCAGCATTGCGGCATTGATACCGCAGGGCTTGGTGAAATAGCGCCCCGGCAAGGGGTTCGGACCGCGCTGGCGAATTTCCGCGCAGCGGAAGGCAGGCTGCGGCCCCTCGACCGCAAGCACGATATCAAGCAACGTGATCTTGTCGGTTGCCCGCGCCAGGCGGTAACCGCCCTTCGGTCCCGGCACGGTGGTGACGATGCCGGCGTTGGATAGCGACTGCAGGTGCTTCAGCAGATAGCTCGTGGAAACGCCGTGGAATTCCGCGAGCGCCGCCGCCGAAAGCACGCCGCCTTCGGAAAGTCCCGCCAGCATGCTCACGCTGTGAATGGCCTGTTCGACGCCGTCTCCGAGTTTCATCGGTCTTCTCGCATTGTTGTCTTGTTATCGTGGATATTATTTATCCATGATTATGCTTTCCTGTCAAGCCGACGCGTTGCGCTCTTCTTTTTTGCAGCTTTTTCACTACCTTGAAGCGGTGAACCATATCGAGTCCCCCACGTCCGGCACGCATGTCGGCACCTTGCCCCTTCCATTCCAGAAATGGTTTGTAGAAAAGGGATGGTCTCCGCGCGCCCATCAGCTAGAATTGATGGCGCGGGCGCGGGGCGGTGAAAACATGCTGCTGATCGCGCCGACGGGGGCCGGCAAGACGCTCGGCGGTTTTATGGCGTCGCTCACCGATCTGGCGGAGCGCGGCAAGGTGCCGCCCGGCTCCGGTTTTGTCGGCGTGCACACGCTCTATATTTCGCCTCTGAAGGCGCTTGCAGTGGATATCGAGCGCAATCTCACCAGACCCGTTTCCGAAATGGGCCTGCCGATTGTGATCGAAACCCGCACGGGCGATACGCCGCAGGCCAAACGCCAGCGCCAGAAGGTGAAGCCACCCGATATACTGCTGACAACACCGGAGCAGGTCTCGCTGCTGCTTGCCAATAAGGAAGCCGAGCGGTTTTTCCGCGATCTGAAATATGTGGTTCTTGACGAACTGCATTCCCTCGTCACTTCCAAACGCGGCCACCTGCTGTCGCTGGCGCTCGCACGGGTGCGTCGGCACGCTCCTGACGTGCGCTTCATCGGCCTTTCGGCCACGGTGGCGGAGCCGATGGATCTGCGTCGTTACCTTGCGCCACAGGGGCAAGGTGAGCCGCCGGCCGGCCTCATCACGGTGGAGGGCGGAGCAAAACCGGACATTTCCATTTTGCACACGGAAGAACGCATTCCGTGGTCTGGCCACTCCGCGCGTTATGCCGGCAAGGACTTATACGAGGCGTTGAAGCAGCATCAGACGACACTGGTCTTCGTCAACACGCGCTCACAGGCCGAACGGGTCTTCCAGGAACTGTGGACCGTCAATGACGACAATCTGCCGATTGCGCTGCATCACGGCTCGCTGGATGCCGGCCAGCGCCGCAGGGTGGAGGCGGCCATGGCGGAGAACAAGTTGCGCGCCGTCGTTGCCACCTCGACGCTGGATCTCGGCATAGACTGGGGCGATGTCGACCTCGTCGTGCATGTCGGTGCGCCTAAAGGGGCAAGCCGCCTTGCCCAGCGCATCGGCCGTTCCAATCACCGCATGGACGAGCCGTCAAAGGCGATCCTCGTTCCCGCCAACCGTTTCGAGGTGATGGAGTGCCGGGCAGCGCTGGATGCCAATTACATCGGCGCGCAGGATACGCCGCCGATTGCCGAAGGCGCGCTCGATGTTCTGGCCCAGCATGTGCTCGGCATGGCCTGCGCCGAACCCTTCGATGCGGATGAACTTTATCGCGAAGTCACCAGCGCCTCGCCCTATGCCGACCTGCCGCGCGCTACCTTCGACCGGGTGGTGGATTTCACCGCGACAGGCGGTTACGCGCTACGCACCTATGAGCGTTATGCCCGCATCCGCCAGATGAAGGATGGCCGCTGGCGCGTTTCCAATCCGGCTGTCGCCCAGCAATATCGCCTGAACCTCGGCACCATCGTCGAGGCGGCGGAACTCAATGTCCGCATGGTCAAGCGCAATGCCAAGGGCACGGTCGGGCGCGGCGGCATGTCGCTCGGCAAGGTCGAGGAATATTTCCTCGAGCAGCTGGTGCAGGGCGATACATTCCTGTTCGCCGGCAAGGTTCTGCGCTTCGAAGGCATCCGCGAGAATGAATGCCTGGTGTCGCAAGCCTTTTCCATGGACCCGAAAATACCCTCCTATGCTGGCGGCAAGTTTCCGCTTTCCACCTATTTGGCGGATCAGGTGCGCTCCATGCTTGCCGATCCCGCCCGCTGGCAGGCGCTGCCGGATCAGGTCCGCGACTGGCTGGAAATCCAGAAGGAAAAGTCGATCATTCCCAAGCGCGACGAGTTGCTGGTGGAGACATTCCCGTTCCGCAAACGCTTCTTCATGGTCATGTATCCCTTCGAGGGACGGCTGGCGCACCAGACGCTCGGCATGCTTCTGACGCGGCGGCTGGAGCGCGCGGGCGCAAAACCGATGGGTTTCGTCGCCACCGATTACTCGCTCGCCATATGGGCCATGGAGGATATCGGAATGCGGCTGAAATCCCGCCGCCTGTCGCTGGCGGACCTTCTCGACGAGGACATGCTGGGCGACGATCTGGAGGCGTGGCTGGATGAGTCCTTCATGCTGAAACGCACGTT
The DNA here is from genome assembly GCF_013365515.1 of Agrobacterium sp. CGMCC 11546. NCBI lineage: Bacteria > Pseudomonadati > Pseudomonadota > Alphaproteobacteria > Hyphomicrobiales > Rhizobiaceae > Agrobacterium > Agrobacterium sp. CGMCC 11546. The sequence goes on from NZ_CP047387.1 coordinate 155,939, forward strand.
TCGCAATTGCGCAGTCATCTCTGGCCTCATCGAGCGCCGTCATCCGGGCAAGGAAAAGACCGGCCGGCAGGTCACGGTCTCCGCCGATCTTATCTATGACGTTCTTCGCAGCCATGAGCCGGATCATATCCTGCTGGAAGCCACGCGGCGGGATGCGGCGGCGGGACTTTTGGACATTGGCCGTCTTGGCGATATGCTGAAGCGAATCAAGGGCCACACCACCCATCGCGCGCTGGAGCATGTCTCGCCGCTCGCCGTTCCGGTGATGCTGGAAATCGGCCGCGAAACGGTGGCAGGCGAGGCGATGGACGATGTGCTGGCCGAAGCGGCCGACGAGCTGATCGCCGAAGCCATGTCCTGAACGATGAAATTGGAATGAAGGAACGACCACACAAGTGCTGAGCCGGCTGACATTGAGCGACAGGTTTTCAAATGGCTTCGAATGCCTCGGCAGCGAAACCGCCATCCATGGCGTCGCTGCCTGGTGCGATCCTTTGGGCGGGCTCTACCTGCCGGACCTGTCACTGCTCGTCGTCTCCGACCTGCATCTGGAGAAGGGGGCTGCTTTCGCCCGGCGCGGCCGCATGCTGCCGCCCTACGACACCATTGCTACGCTTAAAATCCTGTCCTCGCTCGTCAGCCGCTACGATCCGAAGATCGTCGTCAGCCTCGGCGATAATTTCCACGATCGCGTCGGCTCGCAGCATCTGCCGCTGCCGCTGCGCGAACTCATCCGCGAAATGGCCCGCGGCCGCGAATGGATATGGATCAACGGCAATCACGATCCCGATGGTACGGTCGACTTGCCGGGCTCGTCGGTGGATGAGATGTTTTACGGTAATCTCGTCTTCCGCCACGAGCCGAAAGTGGGAGAGGCAGCCGGCGAAATTGCAGGCCACCTGCATCCCTCCGCCACGGTTCGCCGTCGTGAGAAGACGGTGCGGCGGCCCTGTTTCGCCACCGACGGTTCACGGCTTTTGATGCCCGCTTTCGGGGTCATGAGCGGCGGGCTGGATCTGCGGCACAAGGCCATGCGTGGTCTCTTCGATCACACGGCACTCGTTGCGCATTTGATGGGGAGGGACCGCATCTATTCGGTGCGGTTTTCAAATCTGCTCGGCTGAGCGCATCTCGTCCAGCCCCGCCTATTGGCGATAGACCAGCACCGGTATCTTCGAGTTCTTCAGCACCTTTGCCGTGACGCTGCCGAGCAGCATCTCGATGAAACTCCTGCGCCGATGCGAGGCCATGGCAATGAGGTCGCAGCCGGTCCTGTCGGCGATTTCGATGATCGCCTCATCCGGCCGTCCCGCCCTTGCTAGCAGGGCCTCGCAATCCAGTCCCATGGCGGCGGCATGCGCCTGCGTATCGCGCAGCAGATGCTCCGCCTCTTCGCAGCGGTGGAATTCTTCTTCGGCAATGGCGGCAATGTCTTCGACGTCGCTCGCAATTACATGAAAGGGTTCCGATACCGTCACGACGGTCACCTTTGCGCCTGCCTCTCTGGCGAGAGCGAACCCTTGGTCGATTGCGATCTGCGCCAGCGGCGAGCCATCGGTGGGAATGAGAATGTGCTTGAACATGACATTTCTCCTTTTCATCCCGGTCACAACAGCGCTTGTTGCCATGATCGGCGCGCGCGGTTGTAACGTCTTGAATTTTACCGCAAACCGATGACGGAAGCGAATGCTATCTTTGGCGGAAAGGGCGGCGTGCGCCCGATTTTGCGAGAGGAACGATCAGTCCTTGCGGAAGATGATGCTGGCGCCCCAGCCCGTCACGACCGCCAGGAGAACGCAGAGTGCGCCATAGGCAAGCGGCGTCTGATGCGCCGCATCGGTGATCGCCTGTTCCATGCCGGTCTTGACGACACGCAGCTTCAATTCGCGCTGGGCGATGAATTTGCCGCTCTTGAAGAGATAGGCGCGGGCGGTGTGCACCCCGTTCGGCACGTTGGCAGGCAGGCGCAGCGTCGCCCAGAACAGGCCGGTACGTTCCAGCCGCACCCCGGTCGTGTCGTTGCGATAGATCCCGCTCGAAAGCTTGAGCCGACGATAGGCCTCCTGGAAATCGAAGACATTGTCGGGCACGCCGGAGAAAACGGCACTTTTGAGTGACAGATGATCGACGCCGAGCCCCATGGCGCGCAGCGTTCCGGGCGAGGCGACGTCGTTGATATTGCGCGTGCTGGCCATGGAGTAGGATTCCGGCAGCGGCGTGAAGGTAATGGCACTGGTATTGATCCAGATGCCTGCCACACGCTGCTTCTTGCGCACGGTCATATAGTCGCTCGGCCCTTCCAGCGTCACGACGATATCATACTGCCCGATGGCCAGCAGCAGCTGGTCGGTATTGTTGAGCGCGCCGAAGAGGGTGAAGTCCGCACCGCGAAAATCGGATGCGATGGGTATTTCGGTCGTCGATGCACCGATTTCGATATTTTCCTGCAACGGCCGCTGTTGCGGCCCGGGCGGCAGGGCAAGCGGCGGCGTCTGCGCCGAGGCCGTTTCGCCAAAGGCAAGGAAGGGCAACAGAAAAAGAGCGGCGAGCAGCGGGCGGAAGGTCAATAGCCGAGCCCCCCCACGGCCACCGAAAACAGGTCTTCCGGCCGCACCACCAGCGAGACGGCAAGGCGAAGCGCGACGGCAAGGACGAGAAGGGCAAGCAGCGCGCGCAGCTGTTCACCGCGCAGTTTCTGGCCCACGCGCACGCCATATTGCGCGCCGATGACGCCAGCCACCATCAGGATGAAGGCAAGCACCACATCGACGGAATAATTGGTCGCGGCCTGAACGACGGTCGTATAGGCGGTCACGAAGATGATCTGGAACAGCGAGGTGCCGACAACCACGCTGGTGGGGATGCGCAGCAGATAGATCATCGCCGGCACCATGATGAAGCCGCCGCCCACACCCATGATCGAGGTAAGGATGCCGATGCCGAAGCCAAGCGCAACGATGGGAATGATGCTGAGATAGATCTTCGATTTCTTGAACCGCATTTTCAGCGGCAGGCGATGAACCCAGTTGTGATGGCCCGGCCGACGCAGCGTCACGGTTTCATTGCGAGCGGCGCGGCGAAGCGCCGAAATGCTTTCCTTCAGCATCAGCGTGCCGACGGTGCCGAGCAGGATGACGTAAAGCAGTGAAACGATGAGATCGAGCTGGCCGATGCTGCGCAGGAAGGAGAATATCCACACGCCGACCGTGGCGCCCACGAGACCGCCCACGAGCAGCACGGTGCCGAGCTTTATATCAAGCGTTCCGCGCCGGAAATGCGTGATCGAGCCGGAGACGGAGGAAGCAACCACCTGGTTTGCGCCGGTCGCGACGGCGACCACGGGCGGAATATTGTAGAAGATCAGCAGCGGGGTGATAAGAAAGCCACCACCCACGCCGAACATGCCGGACAGAAAACCGACGGCCGCGCCCATGCCGAGAATGATGAAAATATTCACCGACAGTTCTGCGATCGGCAGATAGACAGTCACGGCTCGGACCTCGGGCAAATGGTTCCGGGCGACAGGGCCTGTCCGGGTGAGGGGGCCGCGCCGCGATTTATACTTTCTGTCTGAAAAGACCGGGCATGCCCGGCCTTCATCCGTCATGCCCGCGAGGGCCTGACCTGTCAACATTCAACGGTAAATACGTTGATAATTAGGAAAGATAGCGGCTGTGTGTCGGCAAGGGGCCACATTACCGCGCCGGGTGCGGCGAAAGCGGCCAAGGCGGCCGCTTCAGCGGTTCTTCAAGGCTTATTTGTTGCGGGCGAGCAGCGCGGTCACCAACTCGTTGGTGATACGTCCGTCCGGCGTCTGGCCCACGGATTTCTGGAAGTCCCTGATGGCCGTCACCGTGTTCTTGCCAAGCTTGCCATCCGGCTGGCCGGCATCGAAACCGTTCTTGTTGAGGATCGCCTGAATGTTGCGGATCGCCTTTTCCATGTCCACGGAGGCAGTCTTCACGCCCTCCTTGCCGGCCCATTCCTCAGGCGGGTTGACGCTGTTGGCGTCGTCCGAAAGCGGCTTCACCTTCCAGACGTCCACCTTGGCCTTGGCGCTCTGCAGCTGCTGCGGGCTCATCGCGCCTGCAACCTCGTCGCGCTTCTGGGCGGCATCAGCATCGCCATCCTTGGCGGCAATGGCGAACCACTTGTAGGATTCCTCGATATCCTGCTTCACGCCGCTGCCACGGGCGTAGAGAATGGCGAGGTTGAACTGGCTGTCACGAACGCCGAGTTCGGACGCCTTGATGAACCATTGTGCAGAGGTGGCGAAATCCGGCTGGCCGGCCGCGTCTGAGGCGAGCAGGACTGCGAGATTGTGCATGGCGCCGGCATTACCCTGTTCGGCAGCCAGCGTGTAATAGCGCTTCGCTTCGACAAGATTGCGCTCGACGCCATTCGCCTTCTCGTAAAGATTGGCGAGACGATATTGCGCGGGGGCAAGGCCACGATCGGCCGCCATCTTGTACCACTTTGCAGCTTCCGCACGGTCGGCGGTTACGCCGCGGCCATCGGTGTAGCGTGCCGCAATCTCGAACAGCGCCTGCGTGTCGCCCTTGGCGGCCGCTTCGGCAAGCGATGCGGGCTCTATGCCGGCCGGAACCGCAATGGTGTCCTGCGCAGGAATAGTCGTGGTGGCGACCTCAGTCGGTTTCGGCCCTTCGTTCTGCGCGACGGTGTCGGACTTTGCGGGGTCTACTGCGAGAAAATCGGCAACCGGCGGCTCATCCGGCAGCGGCGCGCCGCCGATGGTGCGGTTATCGATGATGTTCTGCGCCGGTGCGGCATTTTCGATACTGTCGGCCGAGGCAGCCTGTTCCGGATCGATGGCAAGACCGGAGGGAATGGTCACAGCCTTGTCGCCGGTTTCGGGAAGCGCGGAAACCGGGCCCTGGTCCGTCTTCTGCTCTATGACCGGTGCCGGAGCTTCCGCGCCGCCGATCAGCGTCTTGACGAGCGGCATGGCCATCATCGCCAGAAGAATGGCGCCTATGCCGAGCAGCAGTGGCCGACGATAACGCGAAAGTGCCGACGTGTCGGCCTTGCGGCTCTTCTTGCCGGTATCCAGCTTCTCCGGCGATGTCTCCATGGCGGCGGCCTGGGCGGCGCGGCGGGCGGCGGCGATGAAATCCGTCCGTCCTTCCGCATCCGCGGCCTTGCCGGCGCCTGCGACCTGGCTGGCACGCACACGTTCGAGGATTTTCTTGATATCGGGCGCACCCGAGCCCGGTTCCAGAAGTTCATTCTCCTGGCCAGCAGGCAGAACGTCGATCGGATCGAGCGACGGGGCGGGCTCAACCTGCGTGCGGGCGGAGGAGGCCGATACGGGTTCTTCCTTGGCCTTTGCGGGCTTCGCCGTGCTTGTCTTGAAACGCTTCGTCAGGCCGGCGAGCAGGCTCTTCCGTTCCGCTTTTGCGGGCTTGGCGGCAGCCGGCGGTACGATCGCGGTCGCATCGTTTTCGCTGACATCATCGAGAATGGCCTGCTCTTCGGCGATATAGCCGTCTGCCGGGAAAACGGCGGCCGGCATGGCCGCGTCTTCGCGGCTGGCGGCAACCATGTGCTGCGCGACGTTACGGGGAGCGTCTTGGCGATAGGCGGGCGCGCTGTCGAGATTGTCCAGACGGCCGGCAATCTGCACCAGCGTCTCGTGCAGCGCCTCGAAGGTGCGGTGCGTGCGCTCTTCGGTGTTGCGGCTCAAGGCTTCGAGACTGCGCAGATCGGTGGCGAGATCGGTCAGCATCGTCATGTCGGCGAGGTTTGCGCCGGCCGAGAGATTGTTGCGTGTATAGGCGTCGAGAACGGCCTCGGCTGCCTGCCGTGCCGCTTCGATGATATATTCGTCGTTCGACGCCATATAGTCTTCGATCGCCGCCATACGGACGTCGAGTTCAGGGGATATGCCGGCCGCCTGCACCTGCACCGGCTGGCTGATCAGCGTTGAGAGATGGGCGATCTGGTTTTCGAGGCTGGCCAGCGCGCGGCTATCGGCAGGAGCTGCATGGGCGGTCTCATCCAGGCGGGCGGCGATCGTGCCGAGCCGTTCTTCCAGACGGGAAAAAGCGCTTTCGCTGAGACCCGAAGCCGGTTGCGGCTGGCTGTAGCGATAATCGAGGTCCTCGATCCGCCGGGAGAGCAGGTCGAGCCGTTCGGCGAGGCCGTCATTGATAGCGCCGTGATCCAGCGCATCGATCTTGCGGGAGATATCGCTGAGGAAAGATGTCAGTTCCGCCTGCTGCGTCGGGCGCTGCGACCGTTCCAGCAGCAACGACAGCTGGTCCAGCCGGTCATGCAGTTGCGCGGCGTCACGCGCGGTACTCAGCTCATCGATCTTGCCGGAGAGCGCTTCGAGGCGGGCGGTAAGGTCGGGCGCCGGTTCCGGCTTGGCGGCGGCGAGGCGGTTGATGTCGCCGAGCTGTTCGGCAAGGCCGTTCAGCCGGGTCTCCAGCCGCTGTGCCAGCGCGTTGTCCGTGGCCTGCGCATTGGCGCGTGTGCCGGTTGCGGCAATGGCGCGGCTGATTTCGTCCAGCCGCTGGTCGAGACCGGAAAACTGTTCGGTAAAGGCGGCCTCGTTGGGCTGCATGTGCTTGCCAAGCTGCTCCACGGCGCTGGCAATGGTGATGAGCTTTTCCTCGAGCACGCGCACGGCGGGATTGTTGCTCATGCCGCCGAGTTGCGTCTTGATGTCATCGAGACGATAGGCGAGCGAAACGATCTCATCCTGCAGCGAGGCCGCATCGAAACCGCGCAGCGTGTCTTCCACATTGTTCCAGCGGCTTTCGATCCGGTGCACGCTGTCTTCGCGCGCAAGCTGGTCGATCGTCAGGCGCAGGTCTTCGAATTCGTTACGCAGCCCATAGGCGTCAGGAGATGCCAGATTGCCGAGCTGGTCGATGCTGCCGGCAAGACGTGCGATGTCGTCGCGCAGATCGCCGATGAATTGCTGGTCTTCCGCCACCGCGCGAATATTGCGGATTTCGGCACGCAGCCCTTGCGCTTCGCGGGCAACGCCCTCGGCAATATCGTGTTTCAGCTCATGGCGAAGGTTGACCAGCGCCTGCGCGATCTCCTGCAGGGCTGCATCATTGCGCTGCTGTTCCTGATAGGGCGGAATGGCGCGGGCACGCGGCGCGGGAGCGGCCGTTTGCTGCGTGTCCCTTGAACCATATTCCGGTGCGAGCGGCCGGGTAATCGTCCGTTCCGGGCGGGCAACGGGTTCCTGCGGACGCTGGAAGCTCGCTTCGAGAAGACGCTGGCGCTGCCGGATTTCGTTGACGGGATCGAGCTGCGGCGGTGTGACGGCGGCGCGGGGCTCGCGCGGCGCAGCATAGGCCTCGTTTTTCGGTTCCGGCGGGGTGCTCGCAGCGCGCGGCTCACGCGGAAACTTCTGGCTCATCAACCCTTCAATACGGGCTTCAAGGCCTTCAATGGTGCGATTGAGCGCATCAAGAGACGATCTGTCGCTTGGCTGTTGGGTTTTCGATCGCAATCCGTTCATCTTTTCGCTCGCTTCGCTTCCGCCCGCCGTGCCCGGTTTTCTGTCGCGACGTTGCCTGTCTCGACAGGCTGTCGCCGCAACATGTCGCAATTCCAGAGCCGGTATTTGCCCCCTTGGAGGAAAATGCGCCGCTGAACGAAGCAGTTACCTCTTGTCGGAGAATTCACGAAACGTGGTAAAGAAGTGGTTAACTATGGTTGGAATTTTTTAACTTTTACGGCTGAGGGCGCGCTTACGTCGGGCAAGGTGTCAGTGGGGGCCAAAAGGGAGGGCGATATTCAGCGGAAATTTGTTTGACGTTTACGCGCACGTCAAATATTGTCATGGCATATCGGCCGGACTGGCTCCGGCGCCCACGATGCGGAGGAACATCGGTAATGCCTGTTTACAAGGCCCCAGTCAAAGACACGCTTTTTATCCTGAACGACGTTCTCGGCCTCGAGCGGTATAACAACCTGCCAGGCTTTGAAGATGCAACCCCCGACATGATCGAGGCAATCACGGGCGAGGCGGCGAAGCTTGCCGAAGAGCGGCTTTTCCCGCTCAACCTTTCCGGTGACCAACAGGGCTGCAAACGCGCCGATGATGGCTCGGTTTCCGTGCCTGATGGTTTCAAGGCTGCTTATGACGCCTATTGCGAGGGCGGCTGGATCGGCCTTGCCGTGCCTTCCGAATTTGGCGGGCAGGGGCTTCCCTATACGTTGCATGCGGCGATCGGCGAATATATGTCGTCCGCCAACCTGTCGCTGATGATGTATCCCGGCCTGACGCAGGGCGCGATTGCTGCCGTTCTCGTGCATGGCACACAGGAACAGAAGGAAACCTATCTGCCGAAGATGGTGGAAGGCACATGGTCCGGCACCATGAACCTCACCGAACCCCATTGCGGCACCGATCTCGGCCTGCTGCGCACCAAGGCTGTGCCGCAGGGCGACGGCAGCTATAAAATATCCGGCCAAAAGATCTTCATCTCTGCCGGCGAACATTCCATGACTGATAATATCGTCCATCTGGTGATTGCCCGCATCGAAGGCGCGCCTGAAGGCACCAAGGGCATTTCGCTGTTCATCGTGCCGAAGTTCCTAGTGAAGGAAGACGGTACGCTTCGTGAGCGCAACGGTGTTACCTGTGGCGCGATCGAGCACAAGATGGGCATCCACGGCAACGCCACCTGCGTTATGAACTATGACGATGCGACGGGTTATCTCCTGGGTGCGGAGAACAAGGGCCTCTCTGCCATGTTCGTGATGATGAACGAGGCCCGCCTCGGCGTTGGCCTGCAAGGTCTTTCCGTGGGTGAGATCGCCTATCAGAACGCCGTCGAATACGCCCGTGAGCGCATTCAGGGCCGCTCGCTGTCTGGCGCCAAGTTTCCGGACAAGAAGGCCGATCCGATCATCGTGCACCCCGACATCCGCCGCACGCTGATGACCATCAAGGCCTATAACGAGGCCGGCCGCGCCTTCCTGCTGTGGACCGCGCTGCAATCCGATATCGCCCACCGTGCCGCTGACGAGAAACAGCGCCAAGTGGCGGATGACCTGCTCGGCCTCGTCACACCGATCCTCAAAGGCGTGCTGACCGACAAGGGCTTCGACCATGCCGTGATGGCGCAGCAGGTCTTTGGCGGCCATGGCTACATCGAGGAACATGGCATGAGCCAGTATGTCCGCGATGCGCGCATCACGATGATCTATGAAGGCGCGAACGGTATTCAGGCGCTCGATCTCGTCGGCCGCAAGCTCGGCATGAATGGCGGCCGCGCCGTCATGGCGCTGTTCAAGGAAATCGGTGATTTCTGCGAGGAAAACCGTGCTGATGAAAAGCTCAGCCTTTACACAAAGGGCCTGAAAAAGGGCTTGAACGACCTGCAGGCCGCAACCATGTGGTTCATGCAGAATGCCATGGCCAAGCCCGACAATGCCGGTGCCGGTTCGACCGACTACATGCACCTCTTCGGCATCGTGGTGCTGGGTTACATGCAGGCGCGCATGGCGAAAGCCGCTAGCGAAGCGCTTGCGGCCGGCAGCACTTCGGACGAGGATTTCCTCAAGACCAAGCTTGTCACGGCGAAGTTTTACATGGAGCGCATCATGCCGGAAACGGCGCTGCGCAAGGCCCGCATCGAAACCGGCGCGGACACCATGATGGAACTGGCTGCGGAAGCGTTCTGAGACATCTGGCGTTTACGAGCGCCACAGGGAGAGAGTTTATGACCGACGTTTACATTTACGACCATGTCCGCACCCCGCGCGGACGCGGCAAGAAGGATGGCAGCCTGCATGAGGTGCCTTCCGTTCGCCTGGCCGCCAAGACGCTCGAAGCCATCCGCGATCGCAACGGACTTGATACATCCACGGTAGATGACATCATCATGGGCTGTGTCGATCCTGTCATGGATGCCGGCGCGGTGATCCCGAAGGCTGCTGCCTTCGAGGCCGGTTATTCCAACAGGGCGCCGGGCATGCAGATTTCGCGCTTCTGCGCCTCGGGTCTCGACGCCATCAATTTCGCGGCCGGCAAGGTCAAGGCGGGCTCGGACGATATCGTCATCGCCGGCGGAGTGGAAAGCATGTCGCGTGTCGGCATGGGCATGTCCGGCGGCGCCTGGTATATGGACCCCTCGGTCAACTTCCCGGCCTTCTTCATGCCGCAGGGCGTTTCGGCCGATCTCATCGCCACCAAATATGGTTTCTCGCGTCACGACGTCGACGCCTATGCTGTCGAAAGCCAGAAGCGTGCGGCGCATGCCTGGGAAAACGGCTATTTCAACAAGTCCGTGATTCCGGTGAAGGACCAGAACGGGCTGACGATCCTCGACCGCGACGAGCACATGCGCCCCGGCACGGACATGCAGGCGTTGGCTTCGCTCAACCCTTCCTTCCAGATGCCGGGCGAAATGGGCGGTTTCGAAGCCGTCGGCATCATGGCGCATCCGGAAGTGGAGCGTATCAACTACGTGCACCATGCGGGCAACTCATCGGGCATCGTCGATGGCGCTGCCGCCGTGCTGGTTGGTTCGAAGGCAGGCGGCGAGGCGATGGGCGTGAAACCGCGCGCCCGCATCAGGGCTTTCGCCAATATCGGGTCCGATCCGGCACTGATGCTGACCGGCCCGGTGGATGTGACCGAGAAGCTTCTGAAAAAGACCGGCATGTCGCTCGCCGATATCGATCTGTTTGAACTCAACGAAGCCTTCGCCGCCGTGGTCCTGCGTTACATGCAGGCCTTCGACATCAGCCACGACCGGATGAACGTCAATGGCGGCGCCATCGCCATGGGCCATCCGCTGGGCGCAACGGGCGCGATGATCCTCGGCACGGTGCTGGATGAACTGGAGCGGCGCGACCTCAACACCGCGCTCGTCACGCTCTGCATCGGCGCGGGCATGGGCACGGCGACGGTTATCGAGCGCGTTTGAATTTGCGGAGGGCAACCCAACCTCCTCACCCCTGTGCTTGTCACAGGGATCCAGCAGCGTCGCGTCTGCGGCGCGAAAGAGTCTTCCAGCCCAAAGACTTGGGCTGACTGGATTCCTGTGACGAGCACAGGAATGAGGGATCGGGAAGCCCGACGAAACGAAATTCAGGGAAGAGGAATCCCAAATGAGCACTTACACCAATTTCACCATCGAGACGGACGCAGACGGCATTGCCCTCGTCACCTGGGACATGCCGGAAAAATCCATGAACGTCTTCACGGCAGAGGTTCTTGAGGAACTGAACGCCATTGTCGATGCCACCGTTGCCGATGGCGCGGTCAAGGGTGTCGTCTTCACTTCGGGCAAAAGCAGCTTTTCCGGCGGTGCCGATCTGTCGATGCTGAAGTCCATGTTCGCCCTTTATAATGACGAAAAGGCGAAAAGCCCCGACGCTGCCGCGGCGAAGCTGTTCGAACTCGTCGGTCGCATGACGGGCCTGTTCCGCAAGATCGAGACCAATGGCAAGCCATGGGTCTCGGCCATCAACGGCACCTGCATGGGCGGCGCGTTTGAGCTTTCGCTTGCCTGCCATGGCCGCGTGGCCTCCAGTTCCAAGAGCCTCAAGATCGCCCTGCCGGAAGTCAAGGTTGGCATCTTCCCCGGCGCCGGCGGCACCCAGCGCGTCTCTCGCCTGACCGATGCACAATCCGCATTGCAGATGATGACGACCGGCCAGTCGCTGACCGGCGCACGCGCCAAGGCCATGGGGCTGGTGCATCAGGTGGTGGAGCCGGATCAGCTGGTCGCAACCGCAAAGCAGATGATCAAGGACGGCCTGAAGCCGGTCGCACCCTGGGATGAAAAGGGCTTCAAGGCGCCCGGCGGCGGCATCTGGACGCCGGCCGCAGCCCAGCTCTGGCCTGCCGCTCCCGCCATCCTGCGCCGCGAAAGCGCCGGCAACTACCCGGCGGCACTTGCCATCCTGAAATGCGTTTATGAAGGCCTGCAATTGCCCTTCGATACGGCGCTGAAGGTGGAGCAGCGTTATTTCACCGAAATCCTTCGCTCGAAGGAAGCCTTCGGCATGATCCGCTCGCTGTTCATTTCCATGCAGGAACTGAACAAGGGTGCGCGCCGCCCGGCCGGCCAGCCGAAGACGGAGTTCAAAAAGGTCGGCGTCGTCGGCGCGGGCTTCATGGGCGCTGCCGTGGCTTACGTCACCGCCGCAGCTGGCATCCCCGTCACGTTGGTGGATCGCGATCAGGAAGCGGCCGACAAGGGCAAGGGTCATTGCGAGGAAAGCGTCAAGGCCGCCATCGGCAAGAGCAGACTGACACAGGATGAGGGCAAGGCCCTGCTGGACCTCGTAACCCCGACATCCGACTACGCCGCGCTCGCCGATGCCGATCTCGTCATCGAAGCCGTCTTCGAAGACCGTGACGTGAAGAAGGCCGTCATCGAGGCCGTGGAAGCCGTGTTGCCCGAAGGCGCGATCTTCGCCTCCAACACCTCCACTTTGCCAATATCAGGGCTTGCGAAGAACTCGAAGCGCCCGACGGATTTCATCGGCATCCATTTCTTCTCGCCTGTCGAGAAGATGATGCTGACGGAAGTCATCCTCGGCAAGGAAACCGGCGACAAGGCGCTGGCCGTCGCGCTGGATTATGTCGCCAAGATCAGGAAGACGCCGATCGTCGTCAACGATACGCGCGGCTTCTTCGTCAATCGCTGCGTGCTGCGCTATATGGCGGAAAGCTACGACATGCTGATCGAAGGCGTGCCGGCCACGATGATTGAAAACGCCGCGAAATTTGCCGGCATGCCGGTCGGCCCACTGGCGCTGAATGACGAGGTGGCGATCGATCTTTCCTACAAGATCTTGAAAGCCACCGTTGCCGATCTCGGTGAAAAGGCCGTCGATCCGCGCCATATGGAACTGGTGAAGAAGCTGGTGGAAGGCGAAGGCCGCTTTGGCCGCAAGAACGCCAAGGGCTTTTACGACTACCCGCCAAAGCCCGCCAAAAAATCCCTCTGGCCCGGCCTGAAGGACCTCTATCCGCAGCAGAAGCCTGAAGACGTGGATATGGAAGTGCTGAAACAGCGCTTCCTCGTCACCGTGGCGCTGGAAGCCGCCCGCGCGGTGGAAGAAGGCATCGTCACCGATCCGCGTGAGGCCGATGTCGGCTCCATCCTCGGTTTCGGCTTCGCGCCCTATACCGGCGGTGCACTGTCCTACATAGACGGCATGGGCGTGAAGAATTTCGTCGCTCTGGCCGAGAAGCTCAGCGAAGCCTATGGTCCGCGCTTCCAGCCGACGCCGCTCCTGAAGGACATGGCGGCCAAGGGCGAGACCTTCTACGGTCGCTTCGACCCCTATGCCAGCGCCGCGAAGGCGGCATAAGGCACCAAGCCAGATCATCGAACAGGCCCTTCGGGGCCTGTTTTATTATGTGGATGCCATCGCTTTTCGTGCATCCTTTGCCGGGCTGAGGCGTTGAAAAGCGTGACCGGGCAAAACGCCCGCTGCCACACAATCAGTACGCCTCAGGAGACAGCGATGAAAGCACCACTGCGATCCCACGGTTTCGACAAGCCCTCGGACCTCGATGACCATCTGGCCGAACTGGACGAAGAGGCTGAGGCGATAGCTGCGGAAGCAAAGACGGAAAAAACCGCGGCCAAGAGGACGCGTGCTTCCCATGCCATCGATCCGTCGCTGCGCGCCGAACTGGAGGAGCTTCGCAAACAGCTCGACAAGATCCGCCGCGACGTCAAACGGCTGGAGGCCGCGCAGTATCCCCGCCACAGGCCCGCACAGCCGCACCATGAGCGTGACCGCGAGAATTCCCGCCTGATGACCGTGGTGCGCTCCGTCGCCGTCACCTCGCTCGCCAGCCGTATCTTTGCGTCTTCGCCCGTCATGGCGGCGCTGGTGGCCGTGGTGCCGTTCGCGCTTGGCCTTGCAGTCCGGCGCAGCGAAGGGTCATAGCCGCCGCCGGCGACGGCGGCCTCCGTTCAATCGGAGCAGCCTTGCGGGATCCCTGCGGCGACCGGATGTGTCAGCTCCGGCTGATGCCCGAGGGTGGATTCCCTTGCAATCCGGCTTTCGCCGGGCGCGCATTTCAGCCATCCACAGGCGCCGTGAAAAAACTGTCAAAAAACTTCGCGATGGCGCTTGCCATGTCCGAACAAGATGTTATAACCCCGCTCACTTTCGGGGCACCAAAACAGCCCTGACCGCCAAAAGCGGAGGTTCTTCAAGGACCTGAAGTGCCCGGATAGCTCAGTTGGTAGAGCAGCGGATTGAAAATCCGCGTGTCGGTGGTTCAAATCCGCCTCCGGGCACCATTTCTTTCAAGTTACCTTCTTGATGAATTCGTCGCTTGGTTTCTGTGCCGCTATTAGCGGTGCGCAAATTCTGATCAGCCGCCATCTCTTCCATATGCTTTTGACGGTGACGATATGCTAAGCCTGTTTGCCTTATCTGAGGAGAACAAGCCGGAATTGGATTGCGTCGCTAATCCAACTCTTCTACCGCACGACATCATGTATTTTGATGGCTTTCTCTCTTCAGAGGACGAGGCCTTCGTTGCGGACAGATTGGATGCTGGCGAGTGGAGCACGGAGCTGAAGCGTCGTGTGCAGCATTTCGGTTATCGTTATGACTATAAAGTGCGCGCTGTTACGCCAGATGCCTATCTCGGGCCTTTGCCGCCCTGGCTGGGCTTGTTCGCCGAACGATTAGTGGCGGATGGCTACTGCCGGACAGTGCCGGATCAAGTTATTGCGAACGAGTATCTTCCGGGGCGGGGGCCAGCGCGCATGTCGATTGTGTCCCCTGTTTTGACGATACGATCGTATCGATAAGCTTTTTATCCGCATGCGAGATGGTTTTCCGCGATTTGCGCGGACCGGGCATACGCAGCGTTCTGCTTCATCCTCGTTCAGGCGTACTGCTCAGGGGCTCCAGCCGCTACGATTGGACTCATGAAATCCCGGCTCGCAAATCAGATATTGTTAACGGGGTAAGGACCGCCCGAAGCAGAAGGATTTCCCTCACGTTCCGCAAGGTCCTGGGTTTGAAACGGCCCTGATCAGGGCAATCATAAATGCTCCCGATTATCCGAATTCTGCTCCGCCCGGTCCCGATAAAGTGCGGCCCGGCCGAGCAGCATCAGGGAGACCGGCGTCGTTACCGTCATGAAGATGCCGATGAAGATTTCGTGGAAGGCGAAGCGGTCGCCGGAGACGGAGAAATAGATGATCGAGGCCATGACAATGCCGCCGGTGCCCCAGCTGGTGCCGAGTGTGGGCGCATGCAGGCGCTCATAGAAGCTGTTGAGCTTGGCAAAGCCGATGGTGCCGATCAGCGTCAGCGAAGCGCCGAGCAGCACAAAGAAGGCCACGAGAATGGCGGCCCAGAGCGGAAATTCTGCAGCATTGTTCATTCGATCACCTCGCCGCGCATCATGAATTTGGAAAGGGCAACGGTGGAGACGAAGCCGAGGATGGCGATCAGCAGCGATGCCTCGAAATAGATGTCGTTGCCGGTGCGCAGGCCGAAGGTCAGCAGAAGCAGCATGGCGTTGACATAAAGCGTATCCATACCAAGCACGCGGTCCTGGGCGCGCGGGCCGATGGCGATGCGATAGACTGATATCGTCATGGCGATGGCCAGCATCAGCTGCGCCAGCGAAAAGGACCAGAAAAGGATAATCGAACTCATTCGAATATCTCCATCAGCAGTTTTTCATAACGGTTCTTGATGAGGCTTATCCACGCTGCCTCATCCACATCATCGAGAACGTGGAGGAGAAGCGTGCCCTGGCTGGAATTATATTCGAGCCAGGCGCTGCCCGGTGTCGAGGTGAGGATCGTCGCCAGAACGGCGAGCGCCATGGGGTCGCGAATCTCGAGTGGCACGGCCAGAAAGCCGGATTTGCGGTCCCTTTCGCGCTGGAACAGGATGATCTTCGCGACCGAGAGATTGGACCTGACGATATCGTAAAGCACGATCAGGATCAGCTGCACGAGCCTGTGCCAGTTGCGGATGCGCGGCTTGGCGGGCCTCAGCGACGCCATCGCCCAGGAGGCGATGAGGGCGACGCCGGTGCCGAGCAGCAGGTGCCCGGCCGAAAAGCTGTTGATCGTCAGCCAGAAGAAGATCAGCGAGACGGTCAGCAACGGGTAGGGGAGGAGACGGCTCATCATGGCTCTGCCTCCGGGTTGCTGCCCGCTCGCGGTGCGGAAATGACGCCCTGAATATAGCTCGCCGGCAGGTCGAGAATACGCGCCGTCTCCTGCATGTAACGCATCACCGGTCCCGCCTGTATGGTCATGACAAGCGTCAGTCCGAGCAGCAGCATGATGGGCGCAATTTCGATGACGAGAACGCGTGGTACCGTTCCTTCAATCGAGGCCCAGAAAGTGCGGATGCCGGCGCGGGTCATCGAGACCAGCGAGGCGAAACCGGCAAAGACGATCAGGAAAACCAGCCACCAGGAAAGCGTTGAAACGCTGTCATTGGCGCCAAGACCGGAAGGGTTGAGAATGGCGGTCAGCATCGAGAATTTGGCGATGAAGCCGGAAAGCGGCGGCAGGCCGGCCAGAAGAATGCCGCAGGCGGCAAAACAGGCGCCGAGCACCGCGATCGTGGCCGGCATGGTCACGCCGACCTCCTCCTCCTCGTCTTCTTCCTCGCCCTCGCCATAGGCCTCCATGGTGACGGCCAGAACGTTCGCGCCCGCATCCTGCCCGCGCTCGACGAGTTCGATCAGCATGAAAAAGGCGCTGATGGTGAGGGTGGAGCTGACCATGTAATAGAGCGCACCCGCCGCAACCGTCGGATTGCCGGTGCCCATGGCGGCGAGAAGCGTTCCCGACGATACCAGAACCGAAAAACCGGCGAGCCGCCCGAGCGCCTGCGACGCCAGAACCCCGATGGCCCCAAAGATGATGGTGGCGATACCGCCGACCAGGAGGGCATCATGGCCGAAGCCCGCGGATTCGCCGGCCGTCTGCCCGAAGAGCAGGAAGGACAGGCGGGCGATGACATAGATGCCCACCTTGCTCATGATCGCGAACAGACCGCCCACCGGGGCCGAAGCCGCGCCATAGGCCGAAGGCAGCCAGAAATTCAGCGGCCACATGCCCGCCTTCACCAGAAATGCAATGCCGAGGATGGCCGCACCGGTTTCCAGCAGCATGCGCTGGTCGGGGTTGAGACCCTCGATGCGGTGGGCAAGATCGCCCATGTTCAGCGTGCCTGTCACGCCATAGATGAGGCTGACACCGATCAGGAAGAACAGCGCGGCGACCAGATTGATCGCGATGTAATGCAGTCCCGCCTTCACGCGCTGCTGGCCGGAGCCATGCAGCAGCAGGCCATAGGATGCCGCCAGCATCACTTCGAAGAAAACGAAGAGATTGAAGAGGTCGCCGGTCAGGAAGGCGCCATTGACGCCCATCAGCATCATCTGGAACAGCGAATGGAAATGCGCGCCGGACTTGTGCCATTTCGCCATGGAATAGATCAGCGAGGGAATGGCGAGCAGCGCGGTCAAAAGCACCATCAGGCCGGACAGGCGGTCTGCTACGAGCACGATGCCGAAAGGAGCCGGCCAGTTGCCGAGCAGGTAGACGCCGCTCGAGACAACCGCCGCGATCTCGGTATTAACAGTCGAATTCACCTCGCGGAACAGCAGGATCGCGACGACCAGCAACAGCACGGTGGAGGTGAAGCTGATGGCGGCCTTTGCGACGCGCTGGCGCTCGTCGAAGAACAGCAGCAGGGCAGCGGTGATCAGCGGCAGCAGAATCGGGGCAACAACGATGTGGAAGGGGAATGACATCATTTCGATTCCCTCCCGTCCACATGGTCAGTACCGGTGAGCCCGCGCGCGGCCAGCAGCACGACGAGAAAAAGCGCTGTCGTCGCAAAACCGATGACGATCGCCGTCAGCACCAGCGCCTGCGGCACGGGGTCGGCCAGCGTTGAGCTATCGACGCCGTTCACCAGCACCGGTGGCGCATTGGTCTTGATGCCGCCGACGCCGAAAATGAAGAGATTGACGGCATAGGACAGCAAAGAGAGCCCGACAATGACCTGATAGGTGCGCGGGCGCAGGATAAGCCAGACGCCCGAGCCGGTCATGATGCCGATACCGATGGCGAGAATGAGTTCCATTACACGTCCTCCGCTTTTGCGGCTTCAGGCGTGCGAACGCGGTAGTTACGCAACGATTGGTGTGCCAGTGCTATCAGGATAAGAACGGTGGAGCCGACGACCGTCGCGAAGACGCCGAGATCGAACAGCAGGGCCGAAGCCGTCGGCATTTTGCCGATATAGGGTATCTCGGTATACTGGAAATAGGTGGTCAGGAACGGATAGCCGAAGTACCAGGAACCGATACCCGTCGCCGCCGCCATCAGCAGGCCGAAGCCCATCCAGCGCAACGGCAGGATACGGATACGATCTTCTGCCCAGCGCGCCCCGCCGGCGAGATATTGCAGCAGGAAGGCAATCGCCATGGTGATGCCGGCCGCAAAGCCGCCGCCGGGCATGTCGTGGCCACGTATGAACAGGAAGATCGAGAAGGTGACGATGACGGGGAACATCCACTGCATCACGATGGATGGCACGTACAGATAGTCGCGCACCGTATCGCCCTTGCTGCGGTCGGGCCGTTCGGCATCGAAGGCGTTCTGCATCTGCTGCTGTTCCGGCACCCCGATGCTTTCGTGGGCTGGGCGGAAACGGCGGAGAAGAGCGAAGACGGTGAGCGCGACGATGGCCAGCACCGCGATTTCACCGAATGTGTCGAAGCCGCGGAAATCGACCAGGATAACATTGACGACATTGGTGCCGCCGCCTTCCGTATAGGCACGCTCCAGGAAATAGGTGGCAATCGCATTCGGCACCGGCAGTGTCATCACGGCATAGGCGATGACGGACATGCCGATACCGCTGGCGGCGGCCAGCAGGAAGTCCCGGGCGCGGCGAAGCTGTGCCGGCAACTCGTCGCTGCTATCGACCTTTTCGAAGCGTTTCGGCAGCCATCTGAGGCCGAGCAGGATGAGAACCGTGGTGACGATTTCCACCAGAAGCTGGGTGATGGCGAGATCCGGCGCGGACAGCCAGACGAAGGTGAGGCAAGTGACAAGCCCGGACACGCCGAGCATGATGAGGGCGGCGAGGCGATGATATTTCGCCTGCCAGGCGGCGCCCATGGCCGCGATCATGCCGATCAGCCACAGGATGGCGAAGATCGGATCGAAGGTCGTCACGCGCGGCAGCGACAGGGAAAATTCCGAAAGGAACAGAGGCGAGAAACCGGCGAGAAGCGCCACGAGAATGAGAAGCCTCAGCTGCGGCTGCAGACGTCGCGTGCCGAGCGTGCTTTCCAGCCACCGCGCCCATTTCCAGGACACGGTGACGAGAATGCGCTCGAAGATGCGCTGGCCCCGCAAATGCCGGAAGATCGGCGGGCCGTCGTCGCAGCGCGAGAAATAGCCGCCAAGCAGGGCATAGATTGTCACACCGCCGATCAGCGCCGCGATACTCATGATCAGCGGCAGGTTGAAACCGTGCCAGATCGACAGGCTGTAGACGGGTGTCTGCGCACCGAGAACGGACAGTACGGCGGAATGCAGGAACGGGCCGATCGACAGGCTCGGAACGATGCCGACGATCAGGCAGGCGAAAACCAGAAACTCGATCGGGAAGCGCATCCACCGCGGCGGCTCATGCGGATTGGGGTTCGGCAAATCGACGGGCTTGGGCCCGAAGAAAACCGTGTGGATGAAGCGCAGCGAATAGGCGACGGCAAAGGCGCCCGACAGCGTTGCGACATAGGGCAAAGCCCGGTCCAGGAGCGAATCCGCGTGGGTCTCGACCGCTTCGGCAAAGAACATTTCCTTGGACAGGAAGCCGTTGAACAGCGGCACGCCGGCCATGGCTGCACTCGCCGCCATGGCAAGCGTCGCGGTCGCGGGCATATAGGTATAAAGCCCGCTTAATCGCCGCATGTCGCGGGTGCCGGTTTCATGGTCGATGATGCCCGCTGCCATGAAAAGCGAAGCCTTGAAGGTGGCGTGGTTGACCATGTGGAAGATGGCCGCGACCGCCGCCAGCGGGCTGCCGAGGCTGAGCAGCGTGGTGATGAGGCCGAGATGGCTGATCGTCGAATAGGCCAGAAGCCCCTTCAGGTCCTGCTGGAACATGGCGAAATAAGCGCCGAGCAGCAGGGTGATGACACCTGCCACGCCCACCAGCCAGAACCATTCCGGTGTACCTGCGAGCACCGGCCAGAACCGTGCGAGCAGGAAAACCCCGGCTTTCACCATGGTTGCGGAATGCAGATAGGCGGATACGGGGGTCGGTGCCGCCATGGCATTTGGCAGCCAGAAATGGAACGGGAACTGCGCGCTCTTCGTCAGCGCGCCGCCGAGAATGAGGATAAGCGCGGGCAGATAGAGGGAATGGGCACGGATGGCAGCACCAGCCTCGATGATCTTGTCGAGATCGTAGCTTCCCGCCATGTGGCCGAGGATGAGAAGTCCGGCCAAAAGGCTGAAACCGCCGATGCCGGTCACGGTCAGCGCCATGCGGGCGCCGTCACGCGCGCCGGCATTCTGGTGCCAGTAGCCGATCAGCAGGAAGGAGAAGATGCTGGTCATCTCCCAGAAGATCGACAGCAGGATGACGTTGCCGGACAGGACAACGCCGAGCATCGAGCCCATGAAGGCGAGAAAGAAGGCAAAAAACCGCGGGATCGGATCCTTGGAGGACATGTAATAGCGGGCATAAAGCACGACGAGCAGGCCTATGCCGGTAATGAGGATCGCGAAAATCCAGGCAAAACCGTCCAGCCGCAGGGTGAAATTCAACCCGAGCTGCGGAAGCCATTCCACATCATATTTCAGCACGCCGCCGCCGCTGATGGTGGAATATAAAAACATGCTGCTGACGAGGCCGAAGAGGGCGACGCCGCCCGCGACGGAGGCCGGACCGGCGGCCGCACCATCGCGCGGCATGAAGGCCGTGAGGAAAGCGCCGACAAACGGCAATGCGACAATAAATGGGAGAAGGGTTGCAAGTGTCATATGCGGCGGCGGTTTTCTTTCTGGAATGGGAGCCTACGGCGGGTTTCCGACGACTCCGATCCCTCAAGGTTCACAATGAACCCAATGATGATGACCGCCGGATGACTAATACATAATATGCGGAGGCGCGCGGGGAACCACGCTGGCAAAGTCTCGGAAAGATTGTGGCACGACGGCAACAGCAACGAGGGAGGCCTTGGTATTTTCGGTAATGCTGAGCGCGGGTGAGGGGAACTCCCCGTGCTGGAACCCTCGGCCGGTATCGCTGCTCCGGCAGGTGTAATCATTGCCGCTATCGCAATCCTTATCGCGAAGGGAAAGCGAACGGCTGAGATCGACGGTCTGTAACCGCTCGAGGCGGCTGGCCTTGGAGAGCGCCTTGACGCCCGAGGGTGCCTGAAAGCCGATCATGACAAGCAGACTCGCGACCACGAGACCGATGAGCACTTGCGGATGGCGCCTTGAACTGCGGCCTTTCTCCATCCGTGGCAAGTTGGCATCTCCTGGGTCGAAAAGGTCTCTTTAAAGCATCACCGCTGAGCGAATATCCCGTTGATTTGTTTTAGGGGAACCCGCACGCGCTTGTCCAGCGCGCAGGCCGGAAAAACCGGCCGGAGCGTCCGATTCCTTTTCGTTTTTGCCCGTTTGCGGCAAAGTAAGGGCGACAATGGCTAAAAGCTTTTACAAATTTTACCGTTTGAGGCCGGTGCTTATGTTTCTTAACTTTCAAGCAAGGAATTAACCATAAAGATTGGTGGTATTTCCACGGCGGAATGGGGTTCCTCCCCTTCCAGGCATGACGCCGCACTGCCGTACCGGGCTCGATCCGGTATTTTCGTTTCTTGGTTCAAGAAGGTCTGGCAAGCGTCGATGCCTCATCGTCCACGATGGGTATGTTCGTTCAAAAATCCCTGGAGGGTGCTGGCGTTCTGAACCTTGGCCAATTGGCCGGGTTTTACCGGCCATCATGTTGTTGGGGACGTCGGTTGGGGCACGATTTGCCATCAGATCAAGCGCGTAGATCGGCAGGCGGAAGCCTGGCAGGACGGTTGCGCTTTGCCGGCCTTGATGAGATGCAATCCGATTTCCTGCGCAATTATCGCGGCATGCTGGAGCCTTACGTCAAGGCCGGCCTGCGCGACGTGATGACCCGTTTCCAGTCCATGCCGGACTGTTCGCCGTCCTTCGAAAGCGAAAACCAACTCGATCGCCTGCACGATCTGCAATCCTCGCACTGGAGCGTCCTGACGGATGCGCGTTTCGATGCGCTTTATGCCGAGCGGGTGAAGGTTCTTTCCGATAATGCCGGTCGCATGGGTCTCGATCCGCGCTGGCAGATCGCTAGCCACGCCGTCGTTCTGGAGCATCTGCTCGGCGGGCTGGTGGCTGAACACGCGCCCCGCTCCATCCTGCCCGGCAACCGTAAAAAGAGCCGCGAACTGGCGGACGCCGTGAAGAACGTCGTCCGGCTGGTGATGGTCGATACCGAGATTGCCGTGTCGCTGCGCTTCAACGAACTGCGCCTGCGCCATGGCCGCGAACTCCAGGAACAGCGCGAGAATGACCGCTCGGAAGCGGCGAATTTGCTGGGCACGGCCCTGACCGCCTTTGCCGCGGGCAATTTGCAGGCCCGCATCGGGGACGATGTGCCCGACGCTTACAGGGACGTCGCAGCCACCTTCAACACGGCGCTCGAGACGATCGGCGCGTCGCTGATAGCCGCCCAGAACGGTGTAGGCGAGGCCGAGGCGCTGAGCGCCCGCTTTGCCGATATCGGCCGCTCGATTGCGGAGCGTTCACGCCAGCAGGCCGAAGCGCTTACCGAGACCTCCCGTGCACTCCAGGTGATGATTGCGCATGTGGCTGAAAACGGCGCCCGTATATCGGCGACGGAAAAGGCGGTTTCCAGCGCCCGCGACGCGGCCGTCGAAAGCGGGAGGGCGATCGGCGAGGCGATCGACGCCATGTCGGATATCGAACAATCCGCCGAACAGATCGGCCGGATCATAGGCACCATCGACGAGATCGCTTTCCAGACCAACCTTCTCGCCCTCAATGCCGGTATCGAGGCGGCACGGGCCGGCGACAGCGGACGCGGTTTCGCCGTCGTTGCGCAGGAAGTCCGGGCATTGGCCCAGCGTTCCGCCGATGCCGCAAGAGAGATCAAGAGCCTTGTCGGCTCCACCAAAACGCAGGTCGAGGGTGGGGTGCGCATGGTGAACCGCACGCAGGAGGCCATTGGCGGGGTCGTCCGGCAGGTATCCGGCATCAACGACATGATCGCCGAGGTTTCGCGGCACACCGCCGACCACGCCGGAGAATTGCAATCGGTCGCCGTCGATATAGACGAACAGCAACGGCAGGCCGGGCGGAATGTCGCCGACATGGGCGCCAGCGCCTCCGAGGCCGATGCGCTGCACACCGTCATTCTGGAACTCGGCCGCACCGTGCGCGCGTTCCGTATTGCCCGCCAGGAACATTTCGCTGCCGCCGCCGGTGCGGACTGGCAGCACTCATCATTTATGGCCCGTGGGGATAACCGCACGGATAACAGCCAGAATTACCAACAATTCAGACGTCAGGGAGTCATGTAATGGCAGCCAGAAAAGCAGCTGAGGCGACGCTGAAACTGTCACCGGTGCTGGATCTCAACGAAGCATCGGCTCTGCACGGCAAGCTGATGACGCTGAGAGGAGCACCTTTGTCGGTCGATGCGTCCGAGGTGGAGCGCATTGGCGCGCTTTGCGCCCAGGTCCTCATGGCCGGCGCGAAATCCTGGGAAGAGGATGGCAAGCCCTTCGGTTTCGCAAGGGTTTCCGATGCATTCGACAAGACCATGAAACTGATAGGCGTCGATATCGACCATTTGCTCCCTAAGGAGATGCAAAAGTGAAGAAAAAAGTTCTTACCGTGGATGATTCCAGAACGATCAGGAACATGCTCCTGGTCACACTCAACAATGCCGGTTTCGAAACCATTCAGGCCGAAGACGGCATCGAGGGTCTCGAAGTGCTGGAACAGAGCAACCCGGATGTCATCGTGACTGACATCAACATGCCGCGTCTCGACGGTTTCGGCTTCATCGAGGGCGTGCGGCGCAACGAAAAATACCGCGCGATCCCGATCCTCGTTCTGACGACCGAAAGCGATGCGGAAAAGAAGAACCGCGCCCGCCAGGCCGGTGCGACCGGCTGGATCGTCAAGCCGTTCGACCCTGCAAAACTCATCGATGCCATTGAGCGCGTAACCGCCTGATACGGGACATTTCACGATGGATATGAACGAAATCAAGGAAATCTTTTTCCAGGAGTGCGAGGAACAGCTCGCTGAACTGGAATCGGGGCTTCTTAAATTGAATGACGGCGACCGTGATCCGGAAACCGTCAACGCCGTTTTCCGTGCCGTTCATTCCATCAAGGGCGGGGCCGGTGCCTTTGGTCTCGATGATCTCGTGGCCTTCGCCCACGTTTTTGAAACGACCCTCGACTGCGTTCGCTCCAACAAGCTGGAACCGACACAGGACGTTCTGAAAGTCATGCTGCGCTCCGCCGACGTGCTGGCGGATCTGACCAACGCCGCAAGAGATGGTGGCGGCGTCGATGAAAGCCGCACCCGTGGCCTCGTCAAGGAACTGGAAGCGCTTGCCAATGGCGAAGCCGTTCCGGCATCCGCGCCGGCTCCTGTCGCTGTAAAGGCGCCGGAACCCGTCAAGGCACCCGCAGCACCAAAGCCGACGGATGAAAGCGGTTTCGAGCCGATCCCGTTCTCTTTTTCCGATTTTGCCGACGAGACGACGCCGCTGATGGAGGCGCCGACCTTCCAGATTACGTTCAAGCCGCACGCCTCGCTTTATTCCAAGGGCAATGAGGCGGCACTTCTGCTACGTGATCTCTCGCGCATCGGTGACATGAGCGTCAACTGCGACATGTCCGAACTGCCGGCGCTCGACAAGCTCGATCCTGAAGCTTCCTATCTCTCCTGGACGGTTTCCATCGCCACCGAAAAGGGTGAGGAAGGAATCCGCAGCGTCTTCGAATTCGCCGAATGGGATTGCGATCTCGAAATCACCGCAGTTGTTTCGGACGCGTCCGCGGACGAAGAAGAACTGCCGATGATCCCGGTTCCGTTCGATCTGTCTGCTCTCGATGGTGATGCGCAGGACGAACCCGCCGTCGCGACCCCCGCGATGGAAGATGCCTACGTTGCCGCAACCGTCGAAGCTGCCGTCGCGACGACGCAGATCGCCCAGAGCGTCAACGCCGCCATCGAAAAGCGTGAGGCGGCGGCAGCGCCGGCCGCAGCGCAGGCGAACGCCAATGCCGCCGCCAATGCGAGTGCCGGCCAGACCATCCGCGTCGACCTCGATCGCGTCGACCGCCTGATCAATCTCGTCGGCGAGCTTGTCATCAATCAGGCGATGCTGTCGCAGAGCGTCATCGAAAACGATGCGAGCGGCACCTCCGCCGTTAATATGGGTCTGGACGAGCTGCAGCAGCTGACGCGCGAAATCCAGGACAGCGTCATGGCCATCCGCGCGCAGCCGGTGAAGCCCGTCTTCCAGCGCATGTCGCGTATCGTCCGCGAAGTCGCCGACATGATCGGCAAGCAGATCCGCCTCGTCACCGAAGGTGAGAACACGGAAGTAGACAAGACGGTCATCGACAAGCTGGCCGAACCCCTGACCCACATGATCCGCAATGCCGTCGACCATGGCATCGAGACGCCGGAAAAGCGCGAAGCCGCGGGCAAGAACCCGGAAGGCACCATCAAGCTTTCGGCAAAGCACCGTTCGGGCCGCATCCTCATCGAGCTTCAGGACGATGGCGCCGGCATCAACCGCGAGCGCGTCCGCCAGAAGGCGATCGACAATGATCTCATCGCCGCCGACGCGAACCTGACCGACGAGGAGATCGACAATCTGATCTTCGCGCCGGGCTTCTCGACGGCAGACAAGATTTCCGACATTTCCGGCCGCGGTGTGGGCATGGATGTGGTCAAGCGTTCCATTCAGGCGCTCGGCGGTCGCATCAGCATCTCGTCGCGTCCCGGTCTCGGTTCAACCTTCACCATGAGCCTGCCGCTGACGCTTGCCGTTCTCGACGGCATGGTGGTGACCGTTGCTGGCCAGACGCTCGTCGTTCCTTTGACGGCAATCGTCGAAACCCTGCAGCCCGAGGCGAAGAACATCCACTCCTTCGGCTCCAATCAGCGGCTGATCTCCATCCGCAACTCCTTCTGCCCGCTGGTGGATGTCGGTCGTGTCCTGAACTTCCGCCCGACCCAGGCCGATCCTGTCGAAGGTGTGGCGCTTCTGGTGGAATCGGAAGGCGGCGGCCAGCGCGCCCTGATGGTCGATGCGATCCAGGGCCAGCGCCAGGTCGTCATCAAATCTTTGGAAGCCAACTATACCCATGTTCCGGGCATCGCCGCCGCCACCATTCTCGGTGACGGACGTGTAGCGCTCATTCTGGATGTCGATGCCATCGTCAGCGCCTCGCGCGGACAGCCACTGAAACAGGAAATGTCACTCGCGGCGACGGGTTGAAGGCGGATATCCAATGGCAGCACTTAATCTCAGCGATCAGCGACAGTCTCCCGACGACGTTCTTGCCAGCGGCGAATATCCGCTGACACGGCGCGATTTGTCGGAGATCGCTGCGATGATCTATGCCGATGCGGGCATCTATCTCAACGACACCAAGGCGTCGCTGGTCTATTCCCGCCTCTCGAAACATATCCGCAATCTCGGTCTTTCCGGCTTCCGCGAATATTGCGCGCTGGTGTCCTCGCCCGAGGGCGCGCAGCCGCGTCGCGAAATGCTGTCGCACCTGACGACGAATTTCACCCGCTTCTTCCGCGAGAACCATCATTTCGAACATCTGCGTGACGAGGTCCTGCCGGGCCTCATCGCTCGTGCCAAGAGTGGCGGGCGTGTCCGCATCTGGTCGGCGGCCTGCTCCGACGGGCAGGAACCCTATTCGATTGCGCTGACCGTACTGGCCATGTTCCCGAATGCGGCCGATTATGATTTCAAGATCCTGGCGACGGACATTGATCCGAAGATTCTGGCGCAGGCCCGTGCCGGCGTTTACGACGACAACGCGCTTGAAACCGTGTCGCCCGCAATGCGCAAGCAATGGTTCACCGAGGTCGATGCCGGCGGTCGCCGCAAGTTCCGCATCGACGACAAGGTCAAGCGTCTCATCACCTTCAACGAGCTGAACCTGATGACGCAATGGCCCTTCAAAGGCAATTTCGACGTCATCTTCTGCCGTAACGTCGTCATCTATTTCGACGAGCCGACGCAGGTGCGCATCTGGTCGCGTTTCGCAGGCCTGCTGCCGGAAGGTGGCCACCTCTATATCGGCCATTCCGAACGTGTGTCCGGTGACGCCAAGAACGTGTTCGACAATACCGGCATCACCACCTATCGCTTCATCGGTCACGCATCCGGGAGGAAGGCATGAGCGCACTCGCACGGGTCCTCGTCGTTGACGACTCCCCCACCATGCGCGGCCTGATTTCGGCCGTCCTCAAGGCCGATCCGGAAGTCGAAGTGGTCGGCCAAGCCGGCAACGCCATGGAAGCACGTGCCGCCATCAAGCAGCTCAATCCCGATGTCGTGACGCTCGACATCGAGATGCCGGAGATGAATGGCCTCGAATTTCTCGAAAAGATCATGCGCCTGCGCCCCATGCCGGTCATCATGGTCTCCTCGCTGACCCATCGCGGCGCGGATGCGTCGCTTGCCGCGCTTGAAATCGGCGCTTTCGACTGTGTCGGCAAGCCGGCTCCCGGTGACGCGCGCCCCTTCGGCGATCTGGCCGACAAGGTGAAGGCCGCCGCCCGTTCGCAACATGCCGCCTACCGCGCCACCCGGCCGGAAGCCGCTGCCGCGCCGCAGCCGGTTCCGATGAGCGAATATCGGGCGGGCCGTAAGGTCGTGGCCATCGGCTCCTCCACCGGCGGCGTCGAAGCACTGATCGCCGTGCTGCAGAAATTCCCGGCCAATTGCCCGCCGACAGTCATTACCCAGCACATGCCGCCGACCTTCACCAAGAGTTTCGCGGAGAGGCTGAACCGCATCTGCGCCCCCGTGGTGGAAGAGGCGACGGACGGCGCGCGCCTGCAGACCGGCAAGATCTACCTCGCGCCGGGCGGTGAGCGTCATTTACAGATCGCCAACCGGTCCGCACCCTGCTGCCGGCTTCTGGACCGCGATCCCGTCAACGGCCATCGCCCCTCCGTCGATGTGCTGTTCGATTCGGTGGCCGAGCTTGCCGGACGCAACGCCGTCGGTGTCATCTTGACCGGCATGGGCCGCGATGGCGCGGCCGGGCTTTTGAAAATGCGCCATGCCGGTGCGCGCACTGTTGGCCAGAACGAAAAAACATGTGTCGTCTATGGCATGCCCCGCGTGGCCTATGAGCTTGGCGCGGTGGAACAGCAATTGCCGTTGGCCTCCATCGGCGAAGAAATCCTGAAACTAACCACTGCCCGCAAAGAAGGTGCTGACTAATGTCTCTCGCAGAAAAGATCAAAGTTCTGATCGTTGACGATCAGGTGACCAGCCGGCTGCTCCTCAGCGATGCGCTGACACAGCTGGGCTTCAAGCAGATCACCTCCGCTGGCGACGGCGAGCAGGGATTGAAGATCATGGAGCAGCAGCCCCATCATCTCGTCATCTCCGACTTCAACATGCCGAAGATGGACGGCCTCGGTTTCCTGCACGCGGTGCGGGCCAACCCGACCACCAAGAAGGCCGCCTTCATCATTCTCACCGCGCAGGGTGACCGCGCGCTGGTGCAGAAGGCAGCCCAGCTCGGTGCCAACAACGTGCTGGCCAAGCCCTTCACCATCGACAAGATGCGCGCGGCCATCGAAGCGGTTTTCGGATCGCTGAAATGATGGAAGCTGCGGCCAAGCGCGTACATATCATTCAGGGCGAGTATAAGGTTGTCAGCGATCCCGACGTGGTGATGACGACGATACTCGGTTCGTGCGTGGCCGCCTGTCTGAGAGACCCCGTTGCCGGCCTCGGAGGAATGAACCACTTCCTGCTGCCGGGAACGGGCAATGTGACCGGCGGAGATGCGACGCGTTATGGCGTGCATCTCATGGAGCTGCTGATCAACGGCCTTTTGAAGCAGGGCGCCCGCCGCGACCGGCTGGAGGCCAAGGTTTTCGGCGGCGCCAAGACGATCGCCAGCTTCTCGAATGTCGGCGAGCAGAATGCCATCTTCGCAATGCAGTTCCTGAAGGACGAAGGCATTCCGGTCATCAGCTCCTCCACGGGCGGGGATCATGGCCGCAAGATCGAGTTCTGGCCGGTCTCAGGGCGTGCGCGTCAGCATCCGCTCAGCGGTGCGGAAACCCAGAAGACGGTTGCCATGGAAACGCGTCCGGTGCCGGCACCCAAACCCGTCGCCAACGACATCGAATTTTTCTAGTCACGGAGTTTCCAATGCAGCTTGCAGAGCACACCGCCACCACTCCGTTCGAAGAAGCCCTGCCGGATGTTCTGATGCGGGTGGTATCGGAACTGCACGACGTCGCCTATCTCATCGAGCGCATCGAGCCGCAATTGCTTGATGTGACCAGCGGTCAATTGTCCGCCGAAGGCGTCAAGCTGTTGCAGGGCATCGACCTTGCCGTCCAGAAAACCCGTGGCCTTGCCGAATTCATCGATACCATCACCGGCTCCATCCCCGCAGACTGGTTCGTGGATGTCTCCACCGCGCTCAGCCTCGTCAAGCTTGCCGAAATGCAAAAGGCGCTCGGCGCGGCCTTCCGCCACGGCCATTCCCAGCCGCTCGACAAGGCTTCCGGCGACTTCGACCTCTTCTAGAACATATTCCGGCCGTTCCTTCCTTCGCTGAATGCGGAGGAAGGCAACGCTCGCGCAAGCTTCGCACCCTATTGTCACGACGGGGCCAAAAGGTCTCGGACTCTATGAATGACGGTGCGGAACAGAATGAATCTGTTAAATCAAATCCCTCAGGTCTTGAAGAATGTCGCGGCGCTGGGCCAGACGCGGCTGCTGATGCTGGGCGGCGTGGGCGTATTGTCCATGGCCATCATCCTGGCTGCAGCGCTTTATGTGAACCGTCCTGCTTACGAGACCCTCTATGTGGGTCTTGAAAAAAGTGACCTCAACAAGATCAGCATTGCACTCGCCGAATCGGGTCTGGACTTTCAGGTCGGGACCGATGGTTCCAGCCTTCAGGTTCCGGTCGGGCTCACCAGCAAGGCACGGCTGCTTCTGGCAGAACGCGGCCTACCCGACAGTGCCAATGCGGGTTACGAGCTTTTTGACAATGTCGGCTCCCTCGGCCTGACGTCCTTCATGCAGGAAGTGACGCGCGTTCGTGCCCTTGAGGGCGAGATCGGCCGCTCCATCCAGCAGATCGATGGCGTTTCCGCTGCCCGCGTTCATATCGTCCTGCCTGACGTCGGCAATTTCCGCCGTGGCGAACAGAAACCCACGGCATCGGTGATGATCCGCGCGAGCGCATCCGCAGGCCGCAAGGCCTCCGCCTCCATTCGCCACCTCGTCGCCTCGGCCGTTCCTGGCCTCGAAGTCGATGACGTGACGCTGCTCGATTCGACCGGCCAGCTTCTCGCCTCCGGTGACGACGTCACCAACGCTGCCATGAACCGCTCGCTAACGCTGGCCCAGAATGTCCAGCAGGAAATTACGACCAATATCGACAAGGCGCTGGCGCCTTTCCTCGGCATAGACAATTTCCGCTCCAGTGTGACGGCGCAGATCAATACCGACAGCCGCCAGGTCCAGGAGACGGTTTACGATCCGGAATCGCGTGTTGAGCGCTCCGTTCGCACGGTGAAGGAAGACCAGAAATCCCAGGAAACGCAGCCGGATACGGCCGCGACCGTGGAGCAGAACGTGCCGCAGGCCGCGCCCCAGGGCGGTGGTGGTGGCCCGCAGTCTTCCGATCAGTCGGCAAAGAAGGAAGAGCAGACCAACTACGAGATCAATTCCAAGACGGTTGCCACGGTCAAGAACGGCTATACCCTCGAAAAGATTTCGGTTGCCGTGGTCGTCAACAAGGGCCGTATTGCCAAGATGGTCGGCGAACCGGCCGATCAGGCCAAGATCGACGCCTATCTTGCGGAAATGCAGAAGATTGTCACCTCGGCCGCAGGCATTTCTTCCGATCGCGGCGACATTGTCACCCTGACGGCGATGGACTTCCTCGAAACGCAGCTGCTTGACGAGGCTGCCAGCGGCCCGGGTGTCATGGAAGTGCTGAGCCGCAATTCCGCCGGCATCATCAACTCACTCGCCTTTGTCGCCGTCGCCTTCCTCGTAGTCTGGCTCGGTGTACGCCCTCTGGTCCGCACGGTCACTGCCAACGGTTCGGCTGCGGCTCAGCTCAGCCAGGAGTCCGCCGGTCTCGAATTGCCGGACTTCTCTCCGGGCATGGAGGCGGGTGCAGGTGGTCTCATGGAAGGTTTCGGGGCGGATTTCGGTTTCGACAGCACCGACGATCTTCTGGCTGGCGGCGATGGCGAAGGCACATTCAACCGCCGGGTTCGCGAAGGGCCCGAACGCAGGCTCTCCCGCATGGTGGAAATCAGCGAGGAGAGAGCCGCCAAGATCCTGCGCAAATGGGCGGTGGAAAAAGCAGCATAATGACAAAAAGGCCGGCTTTACCCGGCCTTTTTTCCGTTTCTGGGGTTTTTGCTATGCTTGGCGGGCACATCGTGGCAATCTCGTTTCGGGACAGTGTTTACAAAAAATTCAGCAACGATACAGTTTGCTGGGAATTGGCTGAGAATGCCGTTTATGGATTGAACAGCTTTTCAGTATGTTTTTTTAGCAATAGACGAACTGGGAAATACGTGGAAAGGCTGTTGCCAGGTAATGGCAAACTCCGGTCGGTTCCATAAAATGAAGTGATTCGGTCTCCGGGGGCGCGCCATTCCGTTTTGGTAAGCTTCTTGAATGGAATGATTCCATCCCGAGGTATAATCTCCCGCTGGGAGCAAGAGGGCGTAGGCGATTGAAAGTCGATGTTGATATCCGCAGGCTGTCTGCCAAGCCTCTGGAGGGCATGGGTAAGCCCTTGCCGCGCGATCAGCTTGCTAAAAACGTCGCAGCCACGGCTGCTGCCGGTAACGTTGCAGGCGCACTGGATCTGCTCGTAACCTATGCTGGCGCCTCGCATTATTTGCTGGCGCGAGATGATCTTCTCGAAGAAACCGGGCTGAAATTCATCGTCACATCCGACTGGCCTTTCGATCTGGTCCGCAGGCTCGGCATTGAACTCACCAACAGCCAGAACCGGTCGAGCGAAATGGAGAAGTGCCTTTCACTGCTTCAGCCGCGATTGCTTCTCCTTCCCGACGATGTTTCCGTGCCCTATGGCATAGACAGGCAATATTCGGCACTCTCCTTTTGTGTGGGCCGCATCCGCCTTTCCCTTTTGCTGCTGTTTCCGGAAGAAGCGGTTCCGTCACCGGAGCGCCTGCGGGAAATCGCCCTGCTGACGGGGTATTGCGTCAGCTTCGGCATCGCCAGCGAAGCAAAGACCGTGCGCGATATCGATCTCACCGAGCGCGAGCTCGAGTGCCTGTTCTGGATCGCGGAAGGCAAGACAAGTGATGAAATTGCGATGATCCTTGGCATTTCACGCAATACGATCAATAATTACATCACAAGCGTGATGCGTAAAACCGCGACAAAAACCCGCTCGGAGGCAATTGCCTACGCCGTGCGCAACAACCTCGTATAATGGTCGGACGGATGGTACAGACGAAAGACAATGAGGGTACAGGTCGAATGGGCATGTTTTACCGCAGCCCTGTCGTGACGAGCCGGTCGGATTTGTTTCCGAAGCTTGTCGCCATGCAGAAGCTGGTCGGCGCGCGCAACTTCGTGGTCACGAAGGCTGCCGCTTCCGGCTTCCCCAACAAGAAGAAGATGACCTGCGAGCTGGAAAACTGGGGCATGAATGCCGCAGAACAGAGCGCGCAGTTCATCCGCGCCGTCGGCGACATTCTGCTCGACCATATCGAGACGTCACTTTTGCCGGTCATCTGGCGCAACAAGAATGCCGGCGGCTTTGCCGATCTTCCCGATGTGCCGGCGCTTCTGCGCCGTATCGAGAACGATACATTGCCCTATGCGGGGCTGGCTCTGCCGGTGCGGCTCGGCACCATCGGCAACGGCTACATCGTGTTCTGCGGCACCAATCTCATTCTCGACAATGAGGTCGTGATCGAACAGCATATCAAGTGCTGCGAAATCATGGTGGACATGCTGGCGCTCGATGAGCGCAAGGTTGCCCCTTCGGAAGCCCTGAGCGAGAGGGAAATTGCCTGCCTGCAGCTGGCGGGGGATGGTCGTATCAGCGAAGAGATTGCGGTCAAGCTCGGCCTTCCGTGCACACCGTCAATGCCTATCTCGGTTCGGCAACGATCAAGCTCGATTCCGTCAACCGCATCCAGGCGATCGCCAAGGCCATCAGGCTCGGTTACATCCATTGATGGCGGACGGGGTTCTCCCGTCCCCTTAAGCCGGTCAAACGCCTGGCTGGGCTTTTGCACTCCGCTAAAAGGCGCCATCGGCACTTCGCGTTTTTTTAACAGTTGCCAATTAGAACTTTTTATAAGTTTGGCTTTGGGGAACTGTTTCATGCACAACCGGCTCTTTAAGTCCGTTGCTGGCAAGGTCGTCGCGCTGACAATCGGCCTGATCACGCTCAGCGTGGCGGCAGTTGGTTTTTCGACCTACATTCGCTTGAAGGACAACATCATCACCACCGCGCTGCGTGATACGCACGGCGCGATGCGGGGCATGGCCATCCTTTACGAGATGAAGGTTGGCGGCGTTGCCCTCGAAATGGTGGATGGTGACCTGAAGAGTGTAGGCCGTGCCAGCATCGGCACGATGCGCGACAACGATCTCGTAGACCGCACGGCTGCGGGCAACGGCGGTATCGCCACGGTTTTCGAAGCCAAGGCCGGCGAATTCATTCGACTGACCACCAATCTGAAGAATGAAAAGGGTGAGAGAGCGGCAGGCACCAAGCTTGCCACCGATCATCCGGCTTTCGAAAAAGTCTCCAAGGGCGAGGCCTATTTCGGCACTGCCACGCTGTTCGGCACCAGCTACATGACCGGTTATATGCCGGTCACGAACAAGACCGGCGCAACCGTCGGCATCCTGTTCGTGGGCGTGCCCATGGATTTCTACAATGCGCAGATATACAGCCTGCGTGATATGATGCTGGTTTGCGGCGCGCTTGCCATGCTTGGCGTTGGATTACTCGCCTATTTCGTCATCAAGCGCACGCTTCAACCGCTTAGCAAGCTGACAGATGCCGTGAAATCGCTTTCGGACGGCGATCTCGAAACGCCGATCCCCTACGCCACCAACACCAATGAATTCGGCAATATCGCCCGCGCTCTGGTGATTTTCCGCGAGAATGCGATTGAGAAGCTGGCGATCGAGGGCAAAAGTGCGCAGGAACGCTCCGCGGCCGAGTCCGAGCGTCACCGCAACGATGCCGAGAAGCAGGAACTGGACGGCCAGATCGAGTTTGCAGTGGGCGAGATCGCCTCCGGCCTCGGCAGGCTTTCGCGTGGCGATCTGAGCCGCACGATCGAGACGCCCTTTGCAGGCCGCCTCGACCGGCTGCGCACGGATTTCAACGAATCCCTGCTCAACCTTCGCGATGCGCTGGGGCAGATCCGTGAGCGCACGCTCATCATTCAGAATAGTGGCATCGAAATCGAACAGTCTTCGGTCGATCTGTCGAAACGCACGGAAAATCAGGCCGCCTCGCTGGAGGAGACCGCCGCTGCCGTGGAGGAGATCACCGCTACCGTGAGATCGTCGGCCGAGCGGGCACGGGAGGCCAACGAGGCCGTGCGCGTTACCAAGCAGAGCGCCGACAGTTCCGGTTCGGTTGTCAGCAACGCCGTCGACGCCATGAGCCGTATCGAAGGCGCCTCGCGCAAGATCGAGCAGATCATCGAGGTCATCGACGACATCGCCTTCCAGACCAATCTTCTGGCGCTTAATGCCGGCATCGAGGCGGCGCGCGCGGGTGAAGCAGGCAAGGGTTTCGCCGTCGTGGCGCAGGAAGTGCGCGAGCTTGCCCAGCGCTCCGCCGATGCGGCCCGTGAAATCAAGCAGCTCATCAACCAGTCGACCCACGAGGTCAGCTCCGGTTCGAAGCTGGTGCAGGAGGCGGGCACCGTTCTTTCCGCCATCAGCCGGCAGATCGTGACCGTCAGCCAGCATGTCGAAACCATCGCGACGGCGACGCAGGACCAGTCCTCCGCGCTTCACAACGTCAACGGCTCCGTCAACCAGATGGACCAGATGACACAGCAGAATGCAGCGCTTGCCGAACAGTCGAGCGCGGCCAGCCGGGTACTCTCCGGCGAGGTGGAAGCGCTGCTCGATCTGGTACAGCGGTTCCAGATGGAGCAGGGGTCTGCTGCCGGTTCTGCCCGATTGAACCGGGCGGCCTGATATCTCCATTTTTGAAGGTCAATGCAGCTCCCGGATCGCAAGGTCCGGGAGTTTTTATTCGGCCGCTGCCCGCACCGTGCCGGATATCTGGTTGATATAGGCACGCAGCGCCGCCGGCTTGACCGGTTTGTGCTGCACGGAAATCCCATATTTTTCGGCATCGCTGCGCACTTCCGGGCTGCGATCCGCCGTTACCAGCAGGGCAGGGATCGTCTTGCCGTAAAATGTCCTGATGAGACGGATGGCGCTGATACCGTCGCCATCATCAAGATGATAGTCGGCGATGATGACATCCGGGGCCGCGGCCAGAGTGAGGAAGGGTTCTTCCAGCGCCGCCACGGAACCTGCGGGCAAGACATCGCAACCCCATCCCGTCAAAAGCAGCGTCATGCCCTCGAGGATTTTCGGCTCGTTGTCGATGCACAGCACCCGAATGCCATGAAGACGGTCGCTTGCTGCGGGACTGGTTGTCCCGCCCTCCGTCTTGGCAGGAGCAAGACGATCCGCCTCACGCGGCAGATGGATGCGGAAGGTCGTGCCTTTGCCGGGGGTGGAAATGAGCTGCACCGGATGGTGCAGCATGCGTGATAGCCGATCGACGATGGAAAGGCCGAGCCCAAGGCCAGACGCCGTTTTTGCCCCTTCGTCCAGCCGGGCGAATTCCTTGAAGACCGTGCGGAATTTCGAGGCGGGTATGCCGATACCGGAATCCGTCACCTGGATGACGACCTCGCCGCCCCGACGACGCGCGCCGACGACCACCTTGCCCTCAAGCGTATATTTGATGGCGTTGGAGACGAGGTTCTGTATCAGCCGCCGCAGCAGATTCGGGTCGGAGCGGACCGTGAGCGACGTTGGCATGACAACGAGATCGAGGTTCTTCTCCTGCGCCATCGGCGCGAAATCGGTCTCGATGCGTTTCAATAGCTCATTGAGTGGCACCGATGTCATCCGCGCCTTCATCGAGCCCGTGTCGAGGCGGGAAATATCGAGAACCGCACCGAGAATGGTTTCCACCGATTCCAGCGCCGAATCGATATTGTGAACGAGATCGCTTTCGCCAGAAGCGCCAAGTCGTTCAACCAGCGAGGAGGAATAGAGGCGGGCGGCATTCAACGGTTGAAGAATATCGTGACCGGCGGCAGCGAAAAACCGCGTCTTGCCGATATTGGCTTCGTCGGCCGACGCTCTCGCCTCTGCCAGCGCGCGGTTGACGCGGGTCAGCTCCACGGTGCGTTCCTCCACGCGCTGCTCCAGCGTTTCATTCGCCTGTTTCAGTGCCTGGTCGCTCGCCACCCGCTGGGTGATATCGGTGAAGGTGGCGACGATACCCTTGTCCGGCATGGTGTTGGAGCGCACCTCGATGATGCGCTCGCCGCCCGCCAGCACCAGCGAGAAGGGCAGGTCCATGGTCAGGAAACTGGTGATTAGCTCATCCGTATCGCCGGGCGGCATGTCGCCGCGCTCCTGCAGCATGGTCACGATTTCGGTCAGCGGCACGCCCACCTGGCCGAATTGTTCTGGCAGGTCCAGCAGGGTGCGGAACCGCCGGTTCCAGATGGTCAGCTGCTGCGAACTGTCGAAAACGGCAATGCCCTGATCCATCTGCGCCAGCGCCGTCTGCAACATGTCCTGATTATACTGCAGCGCCTCGCTCGCCTGATCGAGCAGCCAGGCCGTATCCGCGCTGGTATCTTCCGCCTTCTGGAGAATGATCGAGAGCACGAGGCGGGCGGAGGAGGAGCCGATGGCGCTGCCCAGCAATTGCTCAGAGAAATGGATCA
The DNA here is from genome assembly GCF_013365515.1 of Agrobacterium sp. CGMCC 11546. NCBI lineage: Bacteria > Pseudomonadati > Pseudomonadota > Alphaproteobacteria > Hyphomicrobiales > Rhizobiaceae > Agrobacterium > Agrobacterium sp. CGMCC 11546. The sequence goes on from NZ_CP047387.1 coordinate 193,258, forward strand.
GCGCCATATCCGCCGGCTGGTCGTCATTGAGTTTCCTGCCCGCCGTCTTCTCATAGGTCGCAAGCGAGCGCAGCATGCGCTCTTCGCCAAGATAACGGGCAATCGCGCTTTTGAGGTCGCCGACGCTGACACGGGTTTTCCAGCCGCGCGTGGCAAATTGCGATTTCGAATGGCGCTTGACGAAGATACCGGACTGGATGCGCTCCACCGGCCGCGGATTGCGCGAGAGCGAACCCAGCACGAATGCGAGGCTGTTGACGAGCAGGCTGAGGATGACCGCATTCACGAAAGGATCGGCTTCGGGACCGTTAAACACCGTGCTGCCGGAAAACAGGAAGCCGAGAATATTGGCCGCGACTTCGAAATTGTCCGGCCCGCCGAAGCTCGGCAGGAACAGCAGATAGGCCCAGACGAAGAAGCCCGAACTGAGACCCGCGATTGCGCCACGGGCATTGGCGCGACGCCAGAACAGCCCGCCGAAGAGGGCAGGGGCCATTTGGGCGATGGCGGCGAAAGCCAGAAGGCCGATGGAGGCAAGGCCCGTGGCGCTGTCGGCGGCGCGGTAATAACCGTAACCCAAAAGCATCACCGCAAAGATCGCCGTCCTGCGGATGTTGAGCAGCGTCTTGGCGAAGTCGTCCCGGTGCGGCGAGCGGTTGAGTAGCTTCTGCCGCAGGAAGATCGGCATGACGATATCGTTGGAAATCATGATCGACAGCGCCACCGAAGCGACGATCACCATTGCCGTCGCCGCCGAAAAACCGCCGATGAAGGTGATCAGCGAGACAACAGGCATCTGATGATTGAGCGGCAGTTGCAGCACATAGAGATCGGCATCGCCATTGGCGCCCAGCGTCAGGATACCCGCGAGCGCGATCGGCAGCACGAAGATGTTGATGGCGATGAGATAGAGCGGCAGCAGGAACCCCGCCATGCGCAGCTCTTCCGGCGTGCGATTTTCGACCACGGTGACGTGGAACTGACGCGGCAGCAGGATAATGGCAAAGCCGGAGAGCAACGTCATCACGATCCAGCGGCTGATGGGCGTGTGATAGGAGATGGCCCGCATGGCTTGCTCATTATCAGTCGCCAGCTGCCACAGATGTGCGGGGCCATCGAAAAGCACGAAGAGCACGTAAAAGCCGACCGTGCACATGGCGACAAGCTTGACCAGTGATTCCATCGAAATCGCCAGAATAAGCCCGTCCTGGTGTTCGGTGGCGTCTGTGTGGCGGGTGCCGAACATGACGGCAAATCCGGCCATAACGAGGGTGACGACAAGCGGCAGATCGAGGAAATAGAGATTGCCGCTGCCGATACCGTAATCGCCGGGATCGACCATCGTTGCCACGGAGCTGGACACCGCTTTCAGCTGCAGCGCGATATAGGGAATGGCACCGACCAGCGCGATGATGGCGACGATCATCGCCACGGTGGAGTTCTTGCCGTAACGGGCGGCGATGAAATCCGCAACCGAGGTCAGCTTTTCCGTCTTGGCGAGATCGACGATGCGGCGGATGATCGGCATGCCAAGGGTGAAGGCAAGGATAGGGCCGGTATAGATGCCGAGGAATTCAAGTCCTTTATCGGCTGCGAGCCCCACGCCGCCGAAATAGGTCCAGGAGGTGCAATATATCGCCAGGCTTAGCGCATAAACGAACGGACGCCCCTTTTTTGGCGCGTTTCTTTCACGGCTTTTCCTGTCCCCGTAGCTCGCGACCGCAAACAACAAGAGGATATAAGCGAAGGCCGAGCCAAATATGATCCACCCAGGAAGCACGCATCCTCCCATGCAGGAATTCCCTTGAATGAGCATAGGCGAATTCCGCACCGTTGAGAATGAGCGCGGTCTGATCATAAAGTTCAAGATGAAAGCATGGCCCACAAAAGTGCATGGCGGTTTTACGTCCGGAAAACCGATGAAAAAGAGCGCTGAAGCACGTCCGCCGATGCCGTTTCGACGGACAAGCAAGAGGGTGCAAAAAAGCTAATAAATGCAATCTTGACGAATTCCAAATGTGTAAGGGAATCTGTATGGTTGAAGACGTAGGGACAGTCACATAGCTTCAGCTCGCGAAGCAGGAGAGAGGGACAATCTGAATGCTTAACGAATTTAAAACCTTCATTGCCCGCGGCAATGTCATGGACCTGGCCGTGGGTGTTATTATCGGTGCGGCTTTCAGCAAGATCGTCGATTCCGTTGTCAACGATCTCATCATGCCGATCGTTGGCGCAATCTTCGGCGGGTTCGACTTCTCGAACTACTTCCTGCCGCTGAGCTCCAACGTCAACGCCACCTCGCTCGCTGCCGCCCGCGAACAGGGTGCCGTCTTCGCCTATGGTAACTTCCTGACGGTTCTCATCAACTTCCTCATCCTGGCCTGGATCATTTTCCTGATGGTCAAGGGTGTCAACAAGCTCCGCGATTCGGTTGACCGCAAGAAGATTGAAGAAAAGCCGGACGCAGCTCCGCCGCCGGAAGACGTCAAACTCCTCACCGAAATCCGCGATCTGTTGAAGGCGCGCTAAGACCCGGACCAATCCCCGGCCTGCTCTGCCTGCCTGTGCGGTCGGCGGGTTCCTGCCGGGGATGATCCATAAAGAAAATCCATGATCGCCTCACGGAATATCATGCACATGGCTGATCTGATGCGATAAGAAGGCACCAAACGGAGTGTCTTTAATGTCCATTTTGAACAGTCTGAGTGCGCGCTCTCTGGCAGCGCCCGAGAGCGGTATTGTCGAAGTCGTGAATTATGCCCGCGGGCGGGACAATCTCCTGCCGCTCTGGGTTGGCGAAGGCGATCTGCCGAGCCCAGACTTCATCAATCAGGCCGCCATCGATGGGCTGAACAATGGCGAAACCTTCTATACCTGGCAGCGCGGCATTCCGGAATTGCGGCAGGCGCTGAGCCACTATTACGAGCGGCATTTCGCGGCGTCGCTGCCGCCGGAGCATTTTTACGCAACCGGTTCCGGCATGCAGGCAATCGTGCTTGCCGTGCAGGCGCTGACCTCGCCGGGTGACGAGATGGTGTATCTCTCACCCACCTGGCCCAATATCGTCGCCGCCATCGGTGTGGCCGGCGCAAAGGCGGTTCCGGTCGGCATCGATTTCCGCGATGGTCGTTGGGATCTCGATATCAACAGGCTGGAAAGCGCGATTACCGGCAAGACGAAGGCGCTCTTCATCAACACGCCCTCCAACCCCACCGGATGGACGGCAACACGCGACAATCTTCGTGACGTTCTGGCGCTCGCCCGCAAACACGATCTGTGGATCGTCGCGGACGAAATCTATGCGCTTTATCACTATGCCGGCAGCCGCGCGCCGTCCTTCCTGGATGTGATGGAACCGGACGACAAGATCGTCTTTGCCAACTCCTTCTCGAAGAACTGGTCGATGACCGGCTGGCGCGTCGGCTGGCTTGTTGCACCGCTGGCCATCGGTCAGGTGATCGAAAACCTCATTCAATATTCCACCTCGGGTGTCGCGCAGTTCATGCAGCGCGGTGCCGTCGCCGCCCTTGATCACGGTGATGGTTTCATCCGCGAGAACTACGAACGCGCTTTGACCTCTCGCGACATTCTCTGTGACGCGCTGATCGCCACCAACCGTGTGGAAACCCTGAAACCGGATGGCGCCCTTTATGCCTTCCTCAAGATCGACGGCGTCACCGACAGTCGCGCCACCGCGCTCGATATCGTCGACAAGACCGGCGTCGGCCTCGCGCCCGGCACGGCCTTCGGCCCAGGCGGAGAACTGTTCCTGCGCGCCTGCTTCCTGCGCAACCCCAGGCAGATAGAAGATGCGGCCGATCGGCTGGCGTCTTACATTCTCGGCAGGTAAGCCTCGATCGTCCCTGCAACGGGTTTCCCCTGACGGGCAAGGCATCGCGCCGAGGTAGGGAAATCGGCAACAAAATCACAGTAGAGACCTGAAACTGCAACCCCACGGCGTAACCATCGACGTGGGGGATTTTCTGTGATATGCGCTTCTTGTTCCATATATGAGAACATTTTCATCTAATCACTAAAAAGAAACTCATTGCGCTAACCAATCGTAAGCCACCTTTTTAATGGGGTGGGGGATCGGTTGTGTATTCGCTGTGCAAGTAATCAATGATGAAGAATTATTGGCTTTGATAGGCTCAGGAAAAGCAAACAGGGAAGTAATGTCATGGCTGTTCTGGTCACGGGTGGGGCCGGTTATATAGGAAGCCACATGGTGTGGGCTTTGCTCGATGCCGGGGAAGAGGTCGTTGTCGTCGACCGGCTTTCCACGGGGTCGCGCTGGGCAGTCGCGCCAGCGGCGCGTTTTTATCTTGGAGATGCGGCCGACCGCGCCTTGCTCGATCAGGTTTTTGAAGAAAACCACATCGAGACCATCTTCCACTTTGCCGGGTCCGTCAGCGTTCCCGAGTCGATCAGCCAGCCCTTGGAATATTACGAAAACAATACCGGCACGACCCGCGCGCTTGTCGCCGCGGCGGTTCGCAACGGCATCCGCAATTTCATCTTCTCCTCAACAGCCGCCGTCTATGGAAACCAGCCCTTTGATGGTCCCGTTCCTGAAACGGCGATCCTGAGCCCGGAAAATCCCTACGGCCTGTCGAAACTCGCGTCCGAAATCATGCTGCGCGATGTCGTGCAGGCGCATGATTTCAACTATGTGGCGCTGCGTTATTTCAACGTTGCCGGAGCCGACCCGCAGGGCCGCGCCGGGCCTTCGCCGACGGGCGTTGCAAACCTTATCAAGGTTGCATGCGAAGCCGCGACCGGCCGCCGCGACCGGGTGGAGGTTTACGGGACGGATTACCCGACCGCCGATGGAACCGGCGTTCGCGACTATATTCATGTCAGCGATCTGATTGATGCGCATATGCTGGCCATGGCGCATCTGCGCGCCGGCGGCGGTACACGAACCCTGAACTGCGGTTATGGTGTCGGTTATTCGGTTCTGGACGTCCTCCAGGCCGTACAGCGCGAATCCGCATGTGAATTCGCGGTCATCCATTGTCCCCGCCGTCCGGGTGACATTGCGGCCATGGTGGCGGATTCGTCGCGTATCCAGTCGGAATTAGGCTGGCGTCCTCGCTTCAACGATCTGGCGACCATCGTTCGCACTGCGCTTCAATGGGAAGCCAAGCGTCAGGCCCAGCAAAGCGGCAGAATACCGCCGATGCGGCGCAAGCTGGCAGCGATAGGCTGAGCCGTCTTTATGTCACGGGACGTGGCTTTTCGTGACGGAAGGATGCGGTATCGGCCGATCCGAAAGTGCGGCCGGGCGAAGCCAACGGTCCCGGTCGAAAAATGCGCGTGTCAGCTTCACCCCCGGCGGTTCCTCGCTCGCCAGTAAAATCACGTTCAGCCGGTGCGGTGCGGTTGGTTCCGGTTTGATGGAAACTGAGATACCGAAGTGCTGCGCTTGATAGGCCTGCATCCTGCGAGCCGGTTCAAGCATGCTGGCAAGATCAGTCCAGTGGGTTTGCGCGATGACCAAAGTGAGCGTTTTCTCAAGCTTCGTTAAAATGGCGGCGCCGTCAGGCGTCTCCGGGGCAACCGCCTTTATTCTGATGGAGCGAATGTCGCCGGAAGCCTCTCCCCTGATGTCAATGAAAAGCGATGCGCGCTGTGCCGGGTCTTCCGCCTTTACCGCGGCAAGGTCGGCCATGCACTCGAAGTTGCGGATGCTGACCGGGCTGGCCTGCCATCCCTTCGGGTTGGAAAAACCGGCGGCGGTGAAGCGGTCGCAAAGGTCTTTGCCGGAAATAACGAAGTCCCGGGCGAAAGATGGCCTATCGCCAGCCCGTTCGAATTTCAGCAGGTGCGGCGGCAGGTAAACCGTTCTGGCTGCAAGCTTCTGTCGCTTGGCGTGCTTCATCTTTGGTGGCGGTTCGGCAAAGCGTGTGGCGGGCGCCAGATTGAGATAGGTCAGCAGGCTCTTGAGATGCTTCTTGTCATTGGCAAGCAGCACCGTCGCCCCTATGGCAAAACAGACGGCCAACACCGCAAACAGCAGTGCGCCAGAGCTCACTCTCTTTTGCAAGCCTGCGTCCATCGCAAGACCTTAAGGGGGCTGGGAGAAAGACCTCAGCCGATTCTGATATGGCTTTTCGGGCTGGGGGCAGCCCGGTGAATATAAGGTGTGAGCGGAGGCTCTGAAAAATCTTTTGCAATTTACCGCCGAAATTTCCGGCGATGCGGGTTCTTACTCGGAGTTGTTTTTGCCGCCGTCCTGCCCACCCGCGCTGCTTTCGTCGTCCGCAACGGGAATGGCGTAGGAGCCGTTCAGCCAGCGGGCAAGATCGAGCGAGCGGCAGCGATCCGAACAAAAGGGATAGTTTTCCCGCGTCGACGGCCGGCGACATTCCGGGCATGGCTGGGTTTTGCGAAGTGGGGTGACCTTTCCGGCGCCTTCTGTGGAGGGTTTTGCCATGGGACTATCCGTCGAGCCAGCCCGACGTCACCTCAAACCCTTCACCGGACAGAAGCGACATGGTCTCATAAAGCGGCAATCCCACGACATTGGTGTAGGAACCGGTCAGTTTCTGCACGAATGCGCCGGCAATACCCTGAATGCCATAGGCTCCCGCCTTGCCGCGCCATTGGCCGGAAGCGATGTAAGCGTCGATCTCGCGCGTGGAGAGGCGCTTGAAACGCACCTTGGTCTCCGCCACCTTCTGACGGATTTTTCCGTCAGGCGTCACCAGGCAGATGCCGGTATAGACCCAATGGCTGCGCCCCGAGAGTAGGTGCAGCGCCGCCGAGGCTTCTTCCGTGTATTCCGCCTTGCCGACGATGCGGCGACCAACGGCGACCACCGTATCGGAGCCCAGAACATAGGCGTCTTTCCACGCCTGCTCGCTCTTCAGCGCCGCCTGCGCGGCTTCCGCCTTCTGTTGCGACAGACGACGGCAGAGCGTGCGTGGATGCTCGAGCTTTACGGGTGTCTCGTCAATATCCATCGGCATCAGACGTGCCGGTTCGATACCGATCTGATGCAACAGCTCCAGACGTCGCGGCGAACCGGATGCCAGAACGAGCTTTTGTTTTGAATTGGTCATTGCGCGGCCCGGGCGTCCGATGCGAAAGGTGGATTACTTGAAGCGATAGGTGATGCGGCCCTTGGTCAGGTCGTAAGGCGTCATTTCGACCAGCACCTTGTCGCCCGCCAGAACGCGGATACGGTTCTTGCGCATGCGGCCCGCCGTGTGGGCGATGATCTCGTGTTCGTTCTCAAGCTTCACGCGGAACGTTGCGTTCGGCAGCAATTCGGTTACGATGCCCGGGAATTCAAGGACTTCTTCTTTTGTCATGTAAGGGTTTTCTTCCTGTTGATAGTGCCGGACGTGTCCTGTCCGGGAAAATTGCGCGGAAACTACACAATCCCGGCACATTTGTGAACCTCTAAAGCATCGGCTTAAAAATCAGTACCGATTTTCCCGATGTAAGGGCAGTTTTCAGTCTTTTGAAAGCGTATCCGCCACCGGCTGCTGCCGCTTTGGCAGGCGTTCGGCAATCAGTTTTGCAAGATGATCCCGCACCTCGCGATAGGCGTCGAGTATCTGCTCCCGCGTACCTGTAATGACCGTCGGATCCATCGTTGGCCAATAGACCACATCGAGAGAATTCGAGCGCGTCAGCTCCAGTGCGGCGTGATGGGCTTCGGGTGTTAATGTAATGATCAGATCGAAAAAATCATCCTCAATCTCATCGAGGGTGCGCGGTTTGTGTTTGCCGAGCGAAAAACCCTGCTCTTCCAGCACCGCATCCACGAAGGGATCGCGTTCGCCCGCCCGCACGCCGGCCGACTGTATGTAGATGCCTGGTGTCACCAGCCGTTTGGCGATGACCTCCGCCATGGGGGAGCGGATGGAATTCATACCGCACATAAAGAGGACCGATTTCGGTGCTCGTCCCTCGTTTGGCGCTGCGGCAGGATCGCTCATCTCTAACCCCGCCAATAAAGCACACAGACAAGGGTGAAGAGGCGGCGCGCCGTATCGAAATCCACCTTGATCTTACCCGATAGCCGGTCCATCAGGGTCTGCGAACCATCATTGTGGATACCCCGCCGGCCCATGTCGATCGCCTCGATCTGGCTTGGCGTCGAGGAGCGGATTGCCTCGTAATAGCTCTCGCAGATCAGGAAATAATCCTTGATGATGCGGCGGAACGGCGTCAGCGAGAGGATGTGGGTGGAGACATCCTTGTCGTCCTCGGTCTTGATCGCGAAGACCAGCTTGGCATCGACGAGCGATATGTGCAGCCGGTACGGCCCGCCGTCATGCCCGGCAGGCTCGAAGGTGTTTTCTTCGATCAGGTCGAAAATGGCGACGGCGCGTTCATGCTCCACATCAGGCGTGGACCGGCCGATGCTGTCGTCCAGTACCACGTCGCAGAGCCGGAAATCGCCTGAAGCCATCGCTTAACTTTCCGGATTGAGGCGAATGGAGACCGAGCGCGCATGCGCGTCCAGCCCCTCCGAGTGGGCAAGGGTGATCGCCGCCGGCGCAAGCTGGCGCAACTGCTCGGGCCCGAGCCGCAGGATCGACGTGCGCTTGACGAAATCCAGCACCGAAAGGCCGGAGGAGAAGCGAGCCGAGCGTGCCGTCGGCAGAACGTGGTTGGAACCGCCGACATAATCGCCGATCACCTCAGGGGTATGACGCCCGACGAAAATCGCCCCGGCATTGCGGATGTGGGCCATCAAGGCATCCGGGTCATCGACGGCAAGCTCCAGATGCTCGGCGGCAATGCGGTTGGCGAGCGGAATGGCGTCGGTGAGTTTTTCGACCAGAATGATCGCGCCGAAATCGGCCCAGCTGGCCGCCGCCGTCTCGGAACGCGAAAGAAGCTTCAGCTGCCGCTCGACGGCTGCCTCCACCGCCTTGCCGAGGTCGGCATTATCGGTGATGAGAATGGATTGGGCACCGCGATCATGCTCCGCCTGCGCCAGAAGATCGGCGGCCAGCCAGTCGGGATCATTGTCCTTGTCGGCAATAACAAGCACTTCGGAAGGTCCGGCGATCATGTCGATACCGACAGTGCCGAAGACCTGCCGCTTGGCGGCCGCCACATAGGCATTGCCGGGGCCGACGATCTTGGCGACCGGTGCAATGGTCTCCGTGCCGTAGGCAAGTGCGGCGACAGCCTGTGCGCCACCGATACGGTAGATTTCCTCGACGCCTGCAATACGTGCCGCAGCGAGTACCGCGGGATTGACCGCACCGCCATTGGCCGGCACGACCATGACGATACGCTCCACGCCGGCGACCTTTGCCGGTACGGCATTCATCAGCACCGAGCTCGGATAGCTCGCCGTGCCGCCGGGCACATAAAGCCCCACGGCCTCGATGGCGGTCCAGCGCGAGCCGAGGCCCACGCCGATATCGTCCTCGTAGATGTCATCCTTCGGCATCTGCCGCGCATGGTGTTTTTCGATACGCCGGGCTGCGAGTTCAAGCGCCTCGATGACGTTCCTGTCGACCGTCGAGAACGCGGCGTCGATTTCATCCGCCGTCACGCGCATCGAAACCCTGGTAAAATCAATGCCGTCGAATTTCTGGGAATAATGGGCAAGGGCCGCATCGCCGCGATGACGGACATCGTTGATGATGTCGCGAACCGTCGCGTTGACGTCTTCGGAAACTTCTCTCTTGGTTGTCAGGAAGGCAGCGAATTTCTGTTCGAAATCAGCCGATGCCCGCTCCAGCCAGATTGCCACGCCATTACCCTTTCATTGTCCCCGCGGGCGATCCCGCGAGGTGCACGAACTTGCCGCGCAATAATCGCGGTTCTGGTATGTGGCATAAATCGAAACGGCAAGGAAAGGCAACCGTTGCGAGGGCACGCAACGTTTATTCGCTGTCGGGATGATGCGGTTTGGCGGCGGTTTCCCAGGCGCCGCTCACATCGGTCAGCTGCGCTTCGATGCATTCGACGTCAAGCGCGATGGTACCACCGCCCGAAAGCGCCAGTTCAACGACACCATCCGGCCCTTCACCAACAGGGGTAAAGCGTATCGCCAGAAGCGAAAGCACCTGCTCTCTGTCGGCCAAGTTGATGGACTGCGAACGGACGGCAGACACACGCTTCAGGAAAATCACGCTGCGGCAGCGCTCGGGGGGCAAATTCTTTTTGCTGGCGCTTTCCCAAACGAAACGGTTGGCGGAAAGGGTAAACTGCCCCTGCCTCGGTTCGAAGGCAACATCCTTGAGCTTGAAGACGCTGTCCTGCATGTGTGTCGAGATGATCGAGAGATCTTCGGTATCCAGCGCCAGCAATTTCAGGCCGCTCATCGTTTTCTTCCTTTTCCGCGGACACGGGCCGCAATGTCTATTTCTTGTACTGGAAATAAGCAGTCGCGGCCCGCTGTGCAACGGGTGGAAAATCGAAGAGCGGCAATGAAGGTATCAATCGCTGACGCGTTCGACCAGCGCGCCGCAACGGGTAAGCTTTTCTTCGAGACGTTCGAAACCGCGGTCGAGGTGATAGACGCGCGAAACCATGGTCTCGCCTTCTGCCACAAGGCCCGCAATGACCAGCGACACCGAGGCGCGCAGATCGGTCGCCATGACGGGCGCACCCTTGAGGCGGGAAACGCCTTCGATGCGGGCCATCTGGCCGGAGAGCGAAATCTTCGCGCCGAGACGGGCCAGTTCCTGCACATGCATGAAGCGGTTTTCGAAGATGGTCTCGGTGATATGCGAGACGCCCTGCGAACGCGTCATCAGCGCCATGAACTGCGCCTGCAGATCGGTCGGGAAGCCGGGGAAGGGCTCGGTGACGATATCGACCGGTTGAATGCCGTTGCCGTTGCGCACGACGCGCAGTCCTGTATCGGTGTCACTGATCGTGACGCCTGCCAGCCGCAGCGTGTCGAGCGCATTGTCGAGCAGCGATGCGCGCGTGCCTTCCAGCACCACGTCACCGCCGGCCATGGCGACCGCCATGGCATAGGTGCCCGTTTCGATACGATCGGGCAGAACCCGGTGGCGCGCGCCGGAGAGCGAAGTGACGCCCTCAATGGTGATGGTGGAGGTGCCGGCGCCTTCGATCTTGGCGCCCATGGCGATCAGGCAGTGCGCGAGATCGACCACTTCCGGCTCGCGGGCAGCGTTGTGGATGACGGTGGTGCCGCGGGCAAGGCTGGCGGCCATCAGCATCACATGCGTCGCGCCGACGGACACTTTCGGGAAGGTGTAGACAGCGCCGATGAGGCCACCCTTGGGGGCGCTGGCATTGATGTAGCCGCCATCGATCTCCATCGTCGCACCAAGCGCCTGCAGGCCCTCGATGAACAGGTCGACCGGGCGCGTGCCGATGGCGCAGCCGCCGGGCAGGGAAACGCGGGCGCGGCCCTCACGCGCCAGAAGCGGGCCGATGACCCAGAAGCTCGCGCGCATCTTGGAGACCAGCTCGTAAGGGGCTGTCGTGTCAACAATGGTACGGCAGGTGAAATGTACGGTGCGGGAATAGGCCTCGCCCTGGCTTTCGCGACGACCATTGACGGAAATATCGACGCCATGATTGCCGAGAATGCGGATGAGCTGCTCCACGTCAGCCAAATGCGGGACGTTTTCGAGCGTCAGCGTGTCGCTGGTCAGAAGCGAAGCGATCATCAACGGCAAGGCGGCGTTTTTGGCGCCGGAGATGGGGATGACGCCGTTGAGCTTGTTGCCACCCGTAATTCTGATGCGATCCATGCGTCCCTACGGGCCTGTGCCCGCCTTTCTTATCATGCCTTGCGGAAAGACGCGTCCTTAGACGAATTTCCGCGGCGTTTCAATTTTATGCTGGTGAATTGTCTATGAGGATGATTCGTCCGTTTTTGCGGCAGGCAGGCCAATCGTCTGGTCTTCTTCACCTGCGCGGCGTGCCCGAACCTGCTGTTTGCGCTTCAGAAGATTTTCACGAAGCTTCTTCGCCGCCCGCGCCTTGCGCTCCGCCTCACGCTGGCGCGCCTTTTCACCGGGGCCGGCCTGCGTGTTGCCGTTTGCCACTACGGCCGACGGTTCCTTCGAAATGTCCACGGAAACCGCCGCCTTCGCCTGTTTGTCATGTTGTTCGTTCATAGATTCAGCAATATCTGAAAAATGCGTTTTTCAACAGGGGGCACGCTTTTTTGCCCCACTGGATGAAGAATATCGTTTTGCGACTTGCGCTCGTCAAAAACCTATGGCAATAGGCCGCCACGCTTGATGCTGAAGCAGACGCTTCGGCACCGGATGCTGCTATAGCTCAGGGGTAGAGCACTCCCTTGGTAAGGGAGAGGCCGAGAGTTCAAATCTCTCTAGCAGCACCATTATTACCCCAAAAATAACAAGCTTTTAGGTCAGGAATTTGCGGTTTTTGTTACCGCTCAAGGTGCCGTGAAACAACGGAACATGTCGTGAATGCGCGCAAAAATCCGTGCAAAATCCGTGCAACCTGTTCTTTATGCGTTCTCTCCAAACTGAATTTTTGCTCTAGCCTTTCCCTTCAATAAAATTGTGAAACCTCCATCACGCAACTCTTGCGCAAGTTTAATTAGTGTATATGAATTCGCGTAGGCAGAGGGGAAATTAGTGGCATACAGTTTTATTAGGCTGTCCGCAGACGATGGTTCTTGGGACGCGTTCGAAGCCGATTGGCGTGCGCAGTGCGAGCAACTGGAAGAGGACTTTGAGTCCTATGCTGGCCTGACATTTAGCGCAGTCGAGAATATCGTAAAGCAAACACACGCGAAAGCGGGAGTGTTTGCGCTCAAGGACGACGATAGCCACGTTGTCATGTGTCAGGTGAATTGCGCTCCAATTCCAAAGTACGTCGGCCCAGTGCTACGCACACGTTTCATCACATTTTCACCCGATTACGACCTTACGGATGAATACCTTCATCTGTATAGCCGCGCGCTTGTGGAGCTGCTATTTGGCGTACTCGAACTTGGAATGTCAGGCGGCGAATTTTCAAGCCGGCACCTGAAATTGCATCTGCAAAGTCCCGAGGATGCGAAGTTTTTTACCGCTGTTGAGCGGAACCTTAAGGGCCATGCGTTGTTCGAGTCGGTTGAAACCCGTGGACAATGGCTATATATGTCAAGAAAATAAACGGAACGTTTACAAATTTCTGCGCGTTTTGTTGGAGTTAACCGGAGAGCTATCATGGACAAAAAGGCCATCTATCAAGCGATAGAGTATGCAGTCGTCAGAGCCGTCAGTGAGGTTGGTATCGAAAACCTCAAGAAAACGAGCATGTTTATGTCCAACTCCCGACGAGATATTCGCGAGGACATCAAGCTCGCGGCTTGAGGCCAACAACTCAATAGTTGCTTAAAAGGCCGTCCGGTGGACACACCGGGCGGCCTTTTCTATTTCCACACCTCCCCAACCGTCACTCTTGACTCTCTCCCAAAATGAGAACATTTATAGAACAAACGAGAGATCAAGAGCCATGTCAGACGCTGAGAAAATCATTGTCGTGCAGTTCAAAAACAGCCGTGGCGGTGTCGTTCCGGGAGAAATGCGGCAGGCTTCCAATCAAGCATCCGCTGAGAAAATCGCGAGTGCGATGGCGCCGCGTCACGTCGGCGTTGCGGCTTACGCCGTCACCGTAGACGAGGAAAGCGGCACCATGGCAAACCCGCGTCTGCTGGTGCAGCACGGGCAAATTGCCGACTTGATGCCAGACTGATTTACCGGCGCGGGGGCGCGCGCCTTTCAAAACAGGGGAAGATTGTTGAAACTCTGAAAAAGGAGAATGAGAAGGTGCGCCCACTACCGAGAGAGCCGGAAGCCGATCCGGTTGACCACATCATTGCATGGCATGACGGCGACAGCCGCGCGGCCATAGAAACATTGATGGAAGATATCCAGCACCTGAGACTGCAGCTTGCGCTGGCGACCGCGGCGATGGGCAAGGGGTTTACGAGGGGGTGGAAGCCGGAGGCGGATCGGAAATGACATGCGCCATCGTCGCGGTATCGACCTTACCGGCGGCAGCAACGACAATCTGCCGCCAAAGCCCACGGGCATCTTCGTACCCCAGCGTGACCACTCCGCCACTTTGGCCGATCTGCCGCAATGGTACGTCCTCGGCGCTCAATGCTGGCGCTGCAAGCGTGTGGGCATGTTGGATAGATGGGCGATACAACGCAAGCATGGAAAGCTCAGGCCGATCATTTCTATGGAGCCGCTGCTGCGATGTCTCGGCTGCCAGAATCGCGAGAAAAACAGCTTCGTCTTGGCGAGAGCGAAAAGAGATTGGCCGTGAGCTTTGAACCAACACCGGGTACTTACGGTTATTTGTGGGTGAATTGCTACAACGTGACTGTCTACTGCACCCCGTGCGAGCGAGTGGTGAGGGTCGACTTGGAGACGATGCCACCCAAGCAAAGCTACATCAACAGACGCTGGAGGTGCGATTATTGCCACAACTTGGGACAGGCGAATTTAAGCCCCGACCATTCTCCTAGAGATTCACCGGCAGCGAAACTACGTGATATTGAGATTGAGCGCAGGAAGGAAGTGTTGGCGTTTCGCCTTGAGGAGGAACACATGTGTAATCTGTACCGCGTGAAAACCAATCAGGAATCCATTCGCGACATCGCGGGCATCATGCAGGAGCGGCTTAACCTGGAGCCAGACGTTGAGGTCTATCCAGACCGGCCGGCGCCAGTAGTGCGCAATGGTGAAAGCGGTCGGGAGTTGGTCGGACTGACGTGGGGCATGCCCTCGCCGCAGTTCGTCACGCAAGGCAAGCCCGACACAGGCGTGACCAACATCCGCAACATCACATCACCGCACTGGCGACGATGGCTGCGACCCGAGAGCCGTTGCGTGGTTCCATGGACCACGTTTTGTGAATGGGAAGATACCAAGCCACGGAAAACGAAACGATGGTTTGCGATCAACGAAGAAACACCCCTCGCATTTTTTGCAGGCATCTGGACAGACTGGCACGGGGTGCGCGGTTCGATGAAGAACCCGCGCGAAGGCGACCACCAGCTTTTCGGTTTCCTGACGACGGACCCCAACAGCGTCGTGAAGCCAATCCACCCAAAGGCAATGCCGGTCATTTTGACGAACAAGGATGAAGTGGAACTTTGGCTAACAGCGCCATGGGAGGAAGCAAAAGCGCTTCAACGTCCGTTACCTGATGGCGGCCTCGTGCTGTTGCCTGTCGAAGACGAGAGGAAGCCGGCCGATCTATTCGGATAGAGGAGAAGGAAGATGCATATTCGCCCTTACATTCTCGAAAATCACGGGGTCTATCCCAAAGCAGTGCTGGAAGATGGCGATTTTATCGGAGCGCAAAAGGTCAGCCACGAAGACCTTGATACGCGTCTGCTGGCCGAGGTTGACCGCGAATCTGACCTGACCGCCTATTCCGGTTATTTCGCAAGCGAGCTTTATGCTGACGATGACGACATCCCTACGGGCGCGCGGCTCGAAATCCTGTTCAGCGAGAGAAAGGGTATCGCCGCCGTTCTCTATGACCACCCCAACATTTCCGATGCTTTTATCGAGTGGGTTTTTTGCACTTCACCAGATGATGCGTTGAGGGAATGGAGAAGGAAAGTCCGCTGGCCTTTGATTGAGACATCACGCGGCCCAATCGAGATCATTGGAGAAGAGTATCTGTGAGCGACCAGACCGACAAAGCCGGCGACGGCGTCCATGAGAACCACTGGTGCGAACATCCGGACTGTCGAAAGTGGGGAGGCTTCGGGTACACCCCGAGCAAGGCCGAGAAGTCGTCTTGGCATTGCTGGGAACATTACCCTCAAAGATACATGTTCCATCCCAGCCGCGAAGGCAACTAATTACCTGCCGGCGATGCACCCAGTTGGACTCACCGTGTCTGATTTCAACATTCAAGCCCGTCGTCTGGGGAGACCGAAAGGAGCGCTTCGCGGGCAGCATCGATAAAGGCCGCGCGAGCATCTTCAGGCCGATCATCCAAGCCATTTTCAAGCACAGCCGAACAGACCATGAGGGCTGTTACGTAAGCTTGCCCATCGGTGCCAGCCGGCCATTTATCGAGAAGGCACCGGGCCAAGTCCGCGACCGTTTCAAGGGTTTCGAAGTCACCCCAATTGATTGTAACCGGCTCTATCCTTAATTCGCTCATAGGGAGAGCTTACACTAAAAGCCGTTTAATCAAACCGGTACACGTCCGCGTTATCCTGCCGTTCCCTAAGCCCTTTGTAAGCTGCATGGCGTAGCTTGCGATCCGGCGTCATCTGCCGAAACTCAATCTCCGCTATGAGCGTTGGTTGCACCCAAACGACCTCGCGTCGGCCGACATAGGCCACGGGAGGCTTTTTCTTCCGCCATGGCAGTTTATCCAACATCCGGCGCAGCTCGTTTGCGGCGCGCTCCTTAAAGCCCATGCCGACGCTTCCAACATAGAGCAACTCGTCACCCTCATAGGCCGCCAGCAAGAGCGATCCAAAACCGCCGCTGGCTGACATGGAGGGTTCATAGCCAACGATCATGAACGGTTCGGACTGAACGCATTTTACTTTGATCCAGTCGCCAGTTCTTCCGCTCCGGTAAGGGCTGTTTCGATCCTTGCCTATGATGCCTTCAAGCCCGAGGCGGCAGGCATGTTCCAACATCAAGCCCGGATCGTCGGTTTCAACCTCTTCCGAAATCCGAATTGCGCCCTCAAAGCCCGCCAGCATTTCTTCGAGCAAATGGCGGCGGCTTCTATAAGGCAGCTCGCGCAGATCGCGGCCGTCAAGGTAAAGAAGGTCGAAGGCATACAGCACGGCGTTGCCGGCCGTCTTCTTGCCGCTACGCGCGCCATCAGCACCCAAGCTGTTCTGTAGCGCATTGAAATCCGAGCGCCCTTGCTCGTCCAGGACGACCGCTTCGCCGTCGATGATGAAAGACGCCGGCCCGAGATCGCGCGCCGCTTGCTCGATGGCCGGAAACCTCGCGGCCCAATCATAGCCGCCGCGCGTAAGTATCCGGACGCCGTTCGCGTCGGCATGGACCGCGAGCCGATAGCCATCCCATTTGATTTCCCAGCCCCACTTGTCGCCTGAAGGTGGCTTTTGCTTCAGCAGCGCAAGGGCCGGTTCGACACGCGCCGGCATTGGCTCCAGCGGCAATGCCGGCTGGGCTTTATTTCGCTTGCGGATCGGGCGCGACTGGATGGGCTTGCCATCGTCGCGCAGCAGCGGCTTATTGCGTGGGCGAGGGGGCTTCGTCATAGCGATAGCCTGCACCCGAAACCTTTACAAAGATTTGTCAGTAGGCGCGGGGAAAGCCATTTCAGCCAACGCCGGCGGCCGACGCTCCAGCGTGAAACATTCGTTCGCAATCTTGTAATTTTATTGCTGCCGCGGATCCGCTCGAGCGCGCGATCGGAGCGCAAAATTAGAATTTCCTTCCCGACGCCAGCGCCAGAAACGCAAAAAGCCGCCCGGCATGATCGGGCGGCTTTGTTAGATGGCCATGGAGGCTAGATATCAATTTCAACGTCGGTGAGCTGCTCAATCTTCTTTTTCAGAAATCCTTTGGCCATCGCTTTCACGAGATCGAAAGTAAACCCACCAGCCTTTTTCATTGTGGTCTGGGTTTTTTCCCACACGTCAGGGTCTCGAATGCTATCCAAAAAGTCATGCCCCTCCCAAGAGAAGCCCTTGAAACTGATACCGCCGCGCATCCCCCCGTGCTTCGTGTCCTGAAGAAAACCCGCTTCGCGAATTTGGATCAAATGATAGGAAATTTGGTCCGCAGAGAAACCATCTATGGCCACTTCTTTATCATCACCAGACAACGATAAAACCGCATTGAGGGGAAAATCCAGTGATTCCAGTTTCAACATTAACTCACGGATGAGCCCCATATCTCGCTTCATAAACATGCATCCTGTTAAACGCCGACGACATATCGTACCGCGGTAAAATGAGGAAACAACCCTCCTTAAAGCCGACCGATGAGCACTGATGCAATGCGCTTCATCGCGTCCGCAAAGGACACTCCGAGCGCCATGCCGCCTATCCCGATCACAGTCAGTCCACCGATCCCCATTAGCCTCCAGCGCTTTATATCGTCGGTGACGGGCTTCATGTCCTTGACGGCGGCCTTAAGTTTTTCCGCATCCTCTTCGAGATGGCGCACGTCTTCTGTGACCGGCTTCATTTCGGAAACATCCTCTTTCACGACTGCCACAACCTGCTCGACACCCGCCACGCGGTTAACCAGCTCATCCATCCGCCGATGCACCACGGCACGGCTATCGGTCGCCTTGTCTTCGGAGCGCCGCGCTCCTTCCTCAAGTCGTTCGATGGATTTGTTCACCGCTTCCATGCCAGCCAGCAGCCGCCCCATTTGCTCATGCAAATAGGGATCGAAATTATCAGGTGGTGCCATAGCCCCGTACCCTTCCACCCGTTATTTAGGCTTCACGCCGCACAGCGATTGAAGCTTTTCGTTTTCAGTGAGGATTTGTCGCTCTGTTTCCGGCGTCAGGGCATCTTGTGTTGACGGCCTGATAGCGCGGGCAACATCGCAGTAATTGCCGCTAGTCACGCATCCAGCGATCAAGCCGCTGCTTAACGTCAGCATCGCCAGTCTTGCGAACGTCATCTTCGATCCCTCGCGCCTTTGCGGCGGCTTTGGCGTTGCGCTTGAGCTGCTCGGCCGAGGCATCTGCCTTGCCGGTCGAACGGCCATAAAGAAAAGCGCTCACAACGAATGTGAGCGCCACGCCGGCAACCGCCAGCCACCGGTTAAAAGCTTCCAGCATGTCAGGTCGCCTTCGTCCGGTTGATCGTGATGCGGCCGGAACCGATCAGCCAGAACAGCACGCCGGCCGCCACGATGATGAAAACCAGACTGCCGAACGACCACGGATTGGAGATCGCACTGAACAGAGTTGCGCCGCTATCGACGAAGCCTTTCGCGTCACCCATCGCGCCAAGGCCGAAAGCGCCGAAGAAGCTGCCGATGATCGTCCAGAGGGATTTGCTGTGCGCGGCCGGCACGTTGTCCGGCTGGGCATCCAGCGCGGCAACATCGGCCGGCTGGCCCTGATACTTGGCGAGGGTGGCCGCTTCCAACGCATCAAGGAAGGACTTGTAATAGCCGGCGATCAGCTTTGCCTTGTCGGTCCCGTTTACGACCGCCCGAGCGCCGATAGGATCATCCTTCTTGAGGTTGAAAAACTCGGTGAGCTTCCGGCCGGTAAACAGACCTTCCAGCATGCCGACGATGGCAATCTCGGCGCTGATATCGATATCGAGCGCAAGGGAGGGATTTCCGACCAGATCAGCGCCGATCCGCTTGCCAAGCGCATCATAGTTGACTCTGTGCGTGAGCTGGATATCGCCACGGCCGAACCAGCTCTTGCCGTCCTTATCCTTGCGCCAGTAAGGGGTTTTTACCTGCCCCAGCTTTCCGGCCTTCCAAGCCTTTTCCAGCGCAGCAATTGCACCGGCGTCGGTTGATGCGAGAGTTTCGCGCACCGGCAACATGCGGCCGCCCGTTTCGTGAAACACCGATGCCAGGATGTAGGCAAGGAGCCGCTTATTGTCAGCGCCGGCGATCTTGTGCGAGGCCCAGCACCGGAAAAGCGCATTCATGCCGTCAATCTGGCCCTGCGAAAGGCGGCCACCAAAAGGCGCGCGCCTCGCATATGCGAAGAACGTTGTCATATCCATTGAGGATATCTCCTGATTTTTTAGGGGAGGGTGGCGCTAAACCGCGCCGGGTTTACTGCTGGGAGGAGGGCGCAAGGATTTGCGCCGCCCTTTCTTCACCAAAGAGCGTGGTGGCGAGCTGTACCAAGAGCGGCCACAGTTCGTGGTCGCTGCGGTATGAGTTGGCGGTTTCGAAGATTTTGCGGACCCGGAAAGACTGTTCAGCCATAGCCCCGCCGACTTGATCGGCCTCGGCCTCGGTCATGCGCGACCAAAGATCGACGCCATAAACGACTGTGACAGATTCAGGAACCTCTGTCACAGGCGGCTCAACGTCCACTATTTCGCCATCCCTCCATGCGCGACGTCCACAGCCGGCCAGCAGGTCAAGCCATTGCTCGTTCGTTATCTCGACGGCGTCAGCGGGAATATTCTCTCCGTGTATTTCCTCATTGTAAAAACCGAGAGGAATACCATCAGCGTTGAAGACAGCTTTTGTCATCTTTCACCTTCCTATGGCGATGAAATTTGCAACAACTCCGCCCGGCCCGACCGTGCCGCCGCTAATTATAAAACGTCCGTTCAACCGAAATCCGGTAAGCGAAAGCAAGCTTGACCAGTTCACGTAAGCATCGGTTCCGGTGTTGTTGTCGATGTCCGTCCCAACGATGACCCTGTAGGCTGCATTCGGGAACGCGGTAGGAAACAAAACGTCTGCGACCCCTGACCCGGCTGATCGTTGACCCCACTGGATCATTAGCCCATTGGGCAACCTTACAAATCCATCACCGCCAAGAAACTGGGTAGTTCCAAGGGTGGAAAACACCGCCGCTCCGTTAGCGTCATCAAGCAGGCTGCGAGCGAAAGGTGTGAGGTCAGCAAGCGCAGCCGCAGCGGCCCCGGTAAAGTAGGGGAACGTATTCGCCGAAGGGATAAGCGCGTGCAACGCTGCGAGTGGGCCGGCGATAGGCTTTAAGAACTTGCCCGTATTACCATCCCACGCAACCGGCCTGCCATCCACCACGCCGCCGTTTGGCCCGTTGACATCGCCGGTACCGTCCGCACCCTTCGGCAGGCCGAAGTCAAGGCGGATCACGCCGGGCGATACTGGCACTAGCGTCACTTCCGCTTCCGATCCAGCCGGAAGCGTCGTGGTATCGCCAATGGTGATATCCGTGTAGGGGCCAGCGCCACCCACAGGTCCGGTAATATAAAATGGCACGGTCCAGTCGCCGGCCGTCGCGCTCTTCTTCGAGAAGAAAGCCGAGCGGCCATCGCCTACGTCCGCGACCAACACCCGGAAGCCTTCGGCCTCACCATCATAGGCGGCGCGATCTGCAAGCGTCGGCACTTCCTCGTCAAACTTCACGCCTTGCAGAATGTCTTCCAAATCGATGACGGTTGCGCTGTTCGCACCCGTGAACAACAGGAGCTTGTTGGACCCCGGTGTAACGCCGGCGGTTGCCGCCAGCGCCGGATTATTCAGGCGCTGGATATAGGTCGCCAGCGCCTGCGCGTTGGCGACCGTCTGCTGCCCGTAGGCCGTATCCCGCACGATGGCGTAGGAATAGGTGCCTGTCGGGCCAGTCCATTTCAGGGCCGCCGTGATTTCCGTGTCGCCGTCAACGGTCGCAATCGGCAAAGGATTGCCGCCGTCAAACTCAACATAGATGGTGCCACCGATGATGAGGCCGATTTGCCAAGCCGTATCGGTTCCGACCACGGCCGCGCTTCCCGACACCAAGTTAATGGTGCCAGCCGTATAAGGTGCTGTCATTTTTACCTCTTGAATGTGTAGGCAACCACTTCCAGCATTGACCAATTGGAGTTGGGAACGCCTGCGAACCTTGCGCGAAAAGTGGTCTGCATCCTTGTCGGTGGCGGCGTGAATAGCTTCGACCACATGACAACCTGACCATAGTTGCCACTGGTAACTATCGGAATGGAATCTATTTCGACACCGCCGGTATCATCTCTAAGGGAGGCGAACGTCTGAAGGGTGTTTCCGGCCGCCGCCTGAATTTTCCCTCTGAATTCCACCTTTATCTTTGGCGAATTAAGTCCATGGTTGGCGGTGACATAAAGATCGATTGTGTTGGGGCCGCCCCCGCTCTCCGCGTACTCGATGTTTGTAATCGCACCCGGATTGATGTTGCTGGTTCCAACGATCAGATTGTTGATCTGCGCCATATCGATAAGGGCATTGATGATCTTCACCACGCCGCCTTCAATGGCGAACACCGAATAGGCGGTGTTGCCATCCGATACCGAGAACTGATCAACCTTGATCGCCATGCGCGACCGCTGGAAGCCGGCGAAGGTGTAAAGCTCAAGGAAAAAGCCGGTATCCTTGTACGCCTGCCCGACACCACCTCTCAGGAGAACCGAGAAGCGGGCATCGACACCGGAGGGTGCGGCAACCGCCTGAAACTTTACTAGCCCCTGCGCGAAACGGTCGCCCAACTCGGACGAAACGCCGAGAAGGCTTTCGGACAATGCTTGGTCAGCACTGACGCGCGCTGTCTGTTCCGTGATGATTTTGGCGTTCGCATCTTCCACGGACGCCGAGACCAGCCCGACCCGTTGCGCCATGGCCTCGTTTTCCGTGACACGGACGCGGCGTTCATCGGTGATTTCCGCCCGTGCTGTTCCCAGCTCCGCGCGGATTTCTTCGCGGTCGATCTGCCCGACAGCCCCAGCCAGAGAAAAGGCCGTAAGCCCGTTCTCATAGCTTTGCAGCAGATCGTCCATTTCCTGCTGAAGTTCGCTGAAGCGCTTTTTCACATCAGCGCCAAGCTTCGTCAGATCGGCAACAACGTCGATATCCTTGTTGGCAAGCAGGATATTGAACGTGATCACATCCAGCCAGTCTGACCATTGCTGATTGTCATTCAGGCTGGAAATGAACCGGCCGCGCACCTGATAGGTTTCGTTTGGCAGGAATGTGCCGTTCAAAACCCAAGACATGCGACCGTCTGCGGGTTCCTCATTCGGATCATAGGGTGTCTGGTCACTATCGAATACGATGGTGCCAGTCGCCTTGAGCGCGACCTGTACCCAAACATGGGTCACGCCTTCCTGACCGGCCGCGCACGAAATCCGGATGGACGGTCGCCGCGGCGAACCGTCAGCATCGAAGAACGCGGCCGGCTCAACCTGCCAACCATACATTGGCTGGGCAGGCGGTAGGATTTCACCTATCCAACCGGTCGCCACCGGCAATTGCTTGGCAGGCGACCAATCATGATCGGAAGGGTCGATTTCCTTGAACGACGCAAGCCGGTTGAACGTACGCTTTCCGGTAATCGCCGTGACGAGGAATTTCTTTTCCGCGTACCCGTTTCTAGCCGAAGTCCAGGACACAACGTCATTCGGCTCCAGCGCATATGCGTCAGGCGGCAGATAGAACTGGTGGGTGCGAAAGCGCCGATAGTCCTGCAATATCGCAACCATGATGCGCTGCACCTGATTTGCAAAAGGTGCTGCCTTGATAGCAACGCTGGCAGGCAGGCGACGTTGACCGTCTGCGGCCTCTAGCGCCGCATCGTATCGCGCCGGCGCATCCTTCATGGCCCACTTTTCGGCCGGTTCCGGGTAGGTCGCCTCGATCCCGTTGAACGTTTCCTCCAGCGAGGGGAACGGATCAAAGGATTGATCTTCCGTGACGATGATATCGTCATCGGTGAAGCTGTAGACGGCCGCACCGGGCGCACCGACTAGAACCTTGAAGATGCCGCCTACCTCGACAAAGCGAGCATTAGCGGCCTTCCCCAGCTCCTCGATAACTTCGAGCGGTTCGCGATCAACCGTGATTTCATATCCGCAACGAAAGGCAGGCTCATAGGTGCCGTCGGCCAGCAATACGCCGGCGTCACACTCATTGGCGGCCGCAATCCAGTTTGAAGGCGGGAGGCGGAACGCGGCAATGTTCTGGCCACCATAAAACCACTCACCATTGTAGCTGATGCCCCGGATGATGTTGTACGCTATAATGACGTTGTTGCTGGTCGGCTCCCATGTGGACGGGTCATTCCAGCGATGAGCGCCGAAACCGCCATTGGTGGAATCTTTGCGCAGATCGTAGAAACGGCGAGGAGCCATTTCAAAAGCCCAATCCGGCAATCCGTTTCTGAATACCGTCTCACTGTAACGGCATGTCATGATGGCATGGGCGCAGCCGCGACCAATCATGTTCGCCGTAATCTGCCGCTCCGGGTGGTTCGAAAACTTGGCGAAAAGATAATCGTCAACAGTGGTCTGCGATCCGTCACGGAACTTGAACCACAGATAATCTTTGCCATCCCGCCGAAACTCGGCAACCGGAAAACCGCGTCCGTCAGCGGCAGGCTCACCCCATAGGATCGTGCAACGGGTGTCGCCGGCCCACAGGCCAGCTATCCCGGTCGCCGGCAGGTTTTCCAGCTCGATGACATCGACCAAATAGGCATTCGGCGTCTTATCG
The DNA here is from genome assembly GCF_013365515.1 of Agrobacterium sp. CGMCC 11546. Classification (NCBI taxonomy): domain Bacteria; kingdom Pseudomonadati; phylum Pseudomonadota; class Alphaproteobacteria; order Hyphomicrobiales; family Rhizobiaceae; genus Agrobacterium; species Agrobacterium sp. CGMCC 11546. The sequence goes on from NZ_CP047387.1 coordinate 217,359, forward strand.
TCGCTGCCCCATGTGCCAATGTACTTGCGCTTTCCGCCCGTTGGAGCCGTGCCGACGACAAACGACATCGGCACGTCATCGCCCATAGAAACGGACAGGTCTACGCCAGACGTAGCGGAGGTGTCACCTTGCTTATTGAGAGCCTTCTGAAGAAGCGAAGCCCCGACGCCAACCGCCAGCGCAACACCCACTTTGATGAGGGTTGCAGCAAGGCCGGTAAGCTTGAAAAAGGAAATGATGGCCGTCGAAATAAGATCGGCATGAGCCACATCGCCGCCCATCACAAAGAAGGCGGTCGCCAGAAGCAACAGCAGTTTTTTCATGGGAATTTTCCGAAGGGTTTAGCCGACCTTGAAGGCTCGGGCTATTTCCGCGCGGTCAATCGTGCCGATCCCGTTTTCGGTCAACACAAAGACGCGCTCATAGTCGATGACGCCGAGAGCGTATCCAAAGACGCTATCAACCTTGATCGCCGCAACATCAGCAATGCGGGCTTGCGACGGGTGCTCGTATTCGGGAAGCATGGAGGCAACGAGATCGGCCAGATTGTCGAAGCCCGCCGCCTTCATGGTGAGCGCCGCGCCCCGTGCGTCATTGTACTGTCCACGAAACTGAGCTGCGCAATCGACACCGGTAACGGCATAAACGAGGTTGCCGGCGAGTCCGGGTCCGCAATCGTGGCTGCCCCACTTGAAAGGCGTTCGCTTGATCCGGTCAACCTCGGCCGCAAACTGCGCGCGCCAATCATCTTTTCGTATCAGGCCGGTCATGACGTTTTCCTGCCCCATGGAATACCCCATGTGCTGATAGTGCTGGAGTTGATGCCCCAATCGTCGCCATCACGCCGGCGCTGGCCTTCATGGGAGGATTTGGCGGGGTTGGTGCGGGTGAGCATGGAAATTGCGTCCGAGATTACCGACACATCCATACTGCCGCTGTTGCCGATGGACGGCGTGTTGATGGGAGCGCCCACGACTTCCCCAATGAAGGCGATTTCCGGCGCTGACGAAAGCTGGCCCGTGAGAGTGTCATAGGTCATTTCGTGGATTTCGCATTTAGCCAGGCGCAGGTCGTAACCGCGCACGAGCTGCTGGGCAGCATCCGCAATCTGGCTCATGCCGATGGTGACAGTCTGCACCGTCAGGTCAGAAACATAGGGAATATCGCTGACTTCCAGATTGACCGCGCCGTAATAGGTGCGCGTTACAGGAAGGCCAGTCGTTCCCGAAAGAACGGTTACATTGATATCTTCATCCCACGTCCAGAGACCAATTTCTTCAGGTAGACCGGTTGCCCAATTCTTCGCCCGGAACCAGACAAAGGTAACAGGCACAAGGGAGCCGTCGCGCGCGCCAAGTAGCGCCGCCTGATAAGCTGCGGATACGTTTTTCATGTCGGCTCGATGGCCTCTATTTTTTCTGGATGATCTGGAAAGAGCCGCCCCGCGTGAAGCGCCCTGAGATTTCACCGACTTTGTAGGAGCCGGGCACGATGACGACTTTGCAGGCGGGCTTGATCAACGTCACAGCCACACCAGCGGCCGCACCGGCTGGTAAATTCGGGAATATCGCAATCTGCGACGTGGTGCCGTCTATGGCGGCCACGGCCGTTTCCGAAATCTCACCGAAATAAAAACGCTCGCCATAAGCGAACGAGAACTTGTCGCCGGTCGTGAGTTTGTAACCGGCTGGAAGCCCTGCCAACACGACCGCCGCACGGGAGGCCGAGATAGAAAGGAGCGTGACATTCGCTCCTTCCAGTCCGGCCCCTGTCGGGTCGGACTTAGGTGCGCAGAACAATGGCGAGGCCATCATAAAAGGCACTTCCGCACCCCGCAGGGCGCGGATAGCACCGTCCAGTTCTTCAGCAACAGTGTTCAGCAACTGCGCATGGCCCACCGTTGCCCGCCAAAGCTCGGGCGCAAGTTTCGCCTGCCACACCCTGCCGTCACCCGTGCCGGAATATTCGTCGTTCCGCTGGATATCCCACTTGAAGGGAAGCCAGCGGAACCGATCCGACAGATAAGAAAGAGGCCTTACCATTAGCGCCGCCTTGGATTTCGGTTAATCTGCTGGACGCGATCCGGCATCTGTTTGTCATAAGCTGAAATGCCCTGACGAACGCCGGCAGCAACCATTTCCTGAATTTCAGAATTGCCAGTTGCCCCCCGCACATCGATTACGAAGGTGGCCGGCTCGGAATTTTGTTGAGGCCGGACACCCGCTAACGTAGGGAAAGTTGGCATCGGGACACCAACGGAGCCACCATTCGCATAGCCCTTCAATCGGGACCGAAGCGCCTCCAAAGCGCCCGGGCCGCCCGCCTTCTTCACTGAGTCAGCGTCGAAGACGTATTCGCCCTTGTGAACGATGCCGGCCGGAGCGTATTTTGCGCCGTAACCTGTATAACCACCGTCCGCAAAACCCAACATTTTGAAGAATGATGTCAGGCCCCCACCGGATTTCGGAGCGCCACCAAATAATGAGTCAAAGGCGCTATTCAGGAACAAGTCAGCCACCTTAGACGCGAGGTTAGAGAGCGCCTCACTAAAGCTCTGCGTTCCCTTAATCACATCAACAAAGCCTGACTTGGCGGTGTCATAAAATTCCTGCGCGGAATTATGTGCACGATTTTGCGCCTCTTCGACTTGCCGCAGTGCGTCAGCCTGACGGGCATACGCCTCGGATGCCTGATCGATCAAGGTTTGCTGCTGACTCGAAAGCTGGATATTTTCGAGATCGGTAGCGCCCTTGCGGCGCGCTTCCTCGCGCAGATCGGCAAGCGCCGTCTGTTCGAGGTCGAGCGCCATACGCCGCTTTTCCTGCTCCTGATAAGACAAGCCGAGGATTTTTTGCTCCTCGATCAAAGCGGCCGTCCGGTCGCGCACGGCCTGAATATCCGCATCGAAGCGGCTATCAGACGTTTGCTTGACGTACGTGGATTTTCCGCTCTTGCTGCGGGAACCCGACGCGGCGACGTTCGACGCGGCGAGCGCCTTTATCTGATCGTCGGGCAGGAAGCCGCCCTTTTCCGCGAGGTCTTTGCGGATCGAGGCAATTTCCTTCTCAACGGCGAGCTGTTCCTTGCTCAATCCGTTCTGGCGCTTCGCCTCGTCGGCATAAGCTTTGCCGAGCCGCAACATTTCTTCGCCCTGCTGGCGCGATGCTGCGTACTGTTTATACCCGGCGACCTGCTGTTCTGAAAGCGCCGAGCCTGTCGCTACCGCCAACTGTTCGCGAGCGGCCTTGATCCCCACAACAACCTGATTGAGCCGATCAAGGAGAGGCGCGAATGCGTCGGCAAGGGCCTGAAAATTGGGGTTAGCATTCGCGAGAGAGTGAAGGGCATTTTTGACCTCAAGCGCGCCGATGCTCCCTTCATCAAGACGCTTTTTCAAGGACTCGAGCTGGGCCAGTTGGTCAGGTGAAATCGTGTCCCTATCTACGTTCCTGAATAATTGATCAAAGAGGTCAATAACGGCCGCTTTGGCCTCATTAACCCTGAGCGTGGCGGCATCGACTTCTTTGTTAAGCCCATTAACAAAACTGTCGCTGATGCGCTGGCCAGCGTCCTGCGTTCGTGTTGCGGCCGCGTCGGCCGTATCCGCCATTCTCTTCAGGCGCTCTTCGAAGCGGGCAGCGCCTTCGCTCGCCTCACCAGAAGATGAGGCGAACAACGCGAGCGCTCCCACGGCCGTCACGCCAATGACCGCGCCAATCGGCCCAGCCGCTACAGACAATCCGCCCATAGCGGTAGCGAGGCCGGAAATTGTCGCAGCAGCCCGCACGGCCGTGACGAAGCGAATAACCGCCGAGGTGGCGAGGCCAAGGCTTGCAATCATACCTGCGATGGATCGACCGACAAGCGCGCCGGCAATGACTGCCGCGACCTTCAAGACGACATCGGCCGTCTGGTCGAAATTGTCAGCTAGCGCATTTAGACCGGCAACAAGCCTCTGGCTTGCCCCGAGGCTTTCATCACTCTCGCCAATGAACCGGGTGAACGCGTTATTCACCTTCGTCACACCCTGCTCAATGGTTTGCGTGGCGTTTGCGGCCATGGACTGGATAGACGGCAGGCCTTTCAAGAAAGCTTGGAAGAACTGCTGGCCGGAAACCTTGCCGTCATTCACCAGCTCTTTGAGCTTTGATACCGAGCCGCCCGCCTCGTCGAGCCCAGCCGCAACCGCCATCAGGATGGGGCGCGCGCCTTCATTGATCGAATTGAATTCTTCAGCTTGAACACGCGCCTGCCCGAGGAGCTGGCCGAGTTGGGTCAGCGCGCCAGAAGCCTGCGAGGCCGACGAACCAGCCACCCGCAACGCGACACCGACGCCGTCTGAGAACTTGAGCAAATCCGCCTGACTTGCCCCGAGATTATCCCCTGCTTGCGCCGCCTTGCCAAACAGATCAGCCATGGCATTGAGTGGCGCGGCATTGTTTTGCGCCGACTTGTAGAGCTGATCGAGAACGTCAATCTGCTTTTGACCGGTCACACCGGCAACAGAGAGACTGTTCTTTGCACTCGTCCAGGCATCGGCATACTTTGCTACGGAATCAACCGAAAGCGCCGCGCCGATCCCCAGCAACGGCGCTACTAGGCTTTGAGCCATACTGCGGCCGATGTTGTCCAACCGCTTATTTGTGGAAAGCCACGTCGATTCCACAAGCCGCGCCGTTCTAGCCGTCACCCCATTGACCTTTTGGAGGTCCTTCATGAACGGGTTCATTTCCATGCGCATGACAGCGCGCAGCTCATCAAGGGTGACGGCCATAGCGATTCCTGTTACCAACGGGCGATTTCGAGGGGAGAACTTCAAATGACGGTTTCGAGGTACCGCCTGACAGCTCTGGGAAAGATCGGCGCTGTTCTGTTCGTCGCGCCGACGCCTTTGGCGGCCTATTACGCTTTACCAGCCGCCACGTCGGCCGGCGATGCGGCCTTTAATCAACGATTGAGCCAGATGGGGGCAGCCGTCGAAACAGCCGCGCCATCGCCAACGATACTGATCGCACTTGCAACAGCATCGCTGATCGGCCTTGTTCTGCTTTTCATCGGCCGCGAGATCATCACGACCGAGGCTTGAGCCGGCGCACCATATCCAGATGCTCTTCGAAGCTTGGCGCCTCCACGGCTTCTTCTCCGCCATTGGCTTTCGCATACCCGTTTGCGCAGGCAGCAAATTCCCACAGCATCATTTTCTTGACCTCGGAGGGCGGCATGCCCATGACAGCGCCGAGGCCGTATAAATCCGAGAAAACTATTCGGTCGCTGTCGTCGTTTCCCCGGCTTTCGCCTTTCCCGGATTTTCTCCGGCAGGCGCGGTAAGCGCGTGGTGAAGAATGCCAGCCGCGATACCGACGTTATCAATCAAGGGATATTTTTCCGTTTGATCGACGTAGCGGGACACAGCGACGAAGGCGTCAGTCGGAGACATGCCCGCACCAATAAGCCCGAGGCGGATTGTCTCACGGACATCTTCCACCCGCCAATCGCCTCCGATACCGCGCACGAGAGAATACGTGTTCCAGTCAGCGAGAAAGTCCGGGTCTTCCGCGCCGAGCTGGTAATCGTCCATGTTCGGTCGCTTGATGTTGGCGGCCTGCGGCTGGGCCGACATGAGGCGCGCAAGGATCGTGGCAGGGCCTGCATTGCAGGCGGCCTGCAATTCCTGCAAGCCCTCAAGGAGCAGGCGGAAAGAATGTTTCTTCCCGCCAAACGGAGCCTCGAAAGCCGCCGTCATGCAGCGGCCTCAACCCACGCAACCACGCCAGTGGATTGCAGGGCAACGGTCGAGGACAGATAGCCCTTGCCCTCCTTGGCGAGGCCGAGCGAGGACATGACATAGCGGCCGGCATACCAACCTCCGCCCTGCGCTTTCGGCAGGTCCACCAGCACCCGTACATTAAAGGGTTCGCCGGAGAGCATCTTCTGACGCAAAACGCCATAGCTGACAGGGTCTGTTGTTCCAGCGCCGTTAATATTTGCGGAGAGGGTATCGACAGAGCGCAGCACCCAGCCCGGCGCATCCGGGTTTTCGCAATTCGGGTCTGTCGACTCCGTCATCGTCGCTTCGATTGTAAATTCCTGTGACGTGTTGATGGTGCAGGAATGCGCAAATTCTTCCACCGCCGCGCCGTCACCGAATTGAATCAACAGTTTATTAGTCGTCGCCATGACGAGCCTCCAAGGTTTGATAAGATTGCTGGGGGTCAGTTTGCTGGATGAGTTTCAATCAGCAATTCGATGCGCGCGCGGCGGGTCATGCCGTCAGGGTCACGCGAATATGCGATGTTCTCGACGCGCATCCGGTCGAGGACGTGGCCGGCAATCGCCAGCTCTTGTTCGTGCAACGCGGCGCGGATTGCGCCAGCGATGCGTTTCACTTGCGGAAAACCGATTTCACGCGACCAAACATTAACATCAATGTAGTTCGAAGAACGGTCAAAGCATTCTTCATCAACCGGCACCATCTGCCCGTTGCCGAGTGAGATGTAAGGCCAAGCGTCGCCCGTTTCGGCTTCCCGCTGCGCCTCGGCCGGCACATCGTCATAGACGCGCTCGCCGGCCTCCGTCGCCAAACCCGTCAACTGACCGACAAGCGCCGTTTGAATTGCAAGGGCTGGGTCGCTCATTTCTTGGCCGCCGATCTAAGTGCTTTCCGGGCGGCCGCGCGAACGCGGTTTCGGACCTGCTTTTTCTTCACGCGAATGGCTGGCCGGAAGAACGGGTTCGCCGGCATATCTTCCGTGCCGAATTCCTGCGCGAGCGCATAATCGTATTCGGGCGAATTGCCTTTTTCGGTTTCGCGTACCGGCTTTGTGGTGGCCTCGCCGCCCGCCAGAATGACAACGCCAATCTGCGGGTCTGGCAACGGTTCGGAACGAATGGTGCCGGCGAGCGTCAAATCATCCTTCGGCGCAAGCGAGCGTTGAAGCATATTGATTTCACGGCCGCCCAACATCAGCTCCGCTTTCGCGCGCCGGCGCACCTCATCGGGAATGCGCTCAAGGCGGCGCATCATCTTTTCAATGCCGATGATTTTCATGGAGCTACCCCGCTGACGACAACCAGATAGATGCAAAGCGGGTCCGTTACTGTATCAACCTCACGGATCGCGTAGATGGTACCGCGCCGGGCATCGCGCAATTGCCAATCGGACGTGATCCGTTTCGTCTGACTATCACTGCGCAGCCTGATTTTGAGGATCGACCGGCCACTAAGTCGCTCCGCCATCACAGCTTCGCTGCCGCCCGCATACACAAACATAGCCCGGCGTTCGAATTGCTGCACGAAATCCGAGCGATGATTTCCCGCACCATCATTGGTGGTTTGCCGCTTATCGAGCGCGACCCGCTCCCTGAGATCACCTGCATTGAGCATTTTCGGTCACCTTTCCGGCAGATCGGGGCGGCGGCTTGATGCGTACCGCCTTTTTCTGCGCGACAGCCTGATCGGCACACTCCTTTTTTACAGGGCCAGACCAGCCGGCCTTGTAAGCGAGCGTCACGCCGAACACCGGAGGCCGATAATCGAAATCGGCCGTGAAACGAACGTGAGCCATCACGCGCCCCTCCTGAAATTGATCAACAGGGAATCGAAGTCCGACCACTCACCCATGGGCGCGTTCTCGCGTCCCCGGTAAATTGACGCCACGCGCGCCATGATCGCCGCACGGATTTCGTATGGAATGCCGTCCACGTAACCCGCATCGACCGTCACCGTGATGCGTTCGCCAAAACGCGGAAAAGGCCAGACGTGACCAGCCTTGAGAACAACCGATGCTTCCAGCCCATCGAGCTGAAGGCCGTAACTGTCCGCATCGACAGTCTGCGGGTTGCCCGATTGATCGACATAACCGATTTCCTTGATGGCACCTATGAACACAGGACCATCAGGAAGTCGCCGGAAGTCCCGAAAACCATCACACTGGCTGGTCAGCGTTTGCGGCGTGAGCCGGATGTTGCAATAGCTTTCGACGTAAGCGGTTGCTTCACGGACGATATCGGAAAGCAAACCGTCATCGTCCGAATGATCGACGCTAAGGCGCAGTTTAACGTCAGCAAGCGGAACAGCCAGCGCATCCGGGTCTTTAGCTACTGCATTCGCCGCATACCACATCAGCCGGCCCCCGATTTGCTCTTCTTGCCCTGATCGGCCGCGACGTCGCCCAGCGCTTTTTCAAGTTCTGCAATGCGGCCTTCCAGCGCGCCCCCACGTTCGGCCGCCTCAGCAAGCGATTTCTCAGCATCCTCCGCCCGGCGCTGGAGCGCGTCGTTTTCGCCGACGAGAACAACAATCCGCGCTTCGCTTTCTTCAAGTCGCGTGGCGAGGGTTCGAAGCTCCGCCATTTCCTTGAGCAGATTTTCGTTATCGAGCGCCAGCCGAAGAGTGACTTCGGAGGATTCACCATCCTTCACCCATTCCGCCAAACCGGCATCGACAAGCCGCTCCGCCTCCTTTTCGGTAAACTGACCGTCAGGCGGGATATCACCCGGCGCGAGCGAGAAATTCGCACCAGCTAGTCCTAAAAGCATTTTGATTTTCATGTGAGCCTCCATCGGTTTTGTCAGCGGGCGCTATGTCGCGCCCGCCTTGCAAAGCCGAGATTAAGCAGCGGTTTTGAGGTGCTTGATGGCAGCAGTATCTCCCAGCTCACCATCGAACCGGATCAGGCCGGCAATACCAACCTGCGGCCAGAAGCGTTCGCGCAACACGCCGATAACGGGAGAGCCAACCTTGCGGACGAAGTACTTGGAGAAGTCACCGAACACCATGATGCGCTTGTCCGCCGCGATTTCATCCATATGCTGGTTGATCGAATAAGGCCTGCCGTTGAAACTGTCCGGCGTGCCTTTCTGCACGTCGCCCCTCTGCCAGAGGTAGTTGCCCTGACCGTCCTTGAGCTTGCGCGCGGCGGCAAGCACCTTGTCATGAAACATGTAGCGGCACTTCGGAGAGCCGCGATATGCGGGATCGACCGAATGCTCCAGGTCCATGACATCATCCCAAGTAAAGCCGTTGACGGCGGCTGTCACTTTACCCTCGCTGGACGCCGTAACCACGCCATTCGGCTGTGCGTTGCCGGTGCCAGAAGTCAGGCGACGGTTGCCGATCCGGCCAAGGCGCTCGCCAACCAGTGAACCGAGAAGCTGTTCCATGTTGAAGATGGAATCAGCATCGAGTTCAAAGGACCACTTCACGAACGGCGTGGCGTAGACAAATGCTTCCAACAGCTTTTGTCCGAACTCGACATCGCCGCTATTGTCGTCCGCAACATCGGCACCCTCGGCCTTTGCGGTGGCTTCTTCTGCAGTGTCGTCAACGGTCGGCACGGCCATAGGATTGCCGCTCGCGGTCATGATCACCGTGCAGATGTTTTCGTCGTAGAGCGGACCCCACGCTTTCATCGATTTGATGATTTCGTTCGCAAGCTCAGTCGGCACGGTATAGCCGCCAGCGGCAGCAACGCCAGCAACCTGCGTTCTGGTTTCGAATTTGGTCGCGCCGCTGCGGAGAACGGAACGTTCTTCCGCCGTCAGCTCGGAAGGATCGACACCGCAAACGACCTTCGCGAAGACGCTGCGATATTCAACCTTGCCACCCTGCGGATCGTCGGAGGCGCGATATTCTGGCGTGTCGCGCAAGGGGCGCTGCTGCGCGCGGCGCTCATCTTCGCGGCGCTCAAGCTTTACGAGGTCATCTTCGCGCTTGATGAGCGCCTCAAGCCGGTCATATTCGGCCATTGCCGCATCGTGCTGGCCTTCGAGTTCGGTAGCGCGGGCAGCATCGGTGTTTTCCCCGATGCTATCGAGGCGTTCACGCGCTTCGGTAACAATGCGCGCCTGCTTTTCACGCAGTTCTTTGAGTTTCTGCGACATAAAAATCTCCATGTTGTGGTGAGGCAAAAAGGAAGCGCGGCTATTTCCGCAGCGCGAGGTCGATACCGACTTTCATCCGCAAGCGGCTCGCTGGCAGGATCGATCGGATTTCAGAGGCGGCGCGGGCATTGTCCCGCGACCGCAAGGCGACGGAGGTTCCCGAATAGGCGGGGTTCGCCACAATCGAGACCTCATAAAGCTCAACATTCAGGATGCGCCGACGCGGCGGATCGACCGAGAAATCCCATCTCTCGGAAATTGTGTCCGGCACGTAGAAGCCGAATGACATGCCCGAGATATCACCGCGATGGATAAGTTCGCGGACATCACGGCCATTGGTGGTGTTGGGCAGGTCGATTTCAACCGCCAAACCCTTGGTGTCCTCTTGTAGCCGGAGTGTTCCGGCTGACTTCCGGCCCAAGATGCAGCAGGGGTTATGCTGGTAGAGCGCAAGGACATCTTCGCCGTTGATCGAGCGCCTAAACGCTCCCGGCTCGATAACCTCAATGAACTCTTCGGCAATATCCGTTTCCTGCCCGAAGACTGCCGCATAGCCTGCGACCGTCATTTTTTCACCGTCCGCCCTTGTTTCCACCGGGCGGACAAGAGCGCGTATTTCCCGTTCAATCTTGCCGGTCATCATCCACCTGATTTTCGTTGGTATCATCACCAAGAGGCGGACCGCCGTTATGGCCCATGCCCGCAGTGTTCGTTCCGATTGGAACCGTGCCGCTCTGGATATGCAGGCGGTCGGCGGCGGGGTCGGGGTTCTTGGGTCGCCCTTCGATTTCCCGCGCTTCGTTCGGTGTCAGCAGCGCCGCGTTTACGCCCGCTGCAAGAGCGCGAAGCCGGCTCAGATAGTCGCCACGCATCAGGCCGTCGAGATTGTGACGGACATAGCGACGGGTCGAGAACCTTCCGAACAGCTTGAGGTTTAGCTCACCTTCTAGGGCGATGGCCCATTGGCTGATAATGTGCTTCACCAGATGAAGGTCGTTTTGCTCGACGTTCGAAAAGGTGGCGCGGGACAGGTCTTGCAGGAAGTTAGGCGGTATCTGCCAAGCACGCGCGATTTCCTGCACCTGGTAGAGCCGGGCCTCGGTCATCTGCCCCTTCGCAGGGTCGTAACCGACTTGCGTAAGCTTGTAACCCGAAGGCAATTGCACAAGCGGCAGGTGGTCTTCGCGTGCCGCTTCTACGGCACGCTTCACATCTGACCGCGCCCGCTTCATTGCCTCTGCATTGGCTGGCAACGGACCTTCCAGCGCGAGAGGCGGGACGCCGCCGCCAGCGAAGAAGTTTGATGCGTAATCGTTCATTGCCAAGGCAAGCTGAATGGCCTTTTCTGCCATCGCAACAGGGCCACGATGGTTGACCATGTTGCGCTTGAGCATGAACGGAATATCGATCACATCAGCGGCCGGGTACTCTTTCCCGTCGAACTTGTAGAAAAGCTTTCCGCCACGTCGAACAACCGAGCAGGAGCCGGGATCGATAGGCCATATCGCTTCTACGCTTGCGCCTTTTCGCTCTATCCATGCAAGGCCGCGTCCGCCTGTGAAGACCTGTTCCCAAAAGTAACGGCGAAACTTGGAGGTATCCATCTCGTCGTTCGGGTTTTCCTCGATCACGGCGGCGAGTTTGCCGCCGTGCCGCACCGGCCCGGTTTCAGCCTTCCGGTAAACATGAAGAGGCAGCGATGCCAGCGTCCGGCTAAGGAAGAGAACCGCCGCCTGTACCGCTGGCACCTTGAGCGCGCTTTCAATCGTCACCGAAGGGAGCGAGCCGCCCATGCCGCCGACGCCGAAAAACTCCATGAAGTTTTCGGCACTGACAGGAATGGATTGCGACTCCAGAGAAGCGGACCGCTTCTCTAGTTTCTTTTTCTTGGAACCCATCAGGCCACCATCGTGTAATCAGGATCGTCCCAAGGTGACGCGACTGTAGCCGCAGCGACCGGGCCAACTTCCATCAGTTTGATTGCGTTGAAGAGAGCGCAGAGCGGATCGATTTTCGCTTTACCTGCGGTTTCCTTGGTGATGAGAACGGCGTTGCCACGCTGTTCTGCCTTGGCGTTACCCACGCAGAACGTCATGAGACCCTGCCCGGCATGCCAGAAGGTTTTGTCCTTGAGTTTCCGCTCAAGGCTCCAGACTGCCGAGGACAACCGGAAACCTTGGGGCACGGATGTGACGAGCGGCCGGCCAATACCGTAGCGCGCCAGCTCATCAACCATTGCGCCGACGCCTTGCGGGTCGAGGCCAATTCCGTATTCGTCCGGCAGCAAACCGGCATCGCGGACCTTCTTGCAGATTTCCACCACGCCGACGATGTCAGCCGTGGCATCATCGCAGAACGTCAACGACCCTTCTTTTTCAGCATCGAGAAGATTGGCCGCGATATCTTTACGGAGGTTCAGAACATCGCGTTGACACCATGCGTGGACCCAGCAGAGCCAATCTTGCGTAACGCGATGGCGTCCGAGAACAGCCAGTCCTAAGAGGTCATCAAGGCCGCCACCATCGATTCCGACCGTGGCGACTTCCGATTGCTCCAGAAGATATTCGAGACTGACAAGTTTCGGTAGCGACCGATCTTTCCAGAAGTGCGAACCGCGCCAGCCGCCGAGTGATTGCCCAACCTCAACATTGAGGTGCTGCGAGGCGAACAACAAAAGGGCGGAAAGGCCTTTTTCTTCTGCGGCCGCCAGCTCGTCCACAAGGAACGCTTCGTCCACGGAACGGTTGAGATTCGGATTGACCATTCCCCATGTTTTGGGATTGCGCCAGCCATTGTCATTGGCAACCTCAAACGGCAACTCGTACAGGATCGGCAGAAGCGAACGCTTCAATTCACCGTCGCGTACCTGCCGGGCGATATTCAGTTCATCCTTGAAGACCCCGGCTGGCGGGGCCTTGGATTGCGTCGTGATAATGAGCAGGAACCCATCCGGCCGCGCAGCCAGCGAGCCGCGAATTTCGGTCATCAGGTCGGCGGCGCGTGGCTTCTGCGCGAACACATGCAACTCATCAATCAGGATGAAAGTTGCCTTGCTGCCTGTGATGACGTCGGCCTCCGCAGCCTTGATGACGATGATCGCACCGGAAGTGCGGTGCGTTATCGTCTTTTGGTGCGTCTGCGGATGGAAGAGCGCCGTGAGCTGCTTATCAAGCTTAATGATACCGATTGCCTGCCGGAAGGCGATTTCCGCAATCTTCTTCGTCGGTGCGATCAGCAGCAATTCCGCTTCCGGCCGCATATTCAGGATTGCGGCGGTAACGATGATCGCGGCGGCTATCGAACTCTTCCCGTTCTTCTTCGGAACCAGCAAGAAGAATTCACGGATCATACGCCGCTTGGCTTCCACGTCGAAAGAGCCGAAGATGACCCGTACAAGGTCAAACACCCATTCGTCGCACGCCTCGCCATATGTCGGCTGGCCGATGATATCCGGCACCCGGAGCCGTTTGAAAATGCGGAGCGCCTTCTCGGCCTCGAAATCAAACAGCGGCAACTTCGGAACGAGAGACTTGCGCTGCATGATCCGTTCTTTCCAGTCCGGGCATGCCGTTGACCAATCGCGGTCTATCTTTGCCTTGGGGCTGGAAAGAGCCATCAATTCACCCTTCCTCTGAATTGCAGATCGTCGCCCCAGGCATCGCTTTGCTCGGCCTGTTGGGCATCGAGTTGCGCCTGTTCCTTTTTGCCGATCTTTTCGGGTTTCGCTTCTTCGTCGTCGTCGCCGCGATAGGCGCGGGCCGCCACCATGGCGTCATTCTTCTCGATCATTTTGCCGAGTTCCTTCAACGCCGCGACGTTGCCGGCGTTTGCCAGCCCCATGGCAATCTCAAATCGTCGGGCATCCAACCCATCGCGCATCTTGGTCCGAACTTTGAGTTCGGCTCTAAAATGCCGCTTCAAAGTCGCTGGAGAGACACCGATACCGTTGGCCATTCTTTCAATTGACCAACCGAGAGCCAGCAAGAGTTTGATTTTATTGCGGTCTTTTTCAGTCGCCACATACGGCGGCCTCCCGCGTAGGCCCTGCCGGTCTGAAATCGGCTGGCCAAACAGGTCAAAATTCTCGTCCATCCGAAAAAAAATCTCCGCATGAGAGGGACGGCGGTGCGGAGGCGGTCGCCTTCCGAGAGATCGACCCCACCCCTCCCATCGGGGTCAGGTCAGGCCAGCCGCCCTTGCAGCCTTGGCCTTCGCCGTCTTCGTGTTGTGACAGGGCAAACAAAGGAGTTCGACGTTGGCCGGATCAAGCTCCGCACCGCCATCCTTCCGCTCATGGATATGATCACCGATGATCCGGCCTGTTGATCCGCAGCGCTGGCATCTGTTGCCGCGCGTCCGTTTTAAGGATGACATGAGCGCCCGCCACTCCGATGACTGATAGAAGTTCTCGGCTTTCTTTGGTGGCGTTCCGATACGATCCGGTAGCCTGCCGAGGCGCGAAGGGAGAGAGGAGAGTTTGCCCATATCTCTTAAACGAAAAAAGCGACCCCGGAGGATCGCTTTTCAAATTGGTCCGCCATGGAATGGACATAGCTTGCGCACCGGCCTTGAATCGATCCTCTTATATTGGGGATCATCAAGGCGGGGGCTGACCGGTGTACCAACCTCGGGATTGTCATCCCCGCGTTCTACCGCGTTTTCAGAAGCTCACTAGCAGGATCATCAGCTCGTCCGTAACCAACCTATAGTCACACCTTCTCGATGTTTGCAAGAGGCACCAGCATCGGCGCTGGCTTTCCCATCAGCGTGATTTCAATCACGGCGTCACCGACCCCATCGGTGGGTGCTGTGATGACAATACCGGCAATCCCGCCGAACGGTCCCTCGGTAACTCGCACCTTCTCGCCAGTCCTCACGATGATACCCGGACGTTCGTAGTCATAAGCTCCCGTCGCCGCCTTCTCTATGTATTTATTGACATATTCCTCACTGATAGGAACCGGCGTTTCCCAGCCGCCAAGCACACCAATAACATGCTCGACCGTTTCAAGGCCTGCCATCGCCGTTGTCGAATACACACAACGCACAAGGGCATAACCGATAAGCACAGGGACATCAGAAGCCGGGATTACCCGGCCGCGTCGGTGATGAACCTTGCCCCGGCGCGTCGGAACCAAGGCTTCAATATCGAGGGCTTCCAGCGACTTTTGCACAGCCTTTTCCCGACCGGTCATTACCCGGAGGCAAATCCATCGCGCATGATTCGGATAGTCTGCAACGATTCGACGGCTCGCCATGGACAACCAGCGCAGCTTAGCTGCCTGTTCGTCGGCAATGCGCGCAAGCTTGATCAGGCCGCTATCCGAGACGACACCACCCAAAAGACTGCCTCTATGCTGCATCATCGTTGCGTCCCTCGTTAACGTTTGTCTCAAATGCGGCCCACGCTTCCGCTACCGCTATATCCAAATCGGTCACTTCGGCCGGTACGGGAGGAAAGAACAGCCACTCAACGCCGGGCGGCACAGGAGGCCAAGGGCGGCCGGCCCGGTCGAATAGTCGCGCCCAAGCCTGCGCCAATTCGCCATCGCGATGCGCTTTCTCGAAAACTTCAGATACTCTGAAAACGCTAGGCGCAACCGTGACGCCCTTCCGGTCACCAGCACGCTCATCCATCGTATTGACCTTGGGCCAACCGTATTTACGGCGATGGTCCCGCAAGGTCGCTTCCGCCTTCTCGCCGCCAGCATCCACGATCCGCCGCAAGAACGGCGCGAGCTGCGGCATGACAGACGCAATGGGCTGGACCAGTTCCGCGCAGCGCCGGGCGTGCCAAGCCCTCGTAAACGGGCCGTGCACCACAGGCAGCGCCACATCCGATTTCGGATCGTCCAGCTTTTCCCAATCTCTCCCGGTCAGGTACGGGCCAGCCCAAGGCACTTTCACGCCTTTCGTGGCATTGGCACGTTCGATGTAGAGCGGGGATTTCATGATGCAGTCCGCACGCTGATCCGGTGTCAGGGCCTGCCAAGCGCGTTCGGCGGCGTAGGCGCTGTCCACCTTCCGTGTCGGCCAATCGCCGTACCAGCGCCTGAATGCACGGGCCACCGCCTTCGGGTCTTCTTCCCCTTCCGAAACAGCCTCGCGCGCATCTCCCTCTTGCTGATAATCAGTATTTGCTGAATCTAAGTTATTACTATGTGCCGATTTTGCCGGCGACGGCGTTACCGGCGACGGTTTTGCCGGCGACGGCATTTCAGGCTGCGGTAGAAATGCCACACTTTCGGCCTGGCTTTGCTCAGCGGCGGATCGAGGTTCATCGAAAATCACCATGCTGGCGGCGCTGAAACGGCCTTCGTCGCGCGTCTGGTCTCGCTCTGCATAACCGGCATCAACAAGTTCCGCGATCATCTTGCGCACCTTGTCGCGGCCACAGCCACCCTTGTTGCTGATATCACCAACAACAACAGTCCAGTTGTCCGGCTTGGACAGGAGGTAGCAAAGCAGCCACCGCGCATCCATGGAAAGCCGCTTATCCTCAAGGACATGGTTCGGAATTGCGGAGTAGCGCGCATTTCTCACCCCACGCCGGATTGTTGCCTCGCTGCTCACGCGACACCGCCTTTCCGCGCCACGGCTTCCATGAAGCTGCGTGCGGCGCTGATGGTCGCCTCTACTTCGGCCGGCAAGCGCCCGAAGCGGTCACGGACAGAAAGGAGCGCCGAAATCTCGATGTCTACGAGTTCTTCGCCCCGTGCGAACCGGGCGGTGCGCAGGGCGCGATAGATGGCGGTTTGCTCGCGGTAGAGCATAACAACCGGTATTTTCAGCAGCCACCGCGCCCGTTCTGCATCGTTGGCGCAATCCTGCAATTCTTCGACAACCGGCGAAATTCCTGTCATGCCCGGCCCCTTTCTTTCCATGCCTGATAGTCCGCGCGCAGATTGCGAAAATCTGTCTGCGCCCGTACTTCGGTGTTGAGTTGTTTTTTGCTGGTAATGCCGATTAGCTTTTTGAGCGTCGTGTCGGCATGGTCACTGTTGTGAATGGCGCGTGTCGGATCGCGGCGCTCCAAATATCGATGAAACAGCGGCTCCTCGCAGAGGATGGCTGCATTGGCAGCATAGTTCTTATCGCGCGGCTTGCGGTCTTCATGGCCCAAGGCGCGCCGAAGGGCGGATATGATCCTGCTTGCCCGTTCACCCACATCAAGAAGCATCCGAGCCACGTCGAGCCCCAAAGCAATCAGCTCGATTTCGTGCGACAAGGCATTCTTGCTGAAGGTCGCGATGATGGTCGCTTCGTCCATGCGGCGAAACGCGACTAGGTGCATCTGATCATTGTCGGTTTCGACCACCCATTGATCGCCGGTCAATCGATCCGCGAGGTAGCGCACCCGTTCAACTTTCTTTTCCTCGGCTTGATGGTCTCTCATGCGGCCGCCTCAAGTGCATAACCGCCCCACTGCAAAGCCATTGCGTCGGCAATGCCTTGATATGTCTTGGATCGAAGCTGCCAGCGATCCGGACCCGGAGGGGCACGGTGTACTTGCGACCAGCGCTTATGCTCGTCAGTGCCGGTCTTTGGCGGCACAAGGCGCTTCGTTTCGAGCAGCGTCGGCAAACCGCGAAGATAGAACGATGTAGCCTTGAATGCCTCCTCTCCAAACCACCACGGCTGCACCGTTTGTGCCGGCTTCGCATAGTTTCGGATGCGCTGTTTCGCATGCTTGTGCATGATCGGATTTTCGACGGCCACGCGAGGGATTTGCGCGTTCCAGCATTCAGAAAACAGCGCCGCGCCTTCATTCAGGAGCCGCCACATAATGACAAGCTTTTGTTCGCGGGACAGAGAATGCCAAACGGCGCTTTCTCTCGCCGACGCTTCGTTTGGCGGATTTTTGGGCGGCTCGCTAAGCCAGCGAACGCCGGAATTGCATAGCCTTGTGCAGGGCGGATGCATAACCGCCAGCAGGTCCCAATCATTGTGTAGTAGATCACGTACATCGCATACAAGGTGGCGGTTGCTGCCGTCCTCAGCGGGTAGCAGATCGCAGGACCAGACGTCATGTCCAAGAGCAGCGAAAGCGCGGCGCACGACGCCGGACGTTTCGCAACCGATAAGGATTTTCATCGGCGCGCTTGCTGCAATGTGGGTGCGCGAAAAATGACTGTTCATGCCGCACCGCCTTCCGGTGCGCCGGCCTGATTGCCCCAAAAGTCCCACATGCCATTCAGACGGATATCGCCTTCCGCCAGACTGTCGCGGCGCTGGAAAAGCTCGATTTTGCGGAGAGACGGCCATTGCCGCTCGACCTGCGCAGCGAACCATTCCGGTTTGCGGCTATGTTCTTTTTTGGGTTCGGAATAGAGACTTTCGGGCTGCGTTCCCATTTCTGGCGCAAGCGAAATCTTGCCGCGTTTGCCGATCAACAGCAGTTCATGCCGATCCCGCACCCACCGGCCCATACCGATGTGCACCTTGTCCCATGCCATGCAGGTCACATATTCGAAGCCCCACGCCTTCAAGACGGCGATGCCATCAGGAACGCGGTTTGCTGTGACCCAAAGGAACAACACGGCATCCGGCGTGAACGGCGTCTTGTCGCCAGCGCAGAGCGCCTTGATTTCTTCTACCGACATGGAGGGGTATCTAAGACCCTTATCCTGTCCGGTTACGTCGCTCCATGCCTCTTGCTCCCAAGGCGGGTCAGCATAGCCGATGGCATAGGCGCGGCGCGGGAGGTCGCCGCCCGACTTTCGGCCAGTTTCGGCAATCAGACCAACGAGGCGGATGCGCGACTGCCGGTTGCTTGCCTGTATTGCTGTACGGATTTGCTTACTTTCGGCAGCAATTGCCTTGTCCGCCGCGATCAATTCTCGCGCATACTGTTCTTGCGCCTGCGGAGTTTCCAGCCGCTTGAGCTGGTCGAGCGTCACTCCTTTATCGTGCCGGGTTCCGCGCAGCATCTGCAAGGCTGTGGCCGAGATTTTCTCGCCGCGCTCAACGTCGCGCTGAATGGTGCGCTCTTTCTGCCCGGTCGCTTCGGCTGTAGCCGCCGTGAAACGATTTGCCGTTTCGCCAACTTGGCGAGACGGGAGATTTACACCCTTTTTCAAACTCGCTTCGCGTGCCGTCTCCGGGTGTTTGATAAGGTAAATCTCCTTCCGGCGCGCAAGGAAAAGTGCCCGGTCGGTTGGAGTCAGATCGGCGCGGATCAGGTTTTCATCAATCTCGCAAAGCTGCCGGTCAAGCTCATCACCGTCATGGTGGAAGCACAGAACCTTGATGCCGAGGCGGCGGCAAGCTTCCAGCCGGTGTCCGCCAGCACCGAGTTTGACGCTGGCATCCGATTGTTTGCCGTAGACTTCGATGGGCTGACGCTGGCCGGCGCGCGTGAAGGCATCCATAAGAGCAAGGACGGTCTTTTCATCCAGATCGCGCAGCCGGTTGCCCGCATCAATGGAATGCGGATCGCGCGCGACGGCAACTTTCATCGCTGGATTATCAAGCGCATCTGCGTTCGGGAGCTTGCCCAGCTCGCGAGCGCGAGCCAGAACGGCAACAGCGTTTTCGCCGGGACGGAAGAGATTGCCGTCCTTCGGGTCACGCGTCAGATAGCGATGCGCCATAGCCGAAGACGCTGAAATCGTGTCGTTCGCGCCCCTGCATCGAAACTCGCCATCGCGAACCGCAGCGGCGATGATCGAAAGCCCGTGGCTTTTGGGCATGGGGAGAGATTGCGCCGCCATTACGCACCACCTTTCCGGGCAGAGAGGCCACGGTCAGTTATGGCGAGGCGGGCGGCACAACCATGGTCGGAAGCGCCGCGCCGCAGCAGACGTTCCGCCATGCCAGGGTGAAACTCAAACGAAGCAAGGTTGATGACTTGCCGAACGGCCGGAGGCAACGCGTCGAAACGAGCCATGCGCACGGTCAGGGTTTCGGGCTGAAAGGGCGCGTTGTCCATCAATGCGCCCTCGCCAGTCGGTCGAGATATGCTTGTCCTTCGTCCGTCACGTAAACGCGCCGGAACTTTTCGAGCCGGACAAAACCCGCAATCATGCACTGTGCGGCGGCCGGCGCTTCGCCGTCGAGCACATCACGCGAACCGCCCGCATGTGAAACGCTACGGAGAAATGCGCGATCCCGTTCCGAAATCGAGTGATTGAAAAGGGAAAGGCCGGTCATTCCTCACCGCCTTTTGAGATCGCCTTTGCAAGCATTCGGTGAATTTTCGCAACAAGCGAATCCGCAGAGCGCCGCACGTCCTCGGCTTTGGGGAGCATTTCCAGCATTTCCCGGTCTGAGAATTGGCCATCGCTGGCGGCTTCCGAATAGGCCGAAAAGAATTCGGCGTGTTCCGCCATCAACTTGGCGGAACCTGAGTGGAGGCAGTCACGGCCGCGAGCTTCGCCGGCTGGGTCGAGGACGCTTGCGCCAGTCAGCACGGCCATGGTGCGTGAGACAACAGGCCGGCCCAAATCTGTTTCCAGCACGATGATTTCCCATTGCGCCATTAAGTCGGGATCATGCCAGTTGTTGTATCGGCCTATTTGTCCGACTGAACGGCCAAGCAGCAGCGCCGCGCGATCCATCCCGCCCACAGCCTTGATAAGGTCGCGCTGCGCGCCCTTGATTGGGCGGAACCACGGCTGATTTTGGTATTCCTCTTTCTTCATTGCCAAGCTCCAGACAAGCGAAAGCGCAATGAGAATTTTTCCGAAAAATTCTCATCGAACGCGGATGCGCAAAAATGCAAAGGTGAGCGGGAGTCAGAAGCCTACGGAGGCCCGCATGCAAAACGAGAGTTACCCGCGCCGGAATGACCGGAGAAGCACACCCCGGCGCGGGTCGCAGCAGGCCGGGAGGATTGGCCGCGCGAAAGATAAATGGAGCGCGTCATTCTGCCGCCTCCATTTCGCTGGATCCGAAAACGTCGGGTCGCTGCTTATGGCGAGACACTCCGAAAGTTCGCTCAAGTTTAAGGACGTGCTCGGGCGGTATGGCTTTCCATTGAGCAACCGCCTGTGGCGTAACCCCAATGACGCGCGCAATTGCGGTAGCGCCATTTGCGGCGCTCTTTAAAGCAATTACCCCTTGTCGATTAAGGTCTGTTTCCATGGTCGCGATTAAAAGCACAGCTTTAAAACCGATGCAAGCTATACTTAAATGGACGGACGATGAAAGTTCACCTTTCATCCAGCCTATGGATCAGAACGAACTTCGAAAAAAAATTGGCCAAGCTATTAGAACTGCTCGCATTCGGCGGGGCCTTGTCATGCGTGATCTTGCCGAGGCTGGGGGCGTTAGCACCGGAGCGGTTGGCAATTGGGAACGCGGAGCAAATGCAATCGCAATGGAGCATTTGCAGGCGATTTCGCGAAAGCTCCGAATCGATCCAGTTGCCCTGAGCAACGGCGACCTAAGATATCTGGATGACGAAGAAAATCTCGCAGATGCCGAGCAGGTGACAGATTTCGGACCCGCGCCAACCGGACCTATGGACGTGGAAGTTCTCGGCGTTGCCGTTGGGGGAGATGACGGCGACTTCACCTTGAATGGTGAAGTGTCCGGCTACGTTCGGAGACCTCCAGGAATCGCACACCTTAGAAAAGTTTTTGCTTTGCACGTCTTAAGTGAGAGCATGATTCCGCGATACGATCCCGGTGAACTTATTTACTGCGGCGGGCGAGAGCCGGTCCCCGGCGATCATGTGGTTATTGAAATGTACCCTGAAGACGACGCAACCGTCGGCAAAGCCTACGTCAAAAAACTCAAGGCCCGCACCAAAGGCAAGGTAATCTGCGAGCAATATAATCCGCCCAAGGAACTCGATTTTGACGGTTACGCCATCAAGAGTATGTGGCGCATCATCCCGCTGCGCGAGCTGCTAGGGTATTAATACGCCAAGCCTCGGCCCTGATGCGATCATCTTCGAAAGAAAAGGCGGCCTGAATAACTACGTTGCGGCCGTCTAGTCCCTCAGATTGGCATGACGAGCAAACCAGCCGTCCGCCCAAGTCCGGTATGTGTGTCGATGGGCCGATACCCTTTAAGCGATACAATTCCTGTGGCTTGCGCCAGCGCATACGTCCGCAATCGCCGCACTCAATAGATAGCGAGAGTACCTGACTAAGCGTTGCTGCGGCACCAGAATGCATCTCAATTCTCTCCGTTCTGTTCTCGTTTAGTTCCTATGATTGATTCTTTTTTGCTTATTGTCGAATCGTTTTTTAGCGCTTTTGTTTTAAAGTATGGCTTGCACTAGTTTTAAAGCTATGCTTACTATTGCCGCCATCCAAACCGCTAAACCTCTCTGCGGCTTGGCTAGACTGCCGGGCGGCGCACCCTCGAAATGTGAAAAGGCCGCCCGGCTCCCTCAAGAGGATGGAGACTCGGCATGCACATCAAAACCGCGAATGACAACGAACTTACGCAGGCCATGGCGGACGCCATCCTGCGCGTAGGCGAAGGCTGCACGAAAGCCGACCTGCGTGAATGGTTCACGACAAACGAAGTCCGCCGCTGCGGCGACGCAGCTATTGCCCGCGCTCACGACATGCGCGTCCAACACGCGCGCGCTGCGGCCTGATGCCGTTGGGCGATGGCCTTCGGGCCATCATCCAACAGCATCAAACTTCTGGAGCCTAAAAAAATGCAGGTCGCCATCGACGCGCTACGTAACAAAATCAAACATATTCAGGGCGAGCTAGCCACGGCAGTGATCGCTTCAAAAACCTACGAGGAACATGCAAGGGAAGCGCGCCGAAAAGAGGGCGAGGCGCAGGACAAGATTGCCGAACTTGAGGCCGCATTAGTTCAACTTGGCGCGGCACCCTCTCCGCCTCACGCCTCCAGCGCACGCGATGACGATTGGCGTGAGTGTTGAGCATCCGCTCCGGTTTCCGCCTCCCATGGGGCGGCTTCCCGAACGGATGACAGGAGATCACTGCATGTTTTTCATTTCACCGATTATCGGCACACCCCCAGCAGCCCACGAAATCCGCGTGCTGCAAACCATCGTCGGCGTCTGCGCCGCAGCTCTGCTGGCCTGCGGTTACGTCGCAGCTTCCTGCTACTTCTGAGGATTCGGTGCATGGAACCCCACAGAAAACCACCGCAACCTGTTTTCCGCGTGACCTTCATGGATGGCGTGGTTGTCACCACGCCGGCTGAAAACTCCCTCCGTGCTGAGGCCAAAGCCAGCAAAGAGCGGCCCGGCCTCATTCGTTCCGTCCGTATCGTGCGAGGTATCCGCAAATGATCGTTAATCAGGAAATCACCGTCGATTTCAGCGCCGACGACAACGACAATCGCATTGTTGAATGGCTGAAAGAAAACCGTCTGGACGCTGCGAGCCTTTCCGACCTTGCCTTTAAGGCGAAGGTAGACGTCGTGATTGGCGATCTTGATAAAGACGATATCATTGCCGCCTACGACAAGCTCAACAAGCTTGACGACAGCGACATGTACCATGTCGAGCTGGCCTATCGCCGGATGGCCGAAGGCGACATTGCGGACGCAATGGACATTCTATTTCGCCATTTCGATTTCGCCCCCCCCCAGCACGAACAACGCGTTGCCGATCTGCTATCGCGCGGCAGGGGGTAGGGGAATGGCAGAATTATTCTTCCGTATTCATCGCACGGAGTTTCTGGCGGCGCTCGGCGCTGTCCGTGATGCCATTCCGCGCAAGGATGAAATCCCGATCTTGCAAAACGTTCTCCTCCAGCCCGAGGGGGAACGGATGACTGTGCGCGGCACGGATTTGAGCGTCGAAGTCCAAACGCAGTGCGATCTGCTGGAAGCTGGAAACGGGCAAGCGCTCACTATCAACTTCGAAGAAGTGCACGGCATCGTCAAAAACCTGCCAGAGAGCGCGGAAATCTCGATTGAGGCCGGCAGAGGTCCGGGGCAGGTTGCCATCCATAGTGGCCGATCACGCTACAATCTTCATTTCTTGCCAGCGTCGGATTTTCCTTCCATGGGCAGGGAGAGGCCACCACTCGCTTTTGCGATTGGCGCGGCCGTTTTGAATGCAGCCTTTCGCAAGGTCGCCTTCGCATTCAACGTCAACATGAAAGACCGGCCCTTTTTGATGGGTGCGCATGTTCATGCGTTGCCCTCTGGAAAGCTGGCGGTCGCCGGATGCAATGGCTTGAAGGTCGCGGTTTCGCGCGTCGTGCCGGCCGAATTGACGGAGTTTCAGCCGGCGACGATACCGACCGAGACCGTGAACATTTTCCGCAGGCTGATGGGCGAGTCCAAGGACGTGTGCCGCGTCTACCTCAATGAGAACAAGATCGTCATTGAGTGCGAAGACTATCTCGTCACCTCACGATTGGTGGACGGCACCTTCCTTGAATACACGCGCGTAATTCCCGACCGTGGCGGCGTTTTCATTCGGGCGGACTGCGCCAACGTCATTCGGGCGCTCAACCGCGTGACGGCAATCTCTGGCGACATCAAAACGTCAGCGACGAAGTTCTTTGTCTCCAGCGGACAGATGCGCATCGAGCTTGTGACCAACAACGGCCAAGCCGCCACGGAAACCCTCGATATCGACTACGAGGGCGAAGAATTCCGGCGCGGCTTCAATGCTTCCTTTGTCAAAGACACGCTGGAGAGCATTTCAACCACCTCCTTTTTGCTCTTCGGAAAAGACCCCGAAGCGCCAGGCCATTTCACGCCAGATAACGACGCTGACGAAGATTACATCGTCATGCCGATGAGGGTTTAGCTATGACAGACCAAGCAACACCAATCCGGCACGTCGCCGGCCCGACAATCCTGCTCGGTTCCGGCACCTATTTTGACTTCGCGAACCCTGAAGCGGCCGAACTCACTATTGAGGACGTGGCCTACAGCCTTTCATTTCAATCACGCTTTACCGGGCATTGCGTCAGCCGTCGCACCGGCAAGCGCGTCTTCTATCCCATCTCGCAACATTGCGTCGTGATGGCAGGGCATGCAAAGCCCGGCCATAAGGTCGCAGCCTTGCTGCATGAAATTGGTGAGGTCACTTGCGGCGATATGAATGCGCCACTGAAATCACAATGCCCGGATTACAAGCGGATTGAGAAACGCTGCGAAGCTGCGGGCTTCGTCCGGTTCGGTGTGAACATGACCGATCCGGCATACATCAAGCATCTGGACTTGCGCATGCTGGCGACCGAACAGCGGGACATCATGCCGACGCGGGGCGAAACGTGGGGAATGCTGAACGGCATTGAGCCTTTCGACGCGGAGATTTTCCCTTGGGAAAACCCGCACAGCGCCGCCGAAATCTTCCTTGAGACTTATTACGCATTGCGGAGGGCGGGCGAATGAGTAGCGCTCGCGCAAAACTGAACCGGCAAAAACGTCGATGGGACGCCGTATATAGACGCGGCTATGAGGATGGTGTTTTGGCCGAGAAAAATGCCGCAACGGGTGCCGATCCAATAGCATGGCTGCGGCACGGCGAAGAAACGCCCGTCCAGAATGTACCCTTTGGCGCAATGTGGATTAGCGACAAGAGCGATCCGCGCGCCTTCCCCGTCTACGACCGCCCGGAACAGACCGCACCATCCGTTGCTGTGAAGGCTGAAAAGACGACATGCAAGAACTGTGGGGGCAATCTGAATAGCTGGTTTACGTCAAACCGTGTCAATTCGATGGCTGTTGATGGGCGCCTGAAATCGAATGAGATATCGTGCAATTTCGTTCTTGGCTGCGACGAATGCTCTGAAACTTTGCGCGTCGTGGCGGCCGATGAAATTGCCGGCCAGATGAACGCCACCCTCTCCGCACAGGTGCAGGACGTGACGGAGGAGCAATACCGCCACAAAAAGCGCGGTTCGACATACACGGTGACGGCGCGCGGCCGGCTCCAAGTCGATGGCGACCTCGATAATGAGAAAGTCGTGGTCTATCGCGGTGAAGATGAGCAGACGTGGGTTCGCCCCGAATACGAATTCCACGACGGTCGGTTCGAACCTCTCCCCGCAGCACCCGCAAAGCAGGAGGGCAAATAGATGGCCGAAGTTACCGGACCCATCTCCAGCTTGCCGGGTAGGTCGCACGCGGTTCCCGAGGGCATGACATGCGATCAACACCCGGGTCGACCCGCCGTCGCTCGCATTCAGGGCGAAACGGATTCCTTCGGCTGCGAAATGATCGACATGTGCCAGGAATGTTCTGACGACTACCGGGCGTATATGAAATCCGACGAAGCAAAAGAGGATCGCAAAGGAAATTGCGATTGGTGCAGGCATTTTGCGGACGATCTGCGCGAGGCCCGAGACTATGAAGAAGGCATGTGCGGGCCGGTCTACCGGGTCTGCGGAGCTTGCATTCGTCGCGCCAATGAAGAGGCGGAGGCAGAACTCGACTACCTTGACGACCTCGATTTTACCGGACCCGACGATGACTATTGCACCGTCTGCGGAGACGAAGGCGACATGCACGGGCGCGACGGCGCGTGGCAGGGGTATTGTGGTTGCGTTACGGGCCTTCGACTAAAAGGCGAAGCCGAAGCGCGCTACCGCGCTAAGTCGGAGGGCGGCAAATGAAAAAGGCGACCGCCGAGAACAAGGCAAACGTTCTGCGTTTCTGTTTCGTCGCACTTACCGCTTTCAGTGAAAACGCTCTTGGCCCGACTCAAAAGCGATGGGCGCGAGAGCGTGCGGAGAATTGCCTTTGGGCGCTTGGCATTCCTGAATTTAAGACCGACCGGGCGACTTACACCGCTCGCGAGCTTGAAGAAGCCATGGCGACTATTGACCTTAAAGCCACCAAGTTTTTGACGGAGGGCGCGCGATGAGCCGCCGTCAATCAATCCGCGAAAAAATCATGAGCCGCGTCCGCATTGACGCTCAAACCGGGTGCTGGATTTGGACAGGCCCCACGTCTGGCACCACCGGACGTGGCCACGGATATCCGCGTATGTCACTCGGCGGACAAACGGTCGCCGTCCACATTGCGATGTGGACCAACGAGCATGGGTATATTCCGGGCAAAAAAGAACTGGACCACAAATGCCGCAACCGGCTTTGCGTCAACCCTAACTCCGATCATCTGGAGATGGTGACGCGCAAGCGTAACGCGCTCCGTCGCGAGGAAGCCCGTCGCTTGCGGTGCGAGGAGGTGAGAACTTGACCGGACCCGTTGGAAATATTCACACCCTGCAAGAAGCAGCCGACCATTTGCGTATGTCAAAACGCTATATCGCCAAGGTTGCGCGTGAGCATGGTTTCTGTAGCATATCAGGTCGCGACATGCTCTTTAGCGACGGCGACCTTCGAAACATTTGGAATGTATTGCGATGCCCCTTAAGCTCATCCAACGAAAAGGTTCGGACGTCTGGTACGTCAGGGGTACGGTCAGAGGAAAAAGCGTTTTCGAATCTACTGGCACACGCGACCGGGAAAGCGCGGAGCAAATCCGCATCAAGACCGAAGCGCAGCTACTGACCGAGAGCATTCATGGTAAGAAGGCCCTGATTACGTTTACCGAGGCGGCCAACTCCTACCTTGATGCTGGCGGATCGTCGCGCTTTCTTATCAAAGTCGGCAAAAAAGATGGCGTAGCCTCTGGTCTCGTTCCCCATTTTCGCAACAAGCTTCTGAAAGATTTAACACAGAAGGATGTTGATGACGCAGCCGACAAGCTTTTTCCAAACGCGTCGGCGGAAACCAAAAACAGGCAATGCCACACACCATTCATCGCAGTATGGAATCATGCGGTCACAAACCTCTGGGCCGAGCCGCGCCAATGGCGGCGGCCGCGCGCGCCTAAAGGCACGAATGTCGTTAAGCTAAAGAAGACCCGAGCAGGAACGAAACCGACCTCTTATGATCGGGCCGCGCAGTTCGTGGCGGAAATGTCCCCTGCCGCAGCGCAGATTATGACAGCGCTGTTCTACACCGGCATGCGCCCCATTGAACTTTTCGTGCTCCAGGCAGAGGACGTAAACATTGACGGCCGCTGGATAACGATCCCCTACAGCAAAACCGGAGAGCCGCGCGGCGTGCCTATGCACGAATTCATCGTGCCGCTGTTCGCCGCTCTAAAGGATAGGGGAGGGATATTGTTCCGCAGCCACAAAGGCGAACCGTACCCGCCGACAGACGAATTTGGCGGGCAGATTTCGTCAGCCATTTCGGGGGCGCGTCGTCGCCTTAAAGAACGCGGCATCGAGATGATCGACATATCGCCGTATACTGGCAGACATACAGTTTCCACCCAGCTCATCATCAATGACGTGCACCCCTACAAGAAAGATCAGATCATCGGCCACGCCGCTGACGATATGAGCAGGCACTACACGAACATCCCACAACAGCCCTTGCTTGATGCGATCAACACGCTTCCAGTCCCTCAGTTGTGGCGCGATCTGCATTGGTGGACCGATCCAGTCTATTGGTCGCGCCGGCTGATAAAGTGGGGGAAAAAAGAAAAGCGAAAGACAGCGTGACTTGTGCAAAATGCGTGCAGTCAAATAATCGGCTATGATTTTATGATGGCGCTGCCAAGTTTTACAAACACCCGCCTTGAACTTTGGTAAGGGAGAGGCCGAGAGTTCAAATCTCTCTAGCAGCACCATTTTCTCCCATAAAACAGATACTTAGATAATCGCAAACGCCGAAGGCGTCGTCGCGCTTCAGTTCGCACGCGTTGCATCAGGCCGCGTCAAATGGAAAACCGCGCCTCTTGCGAAGCGCGGTCTCCATATCCGAATATTCTGTTGCTGCCAGAGCGGGACGAAACCGCCCGTAGCCAACGGGCGCCGCTTACTGGCGGAATAGCGACAGGATATTTTCGGAACTGGTATTGGCGATGGAGAGCGACTGGATACCCAGCTGCTGCTGTGTCTGAAGAGCCTTGAGCTTGGTGGATTCTTCGTTCATATCCGCATCGACGAGACGGCCGATGCCCTTGTCGATGGAGTCGGTGAGTTTCGAGACGAAGTCTTCCTGCAGGCCAATGCGCATCTTGATCGAACCGAGGGCGGCGGATGCGCTGCTGATCGACTGAAATGCCGTTTCGACATCCGTGAGAAGGTTACCGATAGTGTAGGTCGGCGGCGTTGCAGAATTGAACAGCTTGAGATCGATATCCCATACGGAAATGCCGGAAGCCGTGCCGGGCTGGCCGATGATGCCCTTTGTTGTGTCAAGCGTTGCGGGCGAGCCGGTCAGGCCGAAAAGCACGTTGGCGGTTGCTGTGCCGGCGGTGGTGTCGATAAGCGTATAGTCCGTTTTCGTAACGCTGACGGTGCCGCCGCCATCGCGCACAAAACCGGAAACGACGGTCTTGGCGCCGGTGCCCAGCAGCCAGTTTTCGCCACTGAAAGATGCACCCTGTGCAATCGATTCGAGCTGTTTTTTCAGCTGGTCGATTTCTTCCTGGATTTTGGTCTTGTCGACACCCTCTTCGGTTGCCGCGACGATTTTCGACTTGATTTCCTTGACGACTTCGACGGTACTTTCCATCGCGGAATAAGCGACGTCGACCTTGGCCGCGCCGAGACCCAATGCATCCTGAACGGCGGAGAGAGCCATGTTGTCGGAACGCATTGTCGTCGCGATCGACCAATAGGCGGCGTTATCGGAGGCCGATTTTACGCGTAATCCAGAAGAAACTCTGGATTGTGTGTCTTCGAGCTGGCCGCTGATTGCGCGCAAGGTCTGGAGCGCCGACATGGCGGCGGTGTTCGTCAGAATACTTGTCATAATTGCCCCTCTGAGCTGGCTAAATGGGAAGGGACATTCCGGGATCGCCGGAAACGACTGAGCGGCTTGATGCCTGTTAACCTCTTTTTCGTCTTGGTTAACGAGTCGTTTCGATGCGCTGATTTAGCCGTGATTTGGTTAATGAACTCTTAATCAAAAAATCTCGTGAATTTCGCAGGTAAGTGCACAAACAAAAACCGCGCCTTTCGGCGCGGTTGATGTTTTCGGCTGAAGCTTTCGATTAACGGAAGAGCGACAGGATGCTTTCGGAGTTGCTGTTGGCGATCGAGAGAGCCTGAACGCCGAGCTGCTGCTGTGTCTGCAGAGCCTTGAGGCGGGTGGACTCTTCGTTCATGTCAGCGTCCACGAGGCGGCCGATGCCCTTTTCGACGGAGTCGGACAGCTTGGAAGCGAAGTCTTCCTGCAGGCCGATACGCATGGAGAGCGAGCCGAGCTTTGCAGCGGCGCTGGTCATTGCCTTGAGCGAGTTTTCAACCAGCGTCAGGGCTTCTGCCATGTTGGTGGCGCGGTCCGCGGCGGCGTACTGGGTGATATCCAGTGTGTAGACAGACTGGGCAGCGACCGTCGTGAACGTGCCAACAGTGCCGAGAATGCCGGATGCGTCGGGAGTGCCGGTGCCGTCGACCGAACCGAACAGAACGTTGCCGGTAGCGGTGTTGTCGAGGGCGTATTTCGTGGTCGTAACGCTAACTGCACCGCCGGAAGAGCGGACGAAGCCGGCGACGACAGACTTGTCCGGGTCAGTGCCGGGCGTTGCTGCGCCGAGCGTCGAGACGCCGACGAGCCAGTTTTCGCCGTAGAAGGAAGCGCCCTGCGAGATCGATGCGAGCTGCTTCTGCAGCTGGCCGATTTCTTCCTGAACCTTGGTGCGGTCGACGCCTTCTTCAGTCGCGGTGACCAGCTTTGCCTTGATTTCCTTAACGACGTCAATTGCCGAGCTCATACCGGCGGAAGCAGTGTCCACCTTTGCGGCGCCGAGGCCGAGAGCGTCGGAAACGGAAGAGAGAGCCATGTTGTCGGAGCGCATGGTGGTTGCGATCGACCAGTAGGCAGCGTTGTCGGAAGCATCGCCGACGCGAAGGCCGGAGGAGACGCGTGCCTGGGTGGATTCCATGTTCTGGCCGATAGAGCGCAGGGTCTGGAGCGCAGACATTGCTGCGACATTCGTGATAATGCTCGTCATAGTAGTGTGCCCCTTGAATGGCTGATTAAAGAAGGGACATTCCGGTTTCACCGGGAACGGCGCACAGCATCATGCCTGCTAACTGGCTGATTTTTAACGTTAGCTCGCCGTTTCGATGAGCATTAGGTAACGCGGGTTTGGTTAATGAATTGATAAGCGCGGAAAGAAATTCATTCCCGGCAAAATTAAAATTGCAACCCTAACGCGCACGCGCGCGTATCTGCAAAAGTTTAAAAAAAAGATAAGGCCGCATCCGTTTCCGGATGCGGCCTCGTGGATGCATTCAGTCCGATTCAGCCTTTCGGACCTTTATGCTTTCTATCCCAATCTGCGTTCGGTCAGCCCCCGATTGCTTGCGGGAAGAAATGGATCCCCCAGCCCCGAAGGGCTATGAGAAGCTCGGCTCTTAGCGGAAGAGCGACAGGATGTTCTGCGAGTCGCTGTTGGCGATCGACAGAGCCTGGATTGCCAGCTGCTGCTGCGTCTGCAGAGCCTTCAGCTTGGTGGACTCTTCGTTCATGTCAGCGTCGACGAGACGGCCTACACCCTTTTCGATGGTGTCGGACAGCTTGTCGGCGAAGCCGCTCTGCAGGTCGATACGTGCAGACAGCGAACCGAGCTTGGCGCCAGCGCTGGTCATCTTCGTCAGAGCGGTTTCAACGGAGTAGAGAGCGTTGTCGAGGTCGTCGGTGCCGACGTTCATGTCGAGCACGGAGATCTGTGTGTAGGTCTTGGCGCCGACGGTGGTCGTTGCACCGGTCGCGTTCAGGATACCGGAGTTTGCGTCGATCGTGCCCGGCGTACCTTCCGTGTAAAGCATCGAGTTGGCGTCCAGCGCGTAGTCCGTGGTCTTGACGCTAACGGTGCCGCCAGCGTCACGAACAAAGCCGGATACAACGGTCTTGGTAGCATTGGCGCTGGAAACGAGCCAGTTTTCACCGTTGAAAGACGCGCTCGTGCCGATCGACTTCAGCTGATCGAGAAGCTGAGAAACTTCTTCCTGAACCTTGGTCTTGTCAACGCCCTGTTCCTTGGCGGCAACGACCTTTGCCTTGATGTCGGTCACGACCTTGATGGCGGCGTCCATACCGGCGGAAGCGGTGTCAACCTTGGCAGCGCCCATGCCCAGCGCGTCAGAAACTGCGCCGAGAGCCTTGTTGTCGGAGCGCATGGTGGTCGCGATCGACCAGTAAGCAGCGTTGTCCGAAGCCGAGCCAACCTTCAGGCCGGAAGAAATACGGTCCTGCGTGGTCGACAGGTCGGAAGCGATGGAACGCAGGGTCGAGAGAGCGGCCATTGCGTTGTTGTTGGTCAGAATGCTTGCCATAATAAATGTGTCCCTTGTTTTTACGAGATACGGAGTGGGGACATACCGGGTTGGATATTACCGGTCGCAACGTTTCGGCTTCATGCCACTCGGTTCAGAAACGCTTAGTTCCAGAAACCAAACCCGCTGCGTGTGGGAAGAATTTCGCAGCGAATAATTGCGCAATCATTAATTTGAGCGTTAAGAAATACTGTAAAATACTTATGGTTACTTTTTGATTTAGCTTAATAGTAACTTTTTTATTTAAAAATATAGTTACCCAGTCGCTAGTGAAAATGGTAACCAAAGCACTAAAATGCGAAAACCCCGCGGCCTTGGGCGTGCGGGGTTAAAAAACAGGGTTAATCTGTATCAGCGGGGTATAAGGGCCGTCAGTTGAACGATCTGACGAGGCTTCCCACGAGCAGGTTCCAGCCGTCGATCAGCACGAAAAACAGGATCTTGAACGGCAGCGAAATCGAGGTGGGCGGCAGCATCATCATGCCCATCGCCATGGTAATGGTGGCGACGATCAGATCGATGACGAGGAACGGCAGGATGATGAGGAAACCAATTTCAAAACCGCGCCGGATTTCCGAGAGCATGAAGGCAGGAACCAGTACGCGATAGTCCACGACATTGTCGGTCATGACCACCTGTCCGCGCTCGCGGGCGATGTCAACGAACAGCTTCAGGTCCTTGTCACGCGTATTGGCGTTCATGAAGGTGCGGAAGGGTTCGGCAATGCGTTGCACGGCCTGCTGTTCGTTGATCTGGTTCTGCAGCAACGGCTGCACGCCATCCGTCCAGGCTTTGTCGAAGGTGGGGGACATGACGTAAAAGGTCATGAACATCGCCATCGACAGCAGGATCATGTTCGACGGTGTCGACGCAAGTCCCATGCCGGAGCGCAGGATCGAAAAGGCGATCACGAAGCGCGGAAAGCTCGTGACCATGATCAGGATGCCGGGCGCGACGGAGAGAACCGTCAACAGGCCGAAGGTGCGGATGATCCATGCCGCGACGGAGCCGTCGATCTGCGTGTTGAACAGATCGGACGGAAATTGCTGGGCATTGGCAAGGCCCGGCAAAGCGAGGAGGACGGCGATGGTTACAAGAAATCGAATCATTCGATGACAAAGGTCCGGAACATGACCTTGGATACGCGCCCTTGAGAGCGCAGGTCAACTCGTTCCTGAATGTCATCCTTAAGATATTGAAAGCCGCGCGGGCCTTCCAGCTGCTGGAGGGAAACGGTCCGGACATAGGCCATGATGTCCTGGTGGATATCCTCCGCCAGCCCGACTTCCACCGGCCCCTTGAACATCAGCGCCACTTCCAGCCGCACCCAGTTGGTCGAAGGATAGGCGAGATTGGTGGTGATGGGATCGAGCTGGACGATGCCGTTCGCTTCGGCGTCGATTTTATCGAGGCCTTCGCCCTTCTTCTCGCCATGTCCGCCGGCCGCAGCGGTGGCATGGGCCTCCGTTGCGGCGACTTTCGGGGCGATCATGCCGCCCACGAGCCAGCCGCCGCCCGCACCGAGCAGGGTGAGGATCACAACGCCTGCGATGGTCATGACCAGAGGGGAGGATTTTTTCTTGCCCTCAGCCTGTTCGTTTTCCATGGGTCAGTCCGTTCCCGTGTGCGGCGTCAGAGCGGCGAGAACAGGTCAACGACCTGCTGCCCGACCGGGGGCTGCTGCACTTCCGTCAGACGGCCACGACCGCCGTAGGAGATGCGTGCTTCGGCGATGCGCTCGTAGGAGATGATGTTCTGGGCATCGACATCCTGCGGACGGACGATACCGCCGACGTTGAGGATGCGGATTTCGTGGTTCACACGCACTTCCTGCGAGCCGCTGATGATGAGGTTGCCGTTTTCCAGAATGCCGGTCACGACGGCAGCCACCAGCAGCGTCAGCTTTTCGGAGCGCTTGGTCTTGCCCTTGGCCTGTGTGTCGGTGTCGGAGCCGTATTTGATGCTGGAATCCGCATCCGGCGTCCAGCCCAGGATCTGGGCTTTTGCCTTCCAGTTCAGGCCACTGGCATTGGTGCGGTTGCGCTCGGTCTCGTTGTCGAAATCGGCCTTGTCGTTGATCTGGATGTTGACGGTCAGGATGTCGCCGATATTGAGCGCGCGCAGGTCCTTGAACAACGCACCCTGGCTGTCGCTCCACAGCGAATAGCCGCTTGCCATGTGTTTCGGCTGCTTGGGATACATGCCCATCTGCGGTGTCTGGCTGAATTGCAGGCCGCTGCCGATCGGGCTCATCGCGGGTGCGTTGCCGATTTCCTTCAGGGTCTGGTTGTTCTGGCAGCCGGCCAGGAGAGCGAGCGGCAGGAGGAGGGCCGGAAGACGACGCGTGCTCATGAAGGATCCTTCGAAGTGTTTTTGTCGATTGCCTGCGACATGATGCCGGCGACGGTCGCGGCTTTCTGCGCATCCATTTCGCTGAGGATGAGGCCGGATTGGCGCGGTGGCAGCTGCATGATGATGGCGGCCGCGATCTCCACATGCATCTTTTCTAGCTGGGGAGCTGCGGCATCCGCCTTCATCGTCTTGTAGATGTCGACGAGGTTGCTTTTGGCCTGATTGAGAAAATGCTCGCGGCGCGCCAGCCAGTCCTCATATTCCGCCTTGCGGTTTTCCAGCACGGAAATACGCTCATTGACGTCGGCCTGAAGCTTATCAAGCTCCTGCTTCTGCATGAGGTAACGCTGGTCGCGGGCGGCATCGGCAATATTGGTGCAGAATTTCTGGATTTCGTCCTGCGTGCTGAGTTCAGACACCACGTTCTGCTGGCTTTCGGCGCCGGCAACCGGCAGCAGGAACAGCAGCGACGCGACGGCCGCAAAGCGGACGAGGCCATGCGAGAGCGGATTTTTGGTCTGACGTTCCATCATTGCAGCACGAGCTCCGCCTGAAGGGCGCCGGCGGATTTGATGCCTTGCAGGATGGCGATGATGCCGTCCGCCTTGAGCCCGATGCTGTTGAGACCGGCAACCAGCGTGCGAAGGTCCGGGCCTTCGACGATGGCGACCTTGCTGCCTTCCTGCATGGCCATGATATCCGTCTGCGGCTGCACTGCCGTCTGGCCGCGCGAGAAGGGTGCGGGCTGAATGACCTGCGGCGATTCCGTCACCTGCACGGTGAGCGTTCCATAGCTGACGGCGACGCGGGAAATGCGCACATCCGCTCCGATGACGATCGTGCCGGTGCGCTCGTTGATCACGACCTTGGCAGGCGTATCCGTCTCGACCGTCAGATTTTCGATTTCCGCCATCAGCCGGGTGAGGTCTGCGACGCGGGGTTTCTGCACCGCGATTTCCTGCGAATCGCGCGGTTCGGCGATCGGGTCGCCATAACGGGCGCGGGCAAAGGCGTTGACGACATCAGCCACACGCACGGCTGTCGAAAAATCCGGGTTGCGCAGCTGAAGGACCAGATTGACGGAATCCTTGAACTTCGACGGCAGTTCCCGCTCGATGATCGCGCCGTTCGGCACGCGCGCCGACGTGGTGACGCCCTGCGTCAGCGTCGCGGCATCGCCCTGGGCCGAAAAACCGTTGACGATCAGCGCCCCTTGCGCAACGGCGTAAATCTGCCCGTCCGCGCCGGAAAGCGACGTCATGATGAGGTTACCGCCACGAAGCGAGGTGGCGTCGCCAAGCGAGCTGACCGTGACGTCCACGCGGCTGCCGGGGCTGGCGAATGGCGGCAGGTTGGCCGTCACCATCACGGCGGCGATGTTCTTGGCGTTGGACTGGCCACCCTGCGTGGTGATGCCGAGGTTCTGCAGCATGGCGCGCATGGACTGTTCGGTGAAAGGCGAGGAGCGCAGGCTGTCGCCGGTGCCCTGCAGACCCACGACGAGACCGTAACCGATCAGCTGGTTGTCACGTCCGGCCTGCAGGGATGCGATATCCTTGATTCGGGACGTGTCGGCCTGCGCGGGCGGCGTGGAGAGGAAGGGCAGGGCCGAAAAGACCAGAGCCGCGGCTATGATACGAAGCACTCTCATTTCGCCATCACCTGAATGGTTCCGTCCTTCATGACCGTGCCGCTGACCATCACGCCGGAATCGATGTTGCGTACCCGGACGACCTCGCCGAGCGAGCCGTCGCTCATTGGCGTTCCGGAAGCCATCAGCGTCATGTTGCCAATGTGGAAAACGAGCTTGACGCTTGTACCGCGCACCACCAGTGATGGTTCGCGAAGCGCCGCAATGGGGATCGTGCGGCCGGGAAGCAGGGTCTGCTTGGAGATCATGCCTTCCACTTCGCTGATATCGCTCGCATAACCAGCGGAAATATTGGGGTTGGTCACTTCCACCGACTTCACCTGTTCGGGCGAGATCGCCTCGCCCGGATAGATGGTGCGCACGGGAACCAGCGCCGTTGGCGCCTGCGCAAGAGCGGGCGCTAGGGCGCCCAGTGAAAAGGCAGACGCGAGACACATACGGACGAGTGCCGTTCTGCAGCTGCTATTGTTCCGGCCAAACCTCATGTTCGCCTGCCTTTCCGTTCTTACTTCAGGTTCTTGCTGACAATCGAAGCCATTTCGTCAGCGGTGGTGATGACCTTGGAATTCATCTCATAGGCGCGCTGCGCCGTGATGAGGTCGGTGATTTCCTTGACGGCGTCGACGTTCGACCCTTCGAGGTAGGATTGTTTGACGTAGCCATAGCTCGGATCGTCAGGCACGCCGACAACCGGGGCGCCGGAGGCCGGCGTCTGGGAAAAGAGGTTGTCGCCGAGCGGCTTCAGACCCGCTTCGTTGGCGAAGTTGGCGATGGTCAACTGGCCGAGCTGCGTGAAGTCCGCAGCGTTGCCGATACGCGCCGTCACCTGACCCGTGCGGGTAATGGTGATGTCCTGCGCGTCGGTCGGGATATTGATGTTCGGAATGACATTGTAGCCATCGACCGTCACCAGGTTGCCGTCGGCATTCTTGTTGAAGGCGCCGGCGCGGCTGTAGAGCGTCGAACCATCGGCTGCCTCGATCTGGAACCAGCCCTGACCGATGATCGCGACATCGAGCTTGTTGCCGGTTTCGATCAGGTTGCCCTGGGTGTGGATGTTGCGCACGGCGGATGTCTGCACGCCGAGACCGATATTGGCGCCCTCAGGCACGATGGCCTGGTTGGCGCGGTTCGGCACGCCCTGCATGCGCTCGGTCTGGTAGAGAAGATCGGTGAACTCCGCGCGCGCGCGCTTGTAGCCGGTGGTGTTGATGTTGGCGATGTTGTTGGCGATGACTTCCAGATTGGTCTGCTGGGCGTCCATACCGGTGGCAGCGATGGCAAGAGCTCTCATGTCAATATTCCTGCTGGGCTAGATCTGCATCTTGGTAATGTCGAGATAGGCCGACACGATCTTGTCGCGCAGCGCGATGGCGGTTTGCAGCGACTGTTCGGCCGAAAGCACGGCATCGACCACTTCGCGGGTATTCGCCTTGCCCTGAATGCCTTCGAAGGAAGCAACTTCCGCCTTCTTCAGATTGTTCATCGCATCCATTGATACGTTGCCGAGAACGCTGGCGAAGCTTGCGCCCGTCTGCTGGGCGGGTGTTGACTGCTGCTCGCCGCCGAAAAGGCTTTCCGTCAGCGAGGAGACGCCGCTTGCGCCGCGGGTGAGCGAAAGAGAACCGAGTTGCTTGATACCGTCGATCATTGCGATGCCTTCAGAAGGTCGATTGTGGAGGCGACGAGGTCGCGTGTCTGGCGGATGACCTGAAGATTGGCGTCATAGCTGCGGTTTGCTTCGCGCATGTCGGCCATTTCGATCAGGACGTTGACGTTCGGCATCTTGACCATGCCGTTGGTATCGGCCGCCGGATTGCCGGGGTCGTATTCGTGGACGAAATCGCCACGGTCGACACCGAGCTTCTTTACCTTCACGCGCTCGACGCCGCTGACGTGGTCCAGCTCGGAGCCGAAGGTGACGGTCTTGCGACGATAGGGATCGGCACCGGGCGTATCGCCGGTCGATCGGGCGTTGGCGATGTTTTCGGAGACGATGCGCAGTCGTGTGGACTGCACCTCCAGGCCGCTGCCGGCTATCTTGCTTGCCGCACTCAAGGGATCCATGGTTTACCTCTTAACCGTCATCAGCATCATGCGATGGAAGGATTTGACGAGACTGGCGTTCAGGTCGTACTGCCGCTTGATCTCGCCGGTCTTGGTCATTTCTTCCGCAAGCCCGACCGAATTGCCCGATTCCTGCATGCCGATCTCGTTGTTGACCGGGTTGTCCCGCACCGCGATATTCTCGCTGAGTGTGCTTTCACCGAGGTGGGCAGGGTTTGTCCTGGCCATGCCGACCTGCTGGCTGGTGGCCTGCATGACCGCTTCGAAGGGACTGACATCTTTGGCGTGGAACTTGGGTGTGTTGGCGTTGGCGATGTTGGTCGCCACGACTTCCTGCCGCACGCTCAGCCATTCCGCTTGGCGGGATGCCAGTTCGAACAGTTGAATCGGTTGCATAGACTTCTCCATCTCGTATGGCCCGAACCTACGGGGTTAATCTTGCGTCAGACTTGCGGAGAAGGATGAAGGGGTGGAACAATGGAAACAGACGCATTGCTTGCGTGTCCCTCACAAACAAAAAAGCGCGCCGGATGTGTGGCGCGCCTTTTTAGCGGGGAGAAATTCTCTCATTTTTCCGGATGATAGGTTTTTCCGGAGGATGTCTCGATCAGCCATTCGCCATTGCGCTGCTCGATCTTCGTCAGCAAGGCATTATCAGGCAATGTGGAGCCGACCCGCACCATATACATGCCCGAACTGTCTTCGATCAGGGCGCGGCCATTGGAGACATGTAGCAGACGGAACGATGTCTGGCCGGGGAAGGGCTGGTCTTCGATTCCGGCTGCCACATTGTTCTGTCTCTCCTTGCCGCCAGCGTTGACGGTCGCCGTCGTCAGCATGTCGGGCAGCTCCGCCGCTGGCGGGGTGTCTTCCTTGTTACGGTTGGTCATGGCCATGGGCGAGACACTGAAGAC
This sequence comes from Agrobacterium sp. CGMCC 11546, assembly GCF_013365515.1. NCBI lineage: Bacteria > Pseudomonadati > Pseudomonadota > Alphaproteobacteria > Hyphomicrobiales > Rhizobiaceae > Agrobacterium > Agrobacterium sp. CGMCC 11546. The sequence continues at coordinate 256,434 of NZ_CP047387.1, forward strand.
TTCCCGCGGTCCGGTATGAGGCAGATCGCGGGTGCGATCGCCGCCCGCCACCTTCATGCCGAATTTCTCCTCGTTGAAGAAGACGTACCAAGGGAAAAAGGCTGCTGCAGCGGCAAGCGCGATGCCCGTCCATGCGAGAATGCGGTCGGGCGTGAAGAAGATCGGCTTGGACAGCACGTCTTCATCGTGGCTATTGTCGTTCCGCTTGTTGTTCACGGGGTCAGCCTCTCATTCTCGGATTGACCTGGGGCTGGCCATTCTGTGCTCCACCGCGCAATGCGGTCGCCAGATCGGCATAGGCATCCTGTGCCGCCGGTTCGTCCGGTAGCTGTTTCAGCGTTTCATAGATGATCGGAACCTGCTTCACCGCCATGTCGAGATCGGGGTCGGTTCCGGGCCGGTAACCGCCGATGAGGCGAAGATCCCGCGTTTCCTCGAAGCGATGCACTAGCGCCTTGAGGCGCGAGACCAGCTTTTCCTGATCCGGCGTCCACGCCTTCTTGGCAAGACGCGAGATCGAGGCGAGCGGATTGATCGGCGGATAGCGGCCCTCTTCGGCAAGGCTGCGATCCAGCACGATATGGCCGTCGAGAATACCACGGGTCGAATCGGCAATCGGATCGTTGTGATTGTCGCCATCCACGAGAATGGAGACGATGGCGGTGATGGTGCCGGTGCCTTCCGCGCCTGGTCCTGCCCGTTCCAGCAGCCGCGGTAGTTCGGTGAAGACCGAGGCGGGATAACCGCGTGCGACGGGCGGTTCACCCGAAGCGACCGCCACTTCGCGGATCGCATGGGCAAATCGCGTCACGCTGTCGATAATGAGGAGGACATTGTCGCCCTGATCGCGGAAATGCTCGGCAATGGTAACGGCGGAAAGCGGGGCCATCTTGCGCAGCATCGGGCTCTCGTCGCTCGTCGCGACGACGGCGACGGACTTGCTCATATTATCGCCCATCGTGTCTTCGATGAATTCGCGCACTTCGCGGCCGCGTTCGCCGACAAGCGCGATCACCACCTTGTCGAAGGCATCGGCCTTGGCGAGCATCGACAGCAGCGTGGATTTGCCCACGCCCGAACCCGCGAAAATACCGAGACGCTGCCCGAGGCAGAGCGGCGAAAAGATATCGATAGCCCGCACACCCGTCTTGAACGGTGTCTCCACCCTTTTACGGGTCATCGAGGGCGGTGCATTGTTGGAAATCGAACGGCGCACGATGCCGGAAGCAAGCGGCCCCTGGCCGTCGATCGGCTCGCCAAGGGCATTGATGGTGCGCCCGCACCAGCTCTCGTCGGGCGAGACGCGGAAGGCACCCTTGCGGATGACGGTGTCGTGGATGCCGATCGGCTCGCCGGGCTCGATAGGGCAGACATAGCAGATATCCGGCTCCACGCGCACGACTTCGCCGAGATGAATCCCAGTCGCGCTGCGATGGGCAACGAATTCGCCGAGCCGCACATGTCGCGACAGTCCGGACACCGTGTAGTGCCCGGCGGCGATGGTGCAGACATGGCCGCCATGCGCCACCGAAAATTCCGGATCGGCATAGTGCCCGGCAAGGCTGGCGAGCTGGGCTAGCTTCGGCGAAATGGCCCAGCCCGAGAGCTTGGATTGCGAGAGCATGGATTCCGGCATTGTCATCCGTCAGTTCCTCAACGCGCGCCGCCGAGCGTCTTGATGCCCTCGCCGAAGGTCGATTCGGTATCGCGCATCATCGACGAAATGCTCTCAAAGGCGCGGTTGACCTGGATGAGCTGCGTCATCTGGGAAATGCCGTTGACGTTCGACTGCTCGAGATAACCCTGAACGACGCCGACCTCATGATTGTTGACGACCGGAACGGGCTGGGCCACGGGCTTCACGCCGCTATTGGGGTGACGCAGGAAGCCCTTTGAAAAATCCGCCTGGAAGATGCCGAGCGAGGCGGCGATGGTGTCGTTCTGCCTGATGGCGCCGTCGAGGCCGACGGTGATCGGGCCGCCATTCGGATTGAGCCTGATCGGGCCGCCGCCCGCGTCGAGGACGGGATAACCGCTGGACGAGATCAGTGCGCCGTCCGGGCGCATGGTGAAACGGCCGTCGCGCGTCAGGATTTGACCATCAGGCGTATCCAGCGCAAACCAGGCGTCGCCCTTGATGGCGAAATCGAAGGAATTGCCGGTCTGCTCGAAAGCGCCCTGGCGTGTGGAGAGATAGTCGTTGCCCTGCGACACGAAAGCCACCTTGGCATTCATGTCATTGTGGTTCTTGGCGACCATTTCGTCGAATTTTACCTCGGAGCCGCGGAAGCCGACCGTGTTCACATTCGCCATATTGTCAGAAATGGTGGTGAGACGGCGCTCCAGCGCGATCTGCGAGGACAGGGCGACATATAGTCCGGATTGCATATCATTTGCCTCCGAGTTTCAGGGAGTTGATGGAAATCAGCAGGTCGGGGGAAATGCCGTAGCCGCTGGAGGAGCCGAAAACGGCCAGGGGATCGTAGGTCGTCGAGGGGTTTTGCATTTCCCACATGATGGTGAAACGCTCGAGCAACTTGCCGACCTTTTCAGGATCCTGCAGATCCTTGATATTGATGCTCTTTTCGATGAGGGCGGCCTGCTTGTCGACATCAGCAGCAGCAAATGCGTCAGGCAGGTTGAACGTTGTGCGGAACACCTGCGCAAGCGCGTCGTCGGCCAGAAAATCGAGGCCGGATTTGATTGTCGGTGCCTTGCGCTCGAAATAAAGGGCGAGCCGGACGCCGTTATTGTCGTCGCCCGCTTCCTGTTCCAGCGTCTGGCGCGCGTAGTTGCCGATGACACCTGATTTGGCCGCCTCGGTGGCGGTTGCCGCCGCACCAAGGCCCGCGAAATCCAGCGACTTTGCAAGCTCGGCATAACGATTGTCGGAGAGCTTGTTGGCGAAGGCGTTCTTATCGCTCGCCCCTTCCGTCAGCACCTTGCGGATGAAGGCTTTTGCATAGGCCATGTCTTCCAGGCCGTGGGCTTTCAGCGCGTAATTGTAAAGACGTGTATCGGCCATGAAATCGTCGATGGATTTCACGTTGCCGATCTTTTCACGGTAATATTCGGTCTCGCGTGCCACGTCTGGCTGCTTCGAGACCCGCTCGAGCGATTTGCCGATATCCTGACTGATCAGTCTGTAGCTGGTATAGGTGGAAGTCACTGAACCGCCGCTCTCGTTTGATCCCGATTTCAAGGCGCACGTCCGCCCTTGTCGGCATAATGTCGCGGCTTGCTTGTGCGAAACTGGCTGAGGTGAGGGCGGGGCAGGCGGCATTGCGGACAGGTTCACGCAAGCCACATTTTCTAGACATGGCGCCATGGAACACTGTTCGGGCGTGGTCGATCAATGAATATTGTAATTGGACTTATAATCACCTTCGGCTGCATCATCGGCGGCTATATGGCGATGGGCGGTCATTTGAACGTGCTGGTTCAGCCGTTCGAATTGATGATCATCGGAGGCGCCGGTCTCGGCGGCTTCATCATGGCGAACCCGATGAAGGTCGTGAAGGATTCGGGCAAGGCGCTCGGCGAGGCCTTCAAGCATTCGGTTCCGAAGGAGCGCAACTATCTCGACGTGCTCGGCGTGCTGTATTCGCTGATGCGCGACCTGCGTACGAAGTCGCGCAACGAGATCGAAGCGCACATCGATAATCCGGAAGAATCCTCGATCTTCCAGAGCGCGCCGTCGGTCCTGAAGAACAAGGAACTCACCTCCTTCATCTGTGATTATGTCCGTCTCATCATCATCGGCAATGCCCGCAGCCACGAAATCGAGGCGCTGATGGATGAGGAAATCGAGACCATCCTGCACGACAAGCTGAAGCCTTACCACGCGATCACCACCATGGGCGATTCCTTCCCCGCCATCGGTATCGTCGCGGCGGTCCTCGGCGTCATCAAGGCCATGGGCAAGATCAACGAATCGCCGGAAGTGCTCGGCGGCCTGATCGGCGCAGCACTCGTCGGCACCATGCTCGGCATCATCCTGTCCTATTCGATCTGCAACCCGCTCGCTTCGCAGGTCAAGATCGTCCGCACCAAGCAGCACCGCCTCTACATCATCGTCAAGCAGACGCTGATCGCCTACATGAACGGCTCGGTGCCGCAGGTCGCGCTCGAATATGGCCGCAAGACCATCTCCAACTATGAACGGCCGTCCATCGACGCCGTCGAGCAGGAGATGATGAATCCCGGCGGCGAAAACAAGGCGGCATGATCATGGCAAAAGCTGCAGCGCAAAAAGCCTCCGCCCCCACCATCGACACCGCCCTGCTCGCGAAACTCACGGGAGGGCTCACCGACCGCAAGACGATCGCGAAGATCGGTGCGGACATCGGCCATCTCTACAGCGAATTCCTGCCGGATACCTTTCACAGCGAGACCGGCATTGCGATCGACGTCGAATATATCGGTTCCGAATCGGGGCTGATGACCGATCTCATCGCCAATGTCGGGCAGAATGTTGCGGTTGCCGATTGTTCGCTGCGCAACTGGTGCCCCAATTTCATGATGGCGGTCGGCAACGGCTTCGTCATTGCGCTGATGGAGCGCATGCTGGGTGCGTCGCCCGATAGTATCGGCGACCCGGACGAGCGCAACCTGTCCCATATCGAGCTCGATCTCGCGGCGATGGTTCTCGGTCGTATCGCCGGTGTCCTGCGCTCCGGTGTCAATGCGCCGGGTGGCTTCGAAGCGACGATCGATCCGCCGTTCAATGCCAATGGAAAAAGCGCCTTCGACGAGATGATTGCCGGCCTTTACGGCGTGACCATCCGCATGAAGATCGATATCGGCAAGGTATCCTCGGAATTTTCTCTCATCGTGCCGCAGCGGCCGCTGCTCAAGACCTCCATCGTCGCCCCCAAGGCTTCAGCCCAGGCGCTGAAGAAGCAGGAGGAATGGATGGATATGATCTCGCAGCAGGTGAAGAGATCGCAGGTCACGCTTGAGGCGCGCATCAAGCTCGAAACGCTGACGCTGCGGACGATTTCCAGGCTGGTGGCCGGCGATGTCATTCCGTTTCAGGATCTGAAGCAGGACGATATCGGCGTCGAGGTCAGCGCCAACGGCTCCAAGCTCTATAATTGCGAATTCGGCAAGTCAGGCGACCGCTACATGGTTCGGGTGAAGAACAATGTCAGCACGGACGACGAGATCTTACGACATTTGATGGGTTAAATCCTGCCCGGCCTTTTGGGTTTTGGGCAGGCTGACGCAAGTTTCAAAGGGAATAATCAGCGCATGGCTACGAAGAAAACACCTGTGACCGATGATGCGGCGTTGCCGTCGTTTGAAGACGGCGTCGACCTCGACCAGGCTATCGGCGATCTGCGTGGCGTCCTCAAGACGGATGCGGAAGGTTCGCTGTCCGATTTTGGCGACTTCGGCGATTTCGGAAGCACGGACGAGGTTTCGACAGACAATGACCTTTCCGCCTTCGGTGGCGGAGCGGCGGATTTTGCGATGGACGATTTTGCCGCCGCCCCGCAGGTCGCGGGCGTGAAGGCACCGCTTGGCAGCGGTTTGTCCGAAAACATGGAAATGATCATGGACATCCCGATCGATGTTCAGATCGTTCTCGGCACCAGCAGAATGCTCGTTTCGGGGCTGATGAGCCTCGAAGAGGGTGCGACGATCGCGCTTGATCGCAAGATTGGCGAGCCCGTCGAGATCATGGTGAATGGCCGCCGTATTGCGCGCGGTGAAATAACGGTTCTGGAAGACGACGATACGCGCTTCGGCGTAAAATTGATTGAAGTACTGAGTACGCGAAAAGCCTGATCCCTGTGGGGACGGAGAGGAAAGACCATGATGGACTTCGAGGATTTCGGTAATCCCCTTGCGGGCAAGCCGTTGTCTCAGGCCGACAAGGCGGCCGCGGTGCTTCTTGCCATGGGCAAGGGCGTCGCCGGCAAGCTGCTGAAGTTTTTCACGCAGCACGAATTGCAGATGATCATTTCCTCGGCTCAGACGCTGCGCGTCATTCCTCCCGATGAACTCGCGCAGATCGTGGCGGAATTCGAAGACCTGTTCACCGAAGGAACGGGCCTGATGGACAATGCCAAGGCAATCGAAAGTATTCTCGAAGAGGGGCTGACGCCTGAAGAGGTCGACAGCCTTCTCGGTCGCCGCGCGGCCTTCCAGGCCTATGAAGCGTCGATCTGGGACCGTCTGCAGGAAGCCGAGCCGGAATTCGTCGGCAAGTTCCTGCTGCGCGAGCATCCGCAGACCATCGCCTATATTCTCTCCATGCTGCCTTCTTCCTTCGGCGCCAAGGTTCTCCTGACCATTCCGGAAGAACAGCGCGCCGATATCATGAACCGTACGGTGAACATGAAGGAAGTCAGCCCGACCGCCGCGCAGATCATCGAGAAGCGCGTGGTCAACCTCATCAACGAGATCGAGGCCGAGCGCAATGCCGGCGGTTCCACAAAGGTTGCCGATCTGATGAACGAACTGGACAAGCCGCAGGTCGACACGTTGCTGAGTTCGCTCGAAACGCTCAGCAAGGAAGCCGCCAACAAGGTCAAACCGAAGATTTTCCTCTTCGACGACCTTATGTTCATGCCGCAGCGCAGCCGCGTCCTGCTGCTCAACGATGTTTCGGCGGATGTTCTGACCATGGCGCTGCGTGGCGCCACGGTGGAAATCAAGGAATGTGTGCTCTCCAGCATCAGCCCGCGCCAGCGTCGTATGATCGAATCGGACCTTGCGGTGCCACAGGCCTCGCTCAACACCCGCGAAGTGGCTATTGCCCGCCGCGCGGTGGCGCAGGAGGCGATCCGGCTCGCCAATTCCGGCCAGATCCAGCTGAAGGACGTCGCCGCGGAGGAACAGTCGGCCGCCGCTTAAGCGGAAGCCGGTTGATAACCCGCCCCCAGGGCGGAGCGGGCCATTGCGATGGCCGGCCACGAACGCTAGTTTCGAAATGACGGCCTGCCGGGATCGGCGGGCCTTTTTTATTTCGGGAACGTGCCTTGGCAGACGATCAGGACAAGGACAGTAAAACAGAAGACCCAACGGAGAAAAAACTCCGTGATGCGGCGGAAAAGGGCAATCTGCCATTTTCTCGCGAAGTGCCGATCTTTGCGTCGTCGCTCGCCTTTTACTGCTATCTGGTTTTCTTCCTGCCCGAGGGTGCCGGCCGTCTCGGTGTCACCCTGAAGGACCTGTTCGGTCAGCCCGAACAGTGGAACCTCAGCACCCGGCCGGATGCCCTGGCGCTGCTCTATTTTCTCGGCACATCCGTCGCTTACCTGCTCATGCCGGCCATGATCATGTTCATCGTCTTCGGCCTTGCCTCGTCATTTCTACAGAACCTGCCGTCGCCTGTGCTTGAACGGGTGCGTCCGCAATGGTCACGCATTTCGCCGGCAAAGGGTTTCACGCGCATCTACAGCAAGCAGGGTTTCGTGGAGTTCGCCAAATCGGTGTTCAAGATTATGATCGTTTCGATCATCATGTTCTTTGCGCTTCGCGGTGATTTCTACAGCCTCATCGATCTGATGTTTTCCGATCCGCAGGTGATTTTCGTGCGCGTGGTCGAGATCGTCAAAAAAATGATGGTCGTCATCTTGCTCTCGACCGCGCTGCTCGCCGCCGTGGACGTCTTATGGACACGACATCACTGGTTCAGCCAGCTGAAAATGACGAAGCATGAGGTGAAGGAAGAATATAAGCAGTCGCAGGGTGACCCGGTGGTCAAATCCCGCCAGCGCTCGATCGCCCGCGACCGTGCCCGCCGCCGCATGATCAACAACGTGCCGCGTGCGACGCTTGTCATCGCCAACCCGACACACTTTGCGGTAGCGCTGCGTTACGTGCGCGAAGAGGGTGACGCCCCTGTCGTCGTCGCCAAGGGCCAGGACCTTATCGCATTGAAAATCCGCCAGATTGCGGAAGAAAACAACATCCCCGTTTTTGAAGACCCTCCGCTTGCACGCTCCATGTTTGCGCAAGTCTCGGTAGATAGTGTGATTCCACCAGTCTTTTACAAGGCTGTGGCGGAGCTCGTTCATCGGGTTTACGCCCGGACGTCATCGAAAATACGGGTTCAATAAAACCAATGAAAAAATCCGCCTATTCCGAACAGCGGGAAATGATCGTCGCAGAGGCGATCAACCCGATCGCCACTGAATTACGCTTGCTCGACCCGGCCGACCTGATTTCACTGCTCCGATTCGAGTGCTATGGCAGTATCGCCGATCTCGTTTCGTCGGCGGCGGAGCTTTATTATCATCCAGGCACGATCAATTTCGGCGCCGGCGGCGAATATAAGCTCGAATGGGAAGGCGTGCCGGAGATCGTCCTCGATCTCGAACTCAAGCCGAAGGGCGCGACGGTCTATGCGCGATTGATTCTCGCCGACAGGCATGCGGCGGTCGAGATCAATCATGTCTCGTTTCAGAACCCTTCCGAAAACCCGGATGAAAATACCGAGTTTCTCCAACGCAGCCTGACAGCCGCCCGATTCGTGGCCTCTCGTCAGGGCGAAGCGGCTTAACCGGATCAGCCGCCACAAATTTCCATCATGTCCGTTGCGCTCGTTGAATCACGGGCGCAACGACGTTTTTCCGGCGCGTTTTGGCCCGGGCTTGCCCGAAGCCTGCCGGTTTATGCGAAACCCGGCTGCGAGAGACAGGAACGCCTTGCAAATCAGTCTCGTTGTTTGTTACCTATCGTATTAACGATTTGTTAACGAACGGCAGGTCGCGGTGGCTGTTTCAGGCCATTGCCGATACGCATGATGCTCCTGCTCGTTGTCGGCACCGCGCCGGATTTTTTCTGAAATTTTGAGTTGGGTGGACCCCATGACAAGCATTTTGACCAATGCGGCGGCGATGGCCGCGCTGCAAACCCTGCGTATGATCGACAAGAACCTCGAGACGACGCAGGCGCGCGTGTCATCGGGCTTTCGTGTCGAGACTGCGGCGGACAATGCGGCCTACTGGTCCATTGCGACGACGATGCGCTCCGACAATAGCGCACTTTCGGCCGTGCAGGACGCGTTGGGCCTGGGCGCGGCCAAGGTCGACACCGCCTATGACGCGCTTGAAAGCACCATCGAGGTCGTCAAGCAGATCAAGGCCAAGCTTGTCGCCGCCTATGGCGTGGGTGCCGACCGCGGTAAAATCCAGGATGAAATCAAGCAGCTTCAGGAACAGCTGAAGAGCATCTCCGAATCGGCTTCCTTCTCGGGCGAGAACTGGCTGCAGGCCAGCATCAGCAACAGCGGTACGCCGCCGGTTGCGGAATCGATCACGAAAAAAGTCGTCGCATCCTTCACCAGGACCGGCTCCGGCAATGTGGGGGTCACCACCGTCGATTATACGCTCGACAGCAGCACGGTGCTTTTTGACCTGAGCGGCGGGAAGCTTGGGATTCTCGATAAGAACGCCGTTTTTGTCAGTAAAACGGAGACAGAGGTCATGCAGACCTCGACGACGGCCGGTAAGACGTCGCAAGCGGGTTATGTGGTTGAGAAGCTGAGCGACGCACAGATCGGCGCGCTCAATGCCGCAACGACAGATACGAACACGGATCCCAATCTCTATAGCAATGGCACGGACAACTATCTCCGCCTTGCGGAAAACGTCTGGGTCAAGGCCACGGCGACGAACCCGTCGAGCGGCGGCACGACCGTTTCCCCTGCCTATCGCGACACCGGCAGCACTGACTGGTTTTATGACGTCAGCGCCGGTACGGCGTCTGCCAATCGTTCCCTCGGTTTTTCCGTATCCACCCTTGATCTCGGCAATCTCGATGTCGTCGCTGCAGCCATGGGTGGCTTTGCTGGCGGCGGCACGACCTATACCGGCGCAGACGCCATCGACATGATGATGTCTTTCGTCGACAAGCAGCTTGAGGCAATGACCAGCACGGCTTCCAGCCTCGGTTCGCTGCAGAGCCGTATCAGCATGCAGGAAAACTTCGTTTCGAGCTTGATGGATGTGATCGACAAGGGTGTCGGCCGTCTCGTCGATGCTGACATGAACGAGGAATCGACCAGGCTGAAAGCCTTGCAGACGCAGCAGCAGCTCGGCATCCAGGCACTCTCCATCGCCAATGCCAATGCGGAAAATATCCTCCAGCTCTTCAAGTAACGGGTTTCGGCCGGCGCGGGCGAGCGGATGACTGGGCGCGGGCTGCCTGATGAGGCCCGCCTTCATCCTCGCACAAGTTTGAACACCTAACGTCGGGGCAAGATCGGGTGGATCGCATGGCGCGATCCGGCCGGGAATCATGGAAGAGACGGGCAGGGTAGCAAGGATGACGGTGGTGCCGCCAAACGGCTTAGAGCATTTCCAGGAAGAGTGGACGCCGGTTTTCCGTCTGGAAATGCGGCTTTCCCGCCTTGTTGGCCAGTTTTGCCGGGGGCAGGCATGAGCGCGTCGATTGCACGATTTCTCAAGGATTTCGGTGAGGCTCAACCGGCTTCACCGGCCTTCGGCGACGGGTTGGCGGATGCCGATACCGATTTCGCCTCTGGTTTTGCCGATATCACGTCCGGTTTCGACGATTTGGCACCTGTTGATGCGGAAGGCGAAAAACAGGCGGCCTATGCCCGTGGTTACGAAGATGCGACCCGCGAGATCACCGAAAAGATGCAGGCCGAGCGGGAAGAGCTGCTCGCCGCCCACACCGCTGAGCTCGAAGAGCTTCGTTCCGTCTATCTTGAAGAAACGGCCGTTTTTCTGTCGCGTCGTCTGCGCGAAGGTATCGATGCAATCGCCGCTAATCTCAGCGAACAGACCGCCAATATTCTTGCACCGGTTCTGACGGAAAAGCTTTCGCTCAAGGCGGTTTCGGCGCTGGCCGATGTCGTGCGCGCCTCCATGCCCGATGGCGAGGCGGTCACGCTTGTCGTGAAAGGCCCGAAAAACCTGTTCGACCAGTTGAAGACCCAGCCGGGTTTTGAAGAAGAGACGATGAAATTTACCGAGACAGCCGATATCGATCTTTCGATCGAGTTGGGTGAAAGCGTGTTCGTGACGCGCATGTCCGCCTGGGCATCCAGTCTTCGCAAGGTGATGAAATGAGTGAAGGCGAAAATCACCACCACGGCAAGAACGAGATCATCATCGTCAAGCGCCACAAGGGCGGGCACGATGGCGCCCATGGCGGCGCCTGGAAGATCGCCTATGCCGACTTCATGACGGCGATGATGGCGTTCTTCCTCGTCATGTGGCTGGTCAATGCCGCCAATGAAGAGACCAAGGCCTCTGTCGCCAGCTATTTCAACCCGATAAAGCTCTCCGACGAGAAACCCTCGTCCAAAGGGCTGGAAAAGCCTGCCGATAAGGAAGAGGGCGTCCAGAAGAAGGACCAGTCCAACATCCAGGCGGAGAAGGTGACCAAGGGCTCCGCCGCGGCGACGGGTGAGGATCTGACGTCGCAGACCGGTGAACAGTCGAATTTCTCCGAGGCGGACTTTTTCGAAAACCCCTATTCCGTGTTGGCGGAAATCGCCCAGCAGGTCGGGCAGCAGGCCAATGTCAGCGCCAAGGGCGAGGGCGGTGCGGCCGATTCCGGCCCGGCGACCGGTGCAAGCGGCGGCGAAGCCTATCGCGATCCCTTCGATCCGGATTTCTGGACGCAGCAGGTGAAAATCACCCGCGCCGATCAGAAGCAGGTTCCCGCAGAGGCCGCGCAGGCTGCCGATGGCAAACAGCAGGATGTGGCGGCCAAGGAGGCCGATAAGAGCGCCGAGGCTGTTGCTCTCGTGCAGGCCGGTACAACCGCCGACAAGGCGGAAGATGGCAAGTCGATGGAAATCGCGGCGGTGGTGCCGCAGCAGCGCCCGGATGCCGCCGAGCAGGCCGCGCTTGCCAAGCCCAATCCGGACCAGGCAAGCAAAGCCAGCGATGCCGAATGGGAAAAGGCCGATACACTGCGCGAAGAAATCGAGAAGCAGATATCCGGCATCACCGGCAAGCTTTCCGAGGGACTGGTGGTGACGCCGGCCGAAGGCGGATTGCTGCTGACCATTTCCGACCAGGCGGAGACGCCGATGTTCAATATCGGATCGGCCGTTCCCCGGGGTGAGCTGGTTCTGGCCATGGAAAAGATCGGCAAGTTGCTGCAGGAGCGCGGCGGTAGCGTGGTGATCCGCGGCCATACCGATGGCCGGCAGTTCAAGGGTGAGGCCAATGACAACTGGCGTCTTTCCATGGATCGTGCCCATAGCGCCTATTACATGCTGGTGCGCGGCGGCCTCTCGGAAGAACGGGTGAAACAGGTTTCGGGTTTTGCGGACCGCAGATTGCAGGTGCCGTCGAACCCTCTCGCGGATGCCAACCGCCGTATCGAAATCCTGCTTGAGGCTGATCGGGGGTGAGTGTGACGAAAACCTCGAAACGCTGGCTTCTTCTTGCGGCGACGCTTTGCGGTCTCGGCTCCGAGCCGAGCAAGGCGTTTTCGCAGTCGCAAGACAATCTTATGCCCTATGCCATGCTGCGGTCGCTGCAATTCGTGCAGGATTCAGTCGCTATGGGAGATCATTCCGCCTCCGAAATGCAGCGCTTTCTGCTGCAGACAATCGATGAACGGCTGAAGAGCGCGCCTTCGGCCATCTTCAAGGACCCGCGCAATGTCGATGCGGCGCTGATCTATGCGATGAGCGGTGGCAACCCGGCCACGCTGGAACTGCTGGTGGCGCGCGATGTCGACGGCAATTTCGACAGCCGTGTCGCCGATATCCTGCGTAAATACCTGTCCGGCAAAGGGACGCTGGTGGCGCAGAGTATCGCCGCCATGGTGCCGGAATATCGCGGCACGCGGATTGGCGCCTATCTGGCGCTGATTGGCGGCAATGTGACGATCCCGCGCGATCCGCTGGCGGCGCTCACCTTTTACGACATCGCCCGGCTTGAAGCGCCCGGTACCATTGTGGAGGAGGCGGCGCTGCGCCGCTCGCTCGCGATTGCGGTGGAAGACGGCGACGCGACGCGGGGTATCGACTATGCGCAGCGTTATGCGCGACGGTTCCTGCATTCGCCCTATGCCAGCCAGTTCGCGGATCTTCTGGTCTCGCTGGTGGTCAAGCGCGCCGATTCCATCGGCGAGGAGGCGATACAGGAAACCTTCGCCATGATGGATGCGGAGAGGCAGAAGGAAGCTTATCTGCGCCTTTCCCGCCTCGCGGCGATCAGCGGCAAGGATTCGCTGGCGCGCATGGCCGCGCTGAAGGCGAAGACGCTTTCTCCGGCTTTGCCGGGCACACCGGAAGTGCAGGCCAATCTTTATGAAAGTCTCTCCAACATCGGCACGCCCGATGTGGTGAGCGCGATCGAGGCGATCGGGCAAATTCCCGAAGCGCAGCTGTCGGATCGCGACAGGGCCCTGCGCGATGCGGCAAGGGCGATTGCCGACCAGGTGGTGCGTCCTCCTTCCGCAGAGACTGGCGTCCAGGCCAAGGCTGCGGCGACGAACGAGCCAGGCGGCACAGCACCTGCAAAAGAGGCGGCGGTCGCTGCCGATACAAAAAGCATATGGCGGGTTGAAACCCAGAAGGCGGACGATGCGGGCGAAAATGTCCGGCAACTCGTGACGAGTGGCCGCAGCAAGCTCGATGAAATCGACAGCCTGTTGAAGAAAGGCGAGGGGGCACCATGATCGACGCAACCATCAACGCGATAGTGAACGCGCCACCACCCGACACCCGCGCCAGCGGCGCAAATGCAAGGGACGACGCCAAGGGCGGCAGCTTCGGCGATGCACTTTCCACGGTCCGGGACGAACGCACGCCGCAATCGCGGCATCAGGATGCGGGTTCGGCCAAGGAGCAGCACGCAAAACCCGATGACGAGCCTGAAAAGACGGATGCTCCGGTCAAACGCCCCCCAACTTTTCTGAATACGATCGCTCGCGAGCATGCCGGCGAACCCCGTAACCACGAGACGGTGGCCGAGTTTCAGAACGCTCTGAAAACGGTGCGCACCTCGGCTGACAACGGCAAAACCGGCAAGAAGCTCAAGGATGAGACGGACAGGGATGCCGAGACGGCGGCGGACACGATTGATCCGAAGCTCGCGGAGCTCAAGACCGTCATGATCGGTGCCGGCGATATTGCGACAGCCAAGTCGCCGCTTGAGGAAATTGCGCAGGCGATTGCCGGCAAGGTGGATTCGGTGAAATCCGACAGGGCCGAACCCGTGCGCGGCAAGGCGGAGCCCTCGCTGAAAGACATGCCCACGAAGATGGAACTCGCCAAAAACGAGACGAACACCGGCGCGGAAGGCGGCAACGATGCCTCGGCCTTCCGTTTCTCCTCCTCCCGCTCGGGCACGGCCCGCGCGCTTGATATGGGCACGGTTCAGCGTGAAGGCCGTGTCGAGTTCGATGTCCGGGACAGCAGCGGCAAGGTGGCCGATAACGTCACTGTTGTCGATTCGCGGCGGTTCATCGGCCTGGCGCCCTCGACCAATGCTTCGGCTCTGACCGGCCTCATCGTCAATGATCCGGAATGGGTCAGCGCCATGCAGCCGGGTTCTTCGTTGTCCAATGCGGCGGCCCAGAGCAGCACGGGCAAGGTCGTGCATACACTGAAGCTGCACATGACGCCGATCGAGCTCGGATCGGTGACGATGTCGCTGCGCCTTGCGGGTGATGAGCTTGCCGTTCACATGACGGTGGAGAGCATGGCGGCCTATAAAAAGCTCCAGGACGACAGCAAGAGCATCCTTGAAGGTCTCAAGGCGCAGGGTCTGACGGTCGACAACATCACCATCAGCATCGCTTCTTCCGACAAGAGTGACCAAACGGGCACACAAGGCAACAATCAGCAAAATCAGCAGGCGCAGCAGCAGGGCCAGCAGGCCTCCGCTGGGCGCAACCGTGACGAGTCCGGCGCACGGGATGGCCGGCAAGGCAATGGTGATAATTTGGGGGTGCATAATGAAGGCATGGATGGCGCTCTCGGCTCTGGCCGCTCTTCTGCTGACAATGGCGTCTACCTCTGAAAACGCGTCGGCTTCGGCAACATCAGGTGTCTGTGAAAGAGAGATCCAGTCGGCCGCCCGCAAATATGGCGTGCCGGAAGGAATTCTCTATTCCGTCGGCCTGACCGAGACGGGCCGCAAAGGGCGTCTCGACCCCAATGCCATGAATATTGAGGGAAAACCGGTATTTGCGGCCTCTACGGAGGAGGCGATGATGACTTTCGAGGCGGCGAAACGCAACGGCGCCAAGCTGATTGACCTCGGATGCATGCAAATAAACCATTATTTCCACGGCGAAAACTTCACCTCCGCGCGGGAAATGTTCGATCCGCGCCGCAATGTCGAATATGCCGCCATGTTCCTGCGCAATCTCCATAACAGGCATGAAACCTGGACAATGGCAGTCGCGCGCTATCACGCCGGCCCGAATAATGACCCCGCGCAGAAGAAATATGTCTGCCGCGTCATCGCCAATCTCGTGGCGACGGGGTACGGGAAATGGACTGCCAACGCGAAAAACTTCTGCGACGGATAGCAACCTGAAATTGTCTTTCAAGGTCGCAGGACTCGTAATTTGAAATGTGGCGATAGATTGATCGAAAAAAGGCGCTGCAAGCTGTTTTTTTGGGTTTTTAAAATTTTTACACAAAAATTTTGTACCACATATGGTTAATACCCACTATATATAGATCAAATCGGCACCAAATAGTTAATCAATTATTAATAACTATCGATGATTTCCTACAGTTGTTCGTGAATCCCCCGATTCGTACCAATGCCTCATTGGAAAACACCACACTGATTCGGAGGCGGACGAATGATCGTAGTGGTTGATGAGCGCGAGCTCGTTAAAGACGGCTATACATCTCTATTTGGGCGTGAGGGCATCCCCTCGACCGGGTTCGATCCGGTTGAGTTCGGGGAATGGGTCTCGACGGCGGCAGACAGCGATCTGGCGGCCGTGGAGGCCTTCCTGATCGGCCAGGGCGACCGGAGCTTTTCGTTGCCGAAGGCGATCAGGGATCGCACGACGGCACCTGTCATCGCGGTCAGCGACCAGCCCTCGCTGGAAGCAACGCTCGCGCTGTTCGACAGCGGCGTCGACGATGTCGTGCGCAAGCCGGTTCACCCCCGTGAAATCCTTGCGCGTGCGGCGGCTATCCGCCGCCGGCTGCAGGTCATCTCGAACTTCACCGATGCAGGGCCGATCCGGGTTTTCTCCGATGGTCGCGATCCTGAAGTGTGCGGCGAAGTCTTTGCCTTGCCGCGCCGCGAGCGTCGCATCCTTGAATATCTGATTGCCAATCGCGGACGTCGCGTTTCCAAGTCGCAGATTTTCAATGCCATCTACGGCATCTTCGATGATGACGTCGAAGAAAACGTCGTTGAAAGCCACATCAGCAAGCTGCGCAAGAAGCTGCGCAAGAAGCTTGGCTACGATCCGGTCGATTCCAAGCGGTTCCTCGGCTACAGCATTGATTGGCAATGATTTTCATTGACCCGCGTGGTCTTTTTCAAACGCGGTATTTCAGACAGCTTCACGCAAGCCAAACGCTTTACCTTCTCCCTGAAAGATGACCACGAGGGTTTTTGAATGAGTATTTTCGGCACTATGCGAACCGGTGTGTCCGGCATGAATGCGCAGGCGAACAAGCTGGGCACCGTGGGCGACAACATCGCCAACGCAAGCACCACCGGCTACAAGCGCGCATCAACGTCGTTCTCTTCGCTCGTTCTGCCCTCCTCATCGGGCAGCTATGCGTCCGGCGGCGTGCAGTCCAACGTTCGCTACAGCATTTCGGAGCAGGGCAACCTCTCCTACACCACCTCGAGCACGGACCTTGCCATTCAGGGCAACGGCTTCTTCGTGGTTCAGGATGGTGCAGGCACGCCTTATCTTACCCGCGCCGGCGCCTTCCAGAAAAACTCCGAGGGTTATCTGGAAAATGCCGCGGGCTTCAAGCTGATGGGATACCCTTACGGCGCCAACCCGCCGGCTGCGGTTGTCAACGGCTTTACCGGCCTCGCGGCTATCAACATCAATGATTTCGGTCTGACGGCGTCGCCTTCAACCCAAGGTAGCTTCCCGGCCAACCTCAATCGCGATGATGCCATTGTTGCTGCCGGATCGCTTCCTGGCGATAACGTGGCTACGTCGAAAATTGGCGCCAAGACGTCGCTGACGGCTTTTGACAGCGGCGGCGCCAAAGTTCTTTACGACTTCTATTACACGAAGACTGCCGACAATACCTGGGAAGTCGCGGTTTACCGTCAGGATCAGTCCACGAATGGTGGTTTTCCCTATGCGGCTACAGCGCCTGCAACACTCGTTCAGGAAAAAGTCGAGCTGACTTTCGATCCGGCAACGAACAAGCTCACGACGGCGTCGCCCAAATCCATCACCATCAATGACGCTAACAGCGGCGTTGCACAGGCTATCAATATCGACCTGTCGCAGATGACGCAGTTCTCGTCGAAGTTCACGCCCGGCACCGCGGTGCTGAACGGTAACGGTCCGAGCCAGATCAAGGATGTCGAGATCGGCAAGGACGGTCTGGTGACGGCGGTCTATCAGGATGGCGGTCGCCGCAACATCTACCAGCTGGCGCTGGCAACTGTGCCGAGCGTCGACAATCTGAGCCCGCAGAACGGCAACGTCTATCTGCCGAGCAACGACTCGGGTGTCGTTACCATCGGCTTCCCGCAAGCGGGCAGCTTTGGTTACATCCAGAAGGGTGCGCTGGAAGGTTCGAACGTCGATATCGCCAGCGAACTCACCGATATGATTGAATCCCAGCGTATCTACACAGCGAATTCGAAAGTCTTTCAGACTGGATCGGATTTGATGGACGTCCTGATCAATCTGAAGAGATAATACTTCTCACGAGGACAGATGAATGTCGCTCACGTCAGCAATGAATACTGCGCAATCGATTTTCAATAACACAGGTAAGCAGACCGACGTTACTTCGAAAAACATTGCCAATGTCGGTAATGCGAACTACGTCAAGCGAACCGCCATTCTCGGCACGACCATGGCCGGAGCGAGTATCGTCTCCAATGGCCGTGCCCAGAATGAAAGTCTTCTTCGGCAGACTATTTCCAGCTCTTCTCTTGCTTCCGGCCAGAGGTCCGTTCTGAGCGGTCTCGAGGAAATAAAGAGTGTTTTTGGCGGCAATAATTATGAGAGTTCGCCAGCCAACTATATGAAGGAACTGCTCAAGAGCCTGGACGGCTACGCGGCAAAGCCGAGCGATGCGGCGCTGGCAGCGACGGCCGTCACATCCGCTTCGGATGTCGCCAGTTCGCTCAACAAGGCTTCGTCCGAACTGCAGGGGATGCGCCTGCGCGCCGACAAGGAGATGTCCCTCCAGGTCGACAAACTGAACGGACTGCTTGCCAAGTTCGAAGAAGCCAATAACGAGGTCAAGGCGCAGACAGCGATCGGCGGTGATGCGAGCGACGCGCTCGATCAGCGCGAGACGCTTCTGAAGGACATTTCCTCCATCGTCGGCATCAATGTCGTCAATCGCCCCAACAACGATGTCGCGCTTTACACGACTGACGGCGCGACGCTGTTCGAGATCGTGCCGCGCAGCGTGACCTTCAAGACCCAGCCGGGTTACGACGCGACGACCACAGGCAACGCCATTTACATCGATGGCGTGGCGCTGAAGGCAGGCACTGGCACCAATACCACGGCCGCGGGTTCGCTGCAGGGCCTGATGCAGGTCCGTGACGATCTGGCGCCGACGATGCAGAGCCAGCTCGACGAAATTGCGCGTGGTCTCATCACCATGTTTGCGGAAAAGCCGGCAGACCCGACCAGCGGCCTGCCGAACATGCCGGGTTTGTTCACCTACGGCTCGCCGGCCGCGACGACCATTCCGCCAGACGGAGTTGTCTCTCCCGGGCTCGCAGCCAGCATTACCGTCAACCCGGCGTTAATTATTTCCAAAGGTGGCAATCCGGAATTGTTGCGTGACGGGGGTATCAACGGTACCGATTACGTCATAAACACCGCAACTTCGGGGGGAACCGGTTTTTCCGCCCTGATCCGCAGCTATGTCACTGCTTTTGACGCGCCCATGAATTTTGCCGCGTCGACACGTATCGATACGAATACCAGCATCCTGAAATACGGCACCAACTCGATGGGGTGGCTTGAACAGGAACGTTCCGGTGCGACTTCGGCAAACGAAGCAAAAGGCGCGCTTTATGAGCGCTCCGCCAAGTCTTACTCGAATAATACGGCGGTCAGCCTGGATGAGGAGCTGTCGCTGCTCATGGATATCGAACAATCCTACAAGGCCGCCACGAAACTTGTGACCACCGTCGACGAGATGCTCAAGTCGCTGATGGACATGGTGAGGTAAACGATGAAAACGTCCTTCATTTCATCGCTGGCAATGCAGAACAGCATGCGCAGCACCATCCTGAAGGCTCAGCTTGAGATGACCAATCTCAATACCGAGCTGACGACGGGCAAGCATGCCGATCTCGGCCTGACGCTGGGCGCCAATACCGCCCGCAGCCTCGATCTCAATCGCGACATCGACCGCATCTCCTCGCTGGTCAGCGTCAATTCGATTGCGACGCAACGCCTCAAGTCCTCGCAGACGGCGCTGGACGGCATGGCGAAAGCCGCGCAGGAAATCCAGAAGGTGCTGGTCCCCAACACCAGCAGTGAAGCACCGACGCTGACGACGGTCTCCCAGACCATCTCGAATGCGTTCAACAACTTCACCAGCTTCGCCAATACGGCGGTCAATGGCGAGTTTCTGTTTTCCGGCATCAATACGGATGTGAAGCCCGTCGATGATTATTTCGCGGATGGTTCTCCGCTGAAAGCGGCCTATGAGACGGAACTGAACGCGTTCATGGCGGCGCAGACGCCGCCGGTGGGCGATTTCGCAAGCCTGTCGAAAACGCAGGTCGAAGGCTTCATGACGCATATCGAAGGCGTCTTTAAAGGTACGACCACCGTCACGAACCCGCCGCACACCAGCCTGACGGCCGGCCAGAACTACGATTTCTGGACGACCTTCGGCTCGAAAGCGAGCAACACCAACATGACGAGCCGCATCAGCCAGAACGAGATCGTGGAAACGTCCAGCAACAGCAACTCGCAGGGTATGCGCTATTTCGCACTGACCGCGATGACGTCGATGACATTCCTTGATCCGAAGGTGGACAGCGGCATCCGCGAAATGGTCGCCATGAAGTCGGTGACGAATATAGGCACCGCCATCAATGGTCTGAACCAGCAGCAAAGCCAGCTCGGTCTTTCCGAAAGCCGTGTTTCAAAAGCCAATGATTCGCTGGAGGCCCAGAAGAAGATCATCGAAACACATCTGCTGGATATTGAGGGGATCGATACCTACGAGGCGAAAACCCGTCTCGACCTGCTGCAGCAGCAGATTGAGATCGCATACAGCCTGACGTCGCGTCTGCAAAAAATGAGTCTGGTAAACTACCTCTGATGAACAGGGGTGGCGGCAGATAAAGGATACATGAATGTACCAGTTTTCCTACGCCGAAATCATGGAGGATGGTGTCGCCAACGCGAAAGATCGCGAGCGGCAGGCGTTGACAAAATCGATCGACCTTCTGGTGGAGGCAAGGGACTCCTCTTCGCAGCGCCACTCGATCGAAGCACTTTTTTACACTCGACGGGTCTGGATCCGCTTCATTGAGGATCTCAAGCAACCCGACAACCAGCTGGCCATGGAACTGAGAGCCAATCTGATTTCCATCGCGATCTGGATTTTGAAAGAGTGCGAACTGATCCGGAAACGTCAGTCGACGAATTTCCAGGGCATAATTGACGTGACAACCATCATCAGGGATGGACTGAAATGAAAAGTACACTTCGAATCTCGCTGAAATCGGGCGAAAAGATTTTCATCAACGGCGCGGTTCTGCGTGTGGATCGCAAGGTGGCGCTGGAATTCCTGAACGATGTCACGTTCCTGCTTGAAAACCACGTTCTGCAGCCCGACCAGGCGACGACTCCGCTCCGGCAGCTCTATTTCATCGCACAGATGATCCTCATCAACCCGGAAGGGCGCGAGCAATCCACCAACATGTTCCGCAAGTCCGTGAGCATGCTGCTCAATTGCTTCCAGCATGACGAGATTCTGGCGGAACTGAAGCGGATCGACGGGCTGGTTGCCTCCGGCAAGGCTTTCGAAGCGCTGAAGGCCATTCGCGGTCTCTACACGATCGAGGAAAAAATCCTCAGCAATCAGGAAATGACCCCGGCAACGATCGAACAGATTCGCAAGGAGATCGCACCATGGCGGTAGATGCAGTCAACTCGGCAGCCGCTAACCCCTGGGCCAATGCCGGGGCGAGCAGCAGTGACAAGAATGCGGCCTCGCTGAACTATGACAGCTTCCTGAAACTCCTCATCGCCCAGATGAAGAACCAGGACCCGACCAGCCCGATGGATGCGGGCCAGCAGATGTCGCAGCTGGCAAGCTTCTCGCAGGTCGAGCAGACGATCAAGACCAACACCCACCTGAAGAGCATGCTGCAGGCGGAAGCCCTGACGCGCGCGTCCGATCTTGTCGGCAAGACCGTCATGAGCGCCGATGACAAGGTCACCGGCGTGGTGAAGGAAGTGCAGGTCTTCTCCGACGGCATCGTCGCCGTGACGGAAGCCGGTGATAAAGTGCTGCTACAGGCCGGCGTGGTCTTCTCCAACGGCCCAATCACGACTAAATCTGACGAAACGACGGCTGATTCGAACAACTCGGCCGGTTCCTGATAGTGAGGCGGCATGATGCCGCCTCTATAAAACAAGGATGCGACGATGAACGAGGCCGATGCGCTTGATATCATGCAGGCGGCAGTCTGGACTGTTCTCGTCGCGGCCGGTCCGGCGGTTCTGGCCGCCATGATCGTCGGTGTCGCAATCGCCTTCATTCAGGCCCTGACCCAGGTTCAGGAAATGACGCTGACCTTCGTTCCGAAGATCGTGACGATCATGATCGTCCTCGGTGTCGCCGCCCCCTTTGTGGGTGCGCAGATCGTGCTTTTTTCCAACCTCGTCTTTTCCCGCATCCAGTCGGGCTTCTGACCCCCGTTTTCTTCGGATGCCATCCTCGCGCAAGCTTCAGCGGCTAGGGATAGGCTGAAAGCATCGGCCCGAATTGCGTTCGCTTTTCGAAAACCGATGCCCGGAACCGTGCGACGGCTTTTCCGTCGCCCTTCTCATGAAGAGACAGGACGAATTCATGGCGCAGCCACCAGTCATCTCCTTGCCCAAGGTCAGTCCGAGCATGCGGGATATCGGTTTCGCATTGGGCATCATTTCGATCCTTTGCGTTCTGTTTCTGCCTATTCCGGTCATGCTGGTGGACATCGGTCTGGCGTTCTCGATCGCGCTTTCGGTCCTCATCCTCATGGTGGCGCTCTGGATCCAGCGCCCGCTGGACTTCTCGTCATTCCCGACCGTACTGCTGATTGCCACAATGATCCGTCTGTCGCTGAACATTGCGACGACGCGTGTCATCCTTTCGCATGGTAACGAGGGGCCGACGGCGGCAGGTGGCGTGATCGCGGGTTTCTCCAGCCTCGTCATGTCCGGTGACTTCGTCATCGGTCTCATCGTCTTCCTGATCCTAATCACGGTCAACTTCATCGTCATCACCAAGGGTGCGACGCGTATCGCCGAAGTCGGCGCGCGCTTCACCCTAGACGCCATCCCCGGCAAGCAGATGTCGATCGATGCGGATCTGTCCGCCGGCATCATCGATGAAAAGGAAGCGCAGCGTCGCCGCCGGGAACTGGAAGAAGAAAGCTCCTTCTTCGGTTCGATGGACGGTGCCTCGAAATTCGTCCGCGGCGACGCGATCGCCGGCCTCATCATCACCGCGATCAACGTTTTCGGCGGCATCATCATCGGTTATTTCCGCCACGGCATGCCGATCGGCGAAGCGGCCGATGTTTTCGTCAAGCTTTCGGTCGGTGATGGTATCGTCTCGCAGATCCCGGCCCTGATCGTATCGCTGGCGGCCGGCCTTCTGGTGTCGCGCGGTGGCACAGCCGGATCGACGGATCAGGCCGTCATCAATCAGCTGAGCGGTTATCCCCGCGCTTTGATGGTCTCGGCCATGCTGATGGGTCTGCTCGCCGTCATTCCGGGCCTTCCCTTCGTGCCCTTCATTTTCCTCGGCGGCATCATGGCCTTTGGCAGCTGGTATATTCCGCGCCAGGCCGAAGCCGAAAGCGCGCTTCGCCGCCAGGAAGAGGAAAACAAGGTTCTCCAGACCACCGAGGCGGAAAAGGATTCCGTCAAGCAGGTGCTGAAGACCGCCGAGATCGAGCTCGCGCTCGGCAAGCAGGTTTCCACCCGCCTTCTCGGCGCGCATCAGGAACTGGCCTTCCGCGTCGGCAAGATGCGCAAGAAATTCGCCACGCAATACGGCTTTGTGGTGCCGGAGATCAAGGTCTCCGACGACATCATGATCCCGGAAAAGGCCTATCAGATCCGCGTCCACGGCACGACGATCGCGTCCAGCAACCTGCGCGTCGGCGATGTGCTGGTCGTGACGGGAGCAGGGCGCAAGCCGAGCATCCCAGGTGATGAAATCCGCGAACCCGCTTTCGGCATGCCGGCCGTCTCGATCCTCGAGACCTTTACCGAGGATCTGAAGCGCGAAGGCTTCCACCCGATCGATAACGTCTCTGTCGTGCTGACGCATCTGAGCGAGGTTATCCGCAACAACCTGCCGCAGCTTCTGTCCTACAAGGACGTCAAGATCCTCATCGACAGGCTTGATCCCGAATACAAGAAGCTGGCTGATGAGATTTGTTCCTCGCACATGTCCTATTCCGGCCTGCAGGCGGTGCTGAAGCTGCTGCTGGCCGAGCGCGTATCGATCCGCAACCTGCATCTCATTTTGGAAGCGGTGGCAGAACTCGCACCGCATGTGCGCAAGACCGAGCAGATCGTCGAACATGTCCGCGTTCGCATGTCGCAGCAGCTCTGCGGCGACCTTGCCGACAATGGCGTGCTGCGCGTCCTGCGACTCGGCAACAAGTGGGACATGGTCTTCCATCAGGCGCTGAAACGCGACCAGAAGGGCGAAATCGTCGAATTTGACATCGATCCGCGCCATCTCGAAGAGTTTTCCGAGCAGGCATCGAAAGTTATCCGTGAATTCATGGATCGCGGGCTGCCCTTTGTCCTTGTAACCTCGCCGGAAACGCGGTCCTATGTGCGCATGATTATCGAGCGACTCTTTGCGACCCTGCCGGTTCTTTCACATGTGGAACTGGCCAAGGGTCTCGAGATCAAGATTCTGGGCGCCATTTCATGATAACCGACCCGCAGGGAACAATCATTGCATTGTTCCTTGCCATCTGCCGCATAGGCGCCTGCTTCATGACCATGCCGGGCTTTTCAAGTTCGCGCATCTCGCCGCAGATTCGCATGCTTCTCTGTGTAGCGGTATCCATGGCGCTTCTGCCCGTCCTGTGGGACACCATCTACCCAAAGGTTTCCGGTGCGAGCCAGGGTACGGTCGTTGGCCTCATCTTCACCGAGGTTCTCATCGGCGCAATGTATGGGCTGATCGCCCGTTTCTATACGCTCGGTTTCCAGTTCACCGGTGCGCTCATCGGCGCTTCCATCGGCCTCAGTGCGCCCGGCGGTGCCGATCCCATCGAAGACGTGCAGGAAAACCAGATCGCCAATTTCATCACCTTCGGTGGCCTGCTGGTGCTGTTCATGATGGATTTCCACCACATCGTCCTGAAGGCGCTGGTGGATTCCTATAGCGCCACACCGGTCGGTGCGCTCATCAGCGGACAGAAGATGCTGATCACGCTGACGGATACGCTCAGGGCGTCCTTTTCGATCATGCTGCGGCTGGCGAGCCCCTTTGTTATTTACGGCCTGATGTTCAACGTCGCGGTCGGTCTCATCAACAAGCTGGCGCCGCAAATCCCGGTCTTCTTCATATCGACACCCTTCGTTCTGGCCGGTGGTCTTTTCATGCTTTACCTGTCGGTCGCGGCCCTCATCCGGCAATTCGTGGATGGGTTCGGCCCGGTCTTTATCGGTTTTTGATCGGGAGGAAACGCCATGGCTTCGGACAAGCGCTCGGAAAAGCTCAAGCGTCTGGTAACGGTCCAGCGGCACATGGAAAAAATGGCCGAGGTGGAGCTGGCCGATACCACCCGCGTTCGCAGCGAAGTGGCGCAATCCATGGAGAGCACGTTTGAGGCCATGAGTTCCATGGAGCCGGTACATCAGACATTCTCCAAGCATTATTCGGACCGCTACAGCCGTCTGGTCGTTCAGGATCGCCAGCTCGAAGGCGTTCAGCAATTTCAGGAAAACAAGGTTCTGAAGGAAAAGACCAAGGCCGACAGGCTGGAGGACAGGATGCATATTGCCCGCGATCTCGAGGATCGCGAGGCGGATGATAATGCAATCTACGATTTGTTAGAAATTACGAATGTTTCCCACACACCAGCCTCCAGCAAGGTTGGCGATCCATAGTCTTCCCGTTGTTGCATCGCGGGCGTCTGAAATACACCGTTCGCGATGCTTCTTGATTGAGTGAACGCGTCGGCTTTCCTCCGGCACGTTCGTCAGCTCGGGAGTTCGGGACGTGGCGATATCGGTTATAAGCGATCTGGTGATGGATGTGGTTCGTGCGGCGGACCCTCAGGAAGTGCAGGTCGCCCAGGAAAAACTGAAGGCAAACAAGGCGGCTTTTGCCGCAACCAGTCTGGCCGATGCCGGCAAGGGCTTTGGTGCTGCCGTCGATATGCTTGACGGTGCTTCCTCGAAGGCCGGCCTTGGCGATACCAATATTCGCTCGGCACGCACTCAGATTCCCGAAACATACCGCAAATATGAAGCCTCGGTTCTCCAGACCTTCGTTGCCAACATGCTGCCGAAAGACAGCGAGGAAGTTTACGGCAAGGGTAATGCCGGCGAAATCTGGAAGAGCATGATGGCGGAACAGTTTGCCGACACGATTTCCAGAAATGGCGGCGTCGGCATTGCGGAGCAGGCTTACAAGGATGCGCTGCGGAAAGCCGAAAGCAAAGGCATTACCGACGTATCGATGAATGACAAAGACCACAATGCTGCAATTCGGATGGTGGCGGAGTTCGAACGGCAGGTCCTCGGCGTTTCCAATGATAAAACGGACGAGGCTTGAGAATGAAAAACCTTAACGAGGAGACAAGCATGGACCTTATGTCGAACGACCACCGTATCCAATCCGTTCTCGGCCGCCTCGAGATGATCATCGACAATGAGAACGACAATATCGGTAAGGACCCGCAGTTCGACTTCAAGGTCTCCAATGCCCATAAGAGCCGTTGCCTTTATGAACTGACGATGCTGGTCCGCGATACACCGCACGAAGATATCGCCGCCGGTTACATGGAGCAGGTGAAGGGCATCAAGTCCAAGCTCGCCACCAATGCTACCCGCGTCGAGGCGCATCTGAACGCGGTTCGTGCTGTCGCGGATCTGCTCAAGAACGCTATCCAGGAAGCCGATACGGACGGCACCTATTCCCAGGAACAATTCCTTTACGGCGCAGCCTCCTGATGTTGAAGCTTCTTCTCACCGGCGTCTGGGTTTGCGCCGTCACGCTCGGCGCGGTGTATTTCTCCGTCCAGATGGCGACGGCGCCGGCGCCGGATGAGGCGGGGGCAAAAAAGGCCGATCTGCAACTGGTCAAGGGCGAAAGCATCACGATCCCCGTCATCAATGATGGTGGAGTGAACGGCTATTTCCTCAGCCGAATCTCGCTGCGCGTCGACAAGGCCAAGATGGCGAAGATCGAACTGCCGGCAACGCAGCTGATGACCGATGAACTGTTCACGCTTCTGGCGGGTTCTTCCATGGTCAACATTGCCAATATCTCCACCTTCGATCCCGAAGCTTTCAAGCAGCGCATCCGCGAGGGGTTGAACAAGAGGCTCGATGACGAGGTGGTCGAGGACGTGCTGATCGAACAGCTCGATTACCTGTCGAAAGCCGACATCCGCGAGCAGAAGGGCAATGGTACGCCCCACTCGGTCAAGCTCGTCGAGGGCGAGAAGGCCGAAGCAGGAGAGGCTGCGGCACCCAGCCACTGACAGAGAGGGCGCTGCGGCGAAACGGCGCGCTCTGGTTAATCATCTCTTGCTCCGTTCACGAGCATTCGAGAGATTGCTTTCAAGCTAAATTCAACCTGTACCTGTATAACAGACCCATGAACCACCGCCGCGCAGGCCATGCGCCGGGCCGGTGGCGATCGGTTTGGCATTGGGGGTCGGCAATGAGTTTCGCGTCAGGTTTTTCGCGCCGGGGATTGCAACGGAATATCCACGGGCTGCGCGTCTGTGATCTCGACTGGAACGGCGCGCTGGAACTGGTCAGCGGCAAGGCTTCGGCCTGTGAAGGGCACACGATGCTCTCCTTCCTGACCATCGAGAAGACAAAGCTCTCACTCAAGGATAACGCCTACCGGCAAATTCTGGAAAGCTGCCTGCTTCTGCCGCAGGGCAAGGGCATGAAAGCCGCCGCGCGGGCGGAACATGGCGAGCCTCTGCCCGCCACCATCGATGGCGTTGCCTTCACCATGGCGCTTCTGACCTATATGGCTGTACCGAAACGCATCGGCGTGGCGGGCGACGATGCGGCGCAGATCGGCGAAGTGCTTGCCCGGCTGCGTGCGCATGCGCCATGGCACGACTTCGTCATGCTGAACCGGGACGCGGCCGGCGTGAAGGTGGACGTGCTCCTGGCGGGAATGCTCAAGGAAAATCAGGAGACATGGCTGCACCGCAGTGTCAGCCGTGAGGACGCGCGTGTCACCATTGCAGTCGGCCCCCTGTTCAAGGTCCTGTCCTCGGAAGTGGCCGGCATGCCGGACATTTTCCGCAAGCTGCATATGAGCTGGCTCTACAGCCTTTGTGCCGAACCCTGGCACATCGCGCTGGGCAAGAGCTGATACCAGTTCCGCGAAGCCCAGCGTTAACCATTTGTTTGCCACGATCCTTTAACCTCTCGTAAGGTTTTGACAGTCGCCCATTGCGGGCGGCACCGATGGCGGCAGACGGCTTCAGATGGTTGATGACAATCCGGATATGATCGCGATCCGCCCCGAGGGGGATGATGTCTCTGCGCCCGTGTCGCAGTGGCGCAGACATTGTCTGCGGTTGCTGACGGCAGGCTGCGTCGCGGCAGCAACGTTCACCGGCGCTGCCATTCCGCTGCTGCTCATCGATTCCGGTTTTCGCGGTTATGTGTCGCAGGCCCGGATCGAGGTTACCCAGACTGGATACGACGCCCCGGATGCGTCCCGTTTTCTGGCAATGGCGCGGCGGACCCTGCTGTCGCCCTCCGGGCTCGAGCGGGTAACCGCCGATCTGAAGCTGAAACCCGCCGATATGGTCGGTGTTCGTAATCAGGGCGAGCTTGGCCTGCTTGTCGATCTCCTGACGGGTGCGCATGCGCGCGTGGTCTCCCCGCGTGAGGCGCTGAATGGCGCCGTGGGCGAAGCGATCCGGCTTGAACTGACCCCCGATGAAAATATGCTTGTTGTGACCGCCAAGGCTGCGACGCCTGACATGGCCATGCGGCTGACGGACTATCTTTCGATGCGCGTGATGGCGGATGGCAAGGCCGGCACCATGACCCCGGCGATGCGAGAGATGGAAAGAGCACGGAAAAAGCTGGACGAGGCGGAAGCGGCTCTAAACGGTTTCCAGATGCGCCATGGCGATGCCGTGATGACCGAGGCGCAGCAGCTCGAACAGCAATTGCGTGACGTCAACGACAGTCTGGCGCGCGCCACCCGGCAGCAGCAATCTCTCCAGGCCGATCTGGCGTCAGCTTCGGCCCTGAAGCCGAATGACGTGTATTCCAAACCGCTGCCAGCTGGCGCGGCGTTTTCGGCGCTTGAGGATGTCAGGCAGAAACAGGCGAGTGCCAGCATGGCGCTTGCCGGTGTTTCCGTGGATTACGGCCCGAAACACCCCCGCCGCATCGCCGCCCAGAACGCCGTCGATGCCGCGCAGGCACTTGCCGCCCCCGCATTGCGCCAGTTGCTCGACGGGCTGCGGGCCGATGAAAAGCGTCTCAATCAGGAGATCGCCACCGCCACGGGCGAGCAGAAGACATATCTCGACCGCCTGAATGCCCTCGGCGTCGCACCCGGTGAATTCTCCCGATTGCAGGGCGAGCTGGAAACGGCGCGAAATGTCTATCTGGAGGCAAGCGAACGCCGCGACCTGACCGCCTCGGCAACACCTGCCCTCGAAACCCGCCTGGCGAAGAAGGCCGCACCGGGCGAATTGTCCCGCGACCTGACCCAGGCCGCCATGCTGGCGGGCGGCGGCGCGTTGCTCGGCCTGCTGGGCAGCCTTTATCTGCTCAGCTATCGCCGTCATGACGAGGAGGAGGAGGCTGTTTCGGCCGCCGAAACCGGCAAGGAACCGGCACCCTCCGTCGCAGCGCCACAATTTTCGGAATTCGAACAGATCGAACCGGCGGTATTCGACGACCTGCAGCCTGTCGCTGCGGAAACGATTGTCGAGCCGGAGGGGGACAGCTTTGACGACTATTACGGCGAGGCCGCCAATGATGCCGACGATATGCCGCTGGACGAACGCGTGCGGCAGGTGCTGATGGGCAATCGCACCGTCAGAACGGTCGACCCCGCATCATCAGGGCTGCCGCCGCTGCTGGCCGAAGCCCTTGCGGGACGCTTCGATCATGCGCAGGCCGAAGCCGAGGAGCTGATGGAATTGCGACGGGAATTGGCGTTCCTGAGAGAGCGTCTCGCCGATTACGCGGATCATCGGGAAGACTACCGCAAAACAGCCTGAAAACGCCGCATTTTAACTTGCATTCCTGCCAAGAGGGCACCATACGGAGCCTACGTAACCCAGCAGGAGCAGGACGCATGGCAGTTGTGATTGACGGGAAGGCGAAGGCGGCTTCGGTAACGGAGGCGGTCCGCAAATCGGCAGAAGCGCTCGAGGCGGAGAAGGGCGTGAAGCCCGGCCTCGCGGTTGTCATCGTCGGAAATGATCCGGCCAGCCACGCTTACGTGAACTCCAAGAGCAAGATGGCGAAGCAATGCGGTTTCAACTCCATCCAGCACACGCTGCCGGAAGAAACGACGCAGGCGGCACTCTTGAAGCTGGTCGGCGAACTGAACGCCGATGCGTCCATCCACGGCATTCTGGTACAGCTGCCCCTGCCGAAACATTTCAATTCGGATGAGATCATCCAGTCGATTCTGCCCGAGAAGGACGTCGATGGCTTGAGCGTCCTGAATGCCGGCAAGCTCGCCACCGGCGATCTCGCCACCGGTCTCATTTCCTGCACGCCAGCTGGCGCCATGCTGCTTGTGCGTGGCATTCACGGCGACGACCTTTCCGGCCTCAACGCCGTTGTCATCGGCCGCTCGAACCTGTTCGGCAAGCCCATGGGCCAGCTCCTGCTGAACGCCAACGCCACGGTGACCATGGCGCATTCGCGCACCAAAGACCTCGCCACCGTCTGCAAGACGGCCGATATTCTCGTGGCTGCGGTCGGTCGCGCGGCGATGGTGAAGGGCGATTGGGTAAAGCCCGGCGCAACCGTCATCGATGTCGGCATCAACCGCATTGCCGCACCGGAAAAGGGCGAAGGCAAATCGAAGCTGGTGGGCGATGTCGCCTTTGACGAGGCAAGCGCTGTTGCCGCCGCCATCACGCCGGTTCCGGGCGGTGTCGGCCCGATGACGATCGCCATGCTGATGGCCAACACCGTCATCGCTGCCTATCGTGCGCTCGGCAAGACCGCGCCGAAGTTCTGATTGAATTGACCGGCCGGCTACGCTTTCGGAGCCGGCCCCGTCGAAGCGCGTACCACGAGTTCCGCCTTCCAGAGTTCCTGAT
This sequence comes from Agrobacterium sp. CGMCC 11546, assembly GCF_013365515.1. NCBI lineage: Bacteria > Pseudomonadati > Pseudomonadota > Alphaproteobacteria > Hyphomicrobiales > Rhizobiaceae > Agrobacterium > Agrobacterium sp. CGMCC 11546. Next base: position 287,297 of record NZ_CP047387.1, read on the forward strand.
GCGGTTCCATCTGGTTGAGTTTGATGCGATTGATCAGGCGCTGACCCACGCGCACCCCGGCTGCCCTCAGCGACGAGCGTGTGGTGGTCAGCGGCACCGAAAAATTATCGGGCTTCAAAAGCGGCAACACGTCGTCATGGGCGATCAGCGAAATATCCCTGCCGGGCTTTAACCCCCGCTGATTGAGCGAACGGATTGCCCCGAGCGCCAGCGCCGTACTGGCGCAGAGAATGGCGGTCGGTTTTTCCGGGCGTGACAGCAGCGCCTCCATGCCGAGATAACCTTCTTCATCCGTCATGCTGCTATGCCGTTTATTATCCGGGTGCAGGGAAAGCCCATTGGCCGCCAGCGCCTTTTCCACCCCGAGACAGCGCCGGTAGGTGAAATCATAACCTTCCGGGCCATTCAGTAGTCCGATGCGCGTATGGCCAAGCTGCAGGAGAAGCTGGGTCGCATCGTGAAAGGCGCCTTCATTGTCCACGTCGAGATAGGGATAATCCTCCTCCACGCCGACGGAGCGGCCATGCACGAGGAAGGGCAGCGAGAGCGACTGCATCATGGCGATGCGGGGGTCGTTATTTTTCATGTAGGCGAGATAGATGCCGTCGACGCTGCCGCTCGCCGCCAGACCCCGGAGCGCGTCCCGCTCATTTTCGGGTTCGGTCGGCATGATGACGAGATGAAAGCCGCTGCGCGAGGCTTCCTCGCCGAGACCGCTCAGGAATTCACCGAAATGCACGTCGGAGCGGTGGTGCTCGCCGATGGGCATGACAAGACCGATGGAACCGACCTTGCCCGTTGCCAGCCGCTGCGCCGCTGCGTTCGGGCGATAACCGGTCTTTTCGGCCGCTTCCGTGACGCGGCGGCGGGTTTCCGCGCTGACCTCGGGATAACCGTTGAGCGCCCGGCTGATGGTCGTCTGCGAAATCCCCAGCAGTTGCGACAACTGTTTCAGGTTCATGTCTGTCATTTCCTCCATGCGCGCGCTCAGGAAAAGGCTAAAAGCCACTCCTCACATTCCCAAAGCGCTTTAGATTTTTACCAGTCCCATCCGCTTTTCTCAATCGAAAATGATAGCCGCCTTTCGAAATAAATACGACTTTTACCGCAGCGCCGCAGCGTTTCTGCCAAAAGAGCCTCTTGACTCCATCTCGAAGACAATGAGATGAATGGGCAGCCAAAGCGCTTTGATTGGAAGAGGACGCTTTGAGCCTTTTATGTGATGGGAGGTAAATCACATGCGGAAGACTCTTTTGGCGACGGCGGCCTCTATGGTGCTGCTGTCGGGTTCGGCCTTTGCTGCCGATCTGAAATTCGCACCCGGCGCAGATGCCAAGTTCAACTGGAAAAGCTACGAGGACTTCAAGGCGGCCCATGCCGACCTGAAAGGCCAGACGCTGACGATTTTCGGGCCCTGGCGTGGCGAGGACGAGGCGCTGTTTCAGTCGGTGCTCGCCTATTTCGCCGATGCGACGGGCGTGAATGTCCGTTATTCTTCATCGGAAAATTACGAACAGCAGATCGTCATCGACACGCAGGCCGGTTCCCCGCCCAATATAGCCATCCTGCCGCAGCCCGGCCTTCTGGCCGATCTCGCCGCCAAGGGTTTCCTTGTGCCGCTCGGCGATGACACGGCAAAATGGGTCGAGGAAAATTACGGCGCTGGCAAATCCTGGGTCGATCTCGGCAGCTACAAGGGCAAGGACGGCAAGAAGGCCTATTTTGCATTCCCCTTCAAGGCCGACGTGAAGTCGCTCGTCTGGTATGTGCCTGAGAATTTTGAGGAAGCGGACTACAAGGTCCCCGAGAGCATGGAAGACCTGCTCAAGCTGACGGACCAGATCGTCGCTGATGGCGGCACGCCCTGGTGCATCGGCCTCGGTTCCGGCGGCGCGACCGGCTGGCCGGCGACCGACTGGGTGGAAGACCTGATGCTGCGCACGCAGCCTCTCGATGTCTACCAGAAATGGACGACCAACGAGGTGAAATTCACCGATCCGGCCGTGGTTGCGGCGATCAACGAATTCGGCAAATTCGCCAAGAACGAAAAATATGTCAGCGGCGGCGTTGCGGCCGTGGCCTCCACCGACTTCCGCGACAGCCCGAAGGGCCTCTTCGACATTCCGCCGAAGTGCTACCTGCACCATCAGGCATCGTTCATTCCGTCCTTCTTCCCTGAGGGCACCAAGGTTGGGACGGATGCGGATTTCTTCTACATGCCGACTTACGCATCCAAGCCCGAACTCGGCAAGCCGGTTCTCGGCGCGGGTACTCTGGTCACCGTCACCAAGGAAGCGCCTGCCGCCAAGGCATTCGTCGAATTCCTGCAGACCCCGATCGCTCATGAAGTGTGGATGGCGCAGTCGAGCTTCCTGACACCGTATAAGGGTGTGAATGTCGACACCTATGCCAATGAGCAGATGAAGCGTCAGGGTGAAATCCTGACCACGGCGACGACCTTCGGTTTTGATGGTTCCGACCTGATGCCGGGCAAGATCGGTGCTGGCGCATTCTGGACCGGCATGATCGATTTCGTCGGTGGCAAATCCGCCGATCAGGTCGCCGCCGATATCCAGAAGGCTTGGGACGGCCTGAAGTAACCATCGGCCAGGCAAATTCCGGAAAACCGTTCTGCGGTTTTTCGATCAAAATCTGCGGTAAAAAGGCCCGGCGGCTTGCTGCCGGGCCTCATTGAAGGAACTGCCCCGACGACCGCATAAATCAGCGCGGCGCGGAGAGGACCAAGGGAGGGAACATGGCTCAACAACTCGTGTCCGCCATCGGCGTCATGGTAGCCGGCGTTTTTGCCTGCGCTGCCTATTACTGGCTATCCGACAAGGCGTTGCAGGTAATCTTTCCCGTCCGCTCGGGAGACGTCATTCACGCATCCCGCAACCTCAACCGCCGCGCCGCCGTTCGGCCCTGGCTTTTCATCGGCCCGGCGCTGATCCTGCTGCTCGTTTATCTGGTCTATCCCGTCATCGCCACGCTGATCCTGTCCTTCTATGACCGAACCGGCGCTGAATTCGTCGGCCTTGCCAATTATCGCTGGGCGTTCTTCGATGCCGGTTTCCGCCAGTCGATCTTCAACAATATCCTCTGGCTGGCCGTCGTGCCGGCCGCCTGCACCTTCTTTGGCCTCGTCATTGCCGTCATGACCGACCGCATCTGGTGGGGCAACATCGCCAAATCCATCGTCTTCATGCCGATGGCGATCTCCTTTGTCGGCGCGTCGGTCATCTGGAAGTTCATCTACGAATACCGCGCCGAAGGCCAGGTGCAGATCGGCCTCCTCAACGCCGTCGTCGAATTTTTCGGCGGCAGCCCGGAGGTTTGGATTTCCATGCCCTTCTGGAACAATTTCTTCCTGATGGTGATCCTCATCTGGATCCAGACCGGTTTCGCCATGGTCATCCTGTCGGCGGCGTTGCGCGGCATTCCGGAAGAAACCATCGAGGCGGCCGTTATCGATGGCGCCAATGGCTGGCAGATTTTCTGGAAGATCATGGTTCCACAGATCTGGGGCACCATCGCCGTCGTCTGGACCACGATCACCATCCTCGTGCTCAAGGTCTTCGATATCGTGCTGACCATGACCAACGGCCAATGGAACACCATGGTTCTCGCCAATCTCATGTTCGACTGGATGTTCCGCGGTGGAGGCGATAGCGGCCGAAGTGCTGTGATCGCGCTCATCATCATGGCGGCCGTTACCCCGATCATGGTCTGGAACATCCGCCAGGCAAACCGCGAGATGGAGGGCCGCTGAGATGAATATCGTCAAACGTCTTCGCCGCGTCGGCCTGCCGCGCCTCATCGTCCATGCCAGCGTCCTCGTCGTCGTGCTTCTCTGGCTCCTGCCCACGCTCGGCATTCTTGTCAGCTCGCTACGCGACAAGGACCAGATCACGGTGTCGGGCTGGTGGACGGCCTTCTCCAGCTCGGAACAGACGGCGGCCGTTCGCCTTGCCGATGCTTCCGTGCAGAAGCAGGATGGCAGCCGCTATGTCATAGCAGGCAATGTTTTCGAAAACGGGCAGGGTGGCAAGGTTGCCGCCTTCGGCGTGCGCGTACAGGAGCCGACAGCCTTCAAAGCCGGCGAGGCTGCCGATATCGGTGATGGCGAGACACTTCTCGTCAATACGGATGGCACCTATGAATACAGCAAGGCTGCAAGCTTCGAGGGTTCGCGCGGCAAGCGTGTCTATATTTCCGTCGCGACGCCGCCCGTCTTCACGCTCGACAATTATCGCACGGTTCTGACCTCGGAAGGCATCGGCCAGTCCTTCGTCAACTCGCTGACCGTGGCGGTTCCGGCAACCGTCATCCCGATCCTCATCGCCGCCTTCGCCGCCTATGCCCTGTCATGGATGAACTTTTCCGGCCGTAATCTGCTGATTGCCATGGTGGTGGGCCTCATTGTCGTGCCATTGCAGATGTCGCTCATCCCGCTTCTGCGGCTTTATAACGAAATCGGCACCATCTTCGGCGTGCCGTCCAAGACCTATGCCGGTATCTGGCTGGCGCATACCGCCTTCGGCCTGCCGCTCGCCATCTATCTGCTGCGCAACTACATTTCCGGCTTGCCGAAAGAGATCATCGAAAGTGCCCGCGTCGATGGCGCGAGCGATTTCGAAATCTTTGTCAAGATCATCTTGCCGCTCTCCTTCCCGGCGCTCGCCTCCTTCGCCATCTTCCAGTTCCTCTGGACCTGGAACGACCTGCTCGTCGCCATGGTTTTCCTCGGCACGCAAAAGGACGAGCTGGTGCTGACGGGCGCGCTCAACGCGCTGCTCGGTTCGCGCGGCGGCAATTGGGAAATCCTCACCGCCTCGGCCTTCGTCACCATCATCGTGCCGCTTGGCGTCTTCTTCGCCCTTCAACGTTATCTCGTGCGTGGCCTGCTCGCGGGCTCCGTCAAGGGAGGCTGATCATTCCATGAACGCCCATACCACACAGGACACTTCCATGACCGCTTCGGTGACTTCCGCTTTGACGCCTAACAAGGACTGGTGGCGTGGTGCGGTGATCTATCAGATCTACCCGCGCTCCTATCAGGACGCCAATGGCGACGGCATCGGCGATCTCAAGGGCATCACAGACCGTCTGCATCACATCGCCGGTCTCGGTGCCGATGCGATCTGGATTTCGCCCTTCTTCACCTCGCCGATGAAGGATTTCGGCTACGACGTCTCGAACTATGTCGATGTCGATCCGATGTTCGGCACGCTTGCCGATTTCGACGGGCTGATTGCCGAAGCCCACCGGCTTGGCATCCGCGTGATGATCGACCTCGTTCTGTCGCACACGTCTGACCAGCATCCGTGGTTCGTGGAAAGCCGCGCCAGCCGCAACAATCCGAAATCGGACTGGTATGTCTGGTCGGAAGCGAAGCCCGATGGCACACCGCCTAACAACTGGCTGTCGATCTTCGGCGGTTCCGGCTGGCAGTGGGACCCCACCCGCATGGAATATTACATGCACAACTTCCTGACCTCGCAACCGGACCTCAACCTGCATAACCCTGAAGTGCAGGAGGAACTGCTTAATATCACCCGCTTCTGGCTGAAGCGCGGCGTCGATGGTTTCCGCCTCGACACTATCAACTTCTATTTCCATGATCTGGAATTACGAGACAACCCGGCGCTGGCGCCGGAGCGCCGCAATGCCTCGACCGCGCCTGCGGTCAATCCCTATAATTTCCAGGAACATCTCTACGACAAGAATCGCCCGGAGAACATCGCCTTCCTGAAGCGCTTCCGCGCGGTGCTGGACGAATTCCCCGATATCGCCGCCGTTGGCGAAGTGGGCGACAGCCAGCGCGGTCTCGAAATCGTCGGCGAATATACCTCGGGCGATGACAAGATGCAGATGTGCTATGCCTTCGAATTCCTCGCACCCGATGCGCTCACCCCCCAGCGCGTTGCCGATGTGCAGGCGGATTTTGCGCGCGCAGCACCAGAGGGCTGGGCCTGCTGGGCCTTCTCCAACCATGATGTCGTGCGCCATGTCAGCCGTTGGGGCGAGCATGTCGAGGACAAGGATGCTTTCGCGAAGCTGCTGTCGGCACTGCTGATGACGCAGCGCGGCTCCGTCTGTATCTATGAGGGCGAAGAACTCGGCCTCACTGAAGCCGATATTGCTTTCGAGGACTTGCAGGACCCCTATGGCATCCAGTTCTGGCCGGAATTCAAGGGTCGCGATGGTTGCCGCACGCCGATGGTGTGGGATGCGGGCCATGCGCAGGCCGGCTTTTCGACTTCGGACAAGACCTGGCTGCCCATTCCGGCCGAACACAAGCAGCGTGCCGTCAGCGCCCAGCAGGGCAACGAGGCGTCGGTGCTGGAGCACTATCGCCACTTCCTCGCCTTCCGCAAACAGCACCCGGCTTTCGCCAAGGGCGGCATCGAATTCCAGCCGGTTGAGGGCGAGGTGCTGAGCTATACCCGCAAGCTCGGCAACGAAACCATTCTGTGCCTTTTCAATCTGTCCGCAACGCCGGCAAATGCCACGCTGCCGAAAGGGAACTGGGAGGTTCTCGAAGGCCACGGCTTTGCAAGCGGCCTTCAGGGCAGAAGTGTAGAACTTCCGGCATGGGGCGCTTTCTTCGCCCGTTACGCCTGATAGAGCAGGGAGGAACAACCCATGACAAGTCTCGTTCTCAAGGATATCCGCAAATCCTACGGGCAGGTGAAGGTCCTGCACGGCATCGACCTGCAGATCGAACAGGGCGAATTCATCGTTTTCGTCGGGCCTTCGGGCTGCGGAAAATCGACGTTGCTGCGCATGATCGCCGGTCTGGAGGAAATCACCGGCGGCGAGATGTTCATCGACGGCCAGCTGGTCAACGAAATTCCGCCCTCGCGGCGGGGCATCGCCATGGTGTTCCAGTCCTATGCGCTTTATCCGCACATGACTGTCTACGACAACATGGCCTTCGGCATGAAGATCGCCAAGGAAAACAAGCAGGAGATCGACCGCCGCGTTCGCGCCGCGGCCGAAATCCTGCAGCTGACGCAATATCTGGAGCGTCTGCCCAAGGCGCTTTCCGGTGGCCAGCGCCAGCGTGTCGCCATCGGCCGCGCCATCTGCCGCAATCCCAAGGTCTTCCTGTTCGATGAGCCTCTGTCGAACCTCGACGCGGCGCTGCGCGTTGCCACCCGCATCGAGATCGCCAAGCTCAACGAACAGATGGCCGATACGACGATGATCTACGTCACCCACGACCAGGTGGAGGCGATGACGCTGGCGGACCGCATCGTCGTTTTGAATGCGGGCCGTGTGGAACAGGTCGGCCCGCCGCTCGAACTTTACGAAAGGCCCGCCAATCTTTTCGTGGCGAAGTTCATCGGCTCGCCCGCCATGAACATCATCGCGGCAAAGATTGTCGGAACCGGCGAACGCACCTCGATCGAACTGGCCGGTGGCAAGACGCTGGCCGTCGATGTTCCGACACCCGCAACCGAGCAGGGCAAGGCTGCAAGCTTCGGGGTTCGGCCGGAAGATCTGAGCATTGTCACCGGCGATGACTATCTTTTCGAAGGCAAGGTCGCGATCGTCGAGGCTTTGGGTGAAGTGACCCTGCTTTATCTCGAAGCGCCCAAGGGGCAGGAGCCGATCATCGTCAAGGTGCCGGGCATTGTTTCCGTCGGCAAGGGAGAAACATTGCGGTTTGCCGCGCCCCAGGAAAAGCTTCACCTCTTTGATGCCGCGGGCAAGACTTACCGCCCATAAGGGACCGAAATAAAAACATCCCGGAACATCCCTGTTCCGGGGTTTTTTATGGCTTTTTTGCCTCCTGTGGAAAACCATCGGAAATGTCCCGCTTCCGGCCTGTTTAAGAGCGCCCTGATATGAATTGTTAAAGACTATGGCCTAGTCTCGACCCATCGATTGAGCATGGGAGTATGGGCGTGCAGAGCGGGGCGGGTGTGATCAGGAACCATTACCTGAGCAAGGAAGAATCCTTCATGTATGACCGCGAAAGCCGGTTTCGCATGGAAGATACCATGAATGCGGCGCGCATCGAATATACTGAAAAGGCCGTCATGCACATGGCGGCGCGCCGTTGCGACGTCATCCGCATTTCCCAGACCGAAGCGGTGCTGGCGCTGCTGACGAAATATAACCTGCCCAACCAGTTCTATCTCGATATTCCCGACGCCCGCATCAGCAAGATTGGCTGCGTGATATTGCGCGTCAACGCCAACAACACCATCCACGTCCGCTTCCTGCGCATGCTGACGCAGAAGGAACTGGACCGCATCTTCGTGTTCAGCACGCACCCGGCCCACAAGGACCGGAAGCTGGATATCCGGTCGTTCTGAGACCTATCCAAGCTGTCGAAGGGTCTTAAGAAAGCCCGCCCAGAACCGTCTGCTTCAGCTTCGCATCCGCCACCTCGGTAAAGGTCAGGTCGCCACGGCCGAAATAGGATTTCTGGTTGGTGGCCGACCAGTCGTTGCAGACGAGCTTGTAGCGCCCTTTCTGTTCCGGCTTCTCCGGCATGGCATAGAGATAGTCGCCGGTACGCTCGGCAAGCGCAATGTCGCCATCCTGGTTGCAACGCTTGAGGATTTGCGCAAGAGCCTCGCCATCCACCTCCGTCACCATCAGCTTGCCGTCGAAGCGTAGCGAGGCGTTGAAGTCATAACGGCGAATGTCGCCTTCCGGCAGGCCCGCACCGAAGGAGGTGTGGGCGACGAAGCCGACATCGGCACCGGTCTTTGCAGCGATGAGCTGCGCCACATGGCGGCCGGCCTCATCGACGGTCATCGCCTTGACGGACTTGCCGACGACTTCCCGCTCTTCCGCAGTGAGGTGTTTTTCAAGCGTCTGTTCGATCAGGGTCTTGAGGGCAGGGGAGGCAGGAGCATCACGATCGATGGTGACCGTTTCGATGGCAGCGGCCTTGCCGGGACCAGCGATGGTCGCAACCGTCATGGACGTGCACCAGGAGCCGGTATGGACATAACGCGTCGCGCCCTGTTCATGCACGAAGTTCAGGTGATCATGGCCGCCCACCAGCAGCGTACCGTCAGGCAGCAGCGGCAGAATATCGCGGTCGGCAACGACGCCGGCATGGCTCAGAACAATATTGATAGCATCGGCTTTGACGATTTCAGGCAGATTGACTTTGGCCCATTCCACCGGCTGCGGAATGTCGAGCATCTCGCGTGTGGCCTTGGGATAGGTGTTGATGGCGTTGGTGGCGAGGCCCGCGAGGATGACCTTCCGGTCGCCGACCTTCACCTCGGCCCTGTCAGGCGCATAGGGTGTGCCGCTGCGCTTGTCGATGATGTTGGAAAGCACGGTGATGCCAAGCGCCTGGGCACGGGTAACAAAATTGGCGAGGTCGTTATCGATATCAGGCTCATGATTGCCGATATTGATGACGGTGGGCGCGAGCCTGGCGAGCGCCGTGAGGAATGTCCACTCGATTTCGCCGGCCGAACGGGCGGCCACTGCGTTGCCGATCTCGAACAGGTCCCCGTTCAGGAGAATGATATGGGGCACCCTGTCGGTGGCGATGCGGGTTTCTATTGCCGCGAGGAGCTGGCCGATGCGTTCATAGGCCGAATGCAGGTCGGAGATGATGATCGCACGCAGCGCCACGTCCTGCGCCATAACAGGCGTGGCTGTCAGCAACAGCGGCAGCATGGCGGTGCCTGCCATAAGCTTCAGCACATCGCGGCGTTTGCTCGAGAAAATCATGTCCTTGCCCCATTATCCAAAACTGCGCCGCGGCGCCCCTGCTGGCTGAGAAGGCCCTAATGGGCAATCATCACAGCCGCATGACAAGTTTGGCGTTTCAGAAATGAGAAATAAAGCGGTTTCCGCACCGGATCGTCAGGGGCGAGAAAGAGCAGTCGGACGATGCGCAAAACAGGGTTGAAAGGCGAAAACCGCATCGGTCTTCGCCTTTCAGGATGTCAATGGAAGAGAACGCTGGCGCCCTGATCGGCCGGGCCGGCATTGCGGCGGAAGGGGGCGAAAAGTTCGCGGCCCATGCCCCATTCATTGCCGGAAAGATCGGCACGCGCCGGTTCACGTTTTGCCAGCTCGGCGGCGGAAACCAGCACTTCCAGCGTTCCGGAAATGGCGTCGAGACGGATGATGTCGCCATCGCGGATAAGCGAGATCGGGCCGCAATCGGAGGCTTCCGGCGTGACGTGAATGGCAGCCGGCACCTTGCCGGATGCGCCTGACATACGCCCGTCAGTCACCAGCGCCACCTTGAAGCCGCGGTCCTGCAGCACGCCGAGCGGCGGCGTCAGGCGGTGCAGTTCCGGCATGCCATTGGCCTTCGGCCCCTGGAAGCGGACAACCGCAATGAAGTCACGGTTGAGCTTGCCCTCCTTGAACGCGTCCTGAAGTTCCTGCTGATCATGGAAAACGATCGCCGGTGCTTCGATGATGTGGCGTTCCGGCTTGACGGCCGAAATCTTGATCACCGATTTGCCGAGATTGCCGGTCAGCATCTTCAGGCCGCCGGTCGACTGGAACGGCGTTTCGATGCTGGACAGAACCTTCGGGTCATGGCTCTGTTCGGGGGAGGGCTGGCGGGTGACTGCACCCTTCTCGTCAAGCATGGCATCCACGGTGTAGGCCGAAAGCCCCTGTCCGAAGACGGTTCGCACATCATCATGCACAAAGCCCTGCTTCAGCAGCTGCTTGATGAGGAAGCCCATACCGCCGGCGGCATGGAAATGGTTCACGTCTGCAAGCCCGTTGGGATAAACGCGGGCGAGCAGCGGCACGATGTCGGAAAGATCGGAAATATCCTGCCAGGTGAGAATGATGCCGGCGGCGCGCGCCATGGCGATCAGGTGCATGGTGTGGTTGGTGGAGCCACCCGTCGCATGCAGGCCGACGACGCCGTTGACGACGGATCTTTCGTCGATCATCTCGCCCGCCGGCGTGAATTCATTGCCCTGCGCGGTGATCGCCAGCGCGCGCTTGGCTGCTTCACGGGTGAGTGCATCACGCAGCGGTGTGCCGGGATTGATGAAGGACGAACCGGGCATATGGAAACCCATGATCTCCATCAGCATCTGGTTCGAATTGGCGGTGCCGTAGAAGGTGCAGGTGCCGGGGCCGTGATAGGACTTGGATTCCGCCTCCAGCAGCTCGGCGCGGCCGACCTTGCCTTCGGCATAAAGCTGGCGAATGCGGGATTTTTCGTCATTCGGCAGGCCAGATGTCATTGGACCGGCGGGAACGAAGACGGCGGGCAGGTGGCCAAAGGCGAGCGCGGCGATGACGAGGCCGGGCACGATCTTGTCACAAACGCCGAGATAGACGGCGGCGTCGAACATGTTGTGCGACAGGCCTATGCCGGCTGCCATGGCAATGGCATCGCGGGAAAACAGCGAAAGCTCCATGCCGGGCTGGCCCTGGGTCACGCCGTCGCACATGGCGGGAACCGCGCCCGCTACCTGCGCGATGCCGCCCGCTTCCTTCGCCGCATCACGGATGATCGCCGGGAAGGTCTCGTAGGGCTGGTGCGCCGACAGCATGTCGTTATAGGCGGTTATGATGCCGAGATTGGGAACCCGGTCGCCGGCAAGGATGTCCTTGTCGGCGGGGGAACAGACGGCAAATCCATGCGCAAGATTGCCGCAGGACAGAACGGAACGGTGAACGCCCTTAGAGACCTGCAGCCGCAGCCGCTCGAGATAGGTCTCGCGGTAGGGCTTGGAACGTTCGACGATGCGGGCGGTAATCGCCTGAATGCGGGAATCGGCGGACATGGGCGTTCATCCTGTTCGTTGGTCGGCAACCAGCGTTCCGGGAGGTGAGCGGCCGGTTGTCGTGTTTCAGTCTTCATGTCTTCGGGCGCTTATCGCGGGCCGCAGAGGCGGCAACCGCGTTAGCTTATGGCGCCCAGTATATATCCACGGGCGTTTCGGCCCGGTTCAGCACGGCGCGAACAGGCATTTCGTCCTCATCCTCGCCCGATTGTGCCTTCTCCAGCGTCGCCTTCTTGGCCGCACCTTCGATATGCAGCACCAGAAAATCGGCATCGTGCAGGCTGGAGAAGTTGAAGGTCAACCGCTCTTCCCCCGCATTCTCCGCCGCCATGGTCAAGACGCCACGCGGCTCATTGAGGTCGAGCGCTTCGTAGAGATTGTCGCCGCCTGGGAAGAACGATGCGGTGTGGCCATCCGTTCCCATGCCGAGAATGACGACGTCGAAAGGATCGCAGATCGCTTCGGTCTTGACGGTCGCCAGTGTGGCCGCATCCTCCGGCGAGGCAGCCGGCTGGAACAGCGGAACGAAATAGGCCGCCTTCGCCTTGTCCTGCAAAAGATTGTCCGCGACGAGGCGATGGTTCGACCGGTCGCTTTCCGGCGGCACGAAACGCTCGTCCACCAGCGTCACGCTGATATTGGGCCAGTCGAGATCGTGTCTGGAAAGCGCCTGAAAGAACAGCTTCGGTGTCGAGCCGCCGGAGACCGCAATGCTAGCGGTTCCCCGTTCCTTGGTTGCCGCATCAAGGCGTTTGGCAACCTCCGCCGCAAGTGCGGTGGCCAGCGCGGCGGCGGTGTCGAAGACGTGGATCGTTTCGCTCATCGCCCGGCCCTCAGTCGGCATCGTGCCAGGTGCGGCCGTCGCGCTCGATCAGTGCGATCGAACCGCTCGGGCCCCAGGTGCCGGCAGTGTAACCCTGTACGCCCTGTCCCAGATCTTCCCAGCTCTTCAAGATGGGGTCGATCCAGTCCCAGGCGGCCTCGACCTCGTCGCGGCGCATGAACAGCGTCTGGTTGGAACGGATGGTGTCCATCAACAGCCGCTCATAGGCATCGGGGCTGCGCACGTTGAAGGCTTCGGCAAAGCTCATGTCCAGCGAGACCTGACGCAGGCGCATGCCGCCCGGACCGGGATCCTTGATGAGGAGCGACTGCTTGACGCCTTCATCCGGCTGCAGGCGAATGACCAGCTTGTTGGCTTCGATCTTGCCGGCCGCATCGTCGAAGATCGAATGCGGGATCTGCTTAAAGGTGACGACGATTTCCGAAACACGGGTCGCGAGACGTTTGCCGGTGCGGATGTAGAAGGGAACGCCGGCCCAGCGCCAGTTGGCGATTTCAGCCTTGATGGCGACGAAGGTTTCGGTGTTGGAAACGCCGCCTTCCAGCTCTTCCAGATAACCCTTGACGGGGCCGCCTGCGGAAGCGCCGGCGCGGTACTGGCCGCGTACCGTCAGCTTTTCGACATTGCTGGTATCGATTGGCTTCAGTGAGCGCAGTACCTTGAGCTTTTCGTCGCGCACTGCCTCCGATTTCATGGAAGCGGGCGGCTCCATGGCAACGAGGCAAAGCAGCTGGAGAATGTGGTTCTGCACCATGTCGCGCAGCGCACCGGCCTTGTCGTAATAACCGGCGCGACCTTCAAGACCCACCGCTTCGGCAACGGTGATCTGAACGTGGTCGATATGGGCGGAATTCCACAGCGGCTCGTAAAGCGCATTGGCGAAACGCAGCGCCATCAGGTTCTGCACCGTCTCCTTGCCGAGATAGTGGTCGATGCGGAAGATCTGCTCTTCCTTGAAGACGTGACCGATGGTGTCGTTCAGTTCCTGCGCGGAGGCGAGATCCCGGCCGATCGGCTTTTCGACGACGATGCGGGTCGAGCGGGTAATCAGCTTGTGCTCACGGATCTTGTCGGCGATGTCGCCGAAAATGCCCGGCGCGACCGCCAGATAAAACGCGCGAATACGTTCCTTGCCCTCATCGAGCAGCTTCTTCAGCACGTCCCAACCATTGCCGGACTTGGCATCGACAGGCACATAGAAAAGCCGGTTGAGGAACAGGGTGACCTGCGCATCGTCATATTCGCCGGCCTTCAGGTGTTCCTTCAGGGCGTCCTGCGCGAATTTGCGATATTCCTCATGCGTCATGACCGAACGTGACGCACCGATGATGCGGGTCGGCTCCGTGAACTGGCCTTCGACCTGCCGGTGATAAAGGGCCGGCAGAAGCTTGCGCTCGGCAAGATCGCCCGTGCCGCCGAAAACGACACAATCAAAAGGTTCAACAGGAATGATCTGACTGCTCATATCGATTCTCTCGATCTTCAAAGGTTGGGGCATCAATAATCTAATCGATTTAAAAATGCCAGACTCAGTTATGTGAAATTATGAATTTTGCATCCGCCAACTTGTCTGCCGCCGGCAAGGGTCTGTAAACATTGGTCTAAAACCTGTCTCGCAACGCAAACCATGAGAGCGCCATGAAAAGCAGGGGCGCGCGCAGTGATGCCCCGCCGGGGAAGGCGGGCACCTTCAGCCGCGCGAAGGGCGCCAGCATGTCCTTTTTACCGAGAACGAGATCGGCATAAAGCTTGCCGCAATAATTCGACAGCATCACGCCGTGGCCGGAGTAACCGCCGATGGAGGTGACGCCGGGCATGACCTCGCGCACGAAGACTTTGCGTGGCAAAGTAATGCCGACGGAGCCGCCCCAGGAATGGGTGATTTCGACGGCCTTTAGTTCGGGATAGATTTCGGCGATCTGCCGGCGGATATGGCTGGAAATATCGCGCGGCGCATCGGCCGTATAGGCCTCGCGCCCGCCAAATAGCAGCCGGTTGTCGGTGGTCTTGCGGAAATAACGCACCACGAAACGGGAGTCGGCCACCGCTTCCTTGCCGGAGATGATGTCCGGATAGGCGTCGAGCGGTGCGGTGGCGCCGATGAATGAACGGATCGGCATGATATACGCGGCCGTTACCGGCTCCAGATTGCCGATATAGGCATTGGTGGCGATCAGCACCCGTGGCGCGCTGATGGTGCCGAAGGGGGTTTCGATGATGGTCTTGCCGCCAATTTGCCGGATGGATTTCGCCGGCGTCATTTCATAGATGTCGGCACCTGCGGCCTTCGCCGCTTTTGCAAGCCCGACCAGCAGTTTCAGCGGGTGGATATGGCCGGTGCCGGTATCGCGCGTACCGCCGAAATAATGGGTGGAGCCGATACGTTTGCGCGCTTCTCCGCGTTCCATATAGGAAATATGCGGGTAGCCATAGCGGTTGTTCATCGCGTCGACGCTTCTGCGATAATCATCCTCGTAGGCGGTCTTGTGCGCCACATAAAGCTGCCCCGGCAGATAGTCCATGTCGATGCCGCGGCTGCTGGCGAAATCACGCACGTAGTTCTTGGCGTCCTCGGCAATGTCGAAGAGCAGCTTGGATTGCTCGAAGCCGATCTCGCCTTCCATCTCGTCGGGAAAGGAGCGCTGGCCGGTGCCGAACTGGCCGCCATTGCGGCCGGAAGCACCATCGCCAAAACGATGCGCCTCGATCAGAGCGACCGAGACGCCGTTTTCGGCGAGGTTACAGGCGGCCTGAAGGCCGGTATAACCGCCGCCGATGATCGCGACATCAACCTGCTTCGACCCGTCGAGAGCGGGATAGTCCGGCCGCTCGCCGACGGTTGCCTGATACCAGGATAGTCCCGGCGCAATCG
This sequence comes from Agrobacterium sp. CGMCC 11546, assembly GCF_013365515.1. Lineage (NCBI taxonomy): Bacteria > Pseudomonadati > Pseudomonadota > Alphaproteobacteria > Hyphomicrobiales > Rhizobiaceae > Agrobacterium > Agrobacterium sp. CGMCC 11546. Next base: position 302,766 of record NZ_CP047387.1, read on the forward strand.
GGCTTTGCCATGTCATGCTCGTGGTTCCTCACACGTTGAGAAGCAGGAACTCGCGCTCCCAGGGGCTGATGACCTGCATGAAGGTCTCGAATTCCCCGCGTTTCAGGCCGGCATAAAGGCCCACGAATTCATGGCCGAACACCCGGTCGAACTGTTCCTCGCCTTCCAGCAGCGCCACGGCCTCAAGGAGACCACGCGGCAGTTCGATGGAGCCTTCATTGGCCGTATCGGCGGTGGGTTCGGTCGGCTCGATATTGTTGACGATGCCAAGCCAGCCGCAGCCGAGCGAAGCGGCAAGCGCCAGGTACGGATTGGCGTCCGAACTCGGCAGGCGGTTTTCGACGCGACGCGCCTGCGGGCTGGAAATCGGCACCCGGAAAGCCGTGGTGCGGTTGTCATAACCCCAGGCATTGTTGACCGGGCAGGCCATGTCGGGCGTCAGACGGCGATAGGAATTCACATAGGGCGCCAGCATGACGAGTGCGTTCGGAACGTAACGCTGCATGCCGCCGACGAAGGAGAAGAATTCCTTCGAAGGGCTGCCATCGGCATTGGAGAAGATATTGCGTCCGCCATCGATTTCCACCACCGACTGATGGATATGCATGGCCGAACCTGGCTGGCCCTGCATCGGCTTTGCCATGAAGGTAGCGTAGATGCCATGTTTCAGCGCCGCTTCGCGAATGGTGCGCTTGAACAGGAACACCTGGTCGGCAAGTTCGATCGGGTCGCCATGCCGCAGGTTGATTTCCAGCTGCGCCGGGCCTTCCTCGTGGATCAGCGTATCGATCTCGAGACCCTGCTTTTCCGAGAAATGATAGATGTCGTCGATCAACTCGTCGAATTCGTTGATGCCGGCGATGGAATAGCTCTGACCGCCAACGATGGAGCGGCCGGAGCGGCCCTTCGGCGGATGCAGCGGATAATCCGGGTCGTCATTCATGGCGACGAGATAAAATTCGATTTCGGGTGCTACGACCGGCTTCCAGCCCTTTTCGGTATAGAGCGAAAGCACGTTCTTCAGCACGTTGCGCGGCGTGTAGGGAACGAAATTACCCTCGGCATCCACAACGTCGCAGATCACCTGCGCGGTTGGGTCGCTTTCCCAAGGCACGACGGACAGCGTCGAAAGATCCGGCACCAGTTTCAGGTCGCTGTCGCGCGGTTCATAGCGAAAGTTCGCTGTCTCATCAGGATATTCGCCTGATATCGTGTGGCGGTAGAGCGCGGACGGCAGGGCGAGCGAGGTATCGCCCGTGAATTTCGCCGTCGGCATCATTTTGCCGCGCGCAACCCCGGCAAGGTCGGGCGTGATGCATTCTATGTCTTCGATCCCGCGCACGCGCAGCCATTGCGCGGCTTCGCGCCAGGAGGAAACGCCACGGGTGGAGGAGAGATCGAGGGGAGGAGACTTCTTTGCCATGGTTGCCTGTTTCTTCGGGCGGAGCATGGTTTTTTTGGCGGGCATGTATCACCGGGTCTGTGTTTCTGGTGGAGCCATCATAACCGTAGTTTGACAATTGGCGAGGGGGAAAGCGCCATTGACAAGCGGCGGCGCTTGGAAAAGAGGAAAGGAAACGGATCGGATGGAATGATGACAGAGAAATGTGACGTGCTGATTTTGGGGGCGGGCGCCGCCGGCATGATGGGCGCCATCCGCGCCGGAAAGCGTGGCCGCTCCGTCATCATTCTCGACCATGCCAGGGCACCGGGCGAAAAGATCCGTATTTCCGGCGGCGGCCGCTGCAACTTCACCAATATCCATGCCGGACCGAAGAATTATCTCTCCTCCAACCCGCATTTCGCCAAATCCGCTCTCGCCCGTTATACGCCGCACGATTTCATTGCCCTTGTCGAAAAACATCGCATCGCCTGGCATGAAAAGACGCTCGGCCAGCTCTTCTGCGATGACAGCGCCAAGGACATCATCCGCATGCTGCTGGCTGAAATGCAGGCGGTGAATGCGAAACTGCGGCTCGAAACATCAGTCTCGGCCGTCACTCATGATGGTGGCCGTTTTCGCGTCACGACCTCAGGCGGCGTCATCGAGGCAGAAAGCCTTGTCGTGGCGACGGGCGGCAAGTCCATCCCGAAAATGGGCGCGACCGGTTTTGCCTATCAGATCGCCGAGCAATTCGGTCTCAAGCTCATCGAACCGCGCCCCGGCCTCGTGCCGCTGACACTCGATCCCGCCTCGCTTGAAAAGCTGAGCCCGCTTGCCGGCGTCGCGGTTCCGGCCGAGGTTTCCCATGGCAAGACCTCGTTTGAGGAAGCGCTGCTGTTCACCCATCGCGGTTTGAGTGGCCCCTCCATTCTGCAAATCTCGTCCTATTGGAGGGAGGGCGATGCGATCCGGCTGAAACTGGAGCCGGCACGCGATATCGTCGCGCTGCTGAGGCAGGCAAAACAGAAGAACGGCCGCCAGTCGGCCCAGACGGCTCTTTCCGAAATCCTGCCGAAGCGGCTCGCCCAACATGTGGTCGAACAAACCGGCATCACCGGCAATCTCGCCGATATGTCCGAGAAGGTTCTCGCAAAGCTGGAAGCGCAGGTGCAGGACTGGCAGATCAAGCCCGCCGGTTCAGAGGGTTACCGCACGGCGGAAGTCACGCTCGGCGGTGTGGACACCACGGGCCTCGATTCCCGCAGCATGGCGGCGAAATCCGTGCCAGGCCTCTATTTCATTGGCGAATGTGTTGACGTGACCGGCTGGCTCGGCGGTTATAATTTCCAGTGGGCCTGGGCCTCCGGGCAGGCGGCAGGCGAATTCGCCTGAAAGCGCCTGCCTTAACACCTTGTTAAGGTGCATGGAGTCATCCTGATCAAATGCCAGCAAGGCAGGATCACCCAGTGATCCCGCTGCACATGATGTCCTGCTGGAGGCTCTTAACAGGGCATGGGTCGGTTGAGTTTTTCGTCAGGAGCCCGCGCATGAACAGATCTGCACATCGCCGCCCTCGCGCCATTGCCATCGCCCGCGCCGAAAGCGAGAGCCGGCAGCTGGCCTTCTACCTCAGCATCATCGCAACCGGTGCCGTCGCAGCCCTGATCGCTCTCTTTTATTGATCGGCGGCTCGTCACGTTTATCAAACCGGCAAGCGCGCTGAAAAGCCGCCATGCCCGGGACGCTTCCGCCATGTCAGCATAGAACTTCTCTTCCTGCAGAATGGCTTCGCGTCGCGTGCGCGGCTTCTGATTGTCAATGATAGCCTGTGCTGCAAAAATCGCATGCATGTTCGCTCTCCTTCTGAATGCGGAGGGCCATGATGCGCGCCGTTTTTTGATTTATCTGCGCAAGAAAATGCGCTACGTTTTTCACCGATGAAAAACGTCACTTGGGATTCCTATCAGCTTTTCCTCGATGTGTCACGCAGCGGCGGCCTGACGGGTGCTGCCGCGCTGACCGGTTTGAGCCCCGCGACCGTCGGGCGGCGCATGGTCGAGCTGGAGGAACGCATCGGCAAGGCCCTCTTCTTACGCAGCCAGACCGGATACGCCCTGACGGCGGACGGACGGGCGCTGTTCGACCGGCTTCAGGCAATGGAAAATGCGGCCAAGGATATCGAGGGATGGCAGAAGGCTTCGTTGGCCTCTTCGACCGTGCGCATTGCCGTCGGCACCTGGAATGCCTGGCTGCTGACCGGCAACTTCTCCGCCATCTGCACCGACCGCGATGATTTCCGCATCGATCTTTTCATTGCCGAACAGAGGGCGTCTCTGGCCCATCGCGAAAACGACATCGGCATCCGTGCTTTCGAGCCGCAGGAAAAGAACCTTGCCGCCATCAAGACGGGGGAGGTGGCCTATGCGCCCTACAGGCTGCGCAATGCTGCCGCCGCCGTTGCCGACCGCTGGCTGGCGGTGGCAGAAGAGAGCGCCATTTCCACCTATCTGCGCTGGCCGCATGAAAACCGCCGCAGCGATATTGCAGTGACGGTTAACCGGCCGGTAGCGCTGCTCGATCTGGTGCTGGCCGGGGCCGGGGTCGCCGTGCTTCCCTGTTTCGTGGGCGATGCCGATGCACGGCTTCTTCGCGAGGGCGGCGAAATCGAACCACTTCGCCACAATCAATGGATCGTCATGAACAATGACGATCGCCACCGCCGCGATATCAGGACGGTGGCGGATCGGATGACCCGTCTCATCAAGGGACATTCCGATCTTTATGCCGGACGTAAGAGCCGTCCGGCATGAAAGAATGGCTGCCGGTCAGGCGGCGGCACTTCCCTGCGCAACGATGACCGGGATCAGAAGATCGCCCCAGTTGCCGCCGCCGCCATGGTGGCGGGCCGAGCGGACAAGCTCGACGGAAACACCGGCCTCGACGGCTTTCATGACGGCCTGATTGAGGCGGTGAAGATCATTGGCCAGCATGCGGATGGCAGCCTGCTGATCCTGCGTCATGGCGGAGGATTGCTCCTCGGCGCGTTCCTTGACGTGGGTCTTGATGGGGTTGTGGGCATTCATGGCATTTCTCCTCTCATTATTGTCAGGGGTTTTTGATCCGGTTTGCAAGCCCTTCCCTGTAGTGGGAAGGGCGGTTTTCTCGATTTATTCCGCCGCCGGGCGGAACTGGTCGTGCTCGGTGGATTCCTTCATCGCGGTGGTCGAGGACGTGCCGCCGGAAATGGCGAGCGACACGGCGTCGAAATAGCCGGTGCCGACTTCGCGCTGGTGTTTGGTGGCGGTGTAACCATTCACTTCCGCTGCGAATTCCGCTTCCTGCAACTCGGAATAGGCCGCCATCTGCCGGTCCTTGTAACCGCGTGCCAGTTCGAACATGCCGAAATTCAGCTGGTGGAAACCGGCAAGCGTGATGAACTGGAACTTGTAACCCATCGCGCCCAGTTCACGCTGGAACTTGGCAATCGTCGCGTCGTCGAGGTTCTTTTTCCAGTTGAACGACGGGGAGCAATTATAAGCGAGCTTCTTGCCGGGATGCACCTTGTGCACGCCTTCCGCAAATCTGCGCGCCTGTTCGAGATCCGGCTTTGACGTTTCGCACCAGATCAGGTCGCAATAGGGCGCATAGGCCACCGCGCGGGCGACGCAGGGTTCAAGACCGTTCTTGACCTGATAGAAGCCCTCGACGGTGCGGCCGGCATCGTAATCCACGAAGGGCTGGTCGCGCTCATCGATATCGGATGTCAACAGCTTGGCGGCCTCCGCATCCGTGCGGGCGATGACCAGCGTCGGCACACCCATGACATCAGCAGCAAGCCGCGCCGCCGTCAGGTTGCGAATATGCGCCGCCGTCGGGATCAGAACCTTGCCGCCGAGATGACCGCACTTCTTTTCCGATGCCAGCTGGTCTTCATAGTGAACACCCGCTGCACCCGCTTCGATAAAGGCCTTCATGATCTCGAAGGCGTTGAGCGGGCCGCCGAACCCGGCCTCCGCATCGGCAACGATCGGCGCAAACCAGGTGTCGACCGAAAGACCCTTGCCCTCCGCCGTCTCGATCTGGTCGGCGCGCTGCAAGGTGCGGTTGATGCGCTTGGCCAACTCCGGTGCCGCATTGGCCGGATAAAGCGACTGGTCCGGATACATGGCCGATGCCGTGTTGGCGTCCGCCGCAACCTGCCAGCCGGAAAGATAGATCGCCTTCAGCCCGGCGCGAACCATCTGCATGGCCTGGTTGCCGGAAAGCGCGCCGAGCGCATTGACGAAATTCTCCTCGTTGATCAGCGTCCACAGCCGGTTCGCGCCCATTTCTGCCAGCGAATGGCGGATTTCGACGGAGCCGCGCAGCCGCGCTACGTCGGCGGCGGTGTAGGTGCGCTCGATGCCGTCGAAACGTCCCTGCGGTGCGCCCGGAACGAGTTTGTAAAAATCCGTCATACTTCTCTCTCCCATGATAAATGCGGTTTAGGAAACGGCTTACTCTCAATTTTATGAGGTACCGTTTGATGTGACTACATTTACATTTTTGGAGATTTAAGCGCCAGAACAAACATAAAAACAGTGACTTGAAAGAGGTTATCCTGTAGGATGCATGACAGGCTGGAGCTGTAAATTTGTAAATTTTGTAAAAGGCCGTGGCCTGACGAGTTTGTAACAGACTTGTATGAGTGATGGGTTGAGGAGAGGACGTGTCGGAAAACAAGATTTTTGCCGGGCCGCGCGTGCGCCGTATTCGTAACGGTCTCGCATTGACGCAGACGGCCATGGCCGAGGCGCTGGCGATCTCGCCGTCTTACCTCAACCTCATCGAGCGCAACCAGCGGCCGCTGACCGTGCAACTGCTTTTGAAACTCGCCTCGGTCTACAAGGTCGATCTCGACGACCTGCAGGGCGAAAGCGCCGGTTCCGCCGGGCAGTTGCGTGAGGTCTTTGCCGATCCGCTGCTGGTGGGTGAGGTGCCATCACCGCAGGAACTGATCGAGGTTGCCGATGCCGCGCCCAATGCGGCAAGCGGCGTCCTCAAGCTTTACCGGGCCTATCGGGAACAGGCACAGCGCCTTTCCGACCTCTCCGATCTTCTGGCGCGGGAAGGGCATGAGACGGCGCTGTCCTCCACCCGTCTGCCGATCGACGAGGTGCGGCACGTCTTTGAAAACCGGCCGGCTTATTTCCATGCCATCGATGCGGCAGCAGAAGAACTGCATAAACAATTATCGACGGGCGATGATCTCGCCTCGGGTTTACGCGCCTGGCTGCAGAAAAACCACGGCATCGTCGTCAGAACCCTGCCGGTGCACGCCATGCCGAATCTGAGACGGCGTTATGATCGCCATTCCATGCGGCTGTTTTTGTCCGAGCGCCTCTCCCAGCCGGATCAACTCCGGGAAACGGCGATGGAGACCTGTCTTCTGGCGCTTCGCGAAGAGATAGGGACGGAACTGGAGGCGCTGGGCCTGAAAGGCGAGGAGGCGCGGCGCATCGCCCGTTTCGAACTGGCACGTTATGCCGCCCATGCGCTGATGATGCCCTATGGTGCGTTCCTTGCCGCCGCCCAGCGCGCGAAATATGACCTCGATGTTCTGCGGTCGCGCTTCAACGTCTCATTCGAACAGGCTGCCAACCGGCTCGTCAGCCTGCAACGGCCAACGACCGCGGCGATCCCGTTTTTCCTGATGGAGATCGACAATGCCGGCAACCGTTTCCGCCTCGCAGGGGCGGGCGGTTTCCCGAGGGCGCGATTCGGCGGTCTCTGTCCGCGGCTCAATATCCATGCCGCCTTCGCCCAGCCGGGGCAGGTGCTGGTGGAATCGGTGGAAATGCCTGACGGTGATGCTTTCCTCACCGTTTCGCGCACGCTGGAAGGTCCGCAGGCGGGTTTCGGCGAAAGGGTGAGGCGCACGGCCGTGCTTTTAGGCTGCGATCTCGGCCAGGCGGGGGAAACGGTCTATGGCCCGGCCGCCTCTGGTGCTGCACCCGTCGCCATCGGCCCCTCGTGCCGGCTGTGCGAAAGACAGGGCTGCCTGTCACGGGCCGAAGCGCCGCTCACGCGCCCGCTCGGGTTGGATGAAATGGTCACCGGCCTCAGTGTTTTCGACTTCCAGTAGGTGTTTCGATCCAATTTTTCCTTGCCGAAACACATTTGGTTGAAAATGCTGTGCTGCACATTTCCCGCTTGCTCCCTTTTGTTTTCCTTTCTAGTCTCGCTAAAAAAGGGGATCACGCTTCCGTCGTGAGGATGCGTTAACAGGAGACATCATGAAAAACCGTTCTCTCCGCCTGACCTTGGCTCTCACCACCGCGCTCGTTGCAGCAGGCTCGGCAATGGCCCAGGAGAAGGTCGTCCACGTCTATAACTGGTCGGACTATATCGATCCCGTCATCCTTGAAGATTTTACCAAGGAAACCGGGATAAAGGTGGTCTACGACGTGTATGACGGCAACGAAGTGCTGGAGACCAAGCTTTTGGCCGGCAGCTCGGGTTATGACGTTGTGGCGCCGACATCGCCTTTTCTGGCACGGCAGATCAAGGCCGGTGTCTACCAGAAGCTGGACAAGTCCAAGCTGCCGAACCTCAAGAATGCGTGGCCGGAAATTACCGAACGCCTGGCGAAATATGACCCCGGCAACGAATATGCCGTCAACTACATGTGGGGCACAACCGGCATCGGCTACAATGTCGCCAAGGTGAAGGCCGCGCTCGGCGATGTGCCTGTTGATAGCTGGGACGTGTTGTTCAAGCCGGAAAATGCCGAGAAGCTGAAATCCTGCGGTATCAACGTTCTCGACGCGTCCGACGAGACTTTCGCGATTGCGATGAACTATCTCGGCAAGAATCCCGACAGCAAGGAAACGGCCGACCTGGAAGCCGGCGGCGAGGTCTATTCGAAGATTCGCCCCTATGTAAAGACCTTCAATTCATCGCCCTATATCAATGATCTCGCCAATGGCGACACTTGCATCTCCATCGGCTGGTCCGGCGATATTCTTCAGGCAAAAACGCGCGCCGAGGAAGCCAAGAACGGCGTTGAGGTGAATTATGTCATCCCCAAGGAAGGCACCTATATCTGGATGGATAGCTTTGCCATTCCGGCTGATGCCAAGAATGTCGATGAGGCCCACGCCTTCATCAACTACATGATGAAGCCTGAAGTCGCTGCCAAGGCTTCCGACTACGTACAATACGCCAACGGCAACCTTCCCTCGCAGGCGCTGATGGATCCGTCGGTTGCGAAGAACCCGGGGGTCTATCCCGATCCGGAAACGATGAAGAAGCTCTTCACCATTTCGCCCTACGGACCGAAGGAACAGCGTGTGTTGAACCGCGTCTGGACGCAGATAAAGACCGGCACCTGATCGGACTTGGGAGAGGGTGGCGCTGTCCACCCTCTTTCTCCTCGATGTCGACGATGGATTCTTGGGTGAAATGGGGCGGGCATGGCAAAGACACTCGGACCGGTCAAACGCAAATTCAGCCCTTGGGACAATCCCGATGCGGTGCCTTTCATCCGATTTGAAAACGTTACCAAGCGTTTCGGCGATTTTGTCGCCGTCAACAATCTGACGCTCGATATTTACGAGCGCGAATTCTTCTCGCTGCTTGGTCCTTCCGGTTGCGGCAAGACCACGCTGATGCGCATGCTGGCCGGTTTCGAGGAACCGACCGAGGGTCGTATCCTGCTGCAAGGCAAGGATATTTCCGGCGTGCCGCCCTATAAGCGCCCCACCAACATGATGTTCCAGTCCTATGCGCTTTTCCCGCATATGTCGGTGGAAAAGAACATCGCCTTCGGCCTCGAGCAGGACGGCCTTCCCAAGGCGGATATCGCTGCCCGTGTCGAGGAAATGCTGCGGCTCGTCAAGCTCACGGAATTTGCCAAGCGCAAGCCGAGCCAGCTTTCCGGTGGCCAGCGCCAGCGCGTGGCGCTCGCCCGCTCGCTTGCCAAGCGGCCGAAGGTGCTGCTGCTGGACGAACCGCTCGGCGCGCTCGACAAGAAGCTGCGCGAAGAAACGCAGTTCGAGCTGATGGATATCCAGACCAATCTCGGTCTCACCTTCCTCATCGTCACCCATGATCAGGAAGAGGCGATGACGGTGTCGGACCGCATCGCGGTCATGGACAAGGGCAACGTCGTGCAGGTGGCGACGCCGGCCGAGATCTATGAAGCGCCGAATACCCGTTATGTGGCCGACTTCATCGGCGACATCAATATTTTCGACGCCCACGTCGTGGCCAACGCCTCCGATATCGGCAAGCCCGGTCTGGTGACGATGGACTGCGACGGTCTGAAAGTTTCAGTGGAACAGGAGTGTGCCGCCGCCGCCGGCAGCCAGGTGGCTTACGCCATTCGCCCGGAAAAGGTCCGCATCTCGCTCGACCAGCCCGCCGACAGCAGCATCAATTCCGCCTATGGCGAAGTCTGGGACATCGGTTATCTCGGTGATTTTTCGGTATTCATCGTCAAGCTGGCCGATGGTCGCGTCATCCGCGCCGCGCAGGCGAACGTCTCGCGTCTCGTCGATCGCCCCATCACTTTCGGCGATATGGTGTGGCTGAACTGGAAACCGGATTCAGGGCTTGTCCTGACACGCTGAGGGAGGCTTCGATGGCGATCACCACTCCCGAGAACCGGCAAAGCCCCTGGCGCTGGCTGGTCGTTGCGGTTCCCTATTTCTGGCTGCTGCTGTTTTTCGCCGCACCCTTTCTCATCATCGTCAAGATTTCGCTGTCGGATACGGCGATCTCCATGCCGCCCTATACGCCTGTCTTCGAAGGGTTTTCGAAGCTCGGCGAATTTTTCTCGCAGCTGGATTTCGAGAATTATCTCTTCCTGACGGAAGACCCGCTCTACATTGAAGCCTATCTGTCGTCGCTGCGCATCGCCTTCATCTCTACCTTCCTACTGCTGCTGATCGGTTATCCCATGGCGCTGGCCATGGCGCGCGCACCGTCTTCCGTGCGCCCGACGCTGGTGATGCTGGTGATCCTGCCGTTCTGGACCTCGTTCCTGATCCGCGTTTACGCCTGGATCGGCATTCTGAAGCCGGAAGGCCTGTTGACGGTGCTGTTTCAGTGGCTTGGGTTTCTCGAACCAGACCAGCAGGTCAATATCTTCCGCACCGAGACGGCGATCTTCATCGGCATCGTTTATTCCTATCTGCCCTTCATGGTCCTGCCGCTTTATTCGGCGCTGGAAAAACTCGACAATACGCTGCTTGAGGCGGCCGCCGATCTCGGTTGCCCGCCCTGGAAGGCCTTCTGGAAAATCACTTTCCCGCTCTCCCTGCCGGGCGTGGTCGCCGGGGCGATGATCTGCTTCATCCCGATAACAGGCGAGTTCGTCATTCCCGATCTGCTGGGCGGCGCCCAGACGCTGATGATCGGCAAGACGCTGTGGACGGAATTCTTCGGCAATCGCGACTGGCCCTTGGCATCCGCTGTCGCCGTGCTGTTGTTGATCCTGCTGGTGGTGCCCATCGCCATCTTCCAGAACCAGCAGAAGAAGGTGGGGTGAGGCCATGAAGCGTGGAAAATTCGACATCACGGTCCTGACGCTCGGTTTTGCCTTCCTTTATATTCCGATCATCATCCTGATCATTTATTCCTTCAATGCCTCCAAGCTCGTCACCGTCTGGGGCGGCTTCTCGCTGCAATGGTATAAGTCCATGTGGTCGAACCAGGGGCTGATGGATGCGGCCTGGGTGACGCTGCGTGTCGGTATCCTCAGCGCCACCATCGGCACCATCCTCGGAACGCTGGCGGCACTGTCTCTCACCCGTTTCGCCCGTTTTCCGGGGCGAGTGCTGTTTTCCGGCATGATCTATGCGCCGCTCGTCATGCCCGAGGTCATCACCGGCCTGTCGCTGCTGCTTCTGTTCGTGGCTGTCGGGGTGGATCGCGGGTTCTGGACTGTCGTCATCGCCCATACGACCTTCACCATGTGTTATGTGGCAATCGTCGTACAGTCGCGCCTCCTGACCTTCGACCGCAGTCTTGAGGAGGCGGCGCTCGATCTTGGTTGCCCGCCGGTCAAGACCTTCTTCCGCATCACCCTGCCGCTGATTTTCCCGGCCGTCATTGCCGGCTGGATGCTCGCTTTCACCCTGTCGCTCGACGATCTCGTGATCGCCAGCTTTGCCACCGGCCCGGGTGCGACGACGCTGCCGATCAAGATTTATTCGCAGGTTCGTTTGGGCGTGACGCCGGAAATCAACGCTATCTGCACCATTCTGATCGGTCTCGTGACGATCGGCGTCATCGTCGCTTCCGTTGCCTCCAAGCGCACCGAATTGCAGCGCATGCGCGACGAACATGCGGCCGCGCGAAATTGAATAACGCCTCCTTATTTCTTCGCGTTACTGTTGAAATCGCGATAAAATCAGGAATCTGTAATTTAGTTTTGGCGCTTTACGGTCTCAAAATAGTAATTTTCGTGGGTAATTGATCTATTTTGGTTTTAACCCCTTGTTAATGGGAGTTGGCGGAAAGTAAATCCAACGCAGGGCCGTCATATGTCTGATGGCCGGGATTGATAATTTCCAAGTGGCGAGATTGTCCCCCCTTTCTCTCGTTGAAAAGCACAACTCATACAGGCGGCCGCAAGGCCGCCTTTCTTTTTGCTGATGCCGCTGATGCCTCAGCGCTCTTCCGGATGATCCATCGATTTCGAGACGAGCAGCACGGGAATAAGCCCGGCCATGATGATGATGATCGCCGGCACGGCGGCATCCTGCACCCTGGAGCGGGACGCATCCTCATAAACCAGCGTGGCGAGCGTGTTGAAACCGAAGGGCCGCAGCAGGATGGTGGCCGGCAGTTCCTTCATGGATTCGATCAGGACCAGAAGAAAGGCGGTGAGCGCCGCCGGCCGCATATTCGGCAAAAGCACCCTGAACAGTGTCTGCGCCCGGTTGCGCCCAAGGGTGCGCGAGGCCATGTCGATATGCGGCGAGAGCTTATGGAAACCGGCATCGAGCGTGCCTTCCGCCATGGTCATGAAACGCACGGCATGGGCATAGATGATGGCAAAGGCAGTGCCGGACAGCAGCAGCCCGCTGGAAAAGCCGAAATGGGAACGGATGAACCCGTCAACGCCATTATCGAGACTTGCCAGCGGAATGAGGACGCCGATGGCAAGCACGGTTCCCGGCACGCCATAACCCATGGAGCCGAGACGCGCCGCCACTTTTGAGAGGCGCGAACGCTCGGTGCGGATGGCATAGGAGAACACGAAAGCCGCAATCAGTGTCAGGAAGGCAGCAGAAAGCGAGACTTCGAGGCTGTGCCCGAGCGCTTTCAAAAGCTTTGGCGCCACAAGCGCGTCCAGCCTTTTCACGGCATAACCGCCAAGCACGATGACTGGGATGAAAAAGCCGCTGGCCACGGGCAGGAAGCAGAACAGGCTTGCGCACCAGCGCCGCCAGCCGGCCAGCGCCTTCAACCGGTGGCGTTGGGCCATGCTCGTCGCTTTCGGCGCGCCAAAGCGCTGTTTTTCCCGGGCATTGCGCTCAATGACGATCAGGGCACCAACGATGATCAGGATGACGGCGGCGATCTGGGTCGCATTGGCGAGATTGCCGCGATTGAGCCAGGTCTCGTAGATGGTGAAGGTGAGCGTCTGGACGCCGAGATATTCGACGGCGCCAATATCGTTCAGCGTCTCCATCAGCACCAGCGACAGCCCGATGGCAATCGCCGGCCGCGCCATCGGCAATTGCACGGAGAAGAACACATTCAACGGCTTTGCACCGAGCGTGCGGGCAGCTTCAGCCGCAAACCGCCCTTGCATGGAGAAAGCGGCGCGAGCGGAGAGATAGACATAAGGATAGAGCACCGAACTCAGGACGATCACCGCACCGCCGAGCGAGCGGATATCGGGAAACCAGTAGTCACGAATGCTGTGGTAACCGAAGGCGGCGCGAACGGCACTCTGCACCGGCCCGGTGAAATCGAGGAATTCGCCGAACGCATAAGCCGCCAGATAGGACGGAATGGCGAGCGGCAGCACAAGAGCCGCGGACAATATCCGCCGTAACGGAAATTCGAAGGTGGTGACGAGCCAGGCGCAGATGATCCCGAAGAAGGCCGTTGTCGCGGCCGTTAGCCCCAGCAACATGAAGGTGCGGAACCCGGCGCGTGGCAGAACATTGGCAAGAAGATGCTGCCACCCCTCCGTGCTGCCAGTCAACGCCAGCCAGAAGATCGCCAGAATGGGCATGGCGGCAATGGCCGCGATAATGACCGCCGTCATCGGCAGCACTGAAACGCGCCTTGTCGCTGCAGGGGAAATGGTCATGGGCATGCGGGCCTGCTGTCTTGCGAAAGCCACAACGTGTCATGCATCCCGCGGCACACTGTATGACCTAACGAATTCTTATGCTCTCGCATCCGCATTTCCCTCATTCCTGTGCTTGTCACAGGAATCCAGCCGACGCGCGTCTGCGTGGCGAGAAGAGTCTTTTCAGCCCAAGGACTTGGGCTGGCTAGATTCCTGTGACAAGCACAGGAATAAGGGAGAGATGGTATCTTCGGAAAACCACCCGCTTCCTACCGTCGCATTGCTACGCCCGCATGGCCTCAGTTGGCAAGAACCCGCTGCGACGGAAAGGTGATTTCCACCAGCGTGCCTTCATTCGGCGTGGAGGTGATGGAGAAATTCGCGCGGTTGGCGTCGACCATGGCTTTCGTCAGCGGCAGGCCAAGCCCGGTGCCGTCACCGCGCACGCGTTTGCCTGACGATGCCACCTGCCGGAACGGTTTCATCGCCTGTTCCAGTTCCGCCCGCGTCATGCCGATGCCGGTGTCGCGGATGCGCAGCGACACGCTGCCATTGGCTTCATAAGCGGTGGAGACGACAATCTGGCCGCCGGATGGGGTGAAACGGATGGCGTTCGACAGGATGTTCAGCACGATCTGCTTGATCGAGCGCAGGTCGGCGACGATCTGCGGCACGGATTGTGCCAGCGCGGTGCGAATGATGACGCGCTGGTTGTTGGCCTGCGGTTGCACCAGCGAAACCGCCTCGGCCACCGTCTCGTTCAGCGGTACGGCGATGAAATCCACATCCATCTGCCCGGCCTCGATCTTAGAAATATCGAGGAGATCATTGACGATATCGAGTACATGCCGGCCGGAACGGCCAATATCATTGGCATATTCCACATAACGCGGATTGCCGATCGGTCCGAAACGTTCGGTCGCCATCATGTCGGAGAAACCGATGATGGCGTTGAGCGGCGTGCGGATTTCGTGGCTGACGCGCGCCAGGAAATCGGTCTTGTGCGCATTGGCGGTTTCCGCCGCGCGCTTGGCGTTGCGCAACTCTTCTTCGGTGCGCTTCCATTGGGTGATGTCGCGGATCACGGCGCAATAGCCGTGCGAGGATTTCAGCCGCCCGATGGTCATGAATAACGGCAGGAAACCGCCGGAGGCCTCGCGGCCGATCACTTCGCGGCCGTCATTCAGCACGCTGGCGACGCCATTATTGGCAAGGCCGGAGAGATAATCCAGCACGGCGCGCTGGCTCTCATGGGCAAAGAGCGTCACGAAGGGCTTGCCGGCGATTTCGCCATTATCATAATTGAACAGCGCGCTGGCGGAACGGTTGAGCGAGCGGATTTCGCCGTCGTCGCCCAGAAGCACCACGCCATCGGTGGCGGTTTCCAGAATGGAATGCAGCTCTTCCATTTCGCCCTGTAACAGGGAGAGGTTGCCCGCCTCGGCATTTTCCGCGGTGTTTTCATTGGCCGCCGTAACCGCCGCCGGCTTTTCTTCCAGCGGAACCAGCGACAGCATCAGCGCCTTCGTTTCTTCCCAGTGGATGGATTGCAGCCGCGCCTTGACCGGAATGATGTCATTTTCAGCGCTGACGACGACCATGCCGCCCTCATTGTCGGGCATGTTCTCCAGCTCCTGCCGCTGCAGCAGTGCTTCCAGCCCGCCGACCTCTTCCAGCTCGGTCAGAGAGGTATAGCCCGTCAGTCGCAGGAAATCGGGATTGGCGTGGATCAGCCGGTCACCGGCATGCACCAGAAGCGCCACCGGCATCTGATCCAGCGTCTCGGCCGTCAGCGCACTGGGGGTGCGAACGGGCGGGCTGACCATGGAGGCGGCAATATCGGCAACCGGCTTCTCGTCGGTGGTGGCCACCTGTTTTTCTGCAGAAGCGGGTTCATCGGTGGGTGCACGAACGGGCGCGGGCTGTTCACCGCGAACATAATCGGCAAAAAGATCGTCTTCTTCTACCGGTTCAGTTGTTTCTGCGTCGTTGCCAGTGTCGGAGGACGCGTCTTTTGCGGTCTCCGCCGCGATGTCTTGCTGGATATCCTGAACGACCGGCTCGGCCGAAATCCCTTCGGCATCCGCCTCGTGTTTTTCCTCCGACGCCGTATCCGATGGCGCGAGCGCCCGGCCGATCTCGCGGAAGGCTGCCTGTTCGCCTGCGGTCAGTCCCTCGCGGGAGCGCGAACGGCGGTCCTCCAGATGCACGACCTTGTCGGAATAGGAGGGTTCGGGCGCAGTCGCTTCTATTGGCGATTCGACTTCCAGTGAGGTCTCATCATCAAGCAGTTCTTCCGTCAAAACCTCGTCTGCTGCATCGCCTGCAGCATCGATGCCTACCGCCGGTTCATCAGGCAGCGCTGGGTGAGGATTGTCGTCCGTTTCCGTGTCTTCATCGACAAAAGCCAGCAATTCATGGCTCTCATCTTCGACGGCCGGCTGCGGCAAAACCTCTGCGATCTCCGTCTCTTCACTATTCAGGAAGGTCAGCCCGGTGGCATGTGGGTCTTCGGTGGCATCGGCGAGGCGCACGATGCCGAAACCGCGGAAACCGTCAAATTCGCGGGCACGCGTGTAAGTGGGCAGGGCGGCGAGATCGATCGGCACCATCAGCGAAGTGCCTTCCACCGGCCAGTAGATCGTCTTGCCCGACCAGGTGTCGCGCCGGCCGAGAAGCTCGCGGATCTTGCCGTCGGGATCGAGATTGAACAGGGCCGCGACATCGGCAAAGCCCATGCCTTCCACGGCGGCCGCCTTGGCGCCCACGGCTTCTGCAAATTCGTGCGAAATCGAGCTGAAACGCCCTTCGGCGTCGATTTTCCAGACGAAACGTGAGGCGCGTGCACCGGCATTAAAGACAAAAGGCCGTGCTTCTTCGCCAGTGCCGATGTTTGCCGTTTCCGTCTCCGTCGTTAGCTCGTCGTCCGCCGCAGTAGTAGCTTCTTCCGCCTCCGTTTCAGCGATTTCATCGTCCGCGAAAGTGTTTTCCTCGGCCTGTGCCTCGACGGTATGATCCTCCGCGACCGTTCGCTCGATCGAGGGAGCCACCGTTTCATCAGCGTCGAGTTCGAAGAGGTCCTCAATGTCGTCGGTCATCGCCATATCGGCGGCGGCATCTGCATCCAACACGGGAGGCTCTGCCGGTGTCTCCACCTTGTCGTCAGGCATTGACAGAAGGCCGTCTTCATCCTGTTCGGCTGTCACGTCCTCTTCGAAATCGGACGGCAGTTCCTGAACATCCTCCACATCCTCTATGCCGGCAACGGCGTCGAGCACGGAATCGAAAGAGGTGGTTGCTGCGATAACAGGCACCGCCTCCGCTACCGGCAGGGCGGTCTCGGCGGCGGCCGGGATTTCCTGCGGCCTGCTTTCGGCAACATTTCTGTCTTCGGCAACATCCGTGTCTTCGGCTAAACCCCTGTCTTCTGAAAAACCATTGACGGGATCGAGCGTCCCGAGCGCGGTTTCCACCACGAACAGCAGGTTCAGTTCGGGCGATGTCGTGATCTGGCCGGTGGCGGCGGGCAGATAACCCTTGCCGGTTGGAACCGGGCGTTTGACGAGATGACCGGACTGGCCGGCGGCCATTTTGATGAGCGTGCGGGCGGTATGCGGCGTGATGCCGAGCGACGAAAAGCCTGACGAGGCGGCAATGATCTCATTGTCGCCATTCAGCACCGCCATATGAATATCCGGATCGTCAAACCCTTCGATCATGCGCCGGGCGCATTCGGCCACGTCGGGCGCGGCTTGATCGGTGAGGGCGGAAAATAGGATAGCCGGGTGGCCGGGTTCCGCCTCGATGATCTCCGCGCGGGCGGTGACGGCAAGGCTGCGGAAACCCGAAGTGATGCGAATGGTAAACGGCAGGCTGTCGCCGGCTTTCGAAAGCCGGGCCGCCGTGGCCGCCAATTGCCGGAAGGTCACATCCTGCCGTTTGGGACCCTGCTCCAGAAAATCGTAAACGATCGGCGTGCCGAACAGCGCCGCGCCGCGCCCATTGGCCCAGAGCACATTTTGAAGATCGAGCGAAAACAGCGCCATGGCCTCGCCGCGCCCAAAACCTTCGCGCACCCGTTCATGCACTGCTATATCGATAAAGGGATATTGGACGGCGGGCATGTCGAAACCTATTCTGGCACTACCGGACCTTGCGGGCTCCTCGGCTTCCTCATGAAGCCGCCAAACGTAAACCCGCCAGGCATCACGTTAACAGAATTTTAAATAACTTCACAGCGCGGCCGGGTCCACCGCCCGGTGGATGAATCGCCAAATAGAGTTAACATCAACAGGCCCGTTGCCGCTTCGCCTTCAAAAGTCACCCTATCGAAAAGCACTTGCCTTTCGCAGCCTTTTTTCGCAAAATTCGAAGAGGCACTTGCAAATGGGGGAAACACCTTTTATGTCACCCCCCGTGACGCCGCTTTGGCGTTTCATGTGCGGTTGTAGCTCAGTTGGTTAGAGCGCAGGTTTGTGGCACCTGAGGTCGGTGGTTCGACCCCACTCAACCGTACCATTCCCCTCTCCCAGTAAGTTTATATGTCACAATGACTTACCGGGAGAGGGGAATATTCTCTCCCTATTAACACCTGCTCATCACTTGCGGATGTTCGCGCAGGTCTCGGCGCCGTGCATACCTGCCTGCCGGTTTCGAAAATCCACGGAAATCATTGCCGCGATCATGACGATCCGTATCCAGCCTCGGCGCGGCATCAGACCATCCCATGTACAGCCTGCCAAAAACCATTTGGCTAAAATCGCCTGCGCTGGTATTGTCCACCCAACGAAACCTTATGAAAGCCAGCAGCATAGCGTCTACGCTTGTGCGCGGCGAAATGGACAAGACAGTGATCGACCCCGGAAACGGCCCAAAGCCGTCGGAACAAGGGGCGTCGGTGGCGAACAAAGGGAAAGCGAAGCGATCCCGTCGTGGCAAGAAACACAAGCGTGACGGTAAGCCCCGTGACGCTGTTGTGCTGTCGCATGATGTTGCCGCGGATGTTCCGGCCGGTTCCTCCTATGTATCGGCTCTCGAGCCGGATGCGGAGCCGCGCAAGAGAAAGCGTCGCAGGCGCTCTCGCGGCAAAGGCACGTCTCAGCAGGCTGCTGCCGCTGTCAACGGAGAAGTGCAGGCTCCAGCCGCACCCGATGGCGCAAATTCATCCTCCGTGCCGCCTATTGGCGCGCGAAAATCGCGTAACCGCAAACGCGGCCACCGCGATCCGCGCGGTCGTGACCCGCAGGGCCGTCCGCTGGTTCCCAGCCACGCACCCAAACATGGCGGCAAGCAGAACGGCCGTGCCAATGGCTCGGCACAGGAACAGCACCGGTCGCAATCCGAAATCTCCGCCCGCCACGCAGGCCGCCAGCATGAGCATGGCCAGGAGCTGCCGGCGGATATGTATGCGGCGCTCGATCTCGGCACCAATAATTGCCGCCTGCTGATCGCGCAGCCGACACGGCCGGGCCAGTTCCGGGTCGTCGATGCCTTTTCACGCATCGTCCGGCTGGGCGAGGGGCTGATATCGAGCGGTCGGCTTTCCGATGATGCGATGGATCGCGCCGTGGAAGCGCTCAAGGTCTGCTCCTCGAAACTTGCCGGACGCCCGATCAGGCGCATGCGGCTGATCGCCACCGAGGCCTGCCGTGCAGCCTCCAATGGCGAGGAATTTCTGGAGCGTGTCACGCGGGAAACGGGGCTGAAACTCGAAATCATCAGCCGCGAGACGGAAGCCCGGCTTGCGGTCTCCGGCTGCGCGTCGCTTGTCGGGCGTGAGGCGCGCTCTGTCGTGCTGTTCGATATTGGCGGCGGATCGTCGGAAATCGCGGTCATCAAGGTCGGTGAAAACCGCTCGAACCGGCTCGCCAACCACATCACCCACTGGACCTCGCTGCCGGTCGGCGTCGTCACGCTGTCGGAACGCCATGGCGGCCGGGATGTAACGCCTGACGTGTTTGCCGCCATGGTGCGGGAAGTCGAAGGCCTGCTCGATGCCTTCCATTGCCCGCCGCTCGCGCCGCAATTGCACCATGAGGATTTCCATCTGATTGGGACCTCGGGCACGGTCACGACGCTTGCGGGAGTCCATCTCGATCTGCCGCGTTATGATCGCCGCAAGGTGGATGGCCTCTGGCTTTCCGATGTCGAGGTGACGGCAATGCAGGACAAGTTGCTGGCCTGGGATTTCGCTGGCCGCGCCGCCAACGCCTGCATCGGGCCTGACCGGGCCGATCTGGTTCTGGCCGGTTGCGCCATTCTAGAGGCCATTCGCCGCCGCTGGCCGGCACGCCGCATGCGGGTGGCCGATCGTGGCCTGCGCGAAGGCCTCTTGACGGATATGATGGCGGATGACGGCGCATGGCGGCGCAACCGCATAAGGCGCATGCAGATGGTACGGCAGGACAGAACGGAAGGTTTGACATGAGCAAGGCGCCGACAAGCACCAATCGCACCGGCCGCAAGATCGGCCAGAAGGTCAAGAAGACCAAGCTCAAGGCCTCGTCGCGCCGCTGGCTGGAGCGTCATATCAATGACCCCTATGTGCAGCGCGCCAAGCTGGAAGGCTATCGCGCCCGCGCCGCCTTCAAGCTGCTGGAAATCAACGACAAGCACCAGATTTTGAAGGGTGCGACCCGCATCATCGACCTTGGTGCAGCACCCGGAAGCTGGTCGCAGATCGCCGCCAAGGTGACGGATTCCACTGAGGATGATATCCGCGTCGCTGCCATCGATTTCCTCGAAATCGATCCGATCCCCGGCGTGAAGATCCTGCAACTCGACTTTCTCGACCCGACCGCACCGGACCAGCTGATGGAAGCCGTTGGCGGCACGCCCGATCTTGTCTTGTCGGATATGGCCGCGCCCACCACGGGCCACCAGAAGACCGACCACATCCGCACCATGCATCTGTGCGAAGTCGCAGCCGATTTCGCGGTTCAGGTGCTGGCGGAAGGCGGCCATTTCCTTGCCAAGACCTTCCAGGGCGGCACGGAAAAGGCATTGCTTGATATGCTGAAGAAGAACTTCAAGCAGGTTCTGCATATCAAGCCGGCGTCGTCACGCTCGGAATCGGTCGAAATGTTCCTGCTTGCCAAGCACTTCAAGGGCCGCAGACACGAACCGGCCATCGATGCCGACGCCGAAGAGTCGACTGAGGACTGATCACTCCGCCGGTTGCGAAACCTTGCCGCGGTGGCCGGAAACGGCCGCCCCGGCCTGCGCGTCCATGCGGATGATCGGCACGATCGCAAACAACGATACCAGCGCGACGATGGTGAAGGCGATGTGGAAATCGGCAAGTTGTAAATGTGTGCCTGACATCATGCTGCTGACTTCCAGAATGGAGGCGGCGAAAGCCACGCCCAGTGCCAGGCTGATCTGTTGCAGCACCGAGGCCATCGAGGTCGCCTGACTGGCCTGGCTGTCCTCGATATCGGAGTAGCTGAGCGCATTCGATCCGGTGAAGAAGAACGACCGGGCAAATCCCGCCGTGACCAGAAAGATCATGATCAGCGGATAGGGCGTTTCAGGCGTAAAAAAGCTGTTGGCAAGCGTCGTGAACGCGCCGACGATACCGGCCCCGATCAGCGTCGAGCGGAACCCCGTTGCCGCAAACACCCGCTTGGCCATGAATTTCGTGGTGATCGCGCCAATCGCGCCGGCAAAGGTGATCATGCCTGACTGGAACGGGTTGAGCCCGAACCCGATCTGCAACATCAGCGGCATCAGGAAGGGGATTGCGCCCGTGGAAATGCGGAAAACGGTGCCACCGACGGAGGCCGCCCGGAAGGTCGCATTTTGGAAAATGCGGAAATCCAGAATAGGGGCGGGGTGGCGCGCGGCGTGGCGCATGTAAAGAAAACCGCAGATGAAACCGATGACCGTCGAGGCGATGCCGATGGCGGGCGGCAGGGCCGGAAGGCTGACCACCGACACGCCGAACACCACACCGGAGGCGGCGATGCCTGACAGAATGAAGCCCTTGCCGTCCATCGGCGGTGGGTTGGTGGTTTCGATTTCCGGCAGGAAGATGGTCGAGAGCCAGATGCCGATAATGCCGATGGGCACGTTGATCAGGAAAATCCAGTGCCATGAAAAATAGGTGGTGATGAAGCCGCCGATCGGCGGGCCGGTGAGCGGCCCGACAAGCCCCGGTATCGTCAGCAGCGCCATGGCGGAGACGAGTTCGCTGCGCTTGGTCGTGCGCAGCAGCACGAGACGGCCAACGGGTGTCATCATAGCCCCACCCATGCCTTGCAGGAAACGCGACAGCACGAATTCGAACACCGACGACGAAACCGCGCAGCAGATCGACCCCACAACGAAAACGCCGATGGCGATACGGAAGATTTTCTTCGCGCCGTATTTGTCGGCCATCCAGCCGCTGATGGGGATGAAGATCGCCAGCGCCACCATATAGGCCGTTAGCGCCAGTTTGAGCGTGATCGGGCCGACATGGAGGTCTTTTGCAATCGCCGGGAGCGAGGTGGCGATGACGGTGGAGTCCATCTGCTCCATGAAAAGAGCGACTGCGAGGATCAGGGGAATGATGCGATTCATGGGACTGCCTGCGGCTTTCCGCTGCGACAAGGGATATCGCCGTTCCTCCTACGCCTGATAGGCGGGCTTGCCAACACGTTAATTATCAATTTCTCAACTTGCGATCAAACCTGCGTGAGGCCGGTTTTCTTGCAACTTTCTCGCTCTATTGTCCGTTGGGTGAGTTCAGTTGGCGATCATGGCCAGTTGGCGATATCGGGAGAAAGATAATGACCCAATCCTTGAGCATGAGCAGACGCGGCCTCATCGGTGCGGCTGGCGCCAGTGTCCTCGGCGCGCCGCTGTTGATGGCGCGCGGCGCGAACGCCCAGACCAACCAGCCGCAGACCTCCATGGAGATAAAACACGCCATGCCGCCGGAAACCAATCGCTTCAAGCTCGGCAATTTCGAGGTGCTGGTAGTCAAGGACGGCGCGCGCGCCGCGCCCAATCCGGGTGAAACCTTCGGCACGGACCAGTCGGCGGAGACCGTGGGAAAATTGCTGGAAGACAATTTTCTGCCGAAGGATCAGTTCGTCAATTCCTTCTCGCCTGTTCTCATCAATACCGGCTCCGATCTCGTGCTGTTTGATACCGGTTTCGGCGAGGCTGGCCGCGGTGCCGGCAATGGCCGCCTGACCGAAGGCATGGCTGCGGCCGGTTATACGCCCGAGGACGTGACCGTGGTGGTGTTGACCCATATGCACGGCGACCATATTGGCGGTCTCATGGAAAAGGGTGCGCCGGCTTTTTCGAAAGCGCGTTACGTGTTCGGCCAGGCGGAATATGATTTCTGGACGGATGAAAAGCGCGCAGGCACCCCTGCCGAAGGTGGGCAGAAGGGCGTTCTCGCCAATGTCAAACCGCTGGCGGAAAAGGCGACCTTCATTGGTGACGGCGCCAATGTCGTCTCCGGCATCACCGGCATCGCAGCTTTTGGCCACTCGCCCGGACATATGATCTTCCGTGTCGAATCGGAAGGCAAACAGCTGATCCTGACGGCAGATACCGCCAACCATTTCGTCCTTTCGCTGCAGAAGCCGGACTGGGAGGTGAAATTCGACATGGACAAGGCGGCCGCCGCTGCGACCCGCAAGAAGGTCTATGACATGATCGCCACCGACCGGTTGCCGTTCCTCGGTTATCACATGCCTTTCCCGGCTGTCGGTTACGCGGAGAAGCTGGATACGGGTTACCGTTTCGTGCCGAAGTCTTATCAGTTTGATATCTGACATCTGCTGCAACGCAGCAACAGGCAAAGCCCGGAACGTGGTTCCGGGTTTTTTCTATTCCCTTCCTGTCATGAACGTGTTACCAGCCCTCGCCAACTTCCAAGCAATCCTTGCAGGGCGCCGGGGTGAACTTTTCGTTCCGGAACGGCCACGCATTTTCATTATGAAGGAATTTGGTCATGGCACGCATCATTCAAACACCCACTGGTTTGGACGCTCTCACATTTGACGATGTGTTGCTGCAACCCGGACATTCCGAAGTCATGCCGGGACAGACGAATATCGCCACCCGCATTGCCCGCGATATCGATCTGAACCTTCCGATCCTCTCTTCCGCCATGGATACGGTCACCGAAGGCCGCCTCGCCATCGCCATGGCCCAGGCCGGCGGCATCGGCGTCATCCACCGCAACCTGACCCCCATCGAGCAGGCTGAAGAAGTGCGGCAGGTGAAGAAGTTCGAAAGCGGCATGGTCGTCAATCCGGTCACCATCGGCCCCGACGCGACGCTTGCCGAAGCGCAGGCGCTGATGAAGGCGCACGGCATTTCCGGCATTCCGGTCGTTGAAAACGGCGGCGCCGGCGGCCACAAGAATGGCCGCCTCGTCGGTATCCTGACCAACCGCGACGTGCGCTTCGCCTCCGATCCGCAGCAGAAGATCTACGAACTGATGACCCGCGAAAATCTGGTCACGGTCAAGGAAAGCAGCGTCGATCAGCAGGAAGCGCGCCGCCTGCTGCACAAGCACCGCATTGAAAAGCTGCTGGTTGTGGACGGAAAGGGCAATTGCGTCGGCCTCATCACCGTCAAGGATATCGAGAAGTCGCAGCTAAACCCCAATGCCACCAAGGATGCGCAGGGCCGCCTTCGTGCCGCCGCCGCCATCAGCGTTGGTGCTGATGCCATCGAGCGCGCCGAACGCCTCATCGATGCCGGCGTTGACCTTCTGGTCGTTGATACCGCGCATGGCCATTCGCAGCGGGTTCTCGATGCCGTGGCGCAGGTCAAGAAGATGTCGAACTCGGTTCGCATCATCGCCGGCAATGTCGCCACTGCTGACGGCACCAAGGCGCTGATCGATGCCGGTGCGGACGCCGTCAAGGTCGGTATCGGCCCCGGCTCCATCTGCACCACCCGTATCGTCGCTGGCGTTGGCGTTCCGCAGCTGGCGGCCGTCATGGCTTCGGTGGAAGCCGCCAATGCCGCCGATATTCCTGTTATCGCCGATGGCGGCATCAAGTTCTCGGGCGATCTGGCCAAGGCGATCGCCGCCGGCGCTTCCGCCGTCATGATCGGCTCGCTTTTGGCCGGCACGGATGAAAGCCCGGGCGAAGTGTTCCTGTATCAGGGCCGCTCCTTCAAGGCTTATCGCGGCATGGGCTCCGTTGGCGCCATGGCCCGCGGTTCCGCTGACCGTTATTTCCAGGCGGAAGTGCGCGATACGCTGAAGCTCGTGCCTGAGGGTATCGAAGGTCAGGTGCCCTATAAGGGCCCAGTCTCCGGCGTCCTGCACCAGCTGGCCGGCGGCCTCAAGGCTGCCATGGGTTATGTCGGTGGCAGCAACATCAAGGAATTCCAGGAGCGCGCCACCTTCGTGCGCATTTCCAGCGCCGGCCTGCGGGAAAGCCACGCCCATGACGTGACGATCACGCGCGAAAGCCCGAACTATCCGGGCGCTGTTTGATCTTTCGAGCCGAATCCGTAAAAAGATAGGCTAGATATTTGGCGCTCCCCGATCTCAAGCCGGATCGGGGAGCGTTTTCATGATGGGGGGAAAGCATGTCACCGACGACCGCAATGTTCTGGCCGATGATCGCCCATGCCTTTCTCGTCTTCATTCTTTATGCGCTGCTTTTACACCGGCGCAAAAACCACACGCTCACCAGCAGAGAGGCGGTGACCCAGTACCGCGAAAGAGGCGAGGAGGGGCAGGCCAGCTACCTCGTCAACAGGAACATCGCCAATCAGTTCGAGCTTCCAGTTCTCTTCCACGCCATCTGCCTGCTGCTTTACATCACCGACGCGGACAATGTGGTGACCGTCGTTCTGGCCTGGCTTTTTGTGATCTCCCGTTATGCGCATTCCTATGTGCATGTGACCAGCAACCGGCTGCGCTATCGTGCGCCGCTGTTCGGCATCGGCTTTGCGCTGCTGGTCTGCCTGTGGGGTTGGCTCGCCATATGGTTGGCGCTCGAGTAACGCGGCACCGTCAGGTTGCTTCATAAGTGAGACAATCCAGCATCGCAAAATGCTTCGATTTGCGATGGGTCAATTCCATGACGCTCCATCCCCGTTAATCTCTGCCTGCCGTCGAGGATTTCAGGCGAGCAGAGATTAGGGAGTATGTCATGACTAAAACAATGAAGGCGGCGGTTGTCCGCGCATTTGGAAAACCGCTGACCATCGAGGAAGTGGCGATACCGGATCCCGGCCCCGGTGAAATTCTCATCAACTACAAGGCGACGGGCGTTTGCCACACCGACCTGCACGCCGCAACGGGCGATTGGCCGGTCAAGCCCAACCCGCCCTTCATTCCCGGACATGAAGGTGCAGGTTACGTCGCCAAGATCGGCGCTGGCGTCACCGGCATCAAGGAGGGCGACCGCGCCGGCACGCCCTGGCTCTACACCGCCTGCGGATGCTGCATTCCCTGCCGTACCGGCTGGGAAACCCTGTGCCCGAGCCAGAAGAACTCAGGTTATTCCGTCAACGGCAGCTTTGCCGAATATGGACTTGCCGATCCGAAATTTGTCGGCCGCCTGCCTGACAATCTCGATTTTGGCCCGGCCGCACCGGTGCTCTGCGCCGGTGTCACGGTCTATAAGGGCTTGAAGGAAACCGAAGTCAGGCCCGGTGAATGGGTGGTCATTTCAGGCATTGGCGGGCTTGGCCACATGGCCGTGCAATATGCGAAAGCCATGGGCATGCATGTGGTTGCCGCCGATATTTTCGACGACAAGCTGGCGCTTGCCAAAAAGCTAGGAGCCGACGTCGTCGTCAACGGCCGCGCGCCTGACGCGGTGGAGCAAGTGCAGAAGGCAACCGGCGGGGTCCATGGCGCGCTGGTGACGGCGGTTTCGCCGAAAGCCATGGAGCAGGCTTATGGCTTTCTGCGCTCCAAGGGCACGATGGCGCTTGTCGGTCTGCCGCCGGGCTTCATTTCCATTCCGGTGTTCGATACGGTGCTGAAGCGCATCACGGTGCGTGGCTCCATCGTCGGCACGCGGCAGGATCTGGAGGAGGCGTTGACCTTCGCCGGTGAAGGCAAGGTGGCCGCCCATTTCTCGTGGGACAAGCTCGAAAACATCAATGATATCTTCCATCGCATGGAAGAGGGCAAGATCGACGGCCGTATCGTCGTGGATCTCGCCGCCTGACGTCAAACCCGGTTGCGGCGCTCACGCAAATGTGTGGCGCCGCTTCCGCCCGCCTTGTTCCGCGAAGGGCGATCTGCGTTATCCTCCTTTCGCATCCGGGTTCAAGGAGGAAAGAGCGATGGACAAGCCCAAGATTACGCAGGCCATGATCGACGCTTACGATGAATATACCCATCTCAGCCTCGACCGCCGCAAGTTCATGGAAAAGCTCAGCCTGCTTGCCGGCTCCGGTGCGGCCGCGGCGGCAATCGCACCGCTGCTTTCGGCCAACAGCGCCCACGCGGCCATCGTCGCGCCTGACGATGCGGGCATTGTCGCGGAGGACGTGACCTATCCAGCACCAGGCGGTGAGATGAAAGGCTATCTCGTCACACCGAAATCGGTGTCTGGCCCGATCGGTTCCGTCATCGTCATCCATGAAAACCGCGGTCTGAACGACCATATCCGCGATGTGGCAAGGCGCGTGGCGCTTGCCGGTTTCCGGGCGCTGGCGGTCGATTTCCTCTCGCCGCAGGGCGGAACGCCCTCGGATGAGGATAAGGCACGGGAAATGTTCAGCGGGCTCGACATGGAGGCAACCGTTGCCAATGCCGAAGCGGGCCGGGTGTGGCTCGCGGCAAGGCAGGGCGCGAATGGCAAGGTCGGTGCGGTCGGTTTCTGCTGGGGCGGCGGGCTGGTCAATCGTTTCGCCACCAAATCGGCGGGGCTCAGTGCCGGCGTCGCCTATTACGGCCAGCAACCGCCGGCGGCTGACGTTCCTGGTATCAAGGCGCCATTGCTTTTGCACTATGCGGGTCTCGACGAGCGCATCAATGCCGGTATCGACGCCTATAAGAAGGCGCTGGAGGCAAACGGCAAAACCTTTGAAATCTTCGTTTATGACGGCGTCAACCATGCTTTCAATAACAATACGTCATCGGCGCGCTACGACAAGGCAGCGGCCGATCTAGCCTGGGGGCGGACGACGGATTTCTTCAAAAAATATCTGGCGTAAATCTTCAGGTTCAGCCTCCCATGGTACAGCTTTTCCGGAGATGGAAAGGCTTCACCATGGGCCAAACATGGCATTGCGGTTTGCGCCAGCTTTCGGGGCGAAGCAAACCAAAGCCTGCCTCAGACGCGCAATTCCTGAAACTGAACGACGACGCGCAAACCGGGATTGTTGTCCGCAAGCGTTACGATGGCACCGTGTAATTCCGCTATGGCTTTGACAAGGCTCAGGCCGAGCCCGGATCCCGCCGTGGTTCTACTTTTCTCAACGCGATAGAACCGGTCGAACACCTGCGCCCGGTCTTCATCTGATATGCCTGGTCCGTTATCAGCGATATCTAGCAGGACCCGTCCATCCTGGCGCGATACGCCGAGCGAAATGCTTGACCCGGCGGGGGTGTGCCGCATGGCGTTGGACAACAGGTTCGCCAGCAATTGGCGAATGAGATCAGGATCGCCATTGATCCGGCAGCCGCTCGCGACACCGCGCATCGACAGCTCATAGCCCTCCTCTTCCGCAATAACCTCATAGGTTTCGTAGATGTCGCCGACGACGTCGCATAGATCGAAGGCGATGAAGCGGGCGGTCCTGCTCCGCGCTTCGATCTGGGCGATCCGTAGAAGAGCATCGAACGTATTTGCAATGGATTGCAGTTCTTCAAGCGCGGTTTCGACTCCGATCCTCATTTCGTCAACCGTGTGCGCATTGAGCGCGTCTTCCAGTACCAGGAATGTGCGGCCGATTGGGGTCTTGAGGTCATGGGCGACGTCGATCGTCACCTGCTTCAATGCCGCGACGCTGGAGTCCAGTCTTGCCAGTGCCACATTGATTTCCGCTGACAATATGTCGATTTCATCCATACGCGACGACACCGGAAGTCGTCGCGAAAGCTCGCCATGTCCGATAGCGTGGGCGATTTGCGCCAGCGACGAGATACGGTGGCGCGTTCGATACGCCAATATGGCGGCTCCCGCCATGCCTACGGAAAGAACGATCGCGGTCGCACATCCGAAACTGATGAGAACGATACGGGCCAGTTCATCCGTGTCCCCGGAATTGATCCCCACCACGAGAGTGTTCGGCCCCAAAGGACCGCTGAAAAGCTTGTAGTGGGACGCACTGCCGTGATGGTCGTCAGGTTCAAGGATCGAATAGCCGGATGGGACGTTCGAAAATCGATTGCTGCCCGCAAGCAGTTGTCCGGCGGGGTTGCGCAAGGCGTAGATGGTCTCCTGCCCCCTGATGGCGAGGCCGTGATTGTCGATCATGTCCACGGCGCCCTGAAGGCCGCGTGCTTCGAAGGCCGATGCGATCTCGCGGTAACGCTCCTGGACATTGGCGTTCAGGCGTTCATCAAGGAAGCGCACGACCATCTGATAGGCCGTGATGTTCGCGCCAAGCGATGCGGTTACAAACAGGACGATGTAGATGATCGCCAGTCTGACGGCAGTGCTCTTCAGAAAGCTAGCGCCGGGCATGAAGCGTATAGCCCGTGTTTTTGACGGTATGCAGAAGTGGCTGATCAAACGGTTTGTCGATTTTCGCCCTCAGCCGGCTGATGTGCGTTTCCACGACGGAGCTCTGCGGATCGAAATTGAAGTTCCAGATTTTCTCGAGAAACATCGTTTTCGTCAGGATTCGACCTTCGTTACGCATGAGCAGTTCCAGAAGCGAGAACTCGCGTGGCAGCAGATCAATCCGCTGTCCTCCGCGCGATGTTGTTCTGGTGACAAGGTTCATTTCGAGGTCGCCGACACGCAGGCGCGTCTTCTCCGTGGTGATGGGCGGTCGACGGACGAGAGCATTGATTCTCGCCGTCAGTTCAGAAAAAGCGAAGGGCTTTACCAGATAGTCGTCACCGCCGGCTTCCAGCCCTTCGACACGGTCATCCACACCGCTCATCGCTGTCAGAAAAAGGATGGGTATGCGTATCGAGGCCGCGCGCAGGCTCTTGACCAGATTAAGGCCGTCGAGTCCGGGGATCATGCGGTCCACGATGGCGACGTCGTATCCTCCGTCGAGGCCGGCAGCCAGCGCCTCACGCCCGTCCTTTACCCAGTCAACTATGTGGCCGGCGGAGGCAAGTCCCTTTGTAACATAGTTCCCGGTTGTATTATCGTCTTCTACAAGAAGTATTTTCATGGGCGATGACGTTGTCTTAAATACAGTTCTTAAAGATCACACCGCTTCTGCTCACGCCGCAAATCGGGCTTTCTTGCGGCAGTTAAGGCATTGGCGGGTTTACAAATTTGTATAGTCGGCGACAGGCGGCTGAAAAACCGGCGTTTTACTTTCACCGTGCTGCAAGTCGCAGTGTTACCTGTTACGAGGATCAAGACAATGATCAAAAATATCGCCATCGCCGCCTTCGCCCTGGTCGCCGCAACCTCGGTCGCTTCTGCAAACGGCCTTCTCAGCGACTCTGCTCCGCCCGTCGCCAAAATCACCGAAAACCACGGCAAGCCGGGCGATACCGCGGTCTCCGTCTCCAACCCGGAGGTTACCTACCGTGTCCTGAAAAACGGCATGGTCGAACGCACGAACAGCCGTTTCGACACGACGACGTACGTCGACCCGACGGCCGTGCTTCGCGATAGAAATCGCCGTTAACCGCCGTGACGATGTCAAGCTCGGCGGTCAGCGACCGCCGAGCTTATGAGTGCGCAGAAGAGTGGGTCATCCCATGCGGCAAGGCGACTATTCAGCTTTGCCGCGCTTCAGATGCTCATCGAGCCGCGGCATGATTTCCACGAAGTTGCAGGGCAGGTGGCGATAGTCGAGCTGGGCCTTGAGGATACCATCCCAGGCATCCTTGCAGGCGCCGGGAGAGCCGGGCAGCACGAAGATGAAGGTGGCATTGGCCACTCCGCCGGTCGCGCGTGACTGGATGGTGGCGGTGCCGATCTTGTCATAGGAAATGCGATGGAAAAGCGCGGAAAACCCGTCCATGCGCTTTTCGAACAGCGGCTCCAGCGCCTCGGGTGTCACGTCGCGGCCGGTAAAGCCGGTGCCGCCGGTGGTGATGACAACATCCACGCCTTCAGACAACGTCCATTCGCGCACCGTCTCTGCGATCGCCGCCTTGTCGTCCGGCACGATGGCGCGGGCGGCGAGCCTGTGGCCTGCTTCTTCCAGCCTTGCGACGAGCGTGTCGCCGGACTTGTCGTTCTCCAGCGTGCGGCTGTCCGAAACGGTCAGAACCGCAATGCCAAGGGGAATGAAGGGTCTATCGCCTACCATGGCCTTATCCTCGAAATATCCGGCCCTCAAATGGTCCGCGTTGCGTCAAAATACCAGCCGGGACGTTTTTTCCGAAGCGATGTTTCCGCGTTTTTGGCGGCATCGAAGGAATGAAAAATCCCGAAACAGGTTGCCCCGGAACCGGACATGCGGACAAGGGTGGCCCCTTCCTCAGACAGCAACCCGGTCATCTCCCCGATTTCAGGCAGCAGCGCCTGAGCCGGCGGCTGCAGATCGTTGCGGCTTTGGGCGAGAAAATGCATCCAGCCAGTTGTCGCCCAGCCAATCGTCGCAGGTGTGGGCAGGTGCGGATTGACCTTGTTCTGCAATCGCCGGAAAATCTCCGGTGTTGAGACAGCCTTCAGCGGATTGGCCAGAACCATGGAGAGTTCCGGCAAGTCGGTAAGCGCTTCGATGTCCTCGCCGATGCCGCGCGCAATCAGCGGCCGGCTTGCAAGGCACATCGGTACATCCGCGCCCAGTTTCAGTGCGAGAGACTTAAGCTTTTCCGGTGCAATCGCGGCACCCCAGTGCCGCAGAAGCCCCCGCAGCGTTGCAGCGGCATCCGCCGAGCCGCCACCGATGCCCGAAGCAACCGGCAGGTTCTTTTCCAAGTGAATGTCGACCGGGCGGGTGGGCTGGCCTGTCGACGCAAGAGCATCGCGCAAGATGTCTCGGGCGCGGGTGACGAGGTTATCGCCGCTATCGCCGGCACTTAGAAGGTCGCCGAAGGGGCCGGAAATGGAAAAACTGTCGGTGGCGGCGTCGCGAATGCGGATCATGTCGCCGGCTGCGGTGAATGTCACCAGCGTTTCAAGCAGATGGTAGCCATCCGCCCGCTGACCGGTGACATGCAGCGCCAGATTGATCTTGGCCGGGGCCGCCTCGATTGTTTCGGTGGCCCCAGAAACCTCATGCAGGCGCATGCCGCGTCAGGATTTCTTGTCCGGCGTTGAGGTCGCCGGTGCCGGAGGGGCCGGCGGTTGCGGCGCCACGTCCTTCTTGGCGGTGTTTTCAGCGTCCTTTTCGACAGGCGGCAGGCCGTTGGCGATTTTTTCCTTCACCTTGGCCTTGTCCACATCGTCATTGTCGCCGATGAGCGCGCGGTTCCACTGATAAACCGCCTCGATCTTGCGGCCCACGCGCCAATAGGCATCGCCCAGATGGTCGTTGATGGTGGGATCGCCAGCCTTGAGCTCGATGGCGCGCTCCAGTTCCGTCACGGATTGATCGAAGTCGCCGAGGCGATAATGCGCCCAGCCGAGCGAATCGACGATATAGCCGTCATTCGGGCGAAGCTCGACGGCGCGGCTGATCATCTTCATGCCTTCATCGAGATTGATGCCCTTGTCCACCCAGGAATAACCCAGATAGTTCAGAACCTGCGGCTGCTCGGGGTTCAGTTCCAGCGCCCGCTTGAAATTTGGCTCGGCCTTGTCCCATTGCTTCAGCCGCTCATAGGCAATGCCGCGCTGGAAGAAGACGGACCAGTCGGACTTCTGCGGCACTGCGCCGATGACTTCAACCGCCTTGTCGTAGTTCTCGGCCATCGCCTTGTAGTCCTTGGCGTCGGAAAGCACGCTGCCATAGGCGAGATAGGAACGGATGTCCTTCGGGTCGGATTCGAGCAGCGACAGAAGATGCTTGCGCGACTCTTCCACCTTGCCGGTCTGCGCGAGCGTCAGTCCGAGCTGCAGCTCGGAGATGCGGTGCATCGGCGAATCCTTCGGGACTTCGCGATAGAAGGTGATGGCGCGCTCAGGCTGTTTCATCGCTTCGGCAAGGCCGCCGAGAAGGATGAGCGTATCCGGGCTCTTCGGGTCAAGGGCACGCGAGGTTTGCAGATAAAGGGTCACGATCTCTTCGGCGCCTTCGCGGTTCAACGCGCCGGCGATCGAGAACATGACGCTGGCCGCACCCTCCACGGCATTGGTGATCTGCTGCTCCGGCTTTTCACCCTTTTCTATCGCTTCACGAAGCGCTTTCAGCGGCGCGTAATTCGGTGCGAAAGTATCACCGACGGCGATCGCATCCAGCGCCTTCTGCTTGTTACCGGCGGAAGCTTCCAGCCGCGCAAGCGCCATGACCGCGCGCATATAGGTATCGGAGGCCGTGGCCCCGCCTTCACGGTCGGTCACGGCTTCGTTCAGGCTCTTGCGCGCGGCTTCGGTATTGCCGGACACCAGGGCGATGGCCGCGGCATTGTATTTCTGGAAGATCGAAATCCAGCCGGGACCCTTCATATTATTGACGAGCGCCAGCGCTTCCTTCGGCTTGCCGGAACCGGCACGCGCCCAGGCGGTCAAAAGCGTGTTGACCATGCGGTCGAGATCGTTCGGACCGGTGTATTTCAGGATCTTCTCGGCCTTGGTGAATTCCTTGTCCTTGATGGCGTCGAGACCGCGAACAATGGTCGTGACGCGCTCCACCGACGTATCGTCCTTCATGGAATCGGCAATTTTCGCGCCGGCCTCGAAGTTGCCGCTCAGAAGTTCGGCAATCATCAGCCGCTGGCGGATTTCCGAATTGGCCGGATCATATTCCAGCGCCTTCTTGTAGAGCGAAATCGCAGTCGGATAATCCTGATCGACATCGGCATTGCGCCCGGCGAGGAAAGCGCCGGAGAAGGTGTTGACCTTGCCGGGATCGAAGGTAACGGCTTTATCTTCCGGTTTCGCCTTTGTCTCCGCAAAGCCGGGGCTTGCACCCGCGCCGATTGCGAGAGCGGCGGCAAGAGCCGCGCTGCAGAGAAGACGAAGTGCTGGTTTACGCCGCATGAGGGAACCTTTGCCTTTGTGCGAATGCACGGAAAAATCAGTTTCCATTGTTTGGTCACGATAGAATGGCTTTTTTGAAGCAACCCCGCAAGAAATTATGGCCCGTGCCACAATCACGCCTTGCGGAGAAACCATCCCGGAACGTCGGGCGGATGGGCCTGTCCATCCGCCTTTTGCCTAGGGCTTGAGCGTCAGTTGAGACGCTCGATGCAGAAGTCGATGACCTCGAGAAGCGCATTTTTCCATGGGCTCTGCGGCAACGGCGCAAGCGCGTCACGGGCAATCGTGCCGTAATGTGTGGCGCGACCGATCGTGTCGCCCAAGCCGTTATACTTGGTGATCAGACCAAGAGCCTTTTCCAGGTTCTCGTCGCTGCTTTCGCCCTTTTCGATGGCGTTGCGCCAGAAGGCGCGCTCATCCTGCGTGCCGCGGCGATAAGACAGGATGACCGGCAGCGTGATCTTGCCCTCGCGGAAATCGTCACCGGTGTTCTTGCCGAGATCGGCGGACTTGCCGCCATAGTCCAGCACGTCGTCGACCAGCTGGAAAGCGAGGCCGAGATTCATGCCATAGGATTTCAGCGCGCTGCGGCTCGCCTTGTCCGTCTTGGCGACAATGGGGCCGACTTCGGCCGCGGCGGCAAAGAGGGCGGCCGTCTTGGCGCGAATCACCTGCAGGTAATCGTCCTCGGTCGTTTCCATGTTCTTGGCGACCGAAAGCTGCAGCACCTCGCCCTCGGCGATGACGGAAGCGGCGGTGGAGAGCACATCCAGCGCATCCAGCGAACCGACATCCACCATCATGCGGAAAGCCTGGCCGAGCAGGAAGTCGCCGACGAGAACGCTCGCCTGGTTGCCCCAGATGGTGCGGGCGGTGGATTTGCCGCGACGCAGATCGCTTTCATCCACCACATCGTCGTGCAGAAGCGTCGCCGTATGCATGAACTCCACGCTGGTCGCGAGCTTGATGTGGTTATCGCCCTCGTAACCGAACATCGAGGCCGAGGCGAGCGTCAGCATCGGCCGCAGGCGTTTGCCGCCGGAGGAGATAAGATGGTTGGCCACCTCGGGTATCATCTGGACATCGGAACCGGCCCTGGAAAGGATGAGCTGGTTCACCCGTTCCATGTCGGGACGGGTCAGGTCGACAAGCGGCTTGACGGATGCGAGTTTGTTTTTGCTTTCTTCAAGCGGTATGACGACGCCCAAGGGACAGGACTCCAGTTCGAATTTGAACTCGACAATAAAAACTGATGCCTTGTGCGGCAAGGGGCGAATTGCCGCTAGCCATTCAAAAAGATGGGAATTTAGGTCTATCCATGCGTGAACTGATCCGTACCAACGATGCCGTGCTTCTTTCCTTCGCTGAAAGCCTGATGAAGGACGCCGGCATTCATTGCCTCATAGCTGATCAGGCGATGAGCATTCTGGAGGGATCGCTCGGCCTTTTGCCGCGACGGTTCCTGGTGGAAGAAGATCGCGCCGGTGAGGCCCGCCGCATTCTCGTCGATGCCGGGCTGGGGGACGAGTTGCGCAACGAAGAGGCTTGAGCGGCGGTGGGCGACGGTATTTCCGAAACGATCGACGCCTTTCACCGGGGTCGGTTTCACATCATCCAGCCGAAGGGCAGGGGGCACCGGGCGGGCATGGACGCCATGCTTCTGGCGTCGTTGGTGGCGGATGACCGCGCCTGCCGGATCGCCGATCTCGGCGCTGGTGCCGGTGCTGCTGGCATGGCGGTGGCGGCGCGGCTCGAAAAGGCCGAGGTAACACTCTACGAGCGCTCCCCGGAAATGGCGGAATTTGCCCGCCGCAGTCTCGAATTGCCTGACAATGCCGCTTTTTCGGCCCGCATCGAGGTTCTCGAAGCCGATGTGACGCTGCGGGCGAAAGCCCGTGTCGACGCCGGATTGCCTGATGAGCATTTCCATCACGTCATCATGAACCCGCCCTATAATGACGCGGGCGACCGCCGCACGCCGGATGCCCTGAAGGCCGAGGCGCACGCCATGACGGAGGGCCTGTTCGAGGACTGGATCAGGACCGCGAGCGCGATCATGGTTTCAGGCGGACAGCTTTCCCTGATTTCACGGCCGCAATCGGTGGCGGAGATAATCGCCGCCTGTGGCAGTCGGTTCGGCGGCATCGAGATCACTCTCATCCATCCCCGCCCCGGCGAGGATGCGGTGCGCATGCTTGTCACGGCCATCAAGGGATCGCGCGCACGGCTCACTTTCCGCGCGCCGCTCATCATGCACGAGACCGGCAGCCATGCCTTCACGCCCTTCGTGGATGACCTCAATAATGGCCGCGCTGCCTATGCGCGCAATGTAAGGGCGATCCGAACGGCGTCATAAATATCGTTGCAGCGCCATTCGCAAACCATTGCGTTTTGCCGGGCGATACATACATCCGTGACAACAAGATAATTGACGCGAGGATTGATTGGTGGGTTTTCTGAAGCATCTGGTGCCGAAACGCTTTCGCAAAAAAGAGCTCGTCATACCCGTCGTGCGCATGCAGGGCGCGATCATGGCCGGCGGCAACCAGTTCCGCCCCGCCCTCAATCTCGCCTCCTACGCGCCGCTGCTTGAAAAGGCCTTTGCCGTCAAGGACGCCCCGGCGGTTGCCATCTCGCTGAATTCACCCGGCGGCTCGCCGGTGCAGGCGCGGATGATCTATAATCGTATCCGCCAGCTTGCCGAGGAAAAGGACAAGAAGGTCCTGATCTTCGTGGAAGACGTGGCTGCCTCCGGTGGCTACATGATTGCGCTTGCTGGCGACGAGATCATCGCCGACCCCACCTCCATCGTCGGTTCGATCGGCGTAGTATCCGGCGGCTTCGGTTTTCCGGAAATGCTGCGGAAGATCGGCGTGGAGCGCCGCGTCTATACCGCTGGCGAAAACAAGGTCATCCTCGATCCGTTCCAGCCGGAAAAGGAAGGTGATATCGATTACCTGAAGTCCTTGCAGGTCGAAATCCACAATGTCTTCATTGATATGGTCAAGATGCGCCGGGGCTCGAAGCTGAAAGGCGACGACGCACTCTTTTCCGGCCTGTTCTGGACCGGCATGCGTGGCCTCGACCTCGGCCTGGTTGACGGGCTGGGCGACATGCGCGAGGTTCTGCGCCGCCGTTACGGGACAAAGGTCAAGCTTCAACTCGTCAGCGGCGGGCGTTCGCTGTTCGGCAAAAAAGTGCCTGGCGTGAATGCGGCGCTCGGCCTCAATGCTGAAAGGCTCGCGGCAGGCGCCGTCTCGGGTCTTGCGGAGGTTGCCGAAGAAAAGGCATTGTGGTCGCGTTTCGGTCTATGATGTCGCAGGAATAAGGCCTTATGGCGCAGCTCATTACAATTCTTCTTCTGCTGGTGGGGTCCATCATCCTCTATCGCCGCTTTGTTCGCGATGCGGAAAAGCTGTCGGCAAAATCGAAACAGCGCGAAAAGGAACGCGAGACCGGCGCCATCGGCACGCTGATCAAGGACCCGGATACCGGCGAATACCGGGTGAAGCGCGAGGATGAGGCGTAAGGCTGCGGCTTTACGCATAAAACCTTGACCCCCACGCCATGCCGTGGCACCAGTCCGCATCCGAAGTAAGTCACTGCTTACTTGTCCTCCTAACGCCGCGATGACTGAAATGACCGATATTCCCGACCATATGAACCCGAAGCGTTCCTTTCAGGCACTGATCCTGACGCTGCACAATTACTGGGCCGACAAGGGCTGCGCGGTGCTGCAGCCCTACGATATGGAAGTGGGTGCGGGCACGTTTCATCCGGCCACGACGCTGCGCGCGCTGGGCCCCAAGCCGTGGAAGGCCGCCTATGTGCAGCCGTCGCGTCGTCCTTCTGACGGTCGTTACGGGGAAAACCCCAACCGGTTGCAGCACTATTACCAGTATCAGGTCATTCTGAAGCCCAACCCGTCCAACCTGCAGGAACTCTATCTCGGCTCGCTGAAGGCGATCGGCCTCGATCCACTGCTGCATGATGTGCGCTTCGTTGAGGACGACTGGGAAAGCCCGACACTCGGCGCCTGGGGTCTTGGCTGGGAATGCTGGTGCGACGGCATGGAAGTGTCGCAATTCACCTATTTCCAGCAGGTCTGCGGCATCGAATGCTCGCCGGTCGCGGGCGAGCTGACCTATGGTCTGGAGCGTCTGGCCATGTATGTTCAGGGCGTCGACAATGTCTACGACTTGAACTTCAACGGTCGCGAGGGCGAAGAGAAGATTTCCTATGGCGACGTCTTCCTACAGGCCGAGCAGGAATATTCCCGTCACAACTTCGAATTTGCCGATACATCAATGCTGCATCGCCATTTCATCGATGCGGAAAAGGAATGCCTGGCGCTTCTCGCTGCCGGCGCGCCTGGTGACAATGATAATCAGCGCCTGCACAAATGCGTGTTCCCGGCCTATGACCAGTGCATCAAGGCCAGCCACATTTTTAATCTTCTCAATGCTCGGGGCGTGATCTCGGTCACGGAGCGTGAGAGGTATATCGCGCGGGTACGTGACTTGGCGAAAGCCTGCGGCGAAGCCTTCCTGCTGACGGATGCCGGCGGGCTGAACTGGAACAGGGCCGCCTGATTTTCGAGGGCAGTTTCACGCCAAAGTTTCAATAAATTTGAAAGGCCGTTCTTGACGGCCTTTTATTTTGTGTTGATTGTTCCAGGGAAAAATCAGCATGGATTTGATTATGAATATTAGAAGCTTACGCTTTTTGCCCGTATTGATGCTCGGATGTCTTCTTAGTAACGCGGCGGCTGCCGAAACAACCGAATGGATGAGCGGCAAGGATGCATTTCCGCGAGCAGATAAGCTGCGGACGTTCGGGATGATCGTTACTCGTATGGATTGCAAGGACAGCGGCCAGCGATCGCTTGATGTCGATAGCGCGCTCGTCCGCATGCACTACACGCGTAACACGAAGATGCTCGACTGGAGAATAGACGGCTGGAACCATCTGCAGGAGAACAAGGACTATTGGGCGGAACGCGGCTAAACGCTTGCCTCTCACACCGTTTTTGTAAGGAAGACATCCGGTCTGCGATTATATTGCGCCGTCTACAATAAATGACGTGGCGCGCTGGTGCGGTTTTCTCTTCCTCGCAAAAAGGGAGAGAATGACCGAAGCCCCATGACTTTGCGGCGATGAGCCGCTATCGTGCGCGCATCGAAGCTGGGAATCGCAATTCATGTTCATCACGCTGGCAATCATCGCGGCAATCGCGCTTTATGTCGTCTTCATCTATAACGGCCTCGTCAAGGCGCGGCAGATGAAGGAAGAGGCGTGGTCGGGCATCGACGTGCAGCTGAAACGCCGCGCCGATCTCATTCCCAACCTCATCGAGACCGTCAAAGGTTATGCCGCGCATGAAAAAACCACCTTCGAGGAGGTGATCGCCATGCGCAACCGGGCGCAGGCCGTGCCGGCGGGTGATGTTGAAGGCCGTGCCCAGGCGGAAGGCCTGCTGTCGCAGGCGCTCGGCAAGCTCTTTGCGCTTGCTGAAGCCTATCCCGATCTGAAAGCCAACACGAACTTTCTGGAATTGCAGCGGTCGCTGGAAACCATCGAAGGCGAACTCCAGATGTCGCGCCGTTATTACAATGGTGCCGCCCGCGATCTCAACGTCAAGGTGGAGAGCTTCCCGTCCAATCTGGTTGCCGGCCAGTTCGGGTTTGCCAAGGCGCCGTATTTCGAGATCGACAACCCGGCCGACCGCGCCGTGCCGACCGTGAAATTCTAAGCACCGGCTCCCAATCTCCCGCCGATATTCCGATAGCCCGGCTCCGTGCCGCATTCTTGACAAGACGACGATCATGATCGAACTGACAATCACCCCGCCCACCCACCCGCTTTCCGGCAAGGTGGAGCCGCCCGGCTCCAAATCCATCACCAACCGCGCGCTTCTCTTGGCCGGCCTCGCCAAGGGCAAAAGCCACTTGTCAGGCGCGCTGAAAAGCGATGATACGCTTTATATGGCCGAAGCTCTGCGGGAGATGGGCGTGAAAGTGACCGAGCCTGATGCCACCACTTTCGTGGTGGAAGGCACGGGCGTTTTGCAGCAGCCGGAAAAGCCGCTTTTCCTTGGCAATGCCGGCACCGCCACTCGGTTCCTTACCGCCGCCGGGGCGCTAGTCGATGGCGCCGTCATCATCGATGGTGACGAACATATGCGCAAACGCCCGATATTGCCGCTGGTGGAGGCGCTGCGGGCTCTCGGCGTGGAAGCGGATGCGCCAACCGGCTGCCCGCCTGTCACCGTCCGTGGCAAGGGTATGGGTTTTCCAAAGGGCAGCGTCACCATCGACGCCAATCTCTCCAGCCAGTATGTGTCGGCACTGTTGATGGCCGCCGCCTGCGGTGACAAGCCCGTGGATATAATCCTGAAGGGTGAGGAAATCGGCGCGAAGGGCTATATCGACCTCACCACATCCGCCATGGAAGCCTTCGGAGCGAAGGTGGAGCGGGTCAGCAACGCCATCTGGCGCGTGCATCCGACCGGTTACACGGCAACCGATTTCCACATCGAGCCGGATGCCTCCGCCGCCACCTATCTCTGGGGCGCGGAGCTTCTGACCGGCGGTGCTATCGATATCGGCACG
Source organism: Agrobacterium sp. CGMCC 11546 (assembly GCF_013365515.1). Classification (NCBI taxonomy): domain Bacteria; kingdom Pseudomonadati; phylum Pseudomonadota; class Alphaproteobacteria; order Hyphomicrobiales; family Rhizobiaceae; genus Agrobacterium; species Agrobacterium sp. CGMCC 11546. Next base: position 343,215 of record NZ_CP047387.1, read on the forward strand.
CCCGCTGACAAATTCACTCAGCCGGATGCCAAGGCTTATGAGGTCATGGCGCAGTTTCCACATCTGCCCGCCGAAATCGACGGTTCGCAGATGCAGGACGCCATTCCAACCATCGCGGTTCTCGCCGCCTTCAACGAGACGCCGGTGCGTTTCGTCGGCATCGCCAACCTGCGCGTCAAGGAATGCGACCGCATCCGCGCCGTCTCGCTCGGCCTCAACGAAATCCGCGAGGGTCTGGCGCATGAAGAGGGTGACGACCTGATCGTACATGCCGATCCGTCGCTCGCCGGGCAGACGGTCGATGCCTCCATCGATACCTTTGCCGATCACCGCATCGCCATGAGTTTTGCACTGGCGGCGCTCAAGATCGGAGGCATCGCCATCCAGAATCCCGCCTGCGTGGCCAAGACCTATCCGGGCTACTGGAAAGCGCTTGCCTCGCTCGGCGTCGACTATACCGAAAAGGAAAGCGCTGCCGAGCCGCAGCACTGAAGCCATTAGGGAGGGATCACCCGTGAAGACTATCGCCGCAAGACTTCTCGCGCTGTTCGTCTTCCTGGGCGTCGCCTTCCCGGCCTTTGCCGAGGAATTCATCCGCTCCTACCACTCCGTCGTCGAGGTGGCGGCGGATGGCAAGCTGACGGTGACGGAAACCATTACCGCTCGTGCCGAAGGCCAGAACATCAAGCGCGGCATCTTCCGCGATTTTCCGCTTTATGCGCTGGATGCGAACAACCGCCGCACCAGGGTGGATTTCAACGTCGTATCCGTGGAGCGCGATGGTGCGCCGGAGAGCTGGCGCACCGAAAATATCGATGGCGGCATCCGCATCTATACGGGCAGCGCCGAGCGTTTTCTGCCGACCGGCGAACACATCTTCCAGATCACCTACACCACCGCCCGGCAAATCCGCTTTTTCAGCGATTATGACGAGCTGACCTGGAACGTCACCGGCAATGGCTGGCAATTCCCGATGGGCGAGATTTCCGCGACCATCACGCTGCCACAGGGCGTAAAAGCCACGGATACAGCCGTCTTTACCGGCCCTCTCGGTGCGAAAGGCAAGGACGCCCGCATCCTCAGCGAAGGCAACGAGGTGTTCTTCGCCTCCACGCGCCCGTTTTCGGTGGGCGAGGGCATGACGGTTGCCGTCAAGCTGCCCAAGGGTGCGATTGCCGTGCCTGATGCATCTGAGGAGGCGGGTTGGTGGCTGCGGGATAATATGGCCATCCTGCTTTCCGGCGGCGGGCTATTTGTCGTGCTGCTTTATTATCTGCGGGCATGGTTTGCGGTGGGCCGCGATCCGGCCCGCGGCGTGGTCGTGCCGCGCTGGGATGCGCCGGAGGGACTTTCTCCGGCTCTGGTCAATTATGTCGATAACAGGGGTTTTTCCGGCGCGGGCTGGACGGCGCTCTCCGCTACCGCGCTTGATCTTGCGGTGAAGGGGTTCGTCGTTCTGGAAGATTTGAAGAATTCCATTGTCATCAGGCGCACGGAAAAGGCGACCGCTGCCGATCTGCCGACCGGCCAGAAAACGCTGCTTTCCTCTATCGGCGGTCCGGGTGAGACGCTGATCATCGACAAGGCCCATGGGGCGGAGGTCGAAAAGGTCGGAACGCAGTTCCGCGCGGCGATAGAGAAGGAACATCGCGGCAAATATTACCGCAGTAACGCCGGTTACACGGTGTTCGGTATCATGTTCAGCATTGCCATCATCGTCGCGACGCTGGTATTTGGCGATCTCGATGAGAACGCCATTGTCGCCGTGGTGATATTCGGTTTCTTTGGCTTCTTCTTCAGCGTCCTGTCGATTGGCATAGGCCGGCAATTTTCGCGTGGCGCGCCGTTGCGCAAGCGTATCGGCGGCATCGTCATGCTGGCCTTTGCCGGTTTCGTGGCTTTTTCGGTCATCGGCGGCATCGCATCGCAAATCCTGCTGGACGTGACGCATGATACAAAATCGCTGGCGCTGGCCGCCATCGGCGGCATCATTCTCACCAATGCGCTGTTCCTGTTCCTGATGGGCGCGCCGACGCCGCTCGGCCGCAAGCTGATGGATGGCATTGAAGGCCTCCGAACCTATCTGACGCTCGCCGAAAACGACCGGATGAACATGGCGGGCGCGCCGGCCATGTCGCCGCAACATTTCGAAACGCTGTTGCCCTATGCCGTGGCGCTTGGCGTCGAAAAACCCTGGAGCCGTACCTTCGAGACCTGGCTCGCAACCGCCGCCGCCGGTGCCGCCGCGGCAAGTTATGCGCCCGGCTGGTACCTGGGCAGCAATTACGGCAGCTTTGGCGACAGGATCGGTGGATTTTCCACCTCCATGGCCAGTACAATCGCCTCCACCATTCCCCAGCCTGTCAGTTCGTCCAACTCCAGCTTTTCGAGCGGCGGTGGCGGCGGTTCGTCGGGTTCCGGCGGCGGCGGGGGCGGTGGTGGCGGCTGGTAACGCCTGCAGGCGGTAATTTAACCGATAGCTGGTGACTTTTGCCGCTGGTCTTGCTAAGTCCGCGACACTCTTTTGCAACAGATTAAAGTCCTTATCCCATGCCCGATCTTCTGCTTGAACTTCGCTCCGAGGAAATCCCCGCCCGCATGCAGCGCAAGGCGGCGGGCGATCTGAAGAAACTCGTCACCGATGCGCTTGTGGAGAGAGGGCTGACCTATGAGGGGGGGCGCGAATATTGGACGCCGCGCCGCCTCACGCTGGATATTCGCGGCCTCAACGCCCGCTCCGCCGATGTGCGCGAGGAAAAGAAGGGCCCGCGCACCGATGCCAATGAAAAGGCCATCGAGGGCTTTCTGCGCGGTGCCGGCCTGAACGATATCTCGGAAGCGCAGGTCGTTTCCGATCCGAAGAAGGGCGATTTCTACATCGCCATCATCAACAAGCCCGGCCGCCCGGCGGAAGAGATCATCGCCGAGGTGATGCCCGGCATCATCCGCTCCTTCCCCTGGCCGAAATCCATGCGCTCCGGCCCGGCCTCCATGCCCAAGGGTTCCAGCTATGCCGGCATCGAAGGCAAGGGTTCGGAAAGCCTGCGCTGGGTGCGCCCGCTGCAGTCCATCGTCTGCCTGTTCGGCCCCGAACATGACGAAACCCAGATCATTCCCTTCGTGATCGATGGCATCGTCGCCGGCAACATCACCTATGGCCACCGTTTCCACGCGCCCGGCCCGATCACCGTGCGCCGTTTCGAGGATTATGTCTCGAACCTTGAAAAGGCGAAGGTCATTCTCGATGCCGATCGCCGCAAGGATATCATCCTGCACGATGCCAAGGATCTAGCCTTCGCCAACGGTCTTGAGCTGGTGGAAGACGAAGGCCTGCTGGAAGAAGTCTCCGGCCTCGTCGAATGGCCGCAGGTGCTGATGGGTACTTTCGAGGAGGATTATCTGCAAATCCCGGCGGAAATCATCCGGCTGACCATCAAGACCAACCAGAAGTGTTTCGTTACCCGCAATCAGGGTGCGGAAGAGGGCCTTTCCAACCGCTTCATCCTGATCTCGAACATCGAGGCAAGTGACGGCGGCAAGGAAATCATCCATGGCAACGGCAAGGTCGTGCGCGCGCGTCTTTCGGATGCCCGCCATTTCTGGAACCGCGATCAGGGCGATCTGCCCGATCTGGAAACACTCAAAGATTCGGCCGCAAAATTCGACCTCGATCTGAAAAAGCCGCTCGACCAGCGTATGGCAAAGCTCGATGCGCTTGATGTCACCTTCCATGCCAAGCTCGGCACGCAGGGTGAACGTGTGGCCCGCATCCGCGAACTGGCAAAGGCGCTGGCCCCCGTCGTCGGCGCGGATGAAGCGCTGGTGGACCGCGCGGTGGTGCTGGCCAAGGCCGACCTGCGCACCGAGGCCGTCGGCGAATTCCCCGAGCTTCAGGGCCTGATGGGCCGCAAATATGCGATGCTGCAGGGCGAAAACGAAAGCGTCGCTGCCGCCATCGAAGACCACTACAAGCCGCAAGGCCCATCGGACCGCCTACCGGCCGACAAGGTGGCGATCACGGTCGCTCTCGCCGACAAGCTCGATACGCTCGTCGGCTTCTGGGCCATCGATGAGAAGCCGACGGGTTCGAAGGACCCTTTCGCGCTGCGCCGTGCGGCACTGGGCGTGGTGAGGATTATTCTGGAGCGGAATGTGCGGCTTCCGCTTGGAAGACTGTTCGAACTGCATGCGATCGAGATAGTCGGGCGACGCTTTGAGGCCGTTGCAGAAGAAGGCAAAAGTACGCTTGTCGCCGCAGTAGAGCAGTATCCAGAGTATCTAAGAGATAAGGCTGATATTTCGAAACTCGTAAGATACTCGCCAACCTCTGCAAGAGACGTTGGTAATGAAGATATTAGGGCTGACCTTCTCTCCTTCTTCCACGACCGCCTGAAGGTCTATCTGCGCGATCTCGGCGCCCGTTATGACCTGATCGACGCCGTCCTCACACCGGAATCCGATGATCTCCTGATGATCGCCCGCCGGGTCGAGGCGCTCACCGCCTTTATTACCGGTGAAGATGGCAGGAACCTTCTGGCAGGCGCCAAGCGCGCCACGCAGCTTCTGGCCGCCGAGGAAAAGAAGGGCACCGTGGTGGCCGATGGCGTCTCGGAAGAGCTCTTGAAGCTCGACGCCGAAAAGGCGCTTTACGCCGCGATCAAGACCGCCTCTGCCGATGCCGCAAAGGCCGTCGAGGGTGAGGATTTCCGCTCCGCCATGCAGGCGCTTTCGACGCTGCGCGCGCCCGTCGACAAGTTCTTCGAGGATGTGCTCGTCAATGACGAAGATGCGGCCATCCGCGCCAATCGTCTGGCGCTGTTGAAGGCCATTCGCGAGGCGACCGGCACGGTTGCGGATTTCTCGAAGATCACGGGGTGAGGGGTTTGGGTTGACTAGGTATGTCAGCGTGCTTGGTTCACCCCCCTCTGTCCTGCCGGACATCTCCCCCTCAAGGGGGGAGATCGACCAGTCGCGACCTCTTAGCCACATTGAACGTTTCGGGAAGAGCGGGGAGCATGCCTCTCGCCGATCTCCCCCCTTGAGGGGGAGATGCCTGGCAGGGCAGAGGGGGGTAAGCCACGGTCTCGACTCCCGCAGGATGAGCTCCCATTGACCCACACACCTCCCAAAATCCTCATCAGCGCCTGCCTCCTCGGCCAGCCCGTCCGCTATGACGGCAAAGGCAAACCTCTATCCCACCCGGCAATCGAACGCTGGCGGAAGGAGGGCAGGCTGGTGACTATCTGTCCGGAAATGGCGGGCGGCATGCCCGTGCCGCGCCCGCCGGCGGAAATCGAGAAGGGGGCCTCCGGTCTCGATGTGCTGGAAGGCCGCGCCCGGGCGCTGGAAGTGAGCGGCGGCGATGTCACGGCGGAATTTATTGCCGGTGCGGAAAAGGCACTGGCCTTCGCCAAGGCCAATGGCTGCACCCACGCGCTGCTGATCGACGGCAGTCCGTCCTGCGGATCGGTTGCGATTTACGATGGCTCGTTCTCCGGCATCAAACACGCAGGCAATGGTGTGACGGCGGCGCTGCTCGAAAAAGCCGGTATTGCGGTCTTTTCCCCGGCCGATATCGATCGGCTCGATGCGCTAACCCCTTGAAACAAAAGCGCCGGAGTTTCCCCCGGCGTCGTTGTTCATCCATAGCCTCGGGGCGTATCACCCCGCCATGCGCATCTCGCGCGCCATGCCGTGCAGCTGATGGCCGGAGGAGACGCGGAAGCCGCGGATGAGGTTCAGCAGCTCTTCAGTATCCACCGCCAGCGCTTCCGCTGAAGCCGTGGTCTCTTCCGCCATCGCCGCATTGTGCTGGGTGGCGACATCGAGTTGGTTCAGCGACGTGGAGATCGAACGCAGGGTCGTATCCTGTTCGGCGGCCGAATGGGCGATCTTGCTGACGATCTCGTTGGCGGATTTGATCTGGTCCGAGATGCGTTTCAGCGCGTCGCCAGCCTCGCCGACAAGGCGAACGCCGTTTTCCACCTGGGCGGAAGAGCGGGCGATCTGGTCCTTGATCTCCTTGGCGGCGGCGGCGGATTTCTGCGCCAGTTCGCGCACTTCCTGCGCCACCACGGCAAAACCCTTGCCCGCTTCGCCCGCACGAGCTGCTTCCACGCCGGCATTCAGCGCCAGAAGGTTGGTCTGGAAGGCGATGACGTCGATCACGCCGATGATGTTGGAAATCTGGTCGGAGGATTGTTCGATACCGCTCATCGCCGTGATCGCTTCTTCCACCACCCGGTCGCTGCGCGTCGCTTCCGAGCTGACGGTGGTGACACGTTTGGCGGCGTCAGCCGCACCTTCCGCCGTCTGGCGCACCGCAACCGTCAGTTCATCGAGAGCCGCGGAGGTTTCCTCCAGATTTGCGGCCTGCCGTTCGGTGCGCTGCGAAAGCTCGTTCGAAGCCTTGCGGATTTCGTCCTTCGAGCCGCCAATATCGATGCTCTTGGTGTTCACCTTGGCCATGGCGGCATCGAGATGCGTCAGCGCCTCATTGAAATTGTCGCGCAGCGCCGCATAACGGTTGCCGAGATCGCCGCAGCGCACGGTCAGATCACCACCGGCCAGCTTCTCCAGCGCTTCGCCGATCGTGGCGACGACCCGCGCCTGCAAGGCGGCCTCGTCGCGCTGCATGTCGAGATTGTTCTGGCGCTCGGCATCGAGCTGCTGCTGCTGCTCTTCCTCACGGCGCTGCATGGCATGGCGCTCGCGCACCTTGTCCTGAAGCGAGGCGGTGGCCTTGGCCATCATGCCCACTTCGTTGGTGAGGCCGGTATGGGGAATGGCGAGCGAGACGTTCTCATTGGCAACTTCGCCGAGTGCACGGTGAATGTCGCCGAGCGGTTTCGAAATGCCACGGATGACGTAGAAAGCAGCGGCAAGCGCCAGCACGAAGATGAGCGCGCCGATCGACAGCGCCTTTATCACCTCGCCCCGAACCTGCGCGTTCAGATCGTCGATGTAAACGCCGGTCACGACCACCACCTGCCAGGGCTCGAAGGCAAGCGCGTAGGAGCTCTTGGCGTAGTCATTGCCTTCCATGCCGGGCTTCGGACCGTAGAAATCCGTCTGCCCGCCGCCATTGCGACCAAGCCGCACCAGCTCGTCACGATAGGCAAAGCCCTTGCTGTCGGGCTTGCCCTTGTAGTTTTCTCCGACCCGCTTCGCATCGGGATGGAATTTCATCGTCACGTCGTAGTCGTAACCGAAGAGATAGCCATCGGGGGTGAAGCGCATGGCGCTGACGGTCGCGTAAGCCTGTTTCATGGCCTCGTCGCGCGAAAGCGTCCCGGCCTTTTCCTTGTCATGGAAGGATTGCAGGATGGAGATTGCGGATTGCACCTGCGTCCGCAGCATGCCGTAGCGTTCCTCATAGATCGCATCGGTGGCGGATTTCAGCTGGTAGAAGGTCGCCGCGCCGAATGCGGCCATCAGGGCCACCACGAGAACGATCAGTTGACGGGAAATGGAAAGGTTCTTCATGGGCGCTCACAAGGTTTGGGATCGCGCGTGGTGAAACGCCGCGCGGTACCGATGTTTCGGAGAGGGGAGAGGCGCATGATGCGCGATGAAAGGGCCGAAGCGACTGCCCGCGCTATGGCCTTTTTCTGTGCTGCATTGCACTATAAATCCACTTAGCGGCCAAAAATTTGAATAAATATTTAATTAGCGAAGGCTTTATCAGGTTGGGCTGACAGAATAAGCGGCGGAGAAAGTAATATTCCCCGCATGGTTGCGGCATTGCTTGGAAAATGCAGCGAAAGCGCGATTATTTGACGTTTGTCATCAAAAGCGCCACTGGCGGATCAGTTGCCGCGCAACTGGAAGTCCGGGAACTGGGGCGTGTCGATCACCGAGGCGTTGGCCGGCTTGGATGCATTGTCGCTGGCGATTGCCTTGACGGCTGCCGTGGTCGCCGTCACGTCGATGCCGGCCGGCGTTGACGCCGTTTCAGCGGGATGTGCCTCGGGTGCCGCGTCGTCATAGGTGGCGATGGCGGTGCCGGAGGGGTCCGTCATCCATGCGGGATTGGTGCTGACGAAGGTGACCGGCGCACCGCCAAGCCAGGCTTCGGTGCGCACCAGCGTGCGTTTGCCATCGACCTCGTGCATTTCAGTGTGCTGCGTGCCCGGCTCGATGGATGGAACGGCATAACCCTGCGCTGCGGGTTTGTTTTTCAGCGGCTGGCAGCCGGCACAGTTCAGGCGAACGAAGCTGCCATTGGTGACATGCACGTCATTGATATATTCGATGGAGGACGCCATCGCCGACCCGCTGGTCAGCACGACAATCGCTGTCAGAAAAAGACGCTGCATCGAAACCCCCGAAAAGATGGCGCGGCCTCGCAATCGAGACACAATGCACCATGCAATAATGGGGCAAGTATTACCGGTCTTTCGTTTCCATCGGGTCAGCAAACTTGGTAAAAATTGAACGAAATAGTCGCTGCCGAGCCCATCTGCTTTAAGGATCAGGCCTTTTCGCGGGCAATGGCCTGCCAGCCGATATCGCGGCGGCAGAAGCCGTTTTCCCATTCAACCTTGTCGGCCAGCGCATAGGCGCGCGCCTGCGCTTCCGTCACGTTTCTGCCAAAGGCGGTGACATTAAGCACACGGCCGCCGGTCGCAACGAGTTTGCCGTCCTTCAACGCAGTCCCGGCATGGAACACCTTGGCTTCTTCGCTGGCCTCGGGAATATGGGCGATCGGCGTGTTCTTGTCGTAGGCGCCGGGATAACCCTTGGAAGCGAGAACCACGGTCAGCGCCGCATCGTCGCGCCATTCCGCCTGCACCTTTTCCAGCGTGCCGGTGGCCGTGGCGTAGAGGATCGGCAAAAGGTCACTTCTGAGGCGCATCATCAGCACCTGGCATTCGGGATCGCCGAAGCGAACATTGTATTCGATCAGTTCCGGACCCTTGGCGGTAATCATCAGGCCCGCGAAGAACACGCCGGAGAAAGGATTTCCATCCTTGGCCATGCCTGAGATCGTCGGCTCGATGATTTCCTTCATGGTGCGCTCCACCATGGCTGGTGTCATGACAGGGGCGGGGGAGTAAGCACCCATGCCGCCGGTATTCGGGCCGGTATCGCCATCGCCGACACGCTTGTGATCCTGCGCGGTCGCGAGCGCCAGCGCCGTTTTACCATCCGAAAGGCAGAAGAAGCTCGCTTCCTCGCCGTCGAGGAAGGCTTCCACCACCACCTCAGTGCCGGCCGTGCCGAAAGCACCGTCGAAACAGTCATCTATGGCGGCAAGCGCTTCGGCTTCGGTCATGGCCACGGTCACGCCCTTGCCGGCGGCAAGCCCATCCGCCTTGATAACGATCGGCGCGCCCTGTGCACGGACATAGTCCTTGGCAGGTTCCGCCGCCTTGAAACGCTGATAAGCTCCGGTCGGAATATCGTAACGGGCGCAAAGGTCCTTCGTGAAGCCCTTGGAACCCTCAAGCTGGGCGGCGGCCTTCGAAGGTCCGAAAGTGGCGATGCCGGCGGCGCGCAGATCGTCCGCCAAACCCGCGACCAGCGGTGCTTCCGGGCCGATGACGACGAAGTCGATTGCTTTTTCCTTCGCGAAAGCGATGACGGCAGCATGATCTTCCACGTCGAGCGAAACGAGTGTCGCATGGTCGGCGATGCCGGGATTGCCGGGTGCGGCATAAAGCGCGTCGATGAGGGGAGACTGGGCGATTTTCCACGCCAGCGCATGTTCGCGTCCGCCGGAACCGATCAACAGAACTTTCATGGTCAATACCCCTGCAAATTCGCCAGTAACCTTGTGGCACGGGCGTTAAGGGCAGGGGGGCGAAAGGTCAAGGAGAAAGCGCCGCAAATGCCTGTCTTTCCCTTGAACTCAGCCTTTCCTGTGGAATCGTGGATACCTCTTGTTGTCACGCCACAATCAGACATTATGTTCGCCGCTCCAGACGCCACAGCAGAGAACCCCATGACCGCAGACAATGCCCGCCTCGCCTCGCTCATAGCCTCCGAAATCAATGCCCGCCCCGATCAGGTAAAGGCGGCGGTGGCCTTGCTGGACGAGGGCGCGACCGTGCCCTTCATCGCCCGCTACCGCAAGGAAGTGACCGGCGGTCTCGATGACACCCAGCTTCGAACGCTGGCGGAACGCCTCGTCTATCTGCGCGAACTCAATGCGCGCCGCGCCTCCATCGTCGATTCCATCACCGGCCAGGGCAAGATGACCGACGAGCTGATGGTCAAGATCATGCAGGCGGGCACCAAGGCTGAGCTGGAAGACCTCTATCTGCCCTATAAGCCGAAACGCCGCACCCGCGCGGAAATCGCCCGCGAACGCGGTCTCGGCCCGCTCGCCGAAGCCATCTGGGAAAACCGCGCTGCCGATCCGGCTAAACTGGCGGAGGCCTATGTGCAGGGTGAGGTGGTCGATGTGAAGGCGGCGCTCGAGGGCGCGCGCGATATCGTTGCCGAAACCATGACGGAAAATGCCGATCTTCTCGGCCGCCTGCGCGATTACATGCGCCAGAACGCTACTTTCCGCGCCAAAGTCGTGGATGGCAAACAGGCGACGGGCGAGAAGTTTTCCGATTATTTCGACCATTCCGAGCGCTGGGCAACGGTGCCGGGCCACCGGGCACTCGCCATGCTGCGGGGCTGGAACGAAGAAATTCTCACACTGACGATCGATGTCGATGCGGATGATCCCTCGCCGGTGAAGCCGTCGCAGCGCACCATTGCTGCCGCTTTCGATATCCGCAGTGCCGGACTTGCCGATCAATGGCTGATGGAGGTGGCGGGCTGGACCTGGCGCGTGAAGCTTTCCATGTCGCTGTCGCTCGATCTGATGCGCGAGTTGCGCGAGCGGGCGGAAGAAGAGGCGATCAATGTCTTTGCCCGCAATCTGAAGGATCTGCTGCTGGCTGCGCCTGCAGGTTCCCGTGCCACCATGGGTCTCGATCCCGGCATCCGCACCGGCGTGAAGGTCGCGATCGTGGATGGCACCGGCAAGTTGCTGGATACCAGCACGGTCTATCCATTCCCGCCCAAGAACGATGTTCGCGGCACGCAGGCCGAACTCGCCTCGCTGATCCGCAAACACAATGTCGAACTCATCGCCATCGGCAACGGCACGGGCAGCCGTGAAACCGAAAAGCTGGTGGCCGATCTTCTGGCACAGCTGCCGGCTTCCGCTTCCGGCGCAAAGCCCACCAAGGTCATCGTCTCGGAAGCCGGCGCGTCGGTCTATTCCGCTTCGGAACGGGCGGCAGCCGAATTCCCCAATCTCGACGTGTCGCTGCGCGGCGCCGTCTCCATCGCCCGGCGTCTTCAGGACCCGCTGGCGGAACTGGTGAAGATCGAGCCGAAATCCATCGGCGTCGGTCAGTACCAGCACGATGTCGATCAAGGCCGCCTCAGCCGCTCGCTCGATGCTGTCGTGGAAGATGCGGTGAATGCCGTCGGCGTCGATCTCAACACGGCCTCGTCGCCGCTTCTGGCGCGGGTCTCCGGTCTTGGCAGCTCGATTGCCGATGCCATCGTTGCCCATCGTGACCGGACCGGTCCTTTCGCCAGCCGCAAGGAATTGCTGAAAGTGCCGCGGCTTGGCCAGCGCACCTTCGAACAATGCGCCGGCTTCCTGCGTATTCCGAACGGCAAGGAACCGCTGGATTCCTCCTCGGTGCACCCGGAGGCCTATGGCGTGGCAAAGAAGATCGTCGCCGCCTGCGGCCGTGATCTGCGTTCGCTGATGGGGGACAGCGCCGCGCTGAAGGCGCTTGATCCGAAGCGCTTCATCGACGAGCAGTTCGGCCTGCCGACCGTCAAAGACATCATCGCCGAACTGGAAAAACCCGGTCGCGACCCACGCCCGAGCTTCAAGACCGCGACCTTTGCCGATGGTGTGGATGAGATCACCGATCTGAAACCTGGCATGCTTCTGGAGGGCACCGTCACCAATGTCGCCGCTTTCGGCGCTTTCGTGGATATCGGCGTGCATCAGGATGGCCTCGTGCATGTCTCGCAGCTCGCCGACCGTTTCGTGAAGGACCCGCATGAGGTCGTCAAGGCGGGCGACGTCGTCAAGGTGCGAGTCGTGGAAGTGGATGTGAAGCGTAAGCGCATCGGGCTGACCATGCGTAAGGATGGCGGTGAGGCAGTGCCGCAGCCGATGCGTGAAAAGAACAATGCGGGCGCCATGCGCCACGCGACAGCCAAGCCGAAAGAACGCAACGAGGGGTCGCAATCCGGTGGTGCTCTCGCCGCCGCTTTGGCCGAAGCCATGAAGCGACGCTGACCTCTGGTTGAATTGTTTTTTGACAAAAAAGCCCCGCCGGACACGCCGGTGGGGCTTTTTGCTTGATGAAATCGTTCAATTTTTTTGAAATAAGACTATCTTGAAACTTGTGCTGAAAGGAATACGGTCAGCAAAATTGATAAGTGAGACTTAGCAATTGGGGGTGCCATGGCGTCGTCTCTGCATGTTCTTCTCGAAAAGATAATCAAGATCGGTGATCTCACCGTCAACAGCCCGGGCGGTAGCCGCACATTTGGCGACGGCACGGGAAAAAAAGTGGTTCTGAATTTTACTGACGAAGCCGCCATGCAGGAGATTGCCGCCGATCCGGCGCTCAAGCTCGCTGAAATGTACATGGAAGGCCGGGCGAAGGTCGCGGAAGGCGACATTTACGATTTCCTGGCGCTGGTGAAGGGCAATACGCTGAGCGAGGCGTTGTCCTTCGGCATGGTCTGGCGTGGCATGGCCCGCATCATCGCCGCCCGCATCAAGATGCGTCTGCCGGTCAATCACAACAAGAGCAATGTCGCCCATCACTACGATCTGAGCGCCAAGCTGTTCGATCTCTTCCTCGACGAGGACTGGCAATATTCCTGTGCCTATTTCAATCCGCCTGATATCGGCCTCTATGAGGCGCAGGTTGCGAAAAAGCGGCACATTGCCGCCAAGCTGATGACCGAACCGGGCCAGAGCGTTCTGGAAATCGGCTCCGGCTGGGGTGGCATGGCGATGTATATCGCCGAAAGCGCCGGTGCCGATGTGACCGGCATCACGCTCAGCGAAGAACAGCTGCGCGTCTCGCGCGACCGCGCGGCAAAGCGTGGGCTTGCCGGCAATGTTCGCTTCGAATTGCAGGACTACCGTTACCTGCCGGCCTCGAAGAAATATGACCGCATCGTCTCCGTCGGCATGTTCGAACATGTCGGGCCGACCCATTATCGCGATTATTTCGACAAGGTAGCGGAGGTGCTGGACGACAAGGGCGTGATGGTGCTGCATTCCATCGGCCAACCCTATCCGGCGCTGGCGACCAATCCCTTCATCGAAAAATATATTTTCCCCGGCGGCTATATTCCTTCGCTCGCCGAGGTGCTGCCGGCGATCCAGAAGTCCGGGCTGCTGGTGAAGGATATCGAAATCCTGCCGATGCATTATGCGCATACGCTGCGGCATTGGCGGGAACGTTTCGTGGCGCGCAAGGCAGAGGCGGTCGCGCTTTACGACGAACGGTTCTTTCGCATGTGGGAGTTTTATCTGGCAGGCTCGGAAATGGCCTTCACCCACGAAAACTTCCATATTTTCCAGATACAGCTCGCCAAGGACCGCGATGCCGTGCCGCATAATCGCGATTATATCGCGCAGAACGAGGCAAAGCTGCTGGAGTTCGAAAAGACGCGCCCGCCACTGGAGAAGGTTTCCTTCTGACGCTGGAGGTATTCCCCTCCGTCCTACCGGCTCAAGGCCGGTATGACGGAGGGGAGCGCTGTACGTTTCTCCCCACGCTGGTTAATGGAATGGAAAGACAATCCCTCTAATTCTACGGGCACCTGTCTGTATTGCGTTTCTGGGGTTCTTTCATGTTCAAGCCATCAGCGGCCGTTGCCGCCTGTGTCCTGTCGCTTTTTGCCGTGGGTAATGCCCATGCTGAAGGCTGGTTTTCCGGCGACTGGTATCTGAAGCTCGGCGGCGCGGGTTTCACCGCACCGAAATATCAGGGCGACAACAAGAATGAATTCGGCTTTTCGCCCATCATTTCGCTTGGCCGTCAGGGGCAGGGTGCACGTTTCACCTCGCGCAACGACAGCGCCTCGATCTCGCTTCTGGACAATGGCCCGATCAGCATGGGTCTGGCCGGTAAGCTGGTTTCCCCGCGTGACGAAGGCGATTCGGCCGATCTGAAGGGCATGACCCGCATCAAGCGCGGCGGGGAGCTGGGCGGTTTCGCCGAAGCCTATCCGACCGACTGGCTGCGCATTCGCGGCGAAGCCCGTCAGGGCATCCGCAGCCACAGCGGCGTGGTGGCGGATCTCAACGCCGATGTCTTCACCGATATCGCTCCCGGTATTCAGGTGTCCGTCGGCCCGCGCGCGACCTGGGTCAGCAGCAAATATAACGAGCGCTATTATGGCGTTAGCGCCGCCCAGACGGCGGCTGGTGCGCCATCGCCCTATAGTCCGGGCGGCGGCCTGCATTCCGCCGGCGTTGGCGCAGCCATCACCTGGAAGGTCACCGAAAACGCGGAAGTTGGCTCGTTCGCGGAATATCGCCGCCTGATGGGCGATGCCGCCGACAGCTCGCTGGTGCGCGAACGCGGTTCGAAGAACCAGTTCATCGTCGGCGTTCAGGCCAGCTACAAGTTCAATTTCTCGCTGCCCTGAGGGGACGGGCGATAACCACATGCGAAGCCCCGTTGCGAAGCTGCAGCGGGGCTTTTTTGCATGCGGGCGGGATGCTGAAATCCATTCCGATTTTTTTGCCAATGCTGTAGAACCATCGCATGGTTCACCACAGCGATTTGTCAGACCGCGTTTCCGACGCGCCATCCAACAACTGGGTCTATCGGATTTTGCCGAGGCCCCTCTGGCCCTATGCGCAGCTGGCGCGGTGGGATCGTCCCATTGGCTGGCAATTGCTGATGTGGCCGTGTTTCTGGGCCGCAGCCCTTGCGGCGAATGCGGCGGTGGCGATGGGCGGCTTTTCTTGGGCCACGCTGATCTGGCATCTCGTGTTGTTCTTCATCGGATCGGTGGCGATGCGCGGCGCAGGCTGCACCTATAATGATCTCGCCGACCACAAGATCGACATGGCCGTGGCGCGCACCCGCTCGCGGCCGTTGCCATCGGGCCGGGTGAGCCGCGGGCAGGCCAAGCTCTTCATCGTGCTGCAGGCGCTTGCAGGGCTGGTCGTGCTTTTACAGTTCAACGGCTTCGCTGTTATCACCGGTATAGCGTCGCTCGTGTTTGTTGCGATCTATCCCTTCGCCAAGCGCTTTACCAACTGGCCGCAGTTTTTCCTCGGGCTCGCATTTTCCTGGGGTGCGCTGATGGGCTGGGCCGCGCAGTTCGGTTCTCTCGCCTGGCCGGCTGTCCTGCTTTATGTCGGCTCCATCGCTTGGACGATCGGTTATGATACAATCTACGCCCATCAGGACAAGGAAGACGACACGGCCGTGGGCATCGGCTCGACCGCGCTGCTGTTTGGAGAAAACACACATCGCTGGCTGGTTTTCCTTTATGGCACAGCCCTTGTCATGATTTTCCTGTCGTTCTGGACGGCGGGTGTTAACATTATTGCCTATAGTGGCCTTGCCGCTGCCGCCATCATGCTGTTCCGGCAGGTCTGGGTGCTCGATATCGACAACGTCGACCAATGCCTCGTGCTGTTCAAATCCAACAACCGTGTCGGCGTGCTGATTTTTGCCGGTCTCATCCTGCCGCTGCTGCTGGCGTAAGCTGCGGGAATAGGGAATACGAAAAAGCCCGGTCGCGTCATCCGCACCGGGCTTTTATGTTCTGGACTGAAGAAGATCAGCTGCGGGCGATGATTTCCTTGCCCTCGATCTTCATGCTCATGCCGAGCGAGCCGGTGGAGCGGCGAACGAGGAAGCGCGGGCGGCGATCCGCGAAATAGGAATGGCGACGGCGCGGGCGGGTATTCTGGGTTCGTACCTTGCCGAGATGTTCTTCCAGCGGGCGGGCAACGCCATCGGCTTCCACCATCAGCATGGGAATGCGGTAGGCCTCGGACCAGCTGCGCCAGTCGGCGGCGATATCGCAGAGATCGTGGGCGACCAGCAGCGGAACGCAGAGGTCCGGATCGTCATGGTGCAGTTCCAGCGTCACGGTGACCTGACCGTCGCCATGGTCGATGGCGCGGGCGGCAACACCCTTGAAGGCGCGGGCTGGCAAAGCGAAGGATAAAGGCAGGCCGGAAGAGGTGAGAACCTTTCTCAGAACGGCGCCCCGTTCATCGAGAGTGACGGCGACATCAGTCGCGCCATTGGCTTTTCCATAGGTGACCTGTTGCGGAAAACGTGCCGGGTCTAACCTGAGTGTGGCGACGGCCCAGTCGGGCTTCAGAACGGTCTTGGTCATGTTTATTCTACCCTTGTTTTACCTGAGAGCCGGTTTCCGGTCTTCTCATTGGGACTTTTCGTCCTCTGATGTCAGGAGAATATCCGCCGCCTGTTCGAGACTGCTTAAAAATCGCGGTTAAGAAAACTTTGCATTCCCAAATGGTTAGCAAAACCCACTGTGGCATGGTTTCGCTTAGGTAAAGCAGATCGAGACAATGCGATTTTTATCGCCGTCAAAACTGTGCTCTTTCAAGCTACGGGCAAGGCGCGTCATGCATAGTCCTGCCAAGGCTTGCCGTGTGTCCGGATGGGCGCGCGCGGGGTGGATTTAAAACCGGAGCTTCTGGTGTCCCGAGGGGATGCGCGGCGCTCCAGGGGGCATTCGGATGGTATCGACTTTTCTCAGCTACGACCTCATCAACCGCGATATGAAATCAAGCATTTCGCGCGTGTCGCAGCAGGGGCTCGTGGAGCGGCAGACGAAATATTACAAGGAGAACATCGGCAATGTGAAAAGCGTCGATGAGTTCCTCGGTAACTACCAGCTCTATTCCTATGCCATGGATGCCTTCGGTCTCGGCGAGATGACCTATGCCAAGGCCTTCATGAAAAAGGTGCTGGAAAGCGATCTGAACGACCAGAACAGTTTCGCCAACAAGCTGACCGACGAACGGTATCGCGAATTTGCCGCCTCCTTCAACTTCACGGCGTCGACGAAGACCGTCCAGACGGATGCGCAGCTCGACAAGATGATCGGTCTTTATGATACGTCGATCACCAATTTGAACGGCAGCCTTGCGGAAGAGACGCGTTATTACAAGGCGATCATTGGAACGGTGACGAATGCCGATCAGCTGCTGCGCAACGATCGGACGCGCGCCTATATCTTCCAGGTCTTCAACATCGATGAGAAGACCTATTCCTACGCCCATATCAAGGGATTGATGACGAGTGACGTCAACGATCCCAATAGCTACATCAACCAGAACTACGGCGCGGCCTATAACGACGCGGTCGAAAAGCTGACGATGAAGGGCAATATCGAACTGCATGCGCAGGTCACGGCCCGCATTACGGCGATTGATACCGACCTTGCCGGCACCGGTCTGACGGCCGAGGAGCGCACGAAGCTCGAGGCGGAAAAGGTGACCCGCCAGGACCAGCTGACCCAGCTTGAGGCCGTTCTGCCGCCAAAGGATCAATGGGACGCGAAGCTCGCGGCGATCAAGGCGGAGCAGACAACGCTGTCGAACGCCGTCACGCAATATAACAAGATGGCGCAGATCGCCAATGCTTTCGAATTCAAGAATGACGGTACGGTGGATGCCGGCGGGGCGCAGACGGCGGACAAACTGAAAGCCATCACGGACTCCTATATTGGCAGCGCACCGCGTGTGACACCGACCGTCGCCACGCTGAACCGCGATTATTTCGAATCGAAGATTGGTTCCATCACGACGGTAGAGGAACTGATGTCGGACGCGCGGCTTCTCAATTATGTCAGAACGGCCTTCGACCTGAATGACCTCACTATCGTGCCCGCAACGATCAAGAACATCCTCACCAGCGATCTCAGCGATCCGAACAATTACATCGCGATCATGGGCAAGAACGACAAACGTTACCTCGCCCTGAAAAACGCATTTAATTTTCTCCCAGATGGAACGCTTGCGGCCGGCACGACGCCCCAGACGACGAGCCAGACAGCCACGACCACCAGCGGTTACATGACCCACTATAACGATGCGGACGATGCTGCCGACGCAAAGGCGCTTTCGCTGTTCAAGAGCAGTATTGGCAAGGTCACGAGCGTCAATGATTTCCTCGGAACCAACGCCGTCTATACCTATGCGCTGAGAGCCGTCGGTCTCGATCCCGCCAAGGTCAACATCTCCGATATCCAGAGAGTGCTGACCAGCGACCTGCAGGATAAAAAGAGCTATGTTTATACGCTGAAGGACGACCGATACGTGAAGCTCGCCGAACTCTTCAACTTCACGAAGGACGGTTCGGTAGGTTCACCCATTCTGGCGCAGTCGGAAATCGAGCTGCAGACCATGTCGGCCGACTACATCAAGAAGAAATCGGCTTTCGGTACCGAAAAGGACAAAGAAGCCGCCCAGACTGAGGCGAAGTATTTCTCAGGCGAGATGCAGAAGATCAAGACGCTCAGTGAATTTCTGGCCAATGACCGCCTGACCAAATTCGCGATGGAATCGCTCGGTATCGACCCCAAGAGCGTCACCAAAGAGCAGCTGCAGAAAATCTTCACCTCGAACCTTGATGACAAGAACAGCTACGTCAACAAGGAGATGGACCCGGTCTTCCGTCGCCTTGTCACCGCCTTCAATTTCGACACGGAAGGCAAGCTCCTTCATGAAGACCGCAGTGCGATCCAGACCCGGCGCGGTCTCTATGAAACGCTCGACAATTATCTGACCCAGACCCTGGAATCGCAGGCCGGCGAAGAAAACGCCGGTGTGCGACTGGCGCTCTATTTCAAGCGCATGGCGGCCGGGACGACGTCCTATTATTCGATCCTTGCCGATACCGCGATCCAGAACTTCATCAAGACCACTTTCGGCATTCCGGACGAACTCGGCAATGCCAATGTCGATACGCAGGTGGCGATGATGAAGAAATACTTCGATATCAAGGATTTTCAGGATCCGGATAAGGTCAAGAAGCTGATTGCCCGTTTCACCATCATGTATGACAACAAGCAGAACGTCGCCGATCCGATCATGACGCTGTTTAATGGCAGCGGCTCGGCGGGTATCAGCGGCGACACGCTGCTGGCGGTCGCAACGCTCAGGGCACGATAGGCACACGAGAGAAAGGCAGGACTTGTCCGGCCTTCGAAACTTTCACCACCCCGGCAGCATATGCCCGGCGCGCAGCCGAGGCATCTTGGGGTAGGTCTTCACATCACTGTCCATCTCGTCGACAACGCTCATCGGCGAGATATTGTCGAGGCAGGCGGTGATGTGGTCGGTAATGGCGTTCACCAGCGAAGGCGAGAGGCCGGGGCGCTTCATCAGGCCGATCTGTACCGGCGGCAGCGGTGGGAAACCATCGGCGGCGGTCAGCACCTTCATGCCGGTGCGCAGCGCCGATTCCGGCAGTACCGAAACGGCCATGCCCGCCAGCACCGCGGCGGCGACCACGGTGGAAGACCAGCTTGTGAACAGGACCTGATAATCCCGCCCGTCGGCATCGAGCGCCGAACAGGCAAGCTGGCGCCAGTGGCAATCGCGTCGCCCGACGGCGAGCGGCACCGGCGCGTCGTCCTTCAGCGGATGGTTGGCGGAGGCGACCCAGCAGAGCGGCTCGGTTCGCACCACATCGGAGGAGCGTGCACGGGGATTATGGGTAACGAGCGCGATATCCAGTTCGCCGCGCGCCATTTTTTCGGCAAGGCTGACCGAAGGTTCGCAGACGATGTAAAGCTCGACATTCGGATGGGTCTTGGCGAAACGCCCGATGATTTCAGGCATGTAGCGGTCGGCGTAATCATCAGGGGTGCCGATGCGCAGCGTGCCTTCCAGCCGGTTGTCATCGAAGGCGGCGATCGCCTCGTTGTTGAGGCGGATGATGCGGCGGGCATAATTCATCAGCTTTTCGCCCTCCGCGGTCAGGCGGTTGCCACGCCCGTCCTTGGCGAAAAGCTGTTTGCCAATGCGCTCTTCCAGCCGCCGCATCTGCATGGAGACGGCGGATTGCGTCTTGAAAACGCGGTCAGCGGCTTTGGTAAAGCTGCCCGTATCGATGATGGCGATGAAGGTATGCAGCTGGTCGATGTCGAGAGGTGCGGACATGGAGTGTCATCCATCAGAATGATTGATGTCTCACATTAGAAACATTCGTTGGACTGATCAATAGTCTTGCGACATTTTGACACCAAGCAAATCAGTATCAACCTGGGCCGACGAGACGTCGGGCCACCAACCCAAGGCAGCTTCTCGCGCGCGGTGCGTCGGGGGCGGTGCCGCATCGTGCCGTTACGGAAGGATAAGTATCATGCGCACGGCAGAACGGAGAATGGAACTGGAACTTGTAACCGCACGGCCGGGGGACGCCTGGCGTCGCGCCGCTGTGCTGGGTGTATCCGGCGTTAAAACGTTCGTGCAGCGCATCTACAATCGTATCGTGGCCAATGGTCTCACGGAACTTGATGACCGCCTTCTTGCCGATATCGGTCTGGTGCGGTCTGACGTCAGCGATGCTCTCAATACCGGCCTGTTGGAAGATCCGACGTCCCATCTCACCCGCGCTGCGCGCAAACGCGCGGTCACGCGTTTCAAGACGCTTTGAAATTCCGCCTCCGGCAGACCTCCAGCTGCCGGACGTGGCTTCCAGCCGCAAGGTTTTCCCCGCAGGGTGATTTGCCAATAGCCCTGCCTTTGCCCGGTGTCAGGCCCCTCGGCCGCGCCGGGCTTTTTTATGGCCCGGCTTTACCTCACCGGCGCAGCTTACCGGCAATGCCTCAATACTGATATTCCTCGAACACCGGCAGCACCGAACCGCCCCAGCGGCCGTTATAAAGTGCAAGCAGGTCTTCGGCGAGCGTGGTCTTCTTGGCCAGAACCTCGTCTAGCGATGACAGGAACACGGTCTCGTCCTGGCCTTCGCCATTCAGCCGCTTACGGTTTTTCAGGCCGGTGCGGGAAATGTCGAGCACCTGGCGGGCGATGCCGAGAAGCGGCTTGCCGGCAATCTCGGCCGCCAGCCCCTTCGCCGGCACGGCATCGCGAAGTGCGATCACCGCATCGAAGCTCCAATCGGCGGTCAGCGCATCGGCAGCATTGAGGGCCTCTTGATTATAGAGAAGGCCGACCCAGAAGGCGGGCAGGGCGCAGATGCGCCTCCACGGGCCGCCATCGGCGCCGCGCATTTCGAGGAAACGCTTCAGGCGCACATCGGGGAAGAGCGTGGAGAGATGGTTCGTCCAGTCGCCCATGGTCGGTTCCCATGCGGCGATTTCGCCCTTTAGCGCCCCGTTCATGAACTGGCGGAAGGTGACATGGGTGCAATCGTGATATTTGCCGTCGCGCACGATGAAATACATCGGCACGTCGAGCGCCCATTCGACATAATCCTTGAAGCCGAAATCGTCGTTGAAGGTGAAGGGCAGCACGCCGGAGCGGCGATTGTCGGTATCGCGCCAGATATCGCCGCGCCAGGACAGAAGACCGTTCGGCTTGCCCTCGGTAAAGGGCGAAGAGGCGAAGAGCGCCGTCGCCAGCGATTGCAGCTTCATGGAAACGCGCATCTTCTGGCGCATGTCCGCTTCGGAGGAGAAGTCGAGGTTAACCTGGATGGTGCAGGTGCGGTACATCATGTCGAGACCCTTGGTCCCGACTTTCGGCATGTAGCGCGTCATGATCGCGTAGCGCGATTTCGGCATGCGCGGGGTCTCGTCGGAAGTCCACAGCGGGCTGCCGCCGATGCCGAGGAAACGGATGCCCATCGGCTCGGCCACTTCCCGCAGCGTCGCCAGATGCTGGTTGGATTCCTTGCAGGTCTGGTGCAGGTTTTCGAGCGGCGCGCCCGACAGTTCGAACTGGCCGCCGGGCTCGATGGAGATGGCGCCCATGCCGTGCTGTTCGCCAAGGCCGATGATGTTTTCACCGTCCATGATCGGCTCCCAGCCGAGCTTTTCCTGCATGCCCTTCAAAAGGGCCGAAATGCTGGCCTCGCCGAAATAGGGAACCGGGCTGTTATCCTTGCGGAAAAAGGCGAATTTCTCATGTTCGGTTCCGATGCGGAAATCCGCTTCAGCCCTGCAACCGGCCGCCAGATAGTCGGTAAGCTCCGTGACGGAGGAGAGGGGTGTCTGGTCGGTCGTGTCGCGTGCCATGGCTTACCTTGTTATGACGTCAATGTTGCGGCGAGGCATATGATTGGCAGATAGGGCCGGATAGTATCCGGTGGCAAATGAATTTCTTTTAAAGATGCATGAAGCGCAATGGTGCCCCTCAGTTCCAGTCGCCGATAACAGCCTGAATGACGGCGAGTGCGGCGACGGCGGCCGTATCGGCCCGCAATATGCGCGGCCCGAGCGGGATCGGGGTGACGAAGGCAAGGCTGCGCAGCAACGCCCGTTCCTCCTCGGAAAAACCGCCTTCCGGGCCGACCAGCAGCGCGATTTTGCGTTCCTTGACGGCCTGCAGGATCGGCAGCGGATTTTGGCCCGCATCGCCTTCGTCGCAATAGATGATGCGACAGTCTTCCGGCCAGGTCTCCAGCATCTCTTTCAGCTTCACCGGCTCTGCCACTTCGGGCAGGAACAGAATGCCGCATTGTTCGGCGGCCTCGATGGCATTGGCGCGCAGTTTTTCGCTATTGTGGATCTTGCCCTGAACATGCTGCGTCATCACCGGCTGCAACAGGCCAGCACCCATCTCCACCGCCTTCTGCACCAGATAATCCATGCGCCCGACTTTCAGCGGGGCGAAGAGATAATGCAGCTCCGCGGCCTTCGGCTGCGGCCGCGTCTGTTCGAGCGGAACGAGGCTAATCTTCTTGCGGCTCGGAAAGGAGAGCTTCGCTTTCCATTCGCCGTCGCGGCCGTTGAACAGCAGGATTTCCGCGCCGTCGGTCATGCGCAGCACATTGGCGAGATAGTTGAACTGTTCGCCCGTCGCCTCCTGCGCCACACCCTCGGAAAGGGAGGCTTCGATGAACAGGCGTTGCATCCGGAAATTTGCGCGCATGGGATTTCGGTTTCAGGGTCGGAGGAAAAGGGAGGACAGGAGCCAGTAGAGCAGCGCCGCAAGTGTTGCACTCGCGGGAACGGTGACCACCCAGGCGGCGATGATCGTCATGAAATGCGAGCGCCGAACGAGATAACGGCGACGCACCTCGGAAGGATTGTCCAGATATCTAGGGGTGCGTCGGGGTTCGCCCGTGCCTGACTGGACGAGTTCCTGCCGCCGCCTTGACGCCTGTGTGTACCATTCGCGGAAGAAGCCGACGCCGAACACCGCGCCGATTGCCGTATGGGTGGTACTAACAGGCAGACCAAAACGCGAGGCGACGAGAACGGTCAGCGCCGTGGCCACGGAAACGCAGAAGGCGCGCATCGGATTGAGCTTGGTGATCTGTTCACCGACAAGGCGGATGAGGCGCGGGCCATAGAGAAGAATACCGCAGGACAGCCCGAAAGCGCCGACCAGCATCACCCAAAGCGGCGCGCGTGCGGATGTCTGCACCGCTTCATCGTGCAGGGCCCGCACGATGGCGACGACAGGACCGATGGCGTTCGACACGTCATTTGCCCCATGGGCAAAGGACATCAGGCCGGCGGCGAGAACGAGCGGCCACTGGAACAGTATCCGAAGCGACTGGTTGCGGTTTTCCAGTCCCTCCGACTGTTTGCGGATGATCGGCACGCAAAGCCGCCAGGCGAGAAGGCCGGTCACTAGCCCTATGATACTGGCATGGCCAAGCGAGACATGCATCAGCTGGCGCAATCCGACCCAGATGAGATAGGCCATGAAAACGCCAGCCATCAGGCCAATGAGAACCGGAACCCACCGTCGCGCGGCGTCGATCTTGTCGTCGCGGTAAACGATGAATTCCTTGATGAAAGCAAGGATGGCGATGGCGATGGCGGCACTGATGAAGGGCGCGAGCACCCAGGCAAAGGCGATACTGCCCAGCGATAGCCATTCGACCGCTTTTGCCCCATAGGCGGCCATGCCCGCCCCGGCAACCCCGCCGACCACCGTGTGCGTGGTGGAAATCGGCGCCCGGGTCCAGGTCGATATGTTGACGAGAAGGCCGGCAGCAAGAAGCGCCGAAAGCATCGCCCAGGAAAATGCAGTCCTGTCGGGAATAGTCTCAACGTTGATGATGCCGCTCGAAATCGTCTCGACGACATTGCCGCCGGTGATCAGCGCGCCGGCGATCTCGCAGATGGCGGCGACGATGAGCGCGACCGCTAGCGGCATCGCCTTGGCGCCGACCGCAGGGCCGACATTGTTCGTCACGTCATTTGCGCCGATGTTGATGGCCATATAGGCGCCAAGGGCAACGGCCGCGATGATGATCACCGAGCCCGCGGTGCCGGTGACGAAAGCACCGGCGAAGACGGCCGCGAGCACAACGAACATGAACCCCGCGCCAAGGCCGGCAAGCTGCTGCGTGACATGCAGCGTCGCTTCTTCGACACGGGTAATCTTGTCGAGATCCTTGTCGAGCGTCGGCTTCATGTTCGATGGCGGCTTCGTTGCCATTCACACCTCGTTTGCCAGCATTCCCTTTCGTCCGGCAGCGTCGCAGGTTGAAGGCAATTTACAGAAAGACTGTTACATCGCGCACATCTTTCCAAAAGAAAAGACGGGAAGAGCAGATGTCGGAGAACCAAACTCCACATTGCCACTCTTCGGGCGACGGCGCTATTGTGAATGCGCCATCCGCTTGTCGAAAGCGAGCATAAGCGCTTTCAGTTCCGGCTCGTTGACGCGTTTTCCAGCTTCTCTGGGACTGACCCATTCCAGCCGTCGCGAGTCCTTTTCCGGAAAGCTGTCGCGCATTTCCGAAACTTCGAGCAGATGCACCTGAACCTTGCATGGCACGTTGATGCCGCTGTTCAGCTTCTTCTCATATTCGTAATAACCGAAAGGCGCCTTTTCAACCGTGCCTTTGACACCGGCTTCTTCATAGGCTTCCTGTTCGGCCACCGCATGGGCCTTTTTGTTGGCCATCGGCCAGCCCTTGGGAATGACCCACCGTCCGGTGTCACGGCTGGTCAGCAGCAGCACTTCCGGCTCCGGATTGCTCTTGGACAATCGATAGCACAGCGCCGCATATTGCTGTCGCGGCGGTCTGCGCAACATCAAGCCAACATCTGTCGCCAATCGATTCAAAATCTTCAATCCGAATAAATCCTCTTCGTCGGGTAGTGATAATTGCTAATATAGAGACGCTGCAAGTTACGCCAATCCCCCTTTACCCGTAACCCACTACTGTCTTCATGCTGATGAAGCATTTGGGCAAAGGATGTGGGCGATTTGCGAACAAAGTTGCGACCGGGTGGTTCCCCGGCCGGCCAGCCGATGCGGTAACGCGCTCTCTGCCTGCCTTCAAGCCATTCGGAATGCAAATCCGCTATGAATTATGGCCGGTACTGCTTTAGCGGGGGTTCAGTCCCCAGTGCCGCAGGCCTTCGATCACGCCATCCGCTTCTTTCGCGGTCGAGTGAAAAAAGCGATTGTCCTGATGCGCCAGCGAGACAAGCTCAGGCAGGGCATTGCCCACGATCACGCCGCGGATAGTCTTCAACTCAAACATCGCACGGTCATTGCCAGTATCACCCGAGACCACTGATTCGTCGAGGCCGATGCGCAATTGTCCACATAACCATGCAAGTGCCGCGCCCTTGTCGGCGGCCTTCGGCAATATGTCGAGGTCGCGATCGCTGGAATAAACGATACGAGCGTCAATATCGGCGGCCAGAAGCGCGGCCTCGATCTCGCCGAGCGCGGCGGCATCGGCGTCATGCAGGAACCAGCTCGATTTCAGGCCGTGCTGGTAACGCTCCTCCTGCATCGTCACGCCCGCAATGCGGTTCATGACATCGGCGATCTTCCGCGGGTCAAAACCGGTGCCGAGCGACTGTGTATAGGCGGTTTCCAGTTCGCTGCGTTTTTTTGCATGCAGCATGGTGCCGACACCGCCGATGATGTAGTCCGGCTGCGGCAGCGGCACCTCTTCCAAAAGGGCAAGCTGATCGTTGATCAACCGGCCGCTGTTGAAGACCAGAACCGGGCGAAGATCATCCGGCAGGGCGTGCCAGAAATCGCGGAACCGCCGCGTGGCCTCATTATCGCCGACGACGGTTCCGTCAAGATCGGTGGAAAGAAGACGAAGCGGTTTCAATCGCCGTCATTCCATGGTTCGGCCCAGTCGGCTTCTTCCAGAACCGGCATCATGGTCCTGCCTTCCACGAGCGCGAGAAGTTGCTGGGCAATGCCGGTCCATGTGAACAGGCTGCGTGCCTTGTGGGCTCCCATGCGCGAAAGCCGCCCGTAGAGCCGTTCATGCTTGAACGGCTTCATCATGGTAATGCCGAGATCTTCCTTGTCGAAAGGATCGGCAAACAGCGCGTGTCGGCCATAACTGATGGCGCGGAACAGCCCGCCATGGATGGTGACGACGGTCGGCGTGCCACTCGCCATGGCCTCGATGGCGGTCATTCCAAAGGGTTCGTAGCGGCTGGAAAGCACGAAAAGATCGGCCGCCCGATAGATATCCGGCAAATCCTCGTCCGCGACATAACCGGAGAAAGCCACCTTGTCTTCCAGCCCGAGCGATTTCACCCGCTCCTTCAGTTGGTTGAGGATCGTGGTTTCCTGCTCGTCCATATTCTCGCCGCCGACGGCCAGATGCAGGCGGGCTTCCGGCTCGCGCTCGGCAAGCACAGAAAAGCCGTCGATCAGCAGGTCGTAACCCTTGTTGGTGGCGAGCCGCCCAAGCGCCAGCACCACTTTGCCTTCAAAACCGAAACGCTGCCGGATCATCTGACGCGTCGCATCCGAGACGGGGAAGAAGCGGTTGTCGTCATAACCCGGCGGGATCATGTGGATATGTTTGCGCTTCAGGCCATAATCTTCGATCAGCACGTCCAGCTGTACCGGCGTGGTGGCGATCACCATGTCGCAGCTGCGATAGATGATCAGCTCGTGCTGGATACGCTCCTTGAAGTTGAACTCAAGCTCGAACGTATCGGTCTTTTCCGGATAATCGGTCTCCATCTGGCGCTTCTTCCAGATGCCGAGCGAGTGCGGCGTGTGCAGATGGGGGATTTTCAGTGCTTCGGAGAGCCGCTGCCCGGCCACGCCGGCATCCCAGTAGTGGCTGTTGATGAAGGAGTAATTGAGGTCGTTTTTTTTGATGAAGCGTAGCGCGTTCTCGCACCATTCCATCAGGTGCCGGTGCAGATATTCCTTGGGAATGAAATCGCGCCCGCCGCAGGGAATGCGCACCACACGGACGCGCTCATCGACCTCGTCGAATTCCGGCTGGTCTTCGAAGCGTCGGGTGTAAAGATCGACGGTATAACCGAGTTGGCCGAGTTTTCGTGCAAGCTCAAGCACATAAACCACCTGCCCCCCGGTATCGGCAGCGCCCAGGGGCGGGTGTGCGGCGACATAGCCATGCGTCGATATGAGAGCTATCCGCGGATAACGTTCAGTTTCGCTCGTGGTTGTCATGGGTCCCATCTTGGTAAATTTTTCCAATTAACCCGAGAAAAAGACCGAAGAGCACAAAAGGTTCCATCAAAACCGGAATAAAACGGATGGCAGATTTCGCCGGAGGGCGTTTTCAGCTGCTGCGCTGCTGCTGTCGCAGGCGGGAAATCCGGTCCCATTCGCGCGCCTGATGCGCTCTCGATGTCGTCTCCATGATGAAGCCGATATGGGCTTCCGCCGCCGCCCTTGCCGCTGCCGGATCGCCAGCAGCGATGGCGTCATGGATGGCGACGTGCTGCCGTAACACCTCGTCATGGGCGCCGGCGATGGTGAAGATGAGGTGACGATTATAGAAGATGTCGTCACTCAGGAGCCGGTAGCAGGATCGTAGCGTATGCATCAGCACGATATTATGCGCCGCCTCGCCAATGGCATTGTGGAATTCCACATCGCCCGAGAGCTCTTCTTCGAAACGGCCCGCCTCATGGGCCTCCCGCATTTTTTCGACGATGGCGGCAAGGTTGCGCCTGTCCGGTTCCGTTGCCCGCTGCGCGGCAAGTTCGGCGGTCATGCCTTCAATGTAGCGGCGGTATTCGAGAAAATCCCGGGTCGCCCGGCTGTGGCGGGTGATCAGTGCACTTAACGGGTCTGAAAACACCGGGCCGACAATATCGGCCACATAGGTGCCGCCGCCATGCCGGCTGGTGAGGAGACCGCGGTTTTCCAGTTCCTTCAGCGCTTCCCGAAGGATCGGGCGTGATACATCCAGCTTCTGCGCCAGTTCCCGCTCGCCGGGCAGCCGGTCGCCGTCGCGCAATATGCCGTCGAGGATCAGTTCCTCGAAACGTAAGATCACCTCCTGCGATGTGCGGCTGTGTTCGATGCGCGCAAAAAGCGTTTCGTCCATCGCAGAACTCTCCGGCGAAATGCCGCCCCGTATGTGATGAGCGGTAAATTATCAGCGAAGCATCGTACTGGTCAATTATTCTATCCAGTTCCCTGTTCAGCTGTATCAATGCCTGCGGCAACGCGGCATCTGCCTTTTCGAATTGGCTTTTGTTAAAGCAGCACTCGGACAGGGTGATGATGGTGGATTTTTCCGCCAGATGGATCAAAACAATGACAGCGGCGTCGATTGCGGTGTTTTCATTGCAATCGATGTTTTAGAAATCCGGCGACAAAAGCGGGGACGGTATCGCAATGGCCAAGGGTAGATTTGCATTCGCGAGCGCGCCGGAGAGAGCGCTGGCTCTGGGCGAGGTTCATGCGCGGCCGACCGTGTTGCTTGCCCCGTCGCGCATCATCGTCCAGCTTGCCTTCATGATGGATGGCGGCTCGGCCGTGCACCATTCGGTCATTGCGGAAATGTCGCGCAGCCGCGGTGTCGCGCCGCCGGAACGTGATGCCCGCCACCACGCCATGCCCTGGGGGCAGGGGACGCTGCGCTGGGAGCGGCACACGGAATTCTCCACCTGGTTCTGGGACGGCCCCGCGCCGGAAAAGTTTGGCGGCGAGATTGCCGGCGACCCTTTCGGCGACAGCTTTTCGCCGCCGGGCTCGCTGATCTCGGGGGTACGACTGGAAATCCGCCCGGAAAACGGTGTCACCTCCCAGGCGCAGGCGATGTTCGAGCCGACCAGCCTCTGTCATAGCGATGTGCGCGATGGGCAGGCGGCGATCCTCACCGATTTCCGTCAGGATCGTGACGGGCTGACGCAGATATTGGTGATCGACCGGGGCTTGAGTGATTACAGCCGCGGCGCGCTGGTGCAGCGGCTGCTCGATATCGAGACCTATCGCACGCTCGCCATGCTCGGCCTGCCGATGGCGCAGACGCTGTCGCCGGAAATTCGCCGCATCGAAGATGGCCTCACCGGCATCACCCAGCGCATGAAAAGCGACGCGCGCGACGAGGCCGATGCGCTGCTGGCCGAAATGACCCGGCTCGCCGCCGAGCTGGAGGCCAATGCCGCGCTCAGCCTTTATCGTTTCGGCGCCAGCCGCGCCTATGACGGCATCGTGCGCGAACGCATCCGGGCGCTCGCGGAAACGCCCGTTCAGGGCCATGAGACCATGGGCAGCTTTCTGGAACGGCGTATGGCGCCGGCCATGCGCACCTGCCAGTCGGTGGAGGAACGGCAGGCCAACCTGTCGCGCAAGCTCTATCGCGCCACCGCGCTGGTCCGAAGCTGGATCGACGTGGAACTGGAGCGGCAGAATACCGTGCTGCTCAACACCATGAACAAGCGCGCCGCCATGCAGCTTCGCCTGCAACAGACGGTGGAAGGCCTGTCGGTCGCGGCGATCTCCTATTATGTCGTCGGGCTCATCGGTTATCTCACCAAGGCGATCAGCCATGACGTGCTGCCGGTCGATCCGGCCGTCGTCACCGGCATTTCCGTTCCCTTCGCGGTACTTGGTGTCTGGTGGGTCGTGCGCCGCATCCGCCGCTCCCATGCGGAAGGTGGACATTGAACGACGCCCTACCTCCCTCATTCCTGTGCTTGTCACAGGAAACCAGTCGACGCGCGTCTGCGCAGAGGGAAGACTCTTTTCAGCCCAAGGACTTGGGCTGGCTGGATCCCTGTGACGAGCACAGGGATGAGGGAAGATTGGTGGTGACGGCGCGACTTAACCGCCTTAGCCCTGTTCCCAGTAGGGCGACGGCCCATAAAGCCCGGCGAGATAATCGATGAACAACCGCACCTTGGCAGGCAGGAACTGCCGGCTCGGATAGACCGCAGACAGCGTCACGTTGCGCGACCCCTCATAACCGGGCAGCACCTGTACCAGTTTCCCGCTGCGCAATTCATGGCCGATATCCCATGTCGAACGCAGCGCGATACCAAGCCCCGATATCACCGCCTCGCGGATCACCTCGCTCGAATTGGTGACCAGCATGCCCTCCGGGCGAATGCTGAGCGCGCCGCCCGGTCCCTCCAGTCGCCAGATGTCATTATTGTGCGCCGGCAGGCAGCGGTGTTTCTTCAGATCCTCGATTGTCGCGGGCATACCGTGCGCGACAACATAATCAGCCGAGGCGCAGAGCACACGCCGCACCGGCGCCAGCCTGCGGGCGACGAGGCTTGAGGAATTGAGATCGGCAATGCGGATCGCCAGATCGTAACCGCCTTCGATAATATCGATGAACTCGTCGCTGAGCACCAGATTGACCGAGAGGTCAGGATGCCGCTCCATGAAACCCTTCAGATGTGGCGCGATATGCATGCGCCCGAAGGAGGTGGGGGCGGAAACCTTCAGCGTGCCGTTGACGGTGTTGGCCCGGCCGGACACAAAGTCCTCGGCTTCTTCAAGCCCCGCCAGCACGGCCAGCACCCGCTCGTAAAATCCCTGCCCGGCTTCGGTCAAAGAGATTTGCCGCGTTGTGCGCTGGAAAAGCCGTGCGCCGAGCTTTTCTTCCAGCCGCTTGATGCGTTTGGAAATCACGGCGGGCGAATAGCCAAGCTCCTTGGCGGCCAGCGACATGCTGCCGGAGGCGGCAACGCTTGCGAAGACTTCCAGATCACCCAGATTTGCCACAGTTGCCTCCGATTATTTCCAGAATGGAAAAAATCCATAACATTTGATTGCGCCGTTTCAAAGTGGTAAAGAAAGAATACCAGTTGGAGGAACGTGCATGGAGGAGGGGCGGTGACTCAGCCGATCAAGTTTCTGGAGCCGCGCGCCAAGGTCGTCGCGAGCCGCGACCGCATCATCGCCGACCTTAAGGATATCCTGCCGGAGGACTGTCTTGTGCACGAGCCGCGCGAGCTCGTGCCTTTCGAAACCGATGCCTTCGTCTCCTATCGCCGCCTGCCGCTGGCCGTAGCACTGCCGAAAACGACGGAAGAAGTGGCGGCAGTGATGAGATATTGCCACCGTTACGGCATTCCCGTCGTGCCGCGCGGCGCCGGCACCTCGCTGTCCGGTGGCGCTATTCCGCAAGAGGATGCTGTCGTGATCGGCCTCTCGAAGATGAGCGCGATCCTCGATCTCGATTTTTACAATCGCACGGCGCGGGTGCAGGCGGGTGTCACCAATCTTTCCATTTCCGATGCGGCCGGGGCTGAGGGTTTTTTTTATGCGCCCGATCCCAGCTCGCAGCTCGCCTGCACCATTGGCGGCAATATCGGCATGAATTCCGGTGGTGCGCATTGTCTGAAATATGGTGTCACCACCAATAATCTGCTTGGCGTGAAAATGGTGCTGGTGGATGGCACGGTGCTGGAACTGGGCGGCAATCACCTCGATGCCGCCGGTTACGATCTTCTCGCTCTCGTCTGCGGTTCGGAAGGCCAGCTCGGCATCGTCACGGAAGCGACGGTGCGGCTGATCGCCAGGCCGGAAGGGGCGCGGCCCGTGCTGTTCGGTTTCGAGACCTCTGAAGAAGCGGGCTCCTGCGTAGCCGATATCATCGGCGCCGGCATCATCCCTGTTGCAATCGAATTCATGGACAAACCGGCCATCGAGATTTGCGAGGCCTTCGCCAAGGCGGGCTATCCGCTTGACGTCGGTGCTCTTCTGATCGTCGAGGTCGAAGGCTCCGAGGCGGAAATGGACGCCATGCTGGCCGATATCGTCACCATTGCCAGAAAACACGGCGTGAAGACGGTGAAGGAATGTCAGTCGGCCATGGAGGCTGCGGCTATCTGGAAGGGCCGCAAATCCGCCTTCGGCGCAACCGGCCGTATCGCGGATTACATCTGCATGGATGGCACGGTGCCGCTTTCCCAGCTTTCCCATGTACTGAAAAAGACCAGCGAAATTACCGACCGTCTCGGCCTGCGCGTTGCCAATGTCTTCCATGCCGGCGATGGCAACATGCACCCGCTCATCCTGTTCAACGCCAATGACCCTGACGATGCGGCCCGTGCGGAAGAGGCGGGCAATGAAATATTGAAACTCTGCGTCGATGCCGGCGGCTGTCTCACCGGTGAACACGGTGTCGGCATCGAAAAACGGGATTTGATGCGTCACCAATATGGCGAGGCCGATCTTGCCCAGCAGATGGCGGTGCGGGCGGCCTTTGACGAGGGCTGGCTAATGAACCCTTCCAAGGTGTTTCCGCTGGAGGGGAGGAATTGAGATACTCAAGCTTTCTTGCCTTGGAGGATGTGGCTTACCCCCCTCTGCCCTGCCGGGCATCTCCCCCACAGGTGGGGAGATCGACTTGCGGCAAGGTCTCGCCTTTCTTATCGGTGGAGATAGAGCGACGCAGATGCGCCTTGCCGATCTCCCCACCTGTGGGGGAGATGCCCGGCAGGGCAGAGGGGGGTATCGCTTGCGCAAACCTCGCTATCTCTTGCTCGGAGCGCACCCCATGCTGACCCCCTACGCAGAAATCCAGGTCGCCGACATCATCCGCGACCACGCGACCAGAAAAACCCCGCTGAAAATCATCGGCGGCAACACCCGCTCCGGTTTCGGCAATGCGGTGGCCACAGCTGAAACGCTCTCCTCCCGCGCAATGGCCGGTATCGTCGCCTACAACGCCGCCGAAATGGTCATGACCGTCAGGGCCGGCACCCCGCTTGCCACCGTAGAGGCGGCGCTGGCGGAAAACCGGCAGATGATGGCGTTCGAGCCGATGGATCACCGTCCGATCATGGCAACCGAAGGCGAGTCGACCATCGGCGGTGTTTTTGCCGCCAATGTTTCCGGCCCGCGCCGTTATGTCGCCGGTGCGGCGCGCGACAGCCTGCTCGGTATCCGTTTCGTCAATGGCGGCGGCGAGATCATCAAGGCCGGCGGCCGGGTGATGAAGAATGTCACCGGTCTCGACCTTTCGAAGTTCCTCGCTGGTTCCTTCGGCACGCTCGGTTTCCTCACCGAAGTGACCTTCCG
This sequence comes from Agrobacterium sp. CGMCC 11546, assembly GCF_013365515.1. Taxonomy (NCBI): domain Bacteria; kingdom Pseudomonadati; phylum Pseudomonadota; class Alphaproteobacteria; order Hyphomicrobiales; family Rhizobiaceae; genus Agrobacterium; species Agrobacterium sp. CGMCC 11546. Next base: position 376,603 of record NZ_CP047387.1, read on the forward strand.
CGTGCTGCCGAAACCGCCGGCGGAAAAAACCGTCGTCGTATCCGGGCTGGATGACGAGGCGGCGACGCGCATCATGGCGGCGGCGATGGCGATGAGCGTCGAGGTCTCTGGCGCGGCGCACCTGCCGGAAAGCGTGCGTTCCCACTTCATCGATGGCGCCCTGCCGGAAGGCCCGGCGACCATTCTGCGGCTGGAAGGGCTCGCCGCGTCGGTGGAAGCGCGTGCGGCCAAACTTCTTTCGGTCATGGACCGGGTCGGTCCATGGACTTTGCTGGAGGGCGAGGAAAGCAGGCTTTTGTGGCGGCAGGTGCGTGATGTCGCGCCCTATGCCGGGCAGGGTGCCAAACCGCTCTGGAAAGTCTCGGTCGCACCCGCCGCCAGCCACCGGCTGGTCGCGGCGCTGCGCATGGAAGCGGGCATTGACGCCTTTTACGACTGGCAGGGCGGCCTCGTCTGGATGCAGATGGAAGCGGACCCCGAGGCGGATTTGCTGCGCGGTGCTATCCGGGCGCTGGGCGGTGGCCATGCAACCTTGTTAAGGGCGAGCGACGCCGTGCGCGCCTCGGTCGCCGCTTTCGAACCGCGGCCTGCGGCAGAAGCGCTGCTTTCGGCGCGCATCAGGGAGAAGCTCGATCCGGCGGGCATCTTCAACCCCGGCAAGATGGCTGTAACGGTATAAGGGGCGGTCTGAACCATGCAAACATCCTTCACATCAGAACAGCTGGCCGATCCGCATGTGGCGGAATCCGAAAAAATCCTGCGCAAATGTGTGCATTGCGGTTTCTGCACCGCCACCTGTCCCACCTATGTCACGCTTGGCAATGAGCTGGACAGCCCGCGCGGCCGCATCTACCTCATCAAGGACATGCTGGAAAACAGCCGCCCGGCCGACCGCGAAGTCGTGACCCATATCGACCGCTGTCTCTCCTGCCTAGCCTGCACCACTACCTGTCCCTCCGGTGTGGATTATATGCATCTGGTGGATCACGCGCGCGCCCACATCGAACAGACCTATAAGCGCCCATTCATGGACCGGCTGATCCGCAATCTTCTGGTTGCTGTCCTGCCGCATCCCGGCCGCTTCCGGCTGGCTCTGCATCTGGCAAGGCTGGCGCGGCCCTTCTCGGGTCTGCTTGCCAAGTCTCCGGCGCTGAAGCCGCTGCAATCCATGCTCGCTCTCGCCCCCGCTGCGGTGCCGCCGGCCTCCGCATCCGCCCGTCCGGGCGCACGGCCAGCGGAAGGCGAAAAGCGCGGGCGTGTCGCCATCCTCACCGGCTGCGCCCAACCGGTGCTCGATCCTGGAATCAACGAGGCGACGCTGCGTCTGCTTGCCCGGCTCGGCATCGAGGTCGTGGTGCCAAGAGGCGAGGGCTGCTGCGGTTCGCTGGTGCATCACATGGGCCGCGAGGAAGAGGCGCTTGCCTCCGCCCGGCGGAATGTCGATGTCTGGATGCGGGAGATCGAAGAGGGCGGTCTCGACGCCATCATCATCACCGCCTCCGGCTGCGGCACCACCATCAAGGACTATGGCCATATGCTGCGGCTCGATCCAGCCTATGCCGAAAAGGCTGCGCTGGTCTCGGCACTGGCGAAGGACATCACCGAATATCTCGCCAGCCTAGATCTGCCACAAAGGCAGAGCCAGGGGCTGACGGTCGCCTATCATTCCGCCTGCTCCATGCAGCATGGCCAGAAAATCACGCTGGCGCCGAAACAGCTCTTGAAATCGGCGGGTTTTACCGTGCGTGATCCGGCAGAAGGGCATCTGTGCTGCGGTTCGGCCGGAACCTACAACATCCTCCAGCCGGAAATTTCCAGCAAGCTCAAGGCGCGTAAGGTGAAAAATATCGAAGCCACAAGGGCGGATGTCATCGCCACGGGCAATATCGGCTGCATCACGCAGATCGGAACCGGCACTGATATGCCGATCCTGCACACGGTGGAACTGCTGGACTGGGCCTATGGCGGGCCGAAGCCGGCGAGGCTTTCGGTTTAAAACTTATACGCTACGCCGAAATTCACCGCATTGGTGATGACGTCGGTCTTCAACGAGCCGCCATTGTCGATATCCACGTCGATAAAGGAATAGGTGCCCTTATATTCCACGAAGGTCGACCAGCTGTCGGTGATGCGGTAGCTGAGCCCGGCCTGTGCCTGTAGGGTGGCGCCGCCGAACTGGTATTCGAAGGTCTTGCCTGACGGGCGGTACACTTCCACATGCGGCACGTTTATGCCGACGCCAGCGCCCACATAAGGGGTGATCGGCAGAGATTCCAGCGGAAAGCGATAGAGCGCATTCAGCGTCAAAAGGTTCAGGCCGTCGGTAAATTCGAAATGCGACCAGCCGGAACGGGCAAGCGTCTCGTCGTCGGCATAGACCTTGTCATGGGTGAAATCGAGCGAGATACCGAAATTCCGCAGCTGGCCCTCATCAAACCAGTAGGTGCCACGCACGCCCCAATAGGGCGGGTTGGAGAAGGACTTCCCTTCCCAACCGGCGCGGAAATCCGGCCCGTCGGACACCGTCACATCGCTGTGTGGCGCGCTTTGCCAGCCGCCATAACCGGAAATTTCAAATTCGCCTGCGGTTGCGGCGGAGAAGGAGACGCCGCTGAAGAGCAGGGCGCAAACAAGTAAAGTATGGCGCGACATTTAAGAGAATCCGAATTGATATCAGAAATGCACCAAACCGTTTTTTGATAACAGCTGAATGACAGAAACGAAAAACGGGCGGTCAGCTGACCACCCGTCTTAAGGCCGTTCCATCATCCCCCCGGAGAGGTCCGGCGCCTGGCGTCCCCCGCCAAGTTCGTTTAATTCAAGTGAGGATTGTACCGCTGCGAGACAGCAATTCAAGCGGATAAGCCCTTATGCCGGCCTTACGACGTCCGGAATGGCCGAACCGTTGCTATCATATCACTATGACCCTGGTTCCGACGTTGACGCGCTCGTAAAGATCAGTGACATCCTCGTTGCGCATGCGGATGCAGCCGGAGGAATTGTTGCTGCCGATCGTCCAGGGTTGGTTGGTGCCGTGGATGCGGTAAAGCGTCGAGCCGAGATACATGGCGCGCGCGCCCATGGGGTTGGCCGGGCCGCCTTCCATGAAGGCCGGCAGGTAATGTCCCTTGGTCGCCTCGCGGGTGATCATTTCCTTCGGCGGGGTCCAGCTCGGCCATTCCGCCTTGCGGGTCACCTTGTGGGTTCCGGCCCATTCAAAGCCGGGCTTGCCGACGCCGACGCCGTAACGCCGGGCCTTGCCATCGGCGAGGACGAGATAGAGAAAGCGGTTCGGCGTATCGATGACGATGGTGCCGGGTTTTTCGGCGGTCTGATAGCTCACGATCTGCGGCAGGAATTGCGGCGCTATCTGCGTGCGCATCGGTGCGTTGGGGCGCACGGCGGCATTCTGCACCCGTGCCGGACGCTGCGATGTGACGCCGGAACTGGGGCGCTGCGGCATGGCGACCTGACGCTGCTGGAACAGCGGCTGGCGGGCGGCAGGCGCGCGCGGATAAACCACGGGGCGCACATTGCCGCGGCCGCCAAGCTGGGTAACCCAGGGGGCGGAAAGGTCCGGGCTGACGACGACGGGCGGGCGCTCGCGATACCGCTCATTGGCCATCGCGGCCGGGACGGCGAGGGTGGAAACGAGGCTCAGCGCCAGAAAAACGGACTTCATCGGCATCGGGTGGACTCTCTCTGCGGGATGTCGCAACAATGGAAATCGCGGGAGCATTCACCCGCTTTGCCGGATACGTTCGCACCTCCACGCCAGCGAATCGTAAATGGCTGTTCATTAAAAAGCGCTTCATTAAGCAAAGCTGGATTTAAGGTTAGCGCCCGGTTTTGAAACGTGGTGAATGAGTGGTAAGCGCGTTGTTCAAACCGGTTGCGGGCGGAAGTGGAAAAGGGTGGTCGCGGGAATGATTGAAGCGGGACTTGAGACGGGTTCGGATGGCCGCGTGCGGTGTTTCTGGCAGCAGGGGCTTGCGGATTACAGCCGTTATCACGACGAGGAATGGGGTTATCCAGTGACCGACGATCGCCGCCTGTTCGAGAAAATCTGCCTCGAAGGTTTCCAGTCCGGGCTTTCCTGGCTCACCGTCCTGCGCAAGCGCGAGGCGTTCCGGCTTGCCTTTGCCAATTTCGAATTCGAAAAAGTGGCGGAGTTTGATGATGCCGATATCGAGCGCTGCCTTGCCGACAAAGGCATCATCCGCCATCGCGGCAAGATCGTTTCCACCATTAACAATGCCCGCCGTGCCATGGCGCTGCGCGATGAATTCGGTTCGCTCGCGCGTTATTTCTGGGGTTTCGAACCCGCCGCCGCAGAAAGGCCGCAAAGGCTGGACTATGCGACGTTAAGGGCAAACCCGACCAGCGCCGCCTCCATCCGCCTTTCCAAGGATCTAAAAAAGCGGGGCTGGACCTTCGTCGGCCCGACGACCGTCTATGCATTCATGCAGGCTATGGGTATGGTCAACGACCATATTGAAGGCTGTCATTGCCGCCAGCCGATAGAGGTCATGCGGCGGGAGTTTGTACGTCCATGAAGGTAACCTCCCTTCTTCTGGCGCTCACCATGGCCGTGGCTGCCGTACCGCATCCATCTTTGGCGGAAAGCCGCAATGTCGATGGCATCTGGCTCGATGACGGTGAAAGGCTGAAGGAAGTGGCCCTGCCTCCGGTGGGTCCGCTGACGCTGGATGGCTGGACGCGGCGCGGGCGTGGCGATGTCTATCGGCTGAAGGTGAAGGCGGGGCAGACGGTGAAGATCGAGCTTGCCGCGTCAAGCGAGTTTGTGCTGATGGCGGTCTTCGATTTTTCGACGCCGGATGAGGACGCGATCTTCTTCAGCGATTCCCAGGGCAAGGTTGCAACCCTGACGCCGAAGGCGGATACGGAGTGGCTGATCCGCCCGACGTTGATCCTGGGTTCTCCGCGGCGTGGGCTCGGCGCGCATTACGTATTGACGGTCAGCACCGGTAAATAAAGCTCAGCAGCAAGGTTCAGGCTGCTCAGGCCGCCTGCGTCAGCAGGATCAGGCCGAAGCTCAGAACACCCAGCAGCACGAGCGACAGGCTGGCGGCAATGATGACCTTGCCACCGGCATGGCGAAGGCTGCGAATATCGACCGATAGTCCGAGAGCCGCCATCGACATGATGGTGAGGATGTTGGAGAGCGAGGCGACGGGGGAAAGCAGCGCCTCGGGGATGAGGCCGAAGGAGCGCGCCATGATCATCAGCACGAAACCGATGATGAACCACGGAACCATCTGTTGCAGCTTCAAGCGTCCCTTGCCGGACTGACCGTGGATGACGGAGAGAGTGGCGATGACCGGACCCAGCATCAGCACGCGGATGAGCTTGACGATGGTGCCCGTCTGCACGGCCACGGCTCCAAGCGGTGCGGTGGCGGCCAGAACCTGCGGCACGGCATAGACCGTGAGGCCGGCGAAGATGCCATATTGGGTCGCATCAAGGCCAAGCAGCTGCGGCAGAAAAGGCATCAGCAACACGGCGACAACGCCGAGAACCGCGGTGAAGGCGATCGAGGCGGCGACATCTTCCGGCTTGGCGCCGATGGCGGGCGCAGCAGCAGCAATGGCGGAATTGCCGCAGATGGAATTGCCGCAGGCGATCAGCGTCGCAAGCTTGGGCGGCAGGCCGAGCATCCGCCCGGCGGCATAGCTGAAGACCAGCGACAGCGCCACGATCAGCGCGATGCCGCCAATCAGTAACCCGCCAGCGCCCTTGAGAATGGAAAGGCTCAAGGATGCGCCGAGAAGCGCCACCGCGATTTCAAGCAGGGTCTTGGCACTGAACTTTATACCCGCCGACGCGACTACAGGCAGCGACACCAACGAACGCAAAAGCGTACCGATCAGGATGGCAAGCACCAGATCGCCAAGCCAGGCGTGACCCGCAATCCGCACCTGAAAACGCTCTGCCAGAATGGCGGCGCAGCTAACTGCCGCGCAGATGAGAATGCCCGGCAGAAGCGGGCTGAGCCAGCGGAGCGAAAACTGAAACGGATGAGCGAGGGTGCGATGGTGTGCCATGGGCCGACAATGCCGTAGCCGCCTGTTTTATTCTATCAAATAATATGGCATATATCGTTCGATAAAATCGAATGAAACGCAATGACCTTCGAACAACTCCGTATTTTCATCGCCGTCGCCGAACGCGAACATCTGACCCGCGCCGCCGAAGCCATCGGCCTCACGGCTTCCGCCGTCAGTTCCGCCATCAAGAATCTCGAGGCCTTTTATAATGTCGAGCTGTTCCACCGCGTCGGCCGCAACATCGAGTTGACCGAAAGCGGCCGGGCCTTTCTGGGCGAGGCCAAGGCGACGCTGGCGCGTGTGCGCAATGCCGAATTGATTCTCTCTGAGATGGGCGGCCTGACGCGCGGCGAAATTACCGTCTGCGCCAGCCAGACCATTGCAAGCTACTGGCTGCCGCCGATCCTGATGCAGTTCAAGAAACTCTATCCCGGCGTGACGGTCCGGCTGGATATCGGCAATACCAAGACGGTGACACAGGCGGTGCTGGATGGTCTGGCGGAGGTTGGTTTTATCGAAGGCAAGATTGACGAGCCGGCATTGATGGTGCAGTCCGTCGTATCCGACAAGCTTCTGGTCGTCACCGGTTCGGCCCATCCTTTCGCTGACGGCCGTTATCTCACCGCGCTCGATATGCTTTACGGCACCTCCTGGGTTCTGCGCGAACAGGGCTCCGGCACGCGTTCCGCCTTCGAGGCGGCGGTACGGCAGATGGGGGTGGATCCGGCTGACCTGTCCGTCATGCTCGAATTGCCATCCAATGAGGCGGTGGTGATGGCGGCCCGCTCCGGCGGCGCTGCTACCGCCGTCTCCGCTTCCGTTGCGTCGCTTTTTTTGCGGCAGGGCCTGCTGGTCCGCGCCGGCATAGATCTGCCTGCACGCAATTTCGCTCTGTTGCGCCATAAGGAGCGCCATACCAGCCGCGCTGCGATGGAGCTGGAGCGTCTCAGCCGGGCGGCGTCGGAGGATTATAAGGCGGGTCTTGCGGGGTTGTAAGCCGCAGGAATGACCCTGACCATCAATCGTGCATCAGGTCATTTCACGCGCAATGACATGATGCACGATGCGATAATCCCTGCTTTCCTCCCCGAAGGGCGCGAGCGGCCAGTCCCATGCGGCAGCAGGCGACGCAATCTCGATGCCATGCAGCAGGTCTTCATGCTGCTGCACGCTACCATCCTTGCCAATGACGTCGAAGGCGGTGTCCGTCACCAGACAGACCTTGCAGGGCAGGCCGGCCAGTGCGTCGAGATGTGTCTGAATGAGCTTTGGCAAAAGATCATCAGGCACATTCGCAATTTTCTCCCGTTCCAGCCGATGCTGTGCCCCGGTGCCGATCTGCGACAGGAGGTTGGCCGAGACAACGAAATCGAGATAGGGCACGCGCCGCAGGAAATCGAGCGGTTCCGCGGGGCGGCCGGCCAAAAGGTCATCGAAGCCGGAAAGGTCGCGATTGGCGATGCGGACGTTCTTTTTGGCATTGACCCGCAGCTTCGCCTGCACGCTGGCAAGGTGCACCAGATCGACCATAACGACGGTATCGAACATCGCCACCAGCGCATTATGGGGCACGTCCCGCAACAGGCCGGACCCCAGCACGACGGCCGTCCGTCGCTGCTTCAGCTTTCTCGCCGATTGCAGCACGAATTGCCGGCTGTTGTTCTCATGCTCCGCCCAGGCTTTCGCGCACCGATTGGCGCGCGCCCAGAGGTTGACGGAATAACGGACATGCGGCCGGAATTCTTTCGGCGTGACCGCATGGGTGGCGGCATATTGCAGGGCTTCGAGGATCATGAATGCCTAACGGTAAATTTCACGGCGATGGCCGATTTCGACCACCAGAACGACCAGCTTGTGGTCCTGTATATCGCAGATGATGCGGTAATCGCCCACCCGGTAACGCCAGAAATTTCCGAGCTCGGAACCTTGCAGCGCTGCGCCGGCTCTGCGCGGATTGTCGTCCTGGGCAACGCGGTCCGTCAGAAATGAAACGATGCGATTGGCATCGCTCTTCGTCAGCTTGCCCAGTTGCTTGACGGCATTTCGCTGGAATTCAATTCTCCAGATCAAGATCACGCATCACTTCTTCCAGAGTATAGGTGCGCTCCTTATTGGCGATGTGCTTCCGCATCGCCTCTTCGGCAAGATAGAGGTCTTCCATATCCTCGATATGCTTCTCGATCGCCTCGCGGATGTAATAGGCGGATGTGCGGCCGGTCCGCTCAGACAGCGCCTTCAGCCGCTCATAGGTCTCGTCCGGCAGGCGGATGGCCGTCTGTTTGCTCATTGCTTGCGTCCTTTCCGACTAAAATGGGATACATGCATCCCATATAGCATGGCTTGCCCTGCGCTGCCAGTAGAACCAAAGCCTTTGCGGCTTGCCGCACCGGGCTTCATCCTCTAATACACCGGCATAATTTCAGGAAAATATCGGATCGGCATCATGAGCGAAAAAGCAAAAAAGCCTCAGAAACTGAAAGCCCGCCTGCCGCGCGGCTTTGTGGATCGTTCGGCTGCCGATATCCATGCCACCAATGAGATGGTCGACAAGATCCGTAGGGTCTACGAGCTTTACGGCTTCGATCCGATCGAGACCCCTCTGTTCGAATATACCGATGCGCTCGGCAAGTTCCTGCCCGATAGCGACCGTCCGAACGAAGGCGTGTTTTCGCTGCAGGACGACGACGACCAATGGATGAGCCTGCGGTACGATCTGACCGCGCCGCTTGCCCGTCATGTTGCGGAAAATTTCAACGAAATACAGCTGCCCTACCGCACCTATCGCGCCGGTTACGTCTTCCGCAATGAAAAGCCCGGCCCTGGCCGCTTCCGGCAATTCATGCAGTTCGATGCCGATACGGTGGGTGCTGCTGGTGTGCAGGCCGATGCCGAAATGTGCATGATGATGGCCGATACCATGGAAGCGCTCGGTATCGCGCGCGGCGACTATGTCATCCGCGTCAATAATCGCAAGGTGCTGGACGGCGTCATGGAAGCCATCGGTCTCGGCGGAGAAGACAATGCCGGCCGCCGCCTGAATGTGCTGCGCGCTATCGACAAGCTCGACAAGTTCGGCCCCGAAGGCGTGAAGCTGTTGCTCGGGCCTGGCCGCAAGGATGAATCCGGTGATTTCACCAAGGGTGCGGGTCTTGGCGATGAACAGATCGAAAAAGTGCTGTTCTTCGTTGGTATCAAGGATTATGCGGCAAGCGCTGATGATCTCGCAAAACTGGTTGCGGGCACATCCAAAGGCGCGGAAGGCGTTGATGAACTGAACACCATAGGCGCTCTGGTTTCCGGTGCCGGTTATGACGCAACACGCATCAAGATCGATCCCTCTGTCGTTCGCGGTCTCGAATATTACACCGGCCCGGTCTATGAGGCTGAGCTGACCTTCGACGTCACCAATGAAAAGGGCGAAAAGGTCGTGTTCGGCTCGGTCGGCGGTGGCGGTCGTTACGATGGTCTCGTCTCGCGCTTCATGGGTCAGCCGGTTCCAGCCACGGGCTTCTCCATCGGTGTCTCGCGCCTGATGACGGCGCTGAAGAACCTCGGCAAGCTTGGGCAGGTCAAGCCGCTCGCACCCGTCCTCATCACCGTCATGGACGGCGATGTGGAGAGCATGGGCCGTTACCAGCGCTTCACCCAGGCGCTGCGCGCCGAGGGCATCCGCGCCGAAATGTACCAGGGCAACTGGAAGAAATTCGGCAACCAGCTGAAATATGCCGACCGTCTCGGCGCTCCCATCGCCATCATCCAGGGCGGTGACGAGCGCGCCGAAGGCATCGTGCAGATCAAGGATCTGATCGAAGGCAAGCGCCTCTCCGGCGAGATCGAGGACAATGCCAGCTGGCGCGAGGCCCGTGTGGCGCAGGTCAGCGTGCCGGAGGCCGAGCTGGTGGCGAAGGTCCGCGAGATTCTGGAGCACCAGGCAGAGGACGTTCGCCGCGCCGCCGAAGGGCGCTGAAGCCATGGCGATCCTCGCGCTCGATCACGTTCAACTGGCGATGCCGGCGGGCCGCGAAGAAGAAGCGCGCCGGTTTTACGGTGACCTGCTCGGTTTCGTGGAGCAGGCAAAACCCGAAAATCTGGCCATGCGCGGCGGCTGCTGGTTCATCTGCGGCCTGATGAAACTGCATCTTGGCGTCGAGCAGAATTTCCGCCCGGCGCGGAAAGCCCATCCGGCCTTTCTGGTCGATGATCTGGTGTGCCTGCGAAAAACACTTGAAACAGCGGGCTGCCATGTGGTTGAGGATGAGCCGCTTGAAGGATATCGCCGGTTTTATGTCCATGATCCCTTCGGAAACCGCATCGAAATGATGCAGCCGCTCGAACCGTGACGAAAAGTAACGTTCCATGCCCCTGATCGACATGCCGGAATTTGCCGGAGAGCTACTGGAAGAATTCGCCGCGCGCCGCACAAGCCGCGTGAACACGCCTGTGATCCAGCCCGCCGAACCGTTTCTGGATATGGCCGGCGAGGATTTGCGCCGCCGTATCTTCATGACGGAGAGCGAAACGGGTGAGAGCCTCTGCCTCCGCCCCGAATTCACCATCCCCGTCTGCCTGCGCCATATCGAGACCGCGACCGGCACGCCGAAGCGTTATTCCTATCTCGGTGAAGTCTTCCGCCAGCGCCGTGAGGGCGCGAGCGAGTTTTATCAGGCCGGCATCGAAGACCTCGGCGATACCGATATTGCCGCCGCCGATGCCCGTGTCGTCATCGACGCGACCGCCATTCTGCAGCGCCTGCTGCCCGGCCGCTCGCTTGCCGTCACGCTGGGCGACCAGCAGGTGTTTGAAGCCGTTGTCGCAGCGCTTGGCCTGCCGCTCGGCTGGCAGAAACGGCTGGTGCAGGCTTTCGGCGACATGGCGCAGCTCGACGCGCTGCTGGAAAGCCTCGTGCATCCCAAGCCGATGACGGGGCTGGACGCCCGGGTCGCCGGCCTTCTGGCGACGGGCGACGAGGCGGTGCTGGTCGATTATCTCGATACGGTGATGCAGGAAACCGGCTATTCCACCAATGCCAGCCGCTCACCGCTCGAAATCGCCCGCCGTCTGCGGGAGAAGCTCGCGCTCGCGGCGACGCGCCTGCCGGATGAGAGCTTCGAACTGCTCAAACAATTCCTGGCCTTGCAGGCGCCCCTGCCGCAGGCCTCGCAGGTTCTTGGCGATTTCGCCGCAAGGGCGAAGCTGAAGCTGGACGGCGCGCTTTCCGCTTTCGATAAACGCGTTGCGGCCCTTGCCAATGCGGGTGTCGATCTTGAAACCGTCACCTATGGCGCCGCCTTTGGCCGCCCGCTCGATTATTATACCGGCCTCGTTTTCGAGGTGGTGGAGGCGGGTAGCGACAGCGTTCTGGCTGGCGGCGGCCGTTACGACCGGCTGCTTACGCTTCTCGGCGCACAGGAAAAAATACCGGCCGTGGGCTTCTCGCTCTGGCTGGATCGCATCGAAGCGGTGCGTGGGAGCGACAAACCATGATCACCATCGCATTGCCCTCAAAAGGCCGGATGAAGGAAGACGCCTCCGCCGTTCTGGAACGCGCCGGGCTGAAGGTTGCGTCAGTCGGTAACGACCGCTCCTATCGCGGCCGTATCGAAGGACGTGACGATATCGAGATCGCCTATCTGTCGGCCTCCGAGATCGCCCGCGAGATTGGCGCCGGCACGGTGGATTTCGGCGTGACCGGGGAAGATCTGGTGCGCGAGGGGTTGACCAATGCCGACGCGCAGGTGGAGTTCTGCGCCCGCCTCGGTTTCGGCCATGCCGATGTCGTGGTCGCGGTGCCCGAAATCTGGCTCGATGTGGACAGCATGGCCGATCTGGGCGATGTGGCCTCCGAATTCCGCGCCCGCCATGGCCGCAGACTGGCGATCGCCACCAAATATTGGCGGCTGACGCAGCAGTTCTTTTCACGCCAGCACGGCATTCAGCTTTACCGCATCGTCGAAAGCCTTGGCGCCACCGAAGGTGCGCCGGCGGCAGGGCAGGCGGATATCATCGTCGATATCACCTCCACCGGCTCGACGCTGAAGGCCAATCACCTGAAAATCCTCTCCGACGGCATCATCGTTCGCTCGGAAGCCTGCTTCGTGCGCGCCCGCAAACCGGAGCATGAAGGCGATGCAGCGGTTCAGGAAATAGCGTCGCGGATAAAAGCGGCTGTCTGAAAGCACAAAAGAAAAAAGCCGCCGGATCGCTCCGGCGGCTTTTTTGTCGGACAGCCTGTTTACTCAGGCGCGAGCGGCAACAAAGCCGCGCTTCGCGTCGACCGAGTAGGCACCTGCGCCGAAGGTTGCGAGCAGGATATAGGCGCCGGCAAGGGTGATGTTCTTCATCATCATGATGCCGTTCAGCGTGTTGATCCAGCCGAGAGCAGGCTCAGGCCAGCCGGGAACGGCAACGGTGCCGCTGTGGAAAACGAGCCCGGTAAAGACGCAAAAGACGGCAAGCGCCCAGGCGGCAATTTTGGTCTGGAAACCGGCGAGGATGGCAAGACCGGCCACCAGCTCGAAGAGACCAGCGAGATAGGCAAGCGCAGTTGCGGCAGGCATGCCGGCGCCCGCGATCATGCCGGCGGTGCCGGCCGGATCGGTGAGTTTGCCGAAGCCGGAATAGATGAAGATGAAGGAAAGCAGAATGCGGGCGATGAGAACGAGAGCGTTCTGGCTGCTGGACATGGAGTATCTCCGGTAAGTGATCGGCGTGTCGCCGATGAGCTGCATGGCAATGTCTGGAGATACTAATGGCTGAAAATCACTCATCCAGAAAGATGAACGGCAGACGACAAATTGTCTTCATTTTGTGAACGATAAGCGAGTGTCGGTGCGTAATCTTAGGCGGCGAAGCGAATATCTTCGAAACGCGGGAACAGGAAAAGCCCGGATATACGCCCCTGCTGCCCATCTTCAAAACCGGACGATTCACCCATGCAGATGACCGGTTGCCGCATCGCCGGCAAGATGGAGACGCTTGTCGAGAAACAGAACCGTGAGGGTTCGGTAGAGACCTGCTCGAAAAGCTCCAGCACGCGGGCATGGTCACAACGGTCGTAACAGCGGACAAGGCTGAGCAGCCCGCATTCGCCCGGTGGCAGGCCGTGCATGAAGGAAGTGTGTTCGCCGAGCCGGATGACACCGCTGGAAAGTTCGCTGCTCCATTCCTCCGAAATAAAGAAATGAGACAGGGTGCGGGGATCGGGCGTGGTCGTCACCGCCGCCGGCAGAGCATCGTTGCGTCTTGATATTTCAAACAAATCGCGCCCCCGCATGAACACATGCCAGTGCCACCATTTCTAGCGACCCTGCCAGGTTTAACCTTTACCGCCATCCGCAGTCGAACGTGTTTGCCCAGCATCGAACCCCTTCAATGCTCGCCGTCCCGTCGCGGAACCCTTACGGGGGCTGACTTATAGTTTATTTTTTCCTACCGACAACAACCAGTCGGGGAGAAAATCAAAAATATTATGTATTCCTTCTTCAAAATCGCGAGAGATATGAAAAAGCACAACTAAATAGCGCACTTATAAGTAAGGAAAAATGGGAATCGACCGTCTCGCGGCGCTGTGATTCGCCTATCGTGATGTCATTATTGCACGGTTTGCCCAGCACAAGCCGGGTAAAGTTATCGGTGTCCCAAAAAGAAACAATATTTGGGCCGTTGGTTTCGGTGCAGGGCCGCCGGGATTGCATGGGAGGCAACGAAAAAAGGGCGATCCGAAGACCGCCCTTTCGTATTCCAGAGGCAGGACTGATTGGAGTCCATGCCGCCCGTCTGGTGCGCTTGCGACGCCAGACCACTCAAAAGGTGTGGGCGGCAACGAAAAAAGGGCGATCCGAAGACCGCCCTCTCGTATTCCAGTGACAGGACTGATTAGAAGTCCATGCCGCCCATGCCGCCGCCGGGCATCTGCGGCATTGCCGATTCCTTCTTAGGAAGCTCGGCGATCATCGCTTCGGTGGTGATCAGCAGCGAAGCAACCGAAGCTGCGTTCTGCAGAGCCGTACGTACAACCTTGACCGGGTCAACGATGCCGAGAGCGATCAGATCGCCATATTCGCCGGTCTGGGCGTTGTAGCCGTAGTTGTCTTCGTTCTTGTCGAGGATCTTGCCAACAACGATGGAAGCTTCATCACCAGCGTTTTCTGCGATCTGGCGAACCAGAGACTGCAGAGCCTTGCGCACGATGTTGATGCCGGCTTCCTGATCGTCGTTCACACCCTTGACGGTGATCTTCGTGGAAGAACGCAGCAGGGCAACGCCGCCGCCCGGTACGATGCCTTCCTGAACAGCAGCGCGCGTCGCGTTGAGAGCGTCGTCGATGCGGTCCTTCTTTTCCTTCACTTCAACTTCCGTCGAACCGCCAACGCGGATCACAGCAACGCCGCCAGCGAGCTTGGCAAGACGTTCCTGCAGCTTTTCGCGGTCGTAGTCGGAAGTGGTTTCCTCGATCTGCGCCTTGATCTGGGCAACGCGGCCTTCGATGTCGGACTTCTGGCCGGCACCGTCAACGATCGTGGTGTTTTCCTTGGAGATCGAAACCTTCTTCGACTTGCCGAGCATGTCGAGGGTAACGCTTTCGAGCTTGATGCCGAGGTCTTCGGAAATGACGGTACCACCGGTCAGGATGGCGATGTCTTCCAGCATGGCCTTGCGGCGATCGCCGAAGCCAGGAGCCTTGACGGCAGCGATCTTGAGGCCGCCACGCAGCTTGTTGACGACGAGCGTTGCAAGAGCTTCGCCTTCGACGTCTTCAGCGATGATGACGAGCGGCTTGCCGGTCTGAACGACGGCTTCGAGAACAGGCAGCATGGCCTGAAGGTTCGAGAGCTTCTTTTCGTGCAGAAGGATGTAAGCGTCTTCGAGGTCCGCAACCATCTTTTCCGGGTTGGTTACGAAGTAAGGCGACAGGTAGCCGCGGTCGAACTGCATGCCTTCGACGACTTCGAGTTCGGTTTCGGCGGTCTTGGCTTCTTCAACGGTGATGACGCCTTCGTTGCCGACGCGCTGCATTGCTTCAGCGATGTCGAGACCGATCTGACGCTCGCCGTTTGCAGAGATCGTGCCGACCTGTGCAACTTCTTCAGACGTGTTGATCTTCTTGGCCTTGGCCTGAAGGTCCTTGACGACTTCAGCAACGGCCAGATCGATACCTCGCTTGAGGTCCATCGGGTTCATGCCGGCAGCAACTGCCTTTGCACCTTCGCGAACGATGGCCTGGGCCAGAACCGTTGCGGTGGTGGTGCCGTCACCGGCGATGTCGTTGGTCTTGGAGGCAACTTCGCGAACGAGCTGTGCGCCCATGTTCTCGAACTTGTCTTCCAGTTCGATTTCCTTGGCGACGGAAACGCCGTCCTTGGTGATGCGCGGAGCGCCGAAGGACTTGTCGATAACGACGTTACGACCCTTCGGGCCGAGGGTTACCTTCACTGCATCGGCAAGAATGTCGACGCCCTTGAGCATCTTTTCGCGCGCTGAGCGGCCGAATTTGACTTCTTTAGCTGCCATTTTCAAAACTCCTGGTTTCGAACGGCCGGAACTGATCCGGCTTGAAATTTAAGGAAACGATGGGTTCGGCAAAATCAGCCGATGATACCCATGATGTCGGCTTCCTTCATGATCAGAAGGTCTTCGCCGTCGAGCTTGACTTCGGTGCCCGACCACTTGCCGAACAGGACGCGATCGCCAACCTTGACGTCGAGAGCGACGACCTTGCCGGCCTCATCGCGCGCGCCGGAACCGACGGCGACGATTTCGCCTTCCTGCGGCTTTTCCTTGGCGGTATCGGGAATGATGATGCCGCCCTTGGTCTTTGCTTCGGACTCAACGCGACGAACGACGACGCGATCATGAAGCGGACGGAAATTGGTGCTTGTCATTGCCTAATCCCTCGATCAAATGACTTCAGGAACCTTTTGGAGGTCCCCGTGATGGGTGTTAGCACTCCCCTTGTTGGAGTGCCAGCAGAGCCGAGATAAGGAGGCGCTCTCCCGGAGTCAAGAACGCGCTGCCGGAAAAATTTCACGGCCTATGGTTACCAGCGTTCCATGACAGAAAATTTCCACGCGCTGACGAGGTGCGGGCAAACCGCTCTTTTGCGGGCAGTCTTCGTTTTCGGCATAGCGGGGTTTTATGGTCGGATGGTGGCCGGTAGGCCGCAGGCAGGCCCGGCACCGCTTTTTTCCTTGCCATCGGCGTCCCGCTTTGCGATGTGACGCACACTCTTTTTTCGCACCCGGAAAGCACATCATGGCCCATCGCATTCTCACCCTCGGCGAAATCACTGATGGGTTCGACGTTGTTCTTTCGGATGTCTGGGGCGTGCTGCACAATGGCGTCAGCGCCTTTCCGGATGCGGCTGTTGCGCTGCATGAAGCGCGCAAGGCGGGCAAGACGGTGGTGCTCATCACCAATTCGCCGCGCCCGGCCCCAGGCGTCATCGCCCAGCTGCGTGTTCTCGGCGTGCCTGACGAGGCCTATGACCGTATCATCACCTCAGGTGATGTCACCCGCGGCCTGATCGCCGAAGGCCCGAAAAAAGTCTTCCTGCTCGGTCCCGAGCGGGACATGCCGCTGCTGGAAGGTCTCGATGTCGAGCGGGTCGGCGAGGCTGAGGCGCAATCCGTGGTCTGCACCGGCTTCTTTGATGACGAGACGGAAACGCCCGAAGATTATACGGAAATGCTGAAGGGCTTCATCGCCCGCAAGGTGCCGATGATCTGCGCCAACCCCGACCTGGTGGTGGAGCGCGGCGAGCGCATCATCCCCTGCGCCGGCGCAATGGCGGCCTATTACGAACAGCTGGGCGGCGAAGTCCGCATTGCCGGCAAGCCGCATGCGCCGATCTATGAAGCCTGCCTTGCGGCGGCCAAAGACGTGCGCGGCGCCTTCGCCAAGGATCGTGTGCTGGCCATCGGCGACGGCATGCCGACGGATGTGAAGGGTGCGATCGCGAGTGGCCTCAACCTTCTTTATATCAGCGGCGGCATTCACGCCGCTGAATATACGCTGAACGGCCAGACGGACGAGGCGCTTCTGAATGCCTATCTGAAGGGGCAGGGTGCTGCTCCCGGCTGGTGGATGCCCCGTCTTGCCTAAGAAAGTCTTGCCTAAGAACGTCTCGCCTAAGAACGTCTGGCCTAAGCTGGCGTAAAAATTGGATCGACTGCCATGACCGTCTTTCATCGCAATGAAAAAAAAGAGCCGTTGCCGGAAGCTCTTCGCGGTGGCGTTATCGCGATCGGCAATTTCGATGGTGTGCATCGTGGCCACCGCGCCGTGCTGGACCGTGCTCTGGAACTGGCGGAAGCCCGCGGTGTTCCCGCCCTGGTCCTGACCTTCGAGCCGCATCCCCGGTCCGTCTTCCGTCCTGATACACCTGTCTTTCGTCTGACGCCCGCGCCGTTGAAAGCCCGCATTCTCGAGGCGATCGGTTTCCGCTCCGTCATCGAATATCCCTTCGACCGGGAGTTCTCGCAGCGTTCGGCGGACGAATTCGTCCAGTCCATATTGGTCGACTGGCTGGGTGCCAGCGCTGTCGTTACCGGTTTTGATTTCCATTTCGGCAAGGGCCGCGAGGGCGGCCCGGCATTCCTGATGGCAGCCGGCAAACGTCACGGCTTCGACGTGACGTTGGTGGACGCCTTCCGCGACGAGGGGTCGGATGTCGTTTCCTCCAGCCGTATCCGCTCGCTTCTGTGTGAGGGCGATGTGGCGGGTGCCGCCGGTCTGCTCGGTTATCGCTTTACCGTGGAGAGCGAGGTCATCGGTGGCCAGAAGCTCGGCCGAACATTGGGATACCCCACCGCCAATATGGCGCTGGCGCCGGAAACCGAGCTGAAGGCGGGCATCTATGCCGTGCGGTTCCGTCGCCCCGATGGTTCGATCCACGATGGCGTCGCGAGCTTCGGTTACCGCCCGACGGTGACGGAGAACGGCGCGGCGCTGCTAGAAACCTTCCTGTTCGATTTTTCGGGCGATCTTTATGGGGAAGTCTGTTCGGTGTCCTTCTTCGGCCACCTGCGCGACGAGCTGAAGTTCGACGGGCTCGATCCGCTTGTCGCCCAGATCAGGCGTGATGAAGAAGAGGCAAGGGCGATGCTGTCAGGCGTGCGTCCGCTCAGCCAATTGGACGCGAAGATCGCGTTCTGATCGTCTTCGGCCGGCTGCGCCTTGCCGTCGCTTTTCTCTTCCTTTTTGCTGGGAAACCGCATAAACAACCGTTCATGTCCCAATACCGGTTGAAATTTGCAATTCAGATTGGCCGAATTATTGGCCCGGCCTTCCGCCCGCTCTGAGAGAGCCGGAAGGTCCGGGATTTTGGCGCTTACATGACATGTGACATATGGCATGGCGCTTTCCG
This sequence comes from Agrobacterium sp. CGMCC 11546, assembly GCF_013365515.1. Taxonomy (NCBI): domain Bacteria; kingdom Pseudomonadati; phylum Pseudomonadota; class Alphaproteobacteria; order Hyphomicrobiales; family Rhizobiaceae; genus Agrobacterium; species Agrobacterium sp. CGMCC 11546. The sequence continues at coordinate 395,035 of NZ_CP047387.1, forward strand.
AATTTGCCCTCTTTGTAATTGAGATGGCGCGACTGATACGGCGCGCAACAACGGTACGATTATGAGCGACACCGCAGAAAAACTGGACTATTCCACCACCCTCTACTTACCGCAGACGGATTTCCCGATGCGTGCCGGCCTGCCGCAAAAAGAACCGGAAACGGTGAAGCGCTGGCAGGATATGGGCCTCTACAAAAAGCTCCGCGCTTCCGCCGCCGGCCGCGAGAAATTCGTGCTGCACGACGGCCCGCCCTATGCCAACGGCAACATCCACATCGGCCATGCGCTGAACAAGATCCTGAAGGATGTCATCACCCGCTCGTTCCAGATGCGCGGTTTCGACGCCAATTACGTGCCCGGCTGGGATTGCCACGGCCTTCCGATCGAATGGAAGATCGAGGAAGCCTATCGCGCCCGGGGCAAGAACAAGGACGAGGTTCCGGTCAACGAATTCCGTAAGGAATGCCGTGACTTCGCGGCCGGCTGGATCAAGGTCCAGTCGGAAGAGTTCAAGCGTCTCGGCATCGAGGGCGACTTCGAAAACCCCTATACGACGATGAACTTCCACGCCGAAGCCCGCATCGCCGGCGAGCTGCTGAAGATCGCCCGGAGCGGCCAGCTTTATCGCGGTTCCAAGCCGATCATGTGGTCGGTCGTCGAGCGCACGGCGCTGGCGGAAGCCGAAGTCGAATACCACGATGTCGAGAGCGACATGATCTGGGTGAAATTCCCGGTGAAGGATGCTGCGCCCGCTCTTTCCGGCGTCTCCGTCGTCATCTGGACGACCACGCCGTGGACCATCCCCGGCAATCGCGCCATCGCGTTCTCTTCGCGGGTCGAATATGGCCTTTTCGAAGTCGAAAGCGCGCAGAATGATTTTGGCCCGCAGCCGGGCGAAAAGCTGATCTTCGCCAGGAAACTTGCTGACGAGGCTGCAGCCAAGGCGAAGCTGACCTTCAAGTTCGTTCGCGATGTGAAAAGCGAAGAACTGGCGGCCATCACCTGCGCCCATCCTTTGGCATCGCTCGGTTACGATTTCCCGGTTCCGCTTCTCGATGGCGATCACGTCACCGACGATGCCGGTACGGGTTTCGTGCACACCGCGCCAAGCCATGGCCGCGAGGACTTTGATGCCTGGACGAACAGCGTTCGCACCCTTGAAGCACGCGGGATCGATACCAAAATCCCGTTCCCGGTCGATGACGCCGGTTTCTACACCGAAGACGCCCCCGGTTTCGGCCCGTCGGCCGAAGGCGGTGCGGCCCGCGTCATGGACGACAACGGCAAGAAGGGCGATGCCAACGAGCGCGTCATCAAGGCGCTGATCGCGGCCAACAACCTGTTTGCGCGCGGCCGTCTGAAGCACAGCTATCCGCATAGCTGGCGCTCCAAGAAGCCGGTGATCTTCCGCAACACGCCGCAGTGGTTCGTCTATATGGACAAGGAACTCGGCGACGGCACGACGTTGCGTTCGCGTTCGCTCGATGCCATCGACCAGACCCGCTTCGTTCCGGCTTCCGGCCAGAACCGTCTGCGCGCCATGATCGAAGGCCGGCCCGACTGGGTTCTGTCGCGCCAGCGCAGCTGGGGCGTGCCGATCGCCGTTTTTGCCGACGAGCAGGGCGAGGTTCTGGTGGACGAAGCCGTCAACGCCCGCATCCTCGAGGCCTTCGAGGCTGAAGGTGCGGATGCCTGGTTTGCCGAAGGTGCCAAGGAACGTTTCCTCGGCAACGACCACGACCATGCCAAATGGCAGCAGGTCATGGACATCCTCGATGTGTGGTTCGACAGCGGCTGCACCCATACCTTCACGCTGGAAGACCGCCCGGACATGAAGTGGCCGGCGGATGTCTATCTGGAAGGCTCCGACCAGCATCGCGGCTGGTTCCATTCGTCGCTGCTCGAAAGCTGCGCGACGCGTGGCCGCGCGCCTTACAATGCCGTCGTCACCCATGGTTTCACCATGGACGAGCAGGGCCGCAAGCAGTCCAAGTCTCTCGGCAACGTGGTTGCACCACAGGACGTGATGAAGGAATCTGGCGCGGATATCCTGCGCCTGTGGGTCATGACGACCGACTACTGGGAAGACCAGCGTCTGGGTAAGGCCATCATCCAGACCAACATCGATGCCTACCGCAAGCTGCGTAACACGGTGCGCTGGATGCTCGGCACGCTCGCCCACGACAAGGGCGAGGAGATCGCCTATGCCGATCTGCCGGAGCTGGAAAAGCTGGTGCTGCACCGCCTGTCCGAGCTGGATAAGGTTGTGCGCGACGGGTACGACGCCTTCGACTTCAAGAAGATCACCCGCGCCCTGATCGATTTCGCCAATGTCGAGCTGTCGGCGTTCTATTTCGATATCCGCAAGGACACGCTTTATTGCGACGCGCCGTCGTCGCTGAAGCGTCGCGCATCGCTGTCGGTCATCGCCAAGCTGTTCGATTGCCTCGTCACATGGCTCGCACCCATGCTGCCCTTCACAACTGAAGAAGCATGGCTGTCGCGCTATCCGGATGCGGAATCGGTGCATCTTGCCCAGTTCCCGGAAATCCCGGCGGAGTGGAAGAATGATGCCCTGGAAGCCAAGTGGGAAAAGATCCGCAAGGTCCGCACCGTCGTGACAGGTGCGCTGGAAGTCGAGCGCCGTGAAAAGCGCATCGGCTCCTCGCTGGAGGCAGCTCCGGTCGTCCACATTGCCGATGCCGATCTTCTGGCGGCGCTGTCAGGACAGGACTTTGCCGAAATCTGCATCACCTCCGCCATCACGGTGGTGGGCGATGAGGGCCCGGCCGATGGCTTCCGCTTGCCGGAAGTGGCGAAGGTCGTGGTCGAGCAGAAGCTGGCGGAAGGCGTGAAATGCGCCCGTTCGTGGCGCATCACCACCGATGTCGGCTCCGATCCGCAATATCCCGACGTATCGGCCCGCGATGCGGCGGCACTGCGGGAGCTTGCCGCACTCAAGTAATGAAAATGGCCGGATGAATTGCGCTTTGCCTCTTCATCCGGTACACCTGCCTGAAAATGGCCGGATTTGCACGGCAATGCGGGCTGCCGCCTGCCGAAAGACGATGTCTGGCGAAGTGGGACGGACGGCTGGAAGGGTTTCAATGAAGACGATGCAGGGTAATGCGCAGGGTTTGGGCATGTTTCGCACGGTTGTTGGCGTCACGGCGATAGGCGTGCTGCTGGGCGCCTGCACAAGCCCGACCTATGGTACGGGCAAGACGGCGGCCGAACAGCTCGTCGACGATCTCGGCAACGCGACCTCGATCACCGGTGACCAGAGCAAGCGCAACCTGAAATACGGCCCCCGTCCGGGTCTCGTCGTTCCCGCCCAGGCCCGTGCCGAACAGCTGACGACGCCGCAGCAGAACATGGCCAGCCGCGAAAACAACCCGCAATGGGTCGAATCGCCGGAAGAAACCCGCGAACGTCTGCGCGATGAGGCGGATGCCAACAAGAACAACCCGCATTACCGCTCACCGCTGCTCGCCGGTAACGGCACTGCCGGCCAGATGACCGAAAGCCAGAAATGGGAAGCCTTCCGCAAGGCCAAGGCCGATGCCCAGGGCGGTTCCGTCGTTAATGCCCAGCGCAAGTTCCTGACCGATCCGCCGGCTGAATATCGCAGCGTTCCGCAGGATCAGCTGACCGATCTCGGTGAGCCAGAGCAGAAAAAGGAAAAGCGCCGCAAGAAAGAAGCGGCTGTCGCCAACACCGGCAAGAGCTGGTGGAACCCCTTCTGACAAAAATGACGGGCTGATGGGCCTGCGGGAAAGCTTGGTCCCTCCCGCCGGCCGCTTAGTCGTCGAGACGTTTCTCGCGGAAGAATTGCCGCAGGATTTCAGCACTTTCGCTTTCCGCCAGTCCTGAATAGACATCCGGTGCATGGTGGCAGGTCGGCTGGCTGAAGAAGCGCACGCCATTCTCCACAGCGCCGCCCTTCGGGTCTTGCGCGCCGTAATAAAGGCGGCGGATACGGGCAAATGAAATCGCCGCCGCGCACATGGTGCAGGGCTCCAGTGTAACGTAAAGATCGGCACCAGGCAGGCGTTCCTGTCCCAGAGCCTCGCAGGCCATGCGGATCACGGCGATTTCGGCATGCGCGGTCACATCGTTCAATTCACGGGTGCGGTTGCCGGAACGGGCAATGACGCGGCCATCCAGAACAAGCACGGCGCCGATCGGAACCTCATCCCGCTCGCCGGCGGAACGGGCTTCGACAAGCGCCAGTTCCATGAAATGCGTCCTTTCGGCCATTGCGGTTCAATTTCCTCTTAACCCTTGTGCTTGGACCTGATAGGACAGCCCAAACAACAGGCAAATAGCAAATGACTTTTAAAGACAAGCCGAAGCGTGACGGCGGCAAAACTTTTGGCGGCGACAGGAAGCCGAAAGGCCCCGGCAAACCCGCTGCAGAGCGTGAAAAGAAACCGGCGCAAGCCAAGGCTGCGCCCGCTTCTGCAGCCACGGCCGAAGTGGTTGGTGCCGGCAAGCCCGAGCGTATCTCGAAAATCATGGCGCGCGCCGGCGTTGCCTCGCGCCGCGATGTCGAGCGCATGATCATGGAAGGCCGCGTGTCGCTGAACGGCGTCTTGCTGGATACGCCGGTGGTCAACGCCACGCTGTCAGACAAGATCGAAGTGGACGGCATGCCGATTCGCGGTGCGGAGCGCACCCGCCTCTGGCTCTACCACAAGCCCGCCGGCCTGGTGACGACCAATTCCGACCCGGAAGGTCGCCCGACCGTTTTCGACAATCTGCCGGGTGAACTGCCGCGCGTTCTGTCCATCGGCCGTCTCGATATCAACACCGAAGGCCTGCTACTGCTCACCAATGATGGCGGCCTTTCCCGCGTGCTGGAGCTGCCGACCACCGGCTGGCTGCGCCGTTACCGCGTGCGCGCCCATGGCGAGGTCGATCAGGCAGCACTGGACAAGCTGAAGGACGGCATCGCCGTTGACGGCGTGCTTTATGGCGCGATCGACGCAACACTCGACCGTACTCAGGGCCACAATGTCTGGATCACCATGGGTCTGCGCGAAGGCAAGAACCGCGAAATCAAGAACGTGCTCGGCGCGCTTGGTCTTGAGGTTAACCGCCTGATCCGCATTTCCTATGGCCCGTTCCAGCTGGGCGATCTGCCCGAGGGCAAGGTGCTGGAAGTGCGCGGCCGCATGCTGCGTGACCAGCTTGGCCCGCGCCTGATCGAAGAGGCCGGCGCCAACTTCGACGCGCCGATCTACAATACATCTGTCGACGATGAGGAAGAGGCGCCGGCTAAGCGCGCCAAGTCCGAATGGGCAAAGAGCGATGCGCCGGAAGGCAGGCCGCGTTTTGAAAAGGCAGCCGGCAAGCCGGAAGACCGCCGCGAAAAAGCGCTCGGACGCCTGGATACCAAGCGCAGTGACAAGCCTGCCGGCAAGTTTGGTGCAAAACCTGCCGGAAAATTTGGTGGCAAGGGCCGCAATGACGACGAGGGCGATGATCGTCGTCCCCGCCCGCCCGCCGGCACCAGCCGCACCGCCAATGTCTGGATGGCACCTGGCGCAAAGCCCACGCGCGATGGCAAGGAACGCAAGTCGTCAGCCCGCGCTGAAGCTGAAAGCCTGTTCAAGAAGCCGTCCGCGCAGGATGAAGCCCGCCGTAACGTCGTGCGGCATGCTGACGCCGAAGGCGAGTGGATTCGTTCGGACTCCCCCCGTGAAGAAGAAGGTGGCCGCGGACGCGGTGACCGTCCTGGCCGCGGCGAAAAGAACTTTGGCGATCGCGGTGGACGCGGCGGCAAACCTTTTGGCGACAGACCCTCCGGCGACCGGCCATTCCGGGATCGCCCCCGCGAAGACGGCGATCGCCCCCGTGGGGATCGACCTGCACGCGGAACAAAGAGCTTCGGTGATCGCCCCGCACGCGGCGACAAACCCTTCGGTGACCGTCCGTTCCGTGACCGGCCTCGCGAAGACGGCGATCGCCCACGCAGCGACCGTCCGCGTGGCGAGAAGAGTTTTGGCGATCGTACCGCGCGTGGCGAAAAGCCATTCAGCGAACGCCCGTTCCGTGACAAGCCCCGCGAAGAGGGAGATCGTCCCGGCAGTGATCGTCCGCGCGGTGACCGGCCTTTCGGCGACAAGCCCAGAGGCGGTAAACCCGGCGGCAGGCCCGCATCGGGCAAGCCGTCCTTCGGCAAATCCGGCGAGCGTGGCGAACGCTCCGGTTTTTCGGGCAAGGGTAAAGGCCCCGGTGGCAATGGCCCCGGCGGCGGCAAGCCGGGCGGCAAAGGCCCGGGTGGCAAACCTTCTGGTGGCAGGGGAATGACACGTAATGCGGATCGTAGGCGGTGAGTTCCGCGGCCGGACTTTGGCCGCGCCGAAATCGAATTCCATTCGTCCAACCATCGACAGGACGCGGGAAAGCCTCTTTAACATCCTGAGCCATGCCTATCCGGAAAGTCTTGACGGTACGCGTGTGCTGGACGTTTTTGCCGGAACCGGCGCGGTGGGGCTGGAAGCCCTGTCGCGCGGCTGTCGGGTGGCGCTCTTCGTCGAAAACGGCGTCGAGGGCAGGGGGCTGCTCTGGGAAAACATCGATGCGCTCGGCCTGCATGGCCGCGCCCGCATCCTGCGGCGTGACGCCACCAAGCTGGGTGGCGTCAACAATATCGAGCCCTTCGATCTTCTTTTCGCGGATCCGCCCTATGGCCATGGCCATGGCGAGAAGGCTTTTGCGGCAGCCCATGGCGGCGGCTGGCTGACATCAGGCGCGCTCGCCATCCTGGAAGAGCGCGGCGACGTGACGGTCACGGTCGAGCCGGTATTCAAGCTGCTCGAAAGCCGGATTTTCGGTGACACGAAGATGCATTTCTACCGCTACGAGCCCTGACGGGAGACTTCCCGTCATGCCACGGTCTTGTCTTGTTTGCGCAATAGGCAGAGCCTTTGCCGTGGTAATCTTTTAGGGTGTTTCGCATGGAGCAGGCTGGCAACGACAGCGTCACGATCGTCCGCGCGGGGGAGGACGTCCTCAAGGGCGCTGGCGGCAGCGGCCACGAGCCGACATTCGGACTGGCGCTCGGCGGTGGTGGTGCCCGCGGCATCTGCCACATCAACATCGTCGAGGCGCTGGACGAACTCGGCATCCGGCCGGTGATGCTCTCCGGTTCCTCCATCGGCTCCATCATCGGCGCGGGCATGGCGGCCGGCATGTCGGGCCGCGAAATCCGCGAATATACGCTTGAACTCATGGGCCGGAAGGGCTCGGTCGCACACCGGCTCTGGAGCCTCGGCCCGGCATCGATGCGCCATGCCGCCCACGGTTTTCGCCTCGGCCAGTTCAATCTCGAACTCATCCTTCATGCCCTGATGCCACAAGCCTTACCGAAGGATTTTTCGCAGCTTGCCATCCCGCTGAAGGTGATAACGACAGATTATTACGCCCAGACCGAAGTGGTGGTGGAAAGCGGCGAGATCATCCAGGCGCTCGCCGCATCGGCCGCCATACCGGCGCTGTTCATGCCTGTTCGTATCGATGGCCGCATCATGATCGATGGCGGCATCTTCAATCCGGTCCCTTATGAGCATCTGCTTGAACACGCCGATATCGTCATCGGCGTCGATGTGGTCGGCGGCCCGGAAGGCGACGGCAGCACCATGCCGAACCGGCTGGATAGCCTGTTCGGCGCTAGCCAACTGATGATGCAGGCGGCGATTGCCCTGAAACTGAGGCTTCGCCCGCCACACATTTTCCTGCGCCCGCCAGTGCACCGTTTCGGCGTGCTGGATTTTTTGAAGTCGGAAGAGGTGCTCAATGCGTCGGCCGGCATCAAGGATGATCTGAAACGCCAGATCGAGATGCAGGTGGAGTTGTTTCACCGCGGGCAGGGCGTGGAGGCTTGAGCGTTACACCCTGAATAGGAAGCCGAGCGGGGACCGCTTATTTGACACTACAGTAAAACTTCCGTCTCGCTTTCCTCCATATCCTCTTCTTCCTCCTCCCGCTTCTCCGCCTTGTTCTTCGGCTTCATCAGCGGTTCCGGCTTCACTTCGCGCACGGGTTTGTTGTGCAGCATCTGCCGTCCGGCCGCGAGGCCTTCGACGGCCTGAAGCTCCAGTCGCTGTTCGTCGCGTTCGCGGATGTCGTCGGAAATGGCGAGTGCCCTTTCAGCGTCCATATCCAGCCCTTCCAGAATGCGCCTGCCGAACAGCAGGCCGGATTCCAGCGTCTCTCGGATTTCATATTCCACGCCCTTTTTCCTGAGGTCGAGAGAATGAATGCGGTCATAGGAGCGGGCATAGATGCGCACGCTTGGAAATTCCGACTGGATCATGTCGATGATACGGTCGGTGACCTCCTTCTTGTGGGTGCAGACCGCCACCAGATCGGCGCGTTCGATACCGGCTGCGATCAGCACATCCTTGCGGGTGCCATCGCCGAAAAAGATGCGGAACCCGAAACGGGCGGCCTGACGCACACGGTCGGCGGAACTGTCGATGACAGTCACGTCGCGACCGCCGGCAAGCAGGATCTGCGAGGCGATCTGGCCGAAGCGGGAAAAGCCGATCATCAGCACATCCGCACCCGCCCCGTCGAAATCCTCTTCCAGCTTGTCCTCTTCCGCATCCTCCGCGGTCAGTCGCCGCGAAATCACCGCCAGAACCGGCGTCAGTGCCATGGAGAGCGTGACGACGGCGACGAGGATCGAGGCCGTGGCCTGCGGAAACAGGCCGGACGCGGCGGCCGTGGTGAAAAGCACGAAACCGAATTCGCCGCCCTGCGCCAGAAGCAGCGCGATGCGGCTCGACGCATAACGCGACGAACCGGCAATGCGGCAAAGGCCATAGATCAGGGCCGCCTTCACCGCCATCATGACAGGCACGGCGATGAGGATGAGGACGATGTGTTCGTAGACGATATTGATATGCAGCGACATGCCGACGGCCATGAAGAACAGCGCCAGCAACAACCCGCGAAACGGCTCGATATCTGCCTCCAGCTCATGCCGGTAAGAGGATTCCGACAGCATCAGCCCTGCCAGCAGCGCACCCATGCCCATCGACAGGCCCACCATCTCCATGATGGCGGCCGCGCCGATGACGACAAAAAGGGCGGCCGCGATCATCACTTCGCGCGCACCCGTGCGGGCAATGATCTGGAACATCGGCGTCAGCAGGAAGCGTCCGGCCAGCACCATGCCTGCCACCGCAACGACCGAGGCAACGAGATCGTAGGCCATCGAATCCGTCGGCACATCCGGCCGGTTGGAGAGAATGGTCACGAGCGCCAGAAGCGGCACGATGGCAAGATCCTGAAACAGCAGGATCGAGAAGGAACGGTTGCCGTGCCGCGTATTCATGTCGCCGTCGTCTTCCAGAATCTGCAGCGCAAAAGCGGTGGAGGAAAGCGCAAGGCCGAAACCCGCAACCACGCTTCCCCGCGCGTCGATCAGCCCCGCCCACCAGGCAATCGCCGCCAGCGCGCTACCCGTCACCAGCACCTGTGCCAGGCCGAGGCCCAAAATATCGCGCCGCATCTGCCAGATGCGCGAGGGTTTCAGTTCCAGCCCGATGATGAAGAGCAGGAAAACGACGCCCAGTTCCGAGACATTGAAGACGTCCTTCGCATCCGTGACGAGATGCAGGAACGGTCCGATGATGATGCCGGCCACCAGGTAACCCAGCACGGTACCAAGGCCGAGTTTACGGAAAACCGAGGCCGCGATGACCGCGCCGGCCAGAAGCAGCAATGGTTCGGAAAAGAGAGCGTCGTGCTCGGTCATGCGGGCGGACTTTCAAATAGGGTGGCGATGGAGCCGTCTGAGTGGAGAAAGCGGCGTTTCGCCCTTGATGCGGGGTTCTCGGCACAATAAATGGAACAGGAATGAAAGGCCAACTCATGTCCTCAGAAATAGATTCTTCCAAACTTCTCGATCGCGCCAGCCAGCTTGTCGATCTCGCCCGTGCCGCCGGTGCGGATGAGGCGGATGCCGTTGTCGTCCGCTCCCGTTCACAATCGGTCGGCGTGCGGCTCGGCAAGGTGGAAAGCACCGAATCCTCCGAAAGCGATGATTTTTCCCTGCGTGTCTTCGTTGGCCGCCGGGTGGCAAGCGTTTCGGCCAATCCGGGTTTTGATCTGAAGACCCTTGCCGAACGGGCCGTCGCCATGGCGAAAGTCTCGCCTGAAGACCCCTTTGCCTGCCTTGCAGACAAGGAACGGCTGGCGACATCCTATGACGACCTTGAGCTTTTCGACGCAACGGAAGTTTCGGCGGATCAGCTGCGGGAAGCGGCACTTGCGGCGGAAGAGGCCGCACTTGCCGTCAAGGGCGTCAGCAATTCCTCGGGTGCGGGCGCGTCGAGCGGCATGGGTGGGCTCGTGCTCGTCACCTCACACGGTTTTTCCGGCAGCTATATGGGCAGCCGCTTCGGCCGGTCCGTCAGCGTCATCGCCGGCGAAGGCACGAAGATGGAGCGCGACTACGATTACGACAGCCGCCTTTATTATGCTGATCTGGATGCGGCCGAAGAAATCGGTCGCCGTGCCGGGGAAAGAGTCGTGCGGCGGGTCGGCCCGCGTCAGGTCGATACCGGCAGCAATATCACTGTCGTGTTCGATCCCCGTATCGCCCGCGGTTTCGTCGGCGCCATTGCCGGTGCGATTAATGGTGCTTCGGTTGCCCGCAAGACCAGTTTCCTGCGCGACAAGATGGGCCAGCAGGTTCTCAAAAAAGGCCTTCATCTCACCGACGATCCGCAGATCGTGCGCGGCCCGTCCTCCCGTCCCTTCGACGGCGAAGGTATCAGGGGTGAGAAGATGACGATGATCGAGGATGGTGTTTTGAAGCACTGGTTCCTCTCCACCTCGGCGGCGCGCGAGCTTGGCCTTGAAACCAATGGCCGCGGCGTGCGCGGCGGCACCTCGGTCTCGCCTGCCTCCACCAACCTGGCGCTGGAGCCGGGCGATCTCTCACCGGAAGAATTGCTGGTACAGATCGGAACCGGTTTTTACGTCACCGAACTGATTGGCCACGGCGCCAACATGCTGACAGGCGAGTATAGCTGCGGTGCCAGCGGTTTCTGGATCGAGAACGGTGAAAAATCCTTCCCCGTGTCCGAAGTCACCATCGCGTCCAACCTGAAGGACATGTTCATGCGGGTGACGCCTGCCAATGATATCGACCGCAAATATGGTGTCGCGGCACCGACGCTCGCCATCGAAGGCATGACGATCGCCGGCAAGTGATGCGGCCTGCGGGTTGTTTTCGCCGGCACTTTATGTGCAAGTGCGAAGAGAAAAACGGGCGCGCCGTTTGAGGCGCGCGGAAAAGACGGCAAAATGAACGATATGGCTGGGGCCCGCTGGGCCTCCGATTTGAGGCTGGTTCTCGGAGCCGCGCGCAAGGCGGGCGAGACGGCACTGGGTTTCTTCCGCAAGGACCCCGAGGTCTGGTGGAAGAATGGCGGGCTTTCGCCGGTCAGCGCGGCGGATTATGCCGCCAACGACATTCTCGCAACCATTCTCCGCTCCGCCCGGCCTGATTATGGCTGGCTTTCCGAAGAGACGGACGACGATACGGAGAGGCTGTCGCGCTCCACCGTCTTCGTCGTCGATCCCATTGACGGAACCCGCGCCTTCATCGGCGGTCGAGATACCTGGTGCGTCAGCGTTGCGGTGGTCCATGAGGGTCGGCCGGTCGTCGGCGTGCTCGTCGCGCCGGCGCTGGCGGAGGAGTTCACCGCGGTGGAAGGCGGCGTGGCGTTGAAGAACGGAGCCGCCATCTCGGCAACCCGTGACAATAGCGGAACCTTCCATCTTGCCGCAGCGGCGGAAGCGATCGCGCATCTGCCGGAAGCGTTGCGCAACACCGTGGAGCGCATTCCGCACGTCCCTTCGCTTGCCTACCGGCTGGCCATGGTCGCGGATGGCCGCATCGACGGAACGCTGGTCAAGGCCAACTCGCATGAGTGGGATCTTGCCGCCGCCGATCTCATCCTCGAGCGGTCCGGCGGCCAGCTTGTTGGCCTTGATGGCAAACCTCTGATGTATAATCGCCGCGAGGTGAACCACCTCGCATTGTGCGCCGCAGCAAATTATGCACTGCCGGCACTTTTGAAAGCGTTTTCACATCTGTCTGACGGTTGACGTTTGCCGGGAAATCCCGCAGATGAAGGCCTCTCTCAGCGTTTAAGAAAGAGATAAAGACATGACGGAAACTGGCAAACCGAAACAGCTGCTGCACCTCGTCTTCGGCGGCGAACTTGAAAACCTTCAGGATGTTCAGTTCCGGGATTTGAACGCACTCGATATCGTCGGCATCTATCCGGATTACGCTTCCGCGCTGACCGCATGGAAGTCCAAGGCGCAGATGACGGTTGATAACGCCCATATGCGTTATTTTATCGTGCATATGCACCGTCTTCTCAATCCTGACGACAAAATTTGAGTCCTTTTCCCCTTGCGTTGTAATACTATTGGGTGAAGGCGGTTTTCCCGTGATTCCTGCGCAAGAGGCGCAGGCCGGGAATAACGGAGCGAGAAAATGTGATCGCGCTTTCATTTGCCATGACAAAAAATGACGCAATTTAAGAAGAAGTAGGCGGCGACAACAACAATAACAGGGGCAGGCATTGCGCGGAATGATCAAGGACAGAATGTCATGAGCAGCCGTCTCGCACGCTTCGCTCTTTCCGGTTACCGGATCGCCGGTATCGCCGCCTATCCCTTTGCCAGACCCTATCTTTCCTATCGGGCAGCGAAGGGCAAGGAAGACAAGCGCCGCCGGCTTGAACGTTTCGGTTACGCCAGCGCCGAGCGCCCGCGCGGGCCGCTCGTCTGGTTCCATGCCGCAAGTGTCGGCGAAACCCTTGCCCTGATCCCGCTGATCCGCGAAATCCGCAAGCGCGATATCTTCGTGCTTCTGACCACCGGCACCGTCACGTCAGCTGAACTGACCCGCACCCGGCTTGGCGACGATGTGATCCACCAATATGTGCCGCTCGACATCAAGATCGCGGTCAACCGTTTCCTCACCTATTGGGCGCCGGATGCCGCCATAACGGCGGAATCGGAAATCTGGCCGGTGACGATGATGGAGCTGGAGCGTCGGCACATCCCGCAGATAAGGGTCAATGCGCGCCTTTCCGATCGTTCCTTCGACCGCTGGAAAGCCCGCCACGACATTGCGGAATCGCTGTTTTCCAAGCTGGCGCTGGTGGTTGCGCAATCCGATCTCGATGCGGAACGTTTCCGCGATCTCGGCTCCTGGCCGGTGGTGATTTCGGGTAACCTCAAGGGCGACACCGACCCGCCGCCCTGTGACGAGGCGCTGCTGGAAACCTATCGCAAGCAGGTCGGCAATCGCAAGACATGGGCGGCGATCTCCACCTTCGACGGCGAGGAGAAGGCAGCCGCTACGGTTCACGCCGCGATCAAGTCGCGCAACGGCCAGCTGACCATCATCGTGCCGCGCCATCCCGAGCGTGGCGATGATGTGGAGGCGATGCTGAAGAGCATGAACCTTTCCGTCGCCCGCCGCAGCCGCAATGATGTGATCACCCCGGAAACCGATATTTTCCTCGGCGATTCCATCGGCGAAATGGGGCTTTACCTTCGACTGACCGAGCTTGCCTTTGTCGGCCGCTCGCTGACGGCCGAGGGCGGGCAGAACCCGCTGGAGCCGGCCATGCTCGGCTGCGCCGTATTGTCGGGCGCCCATGTGCAGAATTTCCGTGAAGCCTATCAGAAACTGATCCGCGCCGGCGGCGGCCGCATCATCCGTGATGTCGAGATGCTGGCCAAGGCGGTGCATTATCTCCTGGTCAACGACAATGAGCGTTACAAGATGATCGACGCCGGCAACCGGGTCATTCAGGATATGCGCGGCGCGCTCTCCTCCACCGTCAAGGCGCTGGAACCCTATATCAACCCGCTCACCGTTTCCGCCAAGCTGCAACCGCGGAGCGCCATCGGTTCATGGTAGCGGATATCGAACTTGATGCGGCGCAGTCGATCGCCGCTGTGCTCTTCGACAAGGACGGCACGCTTTTGGGCTATGATGCCAGCTGGGGTCCGGTGAACCGCGAACTCGCGTCGATTGCCGCCAAGGGTGACGCCGTACTCGCCGACCGGCTTCTCGCAGCCTGCGGTATGGACCCGATCACCGGCCATGTGGTGCCCGACAGCCTGCTCGCCGCCGGCAACACGGCGGAAATCGCCGCCGGTCTGGTCGCCGCCGGTTCGCCCTGCGATCTCGTCGAACTGACGCAACGCCTCGACCGGCTGTTCACCGAGGCTGCGGATAAATCCGTGCCGGTGACCGATCTCAAGGCTTTTTTCGCAAGGCTCAAGGCGCGCGGCTACAAGCTTGGCATCGCCTCCAGCGACAATGAAAATTCCATCCGCCAGACGGCCATCCGTTTCGGTTTCGAAGCAGATATCGATTTCGTCGCAGGTTATGATAGCGGTTACGGCACCAAACCGCAGCCCGGCATGGTTCTCGGTTTCTGCGAGGCGGTCGGTTTCCCGCCGGAACGCGTGGCTGTTGTCGGTGATAATAATCACGATCTGCATATGGCGAAAAATGCGGGGGCGGGCCTGCGCATCGCCGTGCTGACGGGAACCGGCTCGCGCGAAAGCCTTGGCGCGGATGCGCATTATTGTTTCGACGATATCACCGGACTTGAGGCCCTTTTGCCGGAACGGGCGGTCTAAGAAGAGCCTAGCTTCCGTCATTCCGGGCTTGTGCCGGAATCCAGCCCGCCCAAGTCCTTGGCTGAAAAAAGAGTCCTTTCTGCCGCGAGGATGCGGGAAGCCGTTTATTCCATTTTTGCAATTTACGGTTTTTTCTGGCAAACAACCTCCCAGATATGAATAGCGAACGGAATGCCGTGGGCGACGCGGCCGGGAGCAGGAATAGATGGTTTCTGAAGCGCCGCCCTTCTGGTGGCAGAAAGCAGGTTGGCAGGCATGGCTCCTGTCACCTTTTTCGCTTCTTTATGGCAAGGTCGCCGGCCGGCGCATGCGCACGGCAAAACGGGCAAACGTTCCCGTTCCGGTCATCTGCATCGGCAATTTCACGGTCGGCGGGGCCGGCAAGACACCGACGGCGATAGCCATTGCCAGAGCCGCCGTCGCACGGGGAATGAAGCCCGGCTTCCTCAGCCGCGGTTATGGCGGCACGCTTGACGTCACCACTCTTGTCGATGCGCAGCACCATCGCGCCGCCGCTGTCGGAGATGAACCTCTTCTCCTGGCGCGCGAGGCGGTAACGGTCATTTCGCGCAGACGCGTGGAGGGCGCACACCGGCTGGTAAAGGAAGGCGTCAATCTCATCATCATGGATGACGGGTTCCAGAGCGCCCGCCTGACGCTGGATTACGCGCTCGTTGTCATTGATACGGTGCGCGGCATCGGCAATGGCCATCTCGTGCCCGGCGGCCCGGTGAGGGCGCCGCTGGCAGAACAGATGCGGCAGATGACCGGACTGCTGAAGGTCGGCAAGGGCCACGCGGCCGATCCGCTGGTGAGGCAGGCGGCAAAGGCCGCCAAACCCGTCTTCGTCGCCGCGATCACGCCGCAGGAGCCGGAGGATTTCAGGGGGAAGCGCGTGCTGGCTTTCGCCGGTATCGCCGATCCGGCGAAATTCTATCGCACCGTCGAGGCGCTTGGCGGCGACATCGTGCTGAGCCGCTCCTTCCCGGATCATCATCATTTCAGCGATGATGAAATCGACGATCTCCTCAAGGATGCCCGCAAGGAGAATTTGCAGCTGGTGACGACCGCTAAGGATGCGGTGCGGCTCAACGGACATCACGGCCGGGCGGAAGAGCTGCTGTGGAACAGTCAGGTGATCGAAATCGACATGGTGTTCGACGATCCCAATGCGGCCGGAACTGTTATCGAGACGGCGGTGGTGAACTGCCGCGCGCGCCTGCTGCGGGACAACGCACGGTCATCAACTTAGAGCCCGACTGAGGCCGGCAAACCGCCAGCCTTCCGCTCCGCCTCCAGCGAAGCCGCCGCGTCCACATAGGCCTCCTGACGCGCCACGCTCCAGTAGCGCAGCTCATCGAGCGGAATAGTCTTTCCCGTGACGGCGCAGAGGACATGCGAGCCGGTCTGGACGATGCGGAAGTCCCCGTCGAGATATTCGATGACGGCGAGGCGGTTGCCGCCTCCTTCAAATCTGTTCATCCGTTTTCGTCTCCTGCTCTGTCCTGCAAGGGCACCCAGTCCGAAACGGCGTAGCGTTTTCCTGAACAATCCGGATGCTCCAATGTCCCAAATTTATATAGCTCGGCGCGGCGCAAGGCCACCCCCGCCTGCCTTGCCATTCAATGTAGGCGTCAGCTGCGGCCGAAGAGCCGTTCTATATCGGAAAGTTTCAGTTCGATATAGGTCGGTCGGCCGTGATTGCATTGGCCCGAACCCGGCGTGTTTTCCATCTGCCGCAGAAGCGCGTTCATCTCCTCCGGCCGCATGCGCCGGCCGGAGCGCACCGAGCCGTGGCAGGCCATGGTCGCAGCCACATATTCCAGCTTGTTGGCAAGCGTGGAAGCGGCGTCCCATTCGGCGATCTCATCGGCTAGCTGGCGCACCAGCCCCTGCACGTTGACTTCGCCGAGCATGGCCGGCGTTTCCCGCACCGCGATTGCGCCCGGCCCGAAACGTTCGATGACGAGGCCAAGCGCGTCGAAACCGGCTGCGTGATCCATCAACCGGTCGCAATCTTCCTCGGGCAGGTCGATGATTTCAGGGATGAGCAGCACCTGTGAGGGCGGACGCCTCGAATGCAGGGCATTGCGCATTTCCTCGAACACCAGCCGCTCATGCGCGGCATGCTGGTCGACGATGACGAGGCCGTTTTCCGTCTGCGCGATGATGTAGTTCTCGTGCAGTTGCGCCCGTGCCGCTCCAAGCGGATAAAGCACCGGTTCCGGCGAAGGGCTCTGGGAAGCTTCATAAGCCTCGCGAGGTTCCGCCCGTGCGGTCGGCATGGTGATGTCGGAGAAGCGCGATTGCGCCGCTTCGGCAAATTGCATGTCCCCGGAAACGGCGAGCGGCCGCGACGGCGAGGTGGCGGCGGACCATGTCGCGGAGGGGGAGGGTCTTAGACCGGACGGGCTGTAGCCGGGGCGGAAGGCGTTCATCATCTGGCTGGCGCCCGTCGTTGCCGCCCTGTCGCCGTCACGCGTCAGCGCCTGGCGGATCGCGCCGACGATCAGCCCGCGAATGAGTCCGGGATCGCGAAACCGCACGTCGGATTTCGCCGGATGCACATTTACATCAACAAAGGCAGGGTCGAGCGTGATGGACAGCACCGCGACCGGATAGCGCCCATGCGGCACGGTCTCGGCATAGGCGCCGCGAATGGCCGATAAAAGCAGCTTGTCCTGCACCGGGCGGCCATTAACGAAGACATATTGATGCGACGAGTTGCCACGGTTGAAGGTCGGCACGCCGGCAAAGCCTGTCAGCGTCACGTCCTCGCGCCCGGCATCGATTTCGATCGCGTTATCCTTGAACTCCGCGCCGAGAATTTGCGCCATGCGGGCAAGGTGGTCGTCGCCGGTCGAGGGAATTTCGAGCGTCGAACGGTCGGTGCCCGAGAGCACGAAGCGGATATGCGGAAAGGCGATCGCCATCCGTTTGACGACTTCGGTGATGGCGGCCGCTTCCGCCCGTTCCGTCTTCAGGAATTTCAGCCGCGCCGGTGTGGCGAAGAACAGGTCGCGCACCTCGACGATGGTGCCGGCATTCGAAGCTGCCGGTCGCACGTCAGACACCTTGCCGCCGGTAACCGAAATCACCGAACCCTGTTCTGCCCCCTGTTGCCGGCTGGTGATCGTCAGCTTTGCGACCGAGCCGATGGAGGGCAGGGCCTCGCCGCGAAATCCGAGCGTGCGGATGTCATCCAGCGTCGTAGAAATTTTCGAGGTGCAATGACGCCTGACCGCAAGCTCCAGATCGGCGGGTGACATGCCGGAGCCGTTATCGGTAATCCGCACCAGCCCCTTGCCACCGCCCGCCGTGGCGATCTCGATCCGCGTAGCGCCCGCGTCGATGGCGTTTTCGACAAGCTCCTTCGTGGCGCTGGACGGTCTTTCGATGACCTCGCCGGCGGCGATCTGGTTGATGAGGGTTTCTGAAAGCTGCTTGATGGCCATGATCGTCATTTTCGCGGATTCGCTGCAGCTTCGAAAGCAAAAAACCGGGGTGGCGGACATTTGCACATGTTTTGCAGGTTTCCGGGCATTTGATCATTTCGGTCAAGAGACGGCTAAGCGTTAATCCGCCTTTAATCGGCCATGAATATGGTGGGGCAGCTTGAAATGACCGCAGAAACGAGGCCCCCTTCGCCGGGTGGTGTGTGACGTCGACTATGGGTGAGCGTCATCTTCTCCTCACGACTGCTTCAAGTGGCGAACCCTGATGTCTCTTTTTCGGAATTTGTCGTTTCATCCCGGCATCTGCCCTGGACGATTCCAATAGAAACATAAGCCTGATCCAGAAAAACAGGTGGGAGTTTGCAGTTGAGTGATTTGGCGTCCTCTGGCGCGGGCGTTCATACGGTGATGCTTGATGCCCTTTGCGACGCGCTTGGCGCGGCGATCGTCGTTTACGACCGAAACGATCACATTATTTTCGCAAGCCGGAAACTCCTGAGCTTTTTCCCGCTGGAAGAGGCCGTCGCCAGTCCGGGCGCGCGCCTGCGCGACTATCTGAGCGCGCTTTACGATTGTTATCTGCTGGAGGCGGAAAGTCTCTCCAGCAATGCCCGCCAGCTCGGCCGGGAGGAATGGATCGGCGAGCGGCTGGCGCTGCACTGGAAGGAACGGTCGGAAAAGACCGAGCGGCTGAAGGGAGAGCGCTTCCTGCGCTTCGTCATGAACCGTCTGCCGTCTGGTCTCGGCATCAGCGTGGTTGCCGATATTTCCGAACAGAAGAAACGCGAAGAGCAATGGCGCCTCGACCTCGAGCGTGTCCAGCTCATTGAGGACATTCTCGACAATCTGCCGTTTCCGGTTCTCGTCAAGGATCGAAACCTCGCTTATGCGGCCGTCAACAAAGCCGCCTGCACCATGGTTGAAACCAGCGCCGAGAGCATTCTCGGCCGCACCGTTTTTGATCTGCATTCGCGCAAGGTCGCCCGCCGGATCGATGCCGCGGACCGCATGGTCCTGGATAGCGGCACGCCGAGCATCATTCCTGAAAGAGTGAGACGCCTGAATGGCGAAGAGGTTCTGACGATCACCCGCAAGCAGCGCGTGGGCAGGCCCGGCCGATATTTTCTGGTAACGACGATGGAGGACGTGACCGCTCTCGCCACCATCGATGCGAACGGCATGCCTGTCATCCCCTCACTCGAACATGTTCCCTTCGTGGCCTCCACCTATGGCAAGGATGAGGAAACGGACGGCCGCAGCGGGCTTTTGAAGAGCAAAGCGGTGCTGATCGTCTCCGAAAACACACGTTTTGCGGCGGCCGCCGGCCAGCGGCTGACTGCTGGCGGCATGGACCATGCGGCGGTGACGAGCGAGGACGAACAGCGCGCCTTCATCGATGTCGCTGCCTCTGCCGGCGTGGGCATCGATGTGGTCGTTGTCGACGCCCAGATGAGCGTTGCATGCCTCGATATTGCCGCCGCACATGGCCTGCCCGTCGTCACCATCGAGGAGGAAGAGATCGATGCATCGCTCATGCATTATCTCGCTGTAGGGCTGAAATCCTCACCGAAGGAGAAAGCCGAGGACGAGGACTGGGAGATCATGACCGACGACCTGCCGGAAATGCTCATAACCGGCAGCGTCTGCGATATCCTTCTCGTTGAGGACAACAGGGTCAACCAGATCGTCTTTTCGCAAATCCTCGAGGGGCTAGGACTTTCCTGGCGGCTCGCCACTTCCGGCGAGGAGGCCTTGCGCCTTTTTGTCGAACAGTCGCCATCCGTCGTCCTTCTCGATACGACGCTCGGGGATATCGACGGTTTCGAGGTCGCCCAACGCATGCGCGATCTCGCCGCCGACAAACATATTCCCATCGTCGGTGTCATCACCCATGCCTTCGAGGGCGATCTCGACAAATGCCTGGCGTCCGGCATGGACGACATGCTGCTGAAACCCGTAAGCCCTGACATGGTCGAGGCGGTTTTCCTGCGGCTTATCGGCAAGGATGTCCTGCGGCTGCAGGCCTGAAATTTCCATTGTCGGGAGGCTATGGCTTTTTTAATACTTGCCCTGCATTGTGAGCGCGGTCGACACAGGATTCACGAGATGCAGGAATGAAACGGGCAGAGCCGCAATCGTTGCAGGTCAGCCAGAACGAGCTGCAGGCGATGGCCTACAGTGATCCGCTGACGGGGCTCGGCAACCGCTACCGTCTGCGGGACAAGATTCGCATGCTCGCCAGTGAACGATCCAGCGATCCGGCACCCTTTACGGTCGGCATTGCCAATATCGACGGTTTCAAACCCATCAACGATCTCTTCGGCGTCCAGGCGGGTGACGAAATCCTGTGCCAGGTGGCGCACCGGCTGAAGGCCTGCATTCCCGATGGCGCCATCGTGACGCGCCATGACGGCGACGAATTCGCCTTCGTGCTGCCGCTGATTTTCGAGCGCATCGGCGCGGAGCGCATTGGCAACATGATCAAGGACGTGCTGTCGGCCCCTTACGATCTCGGCGATCGCAATGTCCGCCTGTCCTCCTCTTTCGGTTTCGCCATTTATCCCTTCGCCGGTGATGAATACGAGGATCTGCTGAAAAGCGCCGAGACCGCGCTTTACCGCTCGAAGCGTCGCGGCCGCGGCCAGATCACCGTCTATTCGCGTGAGATCGCGCAGGAAATGAAGCGCGCCACGCAGCTGGAACAGGCGCTCAGAAACGCGATCATCACCGATGCGATCGACGTGCATTTCCAGCCGATCGTTAGGCTGGAGGAGGCGAAGGTCATCGGTTTCGAGGCGCTCGCCCGCTGGAACGATCCAGATCTCGGCTTCGTGTCGCCCGCAGTCTTCGTGCCGCTCGCCGAAGAGCGCGGTTTCATCGATGCGCTGTCGGAAGCCCTGCTGCGCAAAGCGGCGGAAGCGGCCCTGTTCTGGCCGCGTGAGCTGTTCCTGTCCTTCAACCTGTCTTCCGCGCAATTGATGGACCCGAGCACATCGGACAATATTCTCTCCATTCTCTCGCGTGTCGGCCTCGATCCGCACCGGCTGGAGCTGGAAATCACCGAAACGGCGGTCATGACGTCAGCCGATACCGCGCAGCGCATCATCAGCGAATTGCAGAGTGCCGGCGTTCGCATCTCGCTCGACGATTTCGGCACCGGCCAGTCGAGCCTCGGCCGCCTGCGTGACTTCACCTTCGACAAGGTGAAGATCGACCGCGCCTTCGTCTCGCGCATCAGCAGCGACCGCCCCTCCGAACACATCATCAAGGCCATCGTCGCCATGTGCGAGGGGCTTGATCTCGAGGTTGTGGCCGAGGGGATCGAGGAGCGGGTGGAAGAAGAAAAACTGCGTGCGCTTGGCTGCGCCATGGGGCAGGGCTATTTCTACGGCCGCCCCGTCGACGCTGCGGCAACCCAGCGTTACCTGCACGAGAATTATCGCGAGATATTGTCGGATATTTCCTGATGTAACATAGCTTTGCCGCAACGTTTGCTGATCATTCCGTTGCGTTGTCTAGCCAAGCCGAGCACTATATGTGCCGGCACATCCCCAACCCTCATTCCTGTGCTTGTCACAGGAATCCAGCCGACGCGCGTCTGCGCGGCGAAAGAGTCCCTATAGCCCAAGGACTTGGGCTGACTGGATTCCTGTGACAAGCACAGGAATGAGGGAGGTGGGCTATAGCGCCCTTACCTGAAAGGCGCCCCAGGCGCTGTATTGCGGCAGGCCGCTGCCGCGCCTCAGAGCCTGTAAAGCGGCTCGAACCTGCCCTTCACCTCGATACCGAGTTCGAACGTCAGACCATGCTGCGGATTTGCGGTAATGGCGTCGTCATCGAGATGTTCGCGGGCGGAGGTAACGAGCAGGCGCGAAGCGTCGGGGCCGATGAAGGCCGGGCAGGTCGTCTGTTTGCCGGGCACCTCGTATCGGGCGATGTGATTGCCATCGGTATCGTAACGATCGACCGCACCTTCACCCCAACGGGCATTCCAGATATGCCCTTCGGCATCGCAGACCGATCCGTCCACACCGCCCTTGATACCGGTTGAATCGATGAAAACCTCGGCCTTGCCGGTTGGCAGACCGGTCTCGGCATCGAGCGGCACCCGCATCAACCTGTTCACCTTGGTATCGACATAATATCCCGTCGCGCCGTCGGGGGAGAAACAGATCGAATTCGGAATGCTGATATCGGCAAAAAGCGTCGTCACCGTGCCCTTGGCGACATGATAGATGCTGCCTGCACCGGTCTCGGCCTTGCGGCCCATGGTGCCTATCCACAGCGCGCCGGATGGGTGCATGCGCCCATCATTGGAGCGGTTGCCGGGCAGGTCGCTTTCCAGCTCCGCATGCAATGTCAGCACGCCGGTCGCGGTGTCGCGCAGGAAAAGCCCGTCATCGGAGGCGATCAGCTGCTTGCTGTCGCTGATCTTGGCGAGCGCACTGCCCATGAAGGGCAGGGCATGCACGGTCTTGCGGCCGGAGGCGAGATGCAACTCATGCAGTTCGCGCTCGAGAATATTGAACCACCATGCAGTGCCGCTGACCGGGTCGAAGGTCGGGCCTTCGCCAAGCAGCATCGGCGTTTCGTCCAGAACACGTCCGGCAAAGGGAAAAACGGTTGCCAAGCTCTTATCCTCCGATGGCTGCATCATAGGCTTGAAGTGTGACGATGGCACGTTCACGCACCTCCGCCGCCGTCATGCCGGGTTTATAAAGGCTGGTCCCGAGACCGAAAGCCAGAATACCGGCCGAGGTATAGTCGGAAAAATTCTTGTCCGAGACACCGCCGACGGCGGCGATGATCAGGTCCTTCGGCAGGATCGTCCTGATGGCATTGATGCCGGCCGGGCCGATGATGCTGGCGGGGAAAAATTTCAGCCCCGTCGCTCCGGCCTTTGCGGCCACCAGCGCTTCGGTGGGGGTGAGAACACCCGGCATCGTTACCATGCCTTTTTCACGCGCAGCGGTAATCACCTCGGCATCGGCATTGGGGCTCACCATCAGCTTGCCGCCGGCCGCATCCAGCGATGCCACGTCATCCACGCTGAGCACGGTGCCGGCGCCAATCAGGCAATCGGCCGGCGCCATCCTGGCGGCGATCTCGATCGAGCGGAACGGATCTGGCGAGTTGAGCGGAATTTCGATGGCGCGGAAGCCGGTCTCGATCAGCGCGCCGACGACGCCTTCGGTTTCCTCGGGTTTCAGACCACGCAGAATGGCGATCAGCGGATATTTGATGGAAGGGAAGGGAATACGCATGGTCGATCTTTCTTCTTATGGCCAGATGGCATTTGCAGCGGCCAGCAATCCGCGCCGCACGGCTTCGTCGGCGTCGATGACCGTATAGTGGATATCAAGGGCGGTGAAGGCACCTTCATAAAGCGCGCCGAGTGCGCCGGAGCCGATCAGCACCACCGGCGTCTCGCGCTTTGCCTGTGAATGAGCGCCGGCGATTTCCAGCCCGATCATGATGCCGGAAAGCCTCGCCTTGGCGTCGGTCGCGGCAAGCCCGTGCAGCAATTGGCCGGATCGCAGGGTGAAAAGGCGGTTGGTCGCAAGCTCGGGATGGGCGTAGATATCGCGCACGGCCGCCGTGAAAGCCTCGTGATCGCCGGTGAAGGCTTCGGCCTCCGCCACCGCATGTGACAGAATCGTCTGTTTGGAAATCGCCTCGAAGAGTTCGCCGGTCATGAAGGTGGCGAAGCGTGTCACGCCGCCATCCTTGACGGTCACCCATTTGGAATGGGTGCCGGGCATGCAGACGAGTTTCTCTCCACTATCTCCCGAAGACAGAGCGCCGAGCAATTGCGTTTCTTCGCCGCGCATCACGTCGGGCGCGCCTTTGTCCCGCTGTGCGAGACCCGGCAGGATACGCACATCCCGTGCCTGACCCGGCACGCGGACAGCACCTTCCAGAACCGCCGAAAGCGAGGCCGGCACGTCGATATAACCCGCCTCGACCCAGCCCTGCCGCGCACCTGCCATACCGCAGACGAGAACCGGCAAATCTGCCGGCGCACCGATGGCCTTAAGATGCGCTTCCAAAACTTCGGCAAAACCGGTCCGCATGGCGGTGGTCATGCCTTCCGCACTGCGCCGTTCGGCAAGCACCGCGCCCGATCGGCTGAGAAGCCAGAGCCGGAAACTGGTCGTGCCCCAGTCAACGGCGATGAAAGCGGGTTCGGACATTATAACAGGCCTCCGTCTACGATAATGGATTGCGCCGTGATGGCGCTCGATGCCGATGATGCGAGAAACAGGCACGGCCCGGAAAGATCGGCAGCGACGAGCGTGCGCTTCAGGCACTGCCGCGCCGTGGTGGCCGTGATGTCCTCATCCGTCAGCCACAGTTCCTTCTGCCGCTCCGTCACGATCATGCCCGGCAGGAGCGTGTTGACGCGGATATTTTCCGGCCCCAGCCTGCCGGCAAGGCTCTTGGTGAGACCGATAATGCCGGCTTTCGCCGCTGCATAGGAAGGCAACTCGCCCATGTTCAGCAAAAACGAGATAGACGAAAAATTGACGATCGAGGCATCCTTCGCCTGTCGCAGATGGGGAAGGGCAGCCTGAACCGTGAAGAACATCTGCTTGAGATTGACCGCCTGGTTGGCGTCCCAATAGGCCTCTGTGACGCTGTCGATGTCGTGACGGTCGTCCCAGGCGGCATTGTTGACCAGCACCTTGATGCCGCCGGTGGCGGAGGCGGCCATATCCACCGTACGCTTGATCGCGTCGATATCACTGAGGTCGGCCCTGAAATAATGGACCGGGTGAGGCACCGTCGCCGCAAGCCGCTCGACAAGCGCTTTGCTCGGCTGTTCGGCGATGTCGATGAACGAAACCTTCGCCCCCTGCATCGCGAAGGCTTCGACCAGCGATGCCCCGATGCCCGAACCGCCGCCGGTAACGAGCACGCCCGCATCCTTGAGGTCTGGAAATTGGGCTTGCATCATTGGCGTCATCTCGTTCATGAAAGGCTTGATTGTTCCATTATTTGGAACTAAATTTTACTAAGTGGAATTATTCTCTTGGCGTCTCGATGATGTCAAGACCGATGACGGTGGATGGCGCATGCCTGACGATAAAAAAGCCAATGGCGGAAAGCCCGATGCGGTTCCGCCCTCGCACCAGAAAACCGAAAACGCCACCGGCACGCTCGGCAAGGTCGTCTCGCTGCTGGAACTGATCGCCCTTGCCGAAAAGCCGATGCGTTTTACCGATGTCGTCGAGGCAAGCGGTCAGCCTCGCGGCACGGTTCACCGCCAGCTCGCGCATCTGGTTGCCGAGGGCCTGGTGGATCATGCCGCCGATCAGACCTATGCGGTGGGGCTGAGGCTCCTGCAACTGGCGGCGAAGGCCTGGAGCGGCAATGATCTGCGCAGCGTCGCAGCACCTCATCTTTCGGCCTTGCAGGAAGCGACGCAGGAATCCGTGCATCTCGCCGTTCTGAACGGCGGGCAGGTCACCTATCTCGACAAGATGGAGGGCCGCCATACATTGCGCATGCATTCACAGGTCGGGAAAACCTCGCCGGCCTATTGCACGGGGGTGGGCAAGGCAGCGCTGTCGCTGCTGCCCGTCGATGAGCTGGCGGAACTTGCCGCAGGAATGGAGTTTCACCGTTTCACGGAGTCGACGCTGATAACGCCGGAAGCTCTGATGGCCGATGTCGCCGCCATCTGCGACAATGGTTACGGTTTCGATCTTCAGGAACATGAAATCGGAATTCATTGCGTCGCCGCACCGGTCCGGGCGCCGGGCCGCAATTTTGTGGCGGCGATCTCGGTCACCGGTCCCGCCTACCGGGTGGATGCGGAACAACTGCGCAACTGGGCGCCGCTGGTGCGCGAAACGGCCGATAAAATCTCTGCGGAACTCGCCTGCAGATTATCCCCGGTTGCGGATGATTGAGAGAAAAACGGCGCGCCCCGTCGGGTTTCACCGCCAGAATTGGCCGTGAGGACACTCATACATGTGTGTTAGTAATTATTTTCGACTATTCGGAATTAAACTTTCAACTTTTGTTTGCATGAATCGATTTGCTGAGTAACATCCCCCACAATTCCGGGCAGGGGCGGGGCTTTTGCGGCGGCATTTTCTCATTCTCGAAGAACGCTTTGATGCAGAAAACAGAAACGGCCGCCGTTCAGTCGATTGGTGTGGATTGCGTTCGCGAGATCGCCGGTCTCAACACGCAATTCGATATATTCCGCTTCCTGAAACGGCTGACGGAGGCCTGGGAGTTTCGCGCCTTCATGGTGCTCGACCTGTCGTCGGAACTGGCGAGCGAATTGTCGCAATATACTGTTATCACCAGCTGGCCGGCCGAGCTTTTGCAGCGTTATGATGAAGAGGGCATGCTGCAGAACAGCCGGGTGATGGCGCAGCTGAAAAAATCGACCATACCCTTCTCCGTCTCCATGGATTTTCTGGTCAACGGCGAGGAGCATATCGCTAATAAAACGGTGATAGGTCTGTTCGAGCGCTTCGAGATGGTGAATTCGGTCTGGTTTCCCGTTCACGACGTCACCATGAGGCGCGGCGCCATATCCTTTTCAGGCAATAAGGCGGTTCTGCCAACCAACCGGCTTGCCGAACTTTTGTACATTTCCAGCCATGTCTTTGCCCGGCTATCTGAAATCCGCCGCCTGGACCTCAGGGTTCCCGAAACCTTGAGCGAGCGGGAGATCGACTGTCTGAACTGGACCGCCGCCGGCAAGACGAGCGCTGAAATCGCTGAGATCATGATGCTCTCGGAACATACCATCAATCACTACCTGAACCGCGCGACCAAAAAACTCGACACGGTCAACCGCACCCAGGCTGTCGCGAAAGCGCTGCGGGTCGGCCTGATAAAATAGCGAAATCATAATTTTATCATTGTGATAAACCGCTACCTGGGCGATCCTCCTTTCGAATCACCGGAAAGGAGAAATCGTTTGCCGGAACGGCATAAGGTTAAAGCGGGATTTTCTCCGACTATCGATTGCGCCGTGTTGATAGCCGCTGCCGAAAAAGGTTTTGCTGCCGATGAAGGCATAGAACTGGAACTTTTCAGAGAGCAGTCTGCGCGCGCCGTTCTCGCCGCACTTGGCGGGGATGACATTCACATAGGGCATCTGCCCGCACCGGTTCCGGTCGGCTCCGCTGTCGGCCTCGATGATCTGCCGGCCGATATTGTCGGCGTTTTCACGCTTTCCCTCGGCGGATCGGCAACGGCGGTTTCCCATGGATTTTACGATGAGCTTTACCGCGAAGGGATGAAGCTGCCCGATCCGGCTGCCTTCGGGCGGGCCATGGCCCGCGTCTGCGCCGCGCGGCGGGCGGCGGGCAAAAATCCGCCGGTCTTTGCTGTGGAGGATATTGTCTCCACGCCCTTTTATACCTTGCGTTATCTGCTCGGAAGCTGCGGCGTCCTGCTCGGCCGGGACATGGAAATCATCGAGGCCCTGCCGAAAGCAATGCCCGCACTTCTGGAAAGCGGCAAAGTCGATGCACTCTGTACCGCCGAACCGGCCGGCAGCGCCGTGGTGCTCGGCGGCGCCGGGCGGATCGTCACCACGGGCGCCCTGATCTGGCATAATGCGCCGGAAAAGATACTGGCCGTGAAAAAAGGCTGGGCGGAGGAAAATGCCACTTTGCTGGAAGGATTGCTGCGGGCGCTCTACCGTGCCGGCGAATGGTGTGCGAACGACGCCAATATCGAGGAGCTGGCCGGCATTCTCGCCGCCCCTCAATACATCGATGAAAACGGTGAATTCCTGCTGCCGGCGCTGACCGGCTATATTTCCACTTCGCAACGGGACATGCAGCGTTTTCAGGAATTCTTCGTGACGAGCGCCAAGGCGGCCAATTTTCCATGGCAGAGCCAGGCGCTATGGTTCTTCAGCCAGATGCTGCGCTGGGGCGAAGTTCCCGCTGAGCGACGGCTGGAACCAACGATGGCGGAGGCGGCGCGCAATGCCTATCGGCCGGATATTTTCCGCAAGGCCATGAAGCCGCTTTTCGTACCCGTGCCGGGCGCCAATCTGAAGCTTGAAGGCACGCTGAAGGAACCTGTCCATGTCGGCGCCTCGCGCACCGGCCTCGTCCTTGGCCCCGACTGTTTTTTCGACGGCCGTGTCTTCGACCCGGAAACGCTCGAGATGGACGACGAAATCTGAAACCGCAGCGTTAAATCGTCGCGAATACCTGCCGCCTGCGCTTTGGCATTGGCGAAGCGCTCCGGCTTGGCTATGGATGCACGCAATACCCTGGAATGATGTAGCGGAGGATGAACATGGCAGAGGTCAGCAAGAACCAGGTCGAAAAGGCGCTGGAAACGGTGATCTATCCCGGCAGCGGCAAGAACATCGTCGCGCTCGGCATGGTCTCGGAAATCTTCATCGCCGACGCGAAGGCCTATTTCTCCATCACCGTTCCGGCCGACAAGGCCTCTGAAATGGAACCTCTGCGGCTTGCAGCCGAACGGGCGGCCAAAAGCGTGGAAGGCATTGCCGGCGCGGTCGTTGCGCTGACGGCCGATCGCAAACCCGGCCAGCAGCAGCCCGCCCCCGCAGGTCCCACCCCCGCGCGTCCCGCCGCAGCAACCGGCCGGCCCGCCGCCGCGCCCGGTCGGCCGACACCGCAGCCGGGCTCGTCCAAGGTGGGCGTGCCGGGCGTCCGCGCCATCATCGCCGTGGCGTCGGGCAAGGGTGGCGTCGGCAAATCAACGACGGCCGTCAATCTGGCGCTTGGTCTGCAGGCGCTCGGCCTCAAGGTCGGCATGCTCGATGCCGATATTTACGGCCCCTCGCTGCCGCGGCTCTTGAAAATCTCCGGCCGTCCGAAGCAGCAGGAAGATCGCATCATCCTTCCCATGGAGAATTACGGACTGAAGGTCATGTCCATGGGCTTTCTGGTGGATGAGGAAGCTGCGATGATCTGGCGCGGGCCGATGGTGCAGTCTGCCCTGATGCAGATGTTGCGCGAGGTGGCCTGGGGTGAACTCGATGTGCTGGTGCTCGACATGCCGCCCGGCACGGGCGATGCCCAGCTTACCATCGCCCAGCAGGTGCCGCTTGCCGGTGCGGTCATCGTCTCCACGCCGCAGGACCTGGCGCTGCTCGATGCGCGCAAGGGTATCACCATGTTCCGGAAGGTGGAGGTGCCGCTGCTCGGCGTCATCGAGAATATGAGCTATTTCATCGCACCGGATACTGGTGCGCGCTACGATATTTTCGGCCATGGCGGCGCCAAGGCGGAAGCGGAGAGGATCGGCGTGCCGTTTCTCGGCGAAGTGCCGCTCACCATCTCCATCCGTGAAATGTCGGATGCCGGAACCCCGGTCGTCGTCGCCGAGCCGGATGGCCCGCAGGCCGCGATCTACCGCGAGATCGCGGAAAAAGTCTGGGCGCGGATGGGTGCTGACGAGAGAAAAGCCGCGCCGAAGATCGTTTTCGAATAGAGCGGTATGCCCCCGGTGCAAATGGATGTGCGTCGGCGGGCTCCGAATAGTCCTTTTAAAACAGAAGATTAATCGCCAGTATCGGGCATGTTTTCGGGGTTTGAACTCCAGAGATGCTTCGCCTGCAATGCTGTCGAGAAAAAATATTGCTTGATTGCATCCCGCTTTGGGCGCATACGCCTGCGCCGTTTGGCTCTTGGTCCGTCGGGCTGGTGGGATAGTCTGTCCTGCGCGTTCCGGAGTACTCTCGAAGTGTCGTCCAGAGGTTTGCCGACCGCAAACAGGATATGTTAAGCAGCATTGCGGCTGATGCCTGCGATGTGGAGCGGAGAAACGGATTGATAAAAGCCTATCGCGCCAATTGCGAGGCGATCAGCCTGTCGACAGACGACGGCTCCGGACCGATTCCCGACGACATCGTCTGGATCGATCTCGTCAATCCCGACAGGGCGGAAGAGCAGCGTGTGGAAAAGCTGCTGGGCGTTGAACTGCCGACGCGCGAAGACCTCAAGGATATCGAGCCTTCCAGCCGCCTCTATATGGAAGACGGCAATGTCTTCATGACCGCTTCTCTGGTGTGGAAGGCGGATTCGGACGATCCGCGCCTGACCGATATCGCCTTCATTCTGATCGGCAAGCGTCTGGTGACGATCCGTTATGCCGAGCCGAAATCATTCCATCTTTTCATCGCCGCCATCACCCGCGCGCCGCACGAGATGCGCAGCGGCACGGCGCTGCTGTTGAAACTGCTGGAAACCATCGTCGACCGGACCGCGGAAATTCTCGAAAATTCAGTTACGGGCATCGACAATCTCGCCGCCGACATTCTCGGCAGTCAGGCGCGCAGCAAACGCAAGGCACCCCGTTATCTCGAAGATCGCCTGACCAACATCGCCGCCTATCACCGGCTGATCTCGAAGCTTCGCGTCAGCCTCGCATCGCTGGCGCGGCTGCAGACCTTCCTGTCCACCAGCGACCAAGCGCGCGAGGACAAGGGGGCAAAGGAACAGGGTAAGTCTATCGGGCGCGATATACAATCGCTGAACGAACATGCCTCCTTCGTTTCCGGCAATCTGACATTTCTGCTCGACGCCTCTCTCGGCATCATCAACATCGAGCAGAACGGCATCATCAAGATTTTCTCGATCGCTTCGGTGGTGTTTTTGCCGCCAACGTTGGTGGCTTCGGTTTATGGAATGAACTTTCAGCTCATGCCGGAGTTGAACTGGACATTTGGTTATCCCCTTGCGCTGGTCGTCATGCTGATGTCCGCCATCATCCCGTTTCTCTTTTTCCGCTGGAAGGGCTGGCTCTGAAGAGCCAGGATCATCATGTCTCAAATCGCAGACAAGGACGTTGCCGAGAAACCGGATGCCGATGACTCGCACAAGAACAAGGGGCTTTATGCCGCCATCCTTGGTTCCATCGGTGTCGTTTACGGTGATATCGGCACCAGTCCGCTTTATGCCTTCCGCGAAGCCCTGAAGCCGATCGCCTATGATGGCGTGACGCGGGAGGAGGTCATTGGTCTCACATCGCTGATGATCTGGTCGCTGACGATCATCGTGACCTTCAAATATATCACGCTTCTGCTGCGTGCCGACAATGACGGCGAAGGCGGCACGCTGTCGCTTCTGGCGCTGCTGATGAAGACGGCGGGCACGCATCGCAGCGTTCTAATCGTGCTCGGTCTCATCGGCGCCGCCCTGTTCCTGGGTGACGCGATGATCACGCCGGCGCTATCGGTGCTTTCGGCGGTGGAAGGTCTGAAGCTCGTCACGCCTGCCATGGACGACTTCATCATTCCGATATCCGTCTGCATCCTCATCGGCCTCTTCGCGATCCAGTCGCATGGCACGGGCACGGTGGCGAAGTTCTTCGGCCCGATCACGGCGGTCTGGTTCCTCGTGATGGGCGGTGCCGGCCTTATTCATATAGCCGATGATTTCGGCATTCTTTTTGCCTTCAATCCCTGGCATGCGGTGGAGTTTCTCGCCAATGAAGGCTTTTACGGCGTCGTCGTGCTCGGTGCGGTCTTCCTGACGATCACGGGTGCTGAAGCACTTTATGCAGACCTTGGCCATTTCGGCCGCCGCCCCATCCAGTGGGCGTGGTTCTGTCTGGTTTTCCCGGCTTTGACGCTGAATTATCTCGGGCAGGGCGCGCTGGTCCTGAAAGACCCGGCAGCCATGTCCAATCCGTTCTACCTGATGTTCCCGCAATGGGCGATCCTGCCGGCCGTC
Organism: Agrobacterium sp. CGMCC 11546; assembly: GCF_013365515.1. Classification (NCBI taxonomy): domain Bacteria; kingdom Pseudomonadati; phylum Pseudomonadota; class Alphaproteobacteria; order Hyphomicrobiales; family Rhizobiaceae; genus Agrobacterium; species Agrobacterium sp. CGMCC 11546. Next base: position 426,887 of record NZ_CP047387.1, read on the forward strand.
ATTCTGGCCACCGCCGCGACCATCATCGCCAGCCAGGCGGTGATTACAGGCGCGTTTTCGCTGGTCCGTCAGGCGATCCACCTCGGTTACCTGCCGCGTATGGAAATCCTCTTCACCTCGGAAACCAATACCGGGCAGATCTATCTGCCGGCCGTCAATACCATCCTTTTGTTCGGCGTCGTGGCACTGGTGCTCACCTTCAAAAGTTCGGATGCGCTGGCCACCGCCTACGGTATTTCGGTTACCGGCGCGATGGTCGTCACCAGCCTGATGTTCTTCGAATTCGTGCGCAAACGCTGGCAATGGTCGATTTGGCTGGCGCTTGCTGTGCTGACCCCGCTTCTGCTGCTGGAACTGATCTTCCTTGGCGCGAACCTGCTCAAGATCCATGACGGTGGTTACGTGCCGGTGCTGCTGGCGATCGCCTTCACCGTCATCATGACCACTTGGCAGCGCGGCTCGAGAATCCTTTTCGCCAAGACCCGCCGCGGGGATGTGCCGCTGAAGGCCTTCGTCGCTTCGGTGGAAAAAGAAAGCGCCCATGCGCCGGTGCGTGTGCCCGGCACCGCGATTTTCCTGACCGGCGATCCGGAGGCAGCACCGGCGGCATTGTTGCACAATCTCAAGCATAACCATGTCCTGCACGACAAGAACGTCATCCTGACGATCCGCACCGAGGACCAGCCGCGCGTTCGCCCGGAGGACAGATACACGCTGACGAAACTCAGCGATCGTTTTGCTGTGGTCGAGCTGCATTTCGGCTTCATGGAAACCCAGAACGTTACACAGGCGCTGGGCTATCTGAGACGCACCGGCTACAAGTTCGACATCATGTCGACCTCGTTTTACCTCGGCCGCCGCAAGCTGGTGCCGGATCCGAAATCCGGCATGCCGGGCTGGCAGAACCGTCTGTTCATCGCGCTTGCCGAAACCGCTGCCGATCCCTCCGACTATTTCCGCCTGCCTGCAAACCGTGTGGTGGAACTCGGCTCTCACGTCGTCGTCTGATGGAGCCATCCGGCGGCGCGCCGGTTCCTGTTTTCTCCGTCATGCCGGCCTCGAGACGGTATCCGGCCGGCCCAAGTCCTTGGGCTGAAGGCAGTCTTCTCGCCGCGCGGACGCGCGTCGGCTCGATTCCGGCTCGAGGCCGAAATGACGGATGTGGAGATGCTGTGTGGGACAGTTATAGCCGGCATATGCAAACCCGATGCACCCGCCACGCCAATTAGAATATGTTCACACACTAACGTGAAGGCACCTTCCTGCGCGGCGTTAACCAAGCATCAAGGTTAATAAGAGATTCTTGAACACCTGTATAAAATTCGGTTGTCGTTGTTCGGAGTGCTGGTTTTGCGTTCGAAAAGTGTAATGCGTCGTCGGTCCGCCATGTCCCGAGAGGGGTGGGCGTCAAAATGGACCTCGCCCGTCGTCTTCGGCCTTGCCGCCTGGCTTGTCTTTCCTTCTCTTGCCGCCCGTGCGGATCTGGCCTCGCTTCTGGCGGGGCTGGACAATGGCGGTGAGCAATGGCGCATGGTGCTGACCGCCTCTCCGGCAGGTTCGGTGCACAATGCCTCGCTCACCTTCAATGATGCGGCAGGCGATGCGGCGCTGCATGGCAGCGGCATGATCCTGCCCAATGGCAGCAAGGTCGCTTTCGTCACCAACAAGAAGGGTGAGTCAACGACGCCGGATAGCGAGCGTGTCAACCGCGCCGCCAAGAAAGGCCGCATCGTCGCAACCGAAATCATGCAGCCGCCCAAGGCCTTCACTGCCGGTTCCGTCCTCCAGCGCACGAGCATGCTGGATATCGAGCCGCTAAAGCGCAAGGACCGCACGGCCTTCGTCAAGCCGAAACGCGGCAAGGACGTCGAACTCGCCTCCTTCTATTTCCGCCGCGACGAAAAGAAGGCGGACAAGAGCATCTCGCCGATGCTGGCGGAACTTGTCACCAACCGTACTCCGGATATTCTCGCCACGGCCTATGCGCCGGCTGCCCCCGATTTCGCCCGCGAATCGCCTTTCGACGCCATTCTCAAAAAGCCGGAGGCCGGCCGTTTCGTGCCGCAGATCAGTGCGGACGATCATGCATGGGCGGCGACCCCGCTGCCGGCCGAAGTCTTCTCCGCCGCCGAGCAGCAGTGCCTCGCATCCGGCATCTATTTCGAGGCACGCGGTGAATCGGTGAAAGGCCAGGCGGCGGTGGCGCAGGTCATCCTCAACCGCGTGCGCAACCCCGCCTATCCGAAAACCATCTGCGGTGTGGTCTATCAGAACAAGGATTGGCGCAACCGCTGCCAGTTTTCCTTCGCCTGCGACAATATAAAAGACCGGGTGAATTCCGAACGTCACTGGAAAATGGCGCGCGAAGTGGCCATGGCCACCACCGCTGGCAAGATCTGGCTGACGGAAGTCGGCTCTGCGACTCATTATCATGCCGTTTATGTTCGCCCCGCCTGGGGAAAATCCATGAAGAAGGTCGGCAGGATCGGCCTGCACGTCTTTTATCGTACCTATGGTGGCGGCTGGAGCTGATACCACCGCCAATTTGTCGCATTTTGCGTGTCAAAAATGCCGATTCCCTCGCGAAACATCGCCGCCAAACTGTGATTTGGCATTAAGTCATTGTTGTAAAACGATAAATTTGTATCGAAACAAGCTGCGCCAGTGCCTTGACTAGCGAAGCCCCTAAAACTATGTTGCGCGCGACTTCAGAGCGGGCTGGAACAGGCTTAATCCGTCACCGTTTACAACTCCAAAGGGTTCTGGCATGGCTGGAACGGAGAAAATGGGTGGGATTTTAAGATGACTGGCAACCGTGACGATAGTCTGGACGAGCGTCGCAAGCGCCTTGCTGATGAGTTGGCAAAGGTGAAGGCGGAGGATGAGGCGGACGTGAGGGCGGAGACCAACGCTGCGGAAAACCGGAAAGGTTTTGCGATGGCGGTCAAGCTCTCATCGGAGTTCATTTCGGCCATCGTGGTCGGCGCTATGCTGGGTTATCTTCTGGATTATTTTGTCGGCACGACGCCGTGGGGGATGATCGTTCTTCTTCTTCTCGGTTTCTGCGCAGGCGTATTGAATGTGTTGCGCTCGACGGGCGCGGTGGCCAAGCCGCCGTTGCTGGAGAAGGCGGACAGACAGGACGAGGGTGGAAAAGGCGGCGCTTAAGCTGTTTTTTCTTGCAGTTGAGATGCCGCGATGCGCGGCGACAGGTAAAGAGGGCAGCCGGTGGCAAACGATCCGACCCATCAGTTCTTGGTGCAGCCGATCATTCCGATCGAAATTGGCGGCGTCGATTTTTCCTTCACCAATGCGTCGCTGTTCATGGTTGCGACCGTGGCTGCCGCGTCCGGCTTCCTTTATTTCGCAACGTCGAACCGCGGTCTGATCCCGACCCGCATGCAGTCCGTTGCCGAAATGTCCTATGAGTTCATCGCCTCCATGCTGCGCGAAGGCGCCGGCAAGAAGGGCATGGTGTTCTTCCCATTCGTTTTCTCGCTGTTCATGTTCGTGCTGACGGCAAACCTTCTCGGCATGTTCCCGTATTTCTTCACGGTCACCAGCCAGATCATCGTCACTTTCGCGCTTGCCTGCCTCGTCATCGGCACGGTCATCGTTTACGGTTTTTACAAGCACGGCCTGCATTTCTTCGGCATCTTCGCCCCGTCAGGCGTTCCGAAGGCGCTTTTGCCGCTTGTCGCGTCGATTGAAATGATCTCGTTCCTGTCGCGCCCCATCAGCCTTTCGGTTCGTCTTTTCGCGAACATGCTGGCTGGCCACATCACGCTCAAGGTTTTCGCAGGCTTCGTCGCCTCCATGGGTGCGCTCGGCGCACTCGGCGTCGGCGGCGCTGTCCTGCCTCTCATCATGACGGTCGCAATGACCGCTCTCGAATTTCTCGTTGCCTTCCTGCAGGCTTATGTGTTCGCGGTACTGACTTGCATGTACCTGAACGATGCCGTGCATGGTGGTCACTGAGAAGTAAAGTCGCTGGCCCCGGCAACGGGCGCCAAAAGATAGCCGCAACAACCTATATCTCAAGGAGTCTCACATGGAAGCGGAAGCAGCAAAGTACATCGGCGCAGGTCTCGCATGCCTCGGCATGGCTGGTACGTCCCTCGCACTCGGCCGTATCTTCGGTGATTACCTCTCCGGCGCACTGCGCAACCCCTCTGCTGCCGACAGCCAGTTCGGCCGTCTGGTATTCGGCTTCGCCGTTACGGAAGCTCTGGGCATCTTCTCGCTGCTCGTTGCTCTCCTTCTCCTGTTCGCTGTCTGATAACGGCATCAGGTCTGGATCACGGCCCGCAAATGGCGTGCCGTGATCCTTCGCATTTGCAGTCCCCCTGGAGGTGAGCATGTTCGTGACCGAGGCTTATGCCCAGTCAGCACCGACCGTAGGTGAAACGCATACGGAAACTCCGGCCGTCGGCCAGCCGCAACCGGAAGCCACGCACACGGAAACCGGTGTAGCGCATGGCGCCGAACACGGTGCTTCCGGCGTTTTCCCGCCGTTCGACCAGTCTACTTATGCATCGCAGGTCCTGTGGCTCGCGATCACGTTCGGCCTTTTCTACCTGCTCATGCAGAAGGTCATCGTTCCGCGCGTCGGCGGCATTCTCGAAAACCGTCACGGACGCATCGCACAGGATCTCGACGAAGCGGCGCGGCTGAAAGCCGAAGCCGACACAGCCGTCGAAACCTATGAAAAAGAACTCGCGGCAGCCCGCGCCAAGGCAAGCTCGATCGGCGCCTCGGCACGTGACGCCGCCAAGGCGAAGGCCGATGCCGACCGCGCCGCAATCGAAGCCGGTCTTGCTGAGAAGCTCGCCGCCGCCGAAAAGCGCATTGCGGGTATCAGGGATCAGGCATTCGCGGATGTTGGCGCAATCGCCGAGGAAACCGCGACCGCAATCGTCGACCAGCTGGTTGGCGCCAAGGTCAAGGATACCGACGTCAAGGCCGCCATTGCCGCCGCTTCTGCCGTGAAGGGAGCCTGACATGGCATTTGATGCATCATTTTTCGCTCTCGTCGGTCTCGTCCTTTTCTTTGTCCTGATCGCCTATCTCAAGGTTCCGGGCATGCTCTCCAAGTCTCTGGACGAGCGCGCACAGAACATTCAGGACGAGTTGGCCGAAGCCAAGCGTCTGCGCGAAGAGGCCCAGCACCTGCTGGCCGAATATCAGCGTAAGCGCAAGGAAGCTGAAGCGGAAGCCGCAGGCATTGTTGCCGCCGCCGAACGCGAAGCCGCAGCGCTCACCGAAGAAGCCAAGCAGAAGACGGAAGAATTCGTCGCCCGCCGCACGGCTCTTTCGGAACAGAAGATCAAGCAGGCCGAAGAAGACGCCATCGGCGCCGTCCGCGCCGCCGCCGTCGACATTGCCATCGCCGCTTCCGAGAAGCTGCTGGCGGAAAAGACCACGTCTGCCGCAAAGGCCAAGCTTTTCACCGCCACGATCGGCGAAGTGAAGTCGAAGCTGAACTGAGATTTATCTCGGGCTGATTAGAAACCCCTCCGGCGAGAGCTGCGAGGGGTTTTTTTGTTTGAGTTGGCAAAGCGGATTTCAGCCGAGGAAATGCAGGCTAAACCATCTCAACAAATCACCGGGCGTGATATCAGGTCAGCTCTCTCAATCCAGCAGGCGTTTCGATAAGCGCCCGGTAACGCATGGATGGCGCTTCGATAATCCTTGGAGGATGTTCTACACCGAGATCGCGGTAAAGCGCTTCGACCCCGGCCGGATCTGGGTGTTCGAGGATGAAAGCGTGAAGCCGGGCTCCGAGATCGGGAATGAAATCGATATAGCTCGAGTTGCCGCGATGATCGATGACGGAGGGAGCCACACCGTCCAGCGGCAGCGAACCGTCGGCGGGTATTGCGAAGTCGAACGTAGGATCTTCGGGTGGCAGAGCCACCCGACCGCCGATGACCGCCCGATGGGCGGCTACAACGGCATCGATTGCTGCAGTGTTGGCAACCCAACCTCTCAGACGCCGGCCGGCATTCCAGTCCGATTCAATTTTTCCCGGATCATCGAGACCGAACCAGCGCGGCCTACTCGGTTTCATCCCACCCGGGTCGCGGGCGACGATTTCCAGATAGACGGAAGCTCCTAGATGAAGCCGGTGATTATGTGTGCCCATATAGTCATGGCGGGTACCGAACGGCACGGTGATACCAAGGCAGTTTTGGACATGGGCCACCCCTTCGGGAAGCGTCGGGGCTACTACTGTGATATGGTCGAGCTTCAGCAATTCCGGAAACTCCGATAGGCTCTTCTGATATTTCGCCAAAGAGACACCTGTTCTGGTGTGATTTATAAAATGTCGCCTCACAAGAGTTCTGCAAGTACAAGATTTTCCACACTCGCTTCAACAGGCATCCCTCGAGGACCGGCTGGGTCGGGTTACGAAATCCGGGCGGGGCCGTGACTGGCGCCCTTCGGATTTTGGTGTTCTCGATGCGGAAGTCCGATTACGCTTACGCTTTGCGCTAAAGGCAATCAGTATTGCGGAGGAAGTTCAAAACCTTTTGGCAATGAAACCCAGATGACGGTCTGTGCTTCTGGAGAATGTCGCGAAAGATGGCCTTTGCCGTGCGTGTGTGCGACCAGCACGAAACTACCAGCGGAAACATGGCGGACCTCGCCGTCGCTGGTTTCGTACACAACCGAACCGTCAAGCCGAACTGTAAGTACTGGCTCCGGTACCCCATGCCATGCAACTTCTCTCATCCCTGCTGGGATGTGAGTGATGCGGACGCGAGAGGCGGGATAACTGGCTGTTACGTCAAATGGAACGGCGTCGGGATGGACCGATACCTTTGTTGTTGGCAATTCGATTTCATCGAAGTGAGACTCACCATCGGGTGAGGCGTAGATACGCAGGCACTTCATTAGGAATATCCTATGAAAAACGGATCGTGGCGATGAGTAGTCACCTACCATGATGAAACCTCAACCACCACTGATTTGATCGCTTCGGGTCAACAACGAAAATCTTGGTTGCTTCCCACTACTCCGCCATCAGTCCCTCTTCAACGGCCGAAAGCTCATCCGGTGGAGCGCGCAAGGCCCATGGCTTTCGATGGCGCGCAGATGGGCCGGCGTGCCGTAACCGACATGCCCTTCGAAGCCGTAGGAGGCGTGCACCACGCCGGCGCGTTCCATCATCCGGTCGCGGGTAACCTTGGCGATGATCGAGGCGGCGGCGATGGAGAGGGAGCGGGAATCGCCCTTAATGACGGCCTTGGCTTCGCAGGGGATGCCCGGTGGCCTGTCACGGCCGTCGGCCAGCACGAGGGCGGGGGGGATTTCGAGGCCGAGCACGGCGCGGCGCATGGCGTCGAGGCTGGCACGCAGGATATTCATGCTGTCGATCAGGCCGGGGCCGGAGGAGGCGACCGACACGATCGAGGTTTCCATGATCTGCACAAAAAGGCTTTCCCGTTTCTGCCTGGTCAGCTTCTTGGAATCGTCCATGCCTTTGGGAATATTATCCGGATCGAGAATGACGGCCGCCGCAACCACCGGGCCGGCAAGTGGCCCCCGGCCTGCCTCATCCGTGCCGGCCACGGGCCAGAGGCCCTTCTTTTTGGCTTCCAGTTCGAAGGCGAAGTCCGGGCCGGTATCGACAAGGTCGAAAAGAGCAGGAGAATCGGGTGTGGCGGTGCGTTTCATGCGGCGAAACTCGCATACACACCCGATCTCCTGCAAGCCCCCGGAAGCGGGCGATGACAGGCGCGGTGAGCCGGGGTCGAGGGGCGTGGCTCACCGTGCCCCTTAGGTCGTCATGACCTTTGATCCTCCAGCGGGGCGGCGGAGGAAAAACGATCGCACGCGAGGCGGCGGGTTCCGGGGGCAATGTCCGGCAGGCCAGGGAAAACCCACCGGGCATTTCGTCAGGAGCATGGCCGGTTAAACGAAGGACCGGCGCTCCAAATAATATTCTTCCTGATATCGGCACGTCGGTAAGATAGCCGTAATCAACAGCGACGCTTTCAGCGCCGGTTTCAAAGCAGTGACAATTGCACCCCGGCACCCCCCGGCGGCACGAAGAGATCGTCGCGCAGATGAATGCCACGGCGGATAAGGCCAAGCCTTTTCGTCGCCATCTCGAAACGCCGGCCGATCTGCCAGGCATAGGGACCGGCGCCCTTCATGCGCTTGCCGAATTCCGCGTCGTAATCCTTGCCGTCACGCATGGAGCGCACCAGCGACATGACATGGCGATAACGGTCCGGATAGTTGCGCAACAGCCAGTCGCGAAACAGCGGGCTCACCTCCAGCGGCAAGCGCAGCAGCACATAAGAAGCCTCGGTCGCCCCCGCTGCCTTGCCGGCCTCGAGAATACGTTCGATCTCATGATCGTTGAGGGCCGGAATGACGGGCGCCATCATCACGGCCACGGGAATTCCAGCCTCCGTCAAAGCCTTTACCGCCTCCAGCCGTTTCTCCGGCGTGGCAGCGCGCGGTTCCATGTTGCGCGCGAGCTTGCGGTCCAGCGTGGTTACGGAAATGCCGACCTTGGCGAGGCCCTTTTTGGCCATCGGCGCCAGAATGTCGATATCGCGCCTGATCAGCGCCGATTTGGTGACGATGGCGACGGGGTGATCGGCCTTGGCCAGCACTTCCAGTATCTGCCGCATGATGCGCCATTCGCGCTCGATCGGCTGATAAGGGTCGGTATTGGTGCCGATGGCGATCACCCGCGGCTTGTAGCCCGGTTTCGCCAATTCCCGTTCCAGCAGCTTTGCCGCATCCGGCTTGGCGAAAAGCTTCGACTCGAAATCGAGCCCGGCCGAAAGCCCCATATAGCTGTGGCTAGGCCTTGCGAAACAATAGATGCAGCCATGTTCGCAACCGCGATAGGGATTGATGGAACGGTCGAACGGGATATCTGGAGATTCGTTGTGAGTTATAATGCTGCGCGGCTTTTCGACCTGCACCTCGGTGCGGAATTCCGGCATATCCTCAAGCGTCTGCCAGCCATCGTCGAAAACCTCGCGCTGCAAGGCCTCGAAGCGCCCGTCCGGGTTCAACCCGGCGCCCCGCCCGCGACGACGGTCGATCTCGATGCGCAGGCCGGATGCATCGGCAAGCGCATTGGCAATATCAGGCATATGGCTCGGCTGAAAGGCGGCCTGCCCGTCAAGCGTATGGTTTCTCATCTGGATGCTCCCAGAGCGCTGCACGCCATCAAGGCACGCTCAACGCCCTAAACCGTTTCCATCCGGAGCGGCGTTTCCTCGCCGTCCGAATGATTAAATTCCTACATCAGGAACGAGAACAATACAAGAACAAAATTGTAAAAATACGACCGGCCACACGGCCCGAAGCGCAAATGGCGGAAGCCGGATGGTTCTCGACGCCGGTGCAATGTGCCGCACGGATCGGGCTATTCTCCATCGCAAAGAGGCCAGTGGCAATTTATTGTGCGATGCGTTAGAGCTATGCCTATGTTGACAGTCTTAATGGAATGCCGGGATCAGGAACCGGAACTGGCGCACACGCTGTCCGCGCTTGTGACCGGTGCCGTGGAAGGGCTTGTGAGCGATGTGGTGATCCTCGATCACGGTTCGCGCGATGGATCGTCGCGCGTGGCCGATGCTGCCGGTTGCCGCTTTTATGGGCAATGGGACATTCAGGAAATCCTGCAATCCGCGCGTGGCGGCTGGCTGTTGTTGATCGAGCCCGGTGCGCGCCCGCAGGCGGGCTGGATCGACGAAATCCTCGAATATGTTGCGATCTGCCCTGATCCCGCACGTTTTTCGCCGTCGCGTTATCACCGGCGGAATGTCTTCAGTCGTGTGTTGCGCCGCGCACCGCCGCTGGAACACGGATACCTCCTGCCAAAGACACAGGCCCTTGCAATCGCAAAATCGGGCATGAGCCTTAAGGAGCTGGTTGGCGGGCAAAAGCCGCGCCGCTTGAATGCGGAAATGGTGCCGGCCTGGGCTTTGCGAACGCCGGCCTGAGGCCGGCAATCTTACCCCACCAAAACCTTGCCGGGGTTCATGATACCCGCAGGGTCGAAGGCGTGCTTGATGCGATGCATCAGCTCCATTTCGATGCCGGGCCGGATGGCGGCCAGTTCGTCGCGCTTCAGCTGGCCGATACCATGTTCGGCCGAAATCGAGCCGCCGAGCGACAGCACGATACCGTGCACGATCTCGTTCATGTCCCGCCAGCGGCCGAGGAATTCGGCTTTGTCGGCACCGACTGGCTGGGAGATATTGTAGTGGATGTTGCCGTCGCCGAGATGGCCGAAGGCGCAGATGCGGGCGCCGGGAATGGCGGCGAGCACGGCCTTTTCCGCAGTAGTCATGAATTCCGGTATTTTCGACACCGGAACGGAAACGTCGTGCTTGATCGATCCGCCCTCCGGCTTCTGCGCGTCCGACATGCTTTCACGCATGTGCCACAGCGCCTGACGCTGCGCTTCCGATGAGGCGATCACCGCATCCTCGACCAGCCCGGCCTCAAAACCGCGCTCCAGCAGCGATTGCATCATCGTGTCCGCCGTCTCGGCCGAATCGGAGGTGGAGATATCGATGAGCGCGTACCAGTCATGCGGCTGCCCCAGAGGGTCGCGCACGCCGGGAATATGTCTGGCGGTGAACTCGACGCCGATTCGTGGCATGAGTTCAAAGCCGGTCAGCGCCGTGCCGCAGAGGTTGGAGGCCATTTCGAACAGTTTCAGGGCATCCTCGGTGGAGGCAAGACCGGCAAAAGCGACCTGATGGCCGAGCGGCTTGGGGAAAAGCTTCAGCACCGCGCCGGTGATGACACCGAGCGTGCCCTCGGAGCCGATGAAGAGATCGCGCAGATCGTAACCCGTATTGTCCTTTTTCAGCCGGCGCAGCCCATTCCAGATTTCGCCGGTTGGCAACACCACTTCGAGCCCGAGGCACAGCTGGCGCATATTGCCATAGGCAAGCACCGCCGTGCCGCCTGCATTGGTGGCGAGATTGCCGCCGATGCGGCAGGAGCCTTGAGAACCGAGCGATAGCGGGAACATGCGCTCCACGGAGCTGGCGGCCTTGTGAATGTCGTCAAGAATGCAGCCGGCATCGGCGACGATGATATTGGCAACGGGATCGATGTCGCGGATGCGGTTCATGCGCTCCAGCGACAGGATGATATCGGTGCCGTCAGCGCGCGGCGTCTGGCCGCCCACAAGGCCGGTATTGCCGGTTTGCGGCACGATGGGCGTGCCGGTCTCGCTGGCGAGCTTCAGGATGGCGGCAACCTCCTCGACGGAATCGGGCTTGAGGAGCAGGGGGGAAGCGCCGCGATAAAGTCCGCGATTTTCCACCAGGCGCGGTGCCATTTCCGCCGGGTCGCGCACCGCATTTTTTTCGCCAACGATGGCGGTGAAGCGGTCAAGGATATCGGAGGAGGGGATGGCGGTCATGGTCGTCATGGGCGGCGTCTCGCTGTCTTTTGAAACATGGGCGAAAGGGTTGAGTGCCGTCAGCCTCGCGGCGCGGCGGCGCGGGAAAGGCGGTCGTTGATCGCCTCTCCAAGACCATGGGTGGGAATTGCGGTGATGGCGATGGTGTCCGCACCGCTCGCATCGGCAGCTTTCAGGTAATCGAAAAGGTTGGCGGCGGCCTCGGCGAGATCGCCGGAAGGGCTGAGGTCGAGAATGGTGCGCGCGGTCTCTTCGCCTGATATGGCGATGCCGCCGAATCGGATCAGCGCTTCATCAGGCAGAACCGACGTGGCGTCGAGGCGGACAGTCGCACCCGGCGCATAATGCGAGGCCAGCATTCCCGGCGCCTCGATGGCGGCGGAGGCTTTTTTCGGTCGTTCGAGCCTGACGCCGGCTAGGCGCTCGATTTCCTCGGTGACGATGCCGCCGGGGCGAAGCAGCCGCACCCGGCCATCCTGCTCCACCTTGACGATGGTGGATTCGACACCCACGGCGGCGGCACCGCCATCGAGAATGAGATTGATCTTCTGCCCGAGGTCGGCCTCCACATGAGCCGCACTTGTCGGGCTGATCTTGCCGGAACTATTGGCGCTGGGGGCGGCGAGCGGTTTGCCGAACCGGCGGATAAGATCGCTGGCAAAACCCTGTGGCACGCGAATGCCGACGGTATCGAGCCCGGCCGTCGCCAGCGAATGAATGTCGCTTTCAGGTTTCAGCGGCAGAACCAATGTCAGTGGGCCGGGCCAGAAGGCCTCTGCGAGTTTCCGCGATATCGGGTCGAAAACCGCGTAACGCTCGGCCATGGCGATATCGGCCATGTGGCAGATCAGCGGGTTGAATTGCGGCCGGCCCTTGGTCTCGTAAATACGGGTGATGGCGGCAGGATTGGTGGCGTCGGCGGCAAGGCCATAGACGGTTTCCGTCGGCAGCGCGATGGGCCTGCCGTCCGCAAGCTCGGCCACGGATGCCTGCAGGGCTGTTTCCCGCTCGGTTTCGATGTTGATATGACGCGCCATGATGCTGCCTTTCAGGGCGGTCAATAGCGTATTTCAGGCCGGGATGGAAAGTGCTATCGCGCTTTATATCGCCCTGATGATCTTGCGCATCTCCGCCGAGCGCGCGCCGAGCAAGAGCACGTTTTTCAGCGCCACGCGCGGATCGTGCGTCTGGAACAGCAGGCCGCTGCGATGGAAGGAGGTGTCGATGGCGACCTCCCGATCGGGAAGCGCATTGATGGCGACGGCGAAATACATGCGCGAGTAACGCGCATCGATATTTTCGAAGAAGTTTTCGGCCCCGCTCAGCTCGGCGAAGAAATTCGCGAAATAAAACGACCACATCACATGGCGCTCGGCATCGAAGCTGGTTCTCGCCGCCGTGACATGGCAATAGCCAAGATGCGGTCGGTCATTGAGCAGATGGTGAAAAACCATCTTCGGGAAACGGATGGACTGGTGAAAGGTGTTGAGGCGGCTGTGGGTGGCATCGGCGGCGGCTTCCAGCTTCCGCCCGGTCAGCGCAGCCACATCGTCATGGCTGTAATAGACACGTTCCCTGGGCAGCCAGCGCTCTTCATAACGGCTGATACGGCCCGTGCGCAGGAAGTCGGAATGCGCAGTCTTCGATCGTATCGGCGTGACCGAGTGCCTTGCCGCATCGAAATAGCGTATGCGTGTCGCCTTCTCCACCAGGAGCGCCTCCGTTGCTGTCGTTCCTTCAATATAGTTTAGGGCACGTTAAAACTCCGTTGCGCCGCACCTCCCGTTTTTTAATGGGTGGAGAGGAGGGCAAGCGCTATCATGCGTCATATTGCGACGTCACGTCCGGCGCTGAATAGCCGTTGGATTTCCCAGCGGAATGGGCAGCGAGGGCGAATTGCGCATGTCGCAATTTGTCGCCAATGCGGAAGCCGATGTCGCTGTTTGTGCTGCCGCAAATGACCGCCGGTGTTTAGATGAGGACATGCTTCCGCAACCCCGCAAATGGTGCCGGGCGGGCGGTTTGATCGAGGATTTGGCCATGGAATTGCGTGACACCGTATTGCGCCAGCTAAAAAACCGCCGCGAAGGCTTCAGCCTGGAGCAGCCGTTCTACACGGACCCGGATTATTTCAAGCTGGATATGGAGACGATCTGGTATCGCGACTGGCTGTTCGTCGGCCATGATTGCGAGGTGCCCAAGTCCGGCAACTACATGACCGTTCAGGTCGGTGCATACTCGGTCGTCATCGTTCGCGGACGCGACGGGCAGATCCGCGCCCTGCAAAATTCCTGCCGCCATCGCGGTTCGCGCGTCTGCAGCGCGCAGAAGGGCCAGGCCGCCCGTCTCGTCTGTCCCTATCACCAGTGGACCTATGATCTGGATGGCAAGTTGCTGTTCGCACGCCATATGGGCGAGGAATTCGACAAGGCGGAATTCGGCCTGAAGCCGGTCGCCTGCGAGACCGTTGCCGGTTACGTCTTCATCTGCCTTGCCGACCAGCCCGCCGATTTCGCGCCGATGCGCGCCGAGGTCGAAAGCTACATGGCCCCGCACCGCATCTGGGAAGCCAAGGTAGCGCATGAAAGCACCATCATCGAAAAGGGCAACTGGAAGCTCGTCTGGGAAAACAACCGCGAGTGCTACCATTGCGCCGCCAACCACCCCGAACTCTGCCGCACCTATCCCGAAAACCCGAGCGTGACGGGAACGGATGGCGGCGCGAGCGATCCCGAGATCGGCGGTCACTGGGCGCGCTGCGAGGCGGCCGGCCTGCCGAGCCGCTTCAAGATCGATCCGAAGGGCCAGTTCCGTGTTGCCCGCATGCCGCTGATCGGCGAGGCGGAAAGCTACACCATGTCGGGCAAACGCGCCGTGCGCCGGCCGCTGTCGGAAGATGTCAGCATCAGCCATATCGGCGCGCTGCTTCTGTTCCACTACCCGACGACCTGGAACCATTTCCTCGGCGACCACACTATTTCCTTCCGGGTGCTGCCGCTCAACGCCAACGAGACCATGGTCACCACCAAATGGCTGGTGCACAAGGATGCCGTCGAAGGCGTGGATTACGATCTCGAAGACCTCACCCACGTCTGGAACGAGACCAACGACCAGGACCGTCGCATCGTCGAGGAAAATGCCTTCGGCATTCGCTCGCCGGCCTATCAGCCCGGTCCCTATTCCATGGAAGACGAAGGTGGCGTGATGCAGTTCGTCAACTGGTATTCCGATTTCATGGTCGATCGCCTCTCCGGCGACAAGGCCCGGCTCTCGGCCGTAGCGTGATGCGAAGATGAATATGGTTGTGACCTACAAGCACATAGACGAGATGAAGCCGTGGAGCGACAAGCTCCAGCTGCTGGAATGCATTTCAGTGACGCCCGAGACATCGGACGTGATGACGTTCCTGTTCCGCTCCGAGGACCAGAACTGGTTCCGTTATCTGCCGGGCCAGTTCGTCACGCTGGAATTGCCCGTGGGTTCGGAGCCGATTTACCGCACCTACACATTGTCCTCCAGCCCGTCGCGGCCCTATGCGCTGTCGGTCACGGTCAAGGCGCAGGCCACCAGCATCGGCACGCGCTGGATGTTCGATAATCTGAAGCCCGGCATGAAAATCCGGGCGCTCGGACCGCTCGGCGACTTCTCCTACGTCAAACATCCCGGCGACAAATATTTGTTCATCTCGGCAGGCTCCGGCGTCACGCCGATGATGTCGATGGTGCGCGACATGAGCGACCGCGCGCCGCAGAGCGACATCACCTTCATCAACTGTTCACGCACCCCCGGCGATATCGTCTTTCGTCACGAGCTGGAATATCTCGCCCGTTTCATGCCTAACCTGTCGCTCGGCTTCATTGTCGAGAAATGTGGTCGTACCGATCTCTGGTCCGGACTGAGGGGCATGGTCGACAAGGCCAAGATCGCGCTGCTCGCGCATGATTTCATGGACCGCACCGTCTTCTGTTGCGGTCCGGAGCCGTTCATGGCCGCCGTCCGCTCCATGCTCGACGCATCCGGCTTCGATATGAGCCGCTATCATCAGGAAAGCTTTGCGCCGGCCGCTCCGGTCAGCGTGGGTGAAACAGTTCTCACCGGTGCCGACGGCGAAGCGTTGTCCATGGTGGGGTTCACGCTTTCTGGAAAAGAGCTGCCCTGCCAGCCAGGCCAGACGGTTCTGATGACGGCGCGTGCCGCCGGCGTCCGCATCGGCGCCGCCTGCGAATCCGGTATCTGCGGCACCTGCCGGGTGCTGAAGCTTTCCGGCGAGGTGGAGATGAACCACAATGGCGGCATTCTCGATGAGGAAATCGAGGAAGGCTATATTCTTGCCTGCTGCTCACGGCCATTGACCGACATCAAGGTGGAGGCGTGACGCCCAACGGCGCCACCTCCTAATTTTCCTTCGCCGGATAGTTGTCTGGAACTAAATTTTAGCAAACTCGTTTGCACGTCATCGAATTCTTTTCGGGCGAGGGGCTGGCCCTGACCTCCGACAAGAGCACGGTGAAAGGCGCTGTTAAAGGCGTCAGAGCAAATGGAGGAAGATCATGCTGAATTTCCGGACAACGAGCGTCGCTACAGCGATTATCGTGTTCTTCACTAGCTTCACGCCATCTCAGGCGTTTCAGGTGCCGGTGCCGATCACCAAGCCGGCGGTAGCGACCGAAAACGTCGTGCCTGTACAGTACCGCGAGTGGGATCGCCGCCGCAATTGGGACGGTCGTCACATGCGTCGTCCGCCCCCGCATCGCGACGGCTTTTACAATGGTCACCGCGGCTATCGTGACCGTCGCGCGGGTTACCGTTATCACAACGGTTACTGGTTCCCGCTTGCCGCTTTTGCCACCGGCGCCATCATCGGCGGTGCCATGCAGCAGCCGCGTCCGGCCTATGGCGGCAGCCATGTTTCCTGGTGTCAGAACCGCTGGCGGTCGTATCGCGCCTATGACAACACCTATCAGCCGAACAGCGGTCCGCGTCGCATCTGCGTTTCGCCTTACAGCCGATAACAGTATTTTTGAAAGCCCGGATTTCGATCCGGGCTTTTGTTTTCCAGCTGCCAGATCGGGTAAACGAAGCGTGATGGGATTGTTAATGCTGGGTTCAGGCGAAAACGCCTAGCCTGCAACCTGGAATGTCCAGCCAGACTGAAAAACTGGCCGAATGAGAAGAAAAAAGTGTTATTATTCACGGAGAACGGCCTGTTGACCGTCGTGAATGGAGGAAGTCAGATGAAAAGCTATATCAAGAATATCATGGCTGTCGGTCTTTCTGCGATCGTGGTTGCGGGAGCGATTGTTCCGGCAGAAGCCGCAATGCCATTGCCGACCGCGCCGAAGAGTGTTGAGACCGCAGGCAATGATGCCAGCAACAATGTCGTGAATGTCCAATACTGGCGCGACCGCGGTGGTCGTGACGGCTGGGGCGACCGTCGCGGCTGGTATGGCGGCCATCGCGGCTATCGCGATTATCGCCCGGGTTACCGTCACCATGACGGTTACTGGTTCCCGCTCGCAGCCTTTGCGACGGGTGCGATCATCGGTGGCGCTCTCTCGCAGCCGCGTGAAGTCTATCGCCCGGTTCCGGAATATCGTCCGCGTCCCGTGTATCGCGAATACCGCCCAGTCCGCCGTGGGGGCATGAGCCAGGCGCATGTGAACTGGTGCTATGGCCGCTATCGTTCCTACGATGCCTATAGCAACACGTTCCAACCTTATAACGGCCCGCGCCAGCAGTGCTATTCGCCATACGGCTGATAGACATAACAGGCTGAGATCGACAGAGCCGTCCGGTCACCACCGGACGGCTTTTTGCTGTCACAATATTCGCGCGCGCTTCAGGACGAACCAGGCAAGCGCTACCGAAATCACGATGAAGATGCTGGCTGCCATGGTGCCGCCAGTGCCGACGGTGAACGGCAACTCATCCGTATTCATGCCGAAGAAACCGGTCACCAGCGATGGCGGCAGCAGGAATGCCGTCATCAGCGACAGGATATAAAGGTGCCGGTTGGTTTCGGACGAGAGTTTGGAATCGATTTCTTCATGCAGCAGCCTTGCACGCTCCTGCAGCGCATAGACGTCGTGATCGACAGCCTCGAGCCGTCCCATCAGCCGCGAAGCGACATCCTCGAAACCGTCAGGCATCTCGTCGTCATCGGCGGCCGATGCACGCCGCATCAGGGTGAGTACGGTGCGCAAGTGCCGGTGCAGGCGCACGACAGTGCGGCGTAGCGGTGCAAGGCGGCGCCGCTCGTCGCGGTTTTCGCTGTCATAAACCATATCCTCGATGGCATTGAGTTCTTCCGTCGTCTCCATCACCAGATTGATGAGCGAGCGCTGGAATTCAGCAACGAGACCTTCGAAGACATGCGATGGCGTGAGGTAGCGGTTGGAATTCTTGTCGACTGCCGCCTTCAGCCGGTCCACCGAATGCAGCGGCTGCAGGCGGGTGGTGATGATGAAGCGGTCGCCCACCGCAAAATGCAGCCAGCCGAAATCGCGCGTTTCCTTGTCGAATTCCCGCTGGAAATCGACCAGCGTGCCGTAGAGCGATTTTTCATCGACCACGATGGAAGGATGCGTCTCATGGGTGGTGAGGCTTGCCCGCGCCGCCGGATCGAGGCCGACGATTGTTTCGAGGAAGCCGGCAACCCGCTGGTCGGCGAGATTGAGATGCAGCCAGTAGAACCCCTCATATCCTGCCATGTCCTCGAAACCAGCATCGGGCGCCAGCCGGCGGCACGGGGCTGTGCCCGGATGAAAATGATAGGCCCAGACAAGGCCGGGAATGGTGGGCGTTATGAGATCCATCGTGGCAGTCCTGACCGGCGGGATGGGAGGAGGGGAGGCGTCCGTCGTTCCGGTGTGGGAGCGGCAGCGGCGAGGCGCATGTCTGCGCATGCTGAGCAAATTCACATGACAGTTTTATAACAAACCTGTCGAAATCGTGGGAATTTTCAAATTGACGTTTACGTAAAAATCATTTAGCCCGAGGGCAGTAGCAAGATGCAAGAGCTTCGGGAGGAGGCAGCATGTATAGCGCGCCGGTGGATGATATCGCCTTTACACTCAAGCATGTGGCGGGTCTTGAAGACGCGCTCTCAAAGGGTGTGCTGGGAGACCTGAGCGAAGATCTCGTCGATGCCATTCTTGAGGAAGCCGGCCGTTTCGCCACCGGAGAGGTCGCCCCGCTCGCCGATATTGGCGACCGTCAGGGCGCGAAGCTCGCAGACGGCAAGGTCACGACGCCGGATGGCTGGGCCGATCTTTACCGCCGCTGGGCGGAAGCGGGCTGGAACAGCCTGACGGCGCCCGAAGAATTCGGCGGCCAGAACCTGCCGCACATGTTGAATGTCGCGGCACTCGAAATGTGGAATTCCGGCTCCATGGCCTTTGCGCTGGCGCCGACGCTCACCATGGGCGCGGTGGAAGCCATCGTTACCCATGGCAGCAATGATCTGAAGCGAACCTATCTGCCGAAACTCGTATCCGGCGAATGGACCGGCACCATGAACCTCACCGAACCGCATGCGGGATCGGACCTCGGTGTCTTAAAGACCCGAGCGGAGCGTAATGGTGACGGCACCTACCGCATCTTCGGCCAGAAGATTTTCATCACCTGGGGCGAACACGACGCGGCGGATAATATCATCCACCTCGTTCTCGCCCGTCTGCCGGATGCGCCAGCCGGTACGCGCGGCATCTCGCTGTTCCTGGTGCCGAAATTCCTGCCCGATGAAAACGGCGCGCCGGGCAGCCGCAACGACCTGTTCTGCCATTCGCTGGAGCACAAGCTCGGCATTCACGGCTCACCCACCTGCACGATGATCTTCGGCGACGGCAGATTTGGTGATGTAAAGGGCGCTCTTGGCTGGCTGATCGGCGAGGAAAACAAGGGCCTTGCCTGCATGTTCACCATGATGAACAACGCCCGCCTTGCGGTCGGCATGCAGGGCGTGGCGATCTGCGAAGCGGCGACCCAGAAGGCGATCGAATACGCGAAAGAGCGCACGCAGGGCAAGGCGCCCGGCTGGCAGGGTTCCGGCATGAGCCCGATCATCGAACATCCCGACATCGCCAGAACGCTTCTGACCATGAAGGCGCTGACGCAAGGATCGCGGGCGATTTCCTTCAGCTGCGCCCATGCCATCGACATGGCGCATGCGACCGAAGACGCCTCCCAGCGCGCTCACTGGCAGGAGCGCGCCGCGCTTCTGACGCCGATTGCCAAATCCTTCTCCACCGATGCCGGTGTCGATGTCGCCTCCATGGGCATTCAGGTGCATGGCGGCATGGGCTTCATCGAGGAGACGGGTGCTGCGCGTTATCTGCGCGATGCCCGCATCGCCCCGATCTACGAGGGTACCAACGGCATTCAGGCCATCGATCTGGTGCTGCGCAAGCTGCCGCTCTCCGAGGGTGCGCAGGTGCGCGGTTTCATCGCCGAACTGCGTGAGATTGCCGCCCGGACGGCCGCCTCGAACCGCGACGATCTCGGCGAAACCGCCCGTTATCTCGAAGCCAGCCTCGACGATCTGGAAACGACGACCGACTGGCTGCTCTCCCGCATCAAGGCGGGCGAAACCGAAACAGCGCTTGCCGGTGCCACGGCCTATCAGCGGCTCTTCGGTCTGGCGCTCACCGGTTCCTATCTCGCCAAGGGCGCGTTGGTCTCCGTCGATGATGGCAGGGGTGGGCATCGCGCAGCACTTTGCCGCTTCGCCGCGGAAAACCTGCTGGCGGAAACGGCGGCGCTGAAGGATCGCGTTATATCAGGGGCGGCAAGCCTTGCCGCCGCCCGCACCCTGTTGGCTTGAGGAGTTGCAGATGTCGGACGATCATATTCTTGTTGAGCCGGTTGGTCATGCACCTGAGGTTCTGACCATCCGCTTCAACCGGCCGGAGAAGAAAAACGCCATCACCGATGCCATGTATCTGCGCATGGCCGAAGCCCTGCATGCCGCCAATGCGAATACCGAAATTCGGGTGGTCGCATTTCTCGGCACGGAAGGCTGCTTTTCCGCCGGTAATGACATGGCCGATTTCCTCGCCTTCGCCATGTCGGGCGGCAAGGGCAAGCTTGCGGCACTCGAATTTCTGAAAGCGCTGGTCGCCTTCGAAAAACCATTGGTTTCCGGCGTGGACGGGCTCGCCATCGGCATCGGCACGACGCTGAACCTGCATTGTGACCTGACGGTCGCCTCCAGCCGCAGCCTGTTCAAGACGCCCTTCGTGGATCTGGCACTGGTGCCGGAAGCGGCCTCCAGCCTGCTTGTGCCAAAACTCATTGGTCATCAGCGCGCCTTTGCGCTGCTTGCCATGGGCGAGGGTTTTTCCGCTGAACAGGCGATGCAGGCCGGGCTGATCTGGAAGGTTGTCGCGTCTGAACATGTCGAAACCGAAACGCTGGCGCTCGCCACCCGCCTTGCCGCCAAACCGCAGCAGGCGCTGAAGATCGCCCGTGATCTGGTTCGCGGTAACCCGCAGGACATACTTGCCCGCATCGAAGAGGAAGGCCGCCACTTCATCGCGCAGCTGCAGAGTGCGGAAGCCCGCGCTGCCTTCGAAGCCTTCATGCGCCGTTAAGCGTTCCAGCAGGAAATAGTTGCGGTTAAGTGCCGGGCAATATGCGCTGTGTTAAATCATGCACCGTCCACCCTTTGGAAGGCCACCCGCATGCGTCAATTCGGTTTTGCCCTGTTCGTCCTCATCTCCGTCACGACTGTAACACAGGCAGCAGCGATCACGCCCTTGCCGGCTACGGGTAACGACGTCATTCTGGCGCAGTCTTCGGACGAGGACAGCCCGAACTTTTATTCCCGCAATAATCGCGACCGCCAGCGCCGCGCCCAATTTATCTGCGTCATCACCCCGCCGGACAGCGCCAATCGCCGTCGTCCCTATGTCTGCCCGCTGGAGCGCGGGCGAGTCGGCGGCTCCTGCCGCTGCTCGGGTGTGGTCGGCAGCGGAACGGTCGATACGGCCTGGTAAGAACTTTCAGGCGTCATCCCCCGCCCTCATTCCTGTGCTTGTCACAGGAATCCAGCCAGCCCAAGTCCTTGGGCTGAAAAGAGTTCCTCTCGCCGCGCAGACACGCGTCGACCGGATTCCCGTGACAAGCACAGGAATGAGGGGCTTTGGGCTTGCGGGCCTATGAACCGTTGCGTCAGCTTCGCGTGAACGACCCAGCGTCCGGACTGCTTATTTCTCCAGTACCGCCACTGCTTCCACATGCGGCGACCACAGAAACTGGTCGACCGGGGTGACGCGGGTGACGCGATAGCCGCCTTCCGTGAGGATGGCGAGATCGCGTGCGAGTGTCAGCGGATTGCAGCTCACCGCAACGATCTTCTTCACCGTGCTGCGGGCAAGTTCCTTGCACTGGACTTCCGCACCGGCGCGCGGCGGATCGAACACGACGGCATCGTAATTCTTGAGTTCGCTTGTCATCAGCGGCCGGCGGAAGAGATCGCGCTTTTCGACGCTCACCGGTTTCAGGCCCTGGGTGTTGCGGGCGGCGAAATCGAGTGCCTTCAGCGCTTTGTCTTCGGCCTCCACCGCATGCACCCTGCCGATGCGCGCGAGCCTGAGCGCAAAGGTGCCGGAGCCGCAGAACAGATCGGCAATGCGTTTGGATTTGCCGACATGGGCAAGCACCAGCTCCGCCATGGCGTCTTCGGCCTGCTTCGTTGCCTGCGTGAAACCGCCGGCGGGCGGCGAAACCGGAATGCCGCCGAATTCGATGATCGGCTTTTGCGGTTCGATCAGGATTTCACCCGACAGCGAAACACGGGCAATGCCGCGCATGGCCAGCACCGTTTCCGTGAGCGTGCGCCGCTGCTTGTCATTGACCGACTTGATGCCCTCGACGGAAATATCGAGACCGGAGAGCGTTTCGAGAACGGTGATGCGGAACGGCTCGGCATTCGCCACCATGGAAAGCCCGATGGCGCGGATGGCATCGAACCGTGAGACAATGCCCGGCGAGGTGACGGGACATTCCTCGATGGCGACGATGTGATGGCTGTTCGCCTGGCTGAAGCCTAGCAGCAGACCCTTTTCCGTCTTGCGGGCGGCAAACACCGCACGGCGGCGCTCGCCGGGGCGACAGATGACGAGATCGTCCACTGGCGGGGTCAGGCCCTTTGATCTCAGTGCCGAAACCACCAGTTCCCGCTTGAAGGCGTGGTAGGGTTGATCAGCCAGATGCTGCAACGAACAGCCGCCGCAGGTGCCGTTGATGCCTTCGGGACCGAAGTGGCGACAGACGGGGTCACGGCGGTCAGCCGAAGCTTCCGTTATAGACATGACCGTGCCCTGATCCTTGACCTTGGCAATCGCGACCGTTTCGCCGGGTAGCGCGAAAGGCACATAGACCGGGCCGTCGGGACAGTGTGCGATGCCATCGCCCTGCGCGCCAAGGCTCTTGATGGTGACGGTCTGTGTGCTCATGGCTTTTCGCCTCCGAGAAGAAATTCGACATTGCCGTCACCGCCGGAAATTGGCGAGGGAATGAGGCCGAGGCTTTTCCAGCCCATGTCCTCGGTCAGCCAGCGTTCCAGCTCGGCCGCCACGGCGGGCGCCGTTTCCGGCTCCTTCAGAAGGCCTGCCTTGCTGATGGCATCACGCCCCGCCTCGAATTGCGGCTTGACGAGCAGAACCGCCAGAGCACCCGGTTCCGCAAGCTCGAGCGCCGGGGCAAGCGCAAGCTTCAGCGAAATGAAGGACACATCGGAAACGATGAAGCCGATGGGTCGTTCATCGATGTCATCAGTGGTGAGGAAGCGCGCATTCAGCCCTTCCAGGCTGGTGACGCGCGGATCGTTCTCGATCCTTGGATGGATCTGCCCGTGGCCGACATCGATGGCGACGACATGTTTCGCGCCGCGATGCAAAAGAACCTCGGTGAAGCCGCCGGTCGAGGCGCCGACGTCGAGACAGTCGAGGCCCCTCGGATCGAGCTTGAAATGATCGAGCGCGGCTGTGAGCTTCAGGGCGGCGCGCGAGACGTAAGCCTGCGCCGGATCGGTGATGGCGATCTTGACGTTCGCAGCAACGGTCTGGCTCGGTTTGGTGACGATTTTGCCGTTCACGCTCACGGTGCCGCGCGAAACCGCGTCGCGCGCACGCGAGCGGCTGGCAAAGTGGCCAAGCGACACAAGAAGCTGGTCTAGCCGTTCATTTTCAGATGTTTTGGACATGATCCCGTGTCAATGACCGCCAAACCCCGCAGATGCAAGCGATTTATCGCTGGAACCGCCCCACAAGCCCTCCGGGCGGCATAAGAAATATGCCGCGGGTATCATGAAAACGACATATGAGATTAATCCAATATAAAGTCTTGTAATGCACTTTGTCCGCAAGGCCCGTGTGGCCGGTCGGAACCTGCCATGACGGCGTCTCCCCCATTTTCCAGAAATTGCGGCCGTTGCAGCGCAGACGTTTGCTCCGTGGCATCGGGTCGCCGAGAGAGTTTGCGATGTCGCTGAAAAATCTCCCCATTAACCTGAAGCTCATAGCCACCTTCTGTGCCTTGATGGGCGTGTGTCTGCTCGCGTCTGCGGTTGTGTTCTGGCAGACCCGGGGGAGCGAGCGTGTCACGGTTGAAAACAACCGCACCAAGGACATCATCCAGGCTGTGGATGGTGCGACGGCCGCCATGCTGGAACAGGCCGTCAACCAGCGCGGTTTCCTGCTGTTCCGCAGCGACAGCACCTATAATGATGTCTTCGCACAGCGCGAGCTGATGCTGAAGAAGCTCAGCGACGCCCGCGCCCTGGCCGCCGGCCAGCCTGATATCCTGAAGTCCATCGACGATATGGAAAAATCCGCCACCGTGTTCTTCAAGGAACTGGCGGAGCCGCAGATCGCCGCCCGCAAGACGACGGAAGCGCCGATTTCTGAAATCATTGAGATCGGCCGCAACCAGGCGAAAGGTCAGCTTGATGGCTTCCGCGCTGCCGCCGCCAAGATCAAGGAACAGCTGAACGGCCTGTCCACCGTCTACGCTGCTGAACAGCAGGCTGCCGCCCGCAATCTGGAATACGCGCTGCTGGGCGGCGGTGCCGTCGCCGGCCTTCTCGCCGTTCTCCTGATCTGGGCGCTGTCGCGCTCCATCGTCACGCCGATCGTCGGCATGACGGCGGCCATGAGCCGGCTTGCCGATGGCGACCTGACGACGGAAGTTCCCGCCACGGATCGTGGCGACGAAGTCGGCAAGATGGCGAAGGCCGTTCTGGTCTTCAAGGAAGCCGGTCTCGAAAAATCCCGCCTTGCCGGCGAGACTGATCGCATGCGCTCCGCAACGGACGCCGAACGCCGCCGCAACGAGGAAGAAAAGGCGCGCGACGAAGCCGCCAGCGCCTTCGCCAGCGCCGAGCTTGGCAAGGGCCTTGCCGCTCTCGCCGACGGCGATCTTTCTTATCGCATCGAAACGCCCTTTGTGCCTGCCATCGATCCGGTTCGCGTGAATTTCAACAGCGCGGTCGAAAAGCTGCAGCAGGCGCTGCGCACGGTGGGTGAAAACGCCGCCGCCATCAATGCCGGCGCTTCGGAAATGCTCTCTGCTGCCGACGACCTGTCGCGCCGCACCGAACAGCAGGCGGCGTCCATCGAGGAAACCGCTGCGGCTCTGGAAGAAGTCACCACCACGGTGCGTGATAGCGCCAGGGGTGCGGAAGATGCCGGCAATCTGGTCCAGCGCGCCCGCGCCGGTGCGGAGAAGTCGGGTGTTGTGGTCCGCAAGGCGGTTGCCGCCATGCGCGAGATCGAGAAATCCTCGGGCGAAATCGGCAATATCATCGGCGTCATCGACGATATCGCCTTCCAGACCAACCTCTTGGCGCTGAATGCCGGTGTGGAAGCGGCCCGCGCCGGTGATGCCGGCAAGGGTTTTGCTGTTGTCGCACAGGAAGTGCGCGAACTCGCCCAGCGCTCCGCCAATGCTGCCAAGGAAATCAAGACGCTGATCGGCGCGTCCAGCCAGCAGGTGGAAAACGGTGTCAATCTGGTCGATGAGACCGGCAAGGCTCTGGAACTCATCGTGTCGGAAGTCGAAGAGATCAACGCCCATGTCAGCGCCATCGTCGTTGCCGCCCGCGAACAGGCAACCGGCCTGCAGGAAATCAACACGGCCGTGAACACGATGGATCAGGGCACGCAGCAGAATGCCGCCATGGTGGAACAGCAGACCGCCGCCAGCCATTCTCTGGCCCGCGAAGCGGAAGCGCTGAACAGCCTGCTTGGCCAGTTCCGGATGGGCGGCACGCGCGCCGCCGTCGCCGGTGCCGGTGGATATTCCGCGCCGCGCCAGTCTTCCGCCAAGCCCGCCTTCCAGCCCGCGCCCGCCGCACCGGTTCGCAAGGCCCCGGTCAAGTCGGCTTCCGCAGCCGCACGGCCGGTCGCTTCTCCCGCCCGCGCGCTTGGCCAGAGCCTCGCCCGCGCCTTCGGCGGCGCTGCCGAAGCACCGGCTGCCAAGGATCAGGACTGGACGGAATTCTGAGACCGTTTTCAGATTGAATAACGGAAAACGGGGCCGCAGGGCCCCGTTTTTGCATCATCACTTGAGATACATGTTCCCTGCACTCGGAACATCCGGGCAAAAAACTGCTCATCGGACAGTCGGTGCAGCAGGGCGGCGATGGCGGCGGTCGCCGCAACGGCGAGAACAAGCCGCCCGATGAGAACGCCATAGACATCGGCGCCCAGCGATATCACCACCAGCGTGTCCTCGATCACGCTATGGGCAAAGCCCATGAACACGCAGGATAGAAACACCTGGCGTGGTGAGATCGTCCTCGACTGCGCTTCGCGGATCAGGAAACCCGCACCATAGGAAATCCCCAGGAACAGACCGATGGCGGTGAGATGTTCCGCTTCGCCGCGAATGCCAGCAAGACGCAGGAGCGGTGAAAGCGCCTTCATCATCAGCGCCAGCAGACCGGTGACGCGAAGAATTTCAAGTCCGAACGACAGGGCAAGGAGGATGACAAACATCCAGACCATAGTTTCCCCGAGACCGAGGAAATAGCCGGTCCATTCAGGTGTGGCGCTCATCGCAATCCAGGCAGGGTTCACCGGTGCAGACAACCATCCAGTCGCCTCCAGAAGCTGGTGCAGCAGAAACGCATAAAGCAGCCCGCCGCCGATGCGCAGCATCGTGGAAACGAGCACGCCCGGTCCTGCCTTTTCAATGATCTTCTGCTCGATAGGCAGGCCATGGGCAAAGAGGATCAGCGCCGAAAAAACGGTGATATCCGCGGCGCTCAATGACGATGCTGGAACAAGCGTGAAGATGAGCGGCACCGCGCCCCATATGCCGACAAGCATCGCCGTCAGCCAGGCAAGACCGAGTTCCGGGGGAAGTCCGATGAGGTTCATGACGGGCGCAAAGGCCGGCGCAACCGCCTCGATTGCCCCCATTCTCGATAGAATTTCGGTCAATATGGCGATCGGAACGGTAATCCGCACGAGTACCCAGTAAATTCCGAGCGTTTCCCGCGTTTTCTGCCTGATGGTTGTGAAGAATGGCATTTGAGATCCCCTGAAGCGTGTCCCTCTTCTCTAGGCCGAAGCCTTTCGCATTTGTGGTCAAAGATTGCATTCTCCTGCAATTTTATTGCAAATGCATGGAAGGCAGCTATGCTGCCAGCATGGATCGGATCGACCGGAAATTACTGAATATTCTGCAGGGCGACGCCTCGCGCACCAATGTGGATATGGCTGATGAGGTGGGGCTGTCGCCTTCCAGCTGCCTGCGCCGCCTGCAACGCCTGCGCGCATCCGGCGTGATCGACCGCATTGTCGCGATCCTTAACCCCGCCAAGGCGGGACGTGTCCTCAAGGCGCTGGTGACGGTGGAGCTGAAACTGCACGGCGAGCAGCATATGCGCCGCTTTCTGGACATTGCGAGCGCCGAAGAGGCCGTATCCCACGCCTATGCGGTCACCGGCGCAACCGATGTCGTGCTGATGCTGCGGCTGCGCGACATGGAGGAATTCGACGCCCTGTGTGACCGGCTTTTCCGCGACCAGCACAATGTCGCACGCTTCTTCACCATGGTGGTCATCAAGACGGCGAAAGAGGAAACGGCGATCCGGCTTTAACCGGAGCCGTCGCGGTTTTTCAAAAAGGTAATTTCCAGATGGCGCCTCACGTTAAATTGCAGGTTTTGGATGGCTCATACGGGGTGGCGCGGCTTCAGGCGTCTGATCCCATTCCGGCGTGGGCCGACGGTGGCGGATTTGTCAGCATCAGCCAAACCGATGACGAACTTTCCATTGTTTGCCGGGAAGATCGCATACCGCAGGATGTGCGGGTCGATGCGGATTGGTCGTGTTTCAAGTTTCAGGGTCCGTTTGCCTTTGATGAGACCGGCATCGTGCTGTCGGTCATCTCGCCGTTGTCGACCAATGGAATAGGAATATTCGTGGTTTCGACTTTCGATGGCGACCACCTGCTGGTGAAATCCAATGATCTGGAGAAAACAGCCGACCTGCTGGCAAATGCAGGGCATTCACTCCTTTAAAAATCCATTTCGCCACGACGGCTTTTCTAAAAGAGGTGCGTTTTGAACAGTGAAATCGAACTCCCGGTGCAAAAGCAGCTGGAGGCCTATAATGCCCGCGACATCGATGCATTCATGGCCTGGTGGGCGGATGATTGTCAGTATTATGCGTTCCCGGCGACGCTTCTGGCAGGAAACGCGGCCGAGATACGAGAGCGCCACATCGAGCGCTTCAAGGAGCCGGATTTATACGGGGAACTGCTGACGCGCGTTATTGTTGGAAATGTCGTCATCGACCATGAGACCGTCACGCGGAACTTTCCGGAAGGAAAGGGAGAGGTCGACGTTGCCTGCATCTATGAAGTCGAAAACGGCAGGATCGCCAAGGCTTGGTTCAAGATCGGCGAGCCGCGGATAGTGTCGCAAAAATCCTAGCGTGCGCAGAGGACCCGCGTCTCGTGCGCGGGGCTTCTTCACGGTCCATTTCGTTATGTGGCGTGGTCGGCCCGCATGGGATGCCAGACGGAAATATCCCGCGGCGCATCCAGAAGATCGGGCAGGGCATCGTGCCACGCCTGTCGATAGGGGCGGTTGATCTGAACGTCGATGACGTCCTGATGGTCGCTCCAGGTTTCGTGCAGCAGGAAGCGGTTCTCGTTTTCACCATCCCGGTGCAGGGTTGCGTTCACGAAGGTCTTTTCGTGTCGCATGGCGTCGAGCAGCGCGTTCAGCAATTCGAGAAAACGCTCGCGCTGGCCGGGGCGCACCTGAAAGCCGATGAGATAGGTGGTATACACGGGTCTTACTCCTGGGTGCCTTGCATCAGGGCCGCGCGGGTTGCCGCATCGGCGGGGTAGAAACATTCCAGCACCAGTTCGGACAGTGTGACATCGGTCGCGGTACCGAAAACCGTGGTGGTTGAAATGAAGCTGAGGATAGCGCCCGAAGACGGATCATGAAGCTGGAGCGGTATCGCCAGCGGATCGGCCCCGTCGGCCTGGGCAGAAAGCTTCGGTGCGGGATAGGACGCAAGCTCCGCATACAAGCGGGAAAGCACGTCGTCTCCGGTTTCTTCCACCTGGCGTTTCAACCGCTCCAGCAGGTGGTGCCGCCATTCGGCAAGGTTGACGATGCGGGAACTCAGGCCGTCGGGATGTAGGCTCAGCCGCAAGGCATTGAGCGGCGACTGAAGCAGCTCGGCGGAAACGCCGGCAAGCAGCGATGTGATCGCATCATTGGCGAGAACCACGTTCCAGTGCCGGTCGACGGCAAGGGCGGGGAAGGGCATATGCCCATGCACCACGGTTTCGACGGCTTGCCGGGCTGCCGTCATGTCAGGTGCATCCAGTGACCGTTCGGAATGAACAGGTGCATAACCCGCCGCCAGCATCAGCCGGTTGGCGGCGCGGGCGGGCATGGAAAGCTGCTCCGCCAGTTTCGCGAGCATCTCGCGGCTGGGGGATGAACGCCCGCTTTCCACGAAGCTCAGATGGCGCGCCGATATGTCCGCCTCTATCGCCAGATCGAGCTGGCTCAGCCTGCGGCGGGCACGCCATTCCTTCAGTACCTGACCGACATGTTCCCGATGATGTGTCATGCCCCGCAGCCTAGCAGAACATATCGGCAATGCGATTACCTCTGAGGTAATTGTTCCGCTTCCCGACCGCCGGCATGTTTGGGCCGTCAACCAGAAGGAGCGCAACCATGACGCAACATCTCACAATCGCCCAGACCTATCTCGCAGCCTGGAACGAAGAGGACAATGAACGCCGCAGGCATCTCGTCGGTCAGGCATGGGCAGAAAATACGCGCTATGTCGATCCGCTGATGCGGGGCGAAGGCCAGCAGGGGATTGCCGCGATGATCGAGGCGGCGCGGCAGAAATTTCCGGGATATCGTTTCGTTCTTGCCGGCACCCCGGATGGCCACGGCAACTTCACCCGTTTCTCATGGCGGCTCATTTCGCCTGATGGGGATGATGTTGCGGGTGGTACCGATGTCGTCAGCCTGAATGCCGAGGGACGGATCGACAATGTCGTCGGTTTCCTCGATGGCGCGGCATCCTGAGAAAGAGGCGGGATAGCCCCGCCTCCTGTCCCGGCAATCTTGTCAGCCGGCGAAACCGACGCCGGCCTGACGCTGGCCGAGCGCATTAAACACGGTGGAAACAATGCCGGCGCGGTCAAGGCCGGCATTGGCATACATGGTCTCAGGCTTGGCCTGCTCCACCCACTGGTCGGGCAGGGTCAGGGTCCGAACCTTCGGGCCATGGTCGAGTAACCCGGCGCTGGCCATGAAATGCAGCACATGTGCACCGAAACCGCCGACAGAACCTTCCTCGATCGTTACCAGAACCTCGTGATGGGCGGCAAGCTGGCGGATGAGATCGAGATCGAGCGGCTTGGCAAAACGCGCATCGGCAACCGTAGTCGAAAGGCCCGCGGCATCGAGATCTTCGGCGGCCGCAAGGCATTCCGCAAGCCGCGTTCCGAAGGAGAGGAGGGCAACCTTGGTGCCTTCCTTGATGATGCGGCCTTTGCCGATCTGGAGAATCTCACCGCGTGCCGGCATTTCGACGCCGACACCTTCGCCGCGCGGATAACGGAATGAAATCGGGCCTTCATCGTAAGCCGCCGCCGTGCGGACCATATGTTTCAGCTCCGCCTCGTCAGCCGCCGCCATCACCACCATGCCGGGCAGGGTGGCGAGGAAAGTCGTATCGAACGAACCGGCATGGGTCGGTCCGTCGGCACCGACGAAGCCGGCGCGATCGATGGGGAAACGCACGGGCAAGCTCTGGATCGCCACATCATGCACCAGCTGGTCGTAACCGCGTTGCAGGAAGGTGGAATAAAGCGCGCAGAACGGCTTGTAACCATCGGCCGCGAGCCCGGCCGCGAAGGTGACGGCGTGCTGCTCGGCAATGCCGACATCGAAGGTGCGGGCCGGGAAAAGCTCGGCCATCTTGTCCAGCCCGGTACCATTCGGCATGGCGGCGGTGACACCGATGATCTTCTCGTCGAGGGTCGCTTCCTGGATCAACGCTTCGGCAAATACGCTGGTATAGCTCGGCGCATTCGGCTTGGCTTTCGCCTGCGCGCCGGTGATGACGTCGAACTTGTTGACGCCGTGATATTTGTCCGCTGCCGCTTCCGCCGGCGCGTAACCCTTGCCCTTCTGCGTCACCACATGGATGAGGACAGGACCTTTCTGGTTGTCGCGCACATTGCGAAGCACCGGCAAAAGGTGATCGAAGGAATGACCGTCGATCGGGCCGATGTGATAGAAGCCAAGCTCCTCGAACAGCGTGCCGCCGGTCACGTAACCACGCGCATGGGTCACGGCGCGGGTAATGGCGCGGTCGATGGTCTTGCCGAGATAGGCCGTCAGTTTCTTGCCGAAATCACGAAAGCCCATATAGGTGCGGCCGGAGGCCAGCCGCGCCAGATAAGCGCTCATCGCGCCCGTCGGCGGCGCAATCGACATGTCGTTGTCGTTGAGGATGACGATCAGCCGCGCATCGAGTGCACCGGCATTGTTGAGCGCTTCGAACGCCATGCCGGCCGACATCGAACCGTCGCCGATGACGGCGATGACCTTGCGGTCGCTGCCATCGAGCCCCGCCGCCACCGCCATGCCGAGACCGGCGGAAATGGAGGTGGAGGAATGGCCGGCGCCAAAATCGTCATATTCGCTTTCGGCCCGCCGCGTGAAACCGGAAAGCCCGTCTTCCTGTCGAAGCGTGCGGATGCGGTCACGCCGGCCGGTCAGGATTTTGTGCGGATAACATTGGTGGCCGACATCGAAGATCAGCCGGTCTTCCGGCGTGTTGAACACCTTGTGAATGGCAATCGTCAGTTCCACCACACCGAGGCCGGCACCCAGATGGCCACCGGTCTTCGACACCGCGTCAATCATCTCGTCGCGCAGTTCCCGTGCCAGTTCCGGCAGGTCGCGATCATCGATCTCCTTGAGATCGGAGGGAAAATTCACCCGGTCGAGCAATGGTGTCTGTGGCATTCCGGTCAATCGTTCGGCCTTTTCTGGTGGTCCGCAGGGTGCCCTCTATCGCGAAAGCCGGCGGGTGAGCCCTGCATGTCGTATACTTCTATAGAATTTCAACCTTCCGGCAAAGGGACAAACTCTTCTTCGTCGCCGGGAACGATATCGAAGCGTCCGGTTCTCCACTCCTGTTTGGCCTGTTCTATGCGTTCTTTTGATGACGAAACGAAGTTCCACCAGATGTAACGGCGCTGATTGAGTGCTGCCCCGCCAAAAATCATGATGTGACAGCCATTGCTGCCGGCCTGCAGCGTGATGTCGTCGCCCGGCCGGAAGACAAGCAGCTGATCGGCTGCGAAGATATCCCCGGCCACATCCAGTGAACCGGACAAAATATAGATCGCCCGCTCCTCATGATCGGCAGAGAAGGGGAATTTTACCCCCGGCTCCAGCGAAAGATCGACATAAAGCGTATCGGTAAAGGCCGAAACGGGGGAGGTGAGCCCTTCGAATTCGCCGATCACCACCCGGCCCGACGCACCTTTGATATCGATCAGCGGCATGTCTTCTTTCGCCGTGTGAGCAAAGGCCGGGGCGATTTCTTCCATATGGTCGGGAAGCGCAAGCCAGGTCTGCAGGCCGGACATGGACAGTGGATGACCACGCAGGTTTTCCGGCGTGCGTTCCGAATGCACGATGCCGCGCCCGGCCGTCATCAGGTTAATATCGCCGGGGCGGATGACGAGCTCGGTACCGAGACTGTCGCGATGCTTGATTTCGCCGTCGAACAGATAGGTAACGGTGGAAAGCCCGATATGCGGGTGCGGCTTGACGTCCAGCGCCTCACCGGCCTTCAGGATCGCCGGGCCCATGCGGTCGAAAAAGATGAACGGACCGACAAGCCGCCGCTGCCGCGTTGGCAGCGCACGCCGCACGGCAAAGCCGCCAATATCGCTGGTGCGGGGAATGATGAGGTTCTCGATGGCATCGCAGGCAAAGGCATCACCCGCGACGGGATCGTTACCGGGAAAGAAGGACATGGTCAGCTCCTCGTATCGTCAGGCGGGAGTTTATCATAACGGACGGCGAGGGGGAGTGTCGGGATGTCGAACGCTGTGTTTGTGCATTGTCACTGGATGCGAGGGCGGTAATTGATCATCTCCTCCCAACCTCCCTCATTCCTGTGATTGTCACAGGAATCCAGCCGACGCGCGTCTGCGCGGCGGGAAGAGTCTTTTCAGCCCAAGGACTTGGTCTGGCTAGATTCCTGTGACAGGCACAGGAATGAGGGAAGGGCCAATCACTCCCCGTCCAGCGGCTCCACGCCCTGCGGTTTGCCGGCACGGTCGAGGCGGATTTTCTCGATCCGCTTCTCGGCGGCGTTCAGCAGCGTTTCGCAATGTTTCTTCAGGGCTTCGCCGCGCTCGTAGATGGCGATGGATTCGTCCAGCGCCACGTCGCCGCGTTCCAGACGTGCGACAATGCTTTCCAGCTCGGCGACGGCTTTTTCGAAAGAATAACCGCTGACATCGGCTGTGTTGGCATTTTCCGTCATGTTCAACCCTTCATCATTCTCAAAATATGCATGGCTGCCGATTCCGCCAGCCCTTCCAGATCATAACCACCTTCCAGCAGGCTGACGACCCGGTTGGAGGCGTATTTATCGGCCATTTCCAGAAGCCGGCCTGTCGCCCAGTCAAAATCCTCGCCCACCAGATTGATCTGCGCCAGCGGATCGCGGTGATGCGCGTCAAAACCGGCGGAGATGAGGATGAGGTCAGGCGAAAAATCGGCGATTGCCGGCAGAACCCGCGATTTGAACGCTTCGCGAAAATGGTCGCTGCCGGTATTGGGCGAAAGCGGCGCGTTGATGATATTGTTCTTCACGCCGGTTTCGTTTTTATCGCCGCTCCACGGGTAGAGCGGCATCTGATGGGTGGAACAAAACAGCACGGATGTGTCGTTCCAGAAGATATCCTGCGTGCCGTTGCCGTGATGCACGTCCCAGTCGATGATGGCAATGCGCTCTGCACCGTGCGCCTTTTGCGCATGGCGGGCGGCAATCGCCACATTGTTGAAGAGACAGAAACCCATGGCCTTTGCGGTTTCCGCGTGGTGGCCGGGTGGGCGGGCAGCGACGAAGACATTGTCGGCCGCACCGGTAAACACGTCATCCACCGCCGCCATGGCAGCGCCGATGCCTGTCAGCGCCGCCTGCAGGCTTTTTGGCGAGAGATAGGTGTCGGACTCGATCCGGTTGATCTCGCCATCCTCTTCCGGCACCTGCCGCATGACGGCAAGGAGATGCTCTTCCGGATGCGCCAGAAGCACCGCATCCTCATTGGCCTGCGGTGCTTCCTTCCGGTCCAGCCGCTCGAAATTCGGATGTTCAAGCGCGATGTTCAGCGACCGCAGACGGTCCGGCCGCTCGGGGTGGCCTTCGGGCGTGATATGCTCAAGGAAGATTGGATGTTCGTATAGGCGGGTCGCCATTCTTGTCCTCCCGGAGAAAGCTCGATCAGGCGCGCTGCGGCAGCAGCGGATAACCGGCCATGACGGCGCGGCCGGCCAGTGCGGCAAGAACGGCCTTCAGCGCATCGCCCGGAATGAAGAGGAGCGAGCCCATGAAGGCCTTTTCGAAACCAAGCCCGACGACCAGCGCCAGATAGGTGATGCCGAAAGCATAAAGCACCACCACGCCACCGATCAGGCTGGCGACGAAGAAGCCGACGCCCTGCGCCAGGGCCGACTGGCCGCTATGGACAAATTTCTCCGAGAGGAAACCGGTGACGAATACGGCTGCGATCCAGCCGATCAGGAAGCCTGTCGTCGGGGTGGTGAAGATGGAAAGGCCGCCGCGTCCACCGGAAAGGACAGGAAGGCCGATGCCGGCAATCAGGATCGTCAGCAGAACCGCGAGCGTGCCGCGTTTTGCCCCCAGCACAACGCCCGCAAGCATGACGCCAAGCGACTGCGCGGTGATGGGCACCGGAATGAAACCGAGCGTGATCGGCGGCAGCAGCCCAAGTGCGATGATGATGGCGGAAAACAGCGAAATCAGCACAAGGTCGCGGGTCGTCATGGCGCTCAAAACTCCGGATGGTTGTCTGGCCGAAAGCTTTGGCCTCTGAAACCGCGCGCGTCAATGGCGTCGGCAATGGCATCGGCATCCTTCAACGTCATAATCACCAGTGGCACGATGATGGTCGCCATCCGCACGGGCAGGCCGCGCGCGCGATGCGCATCACGCACCGCATGGTAACGGTCGACGATCTCAGGCACAAACCGCACGACGAGCCCGACCGCAAGCCCGATATCGGCAGCCTTCACCAGCCCCAGCCTTTCAAGCGGCGCGGCGGCAAGCGTGATCTCATCCATAAACTGCGAGATGCTGACGGTGATGGTGACGGCGGTGGCAAGCAGCGCCAGCGCCGTCAGTCTCAAAAGATTGACCGTTGCATCTTGGGCGGGAAGCAGCAGATAGCTGAAGGCGGCGACAAGGAAGATGGTGAGCATCACCGGGCGTAGCCGCAGTCCGATTTCCCGGAACGGCAGCCGGGTCTCGCGCAGGATTACGGCGGCCAGAATAGCGGCGCATCCCAACAGAACGAGGTCGCGGGTGAGGAACAGCGCGATGCTGAAGCCCATGAGCGTCAGGAGTTTGAGGCGCGGCGAGACGCGGTAGAGCCAGCCCGTGCCTTCCACATGCAGCGATTTCATTGCGCCGCCACCTCCAGATAGCGTGCCACCGCCTCTTCGGGGCCGGCATCGGCAACCAGCGCGCCACCGTGGAAAACCAGAACGCGATCAAAGCCTTGCAGCAACGGCAGGTCGTGGGTGATGACGATTAGGGACTGCGACAGCGCCGCCATGGTCTTTTCCACGATAGCCCGGTTTTTGAGATCAAGCTGGTTGGTCGGCTCGTCGAGGATGAGGATTTGCGGTTCGGTGACCAGCAGCGCGGCCAGCGCCGCAAGCTGCAACTCCCCGCCGGAAAGCTCATGCGCGCGCCGTTCCTCAAGATGGGAAACAGCGAGCCGGGCGAGAACGGCCTTCACCCGGTTTTCGATTTCCGTTTTGCCGAGACCGAGCCGCTTGAGACCGAAGGCGACATCGTCGCGTACGATCGGCAGGATGATCTGGTTCTGTGGATTCTGGAAGATGAAGCCGACCATCTGCAAGATCGCTTTGGCGTCCGCCACGGTATCGAGACCGTTCACCGAAACCTTGCCTTGGCTTGGCTTGTTCAGCCCGTTGATCAGCCGCGCAAAGGTCGTCTTGCCCGAGCCGTTGAGGCCGATCACCCCGATACGCCGTTCGATCAATGTCAAGGACAGCGGCTGCAGGGCCTGCCGGCCCTCGAAAGCGACACCCGCGGCGTCGAAACGGATTTCCAAGCTTTTATCCTCGCGATCGTTTCCGGTTCTATACCCCGTCATCAACAGAAGTGAAACAAGGAACAAAAAAAGAACATTGCAATCCTGAAAAAGCCGTTCTACCTTTGCCACCATGGTGATCAAGGTTTCGAACGAAGCGGCAAGACGAATTTTTCTGGCGCGGCAGGGGCTTTCCTCGCCGCCCGGCAAGGCGCTTTCCAAGAGCGACCTGTTGCAGCTCATCACCGATATCGGTTTTGTGCAGGTGGATAGTATCGGCACGGTGGAGCGCGCCCACCACCAGATTATCTTCTCCCGCAACCAGACCTACCGGCGCGACCATCTGACCACGCTGCTGGAAAAGGACCGCGCGCTTTTCGAGCACTGGACACATGATGCCTCCATCGTGCCGACGGAATTTTATCCCTATTGGAAACATCGCTTCCGCCGCCGCGAACCGATCATTCAGGAGCGCTGGCGCAAATGGCATGGTGAGGGCTTTGATGCGGCTTTCGGCGAAACGCTTCAGCGCATTGCCGCGACAGGCCCCGTTCTGGCGCGGGAGTTGAAGGAGGAGGGGCACCAGTCCGGCGGCTGGTGGAACTGGCATCCCTCCAAGACCGCCCTCGAATATCTCTGGCACACCGGCAAGCTCGCAATTGCCGGCCGCGTGAATTTCCAGAAGGTCTATGATCTGGCCGAACGGGTCATTCCCGGCGAGCATCACGAAACCGAGGTGGAGCACGCCGAATTCGTCGACTGGGCCTGCCGTCAGGCGCTGAAGCGGCTGGGTTTCGCCACTCACGGCGAAATCGCCGCCTTTTTCGATCTCGTCACCCCGCAGGAGGCGAGGGACTGGGTCAAAAGCCATCGCGACGAATTGTGTGAGGTCTCGCTTTTCTCCAGCGATGGCGAAACTGCCCGCCCGTCTTTTGCCTTCGCCGATTTCACAGCTGACCTGACGGATGTGCCGGAACCGTCTTCCCGCGTCCGGGTCTTGAGCCCCTTCGATCCGCTGCTGCGCGACCGCAATCGCACCGAACGGCTATTCGGCTTTTATTACCGTATCGAGGTCTTCGTACCGGAGCCGAAGCGGCAATATGGCTATTATGTCTTCCCGCTTCTGGAGGGCGACCGTGTTATTGGACGCATCGACATGAAGGCGGATCGCAAGCGCAGCATGCTGGATGTACGCCGCCTGTGGCTCGAACCCGGTGTGCGCGCTTCGGCCGGGCGACTGGAGAAGCTCGATGCGGAACTGGTGAGGCTGGCGCGGTTTACAGGGGTGGAGAGCGTGAATTATCTTGAGGGATGGCGGGGGGAAAGCTGAGGTTTTCACACGGATGATTGCGAGGCGGGTGCCTCCCTGACACAAGGTTACCAATCCGTGATGCTGCATTTTCGGTTGCGGCATATTTCTTCTCCCGCCGGGGAGAAGAAACAAGCGATATCCGCCCGCTCCATATTCACCGATGGGCGAATTGATGCTCAGCGTCAGTGAAGCTTAAAATCAGCAGATATCCGTCGCCGAAATCTGGATGCCGAACCCTTCAAGCCCGACATAATGCCTTTCGCGGGTCGTCAGCAGCTTGATGGAGCTGATGCCGAGGTCTTTGAGGATTTGTGCGCCAAGGCCGATTTCCAGCCATTCATTCTCGCGAGAGCGGGCCTGCGCATGCGCTTCATCGGGATCGCGCGCCTTGCGCCGTCCGGCGACCTGGCCGACGCCGACGGAGCCCTCGCGCAGATAAACGATGACGCCGCGGCCTTCTTCAGCGATCTTCTGCATATAATGCCGCACTGGCTGGCGGTCGCCGAATACGTCGTCGGCGACATTTTCCGTATGCAGGCGAACGGGAATGTCGACGCCGTCCCTGATGTCGCCGAAAATCACCGCCATATGCTGCATCGGGTCCCATGGCAGGGAATAGGTCTGCGCCTTGGCCGGCCCGAAGGGCGTCTCGATGGTGAAGGAGGATTCCATCTCCACCAGTGTTTCCTTGCGCTGGCGATAGGCGATGAGGTCGGCAACCGACACATGTTTCATGCCGTGCTTGTCGGCGAAATCCAGAACCTGCGGGCCGCGCATCACGCTGCCGTCGTCATTCACCAGCTCGCTGATGACACCGATGGGCGGCAGGCCGGCGAGCCGGCAGAGATCGACGGCCGCTTCGGTATGGCCGGAGCGCATCAACACGCCGCCTTCGCGGGAAATCAGCGGGAAAATATGGCCCGGCCGGGTGAAGTCGGAAGCGCCGACATTGGGATTGGCAAGATTGCGCACCGTCAGGGTGCGGTCATCGGCGGAAATGCCGGTGGTTGTGCCGTGCTTGAAGTCGACGCTGACGGTGAAGGCCGTCGTATGGGCGCTATCGTTTTCCGCCACCATGGCGTTGAGGTTCAGACGCTTGGCTTCTTCGCGCGGCATCGGCGCGCAGACGATGCCGGAGGTGTGGCGCACGATCAGCGCCATTTTTTCCGGCGTGCAGTGAACCGCCGAAATGATCAGATCGCCTTCGTTCTCGCGGTCGTCATCATCGGTCACGACAACGATTTCGCCGGCTTCGAAAGCGCGGATGGCGTCGACGACGCGTTTTTGATCATAAGCCATGGCGATATCCCCTTATTTCAACCGGCCGGTCTGGCCGCGGTCTCTCAGGTAATGGTCGGCAACGGTGCAGGCGATCATCGCTTCACCGATCGGAACGGCGCGGATGCCGACGCAGGGGTCGTGGCGGCCCTTGGTGCGCACATCGACATTGTTGCCATCGGTATCGATGGACAGGCGCTCCGTCAGGATGGAGGAGGTGGGCTTTATGGCGAAGCGGGCGATGACAGGCTCGCCGGTCGCGATGCCGCCCAGAATGCCGCCGGCATGGTTGGAGAGGAAAATCGGCTTGCCGTCATTGCCCATGCGCATCTGGTCGGCATTTTCCTCGCCGGAAAGCTCGGCCGAGGCAAAACCTTCGCCGATCTCCACGCCCTTGACGGCGTTGATCGACATCAGGCTGGAGGCGATATCCTGATCGAGCTTGGCATAGATCGGCGCGCCGATGCCGGCCGGAACGCCTTCCGCCACCACTTCGACGACAGCGCCGATGGAGGAGCCGGACTTGCGGATGCCGTCGAGATACTCTTCCCAGACGGGCACCATTTCGGCATCAGGGCAGAAGAACGGGTTCTGGTCGACCTGACCCCAATCCCAATTGTTGCGGTTGATCTTGTGTTTGCCGATCTGCACCAGCGCGCCACGCACATTGAGGCTTGGCACCACCTTGCGGGCGATTGCGCCGGCGGCGACACGGGCCGCCGTCTCGCGCGCAGAGGAGCGCCCGCCGCCGCGATAATCACGAATGCCGTATTTCAGGTCATAGGTGAAATCCGCATGGCCGGGGCGGAAACGCTTGGCAATCTCACCGTAGTCCTTGGAGCGCTGGTCGGTATTTTCGATCAGCATGGAAATCGGCGTGCCTGTCGTCGTCATCGTCTCGCCGTCCTCGTCCAGCATCACGCCGGACAGAACCTTCACGATGTCATCCTCGCGGCGCTGGGTCACGAAGCGGCTCTGGCCGGGCTTGCGCTTGTCCATCCAGTGCTGCACCTCGGCAAGGCTAAAGCGGATGCCGGGCGGGCAACCATCCACCACACAGCCAAGTGACGGCCCGTGGCTTTCACCCCAGGTAGTAACGCGAAAAAGATGACCGAAACTGTTATGCGACATAGTTCTCAAGACCGGAAACAGGGCGCCTGTGGACGGCGCCGTTTAAAACAAGCGGATTTGTCTTAGTGGAAAATCCGGGCAAGGCAAAAGCCTTTCTTTCATCGCAAACGGGATAAGAAGGTGACGTACCGTTCACGACTTCCGAAACGACGAAAAACGACAGTCTCAGACATGGGCGGTGGAAAGCGATTCGACGGTGTCGACGGATTTTCCGAGGTGACGAAATTGTAAAAGAGCCGAGGTTTTCCACCTTAAACCCGAGTTTTCCAATATTGCCGGAAAATGCGGTGTAAAAATCACTAACGGCTTGAACAGGATTTGAAATCCGTTCATCAATTGGGCCGAAAATGTCATGGTTGCGGGCAATTTCCGCCACATTCGAAAGGCAATTCTTCATGCATGTAAGGTTTTCACGCAAATTCACGAAAGCTAGATCGATGCGTATGATGATTGCCGCCCTTCTGGCCACCGCCAACCTC
Source organism: Agrobacterium sp. CGMCC 11546 (assembly GCF_013365515.1). NCBI lineage: Bacteria > Pseudomonadati > Pseudomonadota > Alphaproteobacteria > Hyphomicrobiales > Rhizobiaceae > Agrobacterium > Agrobacterium sp. CGMCC 11546. The sequence goes on from NZ_CP047387.1 coordinate 467,390, forward strand.
CTGATGCCCATCAACAGCTTCGCCCAGAGCGTCGACGTGGAAGGCACGATCAGCAAGATCGATGCGAATGGGCTGAGCATTACGCTCAATGACGGTAAGACCTATCGCGTGCCGGAAGAGTTCAATTTCGAAGGTCTGAAAGCGGGCGTGAAAGTCGTGGTTTTCTACACGGAAGTGGATGGGAAACGCGTGGTCGACGATCTCCAGGTCGTTGAGTAAGCTGCGCCCTCTTACTCAGTCACTACGTTAAAACGCCCGTTGAGAAACGAGCGATTGCATCCGTTTCTTCTCTCCGCCGGGGAGAAGAAAGAAGCGGCGGCGTTCAGCCAAATAAAAGCGTCTCAGGGATGATAATGCCGAGGGTTATGCTTCTTGAGCCCTCACGAAATCCATTCCGCACTGTTTCTGTCCATCTCGACCTTCAAAATCCGGTCCTGCGGGATTTGCGTCCTCGACGCCTCGTCCTTGTCCATGCCTGAAACAAGCCGGAAGATCGAGCGGATGACGCCGCCATGGCAGACGCATATCGTCGGCACCTCCACGGAGGAAAGCCATGCGCCGATGCGCCAGGAGAGGATTTCATAGCTTTCGGCATCCTGGCCGGGGGGAATGAAATCCCATTTATTGGCCTTGCGCGCCTTCACCCGGTCGGGGAATTCCTTCTTGAGGTCGGGCAGGGTCTGCCCCTCCCAGTCGCCGAAGGAGACTTCGATCAAACGGTCGTCGGTGCGGTAGGCGAGAGGGTCAAGACCCATCGCGCCGCGCATCAGTTCCATGGTCTCGCGCGTGCGCCCGAGCGGGCTTGCCACATAATCGAAATCCGTGGCCCGTTCACCCAAAAGGCGGGCGAGAAGCCTGCCATTGCCGACCGCCTGCTGGCGGCCGAAATCATTGAGCGGAATGTCTTTCTGGCCCTGAAGCCGGCGTATCGCATTCCAGTCCGTTTGTCCGTGTCGGATCACATAGACGAGCAAGGCGATACCCCGTTTTCAAACGTCGCAGGCTTAGTCCTTAACGACCGAAATGTCAGGCGCATCCACTGCCTTCATGCCGATGGTGTGATAACCGGAATCGACATGGTGGATTTCACCGGTCACGGCCGTTGAAAGGTCGGACAGCAGGTAGAGCGCCGACTTGCCGACTTCCTCGATGGTAACGGTGCGCTTCAGCGGCGCATTATATTCGTTCCACTTCAGAATGTAACGGAAATCGCCAATGCCGGAAGCCGCAAGCGTCTTGATCGGGCCGGCGGAAACGGCGTTGACGCGGATGCCGCGATTACCGAGGTCGACGGCGAGATAACGCACGCTGGCTTCAAGAGCGGCCTTGGCCACGCCCATCACGTTGTAATTCGGCATGACCTTTTCGGCGCCGTAATAGGTGAGCGTGATGATCGAACCGCCGTCATTCATGATGGGCTCTGCGCGCTTTGCAACGGCGGCCAGCGAGAACACGGAAATATCCATGGTGCGGTTGAAGTTGTCGCGGCTGGTATCGAGATAACGGCCGGTCAGCTCGTCCTTGTCGGAGAACGCAATGGCGTGCACGACGAAGTCGATCTTGCCCCAATGCTGTTCCAGCGAGGCAAAAACGGCGTCGATCGTCTCGAGATCGGTCACGTCGCAATGGCCGGCCATGAAAGCGCCGAGTTCCTGCGCGAGAGGCTCGACGCGCTTCTTCAATGCGTCACCCTGCCAGGTGAGTGCGAGTTCCGCACCTGCATCAGCGCAGGCCTTTGCAATGCCCCAAGCGATTGAACGGTTATTGGCGACGCCCATGATGAGGCCGCGTTTGCCAGCCATGAGGCCGGATGCCTGAGCCATTTTGTGCTCCCTAATACTTTTGATCGGTCCTGCCTATGGCATAGGCTGCAATCCTGTTCAAGATTGCCAAAGATCATCAACTGTTAGGGAGCGTAACAAAGGGTGCTTTGTCCCGGCTATTCGCAAAACTTTCACAAATACAGGCCTTCGCGCATGTGACGCATCAGGTCGGTTACCTTCTCATCCGGCTTTTCGAGCAGGACGATGCGCAATTCTATGACCAGATCGCCGGAACCGCCCTTGCCATCGGCAAGGCCTTTGCCGGCAAGCCTCAGCACGCGGTCCGAGCCGGACCATGCCGGAATGGTGATATTTTCTTCGCCGAGCGGTGTCGCGACTTTCGCTTCGCAGCCGAGAACCGCGTCGCTGAGCGAGATCGGCAAGGTCGTATGGATGTCGAAGCCACGCAGCGAAAAGGCGTCATCCCGGGCGGCCAGCAATGTCACGGCAAGATCGCCACGCGCCAGGTTGGGAAGCTTCAGCCCCTGTCCCTTCAGCCGCACGATATGCCCATCCGCCATGCCGGCCTCGAGCTGGAAGCGGATTTCGCGTTCGTCGGCAAGCTGCAGGGTGACCCACTTATGTTCCAGAAGATCGGCGACCGTGACGGTGGCTTCCGCCGTGATATCAGGCACCTTTTCCGCGGCCGGTTGCGCGGGGCGGAAACGGCGCACGAGGGCGTTGAAGAGGTTGATGGCCAGTGAGGCGGGCGCTGTCCTGTCATCGCCGGCGGCAGACTGCGCAGTATCACCGGCGGCGGGTATATCGCCTTTCGCGGCGCTTGCCGCAGCCTTCGCCGCTTCCGCAGCCTGCTGCACCTTGGGGTCGTTCTGGGCATCCGCCCCAAAGATCCGCTCGACGATATCTTCGGCGGTTTCCGGCTTTGCATCGGTTTTCTGGCCGGTCTGCGCCCGGTTGCGGGCATCCGCGCGGGCCAGTTCTTCCATCAGCTTTTCGGCGGCCTTGGCGCGCTCGGCCGCCTCACGCGCTGCTTCCCGCTGCTGCATGATGGTTTCGCCGCGCTTCTTCTTCTCAGCCGCCTGTCGGGCCTGATCGTAGAGATCGCGCTTTTTGGGGTCTTTCAGAAGATCGTAGGCCTGCCCGATCTCGGCGAATCGTGCCGAAGCATCGGGATCGTCGCGATTGGCGTCCGGATGGACGGTTTTCGCCTTCGTGCGCCAGGCGGCCTTGATGTCCTCGTGGCGGGCGTCACGTTTCACGCCGAGGATTGAATATGGATCGCGCATGCGAAACACCAGTTACGTTGGCTCAGTCTGCCGCCGCTCATGGCGCAATCCTGAAACTAACCCCTCCGAAAAGGGATGCCTGCGATCATTCGCCTGCACGCCCTCGGTTTAATCAACGCCGACTGTTGCAATAAGTTGCTAATCACTCCTTTACGGAGGGAGCGTGCCGGGGCAGGGCCGGTTTTATTCCATATGGAAGGGTAAACAGATTATTTCTGCTCGAAGCGGGTCATCAACCATTCGCCGGTTTCCGATAGGCAGGCCTGTCCGGAATAAGCTGCCACGCCCTCGAAGGAGTGGCGTGTCGTCTTGAAATTGCGGCAGACGAAACCGCTGGATTTGTCTTCATGAATAGTGGTGATGACGCCGGCGCTGCCGGTGGCGGCATTGGCCCAGGGCAGCGGCTGGTCGGCAAGCTTGGCAAGATCGGCCGATGTGACCGCGTTGCGGATGGTCACGTCGTCGGTCTGGACACTGCCATTCTGCTGGTTGGGAACGGAGGCGGTGGAAAGCGAGCGGTCGACCTTGTCGCCGCCGAACAGGTCAAGGCTGACGCAACCGCTCAGCACCACAAGCATCGACACGACGGCGGAAACTTCCGCTACCGACGAAAGGAGGCTCTTTGTTCGACTGTTCGACTTTGCTATGACGGTCACCATCTATCGCCAGAGATCATCTCTGGGGTCCAAATCAGCTCGGGAGCATTTTAGTCAATATGTCGGAAACGGGGTTAACATCCAGTGACTTCACGGAAGAAAATGAACCTTTTGCGCTTTTTGCCGAATGGCTGAAGGATGCGACGGCTTCTGAAATCAACGATCCGAACGCGGTGGCGCTCGCGACCGTGGACGAAAATGGCCTGCCGAATGTGCGCATGGTGCTGCTGAAAGGTGTCGATGACCGCGGCTTTGTTTTCTACACGAATTTCGAAAGCCAGAAGGGCCAAGAGATTCTCGGCCAGAAAAAAGCGGCCATGTGTTTCCACTGGAAAAGCCTTCGCCGGCAGGTGCGTCTGCGCGGTGAGGTGGAGATCGTGAGCGACGAGGAGGCGGATGCCTATTACGCCTCGCGCCCGCGCGGCAGCCGCATCGGCGCCTGGGCTTCCAAACAGTCGCGGCCGCTGGAAGGCCGTTTCGCGCTGGAAAAGGCGGTGGCCGAATATACCGCCAGATATGCGATCGGCGAAATTCCGCGCCCGTCCCATTGGTCCGGTTTCCGCATCCGCCCCGTCAGCATCGAATTCTGGCACGACCGCAAGTTTCGCCTGCACGACCGCATCGAATTCCGTCGCGAGACGCCCGACGGTGCCTGGTCCAAGGTCCGCATGTATCCCTGAACGCCATCAGGGCAGGCCATCGCGGCCTGCCTATTTCAGCAGTGAATCAAACAGCGGCAGGCCGATCACGGCGGAAATGGCGATCAGGCCGTAGCAGATGCGCCGGAACGCCGCTTCATCGGCAAGCCCGTGCAATCGCGCGCCGGCATAAAGGCCCACCGCATAAAAGGGCAGGGCCAGCAGGAAAAACACGAAGACATCGACGGTGAACAGGCCACTGACAAAATAGCTGGCGATGGAGAAGACTGTCGAAACCGCGAAATAAAGAATGACATTGGCGCGCACAAAAGCGCCTTTCAGCGCACCGCCCAGCCAATAGGCGACAACCGGCGGGCCGCCCAGCTGCGCGGCCCCCGAAAACAGCCCGGCCAGAAGCCCGGTGAAGAGGGTGAGCGGCGTTTTCGGCCGGCCGCTGTAACGCCAGCCGGACACCAGAAACACCAGCAGCACCACGACCACGCCGGAGATGAGCCAGCGCAGAGTCAGCGGATCACCCTTTGAAAGCAGTAGGGTTCCAATGGGCACGCCGACAAAAGCGCCGGCGGCCATGATGAAAACCTCGCGCCGGTCCGCCATGCGAAAGGCGGGCGGGATCATGCCGAGCGTCAGGACGCCGTCAACCACCAGCAGCACCGCCGAGGCGATGCGCGGGCCGACAATGGCGCTCGCAAGCGGAATGAAGATGAGCGCCGCACCAAAACCGGAAAAACCGCGGGCAAGGCCGGCAAGGCACGCGGCCCCGGCAAACATGGCAAGCAGCATGGGACTATGCGCGGTGATGAGCGACGACAGGAAGTCGAGATGGGACATGGGTGATGGCACGTTTGTTCGAATATCTTTTCTCTATCTCGCTTGCGGGCGCATGTCGCGGAAATTTCGGTTCGTGGCTGCGTGACGCCTGACAGGTCGACGCGGTCAGAGAATCATGATTAGAGTTGTAGGGCAGGAACAAAGGATGAACAAATGTTTGCTGACATGATGCCTCGGTTTGAAGAGGCCTCGCAAAAATATGCCGCTGAAAACGGAATATTCCGCGACCCGGACTGGTACATGCTGAAGCTTCAGGAAGAAGTTGGCGAGGTGACACAGGCCTGGAACCGGCTGACGGGACGGGGGCGCATAAAGGGTAGGAGCAAAGAAGAGATGAAGCGGGATCTCGCCGACGAAACCGCTGATCTCCTCGGCCATGTGCTGTTGCTGGCCCATTATAACGGTCTCGATATTGAAGGAGCGATCGAGCGCAAGTGGCGCTTTACGCCGTCAAAACCGTGAAGGCTCCAGCTTTTCCAACATGGCCGCCACGTCGTGAAGGTCGCTTGCGACGGCAACGCACTTTTTCCGCATTTCCTCGGTCGGCGGTGCGACATCGGGCACCATGATCGTCATCATGCCCGCCGATGTCGCCGAGCGTACGCCGGAATAGGAATCTTCCAGTGCAAGGCACAGGCGAGGATCGAGCGTTAGCCGCCGTGCGGCGGTGAGATAAGGCATGGGCGAAGGCTTCGGCTCGGTATAATCGCCACGCGCGACGATGGCGTCGAAACGTCTGAGAAGATTGTAAGGGCCGAGATGGCGCGTCACCGAATCGTGCCGCGACGAGGTGGCGATGGCGCGGCGGATATCGAGCCGGTCGAGAAGATCGAGGATTTCGACGACGCCGGGTTTCAGCGCCACGCCGTCGGCCATCATCAGGCCGAGATGCCGGAGCCAGGCGTCACGGAAGGTTGCCATCGGAAAATCCGCGCCATAATCGGCAAAGATGGTGCCGGTGATGACATCCCACGGGCTGCCGCAAACCTTCTGATAGGTCTCGACCTTCATGCCATGGCCGCCTTCCTCAGAGGCCGCCAGAAACGAATCGCGATAGAGCGTCTCGCTTTCGATCAGCAATCCGTCCATGTCGAAAACCACGGCGTGCGGCAGAAAAGGCAGCATGGTCGCTCAACCGAACCGGAAGGCACGTTCACCGAGGCTTTCGAACGGGCGGATCAGATACCCATCCGGATCGGCGACGATGAATTGCCGATTGCCCACTTCGACCGTGCCGCGCCTGTACCATTTTTCTTCAGGCTCAAGCACGAGACCGATCAAGGCCCGTTCGAGCCGGAAAAGAATGGGCTGCAGGGAAGGAACGGCGAGCTGCAGGTTCATGCCGCGGCCAAACGGCGGGTCGAGCGAAGCATTGCCCGAAACAAAGGTCCGGGTGGCACCAATCTGGTCGATCATCAGCTGCGCATCGCCCAGCGCCAGATAGGCAAACCCTTCTTCGGGCCGCTCATAAACCACATGAAAACCGATCAGATCGCAATAAAATGCGCGGCTCTTCTGCCAGTCGCTGACGGCAAGCTCGGGAACGAGGGCATTTCGTATGATGGTCAGGGTCTCCTTTGTCGCGCAGGCCGGGCGATGGGAGGATGGCCCGCCATAAACGATGATCTTATCGTCTTCCGGTCTGCACGCCAGAGGAAACCTCATCATGGCAGCCATGTGTGAGGCTATGGGCTGGTAGGTGGCTGCGACGCTGCGGGTGAGAATTGTCGCCGCGCCTGCGCCGTTGACCTACGCCTTCGTGCCACCCACGGTGATCTGGTCCATGCGCAGATGCGGCTGGCCGACACCAACCGGCACCCATTGCCCGGCCTTGCCGCAATTGCCAATGCCGGTATCGAGCTTGGAATCATTGCCGATCATCGAGACGCGCTTCATCGCATCCGGCCCGTTGCCGATCAGCATCGCGCCCTTCACCGGCGCGCCGATCTTGCCATTCTCGATAAGGTAGGCCTCGGTGCAGCCGAACACGAATTTGCCTGAGGTGATGTCCACCTGGCCGCCGCCGAAGGAAACGGCGTAGATGCCCTTCTTCACGGAGGAGATGATTTCTTCCGGCGTCTTGTCGCCGGAGAGCATGTAGGTATTGGTCATGCGCGGCATCGGCACATAGGCATAACCCTGCCGGCGGCCGTTGCCGGTCGCCTTCGCGCCCATCAGCCGGGCGTTCTGGCGGTCCTGCATATATCCGACGAGCCTGCCATTTTCGATCAGCACATTATAAGCCGAGGGCGTGCCTTCGTCGTCGATGGTCAGCGAACCGCGGCGGCTGTCGATCGTGCCGTCATCCACGACCGTCACGCCGGGGGCGGCGACCATTTCTCCCATCAGGCCGGCAAAGGCCGAGGTCTTCTTGCGGTTGAAATCGCCTTCAAGGCCATGGCCAACCGCCTCGTGCAGCATGACGCCGGGCCAGCCGGAGCCGAGAACGACATCCATGGTGCCGGCCGGTGCATCGATGGCGGTGAGGTTGACGAGCGCCTGCCGCAGCGCTTCATCGGCACCGCGCTGCCAGTTTTCCGTGGTGATGAAATCGCCGAAACCGACGCGGCCGCCAATGCCATACGAGCCGCTTTCCTGCCGGTCGCCTTCACCCGCCACAACGGAAATGTTGATGCGGGTCATGGGACGGATGTCGCTGACGCGATGGCCATCGGCGCGCAGAATATCCACCACCTGCCAGCTGGCGGAAATCGTCGCCGTCACCTGCCGGACCTTGTCGTCCCTGTCGCGCAGATAGGCGTCGATATCGGTGAGCAGCTTCACCTTTTCTTCAAAGCTCGGGCTGCCGATAGGGTTTTCGTCGCCGTAGAGCTTCTTGTTGGTGCGCTGCGGTGCGGCCGCATAGGAGCCGGAATAACCCCTGGTGACAGCGCCCACCGCATCCGAAGCGCGCTTCAGCGCCCCTTCGGAAAGCTCGCCTGCATGGGCGTAACCCACCGTCTCGCCGGCAACGGCGCGCAGGCCAAAACCCTGGTCGGTGTTGAAGGATCCACCCTTCAGGCGGCCATTGTCGAAGGTCAACGATTCGGCCTGGGCATGTTCGATGAACAATTCACCATCGTCAGCACCGGCAAGCGCCTCTCCGACGAGCTTGCGCAATTGCGTTTCATCGCAATCGAAGAGTTTTACAAGGTCGTCGGTCATCTCAGGCTCCAGTCATGATCGTTCATGACCGATTTAGGCACTGGAACGGGCAGACGCAAGGCTGCCCGTTACGACGATGCCTCAAGGAAGCGCGTCGTAGCCCTCGGCAAAGCCGGAAAGCTCGATCGGAATGCCGACGCGGTCCTGATCGACGGATTCGCGCAACGCGAAGACGGCGTTCTTGCCGGCACGCAGCACCTTCAGCAGTTCGTCATCAATATCGACTTCCACATAGCAGCCTTCGGAGAAGCAGCGGGTGAAATAGGCGCGGCCGATATTGTTGTTGTCGATGTAAAGCTCCATGCCGTCCTTCAGAAGCACGCCGAGCGGTGCGAGGATGCGCAGGATACGCGACTTGCGGTCGGCGGTTTTCAGGATGACAACCGAAAGGCCGACTTCCGGGCGGTCGTCGGCAATCACGTTCTGCATCAGCGCGCATTGTTCTTCGGATGCGCCTGCCGGCTTGTCGCAGATGACCGACCATGCGCCATGCGTCGACTTCGGCGTGCCGGGCGGCTGCTGTTGCGCCAGCGCCGCGGTGGCGGGGGCGATGATGGCAAGACCGGCGGCGGCAAGAAAAGTGCGCGCGAGCGGGGAAAGACGCATGGATACCTCTGGGATTCGAATCAGTGCGGCTATTTTGACGCCATAATCCGGAAAAAAAAGCCTAGAGCTTTCAATTCCAGCGGAGTTGGGCGGAAATAGGACCTGTTGGCACGCATAGCCATCTGATTTGCCGGGCGCGTCATTTGTTATCCGGCATTCAAACTGGCTGGAAGACGGGGCTTTGTCGTATTTGAGGTGCTTGAAATCGCGTTCAGCGGGTCAGCTTGGACACAGGGTGCGGGAAAGTCGGTCGTGGATTGATCAATGGCAAAATTGGGGCGCATCCGTGTCCCGACGCATATTGCGGCAGAGGGCAAACTGTGGTTTTAAGTTAGTACCATAAGCATGGATTCTGCGTCTGTGATTGATCTAGATCAGACGCGTGAGGGAGAGGGTACCGTGACGAATAGGATTTACGCAGCACTGGCGGGGATGACCTGTCTGCTCACGGCTGTCGGCGCCCACGCCGATCAGCCGGTGCATTGGCAAATGGGCATGCAGGAGGCCGCCACGCCGATCATGCACGAAATACGCTGGTTCGAACAATATACACTGTGGTTCATTGTTCCGGTCACGCTTTTCGTTCTTGCGCTGCTCATCATCGTTGCCGTCAAGTTCCACGCCGCGAAAAATCCGGTGGCTTCCAAGACCAGCCATAACACGGCGATCGAGGTGGTGTGGACGCTGGCGCCGGTGCTCATTCTCCTGTTCCTCGCTTTCCCCTCGTTCAATCTTCTGAACGCGCAGCTGACGCAGCCGGAAAACCCGGACCTGACGCTGAAGGCGACCGCCACGCAGTGGCTGTGGAGCTATGAATACAAGGCCGCCGAGGGCGCAGAGCCGCTCTCCTTCGACAGCTACCTGCTGAAGGATCAGGATCGCGCCGCTGCCGGCAAGGAAGACAAGGCCCGCTATCCGCGCCTTCTCGCGGTCGACAATGAAATGGTTGTTCCCGTCGGCAAGACAGTTCGCCTTCTGGTGACGGCGGCTCCGACGGATGTCATCCACGCCTTCGCCATGCCCGCCTTCGGCGTCAAGATCGATGCCGTTCCGGGCCGCCTCAATGAAACATGGTTCAAGCCGGAGAAGGAAGGCCTGTATTACGGCCAATGTTCCGAGCTTTGCGGCAAGGACCACGCTTTCATGCCGATCGCCATTCGGGTGGTTTCCGAACAGCAGTACAACACCTGGCACGCCGCCGCCGCTTCAGATCTGAACGGCGCGAACCGGGCGTTGATGGCCTCCGTCGATGGCGCTCCGCGCACGGTCGACGTTGCCGCCAACGAAACCAACTGAGACCTGGAGTGACGACAATGGCTGGACCTTCCGCACACGACGATCATCACTCGCATGGTCAATCCGCACATGACGCGCATGCGCATGACGATCATTCGCATGATCATTCCCATAAGCCGGGCTTCTTCGCCCGCTGGTTCCTGTCCACCAACCACAAGGACATCGGCACGCTGTACCTGATCTTCGCCATCATGGCGGGCATCATCGGCGGCGGGCTTTCGGTCGTCATGCGTATGGAGCTGCAGGAGCCGGGCATCCAGATCTTCCACGGTCTGGCTTCCATGGTCTACGGCTTCGAGGGCGATGCCGCCATCGACGGCGGTAAGCACATGTTCAACGTGTTCACGACAGCGCACGCGCTGATCATGATCTTCTTCATGGTCATGCCGGCGATGATCGGCGGTTTTGCCAACTGGATGATCCCGATCATGATCGGCGCGCCTGACATGGCTTTCCCGCGCCTCAACAATATTTCCTTCTGGCTCATCGTTCCGGCCTTCATCCTGCTGCTCCTGTCGCTCTTCGTCGAAGGTCCGGCGGGTGCTTATGGCGTGGGTGGCGGCTGGACCATGTATCCGCCTCTGTCGACCAGCGGCATGCCCGGGCCGGCGGTGGATCTTGCGATCTTCTCGCTGCACGTCGCCGGTGCATCCTCGATCCTCGGTGCCATCAACTTCATCACCACCATCCTGAACATGCGCGCTCCGGGCATGACGCTGCACAAGATGCCGCTGTTTGCCTGGTCGGTTCTGGTCACCGCATTCCTGCTCCTGCTTTCGCTTCCGGTTCTGGCAGGTGGCATCACCATGCTTCTGACCGACCGTAACTTCGGCACGGCGTTCTTCTCGCCGGAGGGCGGCGGTGATCCGATCCTCTACCAGCATCTGTTCTGGTTCTTCGGTCACCCGGAAGTGTACATTCTGATCCTGCCCGGTTTCGGCATCATCAGCCACATCGTGTCCACCTTCTCCAAGAAGCCGGTCTTCGGTTATCTCGGCATGGCTTACGCCATGGTCGCCATCGGCGCGGTCGGCTTCATCGTCTGGGCGCACCACATGTACACGGTCGGCCTGTCGCTCGAGGCACAGCGCTACTTCGTTTTCGCCACCATGGTCATCGCGGTGCCGACGGGGATCAAGATCTTCTCGTGGATCGCGACGATGTGGGGCGGTTCGCTGACCTTCTCGACCCCGATGGTCTGGGCAATCGGCTTCATCTTCCTGTTCACGGTCGGTGGCGTCACCGGTGTGCAGCTCGCCAATGCCGGTCTTGATCGTTCGCTGCACGATACCTATTACGTCGTGGCTCACTTCCACTACGTGCTGTCGCTCGGCGCCGTCTTTGCGATCTTCGCCGGCTGGTACTACTGGTTCCCGAAGATCACCGGCTACATGTACAACGAGTTCATCGGCAAGCTGCATTTCTGGGTTATGTTCATCGGCGTGAACCTGATCTTCTTCCCGCAGCACTTCCTTGGCCTAGCCGGCATGCCGCGCCGCTACATCGATTATCCCGATGCCTATGCCGGCTGGAATCTGGTATCGTCTTACGGTTCCTATATCTCGGCGGTTGCCGTGGGCATCTTCCTCTTCGGCGTTTGGGAAGCCTTCGCCAAGAAGCGGATCGCCGGCAACAATCCCTGGGGTGAGGGTGCGACGACGCTCGAATGGCAGCTGTCTTCGCCGCCGCCTTACCACCAGTGGGAACAGCTTCCGCGCATCCGCTGATGCGCGGGCCGGAAGGCGCAGGCTCGGCTTGCGCATTCCGGCTGCTGAAAAAAGAGGGACGGCGCGGTTGGGTCCGTGCCGTTTCCCGAACGGGCAGCTTCTCCTGCTGCGTGACATTTTGTCCAAGCGATGCTTTCCGTCCGACGTGATACATGCCCGGACATGATAAATGCCAAATCTGGCCTTTATGAAAAGCAAGCGCAGACGAATGGCGGCAGGGCGCGGCGATTGGCCGGCACATGCTGGCATCGGTTTGGTCCGGTGCCGCGCCTGCCAGGACGTTCGGGACCCATGAATTGACGCATCGCGCATGCCGGAAATCCGTTTCGTTTTTCGGGCCGGTGCAAGGGGTGTCGCGGCAGGCGGCATCTGAAGGAAACAGGACAGGAAATGACCGTTATCGACGATCGCGACATGATGGGCGCAGAAAGCTCCGAACTTTCGGAAGCCGGCGCACGCGATTATTTCGAGTTGCTGAAGCCGCGCGTCATGTCGCTCGTCGTCTTCACCGCCTTTGCCGGCCTCGTGTTGGCGCCGGGTGAAATCAACCCTATTCTTGGGCTCATTGCCATTCTCTGCATCGCGGTCGGCGCCGGCGCGTCCGGTGCGCTCAACATGTGGTACGATGCCGATATCGATGCCGTGATGACCCGCACCGCCAAGCGGCCGATCCCGTCGGGCCGCATCGCGCCGCGCGAAGCTCTTGCCTTCGGCCTGACGCTGTCAGCCTTCTCGGTGGTCATCCTCGGCCTTGCGGTCAACTGGTTCTCCGCCGGCCTGCTCGCCTTCACCATCTTCTTTTATGCCGTCGTTTATACGATTTGGCTGAAGCGCTCGACGCCGCAGAACATCGTCATCGGCGGTGCTGCCGGCGCTTTCCCGCCCATGCTCGGCTGGGCCTGCGTCACCGGCGGCGTTTCCCTTGATAGCGTCATCCTGTTCCTCATCATCTTTCTGTGGACCCCGGCGCATTTCTGGGCGCTGGCGCTGTTCAAGATGCGTGATTACGGCGCGGTCGGCATTCCGATGATGCCGAATGTGGCGGGTGAGCGTTCCACCAAGAACCAGATGATCGTTTATGCGGTGCTGACCGCGGCGGCGGCTGTTGCGCCCTATTTCACGGGTCTGGCGAGCGCCGGTTACGGCATTTTCGCCGCCGTGCTGAGCGCGATCTTCGTCTACTGTTCGTTCGATGTCCGGCGCATGCCTGAAGGCGACGAGAAGATGTTGCCCGCCAAGAAGATGTTCGCCTATTCGGTGCTTTATCTCTTCGCGATTTTCTCCGGCCTTCTGGCCGATCATTTCGCGCCGGCCCTGGAGGCCGTGATTTCGGGAGTCCTGTAATGGAAACGGTGGAACTGAGCGCGGCGCAGAAAAAATCGAGACGCGGGCGCAATATTGCACTCGGCGTCCTGCTCGCCGGTCTGGTGGTGCTGTTCTACGTCATCACCATCATCAAGATCGGCTCGCATTGACGGTCTGAGCATAGGAGGAGGGGAGGACATGGCGAATATGGAAGCAGAAACAGCGCGGGCCGGCTCGCAGCGGGTGAGCAACCGTTCCATCCTCGTGCTCTGTCTGGTGTTTTTCTGCGCCATGATCGGCATGGCCTATGCTGCCGTGCCGCTCTACAGCCTGTTTTGCCGCGTCACCGGTTATAACGGCACGACGCAGCGTGTGGAGCAATATTCCGACGTCATTCTCGACAAGACCATCAACGTCACCTTCGACGCCAATACGTCGAACGGCCTCAACTGGGATTTCCGCCCTGTTGACAAGATGGTCAAGCCGAAGATCGGCGAGACGATAAAGGTGACCTTCAAGGCGACTAACCGATCGCCCGTGGCGACCACGGGCACGGCGGTGTTCAACGTCACCCCGATGGAAGCCGGTGCCTATTTCAACAAGGTGGAGTGTTTCTGCTTCACCGAAACGACGCTGCAGCCGGGCGAAACGCTGGAAATGCCGGTGGTGTTTTTTGTCGATCCTGACATCGCCACGGCGCGCGAAACCAAGAGCGTCCATACTTTAACGCTGTCCTATACGTTTTATCCGGCCAAAACCGAAAAACCGGTTGCGTCCTTGCCGGTAAAGACAGAATCTGGCGACAGCAAATTGTAAGAGGAGATCCGGGTCTTTTGAGGGGGCCGGATCAGGGAAGAGATACCAGGGGATTGTCGCAATGGCAGACACGCATCAGAAGAACCACGATTACCACATCATAGACCCGAGCCCGTGGCCGCTTCTGGCCTCGATCGGCGCCTTCATCATGACCTTCGGCGGCGTCTGCTACATGCGTTACCTTTCGGGCGGCTCCTTCAAGCTGTTCGGTGCGGAACTGGCCAACCCCTGGCTGTTCTATATCGGTCTCGTCATCGTGCTTTACGTCATGTACGCCTGGTGGGCGGACACGATCAAGGAAGCCAATGAGGGCAGCCATACCCGCGTGGTTTCGCTGCATCTGCGTTACGGCATGATCATGTTCATCGCCTCCGAGGTGATGTTCTTTGTCGCCTGGTTCTGGGCCTATTTCGATGCCAGCCTCTTCCCGCATGAGGCCATCCAGGCGTCGCGCCTCGAATATACCGGTGGGCAATGGCCACCGAAGGGCATCGAGGTCATCGATCCCTGGCATCTGCCGCTCTACAACACCGTCATCCTGCTTCTCTCGGGCACCTGCGTAACCTGGGCGCACCATGCCTTGCTGCATAATGACCGCAAGGGCCTGATCTCGGGTCTGGCATTGACCGTCGCGCTCGGCGTCCTGTTCTCCACCGTGCAGGTTTACGAATACATCCACGCGCCGTTCGACTTCAAAAATTCGATCTACGGCGCCACCTTCTTCATGGCCACCGGTTTCCACGGTTTCCATGTCTTCGTCGGCACTGTCTTCCTGCTGGTCTGCCTGTTCCGCGCCATCGCCGGCGGTTTCACGCCCAAACAGCATTTCGGTTTCGAAGCGGCCGCCTGGTACTGGCACTTCGTTGACGTCGTCTGGCTGTTCCTGTTCTTCGCCATCTACATCTGGGGTGGCTGGGGCGCACCGCTGCACGGTTAACTTACGCCGTGTAGCCCACCACGTTGCTTCTGAGAGATGAGCGAGCGCCACGTATTTCTTCTCCCCGCCGGGGAGAAGGTCGCGGCAGCGGGATGAGGCGGCAAGGGTAGAGATATCCGGGAACCTTACCCCCTCATCCGACCCTTCGGCCACCTTCTCCCCGGCGGGGAGAAGAAACAAGGTGCAACCCCGAGGGCCGATGCGACTACCCGAAGCTCTATGTATTCTCGAGGTTTTTGCCGGCGGGAGCGGGAGGTCCTCATGTCTGAACCATCAAACGGCAATTTCGCGCCTGTCGATCCCATCAAGGTGGGCTTGAAAGGCTGCTGCCCCCGTTGTGGCAATGGCCGACTGTTCGATGGTTTTTTGACACCGAAACCCGCCTGTAGCGCCTGCGGACTGGATTACGGCTTTGCCGATGCGGGGGATGGCCCGGCCGTTTTTGTCATGCTGATCGTCGGTTTTCTGGTCGTTGGGCTGGCGCTTTGGGTCGATCAGCGTTTTGCCCCGCCCGTCTGGGTGCATGTCATGCTCTGGTTGCCGTTTACGGTGATTGTCTCTCTCGTGCTGCTGCGCAAGCTGAAAGGGATCATGATTGCGCTGCAATACCGCAACAATGCAAGCGAAGGCAGGCTTGATCGTGAATGACGTTTCCCACATGAAGGCGGCGCAACGGCGGGTCTGGTTCGCCGCGCCGCTGGTGCTGCTGGCGCTTGCCATTCTTCTCGGGCTCGGCACCTGGCAGGTGAAACGGCTCTACTGGAAAGAGGCCCTAATGGCCGATATCGAGGAAAGGCGCAACGCAAGTCCCGCCACGCTCTCCGATATCGAGGCCATCGTAAAAAGCGGCGGCGAGATAGAATACCGTAAGGTCAGGCTATCAGGCACTTTCGATCACACGCGCGAGCGGCATTTCTTCGCCACCCATCAGGGCCAGACCGGTTATTATATCTATACGCCGCTGACACTCGCCGATGGCCGCATTCTTTTCGTCAATCGTGGCTTCGTGCCCTTCGAGATGAAGGAAGCGGCCAAACGGCCCGATGGCCAGTTGAGCGGCGAGGTGACGATAACGGGGTTGGCGCGCGCGCCGCTGGTTGCAAAACCATCCTCGCTGTTGCCGGACAACGATATCGCCAAGAATATCTTCTACTGGAAGGATCTGGCGGCGATGGCGTCCAGCGCCGACGTGCCGCCCGACCGGCTGGTCAAACTCTTCGTGGATGCCGACAATGCGCCCAATCCCGGCGGCTGGCCGCAGGGCGGTGTGACGCTGATAGATTTGCCCAACAATCACCTGCAATATGCGATAACGTGGTATGGTCTGGCGGCGGCCCTTGTCATCGTCGCCGGTTTTGCCTATTTCCGGAACGGTAAGGCGCAGGGTGAATGAAGAGCGCGCCGTCCGGTAGCTTGCCGGGCAAGGCCAAGGAGCGCGCCAAGGAGCACGAATGAACATCGCCGTTTCCAAACCCCCTTTGACGATAAGGCTGTGCGGACCGCGCGGCTTTTGCGCGGGCGTGGATAGGGCGATTCAGATCGTCGTGCTGGCGCTGAAAGCCTATGGCGCACCGGTCTATGTTCGCCACGAAATCGTGCATAATCGTTACGTTGTTGAAGGCCTGGAAGCCAAGGGCGCGATTTTCGTCGAGGAACTGCATGAGATTCCTGCCGAGCATCGCGAGCAGCCGGTGGTCTTTTCCGCCCACGGTGTGCCGAAATCCGTGCCTGAAGATGCGCAGGCACGTAACCTGTTTTATCTCGACGCGACTTGCCCGCTGGTCTCCAAGGTCCATAAGCAGGCCATGCGCCACCAGCGCCTCGGCCGTCATGTGGTGCTGATCGGCCATGCCGGTCACCCCGAAGTCATTGGCACCATGGGCCAACTGCCCGAAGGCACGGTCTCGCTGGTCGAGACGGTGGAAGATGCGGGTGTTTACGAACCGGTCGACCGTGAAAACCTCGGTTTCGTCACGCAGACGACACTGTCGGTCGATGATACCGCCGGCGTCATCGCCAGGCTTCAGGAACGGTTTCCGGCCATTCAGGCGCCTGCTGCCGACAGCATCTGTTACGCAACCACCAACCGTCAGGATGCGGTGAAGCAGGCAGCCCCCGGCTGCGATCTCTTCATCGTCGTTGGCGCCCCCAATTCCTCCAATTCAAAGCGGCTGGTGGAAGTGGCGCTGCGCGCCGGCGCCAAACACTCGGTGCTGGTGCAGCGGGCGTCGGAAATCGACTGGAATGAGATCGGCGACATCCGCACGGTCGGCCTTTCGGCCGGTGCTTCCGCGCCGGAGGTCATCGTTGATGAGATCATCGAGGCCTTCAAGGCACGTTTCGATACCACGCTCGATCTCGCCGTGACGGTTGAGGAAACGGAACATTTCCTCGTCAACCGCGAGCTGCGCAGCATCGAGTTGACGACAGATGACATGGCTTTTGTTAATGGCAATGCCAGCAACGCGCTGCCGTCAAAAGCCACCGCCGGTATCTGAAGCGGGGTGGCGCTGAGCAAGGGCGGTTTTCGCCCTACCTTTGGCATGCTCCCCCTAGATTTCTAGTCCTTCCTTCATCAAGAGATATAAAATTGGCAGTTTATACTGATATTACCGAAGATGATCTGAGGAATTTCCTCACGCAATATGACGTCGGCAGCCTCACCTCCTACAAGGGCATTGCCGAGGGTGTCGAAAACTCCAATTTCCTGCTGCACACCACCAAAGATCCGCTGATCCTCACGCTTTATGAAAAGCGCGTGGAGAAAAACGATCTGCCCTTCTTCCTCGGCCTCATGCAGCATTTGGCCGCCAAGGGTCTGTCCTGCCCCTTGCCCCTGCCGCGCAAGGATGGCGAATTGCTGGGCGAATTGTCGGGTCGGCCGGCAGCGCTCATTTCCTTCCTCGAAGGCATGTGGCTGAGAAAACCGGAAGCGAAACATTGCCGGGAAGTCGGCAAGGCGCTGGCCGCCATGCATCTGGCGAGCGAAGGGTTCGAGATCAAGCGGCCCAATGCGCTCTCGGTTGAAGGCTGGAAAGTGCTGTGGGACAAGTCCGAAGAGCGTGCGGATGAGGTGGAGAAGGGGCTTAGGGAAGAGATTCGCCCGGAGATCGATTATCTTGCCGCCCATTGGCCGAAAGATTTGCCGGCAGGCGTCATCCATGCGGATCTGTTTCAGGACAATGTCTTCTTCCTCGGAGACGAGCTTTCCGGCCTGATCGATTTTTATTTCGCCTGTAACGACCTGCTCGCTTATGACGTGTCGATCTGCCTGAACGCCTGGTGCTTCGAAAAGGATGGCGCTTACAACGTCATCAAGGGCAAGGCGCTGCTGGAAGGTTACCAGTCGGTTCGACCGCTGAGCGAAGCGGAGCTGGAAGCGCTGCCGCTGCTGTCACGCGGTTCGGCGTTACGTTTCTTCCTGACCCGGCTTTACGACTGGCTGACGACGCCGGCCGGCGCGCTGGTGGTGAAGAAGGATCCGCTGGAATATCTGCGCAAGCTGCGCTTCCACCGCACGATCGCCAATGTCGCCGAATATGGGCTGGCGGGCGAATGAAACACGTCGATATTTTCACCGATGGCGCCTGCTCCGGCAATCCCGGGCCGGGCGGCTGGGGTGCGGTGCTGCGTTATGGCGAGACCGAAAAGGAACTCTCCGGCGGCGAAGCCGACACCACCAACAACCGCATGGAATTGCTGGCGGCGATCTCGGCGCTCAATGCGCTGAAGAGCCCCTGCGAGGTCGATCTTTATACCGACAGCGCCTATGTGAAGGACGGCATCACCAAGTGGATTTTCGGCTGGAAAAAGAAGGGCTGGAAGACCGCTGATAACAAGCCGGTCAAGAATGTCGAGCTTTGGCAGGCGCTGGAGGCGGCGCAGGAGCGCCACAAGGTCACCCTGCATTGGGTGAAGGGCCATGCCGGCCACCCGGAAAACGAGCGTGCCGATGAACTGGCGCGCAAGGGCATGGAGCCCTTCAAACGCCGGTAACGCAGGCCTGCGTTCTTGCCGCTGTGACTGGCTCTGGGCGGGCGCGACGCTCAATCCCGATTGGGGGGTCCGATTGAGAGATCGATTTGCGGCCCGATTGGGGGTTGTGGAAACTGAAACCCGACTTATCTTGTCGTCAAACAGCTTGGGCGGCGTTCCAGCGGAGGAGACATTCGGATGATCCTGCATTGTGTATTTCTAAGGTTCAAGGCTGCGACGGCATCCTCTGAAAAACACGCTGTTTTCGAGGCGATTGCGGCCCTGAAGGACGAGATACCGGGGATCGTCGATGTTAAATACGGCCAGAACATCTCGCCCGAAGGCCTGAATGGCGGTTTTGTCGATGGCTTCATCGTCACGCTGGAAAGCCCCGAAGCCCGCGATGGCTATCTCGCCCATCCCCAGCATGTGGAAGTGGGGGAACGGTTGGTGTCGCTGACAGATGGCGGCCTCGCCGGGCTTCTGGTGTTCGACATGAATGTGTAAAGGCTGGTTGCCGGTCAGAAAGTGATCTTCCAGCCGGCCCGAACCCATAGGCCGGGATCGTTGCCCTCGGTGGTGACGTTGACGTTCAGTGATGCCGTCCCGCCCGCCATATCGAATTCCGCGCCGAGGCCACCGCGCAGCCAGAAGCGGTCTATGTCTTGCCCGGCGAAGGAAAACCCCATCAAGTCATCAATGGTGCCCGTAGTCGTTGCTGTTTTCTTTTCCAGCCGGTAGGCCGCCTCGGCCCTTGCCAGAAAGCGGATCGAGTCGCTGAAATTGGTGACGCCGTCGAGACCGGCGCGAATGATGGTGGATTGCTCGCCGCTCGCATCGAAACCGGCCGGAAACGCCCCGCCGGTTTCCGCATAAGCGCCCATCTCGGCTTTTGCATAGGTCACGCCGGCATAGGGTGTCAGGTTCCATTCGCTGATTGTGAGCGCATCCAGCCAGTCAAAGCGCAGTTTCGCTGCCCAGACACTGAGATCGGTCTCGCCGCGCGAATAATCCATCGTGCCGCCATTGAGGTAACCGCGCTCGATCGACATTCTGCCGGGTGCATAATAACCGCCAATGGTGGCATATAGGCCATCAGTGAGCGGCAGGCTGATCTCGGGAGCGATGTAGAAGCCGCTGTGGATGAAGTCTCCGCCGGTATTGATATCGCGTTGGTCATATAGGCCGCCAAAGGTGATGTGCGCCGTCGCGCCACCGTCGAGCCCGAAACCATAGCCGATATCGGCAATACCAAAAGCGCCAGCCGCATCGCGGCCGTCATTGTGACCAACATCGCTGACGATGGAAAAAGATTGACGGCCCGGCTCCAGCAGGCTGCGCATCGGCATGCCATGCGCGCCGTCGAGAACGGTATTGGCAATGTTGAGGCCGACACCCGCACTCGGCCTTGCTGCAATCGTCCCCGCATATTGATCCAGATCGATGATGCCCGAACGCGCAGGAAGGATGGAATGGCCAGTTTTGGCGGCGGAACCGGGTGAGGAAACAGAAGATGCAGTAGGTGTCGACGCTGCGCCAGATGTCGTGGTTGCGGGCGATGTGGAAGTATTGGAAGAGCCGGAGGGCGAGGCGGATGCAGATGAGGTAGATGATGGAGAGGAGGAGGCGGTGCCGGACGATGCCGAAGGAGTCGTTGTGACTGGTGCGTTCGTGAGGTCGATTCCTCGCGGTTGTCTTCCGCTACTCCCGGGATCTGCAGGTGTCACCGTATCCACATTGACAAGATTGGTGCGCGGGTCCGCTGTGGCGGAGACAGCAAGCACGATTCGGGCTATGTAAGATGTGTTATTTCTTGTTCGGCCCACAACGATGTTGCCATCGGCGCTTAGGTCCGTAGCGGTACTTGTGAAGTCGCTGGCGATAGAGACACCATTGTTCCGCAACCAGTCCTCAACGGACAGCATTCCGCCAGGTTCGGTCCAGCGGAAGCCGCGCTGACCGCTGGCGGATTGCCAATTCCCGACAATGACCGAACCGTCCGCGCTCATGGCATAGGGTATAGAGCCACTTCCGTTCGGAATTACCTCAAGCGGCTGCATTGATCCTGTGGCAGCGTTCCATCGGAAGGCATGCCATTCATCAATGAACATTTTGACGTCGGGGTTGACGGGACCGTCTTTGATGTCAGTTCCGTCGAACTTTCCCGCCCTGTCCTCCAACACTTCGATCGGCACTTGCACGACGAATCTGGAGACCCCCGCGACAATCGTGCCGTCCGTATTGGTCGCTAACGCACGCGCACCGTACGAACCGGGAAGTGTTCCGATATCGACAGTACCATCTGTTGCGGTCCAACGAAAGGCGTGCACGTTCGCCGCGGTAAAGTATTCCCCGACAACAACTCTTCCATCGAGGCTGACGTCAGTGGCAACGGAAGAGGTTACATCCGCGGGCATGTCAACCGCTGTCATGACACCGGTGGCCGCTGACCAGCGAAATGCTCGCTGCACATCAGCATTTTCGGATACACCAATGATGATCGACCCATCGCCACTCACGCCCGTGGCGGAGGATTTGCCGATCCCCTGTAGGGTGCCAAGTGTCCTCATTCCGGTTCTCGCGGTCCAGCGGAACGCCTGGTCGCTACTGGAGGTGCCCACGATCACGGAGCCGTCCACATTTGTCTTCTCGGGGCGGCCACCGTATGCTTCAATCCCACCATCAATATAGCGCAGCGTTCCCGTCGCCGCCTCCCAACGAAAAGGTCGCGGGCCATTGCTGGAAATCGAATATCCGACCGCGACAGACCCGTCTCCGCTGATGCCGTTGACGAAATTCGTTCCTGCTCCTTCGAGCCAGCGAACGTAGGGGAAGCCCGGAATGTCACCTGCTGTGGCGACACAGTTCAGTCCGAGTAACATTGGAACGGTGAAGAGAAATGTCAGAGGTTTCGGGGATAGCCAGCCCGTCATCAGGCGCGACGACTGAGCCGCAGGGCGGCGCGGCACCGGGGCGTTCAGCGCTAAGGCTCCGATCAAGTTTTTGTGTGAAACGAAAATCGAGTGAGGCTGGAAGATTATTGACGTGTTGCTGCGCATACCCACCCTTTCTCCGGTGTCGTACCCTGTGACGAACCTAGACAGGGTTCAGCGGACTAAGGGCTGGAATATTTTGTGGATGGCGCATCATGCCCATTTGTGAATAAATGAATGAATTTAAGTATTGAATATGGATTATCTGTTCTTCATAGTTTATTATGTAGATAAATTTAAGTATTTTTTATGTAAATAACTTAATAATGTATATATATAAGTAAATAAAGATTTATCTCTTGAGTAATTTGTCTGAAGTGCTCGTGATTCGTCAAGGCCCGCGAACGATAAGTCCGCGGGCCTGATTAATATTTGATGTATCAAGTTGTGTACTTAAGAATGGGCTTGTTAAAGCTGCTCAATCATTGCCGCGGCTGCCGAAACGGTCGCCTGGCCGGGGTTGTCTTCGACGTTCAGAGACTTCACCACGCCGTCTTCCACCAGCATGGAATAACGCTTGGAGCGCACACCAAGACCACCGCCGGAAAGATCGGCATCGAGGCCGAGCGCTTTGGTGAAGGAAGCGTCCCAGTCGGCGAGGAAGTGGATTTTGCCCTGGCCGCCCGACGATTGCGCCCAGGCGCCCATCACATGCCAGTCATTGACGGAGACGACCGCGATATCATCCACGCCCTTGGAGAGAATGGCGTCGCGGTTTTCGAGATAGCCCGGCAGATGGTTCAGCGAGCAGGTGGGGGTGAAGGCGCCGGGAACGGCAAAGAGAACCACCTTCTTGCCGCCGAAAAGCGCGTCGGTGGTGGTATCCACCGGGCCATCGGCCGTCTTTTCCTTGAAGGTTGCGGAAGGTAGTTTTTCGCCGATCTTGATGGTCATGTCCGTGCTCCTCTGGTCGTTCGGTTCGCGCGACTATAGAGCAGGGACATGAAATCTGTCATGCGGTTTTCGTTTGAAATGCCGTATGCCAGACACCCGCTCAGGGCTTGGGAAAATTCAGCACCGTTTCCATCGCCCGGTCGCCGGATTTGACCAGGATGGGCCAGCTGTTGCCCGGCACCTGATAGGTTTTCGGAAGGCCTTTGATGTTCATGTAGAAGGAGAGCTTGCGCTTGTCGCGCACCAGGTTCTGCGGTTCGTAATAGGCAAAACCGGAAGGGCCGGCGATGAAGATTTCGGTCTCCTTGGGCGCATTTTCCGGGAGCTGCAGCTGCACGCCAAGCATGGTCTTGTCGGGCGTAATGTGGAAATCGATGACCTTGAAATCGTCGGAAGCCGCTTCGGGCAGGGTCTCGCGCGCCTCTTCGAGAAGGCGGCGTTCCTCACTGTCATCATCGGCAGCGTTGCCGCGGCTGATGGAAAATTTCGCCTCGAAGGGAATGCAGATATTCTGGCACACGCCGATGAAGGCGGTGATGTCGATCGTCCCGCTTGCCGCCGGATCGGTGGCTTTCAACTGAAAGGGAAGGCTGACGGCGTGATCATAACCGATATCGGTGATATCGCCGTTCTCGATCAGTTTCGGGACGGGATAGGCCATGGTGGTCAGGCTGACGCCGCTTGCCGGATCGGGGGTGATCTGCGGCGGTATGCCGGCTTCGCCCGGTTCGCGCCAATAGGTTATCCAGCCGTCCTTTGGCTCGATCTGCAGCACGCCGCGCACCACGCCGTCAGCATCCATGGCAAGGCTTGCCACCCGCATCTGGCCGCCTTCGCTTCTTGCCCAGTCGGTAATTTCGGCCTGCGCGGCTTGCCCACCACCGAGAAGGGCGGCGAATACGACGGCGAGGCGAAGATGTGAAAATCGAAAGAATATCCTGACGCTCATGCTTCCCGTCTAACCCAACATCGGCCA
This sequence comes from Agrobacterium sp. CGMCC 11546, assembly GCF_013365515.1. NCBI lineage: Bacteria > Pseudomonadati > Pseudomonadota > Alphaproteobacteria > Hyphomicrobiales > Rhizobiaceae > Agrobacterium > Agrobacterium sp. CGMCC 11546. Next base: position 491,296 of record NZ_CP047387.1, read on the forward strand.
GTGGACCAGTTACGAATTCGTGCGGTTCATCATTTTCGGTTGATTGATCGGGCGCTATGCCGCATCCTGCGCACTGTCGAAGTGCGAACGCCGTTTTCCGTGCAAGGATGGAATTCGGTCTGCTGGAGGCGCCGGTGAGCTTTTCAACCCTGATGGACAAACGCGAACGTGGCTCTTTCGATAGCCAGTTCCTGATCGCCATGCCGGGGCTGGACGATGGCAATTTTGCCCGTTCGGTAATTTATATCTGCGCCCATTCGGACGCCGGCGCCATGGGCTTCATCATCAACCGTCCGCAGCAGATCACCTTCACGGACATCCTGCTGCATCTGAAGCTGGTGGATAGCAACGACGCCATCATGCTGCCCAACCGCACCCGCGAGTTTCCGATCCAGTGCGGCGGCCCGGTCGAATCCGGCCGCGGTTTCGTGCTGCATTCGGATGATTATTTGAGCGAATCCTCCATTCCGGTCAGCGACGATATTTCACTGACGGCGACGCTCGATATTGTCCGTGCCATCTCCAATGGCCGTGGCCCGCAAAAGGCGACCATGATGCTCGGCTATGCCGGCTGGGGTCCGGGCCAGCTGGAAAACGAGATCGCCAATAATGGCTGGCTGAATTGCCCGGCGGCGGAAGAGCTGATCTTCGACCGTGGTCTGGACAATAAATATGAGCGGGCGCTGGCCCTGATGGGCGTCGATGCCCGTATGCTCTCCACGGATGCCGGGCACGCCTGAGCCCATTTTGTTCTCGATTGTTTTTTGCTGGAACCAAATCCTGATCCCTGACGTTACTCACCCGGAAAGCCGAACAGAAAGTACGGCTTAACTAGGGAGAAGTAAAATGGGTAGCACATCTGACAAGATCGCCGGTAAAACCAATGAAGTTGCCGGCAAGGTGAAGAAGAACGTCGGCGAAGCGACGGGCAATAATGAATTGCGCGCCAAGGGTGCCGCCCAAGAAACCAAGGGCAAGGTGCAGACTTCTGTCGGCAAGGCGAAGGATGCCGTCAAGGGCGCCGTCGACCGCATGTAATATTGCATGAATTGATGCGCCCCTCCCACAACAGGGCGCGTGGAGCGCATGTGTTATGGCACATGCGCTCTTGTCGTGCGTGGGCCAAGGCTGACACGTTCGTCATGCCGGTATCTTATGTCTGCCTTTCCTCCTCCGACCATTGCAAGGGTGTCACCCGTGAAGCTTTTCTCCTGCGCGTCCTGCGGCCAACCTGTTCATTTCGACAATCGCTTCTGTGTCGCCTGCGGCCACCGTCTGGCATTCGTGCCGGAACGGCTGTCCATGGAAGCGCTCGCACCTGCGGGTGAACCGAACTGGCAGATCATCGCGGAGCCGGATAGGCAGGTGCGGTTCTGCGCCAATGAGGTGAACGATATCTGCAACTGGTCGGTGCCGGCGGAAAGCGCCAGCGCCTTTTGCCCGGCCTGTAGCCATAATCGCCTGGTGCCAGACATTGCAACGGAAGAGGGGATCGAGCAGTGGCGCGGCATCAGCCAAGCCCAGCGGCATCTGTTTTATTCGATCCTGAAGCTTGGCCTGCCGCACCCCAACCGTGATGCTGATCCCGCCGGCGGTCTCGTTTTTGACTTTCTGGTGGATGAGGTGGCACCCGATGGCTCCATCATTCCCGCCATGACCGGTCACGACGAAGGCCTGATCGCCATTCGCGCCGCAGAGGCCGATGATGCGACGCGCGAACAGGTACGCGCCAATATGAATGAGCCCTATCGCACCATGCTCGGCCATTTCCGCCATGAGGTCGGGCATTTTATCTGGAACAAGCTGGTGCGCGACGCGAACCGGCTGGAAGCCTGCCGCGCCGTTTTCGGCGACGAGCGCGAGGATTACGCCGCCGCCCTGCAGCGCAATTACGAGGGCGGGCCGCGACCAGACTGGCAGGAGAATTTCATCAGCTCCTATGCCTCGGTCCATCCGTGGGAAGATTTCGCCGAATGCTTCGCCCATTATCTGCATATCGTCGATACGCTGGAGACGGCGCGCGCCTTCGGTGTGGCGATAGACCCCGACGGACACGAGGAAATGGCGGCGGAGGTGACCTTCGATCCCTATAGGGCCCGCAGTGCCGCACAGCTGGTCAAGGCCTGGATTCCGCTCAGCGTTGCCATCAATTCCATCCAGCGCAGCATGGGGGAGGCGGACCTTTATCCCTTCGTGCTGGCGCCGCCGGTGGTGGCGAAGATGGAGTTCGTTCACGACCTCCTGCATGGGAACGTGGCGGTTGATGCGCCGCAGATGGCGATGAGTCAGTGACCGTTTGGCACGAAATCCAAGACTTTTGAGGAGAAGGAATAATCTCTCCTCCGCCATCCTCGGGCTTGTCCCGAGGATCTGCCAATGGTCATTTTACGATGCGTGATTAGATCCTCGGGACGAGCCCGAGGATGACGTCGCACTCGTCTAGGGCAGACACATCACTGCACCCCTTCGCTCAAGACGCCCGCTTCGTCGGCTGGAACCGCTCGCGCAGGAGCTTCAGCGCCGCATCGCCGGAAACCGGGGTGCCGAACATGAAGCTCTGGCCGAAATGGCAGTTCATGCGCGCCAGTTCCGCCGCATCCTCGGGCGTTTCGATGCCTTCCGCCACCACCTGCATATCGAGCGCGCGCGCCATGGCGATGACCGAGCGCAGGAGCACATTGCGCTTGTCGCTGGTATTGGCCACTAGCGCCTTGTCGAGCTTGATCGTGTCGAAGGGGAAGCGGGTGAGATAGGCGAGCGACGAATAGCCGGTGCCAAAATCATCCATGGCGAGGCTGAGGCCCGTTTCCTTGAGTTTGGAAAGCACCAGCCGCGCCTGTTCCGGGTTTTCCATCACGACGGATTCGGTCAGTTCCAGCTTCAGCTGTTGCGGATTGCAGCGGGTGCGGGTCAGCATGCCGCGCACGTCGTTGTACAATTCGTTGTTCAGCAATTGCGCGCTGGAAATATTGACAGAAATGAAGATCGGCATCTTGTCGATGGCATGCTGCCAGTCCATCAGGTCGGTCGCCGCACGCTCCAGTGCAAACATGCCGAGAGGCTCAATCAGGCCGGAAGCCTCCGCAATCGGAATGAATTCGCTCGGCGGAATATTGCCGCGCTTGGGATGTTCCCAGCGCATCAGCGCTTCAAAACCGGCCAGCGCGCCATCGTCAAGCTTGACGATCGGCTGATAGGCGAGGGACAGCTCCTTGCGCTCGATGGCGCGGCGGAGGTCGCTTTCCATCTGCAAACGGTCGGTGCCGGAGGTGCGGAAAGCGGGGCGGAACGGCTCGACGCGGTTGCCGCCGGCGCGCTTGGCGCGATACATGGCCAGTTCGGCGTCGCTCAGCAGTCCGGCCGCACTTTCCTGCTGGTCGATCCAAGAGACGAGACCGATGGAGGCGGTGAGGATGATTTCGCGATTGGCGAAATTGATCGGCACCATGATCGCCTTGTTCACCGCATCGGCGAAATCGGCAACCCGCTGCGGATCGCGCTCGGAGGTCAGGATCAGGCCGAATTCATCACCACCGAGACGCGCCAGCGTATCCTGCGGTTTCAGCAGGCGACGCAGGCGCCGGGTGAGCGCAATCAGAATATTGTCACCGGCAGCAATGCCGAGTGTGTCATTGACCAGCTTGTAACGGTCGATATCGATCGCCATCACAGTCGGGCGCACGCCCTCGCTGTCGGGAGAGAGGTTGAGAATCGATTGCAGGCGGTCGAGGAAGACCTGACGGTTCGGAAGCCCGGTCAGATTGTCGTTCATCGCATCCTGCAACAGCCGCTCGACCGAATTTTTCTGTTCGGTGATATCGGTGATGGTGCCGACGCAGCGGATGATTTCGCCGTTGGAGCCAAGCACCGGACGGGCGCGGATTTGCAGCCAATGGAAATGGCCGTCTTCGGCGCGAATGCGGAATTCGTGGTTGAGGCGGCCTTTGCGGTGATCGAGCAGCACGTCGAGCGTCGCCTTGAACCGGTCGCGGTCGTCCGGATGCAGACGTGGCAGCCAGTTACGGGCCGCGCCATGCATGGTGCCGGGTTCCAGCCCCAGCCGGTTGGAAATATCAGGTGTGGTGACGATGCGGTCACGCGTCACATCCCAGTCCCACACGGTATCGCCGCTGCCCGTCAGCGCCAGCGACTGCCGCTCGAGATCGGAGAACAGGCCCTGCTGATAGGCGCTGCCGGCAAAGGCATGCTGAATGACGGTGAAGCCAATCAGCAGCACGATCAGCACCAGCCCGCCGCCAAGTGCGGGCTGCACGATGTCGTTGTCCAATTGTCCCGTCACCGTCAGCCAGCTGCCGAACAGCCAGACGAGGATCAGCGCCCAGGAGGGCACGAGCAAAATCGCCCGGTCGTAACGGTTGAAGCCGAGATAGATGATAAGCGCGATACCGGCCGTCGCCGTCAGCGCAAAGGAGACGCGGGCGATACCGGAGGCGACCGAAGGATCGTAGATCGCCACGCCGAACAGCAGCGCCAGACCCACCACCCAGGCAAAGGTCGCATAACCCAGATGCGCGTGCCATCGGTTCAGGTTGAGATAGGTGAAGAGGAAGACCACGAAGCTGGAGGCGAGCGCCACTTCGGCGCCCGCCCGCCATATTCGTTGATCGCTTGAGGTGACGGTGATGAGTTTTTCGAGGAAACCGAAATCGACGCAGATATAAGCGAGCACCGCCCAGGCGAGCGCTGCCGAGGCTGGCAGGACAGAGGTGCCCTTGACCACGAAAAGGATGGTCAAAAGCACGGCCAGCAGGCCGGCAATGCCGAGCACGATGCCGCGATAGAGCGTGAAGGCGTTGATCGTGTCCTTGTAGGCTTCCGGTTCCCAGAGATAGATCTGCGGCAGCTGCGGCGTGGAAAGCTCGGCGACGAAGGTGATGACGGAGCCGGGATTGAGCGTGATGCGGAACACGTCTGCATCCGGGCTCGGCTGCCGGTCGAGCGCGAAGCCTTCGCTCGGGGTGATGGCGATGATGCGCTGCGAGCCGAGATCGGGCCAGAACAGCTTGGAATTGACGAGACGGAAATGCGGCGCGACGATCACGCGCTCCAGCTGCTCCTCGGAGACGTTGGCGAGCGCAAAGACAGCCCAGTCACCCTGATGGTCTTCGGAACTGGCGCGCACTTCGATACGGCGGCGGATGCCGTCAGGGCCGGGTGCGGTCGAGACCTGAAAGGCTTCGCCCTGATTGGCATAGATATCGGTCGTTGCGGTGAGATCGAGCGCCGTGTCGTCACGGGAAATCTTCACCGGTTCGAAAGCGTAGGAATGAGAGGCAAAAAGCACGAAAAGCAGGAAAAACGGCACAGCCAGTGCGATTGCCGCCAGACGTTTCGACAGGCACGGCGCAGTGTGATTGTAGGTCATGTATCGTACTTCGTTCCGCCGGAGCTTTGCTTGTCGGCAAGAAGGGAAAACATCATATGATCCCGCCATTGGCCATTGATTTTCAGATATTCCCGCAAGAGGCCTTCCCGCTGGAACCCGGCATTTTCGAGAAGCCGGATGCTTTTGAAGTTTTCCGGAATACAGGCTGCCTCGATACGGTGCAACTGAAGTCCGTTAAAGATGTAGGGTATTACCAATTTTAATGCGGCAGACATATGGCCTCGTGCCGCGTGCCGTTCGCCTGTCCAGTAGCCGATCATGCAGCTTTGTGCGGCGCCCCGGCGGATGTAACCGATGGTGATGCCGCCGACGAGCAGGGTTTCTTTTTCGAACAGCAGAAACGAGACGGCGGTGCCGGAGGAAAATTCCTGGCCGTTGCGCACCACGCGCATGCGGAAGGCGCCTTCGGTCAGCTCATCCGGGCGCCAGGTTGGCTCCCAGGGCTGAAGAAACTGCCGGCTTTCCGAGCGTAGCACATGCCATTGCTTGAAATCGCTGTAACGCGGCAGTCTGAGGAGATGATCGGCGCTGCGCAGTTCCGGCGTGTCGTTATGTCGGGAAAGAAAACGCAGCATTCACGATCCCTGGGCGGCAGATATCGTCATCCGCAAGCGGGACGGCGAAAAAGATGAGCGGTCTTCGCCTTTAAGTCCCGCTCTCATAGTGGTTTATCCGTTCGCCTTTATCCTTGCAGGCTGCTGCGCGGACAGCGCGGCAGTGATGTCTGAAAGCGGCGGCAGCTGTTCCAGCGGGCCAATGGCAGACAATGTCGGAACTGTATCGAAAAACAGCCGGCCTGCAAGATCGGTCAGGCGCTCCCGGGTGATGTCCTCGAGGCGCGTCATCATTTCTTCATTGGGGATGGGGCGGCCGTAAAGCATCATCTGCCGGGCAATCTGGCCGGCACGGGCAGCCGGGCTTTCCTGTCCCATCAGCAATTGCGCCCGGATCTGTGCGCGGGCGCGGTTGATTTCGTCCTGATGGATAGTCTCCGAAGACTTGCGCAATTCATCGACGATGACGGGTATCAGTTCCGGCAGGTCATTGCCGCCGGTCGCCGCATGCACGCCGAAAATGCCCGTATCGGAAAAACCCCAATGGAAGGCATAAACGGAATAACACAGGCCGCGCGCCTCGCGCACTTCCTGGAAGAGACGCGATGACATACCGCCGCCGAGAATATTGGCGAGAATCTGCGAACAATAGAAGTCGCGGGCGTGATAGGCCTTGCCCTCGAAACCGAGCAGCACCTGCGCATCCATCAGGTCGCGGGTCTCGCGGATTTCCCCGCCGGTATAGATCGCCTTTTCCATGACGGGCGGTGCCGCCGGCACGAGCGGCAGCGAGGCAAAACGCTCCTCCACCTGCTTCACGAAGCTTTCGTGATCGACCGCGCCGGCGGCGACGACGAAAATCCGGTCCGTCGTATAATTGCGGGCGAGATAATGCCTTATCTCACCGCTCGTGAAGGATTGCACGGTGTCGGGCGTGCCGAGGATCGGCCGGCCGATGGTCTGGTCGCGATAGGCGACGCCGGAGAAATTGTCGAAGATCACGTCGTCAGGCGTATCGGTCGCAGCGCCGATTTCCTGGAGAATGACGTTTTTCTCGCGCTCCAGCTCGTCTTCGTCGAACAGCGATTCCGTCAGGATATCGGCAAGGATATCGACCGCGAGAGGAACATGGTCCTTGAGGACGCGGGCATAATAGGAGGTTGTTTCCGTCGATGTTGCGGCGTTGACTTCGCCACCGACGTTTTCGATCTCTTCGGCGATCTGCCGGGCGGTGCGGCGCGCCGTACCCTTGAAGGCCATATGTTCGAGAAGATGGGCGATGCCGTGCTCGGCAGTCGTCTCGTTGCGGGACCCGGATTTGATCCACACCCCAAGAGCAACGCTTTCGAGATGTGGCATTCTTTCCGTTACAACGGTCAACCCGGACGAAAGCCGGGTCACATTAACTCTCATACTCAACGTCTTTCCGCGTCTCTATTTGCCGGCGCGTGCATGTTGGCCGATGAAGGTTTCCACGGCTTTCAGCTCTGCGTCCAGAATGTCGAAACGCTCCTCCCGGTTCATAATGTCAGCTAGCCATACTGGAAGCGCCGGGTCGATTGCGCAAGCGGATTTTACAGCGGCCGGGAATTTAGCCGGGTGGGCGGTCGACAGAACCACCATCGGGCTTCCCGCTTTTTCGTGCTTCTCAGCCACGAAAACGCCGGTCGCCGTATGCGGATCGATCAGGTATCCGGTCTTTTCAAGTGTGTCGCGAATGGTCGCCGCAACCTGCTTTTCGGTGGCGCGGCCGGCGCGGAAATCCTTTTTGATGAATTTCAGTGCCTTCGGCGGAATTTCAAAGGCGCCGGACTGCTTCAGGCCATCCATGGACGCCGTCACCGCAGCGGAATCGCGGTCATAGGCTTCAAACAGCAGGCGTTCGAAGTTGGACGAAATCTGGATATCCATCGAAGGCGAGGTGGTGGGCTTGACGCCGCGCATCTCGTAACGGCCGGTCTTCAGCGTGCGCGCCAGAATGTCGTTGTCATTGGTGGCGATGACCAGCTTGTCGATCGGCAGCCCCATCTTCTTGGCGACGTAACCGGCGAAGATATCGCCGAAATTGCCTGTCGGAACGGTGAAGGAAATCTTCCGGTCCGGGCCGCCGAGCGACAGCGAGGCGGTGAAGTAATACACCACCTGCGCCATGATCCGCGCCCAGTTGATGGAGTTGACGCCGGAAAGCTTCACGCCGTCGCGGAACTTCACGTCGTTGAACATCTCTTTGACCAGCGTCTGGCAATCGTCGAAATTGCCGTTGATCGCCAGCGCATGCACGTTGGAAGCGGTGGAGGTCGTCATCTGGCGCTGCTGCACCGGCGAGACCTTGCCGTTCGGGAAAAGGATGAAGATATCGGTGCGTTCGCGCCCGGCAAAGGCATCGATCGCCGCACCGCCGGTGTCGCCGGACGTGGCGCCGACAATGGTGGCGCGCTCGCCGCGTTCCGTCAGCGTATAGTCCATCAGGCGGGCGAGAAGCTGCATCGCCACATCCTTGAAGGCGAGCGTGGTGCCATGGAAAAGCTCCAGCACAAAGGTGTTCGGGCCGGTCTGCGTCAGTGGCACGACGGCAGGGTGACGGAACGTCGAATAGGCGTCGTCGATCATCGCCTTGAACTTGTCGGCCGGAATTTCGCCGCCGGTGAAACGGTAGAGAACCTCGAAGGCGACGTCCTGATAGGATTTTCCGCGCAGGTTGCGGATTTCCTTCTTCGACATGGAAGGCCACTCGCGCGGCACGTAAAGCCCGCCGTCACGGCCAAGGCCTGCCAGCAGCGCGTCGCAGAAACCAAGCGAAGGGGCCGCACCCCTGGTCGATACATATTTCACGAGATAGTCCCTTGTCCTTAACCGGTCTGTCCGTGCCGTTACCGGCTCTTTATCAGCAGCATCCCGCCGGAATGAGGCGATTGGCGAGGTAATGAAGGGCTTTTTTGAAAATTCAAGCAAAACCGAACATGCCAATCGATTTTTTCCGGCGTCGCTGCTATAGACCATCGCCAACCTGCGTGAAAGGTCAATAAACAGCGTCTCCGGTTCGGTTCCGGGACAATGGAGAGGGAATTAGAAGAGTGTCAGGGAATTTCTTGCGTTTGTCCGCCGCGATGTCGCTTCTGGCCGTTGTTGCAGGATGTAATTCCTCCAATCCGTCGGACTCGCTTGCCGTCAATCCTCCGGCCGCGCAGGCCAATGCCGTCACCCCGGTGGTGCAGGCCAACTGCCCGACGGTGACGGTTCTCGACGCCAATGCCGTGCATCGCGTTTACGCCGGTGGCGCCAAGGACGATCCGCAGAAACTCGCCTATCAGGTGTCGCTGTCAGATACGACACGGTCCTGCTCCGCCAATGAATCGACGCTGACGGTGAACGTCCTGGCGCAGGGCCGTCTCGTTCCCGGCCCGATGGCCAAGCCCGGCCGCGTCACCGTACCGATCCGCGTGACGGTGAAGGACGGCGACGGCGAGATTTTCGGCGAAACGACCAATTTCGCCATCGACGTTTCGGCAGGCGGAGCGGGCACGCAGTTCATCTTCAACAACGACCACGTCGCCATCCCCAACGGACCGGGCGGCGCGCCGCGGTCTGTCAGCGTCTATATCGGATTTGCCGAGCAGGGTGCGAAGGCCAAGACCAAGCGCCGGTGATTTGACGGGTGAAAAATGAGGCCGGAGGCTGCTTGGCAGGCTCCGGCCTTAAATTGAAATGGCGCCTTTAGATCCCTGCGGCCTTCCGTAAAGCGTTATTGATGCGGCTCTGCCACCCTTTGCCGCCTTCGCGAAAACGCTCCAGCACGTCCTCATCAAGACGTAGCGTCACCTGCTTCTTCGGCTTATCCAACGTCGGGCGACCACGCGATTTTCTGTATTCTTCAACGGCCTCGAAAAAGGCGGCGGGCAGAACCTCTCTGGCGGGACGCGCATTTGCGAGTTCCTCATCTGTCATTTCCGGGAAATCCACGGCATTCCAGTCCGCTTCGGTATAGCCGCGTCCGGGTTTGAATTCTTTCAGTTTTGCAACCTTGGCCATGGCAACGTCCTTCTTTCCTTGGAACTTGCTCGTCGGAAGCTGATGATTGATATCGCTTCGCTTCCGACAGCCGCAAAAATAACAGCCATAGTCCCGTCCCGGAAATACCCGACCGCTTTGAAGCGCGCACTTCCCGGTCCGTTGACACTTTTCTCAATGATGGCGCTATTCCAGTCAAAGCCATCGATGTCCGCAAAGTCGAAGCCGTGCTTCTCGATATTGGCGAGCCTCTTGGGCTCGTCCCATATGATTTTCATGAATTAATGTAGCTACATTTATTTAAATATCAATGCAGCAATTCAGATCACGAAAGAGACGCGCTCACAACTCAAAAAGCGCCTTCCCACTCCGCCATCGCCGCGATCACGGCCGGCAGGTCCTGCATGCGCGAGATCACCGTTTCCGCACCCGCATCCGTCAGCCGGTCGGCGTGGCTCGGATAGGTGTGGGATGCGCCGGTGAAGCCGATGACGCGCATGCCGGCGGCTCTCGCGCCGTGAATGCCGTGCACGGAATCCTCGACCACCACGACCCGATCGGGCGAGACGCCGAATTGCGCCGCGCCATGCAGGAAGATATCCGGCTTCGGCTTCACGCGGTCGGCGCCGAGGTCCTTGGCGGAATAGATATGCGGCGCGAAATAGGGTTTCAGGCCCACTTTCGTCAGCATCATGTCGAGGCGGTGGCTCGAGGAGTTCGAGCAGATGCAGCGCGGCGTCGTCAGGCGCGACAGCGCGAACTTCACGCCCTCGATGATCTTCACGTCGCGTTCCAGCCGCATGTCGAGCAGCTTTTCAGACTTGTCGAGCAGCGATGCGGAGAGCGGAATGCTGGCTTCGCTTTCCACCTGCAGGAGGATGTTCTTCCAGGTCATGCCGGCGAAGCGCTCGCCCATTTCCTCGACGGAGATCGGGTAACCGGCCTCGGTCAAAAGGCGGGATTCCACCTGGGCGGCGATGATTTCGGAATCGACCAGAACGCCGTCGCAGTCGAAAATAATGAGGTCGAAGCCGCTCATGGGCGCTCCCTTTATCGGATTTGCTCGGAAGAAAATGATGCCGGGCTTTTAGACCATGTCCGCGCCAAGCTCAACCGGTTCGCCCGCAAGGGTCGGTCCCGCCGGGCTCATAGCTTGGCGAGGAATGGGTTAGCGGCTGCCGGGCTTCGAATATTCGGTTTGACGTCCCTAAAAACCGCTACACAGGGCCGCGGCATTTGCGTTAAGGGATAGTATGCCCAAGCCAGAAAAAACCACGCCCGAAGACACCATCGCCGCACGCATCAGCCGCACTCTGGCCGAGCGCATCGTTCGTGGTGAGCTGTCGCCGGGCGAACGTCTGCGGCAGGATCATATTGCCGCCGAATTCGGCGCTTCGCATGTGCCGGTGCGCGAGGCCTTCCGCCGGCTGGAAGCGCAGGGGCTGGCCGCCAGCATTCCGCGCCGGGGTGTGCGGGTCGCGGATTTCGGGCTCGACGATGTGCGCGAGGTTGCGGAAATGCGCGCAGCCCTTGAGGTGCTGGCGCTGCGTCACGCTATTCCCAACATGACCCCTGCCATTCTCGATCAGGCGGAAGCGGCCACCCTTGAAGGCGATAGCGCCGTCGATGTTCAGCATTGGGAGGAGGCCAATCGTCGTTTCCACCGCCTCATCACCGCGCCCTGCAACATGCCGCGCCTGATGGAGGCCATCGACGGGTTGCATGCGGCGAGCGCCCGTTTCCTGTTCTCCGCATGGCGGGCCGGCTGGGAACGCCGCACCGATACCGATCACCGCGCAATCCTGGATGCGCTTCGTGGCAGCCGTGCCGAGGAGGCGGTGCGCATTCTCGATGGACATGTGCAATGGATCGGCCGCAAGGCGATCCGCACCTCGTCCGGCTCGGTGCGTGACGCCTTCGCCATTGTTGGATAGGGCGGGCCCGTGACCGTCCGCCTGCGGCCCCACCACCTTCTCTGTATGCTGACCTATATCGGCAAGGGCTACACATCCGGCTTCGTGGAAAATTACGACCGCCTCGCCGCCCGGCTGAATGCGGGCGAAGATATCGAATTGGTGGAGGGGGCGGACGACATCTGCGAAGGCCTGCTCTGCGAAAGCCATGCCCACTGTTTCAACGACGGTATTGTGCAGCGGGACGAGACGGCCCGTCTGTCGGTTTCGGCGCTTTTGGGCGAAACCCTGATCGCCGGCAAAAGTCTGCGGGTAACGCCGGATTTTCTCTCCAAGATGCGCGTGGCTTTCGCCGCTGGAGACATCCGGCAGGCCTGTCGCGGCTGCCAGTGGATCAGGCTGTGCGACCGCATCGCGGCCTCGGGATTTGCCGGCGTGAAAATCGGCACGCCGTTACAGGTGGCGCCGAGGGATGCGACGCGTCTTTCCAGCCATCCGATGCTCAGGCCCAAATATGGGCCGTCCGGCCGGAAATTGTGATGTTCTAAATTCCGCCGGCCCTCATCCCTGTGCTTGTCACAGGGATGAGGGCCGGCGCGCGTCCGCGCGACGGGGAGACTCCTTTCAGCCAAGGACTTGGGCTGGCTGGATTCCTGTGACAAGCACAGAAATGAGGGGAGAGGGAGCAGGGAACAAGGAACAACCGCCCCGTGGCAATTACTCCGCCACAGTCGTCTCGGTCCGCTCCGCCGCCTTCACGGTCGCCGTGATCTCCTTCGGGTCGCGGCCGGACTTCTTGTCGTAGCTTACCTTCACCGAATAATCGCCGGGATGCAGGGTTTCCTGATGTTTCGTGCCGTAGCGGCCGGAAATCTCCTTCTGCGTGCCCTGAAGGTCCTTGGTCGTTTCAACGATATCGATCCGTTCCGCGCCGGGGGCGGTGATGGCAAGAACGCCAGCATCGAGATTGAGGGTAATTTCCGAGCGTTGTCCGGCGGTTACCGTGAATGGCTGTTCCGCCGTCACCTTGCCGAGACGGGCGCGCATCACGAAATCCCCCGCGGGCATTTCCATCATCTTGCCGGTGCCGTAAACGCCGCTGATGGTCTGGCGCGTGCCATCCAGTGTTTCCTTGGCCGACATCGCCTCGAAACGGATGTCGTCCGTTTCGACAGCCCTGCCGCCCTGCGCATAAACCGCCTTGGCGACGACAACGCCGCTCGGAATGACCAACTCGTGGCTGATCTTTTCGCCGGCCTTGATGGCAAGGGTTTCCTGCGCTCGCGCCGGGCCTATGCTGCCGGTGAGGGTGATTTCGCCGGCCGGCACGAAGACCGTATTCTGCCCATAGACGCTGTCCTTGAAATCGCCCTTGGTAATTTCGGTTTTCGCCTGTGGTTCCACATCGCCGCCCGCGCTGCGCTTCGGCAAGACAGTCAGTTCCGCCGCGTCGAAACTCACCTTTGGCCGCGCGATGCTTCCGTCCTTCACCTCGAAGGGCACGTCGCGGGTCACATTGCCGAGTGCCGCCACGCCGACATATCTGCCGGCCGGCAGTTTTGCTTCGAAGGTGGCGTCATAGGAACCGCCGGCATTGGTCTCGGTGCGTGCGCCGGTTCGGTCGGCCTTGTAAAAATCCCAACGCACCTTGTCGCTGTTGCCAAGCGAGGGGCCGCCGTCGAACAGCACCGCGTCGGTGACGACGTTATATTGCGGGGTCGGAGCCGGTTCCTGCGACAGCGCCGGCAGCGCCGTTGCGAAAAAAGCGGCACAGACGACATTCATGGAAAAAGAAGCCATTTTCATCACGGACCCCATTGCGGATTACCCCCTGCCATAATGGCTCTTTCTGCCGCGTCGATCCGCGGAACATAAGAACCCGTTGTGCACAACGTTTTTGCCGCGCTTCGGGTTCCCCGACTGCCGCCGTAAATCCGGCCGGAGCGCCGCAATAGCCATTTATTTCGCATTTTCCGTGACTTGTTCAGGCTTTGATAACCATCTTCGGTAACCATAAGCGTCAGTAGAGAGTAAGCGTATGGAGCGAGTACCAATGGCAGCAGTTTTTCCGCTGGCCGATTTTCGGCGTGCCGGTTTTGATCGTGCGGGCGAGAGTGACGCCTGGAAAGACAGCATCATCAAAGGTGATTGTGTCGCTGCCTTGGATGCCCTCCCGAGCCAGTCGGTGGATGCGATTTTCGCCGATCCGCCCTATAATCTCCAGCTTGGCGGCACGCTGCACAGGCCCGATCAGTCGCTGGTCGATGCCGTCGATGACGAATGGGACCAGTTCGCCTCCTTCGACGCCTATGACGCCTTCACCCGCGCCTGGCTGCTCGCCTGCCGCCGTGTGCTGAAACCGAACGGCACCATCTGGGTCATCGGCTCCTATCACAATATCTTCCGCGTCGGCGCCATGCTCCAGAACCTCGATTTCTGGATCCTCAACGATATCGTCTGGCGCAAGACCAACCCCATGCCCAATTTCAAGGGCCGCCGTTTCCAGAACGCCCATGAGACGATGATCTGGGCAAGTCGCGATCCGAAAGCCAAGAGCTATACCTTCAACTACGACGCTCTGAAGGCCTCCAACGACGATGTCCAGATGCGCTCGGACTGGCTGTTCCCGATTTGCAGCGGCCATGAGCGGCTGAAAGGCGACGACGGCAAGAAGGTGCATCCCACCCAGAAGCCGGAAGCCCTGCTGGCGCGCATCATCATGGCATCGACCAAGCCGGGTGATATCGTGCTTGACCCGTTCTTCGGTTCCGGCACCACGGGTGCCGTTGCAAAACGCCTTGGCCGCCATTTCGTCGGCATCGAGCGCGAACAGGATTATATCGATGCGGCATCCGCCCGCATCGCTGCCGTCGAGCCACTCGGCAAGGCGGAACTGACCGTCATGACCGGCAAGAAGGCAGAGCCGCGCGTCGCCTTCAACACGCTGGTGGAAAGCGGCCTCGTTCGCCCGGGCCAGGTGCTGACGGATGCACGACGTCGCTATAGCGCCATTATTCGTGCCGATGGTACGCTCGCATCCGGCGGGACCGCCGGCTCCATTCACCGCCTCGGCGCGAAGGTGCAGGGTCTCGATGCATGCAACGGATGGACGTTCTGGCATTTCGAGGATGGCGACGCGCTGAAGCCGATCGATGATCTCAGAACCATCATCCGCAGTGAAATGGCAAAGGCTGAATAGTCGAGAGCCGTAGAGGCTGGAGACGGACGATCCACCGCCCGCCCTTGTCAGAATACGTCTCTGTCCGGTTTAGTACCTTCAGTCCCGGATAGAGAAACGACCAACGCCCGGCACCCTGGTGTCGGGCGTTGGTATTTTCGAATATAAAACTTTAGCTAGACAAGTTTCGCGCAAGAGACGCGCAGTACTGTCTCAAATCAGAGCAGTGGTTGTGAAAATCCGGTTCGGAAAGCTCACAAAAACATTGCGTCCGATGCCGCTTGCGGCAGGACTGGCGCAGGCCGGAGACCGCCATTTCCGCCTGCGCCAATTTCTTTTCCCCATCCGTTTTTGACAAACCTTGCCAAATTCTGCACGCTATCTTCATAGGAGATGAAGATGGTGACCATGAACATATCGTTGCCCGAGCCGATGAAAGAATGGGTCGAAGCCCAGTCGAAAACTGGTCGTTACTCCAATGCCAGCGACTATGTGCGTGATCTCATCCGCAGGGATCAGGAACGGGGCGAAAAGATAGCCGCGATGCAGCGCCTGGTGGATGAAGGATTGCAGAGCGGCATCGGTGATCGCTCGCCGGAGGCATTGTTCGCCGAGGCCGAGGCCCGGTCAGCGAAACGCGATATCGGCTGATCATGGGTTTTCGTCTGTCTCTGCTCGCGGAAGAGGACGTCATTCGTATTGCGGAGGAGGGCATCCTGATATTCGGGGCCAAACAGGCACAGAAATATCATCAGGAACTCTTCGCTATCTTCGAATTGATATCGTGTAGTCCGCGAATGGCGCGCGAACGGGACGAATTGTCGCCGCCGCTGCGCATTCAACGCTTCAAGGCGCATCTGGTTGTCTATAGCGTTGACGCGGACGACGAAGTGTTTATCGTCCGCGTGCGTCATGGGCATGAGGACTGGGTGAATGAACCCTAATCCATGGCATGAAGCGATATCAGGGCCGGTGTCCTACACCTCCACCCCATAAGCCCGCAAATCCTGCTTCAGCTTTTCCGCGACGGTAAAATGCACGGCCTGCCAGCCGGCGGCCTTGGCGCCTTCGACATTGGCGAGCGTATCGTCGATGAAGAGGCTGGTGGCCGGATTGAGGCCGAATTCTTTGGCGTGCAGATCGTAGATCGCCACATCCGGCTTCAAAAGCTTCACGTCGCCGGAGACCGTTACGCCGCGCGGCAGGGTGAGGAAGGGGAACATCTTCTGCGCTTCGCGAAAAGTGTCGGAGGCGAAGTTGGTCAGCATCGTCACATCATGGCCGCTGTCGATCAGGGCAACCATGATCGCGACGCTGTCATCATAGGAGTGTGAGACCATCTCGTGCCAGAACCTGCGGAAGGCGCGGATGTGCTCTTCCCGTTCGGGAAACCGCTCAAGCAGCAGCGCCTCGGCATCTTCCCAGCGGCGGCCGCGATCCTGCTCGAGGTTCCAGTCATGGGTGCAGACATTCTCGAAGAACCATTGGCGCTCGTCGGCATCGGGAATGAGGCGGCTATAGGGAATATGCGGATCGTAATGGATCAGCACCTTGCCGATGTCGAATACGATATGGTCAATCTTGGTCATCGAAACTTCCTGCTTTTATCGAATGCGGATGGAATAGCCTCTGCAATGACTTTTTTCATCACCGTTGGCAGCGCCTGCGCGTCAAGATTTGTAACCGGCTCCCACCATCCGTCATCCGGCCCGGTTTGAAGGCCATCCGGAACCTGCGCGCGATAGACGGTCAGACGCAGTTCGAAATGGGTGAAGACATGCACGATCACGCCCGCCATCTGCCAGCCGGCAGCAAAGGGTGCATGGCTCACCTCCGTGCCGCCATCCATCCGCGCGGTCCACGCCGTTGTCGGCACCTCGGTCATGCCGCCCAGGAGCCCGCTGTCGATGCGCCGCCGCAGCAGGATCTCGCCCTCTGTATTCACTGCGACGAAAGCAGCCCCGAGCCGCACCGGCTTTGCCTTTTTTGCGGCTTTCACCGGAAAACGTTCCGGCTCGTCACGGGCAAGCGCCAGACAGGCGCCATTGAAGGGACAGAGCGCGCAGGCCGGCCGTTTCGGCGTGCAGATCGTTGCGCCGAGATCCATCATCGCCTGCGCAAAATCCCCGGGTCTCTCGGCAGGGGTCAATTCCGCCACCTTCGCCTTCATCGCCGGCTTGGAGCCGGGCAGGGGCGCGTCGATGGCGAAGAGGCGCGAAATCACGCGCTCGACATTGCCGTCCATGACAGCAGCCTGCCGGTCGAAGGCAATGGCCGCGACAGCGGCGGACGTATAATCGCCGATGCCAGGCAACTGCTTCAGACCTTCTTCGGTGTCCGGAAAGACGCCACCATGCTCGCGCGCCACGGCCTCCGCGCATTTTTTAAGATTGCGGGCGCGGGCGTAGTAGCCAAGTCCCGCCCAGGCGGCCATGACATCCTCGACCGGTGCCGCCGCCAGATCGTCAACACGTGGCCAGGCGGCAAGAAACTTCAGGAAATAGGGCTTTACCGCCTGCACCGTCGTCTGCTGCAGCATCACTTCTGAAAGCCAGACGTGGTAGGGATCGGCACGTTTCCCTCGTGCCGCCATCGCCGGAGAGGTGCGCCAGGGCAGTTCGCGATGATGCCGGTCGTACCATGCGAGCAGCATCTGCGCATAAGACGACGGGGCGGTTTTTTGAAGCATGGTTTGCCGTTTCTGTTCGATTTGGCCTATAGTTGGGACATAAGAAGCAGGCGATCAAGAACATGCGGATTCGCCGGCTCCCAAAACGTGAGTGAAACATGCGTTATCCCCAGAAGGGCGTTGTACAGAGGAAGGGCGTCGTCCAGATCGCCGAAGTCGCCAATGGCATCATGGATCCCGTGCTGTCGAAGCGGGCGGGCATCAACACCGCGCTGCTCGGCTCCTGGGATGAGATCGCCGGTGATGACTTTGCCGATTGCACGCGGCCGGAAAAAATCACCTGGCCGCGCCGCGACGAAGGCCCGGATCGCGGCGGTTATCAGCCCGGCGTGCTGACGATCGCCTGCGAAGGCGCGCGCGCCCTGTTTCTCACCCATGCCCAGGGCGAACTCATCGCCCGCATCAACGGCTTTTTCGGCTTTCCGGCCGTGCGCCAGATCAGGATCGTCCAGAAGCCGGTGTCGCCGGCCATCACCCGCCGTCGCAAACCGCAACCCCTGCGCGGCGATGCGGCAAAACGTCTCGATGACATGATGGAAGGCCTCGAGAGCGAGGCATTGCGCAACGCGGTGGAACGGCTTGGCACGGCGGTCTTGCAGAAGAAGCCGCGTGGCCGAAGCATTTGATCGGGGCGGTTGTCCTTGACTGGTCACAATTCTTTGACAAGAAGAGTCCAGAACTCCGCTTGTGATGAACAGGCCGTCGCTATATCGGAATCAACGGACAATAGAGTCTATTACCAACAGGTGCTTTCATGCATTTTCCCGAACTGACCATTTCCCGTCGCAGCCTTCTCGGCGGTGTTGCCCTTGCCGCCATTGCCACGGCCCTGCCGTTTGCCTTCACGCCCGGCATTGCCGAAGCGCAGGAACTGCCTGAATCCACCGGTGACGTGGATATGGCTGCGGTGATGAAGCCCGGCCCGCTGCCGGAAGCAGCGCTCGGCGATGCCAATGCACCCGTCAAGATCGTCGAATATATGTCGATGACCTGCCCGCACTGCGCCAACTTCCACAACAAGACCTTCGAAGAAATCAAGAAGAAGTACATCGATACCGGCAAGGTCTATTTCGTGCTGCGCGAATTCCCGTTCGATCCGCGCGCCGCTGCCGCCTTCATGCTGGCGCGCTGCGCGCCGGAAGGTCAGTATTTCCCCTTCGTTTCCATGCTGTTCAAACAGCAGCAGAGCTGGGCTGTCGCCCAGGATGCGCGTGCCGCCCTGCTGCAAATGTCGAAAATGGCCGGTTTCTCACAGGAGTCTTTCGAGGCCTGCTTGACGAACCAGAAACTTCTGGATGATGTGAACGCAACCATGCAACGCGGTGCGACGGAATTCGGCGTCAACTCCACGCCGACTTTCATCATCAACGGCAAGAAATACGCAGGAGACATGTCGGTTGAAACCATGTCGGCTGTCATCGACAAGCTGCTCTGATCACCGAAGCCTTCAGAAAGCGGGCGGCGGATATTTCCGCACGCCCGTTTTTTATTGCCCATCTTCCTGCCTGGGTGTGACGGCATGAAGTTCAACAAGCTCCGCGTCGTCGGTTTCAAGTCCTTCGTTGAACCCTCCGAATTCATCATCGAGCCCGGTCTGACCGGCGTTGTCGGCCCAAATGGTTGCGGCAAGTCCAATCTGGTCGAAGCGCTGCGCTGGGTAATGGGCGAGAACTCCTACAAGAACATGCGGGCATCCGGCATGGATGACGTCATTTTCTCGGGCTCCGGCAATCGCCCGGCCAGAAACACCGCCGAGGTCGGCCTTTATCTCGACAATTCCGACCGCACCGCGCCCGCCGCCTTCAACGATGCCGATGAAATTCAGGTAACGCGCCGTATCGAGCGCGAAAACGGCTCCGTTTACCGCATCAATGGCAAGGAAGCCCGCGCCAAGGATGTGCAACTGCTGTTTGCCGATGCCTCCACCGGCGCGCGCTCGCCCTCCATGGTGGGGCAAGGGCGTATCGGCGAGCTCATCAATGCCAAGCCACAAGCCCGTCGCCAGCTGCTGGAAGAGGCGGCCGGCATTTCCGGCCTGCATTCGCGTCGCCACGAGGCCGAGCTTCGCCTGCGCGCCGCCGAGACCAATCTGGAGCGGCTGGAAGACGTGACCGCTCAGCTGGAAAGCCAGATCGAAAGCCTGAAACGCCAGGCGCGCCAGGCCAACCGCTTCAAGATGCTGTCCGCCGATATCCGCGCCCGCGAGGCAACCCTTCTGCACATCCGCTGGGTGGAGGCGAAGGAAGCGGAAGGCGAGGCGGAAAGCGCGCTCAATCAGGCGACCAACATCGTCGCCGAAAAGGCTCAAGGCCAGATGGAAGCGGCCAAGCAGCAGGGCATCGCCAGCCTGAAACTGCCGGAACTGCGCGAGGACGAGGCCCGCGTGGCCGCCGCCCTGCAACGCCTGCAGATTGCCCGCACCCAGCTGGATGACGAGGCAAACCGCCTGTTGCGCCGCCGTGACGAGCTGGCCCGCCGTCTCTCGCAGCTTGGCGAGGATATCGTCCGCGAGGAACGGCTGGTCGCCGATAATGCCCAGATACTCGCTCGGCTGGACGAAGAAGAGGCCGAACTTCTCGACATCCTCTCCGATTCCGGTCGTCATGCGGATGAGATGCGCGAAGCCTTCGAGGCTGCGGCCGTCAAGCTGGCGGAAAGCGAAGCCGTCTTCACATCAATCACCGCCGAACGCGCTGAGGCGGCGGCCGGCCGTCAGCAACTGGAGCGGGCGATCCGCGATCTTTCTGACCGCAAGCTGAGGCTGGAGCGGCAATCGCAGGAAGCATCCGCCGAGATTGAAACTATCGACGAAAAGCTCTCCGGTCTTCCCGACCCCGCGGAGCGGCGTGAAGCGGTGGAAGCGGCTGAGATTGCCGTCGAGGATGCGTTGATCGTGGCGGAGGAAGCCGAGGCCGCCGTTGCCGAGGCGCGTTCCGCCGAAGCGCTGGCGCGCGGACCGCTGGAAACGGCGAAGAACCGGCTGAATGCGCTGGATACCGAAGCACGCACCATCACCAAAATGCTCGCCACCAGCGCTGCCGCCAATGGCAGTTTCACGCCGGTGGCGGAAGAAATGACCGTGGAGCGCGGTTATGAGGCCGCACTTGGCGCGGCGCTTGGCGATGATCTCGAAAGCCCGCTCGATGCGAGCGCCCCCGCCTATTGGGGCGGCAATGGAAACGGTGCGGATGATCCCGGCCTGCCGCAGGGCTCTAAACCGCTTCTGGACTATGTGCAGGCGCCAGATGCCCTCCGGCGTGCCCTTGCGCAGATTGGCGTCGTTGCAGACGTTTCGGAGGCCCGACGCCTTCTGCCGTCGCTGAAAGCCGGCCAGAGGCTGGTAACGCGCGAAGGTGCGCTGTTCCGCTGGGACGGCCATATCGCCAGCGCCGATGCGCCGGGTGCCGCCGCACTTCGCCTGTCGCAGAAGAACCGCCTCGCCGAAATCGAAGCCGAACTGGAGGAGGCCCGCTCCATTCTGGAAGAGGCCGAAGACCAGCTTGCCGCGAAGACCGAGGACATTAGAAGCAGTGAATTGCGGCTCTCGGAGGTGCGTGACCGGAGCCGGCTCGCGACCCGTCAGCTTGCCGAGGCACGCGAGGCGCTGACATCCGCCGAACGGGCTTCGGGCGATCTGCTGCGCCGGCGGGATATCGTCTCGGAAGCGCTGAACCAGATCGGCGCGCAGATCGATGAGATCGCCGTTCAGGAAGAAAATGCCCGCATCGAAATGGAAGATGCGCCGGATCTTTCCGTGCTTGATCTCCGTCTGCGTGAAAGCCAGCTGGAAGTCGCGACCGACCGCGGCCTCTTGGCGGAGGCCCGCGCCCGACATGAAGGCGTGAGTCGCGAGGCGGAAAGCCGCCAGCGCAGAATTCAGGCCATAGGGCAGGAGCGTTCCACCTGGGCATCGCGCGCTGCAAGTGCCGCCGATCATATCGCCACATTGCGCGAACGCGAGGAAGAGGCGCGCGAGGAAATTGCCGAACTGGACATAGCGCCCGAGGAATTCGACGAGAAACGCCGAAACCTCCTCAACGAATTGCAAAAGACCGAAGACGCCCGCCGCGCCGCCGCCGACCGGCTGGCCGAGGCCGAAAACCTGCAGCGCGCCGCCGACCGGGTGGCGGCGACGGCCCTTTCCGAACTGGCCGAAGCCCGCGAAAAGCGTGGCCGTGCCGAAGAGCGACTGGTTTCCGCCCGCGAGAAACGGCAGGAAACCGAACACCGCATCCGCGAAACGCTGAATACCGAGCCGCATATGGCATTTCGCCTGACCGGCCTTGGCCCGGACCAGCCGAAGCCCGATATCCGCGACGTCGAGCGCGATCTCGATCGGCTGAAGATCGAGCGCGAAAGGCTTGGCGCGGTCAATCTGCGCGCCGAGGAGGAACAGGCGGAGCTTTCCGCCAAGCTCGAGGCGCTGATCAAGGAGCGGGATGACATCATCGATGCCGTGCGCAAGCTGCGCGCCGGCATCCAGAACCTCAACCGCGAAGGCCGCGAACGGTTGATCGCCGCCTTCGACGTAGTCAATTCACAGTTCCAGCGACTGTTCACCCATCTTTTCGGTGGCGGCACGGCGGAATTGCAGCTGATCGAATCCGACGACCCGCTGGAAGCCGGCCTCGAAATCCTCGCCCGCCCGCCCGGCAAGAAGCCGCAGACCATGACGCTGCTTTCGGGCGGCGAGCAGGCGCTGACGGCGATGGCGCTGATCTTTGCGGTCTTCCTCACCAATCCCGCGCCCATCTGCGTGCTGGACGAGGTGGACGCGCCGCTCGATGACCACAATGTCGAGCGTTATTGCAACCTGATGGATGAGATGGTGGCCTCCACCGAGACGCGATTCGTTATCATCACCCATAATCCCATCACCATGGCGCGCATGAACCGCCTGTTCGGTGTCACCATGGCCGAACAGGGCGTTTCGCAACTGGTGTCGGTGGATTTGCAGACTGCCGAACAGCTGCGCGAAGCCGTCTGAGGCGCCTTTTCCGGTTCTCTTCGCCAATTATGCTCATTTTGAATTTATCTTGCTATCTCACCCATTCGGGTGAGCGACATCACGCGGCATTTTGTTATGGTCTGCCTATAAGTCTAGGGTTCTCTCCAGACCCCACCATCCGGTTTCCTGTACCGGATGGAATGCCTTGCGAGGTCGCTGCCGCGGCCTCGCAAGGCTTTCTTTTTGGGGGCATGCGCCCCTTTTTCCCTCATTCCTGTGCTCGTCACAGGAATCCAGCCGGCGCGCGTCTGCGCGGCGAGAGGAGTCCTCCCAGCCCAAGGACTTGAGCTGGCTAGATTCCTGTGACGAGCACAGGAATGAGGGAATGCGGATGCTTTGCTTTGCGAAATTCGAACCATGTGGCGCAGGCGTTCTCGGCATCTACCCGTCGCAAAATTTAAGCCCCAAACCTCACCCCGGCACCAGCCGCAGCCGCGTGCCCCAGGGGTCGATCGCTTCCACGACGTTGCTCTCCATCTCCACCAGCACGTAACCGGCGGCCCGTAACCGTGTCTTCTGCGCTTCGAGATCGGCCGCATCGCGAACGGTAAGTGAAAACCAGTCGAGACCGGTTTCCATGGCATTGCGTTGCTTCGCACCACGGCTGCTCCAGCTATTCACCGCCAGATGGTGATGATAGCCACCGGAGGAGAGGAAAGAGGCGTCCGAACGCGCATCCTGCGTCGGTCGCAGGCCGACGGCCGATTCGTAAAAGGCGCGGGCGGTGGCGATTTCGCCGACCCGCAGGTGTATGTGGCCAATGCGCATGCCGGCCGGGGCTGCCTCATAATCGCTTTTTCTGGTATCGGTCAGCGTCATGAGATCATCGACGTCGAGTGGTTCGGTGCCCATTTTCACCACGTTGCCGCTCCAGACCCATGTGTCTTTCGGCCGGTCGCTGTAAACCTCGATGCCGTTGCCTTCGGGATCGTTGAGATAGATCGCCTCGCTGACATTGTGATCGGCAAAACCTGACAGAGGCACCTGTTTCAGTGCCGCATGTACAAGCCAGCGTGCCAGATCCTTGCGAGAGGGCATCAGATAGGCGATGTGGAACAGGCCGGCGGAGGTGGGGCTTTCGAAATCCGCCGCCGGCTTGTGTACGAGATCGAGCAGCGGCGCGGTACCGACACCGAGCGTCACGCCCCTTGCCGTGCGTTCCACCTCGTTCATGCCGAGTACTGAGCGGTAATAATCGATCATCTGATCGAGATCGCGGACGCGCAGCGCCGCCTGACCCACATGTATCGGTGTCGTTAAGGCGAAGGGCAGGGCGGCATTTGCGGGGGCTGCACCCCCTTCTGCTTTGAGCGCACCGGCAAGAGCGGTGGCGGCACAGGAAATTCCGGCAAATTTCAACGTATGGCGGCGGGTAAATTGCATGAATAATCTCTTTGCAGCGATTTGAATGGCTTAGGCAACACTCCGTTTCAGCGCACTACACGAATGCGTCAATCATGCCGTATTTGGCCTTTGCGGCAATTCTTGCGCGCAATTTGCCGCAATTATGCTGCACTGCGATGTAAACTGCACGTTGCGGCGTTCCCAACATGCTGGCAATGCTGTAGATGATAGAAAAATGACAACGCTTCTGGGTGGAGAGCGTGGAATGAAAAAGTGGGTTTATACCTTCGGCAATGGTGCTGCCGAAGGCAGGGCAGGTGACGTTGCTATATTGGGCGGCAAGGGCGCGAACCTTGCCGAAATGGCAAGTCTCGGCCTACCCGTTCCCCCCGGCCTCACGATTATAGCCGATGCCTGCGCGCTTTATCACAAGAATGGCCGCGATCTTCCCGAAGAGCTGAAGCTGCAGGTCATGGCCGGGCTGCACGGCATGGAGATTGTCACCGGCAAGACCTTCGGCGGCAGCCATTCGCCACTGCTGATCTCCGTCCGCTCCGGCGCCCGCGCCTCCATGCCCGGCATGATGGATACCGTCCTCAACCTCGGTCTCAACGACCGCACGGTCGAGGCGCTGGGCCATGATGCGGGTGATGCCCGTTTTGCCTGGGACAGCTACCGCCGTTTCATCCAAATGTATGGCGATGTCGTCATGGGCCTCGATCATGAAATGTTCGAGGAAATTCTCGAAGATGAGAAAGGCCGCCTCGGCCATGAATACGATACCGACATGTCGGCGGTCGAATGGCAGCACGTCGTTTCGCTTTACAAGAAGCTGATCGAGGACGAGCTCGGCGAAGCCTTCCCGCAGGACTGTCATGTCCAGCTCTGGGGCGCGATCGGCGCCGTTTTCGCCAGCTGGACCAATCATCGCGCCGTGACCTACCGGCATCTGCACAATATTCCGGGTGACTGGGGTACTGCGGTCAATGTGCAGGCCATGGTCTTCGGCAATCTCGGTTCGTCCTCGGCAACCGGCGTCGCCTTCACCCGCAATCCCTCCACCGGTGAGGCGGAGCTTTACGGCGAATTCCTTGTCAATGCGCAAGGGGAGGACGTGGTTGCGGGCATCCGCACGCCGCAATCCATCACCGAGGCCGCGCGGCTGGTATCGGGTTCCGACAAACCTTCCATGGAAAAGCTGATGCCGGAGGCGTTTTCCGAATTTCTTGCGATCTGCAAGCGGCTGGAAACGCATTACCGTGACATGCAGGATCTGGAATTCACCATCGAGCGCGGCAAGCTCTGGATGCTGCAGACCCGTTCCGGCAAGCGCACCACCCGCGCCGCCATGAAGATCGCCGTCGATATGGTGGAAGCGGGGCTGATTTCGCAGGAGGAGGCCGTCTGCCGCATCGAGCCGTCGTCGCTCGACCAGCTGCTGCACCCGACCATCGATCCCGGCATTTCCCGCCCCATCATCGGTTCCGGCCTGCCGGCCTCGCCGGGTGCGGCGACGGGTGAAATCGTCTTTACCTCGGAAGAGGCGGTCGCCGCCGAAGCCGAGGGGCGCCGCGTCATTCTGGTGCGCATCGAAACCAGCCCGGAAGATATTCACGGCATGCATGCCGCCGAAGGCATTCTGACGACGCGTGGCGGCATGACCAGCCACGCCGCCGTGGTGGCACGCGGCATGGGCATCCCTTGCGTCACCGGCGCCGGCTCCATGCGCGTGGACATGCGTAACAAGGTGCTGATCGGCGTCGGCTGTATGCTGAAGCGCGGCGATGTCATCACCATCGATGGCTCTTCCGGCCGGGTGCTGAAGGGCGAAGTACCGATGACGCAGCCGGAACTGTCAGGCGATTTCGGCAAGCTGATGCAATGGGCGGACAATCTGCGCCGAATGACCGTGCGCACCAATGCCGATACGCCGGCCGATGCCCGCGCCGCCCGTGCTTTTGGCGCTGAGGGTATTGGCCTCTGCCGCACCGAACACATGTTCTTTGAAGGCGACCGCATCCATGTGATGCGCGAGATGATCCTTGCCGAAAGCGAAAAGGGCAGGCGGGCAGCGCTCGATCAGCTTCTGCCGATGCAGCGTTCGGATTTCACCGAGCTGTTCCAGATCATGCACGGCCTGCCGGTCACGATCCGCCTGCTCGATCCGCCGCTGCACGAATTTCTGCCGAAGAGCGATGGTGAGATCGTCGAGGTCGCAGCCGCCATGGGCATGCCGCAGACGGTGTTCCGCCAAAGGCTGGATGCGCTGCACGAATTTAACCCCATGCTCGGCCACCGTGGCTGCCGGCTAGCGATTTCCTATCCGGAAATCGCCGAAATGCAGGCACGCGCCATTTTTGAAGCGGCTGTGGCTGCGGCGCGCATCACCGGTGCGCCTGTTGTGCCTGAGATCATGGTGCCGCTGGTCGGCCTCCGCTCCGAACTGGATTACGTCAAGGCCGTCATCGACACGGTGGCCGCCGAGGTGGCTGAAGAGACCGGCATGAGCATCGAATATCTGACCGGCACCATGATCGAGCTGCCGCGTGCGGCCCTGCGTGCCCATGTCATTGCAGAAGCGGCGGAATTCTTCTCCTTCGGCACCAACGACCTGACGCAGACGACTTTCGGCATTTCGCGCGACGATGCGGCGCGTTTCATCAATACCTATCAGCGCAAGGGCATCATCGAACGCGATCCGTTCATCTCGCTCGATTTCGACGGTGTGGGAGAACTGATCCGCATTGCCGCCGAACGCGGCCGCCAGACGCGGCCGGAACTGAAGCTCGGCATCTGCGGTGAACATGGCGGCGATCCGGCCTCGATCCATTTCTGCGAGGATGCGGATCTCGACTACGTGTCGTGCTCACCCTTCCGCGTGCCCATCGCCCGGCTTGCGGCGGCGCAGGCGACGCTCGCTGCAAAGGCAAAGCAGGGGGAAACACCAAGCAACGTCGCCTTCATTCCCGTCAGGGGTTCTGTCGGACGATGATCTGACGCTCGACAACGACCGGCCGGTAGAACATGTCGCGGTTCATCTGCGCCTGCCAGGCGCGGTTGTCGGCGCGGCGGTCCATCTCCAGATCGAGAAGGCAACCGGCCATCGGGTCCGTGCCGGGGCGGAAACCATAACCCCTGCATGTTGCTTCATCCCGCGCCCGGCGCTCTTCCGGTGTCAGCGTCTGGCAGGCGGTGAGCGCCACGAGGGCGGCAAGCGAACCGAGGACGATGGAAACACGCATCTTGTTTCTCCCTGATATGACAGCCGTACGGCACTTTTATCGCCGCGATTGATACGCCTGTTTGCATTTGGGGAAAAGTCGCGCTGGCGCGGAAAGTTGCCGCCGCGCCTCGCTTCCATGCACAAAGACCTCGGTCACGCTGCAAGCGCCTCTCGCGTGCGAGCCGTCACTCAGTGCAGCCGGAAAGCAGCGTTTCCCGGCTGTCGCTCAGAGTGGCACTGTTGCCCTCGGTGCGCAGAACATAGGTGTAATTTCGATCGATCGCCTTGTAGACGGCGCCGGAAGCGGTTCTCTGCTCTGCCATCGGGATCATTTCGTCCATCTGCAAAAGGATTGCAAAACTTTTTCCGTCTGCGCCGTTGACGTAGACCACACGCATCGTTTCATTGTTTGCACAGGCGTAAGACACGGCGTCGACCGTCGTGGAACCGGCCGCTGCTGACGATACATGGGCATTAAGTGCCAGTATGCTCATGATTGTAAAGTACAATATTTTCATATTTTTATTTTCCAAATTTTTGACGTTGTGGAGTTTTATCTTAAATATAACTGAAGTATAATTAATCTAATATTCAGTTATATTTACTTATTTCGTTTTATATTTTGTCAAAAATGTGGATATTCTGGCGAGAAGCCGGGTGGCGCACGTTATTTACGGTGCGCTTCGAAGTGGAGCGCACCGTATCTTTTTGACCAGTTCTCCGTCAGGCCGTCACGGCCTCACGGTCATCGAGCGTGTCGATATCCTTGGCGTTGTTATAAACCGCCTCATTGAGAATGCCTTCGCGCTTGGCGACGATGGTGGGCACCAGTGCCTGGCCGGCGACGTTGACCGCCGTGCGGCCCATGTCGAGGATCGGATCAATGGCGAGCAGCAGGCCGACACCTTCAAGCGGCAGGCCGAGCGTGGAAAGCGTCAACGTCAGCATCACAACCGCGCCTGTGAGACCTGCCGTTGCGGCGGAACCGAGCACGGACACGAAGACGATCAGCACATATTCCTGGATGCCGAGCGGCACCTGGAAGAACTGCGCGATGAAGATCGCCGAGATTGCCGGATAGATCGCGGCGCAGCCATCCATCTTGGTGGTAGCGCCGAGCGGCACGGAGAAGGCGGCATATTCGCGCGGCACGCCAAGGCTCTTTTCCGTCACGGTTTCGGTGACGGGCAGCGTGCCGATGGAGGAGCGCGACACGAAGGCCAGCTGGATGGCCGGCCATGCGCCCGCAAAGAACCGCGAAGGCTTCAGACCATGGGCGAGAAGCAGCGCCGGATAGACGACGAAAAGCACGAGCGCGAGACCGATATAAACGGCCGCCGCATACCAGCCGAGCTGCGACAGCGTCGTCCAGCCATATTGGTCAACCGCGCGGCCGAGCAGGCCGATGGTGCCGATGGGGGTGAGGCGGATGACCCACCACAGGATTTTACGCACGATGGCGAGCAGCGACTGGTTGAAGGCGAGGAACGGTTCCGCCGCCTTGCCGGCTTTGAGGGCTGCGACACCAAAAGCAATGGAAACCACGAGCAGCTGCAGCACGTTGAAGTTCAGCGAGGTGCTGCCGGCGCCGTTGGTGATTTTGGTAGACGCCTCAAGGCCGAAGACGTTGGCCGGAACGAGACCCTTCAGGAAATCCAGCCAGGAGCCGGTGGAAGAGGGGGCCGCCGCTGCCGTGTTGGCAATTGCCGTGTTGACGCCCGGCTGAATGACGAGGCCGAGCACGATGCCGATGACCACGGCGATGAGCGCGGTGATGGCGAACCACAGAAGCGTCTGCCAGACGAGCTTTGCCGCATTGGAAAGATTCTTGAGATTGGCGATGGAAGCGACGATAGCCGTAAAGATCAGCGGCGGTACGAGCGCGCGCAAAAGCTGCACGAAAATGCTGCCGATGGTCTGCAGCGTGACCGAAAGCCAGTTCGGGCTGCCGGCTGCATCGGGGCCGATGTTGCGGGCAACAAGACCGAGCAGCAGGCCGATGACCATGGCAATCAGAACCTGAAAGCCGAAATTGCGATAAAAAGGTTTCGGCCCGGAGGAGCCGGCGGACGTCGTTGCCTGTGACATGATATGTCTCTTTATTGTGCAAGAAAACGAGAATGCTGCTCTTTTTACACGCATTCTCGAGGGAGGTCGCCGAGGATACGCCGATTTCCTCAGCAATTAAGGGATGGACTTGCGTATTTGTTGCATTGTCGGGTAATTATTCTCTTAATCGGCAGGAATTCGGAAAAATATTCTCGTTTCTTGTTGCCATAGCTTGTCCGTCGGTCGGGGCAATATCGGAGGCCCGGAGAGCATCTGCATTTGGCAGGAGCGTTGCGTACCCCGGACCATGTCCACTACTGTCCGGTTTAAGTTTCTGGACAAGGCACAAGACTCTCATTCTAATAGGCTTTCCGGATTTTCGCCTTAACCGGACACCAAAGAAGAGCGGCGTCGTTCGATGGGAAGGAAAGTCATGCCAATTGCGCCGACGTCATCCTCGGGCCTGTCCCGAGGATCTGCCAACGTATTGATTTTATTCGACGTGGTTAGATCCTCGGCACAAGGCCGAGGATGACGTTGAGTGAATGTTCACCCTTTATCACCGACTTCAAGGGGACTGCATTCTGCCTCGAAATTTAAACCGGACAGCAGCGGATCATGTCCGGCATGACGGAAGAGAGGTCTTCGGAGGTTGTGAGCACGCTTTACCCGCAGATCAAACCCCTCTTTTGTTTTCCTCGCCGCAAATCCGGTCTATGACATCATATGCAGGTGATTCCCTGCCAGAATTCGGGTGCAACGCTTTCAAGCCAATGCGATCTAACGGATATCCGCTTCCATGACTGTGCGTTTCGTCCGGCCTTTTTCGGTGGCAGCCTATCTTTCCCGCTATCTCGGTCTTGCGGCGCTGGCGCTTTTTCTTGTCGCCGCCGGCATCCATCGCTTCGGGCCGTTGACGACGCCGGATCTTGTCGGGCTGCTCATCATTGCCGCCGGCATTGCTCTCGTGGCCGTGCTTCTGGCGCTGATCGGCCTGGAGCGGCTGTGGACCACGGGCGCGCGCGGCGGGCTTTCGGCGCTGGCCGCGCTGCTTCTCTCCGCCCTGCCACTCGGCGTCGTTGGTTATGGTGCCTTTCTTTATTGGCAGCAGCCGAAGATTTACGACATTTCCACTGATCTGACCGACGTGCCGGAATGGCTGGCCACACCCGCCGCCAACCAGCAATGGCTGGTGCGGCCGGTGGCCGTGACGAAAGCCGACCGCGATGCGCAGATGGAGGCTTACGCGAGCCTAGCCGGCCGTCGTTATGAAGGTGCAATCGACCGTATCTATGCCGCCGCCAAAAAAATGGCCGCAGCCCAGTCCATCCGCATTACCCATACGAAGGGTGTGATCGGCGCGGAAGATGCCCCCTCCGTTGGCGTGCCGCCGCAGGACAGGACGCAGCCCACGGAAGATGCGCCGGTGGAAGACCTGCCCTCCATCGTGCCCGTGCCCATGGCGCGCCCGGCAGAAGCGCCGCAGCCCACCTTCTTTAATGGCAGCGGCGTGGTGCTGATGCAGGGCGAAACCCGCACCCGCCTCTGGGGCCTGCGTTTCGATATCCTCATCCGGCTCAAGGAAGAGGCGGAAACCACCATCGTCGACGTGCGTGTGGCCTCCCGCTACGGTCCGCATGATCTCGGCATGGGTGCGGCGATTGCCGAGGCCTATCTCGATGCGCTGGATGCGGAAATGCAAGGGTTGAACGATAATTGAGTTCGTGACGCCGAAAGCTTGGCTGCCGCTAAGCTTCGGCAAGATTGGGGCTCTGCATCGCCTCTGTTTCTTCTCCCCGCCCGGGAGAAGAACAGGCGGTATCCGCTCATTCCGTCAAACGGCGCAGCAAAGAGATGAGGCGACCGATCCTCGAAGATGTCTCGCGCCAAAACCCTCGTCAGACCGGAAAATATTCGCCCAGCAGCGAAGGCGCGCCATCCGTCCGCACTTCGCCCTTTTCGATCAGATCCTCGATATGCGCCAGCACGGAAAGTGCCGCTGCCCCATGCAGACGCTTGTCGGTGCTGGCATAGATCACCTTCACCATATCGGCGATCCGCCTGTCGCCGTCGCGGATACGCTTCAGGACCGCCTTTTCCCGCATGCGGCGGTGGGCGCGAAGCCCGCGCATGAAGGCGGCGGGGTCGGTGACCGGTCCGCCATGGCCGGGCAAAAACAGCCGGTCGTCGCGGGCGAGCAGCCGCTCCAGCGAGGCCATGTAGTCGCTCATCGCGCCGTCAGGCGGTGCGACGATGGTGGTGGCCCAGGCCATGACGTGATCGGCCGAAAAGACGATGCCGCTGCCCTCAAGCGCAAAGGCGGCGTGATTGGCGGTGTGGCCCGGCGTATGCAGCGCGGTCAGCGTCCAGCCATCGCCGGAAAGGCTCTTCCCGTCGCCAAGCGTAATGTCGGGCGCGAAAGCCATATCGGAACTTTCGGCAAAGGGGTTGGTTTCGCCCACATGCAGCGGCCGGGCGGCGCGATGCGGACCTTCCGCCACCGTCAGCGCCCCGGTCGCCTGTGCCAGCCGGCGGGCCAGCGGCGAATGATCGCGATGGGTGTGGCTGACGAAGATATGGGTCACCTCGCGCCCATCAAGCGCCGCCATCAACGCCTGAAAATGCGCCTCATCCTCCGGGCCGGGATCGATGACGGCAACGGAGCGGTCGCCGACGATATAGGAGTTGGTTCCATGGAAGGTGAAGGCGGAAGGATTGTTGACGGTGAGGCGCTGAATGAGCGGGGCGACAGGAACCGCCTCGCCATAGGCCGGCTTGAAATCGAGATCGAATGCCGGGTCCGCCATCAAGACCTCCTGAATGAATGCCATGCCGAAAATGCCGGCGGCGCCCGCCGCACAATCGCCAAGCCCTATCATGCCGCCTGCGGCCCGGCACCCAAAAAGCTTGGGTTTTGTGAAAAAATTGGTCGCCGGGTCATTGCCGCGCCGGGCAGGCTTTGCTAATCAGGCGCGGTTCAGGCAGCGGCGTTTCGCTCTCGCTGCCCTGTTGGGGCGTCGCCAAGCGGTAAGGCACCGGTTTTTGGTACCGGCATTCCCAGGTTCGAATCCTGGCGCCCCAGCCATTTCTTCTCTATTTATCATATAGATAGCTCAGTATTTCCGCGGGAATGTCTAGTTATATACAATTTTAGATTGTGTATTACGATATCTGCAACACTTTTATGATTTCTGAATTCAGACATCAGGAGTGAATATCAGTGTCCCAAACACCAGAACCCAGCCAATCGCACAACCAACCCCCAAAGAAGCCCGATTTTGAATGGGTTTTCTGGGTTTTTCCCATCGTTGCCTTTGTTGTAATAGCATATCTCGGTGACTTGAAATGGGCGTTTATAATCGGAGGTGGAATTGCCGTGATGCTCTTTGTCTATTTCAGGTTCATTAAGCGAAAATTGCTCAAACAAAGTCGGGTTCTCTAAGCGCTGAGTTTTGCATAAAGACACCAACAAAAACGCCGCGTATCCAAAGACACGCGGCGCCCAATCCTCAAATCGCAACTAAACCTTAAAGCGCGATATCCGGCACCTTCTTCACCGGTGCACCCGCAGGCGCCGCGCCGGCACCCTTCAGCGCCTCGAGATCGATCTGCGGCGGGGTCGGCAGTTGCAGGTGTTCGGCGGTGTAGGCCCATTCCTCACGCACCTTTTCCGGGTCGTCATTGAGCTTGGTGCCGTAGCTCGGTACGATCTGGCGCAGTTTCGCCTGCCATTCCGGCGTTGCCACCTTGTCCTTGAAGACCTTTTCCAGAACGCTGAGCATGATCGGCGCGGCGGTCGAGGCGCCCGGCGAAGCGCCGAGCAGGCCGGCGATGCTGCCGTCCTTGGCGGCGACGACTTCGGTGCCGAGCCTGAGCACGCCGCCCTTTTCCTCGTCGCGCTTGATGATCTGCACGCGCTGGCCGGCCTGCCACAGGCGCCATTCGCCCTGCTTGGCATTGGGGAAATATTCCTTCAGGGCGGCAAAACGGTCGTCATCCGACATCATCAGCTGGCCGGCGAGATATTCCACCAGCGGGTACTCATCGATGCCCACCCGCACCATCGGCCAGGCATTGCTGGTCGTGACGGAGGAGACGAGATCGAAATAGGAGCCTTCCTTCAGGAATTTGGTGGAGAAGGTGGCGAAAGGCCCGAACAGGATGACACGCTTGCCGCCCAGCACGCGGGTATCCAGATGCGGAACCGACATAGGCGGCGAGCCGACAGAGGCCTTGCCATAGGCCTTGGCCAGATGCTGCATCGTCACATCGGGGTTCTCGTTGATGAGGAACGAGCCGCCCACGGGGAAACCGGCATAGTCATCGGCTTCGGGAACGCCGGACATCTGCAACAGATGCAGCGCACCGCCGCCGGCGCCGATGAACACGAATTTCGCGTCCACCACCTGTTCGGCATCCGTCTTGGTGTTGGTATAGGTCACGCGCCAGCTGCCATCGGCATTGCGCTGGATGTCGGAGACCTCGCTATTGACCTGCAGGTCGAAATTCTGGTCGCTCTGCAGATGCGAGACGAACTGACGGGTAATTTCGCCGAATTCCATGTCGGTGCCGAGCGGCGACCAGGTTGCGCCGATCTTCTGGGAAGGATCACGGCCCTCCATCATCAGCGGCACCCACTTCTTGATCTGTTCCGGATCGGTGGAGAATTCCATGCCGGCGAAAAGCGGGCTGGCCTTTAGCGCCTGATAACGCTTTTCCAGATAGGCGACGTTCTCGTCACCCCAGACGAAGCTCATATGAGGTGTGTGGTTGATGAAGGAGCGCGGGTTTTTCAAAACGCCGTTGCGCACCTGCCATGCCCAGAACTGCCGGGAAATCTGGAAGGATTCGTTGATGTTGACGGCTTGCGTGATCTTGATGTTGCCGTTGTCGTCTTCCGGCGTGTAATTCAGTTCGGCAAGCGCGGAGTGACCGGTGCCGGCATTGTTCCAGCCGTTGGAGCTTTCAAGCGCCACGCCATCCAGCCGCTCCAGCATCTGCATCGACCAGGTGGGCTCCAGTTCGCGAAGCCACACACCGAGCGTCGCGCTCATGATGCCGCCGCCGATGAGGAGCACATCGACCTTCTTGGCAGCCATATTGGCGAGAAGCGGTGCAGAGGGCAGTGCCGCTGCGGCAATTCCGGCGAGCGCGCCGCCCAGAACCTGTCGGCGGTTCAGCGGAAATGCATGGGAGAGATCAGTGAGCTGGGATTTGTCTTGATCGATGGGAGTCACGGCCATACCTGATTCTTGTTTTGTGTTAAAAACACTCCTCCCGATCGCCCCGTTATAGCAAAGCGCATGGCGGCACAACCCGGGCCCATTTACTCCAGTTCAAGCGTTTTTGCGGGAATTTGACCGGGACATATGGTCGCTGGGGCGAATTTTGGCCGTTTGCGAATTGTCATTTTCAGCACGGTGAAGATTAGGCGATGCTTTCAAACGGTTGAAAGAGTTCTATCGGCCGGATATGGCGAAAAGCGCGCCCGGCCGTATTTTGCCGGCCAGGATGGGTGGCGCGGCGCTACTGCGTGCCGATTTATTTCCGAAAAAATGACGATAATCCCGGAAAAGTGAAAGGCCCGCCGTTGCGGACGGGCCTTGTTGTGTTCGCTCTGAGGCCGACAGCTCAGTTTGCGGCGAGGAATTCCGCGCAATAGCTCGGGCCGTTGACGCCGGGGCGGTCGGAGACCGTGCGTACGGCAGTGATTTTGTAGTCGCTGGAAACAACCAGCTGCACAGTGCAGGAGAGCGAAGCGCTGCGGGCCGGCGAGATCTGGCGACCCTTCTTGCCATCCTTGCCTTCTTCGAACTTGGCCGGAATGGTGGCCTTCTTGTAGCCGCCGCGCCAGTTATAGACAGTGGAGCTGCCGGTTTCCGTGTCGCTCAGCGGCGGGCCGAATTTTGCGAAGAAAATACCGGCTGACTGGCCGACCCAGCGGGTCTCGACCGGGCTCTTCTGGGCAAATGTGGGCGCGGAGCCACCGGTGGAGGTGGTGCAGGCGGAGAGCGCAATGGCAAACGCTGCGAGCGTTACGCTGCGAAATAGCATGGTGAAATGTCCTTTGTGCCGTGTCCGGCTTCCCGCCGGTCATTCCGTTCCCCTAGCAGATTTGGCGGCGGGGGGCAGGGGAGGTGTGCGGCTTGACGAAAATTTCCTGCCACAATTGCTTTTTTGTAACGTTTTCCGCCCTTCCGCCGCACTCTGCGGGTGCTTGACGGGGCTGTTGCACGGGACGGCAAAAACTTGTCATAAAAAATGCAATATGCCGCTTGTCGAATGCCGGAGGCTGGTCTATAGACGCGCTGCTGGTCACGGAGTGTAGCGCAGTCTGGTAGCGCACGTCGTTCGGGACGACGGGGTCGGAGGTTCGAATCCTCTCACTCCGACCAGCTTGAAGCCTTGTGTGTCAGGCTTTCTGGCGTTTTATCTTCCCATTAAAATATAGCCGTTTTTGCCTATGCGCACAGATTGCGCACGGCTTCAGAATGCGTTTGCAGCACTTTGCTGGAATTCTGAAGCGTTGTGCAGATATATTCCTTAGAATTTATCGCTGGTAATGCCGAGCATGCAGCGGCCTCATGAACATCAACGCCAGCATGGGCACGCCAATAAGCCCGTTTCGGCCGGCTTTTAAACGCCGCAGCCGGTCACCCGAACGAAAGAGGCCCGTCGCTCCGCCAAGCGCCAGGCCTCAATGTCGCGGCGGCCTTGTTTCAGGGGACGCGCGACATCTGAAAGTCTTAAAAGCCTCGATTCCGATCCACAACCTCAGAAGTTACCCGTCATCGCCTTGCGCCCCGAATTTCAGGGGCTGTCGTGGTCATCAATTTGTCGCGATCAAAAAAGAGGCCCGCTGTTCTCTCGAACAACGAGCCTCTGTTGGGTCGCTTGGCGGAGCGACCGCGCGCAAATTCGCTTTTTGCACATGAACGTCAAATGAACGAACGGCTTTGCCAAAGACTGAGAAACAACCTGTAAAAATCAGGGGCTCATGGATCGGAAAGCGCGCTCAGCCGTTATCTATCCATAACAACGATGGAGGATAACATGCTGAAGGGTATTGCACTGTGGGCGATGGGCGTTCCGGTCGTCGTGATCATTCTGCTTTATATGTTCGTATTTTAAGTCGCATCTGACGACGGACCAAACAAAAAGGCGACCACACCGTGGTCGCCTTTTGCCGTTCATGTGGGGATTTTCAGTCGAGATCGCCGATGAGCCGTGAAGCTGTCGCCGCATCCGTGCGGCGGATGTCGATCTCGTCGCGGTGCTTGGCGAGCAGTTCTCCGGCCAGCAGCTTTTCCGCCAGACCGGCGGGCAGGGAGAGGATGACGCGGTCCCCCTGTTCCTCCGTCGCACCTGTGCTGCGCTTGGCCGAGATCATGCCGCCCGCCACCGTATTGTTGGTGTCAGGGTCGATCAGGATGAAGGAGCCGGTCGCCCGGTTCTGTTCATAGGGATCGAAGATCGCCGTCTCGTCGAAGGAGAGACGCACCTTGCCGATGGCGTTCATCGGCAGCGAGGTCTCATGCGCCTGCCATTCGCCTTCCCGAAGGTTGAGCTGGCTGACGGGCTGGACGCTGACGCGCTGGCGGCGACTGGCGCTTTTCAGCCAGTAGCGCTTGCCGGCCTCGATGCCGCCGGGCTGCAGAGCGACGATCTGCGCGTCAAAAGCAAGTCCCGTCAGCGGTTGTGCCTCGATGGAAACGATCATGTCGCCGCGGGAGACATCCACCTGACGGTCGAGCACGAGCGTGACGGCATCACCCGCGACAGCAGCATTGCGCACTAGATCGAAGGTGACGATCTGCTTGACATTGGCGACCATGCCCGAGGGCAGGACGACAACGCTGTCGCCGGGCTTCACCGAACCGCCGGCAACCGTGCCTTGATAACCGCGGAAGCTTTCACCTGGCCGCGACACGCGCTGTACGGGCAGGCGGAAACCGCCGGACTGCGTGGAGCGGACGGTGGCAAGCTCCAGCGTCTCCACCAGCGTCGGGCCTTCATACCAGGGCATGGAGGCCTTACCTGACAGCACGACGTTTTCACCCTTCAGCGCCGACATCGGAATCGCGGTGATCTGCTTGATGCCGAGATCGGAGGCGAAATCGCGGAACTCGTGGGCGATCAGTTCGAAACCGGCCTTGTCGTAGTTCGTCAGGTCGATCTTGTTGACCGCCAGCACGAATTGCCGGATGCCCATCAGCGCCGCAATGGTGGCGTGGCGGCGGGTCTGTTCCAGAATGCCGGTGCGCGCATCGACCAGCAGCACGGCCAGATCGGCCGTGGAAGCGCCGGTCGCCATGTTGCGGGTATATTGTTCATGGCCGGGCGTATCGGCGACGATGAAGGCGCGCCGGTCGGTGGCGAAATAACGATAGGCGACATCGATGGTGATGCCCTGTTCGCGCTCGGCCTGCAAACCATCCAGCAGCAGCGCGAAATCGGGCAGGCCGAGATCGTTCTGCTTGCCGCTGTCACGGTGCAACGTGGCGGCCTGGTCTTCCTTGACGGCCTTGGTGTCCCAGAGGAGACGGCCGATCAGGGTCGATTTGCCATCATCCACGCTGCCGCAGGTGATGAGGCGCAGAGGACGCGTGTCGCGCGCCACCTTCGAGTGTTCGGCAAAGGGCAGGATGGTGGCGGAAGAGGAGGGGGTGTTGGCGGCGGCAGTGCTCATCAGAAATAGCCCTCGCGCTTCTTTTTCTCCATAGAGCCGGACTGGTCGCGGTCAATCGCGCGGCCCTGCCGCTCGGAGACGGTGGCGATTTCGAGTTCGGCGATGACGTCCTGAAGCGTTGCGGCCTCGGAGCGGATGGCGCCGGTCAGCGGGAAGCAGCCGAGCGTGCGGAAGCGGATCGAGCCATGCTTGATCTCTTCACCGGGCAGCAGCTCAAGGCGCTCGTCCTCGGCAAGGATCATCATGCCGTCGCGCTCGATATAGGGGCGCTCGGCAGCGTAATAGAGCGGCACCAGCGGAATGTTTTCCGCCTCGATGTAACGCCAGATATCGACTTCGGTCCAGTTGGAAAGCGGGAAGGCGCGCACGCTTTCGCCCTTGCGGACCATGCCGTTATAGATGTTCCACAGCTCCGGGCGCTGGTTGCGCGGATCCCATTTATGGTCGGGCGTGCGGAAGGAGTAGATGCGTTCCTTGGCGCGGCTCGCCTCTTCGTCGCGTCGTGCGCCGCCGAATGCCGCGTCGAACTGGCCGGCATCCAGCGCCTGACGCAGCGCTTCCGTCTTCATGATGTCGGTGTAGAGCGCCGATCCATGGGAGAAGGGGGTGACGTTTTCCAACGCGCCGCGAGGGTTGGTGTAGGAAATCAGGTCGAGATCGTATTCCTTCACGATATTGTCGCGGAACTCGATCATTTCCTTGAACTTCCAGCCGGTATTGACGTGCAGGAGCGGGAAGGGAATGCGCCCGGGAAAGAATGCCTTGCGCGCCAGATGCAGCAGCACGGATGAGTCCTTGCCGATGGAATAGAGCATCACAGGGTTATCGAATTCGGCGGCGACTTCGCGGAAAATATGAATAGCTTCGTTTTCAAGCGCCTTCAGATGCGGATCGAGCGGCGGCTTGGATGCGACAGTATTCTTGCTGTCCGTCTCGTGGACTGCGTTGGACATTGTGAACTCCGGGAGATGAACTGAATGATTATCGTTGCGGGATGGCGGAAACGGGGGGTGTCTGCTCCGCACCGGCGACGTGAAGACCGCATTCGCGCTTCTCGTCGTTCTCCCACCACCATCGTCCGGCGCGCTCAGGCTCGCCGGGCTTGATGGCGCGCGTACACGGCTCGCAGCCGATGGAGGGGTAACCGCGCTGATGCAACGGGTTGACGGGGATGTTTTCCTCGGCGACATAGGCCCTGATCTGTTCGATGTCCCAGTCGGCCAAAGCATTGATCTTGATAAGATTACGCTCAGCGTCGAACTCGGCGAATGGGGTCGCGGCGCGATTGCCGGACTGGCCGCGACGGAGCCCGGTGATCCAGAAAGCTGCACCCTCCAGTGCCTTGCCAAGCGGGATCAGCTTTCTGACATGACAGCAGGCGTGGCGGGCTTCGACGCTCTCGTAAAAGCCGTTGAGACCATACTTCGCTGCATAGGCGTCGATATCGTCTTGTTCGGGACGGAAGCGGCGGATTTCGATGCCGAAACGTTCTTCGGTTTCATCGATGAGATCGACTGTCTCCTTGAACAGCCGCCCGGTTTCCAGCGTCACGACGTCAATCGGCAGACGATGCGTACCGATGGCGGCGGTGATGACCTGATCCTCGATGCCGAGGCTGGTGGTGAAGACCGCGCGCCCGCCGAGGCCGGCAACGAAAGAAAGACGTCCGGCAAGATCGAGCCCGGCAAGCGTGGCGTCGAGGGATGCGGTATCGGCAGAAGCATTTGTTGAATTGATGGTCATTGTCACGTCCGGGATTTCCATGGCCGATTATTGTTGAAATCCGGCTATGCGAACAGAAATGACAGTCTTTGTGGGCTGCACTTCAGAGCAAAAATGCCTCACGCGCACGATCTATGAGCAAAAGATGCCCGTTCACCTTCTTTGCAGCTTGGATTTGAATTGTGACAACTTCTGCGCTAAGCGGGAATTGCCGGGTATCCGGGCTTGTGGTCTACTGGTTTTACGATGATTTCGCAGAAGGCAAAATATGCGCTGAGGGCGCTTCTTTCGCTGGCAAAGGCCGACGGCGGCTGTCCCGTGCAGATTTCCGACATTGCCCGCGAACAGGCCATTCCGAAAAAGTTTCTCGAACAGATCCTTCTCGAAATGAAGAAGGAACGGATCGTCGAAAGCCGGCGCGGCAAGCAGGGCGGTTATCTTCTGGCGCGCCCGGCGTCAGACATCACCTTTGGCGAAGTGCTACGCCTCATCGACGGGCCGCTTGCGCCCTTGCCCTGCCTGTCGCAGACCGCCTATCGCCGTTGTGAGGATTGCGACGGCGAGAAGCAGTGCGAGATCCGCCACGTCTTCGCCCGCGTGGCCGATGCCACCCGCAACATCCTGTTCAACACCACCGTTGGGGATGCGGTGGCGGGTGTCGAAGTGCCCGAGCTTTTGACGGCCTGACGAAAAAATTGTCTAAAACCCCATAATATTTTTCGCCATCGCGGCAAAAAATCGTCAAAAATGTGAAACGGTTTTGCATTCAGCAAAGTTTTACACGACGCTTGTTGCGCCTTTCGCTTATGCTGCGCTGTATTTGTTGCCCGGGAAAACGCTCTCGGGAAACACTTTTTCGATCGTATTCGGCCTCATTGACCAACTCTACCGGTCCAGTAGAGTTAAACCATCGCAATCAGGAGGGAATACCGATGTCCAAGCTTCTGTCCGGTTTGAGCGCTGTCGCTCTCGGCCTTTCACTGGCACTCGGCGGCGTTGGCTCGGCCGCCGCGCAGACCAAGCTGCTCAACGTGTCCTACGATCCGACCCGTGAACTCTACAAGGATTTCAACGAAGCCTTCGCCAAGAAGTGGAAGGCCGACACCGGTGAAGACCTCACCATCCAGCAGTCGCATGGCGGTTCCGGCAAGCAGGCGCGCTCGGTCATCGACGGTCTGGAAGCGGATGTCGTCACGCTCGCATTGCAGAGCGATATCGACGCCATCGTCCAGAATTCCGGCAAGATCAACAAGGACTGGCGCACCCGTCTGCCGCACAACTCCTCGCCCTATACCTCCACAATCGTCTTCCTGGTGCGCAAGGGCAACCCGAAGGGCATCCATAACTGGGGAGATCTGGTGAAGGGCGATATCCAGATCGT
This sequence comes from Agrobacterium sp. CGMCC 11546, assembly GCF_013365515.1. Taxonomy (NCBI): domain Bacteria; kingdom Pseudomonadati; phylum Pseudomonadota; class Alphaproteobacteria; order Hyphomicrobiales; family Rhizobiaceae; genus Agrobacterium; species Agrobacterium sp. CGMCC 11546. The sequence continues at coordinate 532,461 of NZ_CP047387.1, forward strand.
CACGCCGAACCCGAAGACATCGGGCGGCGCGCGCTGGAATTATCTCGCCGCCTGGGCCTGGGCGAACGAAGAGTTCAAGGGCGATCAGGACAAGATCAAGGCCTATGTCGGTGATCTCTACAAACGCGCCCCGGTTCTCGATACCGGCGCCCGTGGCTCCACCGTCACTTTCGCACAGCGCCAGATCGGCGACGTGCTGCTGGCCTGGGAAAACGAGGCCTATCTCGCCGGTCAGGAATTCGGCGCTGACGCTTTCGATATCGTCGTACCGCCGATCTCGATCCTCGCCGAACCGCCGGTCGCCGTGGTTGACGCCAATGTCGACGCCAAGGGCACCCGCAAGGCGGCGGAAGCCTATCTGCAATATCTCTATTCCGACGAAGGACAGAATATTGCGGCCAAACACTTCTACCGTCCGTCCAATCCCGCCGTTGTCTCCAAGGACCTGCTCAAGCAGCTGCCTGATATCAAGCTCGTCACCATCGACGACCCGATCTTCGGTGGTTGGGCCAAGGCGCAGCCGGAACATTTTGGTGACGGCGGTATCTTCGACCAGATTTACAAGCCCGCGAAGTAAGCGGATGATGGGGTGAAACGCGATCACCCCGTCCGCAGGGACAAGAGAAAAGAACCTGATCGACCGGACAATTGTTCCGGTCGATACTTTATAATAAACGCCGGGGAACACCGGCTCCCAGAGGGCATTTCCAGGAAAAGTGGACCCCGGTTTCCTGTCCTGAAAATGTACAAAACAAAGATTATCCGGAGCCTTGATGAGCAATAATACATCCGGAAACAGGTGGAAATGGCGGCAGTCGAGCGTCATACCCGGCTTCGGCCTGACGTTTGGTTACACTGTCACCTATCTGTTTCTCATCATTCTTATTCCGCTCGGCGGCCTTGTCTGGTCCACGGCGAAACTCGGTTTTGCAGATTTCATTGCGATTGCCACCGATAGCCGCACGCTGAATGCACTGCGTGTCAGCTTCGGCACGGCCTTCATTGCCGCGCTGGTCAACGCCGTTTTCGGCGTCATCGTCGCCTGGGTGCTGACGCGGTATCGTTTCCCCGGTCGCCGTTTCGCCGATGCCATCGTCGATCTGCCCTTCGCCCTGCCAACGGCGGTGGCAGGTATTGCGCTCACCACGCTTTACGCCAATCGCGGCTGGGTCGGTTCGCTGTTCGAACCTTTCGGCATCAAGATCGCCTTTACGCCAACCGGCATCGTCATCGCGCTGATCTTCATCGGCCTGCCTTTCGTCGTTCGCACGGTGCAGCCGGTCATGGAAGAGATCGACCGTCAGGTGGAGGAAGTGGCGGCAACGCTCGGCGCCAACCGTTTCCAGACTATCACCCGGGTTCTGCTGCCGAGCCTCACGCCCGCCATCCTCACGGGTTTTGCGCTCGCCTTCGCGCGTGGCGTTGGCGAATATGGTTCGGTTATCTTCATCGCCGGCAATATCCCTTACGTCTCGGAAATCGCACCGCTCCTCATCGTCATCCGGCTGGAGGAGTTCAATTATGCGGCAGCCACCGGCATCGCCACCATCATGCTGATCATCTCGTTTGCCATGCTGTTCCTCATCAATCTCATTCAGGCCTGGAGCCGCAAGAGGTACGGTTATGTCTGAGACCGCTTCCCGCACGTCGCCCCGGCCATTCCGCGATCCTGCAAGCGAAAGCCTTCCCGCACGGCTGGCGCTGATCGCCGTTGCCTTCCTGTTCCTCGCGGCCTTCCTGGTGCTGCCGCTTGTCTCGGTCTTCTTCGAAGCCTTCCGCAAGGGCGCGGATTCCTTCTGGGATGCCATCGTCGAACCAGATGCGCTGTCGGCCATCCGCCTGACGCTGCTCGTCGCCGCCATCTCGGTGCCGCTCAACGTCGTTTTCGGGGTTGCCGCCGCCTGGGCGATCGCCAAATTCGAATTCAAGGGCAAGGCGTTCCTGATCACCCTGATCGACCTGCCGTTCTCGATCTCGCCGGTCATATCGGGCCTCGTCTATGTCATCCTGTTTTCCGCTCACAGCGTGCTCGGACCATGGTTGAAGAGTTACGGCATCGAAATCCTCTTTGCGGTCCCGGGCATCGTGCTAGCTACCATCTTCGTCACCTTTCCCTTCGTCGCGCGCGAACTGATCCCGCTGATGCAGGATCAGGGCAATGGCGACGAGGAAGCGGCGATTTCGCTTGGCGCATCCGGCTGGCAGACCTTCTGGTATGTGACGCTGCCCAATATCAAATGGGGCTTGCTTTACGGTGTGCTGCTCTGCAACGCCCGCGCCATGGGCGAGTTCGGCGCCGTCTCCGTCGTATCAGGCCACATCCGCGGCGAGACCAACACCATGCCGCTGCATGTCGAGATACTCTATAATGAGTACAATATCGGCGCATCTTTCGCCGTAGCGACACTGCTTGCAGGCCTCGCGCTGGTGACGCTCGTTCTCAAAACCATTCTCGAAATACGCTTTGGCGCGGGCAACGCAGCCGGCAAGCATTGAAAGGCATCTTCATGGAAGTGAAAGTTTCCGGCATCACCAAGCAGTTCGATCGGTTTCCGGCGCTGAACGACGTGTCGCTCGATATACGCTCGGGCGAGCTGATCGCACTGCTCGGTCCTTCCGGTTCCGGCAAGACGACGCTGTTGCGCCTGATCGCCGGACTCGAACAGCCGACGCAGGGCCATATCTATTTCGGCGATGAGGATGCCTCGCATCGCACCGTGCAGGAGCGCAATGTCGGTTTCGTGTTTCAGCACTATGCGCTGTTTCGCCACATGACGGTTGCCGACAATATCGCCTTCGGCCTGAAAGTGCGCCCTTCCGCCACCCGTCCGCCCAAGGCAGAAATCCGTAGGCGCGTATCCGAGCTTCTCGACATGGTGCATTTGACCGGCCTCGAAAAACGCTATCCGACCCAGCTTTCCGGCGGCCAGCGCCAGCGCGTGGCGCTTGCCCGCGCCGTCGCCATCGAGCCGAAGGTGCTGCTTCTCGACGAACCCTTCGGCGCACTCGACGCCAAGGTGCGCAAGGAGTTGCGCCGCTGGCTGCGTGAATTCCACGACCGCACCGGCCATACCACCGTCTTCGTCACCCATGATCAGGAAGAAGCACTCGAACTCGCCGACCGCGTCGTTGTCATGAGCCAGGGCAAGATCGAACAGGTCGGCACGGCAGACGATGTCTACGATACACCCAACTCTCCTTTTGTTTTCTCCTTCATTGGCGAATCCTCCAGCCTGCCCGTGACGATCCGGGACGGCCATGTGCTGTTCCAGGGCGAAAGCATCGGTATAAACGAGGGCGGCACAGGCGAGGGCGAGCTGTTCTTCCGCCCGGAAGATGTGGTGCTGACGGACGAGAAGGATGCGCTTTACGGCAAGGTCACCACCTGTCGCCGCCTCGCGGGCACCCGCATCGCCGAAATCGACATTGCCAATAACGGCCATGAGCCCTATCACCTCGAAATCGAAGTGCCGCTCAACGCTGCCGTGGCGGTAGGTGCGGAGCTGCGTTTTCGCCCGACCCGGTGGAAGGTGTTTGGCAAGAAATAGGGAGAGGTGACCGTAAACGACGGTCGCTGATTTGTCGCTCTCTAACGCGCGTCGCATAAATCAGATCACAGTACACCGCGGTTGAAATCATCGACGGTGCTGGGTGTCGTTACCCCCCTCTGTCCTGCCGGACATCTCCCCCTCAAGGGGGGAGATCGTTCCGTGGCAAGGTTTCGCACCTCTCGACGGTTGAGAATGAAGCAGCGAGAAAGCCTCTTGCCAATCTCCCCCCTTGAGGGGGAGATGTCCGGCAGGACAGAGGGGGGTAACGACACCCAGCACCGTCGATGATTTCACTGCGGTGTACTGTGATGTGATTTATGCGACGCGCTTCAGATCTTTTTTTGCATGTCTCCCAAAACCGCTGCACAGTTTAGGCAGACATCCTTTAGTTCTCCGCCATACCGGCCTTGAGCTGGTATCCAGCCAACTCAAGTCCTTGGGCTGAAAGGAGTTCTTCTCGTCGCGAGAGAGCCGCACCGGCATTCGAGGCGCGGGTTTCTCCAATCGACGAAGCAATATGCAGAAACGGAAAAGGGCCGCCGAAGCGACCCTTCCATGAGTTTGGTCTTGTTTACAGACCCGGGACTGTTTCTCAACGTTCCGAAGGCAAAGAAGTTTACGCCGAGGGTTGCCCCGTCGCAAAACCACCCTTTCCATTGCCTGCACCAGAGACCGAAATCTCACTAGACATTGGATCACCTCCTTCCGATACGTTGAACATAATTAGAAGGTAGTACGATTCGTCATTAATGCAAGAGGCACTCGTCACGACACCTTCATCACGATCTTGCCGATATGATTGCTGCTTTCCATCAACCGGTGCGCGTCCACGACCTCTTCCAGCGTGAACACGCGGTTGATCACAGGCGCGACCTTTCCGCTTTCGATGAGCGGCCAGACCTGCTCGACAAGCTCATCGCGGATGGCGCGCTTCTCGTCGGCCGTTCGGGGGCGCATGGTGGAGCCGGTGACGGTGAGGCGTTTGACCATGATCGGCCGCAGGTCGACCTTCTCGGCTGTCGCACCACCCAGAAAGGCGATAATGGAGAGGCAGCCATCCTTGGCGAGGGCCGCAAGGTTCTTTTCGAAATAGGCCGCACCGATCATGTCGAGAACGACATCGACGCCCTTGCCGCCGGTTTCGGATTTCACGATTTCGGCGAAATCCTCCTCGCGGTAGTTGATCGCGCGCTTAGTGCCGAGCTTCACGCAGGCCTCGCATTTTTCCGCTGAGCCCGCCGTGGCATAAACCTCAGCGCCAAAGGCTTTCGCAAGTTGGATCGCCGTTGTGCCGATGCCGCTGGTACCGCCGTGGATGAGAACGGTCTCACCTTCCGTCAGGCCAGCCATCTGGAAGAGATTGGCCCAGACGGTGAAGAAGGTTTCCGGCAGTGCGGCAGCTTTGACGGCGTCGTAACCTTTGGGGAAGGGCAGGGCCTGCCCGGCGGGAACGGTGCAATATTCCGCGTAACCGCCGCCATTGGCGAGCGCACAGACCTTGTCGCCGAGCTTGAACTCATCGACGCCCTCTCCGAGTGCAACGACCTCGCCGGCGATTTCCAGCCCGAGGATGGGGCTTGCACCTTTGGGTGGCGGATAGATGCCCTGTCTCTGCGCGACGTCTGGACGGTTAACCCCCGCCGCCTCGACCTTAACGAGCATCTCCCCGCGGGCGGGTTTCGGCAAAGGTGCTTTTGAAGACTGCATCACTTCCGGGCCGCCATGGGACGGAAGATCGATGAAGCGCATTGTTTCGGGCAGGGTCTTGGTGTCGGACATGGGTAGGGGCAACTCCTCACTTGTCGGCGTCACCTGAAGATGTAGGTCAGATGTGAGCTTGAGGGAAGGAGTCCGTTTGTCGCTGGTGTCAATTTGCCTCGCCGAATACCCTGACGACGAGGCCGCCTTCGTTCTCCTTCGCGGCCGCCTTGACGCTCGCAATCTCGCTGCCGATCCGCTCGGGATTGGCGATGATCGATCCCTTCGGCAAAGTGAGAACGCCGATAGAGCAGCGCAGCAGCGCAAAATCCCGTTCATTGCCGTTGCGATCCTGACCCTTCATGCATCCGGCGGCACGGTCTTCGTCGGAGTAAAGCCCGGCGACGTCGTCGTGAAAATCGCTGAGCAGCCGCTCGAGGATTTCCATCAGTTCCTCCACCGACCAGTCACGCACACCGATGAAGAAATCGTCGCCGCCAATATGGCCAAGGAAGCAGTCGCCAGCGAAGAAATAGCGGCGCATCAGCGCCGAAAACAGGGTGATGGCGTGGTCGCCGGCGTTGAAGCCGTATTTGTCGTTGAAGGGTTTGAAATTGTCGAAGTCGCAATAGCAGAAGAAGCGCGTCTCGTCGCCGTCACTGCAACTGTCGGCAATAAAGCCGCCAATCGCGCGGTTGCCGGGCAGCGCCGTCAGCGGGTTCTGGTCCTGCGCCATCTTCAGCTGTTTTTCATTGATCACCTTGATCAGCGACGCGGCCGAAACGATGCCGGCATACCGCATGTTTTCGGTCAGGATGATGCAGGCGCTGCCACCCATGCTGGCGAACATGTTCATCAGCTGGTCCGCATCCGCATCGAGGCCGACGATCGGCGCAGGATCGACGAAATGGGAAATGGTGCGCTCATAGATCTTGTTCTTGAGCAGATCGCGGCCGAAGGGCCGGTAGATATATTCCTTGAGGTGATATTCGTTGATGACGCCGCGCGGTTCGCCATTGGCGTTGAGAACCGGGAAGAAGGCCTGCTGCGGATTTCTGCGAAAGAGTTCGAAGACGCTGTCGACGCTGTCATGTTCGAACACGGTAGGGAGGCGCTCGATTTCCCGGCGGATCAGAATCTCGTCCAGCGTCTGGCTGTTGCGTCGCGCCACGCCCACGCGGTTGAGGTGCGGAAAACTTTCGGGCAATTCGCTGGTGAAGACCGTCGGCTTGGCGATCAGCCAGCCCTGCACCAGATCGACGCCGAATTCGCGGCAGGAGAGGAATTCCGCTTCCGTTTCGATACCTTCCGCAATCACCCTGACGCCGAGAACATGGGCGATATTGACGATGTTGCGCACCAGATGCTGCTTGCGCGGCAGATGGTCGATACCGGAGATGAAATGCCGGTCGATCTTGAGGTAATCCAGCGGGAAGTCGCAGAGCAGCTTCATCTCGCCGTGGCCGGCGCCGAAATCGTCGATCGCCAGCTTGAAGCCTTCCTTGCGCATGCGGGCGATCAGCGACGTAAATTCCGGCACGCTGGTATTGTCGAACCGTTCGGAAAGCTCAAAGCAGATGGAGGAGGCGGGAATGCCCGCCCGGGCCAGATGGCCGACGAGCTTGTCCAGAATGACATCGCCATGCGGAATGAGCCGCACATCGAGATTGAGGAAAAGCGTGGCGGAGGAGAAGTCGGGCAGGGTGGAAAATTTCGCGAGCGCCCGGCTTGCCAGCATCTGCTCGAAGGCCTTCAACTCACCATCCGCGGCGGCCTGGTCGAGAAGCGCCAGCGGACTGGAAAAACCAAGCCGGTCATGGCCGCGCATCAGCGATTCATAACCGAAAATCGTGCCCGTCGTCGCTTCCACAATCGGCTGGAACGCCGTTTCCAGCACCAGTTTCGCCATCGGAAACATCTGCCCGGAGGCAAAACGCCTGATGACATCGTTCTCTAGCGCGACGGCCTGCATTTCTGTTTCTCCGCTATTGTCCGTCCCCTCGATGGCTAACCTTGGGGGATCCCGTCTCTTTTGCGGTGAACAATTGCAGATTACAGGTCAACAAAAGCTTTCACGACTGTGAAGCTTTAATGAAGGTTTTGTAACGGCCCCGTGCAATTACATAGGGCCGCAGTGCCGGGTCTCATGCCCGGCGGATATGCCCGCTATGCGCGGCATAAAGTTCCGCCACGTTCAGACGTTCCCGGTCTGCCTCGACGGGTTGTGTGGACTTTGCGCCTGTGCCATGTGCGGCCGATGCCGCCCATAATCTCAGCGCTTCCCTCACAACCTCGCTGCCGGAAGCATAAGCCCCGCAGTTCACGGCTTCGCGCATTCTTGCTGCCTGTTCCGGGGAAATCGATACTGTCACCATTGGCATGATATCACTCCCTTAACCGTCGTTTAGAATTCCGGCAGACTTTTTGAGAAGGCTGCCATTACGGTCTATGTGCGGGCGTTCTTATGTTTTCGTCTGGCGCCGCTTCCAGCGAAATTTGTATCACCAGACACCATACCACGAAACGCGTCTCATTCCCAATTCGCAGTATATCACGGTTTAGTTTTTCCCCCGTGAGCCCGCCGGGGCACGGAGATTTCAAGCTGCCTCGCGTGCTTCCTGACGATCATAGCGACGGCCCGCGGCGGAAAATATGATCCATCGCAAATCCGCGACATAAAATGGCGCATTTTTTATTGATTGATCAATCAATCAAGAATAATTTGCCATCCGTCAAGGAGACGCTTATGCCCAAGATCGGAATGGAGCCTTTGCGCCGCAAGGCGCTTGTGGATGCGGCTTTGCGCACCATAGGCCACCATGGTTCACTGAATGTGACAATGTCTGATATCGCCCGGGAAGCGGGCGTGTCGGCAGCGCTTGCGCATCATTATTTCGGCAGCAAGCAGCAACTGCTTCTGGAAACCATCCGCAGCCTGCTGCGTGATCTGAGGCGCGATGCCGTGGCGGCGCTGATCCGCGCCTCCGGTCCGCGTGAAAAGCTGAGCGCCATCGTGCACGTCTCCTTCCAGAGCGACCAGTTCACGCCCGAAACGGTGGCGGCCTGGCTTGCCTTTTACGTCGAGGCGCAGCGCTCGGAAGAAACGCGCCGCCTGCTGGTCATTTATTCCCGCCGCCTGCGCTCCAATCTCATGGCGAGCCTCAACCGGCTTTGCCCGCCCGACGATGCCGCGCGTATCGCCGAAGGGGCAGCCGCCCTGATCGACGGGCTTTATATCCGCCACAGCCTGCGTTCCGCCCCGCTTGGCCTTGCTTCCGCGCCGACGCTTGTCGAGGATTATTTCGACATGCAGCTCAAATCCTTTCCCGATGGACAGCGCGCCAAGCCGTCCATCCGCACTCTCTAGGAGACTTCGACATGACCATTGCGACGCCGCTCAAGGCGCAGCCGAAAGCCTCGCATTTCATCGACGGGGATTATGTCGAGGACAATACCGGCACGCCGTTCGAAAGCATCTTCCCTGCAACGGGCGAGGTGATTGCAAAACTGCATGCGGCAACGCCCGCCATCGTCGAGCGCGCCATCGCCTCGGCCAAGCGCGCCCAGAAAGAATGGGCGGCGATGAGCCCCATGGCCCGCGGCCGCATCCTCAAGCGCGCCGCCGATATCATGCGCGAACGCAACGATGCGCTTTCCACGCTCGAGACGCTGGATACCGGCAAGCCAATCCAGGAAACCATCGTCGCCGATCCCACCTCCGGCGCCGATGCCTTCGAGTTTTTCGGCGGCATCGCACCTTCGGCGCTGAATGGCGATTACATCCCGCTCGGCGGCGATTTCGCCTATACCAAGCGTGTGCCACTCGGCGTCTGCGTTGGTATCGGCGCCTGGAACTATCCGCAGCAGATTGCCTGCTGGAAGGCTGCACCGGCCCTCGTCGCCGGCAATGCCATGGTCTTCAAGCCCTCGGAAAACACCCCGCTCGGTGCCCTGAAGATCGCCGAAATCCTGATCGAGGCGGGCCTGCCAAAAGGCCTCTTCAACGTCATTCAGGGTGATCGCGATACCGGCCCACTTCTAGTCAATCATCCCGATGTCGCCAAGGTCTCTCTCACCGGCTCGGTGCCGACCGGTCGCAAGGTGGCGGCCGCCGCTGCCGGGCATCTGAAACATGTGACGATGGAACTCGGTGGCAAGTCGCCGATGATCGTCTTCGACGACGCCGATATTGAAAGTGCCGTCGGTGGGGCCATGCTCGGCAACTTCTATTCTTCCGGCCAGGTCTGCTCGAACGGCACGCGTGTCTTCGTGCAGAAAAAGGCGAAGGCGCGTTTCCTCGAAAACCTGAAACGCCGCACCGAGGCGATGATCCTCGGCGACCCCTTGGATTACGCCACCCATCTCGGCCCGCTGGTCTCCAAGGCCCAGCAGGAAAAGGTTCTGTCCTATATCGAAAAGGGCAAGGCAGAGGGTGCAACGCTGATCACCGGCGGCGGCATTCCCAATAATGTCGCGGGTGAGGGCGCCTATGTTCAGCCGACTGTGTTTGCCGATGTCACCGACGACATGACCATCGCCCGCGAGGAAATCTTCGGGCCTGTCATGTGCGTTCTGGATTTCGACGATGAGGACGAGGTTCTCGCCCGCGCCAACGCCACCGAATTCGGCCTTGCCGGCGGCGTCTTCACCGCCGACCTCGCCCGCGCCCACCGTGTGGTGGATCGACTGGAGGCGGGCACGCTCTGGATCAACACCTACAATCTCTGCCCGGTGGAAATTCCCTTTGGCGGCTCGAAACAATCCGGTTTCGGACGGGAGAATTCCGCGGCGGCGCTGGAGCATTATAGCGAGTTGAAAACGGTTTATGTCAGCACGGGGAAGGTGGATGCACCTTATTGAGGGTTGAAGGGTGGGGCTTTACCCCCCTCTGCCCTGCCGGGCATCTCCCCCTCAAGGGGGGAGATCGATATGCGGCGAGGTCTCGCATATCTCAACCTTTGCGAATGAAGTGGCGGTAGCGCCGCTTGCTGATCTCCCCCCTTGAGGGGGAGATGTCCGGCAGGACAGAGGGGGGTGAGCCCCAACCGCCGACAATCATTTTGAACCACCGCCATTTTGAACAACCGCTCATCGGAGAGCACAGATCATGCAAGCAGATTACGTCATCGTCGGCTCCGGCTCTGCGGGCTCCGCCATTGCCTACCGCCTGTCGGAAGACGGCCGTTATTCTGTCATCGTCATCGAAGCTGGCGGTTCGGATTTCGGCCCCTTCATCCAGATGCCGGCGGCACTTGCCTGGCCGATGAGCATGAAACGCTACAATTGGGGTTATCTCTCCGAGCCCGAGCCCAATCTCGACAACCGCCGCATCACCGCCCCGCGCGGCAAGGTCATCGGCGGCTCGTCCTCCATTAACGGCCTTGTTTACGTTCGCGGCCATGCCGAGGACTTCAATCGCTGGGAAGAGCTTGGCGCGCAGGGCTGGGCCTATGCGGATGTCCTGCCTTATTTCAAGCGCATGGAGCACAGCCATGGTGGCGAAGAGGGCTGGCGCGGCACGGATGGGCCGCTGCATGTGCAGCGCGGGCCGGTCAGCAATCCGCTGTTTCACGCCTTCATTCAGGCAGGCGCGCAGGCGGATTTCGAGCTGACGGACGACTATAACGGCTCCAAACAGGAAGGTTTCGGCCTGATGGAGCAGACCATCCACAATGGCCGCCGCTGGTCGGCCGCCAATGCCTATCTTAAACCGGCGCTGAAACGCGGCAACGTCACGCTGGTCAATGGGTTTGCCCGCAAGGTCATCATCGAGAATGGCCGTGCCGTCGGCGTCGAGATCGAGCGCAGGGGTGGGGTTGAAACCGTAAAGGCCAATCGCGAGGTCATCGTTTCGGCCTCCTCCTTCAACTCGCCGAAACTGCTGATGCTCTCAGGCATCGGCCCCGCCGCGCATCTGAAAGACATGGGCATCGAGGTGAAGGCGGATCGTCCCGGTGTCGGCGCCAATCTTCAGGACCATATGGAGTTTTATTTCCAGCAGGTCTCCACCAAGCCGGTCTCGCTTTATTCATGGCTGCCATGGTTCTGGCAGGGCGTGGCCGGTGCGCAATGGCTGCTGTCGAAAGGCGGGCTCGGTGCCTCCAACCAGTTCGAGGCCTGCGCCTTCCTGCGCTCCGCACCCGGTCTGAAACAGCCTGACATCCAGTATCATTTCCTGCCCGTCGCCATCTCTTATGACGGCAAGGCGGCGGCGAAAAGCCATGGCTTTCAGGCGCATGTCGGTTACAACCTGTCGAAATCGCGCGGCAACGTCACCCTGCGCTCCGCCGATCCGCATGACGACCCGGTAATCCGCTTCAACTACATGAGCCACCCGGAAGACTGGGAAAAATTCCGCCATTGCGTGCGCCTGACGCGCGAGATTTTCGGCCAGAAAGCCTTCGACGATTTTCGCGGGCCGGAAATCCAGCCGGGTGAAAACATCGAGACGGACGAACAGATCGACGCCTTCCTGCGCGAGCATCTGGAAAGCGCCTATCACCCCTGCGGAACCTGCCGGATGGGCGACCGCGACGACCCGATGGCGGTCGTCGACCCCGAATGCCGGGTGATCGGCGTGGAGGGCTTGCGGGTCGCCGACAGCTCGATCTTCCCGCATGTGACCTACGGCAACCTCAATGGCCCCTCGATCATGACCGGCGAAAAGGCGGCTGATCACATCCTTGGCAAAACCCCGCTGCCGCGCTCCAATCAGGAGCCGTGGGCGAACCCGCGCGCGGCCGTCAGCGACCGCTGAGGATCAATGGTAATCATCTTCGCGTTGGTGGCGGATCGCGAGGATTGTTACTTTCTCGGCACTTTCTATCTCAAAAAGAACGACATAGCCTGACGAGCCAAATGGAATAAGAAACTCCCTCAGAAAGGGATTTTCTGCATCTACTTTCCGGCAGCTCAGCGGAAAATCCGCAAGTGCGGCAATTCCTTTTTCGATGGCCCTGTAGGCTCGCTTCGCCGCATATTTGTCCTGGCGAAGGAGATGTGCATAGAGGCGTGTTATATTGTCGCGCGCTCTGTCGGCAAGAAAAACCTGAAATGTCACTTGTCGTTGTCTTCAGCAAGCTTTTCGTCAAGCATAGCCTTCAGCTCTGCAAGAACGTCCTCGGCTTTGTGATAGACGCCCGTTCGCTTGGATTCTTCGCGCGCTGCAAGCCCCTGCTTGATGAACTCCGCCTGAGATTTACGGATTTCCACCTGCTTGCGCACGGCTTCTTCCATAAATGCCGAAAGCGTCTCGCCGTCCTTCAGCACGCTTTCGGCTGCCTCGCGAAAATCCGCTGTCACCCGCAGCGAAGGAATTGTTGCCGTTTTCATGGATCGTCTTCCTGCGTTGCAATTGCGATGCATAAGATCGGTCATCGGCAGTGATAAGTCAAATGCAAAACCTTGCAATCGCGGGCCTTGAGGCAGATAAACGGGCTTAACGTCTGCCGAACACCAATCACCGATCCGGATCGCCATGCCCGCCGATTACAAGAAGCTGAAGATGCTCCGCCGTTCCCGCGTTGTCTGGGGGTCGTGGCGGGTGTGGAAGCCGAGGGCGGTTTTCTGGGTTGGCGCGATTGCGGTCGGCATTATCAGCGTCGCTTTTGCCTGGGCTGCGGATCGCGCCCAGCATCTTTTCTCGGCAGTGACATCCGCAGGCGAATGGGCGTTTCTGCTGCCGCTCCTCATCACGCCGCTCGGTTTCACGCTCTGCGCCTGGCTTGCGATCTCGGTTTTTCCCAATGCCGGTGGCAGCGGCATTCCGCAGGCGATTGCCGCGCGGCACCTGCGCGACGATGCGGATCGTTCGCGGCTTCTGTCGCTGAAACTCGCTTTCGGCAAGGTGGTGCTGACGGTCGCCGGCCTTCTCTCCGGCGCTTCCATAGGGCGAGAGGGACCGACCGTTCAGGTCGGGGCCTCCATCATGCTGCAGGCTGCCCGCTGGGGCGGCATGGCCCAGGCAAAGGGCCTCATCCTCGCCGGCTCGGCGGCCGGCATTGCGGCGGCCTTCAACACGCCGCTTGCAGGCATCGTCTTCGCCATCGAGGAAATGAGCAAGACCTACGAATCCCGCGCCAACGGCCTGGTGCTGACCGCGGTCATCCTCTCCGGTCTTGCATCGCTCGCCCTGGTCGGCAGCTATACCTATTTCGGCACCAGTTCGGTCATGGCGAAAACGATGATGGACTGGCTGCTGGTGCTGATCTGCGGTGTTGGCGGCGGCGCATTTGGGGCGCTGTTCAGCGCCGGCGCCCTGCGTCTGTCAGCACGCATTCGCCGTTTTGCCCAAACCATGCCGTTGAAACGCATGCTCGCGGTCGCCGCCGCCTGCGGCCTTGCTTCCGCCGTCATCGGCATTGCGACAGGCGGAGCGACCTTCGGAACGGGCTATGAACAGGCACGCGCCGCAATCGAAGGTGAGGCTGCGCCGGCCTTCTTCTTCATCGAAAAGCTGGCGGCGACGTTTCTCGCCATGATGTCGGGCATTCCCGGCGGTATCTTCGCGCCGTCGCTGTCGGTGGGCGCCGGTTTCGGCAGCACCATGGCAAGCCTGCTCGGCACCAGCATCGGCCTTGGCGCGATCGTCGGCATGGCGGGATATTTTGCCGGCGTCGTGCAGGCGCCGATGACCGCCTTTGTCATCATCCTTGAAATGACCGGCAATCACGAAGGCGTCATTCCCATCATGGTTGCGGCAATGCTCGGATATCTGACCTCGCGTCTTTTCTCGCGGGAGCCGCTTTATCACGGCCTGTCGCGCGTCTTCATTGCCCAGAGCATCCGCGCCCGGCGCGCCGCTCAGGCCAGCGAAACGTAATGGCTTACGCCCGGATTCCCGCGACGCCGAAATAACCGAGCCCCGGTATCTTAATTCCCGGCCGGCCAAAATCGATGCCGGCGACGAGACCGAGGAAATTGACCTCGAAACCGCTGCGCGCGCCGGCCGAAATGCCGAACAGCCCGCCGAGTGAGACGCTCGCATCCTTCCAGTCATCGGCAATGTGATAAAACGCGCCGTCCGGCAGATAGTCGCGGCCGACCGCATCCGGCGGCAGCACGACGCCCAGTTCCGGCACGCTGCGCAGCACATGGGCGACGAAGGTGTTGGAGTTGGGGCCGGGATAGATGCGATAACCACCCGGCTTGCCATAGGGATAGTCGGCGATTGCTTTTTCGATTTTCGGGATGAACTTTTCCGCCGCCGCGCCGTGAATTGCCACCACCTGACGCGGCGTGTTGGAATACCAATAAGCGTCAGCCGCATACCCGTTATGGCGGATTGGCGTGCCCCAACCGACCTTGTCATACCGGTCATAGGTGGTGGCACCAGGCTTCTTCAGCACGACCCAGGCATGGCTGGCGACGGAGCCCTTGAAGCCGCCGGTCATGGCGGAAAAGACGTAGATGGCGGCTTGCCCGTCGCTCGACGCTGGCGGCAGCATGCCGGAGGACGACCATCTGGCGGCGTTCCAGCCGCGCGGATGGTCCTTCATGGCCCATAGACCGGCCGATGCCAGCGCGGGTAGCAGATAAATAACGGCAATCGCCAGCAGCAGACGTTTCGCAAATTTCACTGATAGCCCCGTGCATCGAAAAATCAATTGCGGTATCAACGACATAAAATCAGAATTTTTTGAGGCTGAACGAATGAACAATTCCGTTACCGTCGAAGTGACCCGCGGCAATCTCGTCGAAAGCCGCCATCACGGCCTTGCCGTGGTGGTGGATGGCGATGGCGGTGTACTGTTTTCGGCCGGCGATATCGAGCGCGGCATCTTCCCGCGTTCCGCCTGCAAGGCCATGCAGGCGCTGCCGCTGGTGGAGAGCGGTGCGGCGGATGCCTACGGTTTCGGCAACCGCGAACTGGCGCTGGCTTGCTCTTCCCATTCCGGCGAAGACGCCCATGCGGAACTCGCCGCCGCCATGCTTGCGAAAGCGGGGCGGGATGTCGACACGCTGGAATGCGGCGCGCACTGGTCGTCGGACCAGAAAACCATCATTCATCAGGCCCGCACGCTGGAAAAGCCGACGGCGCTTCACAATAATTGCTCCGGCAAACATTCCGGCTTCATCTGCGCCTGCTGCCATACCGGCACGGATCCGAAAGGCTATGTCGGTTACGATCATCCCCTGCAGCGGCAAATCCGCGCCACGATGGAGAGCCTGACGGGCGCGGCGCTCGGCCATGACAATTGCGGCGTGGATGGCTGCTCCATTCCCACCTATGCCGTGCCGCTCAAGGGGCTGGCGCATGGTTTCGCCAAAATGGCGACGGGCAGGGGACTCGAGGCAGAACGCGCGAAAGCCTCGCGCCGCCTCATCGAGGCCTGCATGGCCGAACCTTTTTACGTGGCAGGCACGGGTCGCGCCTGCACGAAGCTGATGCAGATCGCGCCCGGCAAGATTTTCGCCAAGACCGGGGCGGAAGGCGTTTTCATCGCCGCCCTGCCGGATCAGGGGATTGCCATGGCGGTGAAATGCGAAGACGGCACGACACGCGCGGCCGAAGCCATGGTCACGGCCTTGCTTGCCCGCTATTTTGATGACGGCAGTGCCGAGCAGCAGGCTTTAAAAGGCATGGCGAACCGCCAGATGCGCAACTGGAACGGCATCCATGTCGGCGATATCAGCGTTATCGGGCTTTAAATAACCTTTGACGCGGCCGTTTACCGGCACGATGATGCGGTGTCCTGCGTGTGATGGCTATCCCATGGCCGCCGGCAGGCGCGGCGTCCGCATGAGCAACAGGTGGGCGCTCTCATTGCTTTGGAGGTCGCATATCCATGTTCACACTGTTCTTCTCCCCCGGTTCCTGCTCCCGCGCCAGCCATATCGTGCTTGAGGAATCCGGCCTGCCTTACAAGGCCCACCGCGTCAATTTCGCGGAGGGCGAGCAG
The DNA here is from genome assembly GCF_013365515.1 of Agrobacterium sp. CGMCC 11546. NCBI lineage: Bacteria > Pseudomonadati > Pseudomonadota > Alphaproteobacteria > Hyphomicrobiales > Rhizobiaceae > Agrobacterium > Agrobacterium sp. CGMCC 11546. Next base: position 548,611 of record NZ_CP047387.1, read on the forward strand.
CGCTCCGAGGCATTTCTGCAGATCAATCCCAAGGGCCGCGTGCCGGCACTGGCAACGGCGAGCGGCGTGCTGACGGAGACGCCCGCCATCCTCGCTTTCATCGCCCAGATGGCGCCTGAGAAAAAGCTGGCGCCGCTTGACGATCCCTTTGAGTTCGCGCTGATGCAGTCCTTCAATGCCTTCATTTCCTCCACCGTCCACGTTGCCCACGCCCATGGCCGGCGCGGCAGCCGCTGGGCGAATGAGGATAGCTCGCTTGCGGACATGAAGGCCAGGGTGCCGAAAAATATGGGCGAGTGCTTTGAGCTGATCGAGCACGGCATGCTGCACGGCCCATGGGTTCTGGGCACGGCCTATTCGGTGGCCGATCCCTATCTTTTCGTCATGTCCGGCTGGCTGGAAAGCGATGGTGTGGATATTGCCCGCTTCCCGAGAGTGCACGACCACTTCCGCCGCATGAACGACCGCCCGGCGGTGCAGCGGGCGCTGGAGGGGGAGAGGGGTTAATAGTCGCTATCGTCATCCTCGGGCTTGTCCCGAGGATCTGCAACCTATTGATTTTATTAGACGTGGTTGGATCCTCGGGACAGGCCCGAGGATGACGTTGAGTATGGAGAGATGTCTCCAGCTCGCGCACAGAGCTCGTTTACGCTGCCTCGGCCGTCCGGCTGTCCCACATGGACTTGAACGCCGTGCGCGCCTGGCAACGGGCGAGCCAGGCTTTCAGCGCCGGATGGGCATCGAACAGCGGCTGGTGGCCCTGCGCGTAACGAACGATTTCCGCCACATTGAGATCGGCTACGGTGAAGCGGTCGCCCACCAGATAATCATGCGTGGCAAGATGCTGTTCCAGCACCCGCAAGGGGCGTTTCAGCAGACGCGCGGCGACATCGATCACTGCCTTGCCGGCGTCGCTTTCCGCAAGGCCTTCGGCGATGGCGGAAGAAATCTTCAGCGAATTCGTTTCGATTTCAGTGGCAGCGAAGAAGGACCATTGCAGCATCGCCGCATCTTCCTTCAGATCGACCGGGGCGAGCGGCCCGCCATATTTGCGGGCGAGATAGAGATTGATGGCCATGGATTCGTAAAGCACCATGCCGTCATCCTCGATGCAGGGAATGGTGCCCATCGGGTTGACGGCGAGAAATGCCGGCGACAGCGTGTTGAGCGGCGCATCAGTGGCGAGCGGATCGGCAAGGCGGCGGGCCTGAATGACAGGCACATGCTTGAATTCTATGCCGAGTTCAGCAGCCAGCCACAATGTGCGCGTGGCGCGGGAACGGTACACACCGTAAATCGTCAACATCGAAATTACCCCTTGAAACCTGTTCGATCGCCGGCACGTTACGGTCTCGTCGTTGTAAAGTGAAGTTGTGGATGTCAGGGGTAACTATGATTTTTTCTGATCCGTGAGCACGTCCGCATCCGGCGAAAGCCGGTTTTCAAAACGGTCGATGAAGCGCTCGAACAGGCGGCCGAATGTCTCCACATCCTCTGCCGGCCAGCCATCCATCACATCCTCAATGACGCTCATCTTGGTCCGGCGCATTTCCCGCAAAAGGCTGGTGCCGAGCGGCGTGATTTCGACGATGCTGCGGCGGCCATCTTCCTGCGATACGCCACGTTTCAACAGGCCGCGCCCGACCATATCCGCGACGACCCGGCTGCCGCGCGAAGGGTCAATGCGCATGCCCTCGGCAATCGCACCCACGGTGACGTCGCCTTCGGCACGGCGCAGAATATCGAGAACATCGATATGGGAGAGTTCAAGACCCGGAGCGAGCTTGGCAAGCGCCATGCGGCCGATGATGCGGCGGCCGATCATGATGCGCATACGCGTCATCGTATTGCCGATCCGCTTGATGTCCTCGGGCAAATCCTCGTTCCAGTCTTCCTCGCTCGCCACTCTCAGCCGTTCCTTTCGATGCCGGTTTCCGATCACTTTTAGCGCTGATAACACAGATGTCAAAAACTTGCCATTGACATATATATGCCAATAGCACACAAATTGTCGCAGCAAAATCGCCGGAACTCAACGAGATTTTTCATGGATATGTCCACCGCCCCCGTGGCGCCGCTTGTGTCGGATCACCGCCGCAGGCTCATCGTTTTTCTGTTTCTGATGCTGGCCATGTTCATGGCCACACTCGACAACCAGATCGTCTCGACAGCGCTTCCCACCATCGTCGGTGAATTCGGCGCGCTGGAGCGTTTCGGCTGGATCGGCTCGGCCTATCTTCTGGCGACCAGCGCGGTCATGCCCGTTTATGGCAAGCTCGGTGATCTCTTCGGCCGCAAATATGTGATGATTGCGGCGGTCGTCATCTTCACGCTCGGTTCGCTCGCCTGCGGGCTGGCATGGTCTATGGACAGCCTGATCGCGGCCCGTGTGCTTCAAGGGCTTGGCGGCGGCGGCATCATGGTGTCGATCTTCTCCGTTAATGCGGATCTGTTCGAGCCACGCGAGAGAGCTCGCTACCAGAGCTATTCCAGCCTCACCATCATGGCGTCGGGCAGTGTCGGCCCGATTCTCGGCGGGACCATGAGCGACCTGTTCGGCTGGCGGTCGATCTTCCTTATCAATCTGCCGCTCGGTATTATCGTCATCGCCGGCCTTGCTCTCATGCTGCCCTATCGTCGCCCGGCGAGACAGCCAAAGATCGATTATCTCGGTGCGGTTCTTCTGGCCGCCACCATTGCCAGCGTGGTGTTCTGGGCCGATAGCAGCGAACTGTTCGGCTCGCTCATCGCCGGCCCCAGTCTCGGCATCATCGCCTTTGCCGTGATCGCCGCTTTCCTGTGGGTGCAGGTGGAGCGTCGCGCGCCGGAACCCGTCGTGCCGCTGCGTCTCTTCAAGGACAGCACCTTTCCGCTGTTGATGATCGTTTCGCTGACCAGCGGCGGCATCGGTATCGGTATGGTCAATTATTACGCGCTGTTCCTGCAGACCACGACCGGGCTTTCGCCCTCCCATGCCGGCCTGTTCTTCATCGCCGTCACCGGCGGCATCGTCATGGGCTCACTTTCGGCCGGACGGCTGATCTCGATCACCGGCGTCTACAAGCCTTTCTCGGTGGCCGGTCTCACCATCAATGTCATCGCCATGCTGCTCTTCACGCAGATGCATGCCGGAACGCCGCTTTGGCTGATCGCGGTGCTGATGCTGGCGCAGGGTTTCGCCGTCGGCCTCGGCCAGCAGGCGCCCATCATCGGCGTACAGAACTCCGCTCCGAAGGCCGATATCGGCGCGGCAAGCGGCGCGGTGACCCTGACCCGCATGGGCGGCGCCGCCATCGCCATCTCGGTCTATGGCGCCATCGTGTCATCGAGCTTGAAAGGTGTCGCGATCGATATTCCCGGTGTCGGCAGGATCGAGGAACTGACGCCGAAAATGCTCGCCGAACTGCCCGCAACCTCCCAGGCCGCCGTCGCCTCGCTTTATTCGGATGCGTTTACGCCGCTATTCTTCGCGGCCGCCGCCACCGCCGCGATTGGTCTTGCCGCGGCGTTGATGCTGAAACCGGTACGCCTGCCGGCGGCGGTTGAAGCGAAGCCGGCGGAAGCAGCGGGAGAGTAGGAACGATTGCACGAAGGTGTGTCGGTTCCCACGCGCACTTTCGTCCGTCTGCTCGCTCTTCCCTCATCCCTGTGCCTGTCACAGGGATCCAGCCAGCCCAAGTCCTTGGGCTGGAAAGACTCTAGCACCGCGCAGACGCGCGTTGGCTGGATTCCTGTGACAAGCACAGGAATGAGGAGGCGGGTGGCTCACCAGTTTCAGCCAAACAAAAACACCCCTGCGGGAAATTTAACGCCCGTTCCGCGTTATGCTCGCAGCACTTTACATTCGCGCGGGCGGCCCTATCTCGATGAATATGAAGCCGGAACAGCTGTTGAATTCCACGCCGAAGGGGCTTTATTGCCCGGCGGGCGATTTTTATATCGATCCCGTGCGCCCCGTAGCGCGGGCGCTCATCACCCATGGCCATTCCGATCACGCCCGCGCCGGCCATGGCGCGGTGCTGGCCACGCGCCAGACGCTCGATATCATGCGTATTCGTTACGGCGAGGATTTCTGCGGCAGCGAGCAGGCGGTCGGCTTCGGTGAGACGGTGGAGGTGAACGGCGTGACCGTCGGTTTCCACCCCGCAGGCCATGTGCTGGGTTCGGCGCAAATCTCCGTGGAAATGAATGGCCTGCGCATCGTCGCATCCGGTGATTACAAACGCGGTATCGACCCCACCTGCGCGCCCTTCGAGACAGTGCCGTGTGATGTCTTCATCACAGAAGCCACTTTTGGCCTGCCGGTGTTTCACCACCCGCTGCCGCGCGTGGAAATCGGCAAGCTGCTCACCTCCATCAAACAGTTTCCCGACCGTACCCATCTCGTCGGCGCCTATTCGCTCGGCAAGGCGCAGCGTGTTATCAGGCTATTGCGCGATAATGGTTATGCCGATCCCATCTATATTCACGGCGCGCTGGCGCGGCTTTGTGATTATTACGTCTCGCAGGGTGTCGATCTCGGTGATCTCAGGCCCGCGACGCTGGAAAAAAGCAACCCCGCCGCCTTCAAGGGTGCCATCGTTGTTGGCCCCCCCTCGGCCTTTCAGGAGCGCTGGGCGCGGCGTTTCAACGAGCCGCTGATCGCCTTCGCCTCCGGCTGGATGATGGTGCGGCAGCGCGCGAAGCAGGGCGGTGTGGAACTGCCGCTGGTCATATCTGACCATTGCGACTGGCCGGAACTGCTGGAAACCATCACGGAAATCGGCCCGCAGGCCGTCTGGGTCACCCATGGCCGCGAGGAGGCGCTAGTGCGCTGGTGCGAATTGCAGGGCATTGCCGCAAAGCCGCTGCATCTCGTCGGTTACGAAGACGAGGGGGACTGAAATGAAAGCCTTCGCCACGCTTCTTGATCGCCTTGTCCTCACGCCGTCGCGCAACGGCAAGCTGAAGCTGCTGACCGATTATTTCCGCGATACGCCCGATCCCGACCGGGGTTACGGGCTGGCGGCGATAGCCGGCACGCTGGACCTCAAAAGCGTCAAACCGGCCATGCTGCGCGAGCTGGTGATGGAGCGCATGGACGAGGTGCTGTTCCGTTATTCCTATGATTATGTCGGCGATCTGGCCGAGACCATTTCGCTGGTCTGGGGCAATATCGGCGGTGCTGACGATTCCGAGGCGCAGGATCCGCGCCTTGGCGAAGTCGTGACGCTGATGAATTCGCTGGGGCGTACCGAGGTGCGCGGCGCGGTGCGCGATCTGCTTGATCGGCTCGATACCTCCTCCCGTTTCGCTTTCCTCAAACTCGCCACCGGCAGCCTGCGTATCGGCGTTTCGGCCCGGCTGGCGCGGCAGGCGCTGGCGGATTTTGCGGATAAGGACATCACTGAAATCGAAACCCTCTGGCACGGTTTGACGCCGCCCTACACCACGCTTTTCGCCTGGCTGGAGGGCAAGTCGGACCGCCCGCTGCTGGCAACGCCCGCCATCTTCCATTCGGTAATGCTGGCGACACCGGTCGCCGATGGCGATCTCGATGCGCTGGACCCCGCTGATTATGCGGCGGAGTGGAAATGGGACGGTATTCGTGTGCAATTGTCCCGTGCCGGCGAAACGCGAAAGCTTTATTCTCGTTCCGGCGACGATATTTCCGGCGCCTTCCCGGATGTGCTTGACGCCATCGATTTCGAAGGCGTGATGGATGGCGAATTGCTGATCGGCGGCACCGCGCGATCCAACAATCTCACCCGCACCTTCTCCGATTTGCAGCAGCGGTTGAACCGCAAAACGGTGACGGCGAAGATGCGGGATGACTATCCCGCTTTCATCCGCGCTTATGACCTGCTGTTCGAGGGCGAGAGCGACATTCGCGCGCAAACCTACCTGGAGCGCCGCAACCGGCTGTCTGACATCATCGAGCGCGCGCCGCATGATCGCTTCGACCTGTCGCCGTTGATCGGCTTCTCCAGCTGGTCGGAACTCGACACGCTGCGCACCGCACCGCCCGATCCTGTTATCGAGGGGGTGATGATCAAGCGCCGCGACAGCACCTATCAGGCCGGCCGCGCCAAGGGGCCCTGGTTCAAGTGGAAACGCGATCCCTACAATATCGACGCTGTCATGATGTATGCCCAGCGCGGCCACGGCAAAAGATCGAGCTATTATTCCGATTTCACTTTCGGCGTCTGGGCGGAAGGCGAGGATGGCGAACAGCTCGTGCCTGTTGGAAAGGCCTATTTCGGTTTCACCGATGCGGAACTGGAAGTGCTGGACAAGTTCGTGCGCGACAATACCGTCGAGCGTTTCGGCCCGGTGCGGGCGGTGCGCGCCACGCCGGATTTCGGCTTCGTGCTGGAGGTGGCCTTTGAAGGCATCAACCGCTCCACTCGCCACAAGTCAGGCGTCGCCATGCGCTTCCCGCGCATCGCAAGACTGCGCGCCGACAAGCTGCCGGCTGAGGCCGACAGGCTCTCGACGCTCGTTTCGATGATAGATGGTGTGGAGGGTTAGGGAAATGAAACAGCTTCGCGATCGTAAACCTTACCCTGTCCAGAAATTGCCATGATGGCTGCGAATACATTGTTGTCATTCGCGAATCCGTGATTGGACAGCTCCCCGCCGCAGTGCTGAACTGTTGTTACAACCATCCTCTTCAGGTGACCTTATGGCAGACAAGCGCTTTCTCTCCTCAACCGTCGGACAGGAAGAGAGCAGCGCGACCATGAAGAGCATGACCCGGCGAAGCCTGCTGGCCGGTGCCATGGGTCTGTCGGCGGCCGCATTTTTACCACCCCGCGCGAAAGCGGGCATTGTCGCCCCCGAGGTGCTGCCGCTGGAACGGCAGGACTATGCGGAGGCGCGCAAACGGTTCCACACCCATCTCCTGCGAAAGATGGCCGCGCCGGAAAAATCATCGGTTCTCGGCACGCCACCGGGGGCGGAACGCGTCACCTATCCCGGCGGTCCGGATGGTTCGATCGAGCTTGTCGCCTGGCTCTCCCACTACCAGCCCTCAAAAACGTTGAAACCCGCGGTCCTGTTTCTCCATGGCGGCAACGCCACGGGGGACGGCCATTGGGCGTTGATGAAGCCCTATTGGGAAGCGGGCTATGTCGTGCTTTTACCGTCCTTCCGCGGGGAGAACGGCCAGAGCGGCCATTATTCCGGTTTTTACAACGAAACGGCGGATGCGCTGGCGGCGGCGACCTATCTGGAAAATCTGCCCGGCATCGATCGAAACCGCTTCTTCATCGCCGGCCATTCCAATGGCGGCACGCTGACGCTTCTGGCCGCCATGAGCCGCAAGTTCCGCGCCGCAGCCCCCATCTCCGCCGGTGTCAATTCCTGGCGTTATTTCAACCGCTATAGCGACGAGATCTGTTTCGACGAGACCGACGAGCGCGAATTCATCATGCGCTCCTCCGTCTGCTTCGGCCCCAGCCTCAAATGTCCGGCGCTGCTTCTGCGCGGCACGGAGGAGCGGCCGTTTGATGCCGATCACCAGCTTTTCGTGGATCGCGCCCTGACATCCGGATTCAAGATCGACAAAAAACTGCTGCCCGGCACCCACAATGGCGTGGTGCCGCATGCGGTGGAGGAGAGCATCCGCCTTTTCAACGCATTTGTTTGAAACGCGATATGACGCCGCTGGTTAGGACGTGTGAGGTTTAGCTCTTGACGATGGACGTCTTCGCCTGCTCCGCCCACCAGGCACCATCTTTCTTGTCGGCATATTGGGCGCGTTTGTTGGTGAATTGCCCCTGGGTGCACATCTCGCGGTAATTGCGCTCCGGCAGACCAAGCTCCTTGACGACGGCATGCACTACCGTCGGGCCGGTCATGTCATAAACGCTGACGAGCGTTCCCTCTTCGATATTCTGGGCAATACGGTCGGCGATCAGCTTCAGCGCCGGGTGACCGGGTCTGGAGGCCATGAAATAATTCGTCACTTCGCCATCTTTCATGGCGATGAAGACGGCTTCTTCATCCGGGCCGATCGCATCTTCCGGGCGGGCCGCGAAATTGGAATCGATGTCGAGATAGATACCGCCATCCTGCAAAAGGACCAGAATGCGCCAGAAATCCGCCTTGGCGGCACCCACCTGCAGCCGGCGGAAGGCATCGGCGTAACGCCCGGGAAAATGCCGGTCGATATAGGCCTGGCACGCCTCGTCATCATGATAACGATATTCGAATTCCGGGGTCAGCCAACGGTTGAACAGGAAATTCGCATAGATCGGCGTCGTTACCCGGTTGGAGTAATTCGTCTGCCAGATGATGCGTGGAATGGCTTTTTCCGATTTCGGGCGGCGGCGGGCCGGCTGGTGCGCTGGAAGCGTCTTTCTTCTGCCGGGCCGCAGGAACAGATCGATGGAGAAGATGACCTTGACGATGTTGCCGCCGATCTTGATCGCGCGGTACGCAATGGGGTTGTAGCCATGCTTAGTCAAGTTCAATGCTCCCGCGTGTGGAATCGCCAGCACTTCCTGTCGCTATTGTCACGCGCGTGGAAACGGCGGTACGCGGTATTTATTGTAGGCAATTAATTTGTCAATACGCTGAAAACAAGCCGGCCGAGCCCGGATAAACTGGGCTCGGCCGTTTTCGGAAAAGCTGGGGGTCAGGCTTTGCGGCCGTTGAAGTAACCGAGCAGCCGCATGGCGTTGGCGGTCACCAGAACCGTGGCGCCCGTATCGGCGAAGACGGCGAGCCACAGGCCGGAGAGGCCGGTGACGGTCGTGACCAGGAACACAGCCTTCAGGCCGAGCGCGATCGTCACGTTCTGGCGTATGTTGCTCATGGTGGCGCGCGAAAGGCCGATAAGGCGGGCGGCATCGCCGACATTGTTGCGCATCAGCGCCGCATCTGCGGCTTCCATCGCCACGTCGGTGCCGGAGCCGATGGCGACGCCGACGCTGGCCGCCGCAAGGGCCGGTGCGTCATTGATGCCATCGCCCACCATCACCACGGTCTTCTTTTCGGCGAGCTTGCGGATTTCCTCGACCTTGTTCTGCGGCAGCAATTCGCCGCGCGCCTCAAGGCCCAGCTTGTTGCCGATTGCCTTCGCCGTGCGGGCATTGTCACCCGACAGCATCAGCGAGGAAATGCCCATCTCCTTCAGCGCCTTGATGCCTTCGGCCGCATCCTTGCGTGGCTCGTCGCGCATGGCGAAGAGGCCGCTTGCCGCACCCTCGGCCATGACAACGGCCACGGTCTTGCCTTCGCTCTCCAGCTTGGCGATACGGTCGGACAGGTCCTTCGAAACGTTGCCGACGTCGGTGGCAAAGCGCGGTGCGCCGATGAACAGGCGTTTGCCGCCGACATTGCCCTGCATGCCGCGTCCGGAAATCGCCTTGATCTCGGAACCGGGCAGGGGCTTCACGCCCAGCTTTTCGGCGTGGTTGACGATGGCCCGTGCCAGCGGATGGCTGGATTCATGCTCGATGGTCGCAGCCTGCGCAATCAGTTCGGCTTCATTGCCGTCAAGCGCCACCACGTCAGTGACCACGGGTTCACCGAGCGTCAGCGTGCCGGTCTTGTCGAAGGCGACGGTTTCGGTGCGCGCCAGCATTTCGATGACCGCGCCGCCCTTCACCAGCATGCCGTGGCGTGCCGCAGCCGAAAGGCTGGAGGCGATGGCCGCGGGAACGGAGATGACCAGCGCGCAGGGGCAACCGATAAGCAGGAGAGCGAGGCCGCGATAGATCCAGGTATCCCAGTCGCCGAGGCCGACGAGCGGCGGCACGACTATGGTGAGTGCGGAAATCGCCACGATCAGCGGCATGTAATAACGCGAGAAGCTCTGGATGAAGCGTTCCGTCGGGGCGCGGGCGTCCTGGGCTTCTTCGACAAGCGTGATGATGCGGGCAATGGTGTTGTCTTCCGGCGCGCGGTCGACACGGATGCGCAGCGAGCCGTCATGGTTGATCGAGCCGGCAAAGACACGCGCGCCCTTTTCCTTGGCGACGGGAATGCTTTCGCCGGTCATCGGCGATTCGTCGACGCTGGATTGACCTTCCATGACAACGCCATCGGCGGCGATGCGGTCGCCGGGGCGGGCCACGACCACCTGGCCGATGCGCACCTGATCGGCGGCGATCTGCCGCAGCGAGCCGTTTTCTTCCACCAGCGCCGTTTTCGGCAGCAGCGAACCGAGCGCCTTGATGCCGGAGCGGGCGCGTGCGGCCGCGAAACCTTCCAGCAATTCGCCGACGGAGAACAGCAGCACGACAATAGCCGCCTCTTCCGCCTCGCCAATGATGATCGCGCCAATGGCGGCAATCGTCATCAGCATCTCGATGGTGAAGACCGCGCCGAAACGGGCGGCGTTGAAGGCATTTCTCGCGATCGGGAAAAGCGTGGCCAGCGTGGCGACGATGAAGGCATAGCTGCCCCAGGCCGGGAAGGTCAGTTCCGCCGCATAGGCGATGGCGACCAGAATGGTGCCGGTGAAGGTATTGCGTGCTTTCGCGGTGCGCCACCACGCGCCTTTTTCATCCGCGCCATGGGCATGCCCTATCTCGGCGCTCTGGCTTGCGGCGGCAGGTGCGGCAGCGTGCGAGTGGCCCGCATGATCGTGGCCGGAATGGTCATGACCTGAATGATCATGGTCGGAATGGTCATGGTCATGCCCTTTGCAGGACTGGTGGTCGTGTCCCGAATGGTCATGCGCCGCGTGGTCGTGCCCGGAATGGTCATGTCCGGAATGATCATGATCGTGGTGATGGCCGCCGCATGTCGCGTGGTCATGGTCGTGATTCTGCTCAGGCGTCTTTTCGCGCGCAGTCTTTTCCTGCGGCAGCAGAGCGGGTTTGAAGCCGAGCTTGCGCAGCGTGTCCTCGATCTTTTCGACCGGGGTCTTGTTCTCGGCAAGCGAGAGGTTCAGCCTTTCGCGGGCCACCGAGACCTTGACGTCGCCAACGCCGGGCAGGCGGGAAAGCGCGGTTTCGATCTTGGCCGCGCAGCTGCCGCAATCCATGCCGCCGACCGAAAAGATCAGTGCTTTGTTCTTTTCAGCCGGTGTTCCGGCTTCATCATGGTGGTGACCGCCGCAGGTGGAATGGTCGTGATGATCGGCCTCGATCCTTGCCTGGGGAGCCTTTGCCTCGGGAGCCTTGTCGCGCGGCAGCAAAGCGGGCTTGAAGCCGAGCTTGCGCAACGTATCCTCGATCTTTTCGACCGGGGTTTTATTCTCGGCAAGCGACAGGTTCAACCTTTCGCGGGCAACCGACACCTTGACGTCTGCAACGCCGGGCAGGCGCGAGAGCGCGGTTTCGATCTTCGCCGCACAGCTGCCGCAATCCATGCCGCCGACCTTGAAGGTCAGTTCCTCTGATTCCCCGTTCAAACTGCCGCGTGTCGAAATATTCATGGTTCTCGCTCCTGAATTCCAGTCGACAGCCAATCTGGCACCTCTAGCAACTAGAGCTTCAAGAGGAAAAATGCAGTTTTCCGATTTTTTTTGAAAATACCGACGCCAGCCTCGCGCCAGCCGCGCGGTTCATCATGCCGGCAGATTGGATTCCATGAAGCGGTTCAGATGATAGCACTCCTTTTGAAAAACGGTCGCCGGGCGGCCTCTCTGCTGGGGCTCGCCCTGCTGCCGCTGATGAGCGGCTGCCTTTTCGTGACGGATACGACCCGGATGGACCCGGACGTCTTCGTCAGGGAAACGGCGCCGGTCTTCAATTTTAATTCCGTCAGCTCCAATCGCCAGCCGGAACTGCCGCCGCAGCCGGGCCAGCTTTCGACGCGCCCGCCGGATCTGTTCAGAACCCGCTTCCATCAGGAATACGGCCCGCCAGTGCGCGGGCAGGGGCTGCAAGCCCCGCAGGTGCAGGGCTATAATGCGCCGCGGCCGCAGGGCCAGATGATGGCCTATGGCCTGCCTGTCTCCAACCCGCTGCACCGGGTCATGTATGGCCCGATCCGTGACGAGGACCGCTCGCTGCCGGCCATTCCCTATGGCCGCATCGATCCGCGTTATCTCAGGCAGGAAGTCAGCTACCAGACGGCGGAAGCGCCGGGCACCATCGTGGTCGATACCAGACAGCATTTTCTCTATCTCGTGCAGTCCGGCGGCAAGGCGATCCGTTATGGCGTCGGCCTCGGCCGTGATGGTTATGCCTGGTCGGGCCGCGGCAAGATCCAGTGGAAAGCGAAATGGCCGCGCTGGACACCGCCCGACGAAATGGTCAAGCGCCAGCCTGAACTCACCTCCATCTCGGCTGCCAATGGCGGTATGACGCCGGGTCTCAACAACCCGCTCGGCGCCCGTGCGCTTTACATCTTCAAGGATGGCAAGGACACGCTGTACCGCGTGCACGGAACGCCTGACTGGCAGTCCGTCGGCAAGGCGACGTCGTCCGGCTGCGTGCGCATGCTCAATCAGGATGTGATCGACCTCTACGAACGTGTGCCGAAGGGGGCGCAGATTGTGGTTATCTGACCACGTTCTAAAAGAAAGAGATGCGGGCGTCGTTCTGCCAGCGCCTTCCGACTGGCTTTTAGCGGTCGGTTAACTATTTTCGCAATACGCCTGTACACGTGGAACAAACGATGTACAGCGGCGATATAGCCGTTCGAAATGTGGGACAATCCGGCCTTATGACAAGCACCGACACAGATCTTTCCAGACGTACTTTTCTTTCCCTTCTGGGTATTTCCTCCGCTTCATTGCTGGCCGGCTGCGCGTCCTCCGGCACGGGTGAAGCCATTCGCCAGCAGGCGAGCAGCATCGGCAGCGATTTCCGCCAGATGTTCTCGTCAGGCGTCAGCGATGCGGAACTGGCCGTCATGTACGGCTCGGTCGAGGATGGCGGTTACGTCATTCCCGCGGTTCCCTATCAGAAGATCGACCGCCGCTATTATCGCCAGCGGGTCGTCGACCCGACCGGCGAACGCCCCGGCACCGTCGTCGTCGATACGCGCTCGCGCTTCCTTTATGTCGTGGAGCAGGGCGGCAGCGCCATGCGCTACGGCGTCGGCATCGGCCGCGATGGTTTCGCCTGGTCGGGCGAAGGTGTCATCCAGTGGCGCCAGAAATGGCCGAAATGGACCCCGCCGGACGAAATGGTCGCCCGCCAGCCGGAACTGGTCAAATATTCCTCCAAGAACGGCGGCATGCCGCCGGGCCTGAAAAACCCGCTCGGCGCCCGCGCGCTCTATATCTTCCAGAACGGCAAGGACACGCTTTACCGCCTGCACGGCTCGCCGGAATGGAACTCCATCGGCAAGGCCGTCTCCTCCGGTTGCGTACGCCTGATGAACCAGGACGTCATCGACCTCTACGACCGCGTGCCGCAGAAGGCGCGTGTGGTGGTGTGGCAGTAAGCCGAAAACTCCTCGCATAAAAAGGCGGCCTCGTGCCGCCTTTCTCTTTTCGGGATTACGGCCGGGAGAGACCTTCCTTCAGCGCATTCACCTGATCGCGCAGCTGCGCCAGTTCCTCCAGCCCGCAGCCGGTGGCGCCGCCGATGGCGGCCATGATCTTCACACCCTCTTTCTTGAGGTCGGCGCCCTTCGGGGTCAGCGCCACCAGCACCTGACGCTCGTCCACCGTGCCCCGTTTGCGGGTGATCAGACCGGCATGCTCCAGCCTCTTGAGAAGCGGCGACAGCGTGCCTGAATCGAGCCCCAGCATTTCGCCGAGCGCCTTGACGGTGGATGTTTCCTTTTCCCACAGCGCCATCATGACGAGATATTGTGGATAGGTCAGCCCAATCGGGTCGAGCAGCGGCTTATAGGCGCGGGTAAAGGCATGCGCTGCGCCGTAAAGGGCAAAACATATCTGCTGGTCCAGCCTCAACAGGCTTTCCATTGTCTTCTCGTTGCCCTCTGCGTCCATTTTCCTGCTCCAAAATCAACCGGGGAGGGAACAATCAGCCCCCGCTTTCGGTTCCTGCCACATGGATGCGCGGCGAAATTTCCTGAGAATTATCGCAAAAAACAAATCTTCATTCAATGCGCAAAACTATATTGCGCACAATTTAATTGTGCGTTATAAGATACCCAGCACCAACCCGAAGGAGTAAATGCCATGCCCATTCTCTACACGACCAAAGCATCCGCCACCGGTGGTCGCGCCGGCAACGCCAAGTCGGAAGACGGCGTTCTCGACGTCACGCTCACCGTTCCGAAGGAACTGGGCGGCGATGGCGCCCGCGGCACCAATCCGGAACAGCTTTTCGCGGCCGGTTATTCCGCCTGCTTCCTCGGCGCTTTGAAGGCTGTCGCCGGCAAGCATAAGGTAAAGATTCCGGAAGACACGACTGTGACGGCAACCGTCGGTATCGGCCCGCGCGAAGACGGCACCGGCTTCGGCATCGAAGTGTCGCTGAAGGTCAACATTCCCGGTCTCGAGCGTGAGAAAGCCGAAGAACTTGTCGCTGCCGCACACATCGTTTGCCCCTACAGCCACGCCATGCGCACCTCTACGGAAGTGCCGGTCTCGGTGGCCTGATAAAGCGGGCTTACGCGCCTGATTATAAATCTTGGGGCCGGGTTCATCCCGGCCCTCTTGTTTACAGAAAGAAATATGCTATATTCTTTCCAAGGAAAGGATGTGCGCCATGAATATTCACGCCAAGACTGCCATGGATCCCGCATCGCAGGGCAGGATCGTCACCAAGGCCGTCATCGCCGCCGCCGAGCGGCTGGGCCTGAACGCTGCCCGCACGGCCGATATTCTGGGTGTGTCCGCGCCAACGGTCTCGCGCATGAGGCGGCTTGATTTCCTCCTGGAGCCGGGCGCCAAGTCCTTCGAGCTTGCGGTGCTGCTGATCCGGGTTTTCCGCTCGCTGGATGCGATTACCGGCGGGGATGAGGCGGTGGCGAAAAACTGGCTGCGCAATCACAATACGGCGCTTGATGCCGTGCCTGCCGAAAGGCTCACCACCATTACCGGATTGATCGATGTCCTCTCCTATCTGGACGCCCGACGCGCTCCTGTCTGAAAAACGCGCCGCATCGGGAAAATTTTGGCGGCTGGTGGAAGCGCAGCATCAGGTTTCCACCATGAAGCTGGTGGATACGGTGGAGGAGCAATCGCTGCTGGAAGATATTCTGGAGACGAGCAAAAGGCCGTTTCCGCCCGAATGCGCCGGTTTCGATTATCTTCTCGCCACGCCTTTCCGATATGGCGCCGCTTATCCGCATGGCTCGCGTTTCCGCCGCGCGGGTTATACCGAGGGCGTCTATTACGCCGCCGCGAAGGTGGAAACGGCGCTCGCCGAAATGGCCTTTTACCGGCTGCTGTTTTATGCCGAATCCCCCGGCACGCCGCTTCCGGCCAATCCCGCCGATTATTCCGCCTTCGCCGCCCGTATCGCCACCGATGCGGCGCTTGACCTGACGCAACCGGACCTGAACCGCGACGAAACCGCGTGGACCGATCTCACCAATTACGAGCCGTGCCAGGCGCTGGCCGAGCAGGCGCGACTGGCCAAGGTGGAGGCGATCCTCTACCGTTCGGTGCGCGATCCCGCCGCTGGCCTCAATATTGCGATCCTTTCTCCCAAAGCCTTTGCCGAAAAAGCGCCGGTGGAACGCATGAGCTGGCGCATCCGCCTGTCGAAGACGGGCGTGCAGGCATTGTGCGAATTTCCAATGCGCAGAACCGGTTTCGCGGTCTCGGATTTCGCCGGCGATCCACGCCTCGCCAGTCTGCTCGGCTGACGAGGCATTGTTGGTGGGGAGCATCAAGCCGAGGCGAAAAACGCTTCGGGATCGTCGACTTCCACCAGCTTGCGCTTTTCGATCAGCCAGAAGCGGGTTCCGACCGTCCGCACGAAACTCCTGTCGTGCGAGACAAGCACGCAGCTGGCCTCACGGCTGATGATTTCCGCCTCCAGCGTTTCCTGACCATCTATATCAAGATGGTTGGTGGGTTCGTCCAGCAGGTAGAAATTCGGCTCCGCCAGCCGCAGCGCCAGCATGGCAAGCCGCGCCTTCTGCCCGCCGGAGAGCGTGGCGATGCGGCGTTTCTGCATTTCCATGTCGATGCCAGCGCCGGCGAGCAGGCCGTGGATACGTTGGTCGCCAATGTCGAAACGGCGCGACAGCAGCGCTGCCGGCGTGCTGTCGTCGTCGATTGCGGCCAGCGACTGGTCGACATAACCGGCCACCAGCGACGGCGTGGCCTTTATGCCGTCCTGTATCTGGCCAGCACCCGTTACCGCCGCCTGCAGCAGCGACATCAGCCGCGTCTTGCCGACGCCATTGCGGCCGAGAATGACGATGCGGTCGCCCTGACGGATAAATTGCCGGCCGGTGCGAAACAGCAATGTTCCATCCGGCGTCGAGACCGGCACGTCCTCCAGCGTCACCAGAACCTTGGCATGGGTGCCGCGATTGGCGAGCTGGATCTTGCCGGCGGATCGGTCGCTATGGGCAGGGCGCGCTTTCTCCTCGATCTTTTCCGCACGCTGGCGCAATTGCTTGGTCTTGATGGTCAGGAGATCGCTGCCGGAATTGATGCCGATATTGTTGAGCTTGGCCGCCTGCCGGCGCAATTGCTGGGCGGTTTTCATGTCGCGCTGGAAACGCCGCTCATCGGCAGCATCCTCCTCCTCCAGCGCCACGCGCGCATGGCCATAGGGCAGGCGGAATAGCGCCGAGTTTTCCGGTCGCAGGAACAGCGTGGTCCGGGTGACATTGTCGAGAAAAGCGCGGTCATGGCTGACGATGATGACGGCCGTATCGCGCGGCAATTCACCCAGCCAGCTTTCCAGCACGTTGATCTTTTCGAGGTCTAGATGGTTGGTCGGCTCGTCGAGCAGCAGCACGTCAGGTTCGGTGATCCAGGCTTTGGCCAGCATGGCGAGCCTCTGCCAGCCGCCGCTCAGTTCTTTCAGGCGACGCTCGCGGAATGGTTCGGGCACCAGCATGGCGTCGAAGATGATGTCGGCACGCCAGTTTTCGCTGTCGATCGTGTCCGCCGGCAGGGCGGAAAGCACGGCGTCGCGCATCGTATGGTCCATCAGCGCGGAGGGCAGATTCTGGTGGACGATCGACTGCGTCAGCCCGCGCAGCCGGGTAATGTCGCCGCTGGTGGGCTCCATGGCACCTGCGAGGCAGTTGAGCAGGGTGGATTTGCCGCAGCCATTGGCCGCAACGATGCCGATGCGGTCTCCCGCATTCACGGTGAGGCTGAGATTGGAAAAAAGCGGCTTACCCAGAATGATTCCGAGATTTCGAAGCGTGATGATGGTCATGAAGTCGTCTCTGGCAGGACGGACCCGTCAACAACCGTGGTCTGCCACAGGCAGTACCGGGTTTCGGTTCGTGGTGATCCGTCGTGAAAACAGGCGCAATGGCAGACAAGCTGCATTCTGCGCGGCCTTTTGGGCAAACCAGAGTGTTGGTGTTCCGGTCAGCCCTGCAAACGTGTCTGCAGGGCAAAAAGGTGGCAGAGCTGACGATTGCGCCAGAAGCAGGAAATATCCATGCGAAGCCTCCTTTCTCGAAACGTGTTGAACCGCTC
This sequence comes from Agrobacterium sp. CGMCC 11546, assembly GCF_013365515.1. Lineage (NCBI taxonomy): Bacteria > Pseudomonadati > Pseudomonadota > Alphaproteobacteria > Hyphomicrobiales > Rhizobiaceae > Agrobacterium > Agrobacterium sp. CGMCC 11546. Next base: position 566,093 of record NZ_CP047387.1, read on the forward strand.
TGAGCATTACCAGCGGACGTCGTCCGTGGCAACCCGCCTGACGGGTAGGCAGAGCCGGAACAGGCGGGAAGGGGCAGTGCGGCGAATGTCGTCTCCGGTGGGGGGACTACGAAAGCCGCACCTTACTCGTTAATTAGGGGTCTCCTTCGGCCGGAAGGCCTATTGCTTGCCGACACGCGCGCGCAGTTCTTCGACATGCGCGGCGATCTCAGGCGTCACCGCATCGCCGAAATCTTCCATCTCGAACATCGGGCGGATTTCGATCTCGCTCTTCTCCAACATCGGGTTCGGGCAACGCTTTACCCATTCCACGGCCTCGTCCATGTCCTTCACGTTCCAGATCCAGAAACCGGCGACCAGCTCATTGGTGTGCGGGAAAGGACCGTTGACGACGGTGCGGCTGTCGCCGTCGAAGACAACCCTTTTGCCCTTGGAGGAGGGGTGAAGGCCATCACCGGATTGCATGATGCCGGCATTGACCAGTTCCTCGTTGAATTTCCCCATGGCCTCCATGAGTTCGGTCGTGGGCATGACGCCTTCTTCGCTGCTTTTGGTGGCTTTTACAAAAACGATTGCACGCATGATCTTTCCTCCTTGATTTGCGTTCTGCTCAGTTTCGCTCCCCGGCGCGACGGCCGGATGACATTTTTACCGATAAATCATCCCGTCAGCCGATATCGATGAGATCGCGGCGCAGCCGGCCCGGGTCGCCGCTGCCGATCTTTGTCTCCACTTCGGCGTGGGTCTGCTCCCAGATGGGGAAGGCGACCGCAAGCACCGCCATGCCCTCCGGCGTCAGCCGCAGCCGCTTGCCGCGCTTGTCCTTTGGGTCAGGCTCGATGCGAACCAGCCCGCGCCGCTCCAGCGGTTTGAGCGCCGCCGTCAGCGTCGTGCGGTCCATCGCCAGAAGATTGGCAACCGGCCCCATCGGCGGCGGCTCCGGCCGGTTGAGCGATATCAGCAGGGAAAACTGGCCATTGGTGATTCCCGCTGGTTTCAATGCATTGTCGAAAAGTCGCGCCAAAGCCCGCGCCGCACGCTGCGCATGCAGGCAAAGACAGGAGTCTCGCACGAGAAGGGTTGTCGAAAAAGGAATCACGCCGGCGTTTGACATGCAATAAATATGTTGATATCAACCTAATTAGTCAAGCGGAACTTGGTTGCTCCGCAGACTGTTTATTGCCTTTCAGTACAGAAATAAGCGGCGCCCTTCGGTGGAGCGGAGTGTGCCGCGGTGAAAGACGGATCCAAGGAGGAAAGATCATGTCTCATCCCGTCGTTTCGAAGGAGGAGTGGCTTGCGGCCCGCCGCGATCTACTGGTGAAGGAAAAGGAACTGACCCGCGCCCGTGACAGGCTGAATGAGGCCCGGCGCGCGCTGCCCTGGGAGGAGGTGACGAAGGACTATATCTTCGATGCACCTTCCGGCCCCAGGTCACTGAAAGAACTATTCGGCGATTGCAGTCAGCTCATCGTTTATCACTTCATGCTGGCGCCGGACTGGGAGGAGGGCTGCGTCGGTTGCTCCTTCTTCGCCGATCATGTCGATGGCGCGCTCGTTCATCTCAGGCATGGCGATGCGGGTTTCGTCGCGGTTTCGCGTGCGCCGCTTGAAAAGATCGAAGGCTATAAAAACCGCATGGGCTGGAAATTCCCCTGGGTTTCGGCCGAGGGCAGCGATTTCAACTATGATTACCAGGCCTCGTTTCGCGACGAGGACGTGGAAAAAGGTGAAATCACCTATAATTACCGCGACATGGCGCCCTTTGGCGACTTGAAGGACCTGCACGGCATCAGCGTTTTCGCCAAGGGCGAGGACGACAAGATCTACCACACCTATTCCACTTACGCCCGTGGCGCCGAGCAGACGCTCGGCACGTTGATGCTTCTCGATCTGGTGCCAAAAGGCCGTAATGAAGATGAGGTAATGGATTGGGTGCGCCGCCATGACCAGTATGAGGATGCGCCGAAAGCCGCATCCTGCTGCCATTGAACCGGGACATAGGAGGAGAAGACAATGGAAATTCCAACCGCCAAGCCGCAGAAGGAACACGAGTTCCTGAACAGGATCGTCGGAGACTGGATCATGACCGCCAGCTCCGGCCATGAGGCCTACGACCCCAATGATCCCGAACAGGTATTCACCGAGAAGGTGCGCTCCATCGGTGGCCTCTGGATCATCGGCGAGGGCACCGGAAAAATGCCTGACGGTACCAGCATGACCGCTGTCATCACGGTTGGTTTCGACCCGGCCAAGGGCAATTTCGTCGGCACCTGGGTGGGCTCGATGATGACCAATCTCTGGGTTTACAAGGGTTGGCTGGAAGAGGACGGCAAGACCCTGACACTGGAGGCCGAAGGTCCTGCCTTCGACGGTTCCGGAGACACCGCCACCTACCACGACGTGCTGGTGCTGCATGATGACAATCACCGCAGCTTTTCCGGCAGCGTCAAGCAGCCGGATGGCACCTTCAAGACCTTCATGACATCGGAGTTCCGGCGCAAGACGTAATTTGCGCCGGGTTCTGTCTGCATGACAAGCGCCGCCGCGTCCTGCGGCGGGCACTTAGCCACACCACGCACCCAATCTCCAGAGGAGACGACAATGTCCGATACACATGGAAAATTCATCTGGGTCGAATTGATGACGCCCGACATGGAGGCTGCTGCCCGCTTTTACGGTCATGTCGTCGGCTGGCAGACCAAGGATTTCGGTTCGCCGGAAATGCCCTATCTGGTGCTGGAAGCAGACGGCAAAGGCATGGGCGGCGTCATGGAACTGACGGAAGAGCATAAGGGGCAGGGCATTCCCCCGAACTGGACGGCCTATGTCGATGTCGACGATGTCGATGCCACGGCAAAGCTGTTCGCTGACAAGGGCGGCGCGATCAGACGCCCGCCGCAGGATATTCCCGAAATCGGCCGTTTTGCCGTGGTCGCCGATCCCTATGGTGCAGTGCTCTGCATCCTGACGCCGCTGCCGATGGAGACCGGTGGTTTCCCCGAGGATATGCAGGAAAAGAAGGGCCATGTCGGCTGGTACGAACTCTTTACCGACAATGTCGATGAGGCAATGGCTTTTTACGGCGAAGTCTTCGGCTGGACCAAGGACCATGATTTCGACATGGGCGAGATGGGTCCGTACCGCATCTTCGCCCACAAGGGCAAAGCCGTCGGCGGCATCATGAAGCGCATGCCGCAGGTTCCCGTCTGCCATTGGGGTTATTACTTCAATGTCGATGGTATCGAGGACGCGATCACCCGTGTCAGCACCGGCGGCGGCAAGGTCGTCAACGGGCCCATGGAAGTTCCCGGCGAAAGCTGGATCGTCAACTGCGTCGATCCGCAGGGCGCCTATTTCTCGCTGGTCTCGCAGAAGAAATAATCTTGCTTCTTCTCGAAAACGATCTGCCGGGGGTCCGCTCCGGCAGATTACCGCTCTCTCGATAGCCTGACATGATCGATGAAGGCGCGCAACTTCGGCGCAATGTGGCGGCGGCTGGGATAATAGAGATAAAACCCAGCAAAAATAGGCGAATAGTCCTCCAGCATCGCAATGAGCTTCCCGCTTTCCAGATAGGGACGGAACGTCTCTTCCATGCCGAAGGTGATGCCAGCACCGGCGCATGCCAGCTTGATCATCAACTGCATGTCGTTGGTGGTGAAGTCCGGCTGCACCGCCACCGCAAATTCGCGGCCGCTCTCGGCAAATTCCCACCGATAAGGTGCAACACCCGGACGCGCCCGCCAGCCGATGCATCTGTGATCGATCAATTCGCGCGGCTGCGTCGGCCGGCCGAAACGGTCGCGATATCCAGGGGAGCAGACGGCGAGCTGTCGCTGCGGCGCCGATACAGGAACGGCGATCATATCCTGTTCGATCAGCTCTCCAAGGCGCACGCCGGCATCGTACTGTTCGGCGACAATATCGAATTCTTCGTCCGTCACGACGATGTCGAGCTGCACTTCGGGATGGGCGTCGGCAAAACTCGCAAGCAGCGGTCCCGAGAGAAAGCGCTCCGCAATGGAGGAAACGGCGAGCCGAAGCTGCCCCCGCACAGTGCCGCTCAGGGACGACGCGGCCTGTGCCGCCTGCGAGATCGCGCCGATTGACGGCGAAACATCCGCATAAAGCTGCTGTCCCGCTTCCGTCAGACTGACGCTGCGTGTCGTTCGCCGTACCAGCGCTATGCCCATGGTCTCCTCGAGCTTGCGCATGGTCTGGCTGACAGCGGATCGGGTCACGCCGAGCCTGTCCGCCACCGCCCGGAAGTTTCGTTCCTCGGCCACCAGGCAGAAAGTCGACAGCGCGTTGAGATCGATATTCATTGGTTAGAAATTCTACCCATCGAGGTTATAATTGAGGCGATTATCACGACAATGCCAAAGCTTTATCTTGCCCGCAACGGTCGCTTCCAGAAAAAGCCGGCCGTAACAGCAAGGAGAAAGCCATGACATTGAACAAAGTCGTTCTCATCACGGGTGCATCGAGCGGGATCGGTGAGGGCATCGCAAGGGAGCTTGCGGGTGCCGGAGCGAAGCTGGTGCTCGGCGCACGCCGCATGGACCGTTTGCAGTCCCTCGCGGAAGAACTGCGTCGGAAGGGTGCCGAGGTCGTCATCCATACGCTTGATGTAACGGACAGGCAGAGCGTCGAGGCTTTTGCCGAGGCGGGACGCAAGGCCTTCGGCCAGATCGACGTTATCGTCAACAATGCGGGCATCATGCCGCTGTCGCTGATGTCGTCGCTCAAAGTCGACGAATGGGACCGCATGATCGACGTCAACATCAAGGGCGTGCTTTACGGCGTCGCCGCGGTGCTGCCGGAAATGACGGCACGCGCTTCCGGACACATCATCAACATCGCCTCCATCGGTGCGCTGGCCGTCTCGCCGACGGCTGCCGTTTATTGCGCGACGAAATTTGCGGTCCGCGCCATTTCGGACGGGCTGCGTCAGGAGAACCGTGACCTTCGCGTCACCTGCATTCACCCCGGCGTGGTGGAAAGCGAACTCGCCCACACCATCACCGATCCGGCCGCCGCGGAACTGATGCAGAGCTACCGGGCCATCGCCCTGAAGCCCGACGCCATCGGCCGCGCCGTCCGTTACGCCATCGAGCAACCCGATGACGTCGATGTCAATGAAATCGTCATCCGCCCCACCGCCGCCTGAGGAGATCGACATGAAAGCCATTTTTCCGACCGCGTTTGCGATTGCAATGTTCGCAGGATCTGCCGCCGCACTCGCAAATACGCAGCACATGGATGACCGGTTGAAACGCGGCGATGATGTCGTCCGCAGCCTCAACAATGGCCAGCCGCAAGCCAATCTGGAGCGTATGCGGCAGGAGTTTCCGTTCCTGGCGGAAGCAACGGAGGGTTACGCCTTGGGAGAGGTCTGGTCGCGGGCGGGCCTGGACAACCGCACCCGCCAGCTGGCCGCCGTCGCGGTCATGGCGGCCCTTGGCGAGCGTGATCTGATGAAGGTCCATGCCGGTTATGCACTGAATGTCGGCGCGACCGACGAGGAACTGAAGGAGATGATCTATCTCATCACCGTTCCCGCCGGTTTCCCTAAGGCTATCGCCGCATCACGCACGCTTGCGGAACTGTTCGAGGAACGCCGCGCGAATGCCGCGACGGGAGTGGAAAGAAAATGAACATCGTATCGACATCGGTTGCGCTTCTGCTTGCGGCGGCTTCCGCCGAAGTAGAGAGCCGCAAATCTAGCAACGCCACGGAAGTGAACATGACGGAGACGGCTCAAATAGAGAACCACCCTTATGTCGGCACGTGGGTCACCGGCGATGGCCACATTCGTCAGGAACTTCTGCCTAATGGCCGTTATGACGAGGCGCGGGGCAAACGCAAAAGCGCCTATCAGGGACGTTATGAGGTGAAGGGAAACCACATCGACTATTGGGACGATACCGGCTTCACGGCCGATGGCGAATTCGTCGATGATGTGCTCCATCACGGCGGCATGATCTTCTATCGTCAGAAGTAACCGCCGCGACGTTAAAGCGCCGCCCGCCCATCGAGCGGGTAGGCGGCGCGCTTGTTTCTACCGCTTAAGGCTTCCCAAAATCCCGCGCACGATGGCGCGGCCGACCGAAGTCGCAACCGAGCGGGCAGCGCTTTTCATTGCCGCCTCGATCACCGTTTCGCGCTGATAACCGCTCGTCTTGCGGGCGCCGGTGGTCGAGGCCTGTTTGGGCTCCTCATCACCGAAGCCGGGCAGGCGCCAGCGCCCCGAGGCGTTGTCGGACTGGTTGGCGGCATTTTCTTCCTCGGCGCGCTTGGCGGCTTCTGCTTCCGCCGCCTTCTGGGCGCGGGCGTTAAGGATTTCGAAGGCCGATTCCCGGTCGATATCCTTGTCATACTGGCCGGAGACGGGGCTTAGATCGATCAGCGACTTGCGCTCCGCATCCGTCAGCGGCCCGACGCGGCCGGATGGCGGGCGCACGAGCGTGCGCTCGACGATGGAAGGCGCACCCTTGTCATGCAGGGTGGAGATCAGCGCTTCACCCGTGCCGAGCGTGGTGATGGTATCGGCCGTGCTGAAAGCGGGGTTCTGGCGGAATGTATCGGCGGCGGTGCGCACTGCCTTCTGTTCGCGCGGCGTATAGGCGCGCAGCGCATGCTGCACGCGGTTGCCGAGCTGGGCAAGAACGGTTTCCGGCACGTCGAGCGGGTTCTGCGTCACGAAATAGACGCCGACGCCCTTGGAGCGGATGAGACGCACGACCTGTTCCACGCGTTCCACCAGCACCCGCGGGGCATCGTTGAACAGCAGATGCGCTTCGTCGAAGAAGAACACCAGGCGCGGTTTTTCCGGGTCACCCACTTCAGGCAGTTCCTCGAACAGTTCCGACAGCATCCAGAGCAGGAAGGTGGCGTAAAGGCGCGGGTTCATCATCAGCTTGTCGGCGGCGAGGACCGAAACCGTGCCGCGCCCATCCGCGCCGACGCGCATGATGTCGGCGATCTTCAGCGCCGGTTCGCCGAAGAAATTGGCCGCGCCCTGCTGTTCGAGAACGAGTAGCCCACGCTGCAGCGAACCGACCGAGGCCTTGGAAATCAGGCCGAACTGGCTGGAAAGCGCCGATGCGTTTTCGCCCATATAGTTCAAGAGCGATTGCAGGTCTTTCAGATCGAGCAGCGGCAACCCACCCTGATCGGCGATCTTGAAGGCGATGTTGAGCACGCCTTCCTGCGCTTCCGAAGCGTCCATCAGCCGGGCGAGCAGCAACGGTCCCATTTCGGCGATGGTGGCGCGCACGCGATGGCCTTTTTCACCGTAGAGATCCCAGAAGATCACGGGCGACTTGCTATAGGAAAAATCGGTGAAACCGATCTGTTCGGCGCGTTTCTGCACCCAGTCTTTTGCTTCGCCTTCCAGTGCGATACCGGAAAGGTCACCCTTGATATCGGCGCAGAAGACCGGCACGCCTGCCTTGGAAAAACCTTCGGCGAGCACCTGCAGGGTCACGGTCTTGCCCGTTCCCGTCGCACCGGTGATGAGGCCGTGGCGGTTGCCGAATTTCAGTTCCAGATATTCGCCCTTGTTCAGGCTGTCGTCCGGATTGCGGCTGGTGCCGATATAGAGCTGTCCGTCCTGCAACATCGACCATTTTCTCCTGCGGCTGATGCATGACCCTTAAAAATCAACGCGGATTTTGTAAAAAGTCATGTCCGAATGAATGCGTAACTGGCATGCTTTGGCCGTTCCTCGCGAAAGCGGCCTTTTCATAGTCTGGTTGTGATGATCTTATAAGGGCAGTTTCAAGGCGCAACAACTGCTTGATGGCGATGAAGAAAAACCGCTTGATGAAAGTTGCCGCACCATTCATGGCCGCTTGAATGCGGCACTGGATTGTTTTACGTTGACGTTAACGTCAGTTATTCGATGTTGGCGTCGTTTTTCAACAGGAGGCAAGAATGAACGAAGTCGTGGATCAGATCGCCGCAAAGGCGGGGATCGACCCTGAACTGGCTGAAAAGGCCATTGGCATGATTCTCGGTTTTCTCCAGCGCGAGGCGGAAGACGGCCCGATCGCCCGGATGATCGAAGCCATTCCCGGCGCCAGCGATCTGGTTGCCCAGTATAATGGCGAAGGCACCGGTGGCGGCGGCGGTCTGCTTGGCGGACTGATGAGCGCGCTCGGCGGCGGCGGCATCATGGGCCTCGGCCAGCAGCTGATGAGCCAAGGCCTCGGCATGAGCGAGATTTCCACGCTCGCCAAGGAAACTATCGCCGTAGCCCGCCAGCATGCGGGCGATGAGACCGTCGATCAGGTGATCGCCTCGGTGCCGGGCCTCAGCCAGTTCGCTTGAGGCGAGTTTACTCCATCGCAGGGCGCGGCGGCTGTTCGTTGAACCGCCGCCGCGCCTCTTCTATTTCGGCATGGTGCGTCTCCGCCCAGATCCACACGCCGCAAAAAGCGCTGCCGAGTGTGCGGCCAAGGGTTGTCAGGCCGTAATCCACATGCGGCGGAATGACGGGGTGCACCGTGCGGCGCACCAGCCCGTCGCTTTCCATCTGCCGCAGCGTTTTCGTCAGCATCTTCTGGCTGATATTGCCCACATGTTTGCCGATCTGCGTGAAGCGCTGCGTCCCATGCTCTTCCAGCACCTCGAGAATGAGCATCGTCCATTTATCGGCCACCTTCGCAATGATATCCTGAACCAGCGCCTCAATCGCCGGATTGGTATCCGTGGGCGGCGGAACCTTACGCCGGCTCTCGATGGCCGGGTCGGCGGCGTGCCATTTCATCTTACACTCTCCTTTGGGTAAGTATAAATCTTTTGGGTGCCTACTTTCGATTGGAGAGTATCATAGCTAACTTCCTTTCAGCCAACAAGCAAAGGATGTTCCAATGAAAATCACCGGCAATACCATTCTCATCACCGGCGGCGGCTCCGGCATCGGTAGGGCGCTGGCGGAAGCGTTTCATCAGGCCGGCAACAGGGTCATCATTTCCGGCCGCCGCCAGGCTGTGCTCGATGAGGTAACGGCCGCCAATCCCGGCATGGCCTCAATGGTCATGGATGCCGGCGATGCCGAAGGCATCCGCGCTTTTGCCGAGGCGCTGGTAAAGGCCCATCCCACCCTCAATGCCGTCATCAACAATGCCGGCATCATGCGCCCGGAAGAAATCGCCGCCGCGCCTGACTATCTCGACACGGCGGAAGAAACCATTGCGACCAACCTCCTTGCCCCCATCCGTCTGACGGCGGCGCTTTTGCCGCATTTCCTCAAGCAGCCGGCCGCCACGGTGCTGACGGTCTCCTCCGGCCTCGCTTTCGTGCCCATGGTGCTGACCCCCACTTACAGCGCCACCAAATCGGCCATCCATGCCTATTCGGTTGCGCTACGCGAGCAACTGAAGGAGACGTCCGTGGAGGTCATAGAAATCGTGCCGCCTTATGTGCAGACGACGCTGATGGGCGAGGGGCAGGCCACTGACGAAAGAGCTATGCCGCTTGAAGCGTTCATTTCCGAAGTGATGGATATTCTCGCCAACCACCCGGACCAGAAGGAAGTGGTGGTGGAACGCTGCAAGCCTTTGCGTTTTGCCGCGCATAACGGAAATTTCGATCAGGTCTTTGCCATGATCAACCATATGCATCCGTAAACGGCAGCGTCTGTCGCATGGGGGCATCCTGTGATAGCGTCGTGCTCCTATCTGAGGAGCGCGCGCTTTCATGGCCAATGGCCGGTTCCTGATGCCGAAAACCAGCATGCCCGGTATCGTCGCCGTGGTGGCCGATAGCGACCGTTCCTTTCCGCGCCATATGCATGATCAATACGGCATCGGTCTCATCAAACGCGGTGCGCAGAAATCGCTTTCTGGTCGTGGCATGGTGGAAGCGGCCGCCGGTCAGGTCATCACCGTCAATCCCGGCGAAATACATGACGGTATCCCGCTCGGGGAGGGCGGCCGCGCTTGGCGAATGCTCTATCTCGACATCGATATCGTGCGCGATGTCATTGCCGATGTCTGTGAGAAGGATGGCGGCTTTTTCGAATTCGCCTATCCCGTTGATGCAAGGCCGCTGGCGGAGCGGTTCGACGCTGTCTTTTCCGCTGTCACTGCGAAGGAACGACCGGGCGAGACCCTACACGGCGACGAGACCTTGCTGATGCTTCTGGCGACTTCGATGGAGACGGCGGCTAAACCGCCTGTGGTGACTTCGCCCGACACCATCAGGCGCGCGAAAAGCAGCATCGATGACGACCCTGCCCACCCGTTCCGCCTTGCCGATCTGGCCGGGGAGGCCGGCATGAGCCAATTCCGTTTCCTGCGGGCCTTCGCCAAAGCCACGGGCCTTACGCCGCACAGCTATCTTCTCCAGCGGCGCGTCCATCTGGCCCGGCACGCGCTGGCCGGAGGTAAGCCGCCGGCCGAGGTAGCTTTTATGGCCGGTTTTGCCGACCAAAGCCATCTGAACCGGGTTTTCGTGCGCCAGTTCGGGGTGACGCCGGGTGTGTATCGGGCTGCGCTCACTTCTCCTTCAATCCTGTGACGAGCACAGGAATGCGGGAAAGGGAGCCTCCAGTCATCAACTCTGCAATTTCATCCAAGACACCCACCCCAAGCATCATCATGCTCCTGTCCTCCACCCACAGGACAGACCCGCACCATGACACCCGAATTCCTCATCACATCCTTCATCGTCGCCGCTTCTCCCGGAACCGGCGTGGTTTACACACTGGCCGCCGGCCTCTCGCAGGGGGCAAAGGCGAGTATCATTGCGGCTTTCGGCTGCACGCTCGGCATCGTGCCGCATCTTCTCGCCGCCATCACCGGGCTTGCCGCCATTCTGCACACCAGTGCGCTGGCCTTCAGCGTGGTCAAATATCTGGGGGTCGCCTATCTGCTTTACATGGCGTGGAACACGCTGCGGGAGAATGGCGCGCTGACGATCGATGAGGCGAGGCAACCGCAAAAACCCGCCCGCGTTATCGGTGAGGCGATCCTCATCAATCTGCTGAACCCGAAACTGTCGATCTTCTTTTTCGCCTTCCTGCCGCAGTTCATCGCCCCGGGCGAGCTTTCACCGACAGGCCAGATGACTGAGCTCGGGCTGGTCTTCATGGCCATGACCTTTCTGGTGTTTGCGCTTTACGGCAGTTTTGCCGCCTCGGTCCGGCAGCAGGTCGTTTCGCGTCCTGCGGTTTTCACCTGGCTAAGGCGCAGCTTCGCCGCCGCTTTCGTGGCGCTGGGGGCGAAGCTCGCCTTTACCGAGCGGTGAGACCGAACCGGATGACCGGCCGCCTCAGTCGTCCCAATCGGGCGCGAGGTGACCGGGGCTGACGATGCGGCCATTCGGCCTGGCAAGCGCATGGATCGCCTGCATTTCGTCTTCAGTGAGCGCAAAATCGAAAATGTCGAAATTCTCCTTGAGGCGGCTTTCCGTCGCCGTCTTGGAAAGCGCCACGATATCCGGTTGCTGCACCGCCCAGCGCAGGGTCACCTGCGCGGCAGTCTTGCCGTGTTTCGCGCCGATATCTGTCAGAACAGGATCGTTCGGCACCTTGCCGTCGGCCATCAGATAATAGGCCGTCACCGACATGCCGTGTTTACGGGCAGCCGAAATCACCTTCGTCTGGTCAAGATAGGGGTGATATTCGATCTGGTTGGTGGCAAGCGGTGTGTCGGAAAGTTTCACCGCTTCTTCGGTCAGTGCCACGTTGAAGTTGGAAATGCCGATATTGCGGGCCTTGCCGGCCTTGCGCACCGCATTCAGCGCACCCATGCGCTCGGCAAGCGGCACGTCGCTCTTTGGCCAGTGCAGAAGCAGCAGGTCGACATAGTCGGTCTTCAGTTTTGCAAGGCTTTCATCGACGGAGGCGAGAAAATCGTCATGGCGGTAGCGGTCCACCCAGACTTTGGTGGTGAGAAAGATATCATGCCGGGAAATGCCCGACTGCGCGATGACCTCGCCGACGGCACCCTCGTTCTTGTATATCTGGGCGGTATCGACATGGCGGAAACCAAGTTTCAGCGCTTCCGGCAGAATGCGCCTGACATCGTCTTCCGGAATGCGGAAGGTGCCGAAACCGAGGGCGGGAATATTCGCGCCATTCGCGCTGACGTCGTACATGGGTGTCTCTCCTGTTTGCTGAAAACATGGCCGGCGGAAGAGGCCGGTTAGGGGAAGGCGTCTTTCTTTAACTGGTGTCGGCGCGATCGGTTTCAACCACGAGGACAGGATCACATCAGCACATAATCCACCGGACGCGGGTCTTCAGGCAGACCCGTCTCGCCCATCGCCTCGCGCAGATTGATCTCGATGGTGGTGGCGAGCGCATTGATCGGCAGCGCATTGAGGCCGGTGCCGAAGGGATCCTCCAGCTCGTCGGACAGCGCATCGAGACCGAAAAACGTATAAGCGACGAGCGTGCTGGTAAATGGCGTCGCCCAGCCGAGCAGATCGGTGAAACCGAACGGCAAGAGAAGGCAGAAAAGATGCGCGGTGCGGTGCAGCAGTAGCGAATAACCGAAGGGAACCGGCGTGTGGCGGATGCGCTCGCAGGAAGCCTGCGCGGCCGCCATCTGCTGCACGGTGGTATCCAACATCTGCAGCTGGATATCGCTGATCTGCCCTTTGGCGTTGGCGGCGATGAAAGCACCGGAGAGTTCCCGCAGCAGCATGTCCGGCCGGTTGCGGCTGCGGGCATAGGTCTCGGCCAGATCGTCCGGGATGAGGCGGGTTGCGGTGCCGGTCGCCTCACCGGGGCGCAGATGCGAGACCAGCGCGTGGCAGAAGGCGATGGCGAGATCGATCACCCGCCGGCGGGCCACCGGTTCGGCCACATCCTGCCGGCTCTCGAGCAGGGCGCTTTGGCGCGCCAGCGTGCGCGCCACGGTAATCAACGCCCCCCATTGCTTGCGGGCTTCCCACCAGCGGTCGTAACAGGCATTGGCGCGAAAGCCTAGGAACACCGAAAGCGCGATGCCGAGCAGCGAAAACGGCGCACCGTTCAGCGCCGGCACCAGATCGGGCCGGTCCTTGTGTGCCCAGACGACCAGCGTCGACAGTATAAAAACGGCGAGCACCTGCGGAAAGATGCGGACGATGATGGAGCCGCGCACAATGAAGAAAAGCTGCAGCAGGTTCGGTTTTGAACGAACGATCATGGCGAAAACTCGAAAGGCCGGGGATGGTGGCGAGGATGCGAAAATCCCGGCCCCTATCTACATGATGGCGGCTCGGGCTTGTCCACCCTTTTTTGCGTGGTTGCGCCCGGCGGCGGGCGGGGTTACCCCTCGGATGCCGGCAAACCTGACCGGTAGGATCCGACGATGCGGATGGAAGGAAATCTCGCGTGTCACGCTCACAACGGCTTCTCGATCTCCTGCAGATCCTGCGCTCCCACCGCATGCCGGTCAGCGGTGCGGCGCTTGCCGCCGAGACCGGCGTCAGCCTGCGCACGCTCTACCGCGATATAGCGACGCTGCAGGCGCAGGGCGCGGATATCGAGGGTGAGGCAGGCGTGGGTTATGTGCTGCGTCCCGGTTTCCTGTTGCCGCCGCTGATGTTTTCGCAACAGGAAATCGAGGCGCTGGTGCTGGGCTCGCGCTGGGTGGCGGGCCGCGCCGATGCCGGGCTGGCCGAGGCCGCGCGTGCCGCACTCGTCAAGATCGCTGCCGTTCTGCCCGATGCACTGCGTGAGGAACTCGATAATTCCACCCTGCTTGTCGGCCCGGGGCAGGGCCTTGCCGCCATCCGTGTCGATCTGGCCGCCATTCGCGAAACCATCAGGAAAGAGAGCAAGGCGGTGATGACCTATCGTGATGAGAAGGGAGACCTGACGGAGCGGGTCATCTGGCCCTTTGCGCTCGCTTTTTTCGATCTGGTGCGCGTGGTGCTGGCATGGTGCGAAACCCGGCAGGATTTCCGCAGCTTCCGGGCTGACCGCATCGAAAGCTTCCGTCCTCTCGACAACCGTTACCCGCGCCGCCGCCCGGCGCTGATGAAAGAATGGCGCGAGCGGGAGAAACAGCGGCGACGCAATCATGCTGACAAAAACTGACAACAGGCGGGTCTAGAAACCGTTCATCCGCAACACAGGAGAACGACCATGACCCACCCCGATTTCACCATCCTCTATGTCGACAACCCGCCGGCCAGCACGCAGTTCTACAAGGCGCTACTGGGTGTCGATCCCGTCGAATCCTCCCCGACTTTTTCCCTCTTCGTCCTTGCCAACGGCATGAAGCTCGGCCTCTGGTCACGGCACACCGTGGAGCCGAAGGCCTCCGTGACGGGCGGTGGCGGAGAGCTTGCTTTCCGTGTCGAAAACGACGCGCAGGTGGATGAGACTTTCGCCGGGTGGAAGGCAACTGGTGTCGCCATGCTGCAGCAGCCCGCGAAAATGGAGTTCGGTTATACCTTCACGGCCGCCGACCCAGACAGCCACCGCCTCCGGGTCTATGCCTTCGCGGGTTGATAACCCTATTTCTTCACCGCCACCACGAAAAGCCGGGGAAAACGCAGCAGCAACCGGCCGTCCGCCATGGGAGGATAGGCCGCCGCGATGCGTCGCGTATAATCGGCGAGGAAGGCTTCGCGGTTTTCCTCGCCTGCGGCGGCGAGATAGGGGCGCAGCCCCGTGCCCTTCACCCATTCGACAATGCTGTCCGCATCCTTCATCGGGTGATTATAGACGGTGTGCCAGACATCCACCCGCGAGGATTTCGGCGAAAGCGCATTAAAATAGTCCGAGGGTGGGGGAAGAGGTTTGCGACGCAGGCCGCCACCGGAAAAAGCGTCCTTCCACGGTCCCCCGTCGGCCGTTTCATGCATCGCGATATGCGTCGGCTCCTGCAGATTGTCAGGCATCTGCACGGCGAGAACACCGCCGCTTTCCAGCTGGTCCATCAGTTGTGACAGAACGGCAAGATGGTCCGGCACCCACTGGAAAACGGCATTGGCGTAAAGCAGGTCCGCCTTCTGCGCCGGTTTCCACGTCGCAAGGTCGGCCTTGCCGAAATTGGTATTCGGTAGCCGGTCCGCCGCCTTTTCCAGCATGTCGTCGTCGCTGTCGATGCCGGTGATGACGTTGACGCCGTAACGGTCGGTCAGAAGCTCGGTGGAATTGCCCGGGCCGCAGCCGAGGTCATAACCATTCAGCACGCGCTCCAGCGGCACCTGGGCCAGAAGATCCCGCGCGGGGCGCGTCCGTTCGTCTTCGAATTTCAGATATTGTTGCGCGGACCACGCCATGATTTCCTCCTGCGGACTGCCGTCAGATCGTCAGCATCGCATAGCCGAAACGGCCCCGCCATCATCGGATCAATGAATTATTGTGATGATTCTATTCATCAACCTTTTGTTTCGCCTCACAAAACGTCTCTGTCAGGGCCTGCATTTGTTATTTTCCATCAAAATCAAATATGGCGGCAATTAAAACTTGACCTGTCTGGGCGAGAGGCATTCACTCCGGCCGATTTCCAGCACATGCCGGTTAAGAACGCGAAACGTTTTGCGTCCGGAAATGCATCAAGACAAAAGACGGAGCGTTTTCGCCAGGCGGAAATGCTTGACACAGGAGACCGTTATGAGCGTCGATACCGCACCCCGATCAACCACCTGGACCTATGTTGACGGTCAATGGCTGCCCGGCAATCCGCCGCTCATCGGCCCGACCTCGCATGCCATGTGGCTGGCCTCCACGGTATTTGACGGTGCACGCTGGTTTGATGGCGTGGCACCCGATCTCGATCTGCATTGCCAGCGTGTCAATCGCTCAGCCACCAACATGGGCATGAAGCCGACCATGACGGCGGAAGAGATCGAGACGCTTGCGCTTGAGGGTGTGAGGAAATTCGACGGCAGGATGGCGATCTACATCAAGCCGATGTATTGGGCCGAACACGGCATGCCCGGCAGCGTTGTCGCGCCGGATGCCAGCTCCACCCGTTTTGCGCTCTGCCTGTTCGAAGCGCCGATGGACGCCGGCAAGCCGCTGACGCTCACCGTCTCGCCGCTGCGTCGTCCGTCGCCGGAAACCGCGATGACCGACGCCAAGGCCGGCAGTCTTTATCCCAATAGCGGCCGCGCCATTCTGGAAGCCCGCGCACGCGGTTTCGACAATGCCCTGATGCGCGACATGAACGGCAATGTCGCCGAATCCGCCTCGGCCAACATCTTCATGGTCAAGGACGGCGTTGTCTTCACGCCGGTGCCCAACCGCACCTTTCTTGCCGGCATCACCCGTTCGCGTGTGATCGGTCTTCTGCGCCAGGCCGGTTTCGACGTGCGGGAAGCCACGCTCTCGGTCGAGGATTTCAACGAGGCTGATGAAATCTTCTGCTCGGGCAATTATTCCAAGGTTTCGCCTGTCGTGAAGCTGGATGACCGCGAATTGCAGGCGGGCCCGGTCGCGCGCAAGGCGCTTGATCTCTATATGGATTGGGCACGTCTCGGCGCAGACGTCTGAAATCCGCATCCATTGCGTTAAACGCGGCCATGGCAGGCATTCGTCCGGTCATGGCCGTTTTTGTTGCGGCGCAAAAAAATCCCCAAAAAGATGGGGGAGTTTAATCCAATTTTAGACAAGCTTATTTTAGTTTGCGGCATCTTCATTTCCGGCTAGCGGGGGCCGCCAGATGTCTTTCAGCATTCGTAATATACTTGTTGGTTTTTTCCTCACCATCAGCCTTGCACTTGCCGGTTTCGTCGGCACGCAATCGTGGCGCTCGGTCAATCGCGCCAGCGCCTTTTCCGAGGTCGCGCAGCTCGTCTCGCTGGACAAGCTTCTTTTCAACGCACTCCTGAATTTCCGCAGCGAACGTGGCGACAGCGCCACGGCGCTGACGCTCGATCCATCGAAGTCGGCTGGCAGCATCGCCAGTGTTGCGGCGGCACGCCAGAAGGTGGATGCCGCCATGACGGCATTCCTCACACAGTCTTCGTCGCTTGAAGATGCCAGGCTGCAAGGGCCGCTCAAACGCGTAAAGGATGTCTACGCACAGTTCGTTGAACTGCGAAAGAAGGTTGACGCCAATGTCTCGCAGCCGCTCGACCGGCGCGAGGGCGGTCTCGACAAGACCGTCATGACGCTCGGCGGCGACTTCCTCGCCTCGCTGGAAGCGGGTTCGACGGCGCTGGAGGGGGCTGTCCGCTCTCTCGATCAGGGCCAGACCGGTCTCATCCAGCTGCGCTCCTACGGCTGGTCCGCCCGTGCGCTTGGCGGCAGCGCCACCGTTGTCCTCAACGCCGCCGTGGCGCAGAACCGGCCGCTTACCGCCCAGGAAATGCAGCAGCTCGGTGCCTTCGATGCTGGCGCGGCATTTGCGTGGAAGGCGACGGGTGATCTCGTCGCGCATGAATCAACGCCGCAATCGCTCAAGGACATCTACGCCACTGCGGACAAGACCTATTTCAAGGGCGATTTCAACACTCAGCGCACCAAGCTCATCGAAGACCTCAACAATGGCCGCACGCCGACCTTTACCCTGGACAGCTGGCGCACCACCGTTACGGAAAATCTCGGCACGATTGCCAAGATCGCCTCTGCCGCCATGGATGTCCTCGATGCCAATGCAGAAAAGGCAAAACAGGACGCCTTTATCGGTTCGGTGGTCTATCTGGCGGTCTTCATAGCCACACTGGCGCCCTGCATTGTCTCGCTCGCCGTCATCGTCGGCCGCGTCACCCGGCCGATCAGCCGCCTGACCAACGCGATGATGGCGCTTTCGGGCGGCAATCTTGCAATCGATATCGCCGGCGCAAAGCGCGGCGACGAGATCGGCGAGATGGCCCGTGCCGTGGAAGTCTTCCGCGAGGCGGCCATCCGCAACCGGCAGCTGGAGGCGGACGCCGTCGCCAACCGGGAGCAGGCCGAACGCGACCGCATCGAGCTGCAGCAGCGCGCCGAGGCCGAGGCCGAAGAACGGCTCAACCAGGCCACGGGTTCGCTGGCGGGCGGTCTTCGCCGTCTCGCCTCCGGTGACATGGTCTGCGAGATCGCCACGCCGTTCGCACCGCAATTCGAAGCGCTGCGGCACGATTTCAACAGCTCCGTGCATCAGCTGCGTGAGGCGCTGACGAGTGTCGGCCAGTCCGTGCAGACGGTGAATGGCGGCGCCCATGAGGTTTCCTCTGCCTCCGACGATCTTTCCCGCCGCACCGAGCAGCAGGCTGCATCGCTTGAAGAGACTGCGGCAGCACTGGAAGAGATCACCGCCAATGTCTCCGCCACCTCCAAGCGGGCTGGCGAGGCGCGTGACACGGTGCGGGAAGCACGGACCAAGGCCGATCTTTCCGGCAAGGTGGTGCGCGATGCTGTCGCCGCCATGGAACGCATCGAACATTCCTCGCGCCAGATCGGCCAGATCATCGGCGTCATCGACGAAATCGCCTTCCAGACCAACCTTCTGGCGCTGAATGCGGGCGTCGAGGCGGCAAGGGCGGGCGATGCCGGCAAGGGCTTTGCCGTCGTTGCGCAGGAAGTTCGCGAACTGGCGCAGCGTTCCGCCAATGCGGCGAAGGAAATCAAGCAGCTCATCAACACCTCAGCCGTTGCGGTGGGTGAGGGCGTGAAGCTGGTTGCCGATACCGGCGTCGGGCTTTCCGAAATCGAGCAGCTGGTACTGTCCGTCAACAGCCATATGGACGCCATCGCCACGGCGGCGCAGGAACAGTCCGCCGGTCTCTCCGAGGTCAATACCGCCGTCAACCACATGGATCAGGCCACGCAGCAGAACGCCGCCATGGTCGAGGAAATGAACGCGGCCGGTGCCGGTCTCGCGCAGGAATGCGCCAATCTCCAGGCTCTGCTTGCGCAGTTCCAGCTCGGCCAGCAGGCCTCGGCACTGCGGGAGACGGCACGGCATATGCAACGCGTCGCAAACCCTGCGCGCGCTCCGGCCGCACCCGTCGCAGCACCGCCACGGGCCCGTCCCGTTGCCACGCGCGGCAACGCGGCGCTAGCCGTGAAGGGTGATGACTGGACGGAGTTCTGAGGTTCGTAAGTCTGGCCCGCGTCATCAAATGGCGCGGGCTACGTTGTTAACGAGGCTTTCTCCACCCGCAACGTCATCCTCGGGCTTGTCCCGAGGATCTGCAAACGATTGATTTTGGTGGCGTGTTTAGATCCTTGGGACAAGCCCAAGGATGCCGTCGAGAAAATGCGCATCATTCGCCATCAGTTTCGATGGCCTGGCCTTTATCTAAAATCTGCGATCCACTTCACCCTTTCCGCACATCCGGTAACGCACCGGCCAGCGCCCGAAGCGGCGCAGTCATGTGCTTGTCACGCCTCATCGCCAGCGCAATCCGCCGTTCCAGCGGCGGTTCGAGCGAGCGCCATTCAAGCCCGGATGCGGCTCCTTCGTGTTCCACAGCCATGCGCGGTACGACGGCAAGGCCAAGACCCGCGCCCGCCAGTTTCTTGATGGCCTCGACGCTGCCCAGTTCCATGGCGGGCTGCACGGTGCGGCCGCTTGCCGAAAACCATTGGTCCACGAGCTTGCGCGTATTGCCGCCCTCGTAAAGCAGCAGAGATCGCGTCGACAACGTTTCGGCAGTCAGCGTGGTTCTGGCCGGCACGGCGCCGCGCGGAAACACCGCGACGAGTTCGTCGAGATGGATGTCGCGGATATCGAGGCTGCGGCCGCTGGCGGGCAGGGCCACCACCGCCGCGTCGATCGTATTGGCCTCCAGAAGCCGCAATATATCGTGGGTATTGCCTGTTTGCACGACGATGTCGATGCCCGGCATCGCCTGCCGGATGCGGCCAAGCACCGGCGGCAGCAGATAGATACAGGCGGTGGCGCCGGTGCCAATGCGCAGGCTTCCCGTCGCCCCGCTGCGGTGCGGCGCAACCGTTTCGATCGCATGCGCCACCTCTTCGGATATGCGCCTTGCGTGGATGAGAAAATCCCTCCCTGCCGCCGTTGGCTGCGCGCGCCTGCCGACCCTCTCGATCAGCCGCACACCCAGCCGCTTTTCCAGAAGCCTTATATGCAGGCTGACGGCCGGCTGCGTCAGCCCGGCCTTGTCGGCGGCGGCGGAAAAACTGCCGAGCTTGGCCACATCCATGAAACTGCGCATTTGCCTGAGATCGAGGTCAATCATCAAAGAAAACCTTATCGTTTGTATAAGACAGATAATCTTTATTTTGGCTGCGTCGCAATGCACAATGAGGGCGTGAATGATCCGCAGGACAAGAGAATGACCCTTTCCACCGTTTTCAGCCTTTCGATCCGCCCCTGTGAGGAGGCGGATATTCCAGCCATTACCGAAATTTACCGGGATGCCGTTTTGTATGGCCGCGCCAGCTTCGAGATCGATCCGCCTGATGTGGCGACCATGGCCGAGCGCCGCCGCCTGCTGGTGGAGGGCAATTACCCCTATCTCGTCGCCGAACACGATGAAAAGGTAGCCGGATATGCCTATGCCGGTGCCTATCGCGCCCGCCCGGCCTATGGCGCGACGGTCGAGGATTCCGTTTATATCGATCCGGCCATGAAGGGCATGGGCATCGGGCGCAAACTGCTCGATGCGCTGATCGCGGAAGCCACCGCGCGTGGCTTCCGGCAGATGATCGCCGTCATCGGCGATAGCGCCAATGCGGCTTCGGTCGGCGTGCACCGCGCTGCCGGTTTCGAGCTTGTCGGCACCTTCAAATCCATCGGCTGGAAACATGGCCAATGGCTGGATACGGTACTGATGCAGCGGGCCTTGGGTGAGGGCGATACCACGCCGCGTTTCTAAGTCTTTCAGGGCTTTGTGGAGCCGGGGATTTCCACCTTCAGCGTGTCGCCGGCAAGCTCGCTACCCAGCTCCACGGCCTTGGTCTTCTTGTCGTAGACGCAGATATGGCTGACCGTCGCATCGGCACCCTTCGCTTTGCCGGTGAGGATAGCGAGACCGTAATTTTCGCTGCCGACTGGATCGACCACCGCCTTGGCATCCTCGATCATGTCCTTCGCTCCGGCAAGGCAAGCTGTCTGCACGTCCGCCACGAATTCCTTCCAGGCATCATCCGACGATGCGGCGGCCGGCAGGGCGAGGGAGGAGAGGGCGGCGGCAAGGATAAGGGGACGGATCAAAGCGCGGGTCATGGAATTTCCTTCCTGCAATGTCATCAAAAGCGAACCGATAGGGTGGAAAACGGTACGCCAGGGTTGTGAAACAAATGTGGTGGCGGCTGGCTTGAGAGGAATTTTCTCTTTTGTCGGAACATTTTGATATTTCACAGGTTGCCCAAACAGAGGTTCGCTCCTATGGTCCGCTCACACGGTTTCTAGGAGCGGTAACCCGCTGCAAAAAGGAGTAAAAACCATGGCCTTCGAACTTCCTGAACTCCCCTACGACTACGACGCGCTTGCACCTTACATGTCGCGCGAGACGCTCGAGTTCCATCACGACAAGCACCACAAGGCTTATGTCGACAACGGCAACAAGCTGGCTGCAGAAGCCGGTCTTTCCGACCTGTCGCTCGAAGAAGTCGTGAAGAAGTCGTTTGGCACCAATGCCGGCCTCTTCAACAATGCTGCCCAGCACTACAACCACGTCCATTTCTGGAAGTGGATGAAGAAGGACGGCGGCGGCAACAAGCTGCCGGGCAAGCTGGAACAGGCATTCGCTTCCGATCTCGGCGGCTACGACAAGTTCAAGGCAGATTTCATCGCTGCCGGCACCACGCAGTTCGGCTCCGGCTGGGCATGGCTCTCCGTCAAGAACGGCAAGCTTGAAATCTCCAAGACCCCGAACGGCGAAAACCCGCTGGTTCACGGCGCAGATCCGATCCTCGGCGTCGACGTGTGGGAACACTCCTATTACATCGACTACCGCAACCTGCGTCCGAAGTACCTCGAAGCCTTCGTTGATAACCTCATCAACTGGGACTACGTCCTGGAGCGTTACGAAGCCGCTACCAAGTAAGGCTTGGCGAACGGAATTTTTCGAACACCCGGCCTTCGTGCCGGGTGTTCTGCTTTTGGCATGTCGCGCGTTGTCACAAGCCTGTCATCAGCCGGGTTTATCGCGGCGCATCATGACTGAAAAAAGCACACCTCTCTTCTCCTTCGGCATCGTCGCCGATCCCCAATATGCCGACGCCGATCCCCGCCCGGACATGGGTCGTTTTTATGCCGAAAGCCCGAAAAAGCTGGCTGAGGCGATTGACGCCTTCAACCGCGAAGACCTCGCCTTCGTGGTGACGCTCGGCGATATCATCGATCGCGGCTTTGAAAATTTCGATGCGATCCTCAGCGTTTATGACGGGCTTCGCCACCCCTCGGTGCTGCTGCCGGGCAATCACGATTTCGCCGTCGCCCCCGAGCATCTTTCCGCCATCCACGCCCGCCTCGGCATGAAGGCTCCCTGGCATGATTTTGCCATAAGCGGCATCCGCTTCGTCGTGCTTGACGGCAACGATGTCAGCCTCTTCGCCCCGCCGCCTGACGATCCGCGCCGCCTGGTCGCGCAGGAGCGGTTGAAGCGCCTGAGGGATGCCGAAGCGATCAATGCGCAGGACTGGAACGCTTCGCTCAGTGACGGCCAATTCGAATGGCTACGCACCGTTCTGCAACAGGCGGATGCGGCGGGCGAAAAAGTCATCGTGCTGTGCCACTATCCCGTCTATCCGGAAAATGCCCACAACATGTGGGACGCGCCGCGCATCCTCGATCTTCTCGGCTCCCACGCGTCCGTTGCCGCATGGTTCAACGGCCATAATCACGAGGGTAATTACGGGACGCTCGGCACCACCCACTTCGTCAATTTCAAGGGCATGGTGGATACGCCCGACCAGAACACCTTTGCCATCGCCGATGTCTTCGCCGATCGGATCGCGATTCGCGGTTTTGGACGCGAGGAGGATCGGGTGTTGCAGTACTTACGGTAAAGTGACGCCTGAGATCGACCGTTCCACCTCTCCACCCGGCTGGCCGCTCTGCCAGCCGCTCATCCACAGTTGCCGCAGCTTCTCGCCTTCCATCTTGAAGAAGCTGCCTGTCGCGGCACAATCAAGCACCCGGTCCGAACGGAAATTGCGGATGGCGTGGCGCAATTCGCACCAGGCGACGATATTCACCGTCTCGGAATAATAGATCACCGCAATCGGCCGGATTCGCCGCTGCGTTTCCACACCGCTTTCGTCGCGATAGCGCAGGTCCAGCCGCTCTTCATCGCGCACCGCCCGCCTGACCGTTGCAAGGTCGATGCCGGCGGGCGCGGGGGCGATGTTGCCCCAGGCATGCAGGGCATTGGCGGAAAGTGTCTTCGACAGCGGTTCGGGCAGGGAGGCGGCGATCTTGTCGCTGACCTTTTTCGCCGCCTGGCGCAATTCCGCGTCACCGGAGCGGCCGACCATGGCGAGCGCCAGCACGATCGCCTCCGTCTCCTCGATGGAAAACATCAGCGGCGGCAGGTTGAAGCCGGGACGCAGGATGTAACCGACGCCGCGCTCGCCTTCGATCGGCACACGCATGGTCTGAAGCGCGGCGATATCGCGATAGACCGAGCGCGCGGTCACCTCCAGCATGTCAGCAATTGTCTGCGCGGTCACCGGGCGGCGCGCCAGCCGCAGGATCTGGATGATCTCGAACAGTCTCGACGCCTTGCGCATATTGTACATTTCCATGTGATAGGGCGACACAACTGACACAACGTTGTCAGTTGGCATTTTTTATAAGCGGAAAAACACATTGAGAAACAAATGCTTTCCCGAATGTGTCATCATCTTCTTTAAGGGATCCTGACATGAATTACGCTGAAAATCTCTGGCTTTTCTTCCTGCTCCTGTTCGGCATCATCATCCTGCCGGGCATGGACATGATGTTTGTGCTGGCAAGCGCGCTGACCGGCGGCAGGAAAACGGGGCTTTCTGCGGCAAGCGGCATGAGTGCTGGCGGCATGGTGCATTCTCTTTATGGAGCCGCCGGTGTCGGGTTGCTCGCCACCTGGCTGCCATCTCTGTTTCTGCCGCTTCTTGTCGGCGGGGCTGCCTATATGGTCTGGATCGGCTTCGGCCTGATGCGCAGCGCCATCACCGTCAATGGCGATGAGGCGCAGGCAAGCACCTCTGCCAGAAAGGCATTCTGGAGGGCGGTGATTACCTGCCTTTCCAATCCCAAAGCCTATCTTTTCATGATGGCGGTCTATCCGCAATTCATCAAACCCGGCTTCGGGCCGATCTGGATGCAGGGGTTGGTGATGGGGGCAATGGTGGCCGTGACGCAGTTTGCCGTCTATGGAGCCGTGGCCCTGACGGCCGACAGAAGCCGCGCTTGGCTTATCTCCTCGCCCGCTGCCACGATTTTCATCGGCCGCGCCGCAGGCTTTCTGCTGATTGCCGCCGCCCTCATGACGTTTTGGGAGGCATTTTCCTGGAGCATGGGCGAATGATTGAGGATGTCGCGCAATTTCAGCCAGCCGTCAGATACGTGCCATAAAGCCCATCCCTGCTCCGCACCGGAGCCTCGTCTAGACTTCTGTTTTCACGGCGGAATTCACCGCAATGTGACTTTTTTTCGCCATGCGGAAAGGGCATCCTCGCCCGGTTCGATAAAGCGCCGGTGTCCATGCCGGAATCAAGGAGAGTGTGCATGAAACTGAAAACCATCACGGCGGCCATGCTGTTCGGCTGTCTTTGCGCCGGAGCTGTTTATGCTGCCGGCGAAGTCGAAAAACGTGAAGGCATGATGAAGCAGATCGGCGGCTCCATGGGTGCGCTTGCCGCCATCTCCAAGGGCGAAAAGCCCTTTGACGCTGCCGCCGTCAAGGCTGCCGTGACGACCATCAGCACCAATGCCAAGGCTTTCCCCGACCAGTTCCCCGTCGGCTCAGAGACAGGCAGCGCGGCTGCTCCCGCCATCTGGGAAAACTTCGACGACTTCAAGGCCAAGGCCGCGAAGCTCGGAACGGATGCCGACGCGGTTCTCGCCAATCTCCCCACTGATCAGGCCGGCGTCGCCACTGCCATGAAGACGCTCGGCGCCGATTGCGGCACCTGCCACCAGACCTATCGTCTGAAAAAATAATCGAAGCCTCTGAAAACGCCGCCCATCGGCGGCGTTTTTCGGCACGAAAGGCATCTGACCGGGTCAGGTGAGAATGGGGAGAGGGGTATGTCCTCCATCTGGACGAAGCTTGTTGGCGGGGCAGTGGTTGCGGCCATTGCGGGCTACGGAATTTTTGCCTGGGTTACCGCACCAGAACGTCAAGCGCCGAGCCATTGGGTGAGCCTCGGTGAGCCGGATCTCGCCAATGGCGAAACCCTGTTCTGGGCCGGCGGCTGCGCAAGCTGTCACGCCGCACCCGATGTCAAGGGCGAGGGGCTGCTGACGCTTTCCGGCGGGCAGGCGCTGAAAAGCCCTTTCGGCACCTTTCACGTTCCCAATATTTCCTCTGATCCGCAGCACGGCATCGGCGGCTGGACGCTGGCGGAATTCGGCGATGCGATGACGCGCGGCGTCGGCAAGAACGGCGAACATCTTTACCCGTCCTTTCCCTATGCTTCCTATGCCCGGATGACGCAGAAGGACATCAACGATCTCTTCGGTTATCTGAAGGTTCTGCCCGCCAGCCAGAATGATGCGCTGGATCACGAGCTGCCTTTCCCCTTCAACCTGCGCATGGCGCTGGGCGGCTGGAAATTCCTTTACTTCGATCCCGCCGCACCGCCGCGCGTCGAACTCGCCAATGCCAATGCCGAATTGCTGCGCGGCCAATATCTGGTGGAAGGGCCGGGCCATTGCGGCGAATGCCATACGCCCCGCGACGCGCTCGGTGGTTTCCTTGCCGATAAATGGCTGGCCGGTGGCCCCAACCCGGAAGGCGAGGGCCGTATTCCCGACATCACCCCCGGTTCGCAAAGCATCGAAAGCTGGGCCGAAGCCGATATTGCCAGCTATCTCGAAACCGGCTTCACGCCGGAATTCGACAGCGTCGGCGGCTCCATGGTCAAGGTGCAGCAGAACATGGCGCATCTGACCACCGAAGACCGCGATGCGATCGCCGCTTATCTCAAGGCCATTCCGGCGCGGTAACCCTCAGCCGAGGCAAGGTACGCGGGTCGAAAGCAGGCCTACCATTGACTCCTGCATCTGCCCGACGGATAACATGTCCGTGATGGTTCCTTCCGGGCGTTCCGGAAGGTGAAAAGGGAACACGATAGGGAGAAATCCTCATTCGTGGCTGCCCCCGCAACTGTGAGCGGAGAGCCTGAAACGAAATGCCACTGGCAAGCCATCTCGCCTCCATCAAGGGCGAAGGCAATGCCGGGAAGGTGTTTCAGGTTTTGACCCGTAAGCCAGGAGACCTGCCATCACGGAAATATCCATGCCGGCGGGGTGTCCGGAAGAGCGGAATTTCAGGGTGGTGGCATCAATGCCTCCCTGTGTCAGTCTCGTATCCCCGTGGTGAAGTATATCGCATGCGGTCCTGCGGCTTTTGCCGTTCGCCCGCATCTAAAGGCGCGGGGTCGCGCCGGGAGAGGGGTCACCATGTCCACCAACCTGAATACGGCCAATTCAGCCGTTTCCGTAAAAACAGCCAGCGTCGCGCAGTCGCTGACAGCGATCGTGCTAGGCCTGTTCGTCGTCGGTTATGTCGGCTTTTCCCATGTGGAGGCCGTTCACAATGCCGCGCATGATACGCGCCATGCCAATGCCTTCCCCTGCCATTGAGGGGAAACGGCATGTCATTTTTTCGCAATATCGTCTTCACCGCCATTCTCGTTGGTATCGTCGGCGGCTTCGCCGTGTCTGTCATGCAGGCGGTCAGTACCACGCCGCTCATCCTGCAGGCGGAAACCTTTGAAAGCGCCGGCGAAGCGCCCCATAGCCATGATGCACCGGCGCCCGGCGCTGCCGTTCCCGCCCATGAGCATAATGAGGAGGCCTGGGCTCCGGCCGATGGTTTCGAGCGCACGGCCTATACCGTCGCCGCCAATGTGCTGACCGCCATCGGTTACGCGCTGGTGCTGACGGGCCTCATTTCGCTGCGTGGCACCGATACCGGCTGGCGTGAGGGGCTTTTGTGGGGCGTCGCCGGCTTTGCCGCCGTTATGCTCGCCCCGATGATCGGCCTGCCGCCGGAACTGCCGGGAAGCCCGGCCGCCGCACTTGAGGCGCGGCAGATCTGGTGGCTCGCGACCGTCGCCGCAACCGCGGGCGGCATTGCGTTGATCGCCTTCCGCCGCGAACCTTGGGCGGTGCTTTTGGCGCTGGTGTTGATCGTCGCGCCGCATGTGATCGGCGCACCCCTGCCGCCGGAAGGCGAACACGCGCTGGCGCCGTTGCCGCTGGAGCGTCAGTTCATCGTTGCCGCCACCATCACCAGCTTCGTCTTCTGGGCGCTGATCGGCACGTTGAGCGCGCTTTTCCTGAAACGCTTCCAGCAGGCATAAGCTTATGCAGGACGCGGCGGAATGGAGTGAGGAACTCGATGCGCTGCGTTTTGCCGTTCCCGGTCACGGCGCTTTCTGTGCCGTGCACCGCCTTGCCTTCAAGGCAGTTCTTGGGGCAACCCCGGAGCGCGAGGCGGCTCTCGCCTGTTTTCATGAACACGAAGCTGCTTTTATCGCTGCGGCGCTCAGCAAGATAAAGCGCGCAAATTTGCCCGCCGGCCGCAGCCTGCATCTGAACAGCCGCGATATTCGCCGTGCGATTTCAGGTGAGGGCGAGGACGTCACGCCCCGCGTTTGCCGGGTGCTTGATCGGGGGTAGTCATCGCCGTTCTCACCTCCGTCATCCCGGCCTTGAGCCGGGATCCAGCCAGCCCAAGTCCATGGGCTGAAAAGACTCTTTTCGCCGCGCAGACGCGCGTCGGCTGGATTCCGGCTCAAGGCCGGAATGACGGAGAGAACATGTTACGGACAGCAAAGGCCGGTACGCCTCAGCGATGCTCCGCCGCGAAAACCTGAAGTTCCGCCTCGGCTTCCGGACCAAAGAGGCCGAGGCTTTTCAGAATTTCCACCGCGAAACTGACCGGCGCACTGCCGGCCGCCGTGATGATGCCGCCATCGCTGACCGCTTTCGGCTGATCGCGATAATGCGCCTCACCGCGATAGGCCGGATACGCCTTGTGCGATGCCAGCGCATTGCCGGTATGGGCGACATCGTTGAGCACACCCGTGCCGCCGAGCGCGCTTGCCGCCGCGCAGATGCCGGCGACCAGCCGGTCCCTGTCGCGAAACCGCTTGACCAGCCCGCCAAGATCGGCAGCCGTTCCCTTTTCCCAGCTGAGACCGCCGGGAATGACAAGCGCATCGATGTCAACGGGATCGAGCGCGTCATAGGATGTGTCCGGCGTCACCTTCAGCCCGCCCATCGAGGTCACGGGCATGCCATCAGGCGTGGCGTGCACGATCTCGACACCGAGATAGCTGCGCGCTGCCGCCGCAAGCAGCGCCGGTTCCCAGTCCGCAAAATCCTGCGCGAGCGCAATGGCGATCCGTGTCATGGCCGTCTCCGTGGGTTTTAATCAGGCGATGGACTGCATGTAGCGCATGCCGGTGACCGGCCGCGGCGCGAAATCCATGTTTTCGTAGAAACGATGCGCCGCCACATTGCCGGTCGTGGCGCTGACGGAAAGATAGTCACAGCCGAGGCGCTTGGCGATATCCCGCGCACGGGACACCAGATGCTGGCCGGTGCCATGGCCGCGATGACCGTCACGCACGAAGAGATGATGCAGCTCGAGCCCGCGCCGGCCTTCCTGCGCCCTGTAGAGCGGCAAAAGCAGGGCGTAACCGATCAGCGCGTCATCGGCCTCGGCCACGAGCCCATGCACCCAGGGCAGGGGGCCGAACAGGTCGCGTTCCAACTTGGCCGGCGTGATGGCCGCCGCATCGCCGTGGTAGGAGGCAAGCAGGGTGATCATCTCGTTGAGCTCGGGCAGATCGGTCTTGCGCGCGCCGCGAATGATGACGACGGGCGGTCTTTCCAGTGTAAGGGAGCTATCTTCGGTCATTTTTTCGGTCCTTTGGTCTTATCGGTGCCGTCAGGACGTTTGAAAACAACAAAGCCGCCTGACGGCGGCTTGTTGACAATATGATCTGTCGAGCCGCCCTTAAAGGAAGGCCCAAAAATACGAGCAGGAGATGGGTGCGCGTTCGTTGATCATGGGGAATGCAATGCGCCCGAATCCATATTCTGTCAAGCGGGTCAATTCGCAAATCGCGCGATTGCCGATACGATGGCCTCTTCCATTCCAGCATCGCCGGTAGAATGACCAGCGCCGTCGATGGCAATCAGCTGGCTTCCCGGCCATGCGGCTGCGAGTTCGTAAGCCGTGATGGGCGGTCCCTGCAAATCGCGCATGCCCTGAATGAGTATGCCGGGGATGCCGGACAAACTGCCGGCGTTGCGGAGAAGTACGCCGTCGTCAAGCCATGCTGCGTGGTGAAAATAATGGGCGCAAAGGCGCGCGCGCGTCAGAATATAGTCGTCGTCGCGCCATTTTTCCGGGAAGGCCGAGGTGCTCTCTGCGGTAATCGAACCCGCCTCCCACAGGTGCCATTCGAAGGCGGCCATCCCTCGGACGGCTGGGTCAGCATCGTTCAGGAGCCGGTGATAAGCGCCAACCGGATCGTCTTTCGACATGTGATCCGGAATTGCCGCAACGAAACGCTGCCACTGTTGCGGCAGGAACATCGCCAGTCCCTTGTACAGCCAGTCGATTTCCTTCTGTCGTGTGGTGGTAACGCCTGCCAGCACCACCGCGCGCACGTATTCCGGATGCTGCTGGGCATAGGCCAGTGCGAGTGTGGCGCCCCAGGAACTGCCATAAACCAGCCAGTCGTCTACCCCGAGGGCGGAGCGAATGGCCTCCATGTCATCGATCAGATGGTGCGTGGTGTTATGCTCGAGGTTGTCGGCGGCGTTCGGTGTGCTTTTGCCGCAGCCGCGCTGGTCGAACTGGATGATGCGATAAAAGGCCGGATCGAAATAGCGCCGCGCCGTCGCCGAAAGCCCGGAGCCGGGGCCACCATGCAGCAGGATCGCCGCCCGTCCCGCCGGATTGCCGGCAATCGTCACATGCAGCCTGTGGCCTTCGGAAACGTCGAGCAACATAGTCTCGAACGGGGTGATTTCGGGAAATATCTCGGCCATCCGGTATCCCTTTTTCAAGCGGGTGGGAGGCGCATACAGGGCGTGGATGACAGTTGAATGTCAGTCTCGTATTCGCCGCTTGTTCAATGCTCGCCCTCGCACATGCCGTGGTTGGAAAGCGCGCGGATGACGTAACAATCCTCGATCGAATGGCCGTGGCAATGGGAGACGATGCGTTCCAGCTCGTGTTCCAGCTTCTTCAGGCTGGCAATCTTTTCGCGCACATGGGCAAGATGCTCGGCGGCGATGCGGTCGGCACCTTCGCAAGGCATCTGCCGGTGCTGGCTGAGCGCGAGCAGCTCGCGGATGGCCTCGATATTCAGGCCGAGATCGCGCGCATGGCGGATGAAGGCCAGCCTTTCGAGGTCGGATTTTTCGTAACGGCGCTGGTTGCCGTCCGAACGGTCCGCCTCGCGGATGAGGCCCATCTGCTCGTAATAGCGGATCGTCGGCACCTTCACGCCGGTGCGTTTCGACAGTTCACCGATGGACAGCATGGCTTTCTCCATATCTCCAGTCTCTAGAGATATGGCTTTTTCACGACCGATTCAATGGCCTCAAGCGGCATCGTTGACGCCAAGCGCTTGGGCCAGTGCCTTCAGAACCTGCGATTCGAGGCTTGCCATATCCGGCTGGGCGGAAGCGACCACGTCAGCATTGGCGCCAGTGGAGGCGGAAGCGCCGCTGTTCATGTCCCAGAGAGCAGCGGCGAGGCTGGCGGAGGCACCGGCCAGCGGAGCGACGGCTGTGGCGACATTGCCCGCCACCGAAATGGCGCGATGGGCCGCCCGCGTCAGCTCCTGCAAA
The DNA here is from genome assembly GCF_013365515.1 of Agrobacterium sp. CGMCC 11546. Taxonomy (NCBI): domain Bacteria; kingdom Pseudomonadati; phylum Pseudomonadota; class Alphaproteobacteria; order Hyphomicrobiales; family Rhizobiaceae; genus Agrobacterium; species Agrobacterium sp. CGMCC 11546. The sequence continues at coordinate 596,983 of NZ_CP047387.1, forward strand.
GCCTCGGTGGTGGACTGGCTCTCCCGGCTGTGCGCTGGCGCGATGCCGCGGACCGGAGAGGCGAAATTGATGCTGCTGGTTGCTGCGATAGTCGTCATGACTGTGAGTCCCCTAGTTCTGATGGAGCATTTTTAAGGTCCGAAACATTCGCGAGGATTGCGTCATGCACGCCTTGTGCAAAAAATAACTGCAATATAGTATACCCCCCTATAGTATATGAGGTGCACATGTCCCACACGATCCGCAACAAGGACAAGCTGCTGGCCCGCATCCGCCGCCTGAAAGGGCAGATGGAGGCGGTGGAACGCGCATTGGACGATGCCAAGCCCTGCGGCGAGGTGCTGCAATTGCTCGCCTCCGTGCGCGGCGCGCTTTCAGGCCTGACGGGGGAGGTGATGCAGGAGCATCTGCACGAACACGTGGTCCATGCCGAAAATGAAGACGAGCGGGCGCGGGCGGCGGAAGAGCTGGCCCAGGTGCTGAAGACCTACATCCGGTAGGTCAACGCAGGCCAGCAGAATGAAAAGAAGCCGGCAGAGTTGAGAAAGGCCGGTAGAGTCGAGAGAGGATTGAGCGACATGACGACGACTTCCGAACCTTTCGCCACGGCGGAGCATCACCATATTTATCTCGGCCAGAATCATGAGCGCAATGAAAGGCGCGTCTGGATGGTCATTGCATTGACCACCGTCATGATGGTGGCGGAGATCGTCGCCGGCCACTGGTTCGGCTCCATGGCGCTGACGGCGGATGGCTGGCACATGTCTACCCATGCGGGCGCGATGTTGATTTCGGCGCTCGCCTATCTCTATGCAAGGCGCGAGGCGCGCAATCCGCGCTTCAGCTTCGGCACCGGCAAGTTCGGTGATCTCGCCGGTTTTGCCAGCGCCGTCGTGCTTGCCGTGGTGGCGCTGCTCATTGCGGTTGAAAGTGGCCTGCGTCTCGTCAGTCCCGTCCAGATCGATTTCAATCAGGCTATTCTCGTTGCCGTCATCGGCCTTGTCGTCAATCTCGTCAGCGCCGTGCTGTTGAAGGATGACCATCATCACGATCATGGCCACGGCCACGGCCATGGTCACGCTTCGCATGCCCATCACGGCCATGGCAGCCATGCCCACCACGATCACGGTTCGCATGCGCAGCACGGCGCAAAGGGCGGGCGGGACAATAATCTGCGCGCCGCCTATCTGCATGTGCTGGCGGATGCGCTGACCTCAGTCCTTGCCATCGTTGCGTTGCTGCTCGGCAAGTGGAATGGCTGGAACTTTCTCGACCCATTGATGGGCATTGTCGGCGGTCTGGTCATCGCCCGCTGGTCATGGGGGCTCATTCGCTCCACGGCAACGACGCTGGTCGATGCGGTGCCGCTGACGGACGACCTGCCGCAGGAAATCCGTGATACGGTGGAAACGGAAGAAGATCGCATCACCGATCTGCATGTCTGGCAGGTTGGCCCGGGCCACCATGCGGCCATCGTCGCGATCCATTCGCAGGCGCCGAAAGCGCCGGCCTTTTATAAACAGAAACTTGCCGCCATACATGAACTGTCGCATGTGACAGTGGAAGTCAGCCCGGCAAGGGCCTGATCGGAATCGCCTATTCGGTATATTCCGAATAGGCGCCGCGTACCCATTCGGCCTGGGCTTCCGCCTTGTCTTCGGCGGAGGCGGCCGGCGTATCCTGATAGGCGGGGGCGCTGCCATTGCCGACGGCCCACAGCACATTGGCCAGCGACTGGGAAAGAATGGTGCTGGAAACGGTCGGGTTGCCGGGACCGCGTTTTACGGCCTGCTCCTCCGGCGTGCTTTGCGCGCTGCCAGCTTTTTCGAGGTCGCGGATGCGACCCTGATAATTATATCCGCCAATATTGCTTTCGATCTGCATTTGGGTGATTCCGCGTTCAAAAGTTAACGAATAGTTAACGGCGGCGACTTGTCTGAAGCTTGCGTCTGCTGCGCTGCAATGACGGTCGAGGGTTGACAGTCGGCGAAGTAGTGCTTCGTTTTTGCATGGAGGGGCGGGGCGGGTGATATTGGATCGCCGACTGCACCCTCATTCGACGTCATCCTCGGGCTTGTCCCTGTTATCTGCAACCGATTGATTTTATTCGACGTGATTAGATCCTCGGCACAGGGCCGAGGATGACGTCGGGGGTATGTTTACCCTTCGAACCGGTCTCAAGGACATTGCAGCCTCAATGGAAATCTAAACCGGACTGCAGTGGGACAAGTCCGGGAATGACGGAGGCGATGTTTCCGTCATTTTAAATGACCGGATCACGCCGTTTCCTTCTCAGCCGGAGCAACGGGCTCCCGCATCTCCTCCTCCACCTCAACCGTCGCCGCCGTCTCCTGCGGCGCAGGCGTCACCATGGCCGCCACCAGCGTGTCGAGGCCGATGCTGCCGACCGGCTTGCCGTCCTCATCCACCACATGGGCCTGGGTTTCATTGGCCTCCGACATGTCGCGGGCAATGGTTTCCAGCGTGGCGTTCTCAGGCACGGACATGCCTTCCGGCTTGCTGTCCAGCGGTTCCATGACAGTGGTCGCCTGCAACACGCGGCTGCGGTTCACGTCGCGAACGAAGTCGGTGACGTAACCATCCGCAGGGGAAAGGATGATGCTCTGGCCGTCGCCCTGCTGCACCACTTCGCCGTCTTTGAGGATGGCGATATGGTCCCCGAGCCGCAAAGCCTCGTCCAGATCGTGAGTGATGAACACCACGGTCTTTTTCAGTTCCTGCTGAAGATCGAGCAGCATCGTCTGCATGTCGACGCGGATCAGCGGATCGAGCGCCGAATAGGCCTCGTCCATCAGCAGAATATCGGCGTCATTGGCAAGCGCCCGGGCAAGGCCGACGCGCTGCTGCATGCCGCCGGAAAGCTGGTTCGGATAATAATCCTCGTAGCCGTCAAGGCCGACACGATTGAGCCAGTAACGGCCCTTTGTTTCGCTTTCCTTGCGCGGCACGCCCTGGATGTCGAGACCGTAGACGCTGTTTTCGAGCACTGTGCGATGCGGCAAGAGGCCGAATTTCTGGAACACCATCGCCGTCTTGTGGCGGCGGAATTTCCGGAGCGCCGAGGTGCTCATGCCGCAAATGTCCTCGCCGTCATAGAGAACTTCACCGGCGGTCGGGTCGATCAGCCGGTTGATGTGGCGGATCAGCGTCGACTTGCCGGAGCCGGACAATCCCATGACGACGGTGATCTTGCCGCCCGGCATGGTGATGTTGATGTTGTTGAGGCCAAGCACGTGACTGTGTTTGTCGTTCAGCTCGACCTTGTCCATGCCCGACCGCACCGCTTCGAGATATTTCTCGGGATGCTTGCCGAAGATCTTGTAAAGGTTACGGATTTCGATGCTTTTAGCCATGGGAGACCTCGCGGTATTTCTGCAGGCGCTTGCCGAAAGCCTGGCTTGCCCGATCAAACATGATGGCGATGGCGACCAGAGCGAAACCGTTCAGGAAGCCCACCGTGAAAAACTGGTTGTTGATGGCCTGCAGCACATTCTTGCCGAGACCACCGACGCCGACCATCGAGGCGACGACGACCATGGCGAGCGCCATCATGATGGTCTGGTTGATGCCGGTCATGATGGTGGGCAGCGCCAGCGGCAGCTGCACGTTGAACAGCTTCTGGCCGTTGGAGGAACCGAAGGCATCCGCCGCTTCCAGCACTTCCCGGTCCACCAGGCGGATGCCGAGGCTCGTCAGGCGAATGACGGGCGGAATGGCGTAGATCACCACTGCGATCAGGCCCGGTACCTTGCCGATGCCGAAAATCACCACCACGGGGATGAGATAAACGAAGCTTGGCAGGGTCTGCATCACGTCGAGCACGGGATTGATGAGGCGTTGCAGGCGTTCGGAACGACCCATCAGAATGCCGAGCGGCAGGCCGATGACGATGGCGATCAGCGTGGCGATGGCGACAATGGAAAGCGTCGTCATGGCGTCGCGCCAGAGGCCGACGGCGCCGATCATGAAGAGGGAGATTGCGGTGCCACCGGTGATCTTGAAGCTGCGCCCGGCCAGATGCACGATCGCGAGAATGGCGAGCATCGTGATGATCCACGGCGTCTGGATGAACAGCCGCTCCGAGGCGTTGAGGAAGAGTTGCAATGGATGCACGACCACATCGATCGCATCGCCGTAGTTGCGCACGATGTCGCGAAAACCGTCATCGATAGTTTTGCGTGCCACACGCATCGTGGAGTTGTCGATTGCCGGGAATTTGCAGAGCAAATCCGGCAGGTAGTTGCAGAGGGCCATTATTGTTGTTTTCCCTTTGGGTTTGATGGTGGTGCGGCGGGCAACGGAGTCTAGGGTTACCCCCCTCTGTCCTGCCGGACATCTCCCCCTCAAGGGGGGAGATCGACCCGCGGCAACGTTTCGCCCATCAAACAGGTTGCGGATTTGTGAGAAGGGTGCGCCCAGCCGATCTCCCTCCTTGTGGGGGAGATGCCCGGCAGGGCAGAGGGGGGTAGGCGGCTTGCGCCGACTCCCCCATCAACCACTCACATCGAAGCCTTGATCTTCTCCGCCACCTCGGGCGAAACCCACTTCGTCCAGATATCCTCGTGGTTCTCGAGGAAATACTCGGCGCCGTCCTCGTTGGTGCCCTGGTTGTCATCCATCCAGGCCAGAACCCCGGCAACCGTCGCGTTGTCCCACTGCCGCTTGCGGATATAGTCGATGGACGGACCGGCCTTTTCCGCAAAGTCCTTGGTCACAACAGTGAACACCTCGGCTACCGGATAGGCGTTTGGCTTGGGATCGGCACAATCCGGCTTGGCGATGCAAGTGTCGTAGGCCTCGCGGTCGAGTGCCACGCCATCGTCCAGCTTCACCATGTCATATTTGCCGAGAATGGCTGTCGGAGACCAGTAATAGCCGAGCCAGCCCTGCTTCTTCTCGTAGGCATTGGAAATCGAGCCATCGAGGCCCGCCGCGGAGCCGGTGTCGATCAGGGCGAACCCCTTTTCGTCAGCCTTGCGTGCCTTGAACAGGTTGGCGGTCGTCGGCTGGCAGCCCCAGCCCGGCGGGCAGCCGAAAACGGCACCCTTGCTGGCATCTTCAGGTGCGGGGAAAAGCTCGGGATGCTTGAGTGCATCCTCAACCGTCTTGATGTCAGGATGTTCGTCGGCGAGATATTTGGGAATCCACCAGCCTTCGACACCGCCCTCGCTCAGAATTTTGACTTCCTGGATGAGGTTGCCCTTCTTGACGGCTTCCTCATAGGGGGTGCCAAGGGTGTTCACCCACATTTCGGGCGCCATATCCGGTTGGCCCTTTTCGTTCATCGAGGTGAATGTCGGAGTGGTGTCGCCACTGATGACGTTGACCGTGCAATCATAGCCGTTTTCCATGATGAACTTGTCGACGTAAGCCGCGACACCGGCAGATGCCCAGTTCATTTCGGCGATGGTGATGTTGCCGCATGTCTCTGCGGCATTGGCGGAATTTGCTGCACCGGCAGCGATGATAAAGCCCGTTACGAGAATGGTCGAGGCCAGGAGTTTCTTCATGTGGAGACCTCCAAGTCTGATGCAGTGTTTTCATTTGGCAAAGCGGGAGCACTGCAAAGCCCGGATTGCCAAGGGCGAACTGACATGGCGCATGGAAAAGCCGAAAAAATCCGGCGAGAAGATTATCCGCAAGACGTTCTGCAGGATTGCCGCGAGAAAGGCGGCGAAAAGGCGCATGAATATGTCAACGGCCCGGATAATACGGCCAAAAAGTGATATTGCAACGCGAAACGGCGCAACGCAGCCATGCGTTCGATTTCTGGAACATTTTTTCCGGTCGAATAATACATGAGCTATATTTGTATTTGTGCAAGATATATTCTAAGTTGCAGTAACTGAAAATAAAAATTCACTGGCCGCAAAGATGGTATTTAAATAAAAGATGCAGTTGATAATTTGTGGAAAAAATATTCAGAAACGAGATTTTTGCAGGTATTTTCGTCCAAAATAAGATCGGGCGACGATTGGATCGCCGCCCGTTTCTGCATTCAGCGTGTCACACGGCGTCCTTGCCCGCGACCTTCAGGGCGAAGGCATATTCGAAGGCGACTTCCTCCAGCCGCTGGAAACGGCCCGACTTGCCACCATGGCCAGCCGCCATGTTGGTCTTGAGCAGGATGGGGGCTTCCCCCGTCGTCTTCTCGCGCAGCTTCGCCACCCATTTGGTCGGCTCCCAATAGGTCACGCGCGGGTCTGTGAGGCCGGAAAGCGCAAGCAGCGGCGGATAGGATTTTTCCCCGACATTGTCATAGGGGCTGTAGGCAGCGATCCAGCCATATTCCTCTTCCGATTCCAGCGGATTGCCCCATTCCGGCCATTCCGGCGGGGTCAGCGGCAGCGTGTCATCGAGCATGGTCGTCAGCACGTCCACGAAGGGAACGGCGGCGATGATGCCGGCGAATTTCTCCGGCGCCATATTGGCGACGGCACCCATTAGCATGCCGCCCGCCGAACCGCCTTCCGCGATGATGCCCTCATAGGAGGTGAAGCCTTCCTGTACCAGATGATCGGCAGCCGCGATGAAATCCTTGAACGTGTTCTGCTTGTTTTCCATCTTGCCGGTTTCGTACCATTCGAAACCCTTGTCCTTGCCGCCGCGAATATGGGCGATGGCGTAGATGAAACCACGGTCGGCCAAAGATAGCGTGGTGGTGGAGAAGGAAGCGGGAATGGTGATGCCGTAAGCGCCATAACCATAAAGCAGGCAGGGAGCAGAGCCATCGAGCGCTACATCCTTGCGGTAGAGCAGGGAGACCGGCACCAGCTCGCCATCATGGGCAGGCGCCATGATGCGGCGGGTGATGTAATCATCCGGATTGTGGCCCGAGGGCACTTCCTGCGTCTTCAGAAGCGTACGCTCGCGCGTCACCATATCGTAATCGAACAACTGGCTCGGCGTCGTCATCGACGAATAGGAGAAGCGGATGACGTCGGTGTCGTATTCCGCCGCACCATGCAGGCCGAGCGAATAGGCCTCTTCGGCAAAGGCGATGGAATGTTCCTCGCCGGTGCGGCGATCGCGGATGACGATGCGCGGCAGGCCGTCGCGGCGCTCCAGCCAGATCAGATGGCGGGCATAGGCATCGACGGACAGGATGAGACGGCCCGGCTCATGCGGCACCACCTCCTTCCAGTTTTCCTTGCCCGGCGCGGTAACCGGCGTTTCCATGATGCGGAAATCCTTGGCGTCACCATCATTGGTAAGGATGAAGAAGACATCGCCGCCTTCGCACATCGAATATTCGATGCCCTCTTCGCGCTCCGCCACCACCTTTGGCTCAGCCGTCAGGTCTTTGGTGGAGAGAATGCGATATTCGCTGGTTTCATGGTCGTGAATATCGATGAAGATGAAATCGTCGAGGACAGAAGCTCCGACGCCCATGAAAAAACCCGGGTCCTTTTCCTCATAGACCAGCCGGTCGGCCGATTGCGGCTCACCGATAATGTGGTGGAAGACTTTCGAAGGACGGTGGTTCTCGTCCTGCAGCGTATAGAAGAAGCTCTTGCCGTCAGGCGCCCACGCGCCGCCGCCGCCGGTATTTTCCACGACATCGGCAAGGTCTTCACCGGTTTCGAGGTTGCGGATGCGCAGTGTGAAATATTCCGAACCCTTGTCGTCGTAACCCCAGATGCCGTAACTGTGATCGGACGACTGGTCGAGGCCGGCAAGACGGAAATAATCCTTGCCTTGCGCTTCCTTGTCACCATCCAGCAGCACATGTTTGTCGCCGCCATCACGCGGCGTGCGGAAATAATGCGGCTGCTCGCCGCCGGTCACGAACAGCGTGCCATAGGCAAAGGGCCCGTCATTGACCGGAACGGAGGAATCGTCCTGCTTGATGCGGCCCTTCATCTCCTCGAACAGCTTTTCCTGAAGCGCCCTGGTGTCGCCCATGGCGGCTTCCATATAGGCATTCTCCGCCTCCAGATGGGCGCGGATGGCCGGGTCGAGCAGGGTGGGGTCCTTGAACATGGCCTGCCAGTTATCGGCCCGGAACCATGCGTAGTCATCGATGCGGGTGATGCCGTGATGCGTGTCCTGGACGGGCCGTTTTTCGGCGGTCGGAGCGGCGGGCAGGTTCTTGAAAATAGGCAAGGGAAACTCGCTTTACTATGAAAAATCGATGGGCGGGACCAAGATGTAGAGTGCCCCTCACGCCCGATCAAGTTTCAAATCTCAACAGGGGAAATGAGGCTTGGGCACAATTTCGTCAGTTTTCGATCACATTTTGGCAATATCCGGCAAATCAGCGATGATGCGCGCCTGCCACCGGCCTGCCGTCCATCGATAAGAACAAACGAAAACTGACAGGATCCCATGCGAAAGTTTCTTCCCGCTGCTCTTTCTGCGTTTTTCCTTGCCTTGCAGGCCTCTACACCTGCTTTCGCAATAGACGCCAACGTCATGAGGCAGCTTAACGTGCTCGCCCCCGAGGAGCGTCTGGAGCAGCGTTGCGATATAGAGGCGATGGAGCGGATCGCGACCGAGCAGAAGGGTATGAAGCCGGATAAGGTCATTGCCTATACTTTCGGTGATCCCGAGGTTGGCAAGAATTCGATCAAGGCGTCGGGTGCAGTCTTCAGAAGCGCCGGTGAATGGTACAAGCTCAAATACAAGTGCCAGCTGAAAAGCGACAGCCTCTCCATCCAGTCCTTCGATTACCGTGTCGGCGACAAGATTCCCGAAGAGCAGTGGAAGAAGTTGTATCTTTATGACTGACCGCCGAAATTTTCGGCGTCTTGAGGAAGTTTAGCCCCGCTTTTCTTGCCGCTCCGCCAGTGGCTCTGTAACCCTGCTTGCCGATCAAAGCGAGGGAGACGGACATGGCGACACGATTCAAGGGACTTTCGGCTTTTCCGATCACGCCGGCTGACGAGGCCGGGCGAGTCGATATTGAGGCCTTCTCCGCCCTGATCGCGCGGCTGGATGCGGCGGAGGTCGATTCCGTCGGCATCCTCGGCAGCACCGGCATCTATATGTATCTCACGCGTGAGGAGAGACGCCGCGCCATCGAGGCAGCCGCCACGATCCTCAGGGGCAGGCGCACGCTGATGGCAGGCGTCGGCGCGTTGCGCACCGATGAGGCCGTGGCGCTGGCGAAGGACGCTGAAGCAGCCGGTGCGGACGCGCTGCTGCTCGCACCCGTTTCCTACACGCCGCTGACGCAGGAAGAGGCCTATCACCATTTCGCCGCCGTCGCGGGTGCGACGGCCCTGCCGCTCGCGATCTACAACAACCCGACGACCACCCGCTTCACCTTCAGCGACGAGCTTCTCGTGCGGCTGGCCTATATCCCGAATATCCGCGCCATCAAGATGCCGCTGCCCGCCGATGCCGATTATGCCGGCGAGCTTGCACGTCTGCGCCCCAAGCTGTCGGACGATTTCGCCATCGGTTACAGCGGTGACTGGGGCTGCACTGACGCCACACTTGCCGGCGGTGACACCTGGTACAGCGTGGTTGCCGGTCTGCTCCCGGTTCCGGCGTTGCAACTGATGCGGGCGGCTCAGGCCGGTAATGCGGAGGAGGCAAAAAGGCTCGATGCGACCTTCCAGCCGCTCTGGGCGCTGTTTAAGGAATTCGGCAGTATCCGCGTGATCTATGCCGCCGCCAACATCCTGTCGCTGACGGTCAGCGAACCACCCCGGCCGATCCTGCCGCTCACCAGCGCGGAGCGCCAGCGGGTGGAAGAGGCGCTGGAGGCACTATCCGCGCTAGAAACCGCGCCATAATTCGGGCGCTTTGCGGGCGGATTGCCACGGGAATACACTGCATGACACTGCGGAAAATGAAAATGATGCGTCGCCTCCTGCTTGCTGCCCTGTTTGCCTCTGCCGCCTCCACCGCCTTTGCGGGGAACGGCCTGGTCGAGCCGTCGCTGAAAATGACGCCGCAGCATGACGGCAAGGTTCGGGTGGCGATGACGCTCGATGCCTGCATGGGCAAGACCGACCACCGCATCCTCGATACGCTGGTGCACGAGCGTATCCCTGCCACGATCTTCGTCACCGCCCGCTGGCTGAAGCACAATGGCGAGGCGCTGGCGGTTCTGATGGCCCATCCTGACCTCTTCGAGATCGAAAACCACGGCGAAAACCATGTGCCGGCGGTGGATAAGCCCGTTGCCATCTATGGCATCGCGGCTGCCGGATCGGAAGCGGCGGTCGTGCAGGAAGTCGAAGGTGGTCGTCAGGCGATCGTCGCCGCCACCGGTCTCCAGCCGCAATGGTTTCGTGGGGCGACGGCCAAATATACCAATTCCTCCATGGCCACCATCAACCGCCTCGGCATGCGGGTGGCCGGTTATTCCGTCAACGGCGATGGCGGCTCGCTGCTCGGTGCAGCCATGACGGCAAAACACATCGCTGCCGCCAAGAATGGCGATGTCATCATCTCCCACATCAACCAGCCCACCCACGAGGCGGGCGAGGGTGTGGTGAAGGGCCTTCTGGCGCTGAAAGCCCGCGGCGTCATCTTCGCCCGGCTGGACGACCCGTCCTTCGCGCCACCGGGGAATTGAAACGGGGACAGATTTTTCCTCATTCCTGTGACAAGCACAGGAATGAGGTCGTGAGCCACATCCACGCCCGTTTTTCGGCGGCATGCCTCTCAAAATTGCGCTAGCATCCCTCCCATGATGCTGTTCAAACGCCCCGACACTGAAACACTCTATTCCGCCCTTGTGAACAAGGATCCCGCCTATGAAGGCGTGGCCTATGTCTGCGTGACATCCACGAAGATTTTCTGCCGCTTCACCTGCACGGCGCGCAAGCCGAAGATCGAGAACTGCCGGTTCCGGGAGACTATCGCGGAATGCCTGGAGGCCGGTTTCCGCCCCTGCAAGCGCTGCAAGCCGATGCTGTCTTACGGCACGCCCGACGGGACCGTTACTGCGCTCCTGACAGCGCTGGAAAACGAACCGGCGCGGCGCTGGCGCGAGGAGGATGTGGTGGCGCTCGGCCATGATCCCTCCACCGTGCGGCGCAGCTTCAAGCGCCGTTTCGGCATGAGCTTTCTGGAAATCGCCCGGCTGCGGCGGGTGGGGGACGCGGCGGAAAGCCTTGCCTCCGGCGAAGCGGTGATCGGCGCGCAGATCGATGCCGGTTATGAATCCGGCAGCGGCTTTCGCTCGGCCATCAACCAGTTGTTCGGCACCTCTCCCGCCGCCATGAAGGGCAGGGGGTTCCTGAAGGGCGACTGGATCGACACGCCGATTGGCCCGATGCTGGCCGTTGCCGACGACCACGCCCTGCATCTCCTCGAATTCGCCGACCGGCCGGCTCTTCCCGCCGAGCTGAAACGGCTGAAGGCCCGCACCGGCGCGGATATGGTGCTGGGCCGCACCGCGGTCACCGGCCAGATCGCCGCGGAACTTGCGGCCTATTTCGCCGGCCGTTCGGGCAGTTTCGAAACCCGGCTCGCCGGCCACGGCACGCCCTTCGAGCGCGATGTCTGGCGGAACCTGCGGGAAATCCCGGCGGGTGAGATCGTCAGCTATTCCTCGCTCGCAACCGCGATGGAGAGGCCTACCGCCGTGCGGGCGGTGGCCCGCGCCAATGGCGCCAACCAGATTGCCATCGTCGTTCCCTGCCACCGGGTGCTGGGTGCGGATGGCAGTCTGACGGGGTATGGTGGCGGGCTGTGGCGCAAGAAATGGCTGATTGAGCACGAGCGCCGGGTGGCGCAGAGGCAGATGCTGGGAATGCCGCTCGCTTCCTGAGTGGCTTGGCCGTTGGGTTTGGGTAGGTCGTTCAGTTAGTTGAGCGGGCGTGGGTGTGGGTGTGGGTGTGGGTGTGGGTGTGGCTTACCCCCCTCTGCCCTGCCGGGCATCTCCCCCTCAAGGGGGGAGATTAGCAAGACGCTCTTTCTTCACTTCATACTCAAACGTTGAGATGGGCGAAAAATAGCCGCGAATCGATCTCCCCCCTTGAGGGGGAGATGCCCGGCAGGGCAGAGGGGGGGTAGCCACACACGCTCACCGTCAACGGACAATACACTCCAATTCCTTGTTTCGTCACATTTCCCACCAGAAACCCGGCATCTAATCCGGCAGCTTGGGCACCACCCGGCGCGAGGGAAACAGTTCCCGCGTCACCGTCATGGCGATCAGCGACAGCGGCAGTGCCAGCATGGCACCGGCCGCGCCCCACATCCACGTCCAGAAAATGATCATTACGAAGACGAGGAAGGGGTTGATTTCCATGTTGCGGCCGACGACCGCCGGGAAGGCGAGATTTTCCATCAACAGGTGAATGGTGAAGAAAACACCCGCCGGCAGCAGCGCAAGGATCATGTTGTCATGGGCGATGATGCCGGCGATGGTGAGCGATATGGTCATGAGGGTGATGCCGAGAAAGGGCACGAAGCTCGAGAGGAAGGCAAAGAGCCCCCACAGAAGCGGCATGGAAAGGCCGCCGAGATAAGCGATCACGATCATGGTGACACCCAGCGCGGCGTAGATGAGGCTTGCCGTGGCGAAATAGGTGCCGAGCACTTTTTCCACCGAGCCGATGATGCGGATGGTTCTCAGCCGCTGATGGCGCGCAGGGAAGACCATGATGAGGGCCTTGCGCAGCCGCAGGCGGCTGTAGAGAAACATCAGGAGAGCCGCAAGGAAGATCAGCCCCTGGACGATCGCAGGCGTGACGTTCGCGCCGAGCAGCGTGATGATTTCGCCGCTACGCGAAATCAGCGATTCCATCGACATCGAACCCATGCTGAACGTCGCTGCGGAAATATTCAGCCATCGCAGGTTTTGGACATAGGGCAGGAAGCGATCGATACTGCGTTCGATCAGGGCAGGACCTTCGGTTGCAAGCTGCGACACGGGGTCGATCAGCGAGTTCACCACGAAAAAGATCACGGCGGCGACGAGCGTGGACAGGATGAGGGCGACACCTGCGCCCGGAATGCCGTAGGAGGCCAGCTTCTCAGCCGAAATCCCGAGGATCATGCCGACAACCACCGCCATGACCACTGGCATCAGGATCATCGACAGTTCATGGATGACCGCCATGGACATGATCAGGAAAATGCCGATGATCGACCAGGCAACGAAGACATCCAACGCCTCCCGCCCGAGCGGTTGCTGGCTGCGCGCGTCATCCCGCTGCGAAACCGAGGCCGGTGTCAAAAGTGGATCGCCCTTGTCTAGCGCCAAGGCCGCCGTGCCGGCCAAATCCGGCTTTGCATTCTTATTCATCGGACTATCCCCCAATAGGGCATTTAACGTCCGACACCTCAGGCGGTTCCGGGGCGGCGCAAATTTCCGCCGCCCCGTTTTAGCTCACGCCGAGAGCTTCAGGCCGATGCCCCAGGGGTCTTTGAGGACGATGCCATCGCTTTGTCTTTCGGTGGCGATTTCCAGCCGGTCGAGGGCCGCGATCGCCGTGTCGAGCGCCGCCTTCTCGTTGAACTTCAGCGAATAGCCGGCAAGGCCCGTCATGCTGTCCTTGCGGGTCGAGGCACCGCGGCTGTTCCAGATATTGGCGGCGACATGATGGTGATAGGCCCCCGAGCCGAAGAAGCTCGCACCCGGATACCGCGCCATGATCTTAAGCCCCAGCACATCCTGATAAAACTCATCCGCCTGTGGAATATTGCCGACCTGCAGATGAATGTGGCCGATGGCGGTGCCATCAGCCGCACCGGTAAAGGCCGTCTTCGGGGCGCTGTCGTAAAGCGCCTGCAGGTTGAGGCCGATCGTCGCCATCTCCACCGTGCCGTCAGGCTGGTAGCTCCATTCGTCGGGCGAACGGTCGCGATAGACTTCGATACCATTGCCTTCTGGGTCGGCGAGATAGATCGCCTCACTGACCAGATGGTCGGATGCGCCCTGAAGCTGGATATTGTGATGGGCGGCATGCGCCAGCCAATGGGCGAGATCGTTGCGGCTCGGCATCAGGAAGGCGGTGTGGAACAGGCCGGCGGCATTGCGCGGCGCACGTTCCGCCGTGTCGGAGGTGGAGAGCGTCAGCAACGGCTGGCCGTTTACGCCAAGCACTTCGCCGCTCGGGTTCTTTTCGAGAACGGAAAGACCGATGATCTTCTGGTAGAAATCCGAAACGCGCGGCAGATCGTGAACGACGAGATGCGCCTGACCGACATAGGCCGGCCGCGTCAGGGCGAATTGTTTGATTTCACTCATCTTGATCTCCATATTGAATCCGAAGCGCCAAGGGGCGGATCGGTCGCCGATGCTATCGGCCGACGCCGCTTTGCGGCGTTTGTTAGAGCCGAATATGGGCTGGTTTCGTCGTTCAGCAAAGATCGCATTGCGGCGATTGACTGTTCATTATTCGTTGACAATATCACCCGCTGGTGCCGCTGTGGCTTTGACTTCGATCAAGGCAAAGGTGGCGCTGCCGGGGAAATATGAGCCTAACCCGACACACGAAATGGCGGATCAAGCAAAAGGAGACAGCCATGTACAAGAAGATCATCGTACCGGTAGACCTCAGCGCCACCGACAAGGGGGAAAAGATCCTCGAAAAGGCCAAGGCGCTGCTGGACCCCGACGGCGAGATCGTTCTCATCAACGTGGTGGAGGAACTGCCGGGGTATATGGCGATCGACCTGCCTGTCGACCTTATCGAAAACGCCATCAAGGACGCCAAGGCGAAGCTTTCAGACCTCAAGACCAAGGCCGGTTTCAAGGGCAGTCAGGAAATCAGAAGCGGCGCCCCCGCACGCGAGATCATCGCCGCCGCCGAGGAACACAGGGCGGATCTCATCATCATCGCGTCGCACACGCCGGACTTCAGCAATTATTTCATCGGCGCCACCGCCGACCGCGTGGTGCGCCACGCCAAGTGCTCGGTGCTGGTGGATCGGTAAGAGTTTGACATTTTAGGGTTGCAGGCGGTTTTCCCGCCCCCCAAAGCATTTCCAGGAAAAGTGGAAGCCGGGTTTCCGTCCGGAAATGCGACAAAACAAGAAGATCGGCTGGAGGAAAGTCCATGAATGTCGAAAGTTACGAAAAAATCCTGCGTGACCGTCAGCGCGAGCTTTATCGCCGCCTGCACAAAATCGAGGCCGATTTCGAGGAGCCGCGCAATCCCGACGACGAGGATCGCGCCAGCGAACGCAGCAATGACGAGGTGCTGGACGAGCTGGGGCAGGTGGGCCAGGACGAACTGCGCGCCATCGACGCCGCGCTTGCCCGCATCGCGAGCGGCACTTTTGGCACCTGCGTCAAATGCGGCAGGAAGATTTCGGAGGATCGGCTGAAGGCAGTGCCTTACACGCCGTTTTGCCAGGAATGCGCTGCGGCTTTGTGATGGGTAACTTGGGAGTGAGAGGTCGCCTCCCGTTTCTTCTCCCCGCCGGGGAGAAGGTGGCCCGAAGGGCCGGATGAGGGGGCAACGTTGCCGAATATCACTGCCCTCGCCCCCTCATCCCGCTGCCGCGGACTTCTCCGCAGCGGGGAGAAGAAACAAGCGGCGACCACTCACTATACCGCTGCTGGAAGGCTCGAGTGAAATGAGACCTCTCCTTTCGCAACAACCTCGAACGCAATTTGATCGCCGTTAACCGGCCGCTGTCTTGTTCCTGTCTAATATTGCCTTCATGCTTTGGTGAAAGCACGCAGACGGGATTGGACTATGAGTGATTTGTGGCGGTTCGGGCGCCAATATGATTTTTATGAGATCGTCGCCGATGGCATCGTCCACGGTGTCGGCATTGTATTTGCGCTCATCGGCGCGACGGCGCTGATTTTCTACGCGATGGCTTGGGGCAGCCTGAGTGCGATTGCGGCCGCATGGATTTACGGTCTGGGCCTCGTCGCCTGTCTTTCCGTGTCCTTCACCTACAATATCTGGCCGCATTCCAGGGTGAAATGGTTCCTGCGCCGGCTCGATCATTCGGCGATCTTCATTCTCATCGCCGCCACCTATACGCCGTTCCTGATGCGCGGCATTCATGATCCGCTGATCGCCGTGATGCTGGGGCTGATCTGGCTTGCGGCCATCTGCGGCATCCTCCTCAAATGCCTGTTTCCCGGCCGCTACGACCGAGTGGCCATCGGCCTTTATCTCGCCATGGGCTGGAGCGGTATCATGGTGGTGGAACCTCTGTCGTCGCACCTCGCCCCCGTTACGCTCTGGCTCATCGTCGCCGGCGGTGTCATCTATTCGCTCGGCGTGATCTTCCACGTCTGGGAAAAGCTACGCTTCCAGAACGCCATCTGGCACGGTTTCGTCGTCTCCGCCGCCGCCGTCCATTATTTCGCCGTGGTCACCGCCTTCAGCCTCGTTCCGCTCGCATCATAACGACCGGCGCACTGGACATCGCTCCGCGTCATCGCTTAAGGCTCGTCGCAGAGCCGCCGCCTTTCAGCAGCCGCTCATTCAGAAATATGAGGGCGAAGCAATATGAGCGTGGAACTGCGCGACGCGACCGTGGACGATCTCTCCGGCATCATGGAGATTTATAACGATGCGGTGGTGAACACGACGGCGATCTGGAACGAGGTCGTGGTCGATCTGGAGAACCGCAAGGATTGGTTCGCCGCCCGCACGTCACGCGGTTTCCCGGTCATCGTCGCCATTCTCGACGGCAAGGTTGCCGGTTATGCATCCTACGGCGACTGGCGCGCCTTTGACGGCTATCGCCACACCCGCGAACATTCGGTCTATGTGCACAAGGATGCCCGCGGGCACGGCATCGGCAAGCGGCTGATGCAGGCGCTGATCGACCATGCCGGCGGCAATGACGTCCATGTGCTGATCGCCGCCATCGAGGCGGAAAACACTGCCTCCATCCGCCTGCATGAAAGCCTCGGCTTCAGGGTCGTCGGAAGATTTTCGGAAGTCGGCACCAAGTTCGGCCGCTGGCTGGATTTGACCTGTATGGAGCTGAAGCTGGGCTGAAAGCTTAACGCCATCTCCGGATCGGGCTTATGCCGCTTGTTTCTTCTCCCCGGCGGGGAGAAGAAATTCGCGGCACGGTCTTGCCGCTCAAACCGGCTCGAACACCATCGAATGGCCGTTGATGCAATAACGCAGGCCGGTGGGTGGCGGGCCGTCGGGGAAGACGTGGCCGAGATGGCCGCCGCAGTTGGCGCAGCGGATTTCGGTGCGCACCATGCCGTGCGTCGCATCGCGATGTTCCGTCACGGCACCTGGCTTCACGGGCTCGAAATAGCTCGGCCAGCCGCAGCCGGCATCGAATTTCGTGTCGGAGAGGAACAGCGGCTCGTCGCAAGCCGCACAGCGGTAGAGGCCTTTTTCCGTCGAGTTCCAGTAGGGTCCGGTGAAAGGGCGCTCGGTGCCCTGTTCGCGCAGAATACGGTATTGCTCCGGCGTCAGCTGCTCACGCCATTCGGCATCGGTCTTGTTGACTTTGGGGGATGTCAGATCGCTCATGGAATGATCCTTTCTGTTCCCGCCTCAAATAATCATCGCCGCCGCCGATTGAAAGGGGCGAGGCGTCATAACGCGTTCGTTATGGGGCGAGAGTACCGATTTGGGTTGAGATGACCGTGCCTATGCCTTAACTGAAAAATCGATTTGAGAAAGACGCCGTTCATTGGCGCGCGGGGATGGGGGACATCCCAGGAGATGTGAATGACATCAGATGTCACGGCGCTGACATTCCTGTCGCTGTTTCTGCCGTTTCTGGCAGCGCTTGCCGCGCCGGCCCTCGTGAAAAGGTTCGGCCATAATGCCGCATGGATCATCGCGATCGCGCCGGCCATTGCCTTCGTGCATTTTGCGCTGATGCTGCCGCAGATTGCGGCGGGCGGCGTGGTGACGGGCGGTTACGCCTGGGTGCCGAGCTTCAATCTCAGCTTCTCCTGGTTCATCGATGGCCTGTCGCTCACCTTCGCACTGCTGATAACAGGCATTGGCGTGCTGATCGTGCTTTATGCCGGCGGTTACATGAAGGGGCATCCGCAGCAGGGCCGGTTCCTCTCCTTCCTGCTGCTGTTCATGGGCGCGATGCTGGGTGTCGTGGTCTCCGACAGCCTGCTGATGCTGTTCGTGTTCTGGGAACTCACCTCGATTACCTCCTTCCTGCTGATCGGCTTCGACCATGAGCGCGCCGCCTCGCGCCGGGCTGCGCTACAGGCGCTGGTGGTGACGGGCGGTGGTGGGCTGCTGCTGCTTGCCGGGCTGATATTCATCTGGGACATCAGTGGTTTGACGCAGTTGTCGATGCTGGTGCGCGGCGGCGATATTCTGCGCGACAGCCCGTTTTATCTGGCGGCGCTGCTTCTGGTCCTTGGCGGTGCCTTCACCAAATCGGCGCAGTTTCCCTTCCATTTCTGGCTACCCAACGCCATGGAAGCGCCCACGCCGGTCTCGGCCTATCTGCATTCGGCAACCATGGTGAAGGCCGGCGTCTATCTCCTGATGAGGCTCAACCCGGTTCTCGGCGATACTGCCGCCTGGCAGATCCTGCTGCCCTTCTTCGGCGGCCTGACCATGCTCACCGGCGCGCTGCTCGCCGTGCGCCAGACCGATCTGAAGCTGATGCTTGCCTATACCACCGTCTCCTCGCTCGGCCTGCTCGTCATGCTCACGGGCTTCGGCTCGGACCACGCCATCGAGGCGGCGGTGCTTTATCTGGTGGCACACTCGCTGTTCAAGGGCGCGCTGTTCATGGTCGCCGGCATCATCGATCACGAGACCGGCACCCGTGACGTCACGAAGCTTGCCGGCCTGCGCAAGGCCATGCCCATCACCTTCGCCGCCGCACTTGCCGCAGCCATCTCCATGGCCGGCCTGCCGCCATTTTTTGGCTTCCTCGCCAAGGAAGAGATTTATTATGCGCTGGCGCATGGCAATCCGCGCGCCGTGCTGTTCACCGGCATCGCCATTCTCGGCAACGGGCTGATGTTCGCCGTCGCCTTTGCCGTGGGCTTGAAACCCTTCCTCGGCAAGCCGGTGAAAACGCCGAAACACGCGCATGAGGGACCGCCGCTGCTCTGGCTCGGCCCGGCGCTTCTGGCGCTGAAGGGGCTCACGACAGCGCTTTTTGCCGGCATCGCGCATTTTTACATCTCCACCCCCATGGCAAGCGCGATTGCGGGAGAGCCGCGCCCGGTGGAAATCTCGCTCATTCCTCATATAGGCCTGCCGCTCAGCCTGTCGTTGTTGACAATCGCGCTCGGCATCGCTCTCTACACGCAGCTTTCCAGGGTGCGCAGCCTGATGGACCGCAGCTTCAAGGCGCTCGGGGCCGGGCCGGACAGGGGCTTTGACGTCTTCATCGAAACGCTGGTGAGGATGTCCTTCCACGTCACGCGGCTTATCCAGCCCGGCCGGCTGGAGTTCTACGTCACCGCCACCTTCGCCGTCATCGCCGCCGTGCTGCTGGTGCCGCTGTTCCTCTATGACGAACTACCGTCGATCCCGGCCTGGCCGCATGATATGCCCATCCATGAGCTGACCTTCATCGTCATCGCGGTGGCGGGTCTCCTCGCGGTCTTGACGGCATCGAGCCGGCTGACGGCCATCATCGCGCTCGGCATACAGGGTTTTGCGGTGGCGGTTATCTTCCTGCTGTTCGGCGCGCCTGATCTCTCCTTCACGCAATTCATGGTCGAGACGCTCTCGGTCGTCATCCTGACGCTTGTCATGACGCGGCTACGCCTGTCGCCATCGGACCATCGCGGGCTTGGCCAGAAACTGCTCGACAGCACCATCGCCATTGCCTGCGGAACCGGCTTTGCCCTGTTCCTGATGCGGGCGACGCAAGCGAGCTTCGACAACCGCCTGACCGACTTCTACAACACCTATTCCAAGGTCATCGCCCACGGCGCAAATGTGGTGAATGTCATCATCGTCGATTTCCGCGGCACGGATACGCTCGGCGAAATCGCCGTCGTGATGATAACCGGTCTTGCCATCCTCGCGCTCATCCGCATCCGCCCCGCCGCCGTCCTCAAGGGGCCGGCGAAGACGGTGAAAAAGAAGGGAGCGCGGACATGAACACGCTCATCCTGCGCACGGTCGCGCCTGTCGTGACCAGCCTCATGGTGCTGTTTTCCATCTTCGTTCTGCTGCGGGGCCATAACGAGCCGGGCGGTGGATTTATCGGCGGGTTGATTGCCGTCTCCGCACTCTCGATCTACGGCATCGCCTATGGCGTGACGGCGGTCCGGCGCGCCATCGTCTTTCATCCGCTCTCGATTGCCGGGGCAGGGCTGCTTCTGGCCATGCTGTCAGGCCTCGTCTCCATGGCATCAGGCGTGCCTTTCATGACCGGCCTCTGGGTCTATCCGAGCCTGTTCGGCGTCGAGGTGCCGCTCTCCACCGTCATGTCCTTCGATATCGGGGTCTATCTCGTCGTTGTCGGCGCCATCACCTCCATTGCACTGGCGCTGGAAGAAAGGGAAAGCGACTGATGGAAGCGGTCTTCTCCATTCTCGTCGGCATCTTCTTTTCCGTGGCGATCTATCTCATGCTGTCGCGCCACAGCATCCGCATGCTGCTCGGCATCGCCATTCTCGGCAATGCGGTCAATCTGCTCCTGTTCACGGCGGGCAGGCTGACGCGGGATGTGCCGCCGATCATTCCGGCGGGCATGGACACGCTGCCCGCAGGTGCCGCCAATCCGCTGCCGCAGGCGCTTATCCTGACGGCGATCGTGATTTCCTTTTCCTTCTTCTGTTTCCTTCTGGTTCTGACCTGGCGCGCCTTCCAGGAATTGCAGACCGACGATACGGACGAAATGCGCACCGCAGAACCCGCCGGCGAGCCCTTGCCGCCGCTCGGTTATTGAGCGGCGAGGCAGAGACGACATGGCTTCCTCCACCACATCAACCGTGACCGATCTTTCCGCAGCGCTTGTGATGGCGCCCGTGCCGCTTGCCGACTGGCTGATCATCCTGCCCATCGCGCTATGCATCGGCGCAGGGGCCGTGCTGATGATGATGCGCCACGCCATCCGCCACCATGCCGCAGTCGCCATAGCCGCACTTTCTTTGCTGGTGATCCTCGACGCAGCACTGCTCTGGAAGGTTGCGACACAAGGCCCATTCACCATGGTCATGGGCCGCTGGCTGCCGCCCTTCGGCATTGCCTTCACCGCCGATCTCACCGGCGCGCTCCTGTCGCTCGCCGCCGCCATCGTCGCGCTTGCCGGCGCCATCCATGCCGGCGCGGATATCGATGCCAGCGGCAGGCGTTATGGTTTTTATCCTTTCCTGATGCTGCTGATGGCGGGTGTCACCGGCGCTTTCCTGACCGGTGATCTCTTCAACCTCTATGTCTGGTTCGAGGTGCTGCTGATCTCCTCCTTCGGCCTCATCGTGCTCGGTTCCACGCGCGAGCAGATCGACGGCGCGCTGAAATACGCCATCCTGAACCTCATCGGCACGACCCTGTTCCTGATCACGGTCGGATATCTTTATGCCATCTTCGGCACGCTCAACATGGCCGATATTGCGCTGAAGGCAACGGAGCTGCGTGGCATCGCGCCGTTGATGACGCTCGCCAGCCTCTTCGCGCTCGCCTTCGCCATGAAGGCCGCCGCCTTTCCGGTGAATTTCTGGCTGCCCGCCTCTTATCACACGCCGCGCATCGTCGTTTCCTCGCTCTTTGGTGGCCTGCTCACCAAGGTCGGCATCTATTCGCTGCTGCGCGTCATGGTCATGCTGTTTCCGGTCGAGCGGGAAGAACTGAGCATCGTCATCGCCATTTCCGCCGCACTCACCATGGTACTGGGCGCCATGGGCGCACTCGCCCAGAACGATATCCGCCGCCTGCTCGGTTACATCGTCATATCGGGCATCGGCTACATGATGGCCGGCATCGCCATCGGCACGCCGTCAGGCGTATCGGGCGCCATCTTTTATGCCCTGCATTCCATGGTGCTGATGACGGCGCTTTATCTTGCTGCCGGCCATGCCGCCCGCCTCGGCGGTGGTTTCAGCCTCACGTCGCTTGGCGGCCTTTACCGGCAGGCCCCGTGGTTTTCGGCACTGGCGCTTGCGCTGTTTTTCGCCGGTTCCGGCCTGCCGCCTTTTTCCGGCTTCTGGCCGAAGGCGGTTCTGGTCAAATCGGCCATCGATATCGGCGCCTGGTGGCTCGCTGCCGCCATCCTCCTCTCCGGTTTCATCGCCACCATCGCCTTCGGGCGGGTCTTCCTGCTGTGTTTCTGGCGTCCGGCCAAGGCGTCCACCAGCCAGCCCGCCTTGCAGCCCGCCGCCCGTCCGCCGGCCCCGTCTGTCGCACCGCTGGTGGGGCTGACTTTGCTGGTGGTGTTTTTCGGCCTGTTCCCGGAAAGCCTGCTCAATCTCAGCCAGCAGGCGGCGGCTGGTCTTGGTAATCCGCAGGCCTATATTCAGTCGGTCTTTCCGCAAGGGGGCAAGCCATGAGCCTCTACACCGTGCAATTGGTGTTTATTGCCGTCTGGCTCGCCGTGACGGGCAGCCTCACGCTGGCGAATATCGTCTTCGCCGTCATCGTTTCGACACTGGCGCTCGGGCTGATCCGCCATCAGCTTCCTGGCGGGCGAAGCCACTGGCTCAGGCTTTTCCGCGTGCTGTCGCTGGTGCTGCTGTTCTTCAAGGAATTGGCGCTCTCGGCCTGGAAGGTCGCGGTGCTGGTGACGCGGCCGAAGCTTGAGGTTCAGCCCGGCATTTTCGCCTATCCGTTGACGGTGACGACGGATTTCGAAATCACGCTGCTTGCCAATCTCATCACGCTCACCCCCGGCACGCTCTCCGTTGACGTTTCGGCGGATAGAAAGACGCTCTACGTGCACGCGATCGACTGCAGCGATATCGAAGCCACGAAAAACGACATCCGAAACGGCTTCGAAAGAAAGATCATGGAGGCGTTTCAGATATGACGCCGGAACTCATAGTTTCATTCGCAACTATACTTGCAACGGTTGTATTGTCGGCCGCCTTTTTGCTGACAGTCTATCGTGTCGTCGTTGGCCCGACCCTGCCGGATCGCATCGTTGCGCTCGACATGCTGGTGGGTATCGCCATCGGTTTTATCGCTGTCATCGCCATCCGCACCGGCTTTACCCTTTATGTCGATATCGCCATTGCGCTCGGGCTGGTCGGTTTTCTGGCGACGGTTGCCTTTGCCCGTTTCGTGCTGTCGCGTGGTCCTGACGATCGACGCAGGAGAGCGACGGTTCTCGATGGGGACAGGGCATCTGAAGTAATTGAAAAAACTATGGAAAACGATGCGCGCGGCAAAAAGGGGAGGGGCAGGCGATGATGGGCTTGATCGTGGCAATACTCGTTGCGGCGCTGACGGTTTCCGGTGCCCTCTTCTCTTTGATAGCGGCAATCGGGCTCAATCGGCTGCCTGACGTCTATACCCGCATGCATGCCGCTTCCAAGGCGGGAACGGTGGGGTCCGGCCTGTTGCTTCTGGCGGTGGGCATCCATTCCATGGAACTGTCGACGCTGGCGCGTGCGCTGGCCGGTTTTTTATTCTTCATTCTCACTGCACCGGTCTCTGCGCATCTTCTTGCGATGGCGGCGCACAAGGCAGGTTATCCGCTGGCCGATAAATCGGTAGTTGATGACCTCAAGAAAATGTGAAGTTGAAAATCCCCCTAATAATGGGGGGTATTCATTTTCAATTACCACTAGGCATAGTATTTTATTACCCGTAATTTTTTGTATTCGAATTAGACTGTTTTGAACTGAAAAATTGACACTAGGAATTTGACTTTTGCTGTTTTGCTGTTATCCAAATTAAGTGTAAAGTTGCTTATCGCGATTTGCATCTAGCCTCTTCATAGTCGGCATGGGCATTTTATTAATGTCTAATCTATGGCCCATCGGACCATTGCTGCCCATGTCGCAGGCCGTAAGTTGAATCTCGGATTAATTCGTTTCCGGTTTTCGCTTGAAATCTAGGGGTAGATTTCACGTTGGTTTCAACAAAGCGAAGGTGGGGCACCGGGTAACTTCACATCGCTCGACGCGGCGTTCGCCCGCGTCAGGGGATCAATAAACAGGAGATACTTAAATGACGGAAACTGCATACGGTAACGCCCAGGATCTGCTGGTCGAACTGACGGCGGATATTGTGGCTGCCTATGTTAGCAACCACGTCGTTCCGGTCACAGAGCTTCCCGGCCTTATTTCGGATGTTCACACGGCGCTCAGCGGAACATCGGCACCGGCATCGGTGGCGGTCAATGTTGAAAAGCAGAAGCCTGCCGTCTCGGTCCGCAAGTCGGTTCAGGACGATCACATCGTCTGTTTGGAATGTGGCGGCTCGTTCAAGTCGCTGAAGCGGCATCTCACGACGCATCACAGCATGACGCCGGAAGAATACCGCGAAAAATGGGATCTGCCGGTCGACTATCCGATGGTTGCTCCCGCCTATGCCGAAGCCCGCTCGCGGCTCGCCAAGGAAATGGGTCTCGGCCAGCGCCGCAAGGCCAGCCGCTGATTGTCACGACGCTCCGGTCTGTTCTTCTCCCCGGCGGGGAGAAGGCGGCAGGGTTCATCCGCTCACCCGGATTGGCTGTCTTCGAGGCCGTTTCTTCCCGTATGAAAATGTCCAGCCGGTCCATCGACCGGCTTTTTTATTGCCGCGCGGAATTTCAATAGAGGAAAAAAATCCCTACCCGGCACTGTCGCGATCCAAAAAACGATGTGAAATCAATTGGTATATTTGTGGGGGCAAATTCGCACTTCCCCGCATCCGCCCACAGGTGTATGAATTAATTCCTATTCGTAGAGGAGTTGCATATGCCGTCGGATACATTGCTTCTGTCTGCCGCCGCGCGGCCTCGCATGCAGGCCGTCGATCGCCCTTTCCGTCACTGGCCGCCGGCTGCCGGACGGGAGGAGATTGCCCGTCTTTGCCGTCTGGTGCGGCAGCTCACCGGGGAGATGGTACAATTGACGGGTGATCGCTTTGCGGCGCGTCGCGACCGCCGACGCATCGAATGCCACATCCGTCAGATCGCGATGTATGTCTGCCATGTCGCGCTCGGCATCCCCATGTCGGATATCGGCCCCTGTTTTGGCCGGGACAGAACGACGGTGGGCCATGCCTGCCAGGTGGTCGAGGACCGGCGTGACGAGCCGGCCTTCGATGAGTTCGTCGCCGTGCTGGAGCGGCTTGTCGTCGGCATTTTCAGCGTGATGAAAGGAGGAAGGGATGAGTGACCTGAAAAACGCCCAGACCGCTTCGGCTCATCGCGTCCTGCTGCGGCTTCTGCGTTGTATCGCGTCCGGCGCGGCTGACATCGCCGAGGAGGGGAACGAGATCGTCCTGCGCCGCAGGCGCCCGGGGCAGGCAGTTCAGCGGTTTCCGGCTGAGACGGTGCGGCTTGCCGTTTCCTCGGGCTTGCTGGAGTGTCGGCAGAACAGCCTTTCCGCCGCACCGCCGCTTGCCTCCTATCTGAAACGGGCCATGGCAAAGGACCGGGACGAGGTGTTTCAGGAGCAGCACCGGGATATGCAGACCGTCGTGGTTGAGATCGACGAAACGAAACAGCCGGCCCGGCGCAACCTCAACACCGCGCCGCTCACCAGCCTTTCACGATTGAAGGAGCGGGATGGCAGCGCATTTTTTCCTGGAGACGCGCTGGCGGCGGGCGAGCGCCTCGCTGCCGATTTTCATCGCGGCCATCTCAATCCCAGGGTCACGGCGACATGGGAACCACGCATTGCCGGCCGCAGCAAGGGCGAGGCGGGAGGCACCCTTGAGCTGACCGAAGCTGCAATGGCCGCAAGAACGCGGTTTTCCCGCGCGGCGGATGCGATGGGCCCGGAACTTTCGGGCGTCGCTATCGATATCTGCTGCTTCGAAAAGGGGCTGGAGACGGTGGAGCGGGAAAGACTATGGCCGGCACGCTCGGCGAAATTGCTGCTCAGGGCAGCACTGCTCTCGCTCGCCCGCCACTACGCGCCGCCTGTTCCCCCTGCGCGGGGCAAGGATCGCCCCAAGGAACGCCATTGGGGCGACGCGGATCATCGCCCTTCTCTCACATAGGGATGGCAACGGGATGAGGGCTCAGGCCGCCAGCAGCCGAGCTTCGTCGCGGATGCGCTTGATCATCGAGCGCAGGCCATTGGCGCGCTGCGCGGAGAGGTGCTCCACCAACCCAATCTTGCTAAACACCTCGATGGCATCCAGATCGGCAATTTCGGATGCTTTTCTGCCTGAATAGACGGTGAGCACGATGGCGACGAGGCCGCGCACGATATGCGCATCCGAATCGCCTTCAAAGGTCATGAGTGGGTCTTCCGCGCCATCGCTGTGGCTGACGAGCCAGACCTGGCTGGCGCAACCCTGCACCTTGTTCTCGGGCGTGCGCTTGTCCTGCGGCAACTCGGGAAGGGCCTTGCCGAGTTCGATGACATAACGATAGCGATCCTCCCAGTCGTCGAGGAAAGCGAAGTCGTCGAGGATCGTTTCGAGAGAGGCCATGGTTGCGCCGTATCATCCGTTATTCAATGTCTTTCCCAGCATATAGGGGAAGTGTGCGCGGTTTTGAACCATGGGCCAAGAAAAAGCCCACGGAAAACAGGTTTCCGTGGGCAAGTCAGGCAGGCAGTGGGCGGACGGATATCTCCGTCTGCAAATGAATGCTGTGGTGTGCCTCTGAAAATCAGAGGTCGGCAGGATCAGGGACCGATAAGATCAAGGAGTTGGGCGCTTCTGCGGCAGGGGAATGACGGTGCCGGTCTTCAGCATGTCGGGCTTCCCGGGAAATTCGACGCTGACAACGGGGGCTGCCGCCAGTTTTTCGGCGTCTGCGGCAATGTCGGCAACATCCGCGGGCTTGTCACCGGAGGCAAGCTGCTTGTCCAGCAGTTCATAGGCAACCTTTGCGCCTTCCTTTGCCCGCTCGCCGAGCGCGTGGAAGGTTTCGGCGCCCTTGACGCAGACATCGGGTTTTTCGATGCAGATGGCGCTGACATAACGATAGGCTTCCCCTGCGGCCGAAACGGCGCTGGGAAGATCAAATGCCGAAGGTTCCTTGGCCGGATCGTTGCTGCTGCCGATATAGGACAGCGCCACGAGCACCAGCGAAAACCAGAATGTTCCTTTGATCAGAAACCACATTGTCAGACACCCTGCCAGATGATCTTTGTTTTCTAAAGCCCCGCCCGGTTTCGGATCATCGGCCTTTGTCCCGTTTTTCGGGCTTGTGATGAAGCTACATGCGACCGGCGAACAGCCGATTGCAAAAAGCGGCGCAATTTAATTCAAATTGTATCTATTCTCCTCGTATCGGCACGCCCGCCATCAATTCATTCGCATTTTAACAGTCCATGTTAAGCATAATTGCGACAGAGCCCACGCGTTCCCGGGCAAAGCGGCGGCAAGCCTTGCCACAAAGGTTAACGCGATGGCGAAAATGAAGCGAAATCCGTCGCTTACCCGTCATTAACCATGATTGGCAAAGCTTGGAATAAATGCCCCGTATTGGGACTGCGGCGCATTTGACAGGCCTTTGGCGCCATTCTTTTTATCCATTCCTTAAGCCGCCGCCTTCTATTGTCGAGGCCGTTGGAACCGCCTTTAAGATTCGGGTTTGGTATTGCGTAATATGAGAGAAAAAGCGGTCGCACTGGTCGACCATGCCGCGGGCAGATGGCTTGCGCGCATGGAAGAGGACGCCGAACGGCGCGCCGGAACCATTGCACGCCTGCGCCGGCTGATCGCCTTCAGCGCCGTCGGCCTTTTTATTGTACCAGCCCTGTTCAGCCTTGTTTTCAGCCCCGCTATCGCGCTGCCCATCGGCGCGGCCGTGGTGCTGGCGCTTTATCTCGCCGCCGCCGCGCTGCTGATTGCCTTTTCGCGTCCCGCACGCGGCTTCTCTTCGCCTTCGGCGCCTTCCGGCGATGAGGATATGATCGCCGCCGCGCAGGTGCCGGGCCTCGTTCTCACCCTCAATGAAAACGGTCTCGTCGAGCGCGTCTCCGGCCGCGACCGCGACAGTTTCCCCGCTGATCTCAAGGCCAGCAAGGGCGAGATCTTTGCTGAATATGTCTATGTGTCCGATCGCATCGAACTGATGCAGGCTTTTGACCTGTTGCGGCAGGGCGAGGACAAGGCGACGGCCGAGCTTCGGTTCGAAACGGGTGGAAAATCGCGCCAGACGCAATTCATGCACGTCCGTATCGAGATGACTGCAATCCGCGGCGCGACCGGCCGTCTGCGCCGTATCGTCGCCCAGCTTTCAGACGTCACTGAGATGGAACGCCTGCGCCGCGATGTCGCCCGCAAGGCGGCGGAGGCGGAATCGGCCAATGACGCCAAGTCGCGTTTCCTTGCCGCCGTCAGCCATGAGCTGCGCACGCCGCTCAACGCCGTCCTCGGTTTTTCCGATATTCTGGCCGGCGAATATTTCGGTCGGCTGGAGAATGACCGCCAGCGGGAATATGTCGGCCTGATCCGCCAGTCCGGCGCGCATCTCCTGTCCGTCGTCAACACGATGCTGGATATGAGCAAGCTCGAAGCCGGTCGTTACGAATTGCTGATGGAAAGCTTCCCGATTTCGGAGACCATAGCGTCCTGCGAAGCCATGCTCGGCCTGCAGGCGAAGGAAAAAGGCCTGACATTGACCAGCCGCATCCAGCGCGGTATCGGCGAAATCTCGGCCGATCAGCGTGCCATCCGGCAGGTCCTCATCAATCTCGCCGGCAATGCCATCAAATTCACCGATGCGGGTGGTGTGGTGTCGATCGATGCCGCGCGTGAAGGTGGGATGCTGAAACTGACGGTGAGCGATACGGGCATCGGCATCGCATCCGACAAGATCGAATTGCTGGGCCAGCCTTTCATGCAGGTTCAGAATGAATATACCCGTCGCTATGAGGGCACGGGTCTGGGACTGTCCCTGGTCAAGGGGCTTGTGGCACTGCATGGCGGCACTTTCGTCATCACCAGCAAGCCCGCCGAGGGAACGGTCGTAACGATCACCTTGCCTGCCGACGGTTCCGGCATGGTAGGTGGCGGTGAAAACGCTGAAACCGAATGCATGGTGGAATTCCCGCCGCGCATCCGCCAACTCGGCGACATGGCTGCGAAAATGAAGAAGGATGGTGACGATGGCCCCGCGAAAGCGAAAATCGCCTAAGAAAACAACGGCCCAGATCGGCGCTGGGTTTGTTTCCTTGGTGGTTTCGGCCATCGGGCGCGAAATCCTGCGCCATCCGAAACTGGTCGGCGGCTGCGGTGCTTTTGCGGTCGTCTTCGGTTTTGTCGCCGCCAATGCGCTCTGGTATCAGCCGGGCGTTCACCCGACCCCCTTCCTGCGCACGCGTGATGCGGAAAACCCGAACGGCATTGCCGGTTATCGTCCCACCGAACCGCTCGGCACCCACGGCAACGTCACCACCTTCCGTATAGAGCGGCCGGCAGAAAACGAGACGGTGCAGCCTCCGGCCGCCACGGAAACCGCGGCACTTCCCGCCGCCGACACCCAGAAGCCGCAGCAGATCGTCGCCGATATTCAGGCTGAGCTGAAGAAGCGTGGGCTCTATGAAGGCGATGCGGATGGCCGCATGGGGCCGAAGACCGCCGCCGCCATCATGTTCTTCGAGGAAACGCTCGGCATGGAACAGACCGGCGAGCCAACGACCCGGGTGCTGGCGGCGCTGAAGATCGATGGCGCGACCGTTGCCGCGATCCCGAAAGACCGGCCTTCCGACACCAGCGGCGGCGTCGAGATCGATCCCGTGGCAGCTGCCATCCGCAAGGCGGAGGCACCACGCCCGAAAGCCGAGCCGGCCTCCCTCAACACTTCGGCCAATGCCGCCAAGCCGGCAAGCCGCGACCTGATCTCCAGGATCCAGCAGGGGCTGATCAATATCGCTTATGCCGATGTGAAAGTGGACGGTGTGGCGGGGCAACAGACCCGCAATGCTATCAGGGCGTTTGAGAAACATTATCGCTTGCCGGAAACCGGCGAGCCGAGTGAGGCCGTGCTGAAGAAGCTGAAGTCGATCGGGGCGCTTTAGATTTAAGCTTCCAGAGTGTTGACGGCGGACCAAGGGTGCGCGGGGCTTTACCCCCCTCTGCCCTGCCGGGCATCTCCCCCTCAAGGAGGGAGATCGATATGTGGATAAGTCTCGCCCATCTTAACGTTTGCGAATGAAGTGGCAGTAGTGCCTCCTGCCGATCTCCCCCCTTGAGGGGGAGATGCCCGGCAGGGCAGAGGGGGGTAAGCCACGTCCATCCAGGCCTACCGGCCCGGCCACCGTCTCCACCGAAAGCAACCCCATGCGCCTCAAATCCGAAATGTTCGTCTCAGCCCTCATCCGCCGCGTTTTTGCCGCCGGTGGATTTGCCGCTGTGGAAAAGAAAGGCGCGGAGGCGGCGGGGGCGATCTTCGTGCGCCAGCGGCTGCGTGACGGCCGCGAGAACCTCTATGGACCCGCCCCGCAGAGCTTCGCCGATGATGAGGACATCATGCGCGGCGAGCGTCGTTTCGAAACGCGTCTGGCCGGCGTGGAGGGCGAGGAGATTGCCGCCCTGCTGGAACGGGAAAGGCGGTTCGACAGCGACCTGTGGGTCGTGGAGATCGAGACCGATGAAATCGGAACGTTGCTGACGCTGGTGGACCAGCCGCAGGTCTAGAACTGCCCGGCCAAAGACCTGCCGTTTGAACGGGGGAAGGCGTGGACCTGCCTGCCTAACCCTGCGTCCCGGTTCTCTGCGTGGCCGGTGCGCTGTGGCTTGGTCGTTCGCGGCCATGTGTATAGCTGTCGGCGCGCCGCCAGCTTTCCAGCCGCTCTTCGCACTGCACGACGTCGAGGTCGTCGAGTAGGGCTTCCGCACGGCTCATGTCGCCTTCGGCGGCGGAAAGATGCGGATAGAAGCATTGCAGCACGAAGGCTGCTTCGGAAAATTCCATTCCGAGACCGGTCAGCGTCGTCGCCAGCTGCACGCCTGATATA
Organism: Agrobacterium sp. CGMCC 11546; assembly: GCF_013365515.1. NCBI lineage: Bacteria > Pseudomonadati > Pseudomonadota > Alphaproteobacteria > Hyphomicrobiales > Rhizobiaceae > Agrobacterium > Agrobacterium sp. CGMCC 11546. Next base: position 627,866 of record NZ_CP047387.1, read on the forward strand.
TCGAGCATGATGCGCTCTGACAGCCAGTAGCTGGAGGAGAGAGAGTCCGCCAGCGCCACCGCAAATTGCCGGGCGTTGCGTTCCCGCGCGAAACGCACGAGCAGTGCTTCCTGCACCTCACTCAGGCGGCGAAGGCCGAGGATATCGTTTTCCGGGCGGTTGAGGTGATGCGCCATCTGCTTGATGCGCTGGCGCATTTCTTCTTCGAATGCGGAAGCGGCGGCGATGTTGTCGGTCTTTTCTTCCGCTTTCGGCTCTTCAGGACTTGCTACCGCCTGCGGTTCTGCGCCGTCAGCCTGTTCGTCCGGCCGTTTCAGATCTTCCGCATGGCGAAGCCCGACAAGCGCATCGATAACCGTGGGGGAGAGGTCTTCGCGCCGCACGATGGTGCGCGCATGGGCCGCCCCTTGCGTGCGGGCAATGGTGATCAGCGTGTCATCGTCAAGGCATTTGGAGGAGATGAGGAAGGGTGCCGAAAGCGAAATCGGCTGGCAGGCAATGAAGAAGGCGACGGCCGAAGGCACGCTCGGATGCTGCGAGAGCGCGGCGATGGCCTCGCGCTTGGCTTCTTCGGTGGAGGCGTTGAAAAGCGGCATGAAAAGTTCGGCGAACTGCCGGAGGTCCGTTTTTGACGGATGGGACACAGACTCGAAATTCGTCACCGTGGCCATAAGCACCACATCTTTCTTCCTAATGGCTCTTGGCCTCTCAAGTTCTCGAAACCGGTCGGTCAACGCACTACCCAACAAACGCAAACACAATATCGGCTCAAATTAGAGCAAATGCGTTGACGTCCTGTTAACTATGGGGGGTGGCAAGAGGGAATCTGCCCCTTTCAACAAGGAAATTTTAAAACCTTGATGACGCCGGAAATCCGATGGAACTTTTCTGCATCGCCTTAGTTTTCAACGGGTGCGGCTCACAGAGAAAGAAATGAGGGTCCGGTAATTAGGGTTAACGGATCATTAACCTCTGTCTGTTTGTAATTCCATGGGCAGTATTAGGATTCCATGTTATTCTGATCTTCGGAAAAAATGCAAAAATGGCATGTGAAGCCTGAATCTGCGCACGATCGCCTTATAAGAATCGCTTTGGATTTTTGGATCGTGCGAAAACCAGTCTGTGGACTGGCCTATGCGCAATGTGATGGTGATGACATTCCCGACGCAAGACGAGGCTTGCGCGGTTCCCATGGGCAACATTGACAATCATGTCCCGAAGAGGAGATGAGCATGGCAGAGATTATTGCAATTGGCGACGCCCGACGAAGCCTGCGCCCCGCTGGCGTGGTTGCACACGTTATCGGCCCGGCGAAGGTCGTGCTGTTTACCGGCGTTCGTTATGAGAAACGCGATACCGAACCGACCGGAAAAGTCGCGCACAAGGGCAAATCCGCAGCGGAGACTGCCCTCAAGTCCTGATTATCGACAATGAACCGACGTTATTTCCACGGCGTCGGCTGGCATTTCGCCTCGTTCAGGAACCGCTCCGCCTCTTCGCCGAAACTCGGCTGCGGCACCATGGTTCGCAACACCACATACCCTTCCGTCTGATCCGATTCCGCCAGAATGGCCTGAGAGAGCGCGGGAGGCTGCGCCTTGCGGATAGCGGCGATCTGCACCGCATCGGCCACCAGAATATCCATCTCGCCGCCGGCGGAGGTGCGGTCGTTCATGCTGAACACCTCGTTCGAGGCCTTGTCGTAAACCGCGACCGACCAGAATGGCACGGCGCCGATGGCGGTGAGCCGGACCGGCTGTTCCTCGATATTGAAGGTGCAGACGGCCACCCGCATGAAGGGATCGCCGCTTCCGAGGGTCTTTTTCTCCGCCGTCTCCTCGAGCAGATGAAACAGATGCGGTTTTCCTTCCGCCAGCGCCCGCGTATAGGCGTCGCGATTGCTGAAATGCGGTATCGCCAGAATGACGATGACATGCAGCACGGCGGCGGCAACGAGGCCGGTGACGATGGCGAGCAGCACCCTAAGCATTGCCACACCCCAGCTTGCGGATCTGCGGCATGGAAATGTCGATCAGGCCGGAACTGCCGGCAACCGGCGTATCAAGCAGCGTCAGGACGAGTTTGAAGGTCTGGCCCTGCGGCACTGCGAGCCAATTATAGGTCTGGGCATCGGGGGCGATGGTGATATCGATGCCGCCATCGGCGCTGCGTAGCAGCGTACGGGAATTGAGCGCGAAGGGGCGCCCGGCATCTTCGGCGAGCACATTACCCTGCTGGTCGGCGGTATAAAGCGTCCAGAACCGCGCCGGCGGCACGGCGCCGGCCAGACGGTAGCGGCATTCACCGCTCAGGCGCTGTCCGTCGCTATCGACGGCGGCGGTGAAAGACAGTCCCTCGGCCGTGCCGTAAAGCAGCTTGCCGGCGTCGGCGCGGTGCGATTTCGCGTAAGGGTCGGCCTCAATCGTCTGCGCCTCGGGAAAGGCATCCCAGGAGCCGATGCGGATCGAGCCGAAACCGGATGTCGCTTCAAGCGCTGCCATCGTCGCGGCAATACCGCCGCCGAAGGCGATCAGAAGGGCGATGCCGACAAGGAATGGAACTCGGAACACGCTGTTTTCCCGTTTTTGAACAGGTCGAGGACTATCACTGATTCCCCGTTTGGAAAATGGCGTGGCCTGTTTAGTCCTCTTGAAAGTGACGCGAGCGCGAAATTCCTGCCCTTATACACCCACCCCTATGCACCCATGACCAGCTTGAACGCGATGGCCCACATGGTGATGGCGATGACGCCTTCGAGAATGCGCCAGGCATAGGGTTTTTCGAAGATCGGCCGCAGCCAGTGCGCGCCGTAACCCAGCGAAAAGAAGAACAGCAGCGAGCCGGTTGCCGCGCCTGCCGCAAAGGTCTTTTCGAAACCGGGAAACTGCGTGGAAATCGTGCCGAGCAGCACGACGGTATCGAGATAGACATGCGGATTGAGGAAGGTGAGCGCCAGGCAGATGGCAAGCGTCTGCCACAGGCTCGCCTCCCGCCGCTCGGCCACAGACAGCACCTCGGATGAACGCAGCGCCGAATGCAGGCTTTTGGCACCATACCAGATGAGGAAAGCCGCCCCTGCATAACGCATGATCGGATCGAGTGCGGGCATGATGGCGCTGATCCGCTGAAAACCGAACACACCGACGGTAATCAGCAGTGCATCCGATATCGCGCAGGTGGCGCAGACGGCAAACACATGCGAACGCGCCAGCCCCTGTTTCAGCACGAAGGCATTCTGCGCGCCGATGGCGACGATGAGGCTGAGGCCCATGGTGAGGCCGGTAAAGAAGATCTGGATGTCCATGCGCGTCGAAGCCTCTGCCCTGTCCCTGTGACATGCCAAGGGCGTTGCCTCGGCTGACCACTTGGATATTTCTTTCAAATCGTTTAATCCAGTTAAACAAATTCATTCCAGATAAGCTTTCCTAATGTCGCTTTTTTTCCGAACGTTCTCTCGAAACCAACCTCGATATCCGGTGCCATGATGCTCGACTATCCTTCCATGCGCGCCGTGGCGCTCGTTGCCCGGGCCGGCAGTTTCGAAAAGGCGGCGCAGGTGCTGTGTGTCACGCCATCAGCCGTCTCCCAGCGCATCAAGCAGCTGGAGGAGCGGCTGGGCGTGGTACTGATCGTGCGCGGCAACCCTTGCGTGGCGACGGAGAAGGGCGAATGGCTCTGCCGGCACATGGATCATGTCGGCATGCTGGAAAGTGAATTGTTCCGCCAGCTTCCGGCGCTCGCGGAGGCAGGCGATGCGCAGGAGCGGGTGACGCTCAACATCGCCACCAATGCCGACAGCCTCGGCACCTGGTTTCTGGATGCGGTATCGAAATTCACTGGCGGCAGCGATTATCTCGTCAATATCGCCGTCGACGATCAGGATCACACGGTGGAATGGCTGCGCGGCGGCAGGGTGCTCGCCGCCGTCACCGCCCATGACAAACCGGTGCAGGGCTGCCGGGTAACGCCGCTCGGCGTGCTGCGTTATCATGCGACCGCCAGCCCGGATTTCATGGCCCGCCATTTTCCCGAAGGCGTGACCCCCGCAGCCCTTGCCCGCGCGCCGGGATTGACCTTCAACCAGAAGGACAGGCTGCAGGCGAGCTGGATCAGGACGGCGCTGGGCGAGGATGTCTCCTATCCCACCCACTGGCTGCCCTCGACCGATGGTTTCGTGAAAGCGAGCCTTGCCGGCATGGGGTGGGGGCTCAATCCGGTGCAGCTCGTCGGGGAACACCTGAAGGCGGGGCGGCTGGTTGAGCTGATGCCCGGCACGCCGCTTGATATTCCGCTTTACTGGCAGGTGAACCGGCTTGCAGCGGAGCGGTTGGCCGGGTTGACGGCAAATATGGTGGGGACGGCGAGGGTGGTGTTGATGCCGGTGGGGTGAGGTGGTTCGGGTCGTGCGGCGGTGGGCGATGTGGTGAGCGCTGGAACGTGTGGTTCACCCCCCTCTGTCCTGCCGGACATCTCCCCCACAAGGGGGGAGATCGGCAAGACGCATGCTTCTCGCTCTTCCCGCAGCATTCAATGTGGTTGACAGGTCGCCACTGGTCGATCTCCCTCCTTGTGGGGGAGATGCCCGGCAGGGCAGAGGGGGTAAACCCCACGCTCCGTAATTATCCTCAATAAGCGCGATGCGCCCGGATATCACCGCCGAGCCGCATCGCCACCTTCCGGGCCGTCCCGGTCAAGCAATGGTCCGGACCACGCACACTATCCCAGCCAAGCACAGACTCACGGCCTAGCCGCACCTCCCATCAAATAACGCGCCACGGCCTCATAGGCGGGCAGCGATGTCGGGTCGTTGGCGGCATTGCTGGCGACGGGGTGCGAGGAAAAGCGGGCGATGACCATGTCGGCGGCCGGGTCAACATAGATTGCCTGACCGTGCACGCCCCGCGCCATGAAGGCGCCATTGGCATTGTGGGTGACCCACCACATGGCGCGATAGCTCCAGCCCTGCAGCGCCGGATAACCGCCCTTCGCAAAAGCCGTCTTGTCGCCACCGTGGCGGATCGTGTCGATCGCCTTCTGCGGAATGAGACGCTGGCCATCCACGACGCCGCCATCGAGCAGCAACTGGCCGATGCGCGCCATATCGCGCAGGCCGGCATTCAGACCGCCGCCGGCAAACGGCGTGCCGGTGGAGTCGACGGTGTAATAGGCGTCCTGTTCGGCACCCATCCGGCTCCATATCCGCTCCGAGAGCAGCTCCGCCACCGATTTTCCCGAGACGCGGGCGATGATCCAGCCGAGTGCATCGCTGTTGATCGTCTTGTAACCGAAGGCAGACCCGTGTTCGCCCTGTTTCACCACCGTTTTCAGATAATCGAAATAGCTGCGTGGGCCTTCGTAACCATCGGGCTTGGGAAGCGGATTGCCGGCGGCCGAATAGATCCACACATCGGCATTGGGGTCGGCATAGTCTTCGCTGTAACGCAGGCCGGTCGTCATATCGAGAACCTGCCGGATCGTCGCATCGCCGAATGCGCTCTTTTCAAGTTCGGGAACGACGGTCGCGACCTTGGCATTTTCGTCGAGCGTGCCTTCGGCAACCAGCATTTCACCGAGAAGGCCGGTCAGCGACTTCGTCACCGACATGGCGCCATGTTGCCCCGCCTCGTTCAGGCAGCCGGAATAACGCTCATAGACGAGCACACCCTTGTGCAGCACGACGATGCCGTCGGTATAATTCGCCGATAGCGATTGCAGCCACGTCATGTCTTGATCGGCGCCTGTCGGCCGGAAGGTCACGGCGTCCATGGCGGGATCGAGCTTGCGCTCAAGCGCTGCCGGTGCGCCGAGACCACGGCTTACATTGACGGTCGGCATCAACTGGCGGAAGTGGCAGACCGTCCAGCGCGATTTCGGAAAGTTGAAATAGTCACTGTCGGAAAAGCGGATGATCTTGTCTTCCGGTGGCGGAAAGCCCTGCATCCAGCCGAGCTTCAGCGGGTCCGACTGCTCCGCCGAAAGCGGCGTAGCGTTCTGGCTGGACGCGGCGTAAGGGTAGGCCAGAACGGGCAGCATGACCGCAAGAACGATCGACAGGGTTTTAGAAATTGACGATGACATTAACGAAGCCTCCAAGCCAGTTCGGCGAATTGTCTGCGGTCAGGGAATTCATGCCCTTGCCGGGGAAGGAAATGCTGACGCCCGCCGTGAGATAGGTGTTGGGATTGATGACGCGCGAATATTCCAGATAGATATCATCGGCGAGATGGTGGTCGCCCACGCCGGCAACGGGGGTGGGCGTGCCGTCTATGTTGTCGAGGCGTGTGCCCTGGCCGAACTGGATCGGGCTGTTCAGCTCATTGGCGCGGATATGCGCGTAGCGCAGCGTCCATGTGTCGGCCTGCGTCGGTTTCACCTGCAGGCTGATCTGATGCGCATTGACGTTCGAATTCAGGAACATCATGGAAGATTTCGTGCCTGTCGACCACGCGCTCGGATTGCCTTCGTAATAGAGCGGATCGAAGCGTTCCAGACGCGAAGTCGAAGGATCGTCGCCGGAGAAGGTCTGGTAGCTGTAGGCGATGGTCGGCGTCCACGAAACCTCTTCGAACGCATAACCGACCTGGGCGCGGCCGCCCCAGGCCCTGAGGTTGATATCGGGGTTCCACTGATAGGCGATATCGCCACCGATGAAAAATCCCGGCAACGGCGCGTCGAACGGATTGGTGCGGGTATAGGCGTTGATGAAGCTCAATCCCTCGCGCGCACCCGGCATGATGACAGGCGCGCCAATGCCGCCAGCCGCGGCCCGGGGGTAGGGCGAGCCGGATTCCGGAACATGGCCGAATGTAACCCCGGCATATCGACCCTCTTGTGGCTCATAACGCAGATCCGTTCCTATGATCTCCGTTCCGCTGTCCTTGTCGGATAATTCATTCGCGTCGATGAAAAAGGCCGTCGCGGTCAGGTCATCCTTGCCGAACCGGAGGATGGCCGCCTGTTCCCATGCCTTTCTCGGCCCAAGTTTCAGGGCGCCGCGCTCGAAACCGCTCGAACCGCCATTGGCGATCAGCATGCCTGTGCCTGTCTGGAACGGACGCGGCCCGAGGGAAATATCGAAGAAGGGGCCGGTTTGTGCCTTCGAACGCAGGCCGAGATAGCCGTCTTCAAGCGTGATGGCGCCCGTACCGCCAGCATCGAAGGCATCGGTGCCAAGCGTGCCGGAGGCAACGACGGAGAGTTTTCCATAAACCTCGAGCACGTCGCCGGCATCGACGGTAAAACCGATCCCGGGCATCAGATAACCTTCAAGCCAGCGCGTGTCGCTGTCGAAGCCGGCGGATGGCGCAAAGGTATCGGCGAAGTTCCAGAACAGGTTCTGTTCGGCCACGGCGTTCACACCAGCCTGAAAATGCAGGCGCAATTCGAATCCCGGCTCGTCGATCAGGAGCATGGGATCCTGCGCGTGGGCCGTAGCGGGTACAAGCCCCAGGCCGGCGACAAGAACGGCCGCAATTGCCTGCCGTTCTTCTCTCGCATTGCTCATGCCGCCCCCCCGGGATCGCCGTTGTCACACAGTGATAACTGCGCCCACTTAGACATGAATTGGCTGGATTGGTCTATTCAATCTTGGAGTGTGGAAAGAATATTCGGCTGTTTTACAGCGGGGGACGCCCGACTGTAAAAAAGTTCGCATAAGAGCATTTTCCAACATGATTGATATATCCGTGCGCGTGGAGGCGCTGGAATTATCGTCGTCCTGCTTCCCGAATACCTGCTCGGGCATATTATAATTGGCTCGATCAACATCCTCTGGTTGCTTGAGAGAATGAATGTTCCTGCAGCCGCAAGGGTCGCGAAACTCCATTTCCAGTGGCGGCATGGGACGTATCCTAACGACGCCCTGCTTCATCCCTGGCATCACGGATAGTGGCTTCGGCCACCTTCTGCGTCGTGACCGCCAGAGGCGGGGCTTCCTTCATCGTCTTGGCGATGGACCGGATGACACGGGTTGCCTCGGCTGAGAGCGAGCGGGGGCGGGTGAGTGCCGGCATGGCGGGCGCAGTGGTGGCGGATGCGGCGGCGACCTGTGCCGAAGGCTGCGGACGCGCGCCTGTCGGCAGCGGGTTCTGGATGCCGGGAATGGGGCGCAGCTCCATGCCCTGATGGGCATAGTCCATCAGCCGCTTGTAGGTCATGGCGGGAAGCGCGCCGCCGGTCATGTTGTTCATCGGCGTGAACTCGTCATTGCCGAACCAGACGGCGGTCGTATAGTTGCCGGTAAAGCCCACATACCAGGCGTCGCGATAAGCCTGTGAGGTGCCGGTCTTGCCGCCGGAGACGATGCCGTTATCCAGTGCGCCGCGCCGGGCCGTGCCCATCACCGGAATGGTCACCAGCATCTGGTTCATCTTCGAATTGGCTTCTTCTGAAAGCACTCGTTTGGCGGGTGGCTCGTCATGGCTGAAATCGTAGAGAACGTTGCCCTCGTAATCCATCACCTGCTCGATGCCGTGGCGGCGGGACTGCATGCCGTCGGCCGGGAACACGGCATAGGCGGTGGCCTGATCGAGAACCGTGACTTCCGAAGTGCCGAGCGGAATGGTCTTGTCGCTGCGAAGCGGTGTGGCGACACCCATTGCCTTGGCGGTGTCGACGATTACCTGCGTGCCGAGCACGTCCTTGGCAAGCCGGACCGGCACGGTATTGTAGGATTTGGCGAGCGCTACCTGCAGCGTCACCTTGCCGGCATAGGAGCGGCCGTAATTCTGCGGCGACCAGCCGCGCCAGGTCACCGGCGCGTCTGATATCAGCGTGTCCGGCTTCATGCCCTTTTCCATGGCGGCCGAGTAGGTGTAGACCTTGAAGGAAGAACCCGGCTGGCGCAGCGCCGCCGTGGCGCGGTTGAACTGGCTTTCGCCATAGTCACGCCCGCCGACCATGGCGCGCACGCCGCCGCCGTTCTCGATCATCACCATCGCGCCTTGTTTGACGCGGTAACCCTCGCCATATTCGCGCAGCTCCATTTCCATCGCCTGTTCGGCGGCCTGCTGCAGGCCGGTATCGATGGTGGTGCGCACAACGACGGTATGATCCCTAAACTTGCCTTCCGCGGCCAGCCGCTGCACCTCGTCGAAGGCCCAGTCGAGGAAATAATCCGGCGCCTTCACGTCGGCGCGGTCGATGACGGTGGCCGGGTTGCGCCTGGCGCCGATCACCTGACCCTCGGTCATCAGCCCGCTCTGCACCAGGTTGGAAAGCACGGTGTTGGCGCGGGCACGCGCGGCGGGCAGGTTGACATGCGGCGCATATTTGGCGGGCGCCTTGAACAGGCCGGCCAGAATGGCGGATTCGGAGAGCGTCACGTCGGTCAGGTTCTTGCCGAAATAAAACTGCGCTGCCGCCGCTGCGCCAAAGGTGCCGCCGCCCATATAGGCGCGGTCGAGATAAAGGCTGAGGATTTCCTTCTTCGACATGTTGCTCTCAAGCCAGAGCGCGAGGAAGGCTTCCTTGATCTTGCGCTCCAGCGAGCGTTCATTGGTGAGAAACAGGTTCTTGGCGAGCTGCTGCGTCAGCGTCGAGCCGCCCTGCACCACGCCGCCAGCGCGGGCATTTTCGCTCATGGCGCGGGCAAGGCCGATGAAATCGATGCCGAAATGGTCGAAGAAACGCCGGTCCTCGGTGGCCAGCACCGCCTTGATGAAATGATCAGGCATCTGGTCGATCGGCACGCTGTCTTCATGGATGATGCCGCGATGGCCGATGGTGTTGCCGTAACGGTCGAGGAAGGTGACGGCGAAGTCGCCGCGATACCGCCAGTCCTTCTTGGTTTCCTCGAAGGCGGGCATGGCGAGCGCCAGAAGCACAATCGAGCCGGCCGTTCCGAAGGTCAGCGCGTCACAGGTCAGGTTGACGACAAGCTTCTTCCAGCCGCGCACATGCAGCTTGCGCGAGGCGATGGTGACGTCTTCCCAGAAATCCACCAGCCGTGCCGCAGCTGTCCACAGGCCGCTATCGATGAAGCTATCGATCCGGAGCAGGATATGCCGCTTCCTGCGGCCTTTATTATCGTCTTTTTCTTCCTGCACCTGGCGATGTTTTCCTGTTCGAGGCAACGAGGCCGTCGGTATTTCTGCGTTTCAACCCATTCCCGACGCAAAACCATGGCATGCTTGTGTCGGAATTGCTTGACGCGGCGGCTTCTTGCGGGCCAATGACCCTTTGCCGCCCGCCAATCGTCATAAAATATCGTACAAACCAGCCCTTGGCGATACGATATAAATGATTAGGGGCCGGTTAAACACTCCCGTCCAAGAGATCAAAATGAAACGGAAATGTTAACGATGAATGACGCGCCGTTCTGGAAAACCAAATCACTCACCGAGATGACCGGCGAGGAATGGGAAAGCCTGTGCGACGGCTGCGGCCTGTGCTGTCTCAACAAGCTGGAAGACTGGGACACCGGCGAAGTGGTGTTCACCTCGGTTCGCTGCGTGCTGCTGGATGGCGAGAGCTGTCGATGCTCCGACTATGAAAACCGCCGCGCCACCGTGCCGGACTGTATCCAGCTCGACCTGAAGAAGGTGCATGAGATCGGCTGGCTGCCGCCCACCTGCGCCTATGCGCTGGTGCGCGACGGCAAGGATCTATACTGGTGGCATTATCTCGTCTCCGGCGATACTGAGACGGTGCATGAGGCCGGCATTTCCGCGCGTGGGCGCACCGTCAGCGAGGCCCATGTGGATGTTGACGACTTCGAGGATTATGTGGTGGACTGGCCCCTGACAGTGGGTGAGAAGGCGGGCGAAAAGCAGCGGACCTGACGGAAAAGGTCCATTTTCGTTTTGGTCCTATTCCTGCCCCATCCGTTACCTAAACCGCTCCGACCATTCCGGCAAATGATCCGCAAAAGCGGACAAGGGACATCAAAACGCATGCACTACCGGCTGCCCGCCATCGTTCTTTCGTGCCTTGCCCTTCCGGGCCTTCTGCCGCTTTCCGCTTTTGCCCAGCAACAGCCGCAGGCCTTTGAATGCACGCTGGTCACATCAATCGAGACGGGCGCCATCATCAACCAGCAGGGCGCCTGCGATCAGCGCGTGGCGCCAGCCTCCACCTTCAAGGTGCCGTTGGCGCTGATTGGTTTCGATGCCGGTATTCTTCAGGACGGCAAGACGCCCGCCTGGGAGTGGAAACCCGGCACTGAAGCCCGCGCTTCCGACAGAAAGACGGTCGATCCGACGATCTGGGAGCAGGATTCGGTATTGTGGTATTCGCGCGAAATTACCCGCCGCCTCGGCCCGGAAAAATTCGCCGCCTATGTGAAGCGCCTCGGTTACGGCAATGCCGATGTGTCCGGCGAACCGGGCAAGAATAACGGCCTCACCCATTCCTGGCTTGGCGCGTCACTCACCATTTCGCCGGTGGAGCAGGTGGGTTTCCTTCGCCGTCTTCTCGGCGGCAATCTGCCTTTCTCCCGCGATGCGCAGGCAAAGACACGGGCCATCATGCCGGTCTTCGATGCGCCGGAAAGCTGGGCGGTGCACGGCAAGACCGGTACCGGCTATATGCGTGACGAAAAAGGCAATCCCGACCGTAACCGTCCCTTCGGCTGGTTTGTCGGCTGGGCGGAGCGCGAGGGTCAGCACATCGTCTTCGCAAGGCTGCGTGTCTCCGACAAACCATCGAACGAGCCGCTCGGACCCGCCGTGCGCGATGCCTTCCTGCGCGATATTCCGCGGCTGGCCGTGCATCGGTAAGCGACGGATACCCCTAGCTTCGGAGAAAGACATCAGCATATGTCGAACGCCTCCCGCGATGTCATCAAACTCTATACGGATCACGGCGCCGATTTCGACAAGGAGCGTGGTCGCTCCCTTGCCGAAAAAACCTGGCTGGACAGGTTCACCTCGCTTTTGCCCGACGGCGGCTCCATCCTCGATATCGGCTGCGGTTCGGGCGAACCGATTGCCGGTTATTTCATTGCCAAAGGTTATGCCGTCACCGGCATTGATGCGTCCCGGCCGTTGATCGAACTCTGCCGCAGCCGGTTTCCGGAAAATCTCTGGGCGGTCGCCGATATGCGCGAACTGGCTGTTGGCCGCCGCTTTGACGGCGTGATCGCCTGGCACAGTTTTTTCCATCTGAGTCCCGAGGATCAACGACTGATGTTCGGCATCTTCTGCCAGCACGCCAATGAGGGCGCGGCCCTGATGTTCACCGCCGGGCCGGGCCGCGGCGAAGCAATCGGCACGTTTCAGGGCAAGCCGCTTTATCACGCCAGCCTTGCGCGCGAGGACTATGAGAGCCTGCTGGTCGCCAACGGATTCAGGCTTCTCGACCACATAGTCGAAGATCCGCAGTGCGGTGGGGCGACGATTTATCTTGCCAGACGCGTTACGGCGTGATCGGTGGCTTGTACGGCCCGGCCATCCCTAGCCGATGAGCCACATGACCGCCTTGATATTGCTGCCTTTATGGCCGTTGGCTGCGCTCACGATTGTGTGTTCGACAAAAAAATCTCCTTCCCTTGACCTTCCCATCATGGGAAGCCCTACATAAAGTCTCGAAAGGGGATTTCCCATGAATGAGACAGTCAGACACGCCCATCAAAATCAACCGGTTTCCGTGCCCGTGGAAGGCATGACCTGCGCCTCCTGCGTCCGGCGTGTGGAAACCGCTGCCGCTAAGGTGCCGGGTGTCGCTTCGAGCTCGGTGAACTTCGCCACGAAGAAGCTTACCGTCGAGCCGGCCGAAGGATTCTCAGCCAGGACGCTCGGCGCGGCCATCAAGAAGGTCGGTTACGATATCGCGCCGGAGCGGCAGGAATTTGCGGTCGAAGGCCTGCACGGCGAGGCAGAGGCCGAGCGACTGAAGGCCGTTCTGGACGCCGTCGCCACCACAGTCAACGTGAAGGTCGACGCTTCAGCCGGCAAGGTCGCGGTGGAAACCATCGGCGGCCGGCGGGAGCGGGATGCGCTGGTGGAAACGGCGAAGCTTGCCGGCTTTGCGTTGAAGACACCGAAACCGCACGGACATTCCGCCCATCAAGACCACAGCCAGCATCATGGGCATCATCAGGGCCACAGCCAGATGGTGACGGCCGGTGAAAGTGGCGGCCATGATCATATGCACCATGCGGGCGAAGAGGGCGCGCTGAAACGCGACCTGACGATTGCCGCGATCCTGACCGCGCCGCTTTTCGTGTTGGAAATGGGCGGCCATATTTATGAGCCGATGCATCACTGGCTGATGGGCATCATCGAGACACAGAACCTCTATTACATCTATTTCGTGCTGGCGACGGCGGTGATTTTCGGACCGGGACTCCGCTTCCTCAAGACCGGTTTTCCCGCTTTGCTACGCGGCGCGCCGGAAATGAACTCGCTGGTGGCGCTGGGTGTCACAGCGGCCTATCTCTACTCCGTCGTGGCGACCTTCGCACCCGATCTGCTGCCGGCAGAGGCGCAGTTCGTCTATTATGAAGCGGCAACCGTCATCGTGACGCTGATCCTCACCGGGCGGCTTCTCGAAGCACGCGCCAGCGGCCGCACGGGAGACGCCATCCGCAAGCTGATGAGCCTGCAGGCGAAGACCGCCCGGGTGGAGCGCGACGGTGCCACCATCGATATTTCCCCTGACGATCTGGTGGCCGGCGATATCGTCGTCATCCGTCCCGGCGAAAGGCTGGCGGTGGATGGCGAAGTCGTTGAAGGCTCGTCCTATGTCGATGAATCCATGATATCAGGTGAACCAGTGCCGGTGGAAAAGACGGTCGGCGCAGCGGTTGTCGGCGGCACCATCAACAAGACCGGCGCCTTCAAGTTCAAGGCGACCAAGGTCGGCGCCGATACCATGCTGTCGCAGATCATCCGCATGGTGGAGGAAGCTCAGGGCTCCAAGCTGCCGATCCAGCTGCTGGTGGACCGCGTCACCGCGCTGTTCGTGCCCGTCGTCATCGCCATTGCGGTGCTTACCTTCATCGTCTGGGCCGTCTTCGGTCCTGAGCCTGCCTATACATTCGCGCTGGTCAATGCTGTCGCGGTGCTCATCATCGCCTGCCCGTGCGCTATGGGCCTCGCCACGCCGACATCCATCATGGTCGGCACCGGAAGGGCGGCGGAACTGGGCGTGCTGTTCCGCAAGGGACAGGCTCTGCAGGAACTGCGCTCGGCGCAGATCGTGGTGGTCGACAAGACCGGCACGGTGACCAAGGGCCGCCCGGAACTGACCGATCTGGTGGTTGCGGAAGGATTTGCCGATAACGAGGTTCTGGCGCTGGTCGCCGCCGTCGAGGGCCGTTCGGAACACCCGATTGCCGAAGCCATCGTCCGGGCTGCGGAAGAAAAGAATGTGGCGACGCCTGCAGGACTCAAGCCTGCGACCGTCGAGAACTTCGAAAGCGTCACGGGTTATGGCATCGCAGCAACCGTCAATGGTCGCAAGGTCGAAGTCGGCGCGGATCGCTACATGGCGAAACTCGGCCATTCCGTCGATATCTTCGCTGAAGCCGCCGCAAGGCTGGGCGACGAGGGCAAGACACCGCTTTATGCCGCCATCGACGGCAGGCTGGCGGCTGCGATCGCCGTCGCCGATCCGCTGAAACCGTCGAGCGTCACCGCCATCAAGGCGTTGCAGGCGATGGGCATCGAAGTGGCGATGGTGACGGGCGACAATGAACGCACGGCAAACGCGATAGCCCGGCAGGTCGGCATCTCCCGCGTGGTGGCGGAAGTGCTGCCCGAAGGCAAGGTGAAGGCGATCCATGAGATGCGCGCCGGCGGCAAGGTACTGGCCTTCGTCGGCGACGGCATCAATGACGCACCGGCGCTCGCCGAGGCCGATATCGGCATCGCCGTCGGCACCGGCACGGATGTTGCCATCGAAAGCGCCGATGTGGTGCTGGTCGGTGGCGATCTTCTGGGCGCTGTCAATGCCATCGAGATGAGCCGGGCGACCATGCGCAACATCAAGGAAAACCTGTTCTGGGCTTTCGGTTACAACGTGGCGCTGATACCGGTTGCGGCGGGCGTGCTTTATCCCGCCTTCGGCATCACGCTGTCGCCGATGATCGGCGCGGGTGCGATGGCGCTGTCCAGCGTCTTCGTCCTTGCCAATGCGCTGCGGTTGAAACGGGCAAAGGTTGTGCACAGGGAGGTGACGTCGTGAATATCGGCCAGGCATCGGAGGCATCGGGCGTTTCCGCCAAGATGATCCGTTATTACGAGCAGATCGGCCTCATCACCCCCGCCGCCCGCACCGGCAATAATTACCGGGTCTATGGCGAGCAGGATGTGCACAATCTGCGCTTCATCAAGCGGGCGCGTACGCTCGGTTTCTCGCTGGAAGAAACCGAGACTTTGCTGAAACTCTGGCAGGACAAGAGCCGCGAGAGTTCGGCGGTGAAGGAAATCGCGCTCGTCCACATCGCCGATCTCGAGCAGAAAATCGCCGAGATGAAGAGCATGGTGAAGACGCTCTCCCATCTCGCCCATTGCTGCGGTGGCGACCACCGACCCGACTGCCCCATCCTCGACGATCTCGCGGGCGCCGACAAGACAGACGGCAAGCCCGCGAGAACCCACTGAACTGCAATATCAGCCGGCGCACAAATATCGTGCCGTTCAAAAGGAGAAAACCATGAGTGCAACCACCTTCCACATCCCTGATATGACCTGCGGCCATTGCGAAAAGACCCTGCGCGGCGCACTTGCGGATGTACTTCCTGGTGCGTCAGTGGCCATCGATCTCGATGCCCATAAGCTGACCGTGACGGGCGACGCCTCAACCGCGGAGGAGGCTATCCGCGAAGCCGGTTATTCGCCCGAACGGGCGGGCTGAAATGCGGCTTCTGTTTGCGCAAATGTGAAAATGTGCTACATATGTTGCACAATGCAGGAGCGCAGACGGATGACCGTGACCACGAAAATAAGACGCCAGGGCGGCGCGGCGGTGATGACGATCCCGCCCGCTCTTTTGAAGATGCTGGGGCTGGAAATCGGTGAGCAACTGACGCTCGAGGTCGATAATGGCGCTCTGGTGGCAAGCCCGGTTCGACTGGAAAAGAAACGCTTCACGCTGGCCGAATTACTGGATGGTGCAGAGGAAGTGGCAGCTCTAAACGCCAGGGAGCGGGCGTGGGACACAGCGCCTCCTGTCGGCAAAGAAGCGTTGTGATGGTCCGCAACCAGATCCCCAAGCGCGGCGACGTTTATCTGGTTGATCTAAACCCTGTCGTAGGCAGCGAAATCAAGGACGAACATCGCTGTGTCGTCATCACGCCCAGAGAAATTAACGCGGTCGGACTGTGTCTCGTCGTCCCGGTGACCACCGGCGGCATGTTTACGCGCAAGGCAGGGCTTGCCGTAAATATATCCGGCCACAAGACAACGGGCGTCGCTTTGTGCAATCAGGTGAGAAGCATGGATATCGTCGCCCGGGTTGCCCAGAAGAAAGCGAAATATATCGAAACCCTCGATGATGCGACGATCGATGAAATCGCCGGGCGCGTCATCAGCATGATCGATCCAGCTTGAGCGAGGTTTAAACCTCGTCAAACGCTCCGCCTTCACGCGAAGGATTGCGGTCTATCACCCGTTCCTCGGCGTCGTCGGGCAGGGCCTCGTCGCTTTCCTGATAGGGGTCGTCCTCGGTTTCGGCCTCTTCTTCCTCAATTTCCTGTTCGATCGATTGCGGAATCTCTCCCTTGGCGGGAAGGGCGTCGACGTCGAGATCGAGCAAATCCTCGTCCATGGCGTCTTCACTGTGAGGCATGATCTTATTGCGGTCCATGACGGTATCCTTTCTAGCGGTTCACTCGGCAAACGACCGGCGGGGCAGGTGGGTTCCTGCCGCCGGTCAATTCCCTGATTTCGCATCGGATAAAAAAGCCCGCTTGACCTCAATGGCGCTTGAGGTTCTAGTTTGCCCGCCGTATCGCAAAAATGGAAAGGATACGGCTTTGTCGAGTATGGAAATGGTGGAGAAAAACGGCTGGGGCGAATTGCTGAGCGGGGCGAACCTCTCGCTTCTGACCGTCATCTCCTCCGGTATAGGTCTGCACGCCTTTAATCAGTTTGCTGTCGTCACGGCCTTGCCCGTCGCCGTCAACGACATCGGCGGCGCGGGTTTTTATAGCTGGGCCTATAGTCTCTATTTCGTCGGCTCCGTGGCGGGCGGCGTCACCGCGGTGCTGTTTCGCGAACGCTTCGGCGCTCGCGCTATCCTGCTTCTGTGCTGCCTCATCTTTTCCTTCGGCTCGGTTCTTTCGGCCATTGCCGGTGATTTTTTATGGGTCGTCGTCGGCCGGGCGTTGCAGGGAGTGGCGGACGGGCTGATCGTCGCTGTGTGCTACAGCCTCATTCCCGCCGGGTTCCGCTCCGGCCTGTTGCCCAAGGTCTTTGCCATCGAGGCGGCGATCTGGGCGGTGGCATCCTTCATCGGCCCGCTGACCGGTGGTTTTGCCACCCAGCACATTTCCTGGCGCGCCACCTTCCTGCTCTCGGCACCGCTGATTATCGTGCTCGTGGTCTATACGGTGGTTGCCGTCTCCGCCGAGCGGCCGGTGGCGGCCACGCGCAGGCCGCTGGTGCCGCTGGTGCTCTGCCTTGTCGGCGCATTGGCCTTTTCCGCGCCTTCCGCCTTTGAGGATGCGAGCCTGCGGGCGATTTCGCTGCTGGCGGGCGCTGCCTTGCTGTGGGCTTCCCTGAGGGCAGGCATCCAGCCTTCCTCCGGCCTGTTCCCCAGGGATTCCTTCCGGCTGAAAACGGTGCTCGGCAGCGGCTTCTGGGTGCTGTTCCTGATGTCCTATGCCCATGCGCTGGGCAGCGTCTACCTCGCTTATGTGGCCATCAATCTCTGGCAGCATGAACCGACTTTTGCCGGTTTCATCGTCGTCACCATGCCGCTCGCCTGGAGCTTCGTGGCGATGCTGATCGGCAGCCTGCGCTCAAACCGCCTGCGGGAAATCTGCCTGCATTACGGCCCCTACCAGATGGTGCCGGGCTGCGTCCTGTTGGGGCTCGGGCTTGCGACGGGCAACTGGGGAGAGATGCTGCTCGGGCAGACGTTGATCGGCTCTGCCTTCGGCATGTCCTGGGCCGGCATCAGCCAGGCTGCCATGGAGGCGGCACCTGAAGAGGAGCGCAAGATGACTGGCGCATTGCTGCCCACGGTCGCGACGCTGGGTTCGGCGGCCGGTGCGGGTGCCAGCGGCACTGTCGCCGCCGCGACCGATCTCGTGGTGCAGATCGATCGTGCTGATGTGACGACGCCGATGCTTTATCTTTATGGGCTGGGTGTTGTTGTGTCGCTGCTGGCGATCATGACGGCGAGGGGCCTGCGGGGCGAGCGCCGGTAGAGCATTTCCAGAAAAAGTGAACCCGGCTTTCCGTCCACAAATGCGACAAAACCAGACGAATCGCCGCTCGCCCACCCCGTCAGGACTGGGTGGTGGCAATGGTGATCGCCGCCAGATAAACGACGAAAGCCATGATTGCGACCGCGCCGATAATGATGATGATACCCTTGCCGGCGCGTTTCTTCTCCACCTTGTTTTCATTGGCTTCGGTCGGAAACAGGATCGGATCGCTGGTATCGCGGATTTTGGTCATGCCGTTTCTCCTTATCAGTGGATTTGGCGGTTTCGGTCTATCAACCGCCCAATCCGCCAAAAGGTTCCTCACGGTTTCAGCGCCCAGCTGGTGGCGTGCACCACCGCTCCGGGGTCGGCGCGAAGCAGCGCCGAGCGCACCGGTTCGAAACCTTCGATGCGCTTGGTGCCGACATAACGGCCGCGATTGGCAAAGACTTCGATGGAGCCGTAATCCAGGAAAATGCGGATGCGGGATGCCCGCGCTCCCTTGGCGATGTAGTGCGGTGAAGCACCGTCGCGCCCATCCTCGTGGCGGATCCACAGGCCCGTCTCGTCGGAGACGAGACCGAGCGTGACGGTCGGATGATCGAGCGCCAGCTCGAAGGCCGCGCCCGACGAGGCAAGCTCGATCAATATTTCCACCGCCCCGTTGATGAAGGTGACGCGCTCACCGGCCGCCAGCCGCGTGCGGTCGAGAATATGGCTGCGCAGGCTTTCCGCCGCGCCGATCGGCGGGGTCAGAAGTTCGCCGTTCGCATAGTGAATTCGGCGCGGCAGGGTCATGGAGGTGGGGAAATCGATTTCCGGATTGGCATCCGCCCAGTTTGCCAGCCAGCCGATGCCGATAATGCTGTCGCCATCGAGAAAGGCCTGAAAGGCGTAATTATCGGTGCCGAAATCCAGCTCCTGACCAAATTCCTTGGTGAAGACCTTGCCGTCAAACCAGCCGACATCGGCCATGGTCAGGTTCTTGCGGCCGGTCTCCGGGTCTTCGGAATGCATCAGCCCGTAGATCAGCACCCAGCGGGTTGAGCGGGCATTGGCGGGGCCATCGAGGGGCAGCAGGCAGGGGCATTCGATGGCCGTGGTCTTGTAACGTGTCTCCACCCACAGCTTGCCCACATAGGTCCAGCCGGAGGCGGCCGTGGGGTCCAGCGTTTCGTAAAGCAGGATCACGCCGCCGCCATCGCTCTGGCTGCCAAGCAGCATTTTCCACAAGCCATCGGGGCCACGAAACACGTAAGGGTCGCGGAAGTCAGGCGTCAGCCCCTGCCCATCCGGGCGGTGGGCCAGAATGACGTCTGCCTGCCCGGCCATGATGAGATCGGACGAGGTGGCGGTAAGCTGGATCTGCTGCTCGGGAATACGGTCCTGCACCTGCTCGGTGAAAAAGACGCGGATGCCGGAGCCTTCCACCAGCGGAATGGTCGAGCCGGAATAGGCGCCGCCGCGTTTGTCCGGCCGTGTCGTCAGGTCCTCGGAGGGGAAAAGGAAGATCGGCAGATGCCGCCAGCGCAGATAATCCGAGGAGACCGCATGGCCCCAATGCATGGTGTTCCAGCGCAGCCCGTGCGAGTAATGCTGATAGAACAGATGTGGCCTGCCCTCGAAACGGCCAAAGCCGTTTGGGTCGTTCATCCAGCCGAAGGGCGGGCGGAAATGATAGCTTCCCGGTAGCTCAGGTGCGGCATTGTCCGGCTTGGTATGGACGACGGTGATGCCGGTTTCCAGCACATCCGAAGCGGTAAACCAGTAGATGACGGAAACCGCCGTGGTCACCGTGTCGTAGCTCAGCTCCACATGGCCGCCGCCAAAGACCTGATAGATTCGAAAACTGAACTCTTCGGTATTGACGCTTGAAACTTCGGCGAATTTTCCGTTCTGGTTGGAGAAGGAGACAGCGCCGGCTTCGGCGTCTTTTTTCGCCTTCAGCCACACATGGAAGGTGGCGTTGACCGGCAGGTCGGTGTGAAGGGTGCGGATGGCGCTTTCCGGTTCTGCAGTTACGGCTTCAACGACGGTCATTCCCGTTCCTTTCGTTGCGGCAATTCTGGCTCAGAGAACGCAACGAATGGGACGAAAGAAAGTTCAACCGCCGCTATGCTCTCGCTTCGCCGTTTCGTATTTACCGCTGACACCTCTCGCAACCGGACGTAAAAACCGCCATATCAGGCAAAAGCAGGGAGTTTACCCGTGATGAAATTCGACAATTCCTATGCCCGCCTGCCGGAGCGGTTCAGCGCCGCCGTGCTGCCCACGCCGGTGAAGGCGCCGCGCCTCATCGCCTTTAATCGTACGCTGGCGGAGGAGCTTCTTCTTGACGTTGCGGACCTCGACGATGACAGGCTGGCGGCGATTTTTTCCGGTAATGTCGTGCCTCAGGGGGCCGAGCCGCTGGCCATGGCCTATGCCGGCCACCAGTTTGGTGGTTTCGTGCCGCAGCTTGGCGATGGCCGCGCCATTCTTCTCGGCGAAGTGATCGACGTAAATGGCAAGCGGCGGGATATCCAGCTCAAGGGTTCCGGCCCCACGCCGTTTTCGCGCCGGGGAGACGGGCGCGCGGCGCTCGGCCCGGTGCTGCGCGAATATATTGTTTCGGAAGCCATGTTTGCGCTCGGTATACCCGCCACAAGGGCGCTGGCGGCTGTCCTAAGCGGCGACAGGGTGCAGCGTGAAGTGGGCCTGCCGGGCGGCGTTTTCACCCGTGTCGCGGCAAGCCATATCCGTGTCGGCACCTTCCAGTTCTTCGCCGCGCGCGAAGACGACGAGGGCATCAGAAGCCTCGCGGACTATGTCATAGACCGCCACTATCCCGAAGCGAAAGACGCCGACAATCCCTATCTCGCTTTGCTGCGCGGCATTGCTGAAAGGCAATGCGGGCTTATTGCCCGCTGGATGATGGTGGGCTTCATCCACGGCGTGATGAACACCGACAATATGGCGGTTTCCGGCGAGACCATCGATTTCGGCCCCTGCGCCTTCCTCGATGAATACCATCCGAACAAGGTGTTTTCCTCCATCGATGCGCAGGGCCGTTACGCCTACAACAACCAGCCCGGCATCGCGCAATGGAACATAGCGAGGTTGGCGGAATGCCTGCTGCCGCTGCTCGATCCTGAGGTGGAGAAAGCAGCCGAACTCGCCAACGCCACACTGGCCGATTTCGCGACCGCCTTTCCCCAACGCTGGCTCACCGGCATGCGCGAAAAGCTCGGCCTGGCGACCGAGGAGGAGGGCGACATGGATCTGATCCAGTCGCTTCTTTCGCTGATGCAGGCATCGGAAGCGGATTTTACACTGACCTTCCGGCGTCTTTCCCATACGGCCAATGGCGATGCCGAGCCGTTCCGCGGCATGTTCGTCGATATTGCCGGGGCGGATGCGTTTCTGACCCGCTGGCGGGAACGGGCCGGTCGGGACGGGATTTCCGATTCCGAAAGGTCAGCCGCGATGTTATCGGTCAATCCGGCCGTCATCCCGCGCAACCACCGCATCGAAGAACTGATCGAGGCGGCGGTGGAGGATGGCGATTTCGAGCCCTTCCACGCCATGCTGACGGCCATTGCAACGCCCTTCGAGGAGCGGCCGGACAATTTCGTCTACATGCAGCCGCCGATGAGCCATGAGCGGGTGTTCAGGACGTTTTGCGGGACGTGAGCGAAGGTTGAGCGGCAGCGTTGGAGCAAGCCTGTGCCGCTTGTTTCTTCTCCCCGCCGGGCAGAAGTCCGCGGCAGCGGGATGAGGGGGCAAGCTCTCGGTTCATCGCTAACGTAGCCCCCCTCATCCGACCCTTCGGGCCACCTTCTCCCCGGCGGGGAGAAGAAATACGCGGCAGCGTTTTGCCCTAATAGCTACTCTTCAATCACCCCACCCGGGCCAGCGGCTCATGCGCGCCATAATACCGGCCAAAGCGGTTTTCGAGGAATTTCGGCAGCGCCACTTCCTCCTGTCGCACGAAACCCTTCTGTGGCAGGGCGCCCTCGGCCAGGAGGTCGAGAACCGTGCAGATGCCGGCGGCGGTGGTGATCTGGATGGCGCTCATCATCCGGCCGGAAACCGGGCCGGCATAGACCTTGTTGGCATAGGTTTCCTGCAGGAAACGGCCGTTGCGAGTGCCGCAGACGGTGACGAAGACGATGACCACATCCTGCATGGTGCCGGGCAGGGCGTTTTCGAACAGGTCCTTCAGCACATCGCGGCGGTTGCGCAGGTTGAGGTCGTTCAAAAGCGCCTTCATGATTGCCACATGGCCGGGATAACGGATGGTGCGGTAATTCATCGTCCGCACCTTGCCCTCCAGCGTGGCGCACAAGGTGCCAAGCCCGCCCGAGGTGTTGAAGGCCTCATAGGTAACGCCGTCGAGCGAAAATTCCTCACGCTCTTCCAGCGCCGGAACGGCGGTGAGGCGGCCTTCGACGATGGCTTCGCAAGGCTCGATATATTCGTTGATCAGCCCGTCCGTGCTCCAGGTGAGATTGTAGTTGAGCGCGTTGGATGGATATTGCGGCAGAGCGCCCACACGCATCCTCACGCTGTCCAGCTTGTCGAAGCGGGCGGCGAGATCGGCGGCGACGATGGAAATGAAGCCGGGCGCAAGGCCGCATTGCGGGATGAGCGCGCTTTCGGCCGTTTCCGCCAAGGCCTTGACCTTGCGGGTGGATTCCACGTCTTCGGTCAGATCGAGATAATGGGTGCCGACGGCGACGGCCGCTTCGGCGATGCCCGCCGTCAGATGGAAGGGGGCGGCGGAGAGCACGGCGAATTTGCCCTTCAGCAGTGCTTCCAGCGCCGGGCGGTCGGCGATGTCGACGATCTCGGTATCGACGCGCTCATGTGCCGGCACATTGGCCAGCTGGTCGGCCGAGCGATCGGCAACCGTGATGCGATAATCGCCCGTTGCGGCCAGCATCCAGGCAATGGCCGAACCAATGTTGCCTGCGCCGATGACGACGATGTTTTTCATATTTTTGTTCCCCGCAGAAAAATTCATAGGGCACAATCATATTGCGGTTCTGCTACGATTCGAAGCTTCACTATGTGCATATTGAAGTCTATTATTAGGCGATAAGACGATAGGATTGAACACTATGGCAATCGCCGACAGGGACCGGGCGCTGCTTGCCCTGCTTTCCGAAAATGCCCGCATGCCGGTGGCGGAACTGGCGCGCAGGCTCGGGCTTTCCCGTACCACCGTGCAGGCGCGAATCGAGCGGCTGGAGGCTGACGGTGTGATTGCCGGTTATGGCTTGCGGCTGTCGGAAAGTTACCTTTCCGGGCTCGTGCGCGCCCATGTGCTGATCACCATCGGGCCGAAGGCACTGCCGGCGGTGACGGCGGCGCTCGCCGCCATAAAAGAGGTGACGACGCTGCATTCGGTCAGCGGCACCTTCGATCTCATCGCCATTCTCGCCGCCCCCTCGATCCTCGATCTCGACCGGCTGATCGACAGGATCGGCGCACTTGATGGCGTGGAGCGCACGCTGTCATCGATCATTCTATCGACGCGGATTTCGCGATAGGGATTGTGGGGAGTAGGGGACTGCCGCGGACTAAGCCACCGCCCTCTCATCATAAGCCCTCTGCGCCGCCATCACCGCATCGATATTGCCCTCCGCCCAATGGGCGAGCGCGGCCACCGTTTCGGTCAGCGTCCGCCCCAGCGGCGTCAGCGAATATTCGACCGTCACCGGCACGGTCGGAAAGGCCTGCCGTGAAATCAGGCCGTCGCGCTCGAGCTTCTTCAGCGTTTGCGACAGCACCTTTTGCGAAATGCCCTTGATTTCCCGCCGCAGCAGATTGAAGCGCACCGCATCCATCCGCAATTTGTCGAGTATCAGCAGCGCCCATTTGTCGGCGATCCTGTCCAGCACCATGCGGGTGGGACAGCGATCCTCATAGACGTCATAGATGTGTTCCATCGGTTTGTTCCGTGCTTTCAGCGGCATCTTTCGGGAGAAATCGGGTTTCCACGAGGAAACCAGATAACCGAAAAGTGCTCTCTTTTCATGATTTCTCCAACACAGTATCTGTGTTTTCGAAACATGGTTTCCATTAGATACTAAGAATATTTGAGATGACAGGCAAGATACTCGTAATCGGTTCGACAGGCACGATCGGCATGCCGCTGGTCAAGGCGCTGGTGGCCAAGGGTGAAAGCGTGAAGGCGGCGTCGCGCAGCGGCAACGCCACGGAAGGCGCAGAAGGTGCGCGCTTCGATTATACCGACCACGCCACTTTCGCGGATGCATTTGACGGCGTTGATCGCCTGTTCCTCATTCTGGCCGGCGGGCGTCTGGATGCCATCGATGCACTGACCCCTGTCGTCGAGGAGGCCGCGCGCCGCAAGGTGAAGATCGTGTTCCTCAGCGTCCTCGGTGTCGACGCCGACGATTCCATCCCCTATCGCCAGATCGAACTGAAGATCATTGCGTCAGGCACGCCTTACGTCATCCTGCGCCCCAACTGGTTCGCGGATAATTTCCACAGCTACTGGAAGGCCGGCATCGAGCACGGTCAGATCGCCGTTCCCGCCGGCGAGGGCAAGTCGAGCTTCATCGATGTGCGTGATATCGCCGACAGTGCCGCCGCGGCGCTTACCTCCGACGCCTTTAATGGCAAGGCTTTCAACCTCACGGGCCCGCAGGCGTTTGGTTACGCCGAGGCGGCTGCGCTGATCTCGCAGGCGATCGGCAAGCCGGTGTCCTATAGCGCCGTTTCGGACGACGTCTTCATCGGCATCCTCACCGGTGCCGGCGTGCCGCGGGACTACGCATCCTTCCTCGCCTCGATCTTCTATCCCGTGCGTGAAGGCTGGACGGCCGTGGTGACCGGCGACGTGGAAACGCTGACCGGCCATGCCCCGCGTTCGCTGGAAACCTATATTGCCGACAATCTGGATCGCTTGAGGGGCTGAGGCTCAAAGCGGGCCCGCCGCGCTTACGCCGGATCGGTGGAGCCTCGGCGGGCCTTGAAGAGCATCTTCAAACGCTGGATATCCTCCGCATTCCAGCCCTGCGGCTGGGTCACCTCCATCCATGCGTCGATATAATGTTCCGGCGCATAGACATGGCCATAACCCATCGGCGCCGTGGTCGCGGCGGCAACATCGAGACCGAGCTGCAGCAGGGTAACCACCGGGAACCAGCGGAAGGACGTGGAAACGTCGGGACCGTGATGCACCATCCATTGCGGCCGCCGGTAAAGCGAAGCGGCTTCAAAGAAGGTGATGGGGTCGCTGGCATATTGCAGATAGACGATCCGCATCGGACCCCAGTCCACACCGGGCATATGGGCTGATGTATATTGGTTGGCGAAGCGGATGACGGAGGAATCGCGGAAACGCGGCAGCCATTCCGGCGTGCCCTCCACCCGGCCATTGGTGGCCATGCGCCAGGTGGGGCTGGAAAAGGGCGGGCCGCTCCACAAGGCGCCCTGGAACGGATCGGACAGCACATCGTAGAGATCGGACGATTTCTGCGAATTGAGCGAACCGAGGCTGAGGCCATGCAGGTAGAGCTTCGGCCGTGTCTCCTTCGGCAAGGTGGTCCAATAGCCATAAACGGCTTCGAACAGGGCGCGCGCCGTCTCGACGCCGTAATCCGGTTCGGTCAGCAGCGCGATCCAGCTGGAGAGATAGGAATATTGCACGGCGACGCTGGCGATATCGCCATCATGCAGATATTCCACCGTATCCAGCGCTTCCGGATCGATCCAGCCGGTGCCGGTGGGGATGACGACGAGCAGCACCTTGCGCTCGAAACCGCCGACGCGCTTCAACTCCTGAAGCGCCAGCGCCGCCCGCTCTTCGGGTGTGGCGGCGGAATTCAGGCCCGCATAGACCCGGAGCGGCTCCTTGGCCGGGCGATGGGTGAAGGTGGAAATCTGCGTGCCGGCCGGGCCTTCCGCGACGAATTCCCGTCCGCGGCGACCGAGCGATTCCCATGGCATCAACGAGGCGCTGCTGCCGGTTTTCAGCGGATCGGCCGGGCGCGGCACGTCAGGCTCGATCAGCGAATCCACCTGTTTCAGCGAGGAATCGGCAAACTTCAGGCCGATATCGAAGATCAGCCCGTTGAGCAGCATCCAGGACAGCACGATGGCGGCGGCGATGCCGAGAACATTGGCCAGTCGGCGCGGCAGGAAGTGACGGCTGCGGGCGGCAAAGAACCGGCGGATCAGCTGGAAAAGTCGACCAGTGCCGATGAGCAGGGCCGCGACCAGCACGGCAAGGCCGCCGGTCTTGGTGGGATGAGCGCTGGGCAGCGGATCAAGCTCCATCAGAACGCGAATCGAATTCTGCCAGTCCTTCGCCTGCCACAGGAAGGCAATCGCCGTGATGGCGGCGGCAAGGGCGATGAGAAACCGGATGCCGCGGACATTGTGGCGCGAGGGCTCGGGCAGCTCCAGATAGGCCCAGATGGCATGCAGGGCAACGCCGATCATGTAACCGATGGCGAAGGAAAAACCGCACAAAACGCCTTGCATCAGCCATGTACGCGGCAGAAGCGAGGGTGTGAGAGAAGCGCAGAAGAGTACCGTGCCGAAGACGATGCCGGTTGCCGAAAGACCCGCAAACAACCGCTCAACCCATTGTTTCACCAACTTGACTTGCCCCTTCTGTCCACCGCTTGCGGCGCAAGTGTAGTATGGTGCGGGGAAGGGTGCAAATGCTGTCATCAGGATAAAAATCACAATTATAGGAAAATAATCCTTTACAGCGTGACGGTGGTTTGGTAGTGTTTGGGTACGGTCGGAGATTTGCGGGCAAAGCTGCCTTGTGTCTCTCGATATAATCACTCCCAGGCCAATCCCATGACAAGTTCCCACACTTACGACCCGGCGCTCTACGGAGCCTGGCCGGAGACGCCCGCTTATGCCGGCGATGACATGCCGGAAGCCGCCCCCGAAATAAAATCGCGGGCCGACAGGCTGGCCGCCGAGGATGCGGCGCGTAATGGCAGTCTGCGACAATTGCTGAATGAGCTGACAGAGGAGATGCGCCAGCAATTCTCGATGTACCGCAATATGCGGGAGGCGGGCGAGGCGGGGCTTTTGCCCGATGCCGATGATGCGCAGGCCAAGCAGGCGCGCGCCGATGTGAAAATCGCAACGGATCAGCTGTCGCTCATCGTCCGCACTCTGGAACGGATCGATGCCCTGCAACGGGTGTTGGCGCAGGAACGGCAGGCGCTTATGGCCGAGGATGAAACCGAGACCGAGGGCTACGAGGCGGCGGTGGCGCATTTCCTTGGACGCATCGACGATTTGGCTGAGCAGAAATGCCGAGAGAGGCTGGAGGCGATCGCTGCGTTGGGCACTTCCGTCGGGTCTGGCTGAGGCATGGCGGAATTTTTGACTGAAACCCGCTTGCAGGGACAGGTCTTCAACCTCCTGCGCGACTGGCGTTTCATCGGCAACCTGCCGCAGCAGGCGCCGGAGGGTGAGTGGCGGACATGGCTGCTGATCGGCGGACGTGGTTCCGGCAAGACCCGCGCCGGGGCCGAATGGGTGCACGCCGTTGCTTCCGCCGGCAAACAGTCGGATCTGCGCATCGCGCTGGTGGCTGAAACACTGGGCGATGCCCGCGAGGTGATGATCGACGGTATTTCCGGCATCTGCCGCATTGCCCGCCGCCATCGTCCCGCCTTCGAAGTGTCGCGCCGCCGACTTCTCTGGCCGAATGGCGCGATGGCGCAGGTGTTTTCCTCGGAGGACCCGGAAAGCCTGCGCGGCCCGCAATTTCACTTGGCCTGGGCAGACGAGCTGGGCAAATGGAAATATCCGCAGGAAACCTGGGACATGCTGCAATTTGGCCTTCGCCTGGGCGAGATGCCACGGCAACTGGTGACCACCACGCCGCGGCCAATTCCGCTCCTGAAAGCGTTGCTTTCTGATCCGACAAGCCGGGTTGCGCGGATGCCGACGGCCATGAATGCGCAGAACCTGTCGCCCGGCTTCCTGAAGGCCATGCAGGAGCGTTACGGCGGCACGCGGCTCGGCCGTCAGGAAATCGGAGGCGAGCTGATCGACGAACGCGAAGGCGCGCTGTGGAAACGCGCCGATCTGGAAGCGATCATCGAGGCGGCGCATGAGCCGCTGTCGCGCATCGTGGTGGCAGTCGATCCGCCTGCCGGTGTGGGAGAGAATTCCTGCTGCGGCATCGTTGCGGCGGGGCTTGGCATGTCCGGGCGGCTCACGGTGCTGGCGGATTGTTCGGTGGAGGGCGAAACGCCGGCCGGCTGGGCGCGCGCCGTGGTCGCCGCCTTCCGCCGCCATGAGGCTGACCGGGTGGTGGCAGAGGTCAACCAGGGTGGCGAAATGGTGCGGGCCATGCTGCAAAGCATAGACGCCAACCTGCCGCTGACGCTGGTGCGCGCCAGCCGCGGCAAATTCACCCGCGCCGAGCCGGTCGCAGCCCTCTACGAGCAGGGCCGGGTGCGCCACGCGGGGAGATTTGAAAAGCTGGAGGACCAGATGACGGATTTCGGGCCCGATGGCCTGTCATCCGGGCGTTCGCCAGACAGGCTGGACGCGCTCGTCTGGGCGATCACAGCGCTGACGACGATGGTGGTGAATGAGCCGAGGGTGCGGGGAATGTGAGCTGGCGATTTCGGGCCTGCGAGCAGGGCTATCGAACCGCAAACGAGCGGGTGCCGCATGTTTCTTCTCCCCGGCGGGGAGAAGAAATTTTCGGCACCGCATCCGCCCAAAAGCGGGCATCCGGTGGGCGTTACTTCTTCGGAGATTGCGCCGGTTTCGGCTGGGAGCCGGTTTCGCGCATCTGGCGCCACTCGTTTTCGAGGCGGTCATAAACGGTCTGGGGGATTGTCGCTGTCATGGTGGCATTCCTCCTTGATTGGTTAACGCAGCTGAAGTGCGCGGTGAATGGAGTAAGCCTGCTAAGGTTCCGGAATTCAAGGAATTTTTTACCCCAAAACCCCGGGCGGCGGATTAAAATCGATTAAGGTTTTTTCAAATCGATTTAGTCCTGACGGCCGTCATGTGGAAAACCGGGCGTCCTGTCGCCCGTCACTTTCAGGAGCCTTCCATGGCCTATGACGAGGCGCGATTCTTTGCGTCGGTACGAATTTCCATCTTCGGGGGTCGCCTGCGTGCCCCCCAGCTTGCCGGTACGAAAACGGTGATTGCCGGTTTTGAAAAGGCGTTGCCGGGCGGCGATCGGCGCTGGTTGGCCTATATGCTGGCGACGGCCTTCCACGAGACGGCGGCGACCATGCAGCCGGTGCGCGAAACATTGGCGGCAAGCGACGCCGAGGCGATCGTGAGACTCGACCGCGCCTTTGCGGCGGGCAGGCTGCCCATGGTGCGTAAACCCTATTGGCGGCTCGATGCCGAAGGAAAAAGCTGGCTGGGGCGCGGTTTCGTGCAGCTGACCCATCGCCGCAACTACGAAGCCATGTCGGCGCTGACGGGCATCGACCTGGTGAAGCGCCCGGAGCGGGCCATGGAGGCGGAAGTGGCAACGGCGATCCTGATTCACGGCATGGTGGCCGGCAGCTTCACCGGCCGCAGTCTTGCCGATTTCTTCAGTGGCGAAGACGAGGATTGGGATGGCGCACGCGCCATCATCAATGGCAGCGACCGGGCGCGGCTCATAGGCAGCTACGGACGGGCATTTCATCGCGCCCTTGTCACGGCACGGATTGTCACGGCGCGGATTGAACCGGCGTCGGCCAGATGATAACCCGTTACACCGTGCCGCTGAGGCCGCTCTTGAACTTTGCATGACAGGTGACACCGTGATCCGCCATATCGTCTTTTTCACCGTTCCCGAAGAAAACCGCGACGCCGTGCGCAAGGGGCTTTCCGGACTCACCGCCATACCGCATGCGCTGAAGCTGGAAATAGGCGAGAACGTCAAGAAGGATCAATGGGGCAACTCGGTCGATTTCATCGTCTACGGCGAGTTTGAAAACGAGGCGGCGCTGGCGGCCTATAAGGCCGATCCGGCCTATGACCTTTCGACCCGCACGGTGAAGCCTCTGCGCGAGACCCGCATTGCGGCCGATTTCAACAGTGATACGGCGGTGAAGGCCCCGATCCGGTAACGTCTCGTTTCGTCTGCGAAGTAACGCACATGCACATTTAGTCTGCTGACAACGGGCGCAAACCTTCCTCCGTCATAGGGCTCAGGCCCCTCCGCTCTCATTCCTGTGCTTGTCACAGGAATCCAGTCCACGCGCGTCTGCGCGGCGAGAGGACTCTTTTCAGCCCAAGGACTTGGGCTGGCTGGATCCCTGTGACAAGCACAGGGATGAGGGCCGGGCGGGAGGCTGAGCCGGAATAAAAACAAGGATAACCCATGCGATTTCCTTTCTCCCTGCCGTGGCTGCGCCCGGCGGATGGCAAAGCCGTGCCTGAAAGCCGGAAAATGGCAGAGGGCTTCATGGCCGTGGCCGTGCAGGGCGGGCAGGCGTTCTGGTCCGGCCGTTCCTATGCCGCTCTGGCCCGCGAAGGTTTCATGAAGAACCCCGTCGCTCACCGCGCTGCCCGCATGGTGGCGGAAACGTCTGCCGCCGTCAGCTGGCTGATTTATGATGGCGACGAAGAGCTGGCCGATCATCCGCTCCTGGCATTGCTGTCGCAGCCGAGCGCCCATATGGGGGGGCCGGATTTTTTCGAGGCGCTTTATGGCCACCTTATGCTCTCCGGAAACGCCTATATCGAACCGCTGATGGTTGGCGGTCGGTTGCGTGAGCTGCATCTCCTGAGGCCCGATCGGGTCAGCATCGTCGAGGGGCCGGACGGCTGGCCGGTGGCTTATGAATACCGCGCCGAGGGCCGTGCCGCGCGGCGCATCGACGCCGAGCGCGACGGGCTGGGGCTTCTGCATCTGAAGCTTTTCCATCCGCTGGACGACCGGGTCGGTTTTGCGCCGCTCGCCTCCGCCGGTGCGGCTCTCGATCTCCACAATGCCGCAAGCCATTGGAACAAGCGCCTGCTCGATAATTCCGCCCGGCCTTCCGGTGCGCTGGTCTATCAGCCCAAGGAGGGCGGCAATCTGTCCACCGAGCAATATGAGCGGCTGAAGCGCGAGCTGGAGGAGGGCTATCAGGGCGCCATGAATGCCGGCCGGCCGCTGCTTCTGGAAGGCGGGCTGGACTGGAAGGCCATGGGTCTTTCGCCGCGCGACATGGATTTTCTGGAGGCACGCAACGGTGCCGCCCGCGATATCGCCCTCTCGCTCGGCGTGCCGCCGATGCTGATCGGTATTCCCGGTGACAATACCTATGCCAATTACCAGGAGGCGAACCGCGCCTTTTATCGCCTCACCGTGCTGCCGCTGGTTTATCGCACGGCGGCAAGGCTTTGCGGCTGGCTGGCACCGGTCTTCGGCGCCGGGTTGAGGCTTGAGCCCGATCTTGACAGGATCGCCGGGCTTGCCGGCGAACGGGATGCGCTCTGGACACGCATCGGCGCGGCATCCTTTTTGAGCGACGAGGAAAAACGCGAAGCCGTCGGTTACTGAGCGGCCGGAACCACGCCCTTGGAAGCGGGCGGGTTCAGTTGAATCACTTTCTGAAGAAGCGGACTCTCTTTGTGAGGTCTTCCGCCCAAGCGATTCCGAATATTCGAAAATCACCCATCACAGGCGTGCAGAAAACGCCGGCGGGCGGCGCGGTGCATCGGCCCGATAACACCATCCTAAACGGGAATGATTACCCATGTCTGAATTCGCCAATGAGGCCGGTATCTGGGCCGCCCGTATTACCGGCGCCATTGCGGGTGCCGGCGTATCGCTTGTTTATCTGCTGCCGAAAAGCAAACGCGAGGCGGCGAGCCGTTTCGTCACCGGCGTTTCCTGCGGCATGATCTTCGGCGGGCCGATCGGCCTGTGGATCGTGCAGCAGCTCGATATTGTCGGTGCGCTTTCAGGCCGGGAAATCATGGTGGCCGGCTCCGCTGCCGCCAGCATGGGCGCCTGGTGGGGGCTCGGCGTTCTGGTGCGCATCGCCGACCGATACGGCACACGCCCGCGCGCCTGATAGCCCTTCGCCGGCGTCGTTTTCTCCCTTCACATCGCAGGAGTTTTTCATGCACGTCTATCGCGGGCCGCGTCCCGCCACGCGCAAATTCGCCAGTCTGGAACTGCGCGGCATCGCCAGCGACGGCACGTTTTCCGGTTATGCCAGCGTCTTCGGCGAAGTCGATCTCGGTAAGGACGTGATCGAACGCGGCGCTTTCCGCCGCTCGATCGAGGAACGGGGAGCGGCGGGTATCCGCATGCTCTACCAGCATGATCCGGCCGAGCCGATCGGCGCATGGCGCACCATCCGCGAGGACGAGCGTGGCCTTTATGTCGAAGGCATCCTCGCACCCGGCGTCTCCCGTTCCCGCGAGGTGCATTCGTTGATGAAGACCGGCGCGCTGGACGGGTTGTCGATCGGCTTTCGCACCGTTCGCTCCGGCAAGGGCGCGGGCAGTGGCGTGCGGCGCATTCTGGAAGCCGATCTCTGGGAAATCTCGGTCGTGACCTTCCCGATGCTGCCTTCGGCGCGGGTCTCCGACGTCAAACATGCCCGCTTCTTCCGGGACCGCGAGACCGAACTGGTGCGCGCGATGCGCCGTGCCGCCCGCTCGCTGTTCAACACAACCTTCAAACGCTGACCCTCCAGTTATCTACGAACAAGGAAAACCACATGACGGACCAGATGACGACACCGGCCCCAATGACCGTCGCACCGCAGGTAAAAGCCGTGCCGGATACGGTGACGGCCGCCTTCGACGACTTCATGGAGGCCTTCGAAGCCTTCCGCGAAACCAACGACCAGCGGCTTGCCGATATCGAGCGCAAGATGGGGTCGGATGTCGTGACCCGCGACAAGCTCGACCGCATCGACAAGGCGCTCGACGACAACCGCAGGATCATGGACGACCTCGCGCTCAAAAAAGCGCGACCCGCGCTTGGCCGCAAGGACGGCATTTCCCACGATGCCGGGGAGCACAAGGCGGCGTTCGAGGCCTATATCCGCCGTGGCGAGGAGGGCGCACTGCGCGATCTCGAGGCGAAGGCCTTCGCCGGCTCGACCGGGACAGATGGCGGTTTTCTGCTGCCGAGCGAGACGGATGGCGAGATCGGCCGGCGCATGACCGCGATTTCGCCGATCCGGGCGCTGGCGACCGTGCGGCAAGTTTCTGCCGCCGTGCTGAAAAAACCCTTCGCACTCGGTGGGATGACGACCGGCTGGGTTTCCGAAACGGCGGCACGTCCGCAGACGGCAACACCGCAGCTTGCCGAGCTTTCTTTCCCGACCATGGAGCTTTACGCCATGCCGGCGGCGACCCAGGGGCTGCTGGATGACGCGGCGGTCGATATCGAAGCCTGGATCGCTTCCGAAGTGGACATCGCCTTCGCCGAACAGGAGGCCGCCGCCTTTATCGCCGGTGATGGCGTCAACAAACCCAAGGGTTTCCTGTCCTATACCGCCATCGCCAATGATGGCTGGAACTGGGGCAATATCGGTTATGTCGCGACCGGCGTTTCGGCCGGTTTCGCCTCGGCCGGGCCGATGGACGTGCTGCTCGATGCCGTCTATGCGCTGAAGGCCGGCCATCGCCAGAACGGCACCTTCCTGATGAACCGCAAGACGCAAGGAGCGCTGCGCCGTTTCAAGGATACCAGCGGCGCCTATCTCTGGCACCCGCCGGCCGCAGCCGGTCAGCCGGCATCGCTGATGGGCTTTCCGGTAACGGAGGCCGAGGACATGCCGAACGTGGCCGCCAACAGCTTCGCCATCGCCTTTGGCGATTTCCGCGCCGGCTACCTCGTCGTCGACCGTACCGGCGTGCGTATCCTGCGCGATCCCTATTCGGCGAAACCCTATGTGCTGTTCTACACCACCAAGCGGGTGGGTGGCGGCGTGCAGAATTTCGAGGCGATCAAGCTGGTGAAATTTGGTGTGAATTGATAGCCGCTGTGCTGCGCTTTTCTTCTCCCCGGCCGGGGAGAAGAAACAAGCGGCACCCGCTCGCTCCCCATTGGACTATCTTCCTTTCGGAGACCCCATGACCTATGCCCTCATTCATCCGCCGCAGGCGGAGCCGCTGACGCTTGCCGAGGCGAAGGCGCATCTGCGTCTCGACGGCGGCGAGGAGGACGCGCTTCTGGCTGCACTGCTGCGCGCCGCCCGTGAGCATCTGGAGCGGGTGACCGGCCTTTGCCTCATCCGCCAGACCTGGCGGTTTTATCTCGACCGATGGCCTGAGACCGGCGTGATTCTGATTGGCAAGGGACCGGTGCAAGCCATCGAAACGATTCTGGTTTTTGACGGTCAGGGCCGCGCGGCAGATATCACCGGCGCTGACAGATTGCTCGACGGCGTGGCGCGCCCGGCGCGGCTGTGGTTGCGCGATCTGCCGAGCCCCGGCCGGGCGATGAACGGCATCGAGATCGATTTCATCGCCGGTTACGGCGAGGCCGGCACGGATGTGCCCGGCACGCTG
Organism: Agrobacterium sp. CGMCC 11546; assembly: GCF_013365515.1. NCBI lineage: Bacteria > Pseudomonadati > Pseudomonadota > Alphaproteobacteria > Hyphomicrobiales > Rhizobiaceae > Agrobacterium > Agrobacterium sp. CGMCC 11546. Next base: position 662,661 of record NZ_CP047387.1, read on the forward strand.
AAACGCGCCATGCTGATGCATGTTGCGCAGATGTTCGCCTTTCGCGGCGCGGTCGCACCTGAAAACCAGCCTGCGGCGGTTCCCGCCGGTTATGAGCGGCTGGTGGCGCCCTTTTGCCGCCTGGGGCTTTGAGCCATGAACCTCGTTTTTCTCGACCCCGGCAAGCTGACGGCGCGGCTGGACCTGGAAGCGCGGACCGAAACGCCGGACGGGCAGGGCGGCGCGACGGAAAGCTGGACCGTCCTGCGGTCGCTCTGGGCCGCCATCGAACCGGTTTCCGAGGCCTCCCACGAGCGGGCCTCAGCCGAGGGTGTGACAATCACCCACCGCGTCTGGCTGGCCTTTCGCAGCGACGTCACTGCCGGCATGCGCTTTCGCAAAGGCCGTCGCATTCTGGCGATCCGGGCGACGATGGATCCCGACGAGACGCGCCGCTTTATCGTCTGCCGTTGCGAGGAGGAAAGCCGATGAGCGCTGCCAACGCATTGCTGCAGGCCATTTTCGCGCGGTTGACAGGCGACGCGGCGCTCGTGGCGCTTAACCCCGGCGGCATTGTCGACAGGCTTCTGCCGCGCGCAGTTCTGCCCTGCATCGTGATCGGCGATCTCGAAAGCCGTGACTATTCGACGGCGACGGAAAAGGCCGAAGAGCATTTCCTGTCGCTGCAAATCTGGAGCGACGCCAATGGCCGCAAGCGCGCGGGGGAAATCGCCGCTCGGATGAAAAACCTGCTCGACGATGCGGCGCTGTCGATCGCAGGTGTCTCCCTCGTCAATCTGCAGCTTCTATCAAGCCGCTCGCGGCGCGAGACGAAGACCCGGAACTTTGTTTCGGAGATGCGTTTCAGGGCCGTGACGGAATAGCGCTGTTTCAGGCTCCCTGCCGGACTGTTCTCCACAACAGAATCAACAGCAGTACCGAAAGGCCGATCAGAATGGAGGCGATACCCAGCATGGCTTCCACGCCGCCGCGATCCAGCGCCATCGTGAAAATGACCGGTGCGAAGGCGATGGCCAGATTTTGCGGAAGCGAGATGCGGGCAGCCTGAAGGCCATATTGCTTGGGGGAAAACACCGCGAGCGGCAGCACGGCGCGGCTGACCGTCAGCACACCCGCACCAAAGCCGAAAAAAGCGATAAAGCCGATGAAGGCGGGCATGGCCGGCGAAAAGCCGAGCAGCAGCACGAAGGAGACGAGCAGCAGACAGAGGCCGATCATGCAGGTGACAAAGGGATTGCCGCGCTTTCCAAGCAGAAAATCCAGCCCTCGTGCCGTAATGGCAAGCACGCTGCGCACCGATGCCAGCTGGATGGCAAGGGCCTGCGAGGCGCCGGAATGGACCAGCAGCAACGGCAGGAGCGGTGAGAAACCAAAGGCGGTAAAGGCGCTGAGCGTCGTCATTGCTGCCAGAAGCAAAAATACGCGGCGCGTATCGGCTGGCGCCTCTGAAGCATCTGCCGTTTTCAAGCTGTGGTCGGTATTGGGTGCCGTTCTTTGCGGAAGGACGAAAAGATAAAGCGGTAGAAGGATGAAAACCTGCAGACAGCCATAAAGGATAAGGGTGCCGCGCCAGCCAAGATGCTGGTCTGCAAAGGCGGTGACGGGCAGAAAAACAGCTGCCGAAAGGCCGGTGAACACCATGAGCAACGTCAGCGAGCGACCGCTTTCCGCCCCGACGCGTTCCACCACCGCTGTATGGGCCGCCGTCGTCAACCCGCATGTTCCCGCAAGACCCATCACGGCCCAGCCGAGAAGATAGCTCACTAAGCCACCCGCAAAGGCAAGCAAGCCAAAGCCAGCCGCAAAGAGGATGGTGCCGGTTACCAGGACGGGGGCCGCGCCGTGTCGCACGAGCATGCGCCCAAGCAGGGGCCCGCAAAGCGCGCTGATCGTCATCATGACGGTGAGGCCGGCAAAAACGACTTCATTGGGAATGCCGAGTTCACTGCCCATCCTCGGGCCAAGAATGGCCAGCATGTCGAAACCCGAACCCCAACTGACGACCTGCCCAAGCGCAAGCACGCCGATAAGGCGCGAGCGGGACGTCAGGGAGGCGGCATCGGACATGGCAAGATCGCTGAATGCGAGAGGAAGGAACATTTTTGGTCGCAGGCCGCAAAACCCTGCAACCGCAATCGAAACGGAAGGAAACATGATGGTGGCGCAGAAGGGTAAGGATTTTCTGCTGAAATTCAACAATACCGGAACATATCTCACTGTTGCCGGGCTCAGAACTCAGCGGCTGGCCTTTAACGCCCAGGCGGTGGACATTACCGACGGCGAAAGCGCCGGGCGCTGGCGCGAGTTGCTGGCGGGTGCTGGCGTGCAGAGGGCCGCGCTGACGGCGTCGGGCATCTTCAAGGACGCGGCTAGCGATGCACTGGTGCGCGGCGCGTTTTTCGCCGGCACCATTCCGGGCTGGCAGATCGTCATTCCCGATTTCGGCACCATCGCCGGACCGTTCCAGATCGTGGCGCTCGAATATTCGGGCCGCCACGATGGCGAGGTGCAATTCGAGATCGCGCTGGAATCCGCCGGTCTTCTCACATTCGGAGTGCTGTGATGCCTGAGCGTTTGCGTTACGGACGGGCGAACCGTCATCGCGGCGAGATCGAGGCGCTGATCGACGGTGAAAGGCGCATCCTGTGCCTGACGCTGGGCGCGCTCGCCGAACTCGAAACCGCCTTTGCAGCCGACGACCTCACCGCGCTCGCCGGGCGTTTCGCCAGCGGCCGCTTGAAGGCCGCTGACATGATCCGGGTCATCGGCGCGGGCCTGCGCGGTGCCGGCAACGTCTATTCCGACGAGGATGTGGCCACAGCGACGGTGGAAGGCGGCATTGCTGGCCACGCCGCGATCGTCGCTGACCTGCTGACCGCCACCTTCGGCGGCCTGAAGGGTGACGCAACACCGGACCCTTGAATGCCGCAGCAGGCGAGGCGGCAACACGCCCCTTTCCCTGGCCAGCGGTCATCCATGCCGGCCTCTGCCTGCTGCGGCTTTCTTCCGAGACTTTCTGGCGGCTGACACCGAAGGAGTTCTTCGCGATGACGGGCGGTTACGCCGTTCCGCAGGGTCCTGATCGTCAGGCAATGAAGGCGATGATGCGGCGGTTTCCGGATGGGTGAGGGCGGACTCCCGATGCATTTTTTTATCAGGAAGACCATGCATTTCAAAAGTCTACGGCTCGAATGTGAATCAGAAAGGCAAGCGCGATGGCGGGCGAAGAATCGATTGCGGAGAACCGGCAGGAGGCGGAAGCGCTTTCCGAGGTGATGGGTGATCTCGAACGGCGCTCGCAGCGGTTCGGGGCGGCGCTGACCTCCGCCTTGCAGACGGCTGCGACGGGCGGCAAGGGGCTGGACGATGTGTTGCGCGGGCTCGGGCAGCGGCTGTCCGGCATTGCGCTTTCGGCTGGGCTGAAGCCGCTGGAGAACATGATCGGCAATGCCGTCGGCGGGCTGTTGAATGGCGGCGGGTCGCTCTTTGCCTTTGCCGAGGGAGGTGTTCCGGCGCGCGCCATCACGCCTTTTGCGGAGGGTGGGGTCGTTTCGAGCCCCGCCTTTTTCCCGATGGGCGGCGGGCTTGGACTGATGGGGGAAGCGGGGGCGGAGGCAATCCTGCCGCTGAAGCGTGGTTCGGACGGTGCTCTCGGTGTCGCCGCACCCTCGGGCGGCGGCGGGGCGCAGATCGTTTTTAACGTGACGGCGACCGATGCGGCGAGTTTCCGCAAAAGTGAAGGGCAGATTGCCGCGATGCTGGCGCGCAGCGTCGGGCGTGGCCAGCGGGGATTGTGACGCGGGCGCTGCCCGCTTCTCCTACGTCCCAACCAGCAAAATGAATCCAGGAACAACCACATGGCGGCATTTCATGAAGTGCGGTTTCCGCTGCGGCTGGCGCTCGGCGTCAGCGGCGGGCCGGTGCGGCGCACCGACATCGTCAATCTTTCCAACGGCCGGGAGAACCGCAATCAGCGCTGGCGAAATGCCAGGCGCGCCTATGATGCCGGCTCCGGCATCCGCTCCGTCACAGATCTCTACGAGGTACTGGCTTTTTTCGAGGCGCGGCGCGGGGAGCTTTATGGTTTCCGTTTTCGCGATCCGGTGGATTTCAAATCCTGCCCGCCGGGAGAGACGACCGCTGCGACGGACCAGAGGATCGGCACAGGTGACGGCGTGGTGACGGGCTTTCAGCTGGTGAAGACCTATGCCGATGCCGGCGGCTCATTCTCGCGGCGGATCGACAAGCCGGTCGAAGGGTCGGTCATCGTTTCGGTCGAGGGGGTGAAGGCAGCGCCGACCGATGTGTCCGTCGATCATGCGACCGGCATGGTGACATTCCGGGCGGGGCGTGCGCCGCCCACCGGTGCCGTGATCCGCGCCGGTTTTGAATTCGACGTGCCCGTGCGCTTCGCCATCGACCGCATCGACATCAACGTAACCGCCTTTGAAGCCGGCCGCATTCCCTCCATTCCGCTGATGGAAATCCTGCCATGAAGACCCTGCCAGCTTCCCTTGCCGATCATCTGAAAGCGGATGCGACGACCACCTGCCATTGCTGGCGGGTGACGTTGAAGGATGGCGTCGTGATGGGGTTTACCGACCACGACGTGACGCTATCTTTCGGCGGCACATCCTATCTCGCTGCCAGTGGTTTTTCGGCAAGCGACAGTGACAGCGAAACCGGCCTTGGCGCGAGCGCCGGCGAGGTGGCGGGTGGTTTTTCGAGCGAGGCGATTGCCGAAGACGATCTTGCCGCCGGTCGCTTCGACGGCGCCAAGGTGGAACTTTTCCTCGTCAACTGGCAGGCGCCGGATGAGCATGTGCTGCTGAGCCTGCGCGAGATCGGCGAGGTGACGCGGGCGGGCGGGGCCTTCCGCGCCGAATTGCGCAGCATTGCTCATCGCCTTGGCCAACCGCAGGGCAGGAGCTATGGGCGGCGCTGCGATGCCGCGCTGGGTGACGGGCGTTGCGGTGTCGATCTCACACGGTTCACCGGCCATGGCAGCGTGGCGGCGGTGGATGTTTCGGGCAAACTGCGGGTCTCCGGGCTCGATGCTTTTGCCGAGGGTTTCTTCAGCCGGGGCAAGCTCGGATTTTTGACCGGCAGTCTCGCCGGCAAGGCTTTCGACCTCGACGGCCACGAGCGGCGTGACGGCGGCGTGCTTCTTTCCTTCTGGCTGACGCCGGAGCGGATGCCGTCGCCGGGAGACCGCTTTTCGGTGACTGCCGGCTGCGACAAGAGTTTCGCCACGTGCAAGGCGAAGTTCGGCAATCACCTGAATTTCCGGGGCTTTCCGCATCTGCCGGGGGCGGATTTTGCCTATTCCTACGCAAGCGGCGGCCAGACCCACGACGGCGGGGTGCTGTTTCCATGAGCGATACGGCACAAAAAGTGCTGGCGCTGGCCGAAAGCTGGATCGGCACGCCCTACAGGCACCAGGCCTCGTTGTTGGGTGTCGGCTGCGATTGCCTCGGCCTCATCCGCGGCATCTGGCGCGGCCTTTACGGGCACGAACCGGAATTGCCGCCGCCCTATGCGCCTGATTGGGCCGAACGCGGCGGCGAGGACCGGCTGGTGGCGGCGGCGAAGCGCCATTTTCTGACGGTGCCGGGCATGGGAGAGGCGCAGCCCGGAGACCTGCTGCTGTTTCGCTGGCGCGCCGATGCGGCGGCGAAACATCTCGGCATCCTCGCCGGGCCGGAGCATTTCATCCATGCCTATGAGCAGGCCGAGGTGGTGCGGTCGGCGCTGGTGCCGGGCTGGAAACGGCGCATTGCCGGGACTTTTCGTTTTCCCGATCCCTGACATTTTTCGAGGCGAACATGGCGACAATCGTTTTTCAGGCGGCGGGCGCGGCGCTCGGCGGCATTTTTGGCCCCGTGGGCGCCATCATCGGCCGCGCGGCGGGGGCGCTGGCCGGCAATGCCGTCGACCGTGCGCTGCTTTCGAACGGCCGGACGGTGTCCGGCGCCCGGCTTTCGACGGCGCGGATACCCGGTGCGGATGAGGGCGCTGCTATCAACCGGCTTTATGGCACCGCAAGGATCGGCGGCACGCTCATCTGGGCGACACGTTTCGAGGAAAGTGTCGAGGTGCAGCGGCGTGGCGGCAAGGGCAGTCGCGGCCCGAAGGTGGAGAGCTTCAGTTATTTCGCCAATCTCGCCATCGGCCTCTGCGAAGGCGAGGCAGCCCTGGTGCGGCGCGTCTGGGCCGATGGGCGTGAAGTTGATCTCACCGGAGTCGAGATGCGCTTTTATCCCGGCAGCGAGACACAATTGCCCGATCCGCTGATCGAGGCGAAACAGGGCACAGGCAACGCGCCGGCCTTTCGCGGACTTGCCTATGTGGTGTTCGAACGTCTGCCGCTTGAGAGCTATGGCAATCGTATTCCGCTGATGCAGTTCGAAGTCGTGCGGCCGGTCGGAAAGCTCGAACGCCAGATCCGCGCCATCACCGTCATTCCCGGCGCGACCGAACACGGTTATGCCACCACGCAGGTCAGCGAGCGCACGGGCATCGGCCAAAGCCGCATCATGAACCGCAATAATCTCACCGCCGCGACCGACTGGCAGGCGGCGATCGACGAATTGCAGGCGCTTTGCCCCAATCTCAAAAGCGTGGCGCTGGTGGTGAGCTGGTTCGGCACGGATATGCGGGCGGGGGAGTGCCGCATTCTGCCGGGCGTGGAGGTGGCAGGCCGCGATGGGGAAACCACGCCCTGGTCCGTCGCCGGTCTTTCGCGCGGTGACGCGCATCTGGTCAGCCATCACGGTGCCGGCCCAGCCTATGGCGGCACGCCTGACGATGCCAGCGTGTTGCAGGCCATCGCCGATCTCAAGGCCCGGGGCCTGCGGGTCTGCCTTTATCCTTTCGTGATGATGGATGTGCCCGCCGGCAACGGCCTGCCTGACCCCTATGGCGATCGCGAGCAGGCCGCCTATGGCTGGCGTGGCCGCGTCACCTGTTTTCCCGCACCCGGCAAAGCCGGTTCCCCGGACCGTAGTGCGGCTGCGCGGGCACAGGTTTCCGCCTTCTGCAACCGTGAAGACGGTTACCGCCGCATGGTGCTGCATTATGCGGCGCTTGCGGCGCGGGCGGGCGGGGTGGACGCTTTCCTGATCGGCTCGGAACTGTGCGGGCTCACCGCCCTCCGGGACCAGAACGATGTCTTTCCCTTCGTCGAGGAACTGGTGCGGCTGGCACGCGATGTGCGCAGCATCGTCGGACCGGCGACGAAGCTCACCTATGCGGCGGACTGGAGCGAATATTTCGGCCACCAGCCCACGGACGGTTCGGGCGACGTGTTTTTCCACCTCGATCCGCTCTGGGCGAGCCCTGACATCGACGCCATCGGCATCGACAATTACATGCCGCTTTCCGACTGGCGTGACGAGGATGCCGCCAATGGCAATCCCGATGGCATGACCGGCCCCGATGATGCGAGCGCGTTTCGCCGTGCCATCACGGCAGGCGAGGGTTTCGACTGGTATTATGCCAGCGATGCCGACCGCGCGGCGCGGCGCCGCACACCCATAACGGATGGGCTGAAAGGCAAGCCGTGGGTGTTCCGTTACAAGGACCTTCGCAACTGGTGGGGCAACCTGCATTATGAACGGGTGCGCGGTGTGGAGAAATCCGTACCCACCGCATGGGTGCCGGGCACCAAGCCGATCTGGTTCACCGAACTCGGCTGCCCCGCGGTGGACAAGAGCGCCACGCGTCCCAATGTCTTTCCCGATCCGAAATCGGCGGAAAACGCCTTTCCCCATTTTTCCCGTCGCAGCCGTGCCGACAGCCAGCAGCGGCGGTTTCTGGAAGCGTATCTCGACCACTGGGGTGAGGGCGAAGCGGCGATGGTCGATAAAGGCCGGGTCTATCTCTGGACCTGGGATGCACGACCTTTCCCCGCCTTTCCGCAGAACGGCGCGGTCTGGAGCGATGGCGCGAACTGGCGCACCGGCCACTGGCTGAACGGCCGGCTGGGCACGGCCACACTCGCCGACACCATCGCCGCGATCCTGACCGATCACGGCTTTTCCGCCTTCGACGTCTCGGCCGTCTGCGGTGATCTGACGGGTTATGTGCAGGGTGACATAACCTCGGCCCGCAACCTGCTGGAGCCGCTGATGGCGGCGTTCCAGGTGGATGTGGCGGAGGATGGCGGAACCCTGCGCTTCCGCTCCCGCAACACGGCGTTTATGCCCGTCCGCGATATCGCCGTGCTGGCGGATCTCGAGGACGAGCCGCTCTGGTCGGAAAATCGCGGCCATGACAGCGATTTCGCGGCGGAAGCTGTCTTGACCTCGTTTAATCCGACGCTCGATTACGAGCAGGCGAGCGCCCGTTCCCGCCGCATCGACAATGCCGGCAGCCGGTTGCTGCGGCTCGATCTCAACGCGGCCTTGCCGGCGGAAACGGCGGAAGCGGCCGTGGAGGCGCTGTTGCGTGACAACCGCCAGGCGCGACGCAGCCTGCGTTTCGCCCTGCCGCCATCCGATATCACGCTTGAACCCGGCGATTGCATCCGATTGCCGGAGAGTGTCTTTCCGCAGGCGCCGGCCGGGCGGTTTCTGGTCAACCGCATCGAGGACGGCGCGGTGCGGCAGGTGGAGGCGCGGGCCTTTTCCCCGGCCTTTTCAGCCGCCGCCGGCGGTGCGGAGGAGCGACGCAGCGCCGGTGCAAGCGGCGCCGAAGGTTTCGCCCCTGAAGTGCTGTTTCTCGATCTGCCATATTACGATGGCGCTGCGGCGGAACAATCGGCGCGGATTGCCGCCTTCGCAAAACCCTGGCGGCCCGTCGTCGTGTCTTCATCATCAGGCACGGAAGGATATCGTCAACGCACGCTGCTGGAACGGCCAGCAATGATCGGTGCGCTGGCACAGCCGCTAATATCAGGCCCCTCCGGCCGGTTTGACCGAAAGAACACCATCCTGATCGATCTGCCCGCCGGTGAAGTGTCGTCAGCCACGGAGCTTTCGGTGCTGAATGGCGAGAACCGTCTCGCCATCAAGGCCGCAAACGGCGTTTGGGAAATTGTCGCCTTCGCAAAGGCCGAGGAAATCGCACCCTCGCGCTGGCGGCTCTCTTCGCTCCTGCGGGGTCTTGCCGGCACGGAGGATGCGCTTGCCGCAGGCGCGCCGAAGGGGGCTCCGGTGGTGGTTCTCGATGCGGCGGTGCAGCCGCTCGGTCTTGCCGCAAACGAGCGCGGGCGACGGCTGAACTGGATTGCGGAAGCGGCGGGCATGGCGGGTGCACCGGCCGGGCCTTTTGCCTTTGAGGGCGGCGTGCGGGCGCAGACCCCGCTTGCGCCGGTGCATCTTTCCGGTAAGCGCCGGCGGGACGGCATTCTCCTCCAATGGAAGCGTCGTGGGCGCTTGGAAGCCGATGGCTGGGATGCGAGCGGCATTCCGCTGGACGAACCCTTCGAGCTTTATCGCGTCGAGGTGATGGACGGCGGGACCGTGCGCCGTGCGGTGGAGGTGCCGGAACCCTTCTGGCTCTACCCCGCAGGGGACGAACTCACAGATTTCCCGCAGCTACGGGATCACATTTCCGTGCGTGTCCGCCAGCTGGGCCGCGCGGTGCCGCTGGGGGTGGTGTCTCAGGCCCTTCTCCCGCTCTGACATGTGCCTGAAAAACAACGCAAAGGACGAGATTATGGACAGTACCAAAGCATGGTATCAATCCCGCACGATCTGGGGCGCGCTGATTGCGGTTTTCGCGCCGCTTTTCAGCATTGCCGGCTTCGATCTGCCCGCCGGCCTGCACGGGGAGCTCGCTGAAGGGCTGGTGACCGTTGCGGGCGGAATCGGCGGTCTGATCGCACTTTACGGCCGCCTTTCGGCAACCCGCTCCATCCGCTGACGGAGCTCACGAAAACGCCGTTCCCGCCACGTACCGCGGCGGCGGGGCCGGCATTCATTTGCCATTCAGACGCTTTGCGCTACATATTCGCTCACACTAGGGTTCGAGACGCACCCGGTTTTTTGCGGAAGTTTGTAGAATGGCATCACCTCTCATCATCGCGACGCTTGCAGCCGGGCTTTCCGGTTTCACGGCGCCCGAGGCTGATCTGCAGGGCCACTACATTCTGGCTGCCAGCGATTGCGGCGCAGCCGTCGCCCGCGTGGTGCGCGAAACCGGTGGTCAGCTGCTTTCGGTCTATCCTTCCGGCGATGGTCAGTCCTGTGTCGTCACCGTTCTCGTCCAGGGGAATGGCGAACGTCCGCGCAAGGTGACGATGCGCGTGCCGATGTAGCTTGCCCGCATCGCCGAAATATCGGAAAACAACCCGACACATGTAGCATGACCGGCCACCTGCGTGGGCCGGGACGGAAGGAAAGGGCGGACAATGCGTATTCTCGTTGTTGAGGACGATGCCAATCTCAATCGTCAGCTGACCGACGCCCTGAAAGAGGCCGGTTATGTCGTCGATCAGGCATTCGACGGCGAGGAGGGGCATTACCTCGGCGATACCGAGCCCTATGACGCCATCGTCCTCGATATCGGCCTGCCGCAACTGGATGGCATTACCGTCGTTGAAAAATGGCGTGCCGCCGGCAAGGCCATGCCGGTCCTCATCCTCACCGCCCGCGACCGCTGGAGCGACAAGGTGGCGGGCATCGATGCCGGTGCCGATGACTACGTGACCAAACCTTTCCATGTCGAAGAAGTGCTTGCCCGCGTGCGCGCGCTCATCCGCCGCGCCGCCGGCCATGCCTCTTCCGAACTGGTCTGCGGTCCCGTCCGGCTCGACACCAAATCATCCAAGGCGACCGTCAACGGCACGACGCTGAAACTCACCTCGCATGAGTTCCGGCTCCTGTCCTATCTCATGCATCACATGGGCGAGGTCGTTTCGCGCACGGAACTGGTCGAACATATGTACGATCAGGATTTCGACCGCGATTCCAACACGATCGAGGTGTTTGTCGGACGTTTGCGCAAGAAGATCGGAGTTGATCTGATCGAGACGATCCGTGGTCTCGGTTACCGGATGCAAGCGCCGGCAGATGCGAAGTAACTCTCTCACCGCCCGCGTTCTGCTGCTCGCCTCTGCCTGGTCGGCGCTGGCGCTTGTCGTGATCGCCGTCGTGATCTCGACGCTTTACCGCCAGGGGGTGGAGCGCAGCTTCACCGATCTTCTGCGGGCGCAGCTCTATAACGTCATCAACTCAGTGACGATTTCCAACGAAAATACGCTGGCCGGCAGCCCGCAGCTTGGCGATCTCCGGTTCTCGCAGCCGGATACCGGCTGGTACTGGGTGGTGGAGCCGCTCGGTAATTTTCAGACCGCGCCGCTGGTGTCCTCATCGCTTGGTGTCTCGACGTTGCCGGTGCCGAGTATTATAGACGCCCCCTTCGACAACAGATATGAGCGCTTTTATGCCGTGACCGACGAGGCCGGCAATCAGGTGCGCGTGGCGGAAACGGAAGTCGTGCTGGATGGCGAAGGCCGGGCCGCGCGTTTTCGTGTTTCCGGCAATCTGAACGTCGTGGAAGACGATGTGCGCGACTTCTCCAACAGCCTTTATCTGGCGCTTGCCGTCTTCGGTGTCGGCAGTCTGGTCGTCAACGGTCTTGCTATTCTCTACAGTCTGAGGCCTCTCGATCAGGCCCGCCGGGCACTCGGCAAGATCAGAGGCGGGGAAGCGGAAAGCCTGGAAGGTGAATTCCCGCGCGAAATCCAGCCGCTCGCCAACGAGGTCAATGCGCTGATCGACAGCAACCGCCGCCTTGTGGAGCGCGCCCGCATGCAGGTCGGCAATCTCGCGCATTCGCTGAAAACGCCGATCGCCGTCCTCCTCAACGAGGCCCGCACGCTGGAACCGCACCATGGCGATCTGGTGCGGGCGCAGGCGGATGCCATGCAGGCGCAGGTACAATCCTATCTCTCCCGCGCCCGCATTGCCGCCCAGCGCGGCTCGATCCTTGCCCGCGTGGAAGCGGAACCGGCGCTGGAACGGCTGGTGCGGGTGATGCGCCGCCTGAACCCCGACAAGCAGTTCGTGCTGAATTTCGAACAGCCGGGCGCGGTGCTCGGCATGGAACAGCAGGATCTCGAAGAGGTCGTCGGCAATCTCCTGGAAAATGCGGCGCGTTTTGCCGAAACCAGAGTGGTCGTCACGCTTGCCACCGGCACGCATCCTTCTTCCGATGCCGAAATCGGCCGTCGTTCATGGGTGGAGCTGACAGTGGAAGACGACGGGCCTGGGCTGGAGCCGGGACAGATCAGCGAAGCGATGAAACGCGGCCGCCGGCTGGACGAGAGCCGGCCGGGCACGGGCCTCGGCCTCTCGATTGTTTCTGAAGTGGTGTCTGAATACCACGGCCGCTTTTCGCTGTCGCGCAGCGCCATCGGCGGCCTGAAAGCCGATCTGATTTTGCCGGGCCTTTCGAAAGAGCTTGCGTGAGCCGCGAAAAAAGGCAAGAAATTCAATACCGGTACATGAGAGCATTTCCAGGGAAAGTGGACCCCGGTTTCCCGTCAGGAAATGCGGAAGAACAAAAAGCTAGAGTGTTTTCACGGTTCGAAGAACAGCGAAAATGCTCTAGGTGCAATGCGGTAGGAAAGAGGACAGGGTTTGGTTGACGTGTATGATGGCTGTCGCTCCGTGACGATGCGTTCGCTGGTGTCACGCCCGGCACTTCTCTCGATCCTGTGTGTCTCGATGCTGAGCGCCTGCACCACCACGGGCACCCGCCCGGCTGGCGGCGGCCTGTTCGGCCGTTCGGCCCAGCCTTCCACGCCTTTCCTTGCCAATCTGCAAGGCGGCATCGTCGGGAAAAGCGGCGTGGAGCTCGACAGGGGCGACCAGACCAAGGCGCTGGAGGCGGAATACAAGGCGCTGGAAACGGCCCCGGTTGGCACGCCTGTTATCTGGACCGGTGATGACGTCAAGGGTCAGGTGGTGGCCAATGCGCCCTATCAGGTCGGCAACCAGAACTGCCGGCAATATTCCCATACCCTCACTGTCGACGGGCGCGACACCAGGGTGCGCGGCGCGGCCTGCCGCAATGACGACGGAAGCTGGTCTCCGCTGATCTGACCAGTTTGACGTAAATCAAGGTCACGGGCCTTCCGCGGTGACAAGAAGAGGCACGGCGGAACAGCGAAACGGGATCTGCGGTGCGGCGTGATGTCTCAAATTCACGTCATCCCCGCGCTTCGTGTTTCCATGTGCCGCGCATTCGAGTAATTGAGCCTTATGTTCTGGATTGTCGTTGCGATATTGACGGCGGCTGTCGCCATCGTCCTGATGTACCCGCTGATGCGGAAGACCGAGGTGCCGCAGACGCGCCGCGACGGTGAGATTGCCGTTTATCGCGACCAGCTGGCTGAGCTGGACCGCGAACGCGCCGCCGGCCTGATCGGCGAGACCGAAGCGGACTATGCCCGCGCCGAAATCGGCCGCCGCCTGCTGGCCGCGGCCGAGGCGGAAGAGGTGACGGCGAAAGAGGCCCGGCCGCGCCGGCACAATCTCGCTGCCAGCCTCATAACCATTCTGCTGCCTGCACTTGGCCTCTGTCTTTACATCTGGAACGGCAGTCCGGACACGCCGGACATGCCGCTCGAGGCACGTCTTGAAAACCCCGGCAACGATATGAACCTGCTGGTTGCGCGAGCCGAGAGGCATCTGGCGCAGAGCCCGGAGGACGGTGGCGGCTGGGATGTTCTGGCGCCGATCTATTTCAAGACGCTACGGCTTGGCGATGCCGAACTTGCCTATCGCAATGCGCTTCGTATTCTCGGACCAAGCGCCGAACGGCTGACGGGCCTTGGCGAAACGCTGGTGGCCGGCAATGACGGCATCGTCATCGAGGCGGCGCGGGATGCGTTTGCTCAGGCCGAACAGCTGAAGCCCGGCAATCCGCGCGCCCGTTTTTATCTGGCGCTGTCGCTGGAGCAGACCGGCAAGGCGGAAGAAGCGCGAGCGGCCTTTGCGGCGCTGGAGGCCGATGCGCCGGCTGGCGCAACCTGGCTGCCGCTGGTGCGTGAACATATTGCCCGGACCGGTGGCAAAGCGACGCCTGCAGCACCCGGCCCGACCGCGCAGGATATGGCTGCGGCCAATGACATGACGGCCAACGACCGGCAGGCGATGATCGAGGGCATGGTGGCAAGCCTCGATGCCAAGCTGAAGGATAATCCGGCCGATTTCGAAGGGTGGATGCGCCTTCTGCGCGCCTATTCCGTGCTGAAGAACGAGGCCAAGGCCGGTGAAGCCTTGCGGGCCGGCCTGCAGGCTTTCCCGCCGGAGGGTGAAGAGGGCAGGCAGCTCCTGGCGCTGGCGAAGGAATTGGGCGTTTCCGCCGGACCGATCCGCATGGATGGGCAAAAGGATTCTGCGCCGCAGGGAGTGACGCAATGACCCGCAAACAGAAACGTCTGGCGATCATCGGCGGCGGCATGAGCTTCATCGTCGCGGCCGTGCTGCTGGTCATGTTCGCCTTTGGCCAGTCGATCGCTTATTTCTACATGCCTGCCGATCTGGAAAAGACGCCGGTCAATCCCGGCACCCGCATCCGCCTTGGCGGGCTGGTGGCGGAAGGTTCGATCAAGCGCGGCGAGGGCCGTACGGTCAGCTTCACGGTGACGGATGGCGAGGCGACCGTGCCGGTCAGCTATACCGGCATCCTGCCTGATCTCTTCCGCGAAGGGCAGGGCGTGGTGACCGAAGGCATGTTCGATGCCGCCACCCATGGTTTCGTGGCCGACAGCGTGCTCGCCAAACATGACGAGAACTATATGCCCAAGGAAGTGGCCGACCGGCTGAAGGACAAGGGCCTGTGGCAGCAGGGCGGAGAGGGCGAAGAGCCTTCCACTGCGACGCCGTCGACCAGCGCGGCTTCGGCCGACAAGACCGGAGCGACGAAATGATCAACGAGATCGGCCATTATGTCCTGGTTCTGGCGCTTGGCGTGGGGCTGATCGTCTCGACGCTGCCTGTTATCGGCGCGCGCCGCAACGACCGAGCGCTGATGGATATCGCCTCGCTCGGCTCCGTCATGATGTTCCTGCTGGTGGGTTTTTCTTTTGCCGCGCTGACGCGCGCTTATGCCGTCTCGGATTTTTCCGTTCGCAACGTCTGGGAAAACTCCCATTCACTGATGCCGGTGCTCTACAAGCTGACCGGCGTATGGGGCAATCACGAAGGCTCCATGCTGCTGTGGCTGCTCATTCTGGTGTTTTTCAGCGCGCTTGTCGCCGCCTTCGGCCGCAACCTGCCGGAAACGCTCAAAGCCAATGTGCTTGCCGTACAGGCATGGATTTCGGTCGCCTTCCTGCTGTTCATCCTGCTCACCTCCAACCCGTTCCTGCGGCTGGAGCGGGTGCCGGCCGAGGGGCAGGACCTCAATCCCATCCTTCAGGATTTCGGCCTCGCCATCCATCCGCCGCTGCTCTATCTCGGTTATGTCGGTTTTTCCGTCTGCTTCTCCTTTGCCGTCGCAGCACTCCTGGAAGGTCGTATCGACGCCGCCTGGGCGCGCTGGGTAAGGCCGTGGACGCTCGCCGCCTGGACGTTCCTGACCGCCGGTATCTCCATGGGCTCCTACTGGGCCTATTATGAACTCGGCTGGGGCGGCTGGTGGTTCTGGGATCCGGTGGAAAACGCCTCCTTCATGCCCTGGCTTGCCGGCACGGCGCTGCTGCATTCGGCGCTCGTCATGGAAAAACGCGAGGCGCTGAAAATCTGGACCGTGCTTCTGGCGATCATGACCTTTTCGCTGTCGCTGCTCGGCACCTTCCTCGTGCGCTCCGGCGTGCTGACCTCCGTGCATGCTTTCGCCACCGATCCGAGCCGCGGCATCTTCATTCTCGGCATTCTGACGATCTTCATCGGTGGCGCCTTTGCGCTCTTTGCCTGGCGCGCACCCTCGCTGAAGGCCGGCGGCCTGTTCGCGCCGATCTCGCGTGAAGGCGCGCTCGTCCTCAACAACCTTATCCTGACGGTTTCGACGGCCACCGTGCTGATCGGCACGCTTTATCCGCTCATTCTCGAAACCCTGACGGGCGAAAAAATCTCGGTCGGTGCGCCGTTCTTCAACCTCACCTTCGGCCTGCTGATGATCCCGGTCCTGATCGTCACACCTTTCGGGCCGATGCTCGCCTGGAAGCGCGGCGATCTCTTGGGTGCCTTCCAGCGGCTTTATGTGGCCGCGGCTATCGCGGCTCTGGCCGGGCTGGCCCTCTGGTATATCGAAAATGGCGGTCCGGTACTGGCGGCACTCGGTATTGCCGCCGGTTTCTGGTTGATCTTCGGGGCGCTCACCGATCTCTGGTATCGCGCCAATTTCGGCAAACTGGCCTTCGGCATTGCATTTCGCCGCCTGAAAGGCCTGCCGCGTTCGGCCTTCGGCACGGCGCTGGCGCATATGGGCCTCGGCATCACCGTGCTCGGCATCGTCATCGTCACCACCTATGAGACCGAAACGGTTCTGGAAATGAAACAGGGCATGGTGGCGGAAGCGGGCGGTTACAGCCTGACCTTCGACGGCATCCGCCACGCCGTCGGCCCGAATTTCACCGAGGATCGTGGCCATTTCACCGTGCGCAAAGCGGGTGTTGAGGTGGCCGACGTCTGGTCGTCCAAGCGGCTTTATACCGCGCGGCGCATGCCGACGACGGAAGCCGGCATCCTGACCTTCGGCCTCAGCCAGCTTTATGTCTCGCTGGGCGATCCCATGGCCGATGGCGGCATGGTGGTGCGCATCTGGTGGAAACCCTTCATCCTCTGCATCTGGGGCGGCACGCTGTTCATGATGGCGGGCGGTTTCATCTCGCTTTCCGACAGGCGGTTGCGGGTGGGTGCGCCGACCCGCAAGGCGAAGCCTGTACGGGCTGCAATGCCGGAGGCGGCGGAATGAGTGTTGCCTCGCTACCCTCATTCCTGTGCTTGTCACAGGAATCCAGCCGACGCGCGTCTGCGCGGCGAGAGAGTCCTTCAAGCCCAAGGACTTGGGCTGGCTGGATTCCTGTGACGGGCACAGGAATGAGGGAGTGTGTGGTGGCGCTCTGTCTGCTTCTCACCCTCATCTTCGCTGCAGCTTCTCCCGCTCTCGCCTTCAATCCGGACGAAGTCCTCAAAGACCCCGTGCTGGAACAGCGCGCCCGCAACCTTACCTCTCAGCTCCGCTGCATGGTCTGCCAGAACCAGTCGATCGACGACAGCAATGCCGAACTGGCGCGTGACCTGCGCGTCCTCGTGCGCGAAAGGCTGGTTCAGGGCGACAGCGACAAGGCCGTCATCGATTATGTCGTGTCGCGTTACGGCGAATTCGTGCTCCTGAAGCCACGCCTCAGCCTGCGCACCTTGCTTTTATGGGGCGCGCCCATCGGCCTCACCCTTGCCGGGATTTTCGCCGTCTTCGTGTTTTCGCGCCGCCGCGCCACCCAGGAACGCCCACAAAAACTGAGTGCGGATGAAGAAGCGCGCATTCGCAATCTCATTGAAAAATAACCGGTTTTCATTTTCGCCCTCGGTTCTTTTTCAACATTACGGATTTTTCATTCCTCAGACACTTCGCCGTAAGGTGTTGCCTCCTATATCTTCATCATCCACCGCTTCCCCGGTCACACGGGTTTCAGTCTGAATGAAGAAAGAAGGTACACCATGTCTCATTCGCAAAACGGCCATTCCTCGCTGAAGACGGCCTCGCTGAAGACGGCCCTGAAGGCCACGACTGTTGGCGGCCTCGCGGCGCTGATGCTGTCGACCGGTATCGCCGCACCGATCCTCCACTCCTTTGCTGCCCCCGTCGAAGTGACCGCACCGCAGGTTCCGAGCTTCGCCAATGTGGTTGATGCCGTCTCGCCCGCCGTCGTTTCCGTTCGCGTGCAGTCGAACGTGCAGCCGGCTTCCGACGATTCCAGCAACTTCTCCTTCAATTTCGGCGGCCGCGGCCTCGACCAGCTGCCGGATGATCACCCGCTGAAGCGTTTCTTCAAGGAATTCGGCGGCCCCAACCAGGATCGCTCCGACCGTGGTCCGAACCGCCACCGTGACGGCAAGGGTCCGCTGCGCCCGGTCGCGCAAGGCTCCGGCTTCTTCATCTCCGAAGACGGTTATGTCGTCACCAACAATCACGTCGTTGACGACGGTTCCGCCTATACGGTCGTGATGAATGACGGTACCGAACTCGAAGCCAAGCTTGTCGGCCGCGATCCGCGTACCGATCTGGCGCTGCTGAAGGTCGATGTGAACCGCAAGTTCACCTATGTGAAATTCGCCGATGACACCAAGATTCGCGTCGGTGACTGGGTCGTCGCCGTCGGTAACCCCTTCGGCCTCGGCGGTACGGTGACGTCAGGCATCATTTCGGCCCGCGGCCGTGATATCGGCTCAGGCCCCTATGACGACTATCTGCAGATCGACGCTGCCGTGAACCGTGGTAACTCGGGTGGTCCCGCCTTCAACCTTAACGGCGAAGTGGTGGGCATCAACACCGCCATCTTCTCGCCCTCCGGCGGCAATGTCGGTATCGCCTTCGCCATCCCGTCCTCGGTCGCCAAGGATGTGATCGCCGACCTGCAAAAGGACGGCAAGGTCGAACGCGGCTGGCTCGGCGTACAGATACAGCCCGTCAGCAAGGATATCGCCGAATCGCTCGGCCTTGCCGAAGCCAAGGGCGCGCTGGTCGTTTCGCCGCAGTCCGGTTCTCCGGGCGACAAGGCCGGCATCAAGCAGGGTGACATCATCACCGCCGTCAACGGCGATCCGGTCAAGGATGCCCGCGATCTGTCGCGCCGCATCGGCGGCATGGCACCCAACAGCAAGGTTGAAATCTCGCTGTGGCGTGGTGGCAAGTCGCAGTCCGTGACGGTGACGCTCGGTGATCTCACCAGCGATGAAGCCTCCAAGGCGACGCCAAGCCAGAACGACGACAAGGGCGGTAGCCAGTCCTCCAGCGAGAAGGTGCTGTCCAGCCTCGGCCTGACGGTTTCGCCTTCCGATGACGGCAACGGCCTTGCCATCACCGATGTCGACCCCGATAGCGACGCCGCTGCCCGGGGCCTGAAGACGGGCGAGAAGATCACCTCGGTCAACAACCAGCAGGTGGCTTCCGCAGCCGATATCGAGAAGATCCTCGAGCAGGCCAAGAAGGACGGACGTTCCAAGGCGCTGTTCCAGATACAGACGGATGACGGCAGCCGCTTCATCGCTCTGGATATCGACCAGGGTTGATAGGCTGAAATGCGATGCCGGCTTCCTTGGGAGGCCGGCGCCGCCCCAGACTATGTCTTGGCTTTAAGGCGGGACAAAGCATGTGGAACGAGCCCTCGCCGGTTGTTTCTTCTCCCCGCCGGGGAGAAGGTCGCGGCAGCGGGATGAGGGGGCGACGGTAGAGGTATTCGGCAACGGGACCCCCTCATCCGACCCTTCGGGCCACCCTCTCCCCGGCGGGGAGGAGAAAGGACCGGCAACCCCGGTCAAGGCAGCACCGCGGAGGAAACCTCATGGAAAACAAGGTTCAGGAAATGTCTGTCACATCTCTTTCCGGTTGTGCGGAAAAGGGCGACGGCGCTATTGTCCCGCACATGAAGATTCTTGTCATTGAAGACGACCTAGAGGCTGCGGCCTATATGACCAAGGCGTTCCGCGAAGCCGGGATTGTTGCCGATCACGCCAGCGATGGCGAGAGCGGTTTGTTCATGGGCTGCGAGAATGCCTACGACGTACTGGTGATCGACCGCATGCTGCCGCGACGCGACGGTCTTTCGGTCATCAGCGAGCTGCGCCGCCGCGGTATCGAGACGCCGGTGCTGATCCTTTCCGCATTGGGCCAGGTGGATGACCGCGTGACCGGCCTGCGCGCCGGCGGCGATGATTACCTGCCGAAACCCTATGCCTTTTCCGAACTGCTCGCCCGCATCGAGGTGCTCGGCCGCCGCAAGGGCAAGCCCGAGCAGGACATGATCTACCGCGTGGGTGATCTCGAACTCGACCGCCTGTCGCACGATGTCCGCCGCGGCGGCAAGGAAATCCTGCTGCAGCCGCGCGAATTCCGGCTGCTGGAATATCTGATGAAGAATGCCGGCCAGGTGGTGACCCGCACCATGCTGCTGGAAAACGTCTGGGATTATCATTTCGACCCGCAGACCAATGTCATCGACGTCCATGTTTCCCGCCTGCGCTCTAAGATCGAGAAGGACTTCGAGAAGCCGCTCTTGAAGACCATTCGCGGGGCCGGTTACATGATGAAGGACGAGGGCTGATTGGCGAAAATGGCCCGCCTCAGAATATTGTTCAGATCGACAGCGGTGCGCCTTTCGGCGCTCTATATCCTGCTCTTCGCACTCTGCGCCGCCTTCCTCGTCTTTTACGTCACCGCCCTCTCCGAACGGCTGCTGAACCAGCAGACGCGCGATGCCGTCCTGCAGGAAGTCTCGGATGTGCAGCGCATCTATAATCGCGGCGGCATCAACCCGCTGCTGCGGATGATGGAGCGCCGCGCCCGCCAGCCGGGCGCGAGCCTTTACATCATTGCCGGTCCGAATGGCGAAATCCTGGCCGGCAACGTCGCCTCCGTGCAGCCTGGCGTCTTCGACAAGGAAGGCTGGACGGGTTTCCCCTTCCGTTACGAGCGTTATTCTGAAAGCGGCGACAGCGTGCAGCATCTCGCCACCGCCAATGTTTTCATGCTGGACAACGGTCTGCGCATCCTGATCGGCCGTGATCTCGGCGAGCCGACGAAGTTCCGGGCGCTGGTGCGCAATGCGTTGATGGTGGCGCTTGCGATCATGAGCGGCGGTGCCTTGCTCATCTGGTTCGGTATTGGCCGCAACGCGCTGAAACGCATCGACCGCATGTCGGCGGCGACCAAGAGGATCATCGCCGGCGACCTTTCCCAGCGCCTGCCGCAGGGCCGCTCCGGGGACGAATTCGACCGGCTGTCCGGCTCGCTCAACGCCATGCTCGGCCGTATCGAAAAGCTGAACGAGGGCCTGCGCCAGGTCTCCGACAACATCGCCCATGACCTGAAGACGCCGCTCACACGGCTGCGCAACAAGGCGGCCGCCGCCCTCGATGACAATGACGAGACGAAACGGCGCGCCGCTCTTGAAGGCATCATTGCCGAATCCGATCAGCTCATCCGCACCTTCAATGCGCTGCTGATGATCTCCCGCGTCGAGGCAGGCTCTATCGCCGCTGAAATGACCGATGTGGACATGTCGGCGATTGCCGCCGATAGCGCCGAACTCTACGAGCCGGTGGCCGAGGATGCCGGCCTTGTGCTGGAATCGCAGATAGAGCCGGGCCTTTCGGTGCAGGGCAACCGCGAACTGATCGGCCAGGCGCTTTCCAACCTCATCGACAATGCCATGAAATATGCCTGCGAAGGCGAGGGCGACAAAAAACTCGTCGTCCGTCTGGTGAAAGAACCCGAAGCAATCGTGCTCTCTGTTGCTGATCATGGTCCCGGCATTCCCGCCGACAAGCGCGGTGAGGTGCTGAAACGCTTCGTGCGGCTGGACGAAAGCCGCTCCAAGCCGGGCACCGGGCTTGGCCTCTCGCTGGTGGAAGCCGTGATGGAATTGCACGGCGGATCGCTGGTGCTCTCGGACACGGATGCCACCAATACGGCCTGCCCGGGACTGACCATTTCGATGGTTTTTCCCATTTCGAAGCCTTAAGTCGAGCGATCCGCGATAATTCGCCGATATTCCCGCGATAATTCCTCTGCTTTCGGGAGATAACTGTCTTTTGAGATTGAATTGAAAGACGAACGGAAGAATATTTGTAAGTATTATTGCTGGACTTTATTGGTCGGTAGCATCGCAATCGACAAAGGGCGTGTGACGGATGGCAGGTATAATTCCTTCGGCAAACCGCCGGCATCAACCGATCATCCTGTTCGACGCCGAATGTGTTCTGTGTTCCGCCAATGCGCAATTCGTGCTGCGGCATGACCGGGTCGGTCATTTCCGGCTGGCCTCCATGCAGGGGGCTGTCGGCGCGGAAATCTACCGGCGTTACGGCATGGACCCGAAAAACCTCGCCAGCATGCTCGTTGTCGATGGCGACAGGATGCGGCAGGACAGCGATGCCGTCCTGAGCATTTACGAGGCGCTTGGCATGCCCTGGCGGCTGGTGTCCGTCTTGCGGATCATTCCCGCATTTTTGCGCGATCCCGTCTATCGCTGCTTTGCCCGCAACCGCTACCGCTGGTTCGGAAAACGTGAACAATGCTGGGTGGCGCCGCCGGAATACCGGGACCGTATCCTTTGAATGGGGTAAGGACCACCCGTTCAGTCAGTCCCGGCATCAGCACAAATGTGATGGCGACACGATGAAAATATTGATCCTCGGTGGTTATGGCGTGTTCGGCGGCCGGTTGACGGAATTGCTTGCCGATATTTCCAGCGTTGAAATTCTTGTCTGCGGCCGCAACCTTGCACGGGCGCAGGCCTTTTGCGCTGGATGGCACGGAGAGGCGCAATTACGTCCCTTGATGCTTGATCGCCGTGATATCGCCGAGGCCTTGCGCATTCATAAACCCGATCTCGTGGTCGATGCCTCCGGGCCGTTCCAGAATTACGGCGACGCCTGTTACGCCGTGATAGAGGCCTGTATCGACGCTGGAACCGATTATCTCGATTTCGCCGATGCCGCCGATTTCGTTTTCGGGGTGAGCCAGTTCGACACGCGAGCCAAAGCCGCCGGTATTTTTGTACTGTCCGGCGTCAGCAGTTTCCCGGTCCTGACGGCGGCAGTCCTGCGCGAGATGGCAAAGACCATGGTGATCGCCACCGTCGAGGGCGGCATTGCGCCGTCGCCCTATGCCGGGATCGGTCTCAACGTCATGCGTGCGGTCGTGGGTTATGCCGGTGCGCCGATTAAGCTCTGGCGACGTGGCAGGTTGGCGCACGGCATCGGTCTGGCCGAGAGCATGCGTTTCACCGTGGCCGTGCCCGGCAGGCTGCCGCTCCGCAATATTCATTTTTCGCTGGTCGATGTGCCGGATCTGCAGGTTATCCCGCCCGAACATCCGTCTATGACGGATCTATGGATGGGTGCCGGTCCGGTTCCGGAATTTCTGCACCGCATGTTGAATCTTCTCGCGAAACTGCGGGCGCGGTTCGGCCTTCCTTCCTTCGCGCCGCTGTCACCGCTCTTTCATGCCGTGCTGAACCGCATGCGGTTTGGCGAACATCGCGGCGGCATGTTCGTTCGCGCAAAGGGCAGGGCATCGGGCATGCCGTTGGAGATGAGCTGGCATCTGCTGGCCGAAGGCGATGATGGCCCCTACATTCCCTCCATGGCGA
Source organism: Agrobacterium sp. CGMCC 11546 (assembly GCF_013365515.1). Classification (NCBI taxonomy): domain Bacteria; kingdom Pseudomonadati; phylum Pseudomonadota; class Alphaproteobacteria; order Hyphomicrobiales; family Rhizobiaceae; genus Agrobacterium; species Agrobacterium sp. CGMCC 11546. The sequence continues at coordinate 685,933 of NZ_CP047387.1, forward strand.
TCGAGGCCCTTATCCGCAAGATGCTGAATGGTGAGCGCCCGCCGCTTGGCGCACGCGCCGGCACTGGGGCACTGGAACTGACGGATTATGACCGGCTCTTTCAAAGCAGAACCATCTTCACGGGGTTTCGCACAGAAGAACCCGGTGCGCCGTTGTTCCGCAGGCTTCTCGGCCCGGCCTTCGCTGATTTGCCGCCGCGTGTGCGGGAGCTGCACGACAGCAATGAAGCGCGAGAGTGGCGCGGCGTTGCAGACATACGACACGGAAAGGGCGTGCTGGCGCGCATGATTTCCGCGGTTCTCCGCTTTCCGCCGGCGGGAAAACGGGTGCCGGTGAGCGTCGCCTTCACACCGGAAAACGGGACGGAGCGCTGGATACGGAATTTCAGCGGCAGACGTTTTTCGTCCATGCTTTCGGGAGGAACGGGCAAGGATCAATATCTGCTGGCGGAGCGCTTCGGGTTCGTCACCGTTGCCTTGGCGCTGGTGATCGATGGCGGCCGGCTGGCCCTCGTGCCCCGGCGATGGCGCCTGCTGGGTGTGCCGTTGCCCGGGTTTCTTCTGCCCCGGGGCGTGAGCTTCGAGGCCGAAACGAACGGTCGTTTCTGCTTCGACGTCGAAATTTCCTTGCCATTCGTCGGTCTCGTCGTTGCTTACAAGGGCAATCTTGAACCGGTTGCCGCTTCCATCGGGTGTAGCGGTCCCAGTGAAGCGCCGTGCAGCGCTTCACTGGGTTGAGGGGTGCGTAGGGGACAGGGACGCTTCCTCAAGGCATCAAGCGACACGACTGGCGGTGCATGGCCCGATTTTGCCGCTCAGAACGTGTAGGACATGCCGATCATGGCGAAGGGCTGGATGTCCTTCTTCGACAGGGGGCTGTCCTTCGCGTCGCCAATCAGGAAGCCGGCACCACCCATCCCCGTCACCGACCAGTTTTCGGTCATCATGTAGGAGATCGAAGCGGTGGCATCGATGCGCTTGAAACCGGCCTTCGCGTCATAGCGGCGCAGGCCGGAGCGGGCGGATTGTGCCGAGGTGACGCCAAAATAGGATTTCATGTGGTTGTCGTCGGCCCAGGTGGCGGAGAGGTCGGCGCCGAGGATGAACTGGTCGATCTTGTGCGAAACGCTCGCGCCGATCGTTGCGGTCAGGCCCTCGCTGCCGCCAATGGTCTTGTCCACCTTGGCGTAGATTTCGAAGGGTTCGACACTATAGGCGATGACGCCGCCGACCACGCCGCCTGCCTTGATGTCGCCCAGACCGCGCAGGTTCTTCCGGTCATCCTTTTCCTTGCGGCCACCTTCCCAGCCACCCTTGATGCCAAGCCTGAAACCGTTCTGGTTGAGGAGATTGACGGTGGCGCCGCTGAAATCGACGTTGAGAAAATCCCCATAGGCCACGGAAATCAGCGGCACGGCGCCGACTTTCAGCTTGTCAGAACCTTCATATTTCGGGGCATAGGCCGCGCCAACGCCGAGCGTGATTTTCCATTCGCTGGAGTTGCTGTAGCGGGCATTGTCGAAACCCGCGCCCGGTTCGGCCATGCGGTCCGATTTGCCGATATCGGCGGCGAAGGCCGGCGCATGGAGCGCCCCGACCATCGGCAGCGCGGCAAGGCAGAGTGCCGCAGCGCGCAGGTTTTTCTGAAATTTCACCTTAAAAATCTTTTTCATCATCCTATCCGTTGCAGCACCAAGCCTCGGAAACCGGGGAGTCGGGTTTCGTTGAGGATGACGCTACGCGGGCACAATTGCGGAGACATTACGCGGTGCCGGGCCTGGTAAAACATCGCCGTCAGCGGTTTTCTGGTCGCAAAGCGCGCGGCATTTGTTACAACGCCAGAGAGGCGCGCCGGCAGGCTTTGGCAGGTCGGGCGGAAGAGGGAGAGAGACAGTGACGAAACGGGAAACCGTCGAGAGGCGGCTGAGCGAGGTTCCGCCGGGCGTGATCCGCCCCTATACGCAGACGGAACTGAAATCCGTTCTTTCGACGCTGAAGGATATCGGCAAGGCTGAGCCGGCGGTGGCCGCGCTGCTGGCCGGCGAAAGCCCGCTCAAGGATTTCATTGCCGCCGCTTTTACCCTGTCGCCCTATCTGCGCGACATGGCGGCGGCGGATGAGGGGCTTCTGACGCTGGCGATTTCGAAACCGCTGGAGCCGCTGCTGACTGATCTGGTCCGTGACGCGCGCGATTGCTGGAAGCCTGCCGAGGACGCCGTGCCCGTCGAAAACGAAGTGATGTCACGGCTGAGAATCGCCAAGCGGCGGCTTTCCTTTGTCGCGGCCCTTGCCGATCTCGCCCGCATCTTCACCGCCCGCGATACGACGCGCTGGCTGAGCGAGATGGCGGATGCATCGCTCTCTGCCGCGATCGACCACCTGCTGCTCTCAGCCCATGAGAGCGGCAAGCTGAAGCTGAAGAATCTTGCAGCACCCAGCGAGGGTTCCGGCCTGATCGTGCTCGGCATGGGCAAGCTCGGCGCGCGCGAGCTCAACTACTCCTCCGATATCGATGCCGTCGTCTTCTTCGAACCGTCAGCGGGCATCATCGACGATCCCTATGATGCGACGGAGAATTTCGGTCGCATGATGCGCCGCCTCGTGCGCATCATGCAGGAGCGCACGGCCGATGGTTATGTCTTTCGCACGGATCTCCGGCTGCGGCCCGATCCCGGCTCGACGCCGCTCGCCATCCCCGTGGAAGCGGCGCTGCTTTATTACGAGGGCAGGGGTCAGAACTGGGAACGCGCCGCCTATATCAAGGCGCGGCCGGTTGCCGGTGATATCAAGGCGGGCGAGAGCTTCCTGCGCGAGCTGACGCCCTTCATCTTCCGCAAATATCTCGATTATGCGGCGATTGCCGATATCCACTCCATCAAGCGGCAGATCCACGCGCATAAGGGCCATGGCGCCATTGCGGTGAAGGGCCACAATGTCAAACTCGGGCGCGGCGGCATCCGCGAGATTGAGTTCTTTGCCCAGACGCAGCAACTCATCGCCGGCGGCCGCATGCCGCCGCTGCGCGTGCGCGCGACCGAGGAGGCGCTGGCCGCGCTGACCGAGGCGAAATGGATCGACGCCGAAACGCGCGACAGCCTGACGGAAGCCTATTGGTTCCTGCGCGAGGTGGAGCACCGCATCCAGATGGTGCGCGACGAGCAGACCCATGTGCTGCCAGACACCGAGGCCGAATTGAAGCGCATCGCCTTCATGCTCGGTTTTGAAGACACCAAGGCTTTTTCGGAAAAGCTGGAAGAGGTGCTGCGGCTGGTGGAGCGCCGTTATTCGGCGCTGTTCGAGCAGGAAACGAAGCTTTCCGGAGAGGCCGGCAATCTGGTCTTCACCGGCCAGAAGGATGATCCCGATACGCTGAAGACGCTCTCCATGCTTGGTTTTCAGCGGCCGGAGGATATTTCCCGTGTCATCCGCACCTGGCACAATGGCCGTTACCGGGCAACACAATCGGTCGAGGCACGTGAGCGGTTGACGGAACTGACGCCTGATCTGCTCAGGGCTTTCGGCGAAAGCAAACGGGCGGATGAGGCGCTGCTGCGCTTCGATAATTTCCTCTCGGGCCTGCCGGCGGGCATCCAGCTTTTCTCGCTGCTCGGCAACAACCCCGCACTCCTGTCGCTGCTGGTGACGATCATGTCTTCGGCCCCGCGTCTTGCGGAAATCATCGCCGCCCGTCCGCATGTGTTTGATGGCATGCTCGACCCGGCGCTGATGAGCGACGTGCCGACCCGCGACTACCTCGCCCACCGCATGGGCAATTTCCTCTCCAATGCCCGCCATTACGAGGATATTCTCGACCGGCTGCGCATTTTCGCCGCCGAACAGCGGTTCCTCATCGGTGTCAGGCTGCTGACCGGCGCTATCCGCGGCGAGGTCGCCGCCCGCGCCTTCACCCATCTTGCTGATCTGGTGATCGAGGCGGCGCTGAATGCGGTGCTTTCGGAAATGGAGGCGGCGCACGGGCCTTATCCCGGCGGTCGCGTGGCCGTCATGGGCATGGGCAAGCTCGGCTCCTTCGAGCTGACAGCGGGGTCGGATGTCGATCTCATCCTGCTTTACGATTATGACGACACCGCCCAGGAATCCACCGGCGCCAAACCGCTCGATGTGGTGCGTTATTTCACCCGCGTCACCCAGCGGCTGATCGCCGCCCTGTCGGCCCCAACGGCGGAAGGCGTGCTCTACGAGGTCGACATGCGGCTGCGCCCTTCCGGCAATAAAGGCCCGGTGGCGACCCGCATTTCCGCTTTCGAGAAATACCAGCGCGAGGAAGCCTGGACCTGGGAGCACATGGCGCTCTCCCGCGCGCGCCTCATTTGCGGCGATGCTTCGCTGATGGAGGATGCCCGCAGCATCATCGCCTCCATCCTTTCGCAAAAGCGCGATGTGGCCAAGGTCTCCACAGACGTGCTGGACATGCGCAGCCTCATCGAGCAGGAAAAGCCGCCGGAAAACAACTGGGATTTCAAGCTCATCAATGGTGGGCTGATCGACCTCGAATTCATCGCCCAATATCTTGCGCTGATCGGGCCGGTAAAGGGCCTAGCGGTTCACGAACCGGGCCGCAACACGGCGGAAGCGCTACAGGCGCTCGCCGCACCCGTGATGGAGCGCCAGGCCTTTGACGACTGCATGGCGGCGATGGGGCTCTACACGGAAATCTCGCAGATCGTGCGGCTATGTATCGATGGCGCCTTCAATCCGAAGGAAGCGCCGGCCGGATTGATCGATCTTGTGTGCCGGGCGGGGGATTGCCCTGATATCTCGACGCTTGAGGGAGAGGTTAAGCGGTTATCGAAGGCGGTGCGGAAGGCTTTTGTGGCGGTGGTGAAGAATGGCGGGTAGCTCGGCGGGTGCGGCTTCACCCCCTCTGCCCTGCCGGGCATCTCCCCCTCAAGGGGGGAGATCGACATGGGGCAGCCTCTCGGTCATCTCTTACGTCGCGAATGGGTGAGCGCTAGCCTCTAGCTGATCTCCCCCCTTGAGGGGGAGATGCCCGGCAGGGCAGAGGGGGGTAAACCACATTCGCCAACGCAAAGGGGCGCAAACCACGCCCACCAAGCTTCAATGCACCGTCCCACACACCCCCGCCGCATGCGGAATAATGATCGTCACCACCGTACCGCGGCCCTCACACGAGCGGATTTTCATCGTGCCGCCATGCAGCTTCACCAGCGAGCGGGAAATCGCAAGTCCGAGGCCGGAGCCGCCCTGGCTCTTGGCATATTGGCTCTGCACCTGTTCAAAGGGCTGACCGATCTTTTGCAAGGCCTGCGCCGGAATGCCGATGCCGGTATCGGCGATGGTGAGGATCATCGCCGCCTCATGCACATGGGTGCGTAGCGCGATGCGGCCGCCATCGCCGGTGAATTTCACGGCGTTTGAAAGAATGTTGAGCATGATCTGCTTCATGGCCCGGCGGTCGCCCTGCATCGTCAACCCGGCGCACACCTTCTGCTGCACGGTGATGTTCTTCTGTTCGGCCTGAATGGCAGTCAGACGCAGGGTTTCCTCGATCAGCGGTGCGAGATCGATGGTCTCGCGGTTGATGCGCATATGGCCCGCCTCGATCTTCGACATGTCGAGAATGTCGTTGATGACGTTCAAGAGGTGTTTGCCGCTGTCATGGATGTCGCGGGCATATTCGGAATATTTCGGTGAGCCGACCGGCCCGAACATCTCGTTTTGCAGGATTTCTGAGAAGCCGAGAATGGCGTTGAGCGGCGTGCGCAGCTCATGGCTCATATTGGCGAGGAATTCCGATTTCGCCCGGTTGGCGGCCTGGGCGCGCTCTTTTTCGGCGAGGTAATTGGCATTGGCGTCCGAAAGCTCGGTCTTCTGCCGCTCCAGCTTGTGCTGTGAGGCGGAGAGGTCGCCGATGGTAGCCATCAGCCGTCGCTCGGAATCGCGCAGCCGTTCCTGATGGCGCTTCAGAAGCGTGATGTCTGTGCCGACGGAGACGAGGCCGCCATCGCGGGTGCGGCGTTCGTTGATCTGCAGCCAACGGTCATCGGCAAGCTGCACTTCCGTTGTGCGCGACAGGCCGGACTGATCCGGATCGGCGACGCGCCGTTCCACGACCGGGCGTGCGGCGGCAGCGTAGACCGTGCTCTTTTCCGTACCGGCCACCAGCACGCTGTCCGGTAGGCCATAGGCCTTCTGGTAGTGGATATTGCACATTACGAGGCGGTCGTTCTTGTCCCATAGCACGAAGGCTTCCGAGGTGGATTCGATGGCGTCAGCAAGGCGCTGATCGGCCTCTGCGTAGCGCTGGGCAAGACGATGCTGCTCGGTGACATCCATGGCGATGCCGATGACGCGTGGACCGTTATTGGTGCGGATGACCTGGGCGCGGGCCCGCAGCCAGACATAGTGCCCTTTGGAATGACGCATGCGAAAAATCTGGTCGATCTGGCGCAGGTTACCGCAGCCGACAGCGCGTGCCAGTTCATAGAGGTTGCCGTCTTCGGAATGCATCATCCGGGCCGCGTCGGAAAAGGAAAGCGGTGCGGCCTTCGGCGGCAGCCCAAGAATTTCGTAGAGCGAACCGGACCAGAACATGCGCCGGCTGGAAAGATCGAAATCCCACAGACCGCAGCGGCCGCGCGAGAGCGCTGTCTCGACTCGCAGGTTCGATTCGGCGAAGATGTCGTCGGCATCGCGGGCGCGCTTCACCTGCATGTAATAGGCATAGAGCACGACGAGCAGGATGGAGGAGATGCCGGCAAACAGCGTCACATTCATGGCGATTTCGCTGCGCCAGAATGAGCGAATAGGCTGCAGCGAACGCGCCGCGATCACCATCGCGCCGTCATCGCCGAAGGGGATCATCGTCGCATAATGCTGCTGGCCGTCTATATTGGTCTCGATGGTGCCGGGCGCACCGGGGAAACGCTGCACGATGGCGATTTCGGGAAGAAGGGCCGGCAGCGAGGTGCCGACATAAAGCGAGGCTTCCTTGCCGGCGCCCGCGAAGATGCGGCCATTGCTGCCGGAGAGCAGCACCATGGTGCCATCGGCAAGACTGCCCGACGGCAAGGCGGCGACAAGGCTCGCCTCGGCGCGGGTGCGATCCTGCGCGGTGAAGATCGTATCATTGTTGAGAAGTGCCGCTTTGGCGGTGAGCGCCGTCAGCGCGGTGGAGTGGCGGGCGGCTTCTTCCATGCGGCCATATTCTGCGGTGATGCCCAGCATGCGCGAGGCCGCGACGACGACGAGGAAGGCGAGGATGAGAATGGGGATCAGGCGTTTCAGCAGGGTCTCGACCTGCGGCATCGGGCGGTCGGAGCCATTCATCAAACCCATCAGGTCGCTGGAAAGCCTTTCGCCCCAGGCCGCAAGATCAGAAAATTTGGCATACGGCCGCTCATCGCCCGCAGTCGCCCGCCGCACGTTCGTCATTGTCCCGCCTTTTAGATATCCCCACTGATTCGAAGCGCCGCCGCTCGAATATCCCTAATGAATCAAATGCGATTCGCCGTGTCCAGAGGCAAAAGTTAAAAGAATTTTAACCCCTTGAACCGACTCCGTATTTTTTCGGGACAATCTGTGCCGGCTTCGAGCAAAGCGGGATTCATGAAGAAAAACAGTGGGCCGACACCTCAATTCCGGTGGGGCGGGGACGCGCTCAAATGCCGTCGAAAGCATCCAGTGCAGGCCCGAGCGCGCCGATCACGGCATTGCCGGCGGCGGGGAGGCCGGTGAGAACCGCGCTGATGATATCCTCGCGGCTTGCACCGCGCGCCTTGGCTTCCATCACATGAAAACCGATGCCGCTTTCCAGGCGCAGTGCGGCCAGAATGCCGATATAGATCAGGCTCTGCGTTTTCACATCCAGCGTGGAGGCCGCACCGAGACCCTGAATGGCCTGAAACCATGCCGCCTTCTGGGCCGGGGCATCGGTCATGAAGCGCTGAAACGAAGCGCTGGTCCTCGACATGTCCGTCATCTGCAATTCCTTTCTGATCGCGGGCGCCTTCGGCCCTTCGCACAGCATGATGCCGCGCAATGCATGACGCCGCCTTGATGGAAATCAAGACGGCGTCATGGCATGGATCAGAATGGTAGCGCAGCTTCGGCGGATGTTCAGCCCTTCAGGATGCGTCCGACAATATCGCTCACATCCGTCGACAGGCCCTTTGCCTCGGCAATGGTCGAAAGCGCGGCTTTCGCGTGTTCGGCACGGCTTGCCTCCAGCGACCGCCAGGAGCGCATGGAGGTGAGAATGCGGGCGGCAAGCTGCGGATTGCGCTTGTCGATAGCGATGATCTGCTCCGCCAGGAAGCGATAGGCCGCACCATCCGCGCGGTGGAAACCGGTGGGGTTGGCGAAGGCGAGCGTGCCGACCAGCGAGCGCACCCGGTTCGGATTGGTGGCGATGAAATGTTTCGATTTCATCAGCGTCTTGATGCGGTCAAGCGCACCGTCGCCGGGAATGGCGGCCTGCAGCGAGAACCACTTGTCGAGAACGAGCGCATTGTCGGCAAAGCGCGTTTCGAAGGCGGCAAGGGCTTCCTTCGTCTCGGCGCTGTCAGGGAAACGCTGGGTCAGGACACTCAGCGCATGTGCGAGATCGGTCATGTTGGTGGCGTCGGCATAGGCCTTCGCCGCCCGCTCCGGTGTTCCCTCGGCAAAAGCGAGGAAGCTCAGAGCGCCGTTTCGCAAGGAACGGCGTCCGGCGCTGTCGGCGTCTGGACTGTAGGCCTCGCCATTGGCAGCACCATCGGCAAGGCGCCGTAGCGTTTCGATGCCGGCCGTGGCAATCGCCGCGATCGTGGCATTGCGTGCCTTGTGGATGGCGTCGGGATCGGTGTTGCCACCGAGTTCGCGGGCGATATCCGTTTCGCTCGGCAGGGCCAGCGCCTGCGCCCGGAATGCGGGCTCAAGCGCGTCGTTGCCGATGATTTCGATAAGCGTGGCGGAGAGATCTGCATCCGTGCGGATTTCTTCGCCGTTCTGCACCGCCCTGGTGGCGGCAATCAATGCCGGCAGGGCGAGATCGGTCAGCGCCTGGAAACGGGCGAACATGTCGGTTTCATGCCGGGCGATCTGCACCAGATCATCAGCATTCTGTTCGAAATCCAGATTGATCGGCGCCGAGAAACTGCGATTGATCGACAGCACCGGGCGCGAGGAAATGCCGGAGAAGGAGAAGGTCTGGTTGCGTTCGGTCAGATGCAGCACACCATCGCGATATTCGCCGCCTTCGACGGCCTGCGGTTCGGCGATCTGGCCATTATCGAGGATCAGCGCCAGCGATAGCGGAATGTGGCGCGGCTGCTTCACCGGCTGGCCGGGCGTCGGCGCCACGGTCTGTTCCAGTGTCAGCTTGAAGGCAGCATTGCCGGCATCATAAGCGCATGAGACGGAGACGAGCGGCGTGCCGGCTTCCGTGTACCACAGCGAAAACTGCGACAGATCGCGGCCGCTGGCGTCAGCGAAGCTCTTGACGAAATCCTCGACGGTTGCCGCTTCGCCATCATGACGCTCGAAATAGAGGTCCATGCCCTTCTTGAAATCGTCAGCGCCGAGAATGGTGGCGATCATGCGGGTGACTTCGGCGCCCTTTTCGTACACGGTCGTCGTGTAGAAATTGTTGATTTCACGATAGGTGTCCGGGCGCGGCGGATGCGCCAGCGGACCGGAATCCTCCGGGAACTGCTCCGATTTCAGATGGCGCACATCGGCAATGCGCTTGACCGGGCGCGAGCGCATGTCGGCGGAAAATTCCTGATCGCGATAAACCGTCAGGCCTTCTTTCAGGCAGAGCTGGAACCAGTCGCGGCAGGTGATGCGGTTACCCGTCCAGTTGTGGAAATATTCATGCGCGATGATGCGCTCGATATTGGCGTAATCCGCGTCCGAGGCGGTTTCCGGGTCGGCGAGCACGAATTTGTCGTTGAAGACGTTGAGACCCTTGTTCTCCATCGCGCCCATGTTGAAATCGGACACGGCGACGATCATGAAGATATCGAGGTCGTATTCGCGACCGAAGCGCTCTTCGTCCCATTTCATCGAACGTTTCAGCGCATCCATGGCATAGGCCGCGCGCGGCTCCTTGCCGTGTTCGACGTAAATCTTCAGCGCCACATCGCGGCCGGACATGGTGGTAAACGTGTCTTCCACCACGCCGAGATCACCGGCAACCAGTGCGAAGAGATAGCTAGGCTTCGGATGCGGATCGAACCAGGCCGCGAAGTGACGGCCTTCGTCGTAGTTGCCGCCGCCGAGGAAATTGCCGTTCGAGAGCAGCAGCGGATTACCTTCCTTCGCCGCGATGATCGTCACCGTATAGGGCGCCAGAACATCCGGGCGGTCGGGGAAATAGGTGATGCGGCGGAAACCTTCCGCCTCGCATTGGGTGCAATAGACGCCATTGGTGCGATAAAGCCCCATCAGCTGCGTATTCACCTGCGGGTTGATGTAATTGGTGACGCAGATCTCGAAGGGAGATTTGGCCGGCAGGTCGCGGATGGTCAGGCTATCGGGCGTCGCCTCATATTGGCCGGCGGGTAGCTCCACCTGGTCGAGCAGCAGGCCGGAAAGCGTCAACTCGTCGCCATCGAGAACCAGCGGTGCCTGCTGGTCTGCGCCCTCGCGGCGGTGAAAGATCAGACGGGCTTCGACCTTGGTATTCTTGGGGTCGAGTTCGAAGGTGAGATCCACTCGCTCCAGAACGAAATCGGTTGGGCGGTAATCTGCCAGGTGAACGATCTGGCCCGTGTCTGTTCGCATGACTATCCCTGAATAACTTGGCGTGGTCTCCCGGCATCATGTCGTCATAAGGCCCGGATGTAAAATAGGTGGAGTATTCGTCACGTTCATGTGCGCATCGGAGGACGTTCTGTCCCGCCATGGAAGGCTTTGCCGGCCCCGCAGACGATCCTCCCGCCGCCGGACATCAGGACCATCGCAGCAAATGTTGAACGATTGCTGAAATTATATTTTATTTTCTTCAAATTTTAGCGGTGTCGCTTGTGCGCTGATTTTTTGTTCATCACGCCAGCTTGGATCAGGTGCCGGTCGATGCGTTTACGTGCACACCCGATCAAGCGAATTCATGGGTAAATAACATTTTTTGTTGTAAAGCGGCCGGGGAATGCTTTAGCCTCGCGCCAATCCAATTCCCCCGCGTCGTCTCCCCCGCATGAAAACCTCCCGATGGCGTGTCTGCGCAGCCGATATGAGTAACTGCCAATGAACGCCGAACCGATGAGCCCCTTCCGCGGGATCAGCTTGAAGCTGATTTCGGTTGGCTTTTTTCTGGTCATGCAGACCTGTATCAAGGCCGCGGGCGATGTGCCGGCCGGACAGATCACCTTCTTCCGCTCCGCTTTCGCCATTTTGCCCATTGTCGTTTATCTTGCCTGGCTGCATGCGCTGGCAAGCGCGCTGCACACCAACAATCTTCTTGGCCATTTCAAACGCGGTTTTCTCGGTATTCTTTCGATGGTCTGCGGTTTTTACGGGCTGACCATGCTGCCACTGCCGGAATTCATCGCCATCGGTTATGCTTCACCGCTGCTTGCCGTCGTTTTCGCCGCCTTCATCCTGCGGGAGAAGGTGCGCATCTATCGCTGGAGCGCGGTCTTCGTCGGCATGATGGGCGTGCTGGTCATTCTGTGGCCGAAGATGACACTTTTGAGAGAAGGCGGCTTCGCCGCGGGCGAGGGGCTGGGCGCTATTGCCGTGCTGTGCGGCGCGGCGCTGGGCGGGTTGGCGATGATCCAGGTGCGGCAGCTGGTGGAAACGGAAAAGACGCCGACTATCGTGCTCTATTTTTCGCTGACCGCCACATTGTTATCGCTGATCAGCGTGCCCCTCGGCTGGAGCGCGCTGACGATGACGCAGGCCATGCTGTTGATCACCAGCGGCATCTGCGGCGGCGTTGCACAGATTCTCCTGACGGAAAGTTATCGCCACGCCGAAGTCTCCGTCATCGCGCCCTTCGAATACAGCTCCATCGTCTTCGGGATCGCGGTTTCCTATATCCTTTTCGGAGATATTCCCACCATTACCATGCTGATCGGCACCGCGATCGTCGTCCTCGCCGGCATCTTCATCATTTTCCGCGAGCATCAATTGGGTCTGGCGAGACGCGCGGCGCGCAAGGCATCGACACCGCAGGGGTGAGGGGTGTTCTCCACCGCCGTATACTTGGTGGCATTGTATTCAAGTTGATGACGTCAGAGTATTTGGCGAGGTTCATAGCCTCGCTGCCTCTCTCAGCAAAACGCGCAAAAGCAAAAGGCGCCTTCCCGAAGAAAGACGCCAGCGCGCAATCATATCCAGGGACCAGCGTTAAACTGGCCTGAGTGCTTCTCAGCGCTCGCGGAAATCCGCAAAGACTGCCGAGGGACGCGTCACGCGGACCTGCTGCATGGCAGCGCGTGCGGTCATCTGTTCGTTTGCGGCTGCGCCGAAACGATGGTAACCCTGACTGGAGCGAGGGCCGAGGCCCGCCAGGCGGAGCGTTTCAAAGCCGGAATGTACCGGACGGAAGCGAGTGGTCATTGCCTTGGTTCCTTTAACCGAATTCCTCCCAAGACACGTTCGGTATATCGCAGCGCAGCATGGATTCGGCAAGCCGGCCAAATGCGCCGCTGTTATGCGTAATGCGCATGGCTTTTTTCATAATTCATTTACATTGATCAGGAATGAGGCAGTCAGCCTTCAGTGATCTTTGCCTGAAAAGCCAATAAATCCTGCCAGGCCAAGGACTTGCTGGCTGGCGCGTTCAACAGTTCCTGCGGGTGCAGGCTCGCGAGCGCCGGCAGAATCAGGTGTCCGGCTGCGACATCACGCCACTGTCCGCGCAGCGTATGGATGGTGCCGGTGCCGCCAAAGAAGAAACGTGCGGTGAAGTTGCCGAGAAGCAACAGGTGTTTCGGCTCTGCCAGTGCGATCTGGCGCTCGATGAACGGGCGGCAGATATCCATCTCGGCCTGAGTCGGCGGACGATTACCCGGCGGCCGCCACGGCACGACATTGCCGATCATGATGGCGCTGCGTTCAAGGCCGATGGCCGCCAGCATGCGCTCGAGCAGCAGCCCCGTCTTGCCGGCAAAGGGCGTGCCCTCGCGGTCGTCATCGGCGTCAGGCATGGGGCCGATGACCATGATGGCGGAGGCAGGATCGCCCTCGCTGAAAATCGTATTGCGCGCGCTGTTCTTGAGGTTGCAGCCGTTGAAACCCTCAAGCGCAGTTTTCAGTTCGCCGAGCGAGCGCGCGCTTTCCGCCGCAAAACGCGCGGCAGACACGGCCTGCTCGTCCGGTATGGCGACATTCTGCTGGATGGCGGGGGCTGCCGATGCACCGCTCCGGCCTGGCGCCTGCCGTTGAGGCGCATCAGTACGGCGGTCGGCCGGGCTCTGCGCCTGCCTAGCCGGTGCGGCGGCGTCCTGGCCCGGCTCCCGTCCCGGCATCGGGCGGGCAGGACGGGCGGCGGCAAATTCGGCGAAACGGTCGACCGGCGCCTCTTCCAGCATCCAGTCCACGCCCGCATCCGCATGGAAATGCAGGAGGGCGGCAAGTTCGGCCGGGGAAAGGTCGTGGGCGGCGATCATGGGTGGAAATTACCCCATGTTCCCCGCCCGGGGAACCCGTAAATCACGCTGTCCAGCGCTGAATATCGCCGCTTTCGCCGATCATGGCGAGACCATGTGCGATCGAGAGCAGCTCACCGCCGCTTTCGATCCGGTCTGCATCGAAACGGCGGGTGAAAAGCTCCCGCACCGCCGGCACGAAGGAGGTGCCGCCGGTGAGGAACACCTTGTCGATCGCCTCTGGTGCAACTTTCGTCTTCTCCAGAACCTCGTCCAGCGCACCCTCTATCTTGGCCAGATCGTCGGCGATCCAGTTGTTGAAATCGCTGCGTTTCACCATCTTGCGTCCGGCCTTGCCGAGCGGCGAGAAGTTGAATTCCGCCTCTTCGGCAGACGACAGCGCCATCTTGGTGGCGGAGATCGCCTGATAGAGCGGGTAACCTTCGTCATGCTCGACGAGATCGATGAAGAGTTCCAGCTTGTCCGGCTCCAGCGCCGAGCGCACCAGCGATTTGAGGTCGGTGAATTCCTTGGAGGTCTTGAAGATCGACAGCTGGTTCCAGCGGCCGAAGTTCACGTAATAACCCGAAGGCACGTCCAGCACCTTGTCGAAGCTTTTGAACTTGCTGCCCTTGCCGATCTCAGGCGAGACCAGATTGTCGATCATGCGGAAGTCGAAATGATCGCCCGCCACGCCGACGCCGGAATGGCCGATGGGGGTGGCGGAAAGCTTGCCGGCATGGGTTTCGAACCGGATCAGCGAATAGTCCGTCGTGCCACCGCCGAAATCCGCCACCAGCACATTGGCGTCCTTCTTCAGGCTCTGGGCAAAATAATAGGCGGCCGCCACCGGCTCGTAGACATAATGGATTTCCGGGAAGCCGGCCCGGGTGAGCGCTTCGTTGTAACGGGCAAGCGCCAGCGTTTCGTCCGGATTACTGCCGGCAAAACGCACCGGCCGGCCGGCGATGACGGTCGACACATCGCCCGGCCATTCGGACCCCGCATAGGTCTTCAGCTTGCGCAGGAACACCTCCATCAGGTCTTCGAAGCTCTGGCGCTTGGCGAAGATCAGCGTGCCCTGAAACAGCGGCGAGGCCGCAAATGTCTTGATCGACTGCAGGAAACGACAGTCGCCGGCATTGTCGATGAATTGCCGGATGGCGGCTTGTCCCGCCTCCACATGCAGGGCGGCCGCACCCAGGCCGGCATCCTTCATGAAAGAGAGCGCCGTGCGCATGCTGTCATCCGTGCCCGCGCTGCTGGTGAAGCGCATGGAATGGCTTGCGCTGCCAGTGTCGGAAAGAGCCATGACCGTGTTGGTCGTGCCGAAATCGAGGCCGAGAGCCCGCTTTTGCGTCATCGCCATATCCTTGTGCCGATAGAAGAACCCGCCCGGCCCTTGGGCGGCCCGGCGTGAAGATAAGGGATGCCCTTGGCACCCCGATGTCAGAGGAGGGCGGTTGATTGCACAAGGCCGATGGAATGGCAAGCGCCGCCTATTGTTTTTGCGCCCTGTGCCGCGCGTCTTTGGCTTTTGAAAAGGGACGGCACCGTCACGGCGCATGGTAAACAGAACGATTATTCCATGATGAAACAACACGGTAGTTTTGGAAAATAACTTTAGGGATTCGCTGCTAAGGTCGTCACATCAAGTAAGAGGCACGAAACGATGCTAATTTGTTATGTGAAATAAATATTTTATTCAATAATGGCATGTTTTTCTGGCGCAGTTTATTTGGTCGCCTGTCGTTTTCGTAGCCGTGGAAATTCGATGCCCTATAAGATCAGCCAATACGTATTGGACGACGCGACGCCTGACGACAGCGGTATCGTTCAGGGTGATATGGACGTTTTCATCCACCAGCTCATGACCCTCATGGAGGCGTCGCAACAAGGCTACGCGCTATTTGACGGTAATGATGAGCTTCGTTTCGCCAACAGCGCCTTCCGCGCTGCGCTCGGCATAGGACGCCATGAATTTCCCAGCTGGGTGGATATGATGCGCAGCGGCTATCGTACCGCCACCGGCACGAGCATAGAGACTTCGGATTTCGAATTGTGGCTGCGCTCGGCAAAGACGCGGCGTGGCAAATTGCCGTTTCGCACCATCGAAACCAGCCTGAAGGACGGTCGGTGGATGCTGACGACCGAAACGACGTTGCCGGGCGGCTGGATGTTGTGCGTCATCACCGACGTGTCTGAACTCGGTATCGAATTGCGCGATCTGCGCCAGGAGCGGGACCGGGCGCTCAAATCCGCGCTGAGTGACGAACTGACCGGACTTGGAAACCGCCGTTATGCGATGGATACGCTCAACCATCTGCTGGGACCGAACAAGGCGCAGGCGCTCGCCGTCATCATCATGGATATCGACCACTTCAAGAGTGTCAACGACCGCTTCGGCCATGCCTATGGCGATCTCGTGCTGAAAGATTTTGCGGCCCGGCTCTCCGCCACCGCCGGCCGTGATGATCTTCTTGGCAGGATCGGCGGAGAAGAGTTTCTGCTGGTCCTCAGCGGGTCACGGATGCACAGCGCCGATAGTCTGATGCGGCAGCTTTTGTCATCGCTGGAGCAGGCTTCGCCTCTTGGGGACAGGCCGGATTTCCGTTACAGTTGCTCTGCCGGCATCGCCTATGCCAATCCCGGCGAAAGCGCCAGCGAGGTGCTGCGCCACGCCGATACCGCGCTTTATGAAGCCAAGAATACGGGGCGAAACCGTTACGTGATCTACGCAACGGTTCCTTGATCGGCCTTGAGGCGGAAGTCTTTAATTCGACTTCGCGGCGCCACCATCCACCCGCAGCATCGTGCCGGTAATATAGCTCGCCGGCACCGAGCAGAGGAAAGCGCCGGCGGCGGCGAATTCTTCCACCGTGCCGAGACGGCCGGCCGGAATGCCCTTGACGGAGGCCTCACGCACTTCCTCAATGCTCTTGCCGAGACGCTTGGCATTGGCGCTATCCAGCTCGTCGATGCGGTCGGTATGGATGCGGCCGGGCAGCAGCAGATTGGAGGTGATGCCGAAGGAGGCCACTTCCGAGGACAGCGTCTTGCTCCAGCCGACAAGCGCACCGCGCAGCGTGTTGGAAAGGGCGAGATTGGGGATCGGTTCAAACACGCCTGACGAGGCGACGGTGAGGATGCGGCCGAAACCCTGTTCCTTCATCTGCGGCAGCAGCGCGTTGGTCAGCGTGATGACCCGCAGCACCATGGACTGGAAGAAGGTGTCGAGCTTGTCGACCGTCATTTCCTGCGCAAGGCCGGGCGTCGGACCACCGGTATTGTTGACGAGAATATCGATGCCGCCGAGCTTGTCCTCGACGGCCTGAACCATGGATTCGACGAAATTGTCATCGGCAAGATCACCCCACACCCAGTCGGCCTTGCCCTTGCCGAGCGCATTGATCGCCTTGCAATTTTCCGCCAGCTTTTCACCGCTTCGGCCAACCAGAAGGACGTTTGCGCCCTCTTTCGCCAGCGCGGTGGCAATGCCCAGCCCAAGGCCGCGAGAGGAGGCGAGAACGAGGGCGCGTTTGCCGGAAATGCCGAAATCCATGGAGTTTGTCCTGTCTTGTGAGTGCCGTATGTGGTGTTTATAGAGCATTTCCAGGAAAAGTGGACCCCGGTTTTCCGTCCGGAATTGCGACAAAACAAAGAGTTAGAGATTTTTCGCCACGCGCAGAAACGCGAAAAACCTCTATAAGGCGGTTTCTGCTTTTGAAGGTCAAATACACGTCATGACAGAACAATCCCTGCTGAAATTCTCCATTGCCGTCACGGTTGTCCTGGCGCTGTTCGGCATTGGCGCGGGCCTGTTTTCCGGCTCGTTCGCGGTTGTTTTCGACGGTGTTTATGCGCTCACCGATGCTTTCATGACGGTGCTGGCACTGCTTGTCGCGCGGCTGATCGCCGCCTCCGCCACACCTAAACCCGGCGGCCGCCTGGTGGAACGCTTCACCATGGGGTTCTGGCATCTGGAGCCGATGGTGCTCGGCCTCAATGGCACGCTGTTGATGGGGGCGGCGATTTATGCGCTCATCAATGCCATCGATAGCCTCATGGATGGCGGACGCTCGATCGAGTTCGATTACGCCATCATCGTCACTTTCGTCAGCTTTACCGTCTCACTCGCCATGGCATGGTTCGTCAAACGGCAAAACCGCAGGCTGAAATCCGCCTTCGTGGCGCTGGATGCCAAAAGCTGGCTGATGAGTGCGCTTCTGAGCATGGCGCTGTTCGTCGCCTTCGCCATCGGCTACGGCCTCACGGGCACGTCGCAAGCCTGGCTCGCGCCCTATATCGACCCGGCCGTGCTGGCGCTGGTCTGCCTCGTCATCATCCCCATGCCGCTCGGCAATGTGAAACAGGCGCTTGCCGACATTCTTCTGGTGACGCCGCTGGAGTTCAAGCAGCATGTGGACGGCGTGGCAGTTGAGATCGTGACGAAATTCGGCTTTACCTCACATTATTCCTACGTCGCCCGTGTCGGCCGCGGCCGGCAGATCGAGCTCTTCTTCATTGTCCCGAAGAACTGGCCGCCCCGGCGCCTGGAGGAGTGGGACGCGATCCGCGACGAGATCGGCAATGCGCTCGGCGGCGAGGGGAGTGACCGCTGGCTGACGATCGTGTTCACGACGGATGAGGAATGGGCAGTTTGAATGCTCCGTGCGTCAGCCTCAGTAGAACTGTATTTCACGGTGCTGTAGCGGCTCTGCGATCTCCCGCCAAATACCAGGCTACAGACATTATCACGATGCCGCCTCCCGTCAGGACGATGGGCGATATGACTTCATTGTAAAATAGCCAGACCCATACTGGTCCGAGAATAACATCCAGCATGGAAATTAATCCGGCCTCGCCGGCGTTTATGCGCCGGGATCCTTGGAGCAGGAATATATAGCCGAGTGCCGTGGTGAGGACGCCGTAAAGTGCGCAGGCGATGATCTGCGTCGGAGCGGGTATCTCAAATTGCATCAGCGGCAGCGCGACGCAAATGCAGATCAGGGCTGCAAGAGCGGTCATCAGGGTGGTGTCCATGTCCGGAAAGCGCTTCGCGATAACGATTTGCGTGGCACATCCCGTGGTCATGATGAAGGCGGCAAAGATACCGAGCATGTCTTGGTGCGATACTGCCGCGCCAACCGAAATCAATACTCCGACGAAAGCCACGCAGCCAGCGATGACGAAACGGTAGGTAACCCGATCCCGCAAGCACACAAATGCGATGCCGGCCACAATAAATGGGAGTGTCGCATAGATCGTCATCACGTTGGCGACGGTCGTCCATCGCAGGGACGCGATATATGTAATCGCCGCGATCGCAGACACCAAGCATCCAGCAATGCCGGGGAAACCGAATGACATCGACGACCGTTGTCTGGCAAATCTATTTCGAAGCAGAAAAAACGCCCCAAGAGCCAAAAAGGTGAAGGCAGAACGCCACGCCACCATCGACCACATATCCATATCCGCCATTCGGACGAAAAGCCCAGCCGTGCTCCATAAAACTGCCGAGGCTGCTACAAGATATATGCCACTAGAACGTTCATGTGCTAGACTCATATAGGCATCGCTCCAAGGAGGGAAGTATGTATAATCAGCAATGTAGACGATCGGTCTAGTTATGAGTGGTCAATCTGCGACGCGCACGCGTCTCATTTCGGAGGGAATGCGCCAGCTGCTCGCTTACGGGTATGAGGGCGTGGGGATCGGCCCGATCCTGAAGGAAGTGGATGTCCCAAAAGGGTCGTTCTATTACTTCTTTGCGAGCAAGGACGACTTCGTGGTGGCGGTCATCGATGCCTACGAGCAAAAGTATGCGCATATCAGGGAGCGACTTTTTTCGGATACATCGTTGCGCGCGTTGCAGCGCCTATCGGTATATTTTGAAACGCTGGAACTGGAACTTAAGCAAGACGGGCCTTATGCAGGCTGCCTTTACGGCGTCATTGCGCAGACTTCCGCCGGCCGTAGCGCTCTGGTTCGGGACGCGCTTGCTATTTCATTCGGGCGATGGGAGACGAGTATTCGCGAACTGCTCACCCAAGCCCAATATGAAGACGATATTGCCGGCGATGAGGATGTTTCGGATCTTTGCGCTTGTATCATCGAGGCCTACGAGGGTGCGCTTATTCGCGTGAAAGCCACGGGCGATATAGCCGCGTTCACCCGGTTTCGAATCAAAGGCTTACAAAGGCTGATAGCGAACATGCATCACAATGGCCGCGTGGTTTCTGAAGACGGCCGTTAGGCTGACATTATTCAAGATGGTGCATAACTCCAGGATCGAAAACGTGCTTTTGCGATCTCTCGTTTCGAGACGTTAAACCAATCATACTTGACGGCCGAAGGGGCGGAGCCTATTCTTTTTATTACGTGCACGTAAAAGTAATCCGTATTCATCAGGTTGTCTGACAATTGACTGGCGTACGACCTGATTTGGCATTATAGACGCTCGACAAAGGCGTCTTGCTTTGCGAAGACAGGTGCCGATCGCTGCGGTGTCGCGGATGGGCTTTTTGTCTGGCGCAGGCTGTGCGACTCGGCGGTACGAAAAACGATAACAACAGCCGGATGGGACCGGCGATCTGAGAGGACAAGATGACGGAAGCGATGGAACTGCCCGAACGCGAAGCGATGGAATTCGACGTTGTGATCGTTGGCGCGGGTCCTGCGGGTCTCAGCGCGGCGATCCGGCTGAAGCAGGTCGAGCCGGAGCTTTCGGTCGTCGTTCTGGAAAAAGGCGCGGAAGTTGGCGCGCATATTCTCTCGGGTGCCGTGATCGATCCCATCGGCATCGATCGGCTGCTGCCCGGCTGGCGGAAAGAGGAGGGACATCCCTTCAAGACCGAGGTCAAGGACGACCAGTTCATGTTCTTAGGCCCGGCCGGCTCCATCCGCCTGCCGAATTTCATGATGCCGCCGCTGATGAACAATCATGGCAATTACATCGTCTCGCTTGGCCTCGTCTGTCGCTGGCTGGCGGAAAAGGCGGAAGCGCTCGGCGTCGAGATCTATCCGGGCTTTGCCGCCACCGAAGTGCTCTACAATGACGAAGGTGCCGTCATCGGCGTCGCCACCGGTGATATGGGCGTCGAGAAGAATGGCGAGCCCGGCCCCGCCTTCACCCGCGGCATGGAGCTGCACGGCAAGTATGTGCTTGTTGGAGAAGGTGTGCGTGGTTCGCTTGCCAAGCAGCTGATTTCCAAATTCGACCTGTCGAAGGATCGGGAGCCGCAGAAATTCGGCATCGGCATCAAGGAACTCTGGCAGGTCAAGCCGGAACACCACAAACAGGGCCTCGTGCAGCATTCCTTCGGCTGGCCGCTCGGTTTCAAGACCGGCGGCGGTTCATTCCTCTATCATCTCGAGGATAATCTCGTCGCCGTCGGCTTCGTCGTCCACCTCAATTACAAGAACCCCTATCTTTATCCCTTCGAGGAATTCCAGCGCTTCAAGACCCATCCGGCGATCCGCGATACCTTCGAGGGCGGCAAGCGCATCTCCTATGGCGCGCGCGCGATTACCGAGGGCGGTTATCAGTCGGTGCCGAAGCTCACCTTCCCCGGCGGCGCGCTGATCGGCTGTTCCGCCGGTTTCGTCAACGTTCCGCGCATCAAGGGCAGCCATAATGCGGTGCTTTCGGGCATGCTGGCGGCGGAAAAGATCGCCGCAGCCCTCTCAGCAGGCCGCGCCCATGACGAGGTAGTCGAGATCGAAGCCGAATGGCGCGACGGCGATATCGGCAAGGATCTCAAGCGGGTGCGCAACGTCAAGCCGCTGTGGTCGAAATTCGGCACGCTGGTCGGCGTTGGCCTCGGCGGTCTCGACATGTGGACCAACCAGCTGTTCGGCTTTTCCTTCTTCGGCACGCTGAACCACGGCAAGACGGATGCGCAAAGCCTCGAACCGGCGTCAAAGCACAAGCCGATCGCCTATCCGAAGCCGGATGGCGTTCTGACCTTCGACCGGCTGTCGTCCGTGTTCCTGTCCTCCACCAACCATGAGGAGGACCAGCCGGTGCATCTTCAGGTGAAGGACATGGAGCTGCAGAAGCGCTCCGAACACGACGTCTATGCCGGCCCCTCGACGCGCTACTGTCCGGCCGGCGTTTATGAGTGGGTGGAGAAGGATGGCGAGGAAGTTTACGTCATCAACGCCCAGAACTGCGTGCACTGCAAGACCTGCGATATCAAGGACCCCAACCAGAACATCAACTGGGTGCCGCCGCAGGGCGGCGAGGGGCCGGTTTACGCCAATATGTGATGGGGTGAGGGTATCCCTCTTCGTCATGCTCGGGCTTGTCCCGAGTATCTGCAACGGATGATTTTACGATATTTGGACGAATCCTCGGGACAGGCCCGAGGATGATGTCGAATTTGTTCGGACCGCGCGCGTGACCGAATGGACGGCCTCTGCGGAGCGTGCCGTTTCCGCCTGCAAAAACTCATTCCAACAACATAGACGCAATAAGTCCTCGCCGCCGCTCGCGTCCGCCATGACGCAACAGTAGCGACCATTGCCTCTTTTCCCTCAGTATTTGTGGATTGCTCTTCGATTTCTTACATATAGGATGTTGGGGTGTTGTAACGTCATCCGGCCCGTGGATTGCGGGGCGATAATGCGGTAACGCCTTGAATGTGCATATGGTCCCGGTTCGGCTCAAGAGCTGTTGCGTTTGCGCCGTCGCCCGGCGACAGGGAGTGAAAGAATGTCCGGCTTTCAAAGGCTGAATATCGTAGGAAAGACGCGTTTTGGCGCTGCTGTGGCGGCGGGGATGGTTTTGGCAGTCGTTTCACTGAGTGGTGGCCCTTTGATGGCAGCCAGCTGCCGCACCGATGCGATGGCCGGCATCGACTGGCGCGAATGCAACAAGCGCATGTTGATGCTCGGCAGCAGCAATCTCGATTCGGCGATGCTTTACGGCACGGATTTCACCTATACCGACCTGCGCGGCTCTTCGCTGAAGGGGGCCAATCTCGAAAAGGCCAAGCTCATCCGTACGGCGCTGGGCGAGGCGAACCTGCAGGGCGCCAATCTGACCAAGGTGGAAGCCTATCGCAGCGATTTTTCCGCTGCCGACGCCACCAACGCCAAATTCGTCAATGCAGAAATGCAGCGAACCAAATTCGAGAAGACCAAGCTCGACGGTACGGATTTCACCAAGGCCGAGCTCGGGCGTGCCGATTTCGAGGGTGCCTCGCTGAACGGCTCGAAATTTTCCCTGACCAACCTGTCGCGTGCCCGCTTCGGCGGTGCCACGCTTGGCGGTCCGGTGGATTTCACCAGCGCCTTCCTGCTGCTCACCCGCATCGAAGGTGTCGATCTCTCCACGGCCACCGGCCTCGACCAGAAACAGATCGACATTGCCTGTGGCGACGCCAAGACCAAATTGCCGAATGGCCTCACCGCGCCGGCCTCCTGGCCGTGCCCGGAAGATCCTGACGATGATTGATGGAACGGCCGCGCGGTTTTCGCGCGCGGCACGGATATCTCCTTAAGGGGCAAAGACGTACGCGATGCGGATGCCTCGCCGTCGATCAGAAGCCCGAAAGCACGATCTTGCCCTTGGCCGTGTTGCTCTCGATCAGGGCATGCGCCTTGATGAGGTTTGCGGCATTGATGGTGCCGAAAACCTCGGTCAGCGTCGTCCTGATCTTGCCGGCATCGACCAGTTCCGCGACGTGATTGAGCAATTTGTGCTGCTCGATCATGTCAGGTGTCTCGAAAACCGCGCGGGCGAACATCATTTCCCAATGGATCGACACGCATTTGCGCTTGAAGGCCATGACGTCGAAACCGCCGGCCGGATCGTCGATTAGCGCAAAACGGCCCTGCGGCGCAATCGTCGCCACGCTGTCGGCGGCATGGATATCACTATGGGTGGTCGAGAATACGAAGCCCGGCGCGCCGAGACCAAGCGCTTCCACCTGCGGTGCGATCGGCTTGCCGTGATCCACGACATGATGCGCGCCGAGTTCCTTCACCCACTCCATGGTTTCCGGCCGCGATGCCGTGGCGATGACGGTGAGATCCGTCAGGGCACGCAGAAGCTGGATGGCGATAGAACCGACGCCGCCAGCACCGCCGATGACAAGAACGGCATTGGCAGCACCCGGAACCGGCTCCTTCACCCGCAGCCGGTCGAACAGAGTCTCGTAAGCGGTGATCGCTGTCAGCGGCAGGGCGGCGGCCTCCTCGAAATTGAGTGATTTCGGCTTTGCGCCGACGATGCGCTCATCGACCAGATGGAATTCGCTGTTGGAGCCCGGACGGTTGATGACACCGGCGTAAAACACCTCGTCGCCCGGCTTGAACAGCGAGACCCTGTCGCCGACGGCCTTCACCACACCCGAAGCGTCGAAACCCAGCACGCGGGTGGCGCCATTTTCCGGCGACTGGTTGCGGCGCACTTTGGTGTCCACAGGGTTCACCGAAACCGCCTTCACCTCCACCAGAATGTCGTGCCCCTTGGCTTCCGGCTGGGCCAGATCGATGTCGATGAGGGCATCCGCCGCGGTGATGGGCTGGCTGGTTTTGTAACCGATGGCGCGCATGAACAGTCTCCTTTGCTTGTTTGCGTGCCTCTTACTTGATACATATGAACATCAATCGCAAGAATGCACATTTTGTGGTGATACATACAAAAAGAATACTGTAGATGTCGCGACCGCGCGCCAAGCTCACCGGCAACTTTCCCGGCTGCCCGGTGGAATCGACCTTGAGTTTTCTCGATGGCAAATGGAAGGGCGTGATCCTCTATCACCTCATCAACGAAGGCGTCCTGCGCTTCAACGAGCTGCGCCGCCATATTCCCAGTGTCACCCAGCGCATGCTGACCAAGCAGCTGCGTGAGCTGGAAGAGGCGGGCCTGATTTCGCGCACCGTCTTTCCGGTGGTGCCGCCGCGCGTGGATTACGCGCTGACGCCGCTTGGCGAGACGATGCGGCCGGTCATTTCGGCGTTGAAAAGCTGGGGCGACGCGCATGTCGTGTGCAAGAACGGCGCGAAATATACGCGGACGCCTACGGTTGCGGAGAAGGCGGCCTGAGAGAAATCACGGGTAAAAGCAAGGTCGCCGCAGGCCATTTTCATGGTGCGATGCAACACGGATTTGCCCCGATTGATGCATAATGCTGCGAAACTCGATTCGCAGCAGGGACATCAAAGCACATGAGCATGGGTTGGATGGAGGCCGGATTTCTCGGTCTATTGCAAGGACTTACGGAATTTCTTCCGGTTTCTTCGAGCGCGCATCTCAGGATCGCCGGGGAGTTCCTGCCATCAGGCGCAGATCCCGGGGCCGCCTTCACCGCCATTACCCAGATCGGCACGGAAATGGCGGTGCTGGTCTATTTCTGGTCCGACATCATGCGGATTGCCGCCGCCTGGTTACGGCAGAACCTGCGCCTTGGCGAATATAACAAGGCGGACGCCCGGCTCGGCTGGCTGATCATCGTCGGCTCGGTGCCGATCGTGTTTCTGGGACTGTTCTTCAAGGATGCGATCGAACATTCGCTGCGCAATCTTTATATCACCGCGGTGATGCTGATCGTCTTCGGCATCGTTCTTGGTCTTGCCGACAGGATCGGTGAGAAGCGCTACAAGCTGAACCAGCTGATCTGGCGCGATGGCATCCTTTTCGGTTTCGCGCAGGCGATGGCGCTCATTCCCGGCGTCTCGCGTTCAGGCGGCACCATCAGCGCCGGCCTGCTTCTGGGTTATACCCGTGAGGCGGCGGCGCGGTATTCCTTCCTGCTCGCCGTTCCCGCCGTTTTCGGCTCCGGCTTCTACCAACTGTTCAAGAGCATCGGCGAGGACAATCCGGTCGGCTGGGGCCAGACCGGTCTTGCCACTCTGATCGCCTTTATCGTCGGTTATGCCGTGATCGTCGTGTTCCTGAAGCTGGTCTCGACCAAGAGCTACATGCCCTTCGTCTGGTACCGCGTGGTCATCGGCTTCATTCTGCTCGCTCTGTTGGGAACAGGTGTCATCAGCGCCGGTGGCTGAGGGCAGGACCTCGCGCTTTTTCGGTCGCAATTAAAAAGGCCCGCTCTTTCGAGCGGGCCTTTTGTCGTTAGAGCAACGTGCCGCTCAAGATCACCAGCGCCACCGAGAAGTAGATGACGAGGCCGCTGACATCCACCAGCGTGGCGACGAAGGGTGCCGATGCGCTGGCCGGATCGAGCCGCAGGCGTTGCAGCAGGAAGGGCAGCATGGAACCGGCGAGCGAACCGAAGGTCACGATGCCGACCAGTGCCGCGAAGACGGTGGCGCCGACCAGCAGCCAGTGTTCGCCGTAATTGTAGAAACCTGCCTGCTGCCAGATGGTCAGCCGCAGGAAGCCGATGGCGCCGAGGATGCAGCCGAGCGTCAGGCCTGTCGGGATTTCCCGCAACAGCACCCGCCACCAGTCCGAAAGCTTCAGCTCGCCGAGCGCCAAGGCCCGGATGATGAGCGAGGTGGCCTGCGAACCGGAGTTGCCGCCCGAAGACATGATGAGTGGAATGAACAGCGTCAGCACAACGGCTTTTTCCAGCTCGCCCTCGAAATGCTGCATGGCGCTGGCCGTCAGCATTTCACCGAGGAACAGGGCTGCGAGCCAGCCGGCGCGCTTGCGGATCATGTCCGGAAAGCCCATGGCCATATAGGGCTTGCCGAGCGCTTCCATACCACCGAACTTGTGAGCATCTTCCGTGGTGTCGGCGATCATGGTGTCGATCACGTCGTCAACGGTGACGATGCCGAGAATATGCGAGTGGTCGTCGACGACGGGAAGCGCCAGAAGGTCATGCTTGCGGATGAGCCGGGCCACATCCTCCTGCGACATCAGTGGGCTTGCATAGGCAATGCCCTCCTTCGACGCTACGGAGAGGATGGAAGCGCCGGGCTCGCCGGTCAGCAAACGACGCAGCGTCACGACGGTCGTCAGCGTCCCGTCCTCAGCCAGCACATAGATGGCATAGACCGTTTCACGCGACCGCTCGACGACGCGGATGTGCGAAAGGGTCTGTTCCACCGTCCAGTCAAGCGGCACGCTGACGAATTCCGTGGTCATGATGGAACCAGCCGTGCGCGGAGGATATCCCATCAGATGTTTGATGGAGAGCGCGGTGGTGCGGTCCAGCCGGGCAAACAGCTTGGCACGCGGCTCCTCTTCCATTTCCGCCATGACGTCGGCGACGCGGTCGTCGGACATTAGGTTGACGAAGCGGGCGGCCTGTTCAAGGGGGATGCCGGCAATGATGGCGGCTGCGTCATGCAGTTCCGGCCGGTCGAGAATGGCCACGGCCTTTGCCTGCGGCATGGCAAGCAGGGCGGCGACGGCTGCGTCGGTATCAAGCGTGTTGAGGTGCTCGACACGTTCTGCAATGGTGGTGGAACCGGCATTTCCGCTGCGGAGAAGACGTGCGGCCTTGCTGGCTCTCTGGGAGAGAGTGTGGAAGTTCATGATTGCTCACCTTTCCGTCGATTCGCCGATTACGGCGAACGCGGTGGTGAGCCGACAGAGGTCGGATCAGTTCCCGTTCGCCGCTTTCGGCAAAGGCAATCGACTACTACTGTCGCTAGACATCTAATGATGCTCCGTTGAAATCCGCACTGTGCCGGGTCACGGCCGGTGCGTAACGTCGTGTTGCGCCTGAAACGAAAAAGAGTCAAGCGAGCCGATTGTGAAATTTCCGTAAGGTTTCTGAAGCGTGCCGGAGAGGGCGTTTCGACCGCTGAAAAACCGGCTGTCAGCCGGTTTTTGCGCGCCGTTCGACGGTGACCGAAACAAGGAAAACGCCAAGCCCGAGAAGGGAGAGGACCGCGCCGACATACCCTGTCGAGGCGTAACCGAAACCCATGGCGATGACGAGGCCACCAAGCCAGGCGCCGAGCGCATTGGCAATGTTGAAGGCGGAATGGTTGGAGGCGGCGGCCAGTGTCTGCGCATCCTGCGCCACATCCATCAGCCGGGTCTGCACGGCCGGGCAGGCGGCAAAACCGCAGCCGATCAGGAACACGCAGATGCACAGCATGAACGGATTGTCCGCCGTCATGCCGAACACCGTCATGACCAGCACGTTGAAGGCCAGCATGCCGCCAATCGTGCCATTGAGCGAGATATCGGCGAGCCGTGAGCCGACGACATTGCCGACATTCATGCCGATGCCGAACAGCGCCAGCACCATGGAAACGGTGGAGACAGGCATCATCGCCACATCGGTGGTGGTCTTGGCGATATAGCTGAACACCGAGAACATGCCGCCGAAACCAACGGCGGCGATGGCGAGCGTCAGCCACACCTGCACGCGCCTGAATGCGCCGAGTTCGCGCCAGACGCTTGCGCCTTCCTCCACCTTGTCACGCGGCTGGAACAGCCACAGAAGCGCGACTGTCAGGAGCCCGATGCCGCCGACCAGCATGAAGGCCGCACGCCAGGACAGGAGCTGGCCGAAGAAAGTGGCAAGCGGCGTG
The DNA here is from genome assembly GCF_013365515.1 of Agrobacterium sp. CGMCC 11546. Taxonomy (NCBI): domain Bacteria; kingdom Pseudomonadati; phylum Pseudomonadota; class Alphaproteobacteria; order Hyphomicrobiales; family Rhizobiaceae; genus Agrobacterium; species Agrobacterium sp. CGMCC 11546. Next base: position 713,957 of record NZ_CP047387.1, read on the forward strand.
CCGAGCAGGGTGGCAATGGTGAGACCGAGCATGACGCGGCCAACCGCGCGGGCACGCTTGTGGATAGGCGCCATGGAGGCCGCCACCAGTGCTGCAACGCCGAAATAGGCGCCATGTGGCAGGCCGGTAACGAAACGCAGCAGGGTGAAGCTCAGAAAGTCAGGCGCAAGCGCACTCAGGATATTGCCGGCCGCAAATAGCCCCATCAGGCCAAGAAGCAGCGTGCGGCGCGTTATGCGCGCGGCCAGCACGGCGATGATCGGCGCGCCGATGACGACGCCCAGCGCATAGGCCGTGATGACATAACCCGCCTGCGGAACGGTGACGCCATAGGTGGTGGCGACGTCAGGCAGCAGGCCCATGATGGCGAATTCGCCGGTGCCGATGCCGAAACCGCCGGCGGCCAGCGCCAGTTCGATCAGCGCGATGGCAAGCGGTGAAAGGGCGACGGCTGGTGCTGCCGTGTAAACGGTTTCACTCTCCGCACCAGAGCGGGCTTCGGACATATTCGACTGGCTCATCGTGACCTGAAAAACGGGGAGGGCCCACAGAAAAAAGGGCAAGACCGTATGGGAACGGTCTGCCCTGACTGGAGATGCGCGGTCATGAAAATGACCTTAAGTGACCCCTAACATGAAATGACGCATTGCGGTAGAGCGATTCGCGGTAAAAAAACATCTTCACGCGATGGTGTTCGGAACTCTATTGGAAGCCAGGCATTTACGCGCGGCTGCGTTGCGGGATCGGGTTGGAAACATGAAGCTCATAGCAATTTTCAATCGCGACGGTGGCACATTTCGCACCACTGATATGGACGCCTATTGCGATCATGCTCGCGCGGTCTTCTCCCGCGCCGGCCACGAAATCGACTGCCGTCTGGTTTCCGGCAAGGACATCGTCAAGGAGATGGAACGCGCCGCCGAGGAGCCTGGCATTGAAGGCATCATCGCCGGCGGCGGTGACGGCACGATTTCCGCCGCGGCGGCAATCGCCTGGAAACACGGCATCGCGCTTGGCATTGTTCCAGCCGGCACCATGAACCTCTTCGCCCGCTCGCTGAAACTGCCGCTCGACATTCGCCAGGCCTTGGAAACACTGGCGCATGGCGAAATCGCCAGCGTCGACATCGCCAGCGTCAATGGCCGCCTCTTCGTGCATCAGTTTTCCGCGGGCTTGCATTCACGCATGGTGCGCTACCGCAACAATCTCGCCTTCGCTTCCCGTCTCGGCAAGATCAAGGCGAGCATCCGCGCTGCCATCAGCGTTATCCTCAATCCGCCGGTCTTCGAGGTGGAATATACCGTCAATGGCACGACGCAGCACCGCAAGGTCTCGGCCATCTCCGTCTCCAATAACGAGTTTGGCCAGAATTCCCTGCTGGTGGCGGATAATGTCTCGGGCGGCCATCTCGGCTTTTACCTCACCGATCCGCTGCGCCCCTCGGGCGTTGCAAAACTTGCCTTCGACATTCTGCGCGGCAAGCTCAAGGAAAACGCTGCCGTGACGGCGATGACGGTGACGGATGTGGAACTACATTTCCCCAAGAAACGTCACGATGTGCGCTGCGTCATCGATGGTGAACTGTTGCCGATGGAGCGGGACGTGGCACTGAAGGTGCACGCCGGCGAGTTGAAGGTACTGGTGGGGCCGGCATTCTTCGCATAACGCAACCGCCTGTGAATTGAGGGATTGCCGCTTGTTTCTTCTTCTTGGCGGGGAGAAAAAAGAGGCGGTCCCCGCTTGGCCAATACCCCCTGAAAACCACCAGCCTTGCCAAATCGAAGCTGCCCGGCCATGTTCGGCGGGCGCAGTGGCGTGAGCGCCGTTGCCTTTATGGGAGTGCGATCTGTCATGAATGAAGTCTCCAAGCCGATGTCCAATCTCGCGGCCATCGATGCCGCCCATCACCTCCACCCCTTTTCCGACATGGGCAAGCTGAACGCCGCCGGGACCCGCATCATCGAGCGCGCTGAAGGGGTCTTCATCTACGACAGCACCGGCAAGAAATATCTCGATGCCTTTGCCGGCCTCTGGTGCGTGAATATCGGTTATGGACGCCGCGAGATCGCCGATGTCGTGCAGCGCCAGATGAATGAACTGCCCTATTACAACGCCTTTTTCGGCACCACCACGCCGCCCGCGACGCTTCTGGCGCAAAAGATCGCCTCGCGCGCCGGACCGAAAATGAACCATGTGTTCTTCACCAATTCCGGTTCGGAAGCCACCGACACCTGGTTCCGCATGGCGCGGGTCTACTGGAAGGCGCTCGGCCATCCCACGAAGACCAGGGTGATCGCAAGACGCAACGGCTATCATGGCTCGACGGTAGCCGGCGCTTCGCTCGGCGGCATGAAATGGATGCACGAACAGGGCAACCTGCCCATCGAAGGCATCGCCCATATCGGTCAGCCCTATTGGTATGCGGAGGGTGGCGATCTCTCACCGGCCGAATTCGGCCTGAAGGTGGCTCGGGAACTGGACGCCAAGATCGATGAACTCGGCGAGGAAAATGTCGCTGCTTTCGTGGCCGAACCCATTCAGGGCGCAGGTGGTGTCATCGTGCCGCCGGAGACCTACTGGCCGGAAATCACCCGCATCTGCAAGGCGCGCAACATTCTGCTGGTGTCCGATGAGGTGATCTGCGGTTTCGGCCGTCTCGGTTCGTGGTTCGGATACCAGCATTTTGGCGTGGAACCGGATCTCGCTCCCGTCGCCAAGGGCCTGTCATCGGGCTATCTGCCGATCGGTGGCGTCATCGTTTCAGACCGGGTGGCGGAGGTGATGCTTTCGGAGGTCGGTGATTTCAACCACGGTTTCACCTATTCCGGCCATCCCGTCTGTGCTGCCGCGGCACTGGAAAACCTCCGTATCATTGAGGATGAGGGGCTGGTGGAGCGGGTACGTGACGATATCGGCCCCTATTTCTCCGAGGGCTGGAAAAGCCTTACCGATCATGAACTGGTGGGCGAGGCCGTGAATGTTGGCCTGATGGGCGGTTTGCAACTGACGGCGGACAAGGCAACCCGCAGACGTTTCGCCAAGCCGGACGATATCGGAACCGCCGTGCGCAACCATTGCCTTGCAAACGGCCTCGTCATGCGCGCCACCGGCGACCGCATGCTGGCCTCGCCGGCGCTGACCATCAGCCATTCTGAAGTCGACCAGATCATGGAGACGCTGCGCAAGGGGCTCGACCACCTGCGCGATACACGCGAGCATTTCTAGGAAAAGTGGACACCGGTTTTCCGTTAGGACATGCGGAAAAAGGATTCCGAGGGAGGAATAATCACATGGCAGGACAGGAACATCACTACGCCGTTCAGGTAAAATGGACCGGCAATCGCGGCAAGGGTACGTCGGGTTACCGCGATTATGAGCGCGAGTACACGATTTCCACGGCGGGCAAGCCGGATATCACCGGCTCTTCGGACCCCGGCTTCCGCGGTGATCCCTCCCGCTGGAACCCGGAAGACCTGCTCGTCGCCTCGCTCTCGGCGTGCCACAAGCTTTGGTACCTGCATTTCTGCTCCGTCAACGGCATCATCGTCGAAGATTATGTCGACAATGCCCAAGGCACGCTTGTCATGGAAAAGGATGGCGCGGGGCAGTTCAGCGAAGTGGTGCTGAAACCGGTCATCACCATTTCGAAGGGTGATCCGGCCCGGGCGGATGAGCTGCATCATGATGCGCACGACAAGTGCTTCATCGCACGGTCGGTGAATTTTCCCATCCGCGTGGAGGGGACGGTGATGGTGGTTTGAGGTTCAGACGAATTGCAGACCGAGATGATCGGCCATCGGCTGAAAATCCCGGTCGTTTTGCAGCAATTTATGTCCGTGCTCGATACAATATGTGCCAATGATGAGGTCGTTGCTTTTCCGTATCGTATAGCCGCGGCCGCGCAGAAAGCGATAATTTGCAGCAGCCTTGATCGCGAGTTGAGGAGACATCATCGCAACGCAGGGAAATTCGCTCAGCATCTGTTCAAGATGGCGCGCATGATAACCATCGCGCGCGCCTCTCAGCACCTCCAGAAGAATGATGTCGCCGATCAGAACTTCGCCCTGTGCCATCAGGGCACGGAATTTGGCGGAAAGGGCAGGGGCGTCTTTTCGAATGAACGAAATCCAGGCAGAGGTATCTGCGACGATCATTTGGCGTTCTTCACGTCCCAATCCGTGTCGGCATCCCAATCCGTCCGCATTTCATCCAGATTGCCTTCCCAGCCCATGCCTTCCAATGCATCGAGGGCGCGCATCTGGCGATGAATGCGCACGAGATCGCGCAACGCCTTTTCCACGGTTGCCTTCTTGGTAGACAGACCAGTGATTTCCATCGCTTCTGCGATCAAGGCGTCATCAAGCTCAATATTCGTGCGCATAGAAAAATCCTTGGTGTATCGATTTTCGAAATCATACACCAAGGCAGGGTGCCGCGAAATCTGTTTTTACTGGAACGCCGTCTCGTAAAAACTTCTGAGCTTGCGGGAATGCAGGGTTTCCTTCTGCATGGCGGCCAGTTTCTGCACGGCGCGGATGCCGATCTGCAGATGCTGGGCGACCTGAGTGCGGTAGAACTCCGTCGCCATGCCCGGCAGCTTCAATTCGCCATGCAGCGGTTTGTCGGAGACGCAGAGCAGGGTGCCGTAGGGCACGCGGAAGCGGAAGCCGTTGGCGGCGATGGTGGCCGATTCCATGTCGAGCGCAATGGCGCGGGACTGCGATAGGCGCTTGACCGGGCCGGCCTGATCGCGAAGCTCCCAGTTGCGGTTGTCGATGGTGGCGACGGTGCCGGTGCGCATGATGCGCTTCAGCTCGAAACCCTCGTAACCCGTCACTTCGGCGACAGCACCTTCCAGCGCCAGCTGCACCTCGGCAAGCGCCGGGATAGGCACCCAGACCGGTAGGTCGTCGTCGAGAACATGATCCTCACGCACATAGGCGTGGGCCAGAACATAGTCGCCCAGCCGTTGGCTGTTGCGCAAGCCGGCGCAATGGCCGACCATCAGCCAGGCATGCGGGCGCAGCACGGCGATATGGTCGGTGATCGTCTTGGCGTTGGAAGGGCCAACGCCGATATTGACGAGCGTGATGCCGGCATGCCCCTTTTTCTTCAGGTGATAGGCAGGCATTTGCGGCAGCCGCGCCAGCGTCATATCGGTTGTCGGCCTGTCGGAACCGGCAAGCGTGACGATGTTGCCCGGCTCCACGAATTCCGTATAGCCTTCACCGCCGTCGGCCATCAATTTGCGCGCCCAGGCGGCGAATTCATCGATATAGAACTGGTAGTTGGTGAACAGCACGAAGTTCTGGAAATGGCTGGCGCTCGTTGCCGTATAGTGGCTGAGGCGGGCCAGCGAATAATCGATGCGCTGCGCGGTAAACGGCGCGAGCGGCGCGGGTTCGCCCGGCACCTGGTCATATTCGCCATTGGCGATGAGGTCGTCGGTATTGTTGAGGTCGGGCGTATCGAACAGATCGCGCAGCGGCACGTCGGAGAGCGACGAAGCCGCCGCCGCCTCGACATAGGCGCCTTCGCCGAAAGCGAAATGCAGCGGAATGGGCGTGGCCGATTCCGCCACCGTGACCGGAACGCCGTGGTTCTTGATCAGAAGCCCCAGCTGCTCTTTCAGATAATGGCGGAACAGATCCGGCCGGGTGATCGTCGTCGTGTAGACGCCGGGTGAGGTGACATGGCCGTAGGAGAGACGCGAATCGACATGGCCGAAAGTCGCCGTCTCAAGGCTGACCTGCGGATAGCAGGCGCGGTAACGGCCGGTAATCGGCGCGCCCTTGGCAAGGTCGGTGAAGGAATTGATCAGGAACGCCGTATTGCGTTCGTAAAGCGCGGTCAAAGCCTCAACAGCTTCTTTCGGGTCCGTGAAGGACTGCGGCGCGAAAGGCTCGGGGCTGATGAAGGTGAAGGGCGGAATCGTTGGTTTTGCTATTGTCATGGCCCATTATAAGAGGCCTATTTCGACAGGCAAGCGACAGAAATGCGAAGAAACTGAAAAGAAACGGAAAAAGCTGCTGGATCGATGGGAGGGTGCGCGAAATCTCAGCCGAGCGCGCCGCGTTGCAGGCTCATCAGAAGCACGAAACCGGCGCCCTTGGATGCCGGGCGGGGATCGGCCTTGTAGACCGCAAGTCCGGCCACCGGGCCGAGAAAGATCGAAACCATCAGTACCAGCCGCAGGGCGGAGAACAGGCCGTTGGAAAAGCTTGTCGTCATCATCAGGTCCTCACAGCACGACGGGGCAATTGGCGGCAGGCGCCGGGCTGTGCTGGCAGGCAATCGCCGCACCGGCATTCACCCGCTGAAAACTGCGGTTGGGATTAACGACGAGCGAGGCGAAGGACATGGCGAAGATCGCCATGAGAAACGCGAAGATTGCCAGCCGGCTGATCAACTTTGTCATGTCCATTCCCCTTTATTGGAGTTCATGGACAGAGTTTTGCCATAGTCGGACTGAACGGACCCTGAGGCCCCGGTTCATATGGTGTTCAGGGATGTTAACAGGTGGTGACATGGCAGCTTGATGCCGCAGTGGCGCAGGGCGCATCACAAATCCCGGGATTTTTCTTCAGGCAGGAGCAGCCGTTGCCCGCGCCACGAGATCGGCCACGAGGGTTTTCAATGCTTCCGGGCTGGTCACATCGACAATCGGCAGGTGGTGTTCGCGCGCCGATGCCAGCATTTCGGTATTTTCCCGCAGCGAACGGTCGATGAAGGCGTCCATGATGTGCCGCTGGCCAGCCGTTGCATCCTCATATCGGGCGTGAGAGCGCATTCTTTCGAGAAGGAAATCATTCCCGGCATGAAGCAGGAGGCCGGCAACCGTGCTGCCGAGCAGGGGCGATATGAATTCCGGGCGCAGGGCCGCACCCTCGAAGATTGCGGGATTGCCGGTATGGGAACTGCTGTCGATCATCGGGCGGATCAGCGGCCAGATGTTCTGGTGATGCACCTTCAGAAACCAGTGGATCGTCTCGGCCGAGAGCGCCGTATAATATTCCTCCACCTGTGCCGGAATGCCTGGCCAGGGCCTGCCGGGGTGGCGGGCGAGACTGTCGGTGGATATCGCCTGCCAGCCAAGCCTGGTGCTCAACAGGCCGGCAAGGGTGCTTTTGCCCACATGTGATGTGCCGGCAATCAGGATCGTCGAAAGGCTAGGGGGCATCGTCGCTCTCATTGACGTTCGGTTGGGCGCAACGATACATCAACCGGCCTGTGTGTTCCACGCGCGATGCCTGTGCAGGTCGCGTGACCCCGTGCTGGCGGGCGGCTGAAAGCCTGCCCGCCGCTTTCTCGGTTACAGCCGTGTCCAGGTCTGCGATTTGCACAAAATCTTCAGCACGCAGCCCTTCATGCTCAGCGAATTGCCGGAAACGGTGCCGGAGCCGCTATAGGTCTTGTCGTTGGCGGGGTCGGTGATTTCGCCGGAATAGCTGTTTCCCTTGCCGGAAAGCTTGCCGATCTGTTTTCCGGCATGTTTGCCGGTCTTCAGCGTCACGCAGAAGGCGCCGCCGCAGGGGCCGATCACGGCGGTTTCGCCGCTGGCCGTCTTCCAGTTGCCCTCGATTGCCTCGCCAGCAAAGGCAAGGTTGCCGCTCATCATAAGGGCGGCGGCAATCGTCATTATACGCTTCATAAACTTCCTCCCGAAATTCGCGCAGGCTTTCCTGAGCCGGATGGGCCGAAGATGCGGCTTGCGCAGATCAAACCTCTTTAGCGTGCCATGCGCCGTCTCTGGCCCAAAGCCGCCCTGCGGTGCAACGATTGCTCCTCGCGCCGCTCTATTCTGTGCCCGCTTCATCCTCATGACGGGCAGGCGGATAGTATTTGACGTTCACGTAAAAGGAAATAGAAATTTGCGGCTGCGGCGCGGCATTTGCATCGGCTGGAAGAGGGAAGGAGAGCAATTTCGAAAATTGCTGTTTTGATCATGGTGAAGGAAGGGTTTAAATCCAATTCTGAAGTTTTCGTAAAATTCGCCGCAAAGTCCTTAATTTCCGCGGCTCGTGATATTTAACAAAAACCCAATTTTACCAATCGTTTGCAGTTTGTTTGCGACGCATTAATCATGCCTTTTAAGCGAGCGTTGAAAGCCCCGTGGCATAGTGAAGTCATCAAAAGCGCAGGGAAAACCTGCCGGACGGAAGGACAAAAAAAGCTGCAAAAGACGGCGGGTCCGGACGATAGCCTCGACAAGAAGGCAATGATGAAACAGGCAGAAGGACAGGGATAAAAACGATGGCACGCTTTGACATCAGCGATATCGAAATGGCTGCCGGTGGCGAAACCCGCGCCGACACTCTTTGCAATCTCGGCCTGGTCTATGCGACCGGCCGGGGCTGCAAGGTGGACCTGATCGCGGCCCATAAATGGCTCAACATCGCCGCGATCCGCGGATCGGAAAGAGCCGCTTCGCTGCGCGCCGACCTCGCCCGCAACATGACGAAGGCGGAACTGGCCGAAGCGCTGCGCGCCGCTCGCGACTGGATGACGATGCACTGATTTACCCTTGGTATTATTGAGATTTCCGGTCCGGTTCCCTCCAGTCCCGCTGACCGGTGCAAAGGAAAGTAAACCCGAAGGGAAACGCGGCGAGGGCTTTGAAAACAAGCTTTTGCGCTGACACATCAAACCGCGACCGGCAGGAACAAGGCCGGCGCGGTTTTCTTATGTCTGGCGGAGCAGAAAATGATTCGCGAACAGGGGTTTGTGAGGGGAAATTGAATCGATGCGTGCAACCCGCGGCATTCTCCAACCCTCATTCCTGTGACGAGCACAGGAATGAGGGTTGGTTGGGAATTTACCCGATCGCCTTGAGAACCTTCGGCAGCGCCTGCTCGAAAAGATCGAGCTTGTCGGCGGTGCCGGCGCTCACACGAATGCAGCGGTTGAGCGGGGCGACGCCCGGCATGCGGATGAACACGCCATGGTCCATCAGCCCATCAACGATAGCCCGGGCATAAGCGCCGTCGCGGTGGCAATCGATGGTGACGAAATTGGTGGCCGACGGCAGCGGCGAAAGACCGTTATTACGGGCGATCGCGGAAATACGATCGCGGGCATCGGAAATCTTGCCAACCACCTCATGCAGATAGGCCTGATCCTTCAGCGCCGCCAGGGCGCCGGCGACGGAAATACGCGCCATGCCGAAATGGTTGCGGATCTTGTCGAAGGCTTCGACATTGCCGAGCGTGCCGATGGCATATCCCACGCGCGCGCCAGCCAACCCATAGGCTTTCGAGAAGGTGCGCATGCGCAGGATATTCGGCTGGCCGATCAGCGCGTCGATGGCCGGCACGGCGCTGGCGGGCCCGGTTTCGCAATAGGCCTCGTCCAGAATGAGCAGGCAGGTTTCCGGCAGCGCACGGGCGAAGGCAACGACTTCGCTCGCCTCCCACCAGCTTCCCATCGGATTATCTGGGTTGGCGAAATAAACGAGCGGCGCATTTTCCCGGATGACGAGATCGAGAAGCCCGTCAAGATTTTCGTGATCATCGACATAGGGCGTGGTGACGAGTTTGCCGCCAAAACCGTTCACATGATAGTTGAAAGTGGGATAGCCGCCAAACGAGGTGACCACAGGCGTGCCCGGCTCGACGATCAGCCTGGCGATCTCCCCCAGCAATCCATCAACCCCACTGCCGATGGCAATATTGCCGCGTGCAACGCCGTGGTGGATGGCAAGCGCTTCCTTCAGCTCGAAATTTTCCGGATCGCTATACATCCAGGTCTCCGCCGCCGCATCGCGCATGGCGAGAAGCACTGAAGGCGCGGGGCCGAAGCCGCTTTCATTGGCGCCGATGCGCGCTTCCACCTTGAGGCCCCGGCTGCGCTCGATGGCTTCCGGGCCAACGAAAGGAACGGTTGAGGGAAGCGAGACGGCAAGCGGCGTAAGGCGTGAAAAAGCGGACATTGGCTGAAAGTTCCGGTACCTGTGTTTGAAAACCCGGCTCACAATAGGTGCAAAAACACCGGACGCAAGACGCGCCTGGTGACCGCGCGGCTGTTTTGGAACAGATTTTTCCGCTGCCACGTCACGCGGGCAAGACCTGCCGGCCAGATGCGGCAGGCCCGGCGCAACAGACTCAGGCGCTGGTCTCGAAACTCAGCCGGCGGACATGGTGCAGGAATTCCGCATCGATCAGCATGTTGAAACCGATGGTGACCTTTTCTTCCTCCCGGCGGATCAGCGTGCAGCCGATCTCATCGCGAATGCCGAGAATCTCCAGATAGAAATTGGCCGGCATTTCCAGTTCGGGGCTCACATCCAGTTCCGCACCGTAAAGGGAAATGCTGCGCACCAGGCAGCGCATGGTGTCCTTGGCGCTGAGGTGATGCCCGATGAAGGTGATCTTGCCGGGCCGGTCGATCGGAAATTTCTCGTACTTCTCGTCCTGAGGGACGTTCTGACTGATATCCATATGTAGAGCCATGACAACCTCCCGGATTGCCTCTTTAGGTGCCTATTTTAACGCGGCTTCCTTGCCAGGGCGTGAAGGAAATCTACGCAATTCTCTCTAGTCTGTGTCGATCTCGACCAGCTTTCGCTGGGGAAGCCGATGTTTCCACTCATGAAAATGCGCTATGCCCCATCCGGTTGCAGCGAAGCCGCAGGCTATGCTGATAATGTGTCACGCTTGCACAGGGCTGGTGTCGCTGCGCGGTTGACTGGGGCCGTACTTGGCGTTACGCCTGATCCGGCAATATGACTTCGCGAGGTGCGGCACCATCGGCGCTTCGTGATTCTTCTGGGAGTGGACTGTGACGGAAAGGCTGGTAATCGTCGGGGCAGGGCAGGCCGCTTTCGCGCTGGCGTCGAAGCTTCGGGCGCTGAAGGACGAGCGCCCCATCACCATCATCGGCTCCGAGGATGCCTATCCCTACCAGCGGCCGCCGCTCTCCAAAAAATACCTTCTCGGCGAGATGAGCTTTGACCGGCTGATGTTCCGCCCCGAGGAATGGTACGCGGAAAACAACGTCGATATCCGGCTCTCTACCTGGGTGGAGGAGATTGACCGCGCGGCGAAAACCGTGCGCATGCAGGACGGCAGCACACTTTCCTATGACAAGCTGGCGCTGGCGACGGGCGCGGCACCCCGTCTGCTGCCCGCCAGCATTGGCGGCGATCTCGAAGGCGTGTTGACGGTTCGCGACAAGCGCGATGCCGACCGTCTGGTGGATGAGATGAAGCCGGGGCGCAGGCTGCTGGTGATCGGCGGCGGTTATATCGGCCTCGAAGCGGCGGCGGTTGCCCGCAAGCTCGGCCTTGAAGTGACGCTGATCGAGATGGCCGACCGTATTCTCCAGCGCGTGGCAGCGAAGGAAACCGCCGATATCATGCGCGGCATCCATCAGGCCCATGGCGTCTCTATCCACGAAAAAACCGGGCTCGTGCGCCTTGTCGGCATGGATGGCCGGGTGGCCGCTGCCGAACTTTCCGACGGTTCGATGCTCGATGTCGATTTTGTCATCGTCGGCATCGGCGTGACTCCGAACGACCGGCTTGCCCGCGAATCGGGCCTTGATGTCGGCAACGGCATTGTCGTTGACGCTCTTACCCGCACATCGGATGCGGATATTCATGCAGTCGGCGATTGCGCCATGTTGCCGTGGCGCGGTCAGCATGTGCGTCTCGAATCGGTACAGAACGCCGTTGATCAGGCTGAGGCCGCCGCTGAGGTGCTGGCCGGCACCGAAGCCGCCTATGAGGCGAAACCCTGGTTCTGGTCGGATCAATATGAGGTGAAGCTGCAGATTGCCGGCTTCAATCTCGGTTACGACGAAACGATGCTGAGGCCCGGTGCGCGCGAAGGCAGCTGGTCTGTCTGGTATTTCCGCGACGGTCGATTCGTGGCTGTCGATGCCGTCAATGATGCCAAGGCCTATGTCGCCGGCAAGAAACTGCTCGATGCCGGTGCGGAGCCGGATCGCGCCATCCTGGCGGACGCTGCCGCCGATCTGAAATTATTGCTTTCCTGAGGATATCATGCCCGCTCCCGAAAACCGTTTCAAAACCGCCATCCATGCGGGCAAGCCGCAGATTGGCCTCTGGCTCGATATGGGCGAGGCCATCACGGCGGAAATCGCTGGCACCGCGGGTTTCGACTGGCTGGTGATCGACGGGGAGCACGGGCCGAATGATCTGCGCAGCATCATTGATCAGCTGCGGGCGCTTGCCACATCGCCCGCCGAGCCTGTCGTGCGCGTGCCCGTTGGCGAAAGCTGGATGATCAAGCAGTTGCTGGATGCCGGCGCACGCACGCTCCTCGTGCCGATGGTTGATTCGGCGGAGCAGGCGAGCGATCTGGTCAGCGCCATGCATTATCCGCCGCGTGGAATTCGCGGCATGGGCGCAGCGGTGGCCCGTGCCTCCGCCTTCAACACGATAGCCGATTATGTCGACAGCGCCTCGGATGGCGTCTGCCTGCTGGTGCAGGCAGAAACGCGGGCGGCGATCAACGATCTCGACAATATTCTTGCGGTGGAAGGTGTGGACGGCGTCTTCATCGGCCCGGCCGATCTCGCCGCCGACATGGGTTATCTCGGCCGGATCGACGAGCCGGAAGTGCAGGCCGTGATTGAAGCAGCGATCGTGAAGATCGTCGCGGCGGGCAAAGCTGCCGGCATTCTGACCTTCAACGAGGCCTATAATCGCCGTTATCTGGAGCTTGGCGCATCCTTCGTGGCTGTTGGTGCCGATGTGACGGAATTCGCCAACACGCTTCGCTCGCTCTCCGCCCGTTACAAGCGCGGAACGGCATCTCAGCCATCCAGATCGGGCTATTGATCAGTCGTCGTTGCTGGCATTCAGCTTTTCCGGCGGGATGCCTTCTTCGCCGGAGGCGAGGTAGCCGGTATTGATAAGGGCGGCGCGAACGATGCGCTGCACGGCTTCATCCCTGTCTATGGCGTGATCCCTTGCGAAATCCGACAAGGCTGCCTCAAGATCGTCGCTGAACCGCATATTCGCCCCCCATTTTCACTGCGCTTTAAACCAACAGGCAAAGGCAAGGCAGGAGAGACCCGCCTTGCCTGAACTTCAATTTATACTGCGATCAGCGCCAGCGATAAAGGCTGCTGTTGGACGAGCTTTGTTGTGTGCTCGTACCGACCGCATAACCGATCGCAAAACCAAGTGCGCCGACGATCGTCAGCAGCGAGGTTGCCGTACCCGGATTTTCCTTCACGGCTTCCACAACGTTCTGGCCTTGGGCGCGAACATTATGGGCGGCCTTGCGAACCCGGCCGCGTGCCTCGTCCAGAAATTCGGACGCATCTTCGCTCACACCTTCGGCGCGGGCGGAAACGGATTTCGAAAGCGACGAGATTTGCGAGCGCAACTCGGCAATCTGGTTTTCGATCGTGTCTTCGACAACATTCAGTTTGGTCTGAGCCATTAGAACACCTCTTTTGTTACCGAAGCCAGAACGTGTCGGCCTGCAAGAAGTTCCCGAATTGCCTGCAAAGTTTCACGGAGCCCTATTTGCCCAACAGGTTTTTCGGGTTCTTGGCGAAAAAGCCTTGCATTCATTTTTTTTAAGCAATAATCAGGCCGCACCGGAGAGGTGGCCGAGTGGTCGAAGGCGCTCCCCTGCTAAGGGAGTATACGTCAAAAGCGTATCGTGGGTTCGAATCCCATCCTCTCCGCCATCAGTTTCTTTCAAAACTAATAATCGCTTCGACATTTCTCCCTGGCTGCAGGCCGAACGTAATGTGACGGCAGGCCAGGCAGCTGGCAACCGATTTCCTCCCTTGCGACCTTCAGCAATTGTCGGCGTTCGTCAGCACTCGCGCTGAAGAACGAATCGACAGGCTATGGATTGATCACGGATATTTTAGAGATTCGAGTCGATCTTTTATGCGGATGAGCCTTCAAGGCATCTCGTTCTCGGAAAAAGATCGCCTATCTAAATCTTCGCCCGCACGAAGGAGATTTGATGACCGACGAATACGGCCCTTACGCGCAGATGGCCACGCTTGCTGAGCAGATGGCTTCTCACTATCAGACGGACGCGAATCTGGAACTGGGTCCACACCTCGCACACTATATGGACGAGGTTGAAATCAACATATCCGCCCATCGCTTTGACCATGTGGGGTTTATGGAGAAGATTCACGCACGGCTGACGACGACTTTGGAGAAAACCACCGCGCCCCGACGCCGGGAATTTCTGCTGGCCGTCGTGATTGCGTTGCGGGAGCGAATCGATCGGCGTTCACTCGATGTGGCTCTGGACCGCAGCTGAGCCCTAAACCGGCACCGGACCTGTTCTCAAGTCCGGTTATGGTCGCGGTTCGTATACAGGCAGGCACCGAAGCGGCTGCACCCAACAGGAAGTGGCGTCGTCGGTGGCATGCGGCATGCGCCCGAGGCACATCATCCAGTTACGCCGAATATCTATCCTCCCGTCGAATCGCTGCTTGGTGAATCAGCCCCGGGCAAGCGGTCTTTCCCGCTTTTGCCTCTCTGTGCATTTCAGGTGCAACTTTGATTCCAAATCAATCCACGTAATAAATCCCGCTGTCGCGCTCCTGGAGAGCAAGGAGTGGCTGGAAAGTCCGATAGTTTAGAAAGACCTTGTTAACTTCGCTAACTAACGGATTTTCAACAAAAATCTTAACACTTTGTAAAAGCAGTCATAGGCTGGATGCTCAGTGTGTGTTGTTTCCGCAACAAACCGAAATGAAGCATATACGTAAATGCGCTTTATCGGATGTTGGTGATTGCAAGCGGCGAAACCTTTTGTATTTTCACCACCAGAAGCGAGGCGGTGGATCGTTTGGCTTCTAAGAACACGGGAATGGGGCAGGGAATGCTGTCCTTCAGCGAAAGTACCCAGACCCACTTAAAAACTTTGACTGGAGGTCAACCATGAACATCAAGAGCCTTCTCATCGGCTCCGCTGCGGCTCTCGCAGCAGTATCCGGCGCTCACGCTGCCGACGCTATCGTCGCTGCTGAGCCTGAGCCCCTGGAATACGTTCGCGTTTGCGACGCTTTCGGCACTGGCTTCTTCTACATCCCCGGCACCGAAACCTGCCTGAAGTTCGGCGGTTACGTTCGTTTCCAGACCGACTTCGGTCGTGACAAGTCTGGCGTTTCTGACTGGGATTCGTTCACCCGCGCTCAGTTCGAAGTTGACACCCGTACCGACACCGAGCTCGGCGCTCTGCGTGGCTTCATCGGTCTGCGTGGCAATGCTGACAACGGTTCTGCCGCTTCGTCTGGCGTATTCGTTGACCAGGCCTTCATCGAACTCGGCGGCCTGAAGGTCGGTAAGTTCTACAGCTGGTGGGACGATGGCCTCTCTGGCGAGTCTGACGTTCTCTCCACGAACGCTCTGTTTAACTCGGCTCGTTACGTTTACGACGCAGGCTCGTTCTGGGCTGGCGTTTCGGTTGACGAACTCGAAGGTACGGGCAGCCAGTTCGCAACGATCGTTGGTCCGGCTAACGCTGCTGGCCTGTTCCCGCTTTCGCAGGAGCCTGACAACAACGTTGGTATCGCTCTCGGCCTCGGCGCCAAGCTCGGCGCTGCTTCCCTGCAGCTCATCGGCGGCTACGACACCGACCAGGAAGAAGGCGCAATCCGCCTGATCGCTACGGCCGACCTCGGTCCGGGCACTCTCGGTCTTGCTGGTGTTTGGGCTTCCGGCGCAAACGCTTACTACGCTGAATCCGAGTGGGCAGTTGCTGCTGAATACGCAATCAAGGCAACCGACAAGCTGACGATCACCCCCGGTGGTCAGTACTTCGGCAACGTTGCTGACCGTATCGGCATCGTCAACTCCGCTGGCGTTCAGACCAGCACTGCAATCATCACCAACGACTGGTCTGACCGTGATGCATGGCAGGCTGGCGTAACGATCGACTACAAGATCACTTCTGGTCTCTCCACGAAGGTCGCAGTTAACTACTACGACGAAGACAATCGTGATGAGCAGTGGAAGGGCTTCGTTCGCCTTCAGCGCTCGTTCTAATCTGATCTGACATCGTCAGTGATGGAAGCCCCGGCAGAAATGCCGGGGTTTTTCTATTTCCGACAATCGCGCAATAACTCGAATCTCGCATCAAAAAAGCTATTCACGGTTTCCGCCGATTCCTGATTCGTATGGATCGCCGGACGCAGAGGAATCAGCTGAAAAGAGGCAATAAGAACGGTCATATTCTCAATCTTGAATAAGGCACGCCAAATTTTGGACGAGTTTCCAAGACGCCTCTTCCTCCGGGCGGAGATGCGGTAGATTTACTAAGCTACTGAAACAAATAAGAAATTAACCTTTTGTTAATGAATGTGCTCAGCCGTTAGAATTGTAGCTATTTCGCAACAATGAAAAACTAAGGACACCTTACTGTCTTCCTTTTGTCATGATTGAGATTGCCGACCTGCGCAGTTTTAGCTCTAATCAGGTTCATAAGCGGCACGCATTTCTGAGTGCTTTCCCACCCGCTGCTTAGAAGATTAAGCGTTTGACTGGAGGTCAACCATGAACATCAAGAGCCTTCTTATCGGCTCCGCTGCAGCTCTCGCAGCAGTATCCGGCGCTCACGCTGCCGACGCCATCGTCGCTGCCGAGCCCGAGCCCCTGGAATATGTTCGCGTCTGCGACGCTTTCGGCACCGGCTTCTTCTACATCCCTGGCACCGAAACCTGCCTGAAGTTCAGCGGTTACGTTCGTTTCCAGACCAACTTCGGCCGCGATCAGTCCGGCACGTCGGACTGGAATTCGTTTACCCGCGCTCAGTTCAACGTTGACACCCGCACCGATACCGAACTCGGCGCCCTGCGTGGTTTCATCGAATTCCGTGCTGATGCAGGCAACGGTCAGTCCAGCTCTTCTGGTCTTGAAGCTCGTCAGGCATTCATCGAACTTGGTGGCCTGCGCGTTGGTAAGTTCTACAGCTGGTGGGATGACGATCTCTCTGGCGAGACCGATCTTCTTTCGTCCAATACGCTCTTCAACTCCATCCGTTATACCTACGACACCGGTTCGTTCTGGGCTGGTATCTCGGTTGACGAACTTGAAGGCACTGGTAGCCAGTTCGCAACCATCACTGGTCCGGCAAATGCTGCTGGTCTGTTCCCGCTTTCGCAGGAGCCTGACAACAATGTTGGCATCACGGCCGGCGTTGGCGGAAAGTTCGGCGCTGCTACTCTTCAGCTGATCGGTTCTTACGACGTTGATCAGGAAGAAGGCGCTATCCGCGCAATGGTATTCGCGGATATCGGACCTGGCACCCTTGGACTTGCTGGTGTTTGGGCATCTGGCCCCAACGCTTACTACGCTCTGTCCGAATGGACGGTCGCTGCTGAATACGCGATCAAGGCAACCGACCGCCTGACGATCACCCCGGCAGTGCAGTATCTCGGCAATGTTGGCGACAAGATCACTGTCGTGAACACCGGTGCAACTGCAATCGTTTCGAACGACTGGTCCAATCGCGACGCATGGACCGCCGGCGCAACGATCGACTACAAGATCACCGATGGTCTGAGCACCAAGATCACTGCAAACTACTACGACGAAGACGGTCAGGACGATCAGGTCACCGGTTTCGTCCGCCTTCAGCGCGACTTTTAATCTGATCTGACGCAGTCAGTGAAGGAAACCCCGGCAGAGATGCCGGGGTTTTTTCATTTGGGGGTCCAGAGGTAATGCGGCGTGTCGTCTGACTGTTGAAACAAAAAAGCACGGGCTAGCCCGTGCCTGAATGCTCTGATGACGATGGAGCCGCCCTTTACCCCGCCCGCCCATGGCGCAGGTCATCGACGATATCGGCCTGTTGCCCGAGCCTGGTCTTATAGACCTGATAATTCTCCATCACCCGCTGCACATAATTGCGCGTCTCGGGGAAGGGGATGCGCTCGATCCAGTCGACCACCTCGTCGATGGGCTTGCCGCGCGGGTCGCCATAACGGGAGATCCATTCCGGCACACGCTTCGGCCCCGCATTATAGGCGACGAAGGTGAGGATGTAGGAACCGCCGAAGCTGTCGATCTGCTCACCGAGATAATGCGCGCCGAGCGTGGCGTTGTAGCCGGCATCGCTGGTCAGCATCGCCTGCGTATAGGGCAGGCCGTGGCGGCCGGCCACGCCCTTGGCGGTTCCAGGCAGCAATTGCAGCAGGCCACGGGCATTGGCGGCGGAGACGGCAGCCGGGTTGAAGGCGCTTTCCTGCCGGGCGATGGCATAGGCGAGCGCCTTGCCGGAGCCGGCAATATTGGCGCTGGCCGGAATGACGCCCAGCGGATAGGCGAGAGCTGCCGCATCGATGCCGCGGCTGAAGGCGGTCTTGCCGATCTGCAGCGAGACCTGATGATTGCCGTTGCCCTCCGCACGCGCCGCCAGAATCGCAAGTTCGCCGGGGCTGTCGAGCTGTTCGGCAAGCGACCGGTAAAGACTGTCGGCGCGCCAGCCGTAACCCGCTGCCTCCAGCCGGTCGATGGCGCGCACGGCCTCACGGCCGGCAAAACGTTCCCGGTCGCCGTTGCTGGGGTTGGGGTAGCTGACGTTCAGGGTCTTCGTGCCGATTCGCGCGGCGGCAAGCTGGCCATAGAAGGTGCCGGGATGGGCCGCTGCCTTGGCGAAGAAATCACGGGCATTGCCCGGCCCGCCGGCTTCCGCCGTCCGTCCAAGCCAATAATAGGCGCGCGAGGCCGAAAGCGGCCGGTTCGAGGTCTGCAGCAGCGTATTGAAGTGGCGCGCCGCCGTCGCCGGATCACGCATCGCCCTTAGCGCATACCAGCCGGCATGGAACTCGGCATCGGCAATATCGACGGACGAGGTGGCCGAATGATTGGCGACGATACGATAGGCCTCGGCAAAATCGCCGAGATCGGCAACACCACGCGCGATGATGCGGCGCTCATTCCACCATTCGCCGGGATTGACGAGCTTGGCCGTGTCCTTCGGCGCCTGCCGCAGAAGGACGGCGGCTTCGGGATATTTCTGCTGGTTGCGCAGGTTCTCGATGCGCGCGAAGAGATAGGTCGGATCGTTGCGCCAGGAGGCGTCGACCTTGCCCAGCAACGCTGTGGCATTGGCGGATCGCTGCAGCACCGCCGCCCAGGCATTATAAAGCGACTGCGCCTTGCCGAGATCGCCGAAACGCTTCGCCTGTCCGATGCGGCTGCGATACATCAGATAATCCATCCGCGCCTTGTGATCGACCGGCGTCAGATAGGCAGGGAATTCGGCAAGCACACGGTCTTCCATGTCCTTGTCCATGCCTTCGCTGACCCAGAGCTGGCGAATGAGACGTTGCGATTCGTCTGTCTTGCCGGAGGAGGCGAGCGCCTTGGCAAGCACGACCGTACCTTCTGCCGTTTCCGGCCGGCTGCTGCCGAAGGCTGAAAGCACCTGAGCGGCCGGCGGATCTTCCCGGTAAAGCGCCTTTTCGGAATTCGCCCGCAGGGTGGCGGCACCGGGCCAGCCGGCCAGTTCGCGCTGGGCGGTGGCGATCTCGGCTGATGGCACGTCCTTCTGGCCGGAGACAGCAATCGCCCAAGAGAGAATATGCCGGTCGAGGCTGCCGCTCGGCATGGTGTTGCGCAGCGCGATTGCCCTGGCGGCATCGCGGCTGGAAAGCGCGTCGAGGCCGGCCTTCAACTGGGTGGTATCATCGGGACGGTTGAGGCGCGGTATGGCGCCGGTGATTTCGGGCGAGGCGGGCATGAAAGCGGGAACGGCCGGCGCGTTTGGCTTGACATAGGGAAGGGGGGCCGCACCTTCCGGCAATGGTCCGGCCAGTGCGTTCCAAACGGTTGCGGCAAGCCCCGCCGCCATTAATCCCCAGACTGTCTTTTTCATGCCGCTCTTCATCGTGTACGGATTTGTCGACTTTCTTGTAATATCGCTTCATTGCAGCGGGATTGCCGAGAAGGTTTTCAGTCCCGCACCGGAATCTTGGGATTTCAGGCTTAATGAAATCTTAATTTCCGCCCTGCAATTCGATCAACTTTTATTCACCGGCCCGCGAGCGACGTCGCTTTTTGGCGTCAGCTTTTTGCGCTCGCCGATCCCGGCCCGGAGACTGTCACACTTCCGACAATTTCGGACAAAATACGCTGCCTTTGCGCTTGTCGGCGCCAAGGGCTGGCTCTAATGTGTGCCGGTTTTAACCATCGAATGCGGCCGAAGCATGAACCGCTCGGCGCCAGGAGCTTTGCATGTTCAAGGGATCAATTCCCGCCCTCATTACCCCGTTCACGGACAATGGTTCCGTGGACGAAAAGGCCTTTGCCGCCCATGTGGAATGGCAGATCGCCGAAGGCAGCAACGGCCTTGTGCCCGTGGGCACGACGGGGGAATCCCCGACGCTCTCTCACGATGAGCACAAACGGGTCGTTGAGCTGTGCATCGAGGTTGCGGCGAAACGGGTTCCGGTCATTGCGGGTGCTGGCTCCAACAATACCGATGAAGCAATCGAGCTTGCGCTGCACGCGCAGGAAGCCGGTGCGGATGCCCTGCTGGTCGTCACCCCCTATTACAACAAGCCGACGCAGAAGGGCCTGTTCGCGCATTTTTCCGCTGTCGCCGAAGCGGTGAAACTGCCGATCGTCATCTACAATATCCCGCCGCGCTCGGTGGTGGATATGTCGCCGGAAACCATGGGTGCGCTGGTCAAGGCGCATAAGAATATCATCGGCGTCAAGGATGCGACCGGCAAGCTCGACCGGGTTTCCGAACAGCGCATTTCCTGCGGCAAGGATTTTGTCCAGCTGTCGGGCGAGGATGGCACGGCGCTCGGCTTTAACGCCCATGGCGGCGTCGGCTGCATTTCGGTCACCGCCAATGTCGCGCCGCGCCTTTGTTCCGAGTTTCAGGCGGCAATGCTTGCCGGTGATTACGCCAAGGCGCTTGAGTATCAGGACCGCCTGATGCCGCTGCACAGGGCAATCTTCATGGAGCCCGGCGTCTGCGGCACCAAATACGCGCTGTCGAAGACACGCGGCGGCAACCGCCGGGTCCGTTCGCCCTTGATGAGCACGCTGGAACCGGCAACGGAAGCGGCGATCGATGCGGCGCTGAAGCATGCCGGCCTGATGAACTGAGATACGCCTGAAAAGATTGAAAGGCGCGCCATGGACCGCTTCGTAACAGAAGCCCTCCCGCGCGCCTTTTCTTTTTGCGGCGACAACATTAAATAGATGTTCGAAAACCGCTTTCGGCGGCAAGGCCGAAGGTGCAATAAGAAAAACAAGGGATTGAAATATCATGGCCCCCAAAGGCAGCCAGCGCGTGGTGAACAAGATCGTTGCGGAAAACCGCAAGGCTCGTTTCAACTATGAAATCATCGATACCTATGAGGCGGGGCTGGTACTGACCGGCACCGAGGTCAAATCGTTGCGCGAAGGCAAGGCGAATATCGCCGAATCCTATGCCTCGGACGAGGGCGATGAAATCTGGCTGATCAATTCCCACCTGCCGGAATATCTGCAGGCCAACCGCTTCAACCACGAGCCGCGCCGCCGCCGCAAACTGCTTCTGAACAAGCGCGAGATCAACCGCCTGCGCGCCGGCATCAACCGCGACGGCATGACGCTGGTACCGCTGAAGGTCTACTTCAACGAGAAGGGTCGTGCGAAGCTGGAACTGGCACTTGCCAAGGGCAAAAAGCTGCATGACAAGCGCGAGACCGAGAAGGAACGCGACTGGAACCGACAGAAGTCGCGGCTGTTGAAGGGTGGCAACGCTTAAAACCTGCCTCCCTCATTCCTGTGCTTGTCACAGGAATCCAGCCAGCCCAAGTCCTTGGGCTGAAAGGACTCTTCTCGTCGCGCAGACGCGCGTCAACTGGATTCCTGTGACAAGCACAGGAATGAGGAGAGTGAGGATACCTGCTACCCTTCAAGCAGCCCGATACGTCCGCTCCACATGCGCCCGCGTTGCCGAAACGCTGAACCGGCTCACCAGCGCCGCCAGATTGGCGCTGACATCGCTCAGATTATGCGTGGCCGCATTGGTTTCTTCCACCATCGCCGCGTTCTTCTGGGTCAGATTGTCCATGCTGTTGATCGCCGCACTGATTTCCTGAATGCCGACGGACTGTTCCTGCGCCGCTTTGGTTAGCGAGGTGATGTGATCCTTGATGTGATCGACCTTGTTACCGATCGTATTCAAGGATTCGCCCGTCTTGTTGACCAGCGAAACGCCCTGCGTCACATCCTCGGAAGACTTGGCGATCAGCGTTTTGATTTCCTTGGCGGCGTTGGCGGAGCGCTGCGCGAGCTCGCGCACTTCCTGGGCGACAACGGCGAAACCCTTGCCGGCCTCACCGGCGCGTGCGGCCTCCACGCCGGCGTTCAGCGCCAGAAGATTGGTCTGGAATGAAATCTCGTCGATGACGGAAATGATCTGGGTGATCTTCTGCGACGATTCCTCGATCGCGCCCATCGCCTTCACCGCATCCGTCACCACGTCGCGCGAGCGCGCGGCCTCCACGGCCGAGCTTTCGACAATGGCCTTGGCCTCTTCGGAGCGCTGCGCCGAGAGTTTGGAAATGGTGGTGATTTCCTCGACGGCGGCGGCGGTTTCCTCCAGCGCGGCGGCCTGCTGCTCCGTGCGGCGGGCCATGTCGTCGGTCGCGGCGGTCAGTTCACGCGTGTTGCCGGAAATCTTGTTGGCCTCTTCGACGATCTGCGCAAAGGCGCCGGAGAGATTGCCGACCGCGGCATTGAAATTGGCGATCAGCCCTTCGAATTGCGGCGCGGTCTTTTCGGCGATGCTGGAGGTGAGATCGCCATTGGCCAGCCTGTCGAGGGCGTTGTTGAGCAGCTCGAGAACGTGATCCTGCTCCTTCTTCATCTGCGCCTGCTCTGCCTCCACCTTCTGCCGTTCGGTGGCGAGCACGTCGAGATAGACGGAGATCGAATAATCCATGTCGAGAAGGGCGGCCTTGATGGTGGCGGACAAGGCCTCCTTCACCTTTCTGGCCTTCTTTTCCATGAAAAGGCCCTTCAGTTCGGAGTCTATTATCGCCTTGACGATGCCATCAAGCATCAGGGCGTAACCGCCAATATACCAGCGGGGCTCCAGCCCCAGCCTCGCATGGGTGCGGCCGATGGCAGTCACGGCATTGGTGTAGTCCTCATTGAACGTTCCGGAGGCGATCCTGGACCAATGTTTGAGCTGCATGCTCTTGGCGTGCTGGATATGGGCCTCGCTGGAGAAAAACTTCGCCGTCTCCGGCACCGCGCGAACCTTTGTATAAAAACGATCTAGAGACGCATCGAGTGAACCGGTGATCACACCCTTCATGTCTGAAAGATTTTGCCGCTCACCGTGGCCAAGCCCCAGAAAATTCAGTCTTTCATCGAGTTGTCGGTCGTTTTTGGCCTGGCCGTGCATGTCTAATCATCCTGCTTTGGCGCCCAAATCATGTCTCTGGCGCCGGTGCGTGATTTAGACACGTCTAAAATTAACCAAGATATAATTTTGACTGGCCGGATTTGACGTTTGTTAATTAAAGCGGCGATTTTCCGGCCACGGGGCGGCGTATGCGCAAACAAAAACGCGCCCGTTTTTCGACGGGCGCGTTTCTTAATGTCAACAGGGCAAGCCCGGATCAGACCGTCTCCGGACCTTCGGCGTGACGCACAGGGCGCTCGCTCGGATCGCGCCCGATTTCGGCCTTCAGCGTCATCAGATCGATGAAGTGGTCGGCCTGGCGGCGCAGGTCGTCGGCGATCATGGCGGGCTGTGTGGCCATGGTCGAAACAACGGAGACCTTGCGGCCCTTGCGCTGCAGCGCGTCCACCAGCGTGGTGAAATCGCCGTCGCCCGAGAACAGAACCAAGTGATCGACCGTCTCGGACTGTTCCATGGCATCGACTGCAAGTTCGATATCCATATTGCCCTTGATCTTGCGGCGGCCGAGCGCGTCGGTGAATTCCTTCGCCGGCTTCGTCACGACCTTGTAGCCGTTATAATCCAGCCAGTCGATCAGCGGACGGATCGAGGAATATTCCTGATCCTCGATAAGCGCGGTGTAATAATAGGCGCGCAGCAGATAGCCACGCTTCTGAAATGCCTTCAGAAGCTTGCGATAGTCGATATCGAACCCCAGGCTTTTTGATGCTGCATAAAGATTGGCTCCGTCTATGAAGAGCGCAATTTTCTCCCGTGGATCGAACATTCCATCCCATTCCTTTTTTTGGAAAGGCCATTATCTGGCTTTTATTTCCGGTCGCAAATGCAAAAAATCATGTGGTATCAACGAATTTTACGGTGCGCCGTTGCGTTTTAAGTAAGGTAACTTCACCCGTATTCCAAGACAATTCTTCTAGACATTTTGTTCATCAGACGCCAAACAAGGGCAATAAGGTGCCAAAAGACGCCAAAGACAGGAAAAACTTGAATTCCGCGGCCAATGGCTGTATCGGAAGCTGGAAGGCTTCGTCGCGAGGAATCCCAAGCGTTTTTCGCAAGGCACGAAGCGCAGATTCAATAGGTTAGAGCATCCCTTGTGCATCCCGAAGAAAGCACGGCGCTCTGATCCACGACATTACGACTCGCAAAGGACAGGCAATGGCCCGCGTCACAGTTGAAGATTGCATTGATAAAGTAGACAACCGTTTCGAGCTGGTGCTTCTCGCGAGCCACCGTGCGCGCCAGATTTCTCAAGGGTCCTCCATCACGGTTGACCGCGACAACGACAAGAACCCGGTCGTGGCGCTTCGCGAAATCGCCGACGAGACGCTGTCTCCCGATGATCTGAAGGAAGACCTCATCCACTCGCTGCAGAAGCATGTGGAAGTGGACGAGCCCGAGCCCGATCCGGTCACGCTCGCCGCCTCCGCTGCCGATGGCGAAGACGATGATCAGCCGGAAACGGTTACTTTCGACCAGATGTCGGAAGAAGAACTGCTGGCCGGTATCGAAGGCCTTGTGCCGCCGGAAAAAAATGACGACTATTGATCCGGTTTTATGATGCCTTTGGCAGGCGGTGGTTACCGTCTGTCAATAGTTGCCGTCATAATCTGATCCCTATTGATGCAGCATTGTGCGCCGACCCCAAGGTTGGCGCGCTTTCTTTTTGTGGAATATCGCATGATGCGGCAATACGAACTCGTCGAGCGGGTTCAAAAATATAAACCGGATGCGAATGAGGCCCTGCTGAACAAGGCCTATGTTTACGCGATGCAGAAACATGGCCAGCAGAAGCGGGCCAATGGCGACCCCTATATCTCGCATCCGCTTGAAGTTGCCGCGATCCTCACTGAAATGCATCTCGACGAATCGACCATCGCGGTGGCGTTGCTGCACGATACGATCGAAGATACCACCGCCACCCGCGCTGAAATCGATGAACTCTTCGGCGAAGACATCGGCCGGCTGGTGGAGGGGCTCACCAAGCTCAAGAAGCTCGATCTCGTCACCCGCAAGGCCAAGCAGGCGGAAAACCTGCGCAAGCTGCTGCTCGCCATTTCCGACGACGTGCGCGTCCTTCTGGTCAAGCTCGCCGACCGCCTGCACAATATGCGTACCATGGAATATATGCCGGCCGACAAGCGCAGCCGCATTTCCGAGGAGACGATGGAAATCTATGCGCCGCTCGCCGGGCGCATGGGTATGCAGGATATGCGCGACGAGCTGGAGGACCTGTCCTTCCGTTATCTCAATCCGGAAGCCTATGAGACGGTGACCAACCGCCTGCTGGAACTGGAAACGCGCAATGAAGGCCTCATCAAGAAGATCGAGGACGAGCTGCGTGAGCTGCTGGTGGCCAACGGGTTGCTCGGCACCCACGTCAAGGGACGTCAGAAAAAGCCCTATTCGGTGTTCCGTAAAATGCAGTCGAAGTCGCTCTCCTTCGAGCAGCTTTCCGATGTTTACGGTTTCCGTATTCTGGTGGATGATATTCCCGGCTGCTACCGGGCGCTGGGCATCGTGCACACCCGCTGGCGCGTGGTGCCGGGCCGCTTCAAGGACTATATCTCCACCCCGAAGCAGAACGATTATCGCTCCATCCACACCACGATCGTCGGCCCGTCGCGCCAGCGTATCGAGCTGCAGATCCGTACCAAGCGCATGCACGAGATCGCCGAATTCGGCATCGCCGCCCATGCGCTCTATAAGGACGGCGAAAACGGGGAGGGCGATCTGCTTTCGAAAGAAAGCAATGCCTATTCCTGGCTGCGCCACACCATCGAATCGCTGGCCGAAGGCGACAGCCCGGAAGAGTTCCTGGAGCATACCAAGCTCGAACTGTTCCAGGACCAGGTGTTCTGCTTCACGCCCAAGGGCAAGCTGATTGCCCTGCCGCGGGGCGCCACCCCCATCGATTTCGCCTACGCGGTGCACACCAATATCGGCGACACCACGGTTGGCGCCAAGATCAATGGGCGGATCATGCCGCTCGTCACCCGGCTCAACAATGGCGATGAGGTGGAGATCATCCGCTCCGGCGTGCAGGTACCGCCTGCCGCCTGGGAGGAGGTGGTGGTAACGGGCAAGGCCCGCTCGGCCATTCGCCGTGCCACCCGCATGGCCATCCGCAAGCAATATTCCGGCCTCGGTTATCGCATTCTGGAGCGCACCTTCGAGCGCGCCGGCAAGGCCTTCTCGCGGGAAGCTTTGAAACCCGTGCTGCACCGCCTGGCGCAGAAGGATGTCGAAGACGCCATCGCTGCCGTCGGCCGTGGTGAGGTCTCGTCGCTCGATGTGCTGCGTGCGGTGTTCCCGGATTATCAGGATGAGCGCGTCACGGTGAAGATGACCGGTGATGACGGCTGGTTCAACATGCGTAGCGCTTCTGGCATGGTCTTCAAGATTCCCGGCAAGTCGCGCTCCGTTCTGGAGGACGATGGCGCGGCCGAGATGTTGGATGGACCCGACCCGTTGCCCATCCGTGGCCTCTCCGGCAATGTCGACGTGCATTTCAGTGCCGCCGGCGCCGTTCCCGGGGACCGCATTGTCGGCATCATGGAAAAAGGCAAGGGCATCACCATCTATCCCATTCAGGCGCCGGCGCTGCAACGCTTCGACGATGAACCGGAACGCTGGATCGATGTGCGCTGGGATCTGGACGAGGCGAACAAGTCGCGCTTCATGGCGCGGGTGATGATCAATGCGCTGAACGAGCCGGGCACGCTCGCCTCCGTCGCGCAATCGATCGCGACGCTAGATGTCAACATCCGCGGACTCAACATGGTCCGCATCGGCACTGACTTCTCCGAGCTGGCGCTGGATGTCGAAGTGTGGGATTTGCGGCAACTGAACCAGTTGCTGTCGCAACTCAAGGATCTCGATTGCGTGTCGACTGTCGCGCGTGCCTTCGATTGAGGCATTTTTGATCTTCTGCAAATACCAAAAGGCCGTTGTTATGCGTTGAGTGCATGGCAGCGGCCTTTTCCTGTCTCTGGTCGTTGATGGGGTTTGCGATTATCTTCCTTTCAGAAATTGAAAACGGAAAACGCGGCGTGCCGGTGGTCCTACACCGATGAGAAACGCCATTTCCAAACTGAAAGGACATGAAATCATGTTTACTCCGCTTCGCAAGATCGCCCGCGCCGTTCGTGGCAAGACCACCCAGGAACGCGAATTCGATTATCTCAGCGGCTCCGTGTCGAATGTCGACCTCGAGTTCCGCCAGCGCGAAATCGACCGCGGCCTGTTCCGCCGGTAATGCACTCAGCGCATGGCAGCCCTTCGCCATGCGTATGTGGTTCACGAGTTTCGCAGCCATTGTGACGCGGTCTCGTGCTCTGCCAGAAAAACAATGCGGATGCGCACCAACAAGCGCGCATCCATAACGGGAGCATCCTTCTTACTCCCGTTCCCCGGAACATTCCGGCTCAACACCGAAATGAAGCTGAGAAGAATGTCCGGCAAAAGTTCTTTGCCGTCTACCAACCTCTTGGCGCGGCCCGGGCGATGAAATAAACTGCACCCCATGTCATTTCGTCGCCGTGAACCCGTTGGTTTTTCAGAGAAGATTCGTGACCTCTTCTGGCCGCGCACGGGTTTTTCCCGTTCGCTGCGCTATATGAAGCTGCGTCTGCTCAGGCTTTCCGCTTCTCCCCATTCGGTTGCCGCCGGTGTCGCCATCGGTGTGGGCGTGGCGTGGACACCCTTTCTCGGCGTCCACATCGTCATCGCCATGGCGCTCGGTTTCCTCCTGCGCGTCAATCTCGTGGCAGCCGCGCTCGGCACCACCTTCGCCAATCCGCTGACATTTCCGTTTATCTGGGCATCCACCTGGGAACTGGGCCACTTCATCCTCGGCCGGCAGAAGACGGCAAGTGTGGCGCATGTGGATTTCGTCGCGCTGTTCAGCCATCTTGAATTCCGGCAGATATGGACGCCGGTTCTGGAGCCCATGACCATCGGCGCGTTGTTTCCCGCCGCCATCAGCGCTGTCATTACCTATATCGCCGTCTACGGCCTCATCAGCGGCTTCCAGCGGCGCAAGATGGAAAATCTCGCCCACCGCGCCGCCAATAAGAATGCTTCTCTGGAGATGTTGAAATGATCATTGGATTGGGCAGCGACCTGATCGACATCCGCCGCGTCGAAAAATCGATCGAACGTTTCGGCGAACGTTTCACCCATCGCTGTTTCACCGATATAGAGCGGGCGAAATCGGACGGCCGGAAAAACCGTGCCGCGTCTTATGCCAAACGTTTCGCCGCCAAGGAAGCCTGTTCCAAGGCGCTTGGAACCGGGCTTGCGAACGGCGTTTTCTGGAAGGATATGGGCGTCGTTAATCTGCCGGGCGGCAAACCGACGATGATCCTGACCAACGGGGCAGGGGAGAGGCTGGCGGCGATGCTGCCCGCCGGTCACCGCGCCAATATCCATCTGACGATCACGGACGACTTTCCCTATGCTCAGGCATTTGTGATCATCGAGGCGCTTCCCGTGAATGGGTGAGGCGCGCTGCCGCCGTAAAGGCGCTCTATTTGCAGAGGTGTCACAGAAGCGCTTCCCTTCGGGCTGGAAAGGTTCTAGAGAAGTCGCAGAAATATGAAAGCGTTGCCGGCTGCGTGAAACAGCATCACCCGCCGCAGGCGCGATAAGCAACGGCCCGGGAGCTTCTGAAATCGAAGGAGCCGGGGAACAATCAGGCAGGTCTATAAGTGTCCGAAAAAGCTGAGAAGAAGCAGAACGCCCTCTGGGAGAACGTCAAGGTCATCATTCAGGCGCTGCTGCTGGCAATGGTCATCCGCACCGTGCTGTTTCAGCCCTTCACGATCCCGTCAGGCTCGATGATGCCGACGCTTCTGGTTGGCGACTATCTGTTCGTCAACAAGTTCTCCTACGGCTATTCGAAATATTCGCTGCCCTTTTCGCCGAACCTCTTTTCCGGCCGCATCCTCGAATTCAGCAAGCCGAAGCGCGGCGATGTCGTGGTCTTCCGCCTGCCGCCCAATCCTGAAGTGGATTACATCAAGCGCTTGGTCGGCTTGCCCGGTGACCGCGTGCAGGTGACGAACGGCGTGCTGTTCATCAACGGCCAGCCGGTTCCGAAGCAGCCCGATGGCACCTTCACCTCCGATTACCGCGCCGATCCGGGCACCAATGTGCCGGTCTTCCGCGAAACGCTCGACAATGGCGTCACCTACGACACGCTCGACCAGTCGCCCGACTCGCGCGGCGACAACACTCGTGAATTCGTGGTGCCGGAAGGCCATTATTTCATGATGGGCGACAACAGAGACAATTCGCTCGACAGCCGTTTCGACGTCGGTTTCGTACCGGAAGAAAACCTGATCGGCCGCGCCAGCGTCATCTTCTTCTCGCTGGGCAACGACACGCCGTTCAGCCGCATTTGGGAATGGCCTGCCAACATGCGTTGGGACCGCCTGTTCAAGGTTGTGGGATGAGCAAGACCAAGCCGCTTTCCGCGGACGAAATTTCCCGTCTGGAAGCGTTGATCGGATATGAATTCAAGGAAAAGGCCCGGCTCGACCGGGCCTTGACCCATGCCAGCGCCCGTTCCGCCGCCGCCGGAAATTACGAGCGGCTCGAATTTCTAGGCGACCGCGTTCTCGGTCTCTGCGTCGCCGAACTGCTGTTTTCCACCTTCCGTAATGCCAGCGAAGGCGAATTGTCCGTCCGGCTGAACCAGCTTGTCAGCGCTGAATCCTGCGCCGCAATCGGCGACGAAATGGGCCTGCATAATTTCATTCGCACTGGATCAGATGTGAAGAAGCTGACCGGCAAGGCGATGCTGAACGTGCGCGCCGATGTGGTCGAAAGCCTGATCGCCACCATCTATCTGGATGGCGGGCTGGAAGCGTCGCGCAAATTCATTCTGAAATATTGGCAGGGCCGCGCAACCAGCGTGGATGCCGGGCGGCGTGACGCCAAGACCGAATTGCAGGAATGGGCGCATGCCCGATTTGCGGCGACGCCCGCTTACCGGGTTGACGATCGCTCCGGACCGGATCACGATCCCAGCTTCACCGTGACGGTGGAAATTCCCGGCGTGAAGCCGGAAACCGGCGTTGAGCGCTCCAAGCGCGCGGCCGAACAGGTGGCGGCAACCAGATTGCTGGAACGCGAAGGCGTCTGGCGGAAAAGCCCCACCGGAAACTGAGCACCCGACGACAGGGTGCTGCAACCGAGCGCATGGCGGACCCTTTGGCCGCATGTTGAATACCTCTGACCTTGATGGATATCATGACCGATCACGAAAATCCCGCCGTAACGGGCGAAGACAATGCCCTTCCGACCCGTTCCGGTTTCGTCGCCCTCATCGGCCCGACCAATGCCGGAAAATCGACGCTGGTGAACCGGCTGGTGGGCGCCAAAGTCTCGATCGTCAGCCACAAGGTGCAGACGACGCGCGCGGTCATGCGCGGCATCGCCATTCACAAGAATGCGCAGATCGTTTTCATGGACACGCCCGGCATCTTCAAGCCGCGCCGCAGGCTCGACCGCGCCATGGTCACTTCGGCTTGGGGTGGTGCGAAGGATGCGGATCTCATTCTGCTGCTGATCGACAGCGAGCGCGGCCTGAAGGGTGATGCCGAGGCCATTCTCGAAGGCCTGAAGGACGTTCCGCAGAAGAAAATCCTGTGCCTTAACAAGATCGACCAGGTGAAGCGCGAAGACCTTCTGAAGCTCGCCGCCGCCGCCAACGAAAAGGTCGCGTTCGACCGCACCTTCATGATTTCCGCCACCAACGGTTCGGGCTGCGAAGACCTGATGGATTATCTGGTGGAGACCCTGCCGGAAGGCCCGTGGTATTATCCGGAAGACCAGATTTCCGATCTGCCGATGCGCCAGCTCGCCGCCGAAATCACCCGCGAAAAACTCTTCCTGCGCCTGCATCAGGAACTGCCCTATGCCTCGCATGTCGAGACGGAAAAGTGGGAAGAGCGCAAGGACGGGTCCGTGCGCATCGAACAGGTGATCTATGTCGAGCGCGACAGCCAGAAGAAGATCGCGCTCGGCAAGAACGGCGATGCGATCAAGGCCATCTCCACCGCCTCGCGCAAGGAGCTGTCAGAAATCCTCGAGCAGCCGGTGCATCTCTTCCTGTTCGTGAAGGTGCGTGAGAACTGGGGCGACGACCCCGAGCGTTTCCGTGAAATGGGTCTCGAATTCCCGCGGGGTTAACGCACTCCCGGTTTTCTCCGGCACCTCATTCCTGTGACAAGCGCAGGAATGAGGTGGGAATATCTTCGTCTACCACCGGGAACCGAACACGTTCGGGCCGGTTGTTCCAAAACAATTGGGCGCAACCTTTTTTTGATGATGGATATTCATGTCGCCAAAAAAACCGAACGGAATTTCCACTACCCCGTGCCAGCAATGTCCCTTGCGCGACCTGCCGCATTTCCGGGACTTTTCCTCCTCCGAACTCGATTTTGTTTCCCGTTTCAAGACGGGGGAACTCGCAGTGGAAAGCGGCTCCGTCATTCTGATGGAGGGCTCACACAGCGCTCATCTTTATACTGTCCTGCATGGCTGGGCTTTCCGATACAAGACGCTGGAGGACGGGCGCCGACAGATCCTCAATTATGTGATGCCGGGCGACCTTGTTGGCCTTCAGGGCACGGTGATGGGGGAAATGGAGCACTCCGTCGAAGCGCTGTCGCCGGTCACGCTCTGCGTCTTCGAGCGCTCCCGCCTCAACAATCTCTTCACTGATCACCCAACGCTCGCATTTGACCTGACGTGGATTGCGGCAAGCGAAGAACGCATGCTCGACAATCACCTCCTCAGCATCGGGCGTCGCACTGCCATCGAACGTGCCGCCTATCTCATTGCCTTCCTTTATCGCAAGGCCAAAGCAGCCAATTTGCTGCCTGGTGAAACACCGATCCCCGTCACCCAGCAGCATGTCGCCGACACACTCGGTCTTTCGATCGTCCACACCAATAAGACGTTGAGAAAGCTGGTCGATCGCGGCCTCATTCGCTGGATTGACAAGGGTTGCCTGGTGCTGGACGAGGCAGGCTTGAGCCATGTGGCGGGCTGGGAAAGCGACGAAAAGCGGCAAAGGCCGTTCATCTGATTGTTTTACGACATGTCTTTTTTAAATGACGGTGAGGCCGCAATTTGCGACTGCTGTGATCATATCTCCCGCGAGAATTATACTGGAGACTGCTTTTTTTAGCCATGCGGTCTCGTCATTAGGATGAAAAAATTATGGTGCCACAACGGGTTATCGTCGTTGAGGATGAATATCTGGTGGCGCTTGATGTTGAAGCGGTTCTCCAGTCCATGGGTGTCGAATCGATCATCATCGCCACGACGCTTGCGCAGGCAAGACAGGTCGTTGAACAGGACGGCGCCGATTGCGTGCTTCTCGATGTCAGCCTTTCCGACGGCAAGAGCTACGATTTTGCGCGCCAGCTGCGGATGGCGGGAATTCCCTTCGGTTTCGTCAGCGGTTACGGCGACACGACGGGGTTTCCCGATGATCTCTTGCATTCGCCTTTGCTCGGCAAGCCCTTCGGGGAAACGGAAATCATGGATTTTGTTCTCAAACTCGTCGGCATGCCGCGCGACGCCGTAAAAGAATAACGTTTCGCCGCCAGATCGGTTATGATCGGGCTTGAATCGAAATTCGGACAGGTTTCATGCAGTGGCAGGATGAGGCGATCATTCTCGGCGTTAAACGCCATGGCGAGACGAGTGTCATCGCCGAGGTGATGACCCCTTCGCGCGGCCGCCATCTGGGCATGGTGCGCTCCGGCCGATCCCGCACCATGCAGCCGGTGCTGCAGGCCGGAAACCGGGTGGATGTCATCTGGCGCGCCCGCCTGCACGATCATCTCGGTGAATTCCGTATCGAACCGCTGCAATTGCGCGCAGGACAGCTGATGGAGACGGCAACAGCCGTATATGGCGTGCAGGCCATGGGCGCTTTGCTTCGGCTTCTGCCGGAGCGTGATCCGCATCCGCATCTTTACCAGGCGCTCGATGTCATTCTCGACAATCTCCACGATCCCGTCGATGCCGGCGAACTGTTCGTGCGCTTCGAACTGGCGGTGCTGAACGATCTCGGTTTCGGCCTCGACCTCAGCGAATGTGCGGCGACGGGGCTGCGCAGCGATCTCATCTATGTCTCGCCAAAGACGGGCAGGGCGGTCTGCCGCACGGCGGGCGCGCCCTATGCGGCAAGGATGCTTGCGCTTCCCGCCTTTCTCGGCGAAGGACAGTCGACGGCCGCCGATCCCGAAAGCCTCGCGGCGGCGTTCCGGCTGACCGACCATTTCCTCCACCGGCATGTTTACGATCCGCGCGGCCTCAATGAAAACGCCGCCCGCGACGGTTTCGTGCAGGCGGCGCTGAAGGCGCTGGAGCGAAAGGCTGAGCCGCCCGCTCTCGATAAAGCGGTCTAGAGCATTTCCAGGAAAAGTGGACCCCGGTTTTCCGTCAGGAAATGCGCTCCAGTCTCATGCCATTGCTGGCCGTGGTGCCGGCCGCTCCTGAATGGGCCAGTGCACAATGGCCGCAAAAATCCCCATGCCAACGCCGAGCCACCAGACGATATCGTAGGTGCCGAACCGGTCATAAAGGAAGCCACCCAGCCAGACGCCGAGGAACGAGCCGATCTGGTGGGTGAGGAAAACCACGCCGCCCAGCATGCCGAGGTGACGGGTGCCGAACATGATCGCCACCAGCGCATTGGTGGGCGGCACGGTGGAAAGCCACAGAATGCCCATGAAGGAGGCGAAGAGGATGACCGAAAGCGGCGATTGCGGCAGCAGCAGGAAGGCCGTGACCACGACCGAGCGGGCAATATAGATATAGGCGAGCAGATAGGGTTTCGAATAACGCTGGGCGATAACCCCGGCGGCGAGCGACCCGATGATGTTGAAGAAGCCGATCAGCGCCATGGCGATGACCGCGTAACGTGGTTCGATGCCGATATCGCCGAGATAGGCCGGGAAATGCGCTGTTATGAAGGCCACCTGAAAACCGCAGACGAAGAAACCGGTGGTCAGAAGCAGATAGCTCTTGTGGCCAAGCGCCTCCTTCAGCGCTTCGCCCACCGTCTGCTGGAACTGCGCCTGCGACTGGCTGCCGGAAGAGGAATTACCGCGCATCGGCCATGCCAGCAGCGGAACGAGCACCATCATGGCAGCCAGCCAGACGAGACTGTCCGACCAGCCATAGGCGGAAATAAGCCCCTGGCTGATGGGTGCAAACAGGAACATGCCGGCCGAACCCGCCGCCGTACCGATGCCGAAGGCAAGTGAGCGCTGCTGCGGCGTGACGTGGCGCGCGAAGGCGGAAAGAATGACGCTGAAGGAACCGGCGGCAATGCCAAGCCCGACAAGCACGCCGCCGCCAAAATGCAGCCAGAAGGGCGAGGTGCCGAAGGACATGCAGACGAGACCCGCGGCATAAAGAATGCCTGACAGAACGAGCACGCGGCCCGTGCCGTATTTATCCGCAATCGCGCCGAAGAACGGCTGGCCAAGACCCCAGAACAGGTTCTGCAAAGCCATGGCAAGACCGAAGGTGGAACGATCCCAGCCGGTATCGGCAAGCATCGGTAACTGGAAGAACCCCATGGCCGATCGGGGACCGAAGGTCATGACCGCAATCAGCGACCCGGCTGCGATGATCAGCCAGGGCATGGTCTGGCGTGTGGCTTGCGACATGAACATTCCCCCATCGCAGCGCGCACCCAAAAAGAAGGGCCATGGCTTGCTGCGGATTCCTCTATGATGGGATGAATATTATCTTTTGTCAGGCTGTCCCACTAGCGACTTTTGTTGACGGCCATTATTCATGGCATTGATGGAATACGGTCGGAGCGACGACGATGAAACAGAATATCTACGACGACGCAGGATTTTTCGAACGTTATAGCGCCATGCCGCGTTCCATCGAGGGTTTGCGCCAGGCCGGCGAATGGCATGAGCTGCGCGCCATGTTGCCGGACCTGAAAGGCAGGTCTTTTCTCGATCTCGGTTGCGGTTTCGGCTGGCATTGTCGTTATGCGGCGGAGCAGGGGGCGGCCCGCATTGTCGGCGTCGATCTCTCGGAAAACATGCTGCGCCGCGCTGCCGAAATCAATGGCGGGCCGGGCATCGATTATCGCCGGGCGGCGATCGAAGACATCGATTTTCCGCAGGAGAGTTTCGACGTGGTGCTGAGTTCGCTAGCGCTCCATTACGTCCGTGATCTCGACGCGGCATTCGCAAAGATTTTCGCTGTGCTGAAGGCGGGCGGCGATTTCGTGTTTTCCATTGAGCATCCGGTCTTCACGGCGCTGGAAAAACAGGACTGGTTTTATGGCGAGGGTGGCGAAATCCTGCACTGGCCGCTCGACAACTACCAGAGCGAGGGCGTGCGCCACTCCAACTGGATGGCGGATGATGTGGTCAAATATCACCGCACCGTGTCAGGCATTCTCAATGGCTTGCTGTCTGCCGGTTTTGCCCTTGCGCAGCTGGCGGAACCACGGCCTGATCCGGCTTTGATGGCCGAGCGGCCAGAACTGAAGCACGAGGATCGCCGCCCGATCTTTCTGATTGTCGGGGCGAAGAAGCCGTGACTTGAGACTACGCATCGCATTTGCGAGTGTGAAACAATGATGGAGATCGGCGGGTCCGGCTCGGAGCTGGTTGTTGATCGATGACAGTAGCGCGCTCCTCCTCATCCCTGTGCTCGTCACAGGGATCCAGCCAGCCCAAGTCCTTGGGCTGAAAAGAGTCTCTCCGCCGCGCCGCCGCGCGTCGGCTGGATTCCTGTGACGAGCACAGGAATGAGGGAGAGAGGGTGTGCCATCTATGAGAACATGGAGCCTGCTGCGGGTCCCGTTAGAACCAAGCCGCCGGCCTACCGCCGCTTGATCGCCCAGCCCTCCGGCCGTTCCTCGACCACTCTTGCTACATCGCCGACGGACAGCCTGCCTTCTCCGCGCGGCGTCACATTCCAGCCGAACAGTGGACCCGGCACGCGCCGGTCGCCGGACATGCGAATGCGGCCCATGGCTTTCATGGGGGAGGGCACGTCGCGGGAGCCGGTCATCTGGTCCTGCGTGGTCATGATGCAGCGGGCGCAGGGTTTGACGAGATCGAAACGAATGCCGCCGATCTCGATGGCAGCCCAGCGGTCCTCCGCCCAGGCCTCTTCCGTCTCCAGCACGATATTCGGCCGGAACCGCTCCATGCCCACGGCGTCTTCGCCATTTCCGCGCATGTTGTCGTTGAGTGCGGCAAGCGAGGCGGTGGTGGTGACGAGGATCTGGTAGCCATCCGCAAAGGTGACGGGTGTCTCATTGCCCGTCCATTCAAGGCTTGCGATGCGTTTTGCGGCATCGTCAAAGAATACCAGCTTCACCTCGCGCCCAAGCCAGGCCGAGAGTGTGTCGTTGGTTTCATCATCGGCGATATTGGCGCTGACGATTGATTTCCACACCGCCACATCCATACGCTGCCCGGAGGGTCTTGCGAAAATCTCGCCGCTCCTCTCGCGCGAAAGCGCCATGCCGCCATCCTCATGCCGCGCCAGCACGGTGGCGATGGCGGGCAACTCGCGCTGGGTGATGAAATGGCCGGAAGGGTCGGTCAGCATGGCGCGGCGGTCTCCCGGCAGGCCTTCGGCCGAAACGGCGCTTTCCTTAAGCGCAATGCCGCGCGCGCTCTTCAGCGGATAGATGTTGAGTTCGGTCACGCGCATCTTCGATATCCTCAAATCTCGTCGAGAAACAGGTCGAGCACCTGTTTCAGCCGCTCATGCCGGGCTTTGGCCATCTGCCGCCCGGTTTCGGTGCGGAAGCCATCGGCCAGTTTGAACAGCTTTGTTTCGAAATGGTCGATGGCAAAGGCGCGGTCGTCAAGCGGTCGCTCCTTCGCCAGCGGATCGGCCGGATCGTAAAGCGCCGAGCCCATGCGCCCGGCAATATAAAAGCAGCGGGCCGCCCCCACCATGCCGATGGCATCCAGCCGGTCGGCATCCTGAAGGATTTTTGCCTCCAGTGTCTGCGGCTCGATATTGGCGGAAAAGCTGTGGGTGGTGATGGCATGCGCGGCGGCTTCGATATCCTGCTTCTGCCAGCCAAGCCCGGCCAGAATGCCTGATGCTTTTTCCGCCGCAAGCCTTGAGGCCTGTGCCCGCAAAGGTGAGTTCTTCTCCACCGCGACGCAATCATGCAGCAGCACGCTTGCCGCGAGCACATTGCCATCGCCGCCTTCGCCCGCATGGATGCGCATGGCGTTGCGGAAGACGCGGTGAATATGGGCAAGGTCGTGCGAGCCGTCGCCGGTATCGGCGGCGTGCGGTATCAGCTCCTGCGCAAGCGCCGCATGGGGCGCGAAAGCCTCGGCCGCGATCATGCCTGCGGCTTCCGGGTCAGGATTTTCTGGTAGAACAGGCCGATACCGATCAGCACCGCACCGAGGCCGATGAAGGACAGGGCTCTCAGCACACCTTCAAGGTTGCTCATGTCGATGAGGAAGGCCTTGGCAACTGAGATCAGCACGAAGGCGGCTGATGCCAGACGCAGGCTGCGGGCATTAAAGCGCGAACCGAGCACGAGCAGCAACACGCCGATCAGCAACCAGACCACCGAATAGCTATAGGTCTCGCCCTGCATAAAGCCTTTCCAGTCGGCGATGTTCTCGCCCTGCCAGAAACGGCGCACCGAAAGCGTCGCCCAGGCAAAACCGAGCGCCGCACCCGCCACCGCCAGCATGCTGACATAGGGCGGGGGACGTTTCCTCCGCGCATAATAGGCAAGGCCGCCATAGGCGAGCGCCGGCAACAGGTAACCGATCAGCAGCAGGTTGAGGACTGGTATGCGGCCGGTATTTTCGCCGGTGAAATAGGGGTTGAGCGTGAAGAAATGCATCGTCAGCACGTTGATGACGGCGATAACGCCGGCAATCATCGAACCGTAACGGAAGACGGGGCTGGGGCTCTTGAGATCAAGCGTCATCAGCACGCCCGAAAAACCGATGGTCAGCAGCGTGTAGATCGATTGTTCGCCGAGCGTCGGCACGCTGTTGTCAAGTGTGCCGCCATTCATCGCGTGGCGGATGAGGATGGCGACTGCCAGAAGGCCCATGACGCTGGCAATCGCCTGCAGGAAGTTCTTGGCTCTGACCCCCGGCCAGTCGCGCAGCAGCCAGGCAGAGGCGACGGCCAACAGTGCCGGAATGCCATAACCTGGCAGAAGCGCGTTGAAGACGGGTGTGGTGCCGAGATTTTGCGGCCCGACGATGGTGGGTTCCCAGGCGATGCGGCCGAGAACGGCAACGCTTGCCACCGCCATCACCCAGGGCAGCACCTCCCAGTTACGCTTGCGGCTTGCCAGCACATAGAGGAAGCCGATGACGGAAAGCAGCACGGTTGTCGCAAGCCCTTCCGTCAGCGTGTGCAGGCTGAGCGCGAAGGCAGCGAAGGAACCGAGCACGAGAATGTTGAGCGATTTGCGATAGGCCTCATCGTTCTGCCGGTGCAGCCATTCGGCACCTGCAAGCAGCACGAAGCCAAGCCCGAGACCGTAGGCAGCGTGCAGCCAGTCTCGGCCGAGATTGCCATATTCGACGAAGCTTGCCGTGGCGAGCCAGACCGGGAAAAGTGCTGCGATACCGGCCCAGAGCTGGGCGAAATCCGCATCTTCGGCGCCCTTGCGTTTGAGGAAGGAGAAGGCACACAGCACCAGGATCACGCCGAGGCCGAGCGCCATGGCGATTTCCGCGGTGTAGCCTGTTCCGACGGGCGGAAGCGTTACGCCGGTATCATTGATGAGACCGATGAAGTCGATGCCCTGCCGTGACATCAGCGACACCGCAGTCTGGGCGCCGAGCGCGGCGATGATCGCGGGCCAGACAGCATAGTGGCGGGCGGCGCCAAGGGCGGCAAGTGCAGCGATGAGCGCCGAAACGATCAGGGCCGGATGGGTGTCGACGCTGCCCTCCGCAAAGAGGAAGCCGATGGCCGGCAGGATCACGGCCATGGATACCGTGAGATTGATGGCGAGCGACGGGCGCAGCAGAAGCCGCATGATGCGGACCGCGCGCCGCTCGGGAGCTGCGGTTTCGGCTGCTTCTGCGGGCGGGGTGTCGAGCTGCTTTCCGGGCCACAGGAAGATCGTGCCGGCCAGCATGACGAGCAGGGCAAGCGTCGGCGGTTCGGCACTGATCGTATCGGAAAAACCGATATAACCCAGCGCCCAGAGACCGATGCCGGCATTGGCAAGCGATGGAACGGCGGTCCAGCCCTGCCGGCGCGCTGCTGCTGCGGTCGCCAGCCACGAGATCGTCAGGAACACGAAAAGCGCCCAGATATTTGGCGTTTCGCTGGAAATCAGCGCCGGAGTCAGCATCGAACCGAGAAGGCCGAGACCGGCCAGCGCCTGTCCGTGCAGAAGCGATAGTCCGATGGTGGCAAAGGCGACAAGCCCAAGCAGGATGAAAGCCGTTCCAGATCCGATATAATCGTAAATGCCATAGGCCGCGTAGACCACGCCGAACAGCGTCAATGCGCCGGCTGCCGTCAGCACGCCCGGTATCATCGCGTTGGAATAGGCGGTGGCAATGCCCGGCACCGCCTTGCGGCGGATCGCCTCGCCGGCAAGCCCGAGGAAAAGACCGAAAATGGCGGCGAGCGAAAGCCTGACCGCCGGGCTCAAGAGCCCCGATTCGATCGAATATTTGACGAGGAAAATGCCGCCAAGCGCCAGCGCCAGACCGCCCGCCCAGACCGCCCAACGGGCGCCGAGCAGGCTTTCAAAGCTCTCCTTCGCTGCCGGTGTTTCGACAATCGCCGCGGCAGGCGCAGGCTGTGCTTCTTCGCGTGCGACTTCTTCCGGTGCTGCCGGGGCTACCGTTTCGCCGAGCTCGGATGCTTCTTCAGCTTGGAAGGCTGTTGCTTCCGGTGCGGCTTCGCTTTCCGCTTCCGCTGAGAAATCCGGTTTTTCCGCTGCTTCCGCGCCCTCTGCCTGCGTCATCACGGGAGAGACACCCGCGGCCATCAGCCGCTTGAGGCTGTGAACCTCCCGTTCCAGAGACTTGATTCGGCCTGAGTTGCGGATGCTCGCGACCAGCGTGTAGATGAAGGCCGCGACGAGGGCGAGGATAAACAGCGGGATTTCCAAACGGACTCTCCAATTACGAAGCTGTTTTTAAAGCCCTTTTGGTGAATTTATGCAAGGCCCGGTTGATGGAGGTGTGGGTAACGGGGAGAGCGAGCGAGTGCCACTCGTGGGTGACACCCTAACCGCCTCGTATCAGGAAGCATCCGCCAGCCAGCGCCGTGCCGCTTCGATATCGGGAAGCCCCAATTCGTGTCCATCCTCGACCGTTTCCAACTCAGCCCTCGCGCCGCTTGCCGCAAGTCTGCCTTGCAGCTCGCTTGCCCCATCGCGGTATTTGTCGCGTTCTCCCGCAACGAGCACGAAATTGCGGCCGGAAAGATCGCTCTGCGGCCATGTTTCAAGAACCGGCATCGGGCGGTAGAGCAGGGCGTCGCCGGCAAGCTCCGGATAAAGCGCGGCAAAGGCCGCATAGAAGTTCGCGCCATTGGAATGGCCGATGAACCGCAGTTTCGAGCGATCGAGACCATAGGCGCGGATTGCCCCTTCCACGAAGGCGGCAAAGGCCTCCGCTTCCAAGAGGATATCCTTCTGGTCGAAGCTGAAATCGGGGAAGCGCCGGAACCAGCGGGCGATGTCTTCTTCCGTGCTGCGTCCGCGCACGCCGAGAAGGGTAGCGCCGGGGGCCGCCCGGTGCGCCAGCGGCATCAGGCTCGTTTCGCTGCCGCCGGAACCGTGCAGCAGGATGATGGTGCTGCCGTCAGGCTCCTCCGGCGTGTAGAAACGGTGCACGAAGGGCAGGTCGCGATAAACGATCCGCTCTTCGCCCGGCATCGCAAATTGCGGCAGGGCAACGCGTACATCCGCTTCATCCTTCATGAACAGCGGTGGAATGAACAGTTCTTCGCCAAGCGTCGCCAGCGGCTCGTCCACCGTCATGCCGGGCGCATCGGTCGCCATTTCAATCAGCACGCCGCCCGGTTCGCGGACGTAGAGCGAGTGGAAATATTTCCGGTCATGGGCATTGGTGGTGCTGGAATTCAGCGATTTCAAGCCGGTGAGAACCGTGTTCAGCTCATCCATGTCCTTCGCACGGAAGGCGATGTGGTCGACCGTGCCGGTGCCGGGCGCGCTGGACCAGAAGCCGGTCGCGTCGCGCACATCGATGATGTCGCCGCTATCGGAAACGAGCCGGCGGATCGCGCCCGCCTGGCTTTCCTGCCGGTAACCGAAGTGTTTTTCCAGAAACGCCACGGTTTCTTCCGGCACCTCGCTCAGCATGGTTGCGCCATAGATTCGGCGAATGGCATCTTCGGCGGAGATATCGGCCGTCACATGCGGCGTCGCATCGGCAAAGGCATGGGTGCCAACCAGCTTGACAATCAGGCCATCGGGGTCTTTCAACCGAAGGACGGGCGCGCCGAATTCATCCGACGGTCCCCCGGCGCGCAGGCCGAATTTCAGCGCCCGTGTCAGCCAGAATCCGATCGCCGCGGGATCGATCGCCACGGAAATTTCCAGCGTCTGCCCGTAACCGACGCGGCCTTGGCCGCCATCTTCCCAGACCAGAAAGGTCAATAGCGAGCCGGGAGAGCCAATATCGTCGCCGTAAAGCAGGTGCAGCTGCATGGCGTCTTCGAAGCCGGCCGTGCGCTTGACCAGCCGCAGCCCCAGAAAGCCGGCGTAAAAATCCACATTCGCCTGCACCTTCCGGGTGATCATGGTGATGTGGTGTATGCCAAGTGCAGAATTCATGTTGCCGTCCCGCCGTTTCGCCTGCTGTTTGTGGCTCTATTTGTCCTACGCTGCCCCTGATCCGCAACCCTGGCAAATGAGAACGATGTGTTCTCCGTGTGAACGATATTTCCGCGCCTTCGTTGCACGCGGGATGGGCAGAATTGCCAGCAGTTTGCCTGTGTATCGATCATCTATGCATATAAAATAAGCATACAAAATAACGGCTATTTTGTGTGCAATTTTATCTTGCCTTGAGGGTTGGAATTGGGTCTTATGCAACCAATCAAGCAAAACCATCAGGGGGAATAGATGATTTTAACGCGCAGGTTGTTGTCTAGAACGTTGGCGATTGCCGCCTTCGGTGCGGTCGCGGGCTTTTCGCTGCCGGTGACGGGTGCTCATGCTGAAACGCCGGTGAAATTCACGCTTGACTGGAAATTCGAGGGACCGGCCGCCGGTTTCCTGCTGGCGCTCGACAAGGGCTACTTCAAGGCCGAAGGCCTCGATGTCACCATCGACAGCGGCAACGGCTCGGTCGAGGCGATCCCGCGTGTTGCGACCGGTGCCTATCAGATGGGATTTGGCGATATCAACTCGGTGATGAAGTTCCTCGACGAGGATCCTAGCCAGAAGATCAAGGCCGTTTATATGGTCTATGAGCGCCCGACTTTCGCGGTGGTCGGCCGCAAATCGCTCGGCGTCACCGGCGATCCGAAATCGCTGGAAGGCAAGAAGCTCGGCGCACCACCACCGGATGGCGCCTTCGCGCAATGGCCGGCCTTCAAGCAGGTGGCGGGCCTCGATGACAGCAAGATCAAGATCGAATCGATCGGTTTTCCGGTGCGTGAACCGATGCTCGCCAAGGGCGATGTCGATGCCGTTTTCGGTTTTGCCTTTTCCGTCATTCTCAATCTCAAGAAACAGGGCATTGCCGATGACGATATCTCGACCATTCTGATGGCCGAGCACGGGTTGAATCTTTATGGCAATGCGGTGCTGGTAAACACTGATTTCGCTGAGAAAAACCCTGATGCCGTCAAGGGTTTTCTGAAAGCACTGGCCAAGGGCTTTGCCGATTCGGTCAAGACCCCGGAAGAGGGCGTGGCGGCGGTGCTGAAGCGCAACGAGACGCTTGATAGCGCCATTGAGCTTGAACGCCTCAACATGGCCAACAGCATGAATATCAAGACGCCCTACGTGGTGGAGAACGGCATGGGCGGCGTCGATCCGGCCCGGCTTGCCGCCTCTCTGGATACACTCAAGGTTTCCATGGGCCTGAAGGGCAACGTCAAGGCCGAGCAGGTCTTCGATGCGGCCTACCTGCCGCCCAAGGAAGAACGCATGCTTCCCTGAAGAGGATTGTAGCGCGAGTGGGTGCGGCCTGCTTCTTCTCCCCGCCGGGGAGAAGTCCGCGGCAGCGGGATGAGGGGGCAAGCTCTCCTGACGTCTCTGCCGTTGCCCCTCATCTAACCTTTCGGGCCACCTTCTCCCCGGCGGGGAGAAGAAACTGGCGGCGATGCCGAGTACGGCCGCTGCCTTTGAAAATGGGCAGGAAAACGAAGGCCGTAAGCGCCCATTCCTGCCGAAGACATAGGGGACTTCGTTGTCACATCTCGTGGAAATAGACAGTGTCGACATGCGCTACGGTGGCTCTGCCGGCACGCTTGCCGTCTCCGGCCTGAACCTGACGGTCGACAAGGGTGAATTCGCGGCGGTCGTCGGCCCGTCGGGCTGCGGTAAGTCCACGCTGATGAAGCTGGTGACAGGGCTGCATATTCCGCAGAGGGGCAATGTCATCGTCGCCGGACGGCAGGTCACCGAACCCGTCTCCATCGTCGGCATGGCGTTTCAGAACCCGACGATGCTGCCCTGGCGCACGACGCTGGAAAACATCCTGCTGCCGCTCGAAATCGTTGAGAAACACCGTCGCCGGCTGCGCGCCCACAAGGCGAGCTATGTCGCGAAAGCCGAGCGTCTTCTGGAAATCGTCGGCTTGAAGGGGTTTGGCTCCAAATACCCTTGGCAGCTTTCCGGCGGCATGCAGCAGCGCGCCAATCTCTGCCGGGCGCTGATCCACGAACCGGAACTGCTGATGCTTGACGAGCCTTTCGGCGCGCTCGATGCCTTCACCCGCGAAGAGCTGTGGTGCGTCATCCGCGATCTGCACGCTGCGCAGCGCGTCACCATCATTCTCGTGACCCATGATCTGCGCGAAGCGACCTTTCTGGCGGACAAGATTTTCGTCATGAGCGCAAGGCCCGGCCGGGTGTTGGCGGAACACCGCGTGCCGTTCGCCCGTCCGCGCCAGCTCGATATCATGTAT
Source organism: Agrobacterium sp. CGMCC 11546 (assembly GCF_013365515.1). Lineage (NCBI taxonomy): Bacteria > Pseudomonadati > Pseudomonadota > Alphaproteobacteria > Hyphomicrobiales > Rhizobiaceae > Agrobacterium > Agrobacterium sp. CGMCC 11546. The sequence continues at coordinate 758,490 of NZ_CP047387.1, forward strand.
GACAAGGGTTTCAACGACATGGTGCAGGAACTGCATGGCGAAATCGCGCATGCGAGGGTGGCGGCATGAGCGCGATCATGGAAAGCTCTGTGGCGGCCGAACCGCGCAAGCCGCTGATTGAGCGGGTCAACTGGGTGAAGGCCGCGCCATGGCTTTATACGCTGGCGCTTTTCGCATTGTGGGAACTGCTCGTTTATGCGTTGAAAATGCCGCCAACTATTCTGCCGTCGCCGATCAGGGTCGGGCAGGCCATCGTGCAATATTGGTCGCCGATCTGGAAAAATTCGTTGCAGACGCTCTACACCACGACACTGGGTTTTGCCATTGCCGTCGCCGCCGGTCTCGCTATCGGCCTGTTCATCGGCTGGTCGAAGACCATCTATGCGGGTCTTTATCCGCTGATGATCGGTTTTAACGCCATCCCGAAGGTGGCGCTGGTGCCCATCCTCGTCATCTGGTTCGGCATCGGCACGGTTCCCGCCGTTCTGACCGCCTTCCTGATTTCCTTCTTTCCCATCGTCGTCAATGTCGCCACCGGGCTCGCCACCATCGAGCCGGAGACCGAAGACGTGTTGCGCGCACTCGGCGCAAAGAAGATGGACATCATGCTGAAGGTCGGCATTCCGCGATCCATGCCCTATTTCTTCGGGTCGCTGAAAATCGCCATCACGCTCGCCTTCGTCGGCTCGGTCGTCTCGGAAACCGTCGCCTCCAATTACGGCCTCGGCAATATGATGAGTTCGGCGCAGAGCCAGTTCAACGTGCCGCTGGTCTTTGCCGGCCTGCTGATGCTCGCAGTGGAGGGTATTGCCATGTATGCGGTCATGGCCTGGCTGGAAAAGCGCATGACTGGCTGGGCCCATCGTTCGACCATGGGGCAGTGAGAGATGCAGCACGGGCGCAAAAAACACCCGTGCTGACCATGGGGTACAAAATTAATGCGCCGCCATTTCCTCAACGATGTCAGCGCCGTCCATCAGGAAGGGGTAATAAGTCGGCCAATTGGTAACTTCGTCCAGAAGCGCCTTGCGGTCGTTGCCCCAATAAAGATGATAATGTCCGGCCTTCTTCGGTGCGATGGTGTGGTCGCTAAACTGGATGAACTGCGGTGCGGCCTCATCGCCGGCGGTTTTCTTGAAGATGTAACGAACGCCGCGGTTGCCCTTCTTGTAGGTTAAAATCTCCTGGCCGTCGCTGACATAGGTGCCCTTGGTCGGCTTGCCTTCCTTATAAAAGGTAACGCTGTCGGGCGCGATCACGATGCGGTTGACATCGGTCTTGTAGCCGATTTCGTAATAGGCGCGGTATTCTGCGGCGGTCTTGTCGCCATGAGCTGCCTTTTCAGCCATGACGGAATCCAGCGAACCGTTCAGCAGGTAAGGATAGACCGACTGCCAGTCGCCTTCCCAGTCGGTCAGCGGGCGCGGCTTCACCTGCGCATCTTCGAAATATCCCTTGTAAATCTGCGTTTCAGCCTCGGTCATCTGGCTGTGGTCATGACCATGGTCATGGCTGTGGGCAGCGGGTTTGTCGCCGCCGGCAGCCGTTGCCGCGGCAGCCGCCACCAGCATGGAACCAAGTGCGAGCGCGCCGGTGACGCGGGTCAGTGTCTTCTGCATTGTTTCGGCCCTCTTCAGTCTGCGATCAAAAAAAGTGAGTAACGTAATAACATTACATTTCGACCTATAGAGGCGTCTTTGACAGGATGCAAGGGTGGGTGTTGACGTCGGATCATGAAAAACGCGATGGCTATTGAGCCACCGCGCTTAAAATATGCGGGCAGGATTAACCGTCAGGCCTCAGGCAGGCTGTGCGCTCACCTCAGCCTTGCGTTCGTCAAAAGCGAGCCGCATGGCTTTTGTCACGTCGCGCGTCGTTACGAAATAGTTGTCGCTGCGCACCCAATACCGCAATTTAACGGTGGCGCTGTCGGCGGTAACGGAATCCACGAATGTAACCGGGGCGGGGTCGAGCAGGATACGACTTTCCGAACGCACCACGGTCATCAGCATATCCTGCGCGGCAGCCATATCCTCGTCGTTCTTGACAGTCAGGCTGAGTTCGTGGCGGCGTGAAGGAAAGCGGCTGTAATTGGTGATAGGCACGTTCCAGAGTGTGGAATTCGGCGCAAGCCGGTAAAGCCCGTCACTGGTCTTGAGTTCGGTGGCGAAAAGCCCGATTTCGATGATCGTGCCGCTGACCGTGCTGGTTTCGATATATTCGCCAACCCGGAAAGGGCGCAACACAAGCAGCATGATGCCGGCGGCAATGTTTTGCAGCGTGCCTTGCAGCGCAAGGCCGATGGCGAGGCCGGCAGCGCCGAGGGCGGCGAGAATCGAGGCAGTCTGCACCCCGAACTGGCCAAGCACCATAACGATGACCAGAATGAGCACGACATAACGGATGCCGCCCGCGAAGAAACCGGCGAGCGTCGCATCGAAACCGCGAATGCGTGACAGGCCTTGAAACGCCCAGCGTTGCAGGAAGGCGGCGGCCAGCCAGCCAATGATCAGCAGCAGCAGCGCACCAATGACCGAAAAGGAATATTGCACCGCCAGCGCGCTCGCCTGCCGTACGGCCGTCTGCGATGCGACGAGGATATCGGTTGCCTGTTGTTCCATGAATTATCCCGTGATTTTATTGCCGTTCAGGTTTGGTAACGAATGGGTGCCGCAGCGGTTCCGCCCAAAATCGGGCCTCAGCCGGCAAGCGGCAGCACGAAAGGCACGTTGCCATCGGTATCCGCCCCGCGGCCGATCGCCTTGATCGCCTTGATAAGCCTACCTTCGCGCCGCAGCAGCCGGTCGCCGATGGCGATGATGCGGGAATTGGGCGTGACATAGGGTGAAACGGTGCGCAGGCGTTGCGCAAGCTCAGTCTCGTCCTGATCAGGATAAAGGCTGAGTGTGGCGATGACAGCGGCGGCCGGCGAGCGCGAGATCCCCATCCAGCAATGGATGAGCAGCGGCGCGGACTGATCCCATTCCCCCGCAAAATCGATCAGCTTCAATACATGTGCATCATCGGGTGCAATGAGATCGCCGGTGCCCTTGAAGGCGATATCGTTCATGGCAAGCGTCAGATGCCGCTCGGCGGCGATGACGGCCGGGCGGTGAAAGCTCTGCTCCCTGGCAATCAGCGTCACCATTTCGCGGGCCTTGTGCTTTACGGCCATTTCGGCGATCCGCGACAGCGGCGATACAACGATGCAGGTCATACTGCGCCCCCGGTTCTGGTCACGCGCAGCGTCTCGATTGCCTCGAAGCGGGCGATGAACAGTCTTTGCGCCTCCGTCGAGGGAAGGGGGATGATATCGAACATATCGCGGGTGATGCCGCGCGGCAGGCCGAAGAATTTCTGCGCCTCGGCGGTGGAAAAACCGGCAAGCTCGGTCGCTTCGAAAAAGGCGGCCACTGTGTCGGCCTTCTTGATGCGATCCTTCAACTCGCGGGACGCATGCGGCGGCAGGCCGAAACGCAGATGCACGGCGGCTTCCAGCCGCTTTTCCACGGTCTTGTAACCGCCGCCGACCACGGATTTGAACGGCGAGATCATGTCGCCGATCACATATTCCGGCGCATCGTGCAGAAGCGCCATCTGCATCTCGTCAGGCGTGGCACCCGGGCACATGCGGCAGAAAATGGTCTCGACGATGAGGCAATGCTGGGCGACGGTAAAGGCGTGGTCGCCGCGCGTCTGGCCGTTCCAGCGGGCGACGCGGGCAAGGCCATGAGCAATGTCGGAAATTTCCACATCGAGCGGGGAAGGGTCGAGCAGGTCGAGCCGTCGTCCCGATAGCATGCGCTGCCAGGCGCGCGGACTTTTTGCGGGGGCCACTGTTAGTCCTCCGCCCGAGCCGCCGGATCGGCCGCCGGGAATGAAAGCCCGCTCCACGCTGGCAGGGCCACGCTTACCGCGACATTGTCGGCAAGAAGCGGCGTGCCGGCGGCAAGCGCATCGGCAACGCGGTCGGTCCGCACGATGGCAAGGGCCCTGTTGCCGTAGACGGTTCCCAGTGCACCGACGAGTTTTCCATTGGCGGTAATCTCCGTCCCGCTGGCGGGAAGCGTGCCATCGGCCGAAACGGTCACGACGCGCCGTCTTGCAGTGCCGCGATGTTTCATGCGGGAAACGACTTCCTGGCCAACGAAGCAGCCCTTCTTGAAGGAAACGCCGTCATTCACATCCATCAGCACATCATGGGGAAAAGCATCCTGCAGCGCATAATCTCGGCCGGATTCGGCAATGCCGTGCTCGACGCGCAGCGCCTCATAAGCTGCAGCCTCGCCAGAGGCGGATGCGCCGGGCACACGCCAGAGATCGACACTCGCCTTGGCGAAACGGTCATCGCGCACGCCTGCCTCCGCCGCGCTGTCCCCCCAGAAAACGCTGATGCCTTCAACGGTCTCGGCTTTCAGCTCGACGGGCGCGCGCAGTTTGTACATGGTCAGGCGGCGCAGCAACGCGTCCTGTTCGGTGGCACCCGTTTCAACAAGATAATCTCCACCGTCGCGCCAGATCAGGAAATCGAACAGGATTTTGCCCTGCGGCGTGAGAAGCGCCGACGCACGGGCTTCGCCCTCCGGCAGATTTTCGATATCGGCCGTGATGAGATTGTTCAGAAACTCTTCGGTGCCGGTGCCGGAAACCCGGATCAGGCGGCGGTCGACAAGAAAGGCGGAAGGCATGGCGTCACCGTTCGGTTCATCGAGACTGCGCGATATCAGGCAAAATGCAGATGCACTTTGCCGGAATGCTCATTTCGCACAGTTAGGATTTTTACCCGAGAACGGCAAGCGCCGGGATGCGATCAATCGCCGGCGGTGAAGAACTTCCATTTGCCATCGGGCGAAATGCCGATGCGGTAGAAGCTGTAATTGCCATATTCCTGCATGTCCGCCAGATCGCCCGCCGTGATGATGCGCAGCAACTCGACCTTTTCCGGCGCAGTCAGCGTATTCAGCGGTTTTCCGGCGAAATAGGGGAAGACATAGGCTTCGTCAGGGGTGCCGGCATCGATATGGGCGTAACCGGTCGATAGCAAATCGATGATGATCGCCAGCACTTCCAGGCCATCAGGATCACCGGAATAGCTTTTCAGCGCCGCGATCGGGTCTTCGCTGTCACTGCCGTCGATGCGGAATTGATTCTGTCCGGCAACGATGAAGGGCCGCAATTTCTCGATATCGCCTGACGCGGCGGCATCGATGATCTGCTGGCGCAGCTTGCGCACGGGCTCGGGCGCCTTGGAAATATCGTGCTCGATGACAACGGACATTTCCGGCGTCGTGTCGGGCTTGGCGGATTGCTGGTTCGCTTTGCCGGCGGAACGGTCGACCAGCGGGTCGGGCAGGGGAATGCCATCCGAATCGCCTTCGACTTCGTCGGGCTCCGCAGGCTGTGCCTGCTGCGGCTGTTCGCCGTTTTGTGCCTGCGGTTCGCTTTCACCCTTTTGCGCCGGCTTCAGCTCGGAAAGGGCAAAGGCTTTCTCAGGCAGGCCGATAGGGCCGGCGGTGAGCGCAAGCAGGATGGACAGCAGGGCGGAAGAGCGCAAAAGCCCCTTGCTCAGGCAAGACATGATAGACTCCGGCTTTACTGTATGATCCGTTGCGGCGAAAATTCGCCCTGAAGCATACGCTGGCGCAGCGATTCCAGCATTGCTTCCGCGCCGGCCTCGCCGTGGATACGGATGGTTTCACGCATGGCCAGAGCGATCGCGGCATCGGCGATGATCTCAGGCTCGATGCCGTCGGCCATGCCGTCAGCCCATGCCTCGTTCTGGTGCTCCAGAGCGACCTGCATCTTTTCATGCACGATCATATCGTCGATTTCGTTACGGCTCGTCTGCATTTTTCATCCTCGACAGGGCGGGCAAGTCCTTACCACCCTGTTAACAACACTAGCAGCCTTTTATCAAAACGGCACGGGCTGCGGCGAAAAGAGGTTAATAAACCTTTAATTTCCGAACCTGGACGCGATTTCCTGCGCGAGTGTTGCCCCTTCGTTACGGTAGTTCTCTTCTGCCATGATGGCGGCACGTGTGCAACTGGTGTGGATGGCTGCAAAGGAGCGGTATCCACGGTTGAATGCAGCCGTCATGCGCTGGCGTCGTTCGGGTTCGCTCGCCGTGTCCGCAGCCAGAAGGTCGCTCATCGATTTGCGCCAGTCCTCCGGTCCGGAAGAGGGGCACAGCGTTCTCAGATATTGCACCGCGCCCAATATTTCCGAAAGCCGCGCCAGCTTGTCGTCATAAGGGGCAGGTTTGGGCGGCGCCGCTTCCGCAGGACGTGCCTCGGAAGCGGATTTTGAAGGCTGCGCATAAGCGACGCCTTCTTGCCCTGATATGGCAAGCATTGTCAGAAAAAGAGACAGGAAGATGGTTGGTCGTATCAAAATTCTATTCTGCCCCACACATACTCGTGAACTGTTGGCTCGTGACCATCCGGCGGGCGGATCGGTCCTAGATAATAGCGATTCTGGCTGGCTGGCAATCATGCAAGCAGGCGCTCGGCACATTCGACAACGCTTTCGGGCGCCGGCAGAAGGCGAATCTCCGCCAAGGTGTACCAGCCCGCATCCGCCGCATCATCACCCACTGTCACCAGCGGATCTGCATCTGTTTCCACGGTGAAGACTGATAGGAAATAGTGGCTCGTCAGCACGCCTTTAGCGTCACGGGTGGGAAGATCGTAGGTCGCGAAAAGCTGCGGCCTGCGGGCGATGATACCGGTTTCCTCGTGCAGTTCGCGCAATGCCGTTTCGTCCGGAGTTTCCCCTTCTTCGGCCCGTCCGCCGGGAAAGGCGAACATGTCCTTGGAGGGCGGGTTGATACGGCGCACCAGAAGCAGCCGATCTCCGTTCCTGACGATGGCGGAGGAGGCGGCACGGGGCTTGATACGAAGGGTCATGAATGGTTTCGCTTGTTTCGGCCGTTTCCGGCCTGTCTATCGTGGTATCGTGGCCCGGAAAAATCGATTCCGGTTTCCGCGCCGATGGTTATAGTCCGGAACAGGCGAGATTGTGCAGACTAAAGACGGTGGAATGAAGGTCTATCTTATCTATGTTCTGGCGGCCGTTGCCGAAATCGCCGGCTGTTTTTCCTTCTGGGCATGGCTGAAACTCGGCAAGACCGGCTGGATATTGCTGCCCGGCATGGTGGCGCTGGCCGCTTTTGCGTGGCTTCTGACACTGGTCCCGACAGAGGCGGCGGGCAGGGCATATGCCGCCTATGGCGGGATCTATATTGCCGCCTCGCTGTTCTGGCTCTGGGGCGTGGAAGGCCATGCGCCGGACCGTTGGGATATTGCCGGCGGCGTCGTCTGCCTTGCCGGCACCGCCATCATCCTGTTCGGACCACGGGGTTGAGGAGAAGGCCATGTGCGGACGTTTCGTGCTAAAGGCAACGCCCGAAGAGATCGCCGATTATCTCGATCTTATCGGCCTTGAGGATTTTCCCGCCCGTTTCAACATCGCGCCGACCCAACCCATTCTGGTCGTCATGGAAGGCGAGCGGCAGGAGCGCGGCAGCAACCTGCCCAACCGCCGGGCCGTGCTGGTGCGCTGGGGTTTCATGCCGGGCTGGGTGAAGGATCCGAAGGACTTTCCGCTGCTCATCAATGCCCGTTCCGAAACCGCAATCGGCAAGGCCTCCTTCCGAGCCGCCATGCGCCATCGCCGCGTGCTCATCCCGGCAACCGGCTTTTACGAATGGCGACGCCCGCCAAAGGAGGAGGGCGGCAAAGCCCAGCCCTATTTTATCCGCCCGAAAAACGGCGGCATCGTTGCTTTCGCCGGCCTCATGGAAACCTGGTCTTCTGCCGACGGCTCGGAGGTCGATACCGGCGCGATCCTCACCACCGCCGCCAATGCCGCGATCGGCCGTATTCACGATCGTATGCCCGTTGTCATTGCGCCGGAGGATTTCAGCCGCTGGCTGGACTGCAAGACCCAGGAGCCACGCGAGGTCGCTGATCTGATGCGACCGGTTCAGGATGATTTCTTCGAGATGATTCCGGTCTCTGACAAGGTCAACAAGGTCGCCAATGTCGGGGCCGATCTCATCGATCCGGTGCCGGAAAGCGCGCCGCTGGCGAAGGTCAGGCCGGCGAAGGATGACGGGCAGATGTCGCTGTTTTGAGGCGTTTTCTGTGCCTAGAGACTAGAGCTGAGCGTTGCCGCGGCCTTCAGCCGTTCAGCCCGATTTTCTGCAGGCCTTCCTGGATCATGATGTCGGAATAAACGCGGTTGCGGCCATTCGCCTTGGCGAGATAGAGCAACTGATCCGCCGCATTCAGCTGGTTGTCGAAGGGCTCTCCCTTTTCGATCTCCACGACACCGAGTGAAATTGTCAGTGCCAGGCTGCTGCCGCTCAGCTGCCGGCCGTTCTTTTCCACCTGTTCGCGCAGTTCCTCGCAGAAGGCATAGGCAGCCCGCGCATCCAGCCCGCGCAGGAACACGGCAAATTCCTCACCGCCGAGACGGGCCGGGATATGGCGTCGCTCGTCGCACATGCCCTGCAGCAGTTCGGCCAGCTTCTTCAGCGCCCTGTCGCCGGCATCGTGCCCCAGCGTGTCGTTGATCTTCTTGAAATGGTCGATATCGAGAATGGCGACTGCGCCGCTTTCGTCATTGGCATTGATGACATCCATCAGCGCCCGCGTGCGCTCGAAGAAGGAGCGACGGTTGGGCAGGCCGGTGAGGTGGTCCCGTTCGGCCAGTTCACGCAGGCGCTTGAGCTGCTTCAGTGTCTCGATATTGTTGTCGATGCGGCACTGCAATTCTTCCGGTACGAAGGGGCGGTAGACGAAATCCGACGCGCCGGCCTTGAGGAAGCTTGCCGAAAGCAGGCGGTCCGTGGAGGAGGATATGCCGATCACCCGCAGGTCTTCGGAGGACCTGCTGTCGCGGATGCGTCGCGTCAGTTCATAACCGTCCATATCAGGCATGTGGTAATCGGTAATGACGAGCTGGATCGACGGGTCCTGCGAGAGGATTTCCAGCGCCCGGTTGCCCGAATGGGCCTCGCTGACCTTGAAATTCTGCCGCTCCAGAATTTCCACGAGGCCGGAGCGTGCGGTGCGCGCATCATCGACCACCAGAACGGAAAAACGCTTGTTGGTCATAATCCGGTCGACCGTCTTGACCACGGCATCAACGGTGCGATGGCCGTCCTTGACGATATAGTCGATGATCTTCTTTTCGGCATAACGCTTGCGCGCTTCCTCATCCACCGTTGCAGTGAAGACGATGGCCGGCACCTTGCGCTCGGATAGAAGCGTCAGAATTTCCCCCTTCGGCGCATCGGGCAGGTTGAGACCCGTCAGCGCCAGCGTGAAATTATTGGCCTGCATCAGGGCATCGGCCTCGGCCATGCTGGCGCAATGGACGACCTCGGCTTCCGTTTCATCCGAAAGCCGCGTCCTCAGCAGCATGGAAAGAGCAACGGAATCTTCAATCAGAAGGATTTTATCCTGCATGGCCGTCCCAAGCCCCCCTGGCCCGTCTCCCCAGTCTTTCCTCAACGCCGAATATTCGTCATTCGCGTATCCGCGAATTCGAAGGCCAGCTTATGCATTGTTGTGGAAAAATGCGGAATAGAAAAGTTCTTTTGTATTCACTAATCTATACGTTGGCGCTCGTATAGCCTTCTTGTCGAAGGCGGGCTTTGTACTGCAGTTTCGTTGCGGCTTCGTTACGGAAGTCGGCCATTTCTATGAATAGTTTGCGATCGACAATATCGCGGGGTGCAAGAAACAAAAACGGCGCCTGCAAAAGGCGCCGCGCGATTGTTGATCTTCCGTCAGGATTTCTCCGTTTTCCGGAAAATCCCCAATATCCGCTGATATCAGAAAAATGAATGTTTTCAGGCGGTTTTGGCGGTGGGCTTACGCTTCAGCATCAGGGCTGCGGCAGCAACGGCCTTCAGTCCGAGCGGGCGGTAGTGGCTCTTGAGGTCGGGCTTCGCCTGCGGCTGTGCCTTCGTCTCGTTCGTCATTTCTCTCTCTCCACAATTCACGCCAATCGCCTTTGCGATGCGTGTGAGCCCCTTCTTTCGAGGCTAATCTTGACGGATTCGAGGCGAAAGAGACGAAGACGGTTTTTCAGGCTGCGACATTTTGCGTCACATCCTGCACCGGCTTGTCTGGCAAAAAATAAACCTGCGGTTTTAAATGCCGCGATCGAGGCCGTTGCCGCCATTGGCATCGTCATGCGCGTCTTCCTCGATGGTCAGCGTACCGTAGCGGCGATGCCAGAGGCGGGCGCTGATGGGAATGAAGACGAGATAGGCGGCGACCGTCAGAACCAGAACTTCCCAGGTGAAGCTCATCAGCATCGCCACATAGAGCACGACGACGAGGATCATGGGTAGCACCAGATCACGGCGGATGCGGGTACTGGACTTCCCCGACCAGACCGGCAGGCGGCTGATGAGAAGATAACCGATCAGGACCGTATAGGCGGCGGCGACGTAAGCGAAGGGCTTGTCCGGCTCCACGCCGAGGAAGCCGAGATAGACTGGCAGAAGCACCAGCATCGCGCCCATCGGGGCCGGAACACCGACAAAAAATTCGCTCTGCCAGGGCGCCTTCACCGGCCGCTCGATCATGACGTTGAAGCGCGCCAGGCGCAGGCCGGCGGCAATGACATAGATGAGAGCGCCGATCCAGCCGATCGAACGCGCCTGGTCGAGCAGATAGATATAGACGACGAGAGCAGGAGCGACACCGAAATTGACAATGTCGGCAAGCGAATCCATCTGCTCGCCGAATTTGGAGGTCGCCTTCATCATGCGGGCAACACGCCCGTCCACGCCGTCGAGAAAGGCGGCGAGGAGCACCATGCCGACGGCGAGTTCAAAGCGGCCTTCGATGGCAAGGCGTACGCCGCTCAAGCCTGCGCAGATCGCGAGAACGGTGATCAGATTGGGCACCAGGAGCCGAAAGGGAATCTCCCGCAGCCGGGGCCCACGGCCGCTATCACTGCGGCCATCCTGTTTTCCGTTCTGCTGTGACTCTGCTGCCGGCGTTTCCATGCGCATGCCCTTCCTGTTTATCCTTAGCCGCGACGGCTAAGGACCGGACCCTTGGCCGAGCCGAATTCGGCAAGCACGGTCTCACCGGCGATTGCCGTCTGGCCAACCGATACACGCGGCTCGAAACCTGCGGGAAGGAAGATATCGAGGCGCGAACCGAAACGGATAAGGCCGAAACGCTCACCGGCATCAACAGGTTCATTCGGCTTCACCCAGCAGACGATGCGGCGGGCGACCATGCCGGCGATCTGCACCACGCCGACCTTGCCATGCGAGGTCTCGATGACGAGGCCGTTGCGCTCGTTGTCTTCCGAAGCCTTGTCGACTTCGGCATTGAGGAAGAGGCCGGGACGGTAAGCGACATTGACGATGCGGCCACGTACCGGCGCGCGGTTCACATGGCAGTTGAACACGTTCATGAACACCGAAATACGCACCATCGGTTCCTTGCCGAGTTCCAGTTCCAGCGGCGGAACGACACTCTGCACGGCCGAAACCTTGCCATCGGCCGGGCTGATGATGAGGTCGTCATCCTGCGGCGTGACACGCTCGGGATCGCGGAAGAAATAGGCGCACCAGGCCGTCAGCACGAGACCGACCCAGAAGAGCGGTTCGGCGATCCAGCCGAGCACCAGCGATGCGACGAAGAAGGCCGCCACGAAGACATAACCTTCCTTGTGGATCGGTACGATGGTGTTGCGAATGGTGTCGAACAGATTCATATGGTTCCTTGCTCCGGTTTTTGTCTGCGCCTCCATATGTGGTCTTCATACGACACGATCCATACGGGCATGCGACAAACTTCGCCTTGCTGGTTACAGCCAAACGTCCCGCCCGGCAATGGCCCGGCGGGTCTCCCACCCCGGTTCCCCCGGAGTTTATGCCGAGTTTATGCCGTCAATGCGCCGGTTCGCCGCGGTCCACCACGCCGAGATCGTCGCTTTCGCGAACATGGCGCAGCATCTCTTCGGCGCGGATCGCCTCGCGCTGGCGGCTCCACATCGAGGCGTAGAGGCCATCATGCGCCATCAGCGAGGCATGCGTTCCCCGCTCGGCGATCAGCCCTTCCTTCAGCACGATGATTTCGTCCGCATGGATGACTGTGGAAAGACGATGGGCGATGACCAGCGTGGTGCGGTTTTTCGAGACGATGTCGAGGGCGCTCTGGATTTCCTGCTCGGTATGCGTATCGAGCGCCGAGGTCGCCTCGTCGAGGATCAGGATCGGCGGTGCCTTGAGAATGGTCCGGGCAATCGCCACGCGCTGCTTTTCGCCACCCGAAAGCTTCAGTCCCCGTTCGCCGACCATGGTGGCGTAACCGTCCGGCAGCTTGCCGATGAAGGCGCTGATCTGCGCCGCATCCGCCGCTGCCTTCAGCTCTTCGTCGGTGGCGGAGGGGCGGCCGTAGCGGATATTGTAGGCGAGGGTGTCGTTGAACAGCACGGTATCCTGCGGCACCATGCCGATCATCGAGCGCAGGCTCTTTTGCGTCACGTCGCGAATATCCTGCCCGTCGATGGTAACGGCGCCCTCCTGAATATCGTAGAAACGATAAAGCAGCCGCGAGATCGTCGATTTTCCCGCACCGGAAGGGCCGACGATCGCCACCGTCTTGCCCGCCGGCACATCGAAGGAAACGCCCTTGAGGATCGGTCTTTCAGGGTCGTAGGCAAAATGTACGTCGCGGAAGGAGATCGCGCCGGGGCCTGCTGCAAGCGGCTTCGCATCCGGCCTGTCGGTAACTTCGGCCTCTACTTCCAGAAGATCGAACATCTGTTCGATGTCAGTCAGGCCCTGGCGGATTTCGCGGTAGACGAAGCCGATGAAATTGAGCGGCACGGAAAGCTGCAGCAGCAGCGCATTGACGAACACGAAATCGCCGATGGTCTGCTCGCCGCGCTGCACGGCCAGTGCCGACATCACCATCATGATCGTGGAGCCGATGCCGAAAATCACGCCCTGGCCGAAGTTCAGCCAACCGAGCGAGGTCCAGATCGAGATCGCAGATTTCTCGTAACGCTCCATGGCGACGTCGAAACGCCGGGCTTCCATCTCCTCATTGCCGAAATATTTCACGGTCTCGAAGTTGAGAAGCGAATCGATCGCCTTGGTATTGGCGTCGGTATCGCTGTCATTCATGGCGCGGCGGATGCCGATACGCCAGTTGCTGGCCCTGACCGTGAACCAGATATAGGCCCAGACGGTGACGACTGTGACCAGCACATAGGAAAAACCGTAGGACGCCCAGAAGATGATGGCCGTCAGCAGGAATTCGATGAAGGTCGGCGCCGTATTGAGAATGGTGAAGCGGACAATGGTTTCGATACCCTTCGTGCCGCGCTCGATCACCCGCGAAAGCCCGCCGGTCTTGCGCTCCAGATGGAAACGCAGCGAAAGCCGGTGCATGTGCACGAAGGTACGATAGGCGAGCTGGCGCACCGCATGTTGGCCGACGCTGGCAAACAGCGAATCGCGCAGCTGGTTGAGCCCGACCTGGATCAGCCGCGTCAGATTATAGGCGATGACCAGCGCCACCGCGCCGAGCAGGAAGGCCGGAACCAGCCCTGCCATGTCGAGCTTGCCGTTCAGCGCATCCGTCGCCCATTTGAAGAAATAAGGAACCGCGATCAGCACCAGCTTGGCGACGATGAGGAATACGGTTGCCCAGATCACCCGCATCTTCAGGTCCCACCGGCCCTCCGGCCACATATAGGGCCAGAGATTAATCAGGGTCTGGGTCGGATTGCTGGAATCCGCCGAAATGGTTTTTTTCTTCGTGGCCATCATTCTCTCCGGTCACTGCCGGAAGCCGACAGCAGGACGGCGGCTTTGGTCAAGCCGCCGCGCGTGTCACAGATAGGATCGTTGCGGGTTCACCGCAACGCCTTCACATCCTCAGGAGCCGCTCTTCAGCCGCTTGCGGTGGAGTTCCTCCGCGTTCGGCAGTGCCTCTTTCGGCACGCCGAAAATCTGGCCGGGCTCGATCAGATCGGGGTTTCTGATCTGGTCCTCATTCGCGAGGTAGATCGTGGTGTAACGCACGCCCTGTCCGTAAACGCGCCGGGAAATCTGCCAAAGCGTGTCGCCGCGGCGGATGATGACGCTGTTCTGGCTTTCGGCAAGCGGTGCCTGCTCGAAGGTCTGCGGGCCGGCAGGGGCCTGCGGCGCGGGCGCAGGCGGAGCGATGATGTGCAGTTCGGCGAGGCGGCTTGCCAGCGAGGCGATGCCCTTGCCGATGGCGGCCACATCGTTCGGCCAGGCTTCGACCGTCGCAAGCAGCTGACGCGCCTTGCCCGTGATATCGCCGGCAAAAGCGGTGAAGTCAGGCTCCGTGGCAGCGGCAGTGCGGAACTCGGAGAGCGATTTCAGCGCGATCACCACCGCGGAGCGGCCGGCAATGGCCTGATCGAGCGCCGGCGTCGCCTGATCCTTGTAAAGATTGGAGAGGATGCCGAACGCCTTGGCGACATCGGTGCGCAGCTTTTCAAATGCGGCGCGGTCACTCGCCGTGCTCTGGTTTTCAGCCGGTGCCGCGGTCGTGTTGGCGGACGATGAGGCCGATGGGGCCTGCATGGCAACGGTTGCCTGATCGGTCTGTGGCCGCTCGAAGGGAACGCGCACGCGCACCTTCGCCGTGCCATCGGCATTCAGTTCCTCGACGGTGATGATGTGGCTGCCGACGGCCAGCTCAACATCGCCTTCGATGACGAAATGGCCAGAAGCCTCAGTCGTGCTCTTGCCGATTTCCTTGTCATCGACAAGCGCGCGAACGCTCGAACCGGCGGGCGCGGAACCCGCGACGAAGATCTTCGATCCCTCGAATTCGACGGCGGTGACCTGAACGCTCGACGTGAGCGGGGCAACGGCAGTCGATCCGGCAGCGGCGGGAGCGGCAGTGCCCGAAGAGGGCACGGGCGTATTGTTGGCGGTGGTTTCGGAGGTTGCGGCAGACGGTTGCGACGGCGTGGCCTGCTGCGGCTGGAGCGCTGGAGGTGCTGCCTCGGGCATGGCCAGCACACGGCTTGCCTTGCCGGGTTTGGAAACCATGGCCAGAAGCTCGCCCGACTTGTTCTGCGGTACGGAAACGGTCGCCACTTCCTCGGACTGCGTCGCCTTGCCGTTGGCATCGGTTGAACGCAACACCAGTTCATGATCGCCGGGCGGCAGGGGATTGTCGAAAACGGCGGCGAAATCGCCCGTGCCGTCGATGGTCGTCTGGGCGATCACCTTGCCGTTGCTCAGAATTTCAAGCTTTGCGCCGGGCTGCGCCTTGCCGGCGATCACGGCCGAACCATCGGGCTCGACGCGCAGCACGTCGAATGTCGGTGTGCCGGAAGAGGCCTGGGCGGCATCGGCGGGGGCGGCGGTCGGTTTTGCGGCTTCTGGCGCCCCATCGTCGGTGCCGGCAAATACGCCAGCCAGACGGCGGACCTGTGCTGCCGCGGCAGCCGCATTGTCAGGCAGGCCGCGCAGGAAGGCGGTAGTGCGTTCGGCCGCGGCACGCGCCGTGGTGATGAGCCGCGACGTGGTTTCGTCCAGCGACTCTGGAATGTCGATATTGGTCAGTTCCTTCAGCGAAGCCTCGACCTTTTTGCGGGCCGCTGCAAAATCGGCGTCGGACGGAACCTTGTTGTCGGCGAAAAGCGAGGCCATGTCCTTGATCGACTGGGTTGCGGAAGCCGCCCGACGGCCGACCTTGTCGGCAATGCTGGCCGTCTCCTCGGCCGCGTCGGAGAGGATGTCGCCCGCCTTGTCGGCTCCCATTTCAACGCTGTTCTTCACGGCGTTGCCAGCCTCGTTGATGGCGTCGCCGATCGGTTTGCCGTCGTTGGAAATCCTCGGCAGGACGAAAAAGATCATGAGCAGGGACGCAATGCCCAGCACGATCAGCGCCAGCAAACCGGCCTTATTGTTTTTCATCCTGAGTGCTCCGGGTATTTCAAGCTTTTCACACGAGTTGAGATTGCTAGCGTCTTACCCTTCGCCAGACAAGCGGCGAGTGGGCAAAAGGCCATATTTGCAAGGGATTTCCCAAATTTTCTTGACGTGCCGCATCGCACATTGTTCCTTCCCTCCATGACGGACAAAAATACAGCGATTCGATCCATCTGCGTTTATTGCGGCTCCCAGCCCGGACGTGACCCGGCTCATATGGAAGCAGGCCGCGCGCTTGGGAAATCCATTGCCGAAAACGGCATTCGCCTCGTCTACGGCGGCGGCACCAAGGGCATCATGGGCGCGGTTGCCAGCGGCGTTCTCTCCAATGGCGGCGAAGTGACCGGCATCATACCGGAATTTCTGGTCGATATGGAGGCAACACGCCATTCTCTCGGACAATTGAACGAGCTTGTCATCACCAAGGACATGCATGAGCGCAAACATATGATGTTCGAGCGCTCGGATGCCTTCGTGACCCTGCCCGGCGGCGTCGGCACTCTGGAAGAGATCGTCGAGATCATGACCTGGGCGCAGCTCGGCCGCCATGCCAAGCCGATGGTCTTCGCCAATATCAACGGTTTCTGGAACCCCATGCTGGAACTGGTGCAGCACATGCGCGACCAGGGTTTCATCCACCGCGCCCATCTTCTGAACCCGCTCATCGTCGACGAGGTAAAGGACATCGTGCCCGCCATCATCGACCGGGCGCTGGCGCAGCAGAACCCCGAAGGCGATCCTTCGGTGATTTCCCGGCTCTAGAGCGCGTCGCGTCTAGTCGTATTCATGTAACGCGCTCGTCCAAAACCGCTGCATATTTTGGCAGACAGGCGATGGACGCGATGATTGTTAACGGCCGCTGGCGGCTCGTTACAATTTTAAGTGTATATTAATACAGATTTAACAGCGGCATCGTTCCACCCGCTCTTTTCATGGCCCCGCGACTGATCCTGTGCCAGCCTCTCCAGAGGCGTTGGTGTTGCGGAATTTTCTTCTGCCGCCATGAAGTGGGTGGCATCAGACATGATTGCTTTTGTGATGCGGCTCAGGAGCCGGGCGCATTTTATTATTCAGAGACATCCCGGCAAGACTGGCGATGCCATCCTCGGTTCCGCCGCCCGCCGTCGGGTCGATGCGCGGGTGAGGCTTGGTATCGTGATCGCCGTCTTCGCCGCCATCTATGTCGTCGTCGCTGCACGGCTCGTCCAATATGGCCTTGCCGAACCCGTGGCGACGGCCTGGATCAATACCGGGGCCAATGCCGTCGCCTCCCGGCCTGATATTGTCGACCGCAACGGCATGCTTCGGCGACCGATCTCAACATGGTGTCGCTTTATGCGGATCCGCGCCGGGTGGTTGATCCCGATGAGGTGGTGGAGAAGCTAGCAAGCGTCATCCCCAATCTCGACTGGCGTGAAACGCATCGCCGGTTGCGTTCGGACACCGGCTTCCAGTGGCTGCGGCGCCAGCTGACGCCCCGGCAACAGGCGGATATTCTCAATCTCGGCATACCGGGTATCGGTTTCCGGCCGGAAAAACGACGGTTCTATCCGGGCGGGCCGGCCGCTTCGCATATTATCGGCCACGTCAATGTCGACAATCAGGGTCTTGCCGGCATGGAGCGATATCTCGACCAGCAGGGGCTGGCTGATCTGCGCGCCGTCGGCCTTGCCAGCGGCGCACCGCTGGAGCCCGTGAAGCTTTCCATCGATATGCGGGTGCAGAACATCGTCCGCGAGGTCGTCGTGAAGGCGAAGAGCGCCTATGAGGCGGAAGCTGCGGGCTCGGTCATCCTCGATGTGGAGACCGGCGAGGTGCTGGCCATGGCCTCGGTGCCGGACTACGACCCCAACGAACCGTCCCGCACCCTTGCCGATGGCAGCATCGACAGGGACTATGAAAAGGGTTGGTTCAACCGCATGAGCAACGCCACCTTCGAAATGGGGTCCACCTTCAAGAGCTTCACGCTCGCCATGGGGCTGGATGTCGGGGCGATCACCCTCAATTCGGTGGTGGACGCCTCGCGGCCGATCCGCATGGGCGGCTTCACCATCAAGGATTTCAAGGGCCGGAACCGCCCGCTATCGATCTCGGAAGTGTTTCAATATTTATCGAATATCGGCACGGCGGCGGTGGCCGACAAGGTTGGGGTCGAAGGCCACCAGCAGTTCCTGACGAAACTCGGGCTGCTGACGAAAATGGACACGGAAATGCCTGGAGTAGCGACGCCGACCCAGCCGAGAGTGTGGAAGAAGATCAATTCCGTTACCATCTCCTTCGGCCATGGCGTTGCCACCACGCCGCTGCAGACGGCGGTGGCGGCCGCAGCCCTCATCAATGGCGGCAACCTGATGTCGCCAACGTTCCTGCCGCGTTCGAAAGAGGATGCGGCCTCGATTTCACGCAGCGTCATCGAGCAGAAGACGAGCGCGGATATGCGCTACCTGTTCAACTGGAACGGCATCAAGGGTTCCGGCCGTGGCGCACAGGTGGAGGGATTTCATGTGGGCGGCAAAACCGGAACGGCCGACAAGGTGATCAACGGCCGTTACGCCAAGAATATCAATTTCAACGCCTTCGTCGCCGGTTTCCCCATGCACAAGCCGAAATACGTCGTGCTGACGATGATCGACGCCCCGAAGACCGGCGTGAATGGTGGACGCACGGCGGCATCGACAGCTGCCCCCATGACCCGCGAGATCATCGCCCAGACGGCAGGGCTTCTCGGTGTGAAGCCGCGTTTTGGTCATGACGCGACGCCGCAATTGCTGGTGGATTATTGAGCCCCGACTTGGTGAGGGAGGCGGCAATACGTCCGCCTACCGCTTGAGCCGCATCAGGCTGGAGCCGGTGTAGATCGCCAGCGCCACCCAGATCATCGCAAAGGCTGCCATCCGCACCATGTCGAAGGGTTCCTTGAAGATGAAGATGGCGATGAGGAAGATCATCGTCGGCGCGATATATTGCATGATGCCGATGGTCGACAGCCGCAGCAGCTTGGCGCCATTACCATAGAGAATAAGCGGAACGGCGGTAATCACGCCGCTTGCCGCCAGAAGCCATGTGTCGGCGGAATTGCCGCCCATGAAATGCGCCTGTCCGCTGAAGGCAAGCCAGATCATGACCAGCACGGCGGGGATGGAGAGAAGCATGACCTCCAGCAGGAAGCCCTGTGTGGCGCCGATCGGCAATGTCTTGCGGAAGAAGGCGTAAAAACCCCAGGACACGGTGAGCGCGATGGATACCCACGGCAGGCTGCCCGCATGCCAGGTGAGGATCGCAACGGCCAGCCCCACGAGGCAGATGGCGGCGATCTGCGCCGGATAAAGTTTCTCCTTCAGGAGAACGGCGCCGAGGAAGATGCTGAACAGCGGATTGATAAAATAACCCAATGCGGCGTCCAGCGCCCGGCCCGCACCGATCGACCAGATATAGACGCCCCAGTTGATGCTGATGAGGGCGGCTGTCAGGCTCGCCATGGCCAGCATTTTCGGATTTCTCAGCGCGGTTCTGATTTCCGCCGTGCGCCCGAGCGCAATCAGCACGACCGCCGCAATCGGCACCGACCAGATGACGCGATGCACGATGACCTCGATCGGCGAAATATGCGCGACCGCTTTCATGTAAAAGGGAAGGAAACCCCACAGCAGATATGCAGAGAGCGCGAAAGCAAAACCGCGCGCGCTATCGCCGCCCTCTTGGGCCGGGAGCGTTTTGTCGAGTGCCATGGGGAGTGCCGCCAATTGTTCGGATAATATTTTATACCGGATCGGCACTGCGGCGGCCAATTCATTTCCGTGAAGGGTCCATGAGAAAAACTGCACGAATAACAGGCGCCGTGCCCTTGAAATGAGCTCACGTCGCAATACGCCGGCTGATCTTCCCAGGAACCCTGCTTTAAATCACGTGTGAATCAATGTCTCATCAGGACGCCTCAAGCATCTGAAAAGACTCTCATTTCCCGGCAAAGCGATCGTTTGCGCGGATCAGCTGGTCAAGAATGCCGGGTTCGCTCAGCGCATGCCCGGCCGCTTCGATGATGTGGAAATCCGCCTTCGGCCAGGCCTTGGCCAACTGCCAGGCATATTTCAGCGGGCAGGGCATGTCATAACGCCCGTGCACGATGGCGCCGGGAATATCTTTCAGCCTGCCGGCGTCCCGCAGCAGTTGCTCTTCTTCCAGCCAGCAGTCATTGACGAAGAAATGGTTCTCGATGCGTGCAAAGGCGATGGCGTATTTATCCTCACCGAAATCATCCACACGGCTGGGGTCGGTGACGAGCGCAATGGTTGCACCCTCCCACTGGCTCCAGGCCTTGGCGCATTCCAGCTTTTTCGCTTCGTCGGCGCCGGTAAGATAGCGATTATAGGCCTGCATCATCTCACCGCGCTCCCCCTCCGGAATGGGCGCGATGAATCTCTCCCAGTGGTCCGGATACATTTCGGAAACGCCGAACTGATAATACCAGTCCAGCTCCGGCCTGGTGACGGTGTAAATGCCGCGCAGGACGAGTTCGCTGACGCGGTCGGGATGGGTCTCGGCATAAGCGAGCGCCAGCGTCGAACCCCAGGAGCCGCCGAAAACAAGCCATTTTTCGAAGCCGCAGAGTTCACGTAGCCTTTCGATATCGGCAACCAGATGCCACGTGGTGTTGGCCTCAAGCGCCGCATGCGGCGTGGAGCGGCCGCAGCCGCGCTGATCGAACAGGATGACATCGTAAAGTGCGGGATCGAAAACCCGCCGATGGGTGGGGTTTACCCCGCCACCCGGCCCACCATGCAGGAAAACCGCCGGTTTCGCGCCACGGGTGCCCACCCGCTCCCAATAGATCACATGCCCGTCGCCGACATCCAGCATGCCGGTTTCGAAAGGTTCGATCTCGGGATAAAAGCCGCGCAGTTCTTCAGTCATGTCTTATGGTCCTTCGGGCGGCCACGTGGCCGTGTCGTGATCCGGGTGCTGGTAGGAGGCGATCTCCGCCTCGTCGACGCTCTGCTCGATTGCCGGTTTGGAGAATAGCTGCTCGATCCAAGGCATGCGCTTGTGGATATTGACCTGCACCTGCGGCTCGATCTGTTCCGGATGATCAAAGGCGCCGATGGCGATCTCCACACCGCCGGGATAATGATAGGTGAGCGGCGTACCGCATTTATTGCAGAAGCCGCGATGGATTTTTGCCGATGAGCGGAAGAGGGTAGGCTGGCCGCGCGTCCAGGCCAGATGCGCCTGATCGGCGGTAACGAGCGCGCCGAAGAAATTGCCGAAATGTTTCTGGCACATGCGGCAATGGCAGATGGAGGGCCGGCCGAGTTTGCCCGCATGGAACCGCA
This sequence comes from Agrobacterium sp. CGMCC 11546, assembly GCF_013365515.1. Classification (NCBI taxonomy): domain Bacteria; kingdom Pseudomonadati; phylum Pseudomonadota; class Alphaproteobacteria; order Hyphomicrobiales; family Rhizobiaceae; genus Agrobacterium; species Agrobacterium sp. CGMCC 11546. The sequence continues at coordinate 779,787 of NZ_CP047387.1, forward strand.
CGGCACCACATTGGCAGCCGCCGGAAAACCCTTTTTCACTCATTATCTTTTCTCCGGTGGCCAGTTTTCAGTGTCGTGGTCGGGATGCTGGTAGGAAACGAGGTTGGTGAGATAGTCTACCTGCGTCAGGTCGTCCTCGGTGGCGACGGCGGGCAGGGTGTGAAGCGTGTCGACGAAATCGATCTTGCGTTCCACGCCCCATTGAATGGTTGGCGGCAGGGCTGCTGGATCGTCAAACGCGCCGGCCGCAACCGCCACGCCATCCGGTGCCTCATAGGTCAGCGGCGTGCCGCATTCCGGGCAGAAACCGCGTTTGACGACACTGGAGGATTGAAACCGTTTCGGCTCGCCGCGCGTCCATTCGAATTCCACGTTGCGCACCGAAACGAGCGGCGCGTAATAGGCACCGAAGGCCTTCTGGCACATGCGGCAGTGACAGATGGAGCTGTCTTGCAGGTCGCCCGTGGCGCGAAAACGGACCGCGCCGCATTGGCATCCGCCGGTGTGGGTGGTCATGGTTGGTTCTCCTCTGCCGTTCGGATAATGTGAAGACAGACGTTGTCGATGTCTTTGAGGATATCATCGTTCCAGAAACGGAGGACGGTCCAGCCTAGTTCCTCAAGTGTCCGTGTTCTCTGCCGGTCGTAAGCTGCCGCAGCGTCTTCAGCGTGCTGAAACCCATCCAGTTCGACGATGATCTTATGTGACGGGCAGGCGAAATCAACGATATATCCGGAGACTGGCAGCTGGCGTCTGAAGGAGAGACCTGCAAGACGATGAGCACGGACCGCGTTCCAGAATTTCAGTTCGGCGTCGGTCAGAGCCTTTCGCATTTGCCGCGCATGTTCCCGGTGTTGGGGTTTGACCTTGGCGTGGGGCATGGGTCTGCTCGCGGCTTGACAGGTTGCGGCGAGATTGAAACATCGACAGGGTGAAAGCAAGGGCTCGTCGTGCGGCCTCACCCCCCTCTGTCCTGCCGGACATCTCCCCCTCAAGGGGGGAGATCGATATGCCGCTAGGTTTCGCCCATCTCAACGTTGGCGAATGCAGTGGTAGGAGCGCCTCTTGCCGATCTCCCCCCTTGAGGGGGAGATGCCCGGCAGGGCAGAGGGGGGTAAGCCCCAACCACCAACGCAGGCCTACCGCTTCAACTCCCACGTCGTCGTCCGCTCCCCGGTCTCCTTGTCCTTACCATCCTTCAGCTGAATACCCTTCTCGGAAAGCTCATCCCGCAACCGGTCGGCCTCCGCAAAGTTCTTCGCCTTCAGCATTTCAAGGCGCAATTCCACCAGTGCATCCACGGCCGAAACGATGGCCTCGTCCATTTCCGTCTTCTTCGGCAGGACGCCCAGCAGGGCGGCGCTTGCGGCGAAGGCGGGCAGCCTGGATGGGTCGGTGTTTGCCGCGTGTGCCAGCGCATGCAGTGCTTGCACGGCCGCAACCGTGTTGAGGTCGTCGGCGAGCGCCTCCAGCACGGTTTCATCCGGCGCGGCGTCGGAGGTCTCGGCTGCCGGCCATTTGGAGAGCAGGCGTTCGGCCTCTTCCAGGCGCTTGACCGAAAAATCGATCGGCTCGCGATAATGCGTCATCAGCATGGCGAGGCGCAGAACCTCGCCCGGCCATTGCCGTCCGCCGAATTTATCCGTGTGCAGCAATTCGTAGATCGTCACGAAGTTGCCCTCGGACTTCGACATCTTGCGGCCTTCCACCTGCACGAAACCGTTATGCATCCACACATTGGCCATGACATGTGTGCCATGGGCGCAGCGCGATTGCGCGATTTCGTTTTCGTGGTGCGGGAAGATGAGGTCGAGCCCGCCGCCGTGAATATCGAAGACTTCGCCGAGATAGCGGCCAGCCATGGCCGAGCACTCGATGTGCCAGCCCGGGCGACCGAGACCCCATGGGCTCTCCCAGCCCGGTTCGCTCTCGGAGGAGAGCTTCCACAGCACGAAATCGCCGGGGTTCTTTTTGTGGGCCTCCACCGCAACACGCGCGCCGGCCTGCTGTTCGTCCAGCGGGCGTTTGGAAAGCTGGCCGTAGTCGGCCATCGACCGTGTGTCGAACAGAACCTCGCCGCCCGCCTTATAGGCGTGGCCGCGTTCGATGAGCCTCTCGATGAGGTAGATCATCTCGGCAATATAGTCGGTGGCGCGCGGCTCCACAGTCGGCTGAAGGCAGCCGAGTGCGGCGACGTCATCGTGGAACTGGTCAGCCGTCTTTTTCGTCACCGCATGGATGGCGTCGTTGAGCGGCAGATGCGGATAGTCGCGCAGTGCCCGCGCGTTGATCTTGTCGTCGAGATCGGTGATGTTGCGGGCATACGTTACGTGGTCTTCGCCATAGACGTGGCGTAGCAGGCGGAAGAGAACATCGAACACGATGACCGGGCGCGCATTGCCGATATGGGCGAAATCATAGACCGTTGGCCCGCAGACATACATGCGCACATTATCAGCGTCGATCGGCGCAAATTCCGACTTTTCGCGGGTCAGGGTGTTGTGGAGTTTCAGGCGCAAGGACATGCGGGTGTTCCCTAAAGGCAGTCAATTGTCCTGACCGGACCGTTTGTCTGTTGGACCTTGCGGGAAGACGAAAACGATCTGGCCGGTGGCGAACCAGCAAAAATTATTCAGCAGCAGGTGCAGATCGTTGTTTTCATACCTTGCCTTATGGCGCGGCGGTTCTGTGTGGTCAAGCGTTTCTCGCCGGTGCCGCAATGACGCTGGCCAAAAGCTTATTCCGGCTGGCGATATTCCACGAATTTCTTGTCGCGCACCAGGAAGAGCTTGCCGGTTTCGGTAAGGTTGGGCGAGGCGAGGGGAAGGATGGCGGCGGCAACTTCTGACGGATGCGGCACGGTTGCCGGGTCCTCGCCAGGCATGGCCTGGGCGCGCATGGCGGTGCGCGTGGCGCCGGGATTGATGCTGTTGATGCGCAGCGGGGACTTCTGCGTTTCCGCAGCCCAGGTGCGGGCGAGCGCTTCCACGGCGGCCTTGGAGGTGGCGTAGACGCCCCAGAAGGGGCGACAGCTATGGGCCACACCCGAAGACAGGATCAGCGCACGGCCGGCATCCGATTTCAACAGCAGCGGCTCGACCGAACGGATCAGCCGCCAGGTGGCGGTGACGTTGATGTTCATGACCCTTTCGAAGACCTTCGCCTCGATATGGCCAACCGGGGAAATCACGCCGAGAACGCCGGCATTGGCGACCAGAATATCGAGCTTGCCCCAGCGCTCGTAGATATTGGCGCCCAGCGCATCGATGGCTTTCATGTCGGCGAGATCGAAGGGGACCAGCGTCGCCGTGCCGCCAACGGCCTTGATGGCGTCGTCAAGCTCCTCAAGGCCGCCGACCGTGCGGGCGCAGGCGATGACATGCGCGCCGGCCTTGGCCAGTTCCAGCGCCGTGAAATAGCCGATGCCGCGCGAAGCGCCGGTAACGAGAGCGATGCGGCCCTTGAGATCGATAGTCATGGTCTCCCCCGAAATGATTGCGCTTCCTTCTACGAAGCGCTGCCGGCCTTTCGCAAGCGATCATATCGTCGCATACGCCGGCCTGAACAATAGGCAAGAAAAAAGCGGCCCCGGAAGCCGGTGGCCGCTTTGTCGTTGTTAAAAATCAGCCGTTGCTGGCCAGCATGGAAATCTTGCTGCCCATGGCCTCGCCGTTCTGGTCGAGAAGACGGGTCGGATAATCGCCGGTGAAATAATGGTCGGTGAACTGCGGGCGCGCGTGGTTGCGGTTTTCACCGCCAACGGCGCGGTACAGCCCGTCAATCGACAGGAAAGCCAGCGAATCGGCACCAATGAATTTCGCCATGGCGTCCACATCGGCATATTGGTTGGCGAGCAGCTTATCAGCGTCAGGCGTGTCGATGCCGTAGAAATCCGGATGGAAGATCATCGGGCTGGCGACGCGGATATGCACTTCCTTGGCGCCCGCCTCGCGGATCATCTGCACGATCTTGACCGACGTCGTGCCGCGCACGATGGAATCATCCACCAGCACCACGCGCTTGCCTTCGATCATCGCCCGGTTGGCGGAATGCTTGAGCTTGACGCCGAAAGCGCGGATCTGCTGCGTCGGCTCAATGAAGGTACGGCCGACATAATGGTTACGGATGATACCGTATTCGAAGGGAATACCGCTTGCCTGCGCAAAACCGAGCGCTGCCGGCGTGCCGCCATCGGGAACCGGAACCACGACATCGGCTTCCAGCGGCGCTTCCTTGGCAAGGTTCATGCCCATGTTCTTGCGCGTCGTATAGACGTTGCGGCCGCCGACGACGGAATCGGGACGGGCGAAATAGACATATTCGAACAGGCAGAGACGCTCCGGCTGCGGCTTCGACGGCTTGCGCGCATCGATGGTGATCGAACCGTCAGGCTGGATTTCGCAGATGATGACTTCGCCGTTTTCGACGTCGCGCACAAATTTCGCGCCGATGATGTCGAGAGCGCAGGTTTCCGAGCAGAAGATCGGCTTACCATCAAGCTCGCCCATGACAAGCGGGCGAATGCCGATCGGGTCGCGGGCGGCGATCAGCTTGGTCCGCGTCATGGCGAGCATCGAATAACCGCCTTCCATCTGCCTGATAGCATCGATGAAACGATCGGCGGTGGAAGAGTGGCGCGAGCGGGCGATGAGGTGGAGAACGACTTCGGTATCCGATGTCGACTGACAGATGGCGCCGGTGGCGATGATCTGGCGGCGCAGCGTCAGGCCATTGGTGAAATTGCCGTTATGGGCAATCGAAATGCCGCCTTCTTCCAGCTCGGCAAACAGCGGCTGCACATTGCGCATCGCCACTTCGCCTGTCGTGGAATAACGGGTGTGGCCAATCGCGATGGAGCCGGGCAGGCGGGCAAGGGTAGCCGGATCGGTATAATGATCGCCGACGAGGCCCATATGGCGCTCCTGATGGAAGCGCTTGCCATCAAAGGAGACGATGCCGGCTGCTTCCTGGCCGCGATGCTGAAGCGCATGCAGGCCGAGAGCGGTCAGCGCCGAGGCATCGTCATGGCCGAGAATGCCGAAAACGCCGCATTCTTCATGCAGCGTATCGCCGTCGATCTCTTCCTTGAAAGTGGACCCAGAAAACGGGGAATGCGAAAGCGGCTCAATCATCCGGCTTGCCCTTGCTCTCTACCGAGAAAAAAGAAAGACCCCTCCGGTAAGTATCTCTTCCGGTCGGCCCATCTGTGTCGTGCTTGATATTTAGCACAAATAGCGCGCCTTGCATGCATTGCAAGGCGCGACACTGTGTCAATTATTCGTTGCCGGTTGATTTGTTGCCGGCACATCTTCCGCAGGCGTCTGCGCGGCTGCCGGTTCCTGTGGTTTTCCAAGGATGCGGGCGCGGATCTGCGGTTCGATATCGTCAGGCAGAACCGCCTCAAGCTTACCCACCAGCCCGTCGAGGAAGGGCTTGGACTTGGCCTGCGTCACCCATTGCGGCTGCGTTTTCACATCCACGAGCCAGTTCCAGAAGGCGACGGCGACGACCAAGAGCAGGATGCCGCGCGCCGCGCCGAACAGGAAACCGAGCGTGCGATCCAGCGCGCCGATGCGGCTGTCGATGATAAAATCTGCAATGCGCGAGGTGATGAAGGAAATCACGATCAGCGAGACGAGGAAGACCACGCCTGCCGAACCGGCAATGGCGATCTTGTCGTCATCGGTATAGTTGCGCGCATAGGGCAGCAGGACCGGATAAAGATAATAGGCCGCGGCGACCGAACCGCCCCAGCTCGCAATCGACAGAATCTCGCGGGAAAAACCGCGCACCATCGCAAGAAGGGCGGAGAAAAGAACAACGGCGATGACGATGCCGTCGAAAATTGTAATGGGCATATACCAACTCCGGAGGTGCGACGCCTTGTCAGACGCTGCCTTGCCAATTTTGCGATCCTCTTACACCACTGTTTCCCTTGGCGAAAGGATCAATATTCGTCGTCCTCAACCTGTTTGAACCGGTTGCCGGAGCCGGCGATGCGGGCCACGAGGTCCGGAAGGCTTTCAATTTCCGTCCAGCGACCCTTGCCCGCTTTCGGCAATTCAGCCGAACCTGACGGCAGAAGTGCGGCAGAAAAGCCAAGTTTTTCAGCTTCTTTCAATCGCTGCACCGTATGCGCCACTGGCCTGACGGCACCCGACAGGCTGATTTCGCCGAAATAGACGCAATCGGCGGGCAGGGCAAGACCGGCAAGCGAGGAAACCAGAGCCGAGGCAATCGCCATATCCGCCGCCGGTTCGGAAATGCGGTATCCGCCGGCAACGTTCAGATAGACGTCATGCTGGCCGAGCTTCACGCCGCAATGGGCCTCCAGCACGGCAAGGATCATCGCGAGCCGCGAACTGTCCCAGCCGACCACGGCGCGGCGCGGGGTGCCGAGCGACGTCGCCGCGACCAGCGCCTGCACTTCGACCAGCACGGGTCGCGTGCCTTCGATACCGGCAAAAACCGCAGCACCGGGGGATTTTTCATTGCGCTCGCCGAGGAACAATTCGGAGGGGTTGGAGACTTCCCGCAGACCGCCATCCGACATTTCGAACACGCCGATCTCGTCCGTCGGCCCGAAGCGGTTCTTGACGGTGCGCAGGATTCGATAGTGGTGGCCGCGGTCGCCCTCGAAATAAAGCACGGCATCGACCATGTGCTCCACCACGCGCGGCCCGGCGATCTGGCCTTCCTTGGTGACATGGCCGACAAGCACCATGGTCGCACCCGTCTGCTTGGCGAAACGGATCATCGCCTGCACGCCGGTGCGCACCTGCGTCACCGTGCCGGGGGCGGAATCAGCCGTGTCGCTCCACAGCGTCTGGATGGAATCGATGATGATGAGATCGGGCCGCTTGCCCTCGGAAACCGTGGCCAGAATATCCTCGACATTGGTTTCCGCCGCCAGAAGCACGTCGGTATCCGCCGAACCGAGCCGCTGGGCGCGCAGGCGCACCTGCGCCACCGCCTCTTCGCCCGAGACATAGATGACGCGATGCCCGCGCCGCGAAAGGGCCGCCGCTGCCTGCATCAAGAGGGTGGATTTACCGATGCCCGGATCGCCGCCGATCAACACAGCCGAACCGCGCACGAAACCGCCGCCGGTCGCCCGGTCCAGCTCGCTGATGCCGGTCGGAATGCGCGGCGCTTCCTCGATTTCGCCCGAAAGCGAGGTGAGCGTTACCGCACGGCCCTTTTTCGGCACCTTGCCGGGCCCGGAGCCGATGCCGCCCATCGGATCCTCTTCGACGATGGTATTCCACTCGCCGCAGCCTTCGCATTTCCCCGCCCAGCGGTTATGCACCGTGCCACAGTTCTGGCACACGAATTGGGTCTTGGCTTTGGCCATGTTTCGTCAGTTTTCTTCTTGTTTAAAATCGTCGGCGGAAATGTCTTGATGGCCGTGCAGCACGCGCATTACGGTTAGTTCGCCATTGTTGACACGAAAGAAAATCACACGATCTCGATACGCAATGCTGCGAAGCCCCGTCCCGTATCCATGTCTTGAGACGCCGGTTAAACCAAGTGCCGCTATCGATTCGATTTTGTTGTAGATATCGAGAACGAGGCGATCCGCAGCAACGGGATTTTCGGTCTCAATGTAAGCATGGTCTTCGGCAAGATCGCGCCTTGCCCGCGTGGTCCAGATAGGGGTCCGAATTTTAATGGTCGGTCCCCGTTTTTTGCTGGGCGGAAACGCGTTTGATATCGCTCAGAAAGTCGTTTTGTGAGGCATAGCGGTGAACCCGTCCAGCCTCAGCGTCGTCAATGCCTTCCTGTATCAGCAACTTCAGCGCGGCTCTTTTGCCTTCGTCACTGCTCAGCAATTGCAAGCTCGCATGAATAACGGCATCTGCATCGCTATAGATGCCCGCCGCAACCTGCTCCTCAATGAACTTCTCGTCCTGCTCGCTCAAATGGATTTCGGGCATTTCGATCTCCTTTTGTTCTCTTTTAACACAGGTCGCGTCGGCTTTCCAAGAGCTAAAGGCGGCTCTCAGTCATCCGCCATCAGATATTGCCGTTCGTAACGCAGGCCGAGCCCCGTCAGCATCTCATAACCGATCGTGCCGGCCGCCCGTGCGGTTTCGTCGACAGGAACGTTGGGGCCAAAAAGCTCGATATAGTCGCCAGCGCGGATGGCATTTGCCGGCACATCCGTCATGTCGAAAATAGTGAGGTCCATGGTCACGCGGCCGGCGACGGGCACCTTGTGGCCGTTGACGACGCCATAGGCGCCGCCATGGCCCATTTCACGTAAGGGAATGCCCGAGCCGGATAGCGAACGCTGATAGCCATCCGCATAACCGACGGATGCGATGGCGAGCCGGCTTGCGCGCTTGAGCAGGAAGCTGCCGCCATAGCTCACCGTCTGGCCTTCGCCCGCTTCGCGTATCTGGATGATCCGGGCCTCGGCCTTGGCGACGGGCCGCATCGGGTTGGCCACATCGTTGACCGCCTCGCCGCCATAAAGGGCGATGCCGGGGCGGGTGAGGTCGAAATGATAGTCGGGACCGAGAAAGATACCGGCGGATGCCGAAAGGCTTGATTCGATACCTTCGAAGGCGGCGCTAACCCTGCGGAATGATTCGAGCTGCGCCCTGTTCATGGGGGAGGACGGTGTATCGGCGCAGGCGAGATGCGACAGCACCAGAACCGGGTCGAAACTCGCCGGCCGTGTCACGTCGTCGGCCAGAAACAGCGCGTCATCCAGCGGCAGGCCGAGGCGATTGAAGCCGGTGTCCACATGCAGCGCGCAGGGGTGGTCGCCCCGCTCGGCGACCGTCGCCATCCAGAAGGACAGTTGCTCCTCGGAGGCCAGCACCGGCACCAGATCATTGTCGAACACCTGCCGTTCCTGGCCCTGCCAGATGCCTGACAATACGAAGATGCGCGCTTCCGGAGCATAGGAGCGAAGGGTCGCGCCCTCGGCCACCGTCGCCACGAAGAAGTCCCGCGCGCCGGCATGGTAAAGCGTCGCACCACAATCCTCGATGCCGAGACCATAGGCATCGGCCTTGACGACGGCGGCCGTGCGGGCTCTTCCGGACCGCTTATTCATGTCCCGCCAATTGTCGGCGAGTGCGCCGAGATCGACGGTCAATCGCAGCGGGGCTTGCTCGAAAGCATCGGTTTCGTTGTCGGGAAAGCTGTCTTCGAAGTCGTCTGTCATGCCATTGCGTCCGGTTGATTTGGAACCGGCCAGACCCTAGCACTTTTGTTCAAGACGGTAAGGATCGAATGCTTTAAACTTGACTCATGCACAATGTTTCGCAGGAACAGGCTCTGGATGTCATGCCCGTTGCCACGACGGAAACCACGCGTTTCTGGCGTGACCGGCGTTTTGGCGGCATGGAATGCCTGAGCGCGACGTTCCTCACCCATGAATATTCGCCGCATGCGCATGACACGTTTTCCATAGGCGCCATCGAAAGCGGCTCGCAGATTTCCACCATTCAGGGCACCACCGAACAGACGGGGCCGGGGCACCTTTATCTCATCAATCCCGACGAGGTTCACGACGGTGCGCCGGGCGGTGGCGGTTATCGTTATAGGATGATCTATCCCGACGCGGAACTGTTGCGCGACATCATCGAGGACGTGACGGGCAGGGTCTTTCACGGCATGCCGTCCTTCCCGAAATTTCTGCCGCGCGATCCCCAGATGGCCGCCTCCTTCCAGATGGCGCATCGGCGGCTGGAAGCCAAAACCGGCGCGCTGGAAGCGGATGAGGGCATGTTCTCGGTTCTCGCCGCCCTGTTCGGCAGGCACGGCAGCGCCATCATCCTGGCCGTCGAAACCCGCGAAAAAACGGCGGTCTATAACGCCCGCGACTATCTTACCGATAATTACGAAACCGATATCGGCTTGGAGGAACTGGCGTCCATCGCCGGTCTCAGCCGTGCCACCTCATCCGCGCGTTTCGCAAGGAGTTTCACATCACCCCACATGCCTATCTGACGGATGTGCGCATCCGGCAGGCGCGCCGCCTGCTACGCGCCGGTGAGATGCCGGCCGAGGTGGCGGCACTGTGCGGTTTTGCCGATCAGGCGCATTTTACCCGGCATTTCAAGGCGCGCACCGGCGTCACGCCGGGCCAATTTCGGCTTGGGTAAGGGCAACGGTTTTCCATAAAAACCGTGCGGCAGCACTTTCGTTCAAGACCACCCTGGCGTCCCCGGCGTAATTCCTCCCGCCTGAAAGGGAGAATGCGATGTCCACATCGGAAAAACGCGCAGAGTTGATTGCGGGGCTGAGGTGCGCCGCTCCTTTGCTGGTTGCCATGGTGCCGATCGGCGTGGTGTTCGGCGCGGTTGCCATCGGCAAGGGCCTGTCGCCGCTCGAGGCCTCGCTGATGTCGCTGTTGGTCTTTGCCGGCGGCTCGCAATTCGTCGCCATGGATCTCTGGACCCACCCGGCCAGCTGGACCGCACTCGGATTTGCGGCTCTACTGGTCAATCTGCGCCATGTGCTGATGAGCGCCTCCATTGCCGGCAAGCTGGATGATTTCAAGCGCTGGCGGAAATACGCGGCCATGCTGGTGCTGACGGATGAATCCTGGGCCCTTGCGGAATTCCGGGTCATTGCCGGCAGGCTCACGGCAGCCTTTTTCGCCGGTGCCGCGCTCTCCATCTATCTGGTCTGGAATCTTGCAACCCTCGCCGGCGCGCTACTCGGTGCGGTGGTGGGGGACATGTCGGTCATCGGTCTGGATTTCGCCTTTCCAGCCGTCTTCATCGTGTTGCTCATGGGCTTCTGGAAGGGCAGGGAAACCGGCTTGGTGCTTCTGGCAAGCGCATCCGCTGCCTGTCTTACCCACGCGCTGGTCCCGGGCGCCTGGTATATCGCCGCCGGCGCGATGGCGGGGCTTGCCGTCGCCGCCTTCGGCCGTGCGGAACAGGTGGAGCAGCCGGCATGACGCTCGATCCGAACACGCTCCTGACGATCCTCGCCATGATGGCGGCAACTGTTGCAACGCGCCTTGGCGGCCTGCTGCTGGTCAGTCATTTCACCCTGACGCCGCGTCTGAAAAAGGCGCTCGGCGTGGTGCCGCCTGCCGTCCTGATGGCCGTGGTCACGCCGACGGCACTCGCCAGCGGGGCGGCCGAAACCGCCGCCTGCGCCATCACAGCAATCGCCGCCCTGCGCCTCAGCCTGCTGCCGGCGGCATCATTGGGCGTCTTATCGGTGGCGCTGCTGCGTGGAATCGGTTTGTGAGGGAAATGGCGAAAGATGTTGAAAAGATTCGAGGTCCTGAAACGCCTGGACCTTGCGATGACCGCAACATCTATTTTGCCTGAAATACAATCTATAAGACGACCTTCCCAAAGCTCTTGAGGTGTCGTTTTTGTATCGCTATTCACCTGCTTGATAGCTTTCAATTGGCGCAGGCAGGGGAGAGTGAGCGTGGGCAAGCAGCATATTGTGATCGGTCCGCTCTCCAGCATTTATGCCGAGGACCTTAAAAGCTCGTGGCCATCAATAGGCTTTCTGCTGGTTTCGATTCTTGTCGGCGCTTCATTGAGTGCGGCCGCGCCCTACCTTTTTTCGCGCCTCATCGATGATCTGCCTGACGATCCGAAGCAATGGATGCTCGGCTTTGCTCTTTACGCCATTTTGACAGCCCTGGCCTCCGGCCTGGAGCGCTCGACACAATATCTCACGGTCATTCACTCGGAACGTCTCGAGTTTGTTGCTGCAACCCGCTTCTTCGATCGCATTGTGCAAAAACACCCGTCGTTTTTCAACGATCATAATCCGGTGGAGATTCAGTCCGCACAGGCGCGGGGCGCTTCGTCAGTCTCCACGCTCATGCAAATCGGTTTGATCTCCTTCATTCCCGGCATGGCGACATTTCTTCTGAGTATCTCGCTCATGGGAGCGGTGCTGAGCGCCGATCTGGTGCTGATCGTGGTCGCCTATGGCGTCGTTTTCGTCGCCCTGACCCTTGCCTCCAATCGCCTGACGACGCCTTATCTCGAGAAAGCCATGGATGCCGGACAGGACAATGCCGGTTTTGTCGGTAATGCCATCGGCATGATCGAACCTTTGCGACACACCGGCAGCAACGCCTGGATGAAACGTCGCTTCGCCGAAAGCGCCGGGCTGATCTATCAGAACTGGCGGCTTTATTCGCTGCGTCGAATTGGTTTCGTCTTGACGATCTCACTGGCGCTGGGAATTCAGATCATCATCGGCTTTTATCTTCTTTTGCCGCGATACCAGGCTGGCGATCTGTCGATTGGCGATATCGTTCTTTTCAACACCTTGTTACTGCAGCTCAACGTGCCGTTCGAACTCATCGGACACTCGATCTCCGAGACGGCCCGGGCGCTCGCTCAATTCGGGCCTTATGCGCAGATGTGGCGCGCGCCCGAAGAGGAAGCCTTGTCAGGCTCAAGCGTGCCAAAAGGCGCGATGCGGACACTCACGCTTGAAGAGGTCGGTTATCGTTACGCCAATGGCCGCGGTGTCGATGGCGTCTCTTTTACCGCGGCGCCCGGTCGCTTGACCTTCATCACCGGCGAAACCGGATCGGGAAAATCGACCCTCTTCAAGCTGCTTCAGAAGACGATGGCGCCGCAGCAAGGCCGCATTCAAGTCGACGGCGCAGATCTTTCTACTATTTCTCGTGAGGACTGGTTCGCCGCCGCCGGCATCGTGCCTCAGGAGGTGCAGTTACTCAACGATACGCTGTGCAGTAATATCATTCTGGGTCGGATGCCGGACGATGAGAGATTACGCCGCGCGGCCCGGCGCGCTGCAATTCTCACCCGTATCGAAGCGATGCCGGACGGATTCGACACCATCGTCGGGGAGAGAGGCTTGAAACTCTCAGGTGGCGAACGCCAGCGTGTGGCCATTGCGCGCGCTCTCTATGCGGAGCCAACCATCCTGCTCCTCGACGAGGCGAGTTCCGCGCTCGATGAGGAAACTGAACGCGAGATCATGGATCAGTTGCGCGCCGTCGACAGCGACTTGACGATCATCGCCATTACCCATCGCCAAAGCAGTATCCGCGAGGCGGATCAGGTGATCGTCTTGCCGGGCGGCCGCGATCAATCGACGTCTGAGCCCGCCGCAACCTCTTGATAAGATTCCGCGTCGCTGCGGCGCGGATAGCTGGCGATATAAATGTCTGGGGCGCATCCAGATTGAATGGGAGCGTCGGACGCGCTCTATCTCGTTGCTTTTATCCATGACGCCCAACGCAGAACACTGGACGCCTTCACTGCAAAGGCCATACAGCCGCGTCAACTGGCGCAGCACCGTCCCGTTCAGTGCTCTTCGTACTGGGTGAAGCTCGGATCGGCCAGATCGGCGAAGCGTGTGAATTCGGACTGGAAGGCGAGTTTCACGGTACCGGTCGGTCCGTGACGCTGCTTGGCTATGATGACGTCGGCCGTGCCTTTCACCTTGTCGAACAGCGCTTCCCACTCGGCATATTTGGGATCGGAAATATCGCGCGGTTCCATGTTCTTGACGTAATATTCCTCTCGGAACACGAAGAGAACCACGTCGGCGTCCTGCTCGATCGAGCCCGATTCACGCAGGTCTGAAAGCTGCGGGCGCTTGTCTTCACGGTTTTCCACCGCACGGGAGAGCTGTGACAGCGCGATGATCGGGACGTTGAGTTCCTTGCCCAGTGCCTTGAGGCCGGTGGTGATCTGGGTGATTTCCTGCACGCGGTTTTCGCCGCTCTTGCCGGCGCCGGTCATCAGCTGAATATAGTCCACGACCAGAACATCGAGGCCGCGCTGGCGCTTCAGGCGGCGGGCACGGGCGGAAAGCTGGGCGATGGAGATACCACCGGTCTGGTCGATATAAAGCGGCACCTTCTGCATCATCTGGGAGCAGGCGACGAGCTTTTCGAAATCGGCCTCGGTGATGTCGCCACGGCGGATTTTCGAGGAGGAGACTTCCGTCTGCTCGGAAATGATACGGGTGGCCAGCTGTTCGGACGACATTTCGAGCGAATAGAAACCGACGACGCCGCCGTTCTTCGCCTTGAACGACCCATCAGGCTGCACTTCCTGCTCATAGGAGGCTGCTATATTATAGGCGATGTTGGTCGCAAGCGAGGTCTTGCCCATACCCGGACGACCCGCCAGCACGATAAGGTCGGAACGCTGCAGGCCGCCCATGCGGCCGTCGAGCGAATGAATGCCGGTGGAAATGCCGGAGAGGTTGCCATCGCGCTCAAAAGCGGCGCCCGCCATGTCGATTGCCAGCGCCACAGCATCGTTGAACGACTGGAAACCGCCGTCGTAGCGGCCGGTTTCCGCCAGTTCGAACAGGCGGCGCTCGGTATCTTCAATCTGCGCCTGCGGCGGCATGTCGAGCGGCGCGTCATAGGCGATGTTGACGACATCTTCGCCGATCTGGATCAGCGCGCGGCGCAGCGCCAGATCATAGATCGCCCGACCGTAATCTTCCGCGTTGATGATCGATACGGCTTCGGCCGCAAGGCGCGCGAGATATTGCGCCACCGTCAGGTCGCCGATCTTGTCATCTGCCGGCAGGAAGGTCTTGATCGTCACCGGATTGGCGGTCTTGCCCATGCGGATGATATCGCCCGCCACCTCGAAAATCTTGCGATGCAGCGGCTCGTAGAGATGCACGGGCTTCAAGAAGTCCGAGACGCGGTAATAGGCGTCGTTGTTGACGAGGATGGCGCCAAGCAGCGCCTGTTCGGCCTCGATATTGTTCGGCGCCTCGCGGTAATGCGGTTCCGCCGGTTGCGCGGGGGTGATCTTTCTCACAGCGTCGTTCATGGTTTGCGCGATCTCCCTTTGCCTTTGTCCTTAAACCTCGGGTTTGGCTTCCTGGGGCATGGCAGTCAATGATATTGTTGCAACACTATACGGCAGGCTGGTGTCCGGTCCGCAAAGCTGGATCACATCTTCAGTTGTCCCCAGCAATCCACAGGGGGGTGGGGACAAGGTGCCGGGAATTTTCCGGCAACGTGATTCGCTGCCATGAGTTTACCGCATGGCAGACCCGGCATGAAAGAAACTTGAAAATCGTCAGGCTTAAGAATAAATAGGCAGAAAATAAGTAGTGTGCTAATTATAAGGCTTACTGACATGTCCCGCGAGACCGACAAGGAGCAGCTTCTGGATGAAGTCTCCGCTTTCACCCGCAAACTGCGCGCGTTTTTCGATGCGCGGGTAGGGGAAAGCGGCCTGACGCTTGCCCGTGCGCGGGCGCTTTTTGCGCTCTCGCGGCGCGGTCCGCTGACGCAGACGGAACTTGCCGAGGAAATGGAAATCGAAACCCCGACGCTGGTGCGGGTGCTTGACGGCATGGAGAAACAGAACCTTATCGAACGCCGCTCCGATGAGAACGACCGCCGCGCCAAGCGCATCCATATGACTGAAGAAGGTGAGAAGACTTCGGGCACGGTGCAGGCGGTGGCAAAGTCGCTGCGTTCGGAAATCACCGCCGATATTTCGTCTGAAGATCTGGCCATGGCGCTCGACGTGATGCGCCGCCTTTCGGCCAATCTGCAAAACCTCGCAGCCGGGAGGGCACAATCGTGAGCAGCACATTGCCGCAGACCACAGGCGATGCCACTTCCCAAAATACCGAGGTGACCGCCAAATCCTCCGAGCTTCCGGAAAAGGACGCGACTGTACCGCCAGATACTGCCAGCACGGCCGAGACGATGGTGGAAGCCGCCATTCCCGCCGCGCCACAGCCGGTGGAGCGGCCGTTATGGCTCCGGCTCTGTTTCATCTTTGCCGGCCTGTCGTTTTTCATCACGCAAGGTCTGGGCATGAACCTCGTCATGGCCAATATCTACCAGTTGCAGGGTGAGTTCTCCGCGACGGTGGCCGAGGTCGCCTGGCTTTCCGCCGCCTACATGGCGCCTTATGCCACCTTTTCCATCGCGCTTTTTAAGGTACGGGCACAATATGGCCTGCGGCCCTTTGCCGAACTCTCGATCATCGCTTTCGTCGTTGCCTCCTGCCTCAATCTTTTCGTGACGGACCTGCATTCGGCGATCGTCATCCGCTTCGTCAGCGGCATGGCGGCGGCGCCGATCTCCTCGCTCGGCTTTCTCTATATTCTCGAGGCCTTTCCGCCGGCGCGGAAATTCTCGCTCGGCTTCAGCATCGCGCTGACAGGCACCTTGCTGTCGGCGCCACTCGCCCGCATCGTGTCACCCTCCCTGCTGGAAATCGACGGCTGGAACGCGCTGTATTCCATGGAAGTGGGTTTTGCGCTGATCTCGCTCGCCGTGATCTATGTTCTGAAAGTCACGCCGCCGCCGCGCGCGAAAGTCATCGAGCGCATGGATATCTTGAGCTACGTGCTGTTTGCGGGTGGTCTCGGTTGCCTCGCGGTCATGCTCACGCTCGGCAGGTTTTACTGGTGGTTTGAAACGTGGTGGCTTGGGGCGCTGCTGGCGGCATCCATTGCGCTTCTGACGCTGATGGCCTTCATCGAACTGCCGCGCAAGAACCCGCTGCTTGACCTGCGCTGGATTTTTTCCAAAACCAACCTGCATGTGATGGCTGTGCTGCTTATCTACCGCGCGGTTTCTTCCGAACAGTCCTCAACCGCCGTCAGCTTTTATCAGCAACTCGGTCTTTTGAACGACCAGACGACAACGCTCTACGCCCTTGTGCTGCTGGCGACCGTACTGGGCGGTGCGGCCTGCGCCTGGCTGATGTTGAGCAAATATGTCGATACCGCCCATGTCATTGCGCTCACCCTGATTGCTGCCGGTTCGTTTTTAGACAGCCAGTCCACCAACATGACTCGGCCGGAACAGATGTATTTCAGCCAGATGATGATCGCCTTCGGGGCAGCCATGTTCCTGCCGCCGGTCATGGCCAAGGGCTTTGCGGCGGCCCTCGGTCGGGGAGCGCCCTATTTGGTGAATTTCATCGCCATCTTTCTGTTCACCCAGATCACCGGCTCGATGCTGATGACCGGTCTGCTCGGCAGCTTCGTGACGCTGCGCGAAAAGTTTCACTCCAATATTCTGGTGGAAAACATTCTCCTTACCAATCCGCTGGTTGCCCAGCGCGTGTCCCAGCTTTCCGGGGCTTACAGCCACGTCATTACCGATCCGGCGCTGCTGAAGGCCGAGGGCCTGACATTGCTTGCCCAGCAGGTCAGCCGGGAGGCCTATGTGCTGGCTTATAACGATACGTTTCTGCTCATCTCCGTCGTTTCCGCGCTGGCGCTGGCAGTGCTTTTAATCCACCTTGTCTGGATGCGTGTCCGGCCTTTCCTGTCGCGGGAAAAGACCGATACCGCGCCGGCGCTACAGTCATGAAAATTCCAAGAGTGACAAAATGCTGAAGAAGTTTTTTACCCCCGTTTCCATCCTCGTGCTGCTCGGCGGCATCGCCGGCGTTGCGCTCGTGCTTTACGCCTGGCGGCTGCCGCCTTTCCTGTCCACCGTCGAAATGACCGACAACGCCTTCGTGCGCGGTTATGTGACGACCATGAGCCCGCAGGTCAGCGGTTATGTCGTGGATGTCCCGGTGAAGGACTATCAGGAAGTCAAGCAGGGGACGCTGCTGGCCAAGATCGATGACCGCATCTACCACCAGAAACAGGCGCAGGCGGAAGCCACGCTCGATACCCACAAGGCAGCACTCGACAATTCCCGCCAGCAGGAAAATGCCGCCAATGCCAATATCCGCTCCAGCGAGGCGGCTGTCGACAGTGCCGAAGCCTCACTGAAGCAGGCGCAGCTCGCCTCCGACCGGCAGGATAATCTGATCAAGAGCGGCGTGGGAACTTCCAGCCTTCAGGAAGAAGCCCATGCGGCGCTTGAAAAGGCGCGCGCATCACTGTCCCAGGCGAAAGCGGCGCTCGAGGTTTCCCGTCAGGATTTGCAGACCATCATCGTCAACCGCAGCTCGTTACAGGCGGCCGTCGCCAATGCCGAGGCCGCCGTTGAACTCGCCCGCATCGATCTTGCCAATACCGAGATTCGCGCGCCGGTGGATGGCAGGCTCGGCGAAGTCGGCGTGCGCACCGGCCAATATGTCACCGCTGGCACGCAACTGATGGCCGTCGTTCCGCATGATGTCTGGGTTATCGCCAATTTCAAGGAGACCCAGCTCGCCGGTATGCAGGTGGGCCAGCCGGTGACGATTTCGGTCGATGCGCTGCATCGCCGCAAGCTGACCGGCCATGTGGAGCGCTTTTCGCCCGCCACCGGCTCGGAATTCGCCGTTATCAAGCCCGACAATGCGACCGGCAATTTCGTGAAGATCGCCCAGCGTCTCGGCGTGCGGATCGTGATCGATGCGGATCAGCCGCTCGCGGCGGAGCTTTCACCTGGTATGTCGGTGGTGGTGCATCTGGATAAGAGCAAGGCGCCTGATGGGGCGGAGACGGCGGCGAGGTAGTTGGTAAAGGTTGGAGGGTGTGGTTCACCCCCCTCTGTCCTGCCGGACATCTCCCCCTCAAGGGGGGAGATCAGCAAGAAGCTCTCCCGTTGCTTCATTCTCAAATGTCGAGATTGCCGCGACCTCGCCGCGGGTCGATCTCCCCCCTTGAGGGGGAGATGCCCGGGCAGGGCAGAGGGGGGTAAACCTCTCCGCAAACTCGAAGCTTGCAAACAAAAACCCCGGATGTCGCCATCCGGGGTTTTCCTATGACCACAAGGGCCAGATCTTATTCGTCGTCTTCGTTGCCGTCAGCTTCCGGATCAAAGAAGTCTTCCGGACGCAGGGCATCTTCGTCAACGCCGTAGATGGCGTCAGCGGAGGTGAGGCTTTCGCCCTTGGACTGACGTTCGGCTTCTTCGGCGGAACGGGCAACGTTCAGCTCGACCTGAAGCTCGACTTCGGCGTGCAGGTGCAGGGTAACGTTGTGCAGGCCGATGGTCTTGATCGGCGTGTTCAGTTCAACCTGGTTGCGGCCGATGTTGAAGCCTTCGGCGCCGAGGATTTCGACGACGTCGCGGGCAGCAACAGAACCGTAGAGCTGGCCGGTTTCGCCAGCCGAACGGACGACGATGAAGGACTTGCCTGCAAGCGCTTCGGCAACCGTCTGGGCTTCCGACTTACGCTCGAGGTTACGGGCTTCAAGCGTTGCGCGCTCGGTTTCGAAGCGGGTCTTGTTGGCGGCGTTGGCGCGCAGCGCCTTGCCCTGCGGCAGCAGGAAGTTACGGGCATAACCGTCGCGAACCTTGACGGTTTCGCCCATCTGACCGAGCTTGTTGATGCGTTCGAGAAGAATAACGTCCATCTTCTTGATCCTTTCTATGGTTTGGTTTCGTTCGTTGTGTCGTTTTTCCGTGCCGGCGTCAGAGAGATCGTGCTGCGCACGTCGCTCAGGCCGAGCACGAGAATGATGAACAGCGGAAAGACAAAGACCGCCGAGAGATAAGCGAGGATGAGAACCGGCAGCCGCCAGTCCTTGCCGCGCGCCTTTTTATGCAGCGAGGCGTAACCCGCCATCAGGAAGCCAGCGCCGAAGGTACCGCAGATGACGGCACCAACCATGGCGGCGACGCCCCCGAAGAACATGGCGACGATGCCGCCAAGAAAGATGAAGATCGCATTGCGGTGCATGCGCAGCGCAGAAGCAATGTCTTCGCGCGGGCGAAGGCCCTTGCCGAAGGAGCCGACCAGCCGGGTCGCGACATAATAGGCCGCAAACAGCAGGATGACCCAAAGACCGCCCTGGACGATCGGTAACATCAGCACCAGCAGCGACTTCGTCTGGGTAAGCGCTTCGGCATTGGGTTCGAACAGGGGTTCGCGGTTCTGCACCGAGGTCATCATGATATCGACCATGCGGGCGACGAGATCGGGACCGTAACCAATCATCCAGCCGAGAATGACGACGGCGACGGAGACCAGAATGCACAGATGCAGCACGATGCCGGACAGCGGATACCAGGCGAGCAGATCATCCGGGCCGCCGAGTTCGGAGGCTGGACGGGCCAGATTGGCGAGATGCGAAAGCCAGCCCGCCGGGATCAACGTGAAGATCGCAATGGTCAGCGCAAAAAGCGGCGACATGACGAGCGCGCCGATGATGGCGGTGGTGATGATCGCGATAATAGCGGCGCGGTTGCCCCAGCCCATGCCAGCGATGAAGATGGGCATGGCCGAACCGGCGTAAAGCAGGAAAGAAAGCGACGACTGTGCCGTTGCGCCAAGCGTCAGAAACGCGGCGCATATGCCGGCGAGAACGCCGGAGATCAGCACTGTCTGGTTCAACTTTTGCACGTCGCTGTCCTGCTGAAACTAAAGCAGTTAGAGGATCGCTCCTGAGAGCCTCATCCCCAACATGGGTTTTATGGTATCGATCCGCGCCCAACGCGGAAGGATTACAATTTCGACCGGCTGATTAAGAGTCAGCTGATCGAGAAAACGAGGCCGCGTCAAAAAACGCAGCCTCGCTTCAATTCATTACGCTACGACGTAAGGCAGCAGGCCGAGGAAACGGGCGCGCTTGATCGCCTGGGCGAGTTCGCGCTGCTTCTTCTGGGAAACGGCCGTGATGCGGGAAGGAACGATCTTGCCGCGCTCGGAAATGTAGCGCTGCAGGAGACGAACGTCCTTGTAGTCGATCTTCGGAGCGTTTGCGCCGGAGAAGGGGCACGTCTTGCGACGGCGGTGGAACGGGCGGCGTGCCTGGGAAGAGGATGTATCAGCCATTGGTCAATTCTCCTTATGCACGGTCTTCGCGCGGACGGCGCGGACGGTCTTCGCGGTCGCCGAAGCCACCTTCGCGCGGCGGACGCGGACCACGATCTTCACGCGGGCCACGGTCCGGACGGTCGCCGTCACGGCGCGGACGGTCGTCACGGTCGCGCTTCTGCATCATCGCGGACGGGCCTTCTTCGTGGGCTTCGACGGCGATGGTCATGTAGCGAAGAACGTCTTCGTTGATGCGCATCTGGCGCTCGACTTCATGAACTGCAGCCGCCGGAGCGTCGATGTCCATGAGAGCGTAGTGAGCCTTGCGGTTCTTCTTGATGCGGTAGGTGAGGGACTTCAGACCCCAGTTCTCGACGCGTCCGACTTTACCGCCGAACGATTCGATAACGCCCTTGTACTGCTCGACAAGTGCGTCGACCTGCTGGGCAGAAATATCCTGCCGGGCAAGGAAGATGTGTTCGTAAAGAGCCATTTAAGCTTTGCCTTTCTTGCGTTTCGTCCTTCACCCGGCAACGGCGCTAAGCCTCAACGACTGCTCCTGGTTAGGCGATAAAGCCTTAAAGCAAGAAAAGCGTTGTTCGAGACGGTCGAGAGCGGAGACACGGGAGGCCGGAAAAACCTTATGGTTCCTGCTGTTCCGTTACCGGAACCAGCCCTCCGTTCAGCCACCAGCCAATTGGACCGGGTGTTGTGAACAGCGCGCTTATACGCAAATTTGCCCGGAATGCAAGGACAAAGGGCGAAAAAGCGCGCTGTAATCGTGTCAGATCGGCATCGGATATTGCCGGTGGATCGCCGCAATACCCTTCAGCAGGTCTTCCGACAGGGCCACATCCGCCGCCGCAATATCCACCTTCAACTGTTCCATGGTGGTCGCGCCGATGATGGCAGAGGCCATGAACGGGCGGGTGAGGCAGAAGGCGATGGCGAGCTGGGCCGGGTTTACCCCGTGTGCGGCGGCAAGGTCCAGATAGGCCTTGACCGGCGCTTCCTGATGCGGCTGCAACCGGCCGCCCAGATCCTTGTTGATGGTGGCGCGTGATCCCGCCGGGCGGGCGCCATTCTGATATTTGCCGGTGAGTAGACCCGCCGCCAGCGGCGAATAGGCGAGCAGGCCGACATCTTCGTGATGGGCGACTTCCGCCATATCGAGGTCGAAGCTGCGATAGAGCAGGTTATATTCGTTCTGGATGGTGGCGACGCGCGGCAGGCCGTTGGCCTCGGCAATGTCGATATATTTCTGTGTGCCCCAGGCGCTTTCGTTGGAAAGGCCGATGGCGCGAATCTTGCCCGCCTTCACCAGTTCGCCGAGCGTCTCGAGCTTTTCGGTGATTTCTGCGAGCGTGCGCACCGTATCCTGCCCGGAAGCATCGAAACCCCAGGCGCCGCGGAAATGGTAGGTGCCGCGGTTAGGCCAGTGAATCTGGTAAAGGTCGATGTAATCGGTCTTCAGCCGCGTGAGGCTGGTATCCACCGCCTCGCGGATCGAGGCGGCATCGATGTCGCGACCGCCGCGAATATAGTCGCGGCCCGAACCGGCGACCTTGGTGGCGAGCACGACCTGGTCACGCTTGCCGGTCTTTTCGAACCACGCACCGATATAGTCTTCCGTTCGTCCCTGCGTTTCGGCGGAAACGGGGGTGGTGGGATAAAGCTCGGCCGTATCGAAGAAATTGACGCCGTTTTCGATGGCGTAATCCATCTGCGCGTGCGCTTCGGCTTCGGTGTTCTGCGTGCCCCACGTCATGGTGCCGAGGCAGATTTCAGACACGGAGATGCCCGTGCGACCCAATAGTTTCTGTTTCATGGAGGTATCCCGGTGCTTGGCCAGTTTTGGAAGGTGGTGTGAAACTAATCGGGAATTGCCGCAGTGCAAGAAAAAATATGACTAAAAGAAAGGGGAAAACAGGTTTGTAAAACCCCGGACAATGGCGCGTTATAGGGCTTCAAGCTTGACTTCGCCGGCGGGAATGTGAATGGAAGTCCGAAAGAATAAAGGCAAGGCCAGACAAGAAGGACGACATCCCATGGGTATTGCATTCACATTTCCCGGTCAGGGAAGCCAGGCCGTCGGCATGGGCAAGGAGCTGGCGGATACCTATCCGGAAGCGCGCGCCGTGTTTCAGGAAGTTGACGACGCGCTCGACCAGAAGCTTTCCGATATCATGTGGAACGGACCGGAAGAAACGCTGACGCTGACGGCCAACGCCCAGCCGGCCCTCATGGCCGTCTCGATGGCAGTGATGCGCGTTCTGGAAGCGCGTGGCCTGAAGCTGTCCGATACGGTGTCTTATGTGGCCGGCCATTCGCTCGGTGAATATTCGGCGCTCTGTGCAGCTGGCACGTTCTCGATCGCCGATACCGCCCGTCTTCTGCGCATCCGCGGTAATGCCATGCAGGCCGCCGTACCGGTCGGCGAGGGCGCCATGGCTGCAATCATCGGGCTCGAACACGATGCCGTTTCCGCCATCAGCGAGGAAGCCGGCATTCTCGGCGTCTGCCAGATCGCCAACGACAATGGCGGCGGCCAGCTGGTCATATCAGGCGGCAAGTCTGCCGTCGAAAAGGCGGCGGCGATTGCGTCCGAAAAGGGCGCCAAGCGCGCCATCATGCTGCCGGTTTCCGCCCCCTTCCACTCCGCGCTGATGGCGCCGGCGGCGGAAGCGATGCGCGAGGCGCTGGCGAAAGTTGAAAAGCACAATCCGGTCGTGCCTGTTGTCGCCAATGTGCGCGCCGCTCCCGTTTCCGACGCCAATGAGATTGCCGCTTTGCTGGTCGAGCAGGTGACGGGCCAGGTGCGCTGGCGCGAGACGGTGGAATGGTTTGCCGCCAACAACGTGACCCAGCTTTACGAAATCGGCTCCGGCAAGGTGCTGACGGGCCTTGCCCGCCGTATCGACAAGACGGTGAACGGCGTTGCCGTCAACGGTGCGGCCGATATCGACCAGCTGCTAGCCACGCTTATCGGCTAAGGCGGAAGAGCCCCATAATATTCATCGGGCGCGACAGCGCCAACCATTTGGTCCGAAGCTCTAAAGAAGGAATAGGACATGTTAGATTTGACAGGCCGCAAAGCCCTCGTAACCGGCGCGACCGGCGGCATTGGTGAGGAAATCGCCCGCCTTCTGCACAAGCAGGGCGCAACCGTCGGCCTGCACGGCACGCGCGTTGAAAAGCTCGAGGCTCTGGCGGCGGAACTTGGCGACCGCGTCAAGATTTTCCCGGCTAACCTTGCCGACCGCGCTGAGGTCAAGGCGCTCGGCGAAAAGGCCGAAGCCGAGCTGGAAGGCGTCGATATTCTCGTCAACAATGCCGGCATCACCAAGGACGGCCTCTTCGTGCGCATGAGCGACGAGGACTGGGACAACGTCATCGAGGTGAACCTGACGGCGATGTTCCGCCTGACGCGTGAACTGACGCATCCGATGATGCGCCGCCGTTTCGGCCGTATCATCAACATCACCTCCATCGTCGGCGTCACCGGCAACCCCGGCCAGGCCAATTATTGCGCCTCCAAGGCCGGCATGATCGGTTTTTCGAAGTCGTTGGCGCAGGAAATCGCCACCCGCAACGTCACGGTCAACTGCGTGGCACCGGGCTTCATCGAAAGCGCGATGACCGGCAAGCTGAACGACAAGCAGAAAGACGCCATTATGGGCGCCATTCCGATGAAGCGCATGGGCACCGGTGCCGAGGTTGCGTCGGCCGTTCTTTATCTGGCTTCCAATGAGGCAGCCTACATGACTGGCCAGACCCTGCACGTTAATGGCGGCATGGCGATGATCTAACGGCGCTCCACGCCGTCGTGAAAAGGATTGCGGCGCTGTTTAAGCACCTTCTTGGGTAGCTTGCGCCGCAAGGCCCGACTTGCCGGTTTTCGGCGAAATTGCCTGTCATACGCTGTGCTTAGCGCGTTTTCAGGCTTTTCGACCGATTGAAACCATGTTAAGCGGGCCAAGACTGTGAACAGTCGTCCCGGAGAGACAGGAAGCCGTTGCGATTTTGCGTGACGATGTCTAGCTTGGACCGGGTTGAACGGGTTTGCCAGCGGTGCCGGATTTGAACGGCGCATGAGGGCTTCTAACAGGGCAGGGTGCCGAAAGGCATTCCCTTTCAAAATAAAGGTCGAGGAAACCGACATGAGCGATATCGCAGAACGCGTAAAGAAAATTGTAATTGATCATCTTGGCGTTGACGCCGACAAGGTTGTCGAAGGCGCCAGCTTCATTGACGATCTGGGCGCTGATTCGCTCGACACCGTTGAACTGGTCATGGCTTTCGAAGAAGAATTCGGCGTTGAAATTCCCGACGACGCAGCTGACTCGATCCTGACTGTCGGCGACGCCGTCAAGTTCATCGAGAAGGCCCAGGCCTGATCGACCTTCATCGGGAAGGTGACATATCTTCCCGTCTTGGCCCGGCTTGTCCGGGCCAATGTTTTATAGGCAGCCGGTACGTGCCCCGAAGGGTGTGCGTTCCCGATGTCGCAATGGGTCACGGGCCGCGACGGCGCTGCCTGTAACCTTCATACAAAGATTAGACATACTGCAGCCTGCCGTGCGTGCTATCCCATGGTGCCCGGTGTTGCAGAAAGACCGATGATTTGGATAAGGGCGGAGCATTGGCGATGAGGCGTGTCGTTATCACCGGTACCGGCATGGTATCTCCTCTTGGATGCGGAACGGAAGTGACCTGGGAGCGGCTTTTGGCCGGCCAGAACGGCGCCCGTCTCGTGACTGAATTCGAGGTCGAAGACCTGCCCGCAAAGATCGCCTGCCGCATTCCCGTCGGCGACGGCTCCAACGGCACCTTCAATGCCGATGACTGGATGGAGCCCAAGGAACAGCGCAAGGTCGATCCTTTCATTCTCTACGGCATGGCTGCCGCCGACATGGCGCTTGCCGACGCAAACTGGCATCCGGAAACGGACGATGATCAGATCGCTACCGGCGTTCTGATCGGCTCCGGCATTGGCGGTCTGGAAGGCATTGTCGAGGCGGGTTACACGCTGCGCGACAAGGGCCCACGTCGCATTTCTCCATTCTTCATTCCCGGCCGTCTGATCAACCTCGTATCCGGTCAGGTTTCCATTCGCCACAAGCTGCGTGGACCGAATCATTCCGTGGTAACGGCCTGCTCGACCGGCGCACACGCTATCGGCGACGCCGCCCGACTGATCGCGCTTGGCGATGCCGAGGTCATGGTCGCCGGTGGGGCCGAATCGCCGGTCTGCCGCATTTCGCTCGCCGGATTTGCCGCCTGCAAGGCGCTCTCTACCCAGCACAATGACGATCCGCAAAAGGCCTCGCGCCCCTATGATCGCGACCGCGACGGTTTCGTCATGGGCGAGGGTGCCGGCATCGTTGTTCTCGAAGAACTCGAACACGCCAAGGCGCGCGGCGCGAAGATTTATGCCGAAGTCGTCGGTTATGGCCTGTCCGGCGATGCCTTCCACATCACGGCTCCGTCCGAGGACGGCGACGGTGCGTATCGCTGCATGTCCATGGCGCTGAAGCGCGCTGGCCTCACGCCTGACGATATCGACTATATCAACGCCCACGGCACCTCCACCATGGCCGACACCATTGAACTCGGCGCGGTCGAACGGCTTGTCGGCGAATCGGCTCCGAAGATTTCCATGTCGTCCACCAAGTCGGCCACCGGCCATCTTCTCGGCGCTGCCGGCGCGATCGAGGCGATTTTCGCGACGCTTGCGATCCGCGACAATATCGTTCCGCCGACGCTCAACCTCGACAATCCCGATGTCGAGACGAAGATAGACCTCGTGCCGCACAAAGCCCGCAAGCGGCAGGTCAATGTGGCGCTTTCGAATTCCTTCGGTTTCGGCGGCACCAACGCATCGCTCGTGCTGCGTCGTTACGAAGCATAATCGCGGCGGCGACCCGCCGTCGCAGAGGGTGTCCCGCGCCGCAAGCCGTTCGTGGTTTCTGCGGCGCTCCCTGCGGGGCACTGACAAGCATGTTCTTTCCTTTGAAGAACAGATTGCGGCTTGCGAAAGCCATTCCGCTTTTCGCGCCGATATTGTAGTCGTTTATGGAAGGCGTTTGCCGGTTCGGGATATCATCCGGCCGCGAACGGCTTTCTCCAGCGGCTTTGTCCGAAACGATGGTCGTGAAGCGCAATATCAGGGCTTCACGATATCTCCATGTGGTGCGGGACGGCATTCCGAACCTGTTTTTGCCGCATTACCTGCGCAAAAAGCGCTGACAACGCCGAACTGAAAAGGACCGACGGTGAGCGACACGAATCAGAACAGCCAGGGACCATCAGGACAAAACGGCGCGGGCGAAGGCAATCGCGGCCCGATCATCCCAAAGTCCCCGACCGAGGCGCTGCGGCCGGAAAAAGTGCCGGCGCCGCCGAAGCGTTCCCGCAAGGCTCATGGCCAGCTGGTGATCTTCCTGAATTTTCTGATGACGCTTGCCGTTGCCGTCTGCGTGCTGGCCATTGCCGCCTTCTATTACATGATCAATGCGTTTCAGGAGCCCGGTCCACTCGAAACGAACACCCATTTCACCGTCCGCAACGGTGCTGGCCTCATCGAGATCGCCAATAATCTCGAACGCAACGACATCATCTCCAACGCCCGCGTTTTCCGCCTCATGACCGGAAGCTATCTGCAGAAGGATCAGACGCTGAAAACCGGCGAATATGAGATCAAGGCCGGCGCTTCGATGAAGGACATCATGCTACTGCTCGAATCCGGCAAGTCGATCCTTTATTCCGTATCGCTGCCGGAAGGCCTGACCGTGAAGCAGATGTTCGCGCGCCTTGCCGCAGACGAGGTGCTGGATGGCGAACTGCCCGCGACGCTGCCGCCGGAAGGCAGCCTGCGCCCGGATACCTATCGTTTCACCCGCGGCACCAAGCGCGAAGAAATCATCAGCCAGATGAGCGCGGCGCAGGACAAGCTGATCGACATGATCTGGGAGCGACGCGATCCCGACCTGCCGATCAAGACCGTCGAGGAATTCGTGACGCTCGCCTCGATCGTCGAGAAGGAAACCGGCAAGGATGACGAGCGCGCCCATGTCGCCTCCGTCTTTTATAACCGCCTGAAGAAGGGCATGCGCCTGCAATCCGACCCGACGATCATCTACGGTCTGTTCGGTGGCGACGGTAAGCCTTCCGACCGGCCGATCTACCAGTCGGACCTGCAGAAGCAGACGCCGTTCAATACCTATGTCATCAAGGGCCTGCCGCCATCGCCCATCGCCAATCCGGGACGGGCAGCACTTGAGGCAGTCGCCAATCCATGGCGCACGGATGACCTTTATTTCGTGGCCGATGGCACCGGCGGACACGTCTTCGCCAAGACGCTTGACGAGCACAACGCCAATGTCCGCCGCTGGCGCAAGATCGAAGCCGAAAAGGCTGCTTCCGGTGGCAATCCCGATGTTGTCGTGGATGGCCAACCCGGCGGCGCCGAGGCGGAAAAACCTGCCAACAACTGATAATCTCTACCGGGCCTTGTCATCCACAAGGCCCGTTTTGCGCTGCATGACGGGGGGCTTCCAGATATGACATTGCAATCGATGACCGGCTTTGCGCGCAGCGAAGGAACCTCCGGCCGTTACCGCTGGGCCTGGGAATTGCGTTCTGTGAACGGCAAGGGGCTCGATGTGCGCCTGCGTCTGCCGACCGGTCTTGAAGCACTCGAAACCGGCCTGCGCGAAATTGCGAGCGAGCATCTTTCCCGCGGCAATATTCAGGCGGGCCTGACGTTGGCGATTGCGGAAAACCGGCTTGAGGCGGTGATCAACCGCGATGCGCTGGCCGCCGTTCTGGCACTCAAGAAGGAGCTCGGTGATGTCGTCGATGACAAGCCGCTGAGCTTCGATACCTTGCTCACCTTGCGCGGTCTGGTCGATTTCCGTGAGGCGGAAGACGATGCAGAAGCGCAGGCAGCGCGCAATGGCGATGTGCTTGCCGGTTTCGCCGCTGCCGTGGAAAAGCTGAAGGACATGCGCGAGCGGGAAGGGGCGTCGCTGTTTGCCATCCTCTCCGGCCATATCAACCGTATCGAGCAGCTCGTGGACATCATCGAGAATGATCCATCCCGCCAGCCCGAGCAGATCGCGGCACGGCTCGCCCAGCAGATCGCCCTCATCGGCGACGGCATGCACGGGCTCGACCGCGACCGCCTGCATGCCGAGGCGGCGCTGATCGCCACCAAGGCGGATCTGCGTGAAGAGATCGACCGGTTGCACGCCCATGTCCAGGCTTCACGCGAACTGTTGGAGAATGGCGGACCTGTCGGTCGCAAGCTCGATTTTCTTGCACAGGAATTTAACCGCGAGTCGAATACAATCTGTTCCAAATCGAATGCCAGTGCGGTAACCGCAGCGGGCATAGAGTTGAAAGTGGTGATCGACCAGTTTCGCGAACAGGTCCAAAATCTGGAGTAGACCCCATGGTCCCGGTGAATAATTCTCCCGTCACGATTGCCCGTAGAGGGCTGATGCTGGTGATTTCTTCGCCATCGGGCGCAGGCAAATCCACGATCGCGCGTAACCTGCTCGAAAAAGACAAGAATATCAGCCTGTCCGTCAGTGTGACGACGCGTCCGCGCCGCCAGAGCGAGATCGAAGGCATCCACTACCACTTCATCTCCAAGCGTGATTTCGAGCGCATGCGCGATGGTGACGAGCTGCTGGAATGGGCAGAAGTTCATGGCAATTTCTACGGCACGCCGCGCGAACCGGTCGAAGCGGCGATGGCCGCCGGCCGCGACATGCTGTTCGATATCGACTGGCAGGGCGCCGAGCAGCTTCAGGACAAGATGAAGGCCGACATCGTCTCGATCTTCATACTGCCGCCGACCATGACCGAGTTGCAGTCACGCCTGCACCGTCGCGCCGAAGATAGCGAAGAGGTCATCAAGACCCGCCTCCTCAACTCCCGTGCAGAGATCGAACATTGGCGCGACTATGACTATGTCATCCTCAACGACGACCTGCAGGCCGCCTTCGAGGGCATAGAGGCGATCGTCAAGGCCGAACGCGTCCGCCGCGACCGCCGCCACGGCATGTTCGACTTCGTGCGGTCATTGCTCGAGGAAGAGCCGAAGCTCTGATTTACGCGATAGGCAAGCGTGCCAGCCATTGACGTGACAATCTTTCGTCTGCCGCGTCTTCCGCCCAGCCATGGCCCGTATTGATCGTCTCCAGCACGGCATCAGCGCCGGCTGACGTCAGTTGCTCGGACAAATGCGGAGCATCGGAGGGGTGACGCCGATCGTCGCTGGCGCCCGCAAGCAGGAGTACGGGATACCCCGCAAGGTTCGGAAGAGATTGATCCTTCCTCGGAGATAACGGGCGAAGCAGGATGGCGCCTTTGGACAGGTGATGCGCCTGACATATCGTTTCAGCCGCGATGATCGCGCCGTTCGAATATCCGACGAGAATCGGTCTTCGCCCCGTTTGCTGAAACACAAAGGCGACGAAGTGGCACAGTCTGGTTGCCTGATGTTTCAGATCGTCAATATCGAGTTCTCTGTCGGGTTTTCTGCGAAAAAATGCGAAACCATTCTCCCAGGCAACAGCGCCTCTCGGCGCATAGAGTGCACCCGTGGGAAAGACCGCACGGCCAAAAGAAATGAGGTCATCTTCCGTTCGTCCCGATCCATGCAGCAGGACGATAGCGCAATCGGGCGTTCCGGCGGGAATATCGAGCTTATAGTGAAAACCGGCACTCTCCACGCACTTGTTCCTCTATTCGCAGGTATCCACGAGCCCTTGGCGCCGTTCGGAACAGCGAGCAAGTGCAGAATTTACAGGCAGTTCGCCAGCGTCACGAATTCTTCCACCGAGAGCGTTTCCGCCCGCCGCGTGGGATCGATGCCCGCCTTTTCCAGCAGGGTTTCTCCACCAAGGCTCTTGACGCTCTGGCGCAGCATTTTGCGGCGCTGGCCGAAGGCCGCCTCCGTAACCCTTTCAAGTTTGGCGACGTCGCAGGGCAACGGCTTGTCCTTGGGCAGCAGATGCACGACCGTCGAGGTCACCTTCGGCGGTGGGCTGAAGGCCTGGGGCGGAACGTCGAAGGCCATTTCGGAAACGGTGCGCCAGCCGGCGAGAACGCCGAGGCGGCCGTAGTGATTGTCGCCTTCTTCGGCCACGATGCGCTGGCCCACTTCCTTCTGGAACATCAGCGTCATGGAGAGCCAGAAGGGCGGCCACTCCCTCGGCAGTAGCCAGTTGACCAGCAATTGCGTGCCGACATTATAGGGCAGATTGGCAATGATGCGCACAGGCTCGCCAGCGGGAACCAGCGCCTCGAAATCCGTCTTCAGCGCGTCGCCCTCGATGACCTCGAGTCGTCCGGGATAATGCGCTTCGATTTCCGCGAGAACGGGCAGACAGCGGCTGTCGCGCTCGACGGCTATGACCTTTTTCGCGCCAAGCGACAGAATGGCACGGGTGAGGCCGCCGGGGCCGGGACCGACCTCGATCACCGTCACCCCATCGAGCGGTCCGGCGGTGCGGGCGATCTTCTGGGTCAGGTTGAGGTCGAACAGGAAATTCTGACCAAGCGATTTCTTCGCATCGAGCCCGTGGCGCTGGATGACATCGCGCAGCGGCGGCAGTCCATCGATGGCGGCCATTACGCGCCAACCCGGCTGCGGGCATAAATCTCCGCTGCCATCTTCAGCGCCGCGACAAGGCTCGTCTCACTGGCAATGCCCTGGCCGGCAATGCCGAAGGCAGTGCCATGGTCGGGTGACGTGCGGATGAAGGGCAGGCCGAGCGTGACATTGACCGAATCGTCAAAGCCGAGCGCCTTGGCCGGAATGAGTGCCTGATCGTGATACATGCACACCGCCACGTCATAACGCTTGCGGGCGGCATCGTGGAACATGGTGTCGGCGGGCAGGGGGCCGAAGGCGTCGATGCCGTCCTTCCGCAACCGTATGGTCGCGGGATGAACCACATCACGATCCTCGGTGCCGAGCGCGCCATCTTCACCCGCATGCGGGTTGAGACCGGCGACGGCGAGGCGTGGCGCCGCGATCCCGAATTTTTCCCGAAGGTCCGTATCGATAATGCGGCAGGTTGTTACAATCAGCTCTTCAGTCAGCGCGGTTGGCACATCCTTGATAGGGATATGGATAGTGACAGGCACGACCCGAACCTTGGGGCCGGCGATCATCATCACCGGTGTTACCGGCTTGCCCGTCTGACGCAGCGCGAGATCGGCCAGGAATTCCGTATGGCCGGGAAAACCGAATCCGGCTTCGTAAAGCACGGATTTCGCAATCGGATTGGTGACGACAGCCGCAGCCCTGCCTTCAACCGTCAGGGAAACGGCCATCTCGATGGCCTTGATCGTCGCGTGGGCAGCGCCGACATGCGGCTGACCCGCCTGCACGTCAAACCCGACAGGAAGAGGAAGGATGGGGAAAGCGCGCTCGAACAGGCTAACGGCGCTTTCCGGATCGCAGGTCTCGATATTGACCGGCACGCCGATCAGCGCCGCACGGCTCGCCACCACATCGGGATCGCCGATGAAGATAAATGGCGGCACGCCGTTCTCCCTGCGCTTTGCCCAGGCGTTGATGGCGATATCGGGGCCGATACCGGCTGGATCTCCCTGGGTCAGGGCAAGCGGCAGGGATGCATGTGTCACGGAAAGACCCGGCTCTCGTATCAATATCAGGTGTTGACGATCTGCGCCTTCTTGCGCAGTTCCTCGATATATTTCTTCTCGTTCGGGTTTTCGCCGTCCTTGGCCTTCATCAGGTCTTCAGACTTGAACACCATTTCCGCGGCATAGTCGTCGGAAACCTGACGTTGCTTGCAGATGGCCAGATATTCGACGCCCTTCTCGGTCACACGCGTGCCGGTGGTGCCGCCTTCCTTGGTTTTCTCCACCAGCGCCTTCCAGTCTTCCGGCAGTTCCGGCGCGAGAATGCGTCCGAGATCCTTGATCGCCACGTCACGCATGGTCGCGGCAAAGCTCATGGCCTGGTCGCAGCCAGGATAACGCTTGCGCGAGGCTTCTGCCTCGGCCTTGCGCTTGCCGGTGATGGCGTTGCGCTTTGCTTCCGGGATGACGAAGATGACCTGCTGCAGAAAATATTCCGTGGTTACGGGCTTTTCGCCGCGTTCCTTCAGGCGGGTGACGAGATCCTGGTTCGACATCTTGCCGCGGGCGCCATAACGGGCGTTGACGAGGCGCGGCCAGCTCATCTGAACGGCGATGAAGGCTTTGAAGTGCTCGGCGCCAACACCCGCCTGTGCAAGAACTTTTGTCAGTTGCTCGGGCTTCATTTTATTATTGCCGGCAAATCGCGCGAAGGCTGCATCGACGTCCTGCGTACTGACCGACATCTTCACGCGCGCAATCTCTTCGCGCTTCAGAGCCTCGTCGACCAGCTGTTCGCGAGCTTTTTCGTTGAGATTGCCCGACTGGCGCTGCAGCTTCAGGAAGGCAACACGTCTTGCAATATCATCGTTGGTGATGGGCGTCTTGTTGACGACGATCTTGACGGTACTGTCGGCGAAGGCCTGGCCGGCATAAGGCACAACGGCCATGGGAACGGCGAAAATCGCAAAGGCAAAAGCAGCGCCACGCAAAGCCGACTTTCCGAAATTCATCATATGCTTCTCCCTTTCGTCGGCCAGGGTCCTTGCCCTGTTCCGCCAATCTGTTCCGCCCGAAGCGGGGAGTATTCAACTCCCCGGCTTTTCAGACCTGCACCTGCGCATCCGCACCGCGAATTTGCCACGTATATATCATCGCGATCCGCAAGACGGCAATGTGTCGGTTTGTTGAAAGAAAACCCTATAGGTTTCATGTCCGGCCGACACTGGCGTGTTGTTGCGGCAAAACCGTGGCTTTACTGAGCAAATGGCAAAAAGGCAGGCCACGATGCTGCGTGACCTGCCTTTAAACTCAGTAGTTGTTTGGTTTCCAGCCGATGTCCATGTCGTTCCAGTCCTCATTGGCCGAACCGACGCTGACGTCGCCGAGCGTGCGGAAGGCGAGGCGCGCATTGATCGACCAGTCATTGGCGGCCTGACGGCTGGAATTGATATTGCCCTCGTCGGAATAGCTGACCGTCAAGATCGTGCATTCGTCCTGATAGGCAATGCCGATACGACGCTCTGCGGCAAATTTTCCGTTCAGATCGTAATTGATCGAGCCGAACAGCGACCAGTTGTCGTCCATGCGCAGCGAACCGGAAGCCTGGATGATATCGCGGTTTTCGTTATATCCGTATTCCGGCTGTGCCTTGACCTGCGTATAGCTGAGCTTGCCGTTGATGCGGCGATCCGAATAGCTGATGCCCGTTTCAGACCGGTTGATTTCGAAATTGTCCTTGTCGAGACGCAGGCTCGAGGACAGCGAAAGACCGATCGGTGCATCGAAGGCGGCCATGGCGACATAATCCGAACGATCGGATTCGAGGCCGGAATTGGCGCCGACATTCAGCAGGTCGTAGGAGGCGAAGGAATTTTCGCCCGCCAGATGGAAGGACTGACCGGCAATGGCGCGGATGCCGTAACCATTGTCGAACGTGCCGTTATAACGGAAGCCAATATTCGCACGCGTGCCGCCTTCGATCCGGTCGAAGCCGGAGAACTTGTCACGCTCGAACAGGTTGGTGGCGTCGAACACGAAGGCCTGCGCATCCTCGTTCGGGAAACGACCGGCATATTGTTCGTTCGGCCGCACGAAGATTTGCGCGATCGGCTCGATGACGTGATTGCTGTTCAGCGCCGTGAATAGCCATGGGTAACGCAGTTCGAGGCCCCCGGTAACCATGCCGCGCAAAGCTGCGTCGTCATTGATCATGCCTTCATAGGCATAGGACGTACCGCCGGAGGTGAAGCTTGCCGCGGTCATGTCGGTCCACAACGCGTCGCCGCGCGCCGCGAGGATCGGCGTGATCTGCAGGCCGCTATCCATCGTGATGGTGCGCTTCCATTCCGCTTCGGTGGTCCAGCGCGTATACGACCCTTCCAGACCGTTGAAGCGCGGGAAACCGCCCATCGCGTAGGAATCCTGCGTGGAGCGGCTGATGCTCGTGAAGTTCGTCGTCAGCGAAAGTTCGCCGCCATAGATCGGATCCGGCAGGAAGTAACGATAGTCTACAACAGGATGAACGATCGCCTGCTTGCGTTCCTTCAGCTCCGAATTATCCGTGTCCTGCACATTGAAGTAATAACCGCGGGCATCGAAGCTGTTACGCTCGCCAGTGCCCGTCAGATAAATCTGATTGGTCTGGACGTCGTTCTTGTAGCCCTTCAGGCTATAGGTACGCGAGAAGTTGTTGTCGGACTGCACCATGGCGTCCCAGCCGAAAGCCCAGCGTGGGTTGATGCTGAAATCACCCTTGGTCGCCACCATGCCGCGCTGATCGTTCAACGCGTCACTCGTTCCGGAGATGAAGGTATCCGAAGACTGCTGGCTGATGCCGGCGATCGTCAGCGTGTGCATGCCGGTCTCGAAACGCTGGCGCAATTCGGCCTGAAGGAGCAGACCCTGTTTTGTGTAGTAGGTCGGCGTGACCGTGAGGTCGGACGTATCGGACAGAACCTGGAAATAGGGAACACCGATACCGAAGCCGAGCTTGTTGGTCATGCTCATCTGCGGGAACAGGAAACCGGACTTCCGCTTGACCGTATTATCCGGAACCGTGAGGAACGGGATATAAGCGATCGAATGGCCGAAGAGTTGCAGGCGGGCCTTTTCCAGCCGCACCGTATGGGTCTTGCCGTCCTGAATGACGCGCTCAGCCTTGACCTGCCACAGCGGCGCCTTTTCGGGGCGTTCGGCGCAGGGCAGGCAGGCGGTGTAAACGCCGTTATTGAGGACCATCGTGTCGCTGTTGAGACGCTCAGCGCTTTCACCCGCGATACGGGTATTATCCGTGGTCTCAACGCGCAGGGCATTCACGAAGCCCTGGCCGAAATCGTCGGTGACGTCCATTTCGTCGGCATAGATCTTGTTGCCGCCCGGCTCGATCAGTTCGATGTTGCCATGGGCAATCACGCGACCGGTCTGCTGGTTGTATTCCACTTGCTGGGCCACCATGCGGTAGCCCGAATAATTCATGCGAACCACACCCTTCGCGATGACGCGCTGGGAATCGCGGTTATAGGTCAGTTCATTTGCTGTAAGCAGGAGTTTCGAATCGTCTTGGCTTGCCGACGCAAGCAGTCCATCCTGGCCGAAAGCGACCGGGCTGGATGCCAAATACGCGCACACAGCGGCACCTGTCAGAAGGGCCGTCCAAAGCCGCCTGATATTCCCGCGGTCATATACCGCCACTAGCCGTCCTCCTGATGAAGCAGAATGGTTGCCCCCAAAGCCAACGCCACGATAACTGGAACCCAGACCGCAACGGTGGGAGGGACAACACCACCACTCCCGAATGCCCTTACGAGCACGGTTACTACATAAAGCACGAAGCCGGAAACGATTCCACCCAGAATCACGGAGCGCGACTGGGCGAAGCGGCTGAACTTTAATGAAACGGTCGCGGCGATCAAGGTCATCGCGACCAGAAGAAGGGGCGTCGATAGCAGGAAATGATACTGCGTCTCAAGCGCCTTTGAAGATAGTCCAAAGGACTTTGCAACTTCGATCTTGTGAGAAAGGTCAAAGAAAGCAACGGTTTCCGTCTGCGTCATGCGCTCCTGGACGAATTCCCGTCTCAGATTGGTACTGATCTGCATGCTTTCTTGCCGAACTGGCACATGTCCGGCGCGCGTTTCCGAAACGCCGTTAAGAAGCCAGTAACCATCTTCCAATTTAGCCGACTTCGCATCCTTCCGCGAGACGATGTTTCCGTCCTTGTCGACGTCGATGAGAACCACGTCGAGAAGCATCGTTCCGTTGTCTTCGAAGCTCTTGGCGCCGATGATCGTATCCTTGCCGCCGCTCGACTGGCGCATCCACGGAATGATCTCCTGCTGGCGACCGCCACCTGCGTCGTTGCGCAGGCCGGCTTCCATGGCCAGCGACTTGTTCTGGCCCCACGCGGCGATGGGGTTGAGGACCATGACGGACAGGATGCCGATGAAAACCGCGCCGAGCACGAAGGGGAGGATGAATTGCCAGGCGGAAATGCCCGCGGCACGCGTCACCACCAGTTCGTAACGCCGGTTGAGCGAGATCAGCGTCGTCATGCCGACGAAAAGCGCGATGAAAGGAACGGTCTGCTGCAGGATCAGCGGCAGGCGAAGCGCGGTCAGGCCAAGCGCAGCCGGAACGGAATAACCGGGCAGGCCGGACATGCGCCGTGCCGTCTCGCTGAAATCGGCGAGATAGATGATCGACGACACGCCGAGCACGAACCAGATGGTCGTCATCAGATATCGCTTCAGGAAATACCGGGCGAGCGTGTTGAAAATCATGTGTTACCGCTCCCCGAGTTTTTCACCATCCGGCTGGAGAAGAGACGGCGCAGGCGACCCGCCGCATCCACGATCACCTTCGGCATTTTCGGCTTGCGGCCGGTCATCAGCACGAAGGCGGCAGCGGCACCGCTGAGACCCGGCACGGCATAGACCAGCGGAATGAAGGCAGCACTCTGCTTGACCTGATTGGTGACGTAAAAACCGAGCCAGCGCAGCATGAATGCCGTTACCAGCGCGGCGACCATCGGATGCAGGCGCGCTTCGCGGTGCGACCGGGAATCGGCTGCGATGGTGAGCGAAATCAGCGCGAAGGCGAAGGCGAACATCCAGTCCGACAGGCGCTTGTGCAACTCGCTGCGGAAGGTCTCCGGCGAGCGCTTGTAGCTCGCATTGTTCTCGTCCGGCGAGAGGAGGAAGCCGAGGCTCGCATCACCGGGCGAAAGCGACGGCTCCGAATCCTGCTTTTCCGACATGGTCGAAAGGTCGAAGGCGTAGGACAGGAACTTGACGATCGAGACCTTGCCGTCGGGCGTCTTCTGCTGCACTTCGCCGTCGCGCATGGTCAGCGACGTGCCGCTTTCATCGATCATGCCTTCCTTGGCATAATAGATGAGGTCGAAATTCGGATCGCGGCGGTCGGCCACGAACAGGCCCTTGAGGATACGGCCCTGCCGCTGGGCGATCTGCACGTAAAGGCCGTCCTGAATGGTGCGGAAGGTCTTCTCCTCGATGACCGAAGACAGCAGGTCGGCATAAGCGGCGGCCACCATCTGCCGGGCGGAGTTGCGGGCCGGCGGTTCGATGAAATTGGTGATAGTGAAGGAAAACAGGCTCAGAACGGCGGCCAGAATGAGAACCGGGCGATACATCACTGAACGCGGCGCTCCGGCCGCATCGATGATGGCAAGCTCGGAATCATTGTTCATCGTCGTGAAGATCTGGGTGATGCCGATGACAAGTGCGAAAGGCAGCACGACGGGGATAAGCGTCGGCAGGATCATCGTCGCGAGCGCCATGAAGGAACCCATCGACTGTCCCGTATCGGTCACGAGATTGATTCTCTGGAGAACCTGGATGGTCCAGATGATGGCCAGCACCGGCAACAGCGCGACCAGAAACATCTGCGTTGTCCGCCGCAGGATATAGTTCTCGAGAAGCTTCATACGGCCCTGTTCGATATTGTTTTTACGTGCGATCGCTCGCCGAATTTCCGCCTATCTAATCGCATCGTTGGCAATTGGCTATTCCGGCATGCTCACAAATATGTTTTGCGCGATGATTTTTCCACGCCCTGTGTCTTTTTGTGGAACAAGCTGTCGGTTTCATGACGTGATGTCGTCTTCCACAAAAATGCCTTTCCTTTAACGACTGTAGGCCTTTAAAGAATGCGGGTTGCGCCCCGGGCCGAAAAGGCCATGATCACGCGCATCGCGCAAGTCGTCCAAGAAGAGCAGGAAAACATGTCCGCTAAATTCGATATTTCTTTCGCCAATTCCGCCTCGCTGGAAAATGCCCTGGCCATCGTGCTGCAGGCCTCGGGCGAGGCGCAGGCCGTTGCCGGTGCTTCCGAGGCTGATCCGGGTGGTGTGATCGAGAGGGCATCGAAGATTTCCGGCTTTTCCGCAAAGTCGATGGCGACGCTCGACGTCATCGCGCCGCAGGGTTCGTCCGCCGACCGGCTGCTCGTCATCGGGCTTGGCAAGCCGTCGAAGCTGGTCGCCCATGACTGGCTGCGCGCCGGCGGCACCGCGGCTGCCCATTTCAAGAAAGCGGACAAGGTCGTTATCTACCTCGATGCCCCGGGCGTTGAGGTGAGCGCCGAAGCGGCTGCGGATTTCGCGCTTGGCCTGCTGCTGCGCGCCTATAGTTTCGATGCCTATAAGACCAAGAAGAAATCCGACGATGAAAAGACACCGAAGAAAGTCGATGTCACCATCGTAACCGCCGCCCATAAGGACGCGGAAAAGGCCTCTGCCGTGTCGGAAGCCGTTGCGGGCGGCGTGATTCTGGCGCGTGACCTCGTCAACCTGCCGCCGAATGTGCTTGGCCCGGTCGAATTCGCCGAAAAGGCGGAGGAGCTGCGCAAGCTCGGCGTCGATGTCGAAATCCTCGGCGAAAAGGAGCTGAAGAAGCTCGGCATGAATGCACTTCTCGGTGTTGCGCAGGGTTCGGCTCGCCCGCCGCGGTTGGCAGTCATGCATTGGAACGGTGGTTCCAAGAAAGATGAACCCATTGCCTTCGTCGGCAAGGGCGTCGTTTTCGACACCGGCGGTATTTCGCTGAAGCCCGGCCTCGGCATGGAAGACATGAAGGGCGACATGGGCGGGGCTGCGGCGGTGACCGGCCTGATGCATGTGCTCGCAGCCCGCAAGGCCAAGGCAAACGTGATCGGCGTCATCGGCCTTGTGGAAAACATGCCTGATGGCAATGCCCAGCGTCCCGGCGATATCGTCACCTCCATGTCCGGCCAGACCATCGAGATCATCAATACTGATGCCGAGGGCCGGCTGGTTCTGGCCGATGCGCTCTGGTACACCAAGGATCGCTTCAACCCGAAATTCATGATCAACCTCGCCACGCTGACCGGCGCGATTACCGTTGCGCTCGGCAATCTCCAGGCAGGTCTTTTCTCCAACGACGACGAACTGGCTACACGGCTTGCGGAGGCGGGAGAGGCGACGGCCGAGAAGCTGTGGCGCATGCCGCTCGGCAAGGACTACGACAAGATCATCGATTCCAAATTCGCCGATATGAAGAACAGCTCCGGCCGGCTGGCGGGTTCCGTCACCGCCGCGCAGTTCCTCAAGCGTTTCGTGGGCGAAACGCCGTGGGCGCATCTTGATATCGCAGGTACTGCCATGGGCTCGCCGCTGACCGAGATCAACCAGTCCTGGGGATCGGGCTACGGTGTGCGTCTGCTGAACGAACTCGTTCGTGCCCATTACGAAGATTGAAGCGAGCGGAGCGGCGCGTCTGCGAATGACTGAAATTCTGTTCTACCATCTGACGGAATCGAAGCTGGAGGATGCGCTGCCGCCTTTGCTCGAGAAATCGCTGGAACGCGGCTGGAAGGTCGCGATCCAGACTGTCGACGATGAGCGTCGTGATTTCCTCGACACGCATCTGTGGACCTTTCGTGACGATAGTTTCCTGCCGCACGCCACCGATGCGTCGTCAGCGCCGCAGAACCAGCCGATTCTTCTGACGGCGTCGAGCGAGAACGGCAATGCGGCGAACGTACGCTTTCTGGTCGACGGCGCCGAGCCGCCAGCGGTGGAGACCTATGAGCGCGTCGTCTTCATGTTCGACGGATACGACGCCTACCAGCTGGAAATGGCGCGTAACCACTGGAAAACGCTGAAGGCAGAGGGGCATTCGCTGACCTATTGGCAGCAGTCTCCCGAAGGTCGCTGGCAAAAAAAGGCCTGACTGCCGCCCGGCCATATTCAGACCAGCCCACTGGAATGGACTGGTAAGAAATCGCATGTGGCGTCGCTTGCAACCTTTTGCTTTATGAAGTGCTTAAGTAATCGGCGGCGCAGGGCAAAAGCGTTTGCGGCGCGGTAAAATAGAAGGATCTGGCATGGGACAGGCGATTTCTAGACCGGATCGGGAGGTGGAGCGTCTTGTGGCCGTGCGGTCGGTTGTCGCCTTCAAGAATGCCGAAACTGACGAATTGAGGGCAATCTCTCAGCTGGCACAGGGCGTGTTCGACGTGGCGCGCGCGGCGGTTCACATTCTGGACGAGGACTGGCTGCATATCGCCGAGCAGGCGGGCCTGCAATTTCAGGAGTGCTCCCGGGATATCGCCATCTGCGACCGCGTGGTCGTGACACAGAATGTTTTGACGGTGTCTGATCTGAGCGTCCACCCGGAATTCGGCTGGCTCCCCTATGTGAAAGGTAGCCCTGAATTGCGCTCTTATGCGGGCGCGCCGATCGAACTTGAGCCCGGTCTCGTTGTCGGCACCTTCTGCCTGCTCGACCCCAACGTGCGTGAATTCTCACCGGCCGAGATCGACAATCTGAGATATTTCGCAACACTTGCCGGAGCGCTTCTGAGACTGCAAAAGGCCAATTTCACCATGAGCCTTGCCGCTCGTGAATTGCGCGACGCGGCCATGACCGATCCTCTCACGGGTTTCTATAACCGCAAGGCTCTGGATGCCATCGTTGACCTGGAACTTGGCGCAGCGCTTTGCGAGAGGGAAACCTTTGGCGTTCTTTATCTCGATCTCGACGGTTTCAAGGCCATCAACGATACGCTGGGTCATGCCGCAGGAGACAAAGTGCTTGTCGAGGCGGCCGCACGCATTCGCGACGTTGTCAGAGCTGAAGATACGGTGGTCCGTATGGGTGGTGACGAATTCGCGATATTCGTTCCGCGTCCGACGTCGGCATCCATCATTGGCAGTCTGGCGGAAAGGCTGCTTGAAGCGTTTCGGCAGCCGTTTCATGTGGAGGGCGAAGACGTGCTTGCACGTCTCAGCATCGGCGGCGCAATTGCGCCGCAGGCCGGTGCCGATCGCCCGACACTGCTGCGCAGCGTCGACGAAGCCCTCTATCAGGCCAAAAAATCAGGGCGCGACCGCTTTGTCAGCCGCGCCCTCTGAGGCTTGTATGTCTGGAAGCGTTGAGGCTTCTCAGTCGTAGAACGAATCCACGAATTTATGGCGGCCGAGCAGGAAGGCGTCAGCCACATGGGTCAGCGGCGCGAGATCGACGTCGGAGCGGCCCGCCTTGATGATTTCGGCGAAGCGTTCGTAAAGGGCCGGATATTCCCGTTCCGGCTGGGACAGTTTTTCCTCGCCGTTGATCGAGAGCTTTGCGCCGCCTTCCGAAAGCACCATCCGTCCCGCTGCCGTTTCAGCAACGATATCCCAGCTCTGCTTGCCGGTCTGGCGCCAGTCGAATTCGGCATGGACGGGCGTTTTTTCAACGTCGGAAAAATGCAGGTCGGCGGCAATCGGGGCGTCTCGGTTTTCCGGGAATTCCAGCGTCGCCTTGGTCAGGAACAGTGCGCGCGGCAGGATATGGGTGATGATCGACAGCGCATTGATCCCGGGATCGAACACGCCGAGACCGCCCGCCTGCCAGATCCAGGCTTGGTTCGGGTGCCAGTGGCGGACATCCTCTTTCCAGATGACATGCACGCTGTCGATTGTCGTCGAGGCCAGAAACGCCTTCGCCGCCTCCACCGCCGGCGCATAACGGGAATGCCAGCTGGCAAACAGCGAAAGACCCTTCGAATCCGCCAGACGAGCGAGATCCTGCACCTCCGAAAGCGTAGCACCCGGTGGCTTTTCAAGGAAAACATGCTTGCCGGCATTCAGCGCCGCGTAAGCTGCCTCGTAACGATATTGCGGCGGCATGCACAGCGAAACCGCATTGATTGCCGGTTCCGCCTCCAGCATGGCCTCGATGGTGCCATAGGAAGAAACACCGTCCACGGTTCCGTGGCGGCTCGCGGTGCAGATCAATTCGAAATCCGGATTGCCTGCGATGGCGGGGAGATGCTGGTCGCGAACGATTTTGCCGACGCCGACAATGGCAAGCTTGATGGCTGACATGGAGAGGGATCCGTTTGAGTGCTTCATGGGATAAAGTGTGACTTTACAGGTTTTTAGCAGAAACAACCGAAGGGGCAAGGCGATCGTCTCCGCACGAGGCGTCATTTTTCATATCGCAATGCCATGGCAGAATATTTGAATGTATATTCGAAAATTCAGATGATTTTAAATTTTACAAGTATTGTTGTTAACGTTTATTTTTGTCGTT
Organism: Agrobacterium sp. CGMCC 11546; assembly: GCF_013365515.1. Taxonomy (NCBI): domain Bacteria; kingdom Pseudomonadati; phylum Pseudomonadota; class Alphaproteobacteria; order Hyphomicrobiales; family Rhizobiaceae; genus Agrobacterium; species Agrobacterium sp. CGMCC 11546. The sequence continues at coordinate 822,603 of NZ_CP047387.1, forward strand.
GCCCTAGTGCAATCTTAAATGATAAGTTTAAAGACGAATTTTTGAATTATTGTTTTATAAGTTTGTTTTTATATTGGTTTCTTTAGGCGGGTGGGGCGCGTGAGGCTTTTATTTCAGGCGGGCTGTTCGAGTGGCATGGGCCAACGGGGCGAATGGTGGTAATCTTATACTTTCCCTGCGTAGCAGTGGGATTTTTGATTGTCAGATGCTGAAGTTCCGGTGCCGGCGCCGATATTTTACGGTGAATCGCAGATGATGGAATTGATCGTCGCTCAAGCGGCCGCATCGGCCGCCGAACTGCCATTTCTGCTGCTTCAGGCCGCAGCCGTGGTTGGCATGGTGTCCATGCTGATGCTTCTGCAACGACACATAGCTTTCGATGACGTCCGGTATAAAATCTACTATGGAGTTGTTTTTGGAGCGACCGGCTTTCTGCTGACGCTGCTGGTGTCCGAGTTCATTCAACTGCCCTCCAAGCCTTATATTCGTTCGGATCTGTTGTTTCTGGCGGGGGTAGTCGGGTCCTGGCAGGGCGGGTTGATAAGTCTGGCGCTGATTTCCGCCGGGCGCTTCCTGTTCGGCGGTCCGGCCCTCTTTGGCGCGGCTTTTCTGGATATGAGCGTCATTTCCGCTTTCGGCATCGCCATGTATGGCTGGGTGCGCCGGCGCCGTCTGACCGAACTTGGCATGCGGGAGATCGCCGGGGTTTTTGCGATCAGGATTTTCGCCGCGCTGTTCGCGATTTGCCTGACCTATGGTCTTGGCATGGTCGGTCAGGACGTGTTTTTGAGCAATGTTGGACGGCGTATTGTCGGCGCGACCGTCGGCCTGCCGATGATCGCCTGTCTCTTCCTGCTCCTGCGTAGCGAAGCGCGGGCGCGTGAAGCGGTGAAAAAACGCGAGGTTGCGGCGCGGACGGATTCTCTGACCGGTCTGCCCAACCGGCGCGCCCTCAAAGACCATATCGAAATGACGACTCGTCAGGCGCCGGCCGTGCCGCACGCTCTCCTCCTGATCGAAATCGTCAATATCGCTGATGTCGCGGCCTATCAGGGCGATGATTGGGCCGATCTCTTCTGGCCAAAACTGGCGCGGGAAATCTGCGATGGTGAGAATGGGCTGTTGTCGAAATTTAATGACCCGCGCAGCTTCATGTTCGGCGACGCGACACTTGCGGTTGTCATCGAGGGAGTTTCGCTGGAGAAGTCGGAAAGCGCCGGCCTCGTCTTGCATCTCCACGAGGGATTGATCGCCTTTTTCCGGTCTGCTGAGGCAGGACCGGTTCCGCATCTTAAAATCGGGGCGGCTAATCTGGAAATGGTCTCGCACCAGAACGTGGCCTCCTTTCTCAGACATCTCAGCCTGGCGCTGAGGCGGAGTGAAAATCCCGTGCAGATTTTTCCCTTTTCTTTCGCCGAGAAAGCGGCGCGGGACGAGGGCGTGCGCCAGATGCTGGTCCGCTGGATCAAAAATGGAAAGCCGCCGATATTTTACCAGCCGAAGTTTGAAATTCACAATCGCCGCATGATCGGCGCCGAAGCGCTCTTGCGGGCGATCGATACGCACGGGCAGGCGCTTTCGCCCTATTATGTGCTGGAAATTGCCGAACGCCACCGGCTGCTCGTGGAATTCGAGTGGTCAACCATCGAAGCGGTGGTCCGCGACCTCGCCGAACTGCCTGGCCTCGATCCGGATTTTCATCTGGCGGTGAATATTTCCGCCTCGTCTTTTGCGACCGCGTGTTTTGCAGACCGGGTGGTGGCGTTGCTGCAGGAGATGACGGTGCCTGCGCATCGCCTGTCGATCGAGGTGACGGAGATGAGCAGGATGCCGACCACAGATTCCGTGCAGCAGAATTTCGATACGTTGATTGCCGCAGGTGTCCGGCTGGCGCTGGATGATTTCGGCACCGGTTATGCCGCGCTCACCCTGCTGGCAAGATTTCCCTTCGAGGAGGTCAAGATCGATCAATGGATGACATCCCGGCTCGATCAGGCACGGTTCAGGGACGCCGTCGTGCTCGCCTTCGAAAGCGCCGAGCGCTACGGCGCCAAGCTTGTAACGGAAGGCATAGAAACCGAAGAACAGTGCCGGATTCTCATGCAAATGGGCATTCGTTTCGGTCAGGGTTATCTTTATTCGCCCGCCGTGCCGCTTGATCGGTTGCTGCCCCGCCGGGCATACGCCTAGCGCGTCGGGAACCTCACCGGCCAATGGCGAGGGCATGAATTCCGTCGTAGCCGGATTGAATGTTTCCCCGGTCTGTGCTGAGGAATGTTCCTTGACGAACCGATGGTGCGACCGCTTTTTCCGGTCACGCGAGTGAGCCAATGCCTGAAAATGACGATGCCTGAAAACGACGATGCATGGAGTGACATGCCCGGAAAACCGGCTCAGCCCTTGCCGGACGATCCGCGCCCGCAGGCAATATGGTCCTTGCCAGGGGTGATTCTGGTCTGGGCGCTGCTGATGGCGGCCGTCATTTCTGCACTGGCGGCTTACCAATATGTGAGCCTGCTCGGCGAGCTGGAGCGGCAGAGCGACGCGTTGCAGGCCGAGGTGTCCCGCCGGGCCGACCAGCATGACGCCCATGTCACCGCGCTTTCGGCGGTGGCGCAGGCCGAGCAGGGCGCGGATTACGGCTTGCTGCTCGACGTTGCCGCTCCCATTCTGCAGTTTTATCCGCGCATTGACGAGCTTCAACTGGTGTCCCTCAATGAGGGAGGCCCCGTGGTTGGCACCCGGCCATTGGAAAACGAGCTGGCGATAGTCATCCGCAAGGCGGCATCGGTGTTTTCCGGCCACCCGGTCCTGGTGGCAAGCGCCCTCCGGCCCGGGCATTACATGATCGTGAAGCGCAGCCCCAACAGCGAGACGGCGTCGAAGGTTCTGGTGCTCGCAATCGACGCGGCGCAGCTTCTGGCATCCAATGATCCTTTCTGGTCGACGAAACAGGCGGTGATCCGTCTGAAAATGCCGGATGGCACGATATTGTTCGGTCCACCGACACTGCCGGAAAAGCCGCAATATGTCCGGCAGTTGAGCAGCGCCACCCAGCCCCTGCTTCTCGAAGCCGCTCTTTCGATTACCTGGCGGGATCTTCTGCCGGGCCGCGCCCTGTTGGCGGGAATGGCCGGCGCCACCGTAGTTTTCCTGCTCGGCATTATGATGGCGAAACAGCGGACGCGCATGCGTGCCGCCGAAAGACGGGCCGAACTGAGCGGCATGGACGCGAGACTTACCCATGCCTCGCGGGTCAATGCGCTGGGTGAGATGGCGAGCGGTCTGGCGCATGAGCTGACCCAGCCTTTGACGGCGATATTGGCGCAGGCGCAGGCCGGGCGACGGTTGCTTGCCCGCCAGGATACCGTTGCCCTTTCCGGCGCCCTGGATGACATGATCGATCAGGCGCGAAGTGCCGCCAACATGCTCGTCCGGTTTCGCAACTGGTCGCTGCCGCACCGTCAACCGGCCGCCGCGCATGATCTGCGCGCCGCTTTGCGCAATGTCGATGCGCTGCTTGCCGGTGAGGCGGCACGGCACGCGGCCAGCATCGATATCGCCATGCCGGAGACGCCGCTTTCGGTGCGGGCCGATCCTGTGGAAATGGAGCAGGTGATGTTCAATCTGCTGCGTAATGCTCTCGATGCGCTCACGACCGTCGAAGGCAGGAAAGCCATCACCGCAACATTGAGCCGAAAAGGTGATTTCGCCGTGTTCGAGGTGGCCGATAATGGCCCCGGCGTCGCACCGGATTTGCGCGACCGCCTGTTTACGCCTTTCGTAACCACGAAAAAGGACGGCATGGGTCTGGGGCTTGCCCTCAGCCAAAGACTGGTGGAGCGCGCCGGCGGTGAAATCCTCTACGTCGACAGTCAGAATGGCGCGCTTTTCCGCGTCATCCTTCCTGTCGCGGCGGAGGCGCGGAACCCATGACGCTGCCCGTCTATCTCGTCGATGACGATGACGCCGTGCGCAAGGCGCTGATCTTGCTCCTGTCCACCGTCGGCATCAAGGCGAAGGGCTTTGCCGATCCGGTGGTTTTTCTCGGTCAATTGCCCGCTCTCGAGCCGGGCTGCCTCATTTTCGATATCCGCATGCCTGCCATCACCGGATTGAAGCTGCAGGAAAAGCTGGCGGAGGAGGGTGTCGACTGGCCGGTCATCGTCATTTCCGGCCATGGCAATATCGAGGCCTGTCGCCGTGCCTTTCATAATGGCGCGGTGGATTTTCTCTCCAAGCCCGTGGATGAGCAGGATCTCATCGATGCGATCCAGAAGGCGCACCGGATATTGGCCCGCACGCTCGACGCGAAAGCGCTGCATGCCGAGACGAGGGCGCTTTTGGCGCAGCTGACCACACGTGAGCGTGAAATCCTCGAACGTATCGCCCTTGGTTTCACCTCGCGCCAGATCGCCGATGGGCTTGGCCTGTCGCCGCGCACGGTGGACAGCCATCGCGCCGCTATCGGCCTCAAGCTCGGCACCACCTCGCAGGCAGAAATGACGCGGTTGTGGCTGGAAGCCGGCGCGGATCAGTAAAACTACCGAGCAGCCGGCAAATCTTACGGATTCGCAGGTTCGCGTCGTCCGCCTAATCTGGGGTCCTCATCAAACAAGAGGACCTTTTCATGATCCGCACCCTTCTCATCGTCTCCGCTCTGATCGCTCCTTCAGCCGCCTTGGCGCAAACGCTGCCGACCGCGCCCTATCTGCCGCTCGACATGGCGGAAAAAGCGACCAAGGCAGCGCTTCAGGCTTGCTCCGCCAAGGGCAATGCCGTCACCGTTGCCATCGTCACCCGTGATGGTGCCACCAAGACCGTGCTGAAGGCGGATGGTTCCGGCCCGCACACCGTCTCAAGCGCAACCGGCAAGGCTTTCGCAGCCGCATCGCTTGGACGTGACATCGGCGAAATCGCGGAATTCATTGCCTCCAAGCCCGCCAATGATGGCCTTCGCAACATGGATGAGCGCCTGGTCATTCAGGCAGGCGGCCTGCCGATCAAGATCGGCGATGCGCTGGTCGGCGGCATCGGTGTCGGCGGCGCGCCGTCGGGTGCGATTGATGCCGAATGCGCCCGCGAAGGTCTCAACGCCATCGGCGCGAAATAAGCACCGTCAGATACGCTCCGGCGGCTTGAGGCCGCCGGACGCTCGGCACCATCGCGCATCACTGCGCCATGGCATCCTCGTATTCGCTCGAAAGCATCAGCCATTGCTCCTCGGCGTCGGAAAGCTTGCTCGCGGCCTCGCCGCGCTCCTTTACTTTCAGCGCGGCTTTGGCGGGGGCTTTTTCGTACAAAGCAGGGTCCGCCAACTCCTTGTCGAGCGCCTGAATCAGTGTCTCAAGCTTTGCCGTCAGGGATTCGATTTCGTTGATCTTTTTCTTGAGCGGCGCCAGCTGGGCGCGCTTTTCAGCGTTGGCCTTGCGCTGGTCGGCTTTCGAGGTCTGGTCGGCGGCGGCCTCGGTCTTGTCGTCCTTCTTCCTGCCGGAGGAAATAACGAGATCGCGATATTCCTCCATGTCGCCTTCGAAGGTCTTGACCGTGCCGTCGGCCACCAGCCACAGCCGGTCCACCGTCGCTTCGATCAGGTGGCGGTCGTGCGAGATGAGGATGACCGCGCCACTATAATCGTTCAGTGCCTCGATCAGTGCCCGGCGGCTGTCGATGTCGAGATGGTTGGTCGGTTCGTCGAGGATCAACAGGTTCGGCGCATGGAAGGCCGCAAGCCCCATCAGCAGCCGGGCCTTTTCACCACCGGACAAGTCCTTCGCTGCCGTCGCCATTTTTTCCGTTGCAAGACCCATCTGCGCCACGCGGGCACGTACCTGTGCTTCAGGAGCGAGCGGCATCAGCTTACGCACATGTTCGACCGGCGTTTCATCTGGCACGAGGTCGTCGAGCTGATGCTGTGCGAAGAAACCGATCTTGAGGCCCGAGGCGACGCGAAGATCGCCCGCCTGCGGCGCAAGCCGGCCGGAGATGAATTTCGCGAAGGTCGACTTGCCGTTGCCGTTCGAGCCGAGCAGCGCGATGCGGTCGTCATTGTCGATCCTGAGATTGAGCTGTTTCAGGATGGATTTGCCCGGCTCGTAACCGACGGCACCGCCATTTATGGCGACGATGGGGGAGGCGGGCTGCTTTTCCGGCTCGGGAAACGTGATCGGTTGGACATGGTCCTCGATCACGGCGGCAACGGTGCCCATGCGCTCCAGCGCCTTGATGCGGCTCTGGGCCTGGCGCGCCTTGGTGGCCTTGGCGCGGAAACGGTCGATGAAGCTTTGCAGATGTTTGCGTGCAGCATCGTTCTTGACCTTGGCCTTCATCTGCAATTCGTCAGCCTCGGCCTTCTGCCGCTCGAACTGGTCGTAACCACCGCGATAGAAGGTCAGCTTCTTCTGGTCCAGATGCACGATGGAATTGACGGCATTGTTGAGAAGATCGCGGTCATGGCTGATGATGATGACGGTATGCGGATAACGCCGGATATAGTCTTCCAGCCAGAGCGTGCCTTCGAGGTCGAGATAGTTGGTCGGCTCGTCGAGCAGCAACAGGTCGGGTTCGGCAAACAGCACGGAGGCGAGCGCCACGCGCATTCGCCAGCCGCCGGAAAAGGAGGAGGCGGGGCGAAGCTGCGCCTCGTGATCGAAGCCGAGACCGGCGAGAATGCTGGAGGCGCGCGCTTCCGCCGAATGGGCATCGATATCGACAAGCCGCATCTGGATTTCAGCGATCCGGTGAGGATCGGTTGCGGTTTCCGCTTCGGCCAAAAGCGCGCTGCGCTCCTTGTCGGCGGCAAGCACGATGGAAATCAGTGATTCCTCCGTGCCCGGCGCTTCCTGTGCCACCTGGCCGATGCGGGCGAGTTTCGGGATCGTCACCGAACCGCCTTCCGCCGCAAGATCGCCGGTGATGATCCGGAACAGGGTGGATTTTCCGGCACCGTTGCGGCCGACGAGACCCGCCTTCACACCGGCGGGAAGCGCCACGCTGGCATGGTCAAGAAGCAGACGCCCGGCGATGCGGGCGGAAAGATCGGTAATCGTAATCATGGCGCCGTTTTGGCCGAACTGTCTGGCCAAGGCAAGAGCCTCTGCGCCACACCGCGAGAGATTGCCGCTTCAGGAGCCGAGCTGTGCCAGATAGCTGTTGCGGCTGTGCTGCGCCACCTCCCGCGAGTAGCCGATAACGCAGTTGCGCGTGCCGCTGCGGGCCGAGAGCAAAGCGAGTTCGGCATGGCCGAAAAATTCGGCGGCTGTGGCGGTGCCATCCACCGCCGCGACACCGATCGAAACCGTCAGATGCTCGCCATCGCCACCACTGGTCGCGAAGTGCAGGGCCTCTACGCTTTGCCGCAGCCGCTCGGCGATCGCCTCGGCCGTATTCTGCGGTACCCCGGCAAACAGAAAGGCGAATTCATCGCCACCGATGCGAGCGACGAAATCGTCCTTCTTGATGGTCTTGCGAAACAGCGCGGCGAGCCGTCGCAGTGCCTTATTGCCGGCGGAAGAACCATATTTGCCGTTGATTTCCCGGAAATGATCGATGTCGAGCAATACCAGCGAGGTGGCGGACGCGGCCCGATCCTTTGCAAAAAGGGCGCCGAGCTTTTCCAGAAAGGCGGCCCGGTTGGGAAGCGCCGTCAAGCTGTCGCGCAGGGAGGCGGCCTGAAGTTCCACCCGGTTTCTTTCGGCTTCACGGATTTTCACCAGCCCCATGGCAATGAAATGCCGAAGGCTCGTCTGCTCCTCGTGAATGTCGCCCAGAAGCTCCAGGAAACGCTCCGTTGCCGGCGGCTCGCTGTCCTCATCCTGCTGGAGGGCGTCCATGAAGGTCTCGGTGCGTTTAAGGCTTGCCTCCAGCCGCGCGGAAATCTGCGTCAGCGTGTCGAAGGTCGCGCTCGCCATCTGTTCGGCTTCGATCCGGGAAAAGCCGGGCAGATTGTGCCGCTGGCCAATAATATCGATCTCGTGCTGCTGCGGCGCATTGCCGAGCGCGAGAATGTCGCGGCCCATGGCCGGGTTGTGTCCTGACAATATTTCATAGATCAGTTCGTAATTGCGCGGCAATGGCGCAATGTTCATCTTGGCGATGAATTGGGTGATTTTGGTAACGACAAGAGAACTTCTTGCCTGATCACGTTTCTTATCGCCCGCCGATGTCGTCACTGACAGCCCCAATACCGAGATTATTATGAATAGACCGGCGATAACCGATTGTTGAATGGGTTTATTCTTACAAGCAACGGTTTAAAATTGACTGAATCCGCGAAAAGTTTTGGCGCTGCGAAGCGAAAATTTTCACGCCGGACAGACGCGCGGACCGCACGCGTTTCCTGATCGATCACATGACAAATCCTGATTTGATTTCATGGCCCGGCCGTTCTTATATCGTTTCATCAATATTGCAGAAGAGGGTAGCTTATGACGAATTCCAGAACGCTCTACTCGTTGTGCGGAAGCGATATTTCCAGACCGTTTTCTCCCCATTGCTGGAAAACCGTGCTTTCGCTGGCCCATAAGGGGCTGGATTTCGAGGAGCGCCCCTTGCCCTTCACGGTCATTCCGACGGTGGAGGATGGGTTTTCGAAGACGGTGCCGATCCTGCGCGATGGCGACCAACTGGTGAGCGACAGTTTCGAAATCGCGCTTTATCTGGATGACGCCTATCCGGAGCGGCCGTCGCTGTTCGACGGGGAGGGTGGCAAGGCGATGGCCCGCTTTGTTGAAAGCTGGTCACAGACGGTGCTTCATCCGGCTATCACCCGTATTGCTCTGCTGGATATCCATAACATGCTGGATGAGCCGGATCGCCGTTATTTCCGTGACAGCAGGACGAAAGCGCTTGGCCGCCCGCTTGAGGAAGTAACGGCGAACCGTGAGACGGAAATCGCTGCCTTTCCCGCATTGCTGGCGCCGATCCGCCGCATGTTGAGCTTCCAGCCCTTCATTGGCGGCACGTCGCCGCTGTTTGCGGACTATATCGTCTTCGGCGCACTGCAATGGGCACGCATCACGTCAGGGGCGGATCTGTTTGCCGATAGTGATCCGGTGCGGGACTGGTTCGAAGGCTGCCTCGATCTCTACGATGCGAGGGGCCGCAGTGTGACAGCGGCGTGAAATGTCCGACGTCATCGTCGCAATCTCGTTGATCCCCCTTGTTTTCGGGCCTTTGGGCGGGTAAAGACCGCCCACTTTCTCTGAAGGAAAAGGAAACGGACACATGGCGATTGAACGCACATTTTCGATGATCAAGCCGGACGCAACCAAGCGTAACCTCACGGGCGCGATCACCAAGGTATTTGAAGACAACGGTCTGCGCATCGTCGCGTCCAAGCGCGTCTGGATGAGCAAGCGCGAAGCCGAAGGCTTCTACGCCGTTCACAAAGAGCGTCCCTTCTTTGGCGAACTCGTTGAAGGCATGACCTCCGGCCCGACCATCGTACAGGTTCTGGAAGGCGAAAACGCCATCCTCAAGAACCGCGAAATCATGGGCGCCACCAACCCGGCCCAGGCTGCTGAAGGCACCATCCGCAAGTCCTTCGCGCTTTCCATTGGCGAAAACTCCGTTCACGGTTCCGACGCTCCGGAAACCGCTGCACAGGAAATCGCCTACTGGTTCGCCGAAACCGAAATCGTCGGCTGATTCAAAATCTCAACGGCTTGAATCGCTGTTGCAAGCGATTGGCCGAGGCCGTTGAAATGACTCGAAGAAACGGGGCCGAAAGGCTCCGTTTTTTGTTTGACAGGCGGTAAAGCAACGCCACTCCCTACGACGCCGGGCACCCCTGAACCGGGCGCATATCCGTCGTGCCGTCTGACTTGAACACCTCCGGATTGGGCGTATAGAGCGGGCCGATCACCAGCGGCTTGGCCGGTAGAGCCGACTGATCGGTGTCGGAGCGGATCGTGGTCTCGATTGTCTGCATGACATCGCCATCCGGGCCCTTGATGCGGATGGTGACCTTGTAGGGCCGGTCCTGCTTCACGCATTCGACCGGCGGGCTCTGAACAGTGATCTTTTCGTCCTTCGGAAAAATTCTCTCCCTGGTCGTGAGATCGGGGCCGCCGCGCGGGTTTTCGAAAACCGCCTCCACGCTGCTGCCGTCGCGGATGGGGGCGATGCGCTGAAGCGTCACCAGATAGGTGGCGATGGCGACGCGGTAATTGAAGACGAACATTCGCCCGGACAGCTTGGCCACTTCACGCGGTTCATCGCGCTGGCAACCGGAAAGAGAAAGCATTGCTGCAATCGCCAGCAGGGGCAGGGCAATTTTCATGGCTGCACCTCCTTCTTGCGGTGATAATGCCGGCTGGCCTTCTGCCGGTTGCCGCACACCGCCATGTCGCACCAGACACGGCTTCTGTTTTTGCTGCGGTCGATGAACAGCCAGCCGCAATTGCCACAGATCCGCAGCCGTTCCCGTGTCTCGCTGGCAAGCAGCGACAGAGCGGAATGGACGGTGGCGTTGGCGAGACTTTCGGACGCCGGGAATAACCGTAGCGCCGTGCCGCCCGCAGAGAGAAACCGCGCCAGCTTGCCATCATCATCGGCTCCGCCGGAAACAGACGAACGGAAGTGATCGTCGATCGCCTCGCGCAGTTCGAGAAAAATGGGCCGTTTGTCCGCCTCCGGCGCGATGAGGATAGAAAACCTGTCCCGTTCCGCACCAAGCAGCGTCGCCGCGTCGGCAAAGGCGGCGATCTGCTCTGGCACGGCAAAACGGTCGAGCGTCCTTGCCGCGTCCGAGCGCAGGATCACGCTGTTGGCGACATCGAGCGCCAATGCTCCCCCTGCAAAACGATGTTCCGTCCAGCGAAATGTCATGCGCATATTATAACTATCAAAATACGTTTTAACAGTTATAATCGTGGCTGGAGGACGGGCTTGGCTTATTTCCTGCAACAATTGCTGAATGCCGTGCCGATCGCAGCCATTTATGCGGTTCTGGCCTTCGGTTATGCCATCGCTTTTTCGGTCACGAAACGCGCCGATGTGACCTATGGCGCCATATTCGCCTTTGCCGGCCAGACGTGCCTCCTGTTTGCCGATTTCGGTTGGAACCGGCTGTGGCTCGTTCTGCCGGCAACATTGGCGCTGGGGGCAGGGGCCGGCCTGTTCGGCGGGCTCTGGGCCGCGGGTTTCATCGGCAGAGCGGTGATGCGGCCGCTGGCAAAGGCTTCTCCCAACGCGGTGACCGTCGCGGCCGTCGGCGTACTGATCGCGCTCACGGAAAGCGCAAGGCTTGCCGCCGATACAAAGCAATTGTGGTTGCCGCCGCTTTTATCGCAGCCGGTGCGTTTCTGGACCGAGGGCGGCTTTTCCGTGACCCTCACACGGATGCAGATGCTGAACACGGCAATCTTCTGCCTGCTCATTCTCGTAGGCTCGCTTTATCTCAGCCATTCCGCCTTTGGCAGGCGCTGGAAGGCGGTGTCGGATGATGCTTTTGCCGCCTCGCTCTTCGGGGTGAATGCGGGAAGAATATTTCTGCTGTCCTATTGCGCGGCGGGTCTCGTTGCGGCCATCGCCGGTGTGCTGGCCACGTTTTATTACGGCACCATGGATTTCGGCGCCGGTCTCGTTTTCGGGCTGAAAGTCGTGCTGATCTCGGCGGCGGGCGGATATGCCAGCCCGCTCATCTGCGGCCTCGGGGCTGCTGCCGTCGGTTTTGCGGAAACATTCTGGGTCGGTTACGGCCCGGTCGCCTGGCGGGATGCGGCGGTTCTAGCGCTGCTTGTCGGCTGGCTGATCGTCATGCGCAGCAGGGTGGAAGCGCCTTAGGGAATTCCAGGAAAAGCGCACTCCGGTTTTCCGTCCGCGAAAACAGACGCTATCACCACTTGTCTTTCGCCGTATCGTCGGTCGCCTTCGCTGCCACCCAGTCGCCCGTTATGCCATCCCTGCCATGTTCCTTTTTCCAGAACGGGGCTGAGGTCTTGAGATAGTCCATCACGAAATTGGCACCGTCGAAGGCGGCCTGTCGATGAGAAGAAGCGGCGACGACAAGGACGATGTTCTCGCCGGTGGCGATCTTGCCATGGCGGTGGATGGCGGTGAGGCCAAGCAGGCCGAAGCGCTCTACCGCAAGTTTGGCGATGCGGGTGATTTCCGCTTCCGCCATGCCGGGATAATGTTCGAGTTCCAGTGCGGTCAGCGTGCCGCCATCGTCCCGGCAGAGCCCGGTAAAGGCCACGACGGCGCCGATGCTTCTGTCGCTTTGCGTCAACAGGCGTGTTTCGTCAGCGGCGTCGAAGTCTTCTGCCTGCACGCGAACCGTCGGCTGAGCGACTTTCTGCATCCGCTCATCCCCCCGTCATGGGCGGGAAAATGCCGATCTCGCGTGCGCCGACAATGCTCTCGTCATGCTCGACATGTTCCTGATTGACGGCGACCCTGATGACATTGGGAAACTCAAAGGCTGCTTCGTAATTTTCACCGCGTGTCGCAAGATAGGCGATCAGCTCGCCGGCGGTGGTGACGGAGGAAGGGATATCCAGCTCTTCCTGATCCGTGCCGATCTTCTCGCGCACCCAGGCGAAATAAACGATCCGCGTCATCATTCTTCGTCCACGATGTGCTTGAGGCCCGCCTTGAAGTAATCATAACCGGTATACATGGTCAGCGCCGCGGCGAGCCACAGAAGCGTAATCCCCATCTCGGTCGTATAGGGCAGCACCTTGTCGCCGGCAGGACCTGCGAGAAGAAAGGCGATGGCCACCATCTGGATCGTCGTCTTCCATTTGGCGATCTGGGTGACGGGAACGCTGACCTTCAGCGCCGCCAGATATTCGCGCAGGCCGGAAACCAGAATTTCACGGCAGAGAATGGTAATTGCTGCCCAGAGCGACCAGCCGGCAATGGTCCCATCCGCCGCCATCAACAGCAGCACGGAAGCGACCAGCAGCTTGTCGGCTATCGGGTCCAGCATGCGGCCGATATTCGACGTCTGGTTCCAGATGCGGGCGAGATAGCCATCGAGAAAATCGGTCAGCGAAGCGACGATGAACAGCCAGAGCGCCGTCCAGCGCGCGAAGTCAGAGCTTTCCAGCTTTCCTTCGATAAAGAAACACAAAACGATGACAGGAACCGCAAGAATGCGGGCATAAGTGAGGAGGTTGGGAATGTTGTATGCGCGCGAAGCCATGGGAAACCTGTCAGTCTAAGATCAGCTGCCTTGATGCCGTCCCTGACGCATAGGGTCAACACGTTATTATGGTTTTTTAGCAGATCGGTCTTACCGTTCTGCGTCAATCGCTGCCGCTCTCGTGGAAGTGATTGTAAATTTGCCGCGCTACCGTCTCGGAAATGCCGGTAACCGTCATCAGATCGTTGAGGCCGGCGCGGGAAACCGCCTTGGCCGTGCCGAAATGCTGCAACAGGGAACGCTTGCGCCCCGGCCCGATTCCCGAGATTTCATCCAGCGGATTGCGCACCATTTCCTTCTTGCGTCGCGCCCGGTGCGAGCCGATGGCGAAGCGGTGGGCCTCGTCGCGCATGCGCTGAATGAAATAAAGCACGGGATCGCGCGGCGGCAGAGAAAAGTCGCCGCGCCCGTCCGCAAAGAAGCGCTCGCGGCCCGCCTCGCGGTCCACACCCTTCGCCACGCCGATGGCCGTCACGCAGTCGCGAATGCCGAGTTCGTCGAGGATAGCCCGCACCGCGGTCATCTGCCCCTGGCCGCCGTCGATCAGGATCACATCCGGCCAGGCGGGAAAGGGCAGGTCGGCTGCTTCTTCCGGTGTCGGCGTCTGCGCGCGATCAGGTTTGCCCTCTTCCTTCAACAGGCGCGAGAAGCGACGGGTCATCACCTCGCGCATCATGCCGAAGTCGTCGCCGGGGGTGATGTCGGTCGATTTGATATTGAACTTGCGATACTGGTTTTTCACAAAACCTTCCGGCCCCGCCACCACCATGCCGCCCACGGCATTGGTGCCCATGATGTGCGAGTTATCGTAAATCTCGATGCGGCGCGGCATATAGGGCAGGTTGAAAGTTTCCGCAAAGCCTTTCAGCAGTCGCGCCTGTGAGGAGGTTTCCGCCAGCTTGCGGCCATGCGCCTCGCGGGCATTGGCAAGAACATGGTCGGTAATGTCCTTTTTCTCACCACGCTGCGGCACGCTGATCGTCACCTTGTGGCCCGCCTTTTCGCCAAGTGCTGCGGCCAGCAGTTCCTGTTCTTCCACCGTTTCGGACAGCAGGATCTGTTTCGGCACCGGCTTGTCGTCGTAGAACTGTGCGAGGAAGGCGTTGAGGATTTCGGAACCGGGCAAGGATGGATCGGCCTTCGGGAAATAGGCGCGGTTGCCCCAGTTCTGGCCGGTGCGGAAAAAGAACACCTGAATGCAGGAAATGCCGCCTTCATGGTGGATGGCAAAGACATCCGCTTCTTCGATACCGGCGGGATTGATGCCCTGATGGCTCTGGACGTGCGAAAGTGCCGCCAGCCGGTCGCGATAGATGGCAGCGCGCTCGAAATCGAGATCCTCTGATGCCTCGTTCATCTGCCGCGCGATCGCGGTCTTGACGGCCTGGCTCTTGCCGGAGAGGAAATCCTTGGCTTCCTTGACGAGTTCCGCATAACCCTCGTCGCTCACCTCATGGGTGCAGGGCCCGGAACAGCGCTTGATCTGGTAGAGAAGACAGGGACGCGTGCGAGTCTCGAACACGCTGTCGGTGCAGGTGCGGATCAGGAAGGCGCGTTGTAGCGAATTGATCGTGCGGCCAACGGCGCCGGCCGACGCAAAGGGGCCGAAATAATCGCCTTTTCGCGCCCGGGCGCCGCGATGTTTGAAGATCGCCGGCGCGCGATTGTCGGCGGTAATCAGAATATAGGGAAACGACTTGTCGTCACGCAAAAGCACGTTAAAGCGCGGCCGTAAGCGTTTGATCAGATTCGCTTCCAAGAGAAGCGCCTCAGTCTCCGTGCGGGTGGTGACGAATTCCATATGGGTGGTAAAACGCACCATCTGGGCGATGCGGTTGGAATGCACGCGACCCTGTGCGTAATTGCCGACGCGCTTCTTCAGCGAACGCGCCTTGCCGACGTAAAGAACGTCGCCCGCTTCGTTGAACATGCGGTAGACACCCGGCGAATTCGGCAGGTGTTTGACGAATTCGCCGATGAGATCCATGCCCTTCAGGCCGGATTCGTTCTTCCAGCCCGCATTCCAGTCCATGCCGGCAACGCTGCGCGATGCCTCGGCCGTGTCGGTTGCGGCAAGGTTGGCATCGTCGTCTTCGTCGTCGGTTTCATCGAACAGAATACCGCCATCAGGCAGCTTCTTTCCGTTCATTCAGGTATCTCCGCCACGTCAGGGGTTTCCCAGCCAAGATGCTGGCCGCCATCGAGCGCGATCATTTGTCCGGTGATCGACGGCGTATCGTAAAGAAAGCGAATCGTCCGGCCGAACTCATCCGGCGCGGGACCACGCTTTAATATAAGGCCGTCGATCTGCGCCTGAAAGTCCTGGGGCGCCTGTCTTTCGCTTTTGAAGGTGGGACCAGGGCCGATGGCATTGACCCGCACGCGCGGCGCAAAGCTCTGCGCCATAGTCCGTGTGGCGGTCCACAGCGTCGATTTCGAAAGCGTGTAGGAATAAAAACGCGGCGTGAGCGCAAGCACACGCTGGTCGATGATATTGACGATCAGGCCGGATTTCTCCGCGGGCAGTTGCTCGACAAAGGCGGCGGCGATGAGGGAAGGGGCCCGCACATGCACCGCGAAATGGGCATCGAAAACGGCCGGATCGGGCGTTTCGGCGGTATCGGCGAGAAAAACCGATGCATTATTGACGACGACGCCGATCGGGCCAAGCGCGGCGGCGGCCTTTTCGACAAGCGCCATGGTGGGCGCAGATTGTGTCAGATCCGCCTGAACGGCCGTGGCTCTGCCACCCTTTTGCCTTATTTCGTTAGCGAATTCCTCCGCCTGCGCCATGGATTCATTGGCATGGACGGCAATCGCAAAGCCGTGGGCTGCGAGATCGGAGGCGATTGCCCGCCCGAGCCGGCGGGCGGCGCCCGTTATCAAGACTGTCTTCGGTATATGTTCTTTCACGGCGGACCTGCATTTGCTCATACACGCCCTATTTGCTGGATATAAATGCAAATCGCAAGCTGTCACTCAGCCCCAAAAGAATTGGGCGATTTTTTATTCACAATGCAATTTCGGTTTAATTTGAATATAACTAAGTTTAAAGGCGATATATTGCTGGTTAGGCTTCTGTTAGGGTTAATATAACCCTTGTGGCAATTAGGCAACGTCTAATTCTAGTCACGTCTCTGCCCCAAACAATTCACATTTTGGCTCTTTGATCTCCGCATTCTCCCATCAAGTTCAGTTTCCAGAGGGGCAAATTAACCCGACGATTTTTACCGCGTCTGAAAACAATGTTTTGAGTGCAGAGCGGTCCTGAAAGGAGAATAACATGCGTATTTTCGTAGCAACCCTTATGGCTTCGACCATGGCAGCCGCCGGTTTTTCGGCTGCTTACGCCGCTGATGCCGTAAATGAAGTGCCGCAGGCACCGGTAGCCTACGACCAGCCCGCCGCGGTCAAGGATTGGTCCGGCGCCTACCTCGGTGGTACGGTCAACTATGACTGGGGCCGTTTCAGCTCCAGCAATGACGGTCGTGACGCCAAGGGCTTCGGTGGCGGTGTCTATGGTGGTTACAACATGCAGAGCGGCCAGATCGTTTACGGTGCTGAAGCAGACGTGAACATGGGCGACGAGAAGGGCTCCGCCGGTACGGTTGCCGGTCGCGCCGTCGAAGGCAAGCAGGGCGTCAACGGCTCGCTGCGTGGCCGCGTCGGTTACGACATGAACCCGTTCCTGCTTTATGGTACGGCCGGTCTTGCTGTCTCCGACAACAAGGTTCGTGACGGCGTCAACAAGGACAGCGCCACGGCTCTCGGTTACACGGTTGGTGCCGGTGTTGAAGCCATGGTGACCGACAACATCACCGCTCGTCTGGAATATCGCTACAGCGATTACCAGAAGAAGGACTACACGCTCGGCAACGACGCCTTCTCGCGTGGTTTCGACGACCACTCGGTCAAGGCCGGTATCGGCGTCAAGTTCTGATCCTTCTCGGATCGGTCAAGGAAAAGCCGGGGTTTACGCCCCGGCTTTTTTTGTTTCTGTGATTTGCCATCGCCTTGACGCCCGGCGGAAAGAACCAGGCGTTTTGTACGGCGGGTTTAGGCGGCGGCTTTCATTTCCGCATAGGCGTCGAAACGCTTGCCGAAGGTTTCGGGCCACGCTGCCAGCGCATCACGTCCCTCGGCCCACTCACCGGCAAAACGCAGGTCGAGATAACCGATCATCGCTGCAAGGGCGAAATGGCCGCCATGCAGCTTCTTGCCGGTTTTCGGCAGGTTGGCGTTGAGGTGATCGAGCCCGCGGACCACCTTGCTCCACTGCTTGTCGATCCACGGCTGGTGGATCTTGTCTTCCGGGCGGAAACGTCGCTCGTAGACGATGGCGAGCAGGCAATCCATGATGCCGTCGCACAGAGCTTCCAGAATTTCCGCTTCGGTGCGCTTGCCGTTCTTCTTGGGGTAAAGCTTGCCGCCCGAAAGACGGTCGAGATAATGCATGATCGTCACGCTGTCATAGACAGAGCCGCCTTCGTCCAGCAGCAGGACCGGGATTTTGCCGAGCGGATTGTTGTCCATCAGCGTGGCCGGCTCGGCATTGGTGTCGACGCGCACGGAGGTGACATCGATCTCGAGATGGCGGGCGGCCATGCGCACCTTGGCGGAATAAGGGGAGGCGGGTGAATAAAGCAGTTCCATGGTTGGGTCCTATGGGGTTGATATGGGGTAATCAGCGTATGGGGATGATCTCGGTCGCGCTGGCGCGGCAGCCCTTGCGGTCCAGTTCGGGGCAATCGCGAAATGTCATGTCCTTGTTGAGGCAGATGCGCACTTCCTCAAGGCGCCTGCCGTCGCAGCTGATCGAGACGGCGCGTTTCGACAGGCCCGGATTGGCGTCGGTGAAGGCGGTTTCGATGGCATCGGCGGAGAGCGTATTGGTCTGCGCGCCGGAGGAAATTTTCCCCGGCAACCTGATGGCGTCGAACGCCGCCCGTGTTGCCGCAAAATAATCTTTCTGCGACAGGCCGGAGCAGGTGCCGTGTTTACGCCACTGGTGGCCGATCAGGCCCATCGACGGCATGATGTCGAACATGCTGCGGCCGATCGCATCGGGAACCCGCTCAGGCTCGCTGCTTTGGCAGAATTCGGGATAGCCGTTTTCATTCTGCGGCCACAGCCCGTGCACCACGAAACCGTAACGCCTGTCGCTGCCGCATTGCTGGCGGTTGCCGGAACCTTCGGAGCTGGCACAGAAGGCCGGCGACCAGGAGAGTGAGAGCACGTAGAAATCGAAGCCGGTACCACGAGGAGGTTGGGCATTGTCCGCATTCTGCCGGGCTGTATTCTGTTGAGGGCGTGCAGCGGATTGCTGCTGAGCGGGCGTATGCCGGTCGTTTTCCGGCCCTTTCGAAACGGGTTTTTCCTGCGCAAACCACAGCGCTGCGAGCGACAGAAGACCCAAGGCGATGAAACCTGCATACCGTTTCATTCCGTGCATGTTCCCCGGAAACTGGACCACCCCATATCGCCGTCGGGCGACGATCCGGTCTTACATAAATTTGTGAACGAGGCAAACGGGCAAAAAGGTTGAAAGCTTCGCCGCATAACGAATAGAGTCTGGCGAATCTTCCGCGAAAGACGGAAACAGGGCTGGGACGATGTTGGGGGAAATAGGCGGCATGACCGCATGAAATTCAAAAAATACATCTGGCCCGTCGTTGGTTTCGCGACGATTGGTTTTTCCGCCTGGTTGCTCTTCCACGAATTGCGTGGCCTGTCGCTTGATGATCTCTGGGACAGCCTGAAAGCCATTCGTGTGCGGGACTGGCTGTGTTCCGGCCTTGCAACCCTGCTGGCCTATGCCGCGCTTGCCGGTTATGACCGCATCGCGCTGCAACACCTTGGCCGCAAGGTGAACTGGTTCTTCATCACGCTCACCTCTTTCACCACCTATGCGCTGTCCCACAATGTCGGGGCATCCGTATTCTCGGGCGCCGTGGTGCGATACCGGGCCTATACGTCAAAGGGGCTGAGCGTCGCGGAAGTCGGCATTCTCGTCGGCCTCTGCTCCTTCACCTTCCTCATTGGCACCATCATGCTGATCGGTCTGGTGCTGTTATACGAGCCTGACATCACCGAACGGTTTACCGGCATCCTGCCTGTCGAAGCCTCGACGACGACGGGGATCGTGCTGCTTCTCTTCGTCAGCCTTTATGTCCTTGGCAGTCTGCTCAGGCTGAAGCCGTTGAAAATCGGCTCCTTCATGCTGCCTTACCCCGCGCCGAAGCTGGTGGCGCAACAGCTCGTCATCGGTCCGATCGAGCTGATCGGCGCGGCTGGCATCATCTATTTTGCCCTGCCGGAGGCCGGAAACCCCGGCTACATGGTCATTCTCGGCATTTTTCTGGTGTCTTTTTCGGCGGCGCTCATCTCGCATGCGCCGGGCGGGCTCGGCGTTCTGGAACTGGTCTTCGTCACCGGCCTGCCGGATATGAACCCCGCCGACGTCATTGCGGCACTTCTGGTGTTCCGCCTGTTCTACCTCATCATACCCTTCATCATGGCGCTGTTCGTGATCCTGTTCTTTGAACGATCACAGCTTGCGCAGGCGCAGAAACGGGAAGGGTTGCGGTAGAACCTCAATCCTCTTCCGGCTTCTCCTCGCCGCGCAGCCAGAAGGCGCGGTGCGATGCGTACCGGTCCTGCGCCATCACCGTTTTCAGGAAGGGCAGCAGCGTGTGTAGCTCCTCCTTCAGCGTATAGGGTGGGTTGACGACGATGAGGCCCGAACCGCTCAAGCCCTCGAGCCGGTCGCTTTTGACGGATAGTTCCGCACACAGCATCTTCGGAATATCGAAGGATTGCAGCCGCTCATGGAAATCCCTGATCGGAGCGCCTTTTTTCAACGGATACCACAGGCAATAGGTGCCGGTGGAGAAACGCCGGTAAGCCTTGTTCAGACCATCGGCCAGCCGCTGATATTCGTTCTCAAGCTCGAAAGGCGGATCGACGAGGATGAGGCCGCGCTTTTCCTTTGGCGGCAGATGTGCGCCGAGCGATAGCCAGCCATCCAGTTCGGTGACGCGAACCTGATAATCCCCCTCGAACAAACGCGACAGGGCACGTGCGTCGTCCGGATGCAGTTCCATGGCCGAAAGCCGGTCCTGCGGACGGAACAGCATGCGCGCGAGTTTCGGCGAGCCGGGATAGAATTGCATGCCGCCTTCCGGGTTAAGCTCCCTGACGGCGGCAAGATAGGGCTCCAGCAATTCGGCGATGGGGGCAGGCAGGTCGGCTTCCATCAGCTTGCCGATGCCGGTCTGCCATTCGCCGGTTTTCTGTGCCTCTTCGGAGGAGAGGTCGTAAAGCCCGATGCCGGCATGGGTGTCCAGCACCCGAAACGCCTTGTCCTTGTTCTGGAGATAACGCACGAGGCGGGCGAGAACGGCATGTTTGAGGACATCCGCGAAATTGCCGGCGTGATAGATGTGGCGGTAGTTCATGGATGTGTCTCGCTTGGCGTTTATCGGGATGAATGGTCAGGATGAATATTCTTGATGGACGTCACTTCGGCCTTTTTGCCGCATCGTTGATGCAATATACAAAAGACATGAACGTTGCGACCCCGATTTCCGCTGAAAAAGCCGCCTCCAAGGCCGAAGTCCGTATTGGCCATACGGTCTGTCCGCATGACTGTCCGAGCGCCTGCGCGCTGGAGGTCGATATAAACGCCGATGGCCGCATCGGCCGTGTGCGCGGCGCCAATGCCAATACATATACCGCCGGCGTCATCTGCGCCAAGGTGGCGCGTTATTCCGAGCGCATCTACCATCCCGGGCGTTTGCTGACGCCGAAGCGCCGCACGGGCTCAAAAGGGGCGGGCGACTGGCAGGAGATTTCCTGGGAAGCGGCGCTGGACGAGGTGGCCGACGCTTTCGTCAAGGCTGAAGCCCGCCATGGTGCCGAGGCCATCTGGCCCTATTTTTATGCCGGCACGATGGGGCAGGTGCAGCGAGACTCCATTGAACGGCTACGCCACGCCAAAAAATATTCCGGCTTTTTCGGTTCCATCTGCACCAACATGGCCTGGACCGGCTATGTGATGGGCACCGGCGCGCTGCGCGGCCCCGATCCGCGCGAGATCGGCAAGGCCGATGTCGTCGTCATCTGGGGTACCAATGCGGTGGCCACCCAGGTCAATGTCATGACCCATGCGGTGAAAGCCCGCAAGGAGCGTGGCGCAAAGATCGTCGTTGTCGATATCTACGACAATCCGACCATGAAACAGGCGGATATGCGCATCGTCCTGCGCCCTGGTACGGATGCGGCACTCGCCTGCGCCATCATGCACATCGCCTTCCGCGACGGTTACGCCGATCGCGATTACATGGCCCGCTTTGCTGACGATCCGGCGGGGCTCGAAGCGCATCTGAAGTCAAAGACGCCGCAATGGGCATCCGAGATCACCGGTCTTTCCGTGGAAGAAATCGAGGCTTTCGCGCGGCTCGTCGGCACGACGAAAAAGACCTTCTTCCGGCTGGGTTACGGTTTTGCCCGCCAGCGCAATGGCGCAGTCGCGATGCATGCGGCGCTTTCCATCGCCACGGTTCTCGGTTCCTGGCAATATGAGGGCGGCGGCGCATTCCACAATAATGGCGATATCTTCCGGCTCAACAAGGCGGAGCTGATGGGCACAGCCTATGCCGACCCCGACGTGCGCCAGCTCGACCAGTCGCAGATCGGCCGCGTGCTGACGGGGGACGCGGAAGCGTTGCGCCATGGCGGCCCGGTGACGGCGCTGCTCATCCAGAACACCAATCCCGTCACTGTCGCGCCTGAACAGCGGCTGGTGAAACAGGGCTTCCTGCGCGACGATCTCTTCGTTGCGGTGCACGAGCAGTTCATGACGGAGACGGCCGAGGTGGCCGATATCGTTATGCCCGCTACCATGTTCCTCGAACATGACGATATCTATCGCGCCGGCGGCCAGAACCACATTCTGCTCGGTCCCAAACTGGTGGAGCCGCCGGAAACGGTGCGCACCAACCTCTTTGTCATCGAGGAACTGGCAAGGCGCCTCGGTGTCGACCATATGCCCGGCTTCGGCCTCTCTGCCCGCGAGCATGTTGATCGCATGCTGAAAGTCAGCGGCTGGGGCGATTTCGAAAGCCTGGCGGAAGAGAAATGGATCGATGCGCAGCCGCCTTTCGAGGTGGCGCATTATCTCGAGGGTTTTGGTTATGGCGACGGAAAATTCCGCTTCAGCCCCGACTGGGCAAACGGACCGTCTCCGAACAAGCCGCCGAAGAACATCGGCGTCATGGGGCCGGTTTCGGAGTTTCCGAAATTCCCGGATCAGGTCGATGTCATCGAGGTTGCGGATGCGGACCATCCCTTCCGGCTGGCGACGTCACCGGCGCGCAACTTCCTGAACTCCACCTTCGCCGAAACCAAAACCTCCGTGCAGAAGGAAGGGCGTCCGGAATTGATGGTCTGTCCCGAGGATGCTGCCCGCAACGATATTGCGGATGGTGATATCGTCCGTATCGGCAATACACGCGGCGAAGTGCGTCTCCATGCAAAGATCGTGGAGGGCGCACGGCCCGGTGTGCTGATTGCCGAGGGTCTGTGGCCGAACAAGGCGCATCTGGACGGCGAGGGCATCAATGTTCTGACCGGTGGCGACGCCGTTGCGCCTTACGGGGGAGCGGCCTTCCACGACAACAAAGTATGGCTCCGCCGCGACGACGAGGCCGGCGAGGCTTGATATTGCGCCGCCATACAGACAATCTGAAGCAATCCCACGACAGGCAAGGACATATCCGGTGACACAAACGCAGGCGAAAAACGTTCCGGCCGACATCGATTCCGGCAGAATCCGGCTCGTGGAAAAAGAAACGGTGTGGAAGGGCTTCGTGCATATGCAGAAGCTCATTTTCGACCAGCGCATGCCGGATGGCAGGACGATGCGCATCGTGCGAGAAGTGCATGACCATGGCAGCGCCGCCGCCATTCTTCTTTATGACGTGAAACGCGACAGCGTGGTGATGGTACGCCAGTTCCGCCCCGCCGCTTTCGTGAACGGCGATCCGAGCTTCATGATCGAGGTGCCGGCGGGGCTTCTCGATGACGACGATGCCGCCAATGCCATTCGCCGCGAGGCAATGGAAGAATCAGGCTATGCTGTCGAAAAGGTCGAGTATCTCTTCGACATGTATGCGAGCCCCGGCACGCTGACGGAGAAGGTCAGCCTCTTCGTCGCGCGCATCGACCTCGACGTGCAGGCCGGCAACGGCGGCGGGCTGGAGGACGAAGGCGAGGATCTGGAGGTTCTGACCTATGGCCTCGACGAGGCCTTCGCGATGATCGCATCCGGTGAAATAACCGATTCCAAGACGATCATTCTGTTGCAATGGGCAATGTTGAACCGCGAGCGGCTCAGAAATTGATGACCGCGGTATAGTATGAAATGGGGCTACTTCTGCCCCTTGTGCTTCCATACTTTAATCTGATCCGCGGGTATCTGTTTTCGTCGTGCCCGCTGTCCGGATCGTGGCGATGATGTTTCGCCTTGCCCGCAGATCAATTGCTTTCACATAATGCACCGCAACCTCTTCGTCGTAATTTTTGCCCATATTTATGTGAGGATAGGGTTGAGGCAGCTTTGGTCAAGTGCGTTCTTGGGATGAGCGACACTGTCTGATCAAAACCGTCCCTTGACGCCCATTCCCACGAAAATCGACTGGAGGTCACCGCCGCCGGCATTTTTTTCCGAGGCGAGATTTTCCGCACCTGCGCCGCTGTAATGGGTATCTCCGCGCCCCAGGCTGGTATATTCATAGGCGCCATCGACGTAGATTGAAGCGTTCTGGGTCAGGTCATAGGCAACGCCTGCCTTCACCCCGAACATGCCGGCGACATCGAATTTGTCGGTGAAGCGCATGTCGCGCAGATGATGGTCGTCCGTTGCCTTGCCATAGACCATCGCGCCGCCTTCGAGGCCGGCATTCAGTGACCAGTTACCGAACCTCTGGCCGCCGGCCAAATTGCCGTAGAAAACCGGGATTTGCTGACGGTAGGTGATGCCTTTGACATCATCATTGAATCTTACACTCAGATCCCGTGGTGAGAAAAGACTATAGACCCCTTTGCCGCCATAGGCAGACCATTGCACATCCGTGTAACGGAAACCCACACCGGCGCTCAGATATTGCTGGGGATCGTCCAGCAACATGCGATTGAGTTCGAGGCTTCCCGAAAAATAATGGTCGAGCCGCGTATCGTCGTGCTGAGAGCGGCTGCTCCAATTCTCCTTGGAGCTATCTCTTGAAAACGGCCATATCCAGTCATAATCGGTCATATAGCCGTCGCCTTCGAAGCCGACGCGGCCTTCCGCCTTGACGCGCCAACCGGGCGCGAGCTCAAGTCCGAGGGAGCCGCGCAGCGCCATGGCGTTCCTGGTTTCCCATTCGAGTTCGCTCACCTTGCGTCCGCCCAGATGAACGGTTTCCGTCGCACGGAGATTGAGAACACCGGCATCCAGCGAGGCTGTGAGGCCGCCTGGCTCGGCCATGACCGGCAGGCAGGTGCCCATCAGCAGAGCCGCAGAAAGCGGCAGGGAAAATCTCGAAAATCGCATGATCGCTCCTGAATGACCGGAGGGCCTGAAATAGGGGCCGTTGCGGGCATTAAGAGTGATTATGGTAAATGATCGGTTTATTTTCCCGAAAAACACCACTTCTGATTTATTTTTGTACTTTAGAAGTAACTCTATCAGAAAGCGGAAATCAGGCTTGAATACTCTGATTTACTTTCATTGTCCGTGGAGACGGCTTTGCCGTCTTCCATCCGAACCTTGCCTTCGGCAAGCCGCTTCAACGTAAGCGGGTAAAGCTGGTGCTCGACGGTGAGGATGCGTGCCGCAAGCGTCTCGGCCGTATCGCCGGAAAGCACCGGCACCGCCCCTTGAGCGATGGTCGGGCCTTCATCCATGCCTTCGGTGACGAAATGCACGGTGCAGCCGGAAATCTTCATGCCGCTGTCGATGGCGCGCTGATGGGTGTGAAGACCGGGGAAAAGCGGCAGCAGAGAAGGGTGGATATTGATGATCCGGCCTTCATAGGGGGCGATGAAATCCCCCGATATCAGCCGCATGTACCCGGCAAGGCAGATGATATCAGGCGCGATCTCGCCAAGGGCGGCCAGAATGGCGCCTTCATGTTCGGCCTTGCTTGCATAGGTTTTGCGTTCGAACACCAGCGTCGGAATGCCGAGGTCACGGGCTTTTTCCAGCCCGCCCGCGGACGCCTTATCCGAGATCACGCAGGCGATTTCGGCCGGAAAATCCTTCGCCTGACAGGCCTTGGCCAGCGACACCATGTTGGAGCCGCCGCCGGAGATGAAAACGACGACACGCTTGCGACCGGACGACAAGGCGGCGCTCATCATAGGCCGAGAGTGCCCTTGTAGATCGTGCCGTGCGCGCCGTCTTCGCGGGCGACCATGCGGCCGAGCGGGAAGACGGTCTCGCCTTCCGCCGTGAGCGCCTCGGTGACCTTGGTGGCATTTTCAGCCGAAACGACGACGATCATGCCGACGCCGCAATTGAAGGTGCGTAGCATTTCATGGGCTTCGACGCCGCCGGTCTTGGCGAGCCAAGAGAAGACGGCCGGAACCTTGATGGCTGCAAGATCGATCTCGGCGGCGAGATGCTTGGGCAGAACGCGCGGAATATTCTCAGGAAAACCGCCGCCGGTAATATGTGCCAGCGCCTTCAGCGCGCCGGTCTCGCGGATCGCCTTCAGAAGCGGCTTCACATAGATGCGGGTCGGGGTCAGCAGCGCTTCGCCGAGCTTCTTGCCATCGGCAAAGGGTGCGGGAGCGCTCCATTCCAGACCGGAGAGCGATACGATCTTGCGCACCAGCGAAAATCCGTTGGAGTGCACGCCGGAGGAGGAGAGGCCGAGAATGACGTCGCCTTCGGCAATATCGCCGGCCGGCAGAAGCTGGCCGCGTTCGGCCGCGCCCACGGCAAAGCCGGCGAGATCGTAGTCGCCATCGGAATACATGCCGGGCATTTCAGCGGTTTCGCCGCCGATCAGCGCACAGCCGGATTCGCGGCAACCGGCGGCGATGCCGGAAACGATGGCAGCACCCTGATCGGGATCGAGCTTACCGGTGGCGAAATAATCGAGGAAGAATAGCGGCTCTGCGCCCTGGACGACGAGATCGTTGACGCACATGGCGACGAGGTCGATGCCGACGGTGTCGTGATAGTCAGCGTCGATGGCGATCTTCAGCTTGGTGCCGACGCCGTCATTGGCGGCGACCAGAACCGGATCGGTGAAACCTGCGGCCTTCAGATCGAACAGGCCGCCGAAGCCGCCGATTTCGCCATCCGCGCCGGGACGCCGCGTGGAGCGCACCGCCGGTTTGATCTTCTCGACCATCAGGTTGCCGGCGTCGATATCCACACCCGCATCGCTATAGGTAAGACCGTTCTTGCCCGACTGGCTCATGGCTCTCGTCTCCGCTGGTTCCTTTGGCGTCGCCATTCGCACGGGACGGGGCCTGATGCAAGGGTTTGCGTGGCAAAAGCTCCGGTTTTTAACGGCTTTGGCATCGGCGGTGACCGGGCGTCGCCATGGCTGAGCCTGTGGCGGGGCAGGCCGCAGCGGCCCCGTGGCGTCTTTCAATCGACAAGTCGTCCATGGCTTTGATGCTGCAGTCTTGACCATATGCATATGCGCATCCTATCTCCATGATGGGCGATGACGGCATCGGCGACAGAAGGATGAACGAATGCAACCCCATGTGAGCGGCACGAGTCTGCGCCGACAGGTGTTTTTCTGGATTGGCGTGCTTGCCGTCTTTGTCCTCTTCCTGATGGTTTTCAGCTCCATTCTGCTGCCTTTCGTGGCGGGCATGGCGCTTGCCTATTTTCTCGATCCGGTGGCCGACTGGCTGGAGCGGCGGGGTTTGAGCCGGTTGATGGCGACCGTCGTCATCCTCGTTTCCTTCGTGCTGATCTTTGCGCTGTCGCTCATCATCATCATTCCGCTGATCGTCGCCCAGGCATCGGAATTCATCACACGCATCCCGCAATATATCTCTTCGTTGCAGCAGCTGATCGCCGGTGCAGATACCAATCTTCTGCCGGATTGGGTGAGCGGCCAGATCAACTCGGTAAAGGAGAATTTTTCAAAGCTCCTGACCGAGGGCGCTGGTTTCATCGGCACGCTTTTGACGCAGATATGGAATTCCGGCAAATCGCTGGTCGATGTCCTGTCGCTTCTGGTCGTCACGCCCGTCGTCGCCTTTTATCTGCTGCTCGACTGGGACCGGATGATCGACAAGGTCGACAGCTGGATCCCGCGTGACTACGTGCATACCGTCCGCCAGATTGCTCGCGACATGGACAAGACGATTGCCGGCTTCGTGCGCGGGCAGGGGTCGCTCTGCCTCATTCTCGGGGTTTATTATGCCGTCGGCCTGTCGTTGGTGGGCCTGAATTTCGGTCTGCTGATCGGCCTTTTCTCCGGCCTCATCAGCTTCATTCCCTATATCGGCTCCATGGTCGGCCTCATCCTCGCGGTCGGCGTCGCCATCGTGCAGTTCTGGCCGGACTATATCTATGTCTTCCTGACGCTCGTCGTGTTCTTTTCCGGCCAGTTCATCGAAGGCAACATCCTGCAACCGAAGCTTGTCGGCAAAAGCGTCGGCCTGCATCCGGTCTGGCTGATGTTCGCGCTCTTCGCTTTCGGTGCGCTTTTCGGTTTCGTCGGCCTTCTGGTCGCGGTTCCCGCTGCCGCTGCGGTCGGCGTGCTTGTCCGCTTTGCATTGTCGCGGTATCTTGAAAGCGATCTTTACCATGGGCACGCCGCCAATCTTCCCTGGGACGCCAACCCTGCCCTGGAAGAACGGGAAGCGTCC
Organism: Agrobacterium sp. CGMCC 11546; assembly: GCF_013365515.1. NCBI lineage: Bacteria > Pseudomonadati > Pseudomonadota > Alphaproteobacteria > Hyphomicrobiales > Rhizobiaceae > Agrobacterium > Agrobacterium sp. CGMCC 11546. The sequence goes on from NZ_CP047387.1 coordinate 850,639, forward strand.
GCTGGTAAGATTGACTCTCAGAGCTGACGATGACTGACCAAATCAAAACCGACAACGCCCGGTCGAAGGCCGAGCAGCTGCCGCTCGCATTTTCGCACCAGTCCGCTTCCGGCAGGGAGGATCTCCTCGTTTCCGCCTCGCTTGCGGCTGCCGTCAGCCTCGTCGATGAATGGCCGAACTGGCCGTCGCCCGTCGTGGTGCTGGCCGGGCCACCGGGTTCGGGAAAATCCCATCTCGCCAATATCTGGAAAAACATCAGCGATGCCCGCGACATTCACCCGGAGGCGGGCGCGGATGCCGCGCGTGCGGCTGAAACGGGACCGGTTCTTTTCGAGGATGCCGACCGGCGGGGTTTTGACGATACGGAACTTTTCCATGTCATCAACAGCGTGCGCCAGCATGGCACGACGCTTTTGATGACCAGCCGGCAATGGCCCGCCGCATGGCCGGTGACGCTGCCGGACCTGCGTTCGCGCCTGAAAGCCGTCACCGTGGTGGAAACAGGTGAGCCGGACGAGGGGCTGCTGGCGCAGGTGCTGGTAAAACTCTTTGCCGACCGGCAGCTTTATATGGATGACAAACTCATAGGCTACATCGTCAACAGGATGGAGCGTTCGCTCGACACGGCGCAGACAATCGTGGAGCAGATCGACCATCTGGCGCTTTCGCGCGCCACGAGGATCACCCGCCCGCTGGTGGCGGAAGTCCTCAACGCAATGGACAAGGCGGCGGCGGGCGACGGTTCGGACATCGATTGACTGTCACAGTTCCGTCGTCAAACTGTTATACGGGCAAGAAGGACGATCACGCGATGCAGCAGGATCACGGGACGGCAATCGGTCAGGGGACGGAACAGGGCATGGACGCTATCGCGCAGGAAGACTTCAACAAGGTGCAGCCGGTGGCTGAGGTCGAGAACCTCTGGGACAGCCCGGCGCGTTTCATCAACCGCGAATTCTCCTGGCTGCAGTTCAACCGCCGTGTTCTCGAGGAAACGCTGAACACGGATCACCCGCTTCTGGAACGGCTGCGCTTCCTGTCCATCTCGGCCGCCAATCTTGATGAATTCTTCATGGTCCGCGTCGCCGGTCTCGAAGGCCAGGTGCGCCAGAAGATCACCGTCAGGACGCCCGACGGCAAGACCCCGGCCGAGCAGTTGGAAGATATTCTAAAGGAAATCGACAATCTGCAGATGGAGCAGCAGGCCTCGCTTGCCGTCCTGCAGCAATATCTCGCCAAGGAAGAAATCTTCATCGTGCGGCCTGCCGCACTTTCCGAAGCGGATCGTACCTGGCTGGGTACCGAATTCGAGGAACGCATTTTCCCGGTGCTGACGCCGCTGTCCATCGACCCTGCGCACCCGTTCCCCTTCATTCCGAACCTCGGTTTCTCGATGGGCCTGCAGCTCGACAGCGTCAACGGCCGCGAGCCGATGACGGCGCTGTTGCGTCTCCCCACGGCGCTCGACCGCTTCGTTCGTTTGCCGGATGAAAAAAACGCCATCCGTTACATCACGCTGGAAGATGTGGTCGGCCTGTTCATTCACCGGCTTTATCCGGGCTATACCGTTCGGGGATTCGGCACGTTCCGCATCATCAGAGACAGCGATATCGAGGTGGAGGAAGAGGCGGAAGATCTGGTTCGCTTTTTCGAAAGCGCGCTGAAGCGCCGCCGCCGCGGTTCGGTCATCCGCATCGAGACCGATAGCGAAATGCCGCCGTCGCTGCGCCAGTTCGTGGTGCATGAGCTTGGCGTGCCTGATAATCGCGTTGCCGTTCTGCCCGGTTTGCTCGCGCTCAACACCATCTCGGAAATCGTGCGTGCGCCGCGCGACGACCTGAAATTCGAGCCTTACAACGCCCGTTTCCCGGAGCGCGTACGCGAACATGCCGGCGATTGCCTCGCTGCCATCCGCGAAAAGGACATGGTGGTTCATCACCCCTATGAAAGCTTCGACGTGGTTGTGCAGTTCCTGTTGCAGGCTGCGCGCGATCCCGAAGTGCTTGCCATCAAGCAGACGCTTTACCGCACCTCCAACGACAGCCCGATCGTTCGTGCGCTGATCGACGCGGCGGAAGCCGGCAAATCCGTGACCGCGCTTGTCGAGTTGAAGGCGCGTTTCGACGAAGAGGCGAACATCCGCTGGGCGCGCGATCTGGAGCGCGCCGGTGTGCAGGTCGTGTTCGGCTTCATCGAACTCAAGACCCATGCCAAGATGTCGATGGTGGTGCGCCGCGAAGACGGCAAGCTCAGAACCTATTGCCACCTCGGCACCGGTAACTATCACCCAATCACGGCGAAGATTTATACCGACCTGTCCTTCTTCACCTGCAACCCGAAGATCGCCCATGACATGGCGAATATCTTCAACTTCATCACGGGTTACGGCGAACCGGAAGAGGGCATGAAGCTCGCCATTTCGCCTTACACGCTGCGCGCCCGCATCGTGAAGCACATCAACGAAGAGATCGAGCACGCCAAGCGCGGTGCGCCGGCGGCGATCTGGATGAAGATGAATTCGCTGGTCGACCCTGAAATCATCGATACGCTTTACCGTGCCAGTGCGGCGGGCGTTGAGATCGATCTGGTGATCCGCGGTATCTGCTGCCTGCGCCCGCAGGTGGCGGGACTGTCGGATAATATCCGCGTCAAATCCATCGTCGGCCGCTTCCTGGAACACAGCCGTATCTTCTGCTTCGGCAATGGTTTCGGCCTGCCATCCGACAAGGCTCTGGTCTATATCGGCTCTGCCGACATGATGCCGCGCAACCTTGATCGGCGCGTGGAAACGCTGGTGCCGCTCACCAATCCCACCGTGCATGAGCAGGTTCTTTCACAGATTATGCTTGGCAATCTCATTGACAACCAGCAGAGCTACGAGATACTTGCGGACGGAACGTCGAGGCGCATCGAGGTGCGTAAAGGCGAAGAACCGTTCAACGCGCAGCACTATTTCATGACCAATCCCAGCCTTTCCGGACGTGGTGAAGCCTTGAAATCCAGTGCGCCCAAATTGATTGCCGGGTTGATTTCGTCCCGCAAGAAACAGGCTGAATGACTCGATCAGAAGCACAGGGGCGGCTGACCGGCCTTGCCCCCGTTTCCGTCATAGATATTGGTTCGAACTCCGTTCGTCTTGTCGTATATGAAGGTCTTTCCCGCGCGCCCGCGGTGCTGTTCAACGAAAAGGTCCTGTGCGGCCTTGGCAAGGGACTGGCATTGACGGGCCGCATGCATGAGGAAGGCGTCAGCCGCGCTCTGATGGCGCTGAGGCGCTTTCATGTGCTTTCCGAACAGGCGCAGGCGCAGAAGCTTTATGTGCTTGCCACGGCGGCGGCGCGTGAGGCGGAAAACGGCCCGGATTTCATCCGCGAGGCCGAAGCCATTCTCGGCTGCGAGATCGAGGTGCTGTCAGGCGAGAAGGAAGCGCTTTATTCGGCCTATGGCGTGATCAGCGGTTTTTATCAACCCGATGGCATCGCCGGCGACCTTGGCGGCGGTTCACTCGAACTCATCGACATCAAGGACAAGAGCTGCGGCGAGGGCATCACCCTGCCGCTCGGTGGCCTTCGGCTATCGGAACAATCGGACGGTTCGCTGGAAAAGGCGGCCACGATCGCCAGAAAACACGTCAAATCCTTCGCGAAGCTTCTGGCGGCGGGCGAGGGGCGCACCTTTTATGCGGTCGGTGGTACATGGCGAAACATCGCCAAGCTGCATATGGAGATTTCAGGCTATCCACTGCATATGATGCAGGGGTATGAATTGCCGCTGGAAGAAATGCTGAATTTTCTCGAGGAGGTCATCGTCTCCCGGGATAGCAAGGACCCGGCCTGGCAGGCGGTCTCCAAGAACCGCCGTTCGCTCCTGCCATTTGGCGCCATCGCCATGCGGGAAGTTCTGAGAGCGATGAAGCCGGCCAAGATTGCCTTCTCCGCGCAGGGCGTGCGTGAAGGGTATCTTTATTCGCTGCTGACGGAAGCCGAGCGCGAATCCGATCCGCTGCTGGTCGCGGCGGATGAGCTTGCCATTTTGCGCGCCCGTTCGCCCGAACATGCGCGCGAACTGGCGGATTGGAGCGGTCGCACCTTTCCTGTCTTCGGTATCGACGAGACGGAAGAAGAAAGCCGCTACAGGCAGGCGGCCTGCCTGCTGGCCGATATCAGCTGGCGCGCCCATCCCGATTATCGTGGGTTGCAGGCGCTCAACATCATCGCCCATTCGTCTTTCGTGGCGATCACCCATCCCGGCCGTGCCTATATTGCGCTTGCCAATTATTATCGCTTCGAAGGCCTGAACGATAACGGTACGACGGAACCGCTCGCCGCCATGGCGGGCGACCGTCTGCAGGAACTCGGCAAGCTGCTGGGCGGCTTGCTGCGCGTCGTTTACCTCTTCTCGGCCTCGATGCCTGGTGTCGTTGACCACCTGAAATTCCGCAAATCCGACAACCCCGATATAGATCTGGAATTCGTGGTGCCGCATGATTATTGCGATTTCGCCGGCGAGCGGCTGGATGGCCGTTTGCAACAGCTGGCGAAGCTGACGGGCAAGCGGCTGGCGTTTGTGTTTGAGTAACGAACGGCAATGCCCTGTTTTGCGGCGCTGGCTACGACCAGCGCTCGCAAAAGGCTTCGATATCGCCTGACTGGAAGTCGGCAAGCCGCGCCATGATCGTCTCGAATGGCCAGTCCCACCAGGCGATGGCGGCAAGCTTCTCCGCGATGGATCGTGAAAAGCGCTCGCGAATGATTTTTGCGGGAACGCCGCCGACGATGGTGTAGGGCGGCACATCTTTGGTGACAACGGCACCGGCGGCAAGAACCGCGCCGTCTCCAACCGTTACACCCGGCAAGACGATGACCCTGTGGCCGATCCAGACATCGTGACCGATGATGGCGCGATCCTGCTTTCGCTGGGCGAAGAAGGCGTCGTCGCGCACCGCATCGGCAGCGTAATATTCCGGGCAGTAGCTGAAACGATGCGTGGATGGCCGGTCCATCGGGTGGTTCGGAGCGCCTATCCTGACCTCCGCAGCAATGGCGCAGAACTTTCCGATTATCGCATCACCCACCATGCAGCGCGACCCGAGATAGGAGTAATTCCCAAGTTCAACATTGTGCAGCGAGGTGTCAGCCAGGACCTCGCAGCATCTGCCAATGTTCGAATCTCTTATGCTCGCAGTCGCATCAATGACGGTCTCTGCGAGTTTCGGGCGCTTGATCTGTACGGTCGAGTCCATTCCAGTCTCCGGTTTTGCGCTTGCTTAACCGGGGATGATGAAGAGCCTGTGACGTGAGGTGGCAAAGCAGTCCGGTCGTAACAAGCTTTTTTTCAAGTGCGGATCAGGTGGGTTTCCTCATGCAGCATCTTCTCGTCATCGATGAATGTCACTCATCGGTGATATTGGCCGCCGAATCCTTTTTCTTCCAGTAATGCTCAGTTATGTTCTGAGCGTTCCGAATGATATGACCAGCGATTTCGGGGTCTCCGCCCTCGAAGGTTTTCGGATCGGCCCCACATAACATCAGAAAGAACTGCTGATGTGCGACAGCGGCAAAATAGTCGTGAGGCGGTGGCTGCATATCTGAATCAACGGCCTGGAATGCGTCATTAACCTCTTTGCTGGCACGCTCAAGCGCTACGTGAATGGTGGCCATCATCGCCGCTTCCTTGCGTTCCAGTATATCCTGAATTTGCCGTTCCGCCGGCGTCAATACCGGGCAACTCTCACTCATCAACGTCTCTCCTGTTGGAGCATCCATTGCGCCGGCGAGGATTATCGCATTGATTGTGACCGCTTTGCGGAAAGATAGAAATCGCGGTTGTGGATGAGGCGGGATGCCTGACCGCATGCCTGAAATCGCCTGACAAACGCGCACGGCCGGCACTGCCGTGCAAAAGGCTCACCCATGCCCCAACGCCTTGCGGATGCAGGCGCTGAGATAGGCATATTGCAGCGGCGTTATCGTCGCCATGGCTTCCGTACGGCTGGCGAGCCGGTCCTGATAACCGACCGGAATATCGAATTGCGCGAAGGTAAAATCCCAACGGGTGCCCTCGACGATATTGTAGAAATGCTCGGCACCGCTGACAGCGGTTTTGGCAAGCTCGCCGCCGAAGATGTCCTGGACCACCAGCGCGGTAACGCTGCCTTGCCCCTTGGAGGGGTTTTCACGCGACCAAAGGTTGCTGGTCTCACCCGACCAGCTTTTCTTTAGGGCGTAATAAAGTCTCTCTGCATGGTCCTGCATGAAATGTCTTCTTTTCCGCAAGCATGTTTCGGTTAAAGCATTTCCGGCAAAACTGTGCTCGGTCTTGTGTCCGGAAACGCATAAAAACAAAGAGTGAGAGCAATGGAGTTGAACCGGTGTTCACCGGAATTGCCCTGGCTCTGGAGAATCGGAACGGAGCGCCATGCAGATATTGGTCTGCGGGGCGCTCCGTGGGGATCATTCGCGGCTGCCAAAGCGATTGGCAGCAGCCTTGGTCTTACTTCGCGTCCAGCAGATCCTTGACCTCGAGCAGGACGAATTCGTTGTCGTCAGCCTTATCCAGCGCGCGGCCGGCCGAGAAGGGCAGGTTGTTGTCGTTGCCGACGATGATATGCGTGGCATCGACACGGTCGACATTCTCGATGGTGACGAAAGGCATGTCGTAATAACCATTGCCGCCGCCCTGACGCTTCTTGTTGTCGGGATCGGAGATTTTCAGAAGATCGATATAGCCGATCTTGCGGGCGGCCTTGCCGACTTTGGCGTCATTAAATTCGATCTTGTAGATGCGCTTCACCTTGGCGGGCAAGGCAAAGCAGTTTGCTTCCGGCTTCTTCGGGTCGGCGCAGGCCTTGTCGGCGGTGCCGGCGCCGTTGTCGCGTTCGATGACCAGTGCGGTGCTGTCATCAAGCATGTTGAAGTCGCCGATGGCTTCGCCGCCCTGCGCCAGCGGGTAGAGCCAGGTGCGGCCGGTCCATTCTTTCTTGGCGGTGTCGAGTTCGATGATGCGCAGCGCGGTCGCGCCGTCTTCGGTCTTCTCCACCTGTCCATCGGCCATGTAAAGCGGGCCTTCCAGAAGGCCGTAAAGCTTCGAGCCATCCTTGGAGAGCGCCATGCCCTCATAACCGCCAGATCGTTTCAGGTTGAAGGCCGGCATTTTCTGCGTCGGGTTGCCGGGCAGGGCGAGCGTGGGATGATCGGGAGACTTCACCTCGATGTCGCCGGCCTTGGTGGAGATGGCATCGGTCAGCTTGCCGTCGCGGGTGAATTTCAGGATATAGGGGCCGAATTCCTCGCCCACCCAGAAACCATCGGCAACCGGCTGAATGGATTCCACGTCGAAATCCGCACCGGTCAGATAACGCTTGCTCGACCCTTCGAGAACGATGGGGAAGGGCGCTTTCATGTCGGGATCGGAAAGGAACACGGTTTCCAGCGCGTTGACCTTGCCGGCGTCCCAGTCGAACTTCAGGTGGTGAAGCATCAGCATGGCGTCGCTGGAATTGAGCTTGGAACCGAAGCCATTGTCGGAAAGGCTCCAGAAGCTGCCGTCGGGCATCGCCTTGATGCCGGAGAAACCCTGCATCGGCTGGCCGTTAAACGGCATGGAAAGACCGGTCAGTCGCACGCCATCCTTGCCCGGCACGGTGCCGAGACCTTCCGCGCGCTTGCGGTCGGCGGTGGTGAACTTGGCGGAGGTCTTGAGGTGTCCAGGCGCGTCAGTGGGCGCCGGGATGATGGTGTTCGCCGGCAGGATGGCGTGGGAGACCAGCTTTGCAGGGAATTCCTGTTCGGCCGCGTGCGAGATGGAGGCGAACGCAAGGATGGCGCAGGACGCAAAAAGAATGTGCTTCATGTGGAGACCCCTCTCAATACCTGTTGAAGACAGGATTGACGCGATAGGGTCGCCGCATGACAGGCAGGTGATTGCCGTTTGAAGCTTTGATGAAATTTTGTGACGGCCGTCGCCCGCAAATAGCCTCCGGGCGCCGATAAGCCTTATGCGGCAGGAGCCTGATATTGGCTGAGCGTGCAGACGCCGAGCGTCTGGCCACGGCCTTTCACCGCATGTTCGCCGAGATATTCGCTGCGTACGCCCTTCGGAAGCACCAGCTGGTGGGCGAGATCGGCGGAAATCAGCACCGGATGGCCGAGCATCTTGCTCAGCGATTCGAGCCGGGATGTCGTGTTCACCGTATCGCCGAAATAGGTGATCTTGTGGTGATCGACACCGATTTCTGCCGTGATGACCGGCCCGCCATGGATGGCGAAACGCAGGCGTGGCACTTCGCCGAAGCGGGAGAGCCACATGTCGCGTTTTTCCTCCATGGTCGCCTGGATGTCGAACACGCAGCGCACGCAGGCCGCCCGCCGGATCGCCATGTGATAGGGCCAGGTGATGATGGCGGCATCGCCAATGTAATCATCGATGACGCCTCCATGCCGTCTCACTGGTGCGGCATAGCTGGCAAAGATTTCGCCGAGGAATTCCTGGGCCTTCAGATCGCCATGGGTTTCGGCGAAGGAGGTGGAGCCGACGAGATCGATGAAGATGAAGACGCGGTCTTCGCTGACCGGGCGGCGATAGCGCCCAAGAATGAGGTCGATGAAGATATCGCGACCGAGAAGCTCCCGCACGCGCATGATGAAGACGATGATGCCGCAGACGATGAGCGTAAAGATCAGCGTCTGCACTTCGGCATGCACCGCCCGTTTCCAGGTGCCGGGAAATATCCCGCTGAGCCACAGGATCGTGCCACCGAGCCCGAAGCCGCAGAAGACGAGAATGGCATAGATGATGAGGCCGACGGCGATATAGGCCGGAGTCGGCAAGGCGCTCACCTGCCGCGACAGGCCGGGCAAGATGTAACCGCGCTCAAAGGCGAGAATCGGTGCGCAGGCGAAAAGCGCATAGGTCGCGCCGATCAACGCGCCGCCGCCATATTCCAGAAAGGCGTAGGCCACCCCGGCGCCGGCCACGGCAACGAAGAGCACCACGTAATCCAGAATGGGCAGCAATTTTCTCATGTCAGCTCTGATCTCGAAAAGGGAAGCCGGCGCTCCCTTCGGGCAAAGCTTCTGTTCAGATGATATGCGACATTAGTGTGGAAAAAGCGCCGCAAAAAGTGAGCAATCGGTAAGGTTGCATGAAGGATTGGTAAGGCTGTTGCGCGGTTGCCGCAAACGCCTGCCGATGAGGCGCTACTTCTAATAGGATGTTCTGTAATAGACGGTTTCAAGCGGGGATTGTGGCCGGTCGTCCGGCGTGTGGTTCGACCATTTGACCGGGAAGGCGGCAAAACGAAGCTTGTTGCCATCGATCCAGGCGCGGTCGAACAGGGTTTCCCCTTTGCGGGCAAAGGTGATGGCGGCGCAGGTTCGGCCATCGACGTCGAGGGCAATATTCTCTTTCCAGTCGCTCAGGCCACAGCCCATGCCTTTCGGATCGCGATTATAGTGTTCGACGACATCGCCATCATTCGGGGTCATGGTGATCGAGGTGACGGTGTGGGCAAAGAGCAGGCTGTTCTGATCTTTCAGGCCGCCATCCAGCGTGCCCTCGTAACGCACCTGCACCGTCGGCCGCTGGCAGCCGTTGCTGGCATAAATCTGCGACACCGCATGTATGCGGCTATCGCGAATGGTGATGCGCGTGATGATGCCGTGGCGGTCGTTTTTGCCGATCTTCAGGCACTCGGTCGTCCATTCACCCTGCAGATCGACCTTGTCCTCGGCGGCCCGGGCTGGAAGAGAGGGGAGAATGCCTGCCGCCGCGAGAAGCACGGCGAGCAGCAAAGTGCGGGCAGTTTTCATGGCAAGACCCTCAAATCGCGTGACCATCGGTAGAGAAATGGGACGCGATGCGGGCAAAATTGGGGTGAGAAAGGCGGGCGGTTACGACTCGCTCGCTGCCGCCTCAACTTCCACGGCCTCGACCTTCTTGCCGGCGAAACGCAGGGCCACTTCGCCATTGATGAGTTTCAGCGCCACATCGCCGAACAGCTCGCGCCGCCAGCCGGTCAACGCCGCAACGGTCGCGTTTTCACCTTCGGACGCGATCTTGTCCAGATCGTCGCTGTTGGCGATGACCTTGGCCGCGACGCCGTGCTTGTCTGCCGTCAGCTTCAGGAGAACCTTCAAAAGTTCCACGGCAGCGCCGGAACCTTCCGGTGCGTGGCTGTGGCGGGGTGCCTTCGGCATCTCTTCTTTCGGCAGCGCCAGCGCCGCATTCACCGTTTCGATGATGGCGGTGCCGGAGGCGGACCGTTCCCAGCCCTTCGGGATGGTGCGAAGCCGCGACAGCGCCTCGGCGTCCTTCGGCTGCTGCTGGGCGATTTCGAAGATCCCATCATCCTTCAGCACGCGGGAGCGTGGCACGTTGCGCGACCGCGCTTCACGTTCGCGCCAGGCGGCGACGAATTTGAGGATGGCGAGTTCCGTCGGCTTGCGCAGGCGCGATTTCAGCCGCAGCCACGCATCATCGGGATGCATGTCATAGGTGTCGCGCGATTCCAGAATGTTCATCTCTTCGGTCAGCCACAGGGAGCGGCCTTCGCGCTCCAGCTGCGCCTTCAGCGCCAGATAGACATCGCGCAGATGCGTCACGTCGGCCAGCGCGTAATCCAGCTGCTTTTCGGTGAGAGGACGGCGGCTCCAGTCGGTGAAACGCGAGGATTTGTCGATCTGCACATTCTTGATCTTCTGGACCAGCTGGTCGTAGGAGATCGAATCGCCGAAACCGCACACCATGGCGGCGACCTGCGTGTCGAAGATCGGATGGGGAATGAGCCCGCCGAGATGATAGATGATTTCGATGTCCTGCCGTGCGGCGTGGAAAACCTTCACGACGTTTGGATTGGCCATCAGTTCGAACATCGGCGTAAGATCGATACCCTTGGCCAGCGGATCAACCAGTACTTCGAGCGTCGGGCTCGCCATCTGTACGAGGCACAGTTCCGGCCAGAAGGTTGTTTCCCGCAAAAATTCGGTGTCGATGGTAATGAATTCCGATTTCGCCAGTTCCGTGCAGGCTTCGGCGAGGGCGGCAGTCGTTTCAATCATTGCAAATGGCCACTCGTGAAAATTATCCGTCTTACTTTCCCTTTGCCGGGCGCATGTCAATACAAAGCCCGCTTTTCCGGCCTCAAGGATCGTTTTTCTCGGGCGGATCGGGCTCCGGTTCATCTTTTTTGGGGTGGTCGGCCTTTTGGGGCGGGGTGGGGGCGGCGAGCTTCTGGAAATAGGCGGATGTGCGCAATAGCGAACGGAACCGCCAGTTCCTCTCCTCGACGGGAACACCTTCGCGCACTTGGAGCCGGTACAGCGTGTAGGCGATGAAAACGATCTGGATCGCGGCCGTATAGCTGAACAGTGCCTTCGGGCCGAACTGGTCAATCAGCAGCGAAGCGAGCAGCGGTCCGACCGTCGCGCCGACCGACCAGAAAAACAGCAGCCCGGCGGACATCATCGCATGTTCGCCTTCCCTGGCGTGATCGTTGCCGTGCGCGGAACTCAGCGAATAGAGCGGCAGAGCAAAGGCGCCAAAGACGAAGACGCCGATGATGTTGCTCCACTCGTCGGTGCCGGCGAAGAAGGCGAGAAACAGACCGACCACGACCGAGCCGGCGGTGGTGGCGAGAATGATGATGCGCCGGTCGTAGCGGTCGGAGTAGACGCCGAGCGGATATTGCAGCACCACGCCGCCGATGATGCCGGCACTCATGAAGGTGGCGATGGCGGTGACGGACATTCCGATCTGTTCGGCATAGATCGGCCCCATATTGCGAAACGCCGCCATGCTGAGACCGACGGCCACGCAACCGACGACGGCAAGCGGCGAGATGCGCCAGACCGCGAACAGATTGAAGGGAATCTGCTTCGGCGGCGTGGGGTTGGATTTGTCGGCAATCGAGATCGGCACCAGCGACAGCGTCAGTGCCATGGCGATCAGCGAAAACACCACGGGCCCGTCAATGCCGGCGACGGGAATGATATATTGGGCGAGCGTTACGGAACCGAGATCAACGAAACGATAGATGGACAGCGTGCGCGCACGGTTGGAATTCGTCACCTGCGCATTGATCCAGCTTTCGATCGCGGCGAAAAGACAGGCGACCGCAATACCGATGACGAAGCGCATCAACATCCAGAACAAGGGATGAAGAACAAGCGGCATGGCGATCGAGGCGGCCGATGCGACCGCCGCCATGGTGGCGAAGGTGCGGATATGGCCAATCTTGCGCAGAAGGCGCGTCACCGAAATGCAGCCGAGCGCGAATCCGATGCTGTAGGCGGCGCTGATGAGGCCGATGGTGCTGGCCGAAAACCCTTCGGAAAGGCCCCGCAGCGCGATATAGGTTCCCTGCAGACCGTTGCCGCCAATCAGAATGCCGGCGGTAACGAGAAGCGGGATAAGAGGTCTGATCTGGCTCATTGCGGGCCGACTCGGTTTGGCGGGCTGAATAAGCACTATCTAAAGCGAAGGTGCGCGAAAGGACAGGCTGAACGCGACATTGTTGTGCTTTGCCTTGACAAATCGGGCTGGTCATGCGCTTTTCCGGCAAATTTCGACAGTGCCGCCCATCTGGCCCACGACACGCTCCAGGATATTAAAATGCATCGTTACCGCAGCCACACCTGTGCCGCTCTCCGCAAGTCCGACGTCGGCGAAACCGTTCGCCTTTCCGGTTGGGTTCATCGCGTGCGAGATCATGGCGGCGTTCTCTTTATCGACCTTCGCGACCACTACGGCATTACCCAGGTCGTGGCCGACCCCGATAGCCCGGCCTTCAAGGTTGCCGAGACGGTGCGCGGTGAATGGGTGATCCGCATTGACGGTCTCGTCAAGGCGCGGTCCGAGGACACCATCAACAAGGGCATGGCCACTGGTGAGATCGAGCTTTATGCGCAGGAGATCGAGGTTCTGGGCGTTGCCAAGGAACTGCCGCTGCCGGTCTTCGGTGAGCCTGAATATCCCGAAGATGTTCGCCTGAAGTATCGCTTCCTCGACCTGCGCCGCGAAACCCTGCACAAGAACATCGTCAAGCGCACGCAGATCATCTCCTCCATGCGCAAGGGTATGGGCGATCTGGGCTTTGCCGAATATACGACGCCGATCCTCACCGCATCCTCGCCGGAAGGCGCGCGCGACTTCCTCGTTCCCTCGCGCATCCACGAAGGCCAGTTCTTCGCGCTGCCGCAGGCCCCGCAGCAGTACAAGCAGCTTCTGATGGTGGCCGGTTTCGACCGCTACTTCCAGATCGCTCCATGCTTCCGCGATGAAGACCCGCGTGCAGACCGTCTGCCGGGCGAATTCTACCAGCTCGACGTCGAAATGAGCTTCGTGACCCAGGAAGACGTCTGGACCACGATGGAGCCCATGATGACGGCCGTTTTCGAACAGTTTGCCGAAGGCAAGCCGGTGACGAAAGAATGGCCGCGCATTCCCTATGACGAATCGATCCGTAAATACGGCTCCGACAAGCCGGACCTGCGCAACCCGATTGTCATGGAAGCCGTGACCGAACATTTCGATGGCTCGGGCTTCAAGGTTTTCGCCAACATGATCGCCTCCAACCCCAAGGTGCAGGTTTGGGCTATCCCGGCCAAGACCGGTGGGTCGCGTGCATTCTGCGATCGCATGAACGCCTGGGCGCAGAGCCAGGGCCAGCCGGGCCTCGGCTACATCTTCTGGAAGGAAGAAGAAGGCAAGGTTGCCGGCTCCGGTCCGCTTGCCAAGAACATCGGCGAGGAACGCACCGAGGCGCTGCGCCAGCAGCTTGGCCTTGAGGCGGGCGACGCCTGCTTCTTCGTCGCGGGCGATCCCGCCAAGTTCTACAAGTTTGCCGGCGAGGCGCGCACCCGTGCCGCCGACGAGCTGAACCTGATTGACCGCGACCGTTTCGAAATGTGCTGGATCGTCGATTTCCCCTTCTTCGAATACAACGACGAAGAAAAGAAGATCGATTTCGCCCACAACCCATTCTCCATGCCGCAGGGTGGCATGGAAGCGCTGGAAGGGCAGGATCCGCTCTCCATCAAGGCCTTCCAGTATGACGCGGTCTGCAACGGTTTCGAAATCGCTTCCGGTTCGATCCGTAACCAGTCCCCCGAGCTGATGGTCAAGGCTTTCGAGAAGGTCGGCCTCTCGCAAAGCGATGTGGAAGAGCGCTTCGGCGGTCTCTACCGCGCCTTCCAGTATGGCGCGCCTCCGCATGGCGGTTGCGCCTTCGGCATCGACCGTGTGGTCATGCTTCTGGTCGGCGCCAAGAACCTGCGCGAAATCACGCTGTTCCCGATGAACCAGCAGGCGCAGGACCTTCTGATGAATGCGCCGTCGCCGGCAACGCCGACGCAGCTTCGCGAACTGGCGTTGCGCGTCGTTCCGTCCAAGAAGGACTGATCATGTTGAAGACGCTGCTCGACCGTGTTCGCGCAGCCTTCACCCGTGCATTGGCGGCCGCGCTTGCGGCCGCTTTTGCGTTCTGGGTCGCGCATCGGTGGCTCGGCCATCCGCAACCCGTCTTTGCCGCGATCAGTGCGCTGATCTGCCTGTCTCCCGGCATTCCAAGCCATGTGCGTCAGGGGCTTGGGCTGATGGTCGGCGTCACCATCGGCATTCTTGTCGGGGAGGTCGCGCTTCTCGTTCCGCATGATTTCGCTGAAATCCGGCTGGCCTCTGCAACCTTCATCGCCATGATCCTCGCGACCCTGTTCGGCCTGCCTGCCGTCGTCCCGATACAGGCTGGCGCTTCGGCCATGCTCGTCCTGCTGATGGGGCCGCAGATCGCCGGTTTTGTCCGGTTTGTCGACGTCATCGTCGGTGTGGCAGTCGGCGTCGTTGTTGCACTGGTGTTTTTCCGCGAGCGTCTGAAACTCTAGCTCCGCAATCGCTACTGCTGGTCTGTGGCTTATAGCCACGAATGCTCATCCCGGCATCGCCACAGTTTTACCGCGAGATTTGCAGAATTCCGCGAATAATCAGCCGAAATCCCATTCCAGTATAGCTCCTGTGTCCGCTTGGGCACGCAAAGCAACTCGATTTTAATCCGGGACGGCGCCAGCCAATCTTTTTCCGGTTCTGGCGCGATCATATTTAAGAGGATTTCCGAATGGTACACGAGACGGACAAAGACCCGGCGCCGGCGGTCGGGCCGCTTGCTTCAGCCATGCCGCGCGGCAATTTTGCTGCCAGCCTGCGTTCACCCGGCGCGAAGTTTCTGATGATAGGTTTCATTTCGTTGGTTCTGCTCGTTCCGCTCATGCTCGTCTGGGGGCTGACGGAAGAGCGCGCCTCGCGGGCGAGGGAGGTTTCCGCCCGGATCGCGAACGGGTGGGGCGGCGATCAGGTTGTGAACGGCCCCTATCTCGCCGTACCCTTCGATGTCGATCGCCGCCGCGAGGTCGATGGCCGAACCATTGTGGACCGCACGACAGAGTGGGCGCTGGCCATGCCGGAAACGCTGCAGGCGACGGCCGACCTCAAGACCGAGGAAAAGAAGCTCTCGATCTACAGCTTGCCTGTCTATAACGGTGCTCTCGTGCTCAAGGGCCGCTTCGGACAGGGCGTCCTGCAAGATCTCGCCCGTTTTGCCGGCACACCGCGTCTCGACAATGCCATCCTCGTCCTCAGCATAGGGGATATTACCGGCATAAGATCGAGCGCCGGGGTTCGCATAAACGGCGGCGCAGTTTTGCCCTTCGATCCCGGCATGCGCGATATGTCCGTTATCGCAAGCCGCGCCCTTGAAAATAACTCCATAAGATCAGATGCGGGTGTGCACAGGCCGATCGACAGGAACCTCATCGAGAGTGGCTTTGATTTCGATATCGCATTTTCGCTGAATGGTTCTGGCAGTTTCGCAGTTGCGCCGGCCGGCCAGACAACGAGCTTTACGGCAAAAGCCGACTGGCCGCATCCCGGTTTTGAAGGTTTGTTCCTGCCGGAGGTCAAAACAGTCACGGCTGCGGATTTCAACGCCAGCTGGACGATTCCCTATCTCGCAAGGGGAATAGATCGCGTGGTGGAGGGTCCGCGACTGCCGCTCTCCAACAGCCTGATGACGATCAATCTCGTGGAACCGGTGAAGTTCTACCAGGTCATCGCCCGGACACTGAAATATTCCATCGGCTTCATCTCGCTTGTCTTCCTCGCCGTCTTCATTGTGGAACTCAAGGGCGGCAGCGTTGTGCACTGGATACAATATGTGCTGACGGGTCTGGCGCTCATCGTCTTCTATGTGCTGCTGCTCGCATTAGCCGAACATACGGGTTTCACCGTTGCCTATGCCGCTGCCTCCTTTTCCACGGCGGCCCTGATTGCCTTTTATCTTGGCAGTGCCACCCGTAGTCGCAGGAACGGTCTTGCACTTTTCAGTGTTCTGGCGGTGGCCTACGGTGTGATGTATCTGGTTCTGAACGAAGACGAATATGCGCTGCTGGCGGGCGCGGTCATATCGTTTATCGCCATCGCTGCAACCATGTTTGCGACGCGCAAAGTCGATTGGTCTGGAGCCGGCACCGCCGCGAACAGCGAGTTCTCCAGCCGCACCTGACGCGAGACCGCATGGTCTGAAAAGCGGGCTGCTTAACTTGCGGCCCGCTTTTTTGCTGTTTATAGGTGGATTACTCACCACGGACCCGGTGAAATCCCGGGTGGCTCTTCTGGCCGCCGATCCGCCAGACAACGCAAAGCACCGACATTCCTTTTTAATCTACCGGACACGGCTCCGGCCGGTGCGTCATTCTTTGCGAAAAAATCAGATGAACAGATTTCAGACTTACAGACGTGAGTGGTTTTCCAATATTCGCGGCGATGTGCTTTCCGGCATCGTCGTGGCACTCGCCCTCATTCCCGAAGCCATCGGCTTTTCCGTCATTGCCGGTGTCGATCCGAAAGTGGGGCTGTTCGCCTCCTTCGCCATCGCCTGCGTTTCCGCCTTCACCGGCGGGCGACCGGGCATGATTTCCGCGGCCACCGCCGCAACGGCGGTCTTGATGGTCACGCTCGTCAAGGAACATGGGCTGCAATATCTCTTTGCCGCCACCATCCTCATGGGCGTGCTGCAAATTGCGGCGGGTTTTGCGAAACTCGGCCGGGTGATGCGCTTTGTGTCGCGCTCGGTGATGACCGGTTTCGTCAACGCACTGGCGATCCTCATCTTCATGGCGCAGTTGCCCGAACTGATCGGCGTGCCGGTAGAAACCTATGTCATGATCGCAGCCGGTCTTGCGATAATCTATCTCTTTCCGCTGGTGACGAAGATCATCCCATCACCGCTGGTCGCCATCGTCGCCCTGACCTGCGTGGCGGTTTTCTCTGGCATGGACATCCACACGGTCGGCGATCTCGGCGAGTTGCCCTCGACGCTGCCGATCTTTGCCCTGCCGCAGGTGCCGCTGACCTTCGAGACGCTGCAGATCATCTTTCCCTATTCGATTGCACTGGCTGCTGTCGGCCTGCTGGAATCGCTGCTGACGGCCCAGATCGTCGACGACATGACGGATACGGGCAGCAACAAAAGCCAGGAATGCATCGGGCAGGGGACCAGCAACATCGCGTCGGCTCTTATAGGCGGCATGGGTGGATGCGCCATGATCGGCCAGTCCGTCATCAATGTCCGCTCCGGCGGCCGCGGCCGGCTCTCCACATTCGTGGCCGGTGCTTTCCTGCTGTTCCTCATTCTGGTGCTGGATGATCTCGTACGTATCATTCCCATGGCAGCGCTGGTGGCTGTCATGATCATGGTCTCCATCGGCACCTTCTCGTGGCGTTCCATCCTCGATCTCACCCGAAACCCGCCATCATCAAGCATTGTCATGCTGGCGACGGTCGGCACGGTGCTCGCAACGCATGATCTTGCAAAAGGCGTGCTGGCCGGCGTCCTTCTCTCCGGCGTATTTTTCGCGGGCAAGGTTTCAAAGCTTTTCCACGTCCGGCCGGAGCTTTCAGCCGATGGCCGGGAGCGGATTTATCGCGTCGACGGCCAGATTTTCTTCGCTTCGACGGAAAACTTTATCGCCGCCTTCGATTTTGCCGAAGAGGTGGAGGCGGTGACGATCGACGTCACGCAGGCGCATCTGTGGGATATTTCGGCGGTTGGCGCGCTGGACAAGGTGGTCCTGAAGTTCCGTAAGGTCGGCAAGCGGGTCGAAGTGATCGGCGTCAATGAGGCGAGCGCCCATATGATCGACCGCTTCGCCCTGCCTTTTCCGGCTCGGCCGTGATCGAGAAGTTCTTCGGGTTGTCGATATAGGCGTTGATGGCCGTCGACACCATGTTCTGCAATTCCGGAACGTTGAGCGAGGCCATCATGATGGGCGCCATGCCCTTGATGGTCTGGGCAAGCTGGTCGCCCGTCATGCCCTGCTGGCTTGCCGCATAGTCGATGGCGCGCTTGGTGATGCTGGCATCTTCGAAGCTGATTTCGGCGTTGACGAAGGACAGCTGCTGCATCAGGCCGAGCATGGCAAGGCTTGCCGCCTGGTCCGCCTGTTCCTTGTTCGGGTTTGCCGCCTGTGCCTTCACCGTCTCCTGCATCGACTTGATGAAGGCGAGCGTGTAGCCGGAGAAACCGAACGACATGTTGAGGCGACCGACGTCATCGAGGTCGATGGCGTATTCCTCGACATCAACAGTGCCGGAAGCGACTTCCCAGCTGCCGCTCATGGTCATGTCGCCGGAAAGCGCCTGCAGCTTCAGCTTTTCAATGGCATCCTTGGTCGCCGGATCGGTGACTTCGCTGAGATCGGCCTTGAAGCCGGATGCGTCGAGTTCGAAACCGATCGAGCTCTTGTCATCGCTGACGGACATCGTTGCGCTGGTTTCCTCAAGCGAGAAAGCCGGCTTGCCGTCGACGGAAACGGAGATCGGGCCGCTATGGGCTTCGTCATAGAACATCAGCGCATCGACATTGCCCGTGGTCGCATCGGCCGGGATGACGAGACCGGACATGTAAATGTCGCTCGCCTTGATTTCTACCTTTTCCTGCTTGTAGTCGATGTTGTCGAAGCGGGCGTTCTTGATCTTGTAACCGCCGTTGTTTTCCTCGACGCCTTCAAGCGTGATATTGCCAACCGGGATCTTTTTGGCCGGATCGGCGGCCGCGTTGAAGGTCACGCCGTTCAGCGTCACCGTGTCGCCGTTGACGGCGACGGAGCCGGCGGCGATTTCACCGCCCTGTGCGGCATAAGCTGCATTGATCTTCTTCAGCACATCACCGCCATCCAGCGCAAAAGCCGGCGCCGAAAGCGTAAGAAGCGCGGCACTCGCGAAAAGAACCTGCCGGGTGGATTTCAGTCTCATGATGTTTCTTCCCTCAACGTACGGATGTGCACCGTGTCAGAATGCTAATGGTGATACTTATATTCACGATTATTCAAAGGTCTACAGAATTTAGATCGATTCCCATGACGGCGGCATTGCGGCATTTACAACGCGGTTAACAAAAAACCTTGCTTGGCATGTGTTTTCATCCACAGCGCAGACCCCTTGGTTTCTTGCCGGTTATCGGCATTTCCGCTAGTCAAGCACCATGGGAAAAGATCTTGTACCTCCGTCCGGCGGAGACGATAACATTCATCCGGTCGATTTGAAGGCGGCGCTTGAAGAGCGCTACCTCGCTTACGCCTTGTCCACGATCATGCATCGTGCGCTGCCGGATGTGCGCGACGGCCTGAAGCCGGTGCACCGCCGCATCATTCACGCCATGAGTGAAATGGGTATTCGTCCCAACTCGGCCTTCAAGAAATGCGCGCGTATCGTCGGTGATGTGATCGGTAAGTTCCACCCGCATGGCGACCAGTCGGTCTATGATGCTCTGGTGCGTCTCGCGCAGGATTTCTCGCAGCGTTATCCGATTGTCGACGGGCAGGGCAACTTCGGCAACATCGATGGCGACGGCGCCGCCGCCTATCGTTACACCGAAGCGCGCATGACCGATGTGGCGGCACTGCTGCTGGAAGGCATCGGCGAGGACGCGGTGGATTTCCGCGCCACCTATAATGAGGAAGACGAAGAACCGGTGGTCCTGCCGGGCGCTTTCCCGAACCTCCTGGCAAACGGTGCCTCTGGTATTGCCGTGGGCATGGCGACATCGATCCCGCCGCACAATGCCCACGAACTTTGCGACGCCGCGCTGCATCTCATCAAGCACCCCGATGCGACGGTTGAAAAGCTGGTGGAGTTCATTCCCGGCCCCGATCTCCCCACGGGTGGCGTCATCGTCGAAAGTCGCGAGAATATTCTCGATGCCTACAAGACCGGGCGTGGCGGTTTCCGCGTGCGCGCCAAATGGGAAACGGAAGATCTCGGCCGTGGCGGCTACCAGATCGTCATCACCGAAATTCCCTTCCAGGTGCAGAAATCGCGGCTGATCGAAAAGATCGCCGAGCTGCTGATCGCCCGCAAGCTGCCTTTGCTCGAAGACGTCAGAGACGAATCCGCCGAAGACGTGCGTATCGTTCTGGTGCCGAAAAACCGCACCGTCGACGCGACGCTGCTGATGGAATCGCTGTTCCGCCTGTCCGACCTCGAAAGCCGCCTGCCGCTCAACATGAATGTGCTGTCGCTTGGCAAGGTGCCGAAGGTCATGGCGCTGAACGAGGTACTGAGCGAGTGGCTGGCACACCGCAAGGACGTGCTGGTCCGCCGCTCCCGCCACCGTCTGGCAGCTATCGACCGCAGGCTTGAGATTCTGGGCGGCCTGCTCGTCGCCTATCTCAATCTGGATGAGGTGATCCGCATCATCCGCGAGGAGGACGAGCCCAAACAGGTGATGATGGCCAGATGGTCGCTCACCGACAATCAGGCCGAAGCCATCCTCAACATGCGGCTGCGCAATCTGCGCAAGCTCGAGGAATTCGAGATCCGCAAGGAACACGACGACCTCAGCAAGGAAAAGTCAGAGATCGAAGGGCTGCTCGCCTCCGATGACAAGCAGTGGCAGACAGTCGCCTGGGAAATCGGCGAGGTCAAAAAGAAATACGCCAAGGCAACCGAAATCGGCCGCCGCCGCACGCAGTTCGCGGATGCGCCGGATGCTGACATCGAGGCCATCCAGCAGGCGATGATCGAAAAGGAACCGGTCACCATCGTCATCTCGCAGAAGGGCTGGATCAGGGCGCTGAAGGGGCACATGTCCGACACATCGGCCTTGACCTTCAAGGAAGGCGACGGACCGAAGCTCGCCTTCCCGGCGCAGACAACCGACAAGCTGTTGCTGCTGACGACAGGCGGCAAGGCCTATACGCTCGGCGCCGACAAGCTGCCGGGCGGGCGTGGCCATGGCGAGCCGATCCGCATCATGGTCGATATGGAGAACGATCAGGATATCCTGACGGCCTTCGTACACGATCCGTCGCGCAAGCTGCTGCTGGTCTCGACTGGCGGCAACGGCTTCATCGTCGCCGAAAGCGAAATGATCGCGAATACCCGCAAGGGCAAGCAGATCATGAACGTCTCGATGCCCGATGAAGCAAAGCTCGCGGTGCCGGTGACGGGCGACCATGTCGCCGTCGTTGGCGAGAACCGCAAGCTGCTTGCCTTCCCGTTGTCGCAGGTGCCGGAAATGTCACGCGGCAAGGGCGTGCGCCTGCAACGCTACAAGGATGGCGGCGTGGTGGACGTTAAGTGCTTTGCGCTGGCGGATGGCCTCAGCTGGTCCGATACGGCCGGCCGCGCTTTCACCAAGGTCGGCGAAGAGTTGCGTGAATGGCTGGCTGACCGCGCAACGGTGGGCCGCACCGTGCCGAAGGGCTTTCCGCGCAGCGGGAAGTTTGGCGGGTGATATTTTAGTGCCGCTCCAGCTTTTGACCGGGGCGGCTCTACTCTCTTGGTATAGTTACAACACCAATTGGAACGTCATGACTTCGCGAGCTCTGTTAAGGCAACGTGATACTTACGCATCGCATGCCGAGCATGTTCGAGCTGACGATTAAAATCGTCGGTTGATTGTTCGCTTACGCTATCAGCTCGCAACTCAAGCACAGTGCCATCAAAATACAGGTTGAGAACGTCGCCGACCTTCCATCCCAGCCGGTCAAGAATATCTTTCGGGATCGCAAAGCCTGCATCTTTGCCGATCTTCGTAAGAGTTGTCTTCATGAAAATACTCCTTTTTAAATGGAGTATAGCACAATATTTTTACCGAATTTATCGAGGCATTACTTTTCTTCCGGCACGTAAACCTCCCACCCGCGCGGCGTCAGATGCTCCTGCGGATGGTAGCGGGTCTTGTAGCCCATCTTTTCCGAACCATCGACCCAGTAGCCGAGATAGACATGCGGCAGGCCGAGGGCGCGGGTCCGGGTGATGTGATCGATGATCATGAAGGTGCCGAGCGAACGTTTTTCAAGCTCAGGATTGAAGAAGGAATAGACCATCGACAGGCCGTCGCTCATCACATCGCTGAGCGCCACGGCCAGAAGCTCGCCACGCTTGCTGGAATCGATGCCGGAGCCGGGTTCGCGCACGCGATATTCGATGATGCGGGTGTTCACATGTGTGTCTTCCACCATGATCGCATAGTCCAGCGCCGACATGTCGGACATGCCGCCGGACTGGTGGCGGTGGTCGAGGTAGCGGCGGAAGAGGGCGAATTGTTCGGTGGAGGGTTCGGCAGCATGAACCGTGGCGACGACATCGCTATTGGCGGCAAGAACGCGCCGCATCGATTTCGTCGGCTGGAACTGTTCGGTCAGGATGCGAACGGAAACGCAGGCGCGGCAGGTTTCACAGGCCGGGCGATAGGCGATGTTCTGTGAGCGCCTGAAACCGCCCTGGGTCAGAAGGTCGTTCATTTCCGGGGCGCGCGGGCCAACGAGATGGGTAAAGACCTTCCGCTCCATCTGGTTCGGCAGATAGGGGCAGGTGGCTGGCGCCGTAAGATAGAATTGAGGAGAGGGCGTCGCCTGCGTGTTCATCGAACCGTGATCGCCTCCTGCGTCAGTTATGAAAGCGCGCCGCGTTTTCACGGGGCCGGCGGCGGCGCTTCAAGCGACATGTATAATGTCACAGAATGGCAAAATGACGGAAAACGTCAACTGCGGGATGAGCTATTGGACGGGTAGAAAGCCACGTTTGCGTGGCTTTCCCCGATATCAGCGCGTTCTGACGATGACGGTGCCGAGCAGGAAGTCATGAACGAGGCGTGAGCGCTCGGTAAACAGGCCTGCGAGCAGGATCAGCGGCGTCAAAACCGAGTTGATGACCCAGAAAAGCACGATGTGAACCGTCGAGAGCAGGAAATCGATTCGCTGCCCATCCATGCGCGCCATGGCAATCCCCATCGCCCGCATGCCGGGGGTGGCCTGCGACGGGCCGCCGAGCGTCATGCCGAAATAGAGCACCGCTACGATGACGAACAGTGCCGGATAGAGGAAGAAGCCGAGACCCAGCGTGATAATGCCGAGAAAGAAGACAATCACGGCGGCCGGGATGCACAGCAGGAGAACGATCGCGTAATCGATCAGGAACGCAAAGATGCGCCGGCTCAGGACGCCGCTATAGGCGCGCCAGTCATCCGGTGCGGCATAGGTGGGGTTCTGTTCGAGGCTCATCGGTCGTTTTCTCCTGAGAGGGTCTGACAGCGCGGCATATTCGCCGTGTCAGCAGACAATATGGGAAGAAAACGACCGAATACAATAAGCGCCGGCCTCAGCCCTTTGCCAGTTTGCGCGCTGCCTCGATGGCGAAATAGGTAAGGACGCCGTCGCAACCTGCACGCTTGAAACAGAGAAGCGTCTCCATCATCACGCGCTCGCCGTCGATCCAGCCATTCATGGCCGCGGCCTTGATCTGGGTATATTCGCCGGACACCTGATAGGCGAAGGTGGGCAGGCCGAAATTCTCCTTCAGCCTCCAGCAGATATCGAGATAGGGCAGGCCGGGCTTGACCATCAACATGTCGGCACCTTCCTCCACGTCGAGCGCGGCGTCGCGGATTGCCTCCATGCCGTTGGCGGGGCTGATGTAATAGCTGTTCTTGTCGCCCTTCAGCAGGCCGGCGGTGGAGATCGCCTCGCGATAGGGACCGTAATAGCCGGATGAAAATTTCGTCGCATAGGCCATGATGCCGACATTCTGGTGCCCGGCGGCATCTAGGCCGCGACGGATGGCGCCGATGCGGCCATCCATCATCTCCGAGGGGGAGATAATGTCCGAACCGGCATCCGCCTGCAGGATGGCGGCCGTGACCACCTGCTCGACGGTTTCGTCATTGACGATCTCGTCGCCCCGCAGAATGCCGTCATGCCCATGGCTGGTGAAGGGGTCGAGCGCGACATCGGTGATCATGCCGATATTTGGAACGGCTTTTTTAACGGCAATCGTCGCCTGATTGATGAGATTGTTGGCTTCGAGCGCATTCGAGCCGGTCTCGTCGCGCAGCTCCATCTCGATATTGGGAAAGGTGGCGATTGCGGGAATGCCGAGATCGGCGGCTTCCTTCGCCGCTTCCACCAGCCGGTCGACGCTCATGCGGTTGACACCGGGCATAGCCGGAATGGGCTCGACGATATTGCTGCCAGGCACGATGAAAACAGGCCAGATGAGGTCATCAACGGTCAGGCGATTTTCCTGAACCAGACGGCGCGTCCAATCCGCCTTGCGATTCCGCCGCATGCGGCGATGGCCGGTGATCTCGTCGACCAGATGCGTTTTGTCCTGCATGTCAGAATGTCCTTCGATCAAATTTGGAAAGCTGCATACCATGAACCTTGGCCCATGCGAATGCGACAATCTTCCCTCATTGCCAGCCTGACTGATGATGATGTTTTGACAAGGCAGGCGGCGGGATTCAATATGGACTGGTCGCCCGCCCGTTGAGACCTTATCTTCCGGCCATGGAACCTGATTCTCAACCTCTGCCGAAACGCCCGCTGACGGAAATCCTGTTTCTGGTCTTCATGAGACTGGTTGCGGTTTCCTGTTTCTGGTTCGGCCTGCAATATTGGGCGATGCTGACCGGCTATTCGCTTGGCGGTCACGGGCGCTTCGATATGCTGAACCTGCCCTGGCGAGTAGCGGGCAGCGCGCTGGCGGTTATTTTCCCGGTGGCAGCTCTCGGCCTGTGGCTCGGTGCCTCCTGGGGGGCGGTCATGTGGGTCATGGGCGCCGGCACGCAGATCGCCATGTATAAGGTATGGCCGCATATCTTCGGTGCCAACACGTTGGTGCCCGTCATGCACGGTCTCGTGGCAACCATTTATATACTATTCCTGGTCGCTTTCTGGCTGGATCACCGCCAAAATGAAGAGCGCGCAAGAATTGATTTACCATAAGAATAAAGCAATTCGGCCTGTTTTCAGGCCGATTTTTCCGCTTAAGTCATTGATTTATAATGTACTGGCTCTGAGCATTCCCGCTTCGCCACAAGTTCGGCGCCTTTGGGAAAATGCAGGTAACCATTTGTTAATCGTAGCTTTTAAGTAGAATTTTATGCGCATTGATTAGGTTCTCACTCAAGGCGGGAGACAAACAAACACACCGCCAAACAAAACAGTGAGGCAGTCATGATCAATAGCAAAGTTAAGCCGCAGGCCGTTGTTGCCGACGCACACGAAGATACCATCCGTTCGCTCTACATGGAGTCGCTGCACCTGGTGGAACGCCTCCACCGCCGCCTCCTCGACGTCATCAAGGACGAGTTCGACCGTCAGGGTCGCGATGACGTTAACGCCGTTCAGGCACTCCTGCTGTTCAACATCGGTAACTCCGAACTGACGGCCGGCGAACTTCGTTCCCGCGGTTATTACCTCGGCTCGAACGTCTCCTATAACGTCAAGAAGCTGGTCGACCTCGGTCTCATCAACCACCAGCGTTCGCGTGTCGACCGCCGCTCGGTCCGCATCAGCCTGACCGAAGAGGGCCAGGCCATCGCCGAAACGGTTGCCCGCCTTTATGAACGCCACGTCGGCTCGATCGAAAAGGTCGGCGGCATCGGCACCGGCGAATTTTCCGAAATGAACAAGCTGCTGCAGCGCCTCGATCGTTTCTGGAACGACTCGATCGCTTACCGCCTGTAATTCTGCGACGGTTTCACTGTTTAAGCCGGGGGCATCCTTTGCTCCCGGCTTGCGGATTCCGCGCCGTGCCGCCACGCTTTTTTGCCTGTCAAGCCCGACCGCCCGCCAGGCATTCGCCCTGTTTTTCAGGGGAACACAGCTTCGTGAGAAGAGGGCAGTGACACGAATCGGCCATATTGATATGGGACGCGCAAGTCTAAGGAGCCGGCTGTTTCTCCTGTTGTTGCGGCAAGTTGTCGACTGTACTGCCAGACATCAGCGCCCTGACTATGCGTATCGGGTATTACCGGCCGGCAGACACGTTGTACGTGTTTGTTAATCATATTGATTTAGGCATTGTTCAGAATGCCGAAGAGAGTGGCTGGTAGGTAGAATGACAAAGAAATCCGTTTCCGATTCCGTATCGCGCCGTGCGCTTCTGCGTTCGGCCGTTTCCGTTGGTGTTGCAGCACTTGCCGCGCCGGCCTTGGCGCAGAACGCGCTCAACGATCTCATGGGCTCTTCGCGCCGCGGCAACTGGGATGACCAGTTCGACGCCAATACCTCGCGTTCGGCGGTGGGTGTCGTTTCCAACAACCCGGTACTCGGACGGGAAGCGCCTGTCTACATGCAGCAGGCGATCATGCAATATCAGCAGATCGTGCAGAATGGTGGCTGGCCGGACGTACCCACTTCCCAGCAGCGTCTCCAGATCGGCGTTTCCGACCCTTCCGTGCAGGCGCTGCGTCAGCGACTGATGGTATCGGGCGACCTGCCGCGTGAAGCCGGCATTTCCAGCGCCTTCGATTCCTATGTCGATGGCGCTCTGAAGCGTTTCCAGGCGCGTCACGGCCTTCCGGCTGACGGCGTCAGCGGCGAATACACCACCAAGGCGCTCAATGTTTCCGCGCAGATCCGTCTGGCGCAGTTGCAGACCAACCTCGTGCGCATCCAGTCCATGTCGGGCGATCTCGGCCAACGTCACATGATGGTGAATATCCCGGCCGCTGCCATCGAAGCCGTTGAAAATGAACGTGTCGTGCTGCGCAATACCGCCGTTGTCGGCCGCGCCAGCCGCCCGACCCACGTCATCAACTCCAAGGTTTACGAGGTCATCCTCAATCCTTACTGGACTGCGCCGCGTTCGATCGTCGAAAAGGACATCGTGCCGCTGATGCAGAAGGACCCGACCTATCTGGAGCGGAACAACATCCGCCTCATCGACGGCAAGGGACAGGAAGTCTCGCCGACCACGGTCGACTGGTTCGCGCCGAAGGCTCCGAACCTGATGTTCCGCCAGGACCCCGGCAAGATCAACGCCATGTCCTCGACGAAGATCAACTTCCACAATCCGAACAACGAATATATGCACGACACGCCGCAGCAGGGCCTGTTCAACAAGCTGATGCGCTTCGAGTCCTCCGGCTGCGTGCGTGTGCAGAACGTGCGCGACCTGACGTCCTGGCTGCTGCGTGACACGCCCGGCTGGTCGCGCCAGGAGATGGAACGCGTCATCGCATCGCGCGTCAACACGCCGATCAAGCTCGCGCAGGAAGTGCCTGTCTATTTCGTCTACATCACCGCATGGTCGGCGAAGGACGGCGTGGTTCAGTTCCGCGACGATATCTACGGCAAGGACGGCAATGCCGAACTGGCGCTCAACACCACTGCGGGCATGGAGCAGCCGGCAGGTGCGGTGGACGACGATCTGCTGCCGCGCAACTGATCGGGCTTTTTGCCGTCAGCTTGGAATTGTGGGCGAGGGGAGAGGTGATCGCTGGAAAGCCGGCCAGTCCCTCCGCCGTCATCCTCGGGCTTGTCCCGAGGATCTAATCACCTATCGTAAAATAGAAGCGTTGCAGATCCTCGGGACAAGCCCGAGGATGACGCGAGTGTGTGGCTTGGCCGCGCATCATCGAAGCGCCGCCTTTATTTTCCGTCGTATCCTGTTTTTCATAAAAACATCTGTCACTTTTCGCCGCAACGTCGCAGTTTGACGGGCAAATCTCGCTGGCCGTATTGCTCTTGTTCGGGCAGGGCGCTAAGACGCCATCGCATTACTGTTTCAGGAGCCTTCACCATGTCGAACACAGATGCTTTCTTCTCCCGTCCGCTTGCCGAAGTCGATCCGGATATTTTCGGCGCGATCGAGAAGGAACTGGGTCGCCAGCGCCACGAGATCGAACTGATCGCCTCGGAAAACATCGTTTCCCGCGCTGTGCTTGAAGCGCAGGGTTCGATCATGACCAACAAATATGCCGAGGGTTATCCGGGCAAGCGTTATTACGGCGGCTGCCAGTTCGTCGATATCGCTGAAGAGCTTGCCATCGAGCGCGCCAAGAAGCTGTTCGGCGTCAACTTCGCCAACGTCCAGCCGAACTCCGGTTCGCAGATGAACCAGGCCGTGTTCCTCGCGCTCCTGCAGCCGGGTGATACCTTCATGGGTCTCGATCTGAACTCGGGAGGCCACCTGACGCATGGTTCGCCGGTCAATATGTCCGGTAAATGGTTCAACGTCGTGTCCTACGGCGTGCGTGAAGGCGACAACCTGCTCGACATGGACGAAGTGGAGCGCAAGGCCAAGGAAACCCGGCCGAAGCTGATCCTTGCCGGCGGCACCGCCTATTCGCGCGTCTGGGACTGGAAGCGCTTCCGCGAGATCGCCGATGAAGTCGGCGCTTATCTCATGGTCGACATGGCCCACATCGCCGGTCTTGTTGCCGGTGGCCAGCATCCGTCGCCGTTCCCGCATTGCCATGTTGCCACCACCACCACGCACAAGTCTCTGCGCGGCCCGCGTGGCGGCATGATCCTCACCAATGACGAGGATCTGGCCAAGAAGTTCAACTCGGCCGTCTTCCCCGGCCTGCAGGGTGGCCCGCTGATGCATGTCATCGCCGCCAAGGCCGTTGCCTTCGGCGAAGCGCTGCAGCCGGAATTCAAGGACTATGCCGCGCAGGTCGTGAAGAACGCCAAGGCGCTGGCCGAAACCCTGATCGAAGGCGGTCTCGATGTCGTCTCCGGCGGCACCGACAACCACCTGATGCTGGTCGATCTTCGCAAGAAGAACGCCACCGGCAAGCGCGCGGAAGCAGCCCTTGGCCGCGCTTACATCACCTGCAACAAGAACGGCATTCCTTTCGACCCGGAAAAACCCTTCGTCACGTCGGGTGTCCGTCTCGGCACGCCGGCCGGCACGACGCGCGGTTTCAAGGAAGCGGAATTCCGCGAAATCGGCAAGCTGATCGTCGAGGTTCTCGACGGCCTGAAGGTTGCCAATTCGGATGAAGGTAATGCCTCCGTCGAGGCTGCCGTGCGCGAAAAGGTCGTCGGTTTGACCGACCGTTTCCCGATGTATCCGTACATGTAAGGAAAGAAAAAGATGCGCTGCCCATTTTGCGGTTCCGAAGACACACAGGTCAAGGACTCGCGTCCGGCGGAGGACAACACCTCCATCCGTCGGCGGCGCATCTGCCCGGATTGCGGCGGCCGCTTCACGACCTATGAGCGCGTGCAACTGCGCGAGCTGATGGTCATCAAGAAAAGCGGCCGCAAGCTGCCGTTTGACCGGGAAAAGCTGGTTCGCTCCTTCGAAATCGCGCTGCGCAAGCGCCCGGTCGATCGCGACCGGATCGAGCGGGCCGTTTCCGGCATTGCCCGCCGTCTGGAAAGTTCCGGCGAGACGGAAATTCCCTCGGAAGAAATCGGCCTTCAGGTTCTGGAGGCGCTGAAGAGTCTCGATGACGTGGCCTTCGTGCGCTACGCTTCGGTCTATCGCGATTTCAGCCATGCCGAGGATTTCGAAAACGTGATTGCCGAAATCAATGCCAAGATCGCCCGAGATACAGACGCCGGAGTGTAGCCGTGACGAGCCGTGCCGATGACGAAAAATTCATGGCCCGCGCCATCGAGGTTTCGCTTCGCCACCAGGGCCAGACGCTGACCAATCCCTCGGTTGGCTGTGTTCTCGTAA
Organism: Agrobacterium sp. CGMCC 11546; assembly: GCF_013365515.1. Lineage (NCBI taxonomy): Bacteria > Pseudomonadati > Pseudomonadota > Alphaproteobacteria > Hyphomicrobiales > Rhizobiaceae > Agrobacterium > Agrobacterium sp. CGMCC 11546. Next base: position 880,609 of record NZ_CP047387.1, read on the forward strand.
AAGACGGACAAATCATTGCCGAAGCGGTGACCGCCATCGGCGGCCGGCCGCACGCCGAACGCCAGGCGCTGGAAATCGCCGGAGAGGTGGCGCGTGGCGCGACTGCCTATGTAACGCTCGAACCCTGTTCCCATTGGGGCAAAACCCCGCCCTGCGCCAACGCGCTGGTCGAATACGGCGTGGCGCGGGTCGTGGTGGCGGTGGACGATCCGGATGAGCGTGTTTCCGGCCGTGGTTATACGATTTTACGCGATGCCGGTATTGTTGTGGAAACCGGCCTGCTGCGTGATGAGGGTAAGCGGGCGCTTGCAGGTTACCTCACACGCCAGATGAAAAAACGCCCGCATGTGATTCTGAAGCTTGCTGTTTCCGCTGATGGCATGATTGGCCGGGAAGGCGAGGGGCAGGTGGCGATTACCGGGGCGGAGTCGCGCCGTGTGGTGCATGAACTGCGGGCGCGCTGCGATGGCATTCTTGTCGGTATTCGTACCGCGATTGCGGATGATCCGGAACTGACGGTGCGCATTGCCGGCATGGAGCGCCGTTCGCCGGTGCGGATCGTGCTGGATCGGCAGTTTGAGTTGCCGCTGATGTCCAAATTGGTGCGGAGCGCGCGCGAGGTGCCGGTGATCGTTGCGGCGTTACCCCCCTCTGCCCTGCCGGGCATCTCCCCCCTTGAGGGGGAGATGCCCGGCAGGGCAGAGGGGGGTAACCGCGAATCAAAGCGCCAACTCCTGACCGACGCAGGCGTCCATATCCTCGAAGCATCAACCCTCGAAAACCTCCTCCACATCCTCGCCGAAAGCGGCATGTCGGAACTTCTGGTCGAAGGCGGCGCTTTTGCCGCAAAATCATTCCTTGAAGCCGGGCTGGTGGACCGTATCATGCTGTTCGAAAGCCCTGTCGTGATCGGCGAAGGCGGCATTGAAACGCCGCTGCGCCGTGCCGATATCACGGGCGACTATGCTCTTGTCAGCGAAACAGCCTATGGGCCGGATCGCTGCTTCGATTATGAAAGGCCGATTTGATGTTTACCGGAATTGTCACCGATGTCGGAACCGTATCCGAGCTGGAAGCACTGCCCGAGGGTGTTCGCCTGCGCGTGGCGACCAATTACGATCCGAAGACCATCGATATGGGCGCATCCATTTCCCATGGCGGCGTGTGCCTGACGGTGACGAAGCTGCCTGATGATGGCAGCAATGAACGCTGGTACGAGGTCGAGGCATGGGAAGAGGCGCTGCGCCTCACCACGATTGCAGGCTGGAGACAAGGCACGCATGTCAATCTGGAGCGGGCGCTCAAGATCGGCGACGAACTCGGCGGCCACATCGTCTCTGGCCATGTTGATGGCAGGGCGGAAATCCTGTCGGTTGAGCCGGAAGGCGAAGCGGTGCGCATCCGCCTGCGCGCGCCGGAGCATCTGGCGAAATTCGTTGCTCCCAAGGGCTCCGTGGCGCTCGACGGTACGTCGCTCACCGTCAATGCTGTTGAAGGCACCGATTTCGACGTGCTGCTGATCCGTCACACGCTTGCCGTCACCACCTGGGGCGAACGTCAGCCGGGTGATTTCGTTAATTTCGAGGTCGATACGATGGCCCGTTATGCCGCAAGGCTTGCGGAATTTCCGTCTGCGTAAACCGACAGGGACACGGCGGGTTATAATGCTCGCTGACGCCTCATCCACCCGTCATTCCGGCCCTGAGCCGGAATCCAGCCAGCCCCAGTCCTTGGGCTGAAAAGAGTCTTTTCGCCGCGCAGACGCTCATCGACTGGATACCGGCTCGAGGCCGGTATGGCGGAGGAGAATGATCGGCATCGACGCTGGCACACGTGCAATTGCTCCGCTTCCTGTCGAACCGGAAAGATTGTAAAGACGTCGTTCTATCGTTTGAAATCGACTGCCAGCGAACGGGGTAGGGGAAATACATCATGCCGTCTTTTGAACTGCTGACAGCCTTTTTCATCACCACCGCCCTGTTTGCCTACATTCCCGGCCCAGCCATGCTTTATGCGGCGGCGCAGACTATGGCGCGTGGCCGGTTTGCCGGGCTGATGGCGGTGCTCGGCATCCATGTCGGCTGCTATTTTCACATTTTCGCGGCGGCTGCGGGCCTCTCGGTATTGTTTCAGGCGGTGCCCTGGCTTTACCTTGCAGTGAAGCTCTGCGGCGCGCTTTATCTCATCTGGCTTGGGTTTTCGATGCTTCGCAGCAAGATGGAGGGCGAGGCGGTCAATCTGACCGTCGAGCCGAAATCGGCCCGCCGCGCCTTCATCGACAGCATCATCGTTGATGTGCTCAACCCGAAGACCGCGCTGTTCTTTCTGGCCTTCCTGCCGCAATTCGTCGATCCGGCGGCCGCCTTTCCCGTCTGGCTACAGTTCCTGATCCTCGGCATTGCCGTCAATTTCATCTTCTCCTCCGCCGATCTGGTCGGCGTGCTTCTGGCGGGCGCCATGGTCGGGCGTCTGAAACGGTCCAGCGCCGTGCAGGCTCTGGCCCGACATGCCGCCGGAACGGTGCTAATGGGGCTTGGTATCCATCTGGCTTTCCAGAAAAGCTGATTTTTCAGCCTTGCCGCACAGACATTAAGCCTTGCAGCAGCCCGTGCAAACGGGTCATGCTGCGCGGGCAATGCATGAAAATACTTGCCAAGAACGGCCAGCCGTGGTTTGACCGCCGCAAATGCCGGTATGATCCGGCGTAAAGCTTTTCGGGAAAATCCCCCAGGAACCCTCACATGTCCAAACCCCATCTTCTTATCGTGGAAGCACGTTTTTACGACGATATGGCGGATGCCCTTCTCGAAGGCGCGAAGTTCGCGCTTGAGGAAGCCGGCGCCACCTATGACGTCATCACCGTTCCCGGCGCGCTGGAAATCCCCGCCGCTATCGCCATGGCGCTCGATGGTGCAGACAATGACGGCACCGAATATGACGGTTTCGTTGCGCTCGGCATGGTCATTCGCGGCGAAACCTATCACTTCGATATCGTCTCCAACGAATCCTCCCGCGCCCTGATGGATCTCGCCGTCAGCGAATCGCTGCCGATCGGCAACGGCATCCTCACCGTCGAAAATGACGAGCAGGCCTGGGCGCGCGTGCGCCGCTCCGACAAGGACAAGGGCGGTTTTGCCGCCCGCGCGGCGCTCACCATGATCGAGCTGAAAAAGAAACTGGGTGGCTGAACGCATGTCGGATGTTGAAAACGGCGGCGAACCGCGCCAGCCTTCGGTAAAGCCCGCCAACCAGCGCGGTGCGGCCCGTCTTGCGGCCGTGCAGGCGCTGTACCAGATGGATGTCGGTGGAACCGGCGTGATGGAAGTCGTTGCCGAATATGAGGCGCACCGTCTCGGCCAGGAAGTCGATGGCGATACCTATCTGAAGGCCGATCCTTCATGGTTCCGTTCGATCGTCTCTGGCGTCGTGCGCGATCAGACGAAGATCGACCCGCTGGTACGCTCCGCCCTCCTGGAAGACTGGCCGCTCTCGCGTCTCGATGCCACCGTGCGCGCCATCCTGCGTGCCGGCACCTTCGAGATTCTCGAGCGCAAGGACGTGCCGGTTGCCGTCATCGTCACCGAATATGTCGAAATCGCTCGCGCTTTCTTCGAACATGACGAGCCCAAGCTGGTGAATGCGGTGCTTGACCGCATCGCCAAGCAGGTGCGCGGCGAGGCAAAACGCTGAAGTAAAACAGGTGAGGAAGAGATGAGCGCAGTTTCCGTCCCCGGACTAGAGGTTCAACTGGACGAGGCGAAGCGCAATGTCTTTCTCCTCACTATGGCGCAGGCGATCATGGGATCGGCCGCGCCCTTGAGCTTTTCGGTCGGTGCGCTCGCAGGGTATCAACTGCTCGGCGCCGACAAGTCACTGGCAACTGCGCCGCTTACCGGCTTCAATATCGGCGTGGCGCTTGGGGCCATCTGCGTTGCGGCGGCCTCACGATTCCTCGGCCGCAAGGCTGGGTTCATGGTCGGCGCGCTGATGTGCTCCATCGGTGGCGGCATCGCCGCGGTCGCGCTTTTCCGCTCCGATTTCTGGCTGTTTGCCGTCGGTCTACTGTTGATCGGCATTTCCGGCGGCTTCACGCAGAAAATCCGCTTTGCGGCGGCCGATGCATCGCCGTCCTTTTACAAGCCGAAGGCAATCTCGTGGATTCTGGCGGGCGGCATCATCTCCGCCATTGTCGGGCCGCAGCTTGCCATCTTCGGCAAGGACCTGCTTGCACCGGTCACCTTCGCCGGCGCGTTCATCGCACTGGTGCCGCTCGGTCTCGTCTCGATCGCCATTTTGTCATTTCTGAAATTGCCCGACCCGAAGACCGCGTCCACCCATGCTGAGGCGGTGAGGCCGCTTTCGGAAATCGTCCGCACCCAGCGTTTCGTCACCGGCATGATCTGCGGTATCGGCTCTTACGCCTTGATGACCTTCATGATGACCGGTGCACCGCTTGCCATGGTGGTCGGCTGCGGTTTCCCGACCGAACTCGCGACGCTCGGCATCCAGTGGCACGTTCTGGCCATGTTCGCCCCGAGCTTCTTCACCGGCATGTTGATTTCCCGATTCGGCGCGGAAAAAATCGTGGCGGCTGGCCTCATCGTGTTGATGGCCTGCGCCATCGTCGCGCATATGGGCATAGAACTGTGGAATTTCTGGGCAGCGCTCATCCTTCTCGGTCTCGGCTGGAATTTCGGTTTTATCGGCGCAACCGCCATCATCACGTCAAGCTACCGCCCGCATGAGGCGGACAAGGTGCAGGGTTTCCACGATATCGTGCTGTTCGGCACGGTGGCGTTGTCGTCCTTCTCGTCCGGCAAGGTGTTTACGGCATGGGGCTGGTCGGTGATGAACCTTGTCATCTGGCCGGTTGCGGGCCTTTGCCTGCTGCTCGTCCTGTCGCTTCTGCTGAGGCAGCGCAGGAACGTCGCGTAAGGTCGCGCTCGTTCTCTACCCCTTTCATGTTTCAGGCAAATTTGTGGGCTTGACGCCGCACCTTTCGCCAACGCAATCTTGCCGCGCAGGTCGTTTTTCCTTGGGAGGGGAAGAATTGGCCAAGACAGGACCCGGCGTGCGTTTCATCGCCTGGTCCTTGCACATGGTTCGCCACGCCGGGGAGGGAGTGAGACCCGGCCTTTTGGGAGGTAAGTGCGCATGACCGTAATACCCATAGTAATTTTATGCGGTGTCCTGTCCGTGGTTTACGCGGTATGGACCACCAAGAGTGTTCTCGATGCCGATCAGGGCAACGAGCGTATGCGTGAAATAGCAGGTTATATCCGTGAAGGCGCACAGGCTTATCTCACCCGTCAATATCTCACCATCGCCATCGTCGGACTGATCGTTGCCGTTCTCGCCTGGTATCTGCTGTCGGCCATCGCGGCCATCGGTTTCGTTATCGGCGCGGTATTGTCAGGCGTCGCCGGTTTCGTTGGCATGCATGTTTCCGTGCGCGCCAATCTGCGCACCGCGCAGGCCGCATCTCATAGCCTTGGAGCCGGCCTCGATATCGCCTTCAAGTCGGGCGCCATTACCGGCATGCTGGTTGCCGGCCTCGCACTGCTTGGCGTTTCAATCTATTATTTCGTTCTGACGTCCGTCCTTGGTCATCCGCCCGGATCACGCGCCGTTATCGACGCGCTGGTGTCGCTCGGTTTCGGCGCTTCGCTGATCTCCATCTTCGCCCGTCTCGGCGGCGGCATCTTCACCAAGGGTGCGGATGTCGGCGGCGATCTCGTCGGCAAGGTGGAAGCGGGCATTCCCGAGGATGATCCGCGCAACCCTGCTACCATTGCCGACAATGTCGGCGATAACGTCGGTGATTGCGCCGGCATGGCGGCAGACCTGTTCGAAACCTATGCCGTCTCCGTGGTCGCGACCATGGTTCTCGCCGCAATCTTTTTTGCCGGAACGCCGATTCTGGAAAGCGCCATGGTCTATCCGCTGGCGATCTGCGGCGCCTGCATCCTGACCTCGATTGCCGGTACCTTCTTCGTGAAACTCGGCACCAACAATTCCATCATGGGCGCTCTCTACAAGGGGCTCATCGCCACCGGCATCTTCTCCGTCGCCGGCCTTGCCGTGGCAACCTATGCCACGGTCGGCTGGGGAACGATCGGCACGGTTGCCGGCATGGAGATCACCGGCACCAACCTCTTCTTCTGCGGATTGGTTGGCCTTGTCGTGACGGCGCTGATCGTCGTCATCACCGAATATTATACCGGCACCAACAAGCGGCCGGTCAATTCCATCGCCCAGGCATCGGTTACCGGCCACGGCACCAACGTCATTCAGGGTCTTGCGGTCTCGCTGGAATCGACCGCGCTGCCGGCCATCGTCATCGTCGGCGGTATCATCGGCACCTACCAGCTCGGCGGCCTGTTCGGCACCGGCATCGCCGTGACCGCCATGCTCGGGCTGGCGGGCATGATCGTCGCGCTCGACGCCTTCGGCCCGGTCACGGATAATGCCGGTGGCATCGCCGAAATGGCGGGTCTCGATCCTGATGTGCGCAAGGCGACCGACGCGCTGGATGCCGTCGGCAACACCACCAAGGCGGTGACCAAGGGTTATGCCATCGGTTCGGCCGGTCTCGGCGCATTGGTGCTGTTTGCGGCCTATGCCAACGACCTGTCCTATTTCGCCGCCAATGGCGATACCTATCCTTACTTCAAGGATATCGGAGAAATCTCCTTCAGCCTCGCCAATCCTTACGTGGTTGCCGGTCTGCTGTTCGGCGGTCTCATCCCCTACCTCTTCGGCGGCATCGCCATGACGGCGGTGGGTAAGGCAGCAAGCGCCATCGTTGAGGAAGTCCGCCGCCAGTTCCGCGAAAAGCCCGGCATCATGGCCGGCACGGAAAAACCTGACTACGGCAGGGCCGTGGACCTGCTGACCAAGGCGGCAATCAGGGAAATGGTCATCCCGTCGCTTCTGCCGGTTCTGGCGCCGCTCGTGGTTTATTTCGGCGTGCTGCTTATCTCGGGCTCAAAGGCGTCGGCCTTTGCCGCGCTGGGTGCCTCCTTGCTGGGTGTCATCATCAACGGGCTGTTCGTGGCAATTTCCATGACGTCGGGTGGTGGCGCCTGGGACAACGCCAAGAAGAGCTTCGAAGATGGCTTCATCGACAAGGACGGCGTGCGCCACGTCAAGGGTTCCGAGGCGCACAAGGCATCGGTAACGGGCGACACGGTCGGCGATCCCTACAAGGATACCGCGGGTCCAGCCGTCAACCCGGCCATCAAGATCACCAATATCGTGGCGCTGCTGCTGCTGGCAGTTCTTGCCCACTGAAGGCTACGGTTCCAACAAATGAAAAGGCCCGGGGAGTGATCCCCGGGCCTTTGAACTTTCCGTTCCTGCTGCGGTCAGGGGGCGTTGTTGCCGCCCTGGCCGAGAATGCTCTTGGCGATATTGGCGCCCGAGGTGCCACCGGAGAGCAGCTGCTGCAGGAAGGTGAGATCCTTGCCGCCGGTCGGCGTGGTACGCGAAATCGAGTCGAAGACCTTGCCGTCCTGCAGCGTATAATTGGCCTTGCGCTCGATGACGCCGTCCTTGTTGAAATAGATCGCGAGAATGTTCTGCTCGACCAGCGACGGCTTCAGGAAGGCCGCGCGGCGCACGCGCTTCTGCGAGATGTAATAGAACACCTCGTTACCGAAAGTCGCGGTGGTGGAGGGCGTGCCCATGGTCAGGAGAACCTGCTCACGGCTCGAGCCTTCCGGGATCAGCTGCAGCGACTGATCGTCCATGACGTAACCATTGTGGAACACATCTGTCGTGCTGGTGCAGGCGGAAAGCAGGCCGGATGCGAGCACGATTGCGATGGCGGTTTTGCTCAGAATTTTGCCGTGACTTGCGGATTTCTGCTTGCTCAACTGCTTTTCCCCGACTGCGATCATGAATGGCACCTTCCGGCATTGCGTGGTGCACAGTGTCTGTGCACATGATTGTGTCAATCCGGGGACGGAAAATCCCGATCACCCCCCAAATTCAATGCTTTCCCGGCCTTTTGGAACTCCTCCGGTTCTCTTCGACTGTTTCAGCCAAAAGACGAACGTGACCGTGACAGCATTGCAATTCGTGGATGCTTCGGTAAACCAGCTTTAACGATCATGCAACAAGTGCGATGGGCGGTAAGCGCATTCACCCGTCCCCTTCGGAAAAAAAACGATGATATTCGGGCTGTTCAAGAAGAAAAACAACAACCGCGCCATAGTCGACCGGCAATATGCGACCTTGACGGCGGCTGCGCGCACGCCCGCCTTTTATCTCGATCTAGGTGTTCCCGATACCGTCATGGGCCGTTTCGAGATGCTCTCGGTCATCATGATTCTCTATTTCCGCCGCACCAAATCATCAGGTGTCAGCGGGCAGGAGATCGCCCAGGAGATCGTCGATGCCTTTTTCCAGGATATCGATCACTCCATCCGTGAATTGGGGATAGGTGATCAGGGCGTGCCGAAACGCATGAAGAAATTCGCCGGCATGTTCTATGGGCGGCTCGAATCCTATGCGGCTGCACTGGATGCATCCGACTGCGCCGCTCTTGCCGCAGCGCTCCGGCGCAATATATATCCGCAGGTAGACGACGAGGCTCCCGAGATGGAGGGGCTGGCGGGCTGGATGATGGAAACATCCGATGCCCTTGCCGCCCAGTCCGAAGAGACGATAGCAACCGGAAGCCTGACGCTGCCCCTGCCTATATGATGAGGTTCACGATGAACGCGCGACACGCCGCAAATGACGACCTGCCTTTTTCCTATCCCGTCAAGGTAGGCCATATTTCCGCCAATCCGGTCAGGATTGGTCTCGAAGCCAGTGCCGAGGAGCTGAAGGCGCTGGCGAAATTTTGGGATGTGGTCTCCGTCGAATATCTGAAGGCGGAGCTGCAGGTTACCCGCTGGAAGAGGGATGGCATCAAGATCAAGGGCGAGGTGCATGCGGCGGTCACTCAATCCTGCGTCGTCACGCTGGAACCGGTTTCCAGCAAGATCGACGAGACCGTGGAACATATTTTCGTGCCGGAAGGATCGAAGCTGGCGCGGATGGTGACGAATGAAGAAGGCGAGATCGTACTCGATCCCGATGGCCCTGACATTCCCGACCAGTTCACCGGCGACAGCATCGATGTCGGTGCCGTGGTTGCCGAATTTGCGGCCCTTGCCATCGACCCTTATCCGCGCAAGCCGGACGTGGAGTTTGCCGAAAAGGCTGAAAAAGAAATCGACGATGACAGGCCGCCATCGCCCTTTGCCGTGTTGAAAGATTGGAAAAAAGACTGAATGGCCAGCCGGGCTGAAATAATTTTATTGTAACAAGAGCCGGAAAAGGTATTTTCGCGCGAAATCCGCTTGATTGGCGGCAAGAAGGATAAGGGACGAGTGATCAGAATTGCAATTGACGTCATGGGTGGCGATTTCGGCCCAGATGTTGCCATACCCGGTGCCGCCAAGGCGCTTGAACGGCACAACGATGTAACTTTTCTGCTCTATGGGCAGAAGAGCAAATGCGACCCCATTCTGGCACAATATCCCGCCCTTCGGGAAAAGTCGGTCTTTCACGATTGTGAAGTTTCGGTCAGCATGGACGAAAAGCCGAGCCAGGCGCTTCGCCGTGGCCGCTATGTCTCCAGCATGTGGCGCGCCATCGAGGCGGTGAAACTCGGCGAGGCGGATGTTGCGGTTTCCGCCGGCAATACCGGCGCGTTGATGGCCATGGCGAAGTTCTGTTTGCGCACCATGGCGCGGGTGGAACGCCCGGCGATTGCCGGCATCTGGCCGACTCTGAAGGGCGAAAGCATCGTGTTGGATGTTGGCGCCACCATCGGTGCCGATTCCCAGCAGCTTCTCGATTTCGCCCTGATGGGCGGCGCCATGGCGCGCGCACTTTTCGATATCGACCGTCCGACCGTCGGCCTGCTCAATGTCGGCGTTGAGGAGGTCAAGGGTCAGGAAGAGGTGCGTGAGGCCGGACGCCTGATCCGCGAGGCCGATCTCGGCACCATCGATTATCGCGGTTTCGTCGAAGGCGACGATATCGGCAAGGGCACAGTGGATGTCGTGGTGACGGAAGGGTTCACCGGCAACATCGCGCTGAAAGCCGCCGAAGGTACGGCGCGCCAGATCACCACGCTTCTGCGTGAGGCGATCTCCCGCAGCTTCTTCGCCAAGATCGGTTATATTCTCGCAAAAAGCGCCTTTGATGTGCTCAGGGAAAAGATGGACCCGCGCAAGGTCAATGGCGGCGTCTTTCTCGGCCTGAACGGCATCGTCATCAAGAGCCACGGCGGCACGGATGCCATCGGTTTTGCCTCCGCCGTCGATGTCGGCTACGACATGGTCCACAACGGACTGACGGCAAAAATTGAAAATGATCTGAAAATTTACCACGCAAGACGGCTTCCGCCCCCGGCGCCCGAAGCTCTCGTGGCTGACGAGGAATAAGGGAATGATCCGCTCTATAGTCCGTGGTTTCGGGGCAGCGCTGCCGAAGCGTGTCATGACCAACAGTGAAATCGAAGGGGTCGTCGAGACCTCCGATGAATGGATCGTGCAGCGCACGGGCATCAGGCAACGCTATATCGCCGGCGAAGGTGAAACCACCGCGTCTCTCGGCGAGGCGGCGGCGCGTGCGGCGCTCGACAATGCCGGTCTAACGCCCGACGATATCGACCTCATCATTCTGGCCACCTCGACCCCGGACAACACCTTTCCGGCAACAGCGGTGAACATACAGAACCGTCTTGGCATGACACATGGTTTCGCCTTCGACATGCAGGCCGTCTGCTCCGGTTTCGTTTACGCCGTGGCGACCGCCGATCTCTATATTCGCGGCGGAATGGCCAAGCGCGTGCTGGTAATCGGCGCCGAGACCTTCTCGCGCATTCTCGACTGGAAGGATCGCACCACCTGCGTTCTGTTCGGTGATGGCGCTGGCGCACTCGTTATCGAGGCCGGGGAAGGCGAGGGCACTTCCAGCGATCGCGGCATCCTCACCTCGCAGCTGCGCTCCGACGGTTCGCACAAGGACAAGCTCTACGTCGATGGCGGACCGTCCACGACTGGCACGGTCGGCCATCTGCGCATGGAAGGCCGGGAAGTGTTCAAGCATGCTGTCGGCATGATCACCGACGTCATCGAGCAGGCCTTCGAGGCGACGGGCACGACGGCGGACGATCTCGACTGGCTCGTTCCGCATCAGGCCAACAAGCGCATCATCGACGGATCGGCGAAGAAGCTCAATATCGATCCGGAAAAGGTCGTCATCACCGTCGACAAACACGGCAATACCTCGGCCGCATCCATTCCGCTGGCGCTTGCCGTCGCGGCCAGTGACGGCCGTATCAAGAAGGGCGATCTGGTGATGCTGGAGGCCATGGGCGGCGGTTTCACCTGGGGTGCAGTGCTGCTGCGCTGGTAACGGCGTATTCCCGTCACTGACGGGTGCAGGCGCGAAATCGGTTATGTTTTTCGCGCTCACGCCCCGCTCAGATGGCTCCAAGCGGCACCAGCCTGTGGCAAAACGGTACCGGCTGCTCTAAGCCCTTGCACTGATTGCCGAAAGCCTAAAATGAATCTGGAACAATCCCTTGACCGGTCGCCACAAGGGAAATAATCTCGGCGGCTCCTAGAGAAAAATTCAGACACGGTTTGTGGGGAAAAATGGCCGGGAAGACAGTGACACGCGCAGATCTTGCAGAATCTGTGTTTCGTAAAGTCGGGCTGTCCCGCACCGAATCCGCCGAACTGGTCGAAACGATCATCGACGAGATTTGCAATGCGATCACCCGCGGTGAGGTGGTCAAGCTTTCGTCCTTCGCAACTTTCCAGATCCGGGAAAAGAACGAGCGTATCGGCCGCAACCCGAAGACGGGTGAGGAAGTTCCGATTTCGCCGCGCCGAGTCATGACCTTCAAGGCTTCGAATGTGCTGAAACAGCGTATTCTCAAGGCCCATACGGCCCGCAAGGCCAAGCAGAAGGGCCAGAAGGCCGGGGTATAAGCCGGACTTGAAGCCGCCGCGACACGCGCTTTTTGCCGTATCGCAAGCCTTTTTATCCATTCTTCCTGTGAACATACTTGAATTTCAACGTGCAAGCCGTTGAAATCCGGTCGACTCACATCATAATCAATTTTAGTGATTTGTATCTCGCCGCAATGGCGCCGGCGCGAGGGTCTGATGGACTTGCGCGTGGTATTTGACCGGTGAGTGTAAAGCGTTCTCGTTCAGTGTCCGGCCGGATGCATGGCGCCTCAGTTCGGATGGGAGTGGAAATTTGGACAAAAGCCCCGACGCGTTTCGGACGATCAGTGAAGTGGCGGATGAGCTGAACCTGCCGCAGCACGTGCTGCGTTTCTGGGAAACGCGCTTTCCGCAGATCAAGCCGATGAAACGGGGCGGGGGCCGCCGTTATTACCGTCCTGACGATATCGACCTTCTGAAGGGCATCCGTCACCTTCTTTATGACCATGGCTACACCATCAAGGGTGTGCAGAAGCTTCTGAAAACCAATGGCAACCGTTTCGTGGCGGCAATCGCTTCCGGCGATCTGGCAACCATGGAAGCCATCATGGCGGCGAGCGGCGAAAAGGAAGTCGCCGAACCGCGCGTCGTCGATCCGGACGGGGACGAGGTCGTTGGCCGTCCGAAGGCCAGGCCGAGCGGCCGTTTTTTCGGCTTCGGTGGCGGCAACAGCGATGCCGAAATATCGGTGGGCAAGTCTAGCATCGGCAAGGACGACCAGGCGCTGTTGCAGGAAGCGCTGTTCGACCTGCTCGAATGCAAGCGTCTGCTCGATCAGGTCCGCTGAAGGTTTATCCACAGCTGTTTTGAAATGCCAACCTTTCGGAAACTCCTTTGGCCGATAATGCGGCTCCGTTGAAAGGAGTCCGATCGTGAGCAACCGAAAATCGACAGCACGACGCCGCACGGCGAAGAAATCGAACGGCGGCAGCGTTTGGCCCTGGGTGCTGATGCTGGGCGTCGTTGCCGGCGGCATTCAGGCTTACGAATATCGTGACAGCCTTCTGCCGCAACGGCATGCTGCGAAGGCGACGTCGTCAGCCACAAATTCCCCGAAAGTCGCGACAGCCGCCAGGCGTGATACCGTCACCACCGAGAAAGTGGCATCCATTCGCCCCGCATCACCCGTTCTGCCCGGCAACGGCCCTGTGCCGCCGCGTTCGATCGCCATGCCATCCGTCGCACCGCCAAGCCAGGTTGCCGGCATCCTGCCGGAAACGCGTCCCTCGGTCGAAAAAATCTCGCTCGGCGAAAAAAGCGGTGCCTTTGCCTTCTGCGGCCGCTCCGGCCTCAATAATTGTGTGGCCGATGGCAATACTTTCTGGATGAAGGGCGTGAAGATGCAACTCGCCGGCATCGATGTCCCGCAGATCGACCGGGCGCGCTGCATGGAAGAGCGCCAGCGTGGTTTCATTGCAAAGGTCAGGCTTCGCGACATGTTGAATGCCGGCACCTTCGATGTGGCGTCCTCCGGCGAAGCTGGGGGACAAGCCCTGGAACGCAAACGGCTTTCACGTTCGGGTGTTTCTTTTGCCGATCAGCTCGTGCGGGAGGGGCTCGCGCATCCGGCCTCGGTAAAAAATCAGTCCTGGTGTGGCTGAGGCCCCGTTGACCGAAACCGCCCTGCCTGTGTAGATGAGGCTCCGTCGCGTTTGGGATCGGCCGTCTGGCCGGGCGCCCTGGGGATGACGGCTTTTTGCAGTGCCTTGGTCGTAAGGCGCGGTAATGCGGACGTGGCGAAATCGGTAGACGCAGCAGACTTAAAATCTGCCGACCATTGGTCTTGCGGGTTCAAGTCCCGCCGTCCGCACCACCTTCAACAGAGTGCGCCCGTTCAACGCAGATGCGGCGAGGACAGATCGCTAGGGCGTGATTGCTATTCGGGCTTCAGTTGCCTTCACTCCCAATGCGGCGCCCAAAAAATAAGCCTGCTCAATCAAGCGGCACATTTCTTCGAAAATCACCCAAAAGAACCTCTTGACCTTGCCACGATGGGAAGCCCTATCTTTTTTTTAACACAAGAAAAGAGGGGTCATGCGCATGTCACAAATGGAGATCCGGGCCAGTCATCAGATTGCGATCGACGGCATGACCTGCGCCTCCTGTGTGGGTCGTGTGGAGAAGGCGATTGCCAAGGTGCCGGGCGTTCTCAAGGCCTCGGTCAACCTTGCGACGGAGCGCGCCGATATCGCCTTTTCCGGGCCGCCCGATGTGCCCGCGGTGATTGCCGCGGTCCGTCATGCGGGTTATGGCGTCGAAGAAAAAACCGTCGAGCTCGATATTGAAGGCATGACCTGCGCCTCCTGCGTCGGACGTGTCGAAAAGGCGCTGAAGGCTGTTTCCGGCGTTTCCGATGCAAGCGTCAATCTCGCGACCGAGCGCGCCACCATTCGTGTGGCGGGCAATGCCGCTTCCGCCGCCACCCTGGCGGAGGCGATCAAGCGGGCGGGCTATCAGGTGAAAGAGATCGTCGCCGACAAAGCCGGCGATGCTGAACAGAATAGGCGCGCAGCGGACATGCGTAGCCTGAAAATCAGCCTTGCCGTCGCTGTTGTCCTGACATTGCCGGTCTTCGTGCTGGAAATGGGTTCGCACCTGGTGCCTGCCATCCATGATTTCGTCATGGAAACGGTTGGCATGCGGGAAAGCTGGTATCTGCAATTCGTGCTGACGACGCTGGTCCTGTTTGGCCCCGGCCTGCGCTTTTTCAAGAAGGGCATACCCGCCCTTATGCGGCTCGCGCCGGACATGAATTCGCTTGTGGTGCTGGGCACTGCCGCCGCCTGGGGATTTTCGGTGGTCGCGACCTTCCTGCCCGAAATCCTGCCGCGCGGCACGGCCAATGTCTATTATGAGGCCGCGGCGGTCATCGTCACGCTTATCCTGCTCGGCCGTTTCCTTGAAGCGCGCGCCAAAGGCCGCACCAGCGAGGCGATAAAGCGGCTCGTCGGCCTGCAGGCCAAGTCGGCCCGCGTGCTGCGCGATGGTGAAACCATCGACGTGCCTCTTCAGGGTGTGCGAACGGGCGATGTGATCGTCGTTCGCCCCGGCGAGAAAGTGCCGGTCGATGGTCTGGTTCTCAGCGGCTCTTCTTATGTCGATGAATCGATGATCACGGGTGAGCCGGTTCCGGTTACCAAGACGGAGCGTTCCGTGGTCGTCGGTGGCACGGTGAACCGCAATGGCTCCTTCACCTTCCGCGCCACCAAGGTCGGTAGCGATACGCTGATCGCGCAGATCATCCGCATGGTGGAAGAAGCGCAGGCCGACAAGCTGCCCATTCAGGCGCTGGTGGACAAGGTGACCAACTGGTTCGTGCCGGCCGTCATGCTGGCGGCACTTGTCACCTTCGCCGTCTGGTTCGTCTTCGGACCCGATCCGGCCTTGACCTTCGCGCTTATCAACGCGGTTGCGGTTCTCATCATCGCCTGTCCCTGCGCCATGGGCCTCGCCACGCCGACGTCGATCATGGTCGGCACCGGTCGCGCGGCTGAAATGGGCGTGCTGTTCCGGCGCGGCGATGCGCTCCAGACGCTGCGTGACGCCGACGTCATCGCGGTCGACAAGACCGGCACGCTGACACTCGGCAAGCCGAAACTGGTGCATTTTAATACGACCCAGGGTTTCGATGCGGATGAGGTGCTGCGGCTCGTCGCCTCGCTTGAGAACCGGTCTGAACATCCGATTGCCGAGGCGATCGTCGAGGCTGCAAAACATGGTGGCCTGACGCTTGCCGAAGCTGAAGCTTTCGAGGCGACCCCCGGCTTCGGTGTCGCGGCGACGGTCGATGGTCGCAGGGTAGAGGCGGGTGCTGACCGGTTCATGGTGAAACTCGGTTATGATGTCGGGGCCTTTGCCACGGATGCCGAGCGGATGGGCAGGGAAGGGCAGTCGCCGCTTTATGCCGCCGTCGATGGCCGGCTGGCCGCGATCATCGCCGTTGCCGATCCCATCAAGCAGACGACACCTGAGGCGATTGCGGCGCTGCATGCGCTGGGCCTCAAGGTCACGATGATCACGGGTGACAATCGCCGCACGGCGGAAGCCATTGCCCGTCGCCTCGGCATTGACGAGGTGGTGGCCGAAGTGTTGCCCGACGGCAAGGTTGAGGCGGTCAAGAGGCTAGCCGCCGGCGGGCGACGGGTCGCCTTTGTCGGGGACGGCATCAATGATGCGCCGGCGCTTGCCGCAGCCGATGTCGGGCTTGCCATCGGCACGGGCACGGATGTCGCGATTGAAAGTGCCGACTTGGTGCTGATGTCCGGCGATCTGCGCGGTGTTGCCAACGCGATTGCTCTCTCCAAGGCGACGATCCGCAATATCCGCCAGAATCTCTTCTGGGCCTTCGCTTACAATGCCGCGCTTGTTCCCGTGGCGGCCGGCATATTGTATCCTGTCAACGGCGTTCTGCTGTCGCCAGTCCTTGCTGCCGGAGCCATGGCGCTTTCCAGCGTCTTCGTATTGACGAATGCGCTGCGTCTTAAAAGCTTCCGTGCACCGCTGGTGGACAGATCGTCCGACCTGCAGCTCGCAGCGGCGGAATAGGAGGCGGATGTGGTGATGCCTGGCAACACAATCTATCTGCCACAGATCGGCCGCAGCATCATGGCGGCTGAGGGTGAGACCGTGCTTCAGGCCGCGCTCGCCGCCGGAATTGCCTATCCGCATGGCTGTCGCATGGGCCGCTGCGGGGCCTGTAAATCGCACCTCATCTCCGGTGAGATCGATCTTCTCAAGCATACACCGTTCTCATTGACCGAAGAGGAAAAGGCTGAAGGCCTTACACTTGCCTGCCGCGCTGTGCCCGCGAGCGACGTGACGATCGGCTGGCTCGACGGCGAGGATGAATTTGCCGATATCCCGACCGGCCGTTTCGAGGGTGTGGTTGAGGAAGCGTTGGATGCGACCCATGATATCAAGCTCATCCGCATCAGGCTCGAGGATCGCGCGCAGTTCACCTTCAAACCCGGGCAATATGTGCGCCTGCTTTATCCGGACTGTTCGCCGCGCGATTATTCGATCGCGAGCAGGGTGGACGAGGAGCTGATTGAATTTCACATCCGGCATGTTCCCGGCGGTATGACGAGCGGCCGCATCTTCTCGCTCGCCAGGGCGGGTGATCCCGTCGCGATCGTGGGGCCTTTTGGCTCCTCCTTCCTGCGGGAAAAACATTGCGGACCGATCCTCGGTATTGCCGGCGGCTCGGGGCTTGCCCCCGTGAAGGCCGTGGTCGAAGCGGCGCTCGCAACCGGCCGTGAACGCCCGGTTCACGTCTATTTCGGCGCCCGCGCCGAGCGCGACCTTTATATGCTCGACCGTTTTCAGGACCTCACCACTCGGCACGGCAATCTGAGCTTCGTTCCGGTTCTGTCGAATGAGGACCATGCCAATATCCGTCGCGGTTATGTCGGCGCCGCGGTGGCGGATGATTTCGACGATCTCGATGGCTGGAAAGCCTATATTGCCGGCCCGCCGGCCATGATCGAGGCAACGGTGCCGCAGCTGCTGGCGCGCGGCATGCGGACGGCCGACATTCATGCGGATGTATTTTTCACCCCGGAAAGATAGGAGCAGGATCGATGAACATTGGCACAGCCGCCACCGCCTCCGGTGTTTCTGCAAAGATGATCAGGCATTACGAGATGATCGGCCTGATCAAATCGGCAAACCGCACGGATTCCGGCTACAGGGTCTATACGGCCAATGATCTGGAAACGCTGCGCTTTATCCGGCGCGGACGCGATCTCGGTTTTTCCATCGAAAAGATCAGGCAACTCATGACCCTCTGGCGCGATCCGGGCGGCGCCTCCTGCGATGTCAAACGCATCGTCATGGAACATGTCATCGACCTGGAAGCGAAGATGGATACGCTGCGGGAAATGGCCGATACCCTCCGGAACCTCGCGACCTATTGCCCTGACAATGGTGAGCCGGAGTGCCCGATCATTCATGACCTCGCCCATGCGGAAGACCTCGAATTTTCGACGGTTGCCGTCGTGCCCAAACGCACCGGCATGCTGAAGGGGACATCAGGCCCGGCGATGGATTTACAGCGCCAGGCGAAATAAGCCGCCGGTTCCCTTTTTGGGAGCGGGCACCGAATGCAGTGTAAACTGCCAATCTTGATGAAGGAGAGCAGGCCATGTGGATACAGATAATACAGCGCTTCTTTATTCTGTGCCTGATGCTGGCCATTGTCTCCATCATCGCGTTTCTGTTGCCCTATATGACGGGCGGGGATCCGGCACGCACGATCCTCTTCTCGCGCATGCACGATACCGCGCTCGATCCGCATGCGGTGGAGGCGTTGAGGGTCAGTCTTGGGCTCGACCGGCCGCTTTACGTGCAATATTTCACGTGGCTGTGGAATGCACTGCGCGGTGATCTCGGTTTTTCCTTCACCAGCAGTCAGCCTGTCGCCAACGAGCTTTTGCGCTCTCTCGGCGTATCGGTGACCCTGGCGCTGACGGCATTGGCCGTCGCGGTCGCCGTGGCGCTGCCGCTCGGCACGCTGGCGGCCATGCGTCCGGGCGGACGGCTCGACAATTTCGCGACGCTGATGATCCAGACCTTCGTCGCGACACCGGAATACTGGTTTGCACCCATGTCGGCGCTGGTCTTTGCGCTTTATCTCGGCTGGTTGCCCTCGGCCGGATGGGACAGCTGGCGTTCGCTGGTGCTGCCTGCGCTGACCCTGACACTGCGGCCGCTCGCCTATTTCACCCAGGTCACCCGTGCCGCCATGGCCGAGGTCTTGCGCGCGCCCTATATCACGGCGGCACGCAGCCGCGGCCTCGGCATGCATGGCACGGTCATGCGCCACGGCATCCGCAACGGCTCGTTGCCGGTGGTCACCTTCTTTGCGCTTTGGCTTGCGGGCCTGCTTGGCGGATCGGTGGTGGTGGAAGTGATCTTCGCCATTCCCGGCATGGGCCGGCTCCTCTACGACGCCGTGATCAATCGCGACATCCCGATGCTGCAGGGCGGTTTCATCTGCATCGTGGCCCTGTCCATCCTGGTCAATACCCTGGCCGACAGCTTCTATGTTCTGATCAATCCAGCCATGCGAGGTCAACATGACCACTAGTCTTTTCCCGAGCGCGCCTGCCGCCGCCATGCCCATGACCTTGCCCACACGCCCGTCGACACTCTCCCGGTTCACGGATTTCATCCGCCGGCGGCACTGGACCTTCTATGCGGGATCGGCAATTTTTCTCGCCATCGTCCTGCTCCTGGTGATCGCGCCCTGGATTTCGCCCTATAATCCGGCACAGCAGAACCTTCGCCTCAGGCTGAATGCGCCGAGCGCCACCTATTGGCTTGGAACAGATCATCTCGGTCGCGATGTCCTGAGCCGGCTCTTGATCGGCGGCCGTTTCACAGTCACGATCGCCGCTATCACTGTCATTCTGTCGGTCGGTATTGGAACCTTCATCGGCATCATCAGCGGCCGCAGCCGCGGTATCCTCGATGAAGTGCTGATGCGCGTGGTCGATCTGCTTATCGCCATACCCGATGTGGTGATTGCGATTTTCCTGGTCGCCATCTTTGGTCCCGGATACGGAACGTTGATCGCGTCGCTAACGATCGTCGGCTGGACGCCTTTTGCGCGGCTGGCGCGGGGACTGACGCTCGCGATCAATTCCCGCGAATATATCCGCGCCGCCGAGGTGCTGGGCTGCACGCGGCGCTTCATCATCTTCCGGCATATCATTCCCAATACGATCTGGCCGATCGCGGCCGTGGCGTTCCTGCGATTTGGCCACAAGCTGATCACAGTAGGCGGTTTGTCATTCCTGGGGCTCGGCGTGCAGCCGCCGGCCGCCGACTGGGCGCTGATGCTGTCAGATGCACAGGCCTATGCCGAGCGCATGCCAATTCTCGTCATCGCACCGGGTCTCGCGATCTTCCTGTCGGCACTCAGCGTGACGTGGATCGGCCATGGCCTCAACCTGGAAACGAAGAAAACGAACAATCATTGATGTCTGCAAACAGGCAAGGACAGATTTGACTAATGTCAAACATAGATGAGGCCGCAGGGCCGGAAGGAGAGTAATATCGTCTGAAGCCGCATGAATACGCAAATGCCTCCGATTCAATAAAAATAAGGGGAACTCTTATGAATATCGAAGGGCAAACGCTTGCCAACACGGCCCTGTCTCCCGAGCGCGCACCGCTTCTGGAAATCGAGGATCTGCACGTTTCGGTGCCGACGCCAAATGGCCGCAAGTTTGTTATTTCGGGCCTGACGCTTTCCGTCAATGCCGGTGAAGTCGTCGCTCTTGTCGGCGAATCCGGATCGGGAAAGAGCATGACGGCTCTGTCGCTGATGCGGCTTCTGCCGCAGGGCGTGGAAATCGATTCCGGCCGTATTTCCTTTGCCGGACGCGACATTCTCGCTCTTTCATCCTCCGAACTCGATGCGCTGCGCGGCGCCGATATCAGCATGCTGTTCCAGCAGCCGCAGGCCATGCTGGACCCGACCAGCCGGGTGAGGACGCAAGTGGCCGAGCCGCTCTGGATCCATCGCAAGATGAGCCGAAGCGCGGCGCTGAACCGGGTCGTCGGTCTCCTGTCCGATGTCGGCATTCCCGACCCCTCGGCGCGGGCGCAATGTTTCGCGCATGAGCTTTCCGGCGGCATGGCGCAACGCGTGATGATTGCCGCAGCATTGTCGGGCAATCCGCAGCTGTTGATCGCCGATGAGCCGACGACGGCGCTCGATGTCACCGTGCAGGCACAAATCCTGCGCCTGCTGGACGATGAACGTCGCAAGCGCCGGCTGGCAACGCTACTCATCACCCACGATCTCTCGGTCGTCGCCGCTTTCGCGGACCGGATCGCGGTCATGTATGCCGGCCGCATCGTCGAGGAGGGGCCAACGCAGGCGATCCTGAAGGCGCCGCAGCACCCCTATACCAAGGCGCTCATCAGTTGTTCCCTGCTGACCACGGACAGCGAGGGACAGTTGCTGACGATCCCCGGCTCAAGCGCACAGGCCCATGACATGTCCTGCGGCTGCCGGTTTCATCCGCGCTGCGCGCTTGCCAAGTCAGCAGGCATGGGAGGTCGCTGCATGGCGACCGAACCGGCTTTGAACGCCTTGCCTGAAGGGCGCAAGGCGCGGTGCTGGGCAGTCGGCGACGACCATGCCGATCACGACCATTCCAGTCACGCGGTTTGTTGAAGGAGGCGATGATGTTTTCCAAACCAATGACACAGACGCCGCCATCGGCGGAGAACGGCAGCCGGCCCTATGTGGTCGCGAAGAACCTCTGCAAATATTATCCCATATCGGGCCTCGGTCACCGCGTGGTGAAATCCGTCGATGATCTTTCCCTGACGATCGGCGAGGGGGAGGTGCTGGGCCTCGTCGGTGAATCCGGATGCGGCAAAAGCACTGTTGCCGGATTGATCACGCGCCTGACGCACGCGACGCGGGGTGAGGTCAGCATCGGGGATCACGACATATTGCATATGCAGGGCGAAGCGTTGCGGCGCGTGCGCCGGGTCGTGCAACTGGTGTTTCAGGATCCCTATTCCGCGCTCGATCCGCGTATGCGCATTGGCCAGAGCATGGAAGCGCCGCTTGCCCAGCATGGTATCGGCACCCGCGCGGAGCGCACGGCGCGTGTCTTCCGCATGCTGGAGGAAGTCGGTCTGGACGGTTCCTTCTATGATCGGTATCCGAGCCAGTGCTCCGGCGGCCAGTTGCAGCGCGTCGTCATCGGCCGCGCGCTTCTTCTCAATCCGAGTTTCCTTGTCTGTGACGAACCGACATCGGCACTCGACGCCTCGATGCGGACGCAGATTCTGAACCTCCTGATGGACATGAAGCGCCGTCACGGCCTGACGGTTCTGATGATTTCCCATGACTTGCGCGTCGTGCGTTATCTCTGTGATCGCATCGCGGTGATGTACCTCGGACGCATCGTTGAAATCGCTGATCGCGAAGAGCTTTTCCGGGCGCCCAAGCACCCCTATACCAAAGCTCTCATCGCCTCGTCGATGCTTGACGAGACCGGACTATATGCGCCCGAAATGCTTCTCGACGGCGATCTGCCGAGCCCGCTTAACCCTCCGGGTGGCTGCAAGTTTCACACCCGATGCAAATATGCGACCGCGATCTGCGGTGAGGTGGAGCCGGTCCTGGAAGGCGTTTCCGGGGAGCATTTCGCGCGCTGCCACCGCTGGCGGGAATTGGGCTGAGGGCAACGCAGTTACAGTTTTCTGTTGCGGTAAAAACAGATGAATTGTGTGTTTGCGGATTAATATCGGAATAAAATTCCGAGTATAAAAACATAAAATGAATAATATTCAGATGGATTATCGAAAGATATCCATGGGTATTATTTTTGTCTATTGAATTATTGCAAGTATTGAGTGAAAATTCGTAAGATATGTGAATTGAGAGCGTTACCATCAAAAATAAAAGGGGAATATCCAATGATAAAGCACGCACTTTTAACCACCTGCGCCATTGCTGGCGCTTTTGGGGCTAATGCCGCAAATGCCGGCACCGTAACTTATGACGATAACTACGCCGTGAAAGCTGCGTGGCAGATGGCGTCAGATGACTCTACTCTCGGCATGCGCGTGGGGTGTTACGAAGGCCTGGTCCGAATTGGCTTCGACATGAGGCTGGAGGCATCACTTGCGGAATCCTGGAAGCAAACGGAACCGAAGGTGTGGGAGTTCAAGCTGCGCAAGGGCGTTAAATTCCAGAACGGCGAAGACCTTAATGCCGCTGCGGCCGTTAATGCCCTCACCCTTCTTCTGAAGGCATCTGTTCCTGCCCGTGCCTTTTCGCCGAAACAGATCGCTGGGGTGGAAGCCGTTGGCGATGATGTTGTGAAGGTAACGACGATCGAACCATCGGTGCTGTTGCCCGCGCAGTTGGCAAGCCCCGCCACCGCCATCCTTGCGCCATCGGCCTATAAAGACGGCAAGATCAATCCGATCGGTACCTGCACTGGACCGTTCGAGATCACGGAGGTCGATCCCAACCAATATATGGTCATGAAGGCCAACCACGGATACTGGGGTGGCATGCCGAAACTGGACGGTGGTCGCGTCAATTTCGTTCCCGACGCCGACACTCGCGCCACCCAGATAAGGACGGGCGAAGTGCAGATTTCTCGTCTGGTGCCCCCATGGTCGATCAAAACCATCGAATCCACAAAGGGTGTCAAGGTCGCCGCTATTTCAGTGCCGCGCATTACAGAGTTGCTGCTGAACAATTCCAGGCCACCGTTCAACGATAAAAAAGTTCGTGAGGCCGTGCGTGCGGCAATCGACGCCGCCGGCATCGCCAGCAGCATTTACGAAGAGAAGGTCAAAAGCGCGAGCATGCCGTTTGCGCCTGGGCAGCCCTGGGCGGCGGAAGAGCCCACATCGACCTATGACGTGGCAAAGGCAAAGTCTCTCCTCAAGGAAGCCGGCATCGCGCCGGGCAGCCTGAAAGTCACCATTCTTGCTTACACGATGAAGACCGAATTGAAAGATGTGGCTGCGATTAT
Source organism: Agrobacterium sp. CGMCC 11546 (assembly GCF_013365515.1). Classification (NCBI taxonomy): domain Bacteria; kingdom Pseudomonadati; phylum Pseudomonadota; class Alphaproteobacteria; order Hyphomicrobiales; family Rhizobiaceae; genus Agrobacterium; species Agrobacterium sp. CGMCC 11546. The sequence continues at coordinate 904,151 of NZ_CP047387.1, forward strand.
TCAGGCGCAGTTGGAGGAGATCGGTATCAAGGCCGATGTCCGCGTCGCAGAATATAGCGCGATCGAGCCCGACCTTCTCGCCGGCAACTTCGACATGGTGTTGCTCTCCCGCGGTTACGCTACGGATGTCATCGAGCCGGCTGGATATCTCAACGCCGACTATTCCTGCACCGGAACGTACAACATCTCGCATTATTGCAATGAAGAAACGGACAAGTTGATCAAGGCCGCCTATGCCGAAGTCGAGCCAGCAAAGCGTTACACGATCTATGGTCAGATAGCGAAGAAGATCTATGACGATGCCGTCTCGGTCTTCCTCGTCCACGAGACCGTGTTCGATGCCTATTCCGAGAAACTCGAAAATTTCCGACCGCACCCGATCAACTATTTCGTGCTGACGAAGGAACTGTCGATCAAGTAGATCGACGTTATGAAAAAGACCCGGCTTCCAGGAGCCGGGTTCCACAAAGACGTAGTCCGGACTTTGAAAACCCGATCAATGTTCCCCGCTCTTGCACGCGCATAAGCCCGGCAGCAAGCGCGGGGTTTTGTCACGACCGATATTACGCGGCGGCACCTTTTGGATTGGCGCAACGTTCTGCCGTCTTGTCCGATGAAGAGGAGAAGATATCTGCCGGGAAGGATGGAGCGATCGTTGAAGGCATCCAACGGCGCCACGCAAATGGAGCGTGCACTCGGGCACAGGGCAAACCGACGGCCGCATGGAAAAGCCGCCGCCGGTATCTCTTCGGATCAGGCGCGCGCTTCCGGCGTATAACCAGCGGCGGTGATGATTTCAGCAATGTGTGCCGCGTCGGAGACGCCGCCGACCACGACCGTGCGGCTTGCAGGGTCTGCATGCACAGCAACACCGGGAACGGTCTTTTCGATCGCGCCCTTGATCACGCCGGCGCAGTGACCGCAGGTCATGTCTTCAACGTGGAAAGAAAGGCCTGCATTATCAGGTGCGGTGGTGGTTTCGGCATGATGCTGATGAGCGGTGCACATAGGCGGTTCTCCATGGTTTGGAATTCTAACAGGACGGAGCCTGGACTATTCCAACGTGGGAAGGTCAAGTGCTTTATTCGCCCCTGCGCAACATCTGTTTCGCCGGATCAGCTGCGCCAGAAAATCGGCATCAGCAGCACGAGCACCGTCAGGATTTCCAGGCGCCCGAGCAGCATCAGGACGGACAGGAGATAGAGCGCCGGTTCGCTGATGGTCGAGAAATTGCCGGCCGGGCCGATGATCGGGCCGATACCCGGGCCGACATTGGCAAGCGAGGTCGCAACGGCCGAGGTGGCGGTGAGAAAATCATAACCCATCAGGCTCATGGCAAGGCTACCGGCGATCCACAGGGCGATAAAACAACTGACAAAAAGGAAGATCGTACGGATCGTGTCTGGATCGACCACCTGCTGGCCGTAACGCACGGAATAGACGGCGTTCGGATAGATCAGTTTTTTGAGGCCGGCCCGCACCACGTTGAACATGATGAGAAAACGATAGGCCTTGATGCCGCCCGCCGTCGAGCCGGAACAGCCGCCCATGAAGGTCGCGAAGAAGGCCACGACGACGACGAAGGGACCCCAGAGCGTATAGTCATCGCTCGCAAAACCGCCGGTCGAGAGGATCGAGGTCATGTTGAAGAAGGAATGGCTGAGCGCGTCGTCCAGCGGCACGCCGTTCCTGAAATGATGATAAACGCCGACCGCAATCGAGATAGCGCAGAGATAACCAAGGAAGACGGCGATCTGCGGGTCACGCAGCGTCTCCAGCCGGCGGCGCACCGCAAGCAGGATCATGACTGAGAAGGGCAGGCTGCCGAAGATCAGGAAGATGGTGGCGATCCACAGCAGGGCGGTATTGTTGAAATAGGCAAAGGAGGCGTCGTGGGTGGAAAACCCACCGGTCGCGACCGTCGACATTGCATGGTTCAGCGCATCGAAATGTGACATGCCGGCAAAGTCATAGGCCATGGTGCAGGCGAGCGTCATGATGATGTAGATCGCCACGAAAGCCCGTGTAAAGCTTGCCAGCCGCGCGAAGGGCCGGTCGTTGCCGGTATCGGAAGACTCCATACGGAAGAAGGTCATGCCGCCCACACGCAGGAGCGGCAGGATGAAGAGACCGAGTGCGACGATACCGATGCCGCCGAGCCAGCAGAGCAGCGACCGCCAGAGGAGAATGCCCTGCGGCGCGTGGTCTAGCCCGGATATGGCGGTCGATCCTGTCGTGGTGATGGCGGAAACGGATTCAAAGAGCGCCTGACCGGGCGTCAGACCAAGTTCGGACAGGTAAAGCGGCACCGCGCCGACGATGGAAAACACCAGCCACAGCAGGTTGACGAGCAGGAAACCGAAACGTTTGTTGAAGGAGGTGATGGGGCCGCGGGTGGCGAGCGCGCAGGCCAGCGAGAAGCCGCCGCACATGAAACCCGAAAGCGCAAACACCATCCAGTCGTCATTGCCGTAATAAAGATCGGTCAGCGCCGGCAGGAACATGGCCGTTGCAAGGTAGAGCCCGAAGATGGACGCCACATAGATGACGGAGCGCAGGAGGTTGCTGTTCAAGAAATGAAACCCAGAGTTCGTGGCCGCGCTGAAATGAGTCTTTGTCTCCGACGCCTTCCTATGGCATAGCGGGTGCCATTATGAATTTCAATGGATTGACTATCGTGGACAAGCAGCTTGTGGAAGCAGCGCGGCGGGAAGTGCGGGAAATATTCCCGGAAACGCCGCTGCAGTTGAATGAACATCTCAGCCGTCGGTATGGCGCGTCGATTTGGCTGAAGCGTGAGGATCTGTCCCCGGTTCGTTCCTACAAGATTAGAGGCGCATTCAATTTTCTCCGCAAGGCGGTGGCCAAGGCTGGCAAAGACAAGGTTTTCGTCTGCGCGTCCGCCGGCAACCACGCCCAGGGCTTTGCTTTCGCCTGCCGCCATTTCGGCGTTCACGGCGTGGTTTTCATGCCGGTGACGACACCGCAGCAGAAGATCGAAAAAACCCGCATCTTTGGCGGAGAGTTCATCAAGATCCGTCTGGTGGGCGATATCTTCGACCAGTGTTACGCCGCTGCGCGTCAGCATGTGCAGGACAATGACGGCTACATGGTTCCGCCCTTTGACCATCAGGATATTATCGAAGGCCAGGCGACGGTCGCCGCCGAGATCATGGACCAGCTGCCCGAAGGCACCAAACCTGACATCGTCGTGATGCCTGTCGGTGGTGGCGGTCTTTCGGCCGGCCTCACCGGGTTTCTGGCCGGCACGGTGAAGAAGGAGAACTTCGTGTTCTGCGAGCCGGAAGGCGCGCCCAGCCTGAAGAAGAGCCTGGAACGTGGCGAACCGGTGACGCTGAACAAGGTCGACAATTTTGTCGATGGTGCCGCCGTTGCCCGCATCGGCGACCTGAACTTCAAGGCGCTGAAGGATTTTCCGGCCGAGCAGGTGATGCTCATCCCGGAAAATGCGATCTGCGTGACGATCATCGAGATGCTGAACTTAGAAGGCGTGGTGCTGGAGCCTGCGGGCGCCCTGTCCATCGCCGCGCTGGAAAGGCTCGGCCGCGAGAGGCTGGAAGGCAAGACGGTCATCGCCGTGGTCTCCGGCGGTAATTTCGATTTCGAGCGCCTGCCGGACGTCAAGGAACGCGCCATGCGTTACACCGGCGTGAAGAAGTACTTCATCCTGCGCCTGCCGCAGCGCCCCGGCGCGCTGCGCGATTTCCTCAACCTGCTCGGTCCGGACGACGATATCGCCCGTTTCGAATATCTGAAGAAATCCGCCCGCAATTTCGGCTCGATCCTGATCGGCATCGAAACCAATGCGCAGGAAAACTTCGCGGGGCTTCTGGAGCGCTTCGAGGCAGCCGGTCTCGGCTATGAGGATATTACCGAAAACGACATCCTGTCGAACCTGATCATCTGATCGGGAACGGATGACAGGGAAGGGCAGATCACCTCCGCCCTTCAAACGTGATATTGATTGAGGGAGTGAAAGCCATGGCATCGTTTTTTTCCAAAATCCTCTCGGCCTTCGGCTCCGGCCAGCCGTCTTCCGACGCGCCGCAGAAGGTGGCGCAGGCCGAGCCGCATGCGCATGGCGACTATCTGATCTATGCGACCCCGATCAAGGAAGGCGGCCAGTTCCGCCTGGCGGGCCGTATCGAAAAAAAGGCCGGTGACGAAGTGCTGGTGCATGAATTCGTGCGCGCCGATGTCTTCACCAGCCTGGACGATGCGGTGGAGTTCACGATCCGCAAGGCGAAACTCATCATCGATCAGAACGGCGCATCACTTTTCCCAGGAAAATGATGACGTTTTCTTGCTCCGGACATTAAGATTCCGTTGTTTGCTTCGGCCTATCGTTTCTAGAGCATTTCCAGCAAAAGTGTACTCGGTTTTGCGTCCGGAAATGCGCAGAACAAAGAGTTAGAGCAATTCCGGTGAACCGCGTTCACAGCAATTGCTCTAGAGGGCGTGGAGTCGCGTCAATCAACCAGCGCGATATGGATCGATAGGGCGTGTGCCGATGCAATGGGCAAATCTGGCCCTCTTTCTGACGGAGGCCATCGTCTATTTTTCGGTAATGACGGCATTCCTTCATTACCGGCATATTCTCGGCATCGGTGTTTTTCTCACCGCGCTGGGCGTCATGCATTTCCTTGAAACCTATCTCGCCGCCGTTTTTTACGTGCAGCTGCCCTTTGGCGTGGCATCGCCCGGCTCCTCGATCCTTTTTGCCGGCAAGCTGATGATGATCCTCATGCTCTATATGCGCGAGGATGCCGCCGTGGTTCGACAGCCGATATACGGCCTGTTTCTCGGCAATATAGTGACCGTCATCATGGCGCAGATCATCCGTTTTCACCAAACGGTGGCGATCGTTCCCGGCCAGTCGGTCAGTACCGGCTTTCTCGATGAGATGGGCATCCTGATGGTCTGGGGAACCAGCCTTCTCTACATCGATGCCATCGCCATCATCCTGTTTTACGAGAAGCTCGGACGTTATCTGCAGCGCCATATCGTGCTGCGCTTCGCGATCTGCGGCGTCGTTATCCTGAGCTTCGATCAGGCGGGTTTTTATGGGGCGCTGCGGTTGTTGTTCAACGCACCTGTTGATGTCTTTTACGATGGCTGGAAGGCGAAGATGGCGGCGGTCGGCATCTATTCGCTGCTCTTTGCCACCTATCTCTGGCTGACAGCGGCCAAGGGCCGCTTTCTGACACGCCGCAGTGTTGCCGATGTCTTCAACGACTTGACCTTCCGGGAACGCTATGAGGAGCTTTTGTCCCGCTCGGGACGCGATATGCTGACCGGCGTATCGGACCGCGCCCGCATGGAACTTGATGCGCCCTCCCTCGTCGTGGAGTGCCTGGAGAAGCGGCGGCCGGTCAGCGTGCTGATCGTCGATATCGACCATTTCAAGACCGTCAACGACACGTTCGGGCACCTGCAGGGCGATGAGATCTTGCGGGAATTCGCCGCTGTACTGAAACGCGCTGTGCAGCCGCTGGGACATCTTTACCGTTTCGGCGGCGAGGAATTCGTAGCGCTCCTGCCGGCGATGACGCATGAAACAGCGCTCGCATTTTCGGCCAGTCTCCGGGTGGCGGTCCTCGCGGAGCTGCAACGGCCGGACGGTTCGCCGCTGACTGTCAGTATCGGCGTCGCTACCGCCTTCGAGGATGGGCAGCTTTTCCGCGCGCTTTTATCGGAGGCCGATGCGCGGCTCTACGCGGCAAAAAATAACGGCCGGGACCAGGTCCACGGCCGTCATGGCATGTGGGTCGGCTGATACAGGCGATAGCCCGCATCAGCCTTCATTCAACGGGAATCAGGCGGCCTGCGCCAGTTCTTCGACCTTGGCTTCGGCAGCAGCAACGGCCTTTTCGACGGCTTCCGGGCCGAACGCCAGGCCTTCGACATAGATGACTTCCACGTCAGTCATGCCCATGAAGCCAAGAACGGTCTTGAGGTAGGGAACGGCGTGGTTCATCGAAACGGCCGGGCCTTCGGAATAAACGCCGGCAGCAGCAAGCACGATATAGACCTTCTTGCCAGTGGCGAGGCCAACCGGGCCGGTTTCGGTGTATTTGAAGGTCTGTCCGGCGCGGGCGACATTGTCGATCCACGACTTCAAGCCGGAATAGATGTTGAAGTTGATGAGGCCGGTGCCGATGACGACCGTGTCGGCGGCCAGAAGCTCGGTGACGAGCTTGTCGGAGTAATCGGCAGCAACCGATTCTTCGGCCGTGCGCTGGTCGGCGGGCTTGCGGATCGCGGCGGTCTTGACGGTGTCGAGATGCGGGATCGGATCAGCGGCGAGATCGCGGTGGACAAGGGTGTTGGAAGCCGACTTGGCCTTCAGCTTGCCAGCCAGTTCACCGGCGAACTTGTTCGAAACGGACTCGTCGCCGCGCGGGCTGGAGGTGATGAGCAGAATGTTGGACATGGTCTTTTCCTTGCTTATGCGATGAATTGACGGGCGCCTTGGGAGGGCGGGAGAGCACGATGCCCTGCCTTTGCGCTCTATATGAAAAATTACTGCCATCAAGAAAACCGTGATAATGTGGAAGCAATCTATCGATGAAATGGATGGCACATGGACGCGAACCCGACGCTCGATCAATTGCAGGTGTTTTTGACGGTTGCCGAGACCGGAAGTTTTTCTGCTGCCGCACGAGCGCTCAATCGCGCCCAGTCGGTTGTCAGCTACACCATCGCCAATCTTGAGGCACAGCTTGAGGTGGTTCTGTTCGAGCGCAACGGCGTGCGCCAGCCCAAGCTGACCGATGAGGGCCGCGCCATGCTGGAGGATGCAAGGCGCATCGTTGCCGGTTTGCAGGAAATGCGTGCGCGCGCCAAGGGGCTGAAGCAGGGCCTTGAAGCGGAGCTTTCCGTCGCCATCAGCACCATGGTGCCGGCTGAGGCAGTCGTCGCCGTGTTGCGGGATTTTCGCGAACAGTTCCCCACCGTCACGCTCAGCCTCAATGTCGGCGAGCTGGGCATGGTCATGGATATGGTGCTTTCCCGAAAGGCCGGCATCGGCATCGGCGGGGCGGTGTTGCGCCAGGACGATGACCTCGTCATGGAAAAGGTTGGCCATTCCTTCATGTTGCCGGTGGTTGCGGCCGATCACCCGCTGGCGCAGATCGAACGGCCACTGGTTCTCGCTGATGTGCGCGAGGAAGTTCAACTCGTGGTGACGGATGCCTCGGGCCTGACCAAGGGACGGGATTTCAACGTGCTGTCCTACAAGACATGGCGCGTCAGCGACATCGCCACCAAATACCAGCTCATCAAGGGTGGCCTCGGCTGGGGCGGTCTGCCTGCCTCGATCGTGCGTAATGATCTCACCAATGGCAGCCTGAAGGCGCTTGAACTCGAAGCCTATGAGCAGGGCGAATATCCGCTCTTCACGCTGCGGCGCGTCGATTCACCGGCGGGACCCGCCGGCCAATGGCTCGCGCAAGCTTTCCAAGAGCGCCTGTCGGCCTGCCCGAACCACAAGGATTTCAACGGGATGCTGGAGGCGAGCAAGCAGAGAACAATGGCTGTCGCCGCAGAGTGACATTGGCTGCAGCCACAACCGTTATATCTGGATCGAGAAGGTGCCGCTTGCTTCTCCTCCCCGGCAGGGAGATGGAACAAGCGGCGGCGTAGGGCCCTTGCCTCGGCGCGATCACCGCACGGCGATAGTCGGTCTGGCGCATCGGTTCTGAAGAAGCGCTCTCCCGCCGATATATCACCGGGAGAGCCGTGTTCCCTAGAGAACCAGACGGAACTTCGCGAAACCTTCCGCACCGTCACCAGCATCCTCGATTTTCGCGCCCTTGATTTCCGCCGCATAGTGGCGGCCTTTGGGACCGGTCTCGAAGATTGCCGTGGTATTGGCCACCGGTGCAAACGACCAGTTGGCATCCGCGGACGGATTGATGGTGCCCTGATCGATGATATAGCGCACGATCACGTCGCGGTTGGTATCGGGCGCTACGAAGATCACCTTGTCGCCGGCGATGTCGGGGAATTTACCGCCGCCGCTCGCGCGGTAATTATTGGTGGCCACCACGAATTTCTGCTCGGGATCGATCGGCTTGCCGTTGAACTGGAGGTTCACGATGCGGTTGCTGTCGGGATTGACCGCCTTGCCGTCCTTGTCGAATTTCGCCGGTTTGGAAATGTCGATCTGATAGGTGACACCGTCGATCACATCGAAATTATAGGACGGGAAGTCGGCGTTGAGCAACGGCGCGTCCTTGGCACCGGCCTCCACCGTGTTGAACATGCCGGCCGACATTTCCAGCCAGTTCTTCACCTGCGCGCCGTTGATCAGCACCGCCTGCACCGTGTTGGGATAGAGATAGAGGTCGGCGACGTTCTTGATGGCGATGTCACCGGCGGGGACATCGGTATAATAATCCGCGCCGCCGCGACCGCCAGACTTGAAGGGCGCTGCTGCGGAGAGCACCGGCAGATCCTTATATTGCCCTTCCTTCAGCATATCCTTGATGTACCAGGTCTGGGCGTTGGAGACGATCTGCACGGACGGATCATCAGCCACCAGCGCGAAATAGGAGTAGAGCGGCGCGGACGTCTTGCCGACGGGACGGCGCACATAGGCAAGCGCTGCCTCGTGGTCAGCCTTGGCGGCGGCGAGAACCTCCTGCTTGTCAGTGAAATCGGCGACGACCTTGCGACTGTCATCGCGGTGATAGATCGGCCGGGCCTCAGAGGTGAAGTCGACGATCTTCCAGCTCTTGCCATCCTTTTCGAGCAAGAGGTCGATGAGGCCCATATGCGAGCCCCAGAAACCGGCCATGACCGCCGGCTTGCCCATCAGCGTGCCCTTGACCGCATCAGCACCCTCGATGCCGTCCCAGGTCTTCGGACCGGGGAAGACAAGATGCTGGTGGCCGGTGAAGATGGCATCGATGCCTTCGACGGCGGCCAGATAAAGCGAGGCGTTTTCCATGCGCTCCGTCTGGCCCTTGCCGTCGATACCGGAATGGGAAAGGGCGATGATGATATCGGCGCCTTCTTCCTTCATGACAGGCACCCAGGCTTTCGCCGCCTCGACGATGTCGCGCGTCTGGGCCTTGCCCTCGAGATTCTTGGAATCCCACATCATGATCTGCGGCGGCACGAAGCCAATGATGCCGACCTTGACCGGGCTCGTCACGCCGCCGCCATCGCGGATCTGCTTTTCCAGAATGACATAGGGCTTGAAGAACAGCTCGTCGTTTTTTGGATCGGAAGCGAGCTGGCCCTTGGTGAGGTTGGCGCAGACATAGGGGAAACCGGCGCCCGCCAGCGTGTTCGACATATAGTCGAGACCGTAATTGAATTCGTGGTTGCCAAGCGTGCCGCAATCATAGCCCAGCACGTTCATGGCGTTGATGACCGGATGCTTGTCGCCGGCCTTCATGCCGCGCTCATAGGCGATATAGTCGCCGAGCGGGTTGCCCTGCAGAAAGTCGCCATTATCCACCAGCATCGAGTTTCCGGCCTCGGCGCGGATCTTGTCGATGATCGAGGCGGTGCGCGAAAGTCCCATCGTGTCGTTCGGCTTGTCGGCGTAATAATCATAGGGAAAGACGTGAACATGGATGTCAGTCGTTTCCATGATGCGCAGATGCGCCTGATTGGCCGCTGCGCGTGCGGCAAAGGGATGCAGCAACACCAGTGCCGAAGAGGCCGCAATGCCGCCGAGAAGCGAACGGCGGGTGATGGGGTGGAGAGCGAGAAGCGACGACATGGGAACTCCTTCGGATGAAGCTTGCTCTGTCAGGAAAACGACAGGGTAGAAGCAATCGCCGAGGAGTCCATCACCAAAATGACAAGCCCGTGACAGTCGGGCCTGTTTTCAACCGTTTGATAAATTTTTTTGTCAGGGAAGCGCGACGGACATGTCGGCGCATTCTGGTTTCGGCACCAAGCGATCAGCGGGCGAGGGTCGGTTTCACTTCTTCGTGGAAGAAGCGGAAATAGGAGGTGAGTTGCGCCAGCGTGTTGGTGGAAAGCTTCAGCTGCAGGCCGAGGCGGTTCTGGTGCTGCCACTGCACCACACCCTCGATGAAGCCCAGATCGTCGCTCTGCACCTTGACCCGGCTGCCCTTGGCGGCGGCGAAAGGTCCGTCCAGTTCGAGTGCCATGCCGGTGGCGGAAAGATCAACCACACGGCCGCGGGTGGACTGGCTGAAATAAAACACCGTCGCGAAGATCCTCGTCTTGCTGCGGGCTGCACTGCGGGTCGCCATATTGAGGTTGTTTGTCATGTTGCTGCTCAAATCAATTTGTTTCCGATACCATGCATCATGCTGCGGAAAGCTTGAGAGCCATTTAGTTCTTCAGTTAAAATTGCAGGTAATTGCCGATTATGCTGTATCGATACGGCACTGATAGCAATTGTTGCGGGCGGAGCGCACATGTACATAAGCGACATCCGCACGCTCAAGAAGATGCCGCGCCCGCGACACGATCTCACCCGTCGCAGTCACCGCGCCGGTGCCGTAGACGATGCGGTCGTCGGCTCCATATCCGCGCACGATATAATCCGGGCTGTCCAGCATCGGCGGAACGGCCGCCGTCTGCGGATAACGCTTACATGCTTGCGCATGCAGAAAGACCGGCCCGGTTTCCGCATAGGGTTGAAGCGAGTGAAAGGGCCGGTAGGCGAGGATCAGCATCGCTTCGCCTTCACCGATCTGCGACAGGCAGTGGCGGCAGGGCATGCCGCCCGGCGAAACGGCCTTTTCCGGCATGAGGCCATAGGCGTCGGGAGCACCCGCCCGGAAGGCCTCAGCTTCCTTAGCCGGCATTGCAGTGAAGACGAGATCGGTCATGGCGGGGCCTCTTGGATTGGGATCGGCGTTGCTTGTTTGCAGCTATGATCCCGAAATGGAGCACTATCCACCCGATTCTTGACAAGTGATGCAACCAGCCCATTGCGTGACTCGTTAGCTTCGGGAATCAGTGGCGCTCCTCGTTTCCGGAAGGTCTGATTTTATGTTGCGTCGTTTTCTGGCCGCCGTTCCGCTGGCTTTCGTCTCATTGACGCTTCCGATCGAGGCGGGCGCGCAGGTTGCCTCCGGTCTTGATGGCCTCTCAGACGATCAACTGCAGCAGTCGGTCAATTTCGTCATCGGCAACGCGATCTTCTCGCTCTATCATGAGGGTGCGCGCATGCTGATTTCGGATTTCGGGACGGCGGAGACCGCAAGCGTCCAGTCGCCGGCCGATCAGCTGGCCGGCACGCTGATTCTCCAGGCGAACGAGGAATGGCTCGATACCGCACTCGTCAATGCCACCGACAGCTGGTATCTGGCGCGCGAGGCGGAGACCTTGCCCGAGCATGAGGCCCCCGTTTTTTCCGCGCTGGTGCCGGACAGGAGCCGGGATCGCAACATGGCCTGCCTGATGGTGGGCCGCGACAAGGACGGTTATGGCGATCTGGCCGCGATGATGGGGCTTCCCAATACCGAATTCGACAAATGTGTTGCCGCCTATCCGAGTGTAGCCTCGGCCTGGGAGAATTTCCTCGCTCCTCACCGCAGCCAGACACCCTCGAAATTTTCCGTCAGCTACGTACCGCCGCGCGATCCGGAACTCGAGCCTTATGCCATCATGGTCAAGGAATCGAAGGTTCTCGATCTCATCAGCCGTAGTTTCGGTGGTTATGGCCTGAAGGGCGATGTGAAGCTGACGGCCAAGTCCTGCGGCCGCCCCGATGTCTACTGGTCGGCCGAAAAGCGCGAAATCACCTATTGCTACGAGCTTGGTAAATTCCAGGCGGAGCTGATCGCCGATCATCTCCTGAACAGTGTCACGGAAGACAAGGGCGCGGCCGGTGGGCAGATCCCCACGGCCGTCAATCTGGAACGCGAAATCTGAGGTCGGTTGCCGGACGCTGGTGAGCTGGCCTCGCTGATGGAGGAGAATGCCATGCCGAAGGTCGTCGTTCGCAATTTCGCCATTTCGCTTGACGGATATGGCGCAGGACCAGACCAGAGCCTGCAGAACCCCTTGGGCGTTAAGGGCGAAGAGCTGCACCAATGGGCCTTCAAGACCCGCACCTTCCACCGCATGTTCGGCAAGGAGGGTGGCTCGACCGGGACGGACGAGAATTTTTCCGAAAAGAGCTTCGAGAATATCGGCGCCTGGGTTCTAGGACGTAACATGTTCGGCCCTGTGCGCGGTGCATGGCCGGATGATAGCTGGAAGGGCTGGTGGGGCGAGGAACCGCCTTATCATGTCCCAGTCTTCGTTCTCACCCACCATGCGCGCTCTTCCTTCACCATGAAGGGCGGCACGGAATTCCATTTCGTCACCGATGGCATCGAGGCAGCGCTCGATCGGGCGCTCACGGCGGCGAATGGCAAGGATGTCCGCATTGGCGGCGGCGTCTCGACCATCCGGCAATATATGGCGGCGGGCATGATCGATGAGTTGCATCTGGCGCTTGCACCGGTGTTTCTCGGCAAGGGAGAGCAGCTTTTCGAAGGGCTGGATTTGCCAGCACTCGGTTATCGCTGTACGGGAACGGTGGCGGGTGAGGGCGCAACGCATCTGATTATCGAGAAGGTTTGATTGCTGCTCATAGGCTTTACGTGCTGAGGTTTCCGTCCACCCTCATTCCTGTGACGAGCACAGGAATGAGGGAGTGGGGTCGGGCGCACCCTAATTGAGAGCGGTATATGCGGCAGGCTGGGAGAGCTACACCCTCAGTTACGCAGCGAAATTTCCAGAAGCTCCGTATCGGCAAGCGGTTCCACCCAGGCCTCATAGGTGCCGACGGGCGAGAAGCCCATCATCTGGTAAAGCTGCAATGCGCGCGGATGGTCGAGCGTATTCGTGGTCACCGTCACCCGCTGCGGATTGTCCTGCCAGGCGGCGTAAAGCGCCTGCAGAAGGAACCATTTGCCGACGCCGGCGCCGATCGCCTCTTCGAGCAGCCCGAAATAGGAAAGCTCGGTCACTTCGTCGCTCGCCTTGTTCAGTTCGAAGAAACCGGCGGGCGCGCCGTTCATATAGAGAACCGTGACGCTGTTTTTCGGATCGCGCAGGATGGCGGAAAGCTCGGCATCGCTCATGCGCATGCGCTTCTGCCAATGCCAGCGTTTCCCCACCCGCCAGTAGAGATAGCGGTAGAAGTGCAGGGGGATATTGTTGACCCGCATCAGCGCCGTCTGGAGGTTGACCGGGATCGGCAGGCTGACCTTTGGCGGTGCGGTCATTTCCAGCTGTGTCACATGCGCCTTCAGCGGGCCATGGGAAATGACGGGCAGGGGATCGGCAGCGCCGGTGACGACGGGCGTATCTTCCAGCCCACCCCATTCCGACCAGGAGCCGTCATAGAGCGAATTATCGTGATGACCAAGCGATTCCAGCGCCAGCGTAACGACGGCGGCGGTGACGCCCGAGCCGCAGCTTGTGACCACGGGCTTGGAAAGATCGATGCCGGCATCGGTGACCATCTTGCGGATGGCGGTCAGATCCTTGAAGTGACCGTTTTCGGAAAAGGCCGTCGCAGGCAGGCTGCGCGCGCCCGGCATGTGGCCGGAGCGCATGCCGGCACGCGGTTCGGCCTCGTCGCCGGTGAAACGTCCGGCGCCCCGGGCATCGGCAATCTGCTTTTCACCGCTGTCGACGATACCGCGCATGGTCGATAGCGAGGTCACGCGCTTGTCGTTGAAATCGGGTGTGAAGGTGGCGGGTTCGATCTCCGGCGTGCCGGTTTCAAGCGGCCGGCCTTCGCGTTTCCAGCCGTCGAGGCCGCCATCCAGCACATAGGCCTTGCGCACGCCCATCACCCGCAGCATCCACCACACACGCGGCGCGGAGAAGAAACCGGGGCCGTCATAGACCACGATCGTATCATTCTCGCTAAGACCAAGTTCGCCGGCCTCTTGCGCAAAGAATTCCGGCGAGGGCAGGGAATGCGGCAGGCCGGTCGTGTGATCGGCGATCTTGTCCTGGTCGAAGAACACGGCACCCGGCAGGTGGCCGGCGGCATATTCCTCCGCGCCATTGCGCTTGTGCGCCGGCAGATACCAGGACGCATCAACGACACGAAACCCGGCCGTGCCGAGTTGTTTTTCCACCCAGTCCGCCGAAACGACGAAACGGCTCTTATCCGTGCTCACGATGTCTCTCCTGATTTCAGGCAGCAGCTTCAGGCGCGCCGAAACGAATGCGGAACCGCCTGTTCTCCTTGCCCTTCTTTTCTATCTTGGCAATGTGAATATCGCCGACTTCCTGCGTTTCGGAAACATGGGTGCCGCCGCAGGGCTGGCTGTCGATGCTGGAATTCTCGCCGATGCACACGAGGCTGACCCGGCCGAGGCCCATTGGCGGGCGCACATTCTTGGATTTGACGATGCCCGGATTGGCCTGCAACTCCTCGTCGGTGATCCATTGCAGGAAAACCGGATGGTTGGCTTTCACCAGCTCCATCAGCTTGGCCGTCACTTCATCCTTGTCGATGGTCTCCGACATGTCGAAATCGACACGCGATTCGTCCTCGCCGACCGCCGCACCGGTGATCGGCCACTGGCAGACAACGGAGAGCAAATGGCAGGCAGTGTGCATGCGCATCAGCTTGTAGCGACGCGGCCAGTCCACATGCAGGGTCAGCTTCTCGCCGATCTCGGGGGAAGGCTGGCCTTCGAGTGGCACATGGACGATCACGCTCTTGTCGGCACCGTTTCTGGTGATGCCAAGCTCGATGCGGGAACCGTCTGCCCGCTCGAGAAAGCCGCTATCGCCGGGCTGGCCGCCGGATGTGGCGTAAAAGCAGGTCTGGTCCAGTTCGATGCCGCCATCCTCATGCACCGCCGTGACGATCGCTTCTGCGGTAGAAAGATAAAAATCGTCACGGAACAGGGCATTCACAGGCATTTCGGCATGTCCTCAAACGGTTTCGTAGGGAACCGGAATCTCGCTCTTGGTCGCCAGCCACTGCGGCACGGGAAGCCCCTTGGAGCGCAGGAAATCCGGATTGAAGAGCTTCGACTGATAACGATTACCGTAGTCGCACAGTATCGTCACGATTGTATGCCCCGGACCGAGCTCACGGGCAAGGCGGATTGCGCCGGCAATGTTGATGCCTGAAGACCCACCTAGGCACAGGCCTTCTTTCGTGACCAGATCGAACAGCACCGGCAGCGCTTCCGCATCCGAAATACGATAGGAGAAATCCGGTGCGAACCCTTCCAGATTGGCGGTGATGCGCCCCTGTCCGATGCCTTCGGTAATGGAGGAGCCTTCGGACTTCAGGACGCCGTGTTTGTAAAATTCATAAAGGGCGGCACCTTCGGGGTCAGCAAGGCCGATCTTGATATCAGGGTTGAAATCGCGCAGGCCGTCGGCGACGCCGGCCAGTGTTCCGCCCGAACCGACCGAGCAAATAAAACCATCGACTTTGCCATCCGTCTGGTCCCAGATTTCGGGCGCCGTCGTTTCGATATGCGCCTGCCGGTTGGCGATATTGTCGAACTGGTTGGCCCAGATCGCGCCGTTCTCATCGGTTGCCGCAAGCTGTTTTGCAAGCCGGCCGGAGACCTTTACGTAATTGTTCGGGTTGGAATAGGGAGCGGCCGGCACTTCGACCAGCTTGGCGCCGAGAAGCTTCAGCGCGTCCTTCTTCTCCTGGCTCTGCGTCTCGGGAATGACGATCACCGTCTTGTAGCCGAGCGCATTGGCGACCAGCGACAGGCCGATGCCGGTATTTCCGGCCGTGCCTTCCACGATGGTGCCGCCCGGGCGCAATTGGCCGCGCCGTTCGGCGTCGCGGATGATGTAGAGCGCTGCACGATCCTTCACCGACTGGCCGGGATTGAGGAATTCCGCCTTGCCGAGGATTTCGCACCCCGTCGCTTCAGAGGCAGCCTTCAGACGGATGAGCGGCGTGTTGCCGATTGCACTGAGCGCAGAGGAATGAATGGTCATGATCGAGCCTTCTTGTCTGAGCGGAAATTAGGTGCCGTTATGTCCTGTTACAACCGCCTCAAGGCAAGAAATTATCTTCCCGGCTTCGGCTTAGCCACGCAAAATTTTGCCGATACCCAGTTTTATGTGGTCTTCTTCACTGCGGCATAGGCGGCAAGCGCTCTTTCCCGCGCTTTTCCATGGTCAACGATCGGTAGCGGATAGGTCTTGCCGAGTTCGACGCCCGCCTTTTTGAGCACATCTTTGGGCGCTTCGAACGGCTTGTGGATGTATTTCCGCTCGAGCTTTTCAAGCTCGGGCACGAACCGGCGCACATAATCACCATCGCCGTCGAATTTCTCTCCCTGCAATATGGGGTTGAAGATACGGAAGAACGGCGAGGCATCCGCCCCCGAACCTGCCACCCATTGCCAGTTGGCGGCGTTGGAGGCGGGATCGGCGTCAACGAGCGTGTCGCGGAACCACTTCTCGCCCTTCCGCCAGTCGATCAGCAGGTGTTTGATGAGGAAGGACGCCACGATCATGCGCACCCGGTTATGCATGATGCCATGTTGCCACAATTGTCGCATGCCGGCATCGACGATCGGGTAACCCGTCATGCCGCGCGTCCACGCCTTGAAGGACGTCTCATCATCCCGCCATGGAAATGCGTCGAAACTGTCGTTCCAGTTCTTCTCGTCCAGCTCCGGGAAATGGAACAGCAGATGGTAGCAGAATTCCCGCCAGACGATTTCCTTGCGGAAACGGCTGATATCGTTGGAGGCGATATGTCGCGAAAGCCCTTTCGTGGCGTGCCAGACGGCCGCCGGCGATATCTCACCCGCGGCAAGATGCGATGAAAGCAGCGACGTCGCGGGTTTTGCCGGAAAATCCCGGCCTTCTTCATAACCTTTCAGGGCACCATCGATGAAATCGTCGAGTTTGTCCTTCGCACCGTTCTCGCCGGGGGTCCAGATATCACTGAAATCCTTTGCCCAGTCCGGCTTGGTGGGTAGCAGCTTCCAGTCGGCGAGTTTCTCGGACTTCGGCCACACCTCTGGCGCCTTGAGGCTCTTGGGCGCATCCGCCGGCGCATGGGGCTCTTCGCCCCCCTCCAGCGCCCGCCGGAATGGCGTATAGACGCGGTAAGGCCCGCCCGATTTCGTCTGCAGCCGCGATGGCTCATGCAGCAGTTGGCCGGAGAAGCTTTGAACCGTCAGCCCGTCGTCCCGCAGCTTCTGTTTGAACGCCTTGTCGGTGGCCATGCCGGTCGGATCATAACGGCGGTTCCAGACCACGGTGTCTGCCCCGGTTTCGGATATCAGGTCACGCAGTATCCTCTCTGCATCGCCGCTTGCGAGCACCAGGCGGCCGCCGGCTTTTTCAAGCGAGGAGGAGAGAGCGGCAAGCGAATGGTGGAGCCACCATTCCTGCGCACCCCCTAAGGGACCGGCGGATTTTTCCCTGATGTAGACCGGAATAACTGGCCCGCCATGCTCCACTGCGGCGAGCAAAGCAAGATTGTCAGAAAGACGCAGATCCTTGCGGAACCAGACGATGACGGGGGCGGTTTTTAGCGACATGAGAGGTCCCGGTTCACTTCCGCTTGAACGAGTGTTGAACCGCTTTGTTCCGCAAATCGGCTACAATGAGAAGACGGGGCACATGGTTTTTCGAGGGTTATTTTTTCGCTCTTGAAACCACAGGCGGAGGGAACCAACTGGAGGAGCCGGCGTTTGTCGCGGGTTAATGAAGCATGGAAGTGCAATCAATGTTGCTGAATGATGTTAAGTGGGAAAAGCCCGTTACCATATCCCTTCAAAACGGTGCTCCCCGGATTTTCAACGGCGTTTACGAAGCCTTCGATTTTCTCCAGCACGAATGGCCTGCGCGCGGCGACAGGGCGCATGAGCAGGCGTTGCGCCTGTGCCGCGCCTCGCTGATGGGCGACGTGGCGGGTGAAATCGCCCGCACCGCCTTTGTCGCCGCCAGCCGGCAGGCGCATTGCCTGATGGAGGACAATGCGGAGGCACCGAATACGATCGCATCCTGAACGTATTCACGACCGATGCACTGGAAGGCCACCCGGCAAAATCGGGTGGCCTTATTTTTTTGAGATAGGCTTTTTGGGAGATCAGGAAACGGGTTGTTTCGGACGCAGGATATGGCATCGTGTGCGCCCGAAAACGGATGATGAATGCGATGACCAACCATTACGGCTATATTGTTTTTCCCACAGCGCTCGGCCATTGCGGCCTCGCATGGGGAAGGCGTGGCATCGCCCGTCTGCAATTGCCTAGCGCCGACGCCGGCGAAACCGAAAAGCTTCTCCTGCGACGTCTGCCGTCATCCACGATTGCGGTGCCGGAAACACGCACGCGCGAAGTGATCGCGATGGTCACCCGTTATTTCGGCGGCGAGGCGATCGATTTCACCACCGTGGAGCTCGATCTGGCCGGGCAGGAGCGCTTCTTCCTCGATGTCTACGCGGTTGCGCGGCAGATCGGCTGGGGCCGCACGACGACCTATGGCGGCATCGTGAAAGACCTCGGCCTCAGCATGGAAAAAGCCCGCGATGTCGGTCAGGCCATGGCGAAAAATCCGGTGCCGCTCATCATTCCCTGCCACCGTGTTCTGGCCGCCGGCGGCAGGCTCGGCGGCTTCTCCGCACCGGGCGGAACCACCACCAAATTGCGGATGCTCGATCTTGAAAATTCCGGCCGCAGCCGCGCCGATGAGGCGCAGGGCAGCCTGTTTTAAAGCAATGACAGATCAGTGCGCATGAATAGGCGTCTGATTTTTGCCCATTTCTCGTCAAATTGTCGCTAAATTGTCACAATACACGAGCGCCCTCTAACACAAGGGCGAGACGTTTGAGAGTATCCGTGTTAATTCTATCCGTTGCTTTGTCTTTTACAGTCGTGGCATCAGCCTCGGCAGGCATGCTGAACCAGGCAGAAAAATACACCGGACTGCATGAGTCCAAGAACAATAAGAGCCTCAAGAATATTCTTGGCGCAAATCCGCGCAGCACCCCTTGGTGTGGCCTTTTCCTTCATGCCGTCGCTAGCAAGGCAGGCCGGCAGTCTCCCAAATCCTTTGGATTTGCGAAATCCTGGACATCTTTCGGTTATGCCGTTCCGGTCAACCAGGCCAAACCCGGCGATGTCGTCGTCATTCGCAACGGCCGTGGTTATCATGCCGGCATTCTGAAGAGCATGAGCGGCAAGACGGCCCAGATACTCGGCGGCAACCAGTCCGGCCGGGTGCAGGTCTCCAATTTCAACCGCAAGGCCATCGTTTCTGTCCGCCGCTAAAGACGCGGCAGCAGCATATTTTCTGATAAAGGCGGGCTCTGACCCGCCTTATTCATTTCAAGACGCTTATGGCTGCTCCCTGACGCCAGGTGCCGCCTCGCGCTGGTCGTCGTCCTCAAGGTCCGTGGCGACGATGAAGGCATCCTCGTGCTGTCTAGCTGCCTGCCGGCGGGCGCGCAGGTTCATCGATTCATCCGGATAAATCTCTCCGTCCTTGCCCTTCAGTTCACTGTCTGTCTCGAAGCGTGCCACGTCCTCATCGCGAATGTCGAGCGGTTCGGTTTCAGGCTTTTTCGGGGTGGTCATGAAATTATCTCCTGCGGGTTTCTGCAGGACAAACGATCCCAGGTCGATGACGGTTCCCTTCACGCGGAAATGCGCATTCGTTGGGGGCCTGTGCGGAACAAACTCTGGCTTTTTCTGTTTTTTCAGTGGCACAATCGAAACCGGTGCAACAGGAAGAGGAGGTCCGTTATGAGCCATGACCGCGAAGCCGCAATCCGTGAAAAAGCGCGCGCAATATGGGAGAGGGAAGGAAGACCCGACGGGCATCATGAAAGACACTGGATAGAGGCGGAACGGCAGCTCTCCGCAGAAGCGGAAGCAGCAAAGTCTAAAAGCGGGAATGGCGTGAAGAAATCCGCTGCCGCGAAGACTTCGACGGAGAAGGCGCCCGCAAAGAAGACGCCAGCGAAAAAGGCGCCCGCAGCAAAAGCCAAATCCCCGGCGGTGAAATCGCTTGAGAAGGAACAGAAGTCTGGGAAAAACAACAAGGAAGACGATCTGACCGAGAGCCTTGAGGAGAGCTTTCCTGCCAGTGATCCGCCAGCGCTGACCAACGCCGCGAAGGCGACGAAACGGGCGGTCAAGAAAAGCTGATCGTCTGACCGGCGTTTGACTGGGCAGAGACAAAGATCCCCGGGTAGGATCGGACAAATTGCGGCTGTGCGGCGTGTTCAACGAGATACGCGCAGCTGGCGTCATTGGCCGACAGTCACTCAGTTCCTGCCGCGAAGCGCATCTACGGCTCGGCCGGTCACTTGGGCCGGCCAAAACTAACGGTGCGGTCGTTAACGGACAATCACGCCGTACATCTGAGTGTCAGAGGGCCCGCGGGGACGGTAACGATAATCACCGCGGTAATCTCGGCGATCGCGCCATTCTCTCTGGTGTCGCCAGTCTCGGCGGTCATAGTCGCGATAATATCTGTCTCGATCATAGGAACGATAAGAGATGCCAGACGAGTAATACCCGCCCGTCCGGTATCCACTGTCGTCAACGCATCCGCTCAGGATGCCGACTGATACAAGGCAGATTGCTGCGGTTAGAAGCTTCATGATCTCGTCTCCCAATGAGCGACTTTAACGCGCCCTGATCTGCTCAGTTCCATTGCCCTGAGAGTGGGACTGTCGTGCTGAACCGCGGCTGAACAAATTTACTTCCGCGATTAGCGCAACACAGCGCCATAACCACAATCAGGAGGACAACATGGCTCGGGAACGCTTTCCTCCGTTCTCGACCCTATGTTTTTGGCGAGGAGGGCGGCTGGTCTATGCCAAACCGGCCCGCGGTTGTTGCGGAGCATATGAAGGCAATGATGCTGGAAAAGGTCACCAGAAATCTACCGTCGGTCCTGCCAGATACCGCGCAATGAATCTTTCAGCACCTATTTTGAAACATCTTCCGACTTCGTCCGTTTCCCACGTGTAAACGGAAATGTAGCCAAAAAGTATCTGAAATAGCAGCAACAGAATTGGTGAAAGACACCGTCTCGCGAGTATGTGCTAGGTCAGTGGATTATTGCGATGGGATAATGAGCGGTATGTTACTTTTCTCATTCGTAGAAAAGTGGCTCCCCGGGCCGGATTCGAACCGGCGACCTGTCGATTAACAGTCGAATGCTCTACCGCTGAGCTACCAGGGAACGTACGCCGCTTGGCGCGGTGTGAGCGGGGTAATACAAATGCTTTTCCGATTTGCCAAGCGGTTTTTTCAAAAAAAACGCATTCCTCTTGTTTTATCTCGCCGGAGTCCCGATTTTCCGGGCTTATCGGCACTGAAAAAATTATCCACAGGCCAGATCAAAAAGGGCAGCAGGGAATGAAATTCGGTATGGACCACAGGACGGGTCGCCTCAACGTCGGAAAATGGAGCCTTGCCATGCCGCGCTCGCGCGTCGGCAGGATCGCCACCGGTTCCGCTCTGGTGGTTGGCGGAACGCTTGGGTTTTTGCCCATCCTCGGTTTCTGGATGATTCCGCTCGGTCTCATCGTACTCTCGCATGATCTGCCGGCGGTGCGACGCAGGCGGCGGCGGCTGACGGTGTGGTGGGCATCGCGGCAGAACCGCCGCGAGACCCGCAACAGGGACCGCTGAAGGGCTTAGCTGCCGATAGAGCTGCTGATGCCCTGTCCGGCCCAGAAAGCGGCATATGCGAGCGCGGTAAAATAAATCACCGTCAGTCCCAGAAACAGATAACCGCCGAGCACGGTGACGCCATCCCTCTGGATCATGCCGGCCGAAAGAAGCAGGATCGCGACGCCAGGCAATGTGTTGGAAAAGGGAATGAAGCCAAGCGGCATCATCAGCAGCACACCCGCCGTCATCAGCGCGAGCCCGTTTATCCGATTTGTGACGACGCCTGTCGTCAGGGCTGGAATGCGCGGGCGGATATAACCATCGAGCTTGGAGACGATCGCGACGCCTTTCTGCAGCGCGGGAACAAGCTTTGCCGTTTCCATCTCGCGGTCGAGGATTTTTGCCGGCAGCCATGGCATGCGGTTCAGCGTGATTGCCAGGCTGACAAGGATGATTGCCGCACCAAAGACCGTGCTGACGCCCGGAATGGAAACCGGAATGAGAAATGGCAGCGACGCGATCGCGCAGATAAGCAAAAGGCCCTGTTCGCCGATCGCTTCCATCAACTCGCGCAACGTGATCGTCTGGCCCTGCAGTTTTGCTATCAGCTTTTCAAGCGTCGTGCTGAGCTTTTCAGACGTGTCAGTGAATGCGAATTCGTTCGTCATGCGACTTCCCGGGAGTTGTTTTACCTCCGGGGTTGATAACATTCATCCGGCCCAATGCCTATCACCGATAGAAACGCAGCCTTCACATTTGGTCGAGTGATCCCGGTAAGATCAGTGCGAAACCCAGCTGCTGTAGGCGCCTGCGAGAAGAACCACCAGCAGTATGACAAGTATGACCGGATTGATTGATGTAACGAAGCTTACATATTCCATGATAACTTCCTCCTCATTCCTCCACCTCTCATTCTACGGCAAAAGGGCGAGTTAATCTACCGCAGGCTGAAATTTCGCATTGCAGCAACCGGCTTTGCTGGGAGCTGGAAATGCTTGGCTTTATGATTTTTTGCGATGCAAAAATAAATTTTCCAACATTTGCCATTCTGTTGCGTTGTGTCTAATCCTCATCCGCAAGCCGGGCGCGCTGGCCTTCGGTTTGCGATCGACAAGCCGCGTGAAGCACCACCGATATGCCTGCCTCCCTTCGCAACATTCTTTCCGGGGACACTAAATGCTGAAAAACATCTATGCCTGGACGATGGCGCTCGCCGCGCGCAAAACCGCCGTGTGGTGGCTGGCAATCGTCGCTTTCGTGGAAAGCTCGGTTTTCGTCGTGCCTGCGGATGTGCTTTTCCTGCCCATGGTGCTGGCCAAGCCGAAAAAGGCGATGTTTTATGCGCTCGTGGCCACCGTCGCTTCGGTTCTCGGCGGCATTGCCGGCTGGTTTCTCGGCCACTATGCCTTTGAAAGCATCGCCCGGCCCATTCTTGAATTTTACGGCAAGCTCGACAGCTTCGAGCAATTGAAAAACTCGGTGAACTACGAAACCATCGTTCTTCTGCTGGTGACCTCGGGGCTCGCGCATCTGCCGCCCATCAAGGTCGTGACGATCCTCTCCGGCGCGGCCAATATCAGCCTCGGCCTGTTCATTCTTTCGGCCATCGTCGCACGCGGTGCCCGCTTTTTCATCCTCGCCGGATTGCTGCAGCGATACGGGGAATCGGTGCGCCACTTCATCGAAAAACGTCTCGGTGCCATAACTGCCGCCGCCGCTGCTGCCCTCATCGCCATCTATGCGGTTTACGTTTTCGTGCGTTGATCAAACGCAATTTTTTCACTCTTACAATACTGTCGCATATCTTTCAGCTTACTGTCAGAATCTACATGTATCCGTTCTCTCGTCCAATGAGGGAACCGTTTTATTATGCGAAGATTCTGGAAGTGCTCGCTTTGGGGCATGGGTTTTGTTGTGCTTGCGGCAGGCGGTTACCTCTACGCAATCCAGCTCCTCGGTAATTTTCACGAGGTTGTCGCGGGACAGTTTTATCGCTCCAACCAGCCCAGCAGTGAAGAGCTGGTTCGTTATACCGAGGATCACGGAATAAAGACCGTGATCAATCTGCGCGGTTCCAACGAAGCGGAGAGCTGGTATCGCGACGAGGTGGAAACGTCGAAGAAGCTCGGCCTGAACCACATCGATTTCGGCATGTCGGCCAGCCGGGAGCTGGACATGAATCAGGTCAACCAGTTGGTTGCCATCATGCGCGATGCGCCTAAACCCATTCTCATCCATTGCAAGTCGGGCGCGGACAGAACCGGGCTTGCGACGGCGCTCTATCTTAGCCGCGTCGCACGTCTCGGTGAAGAGGAAGCGGAGAGCCAACTTTCCATTCGTTATGGACATGTCAGCATTCCCTACCTTTCCGCAGCTTACGCCATGGACCGCACCTGGGAAAATGCGGAAAAAATGCCGATCACTGACGACTTCGCCATCGCATCCAACGAATATTGAGCACGGCTTCAGGCCTGCGTCGCAGCGGATGCCGTCGCCCTTCTTTATCCCTAAATCCAATTAGCGGCTATGTTGCCCTGAAATTGCCCCTTCGTCCTGTGGTCTAACGTCGACAGGGCGGGGGCTTTTGCCTGAATGCGTAACGGCTCCATCATGCAGGCTTGCCTGCGTCAGGGGCGCCTGCCAGGGGCCGCCTGCGAAGATGGTAATTTTAATCTCGCCCCGTGCCGGGCTTCCATCCGCGTGTATATCCTTTTCCCATGATGGCGACGGCAAGGGAAAGTTGTTCCTGCAAATGCTCGATTTCGCCGAGAAGGGCCTCGATGGCCGCCTTCGCATCGCCGTCGTGACACTGGATAACGTATCCCGCGATGTCGTCAGGCCTGATGGGGATGATTTTTTCAGCGTCGGGCATATTGGGTGACCTCTCTTTTGTTCACTAAATGTTCTAATTTTAGCAGAGAGTCAACAAGGCAATGTGCGCCGTCCTTCCACGGTCGGCCAGGTTGAAATTGAGCTCATATTTTCGGGGATTTAACCGGAGAACGCCTGAGCAAAGGACGATGGAGCCAATGGCCAGCGGGGGACTTGAGCCCAAACTCCAAGGTTTAGTGTCACCGATTCCCGTCAATGCACCGATGGATCCTCGCCATCCAGAAAGCTGCGAATCCCATCTTTCTCGCAGGTGGCCAGGAATTCTTCCCAGGCGTCCTTGTCGGTCGCGAAAGGCTCGTCCCAGGTGGTGACGTCGTCGTGCTCGCTGATAACCTCGAGCGTCCAGTCCTGCTGGGTGCCGGCGGGCCGGTAGATATCAACGAGAACGGTGATACCGTCATCCTCAAACTCGCCCGAGAATTCCGAGTGTTCTATTTTTGGTTCTTTTGCCATCTCAGCACACCTGATTATCAAGGCTTGGACAAATGCACACCCGAAACGGGTCTTTTCAATTCGCGCATAGCGCCGTCTACAGATAGCTGAAACAAATATAGCCAGCTCTGGGGGAACTGGCTATCTATCTGATTTTAATGGTCGGAGCGGCGGGATTCGAACCCACGACCCCTTGACCCCCAGTCAAGTGCGCTACCGGGCTGCGCTACGCTCCGAACCTGAAAGCCGTTTATATATAAGCCTGTTAGGGCGCAAGTGGAAAATGGTCTTTTCATAAAAAAAGGATCAAAGGGTGTGGATGGCCGGGGAGGCCGGAAACGGGCAATGCCTCCTCCAGATGAACAACCGTCAAACGCTTGACATATCCTCTTCCCATCATGGCCGGAACAAGCCACCTTGTTTGGCGTTCAATCGCAACGGAATTGAAACTCAGGGAGACAACCATGTCCGAACTCGTCGTTGTTGGTTTTGACGGAACGGAAGAGGCCGATCGGGTCCTTCTGAAGCTTGCAGGTCTGAAAAAGGAATATCTGGTCGATCTGGAAGATGCCGTGGTCGTCGTCCGTGATGAAAACGGCAAGGTGCATCTGAAACAGAGCGTCAATCTGACGGCAATCGGCGCAAGCTCCGGTTTCCTGTCCGGCGGCCTGTGGGGCGGTCTCGTCGGCCTGCTATTCCTCAATCCGCTGGCGGGCTTTGCCATTGGCGGGGCGATTGGCGCCGGCACGGGCGCACTGGCGGGGTCGCTTACGGATTTCGGCATCGATGACGATTTCATCAAGTCGCTGGGTGAGACCATTCCGAATGGCTCCTCGGCGCTCTTCGTGCTGATCCGCAAGGTGCAGCCGGAAAAGGTGCTGGCCGAACTGGAAGGCCTGCGTGGGCGCGTCATCAAGACCTCGCTGTCGCCGGAGCAGGAGGCACAGCTGCAAAAGGCGCTGTCCGGCGGAGGCGAACCGGCTGCCGCGCCAGCGGTCTGAAGGAGCACACCAACAACACTGCGGCATGGTCCTCCATGCCGCAGTGTTTCGTTCGGGGTGCCGGAGCCATGGACTAGATAGTCAGGCTGCCGTTTTTCGCCTGTGGCCAGGTGAGATAATAATAACGGCTACCGACACTGCCGAAAAACGCATTGTCGCCGGAGACGGTGTCGACATAGGCACCGCTGGCGCCCTTGGCATAGGTCGAGCCATCGCGTTTCAGATGGTCCTTCAGAAATTCGCTCCATCCGGTCGTGGTTATCTCAATCGAAGGTTTGGAGGTGGTTTCTGTATCGGATGCCACATCCCAGGCCTTGATCTGTAAACCCTCGGCGGGATCGGAGACCGTCAGCGTGCCGGCCTTCAAAGCCTCCAGCATGGCGTTGGCCTGCGATGCCTTGTCCGGATCCTTGCTCAGCTCCTCCAGCATCCCCTTCAGCCCTTTCATGAAATCGGCCTTGGTGATGTCGCCGGAAGAAGGCTGCGTATCCGTGACCTCGGTCTGTGTGTCGTCGCCGGAGGCCTGGCTATATTGTGCCAGAAGCTGTGTCAGCCTGGTATTGGTGGAAGAAGAGCTGTCGAGCCCATAGGAGCCGAGAAGGGCCGTCCGCGTCGAAGACGATTGGGCGACGGAATTGTCTTCCTGCTCCTTGATGGCTTTGAGGGCCAGTCTGGTGGCGGTGAGGCGGGTGGAAAGGTCGATGGAGGAGACCATAACGAGCTGTGTCCATGATCGGGCGATACGCATCATTCGTACCGAACCGGCTCGGCGGAAATCGATCCCGCCTTTCGTCTCCTCTCATAAGAAGACCGGGTGCATCCAGGCCATATTTCGGCTTGGGATGCACCCGGTCTTAAAGGCCGGACTTTGCGCGACGCTTGCGGCTTAATTCTCCTGAACGGAAACGCCGTTCGGGCCGATATTCATCTCGATCCCCTTCGGCTTGCTTTCCTCATGCCAGACATAGGCTCCAAGGCCAACGAGGACCACAAGGAGTGCGCCGATGATGAGATAGAGATTATTGGTCTGCGTCATAAGATGTCTCCCCGTTTGACGATCAGAATCGGGGGCTAAACGCATGAAATGGTGTAAGGTTCCGTAAGGGAAGGACTTTATGCGGCGCGCGGGCGGCGGCGCAGGCTTTCACGTTTTTCCAGCGCCATGCATCCCCACAATATGCCGAGCAGCAGGAAGAAATGCCGCCAGTGGTCGGTATCGATGACGGCGCCGATCATCACATGCCCGACGAAGGTCACCCAGGAAATGATCAGGAACGACTGCCAGGGGCGTGGCCGCAGCAGATGTCGGAAACCGGCGGCGATCGTCCAGCAGATGAGGGTGAGATAGATGACGAAACCAAACCAGCCATGGGTAGTCAGGCTTTTCAGCCAGATATTATGTTCGGCGGCGGGAAAGATATCGTCGAACACCATCGGGCCGATGCCGAGCGGATGTTCCATGGCAAGCAGGAAGCCGAGATAGTGGCGGGCAAAACGCCCGAGATGCCCGCCATCATAGGATTGCACCGCCGATGCACGGCTGGAGAACAGATCCGCCACCTGCTTGAACTGCAGCGCGATGATGACAGCTGCGACCATCAGGCCAGCCGCGACGAGGAACAACACAAGGATTTTCAGGCGAAATGCCGCCGTCCGCTCCTTCAGGAGCATGACAAAGACGAGGAGAATGGTGGCGAACAGAAAAAGGCCCCAGGCCGCGCGTGAAAACGACAGGAAGATGCCAAGCGCGAGAATGAGCAGCCCGAGAATGCGCCAGGGCGCATGCATCGCCTTGCCGGTGAGAAGCCCATAGATAAGGTAAAGCGACGGTGTCACCAGGAAGGGACCAAAGACGTTGGGGTCCTGGAAGGCACCTTTGGCACGATCGTAAAGGGTGAAGACCTCGAAGCCCGGAATCGCGTGGAAATAACCGATGATGCCAAGCAGCGCGGTGATGAGCGCTGCCGTCAGCCAGGCCCGGAAAATCAGCAGCAGCCGCTGGTATTTGTCCTCCACGATCGCCGCATAAAACACCGAGGTCAGCGCCAGAAAGGTCGAGACGGCGAGATAAAGCGGTCCCTCATCCAGATCGGCCATCGTGGTGAGCGAAAGATAACCGCCGACGTTGAAGGCAAGCAGCAGGCATAAAAGCAGGACGACGGTGCGCGAAAGGCGAAGGCCGAGCAGGAACCACAAGGCCACCTGTCCCACCATCATCAGCTCGTAAGGCGCCGGTTCGGAAATGACGAAACCGGAGAGAAACACCCCAAACGCGATGAAGAACGCGCCGATGAGCCGCATGGTGGCCAAGGGTGCGTCAAAATCTGCCGTGTGCTGGTAACCGGTATGGGTCAATAGGCATTTTCCGATTTGAGCAGCCGGATCGGCGTGAGGAACAGAATCTTCAGATCGAGAAACAGCGACCAGTTCTCGATATAATAGAGATCATATTCGGTTCGAAACTTGATCTTGTCGCCGTGGTCGATCTCGCCGCGCCAGCCATTGATCTGTGCCCAGCCGGTCACCCCGGGCTTGACCTTGTGGCGGGCGAAATAATGTTCCACCACCTCGGTATATTTCAGATCGCCCGTCTGCGCGTGAACGGCGTGCGGGCGCGGACCGACCAAAGAGAGGTCGCCGTAGAGAACGTTGAAGAGCTGCGGCAACTCGTCCATCGAGGATTTGCGCAGGAAGCGGCCGACCGGCGTGACGCGCGGATCGTTCTTCGTGACGGCCTTTTTCGCCGTGGGATCGCTGAGTTCCGTATACATGGAACGGAACTTCCAGACGTTGATGGTCTCATTGTTGAAGCCGTGGCGCTTCTGCTTGAAGAGGACCGGACCTTTGGAGGTCGCTTTCACGGCAATTCCCGCAGCCAGCATCACCGGCCAGAAAAGGGCGATCCCCATGAGGCTGAAGGTGATGTCGAATAGCCGTTTCGCCACCGAATCCCAGTCGCGGATCGGCTTGTCGAACACATCGAGCATCGGCACCTTGCCGACATGGGAATAGGCGCGCGGGCGGAAGCGCAATTTATTGGCATGGGCGGCAATGCGGATATCGACCGGCAAAACCCACAGCTTGCGCAGAAGCTGGAGAATGCGCGCCTCGGCGCTGAGCGGCAGGGCGATGATCAGCATGTCGAGCTTCGTCAGGCGGGCGAATTCCACCAGTTCCGCAAAGGTGCCGAGCTTGGGATAACCGGCGACAACTTCGGGAGACCGCTCGCTTTTCCGGTCGTCGAAAATACCGCAGATGCGGATGTCGTTGTCGGACTGCTGCTCCAGCGAACGGATAAGGTCTCTCGCGGCATCGCCGCCGCCGACGATGACGGCGCGGCGTTCCATCACGCCGTTGCGGCCCCAGTGGCGGATGGCAAAGCCAAGGATCAACCGACCGGCGAAAATCGCGATCGCGCCCGTTGCATACCAGATGGCGAAGGCCTGCCAGGACTGCAGCGTTTCCGGGAAGAAGATGAGAAGGAAACAGGCAATTCCCACGAAGGAAAGGCAGACGGCTCCCTGAATGCGGGCAAACATTTTCAGCGGCGTGCGCAGCGTGGGAAGCTGATAGCAATCACCTGCCTGCAGCAGGAAGACGCAGAGTGCCGCACCCAGCACGCCGCCGCTGAAAACCTTCAGGAAGGTTTCAAGGCCGCGATCGGCTGCAATACCGTTGACGACGGCAGCTATGATCACGAGCATCGTGAATTCGAGAAGCCGCAATTGCCCGATCACCATGTTAGGTGAATGGTTACCGGCGCGAAGCTGGTTGGCAATTTGCCGTGCAAGCGGATTGAGAACGATGGTTTCGGATGCCGCAGCACCCCCGGCTTCGTAGTCGGAGAGTTTCTTGCGCAATGACGCCAGATCGAATTGCAGTCTGTCCTTGTCAGTCTTGGTCATTGCTTTGGTCCGCACCCTCTAGCGCATCGGCCCGAAACTCGCATTCGATTTTCGACCGGACGATACGCAACTTCTAAGTGGTAGAGCCTCCCGGTCACGTCTGGATGGTCGAAAGGGCGCTCTACGAGCTGGAAACTAGCCGAAACATGCTAAGAAACGTTTATGATGGATTTCTACAGGACGGCTGGAATATACAATTAAAAATCGTGTTTTTGAAATGACTTTAGGTCGTCAGCAGGTCACGATAGAGTTTCATCATCTCATCGGCCATAACAGGGGTTGAAAATTTCGCCTTGAAGCTGTCGGGATGCGGCATGACCCGCTGCGCCCAGTCGGCATCCTCCGCATCCTTGACCATGGTCCGCGCCAGCGCATCGGCGTCGCCGGCCGGAACAAGCGCCTCGCTGTCTTCTCCAAGAACCTCTGGAATGCCGCCAACATGCGAGGCGATGACGGTTTTCCCCGCCGCAAGCGCTTCCAGAACGATATAGGGCATGGCTTCGGCGCGCGAAGGCACCACCACCGTGGTGGCGAGTTCGAAGGCCTGTCTGGCGGGCATCGCCGCATGCATGGAAATCCGCCGGGAAAGCCCGGACGTGGCGATCATCGCCGCATATTTGTCCCTGTCGGGTCCGTCGCCGACGATGACGCCGGACATGGGCTGGCCGATGCTGCGCTCCATTTTTGCGAAGGCTCTGATAAAGACATCCGGCCCCTTAAGGTCACGCAGCATGCCGATATAGAGGAAACGGGCGGCACCTTCGCGGGGAGGGACGGTTTCGAATTCGCTCTCCTGAACGCCGTTATAGATCATCGCGGTGCGGGTGCGCGGTTTGCCGACCTTGGTTTCGTAAGTCTCCTGCTCGAAATTGCAGACGAAACAGAGCGCATCGGTGAAATGCTCCTGAAACCGCTCCAGCCGCAGGAAGAGCTGCCCTTTCAGGCTGTTTCGGGCATAATGCAGGCTGCCGCCATGCGGTGAGTAGAGGCGGGCTACGCGATACCTGTTCGCCCGCAGGAGTGAGCCGATCAGCCGGGCAAGAGCGCCACCCTTGGCGCTGTGCCCGTGCAGAATGTCCGGCCGCAAACTTTTGATGTGCTTGTAGGATTTCCACAGCGCCAGGAGATCGCCGGGGCTGATCGACCGCCGGATGGGCAGGCGGGTGAGGCCAAGCTCCAGCATAGGGGTGATCTGTGCGAAAAGCCGTTCCTCATGCGCACCGCCGGTAGAGCTGTCGCAGACGATGCCGACCTTGTGGCCTTGCCTGACATGTTCCTCGATCAGATCGCGCACATGGCGGAAAACGCCGCCCACCGGGGAGCGGAAACAATGAATGATGCGCAGGGGAGGGCCGTCATCCGACACGTTCACCGCTCCGTTTTCAGAAGAAGCGTTCGCGTACATAGACGGTATCGCCCGCCAGAATTGGCGCGCTGATCCCGATGCGGCCAGTCATCACCTCGGCATTGATCTTGCGGGTAATGTCGACATCCGCCTGGTTGGCGCGCGGGGAAAAACCGCCGGCAATGGCGATGGCGTTTTGCACGGTCATGCCCGGCACATAGGAATATTGGCCGGGGCGACCGACTTCACCCATGATGAAAACGGGACGGTAACGGTCGATTTCGATGGTCACGTCGGGATCGCGCAGATACCCCTGCCGGAGCTTCGCAGCGATCGCGGCTTCGAGCTGCGGCAGCGTCTTGCCGCGGGCGGGAACCTGGCCGACAAGCGGGAAGGCGACGTAACCCGCCTGATCGACGGTATAGGTATTGGTCAGCCCGACCTGTTCGAAAACGTTGATGCGCAGCCTGTCGCCGCTATCGACGTGATAGGATTGCAGCGCGGCCTCATTAAATGAGCGCGGTGCGGGTTGATATGCCGCGCAACCGGAAAGGGCCGTTAAAACGGCTAGCGTCAGTGCGGTGACATGTCGTGATCCGGCGAGCGGCATCTCATCTGGCTCCGAGTCGATCTTTGACCATTCTTATCGTTCTGTTAGGGTTAATGGCCGGTAAACATCAGGCGCGAGCGATGGTAATATCGGCTTTATTTCGTCGGATTCTCCGAGATTAACGGTTGTGTTACCGGCAAGACTTAAACTTCGCGAAAATTGGCCATCTATATTTGAGCGCCCGAGGTTTGTCTCGGTTACGGAGCTTGCATGAACGGCGATCGTATTGACGACAGGGATGTGGATATCGACCTTGCGCAACTTGTTGCGGCGATATGGCGACGCAGGGGGCGGATCGCGGCGATCACCCTTCTCTCCGGAGGCGCCGCCTTTGTGGCTGCCAGCATGATGTCGCCTGCCTATAAGGGCGAGGCGCGCGTGCTCATCGAATCCCGTGCGGCCTCTTTCGGCGCGTCGCAGCAGTCAAATGCGCCCGCCGAACCCGTGCTCGATGAATTGACCGTTTCCAGCCAGGTGCAGATCCTGCAATCGGTCGACCTCATCAAGCAGGTCGCGAAAGACATGAAGCTTTATGAGCTTGATGAGTTCGATCCCGAAGCCCATCCTTCCTTCGTCTCGCAGCTACTGGTCGGGGTCGGTCTCAAAAAGGATCCGCTGCAGGTGCTGCCCGAGGAGCGTGTCTTGACGGCTTTCCGGGAGAAGCTGCAGGTCTATCAGGTCGAAAGCTCGCGCGTCATCACGGTCGAATTCTCCTCGAAGGATCCGAAGCTCGCCGCCGCCATCCCCAATGAGATGATGAAGGCCTATATTGCGTTGCAGAGCGGCGCGAAGCTGGGCACCAGCACAGAAGCGGCACGCTGGCTGGAGCCGGAAATCGCCAGTCTGCGCGAGAAGGTGCGCGATGCGGACAGAAAAGTCGCGGATTATCGCGCCTCGTCCGACCTTCTCTCGGCTGGGCAGGGCGAAACGCTCGCCACCCGCCAGCTCAGCGATATCTCTACCGAACTCGGCCGTATCCGTGGCGAGCGCGCCAATGCGGAAGCCCGGGCCGAAGGCGTGCGTAATGCGCTGGCAAGCGGCCGCGCGCTCGATACCTTCCCCGATGTCGTTGCCTCCCCGACGATCCAGAGGCTGAAGGAAAACGAAACGTCGATCCGCAGCCAGATTTCCGATCTCACCTCCTCGTTGCTGGAAGGCCATCCGCGCATCAGGGCGCTGCGCAACCAGCTTGCCGGCATAGAGCGGCAGATTCAGGAAGAGACCCGCAAGGTACTCGCAAGCCTTGAAAACGAGGCAAACCTATCGCGCCTGCGCGAGCGGCAACTCGTTCAGCAACTGAACGTGCTGAAATCGGAAAGCGTGCGCGCCGGCGAACAGCAGGTGGGCCTCAACGATCTCGAGCGCGAGGCCTCGGCCCAGCGGCAGCTCCTCGAAACCTATCTCGCCCGTTATCGCGAAGCGACGTCGCGGGCAGGTTCGGTGGATTCCACGCCGGCCGATGCGCGTGTCATTTCGGCGGCGGTTGAGCCGCGCGAACCCTATTTCCCGAAAACCGGCGCCATCACCATCGTCGTGACGCTCGCAGCCTTTCTGCTCTCCTGTATTGTCGTCATGCTGGTGGAACTCTTCACCGGCCGGGCTCTGAAGCCAGTGGGCCGGAGCCAGGTTCCGCCGCTCTCCGATCCGCCACCGACACGCGCGCGGGTCGAGACGGATGGGGCCACGGATGTGCCGGAACAGCCCGTTACTGCGCGTCACGAGGCAATCCAGCCAGCTCCCCAGGCCATTCCGGTCGCGGCGCACCATAAGGTCGCCGAGGAGGAGCGGCAGATGCCCGTCGCGGCCATGGCTGCGATACCGGCCTTGCCAAAAGAAGAGGTGGTTACAGCTCAAGAGGTGGCGGCAGAAGAGGACGTCGACACGTCAGACGATTTTTCGATCGATGCCGTTGCGGGTTTCCTGACCACGCGGCTTGCCAAACCGGTCGCCGCCGTCGTGTCCCCGGCCGGTGATAGCGGTTCAACCTCAACCGTGATGCTGGCGCGCGCCTTGTCCGAAATGGGCCGATCGGTCGTTCTCGTCGATATGACGGCGTCCGGTTGTCCGACGCGGCTGATGGCACCCGAAGCCGGGCTTCCCGGTGTCATGGACCTTCTGGCCGGTGCGGCCGCCTTTGGTGAAACCATTCACGGAGACCGCCTGTCCGACGCCCATATCGTACCGCGCGGCAATGCCCAGCCGCGTGAGGCCATGCGCGCCATAGACCGCCTGACGATGATCCTCAGCGCGTTGTCGGACGCCTACGATACGGTTCTCGTCGAATGCGGCGCGGTACAGATTGCGAGTCTTGAGAAAATGCTGCGCAATCTGCCGGCGGAAATCATCGTTTCCGTTCCCGGCCGGGATGGTGAGATGCTGGAAAAGACGCTCGATGACCTTGTAGCACAGGGCTATAAGCAGGCGTTACCGATGACGGGTATGCGCAAGCCGGATCATCTGAGCGCCGCCTGACTGGCCGCGAAACCCCGCTCAGTCGGCGGCCGAGGCTTCCGCTCTTGGCCGTCCGGCGCGAAAACGCTGGATCAATGCATAAAGCGCCGGATTGGATTTGATCAGGCTCTTTGTCCGGGCGATGGCGGCATAGGCGGAAGCCGCTGCCCGGCCCTTCAACGTTACCGGCAGGAATATATCGTGCTGCGCGGTGAAAAGCGGGCACCAGCTGCGTTTGTAGAGCTGGTCACCCACACCGAAATCGAAAATCGCCGCCTTTTCGCGACATGCCCTTTCGATCATCAGCCAGAACAGCAATTCGCCGGGGCTGAGTTCTGAAAAAGATTCATCGATCGAACCGAACTGGCAGATGATGTGATCCTGCTTGCGCGACAGACCGGCCACGGCAGCGATGATGCCTTCATGGACGCCATGCAGGCGAATGGCATGCAGCTCCAGCAGTGTGTCCGTCCCGGTTTCCGGAAAATTGGCGAGATCGTAGAAGAAGTCTTTCACCGATTGGTCACGAAACACATCGGGAATGCGCTGCGAGGCAAAACGGTTGGCCTTTTGCCGGAAGAATGTCTGCAATAATTCGCATTTTTCTTTCGGGGATCGGGCGATCACATGGCTGTAGCCACCCATTTCCTCGGCCCTACGGCTCTGGATGCGAAATTTCTTCCGGCGTCTCTTGGCATTGACCTGCCGAAGCGTGGCCTCGAAACTGTCGAGCAGCGGAAGCTGGAAGGCCGGGTTCTGGTTTTCGACGGAAGCCAGATAGGAGAGTGGACTGGTCCTGCCGCGCCAGATCAGGGGGATGTTCTGCAGCGCGAGAATATCGGCCCGGCCATCAAGCAGCTTGCGCGCCTCGCGGGCAATCGCGGCGGCGATTTCCTGGCCGGCGCGCGCGGCAAATGCCGGTTCGAAAAGCCCGGTATTGATGTTGTTGAAACGGCCACCGGGAAAACGCGCCTTGCGGATGCCGCCCTCCTGCACGATTTCGAGCGGCAGCAGGAAGATGGTCCTGCCATCCTGCCGGCCGCGCAGGGTCAGAAGGGCGCTCTCCTGGGTTTGCGCCCAGATGGAACACCAGCCGAATCCCTGATGCAGCGAATTGAGCGGGTCGTTTTCCAGCTGTTCCCAGCCGGAGCGAATGGTCGTGGCATCATCGACGAGGTCGATCACCAGACGATCGGCACCGCGCCGCTCGTTGTGCACGGCGGTCGGCGCTTTATCCTCGCTGATTGTGACCGGCCCCTCAGCCACCATCCACTCTCTCCGGTTGTTTCGGTCGGACTATATCGTTGAGCAGCAAACAATCTGTTTATAAAATTGCGACCTCAGGGTGTCCTGTAGCCGACTGCGCTTAGCCCTGTTTTTTTGAACCGGCCATCCATTTGATGATCAGCATCGCCGGCAGGATCCACAGGACCCCGCTCAGCACGAAATAGGCGAGATGCACCCACCACGGCGATTGCGCCAGCGTCGCCGATGCAATGGCCGTCGCCGCGACGGCGTAAATGACGACGAGGCAGATAATGACGACGGTGCCGATGAGCGATCTGAGGCGAGGGTGCATGAAATCTTCCGTAATTGAACATGTGGCGCGACTATAGCGCCGCGACCCCATGCCGCAAACCCTGAGGCCTTGTTTTGTAGTGCCGGTTGAGGCTAATCAACATGACTGTATGAGGGAGACCTGAAAGATGCGTTCGAACGGCATGACGATGGCAAATGGTTCTGTGGACATGGTGGTAGAGGCCGCCCTGCAGAAACAGGAAAAGGACCGCCGCCTGCTGCGCATCTGGCTGCGCGTCGTACTTTTCACACTGTTCTGTCTGGTCCTCGTCGGCGGCGCCACGCGGCTCACCGAATCCGGCCTGTCGATCACGGAATGGAAGCCGATCCACGGCGCCATTCCGCCACTTTCCGTCGCAGAGTGGGAAGAGGAATTCCAGCTCTACAAGCGCATTCCCCAATATCAGGAAATCAACAAGGGCATGTCGCTTGATGAGTTCAAGACGATTTTCTGGTGGGAATGGGCCCATCGCCTGCTCGCCCGCACC
This sequence comes from Agrobacterium sp. CGMCC 11546, assembly GCF_013365515.1. NCBI lineage: Bacteria > Pseudomonadati > Pseudomonadota > Alphaproteobacteria > Hyphomicrobiales > Rhizobiaceae > Agrobacterium > Agrobacterium sp. CGMCC 11546. The sequence continues at coordinate 940,455 of NZ_CP047387.1, forward strand.
ATTGGCCTCGTCTTCGCCCTGCCGCTTGCCTTCTTCTGGCTCACCGGCCGGGTCGAAAAGCGCCTGCGCCTGCCGCTCGTCGGCCTTCTGGCGCTTGGCGGTTTTCAGGGCTTCGTCGGCTGGTGGATGGTGTCATCAGGCCTCGTCAACCGCACGGATGTTTCGCAATATCGCCTCGCCACCCATTTGACGATCGCCTGCCTCATCTTCGCGGGCTGCATGTGGATATTGCGAGGCCTGTCGCATCATTCGCCTGATGCGGCGGATGAGCGGACTGGCAGGGGCTTTGCCGCGCTGCTGACGGTGCTCTGTCTGTTCCAGATCTATCTCGGCGCACTGGTGGCGGGGCTGAATGCCGGCCTTTCCTATAATACCTGGCCGCTGATGGATGGTTCGCTGGTGCCGGGTGATCTCTTCCTGCAACAGCCCTGGTGGATAAACCTGTTCGAAAACCCGAAGACGGTGCAATTCGTCCATCGCCTGGGTGCCTACACGCTGTTTGCCGCCACGCTGTGGCATATGGTGTCGATGGCCCGCGCCTTGCCCGGCACGCCACATGCCCGCCGCGCGGTCCTGTTCTTTGTGCTCATCTCCGTTCAGGCGGGGCTAGGCATCACCACGCTGCTGATGCATGTCGATATCCATGTGGCGCTCGCCCATCAGGGCATGGCACTGATCCTGCTCGGCTTTTCGGTCGCCCATTGGCGCGGTTTCATCGGTGAATATCCGGCGCCCGTTGCTGTCGAAGTCAGGGACTGACCCCGCTCAAAAATGTTTCAGGACTGCCTTGATGGTTGCCGCGACGGCGAGTTCGTTGTCGCGTTCTTCCGCATTGCCGTCCTCTTCGTGCCACGTGGCCGAAAGGCAGCCATAGGCGAAGGCATATTGCAGCAATAGCCGTTCGTCCCGTTGCAGCGCCCTTGAAAAGATCGCTGCCATGGAGGCGATGCGGGCTTCGCTGCGGGTGAGGTCGAAACGGTCGAGCGGATTGGAGAACATGTTGGCGACATCAAGCGCCGCATCGCCGATCAGGCCGGCCGGATCGATGATGATCCAGCCGCGATCGCTGTGCATGATATTCTCATGGTGCAGGTCGCCATGCAGCGGCTTGATATCCCGCTGTTGGTCAATCAGCGTCTGCGCAAGCCTTGCTGCCTCGACAAAGGGGCTGTCGACGCCGTCGGAACGATCCTGTTCGGCCTTGCGGAACAGGCTTTCGAAATAGAGCGGCAGCGTCAGCAGGCTGGACGGCGGCGACTGCTCCGGTGGCTGGTGATATCTAAGCAGAACCTCGGCGGCGATTTCCGTGGTGGCATCGTCGTTGCCATCGCGGAACAGCAGGTCGCGAAGGGTCTCCGTGCCGGCATGTTCCATTAGCAGAATATTGTCGGACTGGTCGAGCAGTTCGACGCAACCGATACCCGCGCGCCATGCGATGAAATCCGCGCCGCGAAGGCTGTCTTTCAGCACCTTCTTTTTCAGAACCTTGGCAATGGCAAGGGAGCCGTCCTTGCGCGTCAGTTCGTAAACGATGCCGGCCGGTGTATCGGCGATGCGTTTTGCGGCCTCGATATTCCACGAGGCCGGAAAAGACGGCGTATTGCTGATCATGCCGAGAGCATCAATTCCATGTTCTGTACCGCAGCGCCGGAGGCACCCTTGCCGAGATTGTCGAGCAGCGCCACGAGATTGATATGCTCACCGCCCGGCGTACCGAAAACGAAGAGCTTCATCGTGTCCTTGCCCGCCAGCTCCTCAGCGTCGATGCGGGAAATCCCCTTGCTTTCGGCAAGCGGCACGACGCTGACGATGTCCTGGCCCGCATAATGGGCGGTTAGCGCCGCATGGATGGTTTCGATCGTGGTGCCTTCCGCAAGGTCCGCTGCAAACAGCGGAACCTGCACGATCATGCCCTGCGGGAAACGCCCAACGGAGGGCGCAAACAGCGGTGCGCGGTCGAGCTGACCGTGAATGGTCATTTCCGGCACGTGCTTGTGCTTCAGCGTCAGGCCATACAGGAAATTATTGGCGCTGATCGCATCGTCGCGGCTCTGGTCTTCCATCTGCGCGATCATCTGCTTTCCACCTCCGGTGTAACCGGAGACCGCATTGACGCTGACCGGATAACCGTCGGGCAGGATGCCCGCGGCGCGCAGCGGACGGATGAGGCCTATTGCGCCGGTCGGATAGCAGCCCGGATTGGCGACGAAACGGGCCGAGCGAACCTTGTCGCCCTGGTCTCGGTCCATTTCGGCAAAACCGTAAGCCCAGTCCTGATGGACGCGATAGGCGGTGGAGGTGTCGATGATGCGGACATTGTTGTTGCCGGCCACCATGGAGACAGCCTCCTTCGAGGCATCATCCGGCAGGCAGAGGATCGAAATGTCGGCGTTGTTGAGCATATCCTCGCGCATCGCCGCGTTGCGGCGCTCGGCCTCTGGAATGGACAGCAGCTCGATATCGCGGCGACCGGCAAGGCGCGTGCGGATCTGCAGACCCGTGGTGCCGTGTTCGCCATCGATGAAGATCTTCGCTGTCATGTCCTTGTCCTGCCTTTTCAAAGGGTTGTGAGGGTATTCGGAATCAGTTCGGCAAGTGCCGTTTTATTCGTCAGCCAGCCTTCGCCAGCCTTTCGGCACGCAGGCCAAGCATATACATTGCAACGGTGGCCCCGGCAATGGCGGTAATATCCGCATGGTCGTAAGCGGGTGCCACCTCCACCACGTCAGAGCCGCGAATATCAAGCCGGCCGAGCCCGCGCAGAACCGAGAGAATCTTGGCGCTGGTCGGTCCGCCGGCGACGGGTGTGCCGGTTCCCGGTGCGAAAGCGGGATCGAGGCAATCGATATCGAAGGTGAGGTAAGCAGGCATGCCGCCCGTGTGCTTGACGATCAGCGAGGCAATATCGCTCGCCCGCATATCCTCCACCTCGTAACCGTGGAGAATACGGATGCCGAAATCGTCGGGCGCATGGGTGCGAATACCGATCTGGATCGAACGGTCAGGATCTATCAGTCCGTCGCGCACGGCGCGCGCCACGAAGGAGCCGTGGTCGATGCGCTTGCCATCATCGAACCATGTATCCTGATGCGCGTCGAACTGCACTAGCGCCAGACGCCCGTGCTTGGCCACATGCGCTTTCAGCAATGGCCAGGTGATGAAGTGATCACCGCCGAGCGTCAGCAGATAATCCGTCTTGGAGATGATCCTGCGCGCTTCCTTTTCGATCGTGTCAGGCGTTTTCCAATGGTTGCCGTAGTCGAGCAGGCAGTCGCCATAATCGATGGTCGGCATATGGGCGAAAAGATCGCGCGCGAAGGGATATTGCGGATCATTGTCGAAGATCGCGGACGCGCGGCGGATCGCCTGCGGCCCGAAGCGCGCACCCGGCCGGTTGGAGGTTGCCGCGTCAAACGGAATACCCCAGATCGCCGTCGAAACGCCCTTGAGGTTCTTTGTATACTTGCGTCGCATGAAGGAGAGGACGCCCGCATGGGTTGGGTCGGTTGCGGCCGAAGTCAGCGTTGTCGCGGTAAAGGCATGGTCGATTGTTTTGCTAGGCATTACTTATCGGCCTTCTCGGCGAGATCTGAGAAATTGCGAATTTTGATCGAGCGGCCATCGAAGCGTGCGATGATTTCCAGTTCGCCGCCCATCGCCTCGATGAACCGGCGTAACGTACCGACATACATATCGGCACGCTTTTCCAATTTGGCGACAGAGCTTTGACCGATATCCAGCGCCTGCGCTATTTCGTCCTGCGAGAGTTTCAGCGCCCGGCGAACATCCGCAAGGTTCATTTCTTCTTCCAGACGATCTGCATCGGCTTTCGACTTAACACGCGCGTCGCCCGACATCCGGTTGCGTAACTGCGCAAAACTGTGTCTACCGCTCATTGTGTTTTTCCTTTTCAAGCTCAGCGAGATGCTCGTCATAAAGGCCGTCGGCAATCGGGATCATACGGTCGTAAAACCGCTTGTCGCCCGTCTTGTCGCCGCCGATCAGCAGGATTGCCGCTCGACGGAGATCGAAGGCATAAAAAATCCGCAACGGCTTGCCGCCGCTTTGGATACGTAATTCTCGCATATGCGCATGCCGCGAGCCATGAATGCCGCTCGAGTAAGGGAACGGAAGGTGAGGGCCGCGTTGTTCGAGTTTCTGCACATAGGCGTCGATACTGATGTGCTCGCTCTCGTCAAGCGCCTCCCACCATGTTCCGAATTCATTCGTATACTCGACGAGATAGCTCATAAAGCAATATTATTCCCTTGGGGGAATAATTCAAGCCGTCGCCAATCATCAAAATAAAAAAGGCGGAGCCGAAGCCCCGCCTTTTGAAGTTCTGAACGAACTGTTCCGATAAGCGATTAACGCTTGGAGAACTGGAACGAACGGCGCGCCTTGGCCTTACCGTACTTCTTACGCTCGACAACGCGGCTGTCGCGGGTCAGGAAGCCACCCTTCTTCAGAACGGGGCGAAGGCCCGGTTCGAAGTAGGTGAGAGCCTTGGAAACACCGTGACGAACGGCACCGGCCTGGCCGGAAAGACCGCCGCCTGCAACCGTTGCAATAATGTCGAACTGACCGGCGCGGGCAGCTGCGACCAGCGGCTGCTGGAGGATCATCTGCAGAACCGGACGTGCGAAATACGTGGTGAAATCGCGGCCGTTGATGATGATCTTGCCAGAACCGGCCTTCACCCATACGCGGGCTACGGCGTTCTTGCGCTTGCCGGTCGCGTAGGAGCGGCCGAGGGTATCAACCTTGCGGACGTGCACGGGAGCCGAAGCTTCCGATGCCGGGGCGAGGTCTTTCAGAGAGGAAAGATCGGCCATTATCAGGCGCTCCTTACGTTCTTCTTGTTAAGCGCGGCCACGTCGAGAACGGTGGGCTGCTGTGCTTCGTGCGGGTGGTTCGAGCCGGCGTAAACGCGCAGGTTCTTCATCTGGCGACGGCCGAGCGGGCCGCGCGGGATCATGCGCTCGATAGCCTTTTCAACGACGCGCTCCGGGAAGCGGCCTTCGATGATCTGGCGAGCGGTGCGCTCCTTGATGCCACCCGGGTGACCGGTGTGCCAGTAATACTTCTTGTCGGAATACTTCTTGCCGGTGAAGGCAACCTTTTCCGCATTGATAACGATGACGTTGTCGCCATCATCAACGTGGGGGGTAAAGGTAGCCTTGTGCTTGCCGCGCAGGCGGGTTGCAACGATGGTGGCGAGGCGACCAACAACGAGGCCTTCGGCGTCGATGATGATCCACTTCTTCTCCACCTCAGCGGGCTTCTGAACGAAAGTAGACATGGATTTCACTTTCTAACGTGGACCCGTCACACTCTTGATTAAAGAGTATACGGGCGTTTCTTGTTGCTTGATTTGGTTGCCGTTAGAGGCAACCGTAAATGACCCTATTCCGGCTGGAATCCGATCTGGCGCGCTTATACGGTGTGTGCGTGAAAGCGTCAATATGACTGATTTCGCTGACCGTAAAAATAAATAAATAAAAACAGCATGTTAGATATGTGGTATTATTTTACCCCATCAAGTTGACCCTTTTTAGCCGAGCCGCATCACCAGAACACCCGCTGCAATGATACCGCCGGCGAGATAACGCCAAATGCTGGCGCGTTCCTTCAGGATGACGACGGAGATCACCAGCGCAAAGAGAATGGAGGTTTCCCGGAGTGCAGCGACGACGGCGACGGGAGCCTTGGTCATGGCATAGAGCGCCAGACCGTAGGACAGAATGGAGCCGCCGCCGCCAATCAGGCCGCGCCACCAGTTGCGTTGCACATGCCGCGCGACCGGGCCGACGCCACGCTGGTAAAAGGCAAAACCGAACAGCAGCACCGGCGGCAGAAGCGACATCCACAGCGTATAGGAGATCGCATTGCCGGAAAGCCGGGCGCCGACACCATCGACGAAGGTGTAGGAGGCGATCACGAAGGCATTGAGAAGAGCGACCAGGATCGCCTTTCCGCCGCCGCGCCGCGCTTCGAAAGCCAGCGTCAGGATGCCGCCGGAAATGACGGCGATGCCGGCGAGTGCGAGCGGGCTTAACGCCTCGCTGAGGAACAGGCTGCTCGTTGCGGCAACGATCAAAGGCGCCACACCGCGCATGACGGGATAAACGAGGCCGATATCGCCGATCGTATAGGCGGCGGCGACAAGGCGGAAATAGGCGAATTGCAGAACCGCCGAGGCAATCAGAAAAGGAATGGCCACCGGCGCGGGAAAGGGCAGGAAAGGCAGAAAGGGCAAGGAGCAGGCCGCAGCCCCTGCCGCAATCAGCGAGGCGTCCAGCGATTTGTCGGATCCGGATTTGACCAGCGCATTCCATCCGGCATGCAGCACCGCGCCCAGGAGCACCAGAAGAAGAATGTCAAATGTCACGATAGAGACTCGCTCGCCGGCTAATTTGGGCAACCTATACCATTGGTTTGCAAACCGGAATCGATTTCCCGCGGGCAACAAGCCTTTTCCGATTGCCCATGCACACGATTTTCGACCGCGCGAACCATGCGAGTGGGATGCGTCTGCTGCAGATATTGCTACACGCGTAAAATTTGCGCTTTGTTCATGTCGTCGGAAGGCGGAATGATTTTGCGCGGGCTCGATGCAGGGTTCTGCTCAGGATTTCATCTGTCGGGCGCGGGCACCAGTGCTGGATGCACGGCTCGTCGTTCCGTCAAGGGGTGCATTTTGGGCCGGAAGCATGAACTGTTTCACTAAATGTTCCCGCTGATCCTCTATGAGTATTTGAGCGAAGGTGTATCAATTCGCAGATGACATCTTTGAAAATAAATTTCACAGATTCATATAATGACTAACTATAACGTTGCAGATCGGTATATTGATTGGTTTACGACATAACTTCTTGAAAATTAGATATGTCTAATTCAACTGCGAACGGAATGAAAACAAACAGGAGACGAACGGCGCATGAATTGCACGTCAATGTTGTTTGCGCCGATATCCAGGCCTGTCTCCACCGCTTTTAAAAACTGGACAGAAATAGTCAATAAAATCCGAATTCCCGTGTTTGGTGAAATCATTTTGCGTGGACAAAAAGCGACCGCTGCAGGACGATGAACTTTCCGTGGCAGCGATTTTTGGCCGGGCAGGGGTTCAAGAGAACGGAGAGGCTTCCTAGATGGGAAGGGTGGGCGCAATCGCCGGCGTCAGGGATGTGTTCGCGAAATCATGCAGGAGACGCTATCCTGGCGGGGCTTTCGGATGGCGAACTTGCGCTGGCATTCTTCAAACCAGGTGACGTTCCAGAAGGGATAAGTTGACATGCAGCATGATACTTACGAGCCCGACTATCTCAGAAAAATTCTGACTGACGTCAAAACCATCGCCCTGCTCGGTGCTTCACCCAATCCCGACAGGCCGAGCCACGGCGTGATGCGCTTTCTGCTGTCCAAGGGGTATCGCGTGTTTCCGGTCAATCCCGGCCAGGCGGGCAAGGAGATATTAGGGCAGAAGGTCTATGCCAGGCTTGCCGATATCCCTGAGGCGATCGACATGATCGATGTTTTCCGCGCGCCGGAATATTTGTCGGCCATTGTCGAAGAGGCGATATTGCTGCCCGACCGACCATCGGTGATCTGGGGCCAGCTTTCGGTTCGTGACGACAATGCCGCCGCCAAGGCGGAAGCCTATGGCATGGACGTGGTGATGGACCGTTGCCCGGCAATTGAGTATCCGCGTCTCAATATTGCGCGATAGTTGGTACGGATTGCACTTATCATTTGACGCCAAGGCATTATGATCCCTCCAAAATTCCAATGGAGGAAACATAATGTCGAGCAACAATCCCGGATTTTCGACGTTGGCCGTTCACGCCGGTGCGCAGCCTGATCCGACCACCGGCGCGCGCGCGACGCCGATTTATCAGACGACGGCCTATGCTTTCCGCGATGCCGATCACGCCGCCGCTTTGTTCGGATTGAAAGAGTTCGGCAATATCTACACCCGCATCATGAACCCCACCCAGGCAGTTCTGGAGGAGCGCGTGGCGGCGCTCGAAGGCGGCACGGCGGCGCTCGCTGTCGCTTCCGGTCACGCAGCACAATTGCTGGTTTTCCATACGCTCATGCAATCCGGTGATAATTTCGTCGCGGCCCGCCAGCTTTATGGCGGCTCGATCAACCAGTTCGGCCACGCCTTCAAGGGTTTCGACTGGCAGGTGCGCTGGGCGGACGCGGCAGACCCGGCGAGCTTCGAGGCGCAGATCAATGAGCGCACGCGCGCCATCTTCATCGAAAGCCTCGCCAATCCCGGCGGCACCTTCGTCGATATTGCCGCGATTGCCGATGTCGCCCATCGTCACGGCCTGCCGCTTATCGTCGACAATACCATGGCGAGCCCCTATCTGCTGCGGCCGCTGGAACACGGCGCTGACATCGTGCTGCATTCGCTGACGAAATTCCTTGGCGGACACGGCAATTCCATGGGTGGCATCATTGTCGATGGCGGCACCTTCGACTGGTCGGCGACAGACAGATTTCCGGCGCTGTCGCAGCCGCGGCCGGAATATTCCGGCGTCCTGTTGCACCAGACCTTCGGCAATTTCGCCTTTGCCATCGCCTGCCGCGTTCTGGGATTGCGTGATCTCGGCCCGGCAATCTCGCCCTTCAACGCCTTCCTTATCCTGACCGGCATCGAGACGCTGCCGCTGCGCGTTCAGCGCCATTCCGACAATGCACTCGCCGTCGCGAAATGGCTGAAGGCACATCCAAAGGTCGGCTGGGTGCATTATGCGGGCCTGGAGGACAGCGACAACCACGCCATCCAGCAGCATTATTCGCCGAAGGGGGCGGGCTCCGTCTTTACCTTCGGCGTCAAGGGCGGTTATGCCGCCGGCAAGGCGCTGGTGGAGGGGCTGCAGCTTTTCTCCCATCTGGCCAATATCGGCGATACGCGCTCGCTCGTCATCCATCCGGCCTCCACCACCCACGCCCAGCTGACACCGGAACAGCAGACGGCAGCCGGCGCCGGGCCAGACGTGGTGCGCCTGTCGATCGGCATCGAAGACGTCAAGGACATCATCGCCGATCTCGAACAGTCATTTGCCAAGGTGTGAGGAGTTTCGTCACGCACGTCTACCCGCGTGACGGCCGACTTGTAACCACGCAGCCGCCGGAAAGCCCCTTGAAAACAAGGTGTTTTCGGCAGCTGCGACCGTGCTCTTCCTGTTCATTATGATTGCGAAATTGGCGGGAAATTGAGGTTGCGCATAGTCGCTTCAAGCGCCGAATCCGCCTAAGACAGACGCTCTCGCATTCCCATCACGAAAGACGTGCAATATGGAAAACCGAACCGGACTGCTTCGAATTGTCAGCTTTTTCCTTGCGTTCGGAATTGCTGCTATGGCCGACGTGCCGGGCATTGCCCCGGTCCCGAAGGCGCAGGCCGAGGCGGAATATCTCCCGACCCAGCAGGATTTTGTCGGGAAATGGAAGCTCACCGGTGCGACCAGCCGCCCGCCGCGGGATATGAAGACGGCGCCAACGGCCCAGCAGGAAGCGGACGCCACGCAGTTTCAGGAAACGGTAACGACTTTTTACTCCGCCTTCGACTATCTGGAGATCACGGCGGACGGACGTTACAATTTCCATCAAGCCGGTGATCCACCGTCCGCCGCATGCGTCTGGTGCGGGACATGGTCGTTTAATAAGAGTTCCTTATGGCTCAAGCTGGATACCGCGCCGAGGCTCGATATCTATGCGAAGGGCGGCGATATGCAGATGACCTACACCGCCGAACCCGACAAGAAGTCGAAATACAAATGGCTGGTGTTTGGCTGGACCAAGATGGAGTAAGCCGCATCTTTTCCCGGCTGCGATAGCCCGCCGGGGCAAGGGATGCCAGGCAAGCATTCATCGTTGTCAAGTTGAAAAGCAATTTTAAGTTGTATATTGGGTTGAAGCCGTTTGACGAAGCGCTCACAATCGCGCAAAGCTATGGGACCAACCACATCTGACGGACCGGGATACCATGACGAATTTTCTGTCTTTTGATGATGTCACCGCAGTGGAGCACGGCGCACCCGCGCCGGAAAGACTGATTTCCGGTGATCCCAGATTCACGACATGGAATCTCGAAGAGGCTTCCGGTGGTATCTATGCCGGCATCTGGCAGTCCACGCCTGGAAAATGGCGGGTGGTCTATGATGAATGGGAATATTTCAGCATTCTCGAAGGCCATTCCATCCTGACCGAAGACGGCGGCGCACCGCGCGATCTGAGGCCGGGTGACAGGGTGGTCCTGCGCCCGGGCTTCACCGGCACCTGGGAAGTTTTGGAAACCACGCGGAAGGATTACGTCATCCGGCTTTGAGGCGGGATGACTGTTTGAAGCTGCTATTGCCCATCGAATTTGAGAATTGATGGAAGGAGCCCGGGAAAGCGGGCTTCCATATCCTCGAGACGGACGACGCTGATATTTTCGACGCCCTGTTTGTGGGTGCGGATCAATCCGGCCTCACGCAGAATTCGCATATGGCTGGAGAGGGTTGAGCGCGGCATATCCTGACAGGGCGCTGCCGCGCCGCAATTTTGCCCGGACTCGGACCCCCATAATTTGCGGATGATGCCCATTCGTGCCGGCTCGCCGAGGGCAGCCAGCACGGCCGTGAGCGATATGTCCTCGCGAGCGGGATGAAAAAACTGAACCATGGCTCGGCTCTAGCATATGGATTGACACGCTTCAATATTTCAATAAAACCGAAATACCGAATTACGGTTATTCGGAAATTTAGATATTTTATGGAGTTTTTAATGTCTGGAATATTCAGCGGGCAAGTGGTCGTCGTCACGGGCGGATCGACCGGCATCGGCTTTTCAGTCGCCAAATTGTTTCTGGAAGGTGGGGCGTCTACGGTCTATGTGACGGGCCGCAATTCGGCCAATCTCGATGCCGCTGTCGCCAAACTTGGGAAGGGGGCAATCGGCTTCGTTTCCGACGTTGCGAAGCTCTCCGACCTGGAGCAGCTCAAGAGCCGCTTAGAAGCAGACGGGCGGAAAGTGGATGTACTGGTCGCCAACGCCGGCATCGCGGAGAATAACGATCTTGGCGAGACCCACGAGGCACTTTACGACCGGATCTTCGATATCAACGTGAAGGGCGTATTCTACACGGTGCAGACTTTGTTGCCCGTGCTGCGCGACGGCGGTTCGATCGTATTGACGGGGTCGATCGTCGGCAACAAGGGCATGGAAAGGCTGAGTGCTTACAATGCCTCGAAAGCGGCGGTTCGGTCATTCGCCCGCAGCTTTGCCAATGACCTGAAGGGGCGTGGCATCCGCGTCAATACGGTCAGCCCGGGTGTTACCCGCACGCCGATCATGGAAAATGGACTGAAGATGGACGATGAAAAGATCGCCGGTTTCAAGGCCTATCTGAAGGATGCGGCACCGATCGGCCGGATGGCCGACCCCGACGAAATTGCCGAGGCGGTGCTGTTTCTGGCGTCTTCCAAGGCCAGCTATATTACCGGTGTGGAACTTTCCGTCGATGGTGGGCTGGCGCAGATCTAAAGGCGAAGCTTCGTTACCCCGATCTACCACGCCAGATCGAGCCGCTCCAGACCATGGAAATGATAGACGTCCTTCACCTTGGGCGGCTCGGCAATCTTCAGGCCCGGCAGACGTTTGAAAAGCAGGGGCAGGGCGAGATTAAGCTCCAGTCTTGCAAGCGGCGCGCCGATGCAGAAATGGATGCCGGCGCCGAAGGAGACGTTGGCGCCCTCGTTCCGATCCGGCTGGAAGGCCAGAGGATCGGAAAATTTCGCCGGATCGAGGTTGGCAGCGGCCAGGATGAGACTGACTTTATCGCCACGCTTGAACTGCACGCCGTCGATCTCGACCGGTTCGAGAACCCAGCGCTGGAAGATGTGGACCGGCGCGCAGATGCGAAGCGTTTCCTCGACCGTGCGTTCCGTGGCGGTCTCGTCATGGAACAGGGTCTCGGGGTCGAGGCCGCTTTCCAGAATGATGCGCACGGAATTACCGATCTGGTGCACCGTCGCCTCATGACCGGCATTCAACAACACGATGGTGGTGGAGACCAGCTCGTCGTCTGTCAGGTATTGGCCCTTGTGCTCCGTATGGATCATGTGGCTCAGCAGATCGTCCTTGGGCTCCGCACGCCGCTCGGCGATGACGCTGCGCACATAATCTGAAAATTCCTGCGCGGCCTTGTCGGCCAGAAGCTCGTCTTCGGGCGTGCGCTTGAACATGTACATGCCGACATAGGCATGCGACCACTTCAAAAGCTGTGGCCCCATCTCTTCGGGAATGCCGATCATGCGGGCGATCATCGTCACCGGAATGATGTCGGCATACGAGGAGAGCAGCTCCGTCTCGCCATTCGCTTCAAAGGCCTCGATCAGGCGGTTGGCGAGTTCCTCGATTTCCGGCTTCATCTTGTCGACATGCCGCGAAACGAACGCGCGGTTGATCAGCGTGCGCAGCCGCGTGTGCTCCGGCGGCTCCAGCTCCAGGAGCGAATGCTGCTCGGCCAGGTCGAAATGCTTCACATGCTCAAGCGGCTCCGGCAAGCCGATCTCTTCACGACTTGCGACATGCAATATCTGCCGCCCGAACCGGCGATCGCGCAGCAGGGTGCTGACATGGTCATAGGAGGTGAAAAACCATTGCCGCTGCTCTTCCCAGTAGAAGGTGGGACATTGCGCGTGCAGGGCGGCATAAACCGGGTTCGGATCGTTGTAGAAGGCCGGATCTCGGGCATCAAGGGAAACGCGGCGGGTGGCGGGGTCGATTTTGAGAAAGGGAAATGTCGCTGTCATGCTGATGGTTTAGTCCGCGTGTGGTGCTTTGAAAAGGGCGGGAAATGGCCAGTGCGTTCGCCGTCATCTGTCGCTGTACGGTGACATCCTCACCGGCTGGCGATGGCGGATATCCGGTTCAGCGCCGCGACCTGCCGGTCTGCATTGTTGTCCATCGGGTTTTCGTCCCGGTCCGGGGCGGGCACGACGACATTGGCCGAATTCACATGGATGACGGTCCGGTTGCGCCCCGCTTTCTTGGCGGCATAAAGTGCGCGGTCGGCCTCGGTCATCATCACGCTCAGGTCGGCGTCCTTGATCATTGCTTCGGAAATGCCGACGCTGGTCGTCACCTTGATGGCTTCGTTGCGTGCGGTGATCTTCGAGAGGCGCAGATTGCTACGGATGGCCTCCGCAAGTGTGACGGTGCTGGACGGGCTCTCGACTTCGGCCACCAGCGCAAATTCCTCGCCGCCCATCCGGACGAAAAGGCCGCGCTCGCCGATCACGCGTTGTGCGATATTGCAGAAATGCACAAGCACGGCATCGCCGGACTGATGTCCGTATCTGTCATTGATCTTCTTGAAATGGTCGATGTCGAAGAGAACCAGCGCCACGTAGCGGTCGGAGCCGTGCGAGCGCTTCTTGATGCGGTCGAACTCCTCCAGCAGACCGCGCCGGTTGAGGACACCGGTCAGATGATCGGTCATAGCGAGCCGGTGAAGGCGGATTTCCGTGTCTTCCATGATGATCTTGGCGCTGATCATGATGATGGCGGTGAAGCCGAGCATGCCGGAAATGGAGAGCGCCGAGGTCATGGGGATGGCGTTGGGAATCGCGGCATTGGCCGGGATGACGATGGAGGCGACGATCGCTCCGGCAAAGGCCTGCAGGATCAGGATCGTGGCCAGCACCTTTCGGCTGCGTGAAGCACGTGCCCTGCTGCCCAGAAGCACGCCGGCGAGCATGAAATATCCCGTGGCCGCGCTGGCATGATAAAGGAGGATGCGAGCGACCATGTCTTCAGGCACTGATGGCACGAACATTCCGGCGATCCACAATAGCGCCGGAATGGCGATCCAGCCGCCGAGTTTGCGCTGCTCCAGAGATAGCAGGCCCGCGAGCCAGAAACCGAAGGCGGAAAGTGCAAGCGTATTGCCGACCTGAATGGACAGAAAACTCGAAATATCCCCGCGAAGCGCCACCATGACGGTACCGAATCCTGTGGCGAGGAAACCGGCTGCGAAATAGAGATTATGCCGGCGCGAAGGGCGGTGCAGCCACAGCGTTCCCAAAAGCACGGCAAGGGTGAACGTCTCCGCCGCCCACAGTAGCGTGCTCGTCTTTGCATCCAGCATTGCAAAATCCTATCTGCGCCATCATGCGGTAAAAGCGGGACCTTTCGCACGAGGTGCGTTATGCCCGCTGGAATTGTTGAGCTGCCATTTCGCCCGGAAGGGCCCATTCCCTGACGGGAACCGGAAATTCGCCGGGCAATATCAGCAGCAAATACCTAACGAGTTCTTGCCGGTGAGAAGTTATATCTGTGCATGGCAGGCAATTTTTGCCGTCGTTGCCCGGCATAGTAAAAAAATGGTGGCGGCAGGTGAAAGGGCCTCGGCAGGCCTCGTCCGGTTCAAAACCCTTGCCACGCCGGGCTCGACGGCCTGCAAACGCTGTTGAGCCGTTAAGGATATGCGGCTTCGTGTCTTGAAGTGCGGGGCAGGGACACTCTATGTAGGGAGAATGAAGGTTAGAAGTGATTCCGGAGCGGTTATCCGCGAAGGGCAGAGTTGACAAAGGACGGACATGAAAAATCCAGTTGATACCGCCATGGCTCTGGTGCCGATGGTCGTTGAGCAGACCAATCGCGGCGAACGCTCCTACGACATATTTTCCCGTCTTCTCAAGGAACGCATCATTTTCCTCACCGGACCGGTGGAAGACCAGATGGCCTCGCTCGTCTGCGCGCAGCTGCTTTTCCTCGAGGCTGAAAACCCGAAGAAGGAAATCGCGCTTTACATCAATTCGCCGGGTGGCGTCGTGACCGCCGGCATGGCGATCTACGATACGATGCAGTTCATCCGCCCCGCGGTTTCGACGCTGTGCGTCGGTCAGGCCGCATCGATGGGTTCGCTGCTTCTGGCCGCCGGTGAAAAGGGCATGCGTTTCGCCACCCCGAACGCCCGCATCATGGTGCACCAGCCTTCCGGCGGTTTCCAGGGGCAGGCTTCGGATATCGAACGTCACGCTCGTGACATCATCAAGATGAAGCGTCGCCTCAATGAAGTCTACGTGAAGCACACCGGCCGCACGCTCGAAGAGGTTGAAAAAACCCTTGATCGCGACCATTTCATGGATGCAGACGAGGCGAAGGACTGGGGCGTGATCGACAAGATCCTGACCTCGCGCCAGGAAATGGAAGGCGCCGCCGCGAATTGAGGCGCGCCGCTCTCTGACGTTTGTTTGACCCCGCAAAAGTAATTTCGGGGCTTTCAACCGCAACAGAAAGCGATATTAGTATATATAAAGGCTATGTTGAGTTTTTATGACGTAGCCTTGTTTGATGGGGAATTCGTTGCAGCCGGTGGTCAGCTCATGTATCTGATACCGGTTAGTACCCCGGGAAACGAGGCGGATACGGCGATGCACCCCAAGGCGAGCCGTATCGGCGGGCGGTAAGTTGACCGCGATCCGTTTGGCGGACCTGCGGCGTGCTGGAAGGAAAGTGATATGAGCAAAGTCAGCGGCAGCAACGGCGGCGACTCTAAGAATACACTCTATTGTTCATTCTGCGGCAAGAGCCAGCACGAAGTCCGGAAACTCATTGCCGGACCGACGGTATTCATCTGCGATGAATGCGTCGAATTGTGCATGGACATCATCCGCGAGGAGAACAAGACGTCGATGGTGAAGTCGCGTGAGGGTGTTCCCACCCCGCAGGACATCATCAAGATCCTCGACGAATATGTCATCGGTCAGAAGCAGGCGAAGAAAATCCTGTCGGTGGCCGTTCACAACCATTACAAGCGCCTCGCGCACGCCTCCAAGAACGGCGATGTCGAGCTTGCGAAGTCGAACATCATGCTCGTGGGTCCGACGGGTTGCGGCAAGACTTATCTTGCCCAGACGCTCGCCCGCATCATCGACGTTCCCTTCACCATGGCAGACGCAACGACGCTGACCGAAGCCGGTTATGTCGGCGAGGACGTGGAAAACATCATCCTGAAGCTGTTGCAGGCTGCGGATTACAATGTCGAGCGCGCCCAGCGCGGCATCGTCTATATCGACGAAGTCGACAAGATTTCCCGCAAGTCGGACAACCCGTCCATCACGCGTGACGTGTCGGGCGAGGGCGTTCAGCAGGCGCTTCTGAAGATCATGGAAGGTACGGTCGCTTCCGTTCCGCCGCAGGGCGGTCGCAAGCATCCGCAGCAGGAATTCCTGCAGGTGGATACGACCAACATTCTGTTCATCTGCGGCGGCGCGTTTGCCGGCCTCGACAAGATCATCTCGGCCCGTGGTGAAAAGACCTCGATCGGCTTCGGTGCGACCGTCAAGGCGGAAGACGACCGTCGTGTGGGCGAGGTGCTGCGCGAGCTGGAGCCGGAAGATTTGGTGAAGTTCGGTCTTATTCCGGAATTCATCGGCCGTCTGCCCGTTCTCGCGACGCTGGAAGACCTTGATGAAGATGCGCTGATCCAGATTCTGTCTGAGCCGAAGAATGCGCTGGTCAAGCAGTATCAGCGCCTGTTCGAGATGGAAGATGTGGAGCTGACATTCCACGAGGACGCGCTGCGCGAGATTGCCCGCCGGGCGATCACCCGCAAGACGGGTGCCCGCGGTCTGCGCTCGATCATGGAAAAGATCCTTCTGGATACCATGTTCGAACTGCCGACGCTGGAAGGCGTACGCGAAGTGGTGATCTCCAACGATGTCGTCAGCGGCGTCGCTCGTCCGCTCTACATCTATGCGGATCGTCAGGAAGAAAAGGCCAACGTTTCGGCCTGATCGGCTGATCCGCCGCGTTGACGAATTTCGAAGGCCCGCATCCGTGCGGGCCTTTTTTATTATGTCCGGTTGCGAAACTTGCGCCTAACTTGGCGTTA
This sequence comes from Agrobacterium sp. CGMCC 11546, assembly GCF_013365515.1. Classification (NCBI taxonomy): domain Bacteria; kingdom Pseudomonadati; phylum Pseudomonadota; class Alphaproteobacteria; order Hyphomicrobiales; family Rhizobiaceae; genus Agrobacterium; species Agrobacterium sp. CGMCC 11546. Next base: position 957,355 of record NZ_CP047387.1, read on the forward strand.
TCCGATTTTGCGTTTGGAGCGGATTGCGCTTTGCTGATAAAGTCTTACAACTGATTTGCAGCGCGATATGACGGAAATGTGAATTACCGTCGGCGACCCGGTTCCTGGCCTTCAAGGATAACCGGAAATGTCGGGAGTATAGCCGGCGCTGGGTTTTGTTGAATTTCACGGTTCTGCCGGTGGGCGGGACCGTCTCTTCCGGCGACTTGAAATCGGTGTTTCGAAACTCCACTTTCAGTCTCGAGAAATGAATGTGCCGGATGCCCCCAAGATGTCCGGCAAAGTGTCCCGAAAGGGACCAGGAAAGGAAATGATATGACGAACATCACGTCTGCGGCATCTGGCGGTACCTATCCGGTACTTCCCCTGCGCGACATTGTCGTTTTCCCGCATATGATCGTTCCCCTGTTCGTCGGGCGGGAAAAATCCATTCGTGCGCTCGAGGAAGTCATGGGCTCGGACAAGCAGATCATGCTTGTCACCCAGATCAACGCCAGCGATGACGATCCGGCTCCCGAGGCCATCCACAAGGTTGGCACGGTCGCCAATGTGCTGCAGCTTCTGAAGCTTCCTGATGGCACCGTGAAGGTGCTGGTGGAAGGCAAGGGCCGCGCCCAGATCGACAGCTATACCGGCCGCGAGGATTTCTACGAAGCCTCCGCTACACCGCTGCAGGAACCCGCTGAAGATCCGGTCGAGATCGAGGCGCTGTCGCGTTCGGTCGTTTCGGAATTCGAGAGCTATGTGAAGCTCAACAAGAAGATTTCGCCCGAGGTTGTCGGCGCTGCCGGTCAGATCGACGATTATTCGAAGCTTGCCGATACGGTTGCTTCGCACCTGTCGATCAAGATCACCGAAAAGCAGGAAATGCTTGAAACCGTCAGCGTGAAGCAGCGGCTTGAAAAGGCGCTCGGCTTCATGGAAGGCGAAATTTCCGTGCTTCAGGTCGAAAAGCGCATCCGCTCGCGCGTCAAGCGCCAGATGGAGAAGACCCAGCGCGAATATTACCTGAACGAGCAGATGAAGGCGATCCAGAAGGAACTCGGCGACGGCGAAGACGGCCGTGACGAGATGGCCGAACTGGAAGAGCGCATCGCCAAGACCAAGCTTTCCAAGGAGGCCAAGGAAAAGGCCGACGCGGAAATGAAGAAACTGCGCCAGATGAGCCCGATGTCCGCCGAAGCGACCGTCGTGCGCAACTATCTGGACTGGTTGCTTGGCCTGCCCTGGGGCAAGAAGTCGAAGATCAAGACCGATCTCAATGCCGCCGAGACGATCCTCGATCAGGATCACTTCGGTCTGGACAAGGTCAAGGAACGAATCGTCGAGTATCTGGCGGTCCAGGCGCGCGCTACCAAGATTCGCGGACCTATCCTGTGCCTCGTTGGTCCTCCCGGCGTCGGCAAGACCTCGCTCGCCAAGTCGATCGCCAAGGCGACCGGCCGCGAATATGTGCGTATGGCGCTCGGTGGCGTGCGTGACGAAGCGGAAATCCGTGGTCACCGTCGCACCTATATCGGCTCCATGCCGGGCAAGATTGTCCAGTCGATGAAGAAGGCCAAGAAGGCGAACCCGCTCTTCCTGCTCGATGAAATCGACAAGATGGGCATGGATTTCCGTGGCGACCCGTCATCTGCGCTTCTGGAGGTTCTCGATCCGGAACAGAACTCCACCTTCATGGACCACTACCTTGAAGTGGAGTACGACCTGTCCGACGTGATGTTCGTGACCACGGCCAACACGCTGAACATTCCGGGTCCCCTGATGGACCGTATGGAAGTGATCCGCATCGCCGGCTACACCGAAGACGAAAAGCGCGAAATCGCCAAGCGTCATCTGTTGCCAAAGGCGATCAAGGAACATGCCCTGCGTCCGGAAGAGTTCTCGGTCAGCGACGATGCCCTGATGGCCATCAGCCAGCAGTACACCCGTGAAGCCGGTGTTCGTAATTTTGAACGCGAACTGATGAAGCTTGCCCGCAAGGCGGTGACCGAGATCATCAAGGGTAAATCCACGTCGGTTGCGGTCACCGCTGCAAACATCGAGGATTATCTGGGCATTCCGCGGTTCCGACACGGCGAGGCCGAACGCGAGGATCAGGTTGGTGTCGTCACCGGTCTGGCGTGGACGGAAGTCGGCGGTGAGCTGCTCACCATCGAAGGCGTGATGATGCCGGGCAAGGGCCGCATGACGGTCACCGGCAACCTCAAGGAAGTGATGAAGGAATCCATTTCCGCGGCGGCATCCTATGTCCGTTCGCGCGCCGTGGACTTCGGCATCGAACCGCCGCGCTTCGACAAGAGCGACATCCACGTCCACGTTCCAGAAGGGGCAACCCCGAAGGACGGTCCGTCCGCCGGTGTTGCCATGGCAACCGCCATCGTCTCCATCATGACCGGTATTCCGGTCTCGAAGGATGTGGCGATGACGGGCGAGATCACACTTCGTGGTCGCGTGCTGCCGATCGGCGGCCTGAAGGAAAAGCTGCTTGCGGCTCTGCGCGGCGGCATCAAGAAGGTGCTGATTCCGGAAGAAAATGCCAAGGATCTGGCGGAGATTCCGGACAATGTGAAGAACGAGATGGAAATCATTCCGGTGTCGCGCATGGGCGAGGTTATCAAGCACGCCCTTATTCGCCAGCCGGAACCCATCGAGTGGGATGGCAGCATCGAGACGCCTGTTATTGCAACGGTCGAAGGTGTCGACGACGGCAACCAGACGATCGCGCATTGATGGTGCGCATCGTCGCGGGGGCGAGAATCGCCTTTCGCGATGGGCAGTGCATAGAATCAATGCGTTAGGTGTCAGAGCGCGTGCGCGGCGCTCAGCTCCGCGCAACTGATGCCAAATTGGCACGAATATGTGGAAGGCCGGCAGAAATGTCGGCCTTTTTTGTGAAAAAAATCTCAGACCCCTTGTTTTTCAGGCGATTCCAGCGCTTTTGAGTTGCTGTGCGCGGATGCGAATGTATTCTGCGCCGGCTTAATTTTAGTCGTTTCAAACCATTGAAAGGGGTGGAAACATGAACAAGAACGAGCTCGTCTCTGCTGTTGCCGAAAAGGCTGGTCTCACGAAGGCAGATGCTGCTTCCGCTGTTGATGCCGTATTCGAAACCGTACAGGGCGAACTGAAGAACGGTGGCGACATCCGTCTCGCCGGCTTCGGCAGCTTCTCCGTAAGCCGTCGTGAAGCCTCCAAGGGCCGTAACCCTTCCACGGGTGCTGAAGTCGATATCCCGGCTCGCAACGTGCCGAAGTTCTCCGCAGGCAAGGGCCTGAAGGACGCCGTCAACTCGTAAGGTTTCCGGAAAGTTGCGATGTCCGGCGGCGGGCATGCGGCTTTTTCAGGCTCACGAGGAAACATGTTTTGACGCGCTCATGCCATTATCAGGTGTGAGGTGGCCTTCGAAAGCTCTTTCGGGCGGCCCGGTTTCACCCCGTATGGTGTGGATTGAAAGTCTCGAGGCGCCTGTGTAGCTTCCATTCGGACACACGGCGTTTCGAAAAGCGGAATGTGCGCATAAACACGAAAGCCCGGCCTCCATGGCCGGGCTTTTTGATTCCCCGCCATGAAATGTCATGCCACTGTCATGTCTTTGACGCAGAAGCCATGGGGTGTTTCTGGATCCAAGGGGGATTAAAATGGCGTTCCGATTTTCTCATGTGGCTTTGACCGCGGCATTGCTCACATCCGCTGCCTTTCCGGCCGCTGCCGAACCGGTTTTCAACCGCATCGCGTCTTTCCCGGTAGCGAAGAACCTGCCTGCGGACCAGGACGCCAAGTCCGTCACCTCGGCTGAAATTGTCACCGCCAGTGAAGATGGCAAGACGCTGATCTATTCGGACAGCCCGCTTGGCGGCATCGGTTTCATCGACATCACCGACGCAAAAGCCCCGAAGGCCGGCGGCGCATTGCTGCTGCAGGGCGAGCCGACCTCGGTTGCCGTTGCCGGTGCGAAGGTTCTGGCCGGCGTCAACACGTCGGAAAACCGTGCCAAGCCCTCGGGTAAGCTGGTAACGGTCGATATCGCCACCAAGAAGATCGAAGCGAGCTGTGATCTCGGCGGCCAGCCCGATTCCGTTGCCGTTTCTCCAGACAAGACCTTTGTCGCCATCGCGATCGAAAATGAACGTGATGAAGAAGTGAATGAAGGCGCGCTGCCGCAGATGCCGGCCGGTTATCTGGTAACGGTTGGCCTGAAAGACGGCGCGGCCGATTGCGCGACGCTAAAGAAGATCGACGTCACCGGTCTTTCTGAAATTTCCCCTGAGGATCCGGAGCCGGAATTCGTCTCGATCAATGCCAATGGCGAGATCGCTCTCACGATGCAGGAGAACAACCATATCGTCATCATCGACGGCAAGACCAGCACGGTGAAGACGCATTTCTCCGCCGGCACCGTCAATCTGGAAGGCATCGACACCAAGACCGATGGCCAGCTGAAGTTCACCGACAAGCAGGAAGGCCGCAAGCGCGAGCCGGATGCCGTGAAGTGGCTGGATAATGACCGTATCGTCATCGCCAATGAGGGAGACTGGCAAGGCGGTTCGCGCGGCTTCACCATTTTCGACAAGACCGGCAAGCTTCTTTATGAAGCCGGTGCTTCGCTCGAGCAAGCGGTTGCGGCTATCGGCCACTATCCGGAAAAGCGCTCCAAGGCCAAGGGCATCGAGCCTGAAGGTCTGGAGGCAGCAACCTTCGATGGCCAGAAGTACTTCTTCGTTCTTGCCGAGCGCGCCTCGGTCGTTGCCGTTTACAAGGATACCGGCGCGGAGCCGCAGCTGACGCAGCTTCTGCCTTCGGGCATTTCGCCGGAAGGTGCAGTTGCCATTCCCTCGCGCAACCTTCTCGTCACGGCCAACGAGGCCGATCTGGCCGAGGGTGGCGGTGCTCGCTCGCATGTCATGCTCTATGAACGTGCCGAAGGCCAGGCGGCCTATCCGCAGCTCGTCTCCGCCACCGTCGATGGTGCGCCGATCGGCTGGGGTGCTCTTTCGGGTCTGGTTGGCGATGCCGAAAAGCCAGGCATTCTCTACGCCGTGTCCGACTCGGTCTATGGCAACCAGCCGTCGATCTATACCATCGACGCCACCAAGAAGCCCGCCGCCATCACCAGCGTCCTGCGGGTGAGGCGTGACGGCATCGCGGCCCAGAAGCTCGATATCGAAGGCATTACGCTCGACGGCAAGGGCGGCTTCTGGCTCGCCTCGGAAGGCGACAGCGCCAAGCTCGTCCCGCACGCGCTTTACAACGTCAACGCCAAGGGTGAAATCAAGGCCGAGATCGCGCTGCCTAAGGAACTGCTTGCCGGTGATACCCGCTTCGGTTTCGAAGGCGTGACCATGGTCGGCAAGGGCGATGATGCCACGCTGTGGATGGCCGTGCAGCGCGAATGGGGCACGGATGAGAAGGGCTTCGTGAAGCTCGTCTCCTATAATCCGAAGTCCAAGGAGTGGGGCGCCGTGCGCTACCCGCTCGACAAGACCGAGGCCGGCTGGGTCGGCCTTTCTGAAATCACCGCGCAGGGCGATAATGTCTATATCGTCGAACGCGACAACCAGATCGGCGACAAGGCCAAGATCAAGAAGCTCTACCGCGTCGCGATCGCCGACCTGAAGCCGGGCAAGATCGGTGGCGAGCTGCCGCTGGTGGCCAAGCAGGAAGCGCATGACTTCCTGCCCGATCTCAAGGCGCAGACGAACGGTTACGTCGTCGACAAGCTGGAGGGCTTCACGTTCGACAAGGCGGGAACTGCCTACGCCGTGACCGACAATGACGGTGTGGACGATTCTTCCGGCGAGACGCTGTTCTTCACCGTCAATCTGAAGGCGATCAACTGATCGTGCTGAATGGCGTAACAAATGAGAAAAGCCGGGCAATGCCCGGCTTTTTTGTGAGAAGAAGAAAGCAAAGATTGTAAGATGCGATATTGCCAATGAGGCCGGAGCGACTGCAGTATGCGGATTGCTCTGCGCTGCAACCACTAGCGCACTTGAATATGAATGTGATCATCGTGGCGTGCCGCGCGGCACCCCTGAAAACGTAGATGTGTGTCGGCGACGCCAAGTTTGTTCCTGATGTGAGGTTCCAGGAAGACCTTCTCCAATCCAAAACCGTTCACTCCCTCGGTCGTTAACCAACGCAGGGCGGAAGTGGTTCGCCGTTCTTCCAACTCATATTTGGGAAAAACTGGTTGTATCGCGTCAAAATCCCATCGTGTCGTCAACCAGTCGTTCCGGCCCTTACATGGCTGTTCGTCACTTGCCGCTGGTTGTTCGAATGCGAAGTAGCCGACAGGGGAGCGTGTTTTGCCATTCAAAAACTTGCCGCCAGCGTCTCTATAGTAAAAAGCGAGGTCGAGTTTTTTACCATCATCGTGGGAAAGATGCGGGAGAAGCGGGAACCCATCTACAAAAGGAAAATTTGCATCCAGAGCGATAGTCAAGGTCCCTGGATATTCGCGGTCAATGTCCTCAGCTAATGCGATCGCCAGCTTGCGTGTCTGCGGCGTCGTATAATTGCGGTTCAAAGCGCAATATATGGGTGAAGCAACAACAAGGCGGTCGTTGGAGCTGGCGAAACAGGAAAGTGGAAACCGCCCGAAGAGGGGCGCTATCATGCTTGATACAAAAGACACGACGCTGTAGAAAAGCATAAAGACAAAAAATGTTACCAAGAAAGTACGAATTCTCAGTAAGAATATCAGTGTAATAGATAAGATGTATGCTAGTCCACCGATTTGGGTAATTGCTGTTAGTATTAATATGATTATTAGATGAATTACTATATTTATTCTTTTGTATATATTATTCATTTAGAAATCCGTATTTGTTTGTGAATTTAATAAAATCAGTTTTTATTAAATTTACTATATTTATAACGGATTTTTATTAAAAAGTGGGCGATTCCGTCGCCGGGCACTGGCGCACGCTGCAACTATTTGAACCCTTGCAGCGTGCTGTTCGTATAAGAGTACCCGGCCTGCCTCCTGAAATGAAAAGGGACGGAAGCTATCGACGTGCGTACAATATCAGGCGCTCGACGTAAGCCGTTTCAGCTATCGCCCCATGGAGTTTTTGCTTTTGGGAGTATTGTCTTTTTCCGAGTCCTGCTGAACCCAGCGGAAAAAAATATAAACAGGCAGCGCAATAAGCGCGAGTGTCACAAACGCGTCGATCATGGTTTCATCCATTATTTCTACCGCTCATCATGAAACGGCTCGAAAACAATGCCTGAAATCTGTTTAAAAAGTCTGAATCTGCTTATTTTTCGGTATGTTGCGGGATGATACAGGGACTGGGAGAAGCTGTCGGAATCTGAAACAGGAGTGCCGATTTGGCATAGGAATAATCGCGAAACGATTCCACCCGTCTAAAACACAGCCCCGACCTTGGTTGATGAGTGGGGCAGCGGGCGATTCCCCCGCGAAGAATTTACGGGAAATAGAAATCGCTTCCGAACGATATTCGGTTTCAAGTATAAGAATTTGATGGGCTTGGGAATGGTGGGCGATGAGAGACTCGAACTCCCGACATCCTCGGTGTAAACGAGGCGCTCTACCAACTGAGCTAATCGCCCTTCGCGTCTTCCGGATCATGTCCGCCGCGTCGGTGGCCGTGATGTATGCGGATCGGAAAAAAACCGCAAGAGCTTTTGTGAAGTTTTTTTTGTTTTTTTTCCGGACAACTTTTCCCGTCGCGAAAGGCGAGGGGCAAAAAGCCGGGAACTGCGGGCTTTTTGGCAAAATCAGATCTCGGCGACGCCCTTACGGCTTTGGAGAAAACCTGCGCTGGAGGCCTGCGGCTGTGGACAAGTTTTTTGTTTTCGTTGGGAAAAGCCCGGAAAACAGGGGCTTTGCAGCAATCGTGTTTAAAGGTCTTCCGGTTTTTCCCGATCAAAATGAAGAAGCTTATTCTTTTGTCGTGAAACCTGCTTGACACCCCCGCACGAACGCCGTAGTTAGCCGCTCAACGAACAGCCGAGGCTGGTTCGTACGGCGGGACAAGCTCCTGTCGTCAGGATAAGCGGGTGTAGCTCAGTTGGTTAGAGTGCCGGCCTGTCACGCCGGAGGTCGCGGGTTCGAGCCCCGTCACTCGCGCCATCCTGTTCCTCGGAAAATACGCAGACGAATGTCTGTGGAGCGCGGGTGTAGCTCAGTCGGTTAGAGTGCCGGCCTGTCACGCCGGAGGTCGCGGGTTCGAGCCCCGTCACTCGCGCCATTTCTCTCTCATGAAATGTCTCCAAAAAACGAAGCAGACGCCTCGAGCGCCCACTTTGGTGTCGGTGTTTCTGGTGGCTGATTCCAGCCTTAATATGCGCGTTTTTTCCTGCATTTTACAGTCAAGTTTCGATTCCCAGAAACCGTCACTTCACCACCATTCCGACTTAAAATTCGTGTGACTTTTTTGCGGTTGCGTCCTTCAATCGATTATTATTGTATTTGAGGGGCTTAGGCCGGAATTGTGGCCCAAATTTGCGTCAATTCCGGCAATATTGTTGCCAATCAATGCGGCAGGTGTCTTGAAATGGTGCCTAAACTCTTGCAGAGAGGGCGCGGCTGCGCTAACCACTTTGGCGTTGCAACATATTTGTCCGCTCTTTGAGACTCCGGTCACAAAGGCAGGTCCGGCACCCGGCCGGGCAAGGAAGAGACCATGACTGAACTCCTCAGTTCCTACATTCCGATCGCAATTTTCATCGGTATCGCTCTCGTCATCGGCCTGGCGCTTCTCATTGCGCCTTTCGCTGTCGCCTATAAGGCACCGGACCCCGAAAAGCTCTCCGCTTTCGAGTGCGGTTTCAATGCCTTCGACGACGCCCGCATGAAGTTCGATATCCGTTTTTATCTTGTATCGATCCTCTTCATCATCTTCGATCTGGAAGTCGCCTTCCTGTTTCCCTGGGCGGTGTCTTTCGGCGAGATGGGTTGGTTCGGTTTCTGGTCGATGATGGTGTTCCTCGCGGTCCTCACCATCGGCTTTATCTATGAGTGGAAGAAGGGAGCGCTGGAATGGGCATGAGCCAGAACAACAGCACGCTCGTTGCGCCGCAGCCGAAGGGGATCATCGATCCCGCAACCGGCAAGCCGGTTGGCAGCAACGACGCCTACTTCACGGAAATCAATGACGAGCTGGCCGACAAGGGCTTTCTCGTCACCTCGACCGACGAGCTGATCACCTGGGCGCGCACCGGCTCGCTGATGTGGATGCAGTTCGGTCTCGCCTGCTGCGCCGTTGAAGGCCTGATGCAGGCTTCCGGACCGCGTTATGATATGGAGCGCTTCGGTGTCGCCCCGCGCGCCTCACCGCGCCAGTCGGACGTCATGATCGTTGCCGGCACGCTGACCAACAAGATGGCGCCCGCTCTGCGCAAGGTCTATGACCAGATGCCTGAGCCGCGTTACGTCATCTCCATGGGCTCCTGCGCCAATGGCGGCGGTTATTACCATTATTCCTACGCCGTGGTGCGTGGCTGTGACCGCGTTGTGCCGGTGGATATCTACGTTCCGGGCTGTCCCCCCACGGCGGAGGCGCTGCTTTACGGCGTGCTTCTGCTGCAAAAGAAAATTCGTCGTACCGGTACGATCGAGCGCTAAGGGCAAAGGACGGATTTCGGAATGAGCGAAGCTCTCAATGATCTTGCTGCTTACGTCAAGGAAGCGCGTGGTTCTCTCGTGGTATCGGCCGATATTGCCTATGGCGAGCTGACGCTGAATACCACGCCTGAAAACGTGATCGCGCTTTTGACCTTCCTGCGCGACGACGTGCAGTGCGGCTTCGTCAACATCATCGATATTTGCGGCGTAGACTGGCCGCAGCGCGAGAAGCGTTTCGATGTCGTCTACCATCTGCTGTCGCCACGCCAGAACCTGCGCGTGCGCATCAAGCTGCAGGTCGCGGAAGACGAAGGCGTGCCTTCTTCGACACCCGTTTACATGGGCGCTGAATGGTTCGAGCGCGAAGCCTGGGATATGTATGGCATTCCTTTCGAAGGCCATAAGGACCTGCGCCGCATCCTCACGGATTACGGCTTCGAAGGCCACCCGCTGCGCAAGGATTTTCCGGTTACCGGCTTTGTGGAAGTGCGTTACGATGACGTGCTGAAGCGGGTTCTTTATGAACCGGTCGAATTGAAGCAGGAATTCCGCAATTTCGATTTCCTTTCCCCGTGGGAAGGAACGGAATATGTTCTCCCGGGTGACGAAAAGGCCAAGCAATGAGCGAAGCCCCCGCGACAGAGCATGGACAATGTCTTTGCGGCGCCGTTGGCTTCACAGCCACGCTCGGTGCCCGCGAATTCGGCGTCTGCCATTGCTCCATGTGCCGCCGCTGGTCTGGTGGTGCGTTCATGGCTGTCGAATGCACTGATATCGCCTTTGAAAACGAGCAAAGCCTCGGCGTCTATTCTTCGTCGGAGTGGGGTGAGCGTTGCTTCTGCAAGGACTGCGGCAGCACGCTGATGTGGCGCTCCAAGGATGGCAAACATTTTGCCGTTTCGCTGCAGGCGTTCGACAAGCCGTCCAGCTTCACCTTCGCGCAGCAGATTTTCACGGATGAAAAGCCTTCGAGCTATTCGTTCGCTGAGACCACGCAGAACATGACCGGCCCCGAATTCATCGCCATGATCACCTCGGCGGAGCACTAGAATGACTGAGCATAACGTCCGCAATTTCACGATCAACTTCGGTCCGGAACATCCCTCCGCGCACGGCGTGCTGCGTCTGGTTCTGGAACTGGACGGCGAAATCGTCGAGCGCGTCGATCCGCATATCGGTCTTCTGCATCGCGGCACCGAAAAGCTGATCGAGACCAAGACCTATCTGCAGGCTGTTCCCTATTTCGACCGCCTCGATTACGTCGCGCCGATGAACCAGGAACATGCTTTCGCGCTTGCCGTCGAAAAGCTGCTGGGCCTCGAAATCCCGATGCGTGGCCAGTTGATCCGCGTTCTCTATTCGGAAATCGGCCGCATCCTGTCGCACATCATGAACGTGACGACACAGGCCATGGACGTCGGCGCTATGACGCCGCCGGTCTGGGGTTTCGAAGAGCGCGAAAAGCTGATGGTGTTTTACGAGCGCGCCTGTGGCGCCCGCATGCACTCGGCCTATGTGCGTCCGGGCGGCGTGCATCAGGATCTGCCGCCGGAACTGGTGGACGATATCGGCAAGTGGTGCGATCCGTTCCTCACCGTCCTCGACAATATCGAAGGCCTGTTGACTGACAACCGCATCTACAAGCAGCGTAACGTCGATATCGGCGTCGTGTCGCTGGAAGATGCGTTTGCCTGGGGCTTCACGGGCGTGATGGTGCGCGGTTCGGGCGCTGCCTGGGATTTGCGCCGTTCGCAGCCCTATGAATGTTACTCCGATCTGGAATTCGACATTCCCGTTGGCAAGAACGGCGACTGCTATGACCGTTACCTGATCCGCATGCAGGAAATGCGCGAATCGGTAAAGATCATGAAGCAGTGCGTCGATCGTCTGTCCGGCAAACACCGCATCGGCCCGGTCTCTTCGCTTGACGGCAAGGTTGTTCCGCCCAAGCGTGGCGAAATGAAGCGTTCGATGGAAGCTCTGATCCATCACTTCAAGCTCTACACCGAAGGTTACCACGTTCCGGCCGGCGAAGTTTACGCCGCCGTCGAAGCGCCGAAGGGCGAGTTCGGCGTTTACGTGGTTGCCGACGGTTCCAACAAGCCCTACCGCTGCAAGATCCGCGCGCCGGGTTATGCACACCTGCAGGCGATGGATTTCCTGTGCAAGGGCCATCAGCTTGCCGACGTTACAGCCGTGCTCGGCTCTCTCGACATCGTGTTCGGGGAGGTCGACCGCTGATGCGTCTGCCGCTGGCCATACCGGCTTTTCTTGCTGCGATGTCCACCCCCGTTCTCGCCCAGACGGCGACGGACGAGGGCGGTGTATCGCTGTCGGGCGGCGGCTCTTCGACCATCAAGCAGCTTCTGTCTTCGGGATACGAGATCAAGGCCTCGGTTCCCAATGGCAGCAAGTTCATCGTGTTCATGCAAAAAGACAAGGCGGCTTACGCCTGCGAATTCGTCACGGTGGCGAGATCGCGTTGTGAGACGTTAAACTGAAAAGGCGTGAGGAAGTATGTCCGTTCGTCGACTAGCCGAAGATCAGTTCCAGCCCGTGGCATTTGCCTTCAATGCGGATAATACCGCATGGGCGGAAAAGACGATCCAGAAATATCCTGCGGGACGCCAGCAATCGGCGGTTATCCCGCTGCTCATGCGTGCGCAGGAGCAGGACGGCTGGGTTACCCGCGCCGCCATCGAAAAAGTCGCAGACATGCTGGATATGGCCTATATCCGTGTTCTTGAGGTGGCGACCTTCTATACCCAGTTCCAGCTGAAGCCGGTTGGCACGCGTGCCCACGTTCAGGTTTGCGGCACCACGCCCTGCATGCTGCGCGGTTCCGAAGCGCTGATGGATGTCTGCCGCAAGAAGATCCACCACGATCCGCTGCATACCAACGACAGCGGCACGCTGTCCTGGGAAGAGGTGGAATGTCAGGGCGCCTGCGTCAACGCGCCGATGGTCATCATCTTCAAGGATGCCTATGAGGACCTGACGCCCGAGCGTTTGGAAGAGATCATCGACACATTCGAGGCCGGCAAGGGCGACACGGTCAAGACCGGCCCGCAGATCGACCGTCACGAGTCGGTCCCGGTCGGCGGCCTGACGACGCTGACGGAAGAGATCAAGCCCGATCGTTCCAATCTCGACAAGCCGGCTGAACCGCCGGCAGAGGCGGCACCCGTTCCCCCGTCTAATGCCGCCAAGCCGAAGACCGACGCGCCGGAAACCGATCCGAAGCTGAAAACGCCGGTCACGGAACCGAAGGCTGCTGCGGAAAACGCAAAGGCCGGGGAAAAAGAATCGGCCGGAAAGGAAGCGGTTGCATCGAAGCCGTCGCTCGAGTCCGCTGATCGTCCCGCCGGCATCGACAAGCCGGCGACCCCGGATGACCTGAAGCTGATTTCCGGCGTCGGTCCGAAAATCGAAGGCACGCTGCACGATCTCGGCATCTTCACCTATGCGCAGATCGCCGCCTGGAAACAGGCTGAATGCGACTGGGTGGATGGATATCTGAATTTCAAGGGCCGTATCGGCCGTGATGACTGGGTCAAACAGGCCGAGGCGCTCGCCAAGGGTGGTGAAGCCGAGTATATCAGGGTCTTCGGCAAGAAGCCGCGGTAAAGGGTGAAGCATGTTAAAAGATCAGGATCGCATCTTTACCAATCTCTACGGCCTCAAGGACAAGTCCCTGAAGGGCGTGATGGCGCGCGGCCACTGGGACGGTACCAAGCAGATCATCGAAAAGGGCCGTGACTGGATCATCAACGAGATGAAGGCTTCCGGCCTTCGCGGTCGCGGCGGCGCTGGCTTCCCGACGGGTCTCAAATGGTCCTTCATGCCGAAGGAAAATGACGGCCGTCCGCATTACCTCGTCGTCAACGCCGACGAATCCGAACCCGGCACCTGCAAGGACCGCGAAATCCTGCGCAACGATCCGCATACGCTGATCGAAGGCTGCGTGATCGCCGGTTTCGCCATGGGCGCGCACACCGCTTACATTTATGTGCGCGGCGAATATATGCGCGAACGTGAAGCGCTGCAGGCAGCTATCGACGAATGTTACGATGCCGGCCTGCTCGGCAAGAACAACAAGAACGGCTGGGACTACGACATCTACGTCCATCATGGCGCGGGTGCCTATATCTGTGGCGAAGAGACGGCTCTGCTCGAAAGCCTCGAGGGCAAGAAGGGCCAGCCACGTCTGAAACCGCCGTTCCCGGCCAATATGGGTCTTTACGGCTGCCCGACGACGGTCAACAACGTTGAATCGATCGCTGTTGCGCCGACCATCCTGCGCCGCGGTGCATCCTGGTTCTCGTCCATCGGCCGTCCGAACAATGTCGGCACGAAGCTGTTCATGGTGTCCGGCCATGTCGAGCGTCCATGCACCTTCGAAGATGCGCTGGGCCTGTCCTTCCGCGAGCTGATCGAGCACCATTGCGGTGGCATTCGCGGCGGCTGGGACAATCTGCTCGGCGTCATCCCCGGCGGCGCTTCCTGCCCCATCGTTCGCGGTGAGGACATGAAGGACGCCATCATGGACTTTGACGGCATGCGCGAAGTGAAGTCTTCCTTCGGCACCGGCGGCATGATCGTCATGGACAAGTCCACTGACGTCATCAAGGCGATTGCGCGCATCGCGGCGTTCTTCAAGCACGAAAGCTGTGGCCAGTGCACGCCGTGCCGTGAAGGCACCGGCTGGATGTGGCGCGTGCTGGAACGCATGGTCAAGGGTAACGCCCAGAAGCGTGAAATCGACATGCTGTTCGAGGTGACCAAGCAGATCGAGGGCCACACCATCTGTGCGCTCGGCGACGCCGCCGCATGGCCGGTACAGGCGCTGATCCGCAATTTCCGTCCGGAAATCGAAAAGCGCATCGACCAATATACCTACAGGGCCATGGATGATGGCGCTGTTCTGGAAGCCGCTGAATAAGCATTGAAGGCTTCGAGCGGAGCCGGGAGTTTCCGGCCCCGCAACACCATGAAGCGCCTGGCGAAACTTCGGATGCCGGGCGTGATTAAGGATTTGTTGCGGACCGTGTGAGACATGGGACGAACAGGCAACAGGACGTAAGTAGAACCATGGCAAAGCTCAAGGTTGACGGTAAAGAGATCGAGGTTCCGGATCATTTCACGCTGTTGCAGGCGTGCGAGGAGGCTGGTGCCGAAGTTCCGCGCTTTTGTTTTCATGAGCGCTTGTCGGTCGCGGGTAACTGCCGCATGTGTCTCATCGAGGTGAAGGGCGGACCACCGAAGCCGGCCGCCTCCTGCGCCATGGGCGTGCGCGATGTTCGCGGCGGCCCGAATGGCGAATTGCCTGAGGTTTTCACCAACACACCGATGGTCAAGAAGGCCCGCGAAGGTGTGATGGAGTTCCTGCTCATCAACCACCCGCTCGATTGCCCGATCTGCGACCAGGGCGGCGAATGCGACCTGCAGGACCAGGCCATGGCCTTCGGTATCGCCGGTTCGCGTTACGCGGAAAACAAGCGCGCGGTTGAAGACAAATATATCGGCCCGCTCGTCAAGACGGTCATGAACCGCTGCATTCACTGCACGCGCTGCGTCCGTTTCACCACGGAAGTTGCCGGCATTGCCGAACTTGGCCTGATCGGCCGCGGCGAGGATGCCGAGATCACCACCTATCTCGAACAGGCCATGACGTCTGAGCTTCAGGGCAACGTCGTTGACCTTTGCCCGGTTGGTGCGCTCACCTCCAAGCCTTTCGCCTTCACCGCCCGTCCGTGGGAACTGAACAAGACCGAAACCATCGACGTGATGGATGCGCTGGGTTCGGCCATCCGCGTCGATACCCGTGGCCGCGAAGTCATGCGCGTCATGCCGCGCGTCAACGAAGCGATCAACGAAGAGTGGATTTCCGACAAGAGCCGTTTCATCTGGGACGGCCTGAAGACGCAGCGCCTCGACCGGCCTTACGTCCGCAAGGATGGCAGGCTGCAGCCCGCCACCTGGGGCGAAGCATTTGGCGCAATCAAGCAGGCTGTTGCCGCAACGTCGGGTTCGAAAATTGGCGCAATCGCCGGCGATCTGTCCTCCGTCGAAGAGATGTTCGCGCTGAAGTCGCTGCTTGCTTCGCTCGGCTCGGCCAATGTCGATTGCCGTCAGGATGGCGCAGCGCTTGATCCGTCTTTGGGTCGCGCCAGCTATATCTTCAATTCCACTATTGAAGGCATCGAACAGGCCGACGCTCTGCTGATCGTTGGTTCCAACCCGCGCTTCGAAGCGGCCGTGCTCAACGCCCGCATCCGCAAGCGCTGGCGTCGCGGCGGTTTCCCGATCGGTGTGATCGGTGAGGCCGGTGAGCTGCGCTACAATTACGAATATCTCGGCTCGGGCGCGGAAACGCTTTCCGATCTCGCCAATGGCTCGCACAGCTTCATCGACAAGCTGAAATCCGCCAAGAACCCGCTGATCATCATCGGTCAGGGCGCTCTGGCACGTGCCGATGGTGCTGCCGTTCTCGCGGCTGCTGCAAAACTTGCCGTTTCGGTTGGCGCTGTCACCGAAGAGTGGAATGGATTCTCGGTGCTGCACACTGCCGCTGCCCGCGTCGGCGGTCTCGATATCGGCTTCGTGCCGGGCGAGGGCGCTGTTGCCGCCGCCGAGATGGTGACGTCCATGGACGTCCTGTTCCTGCTCGGCGCCGATGAACTCGACCTGTCCAACAAGGGCGCCAAGTTCACCGTCTATATCGGCAGCCACGGCGATCAGGGTGCGATGAACGCCGACGTCATCCTTCCGGGTGCGGCCTATACCGAAAAATCCGGTATCTGGGTCAACACCGAAGGCCGTGTTCAGGTGGGCAACCGCGCCGGTTTCGCACCGGGCGAAGCCCGCGAAGACTGGGCGATCCTGCGCGCGTTGTCCGATGTTCTCGGCAAAAAGCTGCCGTTCGATTCGCTGTCAACACTGCGCGGCCAGCTTTATGTCGCGCATCCGCATCTGGCGGAAACAGATGAGATCGTTGCCGGCAAGGCCACGGATATCGAGGCGCTGGCTGGTAAAACCGGATCACTCACCAAGTCGGCGTTTGCCTCGCCGGTAAAAGACTTTTATTTGACGAACCCGATTGCGCGCGCCTCAGCTGTGATGGCCGAGTGCTCCGCATTGGCCCGCAACAATTTCCAGGCTGCGGCAGAGTAAGGGTAGGGGATTTATGGAACAGTTTTTCTGGAGCTACGTCTGGCCCGCGCTGATCATGGTCGGCCAGTCCCTGCTGCTTCTCGTTTGCCTTTTGGTGGCCATCGCCTTCCTGCTGCTTGCCGACCGTAAGGTCTGGGCGGCCGTGCAGCTGCGCCGTGGTCCGAACGTTGTTGGTCCCTTCGGTCTCTTCCAGTCCTTCGCCGACCTTTTGAAGTTCATCCTGAAGGAGCCCGTCATTCCGGCCGGCGCCAACAAGGCCGTCTTCCTCTTGGCGCCGCTGGTTGCCGTGACGCTGGCGCTCGCCACCTATGCCGTCATTCCGTTTGCGGATGGCTGGGTCGTCGCCAACATCAATGTCGGCATTCTCTACATCTTCGCGATTTCCTCGCTTGAAGTATACGGCATCATCATGGGCGGCTGGGCTTCGAACTCGAAGTATCCGTTCCTCGGCGCGCTGCGTTCGGCAGCACAGATGGTGTCTTACGAAGTGTCGATCGGTCTCGTCATCGTCACCGTGCTGCTCTGCGTTGGCTCGCTGAACCTGACTGATATCGTTCTGGCGCAGCGCACCGGTCTCGGCACGATGATCGGCCTGCCGGCCTCATTCCTCGACTGGCACTGGCTGTCGCTGTTCCCGATGTTCATCGTGTTCTTCATTTCCGGCCTTGCCGAAACCAACCGCCCGCCCTTCGATCTTCCGGAAGCGGAATCGGAACTGGTCGCCGGTCACATGGTCGAATATGGCTCTACGCCTTACATGATGTTCATGCTCGGCGAATACGCTGCGATCGTCCTGATCTGCTGCCTGACGACGATCCTGTTCCTCGGCGGCTGGCTGCCGATCGTGGATGTGTGGTTCCTGAACTGGGTTCCGGGTATCGTCTGGTTCGCTTTGAAGGGCTGCATGGTCTTCTTCATGATCGCGCTCACCAAGGCTTTCGTTCCGCGTTATCGTTATGACCAGCTCATGCGCCTTGGCTGGAAGGTCTTCCTGCCGCTGTCGCTCGCCATGGTCGTTATTGTTGCATTCGTATTGAAGCTGACGGGGTGGGCCGGTTGATGTCTGTATTCCTCGCTCAGAAATCTGGAGACTGAGATGGCAAGCCTCTCCCAAGCCGTCAACTCGCTGTTCCTGAAGGAATTCGTAGGCGCGATCTTCCTGACCATGCGCCATTTCTTCAAGCAGAAGGCGACGATCAATTATCCGTTTGAAAAGGGTCCGGTGTCTCCGCGCTTCCGCGGCGAACATGCGTTGCGCCGTTATCCGAACGGTGAAGAACGCTGCATCGCCTGCAAGCTGTGTGAAGCGATCTGTCCTGCTCAGGCGATCACCATCGAAGCCGGCCCGCGCCGCAATGACGGCACCCGCCGCACGGTGCGTTACGACATCGACATGGTGAAGTGCATCTATTGCGGTTTCTGCCAGGAAGCCTGCCCGGTGGACGCAATCGTCGAGGGTCCGAACTTCGAATTCGCGACGGAAACCCGCGAGGAGCTTTATTTCGACAAGCAAAGGCTTCTCGACAATGGCGACCGCTGGGAGCGTGAAATCGCACGCAACCTCGCACTGGATGCACCTTATCGCTGAGGCGCAACCGTCTTTCCGGGGAGACCCCGGAAAGCGATGAAAAAGTAAAATGCCTGCGCGGTTTCCGCCGGCGGGGACGAAACGGGTGAGGGGCCTTCGAGCCATCTTCGCCCGATGAGGACAAGAAGGCACCAAGATGGGTCTGCACGCTGTATTCTTTTATATATTCGCTTTCGTCGCCGTGGCGTCTGCGTTCATGGTCATTGCATCGAAGAACCCTGTTCATTCGGTGCTCTTCCTGATTTTGACCTTCTTCAACGCAGCCGCGCTGTTCCTGCTGACGGGAGCCGAGTTCCTCGCCATGATCCTGCTTGTGGTCTATGTCGGCGCTGTCGCGGTGCTTTTCCTCTTCGTCGTCATGATGCTGGATGTGGACTTTGCCGAGCTTCGTTCCGGCGTGTTGCAATATGCCCCGATCGGCGCGCTGATCGGCGTCATTCTGGCGGCTGAGCTGATCGTCGTGGTTGGCGGCAGCATGCTGAACCCGATTGCGGCTAAATCGATCACCATGCCGATCCCGCCGGCCGCCGAGCGGACCAATACGGCAGCGCTCGGCGATGTGCTCTATACCAATTACGTCTACTTCTTCCAGCTTGCCGGTCTCGTGCTGCTGGTGGCCATGATCGGCGCCATCGTGCTGACGCTGCGTCATCGCACCGATATCAAGCGGCAGGATATCTCCACGCAGGTTGGCCGCGACCCGAAGACCGCCGTAACAACGGTCAAGGTCAAGCCGGGCCAGGGCATCTGAAGGCGCGAACGGATTCAAGGAAACACAATATGGTAATCGGTCTTTCCCACTACCTGACGGTCAGCGCCATCCTCTTTACGATCGGCGTCTTCGGCATCTTCCTCAACCGGAAGAACGTCATCGTCATCCTGATGTCGATCGAGCTTATCCTGCTGGCGGTCAACATCAACATGGTGGCGTTCTCGGCCTTCCTGAACGATATCGTCGGCCAGGTCTTCGCTTTGTTCATTCTGACCGTTGCAGCTGCCGAAGCGGCCATCGGTCTTGCAATACTCGTTGTCTTCTACCGCAACCGCGGATCGATCGCCGTCGAAGACGTCAATATGATGAAGGGCTGATAAGGCTATGATCTACAAGGCTATCGTCTTTCTTCCACTGATCGGCTTCCTGATCGCCGGCCTGTTCGGCCGCTCTATCGGCGCCAAGGCCTCGGAATATGTCACCACCGGTCTGATGATCGTGGTCGCCATCCTGTCGTGGATCGTCTTCTTCAACGTCGCGCTCGCCCATGGCGAGCCGGGCGAGGTGATCAAGGTCACTGTTTTGCGCTGGATCCAGTCCGGCGGCATCGACGTCGAATGGGCGTTCCGCATCGATACGCTGACGGCCGTCATGTTCGTCGTCGTCAACACGGTCTCGACGCTGGTGCACCTTTATTCGATCGGATACATGCACCACGATCCGCATCGTCCGCGCTTCTTTGCCTATCTGTCGCTCTTCACTTTCGCCATGCTGATGCTGGTCACCTCCGACAACCTGCTGCAGATGTTCTTCGGCTGGGAAGGCGTGGGTCTGGCGTCCTATCTGCTGATCGGTTTCTGGTTCAAGAAGCCTTCCGCGTCGGCCGCCGCCATGAAGGCGTTCATCGTCAATCGCGTCGGTGACTTCGGCTTCATCCTCGGCATCTCGGGCGTCTTCGTGCTGTTCGGCTCGATCAACCTCGAAACTGTCTTCGCTGCCGCCAGCACCTATCTGCCGGCCGAAGGTGCCGCTTCCACCGAAACCGTCATCAACCTGTTCGGCATGCAGCTGGACAAGGCCAATGCGATAACGGGCGTCTGCCTGCTGCTGTTCATGGGCGCGATGGGTAAATCGGCGCAGTTCCTGCTGCACACCTGGCTGCCGGACGCGATGGAAGGCCCGACCCCGGTTTCGGCCCTCATTCATGCCGCAACCATGGTCACCGCCGGCGTCTTCCTCGTCGCCCGCATGTCGCCGCTGTTCGAACTGTCGCCGGATGCGCTGACCGTCGTGACGCTGATCGGCGCGATCACCGCCTTCTTCGCGGCGACTGTCGGTCTGGTGCAGAACGATATCAAGCGCGTGATTGCCTATTCGACCTGCTCGCAGCTCGGTTACATGTTCGTGGCGCTCGGCGTCGGCGCTTATGGTGCCGCCGTGTTCCACCTCTTCACGCACGCCTTCTTCAAGGCCCTGTTGTTCCTGTGCGCCGGCTCGGTCATCCATGCCGTCGATGGCGAGCAGGACATGCGGTACATGGGCGGCCTGCGCAAGCATATCCCCATCACCTTCTGGACCATGACCGTTGGCACGCTGGCGCTCACCGGCGTCGGTATTCCGGGCACGATGATCGGTTTTGCCGGCTTCTTCTCGAAGGACGTCATCATCGAATCCGCTTATGCGTCCCATTCGGTTCTCTCCGGTTTCGCCTTCACGCTGCTGGTCATCGCCGCGCTGTTCACCAGCTTCTATTCCTGGCGCCTGGCCTTCATGACCTTCTTCGGCAAGCCGCGCGCTTCGGCTGACGTGATGCACCACGTGCATGAATCGCCGATGGTCATGCTGATCCCGCTTTTCATCCTCACGGTTGGCGCGATCTTTGCCGGCGTCCTTTTCGAAGGTCATTTCTTCGGTGAAGAATATGCCGAATTCTGGAAGGGCGCGCTGTTCATGCTTCCGGAAAACGAAATCCTCGAGGAGTTCCACCACGTTCCGCTGTGGGTGAAATGGAGCCCGTTCTTTGCGATGGCGCTTGGTTTCGTGACCGCATGGTACATGTACATCAAGTCGCCGGAGACCCCGAAGCGTCTGGCGGCGACCCATCGTGGCCTCTACCAGTTCCTCTTGAACAAGTGGTACTTCGACGAACTCTATGACTTCCTCTTTGTGCGTTCCGCAAAGGCGCTTGGCCGCTTCCTGTGGAAGAAGGGTGACGTGGCCGTCATCGACCATTATGGACCGAACGGCATTGCAGCGCGTGTGGTTGACGTGACCAACCGCATGGTCCGCCTGCAATCCGGTTACCTTTATCACTACGCCTTTGCGATGCTGATCGGCATCGCGGCGCTTGTCACCTGGATGATGCTCGGGAGTGCCCTCTGATGACCGATTGGCCCATTCTTTCAACGGTCACCTTTCTGCCGCTCGTCGGCGTGGTGCTCCTGCTTCTGACAAATGAGAGCGGCCCCTATGGTCGCCGCAACATTCTCAACGTCTCGCTGCTGACGACCGTCTTCACCTTCATCGTGTCGCTGTTCGTCTGGATCGGTTTCGACAATTCGAACCCCGGTTTCCAGATGGTCGAAAAACACGCCTGGTTCGGCAATATCGCCGCTTATCATCTGGGCGTCGACGGCATCTCCATGCTGTTCGTCATCCTCACCACCTTCCTCATGCCGTTTTGCGTGCTGGCAAGCTGGAACTCGATTGAAAAGCGCGTCAAGGAATACATGATTGCCTTCCTGCTTCTGGAAGTCGTCATGGTCGGCGTCTTCGTGGCGCTGGATACGGTTCTCTTCTACGTCTTCTTCGAAGCGACGCTGATCCCGATGTTCATCATCATCGGCGTCTGGGGCGGCAAGGATCGCGTCTACGCATCCTACAAGTTCTTCCTCTACACGCTGCTCGGTTCGGTTTTGACCATGCTCGCCATCATGGCGATGTACTGGCAGTCCGGCACGACCGACATGACCGAGCTTCTGAAATATGGCTTCCCGGCCGGCATGCAGACCTGGCTCTGGCTTGCCTGTTTCGCCGCCTTCTCGGTGAAGATGCCGATGTGGCCGGTCCACACCTGGCTGCCGGACGCCCACGTTCAGGCGCCGACAGCAGGTTCGGTCATCCTGGCAGGCGTCATGCTGAAGCTCGGCGGTTACGGTTTCATCCGCTTCTCGCTGTCGATGTTTCCGCTGGCGTCTGACTATTTTGCCCCCTTCGTCTTCACCCTGTCGGTTCTCGCCATCATCTACACCTCGCTGGTGGCGATGATGCAGGACGACATCAAGAAGCTGATTGCCTATTCCTCCGTTGCCCACATGGGTTACGTGACCATGGGCATCTTCGCCGCCAATGTGCAGGGCGTGCAGGGCGCGCTCTTCCAGATGCTGTCGCACGGCATTGTCTCCGGCGCGCTCTTCCTCTGCGTCGGCGTTGTCTATGACCGGCTGCATACCCGCGAGATTTCCGCCTATGGCGGTCTCGTCAACAACATGCCGAAATATGCCGTCGCCTTCATGATTTTCACCATGGCCAATGTCGGTCTGCCCGGCACCTCAGGCTTCGTCGGTGAATTCCTGACGCTGATCGGCGTCTTCCGCGCCAACACGCTTGTTGCGCTGTTTGCGGCAACCGGCGTCATCCTCTCGGCCGCTTATGCGCTGTGGCTCTATCGCCGCGTGATTTTCGGCGCGCTCGAGAAGGAAAGCCTGAAATCGATGCTCGATCTGTCGACCCGCGAAAAGGTCATCCTTTATCCGCTGGTTGCACTGACGATCTTCTTCGGCGTCTATCCGGCTCCGGTGTTCGATGCGACAGCCGCATCGGTCGATCTTCTGGTAAACAACTATACGGCTGCATTGCAGGCGGCGCAAAATGTTGCGCTCACTATGAATTGACGACAGGACCCGTTGGACATGACCGCTGAAATCCTTTTTGCCAGTCTGCACATCGCGACGCCCGAGCTGATCCTTGCGGTCGGCGCGCTGGCGCTGCTCATGATTGGCGTCTTCTCGGGCGACAAGTCGACAACGACGGTGACCGGCCTTGCCGTTGCCCTCCTGCTCGTCGTCGGTCTCTGGATCATTTTTGCCCCCGCATCGGGCGTGGCCTTCGGCGGTGTCTACATCGCCGATGCCTTCGGTAACTTCATGAAGGTGCTGGCGCTGATCGGCTCCATCACCGCTATGATCCTCGCCGTCGGCCAGGGCCGTTTCGAGCCGATCGGTCGTTTCGAATATCCGGTGCTGCTGGTTCTGGCCACTCTCGGCATCTTGCTGATGATCTCGGCCAACAACATGATCTCGCTCTACATGGCGCTGGAACTGCAGTCGCTGGCCCTCTACGTCGTCTGCGCCATCAACCGCGAGAGCCTGCGCTCCACGGAAGCTGGCCTGAAATACTTCGTTCTCGGTGCGCTCTCCTCCGGCATGCTGCTTTACGGCATGTCGCTGGTTTACGGCTTCACCGGCAATACCGGCTTCACCGAAATCGCGCAGGTTCTGGCGTCGGAAACGCGCTCGCTCGGCCTCGTCTTTGGTCTGGTCTTCGTTCTCGCCGGTCTTGCGTTCAAGATTTCCGCCGTGCCGTTCCACATGTGGACGCCTGATGTTTATGAAGGTGCGCCGACCCCAGTCACCGCCTTCCTGTCGGCTGCACCGAAGATCGGCGCCATGGCGATCCTCGTGCGTATCGTCGTCGAGGCTTTCCAGCCAGTCTTTGCAGACTGGCAGCAGATCGTCGTCTTCATCTCCATCGCTTCGATGCTGCTCGGCTCCTTTGCCGCAATCGGCCAGAAGAACATCAAGCGCCTGATGGCCTATTCTTCCATCGGTCACATGGGTTATGCGCTGGTCGGTCTTGCGGCCGGCACCGAAGCCGGTATCTCGGGCGTCATTCTTTACATGACCATCTACATGGTCATGACGCTCGGCACCTTCGCCTGCATTCTCTCCATGCGCCGCAAGGAAATCGGCAATGTCGAGAATGTCGAGGATCTCGCCGGCCTCTCGTCCTCCAACCCCTTCATGGCGGTTGTGCTGACGATCCTGATGTTCTCGCTTGCCGGCATTCCGCCGCTCGCCGGCTTCTTCGGCAAATATTATGTCTTCCTCGCCGCCATCGAAGCGAAGCTTTATCCGCTCGCCATCATCGGTGTGATTGGCTCGGTTGTCGGCGCCTATTATTATATCCGCGTCGTCAAGGTCATGTGGTTCGATGAGGCCAAGGACAGGTTTGAACGTCCGGCCGGTGAACTGAAAGTCGTTTATGCGCTTTCGGCCCTGTTCGTTGTCGCCTTCGTCGTCTTTGGCGGTGCACTTGGCAACGCGGTGACTGTTGCGGCGAAGACCTTCTTTTGAGCAGCACACACAAGCATACGGGCCGGATGTCCATCGATGACTTCCGGCACGAAGCGATGGCGGAAACGCCATCCACCAATCTGGAATGTTTCGCCCGCGCACGGGCGGGTGATGGCGGCAACCTGTGGGTTACCGCCATCCGCCAGACCGGCGGTCGTGGCCGTCGCGGCCGGCCCTGGGTATCCGAACCCGGAAATCTCTATGCCTCGCTTCTTCTGATCGATCCCGCGCCAGTTGAGCGTATCGGCTCCCTGCCGCTTGCATTTGCGCTCGCGGTCTATCGCGCCATTCGCGCTGTGTTGCCGACAGCTGGTGAGCCGCTCGAAATCAAATGGCCGAACGACGTGCTGATCGGTCGCCGCAAGACCTGCGGTATCCTGATGGAGGCAGAGCTTCTGCCCGACGGGCGACGCGCCATCGTCATCGGTATCGGCATCAATATCGCCCATAAGCCGGACAATCCGCTTTATCCCGTCACCATGCTCTCCGAGCACGGTGCGTCCTGTTCGCCCGACGAGTTGTTCGCCCATCTCTTTCGCGAGACGGCGGAGGTCCTGCGGAACTGGGATGAGGGCAGGGGCGTTTCCGGCATCATGACCGGATGGAGGGCGGCGGCCTGCGGTATTGGCGAACATATCACTGTCAATTTCCCGGACCGTTCGATCGGCGGGCGTTTTGTCGGCATTGATGATAATGGTTATCTGCTGCTGGATGAGGACGAGGGCGCAAGGCGTTCCATTGCCGCCGGCGACGTGTTTTTCGGATGAGGTGAACGGTGCGGCCCAGGAACCCGCGCCGAACCGGATCCCACAGGTTGGAGCTTCCTGCAGCTCATGAAATGCAGGGTGACAAACCGGTTCCGCATCGGCCCGGTCGATCAGATGGTTCAACAGGTCCGATGCTGGATAAAGGTGACGGGCGCGGCAAATTGTCGTCGCCTGAGCGCTTTCGTGAATGGACAAGAAAAACAATGGCTAAACAGGACGAACTGGTCTTTGTGCCGCTTGGCGGCGTGGGTGAAATCGGCATGAATCTGGCGCTTTACGGTTATGGGCCGGAAAGTAAGCGCCAATGGATCATGGTGGATTGCGGCGTGACTTTCGCCGGCCCGGACCTGCCGGGCGTCGATCTGGTTCTGCCTGACATCAGCTACATCGTCGAGCAGAAAAAGAACCTCAAGGGCATCATCATCACCCACGCCCATGAGGACCATTATGGTGCAATGAATGATCTCTGGCCCGGTCTCAACGTGCCGGTCTATGCCTCGCCTTTCACCGCCGGCATGCTGGAAGCCAAGCGCGCCTATGAGGGCACCCGTGCCGAAATTCCGGTGACGATCTTCAAGGCCGGCGACCGCATCAATGTCGGGCCGTTCGAAATCGAGGCTGTTGGCGTCAACCACTCCATTCCGGAGCCGATGTCGCTCGTCATTCGCACGCCGCTTGGCAATGTCATCCACACCGGCGACTGGAAGATCGATGAGGCCCCGTCGCTTGGGCCGTTGACGGATGAGGCGCGTTTCCGCGCGATCGGCGAAGAGGGCGTGCTGGCGCTGATGTGCGACAGTACCAACGCGCTGCGCGACGGCGTGTCGCCCTCCGAGCATGAGGTTTCCGAAGGCCTGCGCCAGATCATCGAAAGTGCCGAAGGCCGCGTGGCCGTCACCACCTTCTCGTCCAATGTCGGGCGCATCCGCTCGATTGCGCAGGCGGCGGAAGCGGCCGGCCGCGAAGTATTGCTGCTCGGCTCTTCGCTGAAGCGTGTCGTGAATGTCTCGCAGGATCTTGGCATCATGGAAGGCATCAAGCCGTTCCTTGCCGAAGACGAATATGGCTATATTCCGCGCGACCGTGTGGTGGTGATCCTGACCGGTTCGCAGGGCGAACCGCGCGCAGCGCTCGCCAAGCTTTCTCGCGACGAGATGCGCAATGTGGCGCTCGCCTCGGGAGATACCGTCGTCTTTTCCTCACGCGCCATTCCCGGCAACGAAAAGGCGATCATCGAGATCAAGAACGGCCTGATAGAGCAGGGCGTTCACATCGTGACCGACAATGAAGCTCTGGTGCATGTCTCGGGCCATCCCCGCCGCAATGAGCTTCTGCGGATGTATGAGTGGACGAAGCCGCAGATCCTGGTGCCGGTGCATGGCGAAGCGGCGCATCTTGTGGCGCAGAAGGAACTGGCAGAACAGGCCGGTATTTCTCAGGTGCCGAAGGTGCGCAACGGTAATGTTCTGCGCCTGGCACCCGGCCCGGCGGAAGTCATCAATGATGTACCGCATGGCCGCGTTTTTAAGGACGGTAATCTCGTCGGCGATATGGACGAGATGGGCATCAGCAATCGCCGCAAACTGTCCTTCGCCGGCCATGTTGCCGTTAACGTCGTGCTGGACAGCCGTTATGACTTCCTCGGCGATCCCGATGTCGTGCCGTTCGGCCTGCCGGAATTCGATGACGAGGACGAGGCGATGGAGGACACGCTTTATGACGCCGTCCTCGGCGCCGTCGAAAGCATTCCGCGCGCCCGCCGCAAGGATCTGGCACTTCTGCGCGAATCGGTGCGCCGCGCCGTGCGAGCCGCCGCCAACCAGAGCTGGGGCAAGAAGCCGATCGTCACAGTTTTCGTAACGAAGGTCTGATCCGGGAGGTGAGGGTGCGACTTACGCCTCGTCCTTCGCCGTTTCTTTGAATCAAGGGGCCGTGCCGAAAAGTGCGGCCCTCTTTGTTTCTTTGTGGCTTTTTGCGCTTCTTGCCGAGAATTGATTCCGGTTCGCCGATGAATGCGTTACAAGAGCGCATTGTGCAGGAGGATCACATGCCGCTTCTTTCGGTCTTCGCCGTTTATTTCATCGTCTGGTGGACGGTGCTTTTCATCGTGCTTCCGATCGGCCTGCGCACCCAGGACGAGGAAGGCGATGTGGCGCTGGGCACGGTCGCCAGCGCGCCAACCACATTCAAAGGCGGGCGGGTCGTTCTGTGGACGACCCTGATCTCGGCGCTGATCTGTGGGCTTTGGTACGGCGCAACCTGGTGGTTCGGCTTCAGCCTTGATGACCTGCCGCGAATTATTCCGGTTTTCGACTGAAAAGGCGCTGATGATGTCGGCCGCGCCTGCATCCGTGCACTCAGCCTGACGGCAATCCGAAGTCTCTGCCCATGCATGCGGCAGTTTCCGGCAGATCTGGCTGAGGCCATGTCATATGGATGTCATATCTATCGTGCACACAGCAGCAACGTGGCCGCTTGCTTGATTCATCGCCGTATTCTTACTGGAATAGTGGCCGGGAGCAGGGGGCGTGCATAAAAGCAAAAAAAAACAAGGCATTTCAGCCTTGTTTTTCAGGTTTCGCGTGATCTGTAACCGTTGCCGGGGCAGCGACGAGCGCGCCTAAGATCTGATCCTCCCAAGACTGACCGCGAAAATGACAAGAATTTAAACTTCCTGCCTCTTTTGTAAGCTAAAGCTAGCCCAAACCCCCATGCTTGTCATCTCATTTTTTGCATATTTGTTACAGTCGGCAAAAAATTCTCTGTGGTGCATTATGTCGCACCCAATCAAGAATATTATTCCGGCCAAAGCGTTTTGACGCGAATTAGCTATCGCGAAAATACCTTGAAATCGCCTTTATCACTCTTTTCATGCCGGGTTTTCTTCTTGGCGGGAAACGGCTATATCCGGCGCCAATATCCCTCTATTCGGGGCGATTCCCGCGCTTATGGCGCTGTCGTCCGTATCAATGGAAGCCGTCATGCGTCTTAGCCGTTATTTCCTGCCCATCCTGAAGGAAAATCCCAAGGAAGCCGAGATTGTTTCTCACCGCCTCATGCTGCGCGCCGGCATGATCCGGCAGCAATCGGCTGGCATCTATTCCTGGTTGCCGCTCGGCAAGCGCGTGCTGGACAAGGTCAACAAGATCATCCGCGAGGAGCAGAACCGTGCTGGCGCCATCGAGCTTCTGATGCCGACGCTGCAAACGGCCGAACTCTGGCAGGAAAGCGGTCGTTACGACGATTACGGCAAGGAAATGCTGCGTATCAAGGACCGCCAGGACCGCCAGATGCTCTACGGCCCCACCAATGAGGAGATGATCACTGACATCTTCCGTTCCTATGTGAAGTCCTACAAGAACCTGCCGCTGAACCTCTATCATATCCAGCTGAAGTTCCGCGACGAGGTGCGTCCGCGTTTCGGCACCATGCGCTCGCGTGAGTTCCTGATGAAGGATGCCTATTCCTTCGACCTGACCAAGGAAGACGCGATCCATTCCTATAACAAGATGTTCGTGGCCTATCTGCGCACCTTCGAGCGCCTTGGCCTGCGCGCTATTCCGATGCGCGCCGATACCGGTCCGATCGGCGGCAACCACAGCCATGAATTCATCATTCTGGCCGATACCGGCGAATCCGAAGTCTTCTGCCACAAGAGCTTCCTTGACCGTGCCATCCCGGCCGAAAGCACCGATTTCGACGATGTCGCGGCGCTGCAGGGCGTGTTCGACGAGTGGACGGCCGATTACGCCGCGACGTCTGAAATGCACGACGATGCTGCCTACGATGCCATTCCCGAAGGCGAGCGCCTTTCCGCGCGCGGCATCGAGGTTGGCCACATCTTCTATTTCGGCACCAAATATTCCGAGCCGATGGGCGCGAAAGTGCAGGGCAAGGATGGCAAGGAACACCCTGTCCACATGGGTTCCTATGGCATTGGACCGACACGCCTTGTTCCCGCCATCATTGAAGCATCGCATGACGAGAATGGAATCATCTGGCCGGCCTCGGTCGCTCCTTTCGATGTCGTGATCATCAACATGAAGGCTGGCGATGCGGCCTGCGATGCGGCTTGTGAAAAGCTGTATTATCAGCTCTCCAACGCCGGCAAGGATGTTCTCTACGACGATACCGACGACCGTGCAGGCCAGAAATTCGCCACAGCCGATCTGATCGGTGTGCCGGTGCAGATCATCGTCGGCCCGCGTTCTGTTGCGAACGGCGAAGTCGAAGTGAAGGACCGCAAGACCGGTGAACGTGAAACCGTCACAATCGAGGCGGCAATGAACAAGGCGCTTGGCTAAGCGCAAAGGGAAAGATGGGAGCGGCCTTCATGCGAAGACCGCTCCGGTTTTATGGCGCAGGCGCTGCTACGATTGGGACCGATCTTTGGAAAAGACCGATCCTGCAAATTGAGATCAGGGAGACGACATGGCAAAAGCCGATGCTGACAAGGGTGCGGCTCCTTCCGCCCGGGAAAGGACCGCCCGGCCTTTTTCCGCTTTTGAACGCATGGTGGCCTGGCGTTATCTGCGGTCGCGGCGCAAGGAAGCCTTCATTTCCGTCATCGCCGGTTTTTCTTTCGTCGGCATCATGCTGGGTGTGGCGACACTGATCATCGTCATGGCTGTCATGAACGGTTTTCGCACGGAGTTGATTTCCCGCATTCTCGGCATCAACGGCCACATGATCGTGCAGCCGATCGACCAGCCTTTCAACAATTACGATGAGCTGGCGAAGAAGTTCGCCGCCGTTCCCGGCGTTACCATGGCGCTGCCACTGGTGGAGGGCCAGACGCTTGCCTCCGGCCGCGGCGGCGCGGGCTCCGGCGCGCTGGTGCGTGGTGTGCGCCAGGAGGACATCGACAAGATCAAGGAAGTCGCCACCAACATCAAGACCGGCGATCTCGTCGGCTTCATGGCAGGTGACGGCGTTCTCGTCGGTTCACGGCTCGCCTCCCAACTGGGCGTGACGGCGGGCGACGATATCACCCTCATTTCGCCGGAAGGCGACGTGACGCCGATGGGCGTCAATCCACGTGTTAAATCCTACAAGATATCTGGCGTCTTCGAGATTGGCATGTCGGAATATGACGCGTCGATGATCTATATGCCACTGTCCGAGGCCCAGCTTTATTTCAATGCCGACGGCATCGTGCAATCCATCGAGCTTTACGTCAGCCGGCCTGATGATGTCGACGGCATCCGGCCGCTGGTGGAGCAGGCCGCCGAACGGCAGATCTATATCACCGACTGGCGACAGCGGAACCAGACCTTCTTCTCCGCTCTGCAGGTGGAACGGAACGTGATGTTCATGATCCTCACCCTCATCGTTCTGGTGGCGGCGCTCAACATCATCTCCGGCCTCATCATGCTGGTGAAGGACAAGGGCAGCGATATCGCCATCCTTCGCACCATGGGCGCAAGCTCGGGCGCGGTGATGCGCATCTTCTTCATGACCGGGGCCGCCATCGGCACCGTCGGCACCTTTGCCGGCGTCGCACTCGGCGTCCTTGTCTGCCTCAACGTGGAATCCATCCGACAGTTCTTCTCATGGGTATCGGGCACGGTGCTGTTTGATCCGCAGCTCTATTTCCTGAGCCAGCTTCCCGCCGAAATGGATTTGAGCGAGACCATCACCGTCGTCATCATGGCGCTGACGCTTTCTTTCCTGGCAACGATCTTTCCGGCCTGGCGGGCTTCCAAGCTCGATCCGGTGCAGGCCCTGCGTTACGAATAAGGACCGCTTCGCAATATGGCAAAAAAAACAGTGCTGCGGCTTACCGGTGTCGAGAGAACCTATGGTCAGGGCGAGACATCGCTTTCAATTCTGCGCAAGGCCGATTTTGAATTGAAGAGCGGTGAGATGGTGGCGCTGGTCGCCCCATCGGGCACCGGCAAATCGACGCTGCTGCATCTGGCGGGGCTTCTGGAGCATCCTGATGCGGGTGAGGTCCTCATCAACGGTGCGCCCTGCAACGGCCTGCCGGATGAAGCGCGCACCGCGATCCGCCGTAGCGATATCGGTTTCGTTTATCAGTTCCATCACCTCCTGCCGGAATTCACCGCGGTGGAAAATGTGATGATGCCGCAGCTCATCGCCGGCCTCACGCAGGCGGAGGCACGCAAGCGGGCAAGCGCGCTGCTCGATTATATGCGGGTGGGCCATCGTGGTGAGCACCGTCCGGCCGAACTTTCGGGCGGTGAGCAGCAGCGTGTCGCCATTGCCCGCGCCGTTGCCAATGCGCCGCTGCTACTGCTGGCCGACGAGCCGACCGGCAATCTCGATCCGGAAACCGCGCATTATGTTTTCGATGCGCTGGAGGCGCTGGTGCGTCAATCCGGCCTCGCCGCGCTGATCGCGACCCACAATCACGATCTTGCCAACCGCATGGATCGCCGCGTGACGCTCGCCGACGGCAAGATCGTCGATTTTTAAAGCGCTTTGCCGAGCGAGGCCTATCCCCGCGCATCGCACCTTGTGTCAGCTGTCGAACGGGTGTCTTCCTTTTAGGAGACGGACCCGGAACTGCATGTCGCGAGAAACCGCCCCCTTGGGTGCGCCTTGAGGACACCCGTTCTCCATATTTTGAATCTTTCTCGGACCCGGAGGTGTTTTCACCTCCGGGTTTTTTCTCTTTGGAGTCAGCGGCTTGCCATTTGCCCGGACGGAACCGAAGGCGATTCTCGAACATTAGCAATAGCAATATCAGCAGAACCCTGTTGACAATCGAACAAAATGAGAACAAAGTTGGAACATAACGAGTAAGGAGAGACCAATGACTGATTTCATCCGTGACGTTGCCGCTTTCGCCTCCATCGCTGTCTTTGTTGCCAGCTTTTCGGTGATCCTCACCGCCCTGTGAAGAAGACACCGGCGCAGAAGACTGTATGGACGCCGCAAACTGGTGGACATTGAGCGCCGGAAATCGGAAAATCGCCCCCTCGATTCAGAATGACAGGAAGACGATATGGGCGATACGGTTGTGCGTGGAGAGACCTCTGGCGAAACGCTGAAGACCCCCGGTTTCGTCCATCTTCGGGTTCATTCCGCTTATTCCCTGCTTGAGGGGGCGTTGCCCCTCAAGAAGATCATGTCCAAGGCTGTTGGGGACGGCCAGCCGGCCATTGCCATTACAGATACCAACAACCTCTTCGTCGCGCTGGAATTTTCCGAAAAGGCGCGGGACGAAGGTCTGCAGCCGATTATCGGCTGCCAATTGTCCATCGACATGCAGGATGCGGCGGAGGATCGCCGCAACCACAACAGCCATCTGCAGAAACTTCCCGCCATCGTTCTCCTTGCCGCCAATGCGGAAGGATATGAGCGGCTGGTGGATCTCGTCAGCCGTGCCTATCTGGACGGTGAGGGGGGCAGCCATTCCGTGCACATTACCCGTGCATGGCTTGAGGAAGCCTCCAATGCCGGTCTCATTGCGCTGACAGGCGCTTCCGGCGGCCCCGTCGATATGGCGCTGAAGGAAGGCCACGCCGCGCAGGCGAAAGAGCGGCTGCTGACGCTGAAGTCACTTTTCGGTGACAGGCTTTATATCGAATTGCAGCGCCAGTCCGGTTACGACCGCTCCCATGAGCGGCGCTTGATTGGTCTCGCTTATGAACACGATATCCCCCTCGTTGCCACCAACGAGGCGTTTTTCCCGTCCAAGGCGGACTATGAGGCACATGATGCACTGATGGCGGTGGCACATAACGCCATCGTTTCCGATGACAGCCGGTTCCGCCTGACACCCGATCATTACCTCAAGAGCCGTGACGAGATGACGGCGCTGTTTGCCGATCTTCCCGAGGCACTGGAGAACACCGTCGAGATCGCGCTCCGTTGCTCCTATGTGCTGAAAAAGCGCGGGCCGATCCTGCCGCGTTTCACCGGCGCCAGCGACGATCCGGAAGCGGCGGAACGCGCCGAAACCGAGGAACTGCGCCGACAGGCTGTCGAGGGGCTGGATCAGCGGCTTTCCGCGCTTGGCATGGCGCCCGGTTATACGGAACAGGATTATCGCGAGAGATTGGATTTCGAACTCGGCGTGATCTCGCGCATGAAGTTTCCCGGTTACTTCCTGATCGTTGCCGACTTCATCAAGTGGGCCAAGCAGCAGGATATTCCGGTCGGCCCGGGCCGTGGTTCGGGTGCCGGCTCTCTCGTCGCCTATGCGCTGACCATTACCGATGTCGATCCGCTGCGCTTCTCGCTGCTGTTCGAACGCTTTCTCAATCCCGAACGCGTTTCGATGCCCGACTTCGATATCGACTTTTGCCAGGATCGCCGCGAAGAGGTGATCCGCTACGTTCAGCGCAAATATGGGCGCGAGCAGGTGGCGCAGATCATCACCTTCGGTTCGTTGCAGGCGCGCGCGGCCCTGCGCGACGTCGGCCGTGTGCTGGAAATGCCCTATGGCCAGGTGGACAAGATCTGCAAGCTGGTGCCCAACAACCCGGCCAACCCGACGCCGCTGTCCAAGGCGATCGAGGAGGAGCCGCGCCTGCAGGAAGAGGCGGACAAGGAGCCGGTCGTCGCCCGCCTGCTGGACATCGCCCAGAAGATCGAAGGGCTTTACCGCCACGCCTCCACCCATGCCGCCGGTATCGTCATCGGCGACCGCCCGCTCTCCAAGCTGGTGCCGATGTATCGCGATCCGCGATCCGATATGCCCGTTACCCAGTTCAACATGAAATGGGTGGAAAGCGCTGGCCTCGTCAAATTTGACTTTCTCGGCCTGAAGACGCTGACGGTGCTGAAAGTGGCCGTCGATTTTGTTGCCAAGCGCGGCATCAAGGTCGATCTCGCGGCCATTCCGCTTGAGGACGCCAAAACCTACGAGATGTTGTCGCGTGGTGAAACCATCGGCGTCTTCCAGGTGGAAAGTGCGGGCATGCGCAAGGCGCTGATCGGCATGCGCCCGGACTGCATCGAGGACATCATCGCGCTGGTGGCGCTTTACCGCCCCGGCCCGATGGAAAACATTCCGGTCTATAATGCCCGCAAACATGGCGAGGAGGAGCTGGAATCGATCCATCCGACCATCGACCATCTCCTCAAGGAAACACAGGGCGTTATCGTCTATCAGGAACAGGTGATGCAGATCGCCCAGGTTCTTTCCGGTTATTCGCTCGGCGAAGCCGATCTTCTGCGCCGTGCCATGGGCAAGAAGATCAAGGAGGAGATGGACCAGCAGCGCGAGCGTTTCGTCGATGGCGCCATTAAAAACGGTGTTTCGAAACCGCAGGCGAACACCATCTTCGACCTTCTGGCGAAATTCGCCAATTACGGCTTCAACAAGAGCCATGCTGCAGCCTACGCCATCGTGTCCTACCAGACCGCCTATATGAAGGCGCATTATCCGGTGGAGTTCCTCGCGGCCTCCATGACACTCGATATGGCCAACACGGAAAAGCTGAACGATTTCCGTCAGGATGCCGGTCGTCTCGGCATCGAGGTCGTCGCACCCTCGGTACAGACCTCCTTCCGCCAGTTTGAGACGGGCGAAAACCGCATCTATTATTCGCTGGCCGCCATCAAGGGCGTGGGTGAGGGGGCGGTGGAACACATCGTCCAGGTGCGTGGCGAAAAGCCATTTACGAGCCTTGAGGATTTCTGCCTGCGCATCGATCCCAAGCAGATCAACCGGCGTGTGCTGGAAAGCCTGATCAATGCCGGCGCTTTCGATTGTTTCGGCCGTGACCGCGCCGAGCTGATCGGCGGACTGGACCGCATCATCGGTTATGCCCAAATGGCGCAGAACAACCGCACCATCGGTCAGTCGGACATGTTCGGTTCCGGCGGCGGGACAGGCCCGGAAAAGCTCATTTTGCCGGCGTTTCAATCCTGGCTGCCATCGGAAAAGCTGATACGCGAATATCAGGTGCTCGGTTTTTACCTCACGGCCCATCCGCTGGATACTTACCGGCCACTGCTGGAGAAATTACGGGTGCAGAATTTCGCCGATTTTTCCGCGGCGGTTAAGCAGGGCGCGTCCACCGTCGGGCGTCTGGCCGGTACCGTCACGGGCAAGCAGGAGCGTAAGACCCGTACCGGCAACAAGATGGGCATCGTTACTTTTTCCGATGCATCGGGCCAGTATGAGGCGGTGCTGTTTTCCGAAGGGCTTGCCCAGTTCCGTGATCTGCTCGAGGTCGGCAAATCGCTGGTCATCAACGTCCAGGCGGAAGAACGCCCGGAAGGCATCGGTCTGCGTATCCAGACGGCTCAGTCGCTGGAAGAAAAATCCGTGCAGATGCAGAAGGCGCTTCGGGTTTATGTACGCGATTCCGGCCCGCTGAAGACGGTGGCCCGCCATCTCAACACAAAGGGCGACGGATCGGTTTATTTCATCGTCATCAAGGATGAGGGCAGTCGTGAGATCGAGGTGGAGCTGACGGAGAAATACCGCATTTCACCTGAAATCGCCGCCGCGTTACGATCCGCACCCGGCGTCGTTGATGTGGAACTGGTGTAAGGCGAAAGCCCTCACACCGGTCCCTCTTTCGTGACCGTGATGAAGTCGGTTCCGGTTCCTGTCTCGATCTGGTGACTGATATCGGAAACGGTGATCGAGCTTCCGCTTGAAAGCTCCTGCTCGATCCGGTGGCGTATCTCCGCCGGGATTTCGAGGCGACTGAGCACGGCGCTCAACTGGTCGAAGCCGCCGGGTGCTTCGGTAACGGTAATGCCAAGCCGCTTGCGGGCAGCGGCGGGCAGATGATTTTCGAGCGTCACGCCGTTCCATTCGGCGGTTCCGGCAGTGCGGTCCACGGAAACGGCCTCGAGGAAATGGGTTCCGAGCGCCACTTCCGGATCCTTGATATCGATGGCCGCTTCGAACAGCGGCTTGAAGTCCTGCCGCACCATGATCTGGCCACTCGGCGGATGATCCTCACCGGCAGACGCATAAAGCGCCGTCACAAAGGCGTCGGTCAGAAGCGGCCCGGTGGTTTCCAGCCCTTTCCAGCGCTTGAACCCGTTGATGGCATTCACCGTCATCTCGCCGGCATAACCATCGGCAGAACCGGCGTCGAAGCCGAGGCGGGTCAGCACGGTCTGGATATCCATTACCTTTTCCCGCTCGCCGCGACGCGTAATGAGAATGCGCAGCGGCGAGGAGGCTTTGGTCTTTGCCGCCGGTTTGATGGCCTGCGTTTTTTCATTGACGGCAACCTCGACCGCACCCAATGCCGCATCGAAGGTCGCCGGGCGCAACTCCACATCCGACAGAAGCAGCTTGCCGTCATCGGCATCGTCGCGCGGCGCAAACAGCGCTGGATGCTCTACGAAACGCAGGGAAACCGGGCGATCGGTGATGATGACATGCACACCAGCTCGCGTGTCTCCGAAAAGTGACTTCGCGAATTTCGAGGGCAGGCGCACGCAGCCATGCGAGGCCGGATAATTCGGCACCTTGCCCTCGTGTAGCGCGATGCCGGACCATGTCAGCCTTTGCATGAAGGGCATGGGCGCGGCCGAATAGATATTCGACTCGTGGTATTTCCGCTTTTCCAGAATGGAGAAGATGCCACTCGGCGTCTCGTGCCCGGCCTTGCCGGTGGAGACTTTCGAGGTAGCGATGATCTCACCATTTTCATAAAGCGAGAGCGACTGGTCGCTTTTGGACACCAGTATCTGCAGCGACCGGCTGTCGGCGGCAAGTGCCGGAAAGGCAAGAATGCTGGCCGACAGCATGCCGGTCAGAAGACGGAGGCGAAGGGACATGACGCAATACACCACATGCACAAAACTTCCCTCACTCAACCACGCGAAGTTTAATGAAGTTTAAGGAAGCCGCGGCGGCAACATCACTAATTTGTGTAAAATCTAAAATACATTGCGCACGTTGGTGGGAAGCGCGGGTGGAAAGGTCCGCGTGGTCGCCTTCAGTTCTCTATTTGCGGGTGCCGAAGGTGTAGCCGGTCTCGACGCTGCCCTTGCCGAACTTGTCGCGCAGCTTGTCCATTGCCGCCTCCGCCGCGGCCCGCCGTGTGGCCTGCCTATCAACGAGATCGGGCGGATCGGCAAGACCGGCATCGCGCAGATCGCTGACGCCGATGCCAATGAGGCGGAATTTGGTGCCGTCGGTTTCTTTTTCCAGCAGCGCAAGGCCGGTGCGGAATATGCGGTCGGCAAGCTGAGTGGGGTCATCAAGCCTGCGGTTGCGGGTGCGGCTCTTGAAGTCTGCCGTTTTCATCTTCAGCACCACGGTCTGGCCGGCAATACCGCTTTTCTTCAGTCGCCAGGCAACTTTTTCGGAAAGCGACCGCAGGATTGGGACGAGGTCCTCATAGCGGGAAATATCGTGGAAGAAGGTGGTTTCGGACGATACGCTTTTGGCCGGATCGTTATTATGCACATGCCGCTCGTCAATGCCGCGTGCGAGCCGGAACAGCCGCTGCCCCATCACGCCGTAACGGCGCATCAGCTCGCTCTCCTCCATCTCCTGCAATTGCGCGATCATGCGGATGCCATCCGCCTCCAGCGTCGCTGCAAAGGCTTTTCCCACGCCCCAGATCGTCGTGACCGGGCGCGCTGCCAGAAAGGACAGCGCCTCCGCTTCGCCGACAACAGAAAAGCCGCGTGGCTTTTGCAGGTCCGACGCGACCTTGGCGAGAAACTTGCAATAGGAAAGCCCTGCCGAAACACTCACCCCCACCTCTTTTTCAACGCGTCGGGTGAACTTCGCCAGCACCCGCGCCGGCGGATCGTGATGCAGCTTCTCGGTACCTGAAAGATCGAGAAACGCCTCGTCGATGGAAAGCGGCTGCACTAGCGGCGTCAATTCCTGCATCATGGTCCGGATTTCACGGCCGACACGACTGTATTTTTCCATGTCAGGCTTGATGACCACCGCGTCCGGGCAGGCTTCCAGCGCCTTGAACATGGGCATGGCGGAGCGCACGCCGTGGATGCGGGCGATATAACAGGCAGTGGAAACCACCCCGCGCTTGCCGCCGCCAACGATGACAGGTTTGTCGGCCAGTTCCGGATTGTCGCGCTTTTCGACAGAGGCATAAAAGGCATCGCAATCGATATGGGCGATGCTTAGATCGTAGAGTTCGGAATGATAGAGAAGACGCGGGCTGCCACAGGCGCGGCAACGCCTCAACCCTTCTGGCTGGCCAGCCAGACAGTCGCGGCAAAAACCGGGATCATAGCGGTGCGACGTGGACATGGGCCGAAAACAAAACCAGAACGTAGCCGACCATACTCCGGCTGTGGTAGCCGCTCAAGGGGCGTCCCGTCAATACACACCTGAATCCAGTCCCGGCCGGGAAAAATGGTGCCAGGCGGCGGCCACCGTTTCGGGGGATGTATCGGTGGCGGCACAGAACGCCATCAGGTCCGGCTCGTGGCTCATCAGGAAATCCGTCAGCCCCGCCAGAAAGCCGGGATCATTGACGGCCTGGCGCAGCATATTGGCCTGTAACCCGCTCAAGGCCAGAAAACGCGACAGCATGTCCGGTTCGTTTGCCAGCCAGCCAAGTATGGCGGCCGCTGTTTCTTGCGGATCCTGACCGGCATTGCCTTTGTTTTTTGTCTCGCGCAGCATTTCTTCCTCGAAGTTACCTATTTTGAAACCAAATCCCTCTAGCCTTGCGCAACGAATGGACGATGGAATCGGTTCTCTGGCAACTTATATGTCTGGATGAAGGTTTCAAAGCGAAACGGGGACTGCCCACCATGCCCAAGCAGGTCATGATAGTCGAAGACAACGAGCTGAACATGAAGCTCTTTCGCGACCTGATCGAGGCGTCTGGTTATACCACCATACAGACGCGCAACGGCATGGAGGCGCTCGATCTCGCCCGCAAGCACCGCCCGGACCTCATCCTCATGGATATCCAGCTGCCGGAGGTTTCTGGGCTGGAAGTGACGAAGTGGCTGAAGGAAGATGACGAGTTACACGTCATCCCGGTCATCGCGGTCACGGCCTTTGCCATGAAGGGTGACGAGGAGCGTATTCGCCAGGGTGGATGTGAGGCCTATGTGTCCAAACCTATTTCCGTTCCGAAATTCATCGAAATCATCAAGACCTATCTTGGCGATGCGTAAGGCGGTTGGGGAACTGTTATGACGGCGAGAGTTCTGGTTGTTGACGACATACCCGCAAACGTGAAGCTTCTCGAAGCCCGGCTTGTCGCGGAATATTTCGATGTCGTCACCGCGGAGGATGGTTTCAAGGCGCTGGCGATCTGCGATGAAGAGCAGGTCGACATCATTCTGCTCGATATCATGATGCCGGGCATGGATGGTTTCGAAGTCTGTGAAAGGCTGAAGGCCAATCCAAATACCGCCCATATTCCGGTTGTCATGGTCACCGCGCTCGATCAACCGTCGGACCGTGTACGCGGCCTGAAGGCCGGCGCCGACGATTTTCTCACGAAACCGGTCAACGATCTTCAGCTGATCGCCCGTGTCAAAAGCCTGGTCCGTCTGAAGGCCGTCAGTGACGAGTTGCGGCTGCGTGCGGAAACTGCGCGGCAGATCGGCATCGAGGAGATGCTGCGGAGCGATGGCCTGATGCAGACGCCGGGCCGCGTGCTGGTTGCGGATGGTCGCGCCAGCTCGCAGGAACGCATCATCCGGGCGCTGAAGCCGGTCGCGGAGGTCGATGCCGTCACGGAGCCGCAGGCGGCTCTGCTCAAGGCGGCGAGCAGCCCCTTCGAGCTCGTCATCGTCAATTCCAATTTCGAGGACTACGATCCGCTGAGACTGTGTTCGCAGTTTCGCTCGCTGGAGCGCACCCGTTTTCTGCCGTTGCTTCTGGTGGCGGAGCAGGGGGCGGATGAGATGGTGGCGCGTGCGCTTGATCTTGGGGTGAACGATTATATTCTCCGCCCGATCGATCCGAATGAACTCGTCGCCCGTTCGCTGACGCAGATCAGGCGCAAGCGCTATAATGAACATCTGCGGCTCAATCTGCAGCATACGATGGAGCTTGCGATTGTCGACGGGCTGACGGGCCTCAACAATCGTCGTTATCTCGATAGTCATCTGAAGATACTTTTCGACCGGGCTGCCGTGCGTGGTCGCCCGATCTCCATCTGCATGACCGATATAGACCGCTTCAAGCTGGTCAATGACACCTATGGCCACGATGTCGGCGATGAGGTGCTGCGGGAATTTGCAGCACGCATCCGCAGCACGGTGCGCGGCGCGGATCTCGCCTGCCGTTATGGCGGAGAGGAATTCGTCGTCGTCATGCCGGATACGCCCATGGAGCTTGCGGCAAGCGTCGCCGAGCGCCTGCGGGCAATCGTGGAAGACAAGCCCTTTTATGTTCGTTCCATCGATCGGGAACTGAGCATCACCGCCTCCCTCGGCATCGCCACCAGCAGTGGCGCCTTCGGCGCGCCGGACGAAATATTGAAGCAGGCCGACAAGGCGCTTTACGAGGCGAAACATGCCGGACGCAACCGCGTCGTGGCCGCCGCGGCCTGAGCCGGCCGCGGGCAATTAACCACGACTGTTTGCGCAGCCTCTCCGGCATATCCCGGCGAAATAGCTATTCGCAAATCGAAGCCGACGTCGCGAGACCGCAAGCCATTGACCCCAGATGTATTTTATCTCTTTACAATGAAGGGATGAAATCGGGTGGCATTAATAGAGTTCAAGTTGAAAAATACGTTGAATTCAATCTCGTAGAGAACTATAGTGTGCCAGCTTGGTATATTTAACCATGTTTCTCAGGGAATGTATCTCTGGCTTAAGAATTTGTTGATTTTTATTTTACTTCTGCGCACACTCACAATCGAGAGTAACAGTTCTTCCGGCGGTTTGTCGGTCTTGCGATGATGGAATGATGGCGG
Source organism: Agrobacterium sp. CGMCC 11546 (assembly GCF_013365515.1). Taxonomy (NCBI): domain Bacteria; kingdom Pseudomonadati; phylum Pseudomonadota; class Alphaproteobacteria; order Hyphomicrobiales; family Rhizobiaceae; genus Agrobacterium; species Agrobacterium sp. CGMCC 11546. The sequence goes on from NZ_CP047387.1 coordinate 998,359, forward strand.
CTTTTGCCGTTTCGATTTCGCTCGTCAGGGGCTGGTATTGCGTAGTTTGAATGCCCCATGATGCTCAGGTCCGCCGCATCTCCTGAATCGTGGGGTCGGTCGGCTGACGATGTCCGAATCGGTTCCTCGTGCCGTAATCACATCGTTGGCCGACCGCCTTCTTCCCGAAAAAGCCTGTTGGTGGCGTTCGTATTGCGAGGCGCCGGTTCTCGTGCCGATTTCTGGCATGGCTGTGCGACGTCGATAAAGGGGCAGGGGCGGATATAGGCACGGGGGTGCTTGCAGCAGCCTTCGTGAATGCCTGCGAATATCTTGGCGATTTGTTTATTGAGCGGGCGGCAGGCTCTTGCCCCTCAGTGCCTTCACGCGTGCTTTGCCAATGGCGGCAGCAATTCCGCGGGCGTGTGGGGAGGCTCTGCCTTTATTTCCACGATAGGGAAGCCTGTGGAAGCGAAGAACGTCGGAGTGGCTTTCTTCCTGCAGCACAAACAAAAAACGCGCCCATTGGGCGCGCTATTTGCCGGAGAACCGATCAAGACATTACTTGATCTTGGTTTCCTTGAATTCAACGTGCTTGCGTACAACCGGGTCATACTTCGTCTTCGTCATCTTGTCCGTGAACGTACGGCTGTTCTTGGTGGTGACGTAGAAGGTACCGGTGTCGGCTGTCGACAGCAGCTTGATCTTGATTGTTGTAGCTTTCGCCATGGTCGTCCTGCCTTTAAACAAATGAGAAGCCGCAGGCGCTTCTCACCTCGGCTAAATCTGGCGCGAAACTACGTATCGCGCCCAAAAAGTCAAGCCTGTTTTGCCCGGAAAACAAAACGGAACCCATAAAGCACCACGTAAAGCCCGAAAAATACGGCAAGCGCCCAGGCGAAACCGTCAGTGCCCGCAACATCCATGGAAATGCCGACGGCCTGCGGTCCGGCGATCGTACCCATGGCGTAACAGAAGATAAAGGCGGCATTGGCGGAGACCAGATCGGCCCCCTTGAGTCGTGAACCGAGATGGGTCAGGCCGACCGTGTACATGCCGGAGACGAGGCCACCCCAGAACAGCAGCAGCGCCGCCACCAATATCCAGCTATCCACCAGAAGCGGCAATGCCAGCGTGCCGCAAACGCCCGCAAAGGCCATCAGGGCGAGCAGGGTGCGCCGATCCTTCAGCCGGTCGGAAAGCAGGCCGATCGGTATCTGGAAGACCATGTTGCCGATCCCCATCACCGTCAGCAGAAGGGCTGCCTGCGATTCGTTGAAACCTTCACGGGTGGCGTAGATGGGAAAGAGCGACAGGCCACCTGCCTGCACCGAACCGAACACGAAAGCTGCAGCCGATGCCATCGGCACCAGCCAGACGTAACGGATGAAATGATGATTGGGGTGCTCGTCCAGTTCCGGGCTTTCGCCGCGCGCCATGAAGATGGGGATGGCGGCCAGAAGGATGATCGCGGCGCCGACGATAAAGGGCAGGATGCCTTCGCTGCCGACGACGGAAAACAGCAACGGGCCAACGGCGAAACCGACTGCAAGGCCTGTGGCGTAGATGCCGAGAACCATGCCGCGTTTTTTCGGCGGCGCGGTCATGTTGATCCAGTATTCGGAGAGAATGAACAGCGTGGTGGTGGCGCCGTGGAAAACGATTCGCAGCGGAAACCACATCCAGAAGGCATCGGCGAAATAGAAGCAGAGCGCGCTCAGCGCCGAAATAACCACGGCGAGCAGCATGGTTCGCGCCACGCCGAAATCATGGGCGATCTTGGTGGTGACCGGAGCCGCCATCATGGCCGCAACGCCGGCCATTGCCGAATTCACCCCGATCATGGTCGAGGAGATGCCGCGCTTTTCAAGAATGATCGATAGCAGCGGCAGCCCAAGGCCGATGGCGACACCGACTGCACTGATGGCGGAAATTGCGGCGATCAGTGAGGGCCAGTGGATGGCGTCCGCTTCTTCGCATTTCATTTGTGACATGACGGCCTTTATACAAACTCTCGAATGAACCGGCCGTGGCGCGTGACGTAGAGCCGCGCGGGGCTTTCAAATGGCAGTGAGGGATCACCTATCATGAGTTTTGTGACATCTTCGAGAACCGTGCGTGTGATTTTGGGCATGTTCAGACCGGAAAGGTCTGTCATGTCAAGCCATTGCACGTTGGAGAGTTCATCGGAATCACGGGTTAGCCGGACATCGAGCCCCAACTCGTCGCTATAACAGCAGAAGAACCGCGTGTCGTAGCGCCGCACATTGCCGGGCGGCGTGATGGCGCGTGCAACATATCTGAAACGGGAAAGATCCGGACCTCCGGTGCCCAATCCGAGATCCACGCCCGTTTCCTCGAAAAGCTCACGCGCAGCCGCAAGCGCCAGAGCTCTTGCACCGGCGGAACTGAGACGGCGCGCCGCGGAAGCGGTGAGGCTGCGGAGGACGGCGGGATGCAGATCGCCGGAAAAGGGCAGCGCATGGTCGCGCGGATCGCGTTTGCCGCCCGGAAACACGTAAGCGCCCGGCATGAAGACATGGGCGTTGCTGCGCTGACCCATCAGCACCCTGAGCTGCGGGCCGGAACGGTCGAACAGGATGAGTGAGGCGGCATCGCGCGGCCGCAGGGGCGCGTTCACCGTCTCGGCATCCCGGGCGCGCTGAGGTTCATGCAAAGTCCGGCCCACGGTCAGTGAGAAGAGCCGTCTATCTGCACTTTTGGTTGTTTTCGGTCGAAGCCGTGCATCCGCAACGCCCATTGCAGGCCGATAACGCCGCCCTTGATGGGTTGCAGCGTCAAAAGTGCAGCCAGAATGGTGATCGGCACCCAGATGGCAAAATGCGCCCACATGGGAATGTTCAGGATCATATCCGTCATCATGAAGCCGCCAACGGCGATATGGCCGATGATGACGATGGAGATATAAGGCGGCAGGTCGTCCGAACGGTGATGATGCATTTCTTCACCGCAGGCCGCACAGGCATCCACCGGCTTCAGGAATGCACGGAACAGGCGACCGCTGCCGCAGGCCGGGCAGCGGTTAGCCATGCCCCGCATGATCGAGCGGCCAAGCGGCCTCTCCGCGCTGCTGTCTCCGAAGGTGACCGTTTCCGAGCCCTGATGTGCACTCATCCTTAAGTCCTTCTCCCGTTCTTGAACCGCTTCGCGGTCTTGTTAGCGTCGTCCTCTCGGCGGCCGCGTCCCGGGCTTGGCGCCAGGACGCGATGTCCGCCGGCCCGCCTTGTGGAACGACCGCGAGCCGACCGGCATCTTACGCCCCGGGCTCAGCATTTCAAAACGCAATGCGCCTGCAAGCGGCACCGCTTCCGCAAGCCGTACCTGAACCGTGTCGCCAAGCTGATAACCGAGACCGGTCTTTTCCCCCGTCAGAGCCTGATGGGCTTCATCGTAGAAGAAATAATCGGTTCCGAGTGTAGATATAGGAACAAATCCATCAGCGCCAAACTGCGGCAGCGCGACAAATAGTCCCGCCTTGGTGACACCGCCGACGCGGCCCTCGAATTCCTCGCCCACACGTTCCGACAGATGATGCGCAATCAGCCGATTGACGGTATCGCGCTCGGCCGCCATGGCGCGGCGCTCGAAGGTCGAGATTTCCGCGGCGATATCGTCCAGCGTCGCCTCTTCCTGTGGCGTGATGCCGCCTTCGCCTAGCCCCAGCGAGCCCACCAGTGCGCGATGCACGATCAGATCGGCATAACGGCGGATCGGCGAGGTGAAATGCGCGTATTTCATCAGGTTGAGGCCGAAATGGCCGATGTTGTCAGGGCTGTAGATTGCCTGGCTCTGGCTGCGCAGCACCATCTCGTTGACCATGATCTGATGCGGCGTATCAATGGCACGCGCCAGAATGCCGTTGAAGGAATTGGCGCGCATCGCCACACCCTTGGCCATGGAAATGCCGATGGTACCAAGGAATTCGCGCAGCACCTCCTGCTTGGTCAGCGTCGGCGCGTCGTGCACGCGGTAGACCAGCCGCTGCTTTTTCGTTTCCAGCGTTTCGGCGGCGGCAACATTCGCCTGGATCATCATTTCCTCGATCAGCTTATGCGCATCGAGGCGTTCGGGAATGACGACCTTGTCCACCGTGCCATCGGGACGCAGCTGGATCTTGCGCTCCGGCATGTCGAGTTCCAGCGGCTGGCGGCGGTCGCGCCCGCGTTTCATCACTTCATAGGCATGCCACAGCGGCTTGAGGATCGGCTCCAGCAGCGTGCCGGTCTTGTCGTCGGGGTTTCCGTCGATGGCGGCCTGCGCCTGCTGGTAAGAGAGCTTGGCCGCGCTCTTCATCATGATGCGATGGAACGTGTGGCCCGCTTTGCGGCCTTCCTTGGAGAAGGTCATCCGCACGGCAAGGGCAGGGCGGTCGACGCCTTCCTTCAGCGAGCAGAGATCATTGGAGATGCGTTCCGGCAGCATCGGCACGACACGGTCGGGGAAATAGACCGAGTTGCCGCGCTTCAGCGCCTCGCGGTCGAGTGGCGCGCCCGGCCGCACATACCAGGAGACATCGGCAATGGCGACGGTGACGATGACACCGTCAGGATTGTCGGGCGAGGGGTCCAGTTCGGCATAGACCGCATCGTCATGGTCCTTGGCGTCGGCCGGATCGATGGTGATGAGCGGCAGGTCGCGCCAGTCCTCGCGGTGCGACATGGTCGCGGCCTTGGCCGCATCCGCTTCCGCCAAGACATTTGGCGGGAAGATATGCGGAATGCCATGCGCATAAATGGCGATCATCGAGATCGCCTTTTCCGAGGCGACCGAACCGACGACGGACAGAACCTTTGCCCGCGTCAGGCCGTAACGGCCGCTATTGCGCGAGGTTTCCACCTCGATCAGATCGCCGTCCTTGGCATCGCCGACGCCATCGGGATCGATGACCATTTCTTCGCCACGCCGGTCGATCGGCATCAGCCGTCCGCCGCCGCCTTCCGTCTGCTTGAACACGCCGAGCAGCGCGTTCTGGCGACGGTCGATCAGTTTCACGACACGGGCCGTATAGGCCGGGCCGACGGTGTCCTTGGAAGGGAAAATCTTTGCCAGAATGCGGTCACCGAGACCGGCGGCGGGAGCCTTCTTGCCGCGATCCTGCGAGGACTGGCGGATGAGAACGGCCGGTGCCGCGCCCATATCCTCCGGCCATTCCGCCGGCCGGCCGATCAATTCGCCGTCCTTGTCGCGGGTGGTAATGTCGAGAACCGTGACGGGCGGCAGACCACCCGGCCGCGTCAGCGACTTGCGGCTCTTGTGCACCATGCCATCGACTTCGAGTTCCTTCAGCAGCGCTTTCAGAACGATGCGGTTTTCGCCCTTCAGCCCGAAAGCCTTGGCGATTTCGCGTTTGGAGGCCTGCTGCGGATGGTCCGCGATGAATTTCAGCAGCACTTCGCGGGAAGGCACCTCGCCATGGATGATGCCTTCACCTTCGCTCACCCGCTTGCCGCGCCCGGTGCGTCCGAAACCGTCACTGGCGGAACCCTGTCTCTGACGTGGCGCCTTGCTCACTCTGCTGCCTTCTTGGTTTTGGCCGCTGCCTTCGGCTTGGCGGCCGCCTTGCTCTTGGTTGCCGCCTTGGCCTTGGTGGCTTTCGGCTTTGCCGCTGCCTCACCATCGGCCTTCTTGGCGGTGGTCTTCTTGGCCTTGGCGGGCTTGCCGCCGGTGCCGGTCTTGGCGATGCGCTCGGCGATCAGCACCAGCGACTCGTCCAGAGTCACTGAGGCCGGGTCCTGCCCCTTCGGAATGGTGGCATTGACCTTGCCCCAGTTGACGTAAGCGCCATAACGCCCGTCGCGGACGGTGATGGCACCGCCATCGGGATGGTCGCCCAGTTCTTTCAGCGCCGCCGGCGTGCCGCTGCGGCCCGGTCCCTTGGCCTGCTTTTCGGCAATGACGGTCACGGCGCGGTTGAGGCCGATCGAGAACACGTCCTCGATGCTTTCGAGGTTCGCATAGGAACCGTCATGCAGAAGGAAGGGTCCGTAGCGGCCGAGACCTGCAGAGATCATTTTGCCAGTTTCCGGATGCTTGCCGATATCGCGCGGCAGGTTGATGAGCGCCAGCGCCTTTTCGTGGTCGATATCCTCAGGCTTCCAACCCTTGGGCAGCGACGAACGCTTGGCTTCCTTGCCGTCGCCGCGCTGGATATAGGGTCCGAAACGGCCGGAGCGAAGCGTGAGCTCCTCGCCGGTCATCGGATCGGCACCGAGTGCTTTCGGCTCGTTCGAGGCCGCAGCGTCCGCTTCCGCACCATCGGAGGTGAGCTGGCGGGTGTAATTGCATTCCGGATAGTTGGAGCAACCGACGAAAGCGCCGTATTTGCCGAGCTTCAGCGAAAGATTGCCGGTGCCGCAAACCTGACAGATGCGCGGATCCGATCCATCCTCGCGCTTGGGGAAGACCAGCGGTGCCAGAACCTCGTTCAACGCGTCGAGCACGTTGGTAACGCGCAGTTCCTTGGTATCTTCGATCTGCGCGAAGAAATCCTTCCAGAAATCGCGCAGCACCTGCTTCCAGTCCAGCTCGCCGGCGGAAATGCGGTCGAGCTTTTCTTCGAGTGCTGCGGTGAAATCGTATTCGACATATTTGGTGAAAAAGCTCTCCAGGAAAGCCGTCACCAGTCGTCCGCGTGAATGCGGGATAAGCTTGCGCTTGTCTATGACGATATATTCGCGGTCGCTCAGCGTCTTCAGCGTCGCGGCATAGGTGGAAGGGCGGCCGATGCCGAGCTCTTCCATCTTCTTGATCAGCGAGGCTTCCGAATAACGCGGTGGCGGTTCGGTAAAATGCTGGCTGGCATTGATCTTCTGCTTGGCGAGATTTTCGCGCGCATTGATCTGCGGCAGACGGCCTTCGTCGTCACCGTCGTCGCTCTGCTCGCCATCTTCCTTCTGGTCGGTATAGGCGGCAATGAAGCCGTCGAACCGGATGACGGAACCGACGGCGCGCAGGCCGGCCTTTTCACCGTTCTTGTCCGCGAGGATTTCGACCGTTGTTCGCTCGATCTCTGCGGACGCCATCTGGCTGGCGATACCGCGCTTCCAGATCAGGTCGTAAAGGCGCAGCTGGTCGGCATCGAGATAACGCTTCACCTGGTCCGGCGTGCGCGTGAAATCAGTCGGACGGATCGCTTCGTGCGCTTCCTGGGCGTTCTTGGCCTTGGTGGAATAGAAGCGCGCCTTTTCCGGCACGTAACGCTCTCCGAACTGCTCCCCGATGGCGAGGCGGGCAGCATCGATCGCCTCCGGTGCTATCTGTACGCCGTCGGTACGCATATAGGTGATCAGGCCGACGGTTTCTCCGCCGATATCGATGCCTTCATAAAGCTTCTGCGCCACCTGCATCGTCCGCGAGGCACCAAAGCCCATGCGCGAAGACGCAGCCTGCTGAAGCGTCGAGGTGGTGAAGGGCGGGCCGGGATTACGCTTGACGGGCTTCGCCTCGACCGTGTCGACAACATAGGTCGCGCCTTCCAGCAGCGCCTTCAGTCGGTTTGCATCTTCGCCGGTCTTGATCCCGCGGCTTTGCAGCCGCTTGCCGTCGGCCGAAACCAGCTTCGCCTCGAACTCGTCACCGCGCGGTGTCTTCAAAAGCGCGCTGATGTTCCAATATTCTTCGGAGACGAAACGCTCGATCTCGGATTCACGGTCGCAGACAAGACGCAGCGCAACCGACTGCACACGGCCGGCGGAACGCGCGCCCGGCAGCTTGCGCCACAGAACGGGAGAGAGGTTGAAACCGACGAGATAATCGAGTGCACGGCGGGCGAGATAGGCGTCGACCAGCGGCACGTCGATGTCGCGCGGGTTCGCCATGGCGTCCAGAACCGCCTTCTTGGTGATGGCGTTGAAGACCACGCGCTTCACCGGCTTGTCGCCGAGAACGCGCTTCTTCTTCAAAAGATCGAGAACGTGCCAGGAAATGGCCTCACCTTCGCGATCAGGGTCGGTTGCGAGAAAAAGGCCATCAGAGGATTTTACCGCATCGGCAATATCCTTCATGCGTTTGGCAGATGCGCTGTCGACTTCCCAGGACATTTCGAAATCCTGGTCGGGCAGCACCGATCCGTCCTTGGCGGGAAGGTCTCTGACGTGACCAAAGGATGCAAGAACCTTGTAGCCCGAACCAAGATACTTGTTGATCGTCTTGGCTTTGGCAGGAGATTCTACGACAACGACATTCATATTGTTCTTCTCTGGAACTGGTCCGTTAACGTGGCCCCGGTCGCGGCGCGGTGCCGCAATTGGCCTTCTTTATAATTCGACATGGACAGGTAATGCCCGCGGGTCAAGAGGCAAGCCCGATTTTCTCACTCTCAGGCAATTGCAACCTATGGATAATCTATCGTTGTATTGCAATCTTTGGTAAATTGGTTATGATGGGCAACATCATTTTAGCAGACTTAATGCTTCCCGTTTCAGGCTGACTTTTCAGGATAAATATATGGTCCCGAACGCAACAAACAATAATGCCGATAATGAAGGGACCAAAGAGAGCTTGGCTTACATTCGCCAGATGCTGGCGGAGCTGCGCCAGGTCGCCAGCCGCGAGGGCGCCGACATGCTATGTTACCTGATCGAGATGGCCTATGTCGAAGTCGGCGATATCCAGAGCGGGCGACGCAAACTGTCAATCCGCGACGAACAGCGAAACACGCCCCCCGGCATGCCGGTTTAGACGCCCGGCTATATCGAGCTCCAGCAGTACCAGATGAACCGCGGCCGCGGAAAAGCCCGTATGGCGGATGATGTCGTCAATCTCGACGGGCGAGGGGCCGAGTGCGGAAGCGATGACGCTGCGCTCATCATCTCCGGGCGGTGACATGTCTTCGTCGGAGCGCGGTTCCTCGATCTTGCGGTCATAGGGCAATTGCGGCTCCATCAGTGGTCGCAGCGCTTCGAGAATATCGGCAGCGCCCGTGGTCAGCATGGCGCCTTCCTTGATCAGCCGGTTGGTGCCTTCGCAGCGTGCATCGAGCGGGGAGCCGGGCACGGCAAAAACCAGACGGCCCGCTTCGCCGGCAAGCCGCGCCGTGATCAGTGAACCCGAACGCTCTGCCGCCTCCACGATGACAACGCCGAGCGAAACGCCCGCGATCAACCGGTTGCGGCGCGGGAAATCGCGGGCGCGCGGTTCCCAGCCAAAGGGCATTTCGCTGATCGTCGCGCCGCCCTGATCGTATATGTCCTGCAAAAGCCCGAAATTTTCCTGCGGGTAGGGGCGGTCGAGACCGCCGGCCAGCATCGCCACCGTGCCGGTTGCAAGGCTTGCCCGGTGCGCGGCCGCATCGATGCCGCGCGCCAGTCCTGATGCGATTGAATAACCGGCACGCCCACAGTCGCGTGCCAGCATGGCGGCGAATTTCGCGCCGTTGATGGACGCGTTGCGCGAACCGACGATGCCGACGCAGGCTCTTGTCGCCGCATCCGCCGATCCCTTCATGGCGATCAGCGGCGGCGCGCCATCCATCTGCCGCAGGGCAGGCGGATAATCCGGTTCGCCGATACCGATGAAACGCGCACCGAATTTTTCGGCCGTTTCGATTTCACCTTCCGCCTCCGACGGCGTGGCGATCCGCAAGCGGCGCGAAGAGCCGCCGTGCTTTGAAAGCTCGGGTAGGGCATCCAGCGCCTTTTCGGCGCTGCCGAAATGATTGATGAGTTCGCGGAAGGTGACGGGGCCGATATTGTCACTGCGGATCAGCCGCAGCCATGCGACTCGCTGCCGCGCGGAAAGCTCTATGCCCTGCCGTGTCGTTTCCTCATGCGGCATGGCATATCCTCAAGATGGGGTTCAGCCCTTTTGACCGATCCTGCTTTCGGTGCCGGCCATAAGACGCCTGATATTTTCGCGATGTTTCCACCAGGAAATCACGCTAAGCAGTGTCACCAGCAGGGCCGTCTTTTCAGGTCCGAGCACCCAGAGCGCGACGGGAATGATCAGCATGGCCAGCAGTGCCGACAGCGAAGAGTAGCGGGTGATGAACGCGGTTGCGAGCCAGATCAGCGCGAAGGCCAGCATCATCAGCGGGGCCGCGCCAAGCAGGACGCCGATATAGACAGCGACGCCCTTGCCGCCCTTGAAGCCGAGCCACACCGGAAACAGGTGGCCGAGAAAGGCGAAGAAACCGGCGACCAGCGACGCCTCGTAACCCCAGAGCGCATTGGCGACCAGCACCGCCGCGGTGCCCTTCAGCGCATCAAGCAGCAGGGTCGCGGCGGCGAGCTTCTTGTTGCCGGTACGCAGCACATTGGTGGCGCCGATATTGCCCGAACCGATCTTGCGCACGTCGCCCAGCCCCGCCATGCGGGTGAGGATGAGGCCGAAGGGGATGGAGCCCAGCAGATAGCCGATCAGCGCTGCCAGCGCGAGAAGGGCAGGCGCCGTCTGCCAGTCAGTCAAAGCACTCATTGAAATGTCCCCTCTGTCGCGCTGTCCGCGTGATCTCTTGCCGTGATCTTATGCCAAGGAATGAACGGCTTTGCCAGCCACATAAGTGGCCACAGCACGGCCGCTGAAACGGGCATCCTCAAACGGTGTGTTCTTGGATTTCGACACCAGTTGGTCGCGTGCCACGAGCCATGGCTCATCCAGATCGATCAGGGTGATATCGGCCTTCGCGCCGGCTTTAAGCGTTCCAGCGTCGAGACCGAATATCTTCGCCGGGCGGGTAGAAAGCGCATCGATCAGCCGCATCAGCGGAACTTCGCCACTGTGGTAGAGGCGCAGCGCCGCCGCCAGCATGGTTTCCAGCCCCACCGCGCCGCTCGCCGCATCCGAAAACGGCAGGCGCTTGGTATCGACATCCTGCGGGTCATGCGAAGAAACTATGATATCGATCGTGCCGTCCTTCAGCGCCTCCACCATCGCCTTGCGGTCGTCTTCGGCGCGCAGCGGCGGCGAGAGCTTAAAGAAGGTACGGTATTCGCCGATATCGTTTTCGTTGAGCGTCAGATGATTGATCGAGATGCCGCAGGTGGCTTTCACACCCCGCTGCCGAGCGATACGGATCGCCTCTGCCGATTCCGGTACGGAAATCTTGGCGGCGTGGTAGATCGCCTGCGTCAGGCCGGCAATGCGCAGGTCACGCTCCAGCGGAATGATCTCGGCTTCCTTCGGAACGCCTGACAGCCCGAGCCAGCTTGCAAAAAGCCCCTCGTTCATATCACCACCGCCGATATATTTATCGCGGGTCTCGAGTGCGATCACAGCCCCCAGTTCGCGGGCATAGGTCATGGCGCGGCGCAGCACCAGCGTGTCGGAAAGCGCCTTGCGGCCATTGGTGAAGGCCACCGCACCGGCTTCCTTCAACATGCCGAACTCGGTCATTTCCTCGCCGCGGAGGCCCTTGGTCAGGGCCGCTGCCGGGTGGACATTGACGATTGCCTTGTCGCGGGCCGTCTTCTTCACATATTCGACCAGCGCGATGTCATCGATTACAGGATCGGTGTCCGGCATCACGATGATGCTGGTGACGCCGCCGGCCGCTGCCGCGCGCGAGGCGGATTCGATGGTCTCGCGGTGTTCGCCGCCGGGTTCGCCGACAAAGACGCGGGCATCCACCAGACCGGGAACGGCCACGATGCCCTTGCAGTCGCGCACCGTCGCACCATCAGGCGCGCCTTGATTGTGCGCATCCTTGCCGGCGGCGAGAATGGTACCATCGGCGCCGATGACGATACTGCCGGTCTCATCCAGATTGCGGGAGGGATCGACGATGCGGAGGTTCTTGAGAACGGTAACGGCACTCATACGCGCTCACCCTGGTTTTGCGAGACAAGCAGGGTTTCCATGACGGCCATGCGCACGGCAACCCCCATTTCCACCTGGCTTTCGATGACGCTCTGCGGACCGTCCGCCACTTCGGAGGCGATTTCCACGCCACGGTTCATCGGACCGGGATGCATGACCAGCGCATCTTCCTTCGCCGCTTTCAGCTTTTCGGCGTCGAGACCGTAATAGTGGAAATATTCGCGCACCGAAGGCACGAAGGAGCCGGACATGCGCTCACGCTGCAGGCGCAGCATCATCACCACATCGGCATTCTTCAGCCCTTCCTTCATGTCGTTGAAGACTTCCACGCTCATGTCGCGGATACCGGAGGGAAGAAGCGTGGCGGGGGCGACGACCCGCACGCGCGCACCCATCTGGTTGAGCAGAATGATATTGGAGCGGGCGACGCGCGAATGCAGCACGTCACCGCAGATCGCCACCGTGATACCCGAAAGCTCGCCCTTGGCGCGGCGGATGGTCAGCGCATCCAGCAGCGCCTGTGTCGGGTGCTCATGCTGGCCGTCCCCGGCATTGACCACGGAGCAGGCGACCTTTTGTGCCAGCAGCGCTGCGGCACCTGCCGACGAATGGCGAACCACCAGCACATCCGGGCGCATGGCGTTCAGCGTCATCGCGGTATCGATCAGCGTTTCGCCCTTCTTCACCGAGGAATTGCCGACCGACATATTCATCACGTCTGCGCCGAGGCGCTTTCCGGCCAGCTCGAAGGAGGATTGCGTGCGCGTCGAGGCTTCGAAGAACAGGTTGATCTGCGTCAGGCCTCGCAGCGTCGAGGTCTTTTTCTCGCGCTGACGGCTGATTTTCACCGCCTCGTCGGCCTTGTCGAGAAGCAGGGTGATATCCTGATGGGAAAGCCCCTTGATGCCGAGGAGATGGCGATGGGGGAAGAAGACCATGCGGTTTGCCTCCTGACGGGCGCCGCATTTTCCCGTGAAAATGCCCGGAACGCCCGAATGCTGATCCGTGCGCTCCATTCGCTGTGAACACGCCTCAGGAGTGCCGCGGAATTCGGTCCTGCGCTCTATAGAGATTGCAGGGTCGCGGGGCAAGCGCCTGCAACCGCTGAAATGAAAACACGATGCTGTTTCCTCAATCCGGCAAAGATGGTGTCCATCGTTCTGGACCGTCAGGCAATACCGTGTTCCTTCAGGAGCGCCTGCTCGTCACCCGATACCCAGCCGAAAACCTTCGGTTCGCCATCCAGTGTCTGAACGAAATAATGAACGTCGAAATCGATTGCGACATTCGATTGGCCTTTTCGGGTAAAGTTCGCTGTCCAGGACACATGCGCAATACAATGATGGTCATCGATGGCGGAAATGCGGATATCGCGGATACGTATTCCCTCCGTTCCTATGACCCGATAACGCTCATAAGCCTTCGTCATGGCCTCCTTGAGGTTGTCATCGTTTTTTCCGGTCATGACACCGGCTGGGGAAGCGGTGATGAAGTCGGATGCATAGAGGGATCCGATCTCCTCCGCATTCATGTCACCTTTGAGAGATGTGTTGAAAAATCGTTCATATCGCTCGAAGAGCTTCTTCGCACTCGCCTCCATGGTTTCCTCCTGTGCAGGCTTTCAGCATGTGGCGAACCAAAAAAGCCTGTGGCAGGTTCCACATCAGGTGGTGGATTAAGCGGAATGCGCGCGATGGCACGCAAACAACCGATCAGACTGGCTGTCGCAGGCCACGATAGGTATGGATATAAGGGGCCGCTTGCGGAAGTGTATCGGGTTTTGTCGCTGCATCTTGCCGGAAACGTGTCTGGTATTCTCGCCGCCGCGGACTTAAATCGGCCTCTCCCGAAAAATACTGAAAGCGGCGGCTTAATCGTCTCAATCGCTTCCTGTGGGCGGAATTATGCAATATCACCCCACTATGCAATGCCAGTATAAAACAGCTAGAAGCAGCGGATGACCCAGAATTCCCGGACAGAAGAAACGCTCGCCGAACTGAACCAGCCTAGCCTCTGGTCCGGTATCAACGCCTATCGTTCCGATCCGCTGATCGTCGATCTCACCTCCGGCCTGTCGCGCAATCTGAGGGACGAGTACGACCAGCTCGGCCGTTACGTTACCTCGCATGAGGCGCAGGAACTGGCGCGCATGGCCAATCAGGGCGTGCCGCAGCTGCATACCCACGGCCCGCGCGGCGAACGTCTCGACCAGGTGGAATTCCATCCCGCCTGGCATGCGCTGATGCGCCGTTCCATGTCATCAGGCCTGCATTCCAGCGTCTGGGAGAATTCCCCCGATACGCGCGGGAGTGAGCATAAGGCCCGCGCCACGAAATTCTACCTCACCTCGCAGCTGGAGGCAGGGCATCTCTGCCCGCTGACCATGACGAGCGCCTCGGTTGCCGCCATCATGACCTCGCCGCGGGTGCAGAAGGAGTGGATGCCGAAGATCCTGTCGCGCAAATATGACAGCGCGCAGAAACCGGCCCTGCAAAAAACCGCCGTCACCGTTGGCATGGGCATGACGGAAAAGCAGGGCGGCACGGATGTACGTGCCAACCGCACCACGGCCGAGCGCGTGGGCGAGGGTATCTATCGCCTCTCCGGCCACAAGTGGTTCCTTTCTGCGCCAATGAGCGACGGTTTCGTGATGCTCGCCCAGATGGGCGACGGCATGGGCTGCTTCCTGGTGCCGCGTTATCTTGAAGACGGTTCGAAGAACGGCCTGCATTTCCAGCGTCTGAAGGACAAACTCGGCAACCGCTCCAATGCGTCGGCCGAAGTCGAGTTCACCGATGCCTTCGGTTATCTGCTCGGCGATCCCGGCAGCGGTATCCGCACCATCCTCGACATGGTGACGTTGACGCGGCTCGATTGTGCGCTGGCGTCTGCTGGCATGATGCGCGCCTCGCTTGCCGAAGCCGTGCATTTTGCCCGCGGCCGCTCAGTGTTCGGAAAAATGCTGGTCAGCCAGCCGATCATGACTCGCGTTCTCGCCGACATGGCGCTGGATGTGGCGGCTGCCACGGCGCTCTCTTTCCGGCTGGCAACGGCCTTCGACGCCGCCCGCAACAATCCGGCAGAAGCCGCGTATGCGCGGGTCATGACGCCCATCGTCAAATACTGGTGCTGCAAGATCGCGCCAGCGCTTATCTATGAGGCCATGGAATGCCTTGGCGGCAACGGTTACGTCGAAGAGCGGCCGATTGCCCGTCACTACCGCGAAGCGCCGGTTAACGCCATCTGGGAAGGCTCCGGCAACGTCATGGCGCTGGATGTGCTGCGGGTTCTCCAGCGCGGCAAGGACCTGTTCGATCTCGTCTTCCAGACGCTGGAGCGCGATCTCGGACCTGCCGGCAAGAAGACCACCGACGTGTTGCGCGCCGCGATCGCCCTTGCAGAACGCGATGAAGGGGCGGCCCGCCTGCTGGTGGAGCAGTTCGCGCTTGCGGCCGCTGCCGCCGAGCTTTGCCGGCTCGGTGCCGGCAAGATCGCCGATGCCTTCCTCGAAACCCGTCTCGCAGGTGGCTGGAGGCACACTTATGGCATGCTCGATTCCCGCTTCGATCCGAATTATATAATCGATTTATTGTATCCGCCCGCATCCTGACGGATAAAGGGTGGAGGGCTATTTTTTGCAGTCCCTGTGGGAGGGGTATCGGATTTGAGAAAATGCATTGGCGTGGGGAGTATTCCTGTCTTTCAGACGGCTGGCGCGTGTCCGCGCAAGAAGACGGAGGGCGCCTGCAAATGCTAACCTTCCGCTCCGCTCGCCCAGAAGATGAAGACGCGCTTTACGCCATAAGCCTTGCCACCGGCGATGCCGGTCAGGATGCCACTCCGCTCTACAATGATGGTCACATGGTGGGGCATATCTATTCCGTGCCCTATCTGCGTCTGTGGCCCGATGCCGTTTTCGTGGCCGAGGATGAGGAGGGTGTCTGCGGCTACATCGCCGGCGCGCTTGATACAGTTTCGCACGAGCAACGGCTGGAGCAGGAATGGTGGCCCCATCTGCGCGCCCTTTATCCCGATCCCGGCGGCGACCCGCAGACATGGGACGCCGACCAGCGCCGCGCCCATTTCATCCATCATCCGCGTAACACGCCCTCCTGGCTTACCGACCCCTTTCCGGCTCATATCCACATGAACCTCTTGCCACGCACGCAGGGCAAGGGCGGCGGCACCCGGCTTCTGTCCCGATGGCTAGACATGGCGAGACAGAACAACGTCTACGGCATCCACCTCGGCGCCAGTGAACGCAACCATCCCGGCATGCGTTTCTGGGAAACCCGCGGCTTCAAACGCCTCGACAGCCACGAAACGCCTGGCAGCGTCTGGTTTGGTATGGCTTTGGAGTGATATTGGCAGATTATGCCAATCGGTGCTATTGCTAGGCGTAAATGAAGTCTGGTGGAGGCCCCGATGCCAACGCGTAACGTCGTCCTGACACAGCATCACGAAGAGATCATAGACGATCTCGTCAAATCCGGCCGCTATCAAAACGCCAGTGAAGTGCTGCGTGAAGGCTTACGGTTAATTGAGAGGCGAGAGCGTCTTGAGGCAACCAGACTGGAAGCCCTGAAGGTCGCGGCGCAACAGGGCTTCGCCGACCTTGACCAAGGACGTTATACCGATGTTTCGGATGATGCCCTTGACGATTTCATTTCCGCTTTCGGGCGCGAGGCTGAAGCACGCCTGACCAAGTCCGATGACAAATGACGACGTATCGTCTGTCCGATGCCGCACAATCGGACATCATTGAAATTCTTGGATGGACACACGCGACGTTTGGAGCTGCAGCGAGAAAACGCTACGAAAAGTTGCTTGCAACTGCGTTGCGTGATGTTGCTGTTGATCCGCTACGCGCCGGCACGAATATTCGCGCTGAACTTGGTGAAGACGTGCGTAGCTACCACCTGCGTTATAGTCGCGAGCGGGCAAAAAGCGAAACGGGCCTCGTTAAAAATCCGAGGCATCTGTTACTCTATCGTGCACTACGACCCGGTTTGGTGGGTGTCGGCCGCGTTCTTCACGATTCGATGGAAATCGAGCGCCATCTTCCGGACGATTATGGTGATATTACTTTCTGAGAAGGTCTGGAGGCGTCCCTGTTGCGTATTGAAAACGGTATGGCGGGCCCGTCATCCACAGGAACCTTCTCACCATCCACCCACCCACATTGTTCTTCCCTTCATGCTTTGTTAACCCCTTCAAAAGGCCTTTCAGAAAACGGGTAGGGAATCATGCTGGCGACCGCAGAGGCGATTTCAGCCGACAGACCGGAAAAGCGCATCAAGGATCGCGCTCAGACCGAGAAGGCGATTTTTAATGCCGCCCGGTCGCTGCTTGCCGAAGAGGGGTTCCAGGGGTTCGGCATCAATGCCGTCGCTCGCCGCGCCGGCTGCGACAAGCAACTCATCTATCGATATTTCGGCGGCCTTGATGGTTTGATCGAGGCGATCGGCGAGGATCTCGGCTCCTGGGTCAAGGATCGTATTCCCGAAGACACCGGCGGCATGTTTCTGCTGACCTACGGCGATCTCATGGAAAAGCTGGCGCTTTATTTTATCGATGCGCTGCGCAGCGACCCGCTCGTCTGCAAGATCATTGCCTGGGAAGTCTCGGATGGTTCGCCGCAGGTCCGCCAGCTGGCCGAAGCCCGCGCCAAGTCGCTGGGCAAATGGCTGGAGCGCATGCGCGGCTCCCTTGCGGCTCCGAAGGGCGTGGATACCGCTGCCGTCAACGCCGTATTATTTGCCGCCATCCAGCACCTCGTCATTTCCGCGGCCACCAGCGGCCAGTTTGCCGGCGTGCCGCTCAAATCCGATAAGGACTGGGATAAGATCACCACCGCCGTCAAAAGGCTGGTGCGCGGCGTTTACGGCTGACTGAAGTTGCCGCGGCGGAGAGGCACCCGAGGCAGGCGCGACGTTAATGAAAAATCAGCCATGTTTTCACCGGGCGCGCAACCGCCCGGTGTTTTCGTCCGTTCACGATGCACATTTTTTCCACATGTCGCCCGCCCGTCGTTAACCATAATGACAGCTTTCATTTGCCTCGCCATGACGGCGGGTCCAGTGTGGATTAACGAAATGTTAACCATGCGCAATGACTGCGCATAAGGGAGCCGCAAGTGAACCGCTGGACAGCCTTGGGCGTCATGATGACGTTTTTTGCTATGCTGCCGTTGGATATCGACGCGCCGGCGCTGAACCTATGCCTGATGGCTGCGGTGCGCTGGGCGGTGCTTGCTGGCATTCCTGATACGATTTTTGTGCGGGGGCAGACGGCATGAAGTGGTTTTTGATCCTCTGGGCCGGCCCCGTCGCGCTGCTGGGCAGCTGGTACTGGCTGTCCTATTACGACACGAGCTTCGGCTTTTACATGCTCACGCGTCAGACCCATGACCTCGTATTCGAGATCTATGGCAATATTCTCGGCATTCCGCCGGAAAACCTGCCGCCAATGGTGGCACGCGCCATAGCGGTCGATAGCCTGATCGTTTTTGCGATCCTTGCATACCGTAAGAGAAAGCAGATCGCCGCCTGGTGGCAGGGCCGTCAGTCGGCCGCGCGGGTCAGCGCGGAAAGCCTGTCCAGCGCGCCCTGAAGAATGAAACTCGCGGCCGCCGAATCGATGCGTTCGGCCCGCTTGGCGCGTGAGACGTCCATTTCCAGAAGCGCGCGCTCTGCCGCGACGGTTGAAAGCCGCTCATCCCAGTAAATAAAGGGCAGGGCGGTTTTCTCGCCCATTGTGCGTACGAAGGCGCGCGTCGCCTGCGCGCGTGGTCCGGCTGATCCGTCCATATTTATCGGCAGGCCGATGACGAAGGCGGCAACCTTCTCCTTTTCGGCAAAAGCCAGCAGCATCTGCGCATCCTGCGTGAATTTCACCCGCTTGATGACGGGGCGTGGCGTCGCGAAACGGCGTGAGAGGTCCGACATGGCAAGCCCGATGGTCTTCGTACCGAGGTCGAGGCCGGCAATCGCCTGTGCGGGCTGCAGCGTCTGTGCCAGTTCCTCGATGGTGAGTGTCGCCATGTCGCGTGCTGCCTTTATCTTTTACGGACGAATTCGGTGCGCAGCACCAGACCCTTGACCGCATCATGCCTGCAATCGATCTCTTCGGGATTGTCGGTCAGGCGGATCGACTTGATAACGGTGCCCTGCTTGATGACCGTGTTGGTGCCCTTGACCTTCAAGTCCTTGATCAATGTCACGGAATCGCCGTCTTCAAGCACATTGCCGGCGGCATCGCGCACTTCCTTTGCACGGGCTGCCTCGGCGGCCAGTTCGGAAGCCGGCCGCCATTCGCCGCTCGCTTCGTCATACACGTAATCGTCATTATCCGCGGCCATTGTCGCCTCTCTGAAATATCGGTAGTGCGGTTGTTCAGGCCGTCCTATGTCATAATATACCGGCAATACAAAGGAGAACTTCCCATGAAACTCACCTGGCTCGGCCATTCCGCCTTCCGTCTTGAAAACGGCAGTGCGAAGATCCTCATCGATCCGTTCTTCACCGGCAATCCCGGTTTTGTCGGGCAGGATGGCAAATCAGCGGCCGAAGGCATCACCCATATTCTCCTGACCCACGGCCATGGCGACCACGTCGGCGATACCGTGCAGCTTGCCCGCGAAACGGGAGCCACCGTGCTGGCGAATGCCGATCTTGCCGCTTGGCTGTCCGCAAAGGGTGTCGCGAAAGTCGATATGGGCAATACCGGCGGGACCGTACATTTCGACGGCTTCTCCGTCACCTTCACCAATGCGCTGCATTCCTCGGCCCAGATCACCGAAGACGGCGTCTCCCATTCGCTCGGCAATGCCAACGGCCTGATGCTGCATTTCGAGGATGGCCCGGCCGTCTATCACATGGGCGACACCGACATCTTCTCCGACATGAAGCTCATCAACGAACTGCACCAGCCGGATATCGGCCTGGTGCCGATCGGTGATCGCTTCACGATGGGCGGTGCCGTGGCGGCGCTCGCCTGCCAGCGTTTCTTCAAGTTCCAGAATGTCATTCCTTGCCACTACGGTTCCTTCCCGATCATCGATCAGACGCCAGACAAGTTCGTGGCCGGCATGGAAGGCGCGGAAGCGCGTGTTCACACGCCGAAGGCGGGCGATACGTTGTCCTTCTGAAGCTCCGTGAAGAGCATGTCGTTGCCGCAAAACCGCTCCGCAGTTTGACGCGACATGCTTTCTACCGTTGCGAAGGACGGACATGGTGATTATAGCGAATGGGAAATATCCCATCGGAGTAAAACCATGTCCGTCGATCTCGCCACCGTAAAGCGCGTTGCGCGCCTTGCCCGTATCGCTGTCAGCGAAGAAGAAGCACAGAATATGCTCGGCCAGCTGAACGGCATACTCGGTTTCGTGGAGCAGCTTTCGGAAGTGAATGTCGACGGCGTCGAGCCGATGACGTCAGTCACCCCGGTGGAGATGAAAAAGCGTGCCGACGTGGTGACCGACGGCAACAAGGCGGAAGACATTGTTGCCAATGCGCCTGCGACCGACCGGGACTTCTTCATGGTCCCGAAAGTGGTCGAATAATCCGACCGCTGTTTGCCGCCTGATTTTTCTGAGATTTTCGAAAGCCGTTGCCGACCATGACCGACCTGACGAGCCTGACCATTGCCGAAGCCCGCGAAAAGCTGAAGGCGAAAGATTTTTCCGCCCTTGAGCTGACCGACGCCTATCTCTCCGCCATCGACGCGGCGAACGGCGCGCTGAACGCCTATGTGGCGCTGACGCCTGAAAAGGCGCGCGACATGGCAAAGGCCTCCGATCAACGTATCGCCTCAGGCTCGGCTGGCGAACTGGAAGGTGTTCCGCTCGGCGTGAAGGACCTTTTTGCCACCCGCGACGTGCACACGCAGGCATGTTCGCATGTTCTTGACGGCTTCAAGCCGAAATACGAATCCACCGTCACCCAGAACCTCTGGGATCAGGGCGCCGTCATGCTCGGCAAGCTCAACATGGACGAATTCGCCATGGGCTCGTCCAATGAAAGCTCCTGGTACGGACCGGTCATCAACCCCTGGCGCGCCAACGGTTCCGAGCAGAAGCTCGTTCCCGGTGGTTCCTCCGGTGGTTCGGCGGCAGCTGTTGCCGCGCATCTCTGCGCCGGCGCGACCGCAACCGACACAGGCGGCTCCATCCGCCAGCCAGCGGCCTTCACCGGCACCGTCGGCATCAAGCCAACCTATGGCCGCTGCTCGCGCTTCGGCATCGTCGCCTATGCCTCCTCGCTCGATCAGGCTGGCCCGATTGCCCGCGACGTGCGTGACGCGGCAATCCTGCTGAAGACCATGGCAAGTGTCGATGCCAAGGATACGACCTCCGTTGATCTGCCGGTGCCGGATTACGAAAAGGCCATCGGCCAGTCGCTGAAGGGCCTGAAGATCGGCATTCCCCGCGAGTACCGCGTCGATGGCATGCCGGAAGAGATCGAAAAGCTCTGGGCCAAGGGCGTCGAGTGGCTGCGCGATGCGGGTGCCGAGGTGGTCGATATCTCGCTGCCGCACACCAAATACGCGCTGCCCGCCTATTACATCGTCGCACCGGCGGAAGCCTCTTCCAATCTCGCACGTTATGATGGCGTGCGCTACGGCCTGCGCGTCGACGGCAAGGACATTGCCGACATGTACGAAAAAAGCCGTGCGGCCGGTTTCGGCAAGGAAGTGCAGCGCCGCATCATGGTCGGCACATACGTGCTTTCGGCCGGTTATTACGATGCCTATTACCTGAAGGCGCAGAAGGTCCGCACCCTCATCAAGCGCGACTTCGAAAACGTCTTCGATGAGGGCGTAGATGCCATCTTGGCCCCGATCACGCCGTCTTCCGCCTTCGCTGTCGGTGACGAGGAACTCGCCTCCGATCCGGTGAAGATGTACCTGCAGGACGTTTTCACCATCACCGTCAACATGGCCGGTCTCCCGGGCCTTTCGGTCCCGGCCGGTCTCGACGGCAAGGGCCTGCCGCTCGGCCTGCAGCTCATCGGCAAGCCTTTCGAGGAAGAAACGCTGTTTAAGACGGCCCATGCCATCGAACAGGCCGCCGGCAAGTTCACCCCTGCCAAGTGGTGGTAAGCGACCTCAAGCTCAGAGACATGAACGAAGCCGATCGCCATGCGGTCGGCTTTGTCGGTTTTGCTGCCTGGCGTGCGGGTGACGCCTTTGACGCCTCCTATCTCGATTCCTATGTCGTCGAGCGGGTGAGGGGCGAATTCGAAAGCTTCGCCAAGTCTCCGACCGGTGATGTCGTCGTGGCCGAAATTGACGGTGTTGTTGTTGGCTGGGGCGCTTGCGATGCGAAGCCCCATCATATTTCCGATCTTTGGGTTGACCCAAACTGGCAGGGCAAGGGGATTGGCAAAGCGCTGATCGTCCATTTTCTCGACAGGATGCGGGCTGAAGGCTTGCCGCTTGCCACCATCGACACCCATGCGAGAAATCGCGCCGCCATCGGTCTTTACGAGCGTTGCGGATTTGAAATCGTCTGGCGCGGCATGGAATGGTCCGACATTATGAAGGTCGAACTAGAGAAGGTAAAGCTCGAGCAAAAGCTCTCGCCATAACGTGTTTGCACCGTCGACGCTGCGCGACGAAATGCCGGGCGACAGCATTGCCGCCGCCCGGTCGGCTTATCGATTGTCCAACTCACCCCGCACCAGTTCCAGCCCGCGTGTGGTGATGCGGTAAGGTTTGCCGCCGGAAGAGGCTATCGCTCTCTTCTGTTTCAGCTTTCGGAAGGTGAGGAGATCGAGGCCGCCGAAAATCCAGCCATCGCGCGTATAAAGCGTGATTTTCTCAATTTTGCGGGTATCGTCTCGAACGAGTTCAATTCTGCCGCCCTGGGCGAGCAGGTGAAGAATGCGCTGTTCGGCGCGGGAAATGTCCATTTTTTGGAAGTCCGGTCGGCGTCATCTAGACGCGTGAAAGCAAACCCGGGTGCCGTTAAGGCAGCCGGCTCGGTTTCATCTGGCCCGGCGCGCAAGAAACTTGCGGGCAGGGCCGTTACCGGGACTCCGATTGAGCGAACATAAAAACTCCGTTCTTGCCAGTTCTGGATATTGCGCAAGGCGGGCACGGTCAAGCCTGCTGTGAGCACAGCGAAACCACACTGGCCGAATCGCGCCACCGATGTTTTACTTTCCACGGCCATGGAGGGCGCGGCTTGATCGTCATTCGCAATGCGTACGAGCAGGAAGCGGAGGTTCTGGCAGCCATCGGCCTCAGGGCATGGCGGCAGGCGACCGCGGCGCTTGGCATCACATCCACGCTTTACGACAATGCGGCCAGCGCCTTTTCCAATTTCACCCGCTCCTCATGGCTTACCATCCGCGTGGCGGAATTTGGCGGTTCGGTTGCCGGATGGGCGGCGCGGGAGCATTTCGACGAGACGATTACGGATTTCTGGATCGATCCGGATTTTCATCGCAGGGGGATCGGCAGCCGCCTGTTGGGCGACATCGAACGTCTGATAGAGGAAAAGGGTTTTGATGCCATCCGGCTTGAAACCCACGCCCAGAACGAACCGGCCGTCGCCTTCTTCCGCCACCATGGCTATAGCGTCCGCTGGCTCTCCGTGTCCTACGCGCCGAAGCTCGATCGCGAGGTGCAATCGGTGGGCTTGCAGAAGCAGTTGGCCGAGGTGGAGAGCGGCCTTTATGGGCCCATGTTCTGAAGCAGGGATTTCAGAACGCTTGCAAGCCGCATCGGCCAGTCCGGCATGATGGCGAGGGATGCGACAAGACCCGCCTGCAATATCACGATGGACAGCAGGATGCTGCGGAACGGTTCCTTGCGTGTTTTATGCCGCAGCAGCCGTTGCGCCGAAATCGCGCCCATGCTGCCGCCCACGAGAGCAAGCGATAACAGCGTGCTTTCCCGAATGCGCCATTCGCCATTCCTCGCTGCTTGCCTGTCCCACCAACAGACAAGAAAGACGAAAAGATTGAAGGCGATATAGGTCATGAAGCAGAGAGCGATCATGGTCATGACGTGAATTGAAACTGAAAGGCGTAAAAAACACGTATCCGGTGCTGGCGAAAATCCGGCGTATGGCGCGACGGGGTGCAAGATGTCTTGCGCCCGCGCTGCATTTGTTCTACCCACCAAGGCCAAAGAACCCGTATATCGTGAGCTTCAGATGACCCTTGTAGACGTGCGCACCCCCGACCCGAAACGCTTCATTCCCGGCGCCACCGGCGATTGGGAAATCGTGATCGGCCTCGAAGTCCATGCGCAGGTTCTCTCCAATTCCAAGCTGTTTTCCGGCGCGTCCACCACTTTCGGCAATGCGCCGAATTCCAACGTCTCGCTGGTGGACGCCGCCATGCCCGGCATGCTGCCCGTTATCAACGAGGAATGCGTCAAACAGGCCGTGCGCACGGGCCTCGGCCTGAAGGCGAAGATCAACAACCGTTCGATCTTCGACCGCAAGAACTACTTTTATCCGGATTTGCCGCAGGGCTACCAGATTTCGCAGTTCAAGGACCCGATTGTCGGTGAGGGCACCGTCACCATTTCGCTCGGTCCGGACCGCCAGGGCAATTTCGAGGATATCGAGATCGGCATCGAGCGCCTGCATCTGGAGCAGGACGCCGGCAAATCGATGCACGACCAGCATCCGACCATGTCCTTCGTGGACCTGAACCGTTCGGGCGTGGCGCTGATGGAAATCGTCTCCAAGCCTGACATGCGCTCGTCGGATGAGGCCAAGGGTTACCTCACCAAGCTGCGCTCCATCGTCCGTTACCTCGGCACCTGCGACGGCAACATGGACGAAGGCTCGATGCGCGCCGACGTCAACGTCTCCGTGCGCCGCCCGGGCGAAGGTTTCGGCACGCGCTGCGAAATCAAGAACGTCAACTCCATCCGCTTCGTCGGCCAGGCCATCGAATACGAGGCGCGCCGTCAGGTCGCCATTCTCGAAGACGGCGGTGTCATCGATCAGGAAACCCGCCTGTTCGATCCCGGCAAGGGCGAGACGCGGTCCATGCGCTCCAAGGAAGACGCGCATGACTATCGCTATTTCCCGGATCCCGATCTGCTGCCGCTGGAATTCGATGATGCTTTTGTAGAAGCTCTGAAGGTCGATCTGCCAGAGCTTCCCGATGACAAGAAGGCCCGTTTCGTGGCCGATCTCGGCTTGTCGGTCTATGACGCCTCGATTCTCGTGTCGGAAAAGGCGATTGCCGATTATTATGAAGCCGTTGCCACCGGTCGCGATGCGAAGACCGCTGCCAACTGGGTGATCAACGATCTTCTCGGTGCGCTGAACAAGTTCGGCAAGGACATCGAGACGACGCCGGTTTCGCCCGACCAGCTGGGCGGCATCATCGATCTCATCAAGGCTGAGACCATTTCCGGCAAGATCGCCAAGGACCTGTTCGAAATCGTCTGGAACGAGGGCGGTAATCCGTCTGAAATCGTCGAAGCCCGAGGCATGAAGCAGGTGACCGACACCGGCGCCATCGAAAAGGCCGTGGACGATATCATCGCCGCCAACCCGGATCAGGTCGAGAAGGTCAAGGCGAAGCCGACGCTTGCCGGCTGGTTCGTCGGTCAGGTGATGAAGGCGACGGGCGGCAAGGCCAACCCGCAGGCGGTGCAGGCGCTGGTGAAGGCGAAGCTCGGCATCGAGGACGAATAGGCGGAGGCTTGCCTCCTGCCGTTAAAGGGCATTGAGGCAGAAAGCTCTCTTCCGTCATCCTCGGGCTTGTCCCGAGGATCTGACGACCCACAAGGTCAAACGTGCTCAGATCCTCGGGACAAACCCGAGGATGACGTCGAGTACGAATGACTGACATCACTTCTGCCGGGATCAACGCCCGGCTTTTTCTATTCTGAGACGGAGCGCCATCATGTTTTTCATCCGCACGGCAGGTCTGCGAGATATCGAGCCGGTACGCATCCTGCTCGCCACGACATGGCACGCCACCTATGACGCGATCTACGGCGCGGACAAGGTGAACGAACTGATTGCCGCTTGGCATTCGCCGCAGGCCATGAAGGACCGCGTTGAGAAAAAGGGCGGCGAGTTTCTGGTGGCCGATGACGGCAAGCGGATCGGCGGCATGGCCTATGGCTCCATGTCCACCAAGATGGCGAAGACCGCCCTGCTGCACCAGCTTTACGTGGCGCCCGATCTTCAGCGGCAGGGTGTCGGCCGCGATCTTTTCGCCGAACTCGAAACCTGCTTTCCGGACGCGGAAATCATGCGTCTCGAAGTCGAGCCTAAAAATCCTGTCGCAATCGCCTTTTATGAAGGCGTCGGATTTGTCGAGGTGGACCGAATCGAGCGCATGGCGGGCATCGAGGGGCTGCCCGGCATCGTTATGGAAAAGAGCCTGACCCGATGAATGCGACATTACAAAAGCTGATTATACGCACGGCGCGCGAAGACGATCTGCCGGCGCTCGCCGCCATCTTTGCCGCCGACGACATCGGTGGCCACGGCGATACGGCCGACGAATCGGCGCAGCCGGATTATCTCGCCGCCTTCAGGGCGATCGACGCGTCGCCCAGTGAAACGCTTTATGTGGCGGAACTGGATGGCGAGGTGGTCGGCACCTTCCAGACGGCGATCCTGACCAAGCTGGTCGGGCGAGGGGCGAAGTCGATGGTGATCGAAGCGGTGCAGACGCGCGCCGACATGCGTGGTCGCGGCATCGGCGCGGTGATGATCAATCATTGCCTGGAAGAAGCCCGCCGTCAGGGCTTGAACGCCGCGCAGCTTACCTCCAACATGGCCCGGCTGGACGCGCATCGCTTTTACGAGCGGCTGGGTTTCGAGAAGCGGCATCTGGGCTTCAGGATGAAGCTGAAATAGCGCGGATATATCTCGAAATGCTGGACAATTGCCGTGAGGGGCGGCATAAGCATGTCTTGTGCTGTGCACGGAAAATCGCTGCGGCGCATTCAAGCCCGAGGAACGTAGAATGAAGACTCTCCTGACGCAAATCTTCACCTGGTGGAATGGCCAGACGATCGGAACGCGGTTTCACACCTGGCGTTTTGGCAAGAAGGTAGGACAGGACGAGTTGGGCAACACCTATTATGAAGGCGGCACCACTTCCTGGGGCATGCCGCGCCGCTGGGTGATCTACAACGGTTACGCCGAAGCGTCAGCGATTCCGCCGGGCTGGCATGGCTGGATGCATTACCGCACCGACGTGCCGCCGAGCCAGGAAAGCTACACAGCTCGCGACTGGCAGAAGCCGCATCAGCCCAACCACACCGGCTCATCAAAGGCTTACCGCCCGCAGGGATCGCTGGCAGTGGCCGGCGAGCGCCCGCGTGTGACCGGCGACTACGACGCTTGGACCCCCGGCAACTGAATTATCGCGATGCGCGGTGTTGTGCAAAACACCGCGCTTGTATCCGGCCTCACCGGTTTTTGCCACATTCCGCCCTTAGGCGTTGATCCGGTCGGCGTCTCGACACAGGCAAATATTTGGAGACATATCGTATGAGGAAAATCACGCGGGATCGTTCTTTGCGTGCGCTGACAGTCTCGCTGTTTGCGGCGGTCTCTGCTGTCCTCATCGTATCACCCGTCGCCGCCGCCCGTCTGGAAAACCGCGTCGCGGTGTTTTCCGGCATCGACAAGATCACCGGCCGCATCACCTCCTTCGATGTCTATATCGACGAGACGGTGCAGTTTGGCGCGCTTCAGGTGACGCCGAAGGTCTGTTACTCCCGCGACCAGACGGAAACGCAAAAGATCGACGCCTTTGTCGAAGTCGACGAAATCACCCTCGATCGCAAGATCCGCCGTATCTTCACCGGCTGGATGTTTGCCGATAGCCCCGGCCTCAACGCCGTGGAGCACCCGATCTATGACGTGTGGCTGACGGGTTGCAAGCAGGACTCCGAGGTTCCGGCTCCCTCAACGGCAAGCAAATAACCTAACGTAAAGACTAGAATTGCAGGCTCGGCCGGTTGACGGCGAGATCGAGCATTCTGGCATAGTCCAGCTTCGGCACGTCTATCGCGCCGAATGTCTTCAGATGTTCTGTGGTGAATTGCGTGTCGAGCAGCACGAAGCCCTTCGCGTTTAATCGCTCCACCAGATGCACAAGGCAGATTTTCGACGCATTGGTGCGTCGGGAAAACATGCTTTCGCCGAAGAAGGCAGCACCCAGCGAGACACCATAAAGCCCGCCGACAAGCTCATCACCCTCCCATGCCTCGACGCTGTGGGCGTGTCCGATCTGGTGCAGCTCGGTATAGAGCCGGCGGATGGTGGCGTTGATCCAGGTGCTTGGCCGGTCCGGCGCTTCCGCCGCACAGCCCGCCATGACATCTTCGAAAGCGGTGTTGAAGCGTATCGCAAACGGCTTCTTGCGCATCGCCTTGGCGAGGCTTTTGGAAACGTGGAAATCATCGAGCGGAATGATACCGCGTATCTCCGGCTCGACCCAGAAAAGCTCGGGATCATCAGCCGAATCGGCCATGGGAAACAGGCCGGCGGAATAGGCGCGCAGCAGAATATCGACCGTTATGTCGTTGTTTCTGCTGCGCCGCCCAGCCATATCGTCTTAGTGAGACGCGTCACCGGCCAGATACTTCTCCAGCCAGTGAATGTCGTAATCGCCGTTCAGAATATCCTCGTTCTGGAGAAGGTCCTGGAAAAGCGGCAGCGTGGTCTTGATGCCATCGACGACGAATTCGTCCAGCGCCCGACGCAGGCGACGGATGCACTCGTCACGGTCGCGGCCGTGAACGATCAGCTTGCCAATCATGCTGTCGTAATAGGGCGGGATCTTGTAGCCCTGATAGGCGCCCGAATCGACGCGCACACCAAGGCCGCCCGGCGTGTGGAAATAGGTCAGCGTGCCCGGGGAGGGAACGAAGGTGCGCGGGTCTTCGGCATTGATACGGCATTCGATGGCATGGCCATGGAATTCGATATCAGCCTGTGTGACCGACAGGCCCTGACCAGAAGCGACCCTGATCTGTTCCTGCACGAGGTCCATGCCAGTGATCGCTTCCGTCACTGGATGCTCCACTTGCAGACGGGTGTTCATTTCGATGAAATAGAACTCGCCGTTTTCATACAGGAACTCAATGGTGCCGGCGCCGCGATATTTCAGCTTGCGCATCGCGTCGGCGCAAATTTCGCCGATTTTCATGCGCTGTTCGACCGTGAGAGCCGGTGAATTGGCTTCTTCCAGCACCTTCTGGTGGCGGCGCTGAAGCGAGCAATCGCGCTCGCCAAGGTGAACGGCATTGCCTTCGCCATCGCCGAAAACCTGCACTTCGATATGGCGCGGCTTGCCGAGGTATTTTTCCATGTAGACGGCATCGTTGCCAAAGGCTGCTGCCGCTTCGGAACGGGCGGTTGCAACCGCTTCTTCCAGATCGGCTTCGGTCTTCGCCACCTTCATGCCGCGGCCACCACCGCCTGCCGTCGCCTTGATGAGGACCGGGAAGCCGATCGTCCGGGCGATTTCCAGCGCATTTTCAGGCTTCACTTCGCCATCCGAACCCGGAACCACGGGAATGCCGAGTTCCTGTGCCGTCTGCTTGGCGGTGATCTTGTCGCCCATGATGCGGATATGTTCGGCGGTCGGCCCGATGAAGGTGATGCCGTGGGCGTCGAGAATATCGGCGAACTTGGCGTTTTCCGACAGGAAGCCGTAACCGGGGTGAACGGCATCCGCACCTGTGATTTCGCAGGCCGCAACGATCTGGTGGATGTTGAGGTAGCTATCACGCGAGGGCGGCGGGCCGATGCACACACTTTCGTCGGCAAGGCGCACATGCATCGCATCCGCATCTGCCGTGGAATGCACGGCGACGGTCGGAATGCCAAGTTCTTTCGCGGCGCGCAGGACGCGCAGCGCGATTTCGCCGCGGTTGGCTATAAGGATCTTCGAAACCATGCTGAACCGCCTTTATTCGATGACCACGAGGGCTTCGCCATACTCCACGGGCTGCGAGTCGTTGACGATGATTTCCACCACCTTGCCGGACTTGGGGGCCGGAATCTGGTTCATGGTCTTCATGGCCTCGACGATGAGGATTGTCTGACCTTCCTTGACGGTGGCGCCAACTTCAATGAAGGGGCGGGCGCCCGGGGCAGGCGACAGATAAACCGTGCCGACCATCGGCGAAGATACGGTGTTGGCCGGGTTGCGGGCTGTTGCTGCAGGTGCGGCCGGGGCCGCAACTACCGGTGCGGCCGCAGGCGCTGCTGCTGCCGGTGCGGGCGCATAAGCGGCGGGTGCTGCAGCATAGACCGTGGCGGGAACGGGAGCCGCGCGGGAAACGCGGATACGCAGGTCTTCCTGCTCCACTTCGATTTCCGAAAGGTCGGTATCATTGAGGATATTCGCGAGTTCGCGGATCAGTTCCTTGTCGATACCCTGTTTCTTTTCAGACATGACAAACCCTATTCTTTGTTTCTTTTTATGCCGTGATGTTCTTCAGCGCATGAAGCGCCATGACGTATCCATATGGTCCGAAACCGCAGATCATGCCCTTGGCTGCGGGCGAGACCATTGATTTGTGGCGGAATTCTTCCCGTGCATGGATATTGGAGATGTGCACTTCCACGACCGGAGTCGAAATTGCGCGAATGGCGTCGTGCAGGGCGATGGAGGTGTGGCTGTAAGCGCCGGGATTGATGACGACACCCGCCGCCCGCTCGCCCGCCTCATGCAGCCAGTCCACGAGCACGCCCTCGTGGTTGGATTGGCGAAATTCCACCGAAAAGCCGAGATCGGCTCCGGCGTTCACACAATCGTTTTCTATGTCTTTCAGCGTTTTGCCACCGTAGATACCCGGTTCCCGTTTTCCCAGCATATTGAGATTGGGGCCGTTGATGACGATGATGATATTGCTCATTCGCGTTTCCATAAGAAAATCAGCGACACCTATAGACTGCGCAGCCTTCAAGGAAAAGCCCCTGCAAGCCGTAAAGCGCAGGGGCTGCCCCTTATCTCACAGGCAATAAAGGCTGTTCGTCTGAATCACGAGCAGGTTGCTTTACCGCAGCTGCGCATGTTGGCGATTTTTTCCTTTAGCGGGTCGGCACCAACAGCACCGAAAACCGCCTCGTCGCCGACGATATAGGAGGGCGTTCCGGTAATGCCGAGGCTGGTTGCCAGCTTGTAGGTTTCCTGCACCTGCGCGTCATTGGGGTTGTCAGCCATCGATTTGCGGATATCGGCCTCCTTGAGGCCAAGCGAGGTTGCGACTTCCATGGCGCTGTCCTCATTGGCTCGACCACGGCCGCCGAGCAGGGTGCGCTGGAATTCGGCATATTTGGCCGGCGCCAAAAGCTTCACGGCGTTGGAAACGCGATGTGCGGCAACCGATTCCGGTCCGAGGATCGGAAACTCCTTAAGGACGACGCGCACCTTCTTGTCGCCCTTCAGGATATTGTCCATGTCGCCCATGGCGCGTTTGCAGTAACCGCAATTATAGTCGAAAAATTCGACCAGCGTGACGTCGCCATCGGGATTGCCGAGCGCGAGGTCGTATTTCGATTCGAAGATGGCCTTCTTGTTGTCGGCAACCGCTTCCGCGGCCTTGGCGTTGCGCGAAGCATATTGCTTGCGTTCAAGCGCGTCCTGAACCTCGAGCATGATTTCCGGGTTCTCGATCAGATATTGCTTGATGAACTCGCCCATTTCTTTCTTCTGCTGCTCATCGAGCGCATGCGCGGGCAGGCAGGCGAATACCGTTGAAAGGGCCGTCACGCTGGCGAGAAGGGTGGAACGGAGAAAATGCGCCATATCGGTCCTCATTCTGTTCGGCCGCAGCCTCTTGAAATCTTATGAAGGCAATTACCTTACTTTAAGCCAAATGCCATACGGCAAAAATACTTGTCCGCATTATGATCGCATGATTGTGAAGATCGTGATTCTGCGGCAAGTCTGCGAAATACGGTTCAGGAAAGAGCATGCCCTTGATTACGATGTCGAAGCGGAGCGCAGTCGAACCCTTTCATGCCATGGATATCCTGGCGGAGGCGAACCGGCGACGGCAGGCGGGACGCCCCGTCATTTCCATGGCGGTCGGCCAGCCGTCCCACCCCGCACCGAAAGCCTCGCTGGCAGCCGCGCAGGAGGCGTTAAAGCACGGGCGGATCGGCTACACTGATGCACTGGGCCTGCGCGAGCTGCGCGAGGCAATCGCCGGCCATTACCGGCTGCGCCATCAGGTCGCCATCGATCCGGCGCGCATCGCCGTGACGACAGGTTCGTCCGCCGCCTTCAATCTTGCCTTCCTCGGCCTTTTCGATGCCGGCGATCATGTTGCCATCGCAAGGCCCGGTTACCCGGCCTATCGCAATATTCT
Source organism: Agrobacterium sp. CGMCC 11546 (assembly GCF_013365515.1). NCBI lineage: Bacteria > Pseudomonadati > Pseudomonadota > Alphaproteobacteria > Hyphomicrobiales > Rhizobiaceae > Agrobacterium > Agrobacterium sp. CGMCC 11546. The sequence goes on from NZ_CP047387.1 coordinate 1,030,441, forward strand.
GAAAGCCCTCGGTCTCAATGTCGTGGAAGTGCCGGTCACGGCCGAAACCGGCTACACGCTGACACCGGCAAGTCTCGAACGCGCGGAAACGAAAGCCGGCTGCAAGCTGAAGGGCGTGCTTCTGGCAAGCCCCGCCAATCCCACCGGCACGGTTACCGGCCGCGAGGCGCTGAAGCGGTTGGCGAGCTATTGCGAAAGCCGCGACATGGCCTTCATCTCCGATGAGATCTATCACGGCCTCACTTTCGTCGGGGAGGAGACGAGCGCACTCGAAATCACCGATAGTGCCGTGGTCATCAATTCATTTTCTAAATATTATTGCATGACCGGCTGGCGCATCGGCTGGATGGTCCTGCCCGAAAATCTCGTCCGTCCGGTCGAGTGTCTGGCCCAAAGCCTCTATATCTCACCGCCGGAACTGTCCCAGCTGGCGGCAACCGCGGCCTTTTCGGCAGCGGAGGAGCTCGATGTCTACCGGGAAAGCTACCGCACCAACCGCGATTTCCTGATGGCGCGCCTGCCGGAAATCGGACTGCCGCTGGCATCCCCGATGGATGGGGCATTTTACGCCTATGTTGATACCAGCCGTTTTTCCAATGACAGCATGGATTTCGCCAAGCGCATGCTGGCGGAAATCGATGTGGCGGCGACACCGGGCATGGATTTCGATCCCGAGGAGGGCCACAGGGCGCTGCGCATTTCCTATGCGGGTTCGGTATCTGACATTGCCGAGGCGGTGGGACGTATTGCCGGCTGGCTGAAATAAACCCGCAACGGCCGCCTCTTTCCGAAATCAGGCGGGCGTGCAGCCGAAGGTGCCGACGAAGGCCTTTTCACCTTTTGCCGTGAAGGTCAGCACACGACCGTTTCCGCGCCGCAGCCAGTCGCGCTGCTGCATGGCGTCGAGCAGCGATGCACCGAGGCCGCCGCCGAGGTGATGGCGGCGCTCGCTCCAGTCCAGGCAATGCAAGCACACCGGCCGCCGAGCCTTTTCCAGCGGCGATAGATCGATACCGAAGCTCGAGAAGAAATCGCGCCCGTCATCCGTCAGCACCGGGTCGTCACCTGATGTCACCAGTCCCTTAGCGGTAATGGCGGAAAGCAGCGCAACACCGCTTTCCCCGGCCAGGTGGTCGTAGCAGATGCGTGCCTCACGCAGCGCCTTGTCCTTCGGCCCGGTGCGGACGCGGACCGCACCCGTGCGTTGCGCAAGCCCCATCAAGGCTTCCAGAACCTGCGCCACATCTTCGTCGGAGAGACGGAAATAACGATGTCGCCCCTGTTTTTCCGCCTTCAGCAATTGTGCCTCTGAGAGCTTGGACAGGTGCCCGCTGGCGGTTTGCAGGGTCACGCCGGCGGCTTCCGCAAGCTCGCTTGCCGTCAGCGCACGTCCATCCATCAACGCCGTCAATATGTTGGCGCGGGCGGGGTCCCCGATCAGGGCGGCGACATTGGCGATAAGGGGTCCGTCTTTCATGCTTCGATGGTAGCCGAAGCATTGATGTTGCGCAATGGTATAAAAAGGAGAGACAGAAAACGAGGAGACCAACGATGTTGACCTGTTTCATCCGCTACGAGATCGATCCTTTCAAGGTCGATGCCTTTGAGCGATATGCCCGTAACTGGGGCGAGGCGATCCCGCGCTGCGGTGCTGATCTCATCGGTTATTACGCGCCCAAGGAGGGGTCGAGCACGATTGCCTATGGCGTCTACAACATCGAAAATCTCGCCGCTTACGAAGCCTACAGGGCACGGCTCGCCGCCGACCCGGCGGGGCGGGAAAACTATGAATTCGCCCGCCGGGAACAGTTCATCCGCCGCGAGGACCGTCTGTTCCTCCGCCTCGCCTCCGCCCCGCAGACGGGAGGCGGGCAATGATCGCCGTCATCTTCGAGGTCTGGCCGGCTGAGGGTGAAAAACAGCATTATCTCGATATAGCTGCCGGCCTGCGTGCCGAACTCGAAACAATCGATGGTTTCCTGTCCATAGAAAGGTTTCAGAGTATCAGCAATCCGGAAAAGATGCTCTCCCTGTCCTTCTTCCGGGATGAACAGGCGGTGAGGGCGTGGCGCAACACTCTACCACATCGCACGGCGCAAGCTTTGGGCCGATCCGGCGTCTTTTCCGACTATCGGTTGCGTATTGCACATGTAATCCGCGATTATGGCTTGTTGGAACGGGAAGAAGCGCCAGCCGACAGCCGGGACGCCCATCCGGTAGAGGGGAGCAGCTTGGGCTGAGATTCCCAGCATCAGTTTTTCTGCATGCCGCTGCAAGGCTTTCTGGTTCGAACTCGTCTTTGAAACCCGTTATAGATGGGTCAATGTGGTGCAGGACCACCCGTCGGACTGGATATGGAGAAAAGCGATGTCGGCAGAAAAAGTGGCTATTGTAACGGCAGGTGGCAGCGGCATGGGGGCGGCCGTGGCGAAACGCCTGGCGGCGGACGGTTACAGGCTCGCGATCCTGTCCTCCTCCGGCAAGGGCGAGGCGCTGGCGAAGGAACTGGGCGGTATCGGTGTCACCGGCTCCAACCAGTCCAATGACGATCTCCAGCGACTGACGGATCAGACGCTCGAGAAATTCGGTCGCATCGACGTGCTGGTCAATAGCGCCGGGCATGGCCCACGTGCCTCCATTCTCGATATTACCGATGAGCAATGGCACACCGGTCTCGATGTCTACCTGATGAACGTCATCCGCCCGACGCGGATCGTCGCGCCCATCATGGTGAAGCAGAAGGCCGGTGCGATCGTCAACATCTCGACGGCCTGGGCTTTCGAACCGAGCAGCATGTTCCCGACATCGGCAGTGTTCCGGGCCGGCCTTGCCTCCTATACCAAGATTTTCGCTGATACCTATGCAGCCGACAATGTGCGCATGAACAATGTCCTGCCCGGCTGGATCGACAGCCTGCCGGCCACGGAAGAACGCCGCGACAGCGTGCCGATGCAGCGCTACGGCAAGAGCGAGGAAATCGCTGCCACCGTGGCGTTTCTTGCGTCCGAAGGGGCAGGGTATATTACCGGCCAGAATATCCGGGTTGATGGCGGGCTGACGCGGTCTGTTTGACGGGCGGTTATATCGACCCTCTTTCCTGTGACATCGTCTGGCGCTCCAGCATCGACAAAACAAAACGCCCGCAACGATGTTGCGGGCGTTTTTATTCAGTGTCACTTCTCTCAGAAGAAGCCTTTGCGCTGCCACCAGCCACCCTTGCGTGGCTTCGGCTCATCGCCATCAGGGTTGCTCGCAGGCGAACCGGAAGAGGTGACGACCGGTTCCGAACTGGAAACATTGCTGCCCCGGTTCGCGCGGGTCTTTTCTTCGGTCCCCGGAGCGTCCGCTCTCGGTGCCAGATCGGCTGAGGCTTCACCGACCTCTTCGATGGCGACATCAACGACAGTCGCTTCAACGACGACCGGCTCGATGACGACGGGCTCGACCGTTTCGACGGTTTCAGCCTTTGGCGCCTCTTCGGTTTCGGTATCGGTCTTGGTTTTCGCCTTGCGGGTGCGGCGGGGCTTTTTCGGGGCTTCTTCTGCCACGACGTCGGCAACCACACCTTCCACCACTTCGGCGGCGGTGGCGGGCTCTTCCGTTACCGGCTCTGCAGCGGAAACCTCTTCGCCTTCCGCGCCTTCACCTTCCGTCTCGCCATCGGTGCCTGCAGCATCGAGAGCATCGTCACGGTTGCGGCGGCCGCCACGCTTGCCGCGACGACGGCGCTTGCGCTTGCCGTCTTCGTCGGCATTTGCAGCTTCATTCGCACCGTTTTCGTCGGAATCTGCACCGGCCTCATCGGTTTCGACGCCATCGTCGTCGCCTTCGGCATCGTCGTCTTCCGCGTCATTGCCGGACTGGCCATCGAGCGCACCGTTCTGCTCGTTCTGACCACCCTTGCCCCGACGGCGGCGGCGGCGCTTGCGCTTGCGCTTGCCGTCCTCGCCATTGTCACCCTGCGGCTGCTGGCGTGGCTGGGCGCTTTCGGCCTTGACGATTTCTTCCTCTTCTTCGTCCTCTTCCACCTCGATGACGATATCGTCTTCTTCTTCAACGAAGCTCGGAAGCATCTGGATGAGGCTTTCGATCTTCACCGGATTTTCGACGGCATCGCCGCGATCAATGGCGAAATGCTGCGCCCCGACGCTGGAATCGGCAGCGATGATGATGGCGACGCCGAAGCGGCCTTCATAATCGACGATCGAGCCGCGCTTGTGGTTGAGCAGGTAGAGCGCCGTTTCCGGCGTGCAGCGCACCGTGATGTTGTGGGTGGTGTTGCGCAGCAGATATTCCTCGACGCCGCGCAGCACATGCAGCGCGATGGAGGATTCCGAACGCACATGGCCCGTGCCGCCGCAATGCTGGCAAACCTGCGTGGTCGATTCCAGCACCGAAGCGCGGATGCGCTGACGCGACATTTCCAGAAGGCCGAAATGCGAGATGCGGCCGACCTGAATGCGCGCCCGGTCGTTTTTCAGGCAATCCTTGAGCTTCTTCTCGACGGAGCGGTTGTTGCGCTTTTCTTCCATGTCGATGAAGTCGATGACAACGAGACCAGCAAGGTCGCGAAGACGCAGCTGGCGAGCCACTTCTTCCGCCGCCTCAAGGTTGGTCGTCAGCGCGGTTTCTTCGATGGAATGCTCACGGGTCGACCGACCGGAGTTCACGTCGATGGCAACCAGAGCTTCCGTCTGGTTGATGATGAGATAACCGCCGGATTTCAGCGTCACCTGCGGCTGCAGCATCCGGTCGAGCTGGGCTTCGATGCCCGAGCGCGAGAAGATCGGATGAATGTCGCGATAGGGCTGAACCACCTTGGCGTGGCTCGGCATCAGCATCTTCATGAAGTCTTTCGCTTCACGGTAGCCTTCTTCGCCCGAAACGATGATCTCGCTGATATCCTTGTTATAAAGGTCGCGGATCGAGCGCTTGATCAGCGAGCCTTCCTCGTAAACAAGGCAGGGGGCCGTGGAATTCAGCGTCAGCGTGCGGACGTTTTCCCACAGGCGCATCAGATATTCAAAGTCGCGCTTGATCTCGACGCGGGTACGATTGGCGCCTGCGGTGCGCAGAATGACGCCCATGCCCTGCGGAACCTCCAGATCGCGCGCGATTTCCTTCAGGCGCTTGCGGTCGGTCGGCTGGGTGATCTTGCGGGAAATGCCGCCGCCACGCGCCGTATTCGGCATCAGCACGGAATAACGGCCTGCAAGCGACAGATAGGTGGTGAGTGCAGCACCCTTGTTGCCACGTTCTTCCTTGGCAACCTGGACCAGAAGGATCTGGCGGCGCTTGATGACTTCCTGGATACGGTACTGCTTGCGCGGCTTGCGGGCGACGCGATCCGGAACTTCTTCCATGGCGTCTTCGGCACCGACGGACTCAATCACTTCCTTTTCGTGATGATCGTCATCATCGTCGTCGTCATCATCGTCATTGCCGCGACGAAGGCCTTCGACTTCCTCGGAAATCGTGTCGGTATCGACCATTGCGGCCATGTCGCCGCCGGTGCTGCCGTCGTCTTCAGAAGACGCTTCTGCCGCCTCGGCTGCGATTTCTTCAGCTGTCTTCTTCTTGGCGCGGGGGCGGCGAACGCGCTTCTTCGGCTTTTCTTCCTCAGCCGGCGCTTCTTCGGCGACGACCTCAACGGCCGTTTCTTCAGAAACTGCTTCCGAAACGGGTGCGACTTCTTCCGTGACGGCGACGTCGGTGGTTTCGCTTGCGGCAACGATGCCGACATCCGGCTGATCCACCTGCGACAGGTCGATCATCGGCGCGCCGGGCTCGGGCGCATCGGCCGATTCGAAATCGTCGCTGCGGCGGTGATCCTCGGCTTCCGCCTTCAAGAGGGCCTGACGGTCCGCGAGCGGAATCTGGTAATAATCCGGATGAATTTCCGCAAAGGCGAGAAAGCCGTGGCGATTTCCACCGTAATCGACGAAGGCCGCCTGAAGGGAAGGCTCAACGCGCGTCACCTTGGCAAGGTAGATATTGCCGCGGATCTGTTTCTTGTGCTCCGATTCAAAATCGAATTCTTCGATCCGGTTCCCACGGACAACGACTACGCGTGTCTCCTCTTCGTGGGAGGCGTCGATAAGCATTTTGTCTGCCATGTAAGCTGTGCTCCTCGGCGCAGCCTTGTTTTATACGAGAACAGGCCCGCCGCATGGACGAGCCTTTCATATGAGTGCAAGGATGTGCCGGAAATGAAGTCTCCTGCCGGGCCTCTGTAAACTGGCAGCATCCGGACCGACGGCGAGGCGCTTGGCCTGCTCCTGGTATCCGGTTCATGTGAAAACTGCTGCGACATCATTGGCCAGGCGGAACGACAATAATATATAGACCCCTTGGGGTCCGATGAATTTGCTCTCCTCAGAGCGGCGGTGGCAGCGCCACCGGGTAGGTCTCCGGCCACGGCCGGAATTGATCCAGTTTCAGGATAAATGTAACGACGGCAGATGATTGCCCGATGTGCAGCGCCAGCGTCTTTTCCGATTGGCAGCCGGCGGGCATCTATCCCGTCAACACTTTTAACCCTCACATGCGTTGTATGTTTTCTCTGTCATAATAGCAATAGGCTGGCTAAATATGCCATATTGTTGGTGGAATTTCCGGGTTAAGAATTGGTTCACCAAGGCCTGCGATTGTGGGGCGCAAAGGCGTAACCTATCGTGCGGCGTGGTTGAAACGGCACCATTGCCGGCACTTTTCCGCGCCGTTTATCGAAAATGACTGAAATACGGAATTTCTTGAGGGCCATGAATTTTACGCGCAGCGCAACGATATCAGGCGGGGCAGGGCGGCTTGGTGCGCGAATCGCGCGGCTTGCGTCGGCTTTGGCATTTTTCGTCGCCACCTTAGTCTCCGTCGTGCCGACAGCCCATGCGGCGGAGCCGCTTGTCGCCCACCAGGCGCGGATCATCGGTGATGAGGCGCGCACGCGCATCGTTCTCGATTTTGCCGAAGAGCCGGAATTCGACGTTCACTATCTCGATTCGCCCGCCCGCATCGTCGTCGACTTTCCCGCGGTGAATTTTGCGTTCCCCACGTCCGACCTCAAACCAACAGGCCTTTTTTCGGATATACGCTTCGGCACCATGGGGGAGAACAGTGCCCGCATCGTGCTGACGGCGAAAAAGCCTGTTCAAGTGACGGTTGCCGAAACCAAAAAGGGCGATGACGGCCAGTCTTTCCGTTTCGTACTCGATGCCGAGATCACCACCAAGGGCAAGTTTGCGGAACTGGTGAAGGATCAGCAATGGCGCGCGCCAGCCCCGGTGACAACGGCCGCGATCACGCCCGATGACAAGACATCGCGGCCAGCGGAATTCGTCATCGCGGTCGATGCCGGCCATGGCGGCATCGACGCAGGCGCCACTGGCGGCACGACGGGCACCGAGGAAAAGGTCATCACCTTGACCTTTGCGAAGGAGCTTGTGGAGCGGTTGAACCGCGAAGCGGGCATCAAGGCCTTTTTAACGCGTGATTCCGACACCTTCCTCGCCTTGTCGGAACGGGTGACAATCGCCCGCCAGAACAATGCCAATCTCTTTATATCCCTTCACGCCGACACGCTGAAGCAGAAGGGAATTCGCGGCGCCACCGTCTATACCCTGTCGGACCGGGCATCCGACCGGCAGGCGCAGGAGTTGGCAGAGCGCGAAAACAAGTCAGACCAGATTGCCGGCGTTGCCGCTTCCACGGAGCCGCCGGAGGTCGCCGATATTCTCCTCGATTTCACCCGCCGCGAGACCCAGGCCTTTTCGGTAACGCTGGCCGAAAACATCGTCTCTTCCTTCGAGGGGCAGGTTGGCCTTATCAACAATCCGCACCGTTATGCCGGTTTCATGGTTCTCCGCGCCCATGATGTGCCGTCGGTGCTTCTTGAGCTTGGGTTCCTTTCGAATGCGGAAGACGAAAAGCTGCTTCTCGATATCGAGTGGCGCAAAAAAGTAGCCGACACATTGGCAACGGCCGTCGGGCGATACCGTTCCAAGGCCCTGGCGAATGGCGGCTGATAGCGGTGGAGACGCTGTTGCCGCCCTGCCATTGATCGTGGAAAAAGCTGTTCAATTCTAAGGCTTGCGGTCGATTAACGACCCGAAGCCCTATTTTACTCACATTCGCCGCGTTACTCGGAAACCGGATTCGGTGGCAATCCGTATAGCGTCGGTGCGTGATTGCGGGCCTGCGGCCCGGTAACATATCAGCGAATGCTGCCATATCCGGCTTGTCATCGAAGGTATGGTGTGCAAAACGGCACGCGATATGCAAGGATGCGCCCGTATTTCGTCGGGCGTTGATGGTTACGATTCGAATTATCGGTAGCTTGGTATGATCAGACTGATTGGATATTTTTTCGGCTTGGCCAGCGTGCTCTTTCTGTGCGCTGCCGTCGTCGGTGCGATTTATTTGCACGGCGTGACGAAGGACCTGCCGGATTATGCAGTTCTGAGCACGTATGAACCGCCGGTAACGACCCGTGTGCACGCCGGCAACGGTGCTCTGATGGCAGAATATGCCCATGAAAAGCGCCTTTTCCTGCCCATCCAGGCAATTCCCGACCGCGTGAAGGCCGCCTTCCTGTCCGCCGAAGACAAGAATTTCTACAATCACCCCGGTGTCGATATCTGGGGTCTCGGTCGCGCCATTCTCGTCAATCTCCAGAATCTGGGCTCTGGGCGCCGCCCGGTCGGCGCTTCCACCATCACCCAGCAGGTTGCGAAGAACTTCCTTCTGACCAATGACCAGACCATCGACCGCAAGCTCAAGGAAGCCATTCTTTCCTTCCGCATCGAGCAAACCTATTCGAAGGACAAGATCCTCGAACTTTATCTCAACGAGATCTTTTTCGGCCTGAATTCTTACGGCATCGCCGGCGCGGCGCTCACCTATTTCAACAAATCGGTGACGGAACTGACTATCGCCGAGACCGCCTATCTCGCATCGCTGCCGAAAGGCCCGGCCAATTACCATCCGATCCGTCGCGAAAAAGCAGCGCTGGAGCGCCGCGACTGGGTGATCGACCGTATGGCCGAGAACGGCTACATCACCGTTGCCGACGCCACCGATGCCAAAAAGCAGCCGCTCGGCGTCAATCTGCGTCGCGGCGGCGCCCATATTGCCGCATCCGATTATTTCGCCGAGGAAGTCCGCCGCCAGATCGTCGAGAAATATGGCGAAGAAGCGCTTCTCGAAGGCGGGCTCTCTGTTCGCACCTCTTTTGATCCGCAGATCCAGATGGAGGCGCGCAAGGCGCTTCAGGATGGACTTGTGCAATATGACGAACGCCGTGGCTTTCGTGGGCCGATCGAAAAGATCGAGACGGCCGGCGACTGGACGGCGGCGCTGGCCAAGGTCAAGGGTCTCCGGGACGTTCCCGAATGGAAGGTTGCCGTCGTACTCGCCGTTGCCGCCGATGGCGTCGATATCGGTGTCCAGGCGGACCCGGATGCGGAAGATGGCGACAAGCGCACGCGCGGCCATATCTCGGCTGAAAACATGCGCTGGGCATTCCGTGACGCCAGCGGCAAGAAAGCGACATCCAAGTCGCCGGTCGGCGTTGTGACGGCGGGCGACGTCGTCTATGCGCAGCCGCTTTCCGGCTCTGGCAACGAATACCGTCTGCGTCAGCCGCCGAAAGTGCAGGGTGGCATGGTGGTGATGGACCCGCATACCGGCCGCGTTCTGGCCATGGTCGGCGGCTTCTCCTACGCGCAGTCGGAATTCAACCGCTCCACGCAGGCCATGCGCCAGCCGGGTTCGTCCTTCAAGCCGTTCATCTATGCGGCCGCGCTCGACAATGGCTACACGCCGGCATCGGTCATTCTCGATGCACCGATCGAAGTCGTGTCGGGCGGTCAGGTCTGGAAACCGCAGAATTACGGCGGGGGTTCCGCCGGTCCGTCGACGTTGCGTCTCGGCATCGAAAAATCCCGTAACCTGATGACCGTGCGCCTGGCGCAGGACATGGGCATGAACCTTGTGGCGGAATATGCCGAACGCTTCGGCATCTACGACAAGATGCCGCCGCTTTTGTCCATGTCGCTCGGTTCGGGTGAAACCACTGTCATGCGTATGGTCTCGGCCTATTCGGTCCTTGCCAATGGCGGCAAGCAGATCAAGCCGACGCTGATCGACCGCATTCAGGACCGTTACGGCAAGACGATCTTCCGGCACGAGGAGCGCGGCTGCGAGGGCTGCAATGCGACGAGCTGGCAGAACCAGGACGAGCCCGTCATCGTTGACAATCGTGAGCAGGTTCTCGATCCGATGACTGCCTACCAGACGACGTCCATGCTGGAAGGCGTGGTGAAGCGCGGTACGGCGGCGGGCAAGATCAAGGTCGATCTGCCTGTTGCCGGCAAGACGGGCACGACCAATGATGAAAAGGACGCCTGGTTTGTCGGTTATACGCCCGACATGGTCGCCGGCCTCTATATCGGTTTCGACTCGCCGGCACCGCTCGGTCGCGGCGGCACCGGTGGCTCGCTGTCAGCGCCGATCTTCGGTGAATTCATCGCCGATGCGGCCAAGCATCTGGAGCCGAGCAAGTTCATCGTGCCTGCTGGCATGAACTTCGTCGCCGTCAACCGCAAGACGGGCATGGCGGCGGCTGAAGGCGAACCGGACACGATCATGGAAGCGTTCAAACCCGGCACGGGTCCGGCTTCCACCTTCTCGGTGATTGGTGCTGAAGGCTACATGTCGCAGGAAGACATTCTGAAGACGTCGCCGCAGGCACAGCAGGCCATCACTGGCGGTGGCGGCGGTCTTTATTGACATCAGTCATGACGTTTGGCGGGGGCGCGGGTCTTTACATCCGCGCCCCCCGCATTTATTTGAGCTACAAGTTTCAATGAAGGTGAAGAACCAGCGAAATGCGCAATGAAATCGTGAACGTAGTCGATGAAATCAAGCAGGCCATAAGCCTGCTGAGGAGGCATCTTTGACTGGGACCAGGCGATAAGACGACTGGACTGGTTGAACAATAAGGCAGAGGACCCGACCCTCTGGAACGATGCCTCCGAAGCCCAGAAGCTGATGCGCGAACGCCAGCAGCTGGATGACAGCATCAACGGCGTCAAGGCGCTGGAGCAGCAGCTCAAGGACAATATCGAGCTGATCGAACTCGGCGAGATGGAAGGCGACGATGAGATCGTCAAGGACGCCGAAGATGCGCTGAAGGCGCTGAGAAGCGAAGCGAACCGCCGCCAGGTGGAAGCCATGCTTTCCGGCGAGGCCGACAGCAACGACACCTATGTGGAAGTGCATTCCGGCGCCGGCGGCACCGAAAGCCAGGATTGGGCGAACATGCTGCTGCGCATGTACACCCGCTGGGCGGAGCGTCAGGGCTTCAAGGTCGAAGTTCTCGAAATCCACGATGGCGATGAGGCGGGCATCAAGTCGGCCACCATTCTGGTCAAGGGCCATAACGCCTTTGGCTGGATGAAGACGGAATCGGGCGTGCACCGCCTCGTTCGCATCTCGCCCTATGACAGCAATGCGCGTCGCCACACCTCGTTTTCTTCCATCTGGGTCTATCCGGTGGTCGATGATTCGATCCAGATCGACATCAATGAAAGCGATTGCCGTATCGATACCTATCGCTCGTCCGGTGCGGGCGGCCAGCACGTCAACACCACTGACTCGGCTGTGCGTATCACGCATATTCCGACTGGCATCGCCGTCGCCTGCCAGCAGGAGCGCTCCCAGCACAAGAACCGCGCCAAGGCGTGGGACATGCTGCGCGCCCGCCTCTATGAGGTGGAACTGCAAAAGCGGGAAGAGGCGGCCAATGCGCAGGCCGCATCCAAGACCGATATTGGCTGGGGCCATCAGATCCGTTCCTACGTTCTTCAGCCCTACCAGCTGGTCAAGGACCTGCGCACCGGCGTGGAAAGCACCGCGCCCGGCAACGTGCTGGATGGTGACCTGAACGAGTTCATGGAAGCCGCACTTGCCCATCGCATCAGCGGCGGCGCGGATGTGGAAGTCTCGGATATCGATTAAGACGCCCGACGCGTCGATCGGAAATTTGCCCCTCGCAAACCCGTTGCGAGGGGTTTTTCGTTGGAGGATACACATGAAACAGGCGCTTTATATCGTCGACGTCCAGCCGAGCTTCAATCCGCCGGCCTCGCTGGTGGCGGAGATATCCGCGCTCGCCGGAACCATGCCCAGTATCGCCACCGTCGAACGCCACGATGAAAGCGTAACGCCCTTCGAACGGCAACTGGGCTGGAAACCGGGCAGGGATGATGTGTCGCTGGTGCCGGCAGACCGCATATTCATCAAACACGGTTATGGGCCGCCCCGGGAGGTTATCGACCATCTCCTGTCCCTGAAAATCGACCGGGTGCTGGTCTGCGGCATTCAGGCCGATACCTGCGTGCTGGCGGCCGGTTTTGCCCTGTTCGATGCAGGGCTTCATCCCACACTTCTGCCATGGCTGACGGTGGGCTCCAGTCTCGACCGCAGCGGTGAACTTGGCGCGAGACTATGGAAGCATCATTTCGGAGCGGTTCTCACAGGGCCGGAGGCACTTGCGGGGTAGCCTCGCCGAACCTGCGTAACGGTCCGATCAGTTCGAGGCTTTCTCGACCTTCATCTCACCCAGTTCATCGATCAGGATCGTCCAGCTGTCCGCTTCCTTGGCCATCGGGTCGGTCTTCAGATAGACGGTGACGAACAGGCCGGGTGAGGCGGAGGCGCCATTCGAGCTTTCCGGACGGATATCCGTGACATAGGATTTCATCTGGCTGAATTCCTCCAGCTCGACATTTTCGAGGAGGCTCGGTCCGTCGGCGGTAAAGACGATGCGCTGCAGGTAGATTTTCGCCGTACCGTCGCCCTGGCGGATGGCGATGACCTTGTAATAGCCCCGTGTGGGCGAGGCAGGCGGTGGCCGCAATTGTCCGTCAGCGCCTTTTACCGGCTCAAGGTTCCGGTCCTCCCACATGCCGCTGCTGACGACGAATATGGCGGCAACAGGCAGCGTATCGATCGCCTGCGTCTGCGCCCGCGCGGGCAGGACGGTCGTGACAAGAAGCAGAGCAGCGAGGAGCGTTTTTTTAGCGAACATGACAATCGTGATGGTTGGTTTAATTGTTGAACTGTTCGGCGAGAACCCGGTCCGACCATGAACGATCCGGATCCGAGAGAATTTTCGCCGTCCTGTCCTGTGATTGTGCGATCCTGACGTGACGAACGGATTTCACCTCGGTGTGATCGGCCACGGCATTCACAGGGCGCTTGTCGCGTTCCAGGACATGAATATCGACGGTTACCTTATTGGGCAAAAGCGCGCCGCGCCAGCGTCGCGGCCGGAAAGCGCTGACCGGGGTCAGCGCCAGAAGTGGTGATTCCAGTGGCAGGATCGGCCCATGGGCGGAGAAATTGTAAGCCGTCGACCCTGCTGGCGTCGCCACCATCATGCCGTCGCAGATCAACTCCTCCAGCCGCACCTTGCCATCCACCTCGACACGCAGCTTGGCGGCCTGATGCGACTGGCGAAACAGGCTGACTTCGTTCATGGCGAGCGCGGTAAACTCGTCGCCATCGGAATCCGTCGTCGTCATGCGCAGGGGATGGAAATCATTGCCGCTCGCCACCGCGATGCGCTGGATGAGGCCTTCCACCCGGAAGTCATTCATCAGGAACCCGACGGACCCCCGGTTCATGCCATAGACACGCTTGCCGGAATTCATCGTTTCGTTGAGAATTTGCAGCATGAACCCGTCGCCGCCGAGCGCAACGATCACGTCGGCCTCTTCGAATGGCGTATCGTCATAAACGGCTTTCAGCTCTTTCAGCGCCATCTGCGCCTCCTCGGATGGGGAGGCGACGAAGGACAGTGAATAGGTAGAATGCGACATCCGCTTCCCTCAACAACGGCGCAGACCGGAACTGGTCCGCGCAGGACGCTGTAACCCGTTGAAGCGGCTCGAAATCTTGAAACCTCAACCAAGAGGAGGATGACAAGCCGCCAGACGCACCCTTGGTACATGAAGACGGCGGCAGGCGACAAGGCCTTTCGAGCCGCCAGGCGTTCCATTGCGACGGGTCTCGCCGTTCCGGTCCACAGCTTCTTGATTTGTGCTTGCCGACAAGGGTTGCGATGCGGGGCGACGTGATGCAGTTTGCCAAAGCAGCCGGAATGACGAGTGGCAGGAGACGGATGTGGCGCTGAACTACGATATCTATGATGTCTTTACCGAGGCGAAAATGGCGGGAAATCCGCTGGCGGTCATGTATGACGCCGATGATCTTTCGCAGGACACCATGCAGGCGATTGCACGGGAAATGAACCTCTCCGAGACGGTTTTCATCAACCGCTCCACCAATCCTTCCCATGCGGCTTCGCTGCGCATCTTCACACCGTCAGGCGAATTACCCTTCGCCGGCCACCCGACCGTCGGCGCGGCCGTTGCCATTGCCGAGCGCAATCGCGGCGAAGGCGATGACGATATCGACATGGTCTGCGTGCTGGAAGAGAAGGTGGGGCCGGTGCGCTGTGCGGTGAAGATGCGCGCCGGCGCCGTCAGCTTCGCGGAATTCGACTTGCCGCGCAAATCCTCCCGCGTCGAGCTGCCGCTTAATCACGCCGCACTCGCTGATGCGCTTGGCGTCAGCGAGGGGCATCTAGGCTTCGAGAATCATGTGCCGTCGATCTGGACCGCCGGCGTGCCTTTCCTGCTCGTGCCGATGCACAATATCGCCGCCGTGCGCGACATGGATTTCGACGCCAATCTCTGGCTGCGCACCGCGCCGCTGGTCGAAGGCTTGCTGGCGGCGGCCTATATCTACTGTCGCGGCGGCGTCAACCACGCGGCGAAGTTCCATGCCCGCATGTTCTCCCCGGAAATGGGAATTGCGGAAGACCCTGCCACTGGCTCGGCCGCCGCCGCTCTCTCCGGCGCCATCCACCATTTCGACGGGCTGACGGACGGCCACTATCCGCTGCTGATAGAGCAGGGCGTGGAAATGGAAAGACCATCCCACATCCACCTGCGCATGGACATCAAGGACAACGAAATCGCCCGCGCCCGCATCGGCGGCCATGCGGTGCGGGTTGCATCGGGTACGTTCGAACTTTGACGTGGAAGAGATATTGCGATGTATCGTGTTCTGCATGACGGCAAAGGTACGACCTGACCATGCTTGACATATATCGCGACACGAGTTCTAAATTCGTCTGCATCTCCGTGAACTGGCGGAGATTTGCGCACCAACCCACGGTTTTCAGCACATAGAGGTCCCAATGCGCCGAGTCCCTTCTCAAGAAAATCACGTTAGAATTTCTGAGAAGTTGAGGGTTCATGCGCACTTTGAATCTGGGCATCCTTGCCCATGTGGACGCAGGCAAAACTAGCCTTACGGAGCGTCTCCTTTTCGACGTCGGTGTTATCGACAAGCTGGGTAGCGTCGATACCGGCAACACGCAGACGGACAGTCTGGAACTGGAACGGCAGCGCGGTATCACGATCCGAGCCGCCGTTGTTTCCTTCACGATCGGCGATACGGTCGTCAATCTCATCGATACACCTGGCCATCCAGATTTCATTGCGGAGGTGGAGCGGGTGTTGGGTGTGCTCGATGCCGCGGTTGTGGTCGTCTCAGCCGTAGAGGGCGTGCAGGCACAGACGCGCGTGCTGGTGAGGGCGTTGCAACGTCTTGCGGTCCCGTTCCTGTTCTTCATCAATAAGGTGGATCGCGTCGGTGCGCGCTATGATGAGGTTGTAAGGGACCTTGCCGATCAATTGAGAGTGCGCCCGGTTGTCATGTCGAAGGTTACTGGTGCGGGCAGCAAACACGTGCAGGTGGCTGCAACTGATACAGAGTGCGAGCCATTATTCACCATCCTCTGTGAAACCCTTGCGGAAAACGACGATGAATTGTTGCGCGACTATCTTCTAACGCCGGATCGGGTGGATGCAGGCAGGCTGTCGCTATTGCTTGGGCAGCAGACTGCTTGTGGTGTGGTACATCCCGCATTTGCCGGCGTGGCAATGACCGGAGCAGGCTTGCCGGCTTTGATAGCGGCCATTACGGAGATGCTGCCCGCTCGTGATCCAGACCCCGAAGGGGAAATTTCGGGCAAAATCTTCAAGATCGAACGCGGCTGGGGTGGTGAAAAACTGTCCTATCTCCATCTCGCATCGGGAACGGTCCGGCTTCGGCACGTTCTGCCTCTGCCGCAGGGGCCGGCAAGACTTACCGGAATACAGCTGTTTAAAGACGGCCGTGTTCAAAACGCAAATAGTCTCGGCGCCGGTCAAATAGCCCGCGTCACCGGTCTGGCCGGTGCCAGAGTTGGCGATAGTGTCGGGGTGGACGCCGTTGCAGACGGAGCGTTTCATTTTGCTCCACCAACACTTGAAACGCGTGTCGTCTCCCGACGGCCATCCGAGCATGCGGCGTTGTGGCTCGCACTGAACCAGATGGTCGAGCAGGATCCCCTGATTGGTTTGCGTAGGAACGACGAGACAAACGAGGTCTTCGTCTCCCTTTACGGGGAAGTGCAAAAGCAGATTATTCAGTCGGAACTGTCGACGGGGTTCGGAATCGAGGCCGAATTTGAAGACAGTACGGTTATTTGCGTGGAGAGGCTCTCAGGTTCCGGGCAGGGGCTTCAAACCATTTTCAGGGAGCCCAATCCCTTCTTCGCCACCATAGGGCTACGAGTCGAGCCACGGCTGGATGGCGCCGGCAACAGTTTCGCATTGGAGGTGGAATTCGGTCAGATGCCTGCAAGCTTTTACCGTGCGGTGGAGGAGACCGTATTCGATACATTGAAACAGGGTGTCTTCGGCTGGCAGGTGCAGGATTGTCATGTCGCCATGACGGCTGCGCGTCACACCTCCCCTTCGAGTACCGCTGCGGATTTTCGAAAATTGACGCCGTGGGTACTCGGGACCGCGCTCAAACAAGCTCAACCCTTCGTCTGTGAACCCTTTGATCACTTCCATATCGAAGCGCCGGCCGCAGCCATAACGCGTCTGATTTCGTTGCTTGCCAAGGCGGGTGCAGCCACCAAAAACTCCGTTATCTCGGGTGGTGTGGCAACGCTTGAAGGGACCATAGCGTCGGCGGCGGTTCAAGGTGTTCAGCAGCAGGTGCCGGGACTGACGAGTGGCCTGGGTGGAATGGAAACATCGTTCAGCCACTACGCGCAGGCTGAAAGTCCACCGTCCCCGCGGCGACGCTCCGGCCCTGATCCGTTCAACGAGTGCGATTATCTGCTGCGCATGCGTCGGAACGCAGAATGACCACCGGGTAGACGAATGCTACACGACGGTCATTTTTCATTTCAGGTTAGACGGGTGACGCGGAGGAGATTCCCCTCCGCGTTACCTTTCTGTCAATTAAACCGGCCCGCCGCATGGGCAAGCATCGTATAGACCTTGCCGGTATCGGAGGTGAGGTAGGACTGGGTGACGCTCCGGTCGCGGTCGGTGCGGGCTACGTCGGCGAGCAGCTTCTCGAAATCCGTGATGTAGCGGTCCACGGCGGTGCGGAATTCCGCTTCGCGTTCGTACTTGCGCTTGATCTCGTCAAACGTCGTCTGGCCCTTCAGCGTGTAGAGGCGACGTGTGAAGACGTCGCGCTCGCCGCGCTGATAGCGGCGCCACAGTTCCACGGAGGCATCGTGATCGATGGCGCGGGCGATATCGACCGAGAGTGAATTCAGCGATTCCACCATGTGCCGGGGATTGCGGGTGTCGGCCGCACGGGTGGGCTGCTGCTCAGTGCTGGCGCGCGGTGTAGATGCTGCTGGCGTCTCCTGGGACGCGCCGCGTAGCAGATCGCTGATCCAGCCGCCGCCTTCTTCCCGGCGACCGGCCGGGTTGGTTGCGACCGGCTGCGCCGGGGCGGGTGCCTGACGGTTTTCGACCTGACGGTTCTCAAGCGGCAGTGTGCCACGCAATGCGGGGGCAGGCTGCGGCTGTGCCGGGCGCTGTTGCACCGGAGCGGCTGCCGCAGGCTGCGGACGCGGCTCGACGCGGCGTTCTGCGGCGGGCTGGGTTGCGGCGATGGCACGGGCGACGGGTTCGGACACTTCCATCTGGTGGGTCGAGCGACCGACGAGTTGCGAAATATCCTGCAGGGCCTTGATCTGTTCGGAAACGGCGCGGCGCATGGCGGCGGCACTTTCCTTGGCTTCTTCCGGCAGGTCGAATGCGCCACGCTTCAGTTCGGCGCGGGTCGCATCCAGCTCACGGCGGATATCGTGGCTGGAACGGCGGATTTCGTCCGTCGCACCGGCAAAGCGGCTAACAGCCTCCTCGACGGCCTGACGCAGCGTTTCCTTGAGGTTGGCGGCGGCGGCATTGGATTTCTCCGAGGCACTGCCGAGAAGATTGTCGACTTCCGACAGCGAGGATTCGACTCCACCACGCAGGCGGTTGACCAGCTCATCGGAATATTTCTGCGCGTCGGACAGCGTGCTTTCGATCGAGCGGCTGGCATCCTGACCGGCAGACAGCAGGGCGCCCCGCATGGTCTGTGCCGCCGAACGGGCGCGCTGTTCGGTCTCGTCGAGCGAGCGGCCGATATCGGAGAAGGAGGCCTGCAGATTGTCACGCAGATTACCCGCGACGTTCTGTGAACGCTCCTCGGCCTCGTTGAGGGTGTTTTCCACGACGCCGACGACGTTGCGCATGGCGGTTTCGATTTCTTCGGAACGCTTGACGAGGCCGACCGACAGGCTGCGCAGTGCGTCCTGACGCTCTTCCAGCGTACCGACGAGGCTCGACTGTGCCGCATTGAGCAGTTCGGACGCCTGGCTCAGCACCTTCGAATGTTCCTCGAAGCGGCCAACGATGCCGGCGACCTGCGCCAGTGTCTGGCCGGAAATATTCGACAGGCGGTCGATCTTTCCTTCGAGCAGACGGCTGGAGCTGGAGACCATGTCGGCAGCCTGCGAGGCGGATTCCGAGAAGCGGGTCGCGGAGGCGTTCAGCGCTTCATCTGCCGCGCCGAAGCCCTGTGCGGCGCGCTCGACGGCGGCGTTGAAGTTGGTCGCCGACTGCTCAACGATCTCGGCCATGCTGTTATGGGTCTGCGACAGCATATCCGTGCTCTGGCGTGTGGCGGCGACGAGCTTATTGGCCGCATCGCTGCCCGAGCGGGCATATTTGTCGATACCCTGTTCGACGGCGTCCGCCATGGCCGTATGGGTTTCCGACAGCATGTCGGTGCTCTGGCGGGTGGCGGCGACGAGTTTGCTTGCTGCATCCGTTCCGGCGGCGGCGTAATCGCTGATCGCCTGTTCCACCATGCCGACCATGCCGCTGTTGCTCTGCGACAGAAGCTCTGCGCTCTGCTGGGCGGCGGAAACGATCTTTTCGGCGGCTTCCCGGCCGATGGTGGCATATTCGTCGACGACCGGTTTCGCCTTCTCCTCGATCAGGCGCGACAGTTCGGCAGAACGGCTGGCCAGCATCGAGTTGAGTTCGCGGGTGCGGTTATCAAGCGCCGAGCGGATCGATTCGCCGCGTGCATCGAGGGCGGATTCGACACTCGTCAGTGTCTCCGAGATGACGCCGACCTGGGAGCGGACGACGGCTTCAGCTTCGGCCACCTTGTTGACGATGATGTTGCCCGCTTCGGAGAAGGTCTGCGCGACGGCAGCGGCCTGGCCGGAAAGACGGGTCTGCGCATCCGAGATGCGATTGACGATCTCGCCGGAACGTTCCTCGATGGCCTTGGTGAAGGCCTCGTTCTGCGCCTGCACCTGTTCGGCAAATTCCGAGCCGGACTTGGCGAGCAGGGCGGAAGAGCGAGCCGCTTCGTCGCCGATGTTCTGGGTGGCGGAGACAACGGCGCCGCGCAAGCTGACGGCGAGATCGCTCGCCTTGCCTTCGATGGTGCGGTTGACGTTTTCGAGACCGATGGTCAGCGCCCGGTCCATGGTGCCGAGGCGTTCGTCGATACGGGCCGTGCCGGCATCGAAGGTTTCAGCCAGACGACTGGTGCGGTTTTCGAACGTGTCTGCGACGCGGGTCGTCTGCTCGTCCAGAATGCCGGTGATGCGTTCGGCGGCCTCGTCGCTGGTGCGGGCGAACACGGCCGTCTTGTCTTCCAGCGCATCCGCGAAGCGGCGGCCGGCATCTTCGATCGAATTGTTGACGTTGGCCAGATCACCGCCGACGCGGGTCTGGAGGGCGTCGAGAGAGGTCTCGATGCGGGCGCCGGTCTCGTCGAGACGGGTGGTGACATTGCCGATCGAGGTTTCGATACGGGTGGAGAGGGCGTCGGTCGCCCCGCCGATTTCGCGGGCGGCTTCACCGATCTTGACGGCAATGTCGCCGGCGCTGTTGCGAAGACGCGCCTCCAGCGTTGCAGCACTGCCATCGATTGCCTTCTGCAACGTGTCCTGCTGGGTTTCGAGCGACAATTCGAGCATGCTGGCGCTGGAGGCGACAGTGGTGCCGATCATCATCGCCTGCTCGGAGAGCATGTCGCCCATCTGGGTGGTGGCGGCGCTGAGCGTCGCGGCAAGGTCCGCCTGGCGCTGGTCAAGCGCGGTGCGGATTTCTTCGTGCGATTGCGACAGATTGTTTTCGAGGCGCGAGACGCCTTCTTCCACCGTCTGCGCAAAACGGCTGCTGCCATCTTCCACAACGTTTTCGATGCGGTTGGCGGCACCGGAAACGCTCTGTTCGATCAGGCCGCTATTGCGCTCCAGCGAACCGGCAATGCGCTCCGCCTGCGAGCCAAGCATGGTTTCCAGCCGCTCGTGACCGCTGGCAAGGGCATTCTCAAGCGTGAAGGCCGTGGCTTCGAGACGCTGGCCGACGCCGGCAGCGGCAAGCGAAAGCGACGAGGCTCTCGCATCCATTGCTTCAGCGATCCGCTCTTCGACACCGGAAATCGTCATGTCGAGTGCCAGGGTGCGGCTGTCGAGCGCCTCGGCGATGCGTTCTTCCGCGCCTGACACGATGCCGGAAAGGGCAGCCGTACGGCTGTCGAGCGCACCGGCAATGCGGTCCTCAACACCGGCAACGGCGCTCTGCAGGGCGGCGGTGCGGCCATCGAGAATATCGGTGATCTTTTCCTCGACGCCGGAGAAGCTCATGTCGAGCGCCATGGTGCGGCTGTCGAGCACATCGGTGATCCGCTCTTCCGCGCCGGAAACGACGGTTTTCAGCGAATCCGTGCGGCTGTCGAGCGCGCCGGCAATACGGGTCTCGGCGCTTGCCACCAGCTCGCCAAGGGCTGCGGTACGCGTGTCGAGCGCTTCGGCCATCTTTTCCTCGGCGCCCGAGAAGGTCATGTCGAGCGCCATGGTACGGCTGTCGAGAGCATCCGCGATGCGCTCTTCGGCACCGGAAACCACGGCATTGAGCGCTGCGGTGCGGCCATCAAGCGTTTCGGCGATACGGGTTTCAGCGCCGGCAACCACGTCACCGAAGGTGGCCGTGCGGCTATCGAGCGCCCCGGCGATCTTTTCTTCGGCGCTTGCAACAATGCCTGTCAGAGCGGAGGTGCGGTTGTCGAGCGTTTCGGAAAGCCGTTCCTCAACATTGGCGAAGGTCATGTCGAGCGACAACGTGCGGCTGTCCATAGTGTCGGCAATACGTTCCTCGACACCGGAAATCGCGCTGGAAAGAGCGGCGGTGCGGCCGTCAAGCGTATCGGCGATACGGCTCTCTGCGCCGGAAACGACATCATGCAGGGCAGCCGTGCGGCTTTCCAGCGTGTCGGAGATGCGGTCCTCGATGCCGGAGACAGCGCCGGTGATGGCTGCGGCGCGGGTTTCGAGCGTCTCCGTCAGGCGACGTTCGACGTCGGCAACGACGCTGTTGATCGCGGCGGCGCGTTCATCGAGCATTGCGGCAAGGTGTTCGGCCGTGCCGGAAACCGAGCCGGTAATGGCGAGAGAACGGCTGGCGAGTGCTTCGTCGAAACGGTCCTGGCTGGCCGAAAGCGCGCCGAACAGGGCGTTGCTGCGTTCCGCCAGAACGGTATCGATCTTCGCGTGCGAATTGGTGAAGGCATCTGTAATTTCGGCGGTGCGCTTGCCGATGGCGTCGCTGAAGGCCTGGGTCCGGCTTTCAAGCGCGCTTTCCAGCATTTCCTGACCCGTGCCAAGCGCGGTTGCGAGCGCCAGCGACTGGTCGGTCATGGTGCTGCCGATGCGCTCAAGACCGCTTGTCAGCATGGTGTCGAGCGCTTCGGAGCCGCCGGCAACGGTTTCGTTGATCCGGGCGAGGCTTTCCATCAGTTTGCTGTCGAGGCTGCCGGCGCGCTGGTCGAAGGCGCTGGCAAATTGCGCCACATGCTCGTCGAAGGCCGAATTGACCTGGCCGACCGTCGCCTGCATGCGCTCTTCGTAAAGGCCGGAGCGAAGATCGAGATCCATGATCGCATCGTCGGCGGTGCTCTGCAGGCTCTGGCGGAAGGATAGGCCCTTTTCTTCAAGTGTCGTGGACAGCTTGTCGAGAACCGTATCCAGCGAACCGCCGATCACCTGCTGGCCGCGTTCGATATTGCGGTTGAGTTCCAGCGAGCGCGTGGACAGCGTCTCGTTGAGCTGGCGGGTGCGCTCCTCAAGCGCGCTGTTGAGACTTTCCACACCGCTATCCAGCGTCGATGCATGGATCGCGAAACGCTCCAGCAGCACTTCACCGCGCTCGTCCAGCGTCGACGTGAGATTGTGCAGGCGCATGTCGAATTCGTTTGATATCGTCGAGCCGGAGGAGTTCAGCGCCTGCAGCAGATTTTCTGTCTTGGCGGCGATCAGGCTGCCCATCGCTTCGGTCGAGGCCCGCGATTTTTCGAGCAGCGCGGCCGAGCGCGTATCGATCATCGAGGCGAAAGCTTCACCGGTCGTGGCGATCCGCATCGAAAGCTCTTCGCCGACGATGGACAGTTCTTCCTTGATCTGTTCCTGCGCACCAACGATAGAGGAGCGGATGCGCTCGGCATGGTTGACGATGGCGTCGCGCTCGGCGGTCAGTTCCTGCACGAGGCTGCGCACGCGCAATTCGTTGTCGGCATAGCTGCGCTCAAGCGCGTTGACTTCGGAATGCACGAGGGTTTCGAGTTCCGTCGCACGGGCAATGGTGCGCTCGATACCGTCATTCATGGCCGAAACTTCGCGGCGAACCGCCTGGCCGACGGACATGATGCGGTCGGACGCTACCGTTTCCGGTTCCGCAAGGCGAAGGGCAACTTCGGCCATCGAGCGGGCAGCGTTGCGCAGATCGCGGGCACGCGCCATCATGATCGCGAAGGCGAAGAACAGCATGACGGGAACGAGGATGCCGACGACGATCGCCATCAGGCCGGGGATCGCGGTGAGATCGGCGAGCGAGCCGATACTCCACAGCGCATTGCCGTAAAGGAGATGTGCGATGCCAAGGCCGCCGAGTGCCCAGATCACCGACATGATCGTGGCGTTGCGCAATGCACCGCCGATGGAGCCGCCTTCCAGCGATTTCAGGATCATCGCCGGGCTGCGCTTGGAGCCGTCATTTGCGGCTTCGAGATTGGGCGATCTGGGCGTCTGTTCGGCAGGCGCGCGGGTAGCCTCGGGAGCAGGGGTCTGTCTGCTTGCTTCCTTCACTCTGGCCTCCGGCTGCTTCGGCTTTGCAGTTTTCCGCGTCTCCGGCTTTTCTTCGAAAGCGCCAAGCTGCAAGGCATCTTCCAATGCCTGAAATGCAGTCTCGTCGACAGAGTCGCTGATCTTGTTATTCGCCATGCGGTTACGCCTCGTTACACATACGCCCGGCTTCATGCCGTTGACCCACTTGCGATCAGCAAGCGGACTGCCGCCATCATGCCAACGAAACTTTCCCTCAAGAGAGAGCAGCTCCGCCATTTACCAAATCCCGAATTGCTGGTGGTCCAGCTTTCGGGCGAAATTACATCACTGTGCCGCAATAACAAAGCTTGAGCTTAAGCCCTGCGAGAACGGCAGTACCGTAGTGACACATTTAGGTGTTCGAAACAATTAATGCGGATTTGCGACGGCGGCGAACCGTCGGCTTTTTAACAGTTTTTAAACCTGAGTTTCACGCTGAACGCCTTGTTTCGCATAAGTTTAACATAAATTAACCATAGCAGAAGATTTTCGCCTGCGTCACGCCGTAATTTAAGCCGATAGCAGCCGCCAGCATGCGTGAATACGACACATATGTGACATGAAACAGGAAACGGCGAGACAGGATTCCAGCCATGGCAGCGGTCAGTATTGTTTTCGAAGCTCCCGATAATTACGGCGGTGCACCTGCCGTCAGCAAGAAGCCAATCGATTTCGATCATCTTGCACAGCAGACGATGGGCGACAAGGATCTGGAAATCGAGGTGCTCCAGCTGTTCAGCCGCAGTGCCCGCGCAGCCCTGCATGAAATGGCGGGCGCAGACAACAAGACCGTTACGGCCACCGCCCACCGTCTGAAGGGATCGGCGCAGGCCGTTGGCGCCTCCGCCGTTTCCGCGGCCGCGGCAGCGGTGGAGGAGAAGGGCAATGATAGCGCGCTGATCGCAAAACTCGCTGCAGCTATTGTCGAAGCTGAAAATTTTATCCTCAAGCTCTGCCGCTGAGCCGCGAGCGATCAAATTTGCCATTTTGCAAGGCCGGTTCAGCCTGTGTGTCCCGAAGCGGGTTGCCAAGGCGGGTCGGCCTTTCTATGTGTTTAGAACAATTCTCAGATCACATTTTGGATTTCCGGCATGACAAAACTCACCATCGTTGCCTTTGACGGCACGCCTCATGAACTCGACGTGAGCAACGGCTCCACCGTCATGGAGAATGCAGTGCGCAACTCCGTTCCCGGCATTGATGCGGAATGCGGCGGCGCCTGCGCCTGCGCCACCTGCCACGTCTATGTTGACGATGCCTGGGCAGAGCGTGTTGGCGGACCCGAGCCGATGGAAGAGGACATGCTGGACTTCGCCTTCGAGGTTCGTCCCACTTCGCGGCTTTCCTGTCAGATCAAGATGAATGACGAGCTTGACGGTCTCGTTGTTCATGTTCCCGAACGCCAGGGCTGAGAACTTTCGGCACTGCCCCGCGCAGAAAAAGCCCCGCTCACCTGGTAGTGGGGAGCGGGGCGAGGCGGGTACGCAGCATGCAGGCGAGGGAGGAAACACCTGCGAGCCCTCAAGTGCGCACCGGGAGAACCGGAGACGGTTGCAACCGTCGGACCGCCGTGGGCCGCAACCATTCCAAACCGTATGAACAAGCTACAATGAGTCTTGCCGGCCGCACCATGACGAGAATTCACGGGTGATATCGGACATGACGTTACGTCATGTCCCTGTTGTTCCTCGAGATTTGGGAAGGGCTGCCAACAACCGTCAGCGGCGGGCCTGGCCCTGTTCCAGCCGGTTTTTCAACAGCCGGGTCATGCGGGCATCGAAGTTTTTCGATTCCACCACGTCGAAGCGCATCTGGTCGCGATCGTGCTCGTCCATCACTGTCTGGGTGATCTTGCCGACCATTCCCTGCAGCACTTCACAGCTTTTCTGCGGGCGAAGCGACGTCAATTGCCTTTCGAGCGAACGGGCATGGGTACGGGCGATTTCCGCGTGGCGTTCCTCGTGGCGCTTGATGTCGGCAAGCAGGGTATCCCAGATGAAGGCCAGTTCCGCCGTGGTACGGCGGCGGTTTTTCCACTGCGGCAGCAGAATGCGGGTATTCAGGAGCACCTTGGCCGTGCCGACGCTGCACATGCCGTTTTTTTCGACATAGGTGAGCTCACCGCCGAACTTGATCTCGGTCGCACCGGGATGGCGTGCGCCGGTATTGCGGGTCAACGGGCCGTGCTTGGAAAGCTGCTGGTCAAGATCGGCTGCGGTTTTGCCGCTGACCGAAAAATATGAATAGGTCTTGCGGACGATGGTTTCGGCAAAAGCCGGTCCGGACAGGGAAAGGGCCAATACGCCTGCGAAAACGGCGCAGAGAGCGCTTGATGATTTGGTCATGACCCGGCCTTCCGGTTGAACTTGAAAAAGGTTTGCTGCATAGGCGGAGCGGAACTTATAAGAATTGACATAACACTCCGTTATTCCCGAAAGGCGCGTGTTACGTGATAACAGTCGGCAGCAACGCGTGGCAAGCGGCCCATGGCCGCTCCCTGAAACTTGATGGGCGTGGCCGTATTATGGCCATCGTCAATGCAACGCCTGATTCCTTTTCCGATGGCGGCCGTTATCTTGCCGTCGATGCGGCTTTTTCCCATGCGCTGACCTGTGTGGAGGAGGGAGCCGACATCATCGATATCGGCGGCGAATCCACACGGCCGGGTGCTGCCGCGGTCACGGAGGCAGAGGAACAGGACCGGGTGCTGCCGGTCATCGAAAAATTGCGCCGCGAGACCGATGTGCTGATTTCCGTCGACACCTATCGCGCCGCGACGGCAAGGCTGGCAATCGGCGCCGGTGCTCATATCGTCAATGACGTCTTCGGCCTGCAGAAGGATCCTGATATGGCGGGTGTGGTTGCCTCCACACGCGCCGGCATCTGCATCATGCATACCGGCCGTGACCGGCAGAAGCTTGCCGACGTCATCGACGATCAGTTTGAATTCCTCAATCGCTCGCTTGAAATCGCCGAGGCTGCGGGCATTGCCCTTGATGCCGTGGTGCTCGATCCCGGCTTTGGATTTGCCAAGGATGAAAGCGAAAATGTCGCGCTGATGGCCCGTTTCGGTGAACTTGCCGCCTTTGGCCTGCCGGTTCTTGCCGGCACGTCGCGCAAGCGTTTCATCGGGTCGCTGACGGGCAGGGATGTGGCAGAGGAACGCGATATCGGAACGGCTGCAACCACTGCGATCCTGAGGCTCGCGGGTGCTTCGATTTTTCGGGTGCATAATGTCGCCGCGACCCGCGATGCACTGGCTATTGCCGATGCGGTTCTTGCAAAAGCGTCGGCAAAGGCCGATGCGTAGATCAACGAGTGCCGGAATGCCGTGTCCCGAAGATGGCGCGGCTTTCAGGCGAAACAATCCTGCCATGGAGGCGATGCGATGAGCCGCTATACCATCATCCTGAAAAACTGTTCCTTTTTCGCCCGTCATGGCCTTCTCGAGCAGGAGGAGGTGCTGGGCCAGCGCTTTTTTGTCGATGCCGAGATGGAAGTCGAGGCGGGTGATGCGCTGGAAACCGACGATATCGAAAATACCGTCGACTACGGCGTGGCCTTTGCCGTCATCGAAAAAAGCGTCGTCGGGCAGCGCCGTTATCTCATCGAGGCGCTGGCGAACGACATCGCCAAGGCGCTGCGGGCGCGTTATCCGCAAATCGTCTGGCTGAAGATCACGGTGCGTAAACCCTCGGCACCGGTTCCCGGCATTCTCGATTATGCACAGGTGAGCGTTGAACATCGCGCCTGAAAAGCCGACTGTCGCCGCACTGGGCCTCGGCGGCAATATCGGCGATCCCGCCGCTGCCATGGCGCGGTCGCTGCGCGAACTCGACGCGCATGATGATTGCCGGGTGCAGGCCGTTTCCGGCCTCTATCGCACGCCGCCCTGGGGAAAGACCGATCAGGCGGATTTCTTCAATTGCTGTGCGCTGGTCGAGACATCGCTGACCGCGCTGGCGCTGCTGCAACTCTGCCTCGATATCGAAAGGGGCATGAAGCGGGTGCGGACGGAACGCTGGGGACCGCGCACCATCGATATAGACGTGCTGACTTATGGCAATGAGGCTATCGTTACGGAAAACATCGAGGTGCCGCATCCGCGTATGACGGAGCGCGCTTTTGTGCTGATGCCGCTTGCCGACATCGCGCCCGATCTTGAGGTCAAGGGAAAGCCGGTGCGGCAATGGCTCCAGCAGGCGGACAGGAGTGGCATTGTCCGCGCAAACGAAAAGCGGGAGTGGTGGACACTCCGGCTCGGCGATGACTGAGAAGATTATGGCTTTTACGGCTTGATCGAGCCGACGGCGATCTGGTCGATATCACGCGCCAGCGTGACGCCGATGACAGGGATCATCTGGTCTGCGACCTTGACCGAAATGGTGATGTTCATCGAATTGTCGTTCGAGACGCGGGCAACCATGGCGCCGTTGAGCTTGGCGCGGTTGATACCGACGACCACCTTGTCGCCGCTCACCTGACCGGTGGTGATGTCGAGGCCCTTGCCGGCAGCGCCGTCGAGGAACTTGCCCTCGTAGCTGTTGCCTTTCTGGCTGATGACAGCCGACATGGGCTGGCTGAAGACGCCAACGCGGCAGGTGCCGCCGAGCTTGATGCCGGTCTGCTTGTCGTCGAGCGGTTCGCCCGTCAGATCGCAGGTGAATTTTGTGCCCTTGTATTTACCGGCGACGATTTCGCCGGGGCCTTTCCAGCTGCCGGCCACCGAGCGGAAGAAGACGTCGTCGCGATCGCGCGATGCTGCATGGACGTCAGACATGCCGAAACCACCGCTGACGGACAAAATGGCGGCAAGTCCGCCCATAAGCGAAAAGAAGCGCGAATACATGATACTTTCCCCGGCGAAGAAGCCTGTTCGATAGGCTGCAATCTACCGGCGGAATGGTTAATGCTTGGTTTATTTCGCGCTCATTTGCGGCTTCGTCCGTAACCTTTTGAACCGGCAATGCACGGCAGATCAGGCTTTTTCAGCGTTTTTTCCGCCGCTTAAATCGGGCGTGAGATCGGACATGAAATCGCCGATGCCCGGCCGCTTCACCGCCCTGAACGGCAGTGGACGGCAAAGATCCATGGCGGCAATGCCGATTCGCGCCGTCATCAGCCCGTTGATGACGCCTTCGCCGAGACGGGCGGAGAGTTTCGAGGCGAGGCCATGACCGAGAACCTGCTGGGCAAGTCCGTCACCCACGGCAATCGAGCCTGTGACGGCAAGATGCGCGACGACATCGCGCAGGAGCTTCAGCATGCCAAGCGTGCCCGGGCGGCCGCCATAAAGCTCCGCCATGGCGCGCACCAGCCGCGTCACCTCGAACAGCACATAAGCGAGATCGACCACGGCGCGCGGGCTGACGGCGGTGACGACGGACACGCGCTTGGAGGAGTTGAGAATGAGGGCACGGGCCTGCCTGTCGAGCGGCACGAGCAATTCTCGTTCGGCAAGCTCGATCAGATGCGGACCGTCGATGACGTCATTTTCCGTTTCCTTCAGCGCCGCGCGCCCTTTTGCCGTTTCGGCCCGGTGCGAGAGAACTGCATTCAGGCGGGTGACGATGGCGCGCGCGGGTTTTGGGCTCTTGTCGAGGCTGGCCGTTTCAGCGTCGGCCTTGAGAGACTGCACGGCGTTGAGCCGCATGATGCCGAAGACCTCGCGGCCGACAAGGGCGAGAACCGCGAAAAGCGCCACGATAAGGGCGATCGTTGCGGTGTAACCCAGCCAGTCGGAGCGGGAAAACAGATTGCGGATGAGCTGATCCGCCCAGAGCCCGAAGGCGAGCGAGAAAAGGACACCAAGCGCCCCGAGCGCCAGCTTGCCGAAGGAGAAGCGGCTTTTCTTCGGCGTCGCCACCGGTAATGCGGCGGCGTCGATATCCGCAGGCGCCAGAAACGGATCATCCTCGTCCGGCGTCAGCGAAATCTCGGCGTCGAAGCTGCGGGGCGCGCGTTTCTGTGTGGCGGACGGCCGTGCCGCCTCCTCGGTCTCGAGCGTGAAAGCCGCCGGGCGGCGTGTCTGCGGATCGTTTTGTGTGGGAGCCTTCATGCGAGCTTGTCTCCGAACAGGAACTGCATGGCGCGGTCGAGCCTGATATGGGGAACGGAAAGCCGAATGCCGCCGCTGCCCGGCTCGTCGATATTGGGCGGGCGGAAACGCACGACATTGACGTCAGGCAGTGTCGCCTTGTCGCCATCCTGGTCTATGCTGCGGAACAGCGGCTGCGGATCCTCTGGCAGATCGCCGGGAAAGATCGCCGTCTTGCGATTACCGTCGAAAATCTCGCCATTGATGGTTTCACCGGCCATCGGCGTGCCGACGATAACGGGCAGTTCATGGCCGTCCTGGCGCACGCTTGCCTCTCTGGTGGCGCGCACGGAGGCAAGCGCCATGACCTCGATGCCAGCGCCGTTCATGCCGATGGTGGTAATGGCGCGGTCAACCAGACGGCGGGTCAGGCGCTCCAGCCGGTCATGGCTTTCATGATGCAGATGATCGGCCTTGGTGGCGGCAATCAACACCTTGTCGATGCGCCGACGGATCAGCGACGACAGTATGCTATTTGTGCCAGGGCGGAAGCAGGCAAGAACATCGCCCAGCGCCCGCTCCAGATCCTGCACGGCTTCCGGGCCGCGATTGACTGCCTGCAGCGTGTCGATCAGCACGATCTGTCGGTCGAGACGGGCGAAATGTTCGCGGAAGAAGGGTTTGACCACGATCGATTTATAAGCGTCGTAGCGTCGCTCCATCATGGCGCGCAGCGAGCCCTTCGGTGCCTTTTCGTCGGTCAGGCCCGGCAGGGGCGCAAATGTCAGCGCCGGCGATCCCTCGAGATCACCAGGCATCAGAAAGCGGCCTGGCGGCAAGGTGGAGAGCGACCTTTCGTCGGATTTGCAGGCCTTCAGATAGGCCGCGAAACTTTCCGCCAGCCGCCGCGCCGTCATTTCATCGGCGGGGGCGTTGATATCCAGCGAGGAGGCGATCGCCAGCCATTCCTGCGCAAGTTCTGCACGAATGCCGCTTCCGGCAAGTGCGACAGTTGCATCGCTGAACTGCATGTAATCCTGCGACAGCAGCGGCAGGTCGAGCAGCCATTCGCCGGGATAGTCGACGATATCGATGGAGAGCTTGCCGGCCGAAAACCACCGGCCCCAGCCGCTGGCGCTCTGATAATCGAGTGTGATCCGCAGTTCCGAGATCGCCCGTGTCGAATCCGGCCAGAGCCTGTCACGCACCAGCGCCTGAATATGGTCTTCATACTGGAAGCGCGGAATGGCGTCATCCGGCTGCGGTTCCAGACGCACATTGGAGACGCGCCCGGATCGCATGGCCTCGAACAGCGGCAACCGGCCGCCATTCAGCAGGTTATGCACGAGGGAGGAGATGAACACCGTCTTGCCCGCGCGCGAAAGGCCGGTGACGCCAAGCCGCAATGTCGGATGGGTGAGGTTGCCCGCGCGGTCGGCCAGATTATCGAAAGCGATAAGCGCGCTGTCTGTCAGGGACGTAAGAGAAGGCGGCAATGGCAGTTTCCTGGCTGTGTTTCACGGTCACGGCTGCATATAGGAAGTTGCGGCTGCCCAAAAAAGAAGCGCTCCAGCGGATTTTCGGCAGCGCTGCTTCCCGACGCCTTTGTTGCACGCGGCGGCGGTTATTTGCCGGGCGCAAGGAAATCGATCAGCCGCCAGCGATTTTTACCGCTTGCCGCGCTGTCGTCCTGATCCAGAACCGCAAGACCTGAGGTCGGAAAACCCGAGGGCAGGGCGGCATGCAGCAGATCTTCGCCGATCATGGCCTCCAGCGTCGCCTCCATGGTAGGGTTGTGCCCCACCAGCATCACCGACTGCACTTCCGTTTGCGCGGCGATAAGCGACAGATAGGTTTCGCTGCGGGCATTGTACATCTCATCGATGTAGACGATATCGATGCCTTCGTTGAAAGCCCGCTGCCAGGCCTGGGTGGTCTGCCGGCAGCGCGCGGCCGTAGACGACAGAATGAGATCGGGGCGGTAACGCCGGTCTGCGGCAAGGTCGGCGATGATCTCCGCTTCGGCAAAGCCGGCCTCGTTCAATCCCCGGTCGAAATCCCGTTCTCCCGGCGCCGCCCAGGCGGCCTTGGCGTGGCGCAGAAGATAAACTCGGGTCGGGAAAGATGCTGTCAAGGGCGGGGACCGGCGTTCGAATGTCAGGACACGGACTGAATGCTACAGGATAGGGTTGCAGGACCGCAAGTCCTCTTTCCTGTTGGTAAGTCGCATTGAAGTGATTGAAGAAGAAATCGCTTCAATACGAATAAAGGATAAAAATTAGTCATTTAGATGATTTTTGTGTCAGTTTTAAAAATGCCTGAAAACTGATCTGTAGACTTGAATCGGCCTATATCATTGGAGTATACACCGCCGCATTGAGATGTTCTTCGAGGAGAATCGCGTTGAGTGAGAAGATCGATCTTAGCAAATATGTGCTCTCGGAAGACGATGAGTTCATGAATGCCAGCCAGCGTGCATATTTTCGCGCGAAGCTCATAGCCTGGAAAAATGATATCCTGAGAGAAGCGCGCGAGACGCTCGGACATCTCGCCGAAGAAAGCGCCAACCATCCCGATCTCGCTGATCGGGCATCTTCCGAAACAGACCGGGCGATCGAGCTTCGCGCCCGCGACCGTCAGCGCAAGCTGATCTCGAAGATCGATGCAGCCCTTCAGCGGATCGACGACGGCACTTACGGTTATTGTGAGGAGACGGGCGAACCTATCGGCCTCAAGCGTCTGGATGCTCGACCCATCGCAACGCTTTCCATCGAGGCGCAAGAGCGTCACGAGCGTCGCGAAAAAGTCTATCGCGACGAATAGGGCGTTTCCGCCAACAGGCTAAAAACCGCATCAATTGAAAAAGGGCACGGAAATTGTTTCCGTGCCCTTTTTGGTGTCGTGAATTTTGTTTCGGAAGATACCCGCCCGTCAGCGATCACGGGTGACGGAAAGCTCTCCGAAGATACGAGCCATTTCCTTCTGCACGTCTCCATCCGGTGAAGCGCCGGTGACAGGCGGAGAGGTAGGCTGCGTTTTGACCTGCCTGTCGGCCGCAGGCGTAACGGAAGGTTCATTATCCGCTTCCTTGCTCTTGGCGATTTCTGCTTCCAGAAAGCTCTCAAAATCGCTGGCGAGTTCATCGGAAAATTTCGGTTCAGCGTCGGCTGAAGCCACAGGCGGGTTTTCAGGCCTCGGCGGAAAAGGAGCGGGCGATGTATTCTGGCCCGGCTTCAGGTCAGGAAGAACCCGGTCGCGGGCAGCGTCGAGAAAATCGGCGGCGATGGATTGGTCGATCACCGGCTCTCGCGCTGCAAAGACCGGCGGGGCAAGCTCCACGGGCCGCTCTTCCGCTAGCTTTGCCTGTTCGGGCATCTGGGCGGGGATCGGCGGCGCGACGGGTGCTGGGGCCGGAGCCTGTACGAGAGGCTCGGCTCGCTTTTGCTCTGCTGGTACCGCTGGCATATCGAGTGATGCAGCGGTCATGGGCAGGACGGTTGCGGCCGGGACGGCTGCCGCTGGGATAGGCGGCGGCGCGGGGCGGGTCCGCTCGGGTGCGGCCTGCCTTGCCGGCGGAGCGGGCTCCCGCGAGATTGCCGCGGGCGGCACGGGTTGCGGTGGTGTCGATGGACGTGGTGGCATGGGGGCAGCTGTAGCCGCAACAGGTGCGGGACGCGAAACGGGTGCCGGCTTGGACGGCTCCGGCCGCTGCGGTTGCTTGACGGGTTCTTCGGGGGCGGAAACCGGAGCTGCGGCCACAACAGGCTGCTGTGGCAGGGCGGCGCGGCGTTCCTGCGGGATCGACGGTTCGGCTCTCTTCTGTTCGCTTTCCTGGCGCGGCAGTGCCTTCAGTTCCGGCTCCTGCAAGTCCCGGACGATCGGGATCGCGCCGATACCGCTTTCGATGACGATATCGGTCGGGCCGCCGATCATGACCAGATGTTCGACGTTATCGCGACGCACGAGAACCAGACGGCGGCGCGCATCCACGGCCGTCGCGTCGAGAACCTGCAGGCGCGGCTGCCGGTTGCGACCACCACGGATGAAGGGCGATGAACCGCTTCGCCTGCGCAGGAGCCACAAAGCGATCGCCAGAACGAGAAGCGCCACACCCACACCGACAACGGCGACGATGAGATTGTTGCCATAGGTGCCGATAAAATCTTCCATCATGGAGATCATCCCTTCAGATTTTTTGGCATTTCAGTTTCTTGGACAATTAATATTGCCGTGGTTCTTATAGTGTGAACGCGAAACAGGAAAAGACGATTTTTTTAAGTGCGATACAAGGTTTATTCATTTCGCCCCACAGGATAGACGCGTCGATCGCAACGACGCCACCAAAACGCCATATCCTCTCCTTCAATGCTGGGAGGCAATGAAGGTTGCAATCCTTTCGCGTCGGGAGAGACTGAATGGTCAAGGCATCGCGCGTAGACGGGTTTCCTGCGCCACGTCTCATTGCAGTTGTTTTTTTGTTGCTACCGATTTTCAGTTC
Organism: Agrobacterium sp. CGMCC 11546; assembly: GCF_013365515.1. Taxonomy (NCBI): domain Bacteria; kingdom Pseudomonadati; phylum Pseudomonadota; class Alphaproteobacteria; order Hyphomicrobiales; family Rhizobiaceae; genus Agrobacterium; species Agrobacterium sp. CGMCC 11546. The sequence goes on from NZ_CP047387.1 coordinate 1,064,572, forward strand.
TCCCCACCAGGCAACGGCGACGGAAGACAAAGCATTGGAGACTTCCGCCACTATGAAGGACTTCGTGCGGGACAATCCGTCCTGCATCGATTTCACGGACGGATGCTCGGTCTGCACTGTCGCTGACGGCAAGATCGCCTGCTCCGCGCCCCGCATTCAATGCCAGGTGAAAGAGCTGAGCTGTACGAGACGGTAGTCTCTGAGGCATTTATACCGCTTTCAGGCTGTTTTCGCTGTGCGTTTTTAAGCCTTTGTGTGGTAGCGGAGCTTTTTGACGGTCAAGCGAGTTGCTACAACAAATTCTGCTGCCCGATTCCGTCGAGGAAATAAGGCTGACCGAATGACGACCTGCACGACTGCGAGGCCAAGATGACACGGGTGCGCGAGACAAGCGACAACGACCTTCCGCTGGTGGACAGGCGTGCCCGTTCCGGCACGGTCTTGCGCATTCTGCTTCTGGCGCTGGTTCTGATCGCGGCGGCGGCCGCCTTCGTCTATTTCAAGGATTCGCTGGAAAACGAAATCGTGCTCGGCATTCTCGGTGTGCTGGCCATGATGGGCATCTTCTTCCTCGTCTCGTCGATCATCGGCTTCATCGAGGTGATGCCGCAATCGCAATCGGACGGCCTTGCCCGCCGGTTTCTTTCGGCCCACCCCGAAGGCACGCTGATCACCGATGCCAAGGGGCATATGGTCTATGCCAACGCCACCTATTGCCGCATGAGCGGGACCACGAAGGCAAGCGACATCCAGAGCCTGGAGACGCTTTTGTCGCGCAGCCGCGAATCGACCGAAGCGCTTTATCGTCTCATCAACGTGCTGCGCGAAGGCCGCGACGGTTACGAGGAGTTCCGGCTGCTGAAACCGCTCGGCGATGATACTGGCGCGGGGCCGCATTGGTACAGGCTGAAAGGCCGGGTGCTGAAGGATGCGGGCGGCGAGGGGCTGCACGTTTTCCAGATCGCCGACATCACGCCGGAGCGCGAGGATCAGGAGCGTTTCTTCCGCGAATTGCAGAACGCCATCGATTACCTCGATCACGCCCCTGCCGGTTTCTTTTCCGCCAGCCGCAAGGGCGAGATCGTTTATCTGAACGCCACCCTGTCGGAATGGCTCGGCATCGATCTCGCGCAGTTTTCGCCGGGTTCGATGACCATCTCGGATATCGTCGCCGGCGAGGGAATGGCGCTGATCGATTCCGTCCATCCGCAGGGTACGGCCAAGCGCACCGAAATCCTCGATCTCGACATGCGCCGGGTGAACGGCCAGAGCATGCCGGCCCGCCTCGTGCATCAGGTTACGGCAAAGGATGGCGCGCCGGGTGAGAGCCGGACGATCGTTCTGATGCGCCCGAAGGGGCAGGAGGACACGGAATCCTCCTCCGCCATGCGCTTCACGCGCTTCTTCAACAATACGCCGATGGCGATCGCCTCGCTTGATGGCGAAGGCCGCATCCTGCGCATCAACGCGCCGTTCCTCAAGCTCTTTTCCGGCGTCGTCGGGCGTGACGATATCGACCGAGGCGTGGCACTCGAAACCGTTCTTCACGACAATGAGAAGCCGCGGCTGGAACAGGCTTTGGCCGAAGCCAAGGATCGCCAGGGGGATATCGCACCGTTCGATTCCCGCCATCCGAGCGACGAGACCAGGCATTTCCGTTTCTACGTCAACGCCGTCATCGACCAGGACGACGAGGCCCCGGAAGAAGTGGCGATCGTTTACGCCATCGAGGTGACCGAGCAGAAGGCGCTCGAAACCCAGATGGCGCAGACCCAGAAGATGAATGCGGTCGGCACGCTGGCGGGCGGCATTGCCCACGACTTCAACAACGTTCTCACTGCCATCCTGCTGTCGTCCGACCATCTTCTGCTGCAGGCGCGGCCCGCCGATCCGAGCTTTGCCGATCTCATGGAGATCAAGCGCAATGCCAACCGCGCCGCCGTGCTGGTGCGCCAGCTTCTCGCTTTCTCGCGAAAGCAGACGATGCGTCCGGCCGTCCTCAACCTGACCGACGTGATCGGCGATCTGCGAATGCTGGTCGACCGGTTGATATCAGGCACCAATGTCAAGCTTGAGGTCGATTACGGCCGTGATCTCTGGCCGGTAAAGACCGATCTTTCGCAATTCGAGCAGGTGCTCATCAATCTCTGCGTCAATGCGCGCGACGCCATGCCCGATGGTGGCAAAATCACCATCAGGACGCGCAACGTCGATGAGAAGGAAATCGCAGCGCTTGGCCGTCCCGAATTCCCGGCCGAAGACATGGTCATGGTGGAAGTCGCCGATAACGGCACGGGCATTCCGCCTGAAATCATGGACAAGATTTTCGAACCCTTCTTCACCACCAAGGAAGTCGGCAAGGGCACGGGTCTTGGCCTTTCGATGGTCTATGGCATCGTCAAGCAGTCGGGTGGTTACATCTACCCCGAATCGGAAGTGGGCAAGGGAACCGCCTTCCGCATCTATCTGCCGCGCCATGTGGTCGAGGTCGTTCAGGTGATGGGGCAGGATGGCGAAATGGTTGCCGCGCCGGTCGTGGCGGCGGAGCCGGTGAAGGAAGAACCGCTGGATCTCACCGGCAAATCCGCCGTCGTGCTGCTGGTCGAGGACGAGGAGGCGGTGAGGCGCGGTGGCAAGCGTATGCTGGAAACCCGCGGCTACACCGTGCACGAGGCCGGTTCCGGCATCGAGGCACTGGAAGTGATGGAGGAACTGGAAGGCAAGGTCGACATCGTCGTATCCGACGTCGTGATGCCGGAAATGGACGGTCCGTCGCTGCTGCGAGAATTGCGCAAATCCTATCCCGACCTGAAATTCATCTTCGTTTCCGGTTATGCCGAGGACGCTTTTGCCAGGAACCTGCCGGCGGATGCCAAGTTCGGTTTCCTGCCGAAACCATTCTCGCTGAAGCAACTCGCCATCGCCGTTCGCGAAATGCTCGACGACAAGGAGTGATGCTGGCGGCGGCCAACCGGATTCGCCCGCGTCATTCGCTCTACGGAACCGGTCTGCATGCGGCTAGAGTTGCGCCGTTCCCGCCGGTTTGTTCCGCTCTTCCGTCGTATGCCGCCTTCACAGCCTCACTTTTCCCGAGGTTTGCCTCTTCGCAAACGCAATAGTGATTGCACCGTTGCACAAGGGGCTTAAAATCGCATCTTAACGACCTAGATATGGAGAGGCGAAGTTCTCCCTCCTGGCAATCAGCTGTCGGTTTGAGAATAGTTTGGAGAATGATGAAAGATGATCGCTAAGCCGATCTACATGCAGGGCGAGGGCGACGGGGAAGACGGCGGCACCAACCGCGGAACGTCTGTTATCACCCGCGTTAAGCCGAAAACGAAAAGACCGAATTTGTACCGTGTTCTTTTACTGAATGACGACTACACTCCCATGGAATTCGTCATCCATATTCTGGAGCGTTTTTTCCAGAAGGATCGCGAGGCGGCAACCCGTATCATGCTGCACGTGCACCAGCACGGCGTAGGTGAATGTGGGGTGTTTACATATGAGGTCGCAGAGACGAAAGTAAGCCAGGTCATGGATTTCGCCCGACAGCACCAGCACCCGCTGCAGTGCGTCATGGAAAAGAAATGAGGATCGCAACGTGCCAACTTTTTCCCCAAGTCTCGAGAAGGCGCTGCACCAGGCACTGACCTTTGCGAATGAGCGTCATCACGAATACGCGACGCTCGAACACCTGCTTCTGGCGCTGATCGACGACGCGGATGCCGCCGCCGTTATGGCTGCCTGCAATGTCGATCTCGACGCGCTGCGCAAGACCGTCAGCGATTACGTCGACAACGAACTGACCAACCTCGTCACCGGTTATGACGAGGATTCCAAACCCACATCCGGCTTCCAGCGCGTCATTCAGCGCGCCGTCATCCATGTTCAGTCGTCCGGCCGCGAGGAAGTGACTGGCGCCAACGTGCTTGTGGCCATTTTCGCCGAGCGCGAAAGCCATGCCGCCTATTTCCTGCAAGAACAGGAAATGACCCGTTACGATGCGGTCAATTACATCTCTCACGGCATCGGCAAGCGTCCGGGCACGTCGCAGACGCGCGCGCCGCGTGGCGCTGATGAGCCGGAAAGCGAAAGCAAGCCCAGCCGCGGTAATCCCGAGGAAGACGGATCGTCCGCCAAGAAGCAGCAGGATGCGCTGAAGGCCTATTGCGTCAACCTCAACGACAAGGCGAGGAACGGCAAGATCGACCCGCTGATCGGCCGTCACGATGAGGTCAATCGCACCATCCAGATTCTCTGCCGCCGCTCCAAGAACAACCCGCTTTATGTGGGTGATCCGGGCGTGGGCAAGACGGCGATTGCCGAGGGCCTGGCTAAGCGTATCGTCGAAGGCAAGGTCCCGGAGGCGCTCGCGAATGATACCATCTTCTCGCTCGACATGGGCACGCTGCTTGCCGGAACCCGTTATCGCGGTGATTTCGAAGAGCGTCTGAAGCAGGTCGTCAAGGAACTGGAAGAGTTTCCGGGCGCGGTTCTGTTCATCGATGAAATCCACACCGTCATCGGTGCCGGCGCCACGTCCGGCGGCGCGATGGATGCATCGAACCTGCTGAAGCCCGCGCTGTCATCGGGCGCTATCCGTTGCATCGGTTCGACCACCTACAAGGAATATCGCCAGTTCTTCGAAAAGGACCGCGCGCTGGTGCGTCGTTTCCAGAAGATCGACGTCAACGAGCCGTCGATCGATGATGCCATTGCGATCATGAAGGGTCTGAAGCCCTATTTCGAGGACTATCATCACCTCAGATATTCCAACGAGGCGATCAAGGCCGCCGTTGAATTGTCGGCTCGCTATATCTCCGACCGCAAGCTGCCGGACAAGGCGATCGACGTGATCGACGAGACAGGTGCCGCACAGATGCTGTTGCCGGCCTCCAAGCGCCGCAAGCTGATCACCGAACGGGAAATCGAGGCCACCATCGCGACGATGGCCCGTATTCCGCCGAAGACCGTTTCCAAGGATGACGAGATGGTTCTCGCCAATCTTGAAAAGGAACTGCGCTCGGTCGTTTATGGTCAGGACATCGCCATCGAGGCGCTGGCGACCGCCATCAAGCTGGCGCGTGCCGGCTTGCGCGAGCCGAACAAGCCGATCGGCTCCTATGTCTTCTCCGGCCCAACGGGCGTGGGCAAGACGGAAGTGGCCAAGCAGCTTGCCGCCTCGCTGGGTGTCGAGATGCTGCGCTTCGACATGTCGGAATATATGGAGCGCCATACCGTGTCGCGTCTGCTCGGCGCACCTCCCGGTTATGTCGGCTTCGATCAGGGCGGTCTTCTGACCGACGGCGTCGATCAACATCCGCATTCCGTGGTGCTGCTGGACGAAATCGAAAAGGCGCATCCTGACATCTACAACATCCTGTTGCAGGTGATGGACCACGGCTCGCTGACCGACCATAACGGCAAGAAGATCGACTTCCGCAACGTCATCCTGATCATGACGACCAATGCGGGTGCGTCCGAAATGGCGAAATCGGCGATCGGTTTCGGCTCTTCGCGCCGCACGGGTGAGGATGAAGAGGCGATCAACCGCCTGTTTACGCCGGAGTTCCGCAACCGTCTGGATGCGATCATTCCGTTCTCGCCGCTGCCGACCGCCGTTATCCACAAGGTCGTGCAGAAGTTCGTCATGCAGCTGGAAACCCAGCTCTCCGAACGTAACGTCACCTTCGACCTGCATGAGGATGCGATCTCCTGGCTGGCGGAAAAGGGTTACGACGAAAAGATGGGTGCCCGCCCGCTGTCGCGCGTGATCCAGGAACACATCAAGAAGCCGCTCGCCAATGAAATCCTCTTCGGCAAGCTGAAGAAGGGTGGCGTCGTCAGCGTCACCGTCGGCAAGAAGGATGACGGCTCCGACGGTCTGATTCTCGAGGTTCTGCCGGAGACCGCGCCCGTGAAACCGCAGCCGGAAGCCGAGCTGAAGGCGGCGAAATCGCCGGGCAAGCCGAAAGCCAAAGCGAAAACGGCTTCCAAGGCGGCAAAGACTGCCGATGAGGCTGAGATTCTGGTGGCCGAGGCCGACAAGTCTGATGAGGACAAGCCGCGCCGCAAGACCAATACGGTGCCGAAAGTACCGAAGAAGAAGTAGTCCAGGTCTTTGACCGATAGACAATGCCGGGCGAGAGCCCGGCATTTTCATGCCTGTCCATTCCTGATGGAATTCAAATGCAGACTGCCGAAAGCGAAGTCATCCCCCTCAGCGGCTGGTTCTTCCGGGGAATGCGGGGCATTTTCTCGCTGCCCTCGCTCATTCTCATGACGTCTTTCGTCGGTTTCAGCGCCTTTGCGCTCGAATCCGGGGTGGCACGCGGCGAAGCGGTGTTCATGACGCTTGTCATCTGGGCCTTGCCGGCCAAGATGATCCTGATCGGCTCCATGGTCGGCGGCGCCAACCTTGCCGCCTGTTTTCTGGCGGTCACGCTGTCTTCGGTAAGGATGATGCCGATGGTCGCCTCCATCGTTCCGGAAATGCGCGGTGCGAAGACGCCGACATGGATCTTGCTGTTTCTCTCGCATTTCGTCGCGATCACGGCCTGGGTCTTCGCTACGCAAAATCTTTCAAAGGTGCCGCGTGAAGCACGCGCCGCCTGGTTCGCCGGTTTCGGCATCACGCTCACGGTCGTCAACGCCATCATCGTTGGCCTGTGTTACGGCGTCGCCGCCGCGTTTCCGCCGCTCGTTGCGGGTGTGCTGTTCTTTCTGACGCCGGTCTATTTCATCGCATCCATCTGGGCTTCGGCCCGCCATTCCGTCGTCAAGGTCGCCTTCGTCATCGGCGTGATTGCCGGACCCGCCTTCGCGGTGGTCACGCCGGAATTCGATATTCTCTATGCCGGTATCGGTGGCGGCACTTTGGCCTACGTCATCGATCGCTTCGTTTTCCGCCGCCGGATCAAACCCGTCTCACCGGAGGGCGGACCATGATGACCGATAACTGGTGGGCGCCGTATCTGTTCATCGCCATCGCCGGCTGGCTGGCGACCGATCTCTGGCGCTGGCTCGGCGTCCTCGCCGGTAACCGGTTGAAAGAGGATTCCGAAGCGCTTTATTGGGTGAGGGCGGTCGCCACCGCACTGGTCATGGCCGTCACCGCCAAGCTCATCGTCTTTCCAACCGGATCGCTGGAAGCGTCGCCCATGTGGCTGCGCATCGGCGCGGCCACCCTCGGTTTCATCGCATTTCTCGTTGCAGGGCAGCGCGTCATCGTCGGTGTGGCGGTTCCAATTGTGCTTCTAGCGGCTGGGCTGTTTTTGCGCGGTTTTTAATGCCTGCTTGTTCTACGTCAGGTCGCTCCCGCGCGCTTCCGCCACCAACCAGTCAGCGAGAAGGCGCGCCGATGCGGTCATCTCTTCCGGTCGGATGAGCCAGTAATATTTATCCGTATCGACGGCCCGGTCGAAAAGCACTGTCAACTGGCCCTCGGCGATCTCTTCACGAAGAAGTGCCGTCGGGCAGAGGCCGATACCCTGTCCCGCTTTCAAGGCTGTAACCAGTAGATTAAAATCCGCGAAAATCGGACCTGCACCGTAAGGTAGCGACATGTCACCAACCGCAAACCAGTCTCTCCATGCCGTCTCGGTATCATCATGCAGCAGTTCCGCGCGTAACAGGCTGGCCTCGTCATTGAAGGGACCAGCACTGGCGATATAGCTGGGCGCGCAGGTTGGACGTGTTTCTGCGCTGAACAGGGCCACGGCATTTTCCCCGAAGGATATCCCATGCCCGATGGTGAGATCGGCTGCGCTTGTATGCTGCGCGCCGGAATAGCTGATCGACACCTGTATGTCTGGATGCGAGGCCCGGAAGCGGGGCAGCCGGGGCGTGAGAAAATGCGCCACTACCGAAGGCAGGCTGGCAAGGCGCACGGTCATGCGGTCGTGACCCCGGCGGATGCGCTCCGCGCCAGAAGCGATCTGCCGCAGGCTGCCCGAGACCGTGTTGCCAAATTCCCTTCCGGCGGGGGTAAGCCTGACGCCGCGCGCGTGGCGCTCGAAAAGAGCGACCCCAAGCCATGCTTCCAGATTGCGCACATGCTGGCTCACCGCAGTGGCTGTCATGCCAAGTTCCTGCGCGGCCAGGGCAAAACTAGCCTTTCTGGCGGCGGATTCGAAAGCACGAAGGGTGGCGAGTGGTGGCAGTGTCATGATCGATGAGGCTAAGTGAGGCTTGGGCTGAGCGCAAGAAAAACCTGTCTTGTCAGCGGGGTGGACATGGCGCAATTATTACGTCGATAACGTCTTTCTCCGAGGATTTCATGACTACCATGCCTGCTGCCGAACCCGTGGATGCCGCCGAGCGCCGCGCCATCAGTCCTGTCGTTGTTTATCCGAACGGCACGCTGGAGGCCCCGGACCTTGCGCGTCTCGTGCAAGCAAAGAACGGCATGGAGAAGATCGATGAGGTCATCATACCCCCGCGTGACGGCCGCACCTTCACTGTACCCAAGGGGCATTTTTTCCGTATCGTCAGCATCGAAGGCCCGCAGGTGGGGGATTTGAATCTCTGGAACGCCCATGATCTGAACGAGCGCTTTTTCAGCGGCAAGACGCGCGCGCTGCATGCCACCCATGTTTCGGTTGGCAACCGGCTATGGAGCAACCTGCCATCCCTGCGGCCGATGGCGACAATCACCCATGATACGCTGTCATGGTATGGCTTCGACGAGGATGGCGGCGGTGTGCATGATGTGATCGGCACCCGCTGCGATCCCTATACCAACAAGCTGCTGAGCGGTGGCGATTATCACCGTTGTTGCCATTCGAACCTGACAAACGCGCTCGCTTCCGCCAGGGGCCTGTCGTTCCGAGAGGCCGAGCCGCATGTGCATGATGTGCTGAATGTCTTCATGTGCACCGGTTTCACCCGCGATACACACCAATATTTCATGAAGGCGAGCCCGGTGCGGCCGGGTGACTATTTGGAATTATTCGCGGAAATTGACCTCATCGGTGCGCTTTCCGCCTGCCCGGGCGGCGATTGCAGTGCCACGCATTCAAGTGACATGGCGGCCTGTTATCCGCTGAAGGTGGAAATTTTTCGGCCGGATATGGCCGTGCTGGTAGGCTGGCCGTGGCCGGATCGGAATGCCTACCGTCCTGTCGAGTGATAGGTCAGAAAACCTATCCTCCGTCATGCTCGGGCCTGTCCCGAGCATCTGCAACCGATTGATTTCACGATACGTGGTTAGATCCTCGGCACAAGGCCGAGGATGACGTTGCGTGTTTAGCCAGCGTCACGAAGCAAGCGCCGCCCTTATCTTCTCCGCATGAGCCTTCAGCACCTCGCCGTCGGCCATGGCACCGGAATGCGGTTTCAACGGCTCGCCTTCCTTGCGCGGAATGACGTGGAAATGCAGGTGGAACACCGTCTGGCCGGCCGCCGGTTCGTTGAACTGCGCGACGAAGACGCCATCCGCATCGAAAGCTTCCTTGGTGGCTACGGCGAGTTTCTGCACCACGGCAATGGTTCTTGCCAGCACTTGAGGGTCGGCATCGAGCAGATTGCGGGAGCCGGTCTTGGGAACGACGAGCAGATGGCCGGGTGCCTGCGGCATCACATCCATGAAGGCCAGCGTATGCTCATCTTCATAAAGCTTGTGGCTCGGAATTTCGCCGCGCAGGATTTTTGCGAAGATATTGTTGTCGTCATAGGCGCTGGTCATCGGTGATCTCCTCGTCGCGGACTATGCGTCCGGTTCGTGTTCCTGTCTCTCGCCCTTGCGGAAGGGCGTGTGTTCATCAAGATAATCGCCGATATGCTCGACTTCTTCGCGCTCGCGCTGAAGATAATCGGCAATGGCGCGGCGCAGGCCCGGATGGGCGATGAAATGCGCCGAATGGGTGGTGACCGGCACATAACCACGCGCCAGCTTGTGTTCGCCCTGGGCACCGGCTTCGACCCGTTTCAATCCATTTGTCAGCGCGAAATCGATTGCCTGATGGTAACAGACCTCGAAATGCAGGAAGGGATGATCCTCGATGCAGCCCCAGTGGCGGCCATAAAGCGCATCCGAACCGATGAAATTGATCGCCCCGGCAATGTAGCGCCCCTCGCGTTTCGCCATCACCAGCAGCACGTCATCAGCCATGCGTTCGCCGATCAGCGAGTAGAACTTCCGCGTCAGATAGGGCCGGCCCCATTTGCGGCTGCCGGTATCCATGTAGAAGGCGAAGAACTGGTCCCAGATATCTTCGGTCAGATCGCTTCCGGTCAGCCAGTCGATCTCGATGCCATGTTCCAGCGCGGCGCGGCGTTCCTTTTTCAGCCCCTTGCGTTTGCGCGAGGAGAGGGCGTCGAGAAAATCATCGTGGTCACGATAACCGTCATTGATGAAGTGGAACTGCTGGTCTTTCCTGTGCAGGAAATCGCGCGGCAGCAGGGCAGACAGATCATCCTCTTCCAGAAACGTGACATGCGCGGAGGAAACGCCGATCTTTTCCGTTACCTGCGCGAGACCAGAGGCCAGAAGCGGCTTGAAGCGCGTGGCATCCACGGCTTCGGAAACAAGCAGCCTCGGCCCGGTCGCAGGCGTGAAGGGAACCGAACATTGCAGTTTTGGATAATAGTGACCACCGGCCCGTTCAAAAGCGTCCGCCCAGCCGTGGTCGAAGACATATTCGCCCTGACTGTGGTTCTTCAGATAGGCCGGCACGGCGCCGACGAGCATTCCCACGGCATCTTCCAGCAGCAGGTGATGGCCAAGCCAGCCGGTCTTTGCCGTCGCCGAGCCGGAATCCTCCATGGAGGATAAAAACGCATGAGAAATAAAGGGGTTGTAGTATTTTCCCGACGTATTGCGCGAAACTCCGGAAAGCTGGTTCCAGCTTTCCGGATCGATATCCGTGAAGGATTGCGCAACGCGTATGGAATAATCTTCTGTCATGCCGTGGCGGATGGGTTCTCTCTCGGGTCGAAACCTTCGAATGTCATCTGGTCCGCATATTTATAGGTAGTCGCGCGCGCATTTTCATCCCTTACCGTCCAGGTAATCACCGGAAGCCCGAGTTTTCTTTGTGCTTCGATGAAGCTGTTGGGCAGATGACCCCAATGATAGGAGATGAAATCGAGCCCCAGCTGCATCGCTTCGTCATGCCTGAAGAAATCTTCCGGCTTGTCGCCTTCCGCCGTGAGCCCAAGCGGCCAGGGCGAGCCCGCAGCCTTCAGGTCCTTCAGCAGATGATGATCGAAGCTCATCAGCGCCACATGGCCCTTGTAACCCTCGAGGTCTTCCAGCACCGCTTCGGCAAAACCATCATCGACGCCTTCGCCTTCGCCTTCGCGGCCTTTCAGCTCGATGACGAGCGGCACCTTGCCGGCGCAGAGTGTCAGAAGCTGCTTGAGGGTGGGGACGCGGTCCTTGGTCTGCCCAACGGAGAGCATCGCCAGTTCGGCTGACGTGCGTTCGCGCACATCGCCCTTGATGCCAGTCAGCCTTTCCAGATCGTGGTCATGGAAAACCACCGGCACGCTGTCGGCGGCCAGCTGCACGTCGCATTCGATGGCGAAACCGGCCTCGATGGCGCGGGAAAAGGCGGAAATCGTGTTTTCCCAGACCGCCTTGTTGAGATCATGATAGCCACGATGGGCGACTGGTTGAGCCGTCAACCAGGAAAGCTTGAGCGTCATATGTCGATTTCCACGATGGCGTCGATTTCGACTGACGCATTGAAGGGCAGGGACGCCATGCCGACGGCCGCGCGGGCATGTCTGCCGGGCTCACCGAGAACTGTGGCAATGAGATTGGAAGCGCCGTTGATGACGAGATGCTGCTCCACGAACTCCGGAACGGACGCAACGAAGCCATTCAGCTTGATGACGCGGCGGATTTTCGAGAGGTCGCCATTCAAAGCGGCCTTGACCTGTGCGAGAATGTTGACGGCGCATAATTCGGCCGCGCGCTGGGCGCTTGCAACGTCGACATCGCGGCCGACAAGGCCTGTCACCGCAATCTTGCCCGATTCCATCGGCAGTTGACCTGATACATAAAGAAGGTTGCCGCTGATGGTGAACGGAACGTAGTTTGCGGCTGGTGCTGCGGCGACAGGAAGCGTAAAGCCAAGTTCCTTGAGGCGGCCTTCGATGACGTCAGACATTTTCGTCTCCGGTTTTGTTGTAAATCCTTCAAGAATCCGGCATTCAGAAGATGTTGATCCAAAAGCCGGGCGGTTGCTTGTACAATATGAGCAGCGAGTCCAACAGGAGATATTGCATGTTTGTCAGGACGCTTGGTTTCGTTGCCGCAACAGGGCTTATGACCGGCCTGTCAAACGCTGCCAATGCCTTGCCCATCGCGGTTCCGGATCTCGTCGCCCATCGCGCCGTCTACGATCTCGAGCTCAAGGATGCGTCGGACCGCTCCGGCATCGAGGGCATGACCGGCCGCATGGTTTATGAATTCACCGGTTCGGCCTGTCAGGGTTACAAGACGGATTTCCGCTTCGTGACGCAGATCAACACCGGCGATGCGGTTCGCATGACCGACCAGCAGACCAAGACCTTCGAGGACCTCGCTGCCAAGAAGTTCACCTTCGAGACCAAGTCCTACACCGATGACAAGCTGGACAAGGAAGTGCAGGGAGCTGCAATCGACGGCACCGATGGCGTGAAGGTCGATCTGACCCGCCCGGATGCCCGACAGGTCAGTCTCGTCGCCAGCGAATTTCCGACGCAGCACATGTTCCAGGTCATCGAGCATGCGAAACAGGGAAAACGCATTTTCGAATCGCGCATTTTCGACGGTTCTGATGATGGTGATGAAAGCCTGATCACGTCCACACTGGTCGGCAAGTCGCAGATGCCGAAGGATGGCGATGCCGACGCCGGCAAGGCTGGAGAATTCGCCAAGGCGGCATTCTGGCCGGTGACCATCGCCTATTACAACGACAAGACCGGCACCGACGCCCTGCCGATCTACCGCATGTCGTTCAAGCTTTACGAAAACGGAATCACCCGCGACCTGACGATGGATTACGGCGATTTCGTCCTGACGGGAAAGCTTGCGAAGCTTGATATTCTCAAGCCCGAAACCTGCGAAAACAAACCGGTTCGCTGAAACGCGGGCCATTCTTGCGGTTTTTTCGCATAAATGCTTGCATTTTCATGCGGGCGACTGTATGCGGCTCACCATTCCACACGCGAAGCTTGGGATGTTCCGGGAGAAATCCGGTCCGTTCCGCCCGGTGGTATCGATGAAAATCGGTGCTGTTCGCTTCGCGGGGGTTAAACCGGAAAAGGAGTAACAAGGCATGGCATTGCCCGATTTTTCTATGCGTCAGCTTCTCGAAGCTGGTGTTCACTTTGGTCACCAGACGCATCGCTGGAACCCGAAGATGAAGCCGTACATCTTCGGCGACCGTAACAACATCCACATCATCGACCTGGCTCAGACCGTTCCGATGCTGTCGCGCGCCCTTCAGGTCGTGTCCGACACCGTTGCCCGTGGCGGCCGCGTTCTGTTCGTTGGCACCAAGCGCCAGGCGTCGGAAATCATTGCCGACAGCGCAAAGCGTTCGGCCCAGTACTACGTCAACTCCCGCTGGCTCGGCGGCATGATGACCAACTGGAAGACCATTTCGAACTCGATCCAGCGTCTGCGCAAGGTTGACGAAATCCTGAACTCGGAAGGCTCCGGCTATTCCAAGAAAGAGCGTCTGACCCTCGAGCGCGAACGCGAAAAGCTTGAAAAGGCTCTCGGCGGTATCCGCGATATGGGCGGCGTTCCGGACCTGATGTTCATCATCGACACCAACAAGGAAAAGATCGCGATCGAAGAAGCCAAGCGTCTTGGCATTCCGGTCGTTGCGATCATCGACAGCAACTGCGACCCGGATCACATCGACTATCCGATCCCCGGTAACGACGATGCCTCGCGCGCCATCTCGCTTTATTGCGACCTGATCGCCCGCGCTGCCATCGACGGTATCGCACGTCAGCAGGGCGCTTCCGGCCGCGACATCGGCGCTTCTGAAGAAGCTCCGATTGAGCCCGCTCTCGAAGACGAGGCTGGCGCCTGATTTAGGCCCTGTCTGGCGGCGATTTCTTAATCGCCGTCTCCTCGACCAGGATATGACAAGGCCGTCAAAGACCTTCAATGGGTTGACGGCCTTGTTCGTTTCTAACCGCTCCGCCATGTGTTTTTCTAAAACCGAAGGCGTCCGATGTGGTTGGAACGGCAGGCAGTCTTCATAACGCTGTCACACTAGAGCGGCACCCATCATTTCGATGTATGGCGACGCCGCAGCACTTGGGAATGCGCATGCCCATCCCGGAACCTCCGGGTTTCAAAGGGTGTGCGGCCGGGTACAGTCATCACCCAGAACTTCGGCACGGCAAATTCCGCCGACTGACCGATCGAACCGATAAGAGGCAAACAATGACCGAAATCACAGCCGCAATGGTGAAGGAACTGCGCGAGAAGTCTGGCGCAGGCATGATGGACTGCAAGAAGGCTCTTGCTGAAACCAATGGCGACATGGAAGCGGCAATCGACTGGCTGCGCGCCAAGGGCATCGCAAAGGCCGACAAGAAGTCCGGCCGCACGGCTGCCGAAGGTCTGATCGGCGTTGCCACCATGGGTCACAAGGCTGTTGTTGTCGAACTCAACTCCGAAACCGACTTCGTTGCCCGTAACGACGCGTTCCAGGACCTCATCCGCGGTATTGCGCAGGTTGCTCTGACAACCGACGGCACCGTTGACGCTGTTTCCGCTGCGACCTATCCGGCAACCGGCAAGTCTGTTGCCGACAGCATCAAGGACGCGATTGCCACCATCGGCGAAAACATGACGCTGCGCCGCTCGGCTGCACTCGAAGTGCCGCACGGTGTTGTTGCGACCTACGTCCACAACGCCGCCGGCGACGGCATCGGCAAGCTCGGCGTTCTGGTTGCCCTGAAGTCGGAAGGCGACAAGGCCGTTCTGAACTCCATCGGCCGTCAGGTTGCCATGCACATCGCTGCGACCAACCCGCTCGCCATCCGCGCTGAAGAAGTCGACGCCGCTGTTGCTGAACGCGAGCGCAACGTCTTCATCGAACAGGCCCGTGAATCCGGCAAGCCGGAAGCCATCATCGAAAAGATGGTTGATGGCCGCATGCGCAAGTTCTTCGAAGAAGTCGCCCTTCTGTCGCAGGCTTTCGTTATCAACCCCGACATCACTGTCGGCGCTGCCATCAAGGAAGTCGAAAAGGAAGCCGGCGCTTCCATCGAAGTGACGGGTATGGTTCGCCTGCTGCTCGGCGAAGGCGTCGAAAAGGAAGAAAGCGATTTCGCGGCAGAAGTCGCAGCCGTCGCCAAGGGCTGATTATATTTACCCAATCTTGGGAAAACGGGAGGGCATCGCGTGACAACGCGGTGCCCTTCGTGTATCCGCGTTTCGGTTACATTTCCGAGGAGTCATGATGTCTTCCAAGCCGATCTACAAACGTGTTCTTCTCAAGGCTTCCGGTGAAGCCCTCATGGGCGACCAGGGTTTCGGTATCGATGTGGCGGTGGCCGACCGTATCGCCTCCGATATTGCCGAGGCGAGGGCGATGGGCGTTGAAGTCGGCGTCGTCGTCGGCGGTGGCAATATTTTCCGCGGCGTGGCCGTGGCGTCCAAGGGCGGCGACCGCGTCACCGGTGACCATATGGGCATGCTGGCAACCGTCATCAACGCGCTGGCACTTGCAACCTCGCTGCGCAAGCTCAGCATCGACACGGTCGTTCTCTCGGCAATCGCGATGCCGGAAATCTGTGAGAGCTTCTCGCAGCGCGCTGCCCTTCACCATCTGGCCCAGGGTCGCGTGGTGATTTTTGCCGGCGGCACGGGCAATCCGTTCTTCACCACCGATTCTGCCGCAGCCTTGCGCGCCGCGGAAATGGGCGCCGAGGCGATCTTCAAGGGTACCCAGGTGGATGGCATCTATTCCGCCGACCCGAAGAAGGATCCGACAGCCACCCGTTTCGACGAGCTGACCCATAGCGAAGTGCTCGGCAAGGGGCTGGCGGTGATGGATATCGCAGCTGTTGCTCTCGCTCGCGAAAACCACATCCCGATCATCGTTTTCTCGATCCACGAGAAGGGCGGTTTCGCGCAGATATTGACCGGCGGTGGTCGCAAGACCATCGTGCACGACAAATAATCAAAAAACGACGTCGCCTCCGGGGCGGATTCCGGCCGCCTTGGCCGATAGAGATGGAGTATCAAGATGAGTGGTATTGACCTCAACGATATCAAGCGCCGCATGGATGGTGCCATCAATGCATTCAAGAGCGATATCGCATCGCTGCGCACCGGCCGCGCTTCGGCCAATATTCTCGACCCGGTGACCATCGATGCCTATGGCTCGCGTGTTCCGCTTAACCAGGTTGCGAACATCACCGTTCCGGAGCCGCGCATGCTCGGCGTCAACATTTGGGACAAGTCGATGGTCAATGCCGTCGACCGCGCGATCCGCGAATCCAATCTCGGTCTCAACCCGATCGTGGACGGCCAGAACCTCAGAATTCCGCTGCCTGAACTCAACGAAGAGCGCCGCAAATCGCTCGTCAAGGTGGCCCACGAATATTCCGAAAAAGCAAAAGTGGCGATTCGCCATGTGCGCAGGGACGGCATGGACGGCCTGAAAAAAGCCGAAAAAGACGGCGATATCGGTCAGGACGAAAGCCGTGGACAGTCGGAAAAAGTGCAGAAAATGACCGACGACACGATTTCGGAAATTGACCGCTTGCTTGCCGAGAAGGAAAAGGAAATCATGCAGGTCTGATATCGCTCGCGATAGACCTGTATTTTATTCGTTTTAATTCCGCGCTGCCTGTTACTGGATCGATATGCCGACGACGACACGTTCCTCCATACCCGAGCACGTCGCCATCATCATGGATGGCAATGGCCGCTGGGCAAAGCAGCGCGGACTTCCGCGCGTGATGGGGCATCGCCGTGGGGTTGAGGCCGTGCGCGAGACCGTGCGTGCGGCAGGCGACTGCGGTATCAGCTATCTCACGCTGTTCGCTTTCTCCTCGGAAAACTGGCGCAGACCCGAATCCGAGGTGAGCGATCTGATGGGCCTTCTTAAGGCCTTCATCCGTCGCGACCTTGCGGAACTTCATCGCGAAAATGTCCGCGTGCGGATCATTGGCGACCGGCAGGGGCTGAAGACCGATATACGCTCTCTGCTCGAAGAAGCGGAGCAGATGACGGCTGGCAATACCAAGCTGACGCTGGTGATCGCCTTCAATTACGGCAGCCGTGACGAGATTGCCCGCGCGACAGCGTCAATCGCCCGTGATGTCGCCGAAGGCCGGCTCAGTGCTGACGCCATTACGCCTGAGATGATTTCGACGAGGCTCGATACATCGGGAATGCCGGATCCGGATCTCATCATCCGCACCAGCGGCGAGGAGCGCCTGTCGAACTTCCTGCTCTGGCAGGCAGCCTATTCCGAGTTCCTGTTCGTGCCGGAATATTGGCCCGACTTCGACCGCCAGCGGTTCTTCTCCGCAATTGAGCAATATGCAACGCGTGACCGCCGCTTCGGTGCTCTGGCCGAGCAGGTTGCCGTGGCAGGCGCCTGATGAGCCGTGAACTCAGACTGCGGATCGTGTCCGCAATCGTCATGGCCGCGGTCATTCTGGCCGCGACCTGGTATGGTGGCATTCTGTTCCGCATCGTTGCGGGGCTTCTGGCGATCCTCATCTATTATGAGTGGTCGACGATTACCCGGATGTCGGAGACCAACTCGACCGGCAATGCCTGGGGCTGGTTTGCGGTTGCCGTCATCGCCGGCAATACGATCTTCGGCGAGTCCTCGCTCGATCTGCCGCTTTTATCCGGCTTCACGCTGACTGCGGCGCTGTTTCCGGTTTTGCGCGGCAAGAACTGGTGGCTGGTGGGCGGCATTTTTTACGCGGGACTGAGCGGCATATCGCTAGCGGCTATCCGCGGTGACGAACTGGCCGGGTTCGCTTCCATCCTGTTCATTTTCGCCGTCGTCTGGTCGACGGATATCCTGGCCTATTTCGTTGGACGCGCCATTGGCGGGCCGAAACTTGCGCCTTCGATTTCGCCCGGCAAGACCTGGTCCGGCGCCGTTGGTGGTGCTGTGGCGGCGGTGATCGGCGGCGCTGCGGTCTCCATGGCCTATCACGGCAGGATCAGCCTGCTGCTTGTTGGGCTCGCACTCGTCCTTTCGGTATTCAGCCAGATCGGCGATCTCTTTGAATCCTTCGTGAAACGTCGTTTCCAGGTCAAGGATTCCAGCCATCTCATTCCTGGCCATGGCGGCTTCATGGACCGTGTTGACGGTCTTGTTTTCGCCTGCTTTACGGTATTCCTCATAGCTTTCGTGCATGCGGCGGCAACCGGAGACGTGCCCGGATCGGGCGGCGGTCTGCTGCCGGGTTTCTAGGCGTCGCGATAGGTCACGACATAAAGGGCAGATTGTCATGAACACAATAATGGCGGCGACGGGCTTTCTGACCGGCTATATAGTGCCCTTCATACTGGTGCTTTCCCTGCTCGTTTTCGTTCATGAGATGGGGCATTACCTTGTCGGCCGCTGGTGCGGCATCCGATCCACCGCATTCTCCATCGGCTTCGGCCCCGAGCTGATCGGTTTCACCGACAAGCGCGGCACGCGATGGAAGCTTTCGGCAATTCCGCTCGGCGGCTATGTCAAGTTCTTCGGCGACGAAGATGCGGCGAGCAAGCCGGATAGTTCCGGCCTGTCGCATATGTCGCTGGAGGAGAGGGCGCAGACGCTTTCCGGCGCAAAGCTGTGGAAAAGGGCGGCCACGGTTGCTGCCGGCCCGATCGCAAATTTCATTCTCGCAATTCTCATTTTTGCGGTGCTTTTTGGCATTTACGGCCGGATGATCGCTGATCCCGTCGTGGCGGAGGTGCGTGAAAACAGCGCCGCCGCAACAGCCGGCGTAAAGCCCGGCGACCGGCTGGTTGCGATCGATGGCGAAAAAGTGATGACCTTCGAGGATGTCCGCCGTTATGTCGGCATCAGGCCGGGCACGCCGATTACGGTAACCGTCGAAAGGGCAGGTGAGGAACTCAAGCTGCCTATGGTCCCAACCCGTACCGAAACCACAGACCAGTTCGGCAACAAGCTGGAAATGGGCATCATCGGCATCGTCACCGACCAGACCAGCGGCAATTTCCGGCACATCGAATATTCGCCGTCAGAGGCGGTGGCTGAGGGCGTGCGCGAAACGGGCCATGTCATCACCGGCACTTTCAACTATATCGGCAATCTCGTGACAGGGCGCATGAATGCCGATCAGCTCGGTGGCCCCGTGCGTGTCGCGCAGGCATCCGGCCAGATGGCGACGCTCGGCATTTCCGCCGTTATTCAGCTCGCCGCCGTTCTTTCCGTCTCGATCGGTCTTTTGAACCTCATGCCTGTTCCGGTGCTGGACGGTGGCCATCTGGTATTCTACGCCATCGAGGCCATCCGCGGCAGGCCGCTCGGTGCGGGGGCGCAGGAAGTGGCGTTCCGTATCGGCATGATGATGATTCTGGGTCTGATGGTTTTTGCAACATGGAATGATATCAGCAGCTTGATCGGCTGAGGATTGTGTTTTAACGGTTTTGTTAGTTATTTGTTTACCGTGTTTTTATGCCGAAGTGGCGAATGAGCCACTCTGGAGCACGAAGTAAACAGAATTTAACGTTCACGCTTGCTTGTAGGGGAAAAGCAGGTAAAACGACGCACATGGCCGGAGTCGGGTTCCGCCCGCTGAGGGACAACGTAAAAAGGTAAGAATTGAAATGAAGGCTGGTTCAAGATTTTTGAACGCTGTGTCGGCGGTTGCTCTGTCTGCCGGTGTTTCTTCGGTTGCGGGCCTTGGCGTGCTTGCCTCTGCTGGCGTTGCAAATGCAGCCGTCATCAGCAAGATTGACGTTCGCGGGGCTGAACGGTCCGGTGCGGACTCCGTGCGCTCCAACATCACCATTGCGCCGGGTAAGAATTTTTCCAATTCCGACATCGATGAATCGGTGAAGCGTCTTTACGCCACCGGTTACTTCTCGAATGTCTCTATGCGCGTTTCCGGCAGCACGCTGGTCGTGACGGTCAATGAGAACCAGCTTGTCAACCAGGTTGTCTTCAACGGTAACCGCAAGATCAAGGACGACAAGCTCGCCGGCATCGTGCAGACCCAGCCGATGGGCCCGTTCAACCAGGCAATCGTGACGGCGGATATCGCCCGCATCAAGGAAGCCTATTCCGCTATCGGCCGCAGCGATGTGGAAATCACCACGCAGACCGTGTCTGTCGGTCAGGGTCGTGTGAACATTGCTTTCGTCATCAACGAAGGTGAACGCACAAAGATCGGCCGCATCGATTTCATCGGTAATAATTCCTATAGCGACGGTCGTCTGGCCGCTGTGATCAATACCAAGAAGTCCAACATGCTGTCGTTCCTGACACGCAAGGACGTCTATAACGAGGACAAGCTGCGCGCCGACGAAGAGGCGCTGCGCCAGTTCTATTACAATCGCGGTTATGCCGACTTCCGGGTCGTGTCTTCCGACGCGGTGCTGGACGAGTCCAAAAACGAATACACCATCTCCATCACGGTCGACGAAGGCAAGAAGTATGACTTCGGCAACGTCGCAGTCGAATCGACTGTTCCGGGTGTTGACGGTTCCGAACTTCAGGGCCTTGTGGAGACCCGCCAGGGTGCAAGCTATAGCGCCAAGGAAGTTCAGCAGAGCATGGAAGCGATTTCCAAGCGCGTTGCCGGTGAAGGTTATCCCTTCGCCCGCGTTACGCCGCGCGGCGACCGTGATATGTCTGGCAACACCATTGGCGTGACCTATATCGTCGATCAGGGCGAGCGCGCTTACGTCGAGCGTATCGAAATCCGCGGCAACACCCGTACGCGTGATTACGTCATCCGCCGCGAATTCGATATTTCCGAAGGCGATGCGTTCAACCAGACGATCATCACCGCTGCAAAGCGTCGCCTCGAAGCCCTTGGTTATTTCTCCAAGGTCAACATCTCGACCGCCGGCGGCAGCGCGCCTGACCGCGTCGTGATCGTGGTCGACGTTGAAGACCAGTCGACCGGCTCGTTCGGTATCGGTGCGGGTTACTCGCAGAACGACGGCGTGCTGCTCGAGGCATCGGTCGAAGAAAAGAACTTCCTCGGTCGCGGGCAGTACATCCGTGTTGCTGCCGGTGCTGGCGAAGACGATGCGCGTACCTACTCGCTGTCTTTCACCGAGCCCTATTTCCTCGGCTACCGTCTGGCGGCTGGTTTCGATCTCTTCAAGAACCAGAGCAAGAGCGAAGACTACTACAACTACGACGAACAGGGCTTCGCACTGCGCGTAACAGCGCCGATCACCGAGAACCTGTCGACGACGTTCAAGTATACCTATAAGCAGATCAATTATGAAGGTAAGGGCGACTGGCAGAACAACGCCAATCTCGCAGAACCGTATCAGGCTCTGATCCGCGGTGAGGACTGGACCCAGTCCATCCTTTCGAACACGCTGAACTACAATACGCTCGATGACCGCAACATGCCGCGTGAAGGCTGGCAGGCTGCGTTGACGAACGAATTTGCAGGCCTCGGCGGTGATTCCGAATACTACAAAATCTATGCCAAGGCGCGGTACTACTACACGCTGTCGGACGAATACGATGTCATCGGTTCGCTCACCGGCCAGGCGGGTCATGTCATGCCGACAGGTGACAATCTGCTCGTCTTTGACCAGTTCAAGTTCGGCGGTCGTCAGGTTCGCGGCTTCAAGAACGATGGTATCGGCCCGCGCATCGGTTCGGACTCCATCGGCGGCACGACATACTTCGCAGCGTCTGCGGAAGTCACCGCTCCGATGCCTGGTGTTCCTGAAGACTTCGGCCTGCGTCTTGCTGGTTTCGTCGATGCCGGTACGATGTATGGCAACAAGGTCTCTACATCGCAGACCGTCAAGGATGACAACTCCATCCGTGCATCCGCCGGTATCGGTGTGATGTGGGCGTCGCCCTTCGGTCCGATCCGCGTTGACTACGCTATTCCGATTGCCAAGGAAGACTACGACGAGGAACAGCGTTTCCGGTTTGGCATGTCCAACACTTTCTGATATCGGCAGTCCAGAACTGCAACTTTGAACGTTCTGGAGTTTCCGGCTGATGGAATACAACGCATTTTTTCCGCCCCACGAGGGACTGCGATTGAAAGATATCGCAGACCGTTTTGGGGCGGAACTGTCTGATGACGCGGCGGGCGAGCGGATCATTCGATCCGTTGCACCGGTCTACCGGGCAAAACCAGATCAGCTCTGTTACATTCTTTCCCGCAAGAGCGGCGAAGAGCTGCTGACCTGCGAGGCCGGTGCTGTCATTTGTGACGCGGCCCTGAAGAGCCTGATTCCTTCCCATATTCCCGCTTTGATATCGAAGACCCCGCACACGCTGTTTGCGCAGGTCGGTGCTTTGCTGCATCCATCCGCCATGCGGCCCTCGCTTGTTGCTCGGATAGAAGCGGAAATTTCCCCGGCTGCCTATGTCGATCCATCGGCAAAGCTCGAGCCGGGCGTCATCGTGGAACCCATGGCCGTGATCGGCGCGGGCGTTCATATCGGCGCTGGCACGCGCATTGGCCCGGGTGTCGTTATCGGCTCCGATGTCCAGATCGGTCGCGATTGTACGATTGCCGGTGGAGCGAGCATTCTGGCGGCGCTGCTCGGCAATAATGTCATCATCCATAACGGCGCACGCATCGGCCAGGATGGTTTCGGTTATGCGCCGGGTCCGCGTGGCATGCTGAAGATCGTGCAGATCGGCCGGGTCATCATTCAGGACAATGTCGAGGTCGGCGCCAACACGACGATCGATCGCGGCACGATGGATGACACCGTTATTGGTGAAGGCACCAAGATCGACAATCAGGTGCAGATCGGTCACAACGTTCGCATCGGTCGCCATTGCGGCATCGTCAGCGGGGTCGGTATTGCCGGCAGCACCCGCATCGGTGACGGTGTGATGATTGGCGGCGCAACGGGCGTTAATGGCCATATCACCATTGGCGATGGTGTGCAGATTGCCGCGATGAGCGGCGTGGTTTCCGATGTTCCGGCCGGCACCCGTTACGGCGGCATACCGGCGCGTCCGATGAAACATTTCCTGCGCGATATGGCCGATATTCTGGCGCGCGCCGAAGAGCGTGATAAAAAAACAGGAGAAAAAAACAATGGCTGACGAAACGAAGGCGACGCTTGGCACGGCCGACATCTTGGAAGTCATGAAACTTCTGCCGCATCGTTACCCGTTTTTGCTCATCGACAAGATCATCGAGATCGATGGCGACAGTTCGGCGATCGGCATCAAGAACGTGACGGTCAACGAACCGCATTTCACCGGCCATTTCCCTGATCGGCCGATCATGCCGGGCGTTCTGATCGTCGAGGCGATGGCCCAGACGGCCGGCGCCATCTGCGCCCGTAACCAGGGCGAGGGCGGTCATCTCGTTTATTTCATGACCATCGACAACGCGCGTTTCCGCAGACCAGTGGTTCCGGGCGATCGCCTCGAAATCCATGTGGTCAAGCAGCGCCAGCGCGGCAATGTGTTTAAGTTCCATTGCGAAGCGAAGGTCGAAGGCGCGCTCGTGGCGGAAGCCGATGTCGGCGCGATGATGATCCCCGAGGGCCAGTAATGAGCACGATCGCGGCTTCGGCGAAAATCCACCCGACTGCCGTTGTCGAGGATGGCGCAGTCATCGGTGAGAATGTCGTCATCGGTGCACTTGCCTATGTCGGGCCGAAGGTGACGTTGCATGATGATGTCCGCCTGCACAACCACGCCGTGGTGTCGGGCCTCACGGTCATCGGTCGCGGATCGGTCGTGCATCCCATGGCAGTCATCGGCGGCACGCCCCAGGCGGTTCGCCATGATGGTTCGGAAACAACGCTCGAAATCGGTGAACGCTGCATCATGCGCGAAGGCGTGACGATGAATGCCGGGAGTTCCGATGGCGGCGGCAAGACCATCGTCGGCGACGACAATCTTTTCCTCGCCAATTCGCATGTGGCGCATGATTGCCGTCTCGGCAGCCACATCATCCTGTCCAACAATGTGATGCTGGCTGGCCATGTCACCATCGAGGACCGCGCTATTCTGGGTGGCGGCTGCGCCGTGCACCAGTTTACCCGCATCGGCCGCCAGGCTTTCATTGGCGGATTGTCTGCGGTCAATTACGACGTCATCCCCTATGGCATGCTGAATGGCAATCCCGGCATTCTCGGTGGCCTGAACGTCGTCGGCATGACACGCTCTGGCATCGAGCGTGCGGACATCCACAAGGTCAGGCGCGTCTACAAGGCGATCTTTGAGGCCGAAGGCACGATCCGCGGCAACGCGGCGGCTATCGATCGTAACGACTATCTGGATTGCCCGCAGGCGCTCGAAATCATCGATTTCATCGGTGCGGGCAGCGACCGTGCGATTTCTTCGCCCAACCGGGGCAAGTGAGCCGTGACAGGCGGCGGGCGTCTCGCCATCGTGGCCGGCAGCGGCCAGCTGCCGCTTTATGTGGCGGCGGCGGCCCGGGAGATGGGCGAGAACCCCTTCATCGTGCGCTTGCGCGATGATTCCCGTTACGACTGGAGCGGTTTTGACAATGCCGTCATCAGCGTCGGCGATGTCGCAGGGCTTGGCCGTCTCCTGCGTGAAAATCAGGTAGACCGTGTCGTATTGTCCGGCGCCGTTGCGCGGCGGCCGGAATGGCGGGAAATCCGCCCCACCGCCGGCATCCTGATTAAGCTGCCCTCCATCGTCAAAACGCTGCTGTCAGGTGGCGATGATGCGGTTCTGCAGATGGTTATCAAGATCATCAGCACACTCGGCGCAAAAGTCATCGGCGCGCATGAGATTGCGCCCGGCTTGCTGGCAACCACGGGGCCTCTCGGTGGGCAGAAGCCTGCCGAAGAGGATCTGAAGGATATTCGCAGGGCGGCTGAGGCGGCACTTGCGCTCGGCAAGCTCGATGTCGGGCAGGGGGCAGTCTCCGTTGGTGGCCGCATCGTGGCGCTGGAAGGTGTAGAGGGTACGGATGCCATGCTGGCGCGTGTCGCCGCTCTGCGTGCCGAAGGGCGCATATCGCCCCGCCGTAAAGGCGTGCTGGTCAAGCTCTGCAAGCCCCAGCAGGATATACGTGCCGATCTGCCGACCATCGGCATCGAAACCGTGGAAAATGCGAAAAAAGCCGGACTGGCGGGCATCGCCGTCGAAGCCGGGCGGGCGCTGGTGCTCGATCGTGAGGCGATGTTGAAAGCCGCCGATGAGGCGGGCATATTCGTCTGCGGCATCGATACATCACTGGGTGGCGACATGGTGGGCGGAGACATGATCGGATGACGGCGGCATTAAAAGTGGCGGTAATCGCCGGGGAAGTATCCGGCGATCTCTTGGGCGCGGATCTGATCCGATCGCTCAAAGTCCGATATGCGGGTTCCGTTGAACTGGTGGGCGTTGGCGGCGAAGCGCTGGAGGCGCAGGGGCTCACCTCGCTGTTCGACTATTCCGAACTCTCCATCATGGGCTTCACGCAGGTTCTCAAGAAGCTGCCGAAACTCATTGCGCGGATCAACCAGACTGCCGCAGCCATCGTGGCCGCAAAGCCGGACATTCTGCTGATCATCGACAGCCCGGATTTTACCCACCGCGTCGCGAAAAAAGTCCGCAAACAATTGCCGCAGCTGCCGGTCGTCAATTATGTCTGCCCGAGCGTGTGGGCGTGGAAGGAATATCGCGCCACGGCGATGTTGTCCTATGTCGACCACGTTCTGGCCCTGCTACCCTTCGAACCGGAGGCTATGCGGCGCCTTGGCGGCCCGCCGACGACATTCGTCGGACACCGGCTCAGCGTCGATCCTGAAGTGCTGGCGGCACGGCAGAAGCGGGCCGACCGGCCTCTTCCGGAACAGGGCCAGCCGAGGACCATCCTTCTCCTGCCGGGATCGCGTTCCACTGAGACGACGCGGTTGATGGAGCCGTTTCAGGACGCGGCGAAAGCTTTCGTGGAACGCAACGGCCCCACCCGGTTCCTGCTTCCCACCGTACCACGGCAGGAACATCGCATCCGCGAAATGGCAGCGATGTGGCCGGACGACATCAGGCCAGAGATTGGTATCGACTCTGCCTTCAAGTGGAAGGCCTTTGCCGAGGCCGATGCGGCCATTGCCGCTTCCGGCACCGTCATTCTCGAACTGGCGCTGACCGGCGTGCCGACCATCTCGGTCTATAAGACCGACTGGATTTTCACCATGCTGAGCAAGCGGGTGAAGACATGGACAGGCGCCTTGCCGAACCTGATTGCCGATTACGCCATCATACCGGAATATTTCAACGAGGTGGTACGATCGGGCTCGATGCTGCGCTGGGCCGAGCGCCTGTCTTCCGATACCACCGAACGGCGGGCGATGCTGGAAGGTTATGCGTTGGTGCAGCAGCGTCTGCATACGGACATCCCTCCCGGCGAAACCGGTGCAGCCATTCTTCTCGATGTCCTGAAGACGAAAAATAGCCGCTCAGCCTGATCATATTTCTCCTGTCCGAGCGGCGTAATCGCGGTTCGTGGGCAGGTAACGCTCGGTTCCACCTGCCGTCGATCAAGGCAGTCGAGGGCTCTGTTTTAGCGCATTTGATCGCTAGGGCGGCAAGCCGCTGATCATCAGCGACCCGAGAGCCGTTAAATTTTCGTCTGGCACGGCTCTTGCTTTCAATCTTGTATGCAAGACAGCCATACATCCGAAAGCGCCCAGAGCGCGGTAGAAGACGCCATCATCTCAGGCATTCTTTCCGCGCGCATCCGTCCGGGGACCCGGCTCAGCGAGAACCAGCTCGCCAGCCTTTTCAGTGTGTCGCGCACGCGCATCCGCGAGGCGATGATGCGGCTTGAGACGCGCGGCATCGTCACCGTCAGCCCACGTCGCGGCTGGTTCGTGGTGGAGCCTTCCGCTGAAGAATCCATCAAGGTCTATGAGGCGCGCCGCATCATCGAATATGGACTCTTACGCAATCTTTCCACGGTGAGCGCGCAAGGCATTGCGCTGCTTGCCGATCATCTCGATGAGGAGAAGGCGGCAATTGCCAAAGGTGATCGCCAGCGCCTGACTTGCCTGATGGGTGATTTTCATATCCGCATCGCTGAAATCGCCGGAAACGACATCATTGTCGAAGCGCTGCGTGACCTGACGGCCAGAACCATCCTCATCTCCATGCTCTATCAGTCCGACTTCCATGCGCAGCAATCGCATGACGGGCACTGCCGCATCTTCGAGGCGATCAGGGCGGCCGATTTCCATGCCGCCGCCGAACTCGCCATCCGCCATCTCGACGAAGTCGAAACCGGACTCGATCTCACCCGCAGACCGGACCCGCTCTATGAGCTCCGCAACTCCCTTTCATTGCAGCCTCTTTTCTCAAGCCCCAAGGAGTAGTCTCCCATGTTTTCCAGACGTTCATTGCTCGCCATCGCCGCTGTTTCCGTAACGCTTGGTTTTTCCCCCTCAGCCTTTGCCGATGCGCTTAGCGATATTTCCTCGCGTGGAACGATCCGTGTTGCGGTCCCGCAGGATTTCCCGCCCTTCGGTAGCGTCGGCACGGATATGGCGCCGCAGGGTTATGATATCGACGTTGCCAATCTGATCGGCGAGAAGCTTGGCGTGAAGGTCGAGCTGGTGCCGGTCACCAGCGCCAACCGTGTTCCCTATCTGCAGACCAACAAGGTCGACCTCGTCATCTCGAGCCTCGGCAAGAACCCGGACCGTGAAAAGGTCATCGACTTCTCCACCGCCTACGCGCCCTTCTTCAACGGCGTTTTTGCGCCGGACTCGGTTACTGTGGCCAAGGCGGAAGATCTATCGGGCAAGACCATCGGTGTCACCCGTGGCGCTGTCGAGGATCTGGAACTGACAAAGGTTGCTCCGGCCGACACGACCATCAAGCGTTACGAGGACAATAACGGCACCATCTCCGCCTTCCTCGCCGGCCAGGTGGAAGCCGTGGCCACGGGCAATGTCGTGGCCGCCGCCATTCTGGCCAAGAACCCGCCGAAGCGCCCCGAGCTGAAATTCCTGATCAAGAATTCGCCCTGCTATATCGGCCTGAACAAGGAACAGCCAGCGCTACTGGAAAAGGTCAACGCCATCATCGCGACTGCAAAGACCGATGGTTCTCTGAACACGATCGCGCAGAAGTGGCTGAAAACCGATCTTCCGAAGGATCTCTGACCAACCTGGCAAATCCATGCGCCGGCCGTATCTGATCCCGGCGCGGCGCGTGGTTTGTCCTCCCCGAAAGGAAATATCGGGTGAAATACACATTCGATTTTGGATGGCTTCTCGATTATTACCCGCAGATCGCCAAGGGCATTGCCATCACGCTGGAATTGATTGCCATCGGCGGCGTTCTTGGCATCGCGCTCGGCATATTCTGCGCCTGGGTGCGCGCGCTCGGGCCCAAATGGCTGCGGCCGCCGGTTGCGACCTATGTGGAGCTCATTCGCAATACGCCATTTCTCATACAATTGTTTTTTATCTTCTTCGGCCTTCCGTCGCTTGGCCTGCAACTGTCGGAATTGAGCGCGGCCAACATTGCCATGGTAGTCAATCTCGGAGCCTATAGCTGCGAGATCATCCGCGCCGGCATTCAGGCGACGCCCAAGGGGCAGTTCGAGGCGGGGGCAAGCCTTGCCATGACCCGTTTCGAAACCTTCCGGCATGTGGTGCTGGTGCCGTCCCTGCAACGCATCTGGCCGGCGCTTTCGTCGCAGGTGGTGATCGTCATGCTCGGCTCGTCGGTCGTGTCGCAGATCGCTGCCGAAGACCTGACCTTTGCCGCCAATTTCATCCAGTCGCGCACCTTCCGCGCCTTCGAAGCCTACATGGTCTCCACCGTCATCTATCTCGTGCTGGCCATTCTCTTGAGGCAGGTGCTGGTCATGGGCGGCAACCTCATTTTTCCGCGCAGGAGTGTCCGATGATCGAATTCTCCACCTGGGATATCCTCAGAAATCTGCTGCTCGCCACGCGCTGGACCGTGCTGCTGTCGCTCGTCTCGTTTGTCGGCGGCGGTCTCGTGGCGCTGCTTCTGCTGTTCATGCGCATTTCCCGCAAAAAATCGATGCGGGTTTTCGCGCGCTATTATGTCGAGCTTTTCCAGGGAACGCCGCTTTTGATGCAGCTTTTCATCGCCTTTTTCGGACTTGGCCTCGTCGGCATTGATGTGCCGGCGTGGCTGGCAGCGGGCTTGACGCTGATCCTGTGGGCGGCCGCCTTTCTCACCGAAATCTGGCGTGGCTGTGTCGAATCCGTCGCGAAAGGCCAATGGGAAGCATCGGCAAGCCTTGCCATGGGACGCCTGCAACAGATGCGCTACGTCATCCTGCCGCAGGCCATGCGGGTGGCCATTCCGCCGACCGTCGGGTTTTTCGTATAGGTCATCAAGGGAACGGCAGTAACGTCGATCATCGGCTTCGTTGAACTGTCCAAGGCCGGCACGGTCGTCACCAACGCCACCTTCCAGCCCTTCACCGTTTATGGGCTTGTCGCCCTCATCTATTTCGCGCTGTGCTGGCCTCTGTCGAAGAGCAGCCAGATCCTCGAAAGGAAGCTCAATGTCGCTCATCGAAATCACTGAGGTCCGCAAAAGCTATGGCAGCAACGAGGTTCTGAAAGGCATCAACCTTGATGTGGAGCCCGGCGAGGTCATCGCCATCATCGGCAAGAGCGGATCGGGAAAATCGACCCTGCTTCGCTGCATCAACGGGCTGGAGACGATTTCGGCCGGTTCCATATCGGTCGCCGGCGCGCAGCTTCTCGACGATGATCTGCATCTGAAAGCTTTGCGGCTGAAGGTCGGCATGATCTTTCAGCAGTTCAATCTCTTCCCGCACCAGACGGTCGGCGGCAACGTCATGCTGTCTCAGACGGTGGTGAAAAAGACACCGAAACCGGAAGCGGAAGCCGTTGCCCGCAACATGCTGGAACGGGTCGGGCTGGCGCATAAGTTCGATGCCTATCCCGACGAATTGTCCGGTGGCCAGCAGCAGCGCGTTGCCATTGCCCGTGCACTCGCCATGCAACCGATCGCGCTTCTCTGCGACGAGATTACCTCGGCGCTCGATCCCGAGCTGGTCTCGGAGGTGCTCGCGGTCGTGCGTGAACTGGCTGGCGAGGGCATGACGCTGCTAATGGTAACGCATGAAATGAAATTTGCGCGCGACGTCTGCTCCCGCGTCGTTTTCATGCATGAGGGCAGGGTGCATGAAATTGGCCCGCCGGAAGAAGTGTTCTCCAATCCCGCGACGCCAGAGCTCAAGCAGTTTCTCGGCGTTGCTGCGCGCCACTGAGAAATATCCCGGAGACGCCCAACAAAAAGGCCGGCGGGTGAAAACCTGCCGGCCTTTGATCTTACAGGGTTTCGTGGCTTAACGCTTGGAAACCGGAACGTAATCGCGCTTGCCGGCGCCCGTATAGAGCTGGCGCGGACGGCCGATACGCTGCTGCGGATCTTCGATCATTTCGTTCCACTGTGCAATCCAGCCGACGGTGCGGGCGAGAGCGAAGAGAACAGTGAACATGGTGGTGGGGAAGCCGAGCGCCTTCAGCGTGATGCCCGAATAGAAGTCGACATTCGGGTAGAGCTTCTTTTCGACGAAGTAGGGGTCGGAAAGGGCGATCTTTTCCAGTTCGAGCGCGACCTGCATGATCGGATCGTCGGAATTGCCGGTGGCTTCCAGCACTTCATACATCGTCTTCTGCATGATCTTGGCGCGCGGGTCGTAATTCTTGTAGACGCGGTGGCCAAAGCCCATCAGGCGGAACGGGTCGTTCTTGTCCTTGGCGCGGGCGATATATTCCGGGATGCGGTCGACAGAGCCGATTTCGTTCAGCATGTTGAGCGCCGCCTCGTTGGCGCCGCCATGAGCCGGACCCCAGAGGCAGGCGATGCCAGCCGCGATACAGGCGAACGGATTTGCACCCGACGAACCGGCAAGACGCACCGTGGAGGTGGAGGCGTTCTGCTCGTGATCGGCATGCAGGATGAAGATGCGATCCATGGCGCGGGCCAGAACCGGATCAACCTTGTAGTCCTCGCACGGCACGGCAAAGCACATGTGCAGGAAGTTGGAGGCGTAATCCAGATCGTTCTTCGGGTAAACGAAGGGCTGACCGATATGGTACTTGTAGGCCATGGCGGCGATCGTCGGCATCTTCGCGATCATGCGCAGCGAAGCGACCATGCGCTGGTGCGGATCGGTGATGTCGGTCGAGTCGTGATAGAAGGCCGAGAGAGCGCCGACCGTGCC
Source organism: Agrobacterium sp. CGMCC 11546 (assembly GCF_013365515.1). NCBI lineage: Bacteria > Pseudomonadati > Pseudomonadota > Alphaproteobacteria > Hyphomicrobiales > Rhizobiaceae > Agrobacterium > Agrobacterium sp. CGMCC 11546. The sequence goes on from NZ_CP047387.1 coordinate 1,095,907, forward strand.
GCACATGACGGCCATCGGGTGTGCGTCGCGACGATAGCCGGTGAAGAAGCGGCTCATCTGCTCATGCACCATGGTGTGGCGCGTGACGCGGGTGTCGAAATCCTTCTTCTGCGCAGCCGTCGGCAGTTCGCCGTAGAGCAGCAGATAGCAGGTTTCGAGGAAGTCGCCCTGTTCAGCCAGTTGCTCGATGGGGAAACCACGATGCAGGAGAACGCCCTCGTCACCGTCGATATAGGTGATCTTGGATTCGCAGGAGGCCGTCGACGTGAAACCCGGGTCGTAGGTGAAGGAGCCCGTGTGCTTGTAGAGCGTGGCGATATCGACGACGCTTGGTCCAATCGTGCCTTCCCTGACCGGGAGTTCCACCTGCTTTTCGCCAAGTGTCACTGTAGCGCTTTTTTCCGTCATACTGATCCTCCGAGAACATGCGGGTGGAGGCGTTGAGACACGCCTCGCGGTTAAGCGTCTACCGATTAGCTATATGATCCTGGCGCCGATGCCAAGCTATCCAAAGGTCAAATTGTGCATTGCGGCAAACGCAATCGCGTCGCTTTTCGCTTTATCGATCATGGCAATTCAATCTCGGTCAACACAGGGTTAAAGGAAAGCATTGCAATCCCCCGCGTCGCCTGCAAACCTGTTTCCGGTGCGGCAGGGGCACGGCGCAGATTGCTTGGTCAAGGGGAAAAACAGCATTTCGGGTATGCCGAAACGATGCAGGGCGGATTGCCCCGCACGGCGGATATCCTTTCGCCGCTGCGCCGGACCGGCGAGGTCGCGACATATGATTTACCGGCCCTTGTCAGCAGGCCGAAACCGCAAGCTGCCGTTATCCAGAAAATCACCGCCTGCCTCGCCGAGGAACGCGCATTCGGCCATGATTTTCTTTTCGTGCCGGTCTTCATCGGCTGTGGAGCGATCCTCTGGTTTTCGCTGGATGCAGCACCTTCATTGCCGCTTCTCGTCGTTCTTTTTTTGCTCGCCGCCGGCCTGGCATTCGCCACCCGATATCGCTCGACCCTGGCAGCCACGGCCTGCAGCATCGTCGCGATGCTGTTGCTGGGTATGCTTTTTGCCGAATTCGAAACGCGGCGGGCAGGGACAGTGGTGCTGGATACGCCCGTCACCACCACCCTATCAGGTACGGTGATACGCCGGGAGGTCGATGCCCGCGGCGACTGGCGGTATGTGGTGCAACTGGCTGCGACCGAAGCGCCGACAGTGTCTCGCCCGCCGGGAAAGGTCTCTTTGCTGGCCCGCGGCGGCGGCGAGCCGGCGGCACTCGGCGCCACCATCCGCGGCAAGGCACGGCTTTCGCCGCCATCCGGTCCGGCCTTGCCCGGTCTCAATGATTTCGCCTTCGCCTCCTATTTCAAGGGCATCGGTGCCACCGGCTTTTTTTATAAGCCGCCGCAGACGGTAACGGCCCCTGATATCGACGCAAAAAAGGACTGGCTGGAATGGGCCGATATGCGGCTTTACGGCCTGCGCACCGCCATTGCCGAGCGCATTCGCAACACCATCGGTGGTGACGCCGGCGCTTTTGCCGCCTCCATCGTCACCGATGAGAGACAGGCCATATCGGCCGGGACGATGGAAGCCCTGCGGCTTTCCGGCCTTGCCCATATCGTCGCCATATCCGGGCTCAACATGGCGCTGGCTTCAGGCATATTCTTCGTGGGGCTGAGGCTTGCCTTCAGCCTGTTTCCGGCTTTCGCGCAGCGCTGGCCGGTGAAGAAGATGTCCGCCTTCGCGGCGCTCCTGATGACGCTTGCCTATTACCTGATTTCCGGTTTTGCCGTTTCTGCCGAGCGTGCCTGGCTGATGACGTCGGTGATGTTGATTGCGGTGCTGTTCGATCAGCCTTCGCTCAGCCTCAGGAATGTTGCATTGTCCGCTCTGGTCATCCTCGCTCTGTCTCCCTCGGAAATCATGGGGCCGAGCTTCCAGATGTCCTTTGCCGCGACAATAGCGCTTGTTGCCGCTTATGCCGCCTGGAGCCGCTGGCGCACCGACCGGGAGCGTCTGTTCATCGGGCGCAAACCGGCGTGGATGACGGTGGCGGGAACGGCAGGCGCCGTCATCGGCGGTGTTGTCACCACATCGCTGATCGGCGGACTTTCGACGGCGATCTATTCGGTCGAGCATTTCCAGCGTGTCACCACCTATGGACTTTTCGCCAATCTGGCGGCCATGCCGCTGATGTCGCTGGTCGTCATGCCCTTCGGCCTCATCGCCATGCTGTTGATGCCCTTTGGGCTGGACGCGCCATTTCTGAAGGTTATGGGTTACGGCATGGCGCTTGTCATCGAGGTTGCGCAGGAGGTGGCGTCCTGGGGCGGCAGCGCAGCGACCGGGCGGCCGCATGGCTGGTTTATCGGCATCGCCTCCGTGGGTTTTCTGCTGCTGACATTGCTGCGCACCCGGCTGGCACTGTTTGGAGTTCCACCTTTGCTTCTCGCCTTCGGCCTCTCCGGCGCTGTCGCCCAACGCAGTCTGCCCGATCTGCTTATCCATGAGGAAGGTAAGCTGGTGGCGCTTCTGGACGAGGGCAGGGTCTACACCACAAAAACGCGGCCGCAGGGCTTCATCTATGAGCAATGGCAGAGGGCGCTGCTGTTGCCTGAGAAACCGCTCTCACCGGTCCTTCTCAAGACGGGGGTTCCCGCAACCACCATTGCTCTCAGCGCAAAATCGAAGCTGGCGCCGGAGGATATGAAGGCAGTGGCGCGGGAGATGGTAACGACGCTGAGAGATGCGGCGCCTGGCGTCTTCACCTGCAGGACAGGCATTTGGTGTGCGGCGCGTGCGAAAAGCGGCGAGTTTATCATCGTGCTGGAAGATGGCCGATTTGCCGGGAAAGCCTGTGACATCGCCGATATCGTCATCGTCTCCCGCAGAACGTCGTTTACGCAATGCCGCTCGGGAGCCTTGCTGCTCAACCGCGACATATTAAGGCGCATCGGCTCGGTGGAGATAAATTTTGCCGGCAGCGATCAGGCTGGTGGGGTGGTAGGGCGGATGCGCGCAGCAACCGCCGGCACAGACAGGCCGTGGAGCGACCATCGCTTCTACGACTGGAAGAGCGGCCGTTTTGACCATGACGTGCCTGACGCCGTGACCCGGTTGCTGACGGCATCGCTATGAGTGCCGCCAGCCGGGATCATCAGGCCTTGGCGCGCAAATCCGACGTCAACTCGCCAATGCCGCCGATTTCCTCTTCATGCGCGGCATCGCGCCATGTCTCCTTCAGTCCTGCCTCATACCATTCGCGCATGGCGGGCAGGGCAAGCAACCGGTCGCAATAGGCCTTCGCCGCCGGCGAAAGATCGGCGCCATAGGTCTGGAAACGGAACGCCACCGGGCAGAAGAAAGCGTCGACCGCCGTGAATTTCTGACCGGCGAGAAACGGTCCGCCGAATTTTGCGAGGCCTTCACTCCACAGCGCATCGATGCGCTTTATATCGGCCGCAAGCCCGGCATCGCCGGCATTGGGTTTTACGCGGATACCGACCGACATGGGGTAGAGATTGCGCAGCGAGGAAAAGCCCGCATGCATTTCACTCGCCGCAGAGCGTGACCAGGCCCGTACCTGCTTGTCGCCTGCCCAGACGCCCTGATGTCTCTCGGCCAGATATTCGGCGATCGACAGCGTTTCCCAGACCGTCACGCCTTCGTCGACGAGGCAGGGAACCTTGCCGGTCGGCGAAAAGCTGGAGAAGGAAACACCTTCGCCAAAGGGAACGAGTTTTTCATCAAAGGCGATGCCAAGCGTGCGCATCAAAACCCAGGGCCGCAATGACCATGAGGAATAGTTCTTGTTGGCAATATAAAGATCGTACATGGCGTTTTCCCCGATAGAACGCACATTTCTACACCTGCTAAGGAGCCTTGGAATATCGCAAAGAATCCATGGCTCCCATAAGGCCAATTGATGGAGGGGCCGTCATACACGACGGAATTTCGCAGCAACGAGTGCGTTTGCCAATCTCACAAAGAAAAGGCGCATCAATTCAACGGAACGATGCGCCATTCATTTCGAAAGCCAAATCTACCCGTGAAAACCTATTCGGTTTCAGTAATACCGGCAGCAGCCTCCAGCTATCAATGGTAACGGCGTATCAACCCGACCAGCTTGCCCTGAATCTTCACCCGATCCGGTCCAAAAATGCGGGTCTCGTAGGCAGGATTGGCCGCTTCCAACGCGATGGACGCACCCTTGCGGCGGAAGCGCTTCAGCGTGGCTTCTTCATCATCCACCAGCGCCACGACGATATCGCCCGGATTGGCGGTATTACCGTTGCGGATGATGACGGTATCGCCGTCAAAAATCCCGGCCTCGATCATCGAATCGCCTTTGACCTCAAGCGCGTAGTGCTCGCCCGAACCCAGCATGTCCACCGGCACGGCCACATCATGGGTATTGTTCTGGATGGCGGAAATCGGCACACCGGCAGCGATACGACCCATGACGGGAATGGTGGCAGCTCCGGCGAAATCATTGGCAGGCGCCTTCACGGCAGGCGCCGGTTCCGGCTCCTTCGGTTTTCCAAGGCTGCCTTCGATGACGCTCGGCGAAAAGCCGCGTTGCGGCCTTGCGCCCGGCGTATAGGCCTCGGGCAGCTTGATAACCTCCAGCGCTCGCGCCCTGTTAGGTAGCCGGCGAATAAACCCGCGCTCTTCGAGCGCGGTGATCAGCCGGTGGATGCCGGATTTGGAAGCAAGATCGAGTGCGTCCTTCATTTCATCGAAGGAGGGCGGCACGCCGGACTCTTTCATTCTTTCATGAATGAAGAGAAGCAATTCCTGCTGTTTGCGCGTGAGCATGAGGAAAATACCCTTGAGAATCGTCGTTGAAGTCGCGAAACAAATACAGAACGAACACTATATGTTCCATATGTGTTCCGCAATCCCCTAAAATTTCGTGAAGGATACATCTCGGATCGTGATTCAATCGTTGAAACCATGACGAGAGCCACAGATAGCGTAGCGACGTAGCGAATAGACGCCGGTCGCGGGTTCCGATCGATGAGATTATTGCAGAGATGTTACCAGCTCGGATTACGACCGCGGAGCCGCAAACGGTCTGGACGCGCCGAAGCAACGAAGAAAAGTGATATCCTCTCCGTTGCGTCTATTATTCGCATTGAAGCAATAGCCTCCGCAGGTTTGGTGACTGCGTCTGCCAAACCCGTTCATTAAGCGGACGACTGGTTATTTCACGCCGTTGGACAGAAAGGCCTGCAGTTCTGGCGTTTGCGGCTGCTCGAACAGCTGTTTCGAAGCGCCCATTTCCCAGATCTTACCCTGATGCATGAAGACGGTCACATGTGCGACGCTGCGGGCAAAGCTCATTTCATGGGTCACCAGCAACATCGTCATGCCTTCCCGCGCCAGCTGTTCCATGACGAGTAGCACTTCTCCCGTCAGTTCGGGATCGAGAGCGGATGTCACTTCGTCGAACAGCATGACTTTCGGCCGCATCGCCAGCGAGCGGGCGATGGCAACACGTTGCTGTTGTCCGCCCGACAGCATGTCGGGATAAGCGTCGAATTTTTCCGCCAGCCCCACCTGCGCCAGCACTTTGCGCGCCAGCACATAGGCATCAGCTCTGGCGACATCCTGCGTTATTTTCGGAGACAGCATGATGTTTTCGCCGACGGTCAGATGCGGAAAGAGATTATAGCTCTGGAAGACGATGCCGACGTCCTTCCGCAACTGTCTGAGTTTTGTCTGGTCCTGCTCCACCCTGTGTCCCGCAGCGGTGATATTGCCGGATTGAAACTCTTCGAGACCGTTGATGCAACGCAGCATCGTGCTCTTGCCGGAACCGCTGCGCCCGATGATGGCGACGACCTGTCCCGCTTCGACGTTCAACGATACACCCTTCAGAACTTCGAGGGCGCCATAACGCTTGTGCACCTGATCAATTGTTACGACCGACATGGAGAACCCTTTCGAGATGGCGGCTGAGGCGCGATAGCGGGAAGCAGATCGCGAAATAAAGAAGGGCGACGACGAAGAACACCTGGAAGGGTCTGAACGTCGCATTGTTGACGAGCTGGCCTGCGCGGGAGAGTTCCACGAAGCCGACCACGGATACGATGGAGGTGTTCTTGACGAGCTGGACAAGGAACCCCACCGTCGGAGGCAGGGAAAGCCGCAACGCCTGCGGCAGGATGACGTAGCGATATTGCTGGAAACGCGTGAGCGCCAGCGAGGCCGAGGCCTCCCATTGCGGCTTTGGCACCGCCTGAATGGAGCCGCGCCAGATTTCCGCCAGATAGGCCGAAACATAGACCGACAGGGACACCGATGCGGCGAGCAGCGGCGGTATTTCGAACCCGAACAGCGTCAACCCGTAATAGGACATGAACAGGATCATCAGCACCGGTATCGACTGAATGATGGTGATGTAACCTGCTGCGACGTTGCGGACCGATCCGTATTGCGAAAGCCGCATGATGGCGAAGAAGCCGCCCGTCAGCGAGCCGATGCTGAAGGCAATGGCGGTCAGGACGATGGACCAGCCGGCCCCACGAAGCAGGAAAAGAAATTCAGGCCAACCGAATGTGGACATCAGGCAATTCCTTCCTGGACGGTCATCGGGGAGAAAATCTTGACGCGGCGGCGGAACAGCCAGTGACCGAGCCATGCGAGAATGATTTTCAGCGCCAGCGCGAGAAGGAGGTAGATGACGGTTACGACGATATAGGTCTCGAAGCTTCGAAACGTCCGTTGCTCGATGATCGACGCCGCACCGGAAAGCTCCGGCACAGAGATGAAGGAGCAGATGCTCGATGCCAGAAGCATCAGCACGAACTGGCTGGACAGCGCCGGCCATATTTTTGCAAAGGCCGGTTTCATCACGACGTAACGAAACACCTGAAGGCGGCTGAGCGAGAGCGACAGGCCCGCCTCGACCTGAGAGCGGTGTATGGACTCCACGCCGGCGCGAATGATCTCCGTCGCATAGGCTGAAAGGTTGAGCGTCATGGCAAAGAGCGCCGCCTGTGTCCCGGACATGCGAAAGCCGACGAGCGGCAGTCCGAAGAAGACCATGAAGAGCTGGACGAGAAACGGCGTGTTCCTGAGCAGTTCGACATAGGAATCGACGCCGAAGCGGATGGCGCCGTTGCCGAGGCTGCGCATGGCGACCAGCGCCACGGCGATCATCGTGCCGAAGACGATCGCGGTTGCCGACAGGCCTATCGTCAGCAGGATGCCGCGCCAGATCAGATCCGATTCAGCAAACACGGCCTCGAAGTGAAGTGAAAAATTCATGCTGGCTCCTCCCGAATACGCTGTTCCGGCGCGCCTGTGGAAGGGCGCGCCGGAGTTTTGCCGTCCGATCAGAACGTCGGGAGAACGGGCAGGGGCGTGCCGACCCATTTGCGGGCAATCGTGTCCAGCTCGCCATTCTGCTTGATGTAGTAGATCGTATTGTTCAGCCACTGATGCAGGTCGACGGCATCCTTGCGAACGGTCATCGAGTTCGGCTGCATGGAGAAGAAGAATTTCATCTCCGTCGTCGTATCGCCGCGCAGCTTGATGGCCGCGTTGGCCTGCGCATCCGGCCCGGCGATCGCCTGCACCTGACCCGAGAAAAGAGCCTGCATGGTCGTCGCATCATCATCAAAGCGCAGGATCGTCAGGCCAAGTTCCTTCTCACGGTTGACGAATTCGCGCTCGACGCTCGACCCGCGATTGACCCCTACAGTCATGCCTTTCAGGTCTTCCCATTTTTCAATCTTGGTATCCTTGTGGGAATAGATCCCCACCTGGAAGGCGCTGTAGGGGTTGGTGAACATCACCGCCTTGGCGCGCTCCGGCGTCGGCGCCAGCGTCGCGACAAGGAAGTCCACCTTGCCGGATTCCAGAGCCGGAATGCGCGATGGCGGCGTCAGTTGGACCATGGTGACCGGTACGCCGAGATATTTGCCGATCAGCGTTGCGACATCGGCATCATACCCGACCGGATTTCCCTGCGCGTCCACCGAGCCGAAGGGCGGAGCACCCACCAGCACGCCGATCTTCACCGAGCCGCGCTTGACGATGTCATCGACGCTCTGTGCATTTGCCGAAAAACCGGTGAAGATACCGGCACAAACCGCGATCGCGGCAGCAACGGATTTAAAAGACTGAAAGATGCTCATCACTCTCTCCCTGGTTGATTGAGCTGTGGTTTATGGCCGGCTCCTCCCGGCCATGCGGTGATCTGCTATTCAGACGCGGTGCGGACGATGTTGATGCAGTCTTGCCCCTTCAGCCGCCGATTGATGTTTTCCGCGATCGTCTGCTGCCGCCGCCGCACCGTTCCACTGGTCCAGCCGGACATGTGCGGCGTCATGATGATGTTCTCGAGTTGATTGAATGGCAGTGCGGACGGTTGTCTCGTCGGCGCGTCGGGTGACGGATAGGCGTACCAGGTATCAATGACCGCACCGCCGATGGTTCCGCCTTTCAGCGCGTCATAAAGCGCCTGCTCGTCTATGGTCGGGCCGCGCCCGACATTGATGATGACGGCACCGGATTTCATCGCTGCGAAAGCCTCCGCATCGACGATCCCGCGTGTCGTGTCCGTTAGTGGTACGGAGACGACGATGAAATCTGCGGTCGGCCAGAATTCGTTGAGCTGATCTAGTGTGAAGGAGCGGTCTACCAGATCCGACGTTTCCACGCGGCTGCGATTGGCGACGCTGACCTGCATTCCGAACGCCTTCGCGCGGACCGCAATGGCCTTCCCGATATGGCCGAAGCCGAGAAGACCGATGGTTTTTCCGGACATTTCGTCGTGCAGGCGCTCGGTCGAACCGGACCAGTAGGCCCACTGGCCGGCGCGCAATTTGTTGTCGGCATCGCGCAACGGAACATGACGGTTGAGAATGGCTGAAAACACATATTCGGCAATTGCGGGATCATGGCCAAAGCAGTTGCACACGACCGCGCTTTTCGGCAGCAGGTCGAGATTGACGGCGTCATAACCGGCGCCGGGCACATGAAACAGCGTCAGTCTTTCAGGCGTCGGCAACGATGCATCAAATTTGACGCCAACGATGATATCGGCTTTGCGATAGGCGTTGCGGTCTTCCTCGGTGACGAGTTGATCCGGCAGCAGAGCGATTTCCGCGCCGCCCTCCACCAGGTTTTTGAAGTCATCGCTGAAACAGGCGGCATTTTCGCCGTGAAAAACGATCCGTTTTGACATGTCTATTCTCCCCGCTGCGGATATTTCTGGAGATTGAAAAAAGGTTGCGCTGATGCAGGTCCGGTCACGTTCACGGTCACGACCGGATCCGCTCGCCCGTCACGGCCGAAAACAGGATGGCCTGATCGGGATCGATCGTCAGCGAAACCTCCTGCCGTAGTGAAAGCGTGCAATATCCGGGAACGGTCACCATCACCGCATCCATATCGCCGTCCTCGTCATGCGCCGTGCGGCCGTCTTTGAGGCGAACGGCGATGATCGAATCTGCGCCGATATGTTCGACCATCACGACCTCGCCCCGCAGGGAGGCTTCGGTCGGTTCCGTCGTCAGGGAGAGGGCGTTTGGCCGAACACCCAGCAACACGGTGGAAGCCGTCTCCGACTGTGGCACATCCACGCGGATGGAGGTGGAGCCGATGAAGAGGCCATCAGGCTTTTTGTCAGTGACGATCAGGTTCATCGGCGGCGTGCCGATGAAGCGGGCGACATAGGTATTGGCCGGATCGGTATAGATTTCGCGCGCCGTTCCGAATTGCTGGATGATGCCGTCGCGCATCAGGGCGATTTTTGTGCCCATGGTCATGGCTTCGACCTGGTCATGCGTGACGTAGACGAAGGTTCCACCGATCTCCTGGTGCAGGCGTGAAATCTCCGAACGCATGGAGGTTCGAAGCTTGGCGTCCAGATTGGAGAGCGGCTCGTCCATCAGGAACACTTCCGGCTCCCGCACCATGGCTCGCCCGAGGGCGACGCGCTGGCGCTGTCCGCCGGAAAGCGTGCGCGGGAAACGGTCGAGCATCTCCGTCAGCCCGAGGATTTTTGCGATCCTGGCGACTTTTTCGACGACGGTTGATGATTTCTCGATCCGGCGTTTTGCCAGACCGCCGATGATCGGCAGGTGGTGCCACCAGCGAAACTGCTGCATCAACAGCGGGAAGGACATGTTCCTGCGCACGGAAAGATGCGGGTAAAGCGCGTAGGACTGAAACACGAAGGCGATATCGCGGTCACCGGGCGGCAATTGATCGACCCGCCTGCCGCCGATCAGGATTTCACCGCCGGAAATGCTTTCAAGGCCTGCGAGCATACGCAAAAGCGTGGATTTGCCACAGCCGGAAGGGCCGAGAAGGACGAGGAAATCTCCCTCTTCGATCGAGACATTGATGTCACGAATGACTTCCTTCGCACCGAATTTCTTCGAGATATTATTGAGTTCAATAGCGGGCATCTGGTTTTCCTGTCAGCCTTTGACACTGCCGGCGGTCATTCCGGCGACCACGTAGCGTTGGGCAAAGAGGTAAAAGACGATGGCGGGCAGGGTGTAGATCACCCCCACTGCCATGACGGAATGGATGGGGGTGGAGAGTTCGCCGACAAAACTGGCGAGCCCGACGGAAGCCGTCCTGAGGTTTTCACTGCTGATCAGGGTCTGCGCGAAGACATATTCGTTCCAGCCGTGGAAGAAAGAGATGACGGCAGCGGCAGCGAGCGTCGGTGCAATCAGCGGAATGATGATGCCGAGCACAATATCGAGACGCGAGCAGCCATCGACCCTTGCCGCCTCTTCGATCTCGATCGGAATGCCGTCGATCGCACCCTTGATGATCCAGGTGATCACAGGCACCACGAAGGCGGTGTTTGCCAGCACGAGACCAGGGATCGTATTGAGCAGGTTGAGGTCGCCGAATATCGAATAGAGCGGCACGACAAGCATGGCTTCCGGCAGCATCTGCGTCGCAAACAATGCAAAGCCCAGTATCGCAAGTCCTGCAAACCGGAAGCGGGAAAGGGCGTAAGCCGGCAGGACGGCAAGCAGGATGCTGAGGACGGTGGTGCCTGTGGCGACCAGAAAGCTGTTCTTCAGCCATGTCGTCACCGGGATGGTATCGAAAACCTCGAGATATATTCCAAGCTGCGACCAGTCAGGCACGAGCCGTGGAAAGGGCGCGAAGAGTTCCGAGGACGGCGTCATGGACGTGACGAACATCCAGTAGATCGGAAAAGCCGCGAAGCCGAGCATGAAGAGGACAGCGAGGATGCGGACATAGTGGGCGTTGCCGGTGGTATTCATCAACGCTTTCCCTGTGCCTGTTCAGTCATCCGGGTGACCTTGAAATAGATGACGGTGACCAGAAGCGCGATCGACAGGCCGATCATGCCGATGGAGGCCGCCGATCCGAGATCGCGATAGACGAAACCCTGGCGATAAAGCTCGATGACGAGCGTATTGGTCGCGCCGATCGGGCCGCCCTGCGTCATCAGCCAGATGAGGTCGAAGCGGCGCAGCGACCAGATGGTGACGAACAGCGTCAGCATCAGCACGGTCGGCTGGATGGTCGGCCATGTGGCGGTCTTGAAGATGTTGAGCCGGTCCGCACCATCGATGACGGCAGCTTCTTTAAGCTCATGCGGCACGCCCTGCAGCGCCGCAAGGATCACCACGGACGAGAAGGGAAATATCTGCCAGACGGTGGTGAGCAGGATAGCCGGTAGGGCGAGGTTCGGATCGTCGAGCCAGTTCTCGCCGCCGAAGGGAAGGCCGAGACCGGTGAGAACCCGATTGAAAATGCCGTATTGCGAATTGAATATCCAGGTGAACACCAGCGCGACGGCAACGGATGGCGCGGCCCAGGGAACGGTGATCAGCGCCCGGGCAATACCCCGGCCGAAAAAGGGGGAATCGAGCAGCATGGCCGAACCGAGACCCGTGCCGATGGCAAAGATCACGCAGGCGACGGTATAGATCGCCGTGATCCACAGGACCTTCCACAATTCGCCATCCTCGATCAGGAAGGAATAATTCTCGATACCGACGAACGGGTTGACGTTGGGCGTCAGCAGGTCGGTGGCGGTGAAGCTCATTAAGAACTGCTGGACCAGCGGATAAAACTGAAACAGCAGGAGATAAATGCCGACCGGTGCGGCGAAGAGATAAGGAGTCAACGGATGACCGTCGAGCCTTGCTCCTGCGAGCTGGGCACGTTTCATAACTGACCTCGATGGAAATAGAGCCGGGGTTGCGGAGGCCGATCAGTCAGCCTCCGCATCGATCTCAGCGAAGGACGCGTCGCTCCACCAGCGTTTGGGCGCGATCCATGGCGTCCTTTGGATCGGCATTTTCGAGAAGCACCTTCAACACCTGCTCGAGCACGATCTGCTGGATTTCGGGCGTCTTGCCCTCATGTCCCATCACGAGCTGCGGAAGGGCGTTCTGCATCTGGCCTTCATAGACCTTCAGCCATGGCCGCTTTGCCTGCTCTTCGGCAGACATGTCGATCTTGGTGCCGACACCCGTCCCCATGGCGGCCTGAAGGCCTTTCTGGTTCTCGGGGGAATAGGCCCATTTGATGAAGGCGCCCGCAGCATCCTTGTGCTTCGTGTTGGCGTTGACCACGAGAGCGGTCATGATGAGGCCCTGCGCCTTGTCCGGGAAAGGCGAGGGTGCTGCGGCGAAATTGAGCTGCGGGGCGTTCTGGTTGAAGATTGCCGCCACGCCGCCGTTGTCGACATTCATGGCGATCTTGCCTTCCCAGAACATGCGGCGATAGGTGGCCGCATCCGCGCCGCGTGGCGTCACGGCGGCATCATAAACCTGCTTGTAGGCGGTAACGCCCTTGATGACGTCAGGGCTGTTGAGCGTGAGCTTGCCGTCCTTGTCGCTCCAGCGACCGCCAAATCCGAAGACGTAGTTGCAGAGATCCTGCCAGAAACCGGCGCGCTCCGCCATCGTGGCGCGGTAGGCATAACCATACACGCCGTCCTTGGTTTTCTCCTTGGCGGCCGCCAGGAAGCTTTCGAAATCCTTCGGTGGTTCCGGCAGGATGTCCTTGTTGTACAGCAGCGCATAACCCGTCGTGTCGAACAGCAGACCGTAACGGACGTCCTTCACCTTCATGAAGCGGTCCGGCCCCAGGAATTCGTGATCCTTGTCGCTGATCATATCATCGAGCGGCAGCAGGCGACCGGATGGAATGGCGGCGAAGAAATCGGTCTGGTCGAAGCGTACGAGGTCCGGTCCGCCACCGCCGCCCATCTGGGTGAAGACAGTGTTGGCGAGGCTGGAAAACGGAATTGCGATGGGTTCAACTTCGACCTTGTCCTGACTTTCGTTGAACTTCTGGATCCAGGCCTTGACCCGGTCGCCACGTCCGGCTTCCGCAAAAACCGCGGCGGCGAAGGTGATCTTGTCCTTGGCCAGCGCCGGCGCTGCCCAGGATGCAAGCGCCGTCGCCATTGTGGCCGCAATCAAGGATTTTACGATATTGCTCATCCATGCTCCTCCCTGAGCTTTTTTTTGGCGCCTCCCGAGCGCCATAAGTCATTGTAAAATATGTATTTCAGAAATCTTTCTTCGTGGCGGACGGATGTCGCACATCCAATGGTGCCGCTGTCTCAAATCTTGAAAATCGGTTCGATGCTGCAATCCAGCAGGCGAGGGTCTATACCCGTCTCCATTTCATCGAACATGGAATCGACGAAGCCGACCAAGGCGTCCGTTGCGGCAAGCGCCGTGTCCAGATGGCGGTTCGCGACGGCATTCAGGACCGAAAGATGGCAGTCGACTGTCTGCGTCAGGTCGGATTTTCCATGTGTCACCGTGTGGTGAATGAAGCCGATGCGCCGATAGATCGTGTGCAGAGGCCGCAGGGTATGTTCGAGGAAAGGTTCGTTCGCCGCCGCCAGCAAAATCTGGTCGATCCGACGGTCGAGCAGGTTGAATTCGCTGAGCGTGATCTGCTCCCGCCGTTCACGCAGGGCACGTTCAATATGCAGCATCTGATTGCGATGGGAGAGGCTTGCCCGCTCCACCGCCAGCCGCATGACGAAGCGTTCCATGTCCCGACGAAGCTGTAGCAGCAGGCGTTCACGCGCCAGATCGATCGGCGCGACCCTGAGGCCGTGGCGGGGCAGCACGACCAGCAGCGTATCGGCGGCAAGACGGCTGACGGCATTATGAACCGGCGTCCGGCCCAGCCCCGTGGCATCCTGCAATTCCTGCAATGTCAGTTGCCGACCGGGCTTCAGCTCGCAATTGATCAGCAGTTCCTCGATGCGCTCATAAGCGAGATCGAAGAAGTTGACGCGGTTTGCCCGCTTCGGCTTTTCCCCGTCCGTTACCAGTTCGGGTTTCGTCTGCTTGCGTGCCATCTCCGGTCTCCTCCCGTCGCGGTCAACAAACTCAGTACATAAATCGCTATAAAACATGTTGTGAAATTTTACAAGCGACATTATTGTCCTGGTCGAGACTGGCTGGGAGGCTGGTCAGTCAATCGGGAGACGCGACCGAGCTGGGCGCGCGGAGGAGCTAATGAAGATTACGTCTGTCGAAACTTTGCGGACCGAGGAGTTCTCAAATGTGCTTTGGGTGCGCATCCACACCGATGCCGGGGTGATCGGGCTGGGTGAAACCTTCTATGGCGCAGGCGCGGTCGAGGCTCATATCCACGATGTGCTCGCCGGTCGCCTGCTTGGCCGCGACCCGATGCGGATTGAGGCGCATTCCCGCGAACTGGTGAATCTGCCGATGGCGCAGGCCTCGACCGGTGCCGAATATCGTGCGGCTTCGGCGATCGATCTGGCGCTGTGGGATATTTTCGGCAAGGTCTGCAACCAGCCGGTCCATCAGATGCTGGGCGGCCTCTGCCACGATCGTATACCCGTCTACAACACCTGCGCCGGTTACGGTTACGTGCGGTCCAACAAAATCAAGCCGGTCGATACCTGGAATTTTCGCGACGATGCCGAAGGCCCCTATGAAGATCTCAGGGCTTTCATGACGGATGCGGGCGCGCTTGCCGAAAACCTGCTGGAGCAGGGCATTTCGGCCATGAAGATCTGGCCCTTCGATCCCGCCGCCATCGAAAACGACGGACGCTATATCACCAGCGAGCAGCTGCGCGCAGCCCTTTTGCCGTTCGAGCAGATACGCAAACGTGTGGGTGACCGCATGCAGATCATGGTGGAGTTTCACAGCCTCTGGAACCTGCCGACGATCAAGAAGATCGCCCGCGAACTCGAGGCCTTCGACCCGACCTGGTACGAAGATCCGATACGGATGAACTCGGTATCCGCCCTTTCGGAACTCGCCGCCTCCACCAGCGTGCCGATCTGTGCCTCGGAAACCCTCGGTTCCCGTTTCCCCTATAAGGACATGCTGGAAGCCGGCGCGATCGGCATCGTCATGACCGACCTCGTCTGGACAGGTGGTCTGACCGAAGGCCGCAAGATCGCCGCACTGGCCGACACCTATCATCGCCCTTACGCGCCGCATGATTGCACCGGGCCCGTCGCCTATGCCGCAGCCGTTCATTCCTCTTTTTCACAGACCAACACCATGATCCAGGAGTCGGTGCGCGCTTTTTATACCGGCTGGTACAGCGAGCTGGTGACAAATCTGCCCGTCATCGAAAACGGCTTCGTGCTGCCGATGGAAGGACCCGGCCTCGGGACCGAATTGCTGCCCAAGGTCTTCGAGCGGCCGGACCTGACGGTCCGCGTCAGCACGCTGTGAGGAAGGCATCATGAGCAATCAGACCATCTTCGATCTCTCCGGGCGCACGGCGCTTGTTACCGGTTCTTCACGCGGCCTCGGCCGCGCAATGGCGGAAGGACTTGCCGTCGCGGGGGCACGCATCCTCATCAACGGCACCGATCCGTCGCGTGTCGCGCAAACGGTTCAGGAGTTTCGCAATGCCGGCCATGACGCCGAGGCGGTCGCCTTTGACGTCACCTCCGAAAGCAAAATCATTGAGGCTTTCGCCAGGCTTGATGAGCAGGGGATAGACGTCGACATTCTCGTCAACAATGCCGGCATCCAGTTCCGCAAGCCGATGATCGAGCTGGAGACGGCCGACTGGCAGCGGGTAATCGACACCAACCTCACTAGCGCCTTCATGATTGGCCGTGAGGCGGCAAAACGGATGATCCCGCGGGGATATGGCAAGATCGTCAATATCGGCTCCCTGACCAGCGAACTGGCCCGCGCGACGGTGGCGCCCTACACCGTGGCCAAGGGCGGCATCAAGATGCTGACCCGCGCCATGGCGGCGGAATGGGCGCAATACGGCATTCAGGCGAACGCCATCGGCCCCGGCTACATGCTGACCGACATGAATCAGGCATTGATCGACAATCCGGAATTTGACGCCTGGGTGAAGGCGCGCACGCCCGCGAAACGCTGGGGCAAGCCGCAGGAACTTGTCGGAACCGCCGTGTTCCTGTCTGCTTCGGCCTCCGACTACGTCAATGGCCAGATAATCTATGTCGATGGTGGAATGCTGTCGGTTCTCTAGAACCGCCCCCATCCTTGATAACAACAGAAATTGACGGGAGGAGACGCGCATGCGCGGAGTCGTCATTCATGCAGCAAAAGACCTGCGGGTAGAGGACGTTGCTGGCCAGCCACTTGCCACGGACGAGGTGCGGGTGGCTGTTGCCGTCGGCGGAATTTGCGGCTCGGATCTGCATTATTATAACCATGGCGGCTTCGGTACGGTGCGCGTTCGAGAGCCGATGGCGCTCGGTCATGAGTTTGCCGGTACGGTGGTTGAGGTGGGCAGTTCGGTCTCGCATCTCGTGCCCGGCATGCGCGTGGCCGTCAATCCGAGCCTGCCTTGCGGCACCTGCCGCTATTGCGCTGAGGGCAGGCAGAATCAGTGCCTGGACATGCGCTTCATGGGCAGCGCCATGCGCTCCCCCCATGTTCAGGGCGGTTTCCGTGAAGTCGTGACGGTCCATTCGACGCAACCGGTACAGATCGCCGACGGACTTTCCATGGGTGAGGCAGCCATGGCCGAGCCTTTGGCCGTGTGCCTCCATGCCGCGCGTCAGGCGGGATCGCTTCTGGGCAAGACGGTGCTGATAACCGGTGCCGGGCCGATCGGCATGCTTAGCCTGCTCGTTGCCCGTCTTGCCGGCGCGGCGCATATCGTCGTTACCGATGTCGCCGACGCACCGCTCGAGCTGGCGCGACGTATCGGCGCGGATGAAGCCGTCAACATCCTGCGCGATGCCGGCATGCTTGAGAAATACCGGTTTGAAAAAGGCGTCTTCGACGTCCTGTTCGAAGCCTCCGGCAATCACGCGGCACTTGTCCCGGCGCTGGATCTGCTCCGGCCGGGCGGTATTATCGTCCAGCTCGGTCTTGGCGGAGACTTCACCATTCCGATGAACCTCATCGTTGCTAAAGAGCTGCAGCTGCGCGGAACGTTCCGCTTCCACGAGGAATTTGCCCAGGCGGTGAATATGATGGGACGTGGCCTGATCGACGTTAAGCCTTTGATCAGCGCCACATTGCCGTTCGATCAGGCCCGCGAGGCTTTCGATCTTGCCGGTGACCGCGCAAAAAGCATGAAAGTGCAGCTTGCCTTCAGCGGAGCAGCCTGATGAAGACCGTTGCCGCCAGGCCGCTGACAGCGGAAGCCTTCGCGCCCTACGGCTCTGTCGCCGACATCTCCGAACTTGAAAATCTGGTGTCGCTTGCGGATGCCTATGAGGGAACCGGCGAAGCAAAAACACCAGTGCTTCAACTCGTACACGCGAAGGCAATGTCGGGTTCGCCGGTCATTTCGCAAATGGAAATACATCCATTCTCCAGCCAGACTTTTCTGCCGCTCGACCAGTCGTCATCTCTGATCGTGGTTTGCGAAGCAGGTGAGGACGGGATGCCGGACGAATCCACCATAAAGGCCTTTCTGGCAAGCCCCAGCCAGATCGTCACCTATCGTCACGGTGTCATGCATCACAGGCTGACGCCGCTTGCGCCCTCCGGCAGATTCGCCATGACGATGTGGCAGACGGGACGTGGTGGAGACGCCGTCCTTTACCCGCTGCACACACCCGTATCGGTGGATATCTCCGACATCACTCCGTGAGCATGCGGTCGTCGGTTTTGCTCTTCTGGTCCATCGAACCGCTGCCTGAAATGTGCATGTGACGGCGGCGCTGTGTTTCAGACATCAGCGCATCACGACCAGTCCGTCCGTCAGCGACGGGAACCCGTTCTCATCCGGAGGGAGGGCTCTCTAGACGGCGTGTTCACCGGGGCCGAGATAGCTTGCCATCAGTGCCGGATCGACGGCGAGTTCAGCGGCAGGGCCTGAGCGGCGGACCTCGCCGAGCTCAACGAGATAGGCCTCGTCGGCGATTTCAAGCGCGGCGCGGGCGTTCTGTTCGACCAGCAGGATGGAGACGCCGGTACGGCGCAGTTCGGCGACGATGCGCAGGATTTCGGCGACGATCAACGGCGCAAGCCCGAGGCTTGGCTCATCCAGCAGCAGCAGTCTCGGCCGGCTCATCAGTGCTCGGGCGAGCGCCAGCATCTGCCTTTCGCCGCCGGAAAGCGTTCCGGCAAGCTGCTTGCTGCGCTCGCGAAGGCGCGGGAAGAGTGCATGGACCTCTTCACGGGTTTCGTTGCGCTCTTGGCGTGAGCGCAGGAAACCGCCGAGTTCGATATTGTCCTCGACCGTCATCGATCCGAACAATTCGCGCTTTTCCGGCACCAGACAAAGGCCGGCGGCAACCCGGCCCTCGATGGTATCGGGCACCGGCGCGCCGTCGTAAAGAATGGTCCCGCGCGAGGGGATCACGCCCATGATGGCATTGAGCAGCGTCGTCTTGCCGGCCCCATTCGCCCCGATGACGGTGACGATGCTACCTGCGGCCATGGAAAGCGATATGCCATGCACCACCTCGGCGCGACCGTAAGCGACATGGATGTCCCTGATATCGAGTAGATTTCCGCTCACGCCGCACCCCCGAGATAGGCCGCGATCACGGCCGGATGTTGCCTTATGTCCGCAGGCTTGCCTTCGGCGATCAACGTGCCGAAGTCCAGCACGACGATATGATCGACCAGCCCCATGACGAAGCCCATGTCGTGCTCGACGAGCAGCACGCTCACACCTTCGGCCCGCAGTTTTTTCAGGAGATCGCCCAACTCCTGTTTTTCGCCGTGGCGCAGGCCTGCCGCCGGTTCATCGAGCAACAGCAGGGTCGGGTTGAGGCAGAGCGCGCGGGCAATTTCAAGGATACGGATCTGCCCGAGCGCGAGGTCGCCGGCCGGACGGTCGCGATGGGCGCCGAGGCCGACGCGGTCAAGCTGGTCGGCTGCTTCGGCCAGAAGGGCCTGCTCCTGCCTGCGTTCGAGCCGGAAGAAGCTGCGGAACATGCCCGCATTGCCGCGCAGATGTGCGCCCAGCGCCACATTCTCCAGAACAGACATTGTCGGCAGCACCTTGGCGTGCTGGAAGGTTCTGGCAATGCCCCGTCGTGCGATCAGCCGCGGATTGAGGCCCGACAATCTTTGTCCCTGATAGGTGACTTCTCCACCGGACAGGTTGAGGATGCCGGTGATGAGGTTGAAGGTGGTGCTCTTGCCGGCGCCATTCGGGCCGATCAGGCCGATGATCTGCCCGGCCTTGATGTCGAAGCTGACATCATTGACCGCTGTCAACCCGCCAAAGGCCTTGCGGACCCTTTCGACCCGCACCAGCGGGCTGCCCGTCTGCGGCATGGGGCGTCTGTCCAGCGCTTCGCCATCACGCCTGATGGTGCGGGGCGGCCGCGCGGGCAGGTATCTTTCCAGAAGCGGCCAGAGACCATCACGGGAAAGCTGCAGGATAAGGACGAGCAGCACACCGAATACGATCATTTCGAAATTGACCGATGTGCCGAGGAGGCCGGGCAGTACCCGTTGCAGCACCTCCTTCAACACCAGCACGACACTTGCGCCGAAGATCGCCCCGACAACACGGCCGGAGCCGCCCACCACGGCCATCAGCATATAGGTGATGCCCATGTCGAGGCCGAAGGGGGTCGGGTTGATCGATCGCTGCATATGGGCGTAAAGCCAGCCGGAAAGCGCGGCCACCACGGCCGCAAACACGAAGACGGTAAGCTTGGCGCGCTCGATATTGACTCCGAAGGCCTCCGCCGCCTGCGAACCGCCGCGCAGAGCGCGAATGCCGCGCCCGACGCGACTGTCGAGCAGGTTCTGTGCGCCGATCGCCACCGCGATGACGAAGATCCAGATGATGTAATAGATCGAACTGCTGCTCATCAGCGCTTCGCCGCCAAGCGATAGCGGCGGTATGCCTGAAATTCCGTCATAACGGCCGAGAAGTTCGATGCGGCCGAACAGGTAATAAATCGCAAGACCCCAGGCGATGGTGCCAAGCGGCAGGTAGTGGCCAGATAGCCGAACCGTCATCAAGCCCAGCGGCAGGGCGACAACCGCGCCGACGAGGAGGGACAGCGGCAAGGTCAGCCAGGGCGAGAAGCCGTAGGCAGAGGTCAGAACCGCCGTTGTATAGGCGCCGAAACCACAGAATGCTGCCTGACCGAAAGAGGTCATGCCGCCGACGCCGGTCAACAGCACGAGCCCGATGGCGACAAGCGAAGCAAGGCCGATATTGTTGGCGAGCGTCACCCAGAAGGGTGGAACAGGCAGAAGCGGAAAGATGGCGACGAGAAAAAGCGCAGCTACCGCAGGATAGAGATGTTTACCTGAGGTCATGTCACTCTTCCTCATGATGGCTTGCGCCGAAGGAAAGCCAGATCAAAACGGGCACGATGAGGCCGAACACGATGATCTCCTTGAAGTCGCTAGCAAAAAAGGAGGCGAAAGCCTCGATGAGTCCAACGCCCACCGCCGCAACCGCCGTGACGGGAAAGCTCGCCATGCCGCCGAGAATGGCAGCGACAAAACCCTTGAGACCAATGAGGAAGCCCGTATCATAGAAGATGGTCGTGATTGGCCCGACCAATACGCCGGAAATCGCGGCTATGGCTGCGGCCAGCACAAAGGCGGTGACGCCGGTGAGTTCCGTTCGAACACCGACGAGACGGGCGCCGAGCCGGTTGATCGCCGTTGCTTTCAGCGCCTTGCCGAGCAGTGTCTTTTCGAAAAACAGGTAAAGACCGATCATGACGAGGATGGTCGCGAGATAGATGAAAATGCTCTGGGCAGTAACGAGCATTGGCCCCAGCGTGAAACCACCATCACTGAGCGCCGCCGCGCGCAGGCCTTCCGGACCGAAGAAAGCGAGCCCGAGGCCCATCAACGCCAGATGCACACCGACGGAGGCAATCAGCAGAACGAGAACGGAAGCATCGGAAAGCGGCCGGTAGGCGATGCGATAGACGTAATATCCCATGGGCGCGATGATCGCGATGGTAATCATGGCACGCAGGAACGAGGGGAGCTGCATGGGCGCCAGAATTGCGACGAGCCCGTAAATCGCGCCGGGCAGGGCAAGGTTGACGGCAAGCGCCTGCAACAGTCGCGGAAGGCGCATGTCCCGCCGCGTTGCCCACAGATCCAGCACAAGAGCGACGACGCCCATGCACAGCAGCAGGTTCAGCGTGCCCGGCACACGGCCGGCATCCAGCAGCGCCAGGGTCAAAGCGCCATGGGCGACGAACTCACCCTGCGGAATGAAGATCACCCGCGTGACCGAGAAAACCAGAACGATGGCAAGGCCCAGCAGCGCATAAATCGCGCCGTTGGTGACGCCGTCCTGGATCAGGAAAGTGGCAATTGTCGCGTCCAAAATACACCCTTTGGTTTGGCCTTGCGTGATGCGCGATGGGCATTTTCGATGACCGGCGAACTGCCATCGGGCTCGCCGGGTCTGCGGCTGCGCGTTCGAGCCGGGAGCAGGCTCCCGGCCCGTCTTGAATGGGGAGCTTTATTTATTGTCCGGCAGCAACACGAATTTGCCGTCGGCCGCTGTCAGCAACACGACCCCGCGCTGGTCGAGCCCGTAATGATTGTCGGCGGTGAATTCGTAGACGCCGTGGGTGGCGTTATACGGACCGCTGGTCTCAATGGCGTCGCGAAGGGCGGCGCGGAATTCGGCAGTGCCGGGCTTTGCCTTTTTCAACGCCACCGGAACGGCCTTCTTGAGGATCACCATGACGTCCCAGACATGCGAGCCGAACTGGGTGCGGGTGTTGGGGCCGAACTTGCCTTCGAAAGCCTTGAGATAAGCGAGGCCTTCCTGTTTGGTCGGCGCGCTGTCCGGCTGATCTTCCGCGACCATGACCGGACCGGACGCAAACACGGTATTGTCGACGGCCTTGCCGGCAATGCGCAGGAAATCGAATGTTACGGCGCCGGAAACGACATAGACCTTGCCCTTGAAACCGCGCTCGCGCACCCCGATCTGGGGCAGGGCGGCGCCCGTGCCGGAAGCGCCGATGAAGATGGCGTCCGGACGTGCGGCAAGCGACTTCAGCACCTGACCCGAAACGGACGTGTCGGCGCGCGCATAACGCTCCTCCGCGACCAGTTCGAGGCCGTAGTCCTTGCCGGTAGCCTTCAGCGCATCGACCCATTGTTGGCCGTAGGAATCGGCAAAACCGATAAAGGCGACACGTTTGACGCCGTCCTTCTGCATGCGCGCAAACATGCTCTTCACCAGAACCGTGGAAAATTGCGGCATGACGAAGTTCCATTTCTTCGTTGCCGTCGGCGGGATCGGCGACAGCGCGAAATGCGGAACTTCCGTCTCATTGGCAACGCCGGCGACGGCAATGGCTGCCGGCGTCAGCGCCGAACCGACGATAACATCGACCTTGTCGTCACTGGCAAAACGCCGGGCATTGGTGGTTGCGACGGACGGATCGCCGGCATCGTCGAGCAGGATGACCTTCAGCTTTTCGCCATCAATATCGGCCGGCCAGAATTCGATCGATTGCTTGAGCGGAATGCCGAGCGCAGCACCCGGCCCAGTGGTTGGTATGGTCACGCCGATGGTCACATCGGCAAAGGCGGAGCTTGCTGTGATCGTCAAGGCGACGGCAGTTGCCATCCATGTGTTGATGCGTTTATTCATTGTCTTCCCTCCCAATGATCGGGCGTCGGTGACAGCCCTGAAAAATGCGTCTCATTCTTTTCGTGACGTCAGGCCGCTTTTCCCGTCCGCCGTGCCTGCGCATCCGCGACGCCTTCGACCCGCACGGTCATCCATGCGGCGAATGCCTCCCAGGCGGCGTTCAGATAGTTGTTGGCCTGCCAGAGGCCGGTTTCCGGCTCGTTTTCCAGCGCCGCCATGCGTCGGCTCTCGGCCTCGAAAGCATCCAGCACGGATGCTGCCGCTTTGGTTTTGTCGGACCGGTAATCAGCGAGTTCGCTGCGGGCGCGTTTCAGAAAAACGTCGAGACCTTTTCCGCCTTCCCGCCACAGTCGTCTTGTCAGAAGGTCGATCGCCTGCATGCCGGTGGTGCCTTCATAGATCGTCATCACCCGGGCATCGCGCAGATATTGCTCAAGCGGCCATTCCCGGGTGTAACCCGCGCCGCCGAGTATCTGGATGGCCTGATTGGAGACGGTAAAGCCGGCATCCGCACCGAAATTCTTGACAAGCGGCAGCAGCCAGCGCGAGAGCGCCTGCAGATCGCCGCGCAGCTCTTCCTTCGGCTCCATGCGGGCAAGATCCATGACTGTTGCGAGTTCCAGTGTTGCTGCCCGCAATGTTTCCGTGCGCAGACGGGCTTCCTGAAGCTGGCGGCGAATATCGGGGTGGTGTGCGATGGCGATGGCGGGTTTTGCCGGATCGCCGCCTTGCTGGCGCTCCCGCGCATAGGTTTCGGCAATATCGATGGCGGCCGAGGCTAGTCCCAGCCCCTGACAGCCGGTCTGCAACCGCATCAATTCGATCATGGCGAAAAGCTGCGCCAGCCCGCGCCCTTCCTCACCCAGCAAGAGGCCGCGGGCACCGTCGAAACGCAGCGCGCAGGTAGGCGAGCCGTGCAGCCCCATTTTTTCCTCGATACGCTCGACGGTGACGCCGTTGCGTTCGCCATCGATCTCATCCGGCACAAGGAAAAGGCTGAGGCCGCGCGTCCCGGTTTCTTCGCCGGTGCGGGCGAGAAGACAATGGCCGATACGCATCGCCATGTCATGGTCGCCGAAGGATATCCAGATTTTCCGACCCTCGATGCGCCATGCGCCTTCCCTGAAGACGGCGCGACTGCGCAGACGGGCGAGGTCGGAACCGGCATCAGGCTCGGAAATGCAGATGGTGGCGGCCCATTCCCCCGCCGCAAGGCGCGGCACCCATTCGTCCGCAACGGCTCCTTCCGCGGTCTCGGCAAGAAGGTGACAGGCGGCGCGGGTCGAGCCGGACGCCATCATCAGCGCCACGCAGCCCCGTTCGAAAAGCGGAGCGCAGGTGGCCTGTAACACCAGCGGCAGAGCCTGACCGCCAAAGCGTTCCGGCACATCCATGGCCAGCCAGCCATCGCCCGCATGCCGCCGAAAGGCATCGGTAAAGCCGGTGGGAACGCGAACGCGGCCACCGACCACGGTGCAGCCTTGACGATCGGCGGGTGTATTGAGCGGTTCGAGGACGGTTTCGGCAAAACGCGCCGCTTCGTCGAGGATGGCCGTTACCAAGGCATCATCGCAATCGCCGCGAAGAGACTGGATGCGACGCCAGCCGGGCGTTGCCTTCAGAAGCTCCATCGTGCGGGCCGCCTGGGTTGAAAAGCTCATCACATCACCGCGGCTGCATGCGGATCGCGCCATCCAGCCGGATGACTTCACCGTTCATGTAATCGTTCTCGATGAGAAAGCGCACCGTATCGGCAAATTCGGCTGGATCGCCGAGCCGGGAAGGGTGGGGTATCTGGCCCGCAAGGCTCTCCTGAACCTCCTGCGGCAATCCCTGAAGCAGGGGTGTCAGGAAAATGCCGGGCGCGACGGTATTCACCCGAATGCGGAAGCGGGCAAGTTCGCGTGCTGCGGGCAGGGCGAGTGAAACGATGCCGCCCTTCGACGCGGCATAGGCCGCTTGCCCGATCTGGCCCTCGAAAGCGGCAACCGACGCCGTGTTGACGATCACGCCATTGTCTTGGCGATTATCTTGGCCTTCATCCTGTTCCCTCTCAGCCATGCGAGCGGCCGCAAGCCGCATCATGTTGAAGGTGCCGATCAGGTTGACGCGGATGACCTGTTCGAAATCGCCCAGCGGCTGCGGCCCTTCGCGACCGAGAATTCGACCCGCGGTGCCGATGCCCGCGCAATTGACGAGAATACGAAGGCCGCCTTTGGCGGAAGCGGCTACCTTTATTGCCGCCTGCGCATCGGCGTCGCTTGTCACATCGCCTTGAACGGCCTTACCGCCGATCTCCGCCGCCAGCTTTTCGCCGGCTTCGCCGTTGCGGTCGAAAATGGTGACCGCCGCGCCGCGAGCCGCGAGCATTCGCGCCACGGCCGCGCCGAGGCCGGATGCCGCACCCGTGACGAGTGCGCCTGCGCCTTCGATATTCATGCTGCTACCTCTCTGCCAACGGTGATGACCTGCGGCGTGTCGCCGTAAAGTGACTCTACGAGCTCCTTGCGATGCAGAAGCACGGCGCGCTGGTTGATCGATCCCTTGTCCGTAACCTCGCCTTTCTCGAAGCGCAGCGCGTCTTCCATCACGAGAATGCGCATGACGCGGCTTGCGGAACCGCTCGCCTGTTTTTGATGCGCCGAAAGCTTCGCGACAATCTGCGCCCTGACACTCGGGTGCCGGATGATCTCCGCATCGGAGAGATGTTGCGAACCGGGAACAAGCTCACGTAGCGCCGGCATGAATGGCACGACAAGGGCACCCAATTCGGCCCGGTTTTCGCCCGTTATGACGGCATCGCGGATCAGCCCGGCGAACATGTTGACGAATTGCGCGCGCAAAGGCCCCACGGCCACCCAGGTGCCGGTCTGCAGCTTGAAGTTTTCCGCCATGCGGCCATCGAAATAAAAGCCGCGGCGTGGATCGTCCGCGACGGCAAATTTGACGGTATCGCCGATTCGATAGAACCCTTCCTCGTCGAAGGCTGCCGCCGTCAGTTCGCCATTACGCCAGTAACCGGGCGTGATGTTCGGGCCTTTCAGCCGTAATTCGTACCGGCCATCGAAGGGCACGAGTTTCATCGTCACGCCCTGGGCCGGGATGCCGATATTGCCGGGCTTGTCCTGCGGTTCGGTGCAGAACAGCGAGAAGGGTGCCGTCTCCGTCGAGCCGAGGCCGGCACCCATGAGAACCGCATGGCCGACCGTTGCCATGGAAAGCTCCGTCAGCGCATCCCATGTGTGCTGCGCCATGCCGGCACCGGCATACATCAGCATCTTCAGGTCGCGAAAAAAGCTGCGGCACAGCGCCTCGTCCTTGCGCATGGCCTGGACCAGCATTTCGTGGCCAGCGGGAACGTTGAAATACCAGGTGGGCGATATGTCCCGGAGATTGTCCAGTGTCTGGCCGATCTGCGCCGGGCTGGGCTTGCCGCGATCGATATAATAGGTACCGCCATTATAGAGGACGAGGTTGAACACCTTGTTCCCCGCGGCCGTGTGGTTCCATGGCGCCCAATCAACGACGACCGGCGGCTCCTCGCGAAAGTAGCCATAGCAATCGGCAATCATTTCCTGATTGGAGCACAACATGCGTTGCGTCTGGATGACCGCTTTGGGCGAACCAGTCGTACCTGACGTGAACAGGAATTTGGCGACGGTATCCGGCCCGACCGCATCGAAAGCACGATCAACCGCTTCGGTCGGCTCCGTTTCAAGCAGGGTTTCGAAGTGAAACGTATTGGAGCGATCTTCCGGCAGGTTGCGGAGGCCGACCAGCGGTGTACCGTCGTCGAAAACCTCGCTGAGCGCCCGGCGAAAAGGCGTCGCATCCTCGGCAAAAACCATCCCCGGGGTGATCTGCCCGCGGATGTCGGCGAGTTTGGTGAGATCGGCCGACGTGGCATAGGCCGGCGTGATGGCAGCCGAGGCGATACCGACATGCTGGGCCGCAAGCACCATCAACGCATGCTCGATGGAATTTTCAGAAAGCACCAGCAGCGGCCTCTCGACCGAAAGGTCATGATCGAGAAGGAACTGGCCGATACGCCGTATCTTGTCGAGAGCCTCAGCGTAGCCGACCCGGCGCCATGGCTCGCGACCCTGACGGTCGGCCATCCATGTGCGCTCCGGTGCCGAACGAGACCAGTGAAGGAGACGCTCATTCAATTTCTGCGGATAGGGGCCAAGCGGATCGTTCCGCCAGATCATGATCTCGCCGTTCGGCCGCTTCTCCCATGCGACATCTGGCGACCAAAGTTTCACACTCATCGTCACGACCTCCTCCCAGACGTCATTCACGCGAACCGTACGAATAATCTTTTGTCAAAAAAATGATTACAAGAAAATAATATCCTTGTAAACAAAATGCGGAAGATAGATTGTATATGAGACGAAATTATCGGAGACCTCGCCATGAGCGAAAAAATGACAGAAGAATTTGTCTCTTACGAATTGCGGGGTGACATCGCCCTTGTTGGCCTCAACAGGCCACAAAAGCGCAACGCCATCAGTGACCGTTTCGTTGAGGCTATTGCCGCCGCCGCCGCGCGGGCGGAAAACGAAGCCCGTGCCGCCGTCATTTTCGGTCATGGCGATCATTTCTGCGCCGGTCTCGATCTTGGCGAACATATCCACAAGACGCCGATCGAAGGCGTGCGCGGCTCCCGCCGCTGGCACGCCGTGTTCTCGCAGATCGAGCATGGCACCATACCGTGGGTTTCTGCCCTGCATGGCGCGGTCGTCGGCGGTGGGTTGGAACTGGCCGCCTCGACCCATCTGCGGGTTGCCGACGAAAGCGCCTTCTTTGCGTTGCCCGAGGGCCAGCGCGGCATTTTCGTTGGGGGAGGTGGATCCGTCCGCATCGCGCGGCTGCTGGGGGTCGCCCGCATGAGCGACATGATGCTGACTGGACGGGTCGCTTCGTCCGCCGAAGCCGAACGCTGGAACCTTGTGCAATATGCTGTGCCGCGCGGCGAAGCGCTTGCGAAGGCGCAGGAGCTCGCCACCATTGCAGCGTCCAATGCACCTTTGTCCAACTATGCCGTTATCAACGCGCTTCCCCGCATTCAGGATATGGCCAAGGAGGACGGGCTGTTCGTCGAGTCCTTCATTTCCTCCTTCACGGCGGCCAGCCCCGAAGCCGAAGAACGCCTGCGCGCCTTTCTTGAAAAACGCGCTACGCGGCTGAAAGCGCCGGACACGACGGCCTGACGGCACTGTCCTCACGCCATCTCGCAATATCGCCTGAGAATAAGCTTTCTCAGGCGACATTGGCGAGGGTCCCGGTGGAGGCATGTTTCTTCATCCACTCGGCAGAGGGCTTGATGCCACCGAGCGGAAAAATATGGACATGCTCGATGAGACTATCGGGATTTGCCGCCTTGTGATCGATAAGTTCGGCGATGAAATCGGTCGGTTCGTAAGGAACGAAGAGCCTCGAAAGATCAAGCGCGCGCTTCTGCAGCACCTTCAGAGACGGCCCAACGCCGCAGGCGATTGCGAATTTGATCAATGTCTGCAGTTTTGTCGGACCAGCAATACCGACGTGAACAGGAATTGTGACACCCATATTCCCGATGCGTTTTGCCCATTCGATAACCGCCTTCGCATCGAAGGCGAATTGGGTCGTCAGGGCAAGCCGGGCGTCGGTGCGGCTGGCGAAATCCTGCTTCCACAACAAGGCCTGATCGACACCTCTTGACGAGCCGTCGCTGTCTATGTCGCGATTACCCTCGGGATGGCCGGCCAGATGAAGGTGGGTAAACCCCATCTTGTCGAAGAGGCCCGTCTCAATCATGTCGATCGAGCTCGAAAAACTGCCAGCGGGCTGTTTCTGGCCGCCACCCAGCAGCAGCGCCTGCGTCACGCCGGCCTCGCCCTGGTAACGCTTCAGCCAGTCCTCCAGCTCGTTTTTGCCGCCGATGCCACGCGCCGGCAGATGCGGAATCACGGGAAAGCCTTCGTCATGCAAGCGCTTTGCGGTGGATACCATGTCGGCTATCGGCGTTCCATCTATGTGGGCGATGTAAACCCGCGTGCCGTCAGGCAGAATATTTCTGAAATCATCGATCTTTGCCGCAGTGCGCGGCATGACCTCGATCGACCAGCCAGCTAGGATGTTGCCAGATCTGACAACATCTCCGTCGGCACCGGAATTATCCCAAAAACTCGACCAACCCATCGCTTTCTCCCTTAGCGAGACCTGATTATGTATACATGAAACGGCTACTTCAATCAAAATCTTGCGAAAAACCAAGAATATTGACGAATTATTTAATCTTAATTAGATTGAATGAATACATGTTGATGCGATGGTGTCGGTTTTGCCTATGATTTCTATGCGATTTCAAAGGGAGGCGGCATGTCCTGTTGGTGGTGAAGTTCTGCGTCCTGTTGCTTGAGTTGCTAATGTATACATGGCATGTCGCTTGAATAAGCGTGCTCGATGTCGTTGATGGCGGCGCTCCGGTGGATGGAAGGGGTGAGATATGAGGCAGGTGGATGCTGCGACACATGGCGGCCGGGCGGTGATCGAACTCAGGGAGAAAATCCTGAGTGGCGAATTGCCTGGCGGCATGCGGCTCTTCGAAGTGTCGACCGCCGAGCTTCTGGATATTTCCCGAACTCCGGTGCGCGAAGCGCTGTCGCGCCTCACGGAAGAGGGTTTGCTTAATCGTCTGCCGGGCGGCGGATTTGTTGTGCGCCGCTTTGGTTTTGCGGATGTCGTGGATGCCATTGAAGTACGTGGCGTCATGGAGGGGACGGCAGCGCGGCTTGCCGCTGAGCGCGGTGTCTCGAAAGTGGCGCTGGAGGAGATCGGTGTCACCGTCCAGCAATTGGACCTGTGCTTCGGTGATCGTGTCGATGACGTCGATTTCGATGGTTACGCAGCGCTCAATCGGATTTTTCATCATCAACTGGCGGCGCTCTGCGGCAGTGAGATGATTCGCCGCGAGGTCGAGCGCGCAAGCTCCCTGCCTTTTGCGTCCCCTTCGGCCTTTCTGCCCGACAAGGCGAATATTGGCGCCTTTCGCCGCTCGCTGCGAGGCGCACAGGAGCAGCACAAGGCGATAGTCGCGGCAATCGTGGCGCGGGAAGGCGCGCGCGCGGAGGCTGTGGCTCGGGAGCATTCCCGCACAGCACGCACCAATCTTGAATACATGATCCGCGAAGCGCCCGAACTGATTGCGCAGGTTCCGGGTCTCGCACTCATCAGCGACTAAGCGGCGGAAATCGCTGCAAATCCAAGGGTGGCGCCTTTTGGCGCCGCTTTTATTTTTGTCGATACCCTCC
This sequence comes from Agrobacterium sp. CGMCC 11546, assembly GCF_013365515.1. NCBI lineage: Bacteria > Pseudomonadati > Pseudomonadota > Alphaproteobacteria > Hyphomicrobiales > Rhizobiaceae > Agrobacterium > Agrobacterium sp. CGMCC 11546. Next base: position 1,126,248 of record NZ_CP047387.1, read on the forward strand.
ATGACGCGGTAATTTTGCGCTTGCAATTTATCGACGCGCAGCGTTTCATGTATACATCGATGCGATTGCCAGGGAGGAGATGACAATGGCAAATTCCAGTCTGACCGAGGTTTTGAAGCAATATCCGAACCCCGTTGAAATGCTCCGCAACTCAAAAATCGGGATGTATGTATACCCGGTTGTCGCCGGTGAGTTCAGCAACTGGCGTTCTGAGCAGGCCGCCTGGCGCGAGGGTGCCGTGTTGTTTGACCAGTCCCACCACATGGACGAATTGATCGTTGAAGGGCCCGATGCGGAGAAATTCCTTGCCTATCACGGCATCAACTCCTTTTCGAATTTCGATCTCAACCGCGCCAAGCATTTCGTTCCGGTAACGCCTGATGGTCACGTCATTGGTGACCACATCATCTTCCGGGAGCGTCAGGACAAGTTCATCCTCGTCGGCCGCGCTCCGACCTCGAGCTGGCTGATGTTCTGCGCTGCCTATGGCAAGTGGAATGTGCGCATCAAGCATGATCCTCGGTCTCCGTCGCGGCCGGAAGGTGAGCGTGTGCTTCGCACCCACTACCGCTACCAGATCCAGGGACCGGATGCCCCGAAGATCTTCGAGAAGATGAATGGTGGGCCGATCCCGGATATCAAGTTCTTCCATGTCGACTGGATCAATATCGGCTCGAAGAAAGTACAGGCGCTGCGTCACGGCATGTCCGGCGCGCCCGGTCTCGAAGTATGGGGACCGTATGAGGACAAGAGCTACATCCTGTCCTGCATCCTCGAGGCAGCCAAACAGGCCGGCGTCAATCTCGTGCGCTGCGGCAGCCGGGCCTATTCCACCAACACGCTCGAATCGGGCTGGATCCCGTCGCCTCTGCCGGGCATCTACACTGGCGATGGCATGCTGAAGGATTATCGCGACTGGCTGGGCGCGGATAGCTACGAGGCCACGGGCGCGATCGGTGGAAGCTTCGTTTCTGAGAATATCGAGGACTATTACGTCAATCCGTTCGAACTCGGTTACGACTTCTATATCGGTTGGAAGAAGGACGATTTCATTGGCAAGTCGGCGCTCGAGGCCATGAAGGGCAAAACGCATCGCAAGAAGGTGACCTTCGAATGGAATGCAGAGGATGTCGTTGACGTCATCGCCTCAGCCTTCCGTCCTGGCGAAGACCATTACAAGTGGATCGATTTCCCGCAGGCCAATTACGCTTCGACGGGCGCAGACCTTATCCTGAAGGGCGGCAAACATGTGGGGATGTCGATGTTCACCGGCTATTCCTATAATGAGCGCTGCATATTGTCGCTCGGCATCGTCGACAATGACGTTCAGATCGGCGACGTTCTCACGCTTGTCTGGGGCGAGCCAGACGGCGGCTCTGCCAAGACCTCGACGGAGCGCCACAAGCAGAAGGAAATCCGCGTCCGCGTTTCAGAAACGCCTTACGCCGCGGAAGCACGCGACAATTACGCCGACAGCTGGCGCACCAAAAAGGCGTCCTGAGAAGGCTCTCTCTGCCCGCGCCCCTTCACGTGGCGCCATATGAAGCGATCAAAAACAACAAGGCCCACCGGAACCGGTGGGCCTTTGCTATTGTGAAAAGCAGGGGCGCCGCGTCGCCCTCAAATCTCAAGGGTGCGTTTCTTTCAAAAAAGCCCCGGCTCGACGCCGAGGCTTTAATCTCTGCTTTGCAGACTGACGCTACAGTTTCAGCAGCCTGCGTGCATTTTCCTTGAGGATGAGCGGCCGAACTTCGTCCTTTATCGGAATATTGGCGAAGTCGTTGAGCCAGCGCTCCGGCGTCATTGCCGGCCAATCCGAGCCGAACAGCATTTTGTGTTTCAGGAGCGAATTGGCATATTGCACCAGGATCGGCGGGAAATACTTCGGCGACCAGCCGGACATATCGATATAGACATTCGGCTTGTGGGTGGCGACTGACAGCGCCTCTTCCTGCCAGGGGAAGGAAGGATGTGCGAGGATGATCGGCATGTCGGGAAAATCCACCGCCACATCATCGAGGTGGATCGGGTTCGAAAATTTGAGCCGCATTGCCATGCCGCCGCGAAGACCAGCGCCAACGCCGGTCTGCCCGGTGTGAAAAAGCGTAATCGCGCCTTCCTCGGCAATGGCTTCGTAAAGCGGATAGGCCATCCGGTCATTCGGGTAAAAACCCTGCATCGTCGGATGGAATTTGAAACCCTTTACCCCGAATTCGCGCACAAGCCGTCGTGCCTCGCGCGCGCCGGCCTTGCCCTTGGCGGGATCGATCGACGCGAAAGGGATCATGATATCGCTGTTCTCGGCGGCGATCTTCGCCACCTCTTCATTTTCGTAACGTCGAAAACCGGTCTCCCGCTCCGCGTCGACCGGAAAGATCACACAGCCGATCTTGCGCTCACGATAATAGGCGGCGGTTTCCTGCACGGTCGGCAACATGCCCTTGTGGCCGGCGGGGTTCTTGAAATATTTCGCCATGCCCGCCTGAAATTCATCGTAACCATCGTCGCGTGGGCCGCAGCAGGGCTCCTCCGCATGGGTATGCACGTCGATGGCAATAAGTTCATCAATATTCACGGCCTGTTTCTCCCAAATTCATGCCTAGAAATTTATGCAGCAGGACAATGAACTGATCGCGCTCGGCATTGGTCAGGCCTGCGCCGAGCGTTGCCTCATGCGAAAAGAACCATTCGCTTTCCTTGCGCACATGCGCCACGCCTTCAGCCGTCAATGTCAGCTCGATGGCCCTGCGGTCGTCATCCGGAACGCGGCGGGTCACGAGGTTCCTGTCTTCGAAGGCGCGGATCAGCTTGGTCATATGGGCGCGTTTGATCATCAGCCGCTGGCCGAGCGCCGTCTGGCGAATGCCGGGATTGTGCATGATGACGAAAAGCACTGAGAATTCGCCCGGCCGCATGCCGGATTCACCAAGTGCGGTGAAGAAATCATCGTAGGTCTTGAGCTGCGCCAGGCGGATGAGAAATCCAAGCGCTGTCTCCAGCCGGTCGATATTGACGTCCATCGTCTTGCGGGGGAGGTGGTCCATGATGTTTCCGTTTCATGCTTCGCCAAATTTGCCGCATGTCTCAAAAAGAACGCGACCGGCGTCATCATATCGTTCGCATGAGGCGCCATCAAACCCGACAATCTATTCAGAAAATCTACAAATAGATTGTTTACAAGTCAACAATTATACCATCAGACAGAATTATGCAGTCGATACCCGGCCACGAAATAACACCTCTCCTCCGGCGAACGGTTTGCCTCGCCGTTTTCCGCGTGCTTTTCTGGTGCCAGACAATGCCTCCTCCTGACGAAGGGCCTTTCCATTGCGTCCTCACCACGTAGATCATCTCGTATTGCCGGTTGCACAGATCGACGTCGCCACCGCGCGGCTTGCAAGTCTCGGCTTCACCGTTGCGCCTTTGGCGGTTCATCCCTTCGGCACGGCGAATGCCTGTGTGTTCCTTGCTGACGGCACTTATCTGGAGCCGCTCGCAGTTAATAACCCGGCTAAATATGATGAGTCCGCTGACAGAGGTGACGTATTCACCGGCAGGGACAGAGCCTTTCGTGAGAGCCTTGGCCCGGAAGGCTTCTCGGCTCTCGTTGCCAGGAGTGGCGATGCTTTCGCTGATCATCAACGGTTCGTCACGGCGGGCCTGTCGGCGGGTGATCTTTTTGAATTTTCGCGGCCGGTGCAGATGCCGGACGGTTCCCGCAGCGAAGCGGCATTCCGGCTGGCTTTTGCGGCAAGCGGGGCGGCGGCGGATTTTTTCCTGTTCGGCTGCCAGCGGCTGAAGGCCTTGCCGGGAGACCGCGCGGAGCTGGAGCGGCATGCCAACGCTGTCAAGGGGCTCCGCGAGATCGTGCTGTTTTCTGGCGGAGATGCGAAGGCGGCTCGCCTGATCGAGACGGTGTTTGACTGTGAATCCGCGATGTCTCCGGACGGAGATATGATTTTCGCAACCGGCAATGCCAGGATCAGATTGACCGATAAGCCGGCCTTCGCCGGCCTTGATCTGAATACTTCAAATCGGGGTGACGGTGGGCTGCGCGGCGCAGGCATCGTCTTCTCCGTCACCGATCTTGCCGTGACAGCGGCAGTACTTGCTGCTAATGGCGTCTCCAGCATGGAAGCGGGCGGCCGGCTGGTGGTGCCCGCAGCACCCGGTCAGGGCGTCGCCTTCGCCTTCGAGGAAATATGATGAGCGTTACGAACAATCTCAAAGTCACCGCCGGCGATGGTGCCAGCAAGGTCTCCTTCTGCAATAGCGAGCGTTTTTCGCTGATTGCCGGCCCCTGCCAGATGGAAAGCCGCGACCATGCCTTCATGATTGCCGGCGTGCTCAAGGAACTGTGCGACAGTCTGGGCATCGGCCTTGTTTACAAATCCTCCTTCGACAAGGCCAACCGCACCTCGCTTTCCGGCAAGCGCGGCATCGGTCTTGACAGCGCGATGCAGATTTTTGCCGATCTCAAGAAGGAATTCGGCTTTCCGGTTCTGAGCGATATTCACACCGAGGAACAATGCGCCATCGTGTCCGAAGTGGTGGATGTGCTGCAGATCCCGGCCTTCCTCAGCCGGCAGACCGATCTTCTCGTTGCCGCCGCCAAAACCGGCCGAGTCATCAATGTCAAGAAAGGTCAGTTCCTGGCGCCCTGGGACATGAAGAATGTGCTAGCCAAGCTGAATGAAAGCGGCAATCCGAATGTGCTGCTCTGCGAACGCGGCGCGTCCTTCGGTTACAATACGCTCGTCTCCGACATGCGTTCGCTACCGATCATGGCTTCACTCGGTGCACCCGTCGTTTTCGACGCCACCCACTCGGTGCAGCAGCCGGGCGGGCAGGGCGGTTCCACCGGCGGCCAGCGCGAATTTGTCGAGACGCTTTCGCGTGCGGCAGTCGCTGTCGGCGTAGCCGGTCTCTTCATCGAGACCCACGAGGACCCGGACAATGCGCCTTCCGATGGCCCCAACATGGTCCACCTGAAAGACATGCCAAAACTGCTGGAAAAGCTTCTGGCCTTCGACGCCATCACCAAAGCCTGACACAGTGCGTTCGGTTTGTGCCAATCGATTTTAATGGCGGGCGCTCCGTTTCTGCCGCCCGCCGTCATTGTAATTTCTTCGTCATCGTCTAAGACAGGCGACGGAAAATATCTGTTCCATTCCCAAGGGAGAGACCATGACTGCCATTACCGATATCATCGCGCGCGAAATCCTCGACAGCCGCGGCAATCCGACCGTTGAAGTCGATGTTTACCTCGAAGACGGCTCCATGGGCCGTGCGGCCGTTCCGTCCGGCGCCTCCACTGGCGCGCATGAGGCGGTTGAGCTGCGCGATGGCGGCAAGCGTTATCTCGGCAAGGGCGTGGAAAAGGCGGTCGAAGCCGTCAATACGGAAATCTTCGACGCCATCGGCGGTTTCGACGCTGAAAACCAGATCCAGATCGACCAGATGATGATCGCGCTTGACGGCACGCCGAACAAGTCGCGCCTCGGCGCCAACGCCATCCTCGGCGTCTCGCTTGCCATCGCCAAGGCTGCGGCCGAGGCTTCCGGCCTGCCGCTTTACCGTTATGTCGGTGGCCCGAACGCCCATCTGCTTCCGGTTCCGATGATGAACATCATCAACGGCGGCGCGCATGCCGATAACCCCATCGACTTCCAGGAATTCATGATCCTGCCGGTTGGCGCGGAAAACATCCGCGAAGCCGTGCGTATGGGTTCGGAAGTGTTCCACACGCTGAAAAAAGAACTGTCCGCACAGGGCCACAACACCAATGTCGGTGATGAGGGCGGTTTTGCACCGGGCCTCGAGAGCGCGCCGGCAGCCCTCGATTTCATCATGAAGTCGATCGAAAAGGCTGGCTACCGTCCGGGCGAAGACATGTATGTCGGCCTCGACTGCGCATCGACCGAGTTCTTCAAGGACGGTAAGTACGTTCTGGAAGGTGAAGGCCGCACGCTGGAGCCCGGCGCCATGGCCGAATATCTGGCCGAGCTTGTCAATAAATACCCGATCATCTCGGTTGAAGACGGCATGGCCGAAGATGACTGGGAAGGCTGGAAGACGCTGACCGATCTCGTCGGCAACAAATGCCAGCTCGTTGGCGATGATCTCTTCGTCACCAACTCCGCGCGTCTTCGCGACGGCATCAAGATGGGCGTTGCAAACTCCATCCTCGTCAAGGTCAACCAGATCGGTTCGCTTTCCGAGACGCTGGATGCAGTCGAAACGGCACACAAGGCCGGTTACACCGCCGTCATGTCGCACCGTTCGGGCGAAACGGAAGATTCTACCATCGCCGATCTCGCTGTCGCGACGAACTGCGGTCAGATCAAGACCGGTTCGCTTGCCCGTTCTGACCGGCTCGCAAAGTACAACCAGCTGATCCGCATTGAAGAAATGCTGGGTCCGCAGGCTGCCTACGCCGGCCGTTCGATCCTGCGCGGGTAATTCGCCAGGATTTTGTGGGAGGTCGTTACTGCCCGTGACGGGATTGGTATCAGGCCCAGCAACACATTCGACGTCATCCTCGGCCTTGTGCCGAGGATCTGCCAACGTCTCCTCAATTTCGATACGTTGCAGATGCTCGGGACAGGCTCTAGCATGACAAAGGAGAGTTTGACGGTACCATCGCCACCCTAAGCCCGCCCTCCGGCGGGCTTTTTCATGCCGATCTGCCGATTGGAATTTAAGGTCAACGGATAGTTAAACAATCCGGCTTAGTCTCAGAATCACGTTGTGCGTTTTAGGGCTTTTCTCCGGCATGTGGACCAGACATCATAAAAAAAGACGATTCGGCCGTTTGATCGTTCCGGCCATCACGATCGCTTTTCTTTCCTATTTCGGGTATCATTCCATCCATGGCGACTTCGGCCTGCAGGCGACGGAGCGGTTGGAGCGGCAGCGTTTGACCAGAACGGCTGAGCTTGCAAAGCTGACGCAGGCGCGCGTGGCGCTGGAGCGGCAGGTGGAATTACTGAGCGACGGTTCGCTTGAACGCGACATGATCGACGAGATTTCCCGTTACCAGCTGAATATGTCCCGCACCGACGAAATCGTCATCATGAACACATATTTCTAATTAACCTAAATCAAGTTAATTTAACATTTTTTATTTATTCACAGCATCTTAGCGTGAATATGTGCCATGCGTTTAAAGCATTGCTGCATGGCATTTTCTTGCATATGGTACGCGCCAATCTATCCATTCAAACGGCAACTCAGGGAGGGATGAATGGCGCCGCGAAAACCAGCGACCGTATCCGGCCGCAAGACAACGGCAAAGGCTGCAACCGAATTCACTGGCAAGAACAGCCCGGACTTCTCGAAGGATGAAGAGCTTCACGCCTATCGTGAAATGCTGCTCATCCGCCGTTTCGAAGAAAAGGCAGGCCAGCTTTACGGTATGGGCTTTATCGGTGGTTTCTGTCACCTCTACATTGGCCAGGAAGCCGTTGTTGTCGGCATGCAGATGTCGCAGAAGGACGGCGATCAGGTCATCACCGCTTACCGTGACCACGGCCATATGCTTGCTTTGGGCATGAGCGCGCGTGGCGTCATGGCCGAGTTGACCGGCCGAAAGGGCGGCCTGTCGAAAGGCAAGGGCGGCTCCATGCACATGTTCTCCAAGGAGAAGCATTTTTACGGCGGCCACGGCATCGTTGGCGCGCAGGTTTCGCTTGGAACCGGTCTCGCCTTCGCCAACAAATATCGCGGCAATGACAATGTCTCCGTGACCTATTTCGGTGACGGCGCGGCAAACCAGGGCCAGGTCTACGAGAGCTTCAACATGGCTGCTCTCTGGAAGCTGCCGATCATCTATATCGTCGAGAACAACCGTTACGCGATGGGCACCTCGACCGCCCGCGCCACCGCCCAGTCCAACTATTCGCTGCGCGGCCAGTCCTTCGGCATCCCCGGCGTTCAGGTGGATGGCATGGATGTGCGCGCCGTGAAGGCTGCCGCTGACCAGGCGCTGGAGCATTGCCGTTCCGGCAAGGGTCCGATCATTCTGGAAATGCTGACCTACCGTTACCGTGGCCACTCCATGTCGGACCCGGCGAAATACCGCTCCAAGGATGAGGTGCAGAAGATGCGCTCCGAACATGACCCGATCGAACAGGTCAAGGCACGGCTTCTGGACCATGGCTGGGCAAGCGAAGACGAATTGAAGGCCATCGACAAGGATGTCCGTGATATCGTCGCCGACAGCGCCGACTTCGCCCAGAACGACCCCGAGCCGGATGTATCCGAGCTCTACACCGATATTCTGCTCTGATCGGGAAAGGGAAACCCATGCCTGTAGAAATTCTTATGCCCGCCCTTTCCCCGACCATGGAGGAAGGCACGCTTTCCAAATGGCTTAAAAAGGAAGGCGACAAGGTCACCTCCGGCGACGTGATTGCCGAGATCGAGACCGACAAGGCGACCATGGAAGTGGAAGCCGTCGATGAAGGCGTGATCGGCAAGCTGCTGATCGACGCCGGCACCGAAGGTGTCAAGGTCAATACGCCGATCGCCGTTCTGATCCAGGAAGGCGAAAGCGCCGACGACATCTCTTCCTCCGCCAAAAAGGAAGAACCAAAGGCAGAAGCTGCCAATTCCGGTTCGGACGCCGCCGGCGGCAAGACCCGCGAAGCGGCCGAAGAGCCGAGCGCTGCCAAGGAAGCCGCCAAGGTTCCGGCAGCACCCAAGATCGAAGTTGCTGCCGATCCTGATATTCCTGAAGGCACGGAAATGGTGATGACGACGGTGCGTGAAGCGCTGCGCGACGCCATGGCCGAAGAAATGCGCGCCGACGAAAAAGTCTTCGTCATGGGTGAAGAAGTCGCCGAATATCAGGGCGCCTACAAGATCACGCAAGGGTTGTTGCAGGAATTCGGTGAGCGCCGCGTCATCGATACCCCGATCACCGAGCATGGTTTTGCCGGTATCGGCGTCGGCGCTGCGATGACGGGCCTCAAGCCCATCGTCGAATTCATGACATTCAACTTCGCCATGCAGGCGATCGACCAGATCGTCAACTCGGCGGCAAAGACGCTTTACATGTCGGGTGGCCAGATGGGCGCTCCGATGGTGTTCCGTGGTCCCTCGGGCGCTGCTGCCCGCGTTGGCGCGCAGCATTCGCAATGTTACGCCGCGTGGTACAGCCATATTCCGGGCCTCAAGGTCGTCATGCCTTACACGGCAGCCGACGCCAAGGGTCTCTTGAAGGCGGCTATCCGCGATCCGAACCCGGTCATCTTCCTTGAGAATGAAATTCTCTATGGCCAGAGCTTCGAAGTGCCGAAGCTCGATGATTTCGTGCTGCCGATCGGCAAGGCGCGCATTCACCGCAAGGGCAAGGATGCGACCATCGTTTCCTTCGGTATCGGCATGACCTATGCGATCAAGGCGGTTGCGGAACTCGAGAAGCTCGGCATCGACGTCGAACTGATCGATCTGCGCACCATCCGTCCGATGGACCTGCCCACCGTCATCGAATCGGTCAAGAAGACCGGCCGTCTGGTGACCGTCGAGGAAGGTTTCCCGCAGTCATCGGTCGGTGACTTCATCGCCAATCAGGTCATGCGCGCCGCCTTCGACTATCTCGATGCGCCGATCCTCACGATTGCCGGCAAGGACGTTCCGATGCCTTACGCGGCAAACCTCGAAAAGTTGGCTCTGCCGAATGTTGACGAAGTCGTTCAGGCTGTCAAAACCGTCTGCTACAAGTAAGGGGAGGTGAATTTGAGTAAAATAAAACAAATCCTCCCCGCAACTGAAAATTGGTATCGTGTTCTAGGTTCCAAGGCGGCTCCTCAGTTCGAGCGCGTTGTCTTTTGGGCTGTTATCAATGACGGTGAAGGCGATGTGATTGCCGGTGTCCCGCGCGAGTATATCGGCGTCATCGGCGCCGTGAGCGAATGGCTGAACGATGTCGCCGGATATATCGAAGTCTCGCCATCGCAGCTGGATCGGCTGGCGGAGCATCCTGAAGAGCTGGAACAATATAATCTCGTTTGGGGGGACTAGTCATGCCTATCAACATTACCATGCCTGCCCTTTCCCCGACGATGGAAGAGGGCAATCTGACCAAGTGGCTGGTCAAGGAAGGCGACAAGGTCGCCCCCGGTGACGTGATCGCCGAGATCGAGACCGACAAGGCGACCATGGAAGTGGAAGCCGTCGATGAAGGCACCGTCGCCAAGCTGGTTGTTCCGGCCGGCACCGAAGCCGTCAAGGTCAACGCCCTGATCGCGATCCTCGCAGCAGAAGGAGAAGATGTGGCCGAGGCGGCGAAGGGCGGCGATGCCGTTCCTGCCAAGGCGGAAGCTCCCAAGCCGGAAGCCGCAAAGGCTGAAGCGCCGAAGGAAGAAGCTGCTCCAGTCAAGGCTGAAAAGCCGGTAGCCGATCAGGCGGCCGCATCTTCCACACTGGCCCCGGTTGCCAAGTCCGGCGAGCGCATTTTCGCATCGCCACTTGCCCGCCGTCTTGCCAAGGAAGCCGGTCTCGACCTTTCGGCCGTCTCCGGTTCCGGCCCGCATGGCCGTATCGTCAAGACCGATGTGGAAAAGGCTGCCGCTTCCGGCGGTGCAAAGGCTGCTCCCGCCGCTGCTGCATCCGCAGGCGCACCGGCCCCGGCACTCGCCAAGGGCCAGTCCGACGAAGCCGTTCTCAAGCTGTTCGAACAGGGCTCCTACGAGCTTGTGCCGCATGACGGCATGCGCAAGGTCATCGCCAAGCGTCTGGTCGAATCCAAGCAGACGGTTCCGCATTTCTACGTTTCCGTGGATTGCGAACTGGATACGCTTCTGGCGCTGCGCGCCCAGCTCAACGCCGCTGCTCCCGAAAAGGACGGCAAGCCGGTCTACAAGCTGTCGGTCAACGACATGGTCATCAAGGCGCTGGCGCTGGCGCTGCGTGACGTTCCTGACGCCAACGTCTCCTGGACGGAAAGCGCCATGGTCAAGCACAAGCACGCGGATGTCGGCGTTGCCGTTTCCATTCCGGGTGGCCTGATCACGCCGATCATCCGCAAAGCGGAAGAAAAGTCGCTCTCCACCATCTCCAACGAGATGAAGGACTACGGCAAGCGCGCGAAAGAGCGCAAGCTGAAGCCCGAGGAATATCAGGGCGGTACGACTGCCGTGTCCAACATGGGCATGATGGGCGTGAAAAGCTTCTCCGCCGTCATCAACCCGCCGCACGCCACCATTCTGGCTGTCGGTGCGGGCGAACAGCGTGCCGTCGTGAAGAACGGCGAGATCAAGATCGCCAACGTCATGACGGTCACGCTTTCCACCGACCATCGCTGCGTCGATGGCGCGCTCGGAGCCGAACTGATCGGCGCGTTCAAGCGCTACATCGAAAACCCGATGGGCATGCTGGTTTGATCGGAGAATAATATGGTGAAGTCGGTCCTCTGCTTTGGCGATTCTCTCACATGGGGATCAAATGCGGAAACGGGTGGCCGGCACAGCCATGACGATCTTTGGCCGAGCGTCTTGCAGAAGGCGCTCGGTTCCGACGTGCATGTGATCCACGAGGGTCTGGGCGGTCGCACCACCGCTTATGACGACCACACCGGCGATTGCGACCGCAATGGCGCAAGGCTTTTGCCGACGCTGCTGCATAGCCACGCGCCGCTGGATATGGTTATCATCATGCTCGGCACCAACGACATGAAGCCGGCGATCCATGGTTCGGCCATTGTCGCCATGAAGGGTGTCGAGCGGCTGGTGAAACTCACGCGCAACCACGTCTGGCAGGTGTCGGACTGGGAAGCACCTGACGTTCTGATCGTCGCGCCGCCGCAACTATGCGAAACGGCCAATCCGTTCATGGGCGCGATCTTTCGTGATGCTATCGACGAATCGGCGATGCTGGCTTCCGTCTACAGGGACCTTGCCGATGAACTCGATTGCGGCTTTTTCGATGCCGGGTCGGTTGCCCGCACGACGCCGGTGGACGGCGTTCATCTCGATGCTGAAAACACACGGGCCATCGGCCGCGGGCTGGAGCCCGTCGTCCGCATGATGCTCGGACTTTGACACTCATTCTCGTTTCGGGACGGTTTACCATCATCCGAACAAGACAAGGCAGGATTTCCAATGGCTCAATCTTATGACGTCATCATCATCGGTTCGGGACCGGGCGGTTATATTGCCGCGATCCGCGCAGCCCAGCTCGGCATGAAGGTTGCCGTCGTCGAGCGCGAACATCTGGCGGGCATCTGCTCCAACTGGGGCTGCATTCCTACCAAGGCCCTGCTGCGCACCGCCGATGTCATGCACACCGCCACCCACGCCAAGGATTACGGCCTGACGCTGGAAGGTTCGATCAAGCCTGACGTGAAGGCAATCGTGGCGCGCTCGCGCGGCATTGCTGCGCGCATGAACAACGGCGTCGGTTTCCTGTTCAAGAAGAACAAGGTCGATATCATCTGGGGTGAAGCGAAAATCACCAAGCCCGGCGAAATCGTTGTCGGCAAGTCCACCAAGCCGGTGGTTCAGCCGCAGGGTCCGGTTCCGAAGAACACGCTGGGCGAGGGCACTTACACCGCCAAGCACATCATCGTCGCAACAGGCGCCCGCCCGCGCGCGCTTCCGGGCATCGAGCCGGACGGCAAGCTGATCTGGACCTATTTCGAGGCGATGAAGCCGGAAGAGCTGCCGAAGTCGCTGCTCGTCATGGGTTCGGGCGCCATCGGCATCGAATTCGCCAGCTTCTACCGCACCATGGGCGTCGATGTTACCGTCGTCGAGATCATGAGCCAGGTCATGCCGGTCGAAGATGCGGAAATCTCTGCCTTTGCCAAGAAGCAGCTGGAAAAGCAGGGTATCAAGATTCATCTGGAGACCAAGGTTTCCAAGGTCGAGAAGGCCGCGAATTCCGTTACCGCGACGTTGGAGAAGAAGGACGGTTCGTCCGAGAAGATCATCGCTGACCGGATGATTTCGGCTGTCGGCGTCGTGGCGAATGTCGAAGGCATCGGCCTTGAGGCCGCCGGCGTGAAGACCGATCGCGGTTTCATCATCATTGACGGTTACGGCAAAACCAACGTGCCTGGTATTTACGCCATCGGCGATGTCGCCGGCCCGCCGCTGCTCGCCCATAAGGCCGAGCACGAGGCCGTCATCTGCGTTGAAAAGATCGCTGGTCTGCCGAATGTCCATCCGATGGACAAGCTCAAGATCCCCGGCTGCACCTATTGCAACCCGCAGGTCGCCTCGGTTGGTTTGACCGAAGCCAAGGCCAAGGAACAGGGCCGCGACATCCGCGTCGGCCGTTTCTCCTTTGCGGCGAACGGCAAGGCGGTTGCGCTCGGTGAAGACCAGGGCATGGTCAAGACCATCTTCGACAAGAAGACCGGCGAACTGCTCGGTGCCCATATGGTCGGTGCGGAAGTGACCGAACTCATTCAGGGCTTCGTCGTTGCCATGAACCTCGAGACGACGGAAGAGGATCTGATGCACACGATCTTCCCGCATCCGACCATTTCGGAATCGATGAAGGAAAGCGTGCTCGACGCCTACGGACGTGTTCTGAACGCATAAGTGCCCCGTGATGCCCGGCATTGTCTAACCTTGCCGGGTGTCCCATATGTCTCAACGCCGGTTCCTCAAGGGAACTGTTCTTTCAGGGAGCGTGGGAATGGAAAGTGTAGGCTGGATTGCGGCAATCATCATCGGCGGTCTCGCCGGCTGGCTTGCGGGCAAACTCATGGATATGCGCTTCGGCATCTTCATGAACATCATTCTGGGCATTGTCGGTTCGGTTGTCGCCGTCGCCGTCCTTCGCACCCTCGATGTCTTCGTGCAGGACAGCAGGCTCGGTTATTTCGTCACGTCTTTCCTTGGCGCCAGCCTGTTGCTGTTTGTGGCAAAGCTGGTGCGGCGCTAACGGGCCGCATGACCGGAAGGGGCTTACGCTTTTTCTGGAATTGTTCTAAAGCATCCGGCCAACAGGTGTTTAGATCGCTACAGGCGATGGAAGCAGGTTTTTAATGGTCACTATTCTCGACAGGTCGTCCGACGACAAGCGCATCCGCCATCCGGAAAAGGCGCATCGGCCCGATACCGAGGTTATGCGCAAGCCGGAATGGATCCGCGTCAAGGCGCCAACCTCCAAGGGCTATCACGAGACGCGCGAACTGGTGCGCAGCCACAAGCTGGTAACGGTGTGCGAGGAAGCCGGCTGTCCGAATATCGGCGAGTGCTGGGAAAAGAAACACGCGACCTTCATGATCATGGGTGAAATCTGCACCCGTGCCTGCGCCTTCTGTAACGTCGCGACCGGCAAGCCCAATGCGCTTGACATGGACGAGCCTGAGAACGTCGCCAAGGCCGTCAAGCAGATGGGCCTTTCACACGTCGTCATCACCTCGGTTGACCGTGACGATCTCGCTGACGGCGGTGCTGAACATTTCGAGAAGGTCATCTGGGCGATCCGTGCCGCGTCTCCGACGACGACCATCGAAATCCTCACCCCCGACTTCCTGAAGAAGCCCGGCGCGCTGGAGCGCGTCGTCGCCGCCAAGCCTGATGTCTTCAACCACAACATGGAAACCGTTCCGGGCAATTACCTCACGGTTCGTCCGGGCGCGCGTTATTTCCATTCCGTGCGTCTCTTGCAGCGTGTCAAGGAACTGGACCCCACCATGTTCACCAAGTCCGGCATCATGGTCGGCTTGGGTGAAGAGCGCAACGAAGTGCTGCAGCTGATGGACGATCTGCGCAGCGCCGACGTGGACTTCCTGACCATCGGCCAGTATCTGCAGCCGACCCGCAAGCACCACAAGGTTGAGGCCTTCGTCACACCGGAAGAATTCAAGTCCTACGAGACTGTGGCCTATGCCAAGGGCTTCCTGATGGTCTCTTCCAGCCCGCTGACGCGTTCTTCCCACCATGCCGGCGACGATTTTGAGCGCCTGCGTGCGGCCCGCGAGAAGAAGCTGCTGGCTGCTGCTGAGTAAGGACAAGGGTTCGGCAACATAGTTGCTGGATCGGGCGATATGCTCTCTCCACCGTCGTGCTCGTGCTTATCCCGAGCATCTGCGATCTATCGATTGTACGAACGTGATTGGATCCTCGGGACAGGCCCGAGGATGACGTGAGTGGGAGGGTGCGGCTTGTGAAATAGGTCAACCGCCTGTTCCCGGCCTTCATCCCACTTACACAACAGCTTTCTCGGGCCGGTGCGCCCTCATACACAAGACGACGCTCAGCACCACCGAGCAGATTGCGACGATCTCTACAAAGGTCGGCCCGCGCCCTTCCCACAGAAAACCATAAAGCAGCGCAAACAGCGTCTCGAACAGGATCATCTGCCCAACCATGGTGAGCGGCAGCATGCGGCTCATGCGGTTCCAGAGAGCATTGCCGAGAATGGAAGCGGTGAAACCGAGCCCGGCGGCGATGGCGGCGAAATGCAGCCAATCTCCCGAACTATGGCTTTCTCCACCAAAGCCAAAGGCCGGAATGGCGAGCAGCAGGGCAAGCCCGCCGGTCACGACACCCGTCATCATATTCCAGTCATCGGCGCTGACATCGTGAAGACGCGACAGCCAGCGCGCATTGCCCACCGCGAATGCCGTCCAGGAGGCCAGTGCCCCGAGCGCACAGGCAAGCCCGATGAGACGCGAGACATCCAGCCCCGCATCGTTTTCCGTCAGCGATTGCCAGGAAATGCCGACAATACCGATTGCGCCAAAGGCAAGCGATGGCCACAGCCGCTTCAGCGACACCGCGCCATGATCACGGCTGCCGATGATGGTGACGGCGACAGGCAGGAAACCGATGATGATCGAAGTGAAGGCGACGCCGCTCAGCTTCACCGCTGTCGAGATGAAGACGTAATAAGCGATGTTACCGATCATGCTCAGCCAGCCGAGCGCGATCCATTCGCGCGCACCGAAATGCGCCGATACGCGTTTGAGGCGCGGCCCGATGATGATGAGGGAAATCAGCCCGTAGGTCAGATAACGCGCCGTCGATAGTTGCAGCGCGGAAAAATCCGGCACGAGTTTGGGCGCGAGGAATATGCCGCCCCAGAGCGCGCCCGCCAGCATGCCGTAAAAAACCCCGAGACCTGTCCTGTTGTTCATGTCATGCCACATCCGCATTCACTTTGTCCGCGATGTGCCACAGCCCTTTGCGGCTGTCTTGACAAAAACTCCTGAGGACTTGTTCGCCGCTCTGATTGTTGGTTTTCGGAGGGTTGTCCGTACACAATGGATCGAGGTGCGTGTGGTTTACCCCCCTCTGCCCTGCCGGGCATCTCCCCCTCAAGGGGGGAGATCGATCTGCGGCAAGGTCTCACTCATCTGGAAGCTTGAGAATGAAGTGGAGATGGCGCCTCCTGCCGATCTCCCCCCTTGAGGGGGAGATGCCCGGCAGGGCAGAGGGGGTAAAGCCACACGCACCTCAATCCACTATGAACGGACACCCCCCGGAAAGCTCACATCTAGTGAATGCCGCGGTTCCGGCGATAGGCGGCCGGTGTTTCACCCACCGCATTGCGCAGTGCGCGCGTCAGCGCCGTCTGGTCGGAAAACCCGGCCCTGAGCGCGATTTCCGCAATCGGCAGGCTGGATTCGCTGAGCAGCGTGCAGACCTTGTCCATGCGCAACCCGGCAAGCCAGCGGTGAGGCGGGAGACCGAATTCTTCGAGAAACAACGCGTGCAGGCGGCTGTCGCTGATCGTCACGCAGGCCGCCAGCATGTCGATGGTCCAGGGGAAGAACGGCTCCGCCTTGACGACCGCACTGAGTTTGCGCAGGCGCAGGCGTATACCGGTTTTTTCAGTGGCTAGGCTGTCCATCAGCAGCGGCGCCCAGAGACCGGCGATATCGTCGCGCCGACCGTCGGTTTTGATCAGGCCGCACATATAGGCAATTAATTGCCGTGTATCAGGCGCAATATCGAGAAACGGCGCGTGTGCGAATCTCTCCAGCGTGTGCTCCGGAACGGCGTTTTGATCGATATCGACCACCAGCGAATGGTTGATGTCAGTCGCTTCCTGCGTGTGCAGCGCATCGCGATGGATGAAGACACCGCGCCCGGTGGAGAGTTCATCCTGCCGTCCGGCCACGTCGATCCGCAGGTGGCCGGAGACCGGAAGAACGATCTGCACGAAGCCATGCTGTTCCCTGGGTCTTTCCTGCCGGTAGGTTCTGATATCTGCCGATGCGACTGTCATGACGCTGTCGTTTCCAGTGTGCAAAGAAATGGCCGCCTCGAAAAAGCGGCCGGATTCATTGCATGATTATGACATCGTCTTGAAGATTGGGCCAGCCGGCATTATCGCTCGGCTATGGGAAACGGCAATTAACAGCCTTCCTTGACGGTCGATTCGCCGCGTTTGCGCTTTCGCAAAACCGGCTTGTTCTCTCTCGCCTCGCATTTCGCGACGTCGATGAGATAGGCAAGCATCGGCATTTCGTTCATCGATGCCAGTTGCTTGGCAGATTCGAGAAGGTTGATGATGTTGGAAAAATCGTCCATCGGCTCACTCAGTGGCTCAAAGCGGTTATGTATCGGGTGTGAACCCAAGGATGAATAAGCGCGGTGAAAATGGGAGGTTCCAGCGCCGTTGCATCCCATGGGTGTAATATTAGTCGCAAATAAATAGCAATCCCTGCGAGGGGGTTGCAATAGTTAAATTTCCGTAACGTCGGACGCTCGCGTCGTGCCGTTGCAGAATATTGCCCGCTTTATTGGACAATCCACGGCGACGAGGATGAGGTTTATTCGATGCCGAACTATCTGGAAAACGTCAAGGATGCCGCTGCGATTATAGCGTCGGCACGCCGTATCATGGTCGTTGGCTGCTCCGGCGGTGGAAAATCGACACTGTCGCAAAAACTCGCAGCCGCCTTCGGGCTTCGCTATATTTCCATGGACCGCGACATTTTCTGGTTGCCCGGCTGGCAGTTGCGCCCGCGCGAAGAACAGCGCCAGAGGATCGCGGCCATCATCACCGAAGACCGATGGTTGATGGATGGCAGCAATCCGTCATCCTTCGATTTGCGTCTGCCAAGAACGGATATCGTCCTCTGGGTCCGTATGCCGCGCTGGCTTTGCCTGTGGGGCGCCGTCAGCCGGATCGTGAAGGGTTATGGCAAGGCCCGGCCCGAAATGGCGGCAGGATGCCCGGAAAGAATAGACCTCGATTTCCTGCGCTATATCTGGAATTTCGAACGCCGCCATAGTCCGATCTTCGAAGAGAGTTTTGCGCTTCATGGCCCCAACGTGCCGATATTCCAGCTGAAAAGCCGAAAACAGATCCGCCGCCTTCTTGATCTTCTTGTTGTCGAGGATTAACTGCCGTACATGCCACAGTTCGAAACGCATCGCCTTGTTAAACACTCGCCCGACCGCATGTACGACCTCGTCGCCGATGTGGAGAAATATCCGCAGTTTCTGCCGCTTTGCGAGGCGCTCTCCGTCCGCTCGCGCAAGGAGCGGGATGGTAAGGTGCTGCTGGTGGCGGATATGACGGTGGGCTACAAGGCCATTCGCGAGACCTTCACCACGCAGGTGTTGTTGAACCCCGCCGAGCGCGCCATCGATGTGAAATATATCGATGGCCCCTTCAGGTATCTCGACAATCGCTGGCGTTTCGAAGCCGCCGAAAATGGTGGCACGACGATCCATTTCTTCATCGATTATGAATTCAAGAACCGTCTGCTCGGCGCGGTGATGGGCTCGATGTTCGACCGGGCGTTCCGCATGTTTGCGGAAGCCTTCGAAACCCGTGCCGACAAAATTTACACCGACCCGGCCTGATTGAGGGCAATCAGCATCTCAAGCGCAGTCCTGACCGTCGCAAGTCGGATTTCAGTACGGCCGATATCTCCGTACCGCATTTCGTGATGCAGGAAGTTGCCGTTGCGCGCCTTGGCGGCCAGATGCACAAGCCCCACCGGTTTTTCGGCTGAGCCGCCGCCCGGGCCCGCAATGCCGGTTACCGCCACGGCGAAATTCGCGCGCGAGCGGAAGAGGGCGCCATGCGCCATCTGCAATGCAGTCTGCCGGGAGACGGCACCAAATGTTATCAGCGTCTCGCTGCCAACCCCCAGCATGTCCCTCTTGGCGTCATTGGTATAGGTGACGAAACCACGGTCGACGACGGCGGAGGAACCGGCAATCTCCGTCAGCGCGCCGGCTATCAGTCCTCCGGTGCAGCTTTCCGCTGTCGAGACCATCAAGCCACAGGCGGTGAAATCGGTGATGATTCGCCGCGCCAGTTCTTCGATGTCTCCGGGGAAAAGGCTCATAGCGGTCTGCCTCGGTAGACGACGGTGGCGGTGGCGATGGCTGCAATGCCTTCCCGGCGGCCGACGAAACCGATCGTCTCATTGGTTGTCGCTTTCACCGAGCAGCGCTCCAGCGCAATGCCGAGCATGTCCGAAAGTGCTTCCCGCATCGCCTGGCGGTGCGGACCGATGCGCGGAGCTTCGGCGATCAGCGAGACATCGGCATTCATGATCGTGCCGCCATTGTCGCGCACGACCTTGGCCGCATGTTCGAGGAAGATGCGCGAGGCTGCACCCTTCCATTGCGGGTCGGAAGGCGGGAAATGATCGCCGATATCGCCGGCACCGCAGGTGGCGAGCAGGGCATCCGTCAGCGCATGCAGCGCCACATCGGCATCGGAATGGCCTTTCAGTCGCTGATCGTGCTCGATGAAGATGCCGCAGAGCATCACGCCGTCGCCGGGCTCCAGCTGGTGCACGTCGTAACCATTGCCGGTGCGCACATCGGGCAAGGCGTGGGAGAGCTTTTCATCAGCCATGGCGATATCCCGCTTGAGAGTGAGTTTCACATTATCGACCGAACCTTCGGTCAGCGTCACGGTCAGTCCCGTCCATTCGGCAATCGACGCGTCATCGGTGAAATCCGTTTTGCCTGAAGCAGCGGCGGCACGATGCGCGTCAAGAATGTCGCTGTAGCTGAAACTTTGCGGTGTCTGCGCCGCATAAAGCCCCTGCCGGGAAACCGTCTCCACGACGCGCTCATCCAGGCCGCGCTTCAGCGTATCGGTGACGGGCAGGGCAGGCAGAACGCCTCCCGCACCCGCCCGGTGCAGCGCCACAATTCGGTCCAGCAGGTCCGCGGCGACGAAAGGCCGCACGGCATCGTGGATCATCACATGGGTAAGGCCGTGCGAGGAGAGTGCCTCAAGCCCGGCCAGTACCGATTGCTGACGTGTGGCGCCGCCCGTGACTGTGGTGATCCGCTCGCCGGCATCAAGCCGCGCAAGGATCGGTGACAGCAGGGCCGCATCGTCGGCATGGCTGACGACCACGATCGGGCAGGCGTCGTTCCAGCGCAGGAAGGTCGCCAATGTGTGCTCGATCACGGCCCTGCCGCCGATCGGGCGATATTGCTTGGGCCCTTCCTCGGGTGAGCCTGCCCTTTCACCGCGTCCGGCGGCGACGATGACGATGCCGAATTTCATAGTACTTTCCTGCATTGGTCATATGCTTTGTGCGCAACCCTTAGCGGTTGACAGTCCTGCTCTAGCGTTTCAAAACCCGGATGGCCAGCCCGATAAGACGCGCATTCGCCGCTACATGTCGCAGGATCGATCGCCATCGCACCTTTGAACCTGCACAAATTGCTGCCGACAGCAAAACAGGCAGGCAGCCGCCCAGCAAATAAAAGGTGCAACCCTCTAAAAGTGCTTGGCAACCGCACAAACACTGTCTAAAAATAATGCAAACAGCCCTTCTGCATGAAAGATCATCATTTGCCTCTTCCGGAGTTGTCAGAACCGTTCAGCATCGGCTCAGTCACGATCCGTAATCGTGCGGTGCTGGCGCCTATGTCAGGTGTGACGGATCTGCCGTTCCGGCAGCTGGCCTGGCGTTACGGCGCAGGTCTGGTCGTGACGGAAATGGTCGCCAGCCGCGAACTCGTCGCTAACAGGGGCGAATCCTGGGCCCGGCTGAAAAATGCCGGCATGGTTCCGCATATGGTGCAGCTTGCCGGGCGCGAGGCGCATTTCATGGCCGAGGCGGCGAAGATCGCCGCCGATAACGGCGCCGGCATCATCGATATCAATATGGGTTGTCCGGCCAAGAAGGTGACGGGCGGTTATTCCGGCTCGGCTTTGATGCGCGATCCCGATCATGCCCTGTCGCTGATCGAGGCGACGGTTGGCGCGGTTGATGTGCCGGTAACGCTGAAGATGCGGCTCGGCTGGGACGAAAACAGCATCAACGCGCCGGAAATTGCCCGCCGTGCCGAGGCGGCAGGCGTGCAGCTCATCACCATTCATGGTCGTACCCGCATGCAGTTTTATGAGGGACGGGCGGATTGGGACGCCATCCGCGCCGTGCGCGAGGTGATTTCCGTGCCGCTGATCGCCAATGGTGACGTGGAAACGGCCGAGGATGCGCGCGAAATCCTGCGTCGCTCCGGTGCGGATGCCGTCATGGTCGGCCGCGGCGCGCAGGGGCAGCCTTGGCTGCCGGCTGTGCTCGCCGGACATTCAGCGCCGCAACGCAATGATATTCCCGCTATTGCCGTTGAACATTACGAGATGATGCTGGAATTTTATGGACGGGAAGCCGGTCTGCGGCATGCCCGCAAACATCTGGGCTGGTATCTCGACCGTTCCGCTCCCGACATCGCCACGCCGGAAAAGGCTCAAATCATGACATCGCGTGACACGGGGGAGGTGGCGGATCTGCTGCGCTCAGCCCTGAGCGAAAATACGGGCGAAGAAGCCGCAAGGAAGGCCGCATGAGCGCTGACAAACACAGCCCGGCAGATGCGAACCAGCTCGCCATGGCGGTTCTGAACGCGGTGCAGAACCCGGTCATTCTGGTGGATGGCGAAGGTTTCATTTCATTCGCCAATTGGGAAGCCGAAGCCTTTTTTGGGGCGAGTGCCTCCCATCTTGCCCGTTATCGCGTCTCGACTTTCATTCCCTTCGGCAGCCCGCTTCTGGCGCTGATCGATCAGGTGCGGGAGCGCCGCGCGCCGGTCAACGAATATCGCGTTGATCTGAGTTCGCCGCGCCTGGGCCAGGACAAGCTGGTCGACCTTTACGTCGCGCCCGTCGTCAGTGAACCGGGGTCGGTCGTCGTCGTCTTCCAGGAACGGTCGATGGCCGACAAGATCGACCGGCAACTGACCCATCGCGCTGCTGCCCGTTCCGTGACGGGCCTTGCCTCGATGCTGGCGCATGAGATCAAGAATCCGCTGTCCGGTATTCGTGGCGCAGCCCAGCTGCTGGAAATGTCGGTGCCTGATGAGGACCGCGCCCTTACCAGGCTTATCTGCGACGAGACTGACCGCATCGTGTCATTGGTCGATCGTATGGAAATCTTTTCCGACGAGCGGCCGGTCGACCGCGTGCCGGTCAATATCCACTCCGTGCTTGATCACGTGAAGGCGATTGCCAAGGCCGGTTTTGCCCGCAACATCAAGATATCAGAGAATTATGATCCCTCGCTGCCGGCGGTCTATGCCAATCGCGATCAACTGGTGCAGGTCTTCCTCAATCTGGTGAAGAATGCAGCCGAGGCAGTCGCCAATCAGCCGGATGGTGAGGTTGTGCTGACGACCGCCTATCGCCCCGGTATTCGGCTTTCGGTTGCCGGTAGCCGCGAGCGCATCTCGCTGCCGCTTGAATTCTGCGTGCATGATAATGGACCGGGGGTCCCTTCCGATCTTCTGCCGCATCTCTTCGATCCCTTCATCACCACCAAGACCAATGGTTCGGGCCTCGGCCTGGCGCTTGTCGCCAAGCTGATTGGCGCCCATGGCGGCATTGTCGAATGCGACAGCCAGAACCACCGCACGACTTTCCGCGTATTGATGCCCGTCTCGCCGGAAGTGGCGCTTGACGACAGCTCTTTGCCGAACACGACAGGAAATGACAGATGACAGCTACGATCCTCGTCGCCGATGATGATGCCGCAATCCGCACGGTGCTGAACCAGGCGCTCAGCCGTGCCGGTTATGACGTGCGCATCACCTCCAATGCCGCAACGCTTTGGCGCTGGGTGTCGGCGGGTGAGGGCGATCTCGTCGTGACCGATGTCGTGATGCCGGATGAAAACGCCTTCGACCTTCTGCCGCGCATCAAGAAGGCCCGCCCGGACCTGCCGGTTCTCGTCATGAGCGCGCAGAACACCTTCATGACGGCCATCAAGGCTTCGGAAAAGGGCGCTTATGATTATCTGCCCAAGCCCTTCGATCTGACGGAACTGATCGCCATCATCGGCCGCGCGCTCTCCGAGCCGAAGCGCAAGCCCGCCAAGCTCGATGACGACATGCAGGACGGCATGCCGCTCGTCGGCCGCTCCGCAGCGATGCAGGAAATCTACCGCGTTCTCGCCCGCCTGATGCAGACCGATCTGACGCTGATGATCACGGGTGAATCCGGTACCGGCAAGGAGCTGGTGGCGCGGGCGCTGCATGATTACGGCAAGCGCCGCAACGGTCCCTTTGTCGCCATCAACATGGCGGCCATCCCGCGCGATCTCATCGAATCGGAACTGTTCGGCCATGAGAAGGGCGCCTTCACCGGTGCGCAAAACCGTTCCACCGGCCGTTTCGAGCAGGCCGAGGGTGGCACACTGTTCCTGGATGAAATCGGCGACATGCCGATGGATGCCCAGACGCGTCTGCTGCGTGTGTTGCAGCAGGGCGAATATACGACCGTGGGCGGGCGAACGCCGATCCGCACCGACGTCCGCATCGTCGCCGCCACAAACAAAGATCTGAAACAGTCGATCAATCAGGGCCTCTTCCGCGAGGACCTTTATTATCGCCTCAACGTCGTGCCGTTGCGCCTGCCGCCGCTGCGCGATCGTGCTGAGGATATTCCTGATCTCGTCCGCCATTTCATCCAGACGGGTGAGAAAGAAGGGTTGGAGGGCAAGCGTTTCGAGACCGAGGCGCTGGAAGTCATGAAGGCCTATGCCTGGCCGGGCAACGTCCGCGAGCTGGAAAACCTGATCCGCCGCCTGATGGCGCTTTATCCGCAGGAAGTCATCACCCGCGAGATCATCGAGCAGGAATTGCAGTCGGATGTTCCCGACAGCCCGTTGGACAAGATGGCGGTTCGCACCGGTTCGCTCACCATTTCGCAGGCTGTCGAGGAGAACATGCGGGATTATTTCGCCAGCTTCGGCGATGGCCTGCCGCCGCCCGGCCTTTATGACCGCGTGCTGCGCGAACTCGAATATCCGCTGATTCTCGCGGCTCTGACGGCAACCCGCGGTAACCAGATCAAGGCCGCCGATCTTCTTGGCCTCAATCGCAATACGCTTCGCAAGAAAATCCGCGAGCTCGGCGTTTCCGTCTATCGTAGTTCCCGCCCCAGCTGACAATGTTGACAAGGCCACAGTTGTCGTTGCATTTTCGCCACATTGTGTTGCTTGGAAAACACTAGGAAGGATATAGATTCGCCTGATGGGGGAGTCTTGCCTGACTTCAGGACTGTGGTGCTGGCTGGCCAGCAATTGGGAGTAATGCATGCGGAAACCCGCCGCCGAACACGACGTTGCCGACGAGGCAGCGGGAATGGTGGTTGCCGATCGCAGGATGTCATTTGCCCTGCCGGGGCTGGTGCTCGCCGGCGTTGCCCTTGTCTGTGCTATCATCACCCTCTTCGTGCTTATGGGCGTGACGCCGATTGCGCCGACGACCAATGTCGTCATCGCCTCGGTGGTGATCAATTCGATCTTGGTGATCGGCCTGATCTTCCTTATCGGCCGCGAAATCAACCGGCTGCTGAAGGCGCGTAAAAAGGGCAGGGCAGCGGCACGACTGCATGTTCGCATCGTCGTGCTTTTCTCCATCGTCGCGATCACGCCCGCTGTCCTTGTCGCCATCTTCGCCAGTCTGACGCTGAATGTCGGTCTCGACCGCTGGTTTTCGATCCGCACCCAGTCGATCGTCGAGTCGTCGGGCAATATCGCTCAAGCCTATATGATGGAAAACGCCGGTTATCTTCAGGGCCAGACCCTATCGATGGCCACCGACCTCGATCGCAATCGCGCACTTTTTTATCTTGATCGTACCGGCTTCGTCGATCTGATGACGCGTCAGGCCAAGGGCCGCGGTCTGCTCGGCGCGTTTCTGGTGCAGGAGGATGGCGACGCGGTTGCCCAGGCCGATATCAAGACGGAAAAACCGCTTCCCGCTATTCCGCACGACGCGCTCGAAAAAGCCGCCGCCGGTCAACCGACCCTTATCCCGCCCGGTATTACCAACCTCGTTGGCGCCATCATCAAGCTCGAAGGCATCAGCGGCACCTTCCTTTATACGGTGCGTGCGGTCGATCCGAAGGTCATGACCGCGATGCGGCTCATGGAGGAGAACCGGGCGGAATACAAGAATATGGAGGCGGGCCGCGCGCCGCTGCAGATCGCCTTTGCGATTCTCTATCTCGGTTTTGCGCTGATCGTGCTTCTGGTCGCCATCTGGACGGCAATCGCGGTCGCCGACCGGATCGTCCGCCCGATCCGTCTTCTCATCAGCGCCGCCGACAGTGTCGCCACGGGCAACATGCATGTGCTGGTTCCCGTGCGCGCTGTCGATGGCGACGTCGGGCGCCTGTCGCGTACCTTCAACAAGATGGTCTCGGAACTGCGCAGCCAGCAGGAGCAGATCATCGAGGCCAAGGACGATATCGACGACCGCCGCCGCTTCATCGAAGCCGTGCTGTCGGGTGTGACCGCCGCTGTCATCGGCATTGATGAGAACCGCAGGATCACCATCGTCAACCCGTCCGGCGAGGAATTCCTGGCGCTGAATTTCGACCAGTTGCTCGGCGCGCAGCTTTCCGAGATCGCACCTGAGATTGATCAGGTCGTGACCGAGGCGAACACCTGGGCGCGCGGCAACTTCCGCAAGCAGATCAATATCATGCGACGGGGCAAGGAACGCACGCTGAATGTGCAGGTCACCCGCGAGGATGCCCGCGACGGCCGCGACAGCTATGTCATCACCCTCGACGACATTACCGATCTCGTCATCGCCCAGCGCTCCACCGCATGGTCGGATGTGGCACGGCGTATTGCCCATGAAATCAAGAACCCGCTGACGCCGATCCAGCTTTCCGCAGAGCGCATCAAGCGCCGTTTCGGCAAGCAGATCGACGAAAACGATCGCGCCATCTTCGATCAGTGTACGGACACCATTGTCCGACAGGTCGGTGATATCGGTCGCATGGTGGATGAATTCTCGGCCTTTGCGCGTATGCCAAAGCCGACGAAAGAAAAGTCGGACCTGCGGTCGATCCTCAAGGACGCGGCCTTCCTCCGGGAAATCAGCGCCGCCGACACGAAATTCTCAACGGAGTTCGGCGATATCCCGCTGGAGGGCATGTTCGATGCCCGCATGCTGGGACAGGCCTTCGGCAATCTCATCAAGAATGCGACGGAAGCGATCGAAGCGGTGGAAGGCGAAAAGCGGCCGGGTAAAATCCTGGTGCGCGCCTCTTTTGATGAGGTCAATTCGCGTTTCGTGGCTGACATCATCGACAATGGCCGCGGCCTTCCCGTCGAGAACCGTCATCGCATTCTCGAACCCTATATGACGATGCGGGACAAGGGCACGGGCCTTGGTCTGGCCATCGTCAAGAAGATCATTGAAGAACATGGCGGGTATCTGGAACTTCACGATGCCCCTGCCGAATTCGACCATGGCCATGGCGCCATGATCCGAGTGCTGCTGCCCTATATCGAGGCGGTCGGCGGCGAAAATAACAAGGAAGCAGCATATGGCGTCTGATATTTTGGTCGTGGATGACGAGGCGGACATTCGCGAAATCGTAGCGGGCATCCTGTCCGATGAGGGCCACGAGACGCGTATGGCCTTCGACAGCGACAGCGCGCTGGCCGCCATTTCCGAGCGTGTGCCGCGTCTGATCTTTCTCGACATCTGGATGCAGGGATCGAAGCTCGACGGTTTGGCACTGCTGGACGAGATCAAGAGCCGCCACCCCGAAATTCCTGTCGTCATGATTTCCGGTCACGGCAATATCGAAACCGCCGTCAACGCCATCAAGCGCGGGGCCTTCGATTTCATCGAAAAGCCGTTCAAGGCCGATCGTCTGATCCTGATTGCAGAACGCGCGCTGGAAAATTCCAAGCTGAAGCGCGAGGTCCAGGAACTCAAGAAGCGTACCGGTGACGCTGTTGAACTCGTCGGCGCGTCACTCGCGGTTTCGCAACTTCGCCAGACCATTGACAGGGTTGCCCCCACCAACAGCCGCATCATGATCCTCGGCCCCTCAGGTTCCGGCAAGGAACTGGTGGCGCGCATGGTGCACAAGAAATCCTCGCGCGCTACCGGACCTTTTGTGGCGCTGAATGCTGCAACGATCACCCCCGACCGTATGGAAATTGCGCTGTTCGGCACGGAAGGCTTGCCTGGACAGCCACGCAAGGTAGGGGCTCTGGAAGAAGCCCATCGCGGCGTACTTTATCTCGATGAAGTCGGTGAAATGCCGCGCGAGACACAAAACAAGATCCTGCGCGTGCTGGTCGATCAGCAGTTCGAGCGTGTCGGCGGCGGCAAGCGGGTGAAGGTGGATGTGCGCATCATTTCCTCCACCGCCCATCACCTCGAAAGCCTGATCGCTGAAGGCCAGTTCCGGGAGGATCTCTACCATCGTCTCGCCGTGGTGCCAGTGAAGGTGCCGGCGCTCTCCGAACGGCGCGAGGATATTCCTTTCCTCGTCGACATGTTCATGCGGCAGATTTCCGAACAGGCCGGCATCCGCCCGCGCAAGATCGGCGACGACGCCATGGCCGTTCTCCAGACGCATGACTGGCCGGGCAACATCCGCCAGCTGCGCAACAATATCGAGCGGCTGATGATTCTCGCCCGTCCGGAAGGTGGCGAAGCGCCGATCTCGGCTGACATGCTGCCTTCCGATATTGGCGACATGCTGCCGAAGATCTCCGCGCAGGGCGATCAGCACATCATGACCCTGCCGCTGCGTGAAGCCCGTGAAATGTTCGAACGGGACTATCTGATGGCTCAGATCAACCGCTTCGGTGGCAATATTTCGCGCACGGCGGAATTTGTCGGCATGGAACGGTCGGCGCTGCATCGCAAACTGAAATCTCTCGGCGTATAAGGAACCAAGGCGCCTCGTCGCAACCGATTATTCCGTCAGAGAGACAGCATGAAAGTCATCATTTGCGGCGCAGGGCAGGTGGGTTACGGCATCGCCGAACAATTGTCGCGGGAGGATAACGAAGTATCGGTCATCGATACGGCCGCGCCGCTGATTACCGCCATTACCGAGACGCTGGATGTGCGCGGTTATGTCGGCCACGGCGCCCATCCGGACATGCTGGCCAAGGCCGGTGCGGATCAGGCCGACATGATCATCGCGGTGACATTGCATGACGAGATCAATATCGTCGCCTGCGAAGTGGCGCACGCACTCTTCAGCGTGCCGACCAAGATTGCCCGTATCCGCGACCAGAGCTATCTGAAGCCGGAATATGCCGATCTCTTCAGCCGCGAAAACATGTCCATCGATGTCACGATTTCCCCGGAAGTCGAAGTCGGCAAGATGGTGCTGCGGCGCATCGCATTTCCGGGTGCTACCGATGTGGTGCGCTTTGCCGAAGATACGATCTACATGCTGGCCATCGAATGCATGGAAGATTGCCCGGTCATCAACACGCCGCTGCTGCAGCTCTCCAACCTGTTTCCGGACCTCATCGCCACGGTGGTGGGTGTCTATCGTGACGGCATTCTCAAAGTGGCGCATTCCTCGGAGCAATTGCGCGTGGGCGACCTCGCCTATGTCATCTGTCAACGCCAGCATGCACGCCGCACCTTGAGCCTCTTTGGCCATGAAGAGCAGGAGGCGCAGCGCATCGTCATTGCGGGCGCCGGCAATATCGGCCATTTCGTCGCGCATAAAATCGAGGAAATGCAGTCGAAAACGCGGGTGAAGATCATCGAGGCCGATCGCGACAGGGCGATTGCCGCATCCGAACAGCTGAGCCATACCATCGTCATGCATGGCTCGGCCCTCGACCAGAAAATTCTGATGCAGGCGGATATCCAGGATGCCGATCTGATCGTCACGCTCACCAATAACGACCAGACCAATATTCTGGCCGCCGTCATCGCCAAGCAGCTCGGCTGCAAATCGAACCTGGCGCTGCTGAACAGTACCTCTTTCCATGATGTCGCCCGCTCGCTCGGACTCGATGCCTATATCAACCCCCGGGCCGTCACGATCTCCCGCGTGCTGCAACATGTACGCAAAGGCCGTATCCGCTCGGTTTATGCCGTTCAGCGCGGTTCGGCTGAGGTAATCGAGGCGGAAGCGCTTGAAACATCGCCGCTGGTCGGTCAGTCTTTCCGTGATATCGATATGCCCGACGGCGTGCGCATTGGCGCGATCTATCGCGACGGTGTGGTGATCCGTCCGGATGGCAGCACGAAGATCAAGGCGAAGGATCGCGTCGTGCTGTTTGCTTCCGCCGATGCCGTGCGGGACGTGGAACAACTTTTCCGTGTTTCGATACAATATTTTTGACTGTCCCGAATCGAAAAAGCGGGTCAATACTCGTACTCATTTGGCTGTTTTCGCCGTTGCGGAACGGAACATGATTTGATACCAGAGTTTGAGGTCGGCCAAGCGGGGGACAAGACTCGGCCGGCTTATTATTGATTGATTATTTTCCGGTATCCCTGCCGGCAATAAAGAAAGAAGCGGCGCCATGGCGGAACGTTCTCAAAACCTTCAGGATCTCTTCCTCAATACCGTTCGTAAGCAGAAGATTTCGCTCACGATTTTCCTGATCAACGGCGTCAAGCTGACGGGCGTTGTTACCTCCTTCGACAATTTCTGCGTGCTTCTGCGTCGCGATGGTCACTCGCAGCTGGTCTACAAGCATGCAATCTCCACCATCATGCCCGGCCAGCCGATGCAGATGTTCGAGAGCGAAGAAGGCGCTGCCTGATCAGGCTCCTTTAACGGTATCTTCGACAGAGACTGACCTGAATCGGAACATTTCCGGTTCCGTCAGGTTAATCTCTATGGCCGCCCGCGCGGATGCGGTCGGCCGTAACATTCTTTACATTCTTTCTGGATAAGGCCGAACCCATTTCAACACGCGACACCTCGAGCGAATCGATCATTCCGGAGCAGGAAAAACGCCGCGACGACATGCGCGCGGTCGTTCTTGTACCCGTCCTCAAGCAGCAGCGCGAAAATCGTGACGCGGCATCAGCCCCGGCTGCTCCCGGCCGTTCCGTCGAAGCCAAGCTTGAGGAAGCGAAGGGTCTGGCGCTTGCCATCGATCTCGAGGTGACCCAGGGGCTCGTCGTTCCCGTCAACCAGCCGCGTCCCGCAACCCTGTTCGGAACCGGCAAGATCGAGGAAATCGGTCATCTTCTGGATGAGACCGATTCCGGTCTGGTGATTGTCGATCATCCCCTGACGCCAGTGCAGCAGCGCAATCTCGAAAAGCAGTGGAACGCCAAGGTCATCGACCGAACCGGCCTGATCCTTGAAATCTTTGGCCGGCGTGCTTCCACCAAGGAAGGCACGCTGCAGGTCGATCTTGCACATCTCAACTACCAGAAGGGCCGCCTCGTCAGAAGCTGGACCCACCTTGAACGCCAGCGTGGCGGTGCGGGCTTCATGGGTGGCCCGGGTGAAACCCAGATCGAGGCCGACCGGCGATTGCTGCAGGATCGCATCGTCAAGCTCGAAAAGGAGCTGGAGCAGGTGGTGCGTACCCGCCAGCTTCACCGTGCCAAGCGCCGCAAGGTGCCGCATCCGATCGTGGCACTGGTAGGCTACACCAATGCCGGCAAATCCACGCTGTTCAACCGCATAACAGGTGCGGGTGTTCTGGCGGAAGACATGCTCTTCGCCACACTCGACCCGACCCTCCGCCGCATGAAATTGCCGCATGGCCGAACTGTCATCCTGTCGGATACGGTGGGCTTTATTTCCGATCTGCCGACGCATCTCGTCGCCGCTTTCCGCGCAACGCTGGAAGAGGTGCTGGAAGCCGATCTTGTTCTGCACGTGCGTGACATGTCCGATCCGGATAATGCCGCCCAGTCTGCCGATGTGCTGCGCATTCTTGGCGATCTCGGTATCGACGAGAAGGAAGCCGAAAAGCGCATCATCGAGGTCTGGAACAAGGTCGACCGTCTGGAGCCCGAAGCACACGACGCCATCATGCAGCGCGCCGAAGGCCGCTCGGATATCCGCGCCGTTTCGGCAGTGACGGGCGAGGGCGTCGACGCCCTGATGGACGAGATTTCAAAACGCCTGTCCGGTGTGCTGACGGAAACGACCGTGGTGCTTTCTGTCGAGCAATTGCCGCTGATCTCCTGGGTCTACAACAATTCCATTGTCGACAATCGTGAAGATCACGAGGACGGATCGGTTGCGCTGGATGTGCGCCTGTCGGAAGCGCAGGCTGTGGAACTAGAACGGAAGCTTGGAAAGACGGCTGGTCGCGAGCGGGAAGACTGGGAACGCTGAGCGCTTCTTGAAGGTACAAATTCCGTCAAATGCGACGTCATCCTCGGGCTTGTCCCGAAGATCCGCTACGGTATTCAAAATCGATAGGCAGTAGATGCCCGGGACAGGCCCGAGCATGACGGAGTAGGGCCTTCGCATCTACACACAATCCTCGAAGCGCTGAGCGCTCCTGCTTTTAATGCATGTCCCGAGTGGTCAGGAAGAAACCGTATCAAGCGAACGCTCGATCCGTTTCGCCGCCTGCCATAAATCTTCCATCCTCTCGAGGCTCGCCTCTTTCAACGTCTCGCCATTGTCGCTGAGCGACGTCTCGATGTGATTGAAACGCCTGCGGAATTTCGTATTGGTGCCACGTAGTGCATCTTCCGGATCGGCTTTAACGTGGCGGCCGATATTGACCAACGCAAAGATCAGATCGCCGAGTTCGTCAGAGACTTTCTCCGGCTTTCCCTCCGCCAGCGCCTCCCGCAGTTCGGCGATTTCCTCCTCGATCTTGTCGAGGATGGGAGCCGGGTCCGACCAGTCGAAACCGACGCGCGCAGCCTGTTCCTGCAACTTGAGCGCCTCGGTCAGAGCCGGCTGGCTACGCTGCACGCCGCCCAGAAACCCTGCCCTGAAATCTTCGGTGATGCCCCGACGTGCACGGCGCTCTGCCCTTTCACGCTTCTCCTCGGCCTTGATCTGGTCCCATTGCAGCTTGACGCTGTCAGGCGTGTCGGCATCGGAGACGTCGAAGACATGCGGATGGCGGCGGATCATCTTCGAGGTGACGGCGTGCACCACATCACCAAAGGTGAATTCACCCCGTTCCTCGGCAATACGGGCATGGAAAACCACCTGCAACAGCAGGTCGCCCAGCTCATCGCAAAGATCGTCCATATCCTTGCGCTCGATCGCGTCGGCAACCTCATAGGCCTCTTCGATCGTATAAGGCTTGATCGTCTCGAAGGTCTGCACGACATCCCAAGGGCAGCCGGTTTCCGGCTGGCGCAGGGCTTCCATGATCTCGATCAGGCGGGAAATATCCTTCGAGGCTTCCATCGTGTCTAAACCTTCGTTTTTAATTTTACGCATTGTCCGGGCGGAAAACCGCTACGCAGTTTTCCCTGGAAATGCTCAATTTAGCGGAATATCGTTGTCGCTCTTGGATGATTGATAGGTGGTGGAGAGATCATCATAAGCGGCCTTGATGCGGGTCGTCTGGGCCTTCAGCGTGGTTTTCAACGGATCGTCTTCGCTCTCCACCAGATCGGCGACGAAGAAAGAATTCCAGAAGGCGTTGCTGCGGCGATATCCGCCCGGCTCCAGCCCGAAAACTTCCTTGAGGATTTTCAGGTCGTGCGGGATCGCGAAAGCGTCGCGCGAATCCTCGTGGCTGAAGAAGGAATAGAAATTATCGAAGCCGGCCCAGGTGATGGCGGACATGCACATGGTGCAGGGTTCGTGGGTGGAGAGGAAAATCAGGTCCTTGGTATTCGGCTTTTCGCCCAGCTCGTAAAATCGCTTCAGCGCATGCACTTCACCATGCCAGAGCGGATTTTCCAGCTCATTATTGGTCTCGGCAACGACGAGCGAGAGGTCTGATTTGCGCAGGATCGCCGCTCCGAAAACCTTGTTGCCCAGGCTGACGCCGCGAGCCGTCAGGGGCAGAATATCGTGTTCGATAACATCGAGGAGGCGGGCGGCGAGCGACTGGCTGGTCAAGGGTCTGATCCTTCGTGCCGCTTTAAGGAAAGCGGTCTTCGTATGGGAAAATCGATAGGTGATTGTCACTCCTTGTTCGGCGCGGGCACCCGCTTTGTCAAGGGATTCCGAAGGATTCCAAAGCCCCGCCAAGGCTCGAAAAATCCTTGCCGGTTTGTTTTCCTCCAAAACCGGGGTGTTCGAGAAATAAAAATCCAGGTGTCGAAGAGGCTTGAATTTCTGTTTCTTCAATCTTGTGCCGCGATGCGGGATATATGTCCAATGCACAACGAACATGATTTTTCTGCTGCTGGCGACCGCCTTTCAACCTTCCCCGCTTTCTTCCGGGTCGAGGGACGGCAGGTCGCTGTTTTCGGAAATGGCGATGAAGCCTTCGCGAAGGTGAGGCTGCTCGCCAATACCAACGCGCATATCGTTGCCTATGCCGATCACCCGGAAGCGGATTTTGCGCGTTACATCAGCGAAAACAGTATCGATCACCGTGCTCTGGCCTTCGCCAGCCCGTTGGTTGACGACGCCACCCTGGTGTTCGCCGCAACAGGCGATGAAGCGCTGGATCGCGAAATCGTCTCTGTAGCGCGCACGAAGAAAATCCCCGCCAATGCGGTGGATCAGCCCGAATTCTGCGACTTCTTCACGCCTGCACTCGTTGCCCGCGCGCCAGTTGCCATTGCCATTGGCACGGAAGGGGCAGGGCCGGTTCTTGCCCAGATGATCCGCGCGCGTATCGACCAGATGCTGTCGCCGTCGCTCGGCAAGCTCGCACGTCTTGCGGTGCAATATCGTGATGCGGCCGAGGAGAACGTGCCGAAGGGCGCGTTGCGGCGCAATTTCTGGCGCCGGTTCTTTTCGGGCGCGGTTGCGGATGCCGTTGCTCTCGGTGATACCTCTTCCGCCCGTCATGCCGCAGATCGCCTGCTGCAATCGCCGGAACGCAGCGAAGGTCGCGTCTGGCTTGTTGGCGCCGGTCCAGGTGCAGAAGATCTGCTGACGCTGCGCGCGCAGCGCGTGTTGATGGAAGCCGACGTGATCGTCTACGACGCCCTGGTGCCGCAGGCGATTGTCGATATTGGCCGCCGCGATGCTGAAAGGCTCTCTGTCGGCAAGCGCAAGGGCTGCCACAGCAAGTCGCAAAATGATATCAACCGCCTGCTGGTGCGTCTAGGCCTGGAAGGCAAGCGAGTCGTGCGGCTCAAATCCGGTGATCCGCTGGTCTACGGCCGCGCGGGCGAGGAAATGGCAGCGCTGCGCGAGGCTGGTGTCGCTTATGAAATCGTGCCGGGCATCACCTCCGCCTTTGCCGCGGCTGCGGATTTCGAATTACCACTGACGCTGCGCGGTGTCGCCTCTTCGCTGATTTTCACCACTGGTCACGACCTGATGGGCGACGTCCTGCCTGATTGGGCACGACTTGCCGTCTCCGGGGCCACCATTGCCGTCTATATGGGCCGCAGTGTTGCCGCTTCGGTGGCCAAGCGGCTGATTGATGCGGGACTTGGCGTCGAAACCACCGTCGCCGTCATCGAAAATGCCAGCCGCGCGGATCGCCGTCTGCTGCACGGCACATTGAACGATCTGCCCGACCTCGAATATCGTGATGAACTGACCGGCCCGGTCATGGTCATCATCGGCGATGCGGTTGCGGGCGCTAATTTCGACAGATCCGAGGCGCTTGCGCTTGCAGCCAAGCCAGCGAGCCTCAAACGGGAGTATGTGAATGGTTGACAAGGTTTTGACCGCCAATCGCCTGAGCGACGGTATTGCCGTCTGGCTTGACGCCAATGGCGAATGGACCGAGAATCTGCAGGATGCAATCGTCGCTCGCCATGCGGAGGCGGTGGCCTCGTTCGAGGAAATTGGCAAGCGCGATTTTTCCGCCAACAAGGTCGTTGACGTCAATGTCGTCGATGTCGTGGAAGAGAACGGCAAGCTCTGGCCGACGCGGCTTCGCGAGCGCATCCGCGCCGCCGGCCCCACCATGCACTATGCCACCGGCTACAAGCCGGCCGATGCAGCATTTATCGCAGTCTGAGGAAGAATATGTACCGTTACGACGAATTCGATCACGCATTTGTTGAAGGCCGCGTGGCGCAGTTTCGCGATCAGGTCGAGCGCCGGTTATCGGGCGAGTTGGCCGAGGACGCATTCAAGCCGCTGCGCCTGATGAATGGTGTCTATCTTCAGCTCCACGCCTACATGCTGCGCGTCGCCATTCCCTACGGTACGCTGAATTCGCAACAGATGCGGATGCTTGCCCATATCGCCCGCAAATATGACCGGGGTTATGGCCATTTCACCACCCGCCAGAACATCCAGTACAACTGGCCGCGCCTCTCGGACACGCCGGATATCCTCTCTGAACTGGCAAGCGTGGAAATGCACGCACTGCAGACGTCGGGTAACTGCATTCGCAACGTGACCGCCGATCATTTCGCGGGTGCTGCCGCAGACGAAGTCGCCGATCCGCGTCCCTATGCGGAAATCCTGCGTCAATGGTCTTCCGTGCATCCGGAATTCTCGTTCCTGCCGCGCAAGTTCAAGATCGCGGTGACGGGTGCCGAGCGCGACCGCGCCGCCATTCAGGTCCACGATATCGGCCTGCATCTGAAAAAGAACGACAAGGGTGAGATCGGTTTTGCCGTTTACGTCGGCGGCGGGCAGGGCCGTACGCCGATGATCGCCAAGAAGATTCGCGACTTCCTGCCGGAAGAGGACCTGCTGTCCTATACCACGGCCGTCATGCGCGTTTATAACCTGCACGGCCGCCGCGACAACAAATACAAGGCGCGCATCAAGATCCTCGTACATGAAACCGGCGCAGAAGAACTGGCCCGCCAGGTCGAGGTTGAATTCGCGGAGCTGAAAAACACCGAATTGAAGCTGCCGGATGCCGATATTGCCGCCATCACCGCCTATTTCGCCCCGCCGGCGCTGAAAGACCGCCCTGAAGGCTGGGAAAGCCTGGCGCGCTGGAAGCGTGCGGATGAAGGTTTTGCCCGTTTTGTCGAGCAGAACGTCGCGCCGCACAAGCACCCGGACTACGGCATGGTGACGATTTCGCTGAAGCCGATCGGCGGCATTCCGGGCGACGCGACCGACGAGCA
Source organism: Agrobacterium sp. CGMCC 11546 (assembly GCF_013365515.1). NCBI lineage: Bacteria > Pseudomonadati > Pseudomonadota > Alphaproteobacteria > Hyphomicrobiales > Rhizobiaceae > Agrobacterium > Agrobacterium sp. CGMCC 11546. Next base: position 1,162,556 of record NZ_CP047387.1, read on the forward strand.
GATGGAACTCGTCGCCGACATCGCCGCCGAATATGCCTTTGACGAAATCCGCATCAGTCACGAGCAGAACATCATCCTGCCGCATGTGGCGCTGGCCGATCTCGAGCCGGTCTATCGTGCGCTCGTGGGCGCGGGACTGGCGACTGCCAATGCCGGGCTGATCACCGATATCATTGCCTGTCCCGGGCTGGACTATTGCGCGCTTGCCAATGCCCGCTCCATTCCGGTGGCGCAGGAGATCTCCACCCGTTTCGGCGCGCCCGAACGTCAGGCCGAGATCGGCGAGCTGAAGATCAAGATTTCCGGCTGCATCAACGCCTGCGGCCACCACCATGTCGGCCATATCGGCCTTCTGGGCGTGGAGAAGAAGGGTGCCGAACTCTACCAGATCACGCTTGGCGGATCGGGTGATGAAAACACCTCGATTGGTGAAATCATTGGCCGCGGTTTCGAGCCGGAAAAAGTGACCGACGCGGTGGAAACCATTGTCGACACTTATCTGGGCTTGCGCCTTTCGAAGGAAGAAACCTTCCTCGAAGCCTATCGCCGCGTCGGACCGCAGCCGTTCAAGGACGCGCTCTACGGTTCCGCCGCCGAAGCCGCCTGAGGAAATGGATATGACGAAAATCTGGACCCGCGACGGCTTTGCGGAAAACGATCCATGGGTGATCGAAACGGAAGAGGTGAAGGCAACGGGCGAGCAGAAGCCCGTGCTTCCACTTGCCGATTTCCTTGTCCGCGCCGCCGAAAGCAACGATATTGGCCTCGGCGTGCTGATTTCGCCGGCTGACGACGTTAACAGGCTCGAGCCTTATCTCGACCGTATCGACCTTGTCGCCGTAAGCTTTCCGGCCTTCAATGACGGGCGTGGTTTCAGCCACGCTTCGCTCTTGCGCAGCCGCCTTGGTTTTGCGGGCGAGGTGAGGGCGGTCGGCGATGTTTTGATCGATCAGGTGCCGCTGATGCTGCGCACCGGTTTTACCAGCTTTGCCGTGACGAACGAGACGGCAATCCGCCGCCTTTCCGAAAATCGCCTGCCGGAAATCACGGTCTACTACCAGCCGACCGCCCTTCCCGCCACCGGTGGTGAGGCCTATAGCTGGCGTCGCCGTGCGGCCCAATGACGCGTTGTGCGGAAATATGAGTTTTGGATGCATATTTTCCGCGCGCATGGCAGTATTGATATTCTCATGCCTTCAAACCGCGACAAAAATGGTATAATTGCCCGGTCGAAGAATGTCGCTTATCGAATGAATGGACGAAACCTGAAATGAACGCGCCAGCCAAGACGGAAGATTTCGCGATCAAGATACCTGATGGTGTTTACGCCGAGACGGTTTTGTCGGTGGAGCACTATACGGATCACCTGTTCCGTTTCCGCATGACGCGTCCAGCCGGCTTCCGTTTCCGTTCCGGCGAGTTCGCCATGATCGGCCTGATGGTCGGTGAAAAGCCGATCTATCGCGCTTATTCCATCGCCAGCCCGGCCTGGGACGAGGAACTGGAATTCTTCTCGATCAAGGTTCCTGATGGCCCGCTGACCTCGCATCTTCAGGCAATCAAGCCCGGCGATACGGTTCTGATGCGCAAGAAGCCGACAGGCACGCTGGTTCTGGATGCGCTGACACCGGGCAGACGTCTCTACATGTTCTCGACTGGCACCGGCATCGCACCTTTCGCAAGCCTGATCCGCGACCCCGAGACCTATGAGAAGTTCGAAGAGGTCATCCTCACCCATACCTGCCGTGATGTGGCCGAGCTGAAATACGGCTTCGATCTGGTCGAGGAAATCCGCAATCACGAGTTCCTGAACGAGATCGTCGGCGACAAGCTCAAGCATTATGCGACTGTCACCCGCGAGGATTACCCCTTCAAGGGCCGCATCACCACGCTGATCGAAAACGGCAAGCTGTTTGCCGATCTCGGTGTGCCAACACTCGATCCCGCCATTGATCGCGGCATGATCTGCGGTTCCTCGGCCATGTTGAAGGACACCAAGGAACTGCTTGAAAAGGCTGGCCTTAACGAAGGCGCCAACAACAAGCCTGCCGAGTTCGTGATCGAACGCGCTTTCGTCGGCTGAACGCATAAGACTACGAGATTTCAGGAGGCCGTCAGGCCTCCTTTTATTTGCGCACCTCAATATGCCGCTATCGAGAAGCGCCTTCATCATCCTGTTTCGGCGCGATTTCATTCCGATAGAGAATGAAAAGTCCGATCGCAATCGCCGCGATGCCGCCGCCGACAAGATGCGACAGCGAATACCCGCCCTTCGTCACCAGCCAGCCTGCAACGACATTGCTGAATGATGCGCCAATGCCCTGAACCATCATGACGCTGGCAAGGCCGACATTAAAACGGCCTGTGCCCTTCAGGATTCTTTCCACCGCGACGGGTGTAACGATGCCGAGCAGGCCGGCGCCCACGCCATCAAGAAACTGTACCGGAAAGATGACCCAGAAATCCGTAAAGGCCGAGGCGAGAAGACCGCGTATGGGCAGGGCGACGAGCGCGATGATAAACACGGTCGAAAGACCGAAACGGCGTATCAGCCAGGGTGCCATCGCAGCGACAAAAATCATCGCGAATTGCGCGACGCCGGTGATGACGGCTGTGGTGCGGAAGGGCGTTTGCAGTTCGATGGCGAAATCCTGCGCGATCAGTCGACCCATTGGCGCGTTGCCGAAGTGGAAGACAAGCAGGATGATGGCGAGAAAGATCAGACCTCGCTCGTGCAGCAACACGTTGATGCCGGATGGCCCGGGCTCTCCCTTGTCTTCGGCAAGGCCACGCGCAACCTTGTGGTCTATCCTTGCAGGATCAATGGCCGCCGTTGCGACCAGGGCGCCGGCAGCGGTCAGCAGCATCAGGCCGATGATCCCGTTCATGCCGAAGAAGGTGACGACCACATAAGTCGCGAAAAGCGACGCGAAATTACCGCCATGGTTCCAGAACTCGTTGCGTGAAATCTGGTTGGAAAACAGGCGCTCGCCAACCAGGCCGAGGGTGAGGCCGGCAAGTGCTGGACCGACCACGGCGCCGACCACAGCCGTCATGATCTGGCCGGTCCAGACGATCCACGCATCCGGAAAGATCAGCGTGATCAGCGCGCCGATGGTCACGAGAACGACGGGGATGGCAATCAGCATCCTCTTCCACGTCGTGCCATCCACCAGCGCACCGCATAGTGGCGTCGCAAGCAGACCGACGAGGCCGCCGACCGTGGCGATCATGCCCAGCGAGAGCGAAGACCAGCCCTGTGTCGCCAGAAATGCATCCAGAAACGGCCCGAGGCCGTCACGGGCATCGGCGAGGAAAAAATTCAGCGCTGCAAGGGCAAAAAGCGTGCGGTCTGAGATGCCGCCGCTGCGCGGCAAACCACCGGAAGGAAGGCTGCCATGCGGTGCCGAAACGCCGATAGTCGTCATGAAATATGCTCCGAAAAATATGCAAAAGGGAATGGGAAATCGATCGAGGCTGGCGAGAAACATCTGTGCCCGCATTTGGTTGCATTGGCACGACATAAACAGAGATCTCTGGATTTTTGATCGTTATAGAATTGGCTGGAGGAACGTTTAACCGTACTGGTGAGTTAGTCTTCGTGGAAAAAAACGGATACTCGCCATGAAGATCAAGGCTTTTGCACTTTTATTTTCGGCCGGATTGCTCGGCACTCAGCCAGCACATGCGGATGAACGCGTATTCCTCTCGTCGCTGAAAGGCACATGGGCGGGCAAGGGAACAGTGATTACCCGCATCGGCACACCGCCGATCAATGTGAGTTGTACGCTGAATTCCAATGCGGGAGCATCGTCGCTCAACATGTCCGGCACTTGCCGGGGCCTTCTCGTGGTCAAGCGCGCAATCGCGGCCGATCTCTCGGAGAAGGGCGGACGTTATAGTGGTGCGTATACCGGCCCTTCCGGCCGGCCATCCGCGCTTTCCGGAACAAGGCAAGGAAACGCGATCAACCTGACGGTCAGATGGAACCGCGATATCAATGGCGACCGCATTGCTGCCATGACCATTGAAAAGGTTGGAGCCAACGGCCTGCGGCTGCGCACCACCGATAAGGACGGCAGGACCGGCAAGACCGTGGTGACGAGCGACATCCGGCTGGTGCGCTGACGAGCGGCCCCAGTGCTGCGTCCGGCTCCTCAGCTGAATTCAAGCAGCAAGGGGCAATGATCAGAGACTTCCGGCTGTCTTACGACGTCGAAGTGACTGACCTTGACGGCCCGATTGACCAGCAGGTAATCCGCATATCTGTTCGGTTTGGCATAATGCGAGGTCCGGGTATCGGTGAAACCGCGGGTTGTAACGAGCTCGACAAGATCAAGCTCATTTAACACGACGAAAGTCCTGCTGTCAGGCAGAACGTTGAAATCGCCACAGACGATGACCCGGTCGCCATCCTCCGCAATATTCTTGACGAGTTGCACAAGACGTTTTGCCTGCTCCAGCCGGGCAGGTATATCATGTTTGCCTTCGAGGTCGCGCAGCCCATGCATATGGGCAATGACGACGGGCTGACCGGTCGTAAAATCGAAAACCCTGATGGCGTGGGCTGTGCGTGATCGCGGATGATCGCCATATCCGTCAGCCGAAAAGACGCCGTGCACAAAACCCTGCGCCTGCGCAATGATCGCGATGGATTTGCGAACAAAGGTCGCGAGCCCAAATTGGGAAGGATATCGTGTCTCGCCCTGCCAGAGGTCGCCCTGCGCCGCGGGACAGAATATCGCCACGTGGTCCGGCAAGGCCTCGGCGACATCGCGAAAGAAGTTCGCCCGCTGCGGCAGCTCGATGCCATGATCGCGATAGCTCAACCAGTCCTGCGTAGCTGCCGGCGTGTGCACTACCTCCTGAAGGCATAAAATATCGGGGTCGGATGAGGCAATATAGGGAACGAGCTTGTCATGAAGCTTTCCGCCCCAACCATTCAGGCAAATCAGACGCATTCCCACTTCATCCCCTTAACCGCGTCGCCCTGTTTAGCATGCAACGTGTGCAGATCAATCGTGCGAGAGAGAGACGACTGCGCGGTCGCAAAACTATCCGTAACGAAAAAGGCCCGGATCGCTCCGGGCCTTTGCATGTTGGTTTGCAGCGATGCCTTATTCGGCGGCCTCGGCATAAGCCTCCATCGGCGGGCAGGTGCAGATCAGGTTGCGGTCGCCATAGACATTGTCGATGCGGTTGACCGGCGACCAGTATTTGTCGATCCGGAAGGCGCCGGGCGGGAAGCAGCCCTTTTCGCGGCTATAGGGCCGATCCCATTCGCCGACCAGGTCTTCCACCGTATGCGGTGCGTTCTTCAGCGGGTTGTTATTCTTGTCCGCACGGCCTTCCTCGATGTCGCGGGCTTCCTCGCGGATCGCCAGCATGGCATCGCAGAAACGGTCGATTTCCGCTTTGGTTTCGGATTCCGTCGGCTCGATCATCAGCGTGCCGGCCACCGGCCAGCTCATGGTCGGCGCATGGAAACCGCAGTCGATCAGGCGCTTTGCCACATCATCCACCGTCACGCCGCAGCTATCCGCGAGCGGCCGGGTGTCGATGATGCACTCATGCGCCACGCGACCGGTCTCGGACTTGTAGAGCACGTCGTAAGCGCCTTTCAGCCGTTCGGCGATGTAGTTGGCATTGAGGATCGCCACCTTGGTCGCCTGCGTCAGCCCTTCGCCGCCCATCATCAGGCAGTAGCTCCAGGAGATCGGCAGGATGGAAGGAGAACCGAAGGGGGCCGCAGACACCGCACCCTCACGACCGTCCGTCGTCGGATGGCCGGGAAGGAAGGGAGCCAGATGCGCCTTGACGCCGATCGGTCCCATGCCCGGACCGCCGCCGCCATGCGGAATGCAGAAGGTCTTGTGCAGGTTGAGGTGGCTGACGTCGGAGCCGATGTCGCCCGGGCGGGCAAGGCCGACCATGGCGTTCATGTTGGCGCCATCCAGATAGACCTGTCCGCCATGCTTGTGGGTAATCTCGCAGATCTCGCGAACCGTCTCCTCGAATACGCCGTGGGTGGACGGATATGTGATCATGCAGCACGAGAGGTTTTCTGCATACTGCTCTGCTTTTGCACGGAAATCATCAATATCGATGTCACCGTTATCACGCACTTTCACCGGCACGACTTTCATGCCGACCATCTGCGCCGAGGCAGGATTTGTGCCATGCGCCGATGTCGGAATGAGGCAGACGTCACGATGCGTGCCGCCATTGGCGAGATGATAGTTGCGGATGGTGAGAAGCCCCGCATATTCCCCTTGCGCGCCGGAATTCGGCTGCATGGAGAAGGCGTCGTAACCGGTCACCGAGCAGAGTTTTTCCGAGAGATCATCAATCATCTCCTTGTAACCGAGCGCCTGATTGGCCGGCACGAAGGGGTGGATGTCAGAAAACTCCGGCCAGGTGATCGGCAGCATTTCCGCCGTGGCGTTGAGCTTCATGGTGCAGGAACCAAGCGGGATCATCGAGCGGTCGAGCGCCAGATCGCGATCCGAAAGGCGGCGGATGTAACGCGTCATCTCGCTTTCAGCGCGGTTCATGTGGAAGATCGGATGCGTCATGTACTGGCTGGTACGCAGCAGGTCCTTCGGCAGGCGATATTCCGGCTTGAAATCCGAAATCGAGAAATTGCCGCCGAACGCACGCCAGACGGCCTCAAGCGTCGCCGGGCGCGTGCGCTCGTCAAGGCTCATGCCGATCTTCGTCGCGCCAACCTTGCGCAGGTTCACGCCTTCCGCCACAGCCGAGCGCAGGATGACGCCCTGCATGTGGCCGACTTCGACGGTGATCGTGTCGAAGAAGGTTTCCGGCTCGATGGTGTAGCCGAGCTTTTCCAGACCCTTGGCCATAAGGACGGCCTTCTGGTGGGTCTGCTGGGCAATCGCCTTGATACCCTGCGGGCCGTGGAAAACGCCATACATGGAGGCCATGACGGCGAGCAGCACCTGCGCGGTGCAGATGTTCGACGTCGCCTTCTCGCGGCGGATATGCTGTTCGCGGGTCTGCAACGACAGGCGATAGGCGCGGTTGCCGCGCGCATCGACCGAGACGCCGACCAGACGGCCGGGCATGGAGCGCTTATGTGCGTCCTTGACGGACATGTAAGCAGCATGTGGACCGCCGTAACCAACCGGAACGCCGAAACGCTGCGAGGTGCCGATGGCGATGTCAGCACCCATTTCGCCCGGAGATTTCAAGAGCGTCAACGCCAGAAGATCCGCGGCGACGGCCGCAATCGCGCCTGTCTGGTGCAGGCGGGAAATCAGGCCTGTGAAATCGCTGACATGGCCGTGGGTGCCGGGATACTGGAAGATCGCGCCGAACACGTCGACGGGATCGAGATCGGTGAAGGGATTGCCGACGATTACCTTCCAGCCGAGCGGGGCCGCACGGGTCTCGATCAGCGCGATGGTCTGCGGATGGCAATTGGCATCTACGAAGAAAGCAGTCGCCTTGGATTTGGCAACGCGCTGGCACATGGCCATGGCTTCGGCAGCGGCCGTCGCTTCATCGAGCAGTGATGCATTGGCGACGTCGAGACCGGTCAGATCGCAGACCATGGTCTGGTAGTTCAACAGCGCCTCAAGACGGCCCTGGCTGATCTCAGGCTGGTAGGGCGTGTAAGCCGTGTACCAGGCCGGGTTTTCCAGGATGTTGCGCTGGATGACCGGCGGCGTGATGGTGCCGTAATAGCCCTGACCGATCAGCGAGGTCAGGACCTGGTTCTTGTTGGCCGTCTCACGCAGACGATCCAGTGCCTCACGTTCAGTCAGCGCTGCACCCCAGGTGAGCGGCACCTTCTGGCGGATGGAGGAGGGAACGGTGGCGTCGATGAGGGCGTCGAGGCTCTTATAGCCGACGACCTTCAGCATCTCCGCCATTTCCGACGGCGACGGCCCGATGTGACGCCGGTTGGCGAAATCATAGGGCTGATAGTCGGTGAAATGGAATTCCGTGGGCGTCGTCATTACGCGATCAGCTCCTTGTAGGCCGCTTCGTCGAGCAGCGTATCGGCATCCGCAACGTTGGAAAGCTTCAGCTTGAAGAACCAGCCGGCACCCTGCGGATCGGAATTGACCAGCGAGGGGTCATCAACGATGGCCTGGTTGATTTCGACCACTTCGCCATCCAGCGGACAATAGACGTCGGACGCCGCCTTGACGGATTCCACGGTCGCAGCATCGCCATCCTTGGCGAAGGTTGCGCCCACTTCCGGCAGCTCGACAAAAACGAGATCGCCAAGCTGTTCAGCGGCGTGGCTGGTGATGCCAACGGTGGCGATATCGCCTTCGAACTTCAGCCATTCGTGTTCTGCGGTAAATTTCAGCATCGTGTTCTCTCCGGAGATGGAATGAGGATTAGCGTTTGTAGGTGGGCTTGATGAAGGGCAGGGCGGCGACGGTGACGGGCAGGTATTTGCCGCGCACTTCCGCAAAGATCGCCGTGCCGGGAGCTGCGTAGGAAACAGGCACGTATCCCATGGCGACAGGGCCTTCGACCGAGGGGCCGAAACCGCCTGACGTCACTTCGCCGATTTCCGTCACGCCTTCGGCATCCGCAAAAAGCTTTGAATGGCCGCGCACCGGGGCCTTGCCTTCCGGCTTCAGACCGACACGGCGGCGCGATGTGCCGTCCTTGAGTTCGCCGAGAATGCGTTCCGCCCCGGGAAAACCGCCTTCACGGTCGCCACCGGCGCGGCGCGCCTTCTGGATCGCCCATTCGAGCGAGGCTTCGATGGGGGAGGTCGTGGTATCGATATCGTTGCCATAGAGACAAAGGCCGGCTTCCAGACGCAGGCTGTCACGTGCGCCAAGTCCGATAGCTTCGCAATCGGGATGTTCGAGCAGAGCCTTGGCGATCTCTTCAGCCTTGTCCGCGGGCACGGAAATTTCAAAACCGTCTTCTCCCGAATAACCGGAACGGGAAACGATGCAGGGCACGTCATGCAGCGGTACTTCCTGCACGTCCATGAACTTCATCTCGGAAACGCCGGCCCACAGTTCTGCCAGCACCGCTTCGGCGCGCGGTCCCTGCAGCGCGATCAGAGCACGGTCATCAAGAAGGGTGATCTCGCAGGCATCGGAAAGATGCGCCTTCATATGGGCGACATCGGCATCCTTGCAGGAAGCATTGACGACGACGAAAAGATGGTCGCCACGATTGGTGATCATCAGGTCATCGAGGATGTGGCCGTTGTCGTCGGTGAAGAAGCCATAACGCTGGCGACCTTCCTTCAGTCCGAGAATATCGACCGGCACCAACGTCTCAAGTGCGCGTGCGGCATCTTCATTGTTGCCGGACTTCGCCTTCAGGATCACCTGGCCCATATGGGACACGTCGAACAGACCGGCGGAGGTGCGGGTCTGAAGATGTTCCTTCAGCACGCCGGCCGGATATTGCACGGGCATGTCGTAACCGGCGAAAGGCACCATACGGGCGCCAAGCGATATGTGCAGGGAATGCAGCGGCGTGGTTTTCAGCGCGGCGGTATCGTCCAAGGACGCCTCCAGGGTTGCGCGAGATATCGCGCGGGCTCAGGTCATGGCGCGAAAGCGCCGGTTCAAGAGCCCCCTCTGTCCTTGTCGCCTGAGATTGTTATCCCTTCGGCGAGCCGTCCCTAGATCAAGGTGGCTTCTCTCCAGAGTTCCGTCGTCATCGCTGGTCCTTTTGCCTGAGAGTTTCCGGGGCGGTTGCTCCTTCGGCACCGCAATGAAGCGGTTTCTCCCAACGATGATGCGACGCTCATTATCTTCGAAGCCCCGCTATTGGCAAGGACCAAATGACGCATCTGAACAGATTCTTGCTCCATCTGCGCCATCGTCATCTCAGCCGTCCCGTATAGCGGTTTCGAGGCCGCGTCTGTGTGCCCATCCGACGTTCGTCATAGAAAGCGGGTTGGCGGGGTTCTCACGGACGCAACGAGGCGTTTCAGCGACCAGACCGAGGCTCCAACGACGAGGCGCAGCTAGTCGGATTTTTTCTCCGGCAAGCCCTTGCGTTTTGTTGATGCAAAATCCTCAAGTTCCTTTTCTGTCATGGACTTCTCCATGCTTTTTGAAGCGCCTTGTAAACTGGATTTTTTCACTTCACCGCGTTTGGCGGCGAGCGCGGCACCCGCCGCTTTCTGCTGGGCTTTCGATTTTGCTGGCATGTCTGCCTCCTTTGAAACAATGGCTTTGCAAGGAAAATGCCGCGTCGCGTCGATCGTTCCCTTGCAACGATCAAGCCTGCGGCAAAATTCCCCTTTGAAATCGGCAGGAAAGCGGGATATCGCCTAGGACATGGACGCAAATCGAAAACGACGGCTGACAGGGATGGAGAAGATGCTTCGCATTTTCTGCGCGACCCTTATGTTGTCGCTCGGTTTTGCGCACAAGCCGGCGCTTGCAGTTAGCCCACAGGTCGTCCTCGACGAGAGCTACCGGCTGCCGGATGGCACCTTTGCCGAGATTTGCCTCGGCCACGTCGGTGGGGTGAATGCCTCCCACACCAAGGACGGCCCGGCCCATTCGGGCGACGCTATCCTCTTCTGCGAAGCCTGCCTGCTGGCATCTTCCATTCTTCTGCCGATGCCCGACATGGAAGGCTGGCTGAAGAAAGAATTCGCCTGGCTCGACAACCGCCTGTCCGCCGAATGGAGCGTGCACTCCGTCCTGACGATCCAACAACCGTCCGCGCGTGGTCCGCCCGCCCTGTCCTCCTGATTTTTCACATTACGGGATCATCGCCGCCTATCGGTGGCACGGAGCGGCTGCGGAGCCCCAGGGGGCGCAGTCGCAGGGACAGACAAATGAAAACCACCAAGATCATCACCTGCACTCTCTTCGCTGCATCGGTTTCGACCGCGTCGGCTTTTGCGCACGCCACATTCGTGGACGGCTCGGCCGAACAGGACAGCACCATCGTTGCCGCCCTTCAGGTGCCGCATGGCTGCGATGGCGGGCTTGCCACCACGGAAGTGCAGATCAAGCTGCCGGAAGGCTTCATTTCCGCCAAGCCGCAGCCCAAGGCCGGCTGGGAGCTGGAAATCATCAAGGGCGACTACCAGAAGACCTACAAGAACCACGGCAAGGACATCACAAGTGGGGCTGTCGAGGTCCGCTGGAAGGGTGGCGACCTGCCGGACGAGTTCTATGACACCTTCGCCGTGCAGGGCAAAATCTCAGGCGTCGAAGTCGGGCAGGATCTGCCTTTCAAGGTGACGCAGCTCTGCGGCGACAAGGGCAAGGTCTCCTGGGATGAGGTCGCAGCCGCCGGCGTCGATCCGCATTCGCTGAAAAGCCCGGCGCCGACCATCAAGGTCGCTGCCAAGGCGCATCCGGGCGGGCATGATCATTCCGGCATGAGCATGGATATGGATGTCGTGAAGGTCGGCAACCTCGAAGTGTCCGATGGCGCGACCAAGGCCATGCTGCCGGGTCAACCGGTTGGTGGCGGTTACGTGACCATCAAGAACACCGGCGACAGCGACGACAAGCTGGTCGGTATCGAATCCTCAGCCGCCGGCCGCGCTGAAATCCACGAGATGGCCATGGTCAACGACGTCATGAAAATGCGCAAGCTGGATGAGGGTATCGTCATTCCCGCCGGCCAAACGGTGGAACTGAAGCCCGGCGGCCTGCACATGATGTTCTTCAATGTGAAGAAACCCTTTGCCGAAGGCGACAAGGTGCCGGTGACGTTGGTCTTTGAGAAGGCCGGTAAGGTAGAGATCGTGCTCTCCACGGGCGCAGCCAAGGGCGGCACCGATCATCAGCATAATTGACAGAAGAAAAACGGCTACCGGAACGCGTGACAGGTCCGGTAGCCGCAAGATGTCTCACACATTGATTTGTTTTTCAGCGCCGTGATGGAAAAGGCGATGGCACTACCATCACGATTTTCCGGAACTCGGTCGAAAAATATCTAGAAAATAAAGCTGACACCAGACTGAACGCGGGTGTCGGCTTTGCAAGCATGGAAACTAAGAAACAGAATTAAGATATCTATATATCGATTTGATCTAGAATATTATTTTTTGACTTCTGTGGGGAGTTATTTTCCTCATATGCCTCGACGGCCTGCTCCAGCGTCGCCTGCGGTTCCTGGCGCTGACTGGCAGCGGTGAGGAAATAGAGTGTCAGGGCCGGTGGCTTGATCACGGTCATCATGCCGCGAAGCTGGAAATCCTCCCCACGCTCGGCTTTACGTGCCAACTCGTGAATAGCGTCTTCGATTTCCGTTTTGCGCGGAACGCGCTGCGATGGCTTCACCGCTTCCAGCGCATAGGCTGCCGTATTTGCAGAAACAGAAAGAACCTGTGTCATTCAACCCCCGGCCATCTTTGCGACCCTGAAAACCGAATATTAGCACCCGCATCTTGTTGGAAGGCTAAATCGCGACGCTGCAATTTAATCGTATTTTAATGGATGAAAGCGCCGGGCAAAGGGGTTTCGCCCGCGGTTGCCTTGGTCTAGAAATGCGTTGGACTGCCCGGTCCGGCAAACTCCGGAGACATCATTTCCATGATCAATATCGCTCTTGTCGCGACAGGCGGCGCAATCGGTTCCGTATTTCGTTATCTGGTCGGCGTCTGGAGCATGTGGCTGGCGGGTCCGAATTTCCCCTGGGGAACGCTCGCGGTTAATATCGTCGGTTCTTTCCTGATCGGTCTGCTGGTCGAACTTGTGGCGCGAAGGCTGAACGCATCCATGGAAATGCGCCTGTTTCTCGTCACCGGCGTGCTTGGCGGGTTCACCACATTCTCGTCCTTCTCGCTGGATGCGGTTTCGCTTTTCGAGCGTGGTGCACTCGGCCTTTCGGCCTTTTACATCCTTGCAAGCCTTGTGGTTTCCATCGCTGCGGTTTTCGCCGGGCTGGCCTTGGGCCGCAACTTGTTCTAAAGGCTTGAACCAAACGGCGCGCCGACGAACAGAGCGCGCGATCAAGACAGAAAGACTGGAAATTTCATGGCAGGTATCGAGCATATCAAGGTCGAGGCCGACGAGGCCGGTATGCGCCTCGATCGCTGGTTCAAGATTCACTATCCGGGGCTCGGTTTCGGGCAGCTGCAAAAGCTGCTGCGCTCCGGCCAGGTGCGTGTGGATGGCGGCCGGGTGAAGACGGATGCGCGGGTGCAGCCGGGACAGATGGTGCGTGTGCCGCCGGTCGATTCCGATATGAAGACCAAGACCGGTCCGATCGGATCGAAGGATCTCAAACATTCGGCAGACGGCGAGCTTCTGGCACGCATGCTGCTGCATGAAGATGACAAGGTCCTCGTATTCAACAAGCCCGCTGGCATTGCCGTGCAGGGTGGTTCCGGCGTCAACCGTCATATTGACGGTCTTCTGGAAGCGTGGACCAGCCCGAAGGGCGAAAAGCCGCGTCTGGTGCACCGTCTGGACCGTGACACGTCAGGCGTGCTGGTGGTTGCCCGCACCCGTGGCGCCGCGCAGAAGCTGACCGCCGCTTTCCGCGAGCGCGACACCAAGAAGACCTATTGGGCGCTTGTTCGTGGCGTGCCGCGCAAACATCAGGACAAGATTTCCACCTGGCTGGTCAAGGAACAGACCCCCGACGGTGACCGCATGCGTATCGCCAAACACGGCGAGGAGGGGGCCGACCACGCCATTTCCTACTACCGTGTCATCGACACCGCCGCGCAGAACCTCGCCTGGCTGGAAATGGAACCCTATACCGGCCGCACCCACCAGCTTCGCGTTCACGCACTGTATATGGGACATCCGATTATCGGCGATCCCAAATATTACATTGACGATCCGAACTGGGATTTCCCGGGCGGCGTACAGAAGCGACTGCACCTGCATGCCCGCCATATCGACATACCGCATCCGAACGGCGGCCGGCTTCGCGTCAGCGCACCCTTGCCGCCGCACATGGTACAGACCTGGAACCTGCTCGGCCTCGACGTGGCCGATGGCGATAGGGAAGACTGACAACAGATGAAACTCGTCCTTTTCGATTGCGACGGCACACTGGTGGACAGCGCCGGCCTGATCCATGCCGTCATGTCCGAGACCTTTGCCGATTTTGGAAAACCGCGGCCTGATATCTCCGAGACCAAGGCGATCATCGGGCTCACGCTGGATATCGCCATCGCCCGCATGCTGGGCAGGGTCCATGTGGACGATGAAGCGGCGGCCATGGCGCTGCGCTATAAAGAGAACTATCATCCGCTGAGAGAACGTTTCGAAAACGCAACTCCGCTTTTCGATGGCATAGCCTCGTTGATCGATATGCTGTCGAAGCGGGATGACGTGCTGATCGGCGCTGTCACCGGCAAGGGCCGGCGTGGGCTCACCCAAATTCTGGAAACCCATGGCTTTGCCGATCATTTCATCGTTTCGCGCACGGCGGATGACTGCCCCTCCAAGCCGCACCCGGCAATGGTGATGGAATGCTGCCACGAAACCGGCATGGTTCCGGCCGATACTATCGTCATCGGTGACGCGATTTATGACATGCAGATGGCGAAAGCGGCTGGCGCAAAAGCCATCGGCGTCGCCTGGGGTTACGCTTCGGTCGAAGACCTCTGGAAGGCGGGTGCCGATGCGGTGGTCAACCATCCGAGCGACATTCCGGCCTATGTTCCGGCCGACATTACCGAATGACTTCTTCTATCCGACTGACGAGGATGTGCCATGCGTGATCTCCTGAACGACCTTTCAGAGGGCCTCAGCCACCCCGACCCGATCCTGCGCGCGCAGATCCAGATGCAGAAACCATTGCCGAAGCGGTTCTACAAGGATGTCACCGTCGGAGAGACGGAGGAGGGCGGTTTCACCATCCTCCTCGACGGCAAGCCGCTGCGCACGCCCGCCAAGAAGCCACTGGTTGCACCCTCGCGGGCGCTGGCCGACCTGCTCCGCGACGAATGGGATGCTCAGAAAGAAGTGGTGAACCCGGTCGTCATGCCGGTATCGCGGCATGTGAATACCGCCATCGATGGCATCGCCAGCGACACACAGGCGGTTTTCGAGGACATACTCCGTTTTTCCTCGTCCGATCTCCTCTGCTATCGCGCCGGCGATCCGGAAGCGCTGGTTGCGCGGCAGACGGACCATTGGGATCCGGTTCTGGACTGGGCCACCAATGTACTCGGCGCCCGCTTTATCCTCGTCGAAGGTGTCATGCATCGCGACCAACCGCGCGAGGCCATCGCGGCCTTTGCGGTGACGCTGAAGAAATACGATACGCCGATTGCGCTCGCCGCGCTGCACACCATGACGTCTCTGACCGGCTCCGCCATTCTGGCACTGGCATTGGCAGAAGGGGAACTGACGCTGGAAGAGGCCTGGGCACTCGCCCATCTGGACGAGGACTGGACCGCCGAGCAATGGGGCGAGGACGAGGAGGCGCTGGAACGCCGCGCCGTCAGGCTCATCGACATGCGCGCCGCCCTCAACGTGCTGGAGTCGCTGAAGAGCGCTTCTTAACGCTTTTCTAACCCTAATCACGGAACATACGGCTACCTCACGTAAGGGGAGCCGCTGATCATGACCACCACGCTGAAACGCCTTGGCATTCTTGTGCTGGCGTCTTTCGTGCTGATGTCTTTCAGGCTGGAACCGGAAGCGACAAACACCGACCGGCTGCTTTATGATGTGCGCGGCGCGTTTGTCGCTGCACGCCCAGATGTAGCGCCGGCACTGATGCAGTCCATCCATGCGCAGGTCCAGAATGCGATCAAGATGACGGCGCGGGGTGAGACCAGACCGCGTGTGGTCCTGACCATCCGTATTGCATCCGTCAAACGCGCGCCCTTCCTGTTTGGAGAGCGGGCATCAGCCAAGGTCATCGTCCGTGCCGCAGCCGTAGCGACGGGCGAAGTCATCGCCGAGGCCAAATTCACCGCCACTGTCGTCAGCTTCGACAATCAGTCGATCGAACAGGAACTCGCCTATGGTGTTGCTGAACGGGTGATCCACGAATTCAGGCTGAACCGGCCCGGCCCGACGACGCTTGCAACGGCCCTGTTTCCATAAGCAGCAGGGAAGGCGGGAGGGGGACATCCACCCATTCCCATTTATCCTGGAAATCTTACGCTCTGAAAAATTGCACCTCGATGCAGTGGAGTTCACATACATTGCGTATCTGAATTGACATACGCTGCGTACGTCACTATCTCGCATACGTACCGTATGTCGAATGACGTTCGAAGTTTTGCAAGCAGCACTTCGCTCGTCAAGGCCACTCAAGCCACAAAGAGAGATGCTAGATGACTGAACGCGAAGCAATTTTCCCGGCCAACAGGCACGCGCTTTACGAAGAACACGGCTATTCGGCCGCCATTCGCTCCGGCGACCTTCTTTTCGTTTCCGGCCAGGTCGGCAGCCGTGCCGATGGAACGCCTGAACCCGATTTTGAACAGCAGGTCCGGCTGGCCTTCGAAAATCTCAAGGCCACACTTGCGGCGGCGGGGTGCACCTTCGACGACATCGTTGACGTCACAACGTTCCATACGGACCCGGAAAACCAGTTCGGAACGATCATGACCGTCAAGCAGGAGATTTTCAGCAAATCGCCTTATCCGAACTGGACCGCCATCGGCGTCAACTGGCTCGCCGGCTTCGATTTCGAGATAAAGGTCATTGCCCGCATCCCGTGACGCCGGATCAAGACGGAAACGGCGGCGCTCACAGGGCGCCGCCGGCCTGTTTCTCCAGCCTTAGCCAAGCCGCTCCGCATGCCACTTCAGATGGTCATCCATGAAAGTGGAGATGAAATAATAGGAGTGGTCGTAACGATCATGCATGCGCAGCGTCAGGCCGATATCCGTGCCCTTGATCGCCTCTTCGAACAACCAGGGGCGCAGGCCTTTTTCCAGGAAACTATCGGCCTTGCCCTGGTCGATCAGGAACTCGGGAAACCGTGCGCCATCCTCGACCAGCGAGCAGGCGTCATAGCGACGCCATGCGGCCCTGTCAGCACCGAGATATTTCTCCAGCGCCGGTTCCGACCAGTCGGCCGAAGAGGGGGCAACGATGGGTGCAAAAGCCGAGCAGCTCTTGAAACGCTCGGGGTTTTTCAGCGCAATTGTCATCGCACCATGACCGCCCATCGAATGGCCGAAAATGGACTGGCGGCTCATATCGGCGCGGAAATGCTGGCCGATGAAGGCAGGCAGCTCTTCCGTCACATAGCTGTACATCTGGTAATGCTCCGACCACGGCTCCTCGGTGGCGTCGAGATAAAAACCGGCGCCCTTGCCCATCTGCCAGTTGGTCAACTCATCCGGCACGTCATTGCCGCGCGGGCTAGTATCCGGGCACACGACGATCAAACCGAGTTCAGACGCCATGCGGCGATATTCGCCCTTTTCCATGACATTGGCATGGGTGCAGGTGAGGCCGGAGAGATACCAGACAACCGGGCAGGGCTCATGGATCGCCTTCGGCGGCACATAGACTGCGAATGTCATCTCGCTTTTGAGCGTTTCGGATTGGTGCGAAAAAACGCCCTGCATGCCGCCAAAGGCCGTATTCTGCGAAATGATGTTCATGAAGCCATTCCCTTAAGAAAAATTCCGGTTCAGCCCGCAAGCGAGACCGCGGCATTGACCGCCGCCGCGACCAGAACCGTGTTGAAGAAAAACGAAACGATGGAGTGCAGCAGCGTCACCTTGCGCATGGCGGTGGTGGTTACCCCCACATCCGAGGTCTGCGCCGTCATGCCGATCACCACGGCGAAATAGAGGAAATCGTAACCGCAAGGTTCCTTCGTCGCCGGAAAATCCATGCCGCCGCGATGCTGAGGCTTGCCATCCACCGTGGCCGGACGCCAGTAAAGATGGGCGTAGTGCAGGGCGGTCATAGTGTGGATCGTCAGCCAGCCGAAGATAACAGAGGCGAAGGCGATGAGCAGCGTCCAGACCGTTTCACCCGTGTGGTTGAGCGCCTGAAACAGCGACACCACGGCAACACCGACCGCAAGCAGCGTGACGGCGATGATCGCGACCGCAGGCAGATCGTCGCTGTCGGCATGGGCTTTCAGCTGCTGCGCGGTCAGCTTCGGCAGACGGAAGGCGACCAGCGTCAGATAGGTCAGGAAAAACAGAACCGCAGCGATCTCTATGGCGACGGAAGGCGCAAATGCCAGCGCCAGGCCAAGGCTGAGGGCCCAGACGAGAAAGGCAATGACGAAAGGCCGATGACGGCGATAGATATTGCTCTTGGGACTGACGGGGCTCTTGGCCGGGCTTTTCGGACTGGCGCGGGTCATGGACGACACCTTTCTGTTTGCGGCGTCATTTTTTGACACGGCGGCAGAAACGGTCAAGCGTCTCCAGAAAGGCCGAGCGGTCACGCGGCGAGAAGGCCGCGTTATAGCCCTTGCTTTCCCCGGTTTCGCGCAGATGCGCACCCAGATCACGCATCGCCGTCGCCATGCCGATATTCGACGGATCGAAAACGCGCCCCGTCGGTCCTGTCACCAGTGCGCCCTTGGCAACGCAGCGTCCGGCCAGCGGCACATCGGCGGTAATGACGATATCGTGTTCGCCGGCACGCTCGGCAATCCAGTCATCAGCCGCATCGAAACCCGCAGATACGATGACGTTTTTCACCATTGGATCGCGCGAAGGACGAAGGCCGGAATTGGCGACAAAGGTCACTTCCAGACCATGCCGCTCCGCCACCTTCAGAATTTCCGGTTTCACGGGGCACGCGTCGGCGTCGACATAGATTTGCGGGTTTTGCGGCATGAGCACTCTTTTGGGATAATTCCTGCGATGCTTTTAAGGGCAAAAGCCGCAATTACCAAGCCCGTCAGCGCTGAAATAGCGGCTCGACGTCGTGCGGCAGGATGCTTGCGACGATCGCGAAAACCGTCTATGTTCACTTTATGTTCTAGATCGTGGAGAGGGTCAATGTTGGAGGAGTTTATCGTGCAAGCCAAGTCTGCAACATATGTCGGCGGCGGCGATAAATCTGCGACCCCCACGCGTCAGGGATCGCACGATCTCGGTTATCGGGACGGAGACTGGCATTATGTCGACAGCTATTTCGGGGGAACCGATTTCATCGGCCAGGAGGTCGTCTGGCACCAGGGAACCGCGGTATGGGGGATGAGTTATTACGGCCGTATTCTCAGGCCTGATATGATCGACGGCACGACGGCCGGTATGGTCATTCAGCGGTCGCTCTCCACGCTCTATAGGGAAGGCCGCTTTCTCGGCGGCTTTACCCATCCGGTCGAAAATCTGATCTATGTTGATACGAATGCTGGTGAATTCGAGTCCTTTACCGGTGTCGAGCGCATCTACCGGGGACATGTCGAGACGTACCGGCTTGACTATCATGGGGGGATCATAAAGCCATGAGAAGTGCGATGACTGGGGCGATGATAGTTCACCGCCCCCGTTTTTGTTAGGAGCTCAGCCGGGCTGCTTCGTCTTGCGCAGATACGGAAGAACCGTGTCGTAGGAGCCGAAACGGGCAATCGCATCTTCGTTGGAGACGGCGGCGGTGATGATGACATCCTCTCCCTGCTTCCAGTTGGCGGGCGTCGCCACTTGGTGTTTGGAGGTGAGCTGGATGGAATCGATGGCGCGGAGAATTTCATCGAAATTGCGGCCGGTGGTCATCGGGTAGGTGAGGACCAGCTTGATCTTCTTGTCGGGGCCGATGACGAAGACGGAGCGCACGGTGGCGTTATCGGCAGGCGTGCGACCTTCGGAGCTGTCGCCGGCCCCCGCCGGCAGCATATCATAGAGCTTCGCCACCTTCAGGTCCTTGTCGCCGATCAGCGGATAATCGACATTGAAGCCGGTCGCGGTGCGAATATCGGCCTTCCATTTTTCATGGCTTTCGACCGGATCGACCGAAATGCCGATGATCTTGACGCCGCGTTTTTCGAATTCCGGCTGCAGGCCGCCCATGGCGCCGAGTTCCGTCGTGCACACGGGCGTGAAGTTTTTCGGATGGGAAAACAGGACTGCCCAGCCATCGCCGATCCAGTCGTGAAAACGCACCGGACCCTGGGTGGTCTCGGCGGTGAAGTCGGGGGCGATATCGTTGATACGCAGGCTCATAGTGTGCTTTCTCCCTGATGATTTGAACTGAAAATCTGATGGTTCTCTGCAATTTGTGTCCGGCGCAGGAGCTTAAGGTTTTTGCCTGAAATGGCCAGAGCTTTTCAGCGCCTGTCGATGACATCACCGCGCAGGGGTACCTATTCGATCTGAGCTTCAAGGGTTTCCGCCATGGTGCCATAGAGCTGAGCGGAGGCTTCATTCTTCTCTGCCGCGTATTTGGCGCTAACCTGCCTTGCGGCGTCTGCTGCAATACGAAACGCATCTATCCGCAGCTGAGGCTCAAGCTCGGCCTCGCCACCAATATCGCCGTCGCTGAACTTGCCCGCCCGATACCCGTCGCCCAGATCGACGACACCGATCTCAGGAAGGCCATTCCTCATTTTACCAAGGAAAGCAGCCCCGGCGCGACCGCCATCCCGGCGACGGAGCATGCCGATTCCGGACGCCTTTCCGTCGACACAAGCGCCTGTCCAGAAGGCCGGCCCCTCGGTCATCGAAGCCGGCACGACGAATGCGCAATGGCTCGCCGGATCCTTCGACCAATGGTGATCTTCAGGCCCCGCACTGGCTGATTGAGTGGAGGCAAACATCGCCGCGATACCTACCCGTGCGATATAAGATGAGCTTTTCATTACGCCGAATACCCTCGTCAGACGGCGGATTTTTTTACCACTCCTCTTCGTTCCGCAAGCCCGATGAAATAGAAAAAGGTCTCTTCCAGCGCATGGCTGAACCGCCTCGATGAGCAGGCGAGGGCCTGAACTTGCAGACCCTCACGCTGCCCTCAGAGGCCGGTCATCGCCGGTTTCCAGAGCCGCTCCCTATCAAACCCGTCACGGCACTCGATCACAATCCGTGTACCGTTCCTGAGACGCCGCCGCAAAAGGTCGGATTGCGCCCGTATCTGGCCACCATCATGAAGCTTCTGCAGCATTGAGCGTGAAAGCCCCAGTTCGGAAGCCAGCAGGCGATCGAGACGTATGCTAGCCGGAAACGGAACCGTGAGATCGATCTCGGCCGCGGCCCAGTCGGTGGGTTCGTCCCGTATCCTTTTCTCGATATAGAAGTCCGGAAACTCGTCGATACGCTGCGACTTGCGTCTCAACGCCTCGACGTTGAAGGTTTCGGCTCTTATCCATTGCGGATCGTTGCACAGCAGCGCCTCCAGAACAGGCGGGCTTATGTCGCGGACATTCTGCCGCTCGAAGATTGACCGGTTCCAGCTTTTGTCGCAGATCAGGCATCTGTAGATGAGCCAGGCATCGAGTTTACGGCCGTTGGCATTGAGCCGGATCTTGCCGCTGGCCTGAAATGCTCTGAGCTCACCGCATCCGTTGCAGGCAAGCCAGGGCTGGGGCGCCGTTCGTGGTGTAATGGTCCATTGGACCCGAAGAAGGTTGCACATGGTGTCTTGGTCTTCCGTTTGGAAGTCCACCAAGATGGTGCAGGAGAAAACCCTTGCGGGTACGGCGTGGCGATGTCCTGGGTGGGCGAAGAGCGGAGACAGCAGGGCTGTGCAAGGCACATTTTAACAATGCCAGACCGGTCTCTTGCCACCACCCGATGAACATGATCATACGCCGACAGCCTCTGGCTATCCGCAATACGGGTGAAACTGGATTGAGACCGGTATTTACTTAGGCAAAGTCTACCTCGATGCGCCAATGCTCTTCGCGGGCGAAGATAACAAATGATGGTCCTGAAAGGGAGTCCTCCGCGCATCGTGCGGCTGAAACAGGTTGCGCCTGCAGCTTTTGTGCAACTCGTCGACCGTCTCCCTATTGTCCGGAGGAGATTTCCCGGCGGCTGTTATCCGTGGTGTCCGGAAGGGGAAGCATGCGACGAAGTGTCGGATCTCTGCGGATGAAATGGTGCCATAGCGCCGCTATCACATGAAGAAGGACGATGACGGCCGCGAGATAGGCGAGGGTGGCGTGAACGTCACTCCAGAAGGCCTCGGCTTGATCAGAGATCGTCATGGGCAATCCCGGAACGACAACAAGATCAAAGACGTAGCTGGGGATCTGCAAGGGAGAGGTCGATGCGACAGCCCAACCGGCGAGGGGAACCGCCAGGGTCAGGAACAGCAATGCCGAGTGAGCGACCCGCGCGGCGAACCTCGAAACCGGACCTTCGCCATCGACAGCCCGCGGTTTCCTACTGAAAACCGACCAGAGGCAACGCGGCACGGCCAGCGCCAGCACCAGAAATCCGATCGACTTGTGATACTGGAAAAAATTAAACTGAAGGACCGGGTCGATGCTGTCGCGGCTCATCAGATATCCCAATGCGAGCTGCGCTACGAAAAGAACAGCGATCGTCCAATGGAATGCGATCGCCACCAGCCCAAAGGATGAGGGCGTGTTGCGCCAGCTGCGTCCAGCAGCCGGGGCTCTCCCAGAATTATCGCCAAAATCTTGCATCGGTTAACTCAGCTGTTGATAGGTGTCTCTGGCGATGGCGTCCATGCGGTCCGTCGGCAGGTTGCCGACCAGGGCGCATCGGATCATTTCGTCGTCCCATGACACCGTTTCCAGCGAACCGACGCTGGAGCGCCGCATGGCGCTGTCGCTCGAGTCGGCCGCAGCAACGATGTAAAGGGTGATACGCTGCCCGCCTTTGTCTTCGTACATAAGCTGGGCGGCAGGGCCTTCGGAACCGGGCAGCACACGACCACCAACGAGGGAGAGGCCGTGACGGGTGAGATCCGGGATGTTGATTTTACGGTCCAACCGCTTGGAGAGCCATTTCGGCAGGTTTTGAGCATCTTCGCTATCAGCGCGGACCTCCACCGGATGCAGAACGTCGCTCGCAAAAAGCTTATGTGCCTGCGCTGCATCCGCCACGATGGAAGCAGGTTCGGCAACATCGGATACAAGCCCGCGTCCTAACCAGCCGCCTGTCAGCCCGATGGCAAAAACAATGACGGCTGCCGCCGCCCTATTGCGCCAGTCAGCCCGTTCCGATCGCATGCGCCGCTCAATGCGGAATACATCGAGGCGATCGGGTACAACATTGGTGTCGAGAGGGCCATAAAGAGCGGTCAGCGTCGCATTTTGCTGCTGCCACATCTTGACCTTGCGGGCGTCGGCCGGATTGGAGGTGAGGTGGGCACGAACGGCATTGAGCCTGTCGTCTTCAAGCTGCCCGTCGACATAAGAGAGCAGATCGGCTTCGGTTATCTGTGGCTCGTTGCCGGTCATTTTATCACCTTGAGATTTGGCTGGTCTTCCTGGGTCATGCGGGCAAGCGCAGTTCGCGCTCGCCCCAGACGGGACATCAGTGTGCCAAGGGGAATTTCAAGAATATTCGCGGCTTCCGTATAGGTCAGGCCCTCGACAACGACGAGGAGCAGAGCCTCACGGTGTTCGCCGGACAGTTTTTCGATGGCGCGGGCCATTTCCGCAAGCGCGACCCGACCCGTCTGCGCCGCCGGGACGACCAGTTGTTCCGCAGCGTCGTCAATAGGAATTTGCTGGGGCCGGCGTTTACTACCGCGCAGATTGTTGCGGTAGACATTGACGAGCACCCGATACAGCCAAGGGCGCAACGGACCCTGCGGTCGCCATAACGCCTTTTTGCGGATCGCTCTTTCCAGACAGTCCTGGACGAGATCGTCAGCCGTGTCACGATCATGCGTCAGTGCATTCGCGTAACGTCGGAGCGCTGGTATGCAACTTGTCATCTCGTCCAGAAAGTCCGGCATTGGAGTTACTCCTTGGCAACGTGCCAAACGCCGCCGACGCCATCGCCTGTAATGTCTCCGGGTTTCTTGTCCATCTGCCAGCGATAAAGCGGCTTTCCGTCATGCGACCATTGCATCGTGCCGTCCTTGCGGGCGATCGGTTTGTAGTCGCCATCCGCCTTGTCGGTTTTCAGGGCGGCGAGGGGTGGCCATTTTTTCGCGCAGCTATCATAGCAGGCCGATGAGGCGTCGCCGTCATTGTCGAATGTATAGAGCGTCATGCCTTTGGCGTCGGTGAGGATAGTGCCCTTGGCCGTTGCCTTTTCAACCACGGCGCCACCGGCATAAAGCTCGGCAAGGGCGGCGGTTGCGGCGAGCACGAGGGCGCCGGCCAGAACGAAATGATGCGCACGCATGAGATGGTCCTTTGAGGAAATGGATCGGACACCGTGCCCGATACTGGATAAAACACCGGTCGACGGAATTTATTCCCGCCTCGATGATTTTTTGATGCGTCTGCGGCTTTTTATCTGACGCCCTTCAGATCGATGTCGAATGCCACCGTATTCGAATAGAGCGGTACGCCCACGCCCATGCCATAGGGCATGCGGGGAACATTGCCGGTGACATGGAAGGTAACCGATCCCTTTTGCTGTTCAACGAATGTCGCGTGAAAGGTCTCGGGTCGAGAGACGCCTCTGGCTGTCAATATGCCTTCGACTACCGCGCTGCGTGGTCCATCCTGAACGACCCGGTTGGAGCGAAACACGATCTGCGGGTAAGCGGCGATATTAAAAACCGCGCTGGATTTCAGGAAGTTTTCCACCCGCTCTTGCCCCGTCTTGACGCTGGACGGATTCAAGCTGATTTCCACGTAAGACTTGGCCGGCTGGTCCGGATCGATGTCGAACCGGCCTGATATGTCGAGGATTGCGCCTTTGATTCCCGGACCGGCAA
This sequence comes from Agrobacterium sp. CGMCC 11546, assembly GCF_013365515.1. Classification (NCBI taxonomy): domain Bacteria; kingdom Pseudomonadati; phylum Pseudomonadota; class Alphaproteobacteria; order Hyphomicrobiales; family Rhizobiaceae; genus Agrobacterium; species Agrobacterium sp. CGMCC 11546. The sequence continues at coordinate 1,187,248 of NZ_CP047387.1, forward strand.
CCTGGTCGATTGAAAACCCGATATGGGAGGTGGGATCGATGCGATAGCGTCCGGCAGCGGACGAGAACGGGCTGGCGGACACCGGAGTGCAGGCCAATGCCGCCATCAGGAAAGTGAGGGAATAGGTGTATTTCACGGCGGAGGTTCCTTTGTGAGTACGTGGTCGCACTCAGGAGAACACCGCAGGGAAGCATTTAATCCATGTGATTGGCGACAGATGGTCAAATCGGTGCCATCCGATCAGCCACAGAGATGCAATCTATCGCCATACAATGTCAAAGCTGGTTAGAGATGCGGTGTCGCCAGCCAGTTAGAAACGCGACACCGGCTCTGATGATCAGCCCCCGATCCGGCCGGCTGGGCCGGGTTGAAAGGGCGGAGCGGGGGCGGGTGAGGGACCACCCCTTCGGCTTTAGCTTTCTCAGTAGCAATTCTTCCATCGCCGGCTGATACTCCTTTACGCCGCATGGGGCGGGTAGGGATCAAAGCGGAACGATGCTTCCGGAAATCAAGCTGCAGGGTGACGTCGATGGCGCCGCGCTGTCACCTCTTCTTCGCGGCATGCTTCTTGCGGTTGCCTATGCTGACGCTGAGGGTGGCATAGGATTGACCGCGACCGGCGCCATGAACCGCAAGTTCGTGCACTGGGCCGCTGTGAATTTCCTTTGGCCCGACTTCACAGCCGAAGACCTCCACAGCATGAGCAAAGTGCTGAACGAAAGTGACATGCCGCCGCTCTGGGTCGTGCGGGACATGACCCGCCATCTGAAGCTTCTTCGCCAGAAAAAGGATGTGCTGCTGCCAACCAAACGAGGTCACGAGTTTCTGGTGAACCCGCAAGCCTTCTTCGATCTCGTCGCCACGGATTATCTCTACTCCTATGTCCACGCTACCGAGCGCAAAGAAGAGGTCCAAGCTCGGTTACGTTGGTGGCGCATGTTCCTCAATCTTCTCAATATCAAGGCGAGAGAGGGCTGTACGCCATCGGAGGTCGTGAAGATCCTCTATCCAGACATGGCACCTCTGTCCGCCACCGAAATGACCTTGGAAGCCTGGGAGCTCAAATCCGATCTCCAATATGGCGTCCTGCGGCGCCTGTGCTGGCTGGGCCTGCTTTATGAGGCACGAGAAGGGCTCACGCTTCTTCAAGACGGAGCCTTCCACAAGACGCCGCTTTGGTCCGCCTGCCTGCAATTGGAGTCAGATACGCAAAGCGATATCGGCGTGCATTGACGCCCTTTATTCCGCAGTCGGCTGCCTCAATAACGCTTTCTCCCGCCGTGCGATCACCGCCGGATCGTTCATGTAATCCGTTCTCGGCTTGCGTCCACGCTTCTGGTAGCCGTTCCCCGTGCTGCCATCGCGAATGCCGAACATATGGTCCGTCTGCCCAGTTCGCCGTGGTCCGCCCTTGCTGCGCTGCTGCTCCCGCCCAGCCTGCAGCTCGGCGACAACAGACAGCATGTCGTCCAACCGCTTGTTATCGACGACCTCGGCGCGATGCACGGAGCGTAACGTGTCAAAGGTTCTGTAGGGCAGGGCAAAACTCTCGTGCATGATCTCGAGGCGCCCGTCCGGATAGTCGCAAACGACGACCTTCTTACCCGCCAGGGACCTGGAAAGATCTATCGGATCAAGGATGAACAGCACCTTGTCATAGCGCAGCGTCAAAGCCTGCGACAGCGTGCGAACTTCCTTGCGGCACATGGCGCCATCGAGGTTCTCGTGGTCGGCCAACGGCCGGTGCATGTCCTTCGGATTACGCGGCTGTTTGCCAAAACGCGCGTTGAAATCCGCAATGAACTCAGGCGCATAGGCGTTGGCTTCCTCGATCGTGTCGATGCCGCGCAGCCGCATTTCCTTGACCAGCCGATCCTGCAGTGTCTGGTTCGCACGTTCGACGCGGCCTTTGGCCTGCGGGGTATTGGCACAGATGATATCGATGTTCAGCTCATAAAGCGCGCGGCCGAATTGTGTCAGGCCGCTCGTCCGGTCCTTCTCCGACGCATGGGTCGAACGAAAGACACCGTGCTTGTCACTGTAGAAGGCCAGCGGTTTGCCCCATTGCTGCAGATAGGCCTTGGTCGCGTGCAGATAGTCGAAGGTGTTCTCCGAGCCGGCAAACCGTAGATGCAGCAGCTTGCCGGTGGCGTCGTCGATATAGACGAGCAGGGCGCATTTGGGCCCACGGTTCTCGAACCACCAGTGATGCGAGCCATCGATCTGCACCAGTTCGCCAAAGCAATCACGTCGGCCGCGTGGCTGGAAAACCCGCTTCTTGCTTTCCCGACGCGAGACCCAGATGCCGGCCTCGGTCATCCATTGCCGCAGGGTCTCCTTGGCGACCGAGATCCGGTGCAGCTCGATCAGCTTCTCACGCGCCAGCGTCGGACCGAAATCCAGATAGCGTTCGCGGATCAGGTCCAGCGCCGCATTGCGGAACTCCTCGCTATGGCGCCGGTTGCTCGGTCGCGATCGCTTCTTGGAAACAAGCCCGGCCGGACCATCCCGGTCATAAGCCTGCAGCAGCCGATGGACCTGACTTCGACTGAGGTCGAGCCGCTCGGCGGCCTGGACAACGCTCAGGCGTTCGTCACGGATCTTCTGGATGAGTTCGAGGCGATGCAATTCTTTCTGCGACATAGTGATCAAACAGGACATGACGACTCCGACCGCTCATGGTCTCGACCAGGCTGAAGATCGTCATCCTTGCTCCCGACATTGGCATTGACCAGTCGTCGAGAGGCGAGACTATCGCATCTCTAACTGGCCCAACTGTCGCATTACTAAATAGCCCTTACATACAATAATCGCATAAGATAGATTATGGAACTTATTCTTCTCTAAAACCTTAGGATCTGCGCGATTATCGTTCGTTCGAGCACTCCATACGCCGCGACTGACCGCTTAGATCGATTTCAGTGAAACGCGCTTTTCCAGTTCCGCTGCCTGTTCCTTACGTTCACTGTAACGGTCCGTGAGATAAGCGGAGGCGTCACGCGTCAGCAATGTGAATTTCACCAGCTCCTCGCAGACGTCCACGACCCGGTCGTAATAGGACGACGGTCTCATCCGGCCTTCCGCATCGAATTCCTGAAATGCCCGGGCAACCGAGGACTGGTTTGGAATGGTGATCATCCGCATCCACCGGCCGAGAATTCGCATCTGGTTCACGGCGTTGAAGGACTGGCTGCCGCCGGAAACCTCCATGACGGCGAGTGTCTTGCCCTGTGTCGGCCGGACTGATCCGACGGCCAGGGGAATCCAGTCGATTTGCGACTTCATGATGCCGGTCATCGCGCCGTGGCGTTCCGGGCTTACCCAGACCTGGCCTTCCGACCATTGCGAGAGATCACGCAGTTCCTTCACCTTGGCATGGCTGGCAGGTGTTTCATCAGGCAAAGGCAGGCCCTTGGGGTCGAATATCCGAACCTCGCAACCGAGCCGTTCAAGCAACCGACCCGATTCGAATGCAAGCAGGCGGCTATAGGAAACCTCGCGCAGAGACCCGTATAGGATCAGGATGCGCGGCTTGTGGGTCGAAAATGCCGGGCGCAGGGCTTGCTCGTCAATTCCGTGCAGGTGCTGCGCCTGCAGCGCGGGAAATGTGTCACGCAATGCGTTTTCCTTCATTGTCGAGGACCTGCTCGCCATCCTCTTTAAAGAATGGCCCTTTGAACGTTTCGGGCAGAATATCCAGAACAACCTCCGAAGGACGGGCAAGCCGGGTGCCAAGCGGTGTGATGACGAAGGGCCGGTTGATGAGGACCGGTGTTTCCATCATCGCATCGAGCAGCTGATCATCGGTTAGGGCCCGATTATCGAGGCCGCGTTCGGCATAGGGAGTCCCCTTCTCGCGTATCGCTTCGCGTACTGTCAGACCCGCGTCGGCAATTATTTTTGCGAGCCTTTCACGCGTCGGCGGTTCCTGCAGGTACTCCGCCACGGTCGGCTCGATCCCCGCCGCCCGGATCAGCGCCAGCGTATTGCGAGACGTTCCGCACGACGGATTGTGAAAAATCGTGACATCCATACTCATGGCCTTTCGGTGATTGTCGTTCGGGAAACGGGCAGGCGCAGCCTCATACCAGTCCTTCGAGCGGTTCACGATCCAGACGACCGAAAGCATGACCGGGACTTCGATGAGGACGCCGACGACGGTTGCCAGCGCTGCACCCGACTGAAGGCCGAACAGGCTGATCGCGGCTGCGACCGCAAGTTCGAAAAAATTGCTGGCGCCGATCAGGGCCGATGGACCAGCAACGCAGTGCCTTTCACCCGATATCCTGTTGAGAAGATAGGCGAGCCCGGAATTCAGATAGACCTGAATCAGGATCGGTATGGCGAGCAGGCCGATGACGGCCGGCTGGGCGATGATCTGCTCACCCTGAAAGGCGAAAAGAAGAACCAGTGTCGCAAGCAACGCCACCAGCGAGATCGGCTGCAACGTTGAGAGAAAACGATCCAGCGTCGCTGACGTGCCGGCCGCCATAAGCCGGCCCCTGATTATCTGCGCGAGGATGACGGGCACGACAATATAAAGCACCACGGAGAGAATGAGCGTATCCCACGGAACGGTGATGGCCGAAAGGCCGAGCAACAGACCGACGATCGGGGCAAACGCCACGACCATGATCGCATCGTTGAGTGCGACTTGCGACAGCGTGAACAGCGGCTCACCGCGGGTGAGATTGCTCCACACGAAGACCATGGCGGTGCATGGGGCCGCGGCAAGGATGATCAACCCGGCGATGTAGGAATCGATCTGATCCGCCGGAAGATAAGGGCGGAACAGCCAGCCGATGAAAAACCAGCCGAGCATGGCCATCGAGAACGGTTTGACGGCCCAGTTGATGAACAGGGTCACGCCGATGCCACGCCAGAATGCACCGACCTGCGAGAGAGAGCGGAAATCGATTTTCAGCAACATCGGAATGATCATCAGCCAGATCAGAACCGCGACCGGAATATTCACCTTGGCGATCTCGGCCGTGGCGATGAGCTGAAAGAGGCCGGGCATCAGATGGCCGAGCGCGACACCAACGACGATGCACAGAAACACCCAGACGGTCAGATAACGTTCGAAAGCAGACATCAGGCGGGGCTCTCCTGCGGCGCGGTTTTGCCTTCCATGGCGGCGATGCTGCGCAGTCTCGTTTCGAGCGCCATGCGATCGAGGGATTGCAGCGGCAGGCTGACGAAAGCCGTGATCCTGTTCTTGGCGTTCATAACGCCTCCGCCTCCTGGCAGCGGCAGGGCGTGAGTTCGGCAATCAAAGGAGCGCAAAGCTCGGTCGCTCCGCCGCAGCAGTCTTTCAGCAAAAACAGGGTCAGCGCGCGCAGCCCCTCGAGGTCGGCGCGATAGATGATCGACCGGCTTTGCCGTTCGCTTTTGACCAGCCCTGCCCGCGCAAGCGTGGCGAGATGCGCCGACATCGTGTTCTGGGGGACATCAATGAGACGCGCGAGTTCACCGGCCGGAATGCCCCCGGGCTCGTGTTGTACGAGACGCCGGAAGGTCTCCAAGCGGGTCGATTGAGCGAGAGCGCCAAGCGCTGCTATTGCACCAATGTTATCCATATATCCAGAATAATGGATATATTTATCATGTCAACGATTGAGCGTCGCATCTGTGGAGTTTTCGGAGAAATCTGCAGAATAAAAATGAAATAACATATATATATCAATAAATAGATGGAAATTCCTAATGTAATTTAGAGTTCTCCGGACGCCTCCCGGCGCCTCAGATCAAGCTCTTCGCTATAACGCCTCAGCGTATGGCTCTCGGTAAGCAAGCCGACGGGCCGGTTTTCGATCTTGTCGTTGACGACGACCAGTGCTTCGCTTTCCGCCGCATCGAAGGCAGCCGCGGCCTGCCGTGCATTCATGGTCGGCAGCAAGATGTCGTTCTTGTAGTGCAGATAGGTCTCGAGGCTGATTTTGCTGGGGTCGCGGTCCATCGGATCGGCATAGATTTCCGGCACGAGCACCATACCGGCATAACGCCCGTCATCATGAGTCATGATCACCCGCTGCGTCGAGCCGAGCGGGAACTTCTCCTTGAAGGCCGGAAGCCCCATGCTGACATTGGCCTTGCGGATGTCGGCGCGCATCATCTTGCCCACCGTCAGATCGCGGATCCAGCCAATATCATGGGCGCTGCGAATGCTCTCGCCGCGCAGGTGAAAACGCCAGGTGGCGAACGAGTAACCGAAGGTGGTGCGCACCACCAGCGAGGTGGTGATGACGGCGGCCAGCACAAGCGCCGTGATCTGGAAGTCGCCGGTCAATTCCAGCGCCAGAAACGTCATCGTCAACGGCCCACCGATAATAGCGGCGGCAAAGGCACTCATGCCGATCACCGCATAAACGATGGGAGCCGTCGAGCCGTAACCGATATAGGGTGCGCAGAGCGCGAAAATCTTGCCGAGCAGCGAGCCCATGAACAGTGAGGCGAAAAACAGGCCGCCGCGGAAATTCGAGCCGATGGAAATGGCGCTGGCTGCCGCCTTCAGCATAAACAGCCCGGCCAGCCCATAGATGGTCAATTCGGCATCGATGTTGAGATGCAGCGCACCATGGCCGCTCGAGAGAACCTGCGGCGAAATCAGCGCCAGCCCACCCACCGCCACGCCGCCAAGCGTGGGACGCAGCCAGCCGGGAATGGCGCTTTTGCGTGCCGTTTCCTCGATGAAGGATACCACCTGCATCAGCACGATGCCGATGGCGGCACAGACGACACCGAGGAAGATAGCGGGCACATAATCCGCCGGCGTTACACGGCTGGCATCGACAATATCGATCGACAGACCATGCCCGCCGATAAGCCCGATGACGGTGGTCGCCACCAGTGCAGAGACGATGAGCGGCGCCAGCGTCACCACGGTATAGGTGCCGATGATGAGTTCGATGGCGTAGAAGGCTCCGGTGAGAGGCGCGTTGAAGGCCGCGGCGATCGCACCTGCGGCGCCACACCCGACGAGGATGCGCATGTCCCCTCGCCTCAGTTTCAGTTTGATGCCGATCTTTGAAGCGACGCCGCTGGCGATCTGCGTATAACCGGCCTCAAGCCCGACGGACGCGCCGAAACCATTGGAAACGATGTTCTGCACGCAGACGATGATGCTGTCGGTCAGCGACAGGCGACCGCCATGTAGAGCATTCGCCTCGATCGGGTCGATCATAGGTTTCTTGCGGGTCTTCGACAGAATGAAGATGATGAGGCCAAGCAGCATGCCGCCGATTATTGGCCCGAATAGCACGATCCGACCGGACAGGTCGCTGCTGCTCAGCCGCTCCACACCGAAGACCAATATATGCAGCGCCGTGCTCAAGGCCCCGATCAGCGCCACCAACAGGCCCGCCGCAACGCCGATGAGAACGGCGAGCGCGACGAGACCAAGTTCGCCGCGCCGGAACATGGCCCGCAGCCGGCTGGCGCGCAGATTGTCGAAGAAGCTCGCCATACTCGGTGCACGGAAAGGCTTGGTCGACATGCTGTTCCTTTTCAGACGGCGCCAAAGCGCCATGCGCCTTTAATTGGTTGTTTCAAAGCGCGTCATGTCCAAAACCCGAATGCGGTTTTAGGAGACGTGCTCAGGGCGCTTCGATCTCAACCTCGAAACGCATCTGGTCGTAAGCCGGTTCTACATGATCCGGCGTCTCACGCATCACCGTGTCATAATCGAGCGGAATGTGCATGTGGGTCAAGATCGCCCGTTTGGGTGCGAGTGCCTCGATCCAGCCGAGCGCCTGTTCCAGCGAAAGATGGCTGGGGTGATATCGATACTGCAAGGCATCGATGACGAGCACATCGAGGCCGGTAAGCTTGGGCAGGCTTTCCGCCGGAAAATCGCTGACATCGGTGCAATAGGCAACGTCGCCGATGCGAAAACCCAGCGAATGCACGTCGCCATGCTGCTGCATATGCACCTTGAAGGGGATCGGCCCGCCTGCCCCGTCGATGATAACAGGGTCGTTGATATCGGCGATAAGCTGCGGCCTGACGATCGGCGGATAGTTGCTGCCCGCCGGCGTCTCCAGGCAATAGGCAAAACCGTCTCGGATGCGCGCCATGGTGACGGGATCGGCCCAGATCGGAATGCGGCTTTTCTGGAGAGCGAAATAGATGCGCAGATCATCGATGCCGTGCAGATGGTCGGCATGGGCGTGGGTGTAAATCACAGCATCGACGGCTTGCACCTTCGCGGCAATCATCTGCTCGCGGAAATCCGGGCCGGTGTCGATGACGACGGTGGTTTTGCCGCCATCCGGACCGATCTGCTCCACCATGAAGGCCGCGCGCGTGCGCCTGTTCCTGGGGTTTTGAGGGTCGCAGGCACCCCAATCGCCGTTGATGCGCGGCACGCCGGGCGACGACGCGCAACCGAGAACCGTGAAGCGGCGACGGTAGATTGCCACACCTACACCCTTGTCATCTTGGAAAAGCAGCGAAAGGCGTTTTCGGTGGTGATTTCGGCCATATGCTCGAAGGAAACACCATGCACTTCGGCCAGAACCTCCGCCGTATTGACCACATAGGACGGCTCGTTGCGTTTGCCACGCCAGCGCTTCGGCGCAAGATAAGGCGCGTCCGTTTCAACAAGCAGCCTGTCCAGCGGCACAGTGGCGGCGATATCGCGGATATCCTGCGACTTCGGGAAGGTCAGGATGCCGGAAAAAGACACGTAACCGCCAAGCTCGACGCCCGCTTTCGCCAGCTCCGGACCGGCGGAAAAGCAGTGCAGGATGAAGGGAAATGCGCCCTTCCCGCTTTCGGCGCGCAGGATAGCGGCCATATCGTCATCGGCGCTGCGGCTGTGGATGACGAGCGGTAGCTTCGTTCTTCTTGCGGCCTCGATGTGACGAATAAGGCCGGTCTTCTGGTCCTCCGGCTTCTGCGTGTCGTAGAAATAATCCAGACCCGCCTCACCGATCGCCACGATCTTGTCGTGACTCTCCGCCAGCCGCACCAGCTCGTCAGCGGAAATATCCAGTTCCTCGTCAGCATTGTTCGGATGTGTGCCGACCGAGCAGAAGACCGAGGGATATTTGTCCGCGATCTTCAAAAGCTCCGGCAGGCGGCGCACCCGGGTCGAGATCGTCACCATCTGGCTCACACCCGAGGCGTGGGCGCGGGCGATGATATCGTCGCGCTCCGCCTCGAAATCGGGAAAATCCAGATGGCAATGGGTATCGATCAGCATGGTCTCGCCTTCACGCTTCCGGGGCAACGTAACGCGGGAAGACCGGCTTCGGCGCTTCGAGCGGTGTGCCTGGAACCAGACGACCGGCTTCGCCGAGCGCTGTGAAATCTCTGCCGTCGGCCGGCGCCGCAACGAGATCGAGCAGCTTCTCGCAGGACTGAGGCATGAAGGGCTGTAGCAGGATGCCGATCTGGCGCACCACTTCGGCCGTCACGTAAAGCACGGTGCCCATGCGCTCCGGATCGGTCTTCTTCAGCGCCCACGGTTCCTGCGACGCGAAATAGCGGTCGGTTTCAGACACGACGGCGATGATAGCAGCAAGCGCGCGGTGAATGAGCTGCTTGCCCATTTCCTCGCGGCAGACCGCAAGCAGCCCGTCGGCGGAAGCGAGCATCGCTTTGTCGTCATCGTTGAATGCGCCGGGCGTCGGGATCTGCCCGTCGCAATTCTTGACGATCATCGACAGCGAACGGCTGGCCAGATTGCCGATGCCATTGGCGAGATCGGCATTGATGCGGGTGGCGATGCCCTCTTCGTTATAGCTGCCATCCTGGCCGAAAGAGACTTCGCGCATGAAGAAATAACGAACCGGATCGAGGCCGAAATGGGCTACCAGATTGGCCGGGTCGACGACGTTGCCGAGCGACTTCGACATCTTCTCGCCCTTGTTGAGCAGGAAGCCGTGCGCGTAGACCCGCTTGGGCAGCGGCAGCTTGGCGCTCATCAGGAAGGCCGGCCAGTAGACCGCGTGGAAGCGGATGATGTCCTTGCCGATGATGTGCACGTCGGCAGGCCAATATTTGGCGCGCGGGCCGTTCCTGTCCTCGATGTAGCCGGTCGCGGTAATGTAGTTGGTCAGCGCATCGACCCAGACATACATGACGTGCTTCGGATCGTCGGGAACCTTGATGCCCCAGTCAAAGGTAGTGCGGGAAATCGACAGGTCCTTCAGGCCGGATTTGACGAAGGAGATGATCTCGTTGCGACGCTCGGCCGGACCGATGAAGTCTGGGTTCTCCTCGTAGAGCTTCAGGAGTTTTTCCTGATATTCGGAGAGCTTGAAAAAGTAGCTTTCCTCTTCCACCCATTCGACCGGCGTGCCCTGCGGCCCGTAACGGACACCGTCGGCACGCACTTCCGTCTCGTCCTCGGCGTAATAGGCCTCGTCGCGCACGGAATACCAGCCGGCATAGCTGTCCTTGTAGATGTCACCGCTATCGGCCATCAGGTTCCAGATATTGCGCGAGGTCTCGTGGTGACGCTCTTCCGTGGTGCGGATGAAATCGTCGTTCGAGGCGTTGAGCAGCTTGCCCATTTCACGGAACTGGTCGGAATTGCGCTGCGCCAGCTCTTCCGGCGAAATGCCTTCCGCCCTTGCCGTCTGCTGCATCTTCTGGCCGTGTTCGTCCGTGCCGGTCAGGAAGAAAACATCCATTCCGTCCAGGCGCTGAAAACGTGCCATGGCGTCCGTCGCAATCAACTCATAGGCATGGCCGATATGCGGCTTGCCGTTGGGGTAGGAGATCGCGGTGGTGATGTAGAACGGTGTCTTGTCTGTCATGACGGTCTATCGACTTTACAGGCTGTTTTTTGGATAGACCGCTCTTAAACCATTGTTCGCAGCAGCGAAACAACAACTTCCCCATTTTGGGCATGATTCATATCCCGGCGCCTAAACCGAACGGATATCTTCCAGAATGGAAAGCACCATCTGCTTCTTGTCGAGATTATAGGCCTGCGCCACGGTGATGCGTTCCGAAAGCGTCGAGGAAAGCCGCGCATGTTTTTCCGCCGCCGCGATATCGCCCGCCATTGCCGCCGTCCGGGCCCGCTCCATCAATTCTTCAGTCACATGTTCCATGAAGAATCCGAGAACAATGTCGCCGTCCTTCTGCGCCAGAACCTCGGCAAGCTTGTGCATGCGCTTGCGTGCCCCCGGCCCTTCGGCGGACATCACCTCGGCAAAGGCCTCAACAATGTCGGAACCGCCGTAATTCATCAGCTTGAGCGCCTGCGCCACGCTGCCCTTTGAGGCAGCAAGCAGCGCGTCGCGTTTTTCGCCTTCGGGGCTGATGCCGAGTTGATTGAGCGCCTGCACCATGGCCGCATCGGAAAGCGGCAGGAGCCGGAGCGGCATGCAGCGCGAGCGGATGGTCGGCAGCAATTTTCCCGGCGCATGCGACAGGACGAGGAACATCGCCCGTTTCGGCGGCTCCTCCAGAATTTTCAGGATGGCGTTCGCGGCATTGCGGTTGAGATCGTCGGCCGGGTCGATGATGACGATGCGCCAGTTGCCCGTGCCCGAGGTCTGGGAAAAGAAGTGCCCTGCCCGCCGCACCTCGTCCACGGTGATCGCAGATTTGACGCGGCCTGTCTTCTCATCCACCGGACGGGTGAGATGCAGGAGATTATGCGAGGCACCGGCGGTGATCTGCCGGCTGACGAGCGATTGCGGATCGGGGTCAGCAATGAAATCCGGTGCGGATGCGGGATCGGGATGGGTCAGCACATGGTTGGCGAAACGGAAGGCGAGCGTCGCCTTGCCGATACCCTCCGGTCCTTCGATCAGAATGGCGTGATGGCCTTTGCCCGAGCGATAGGATTGCGCAAGGAACGCCTCCGCCTCTTCATGCCCGAAAAGCCTCGTGTTCTGCTGCGGCGCAATCGCGCCGTCGAGAACGCCCTGAACCTCACTCATGCGCCGCGTCCGCAGCGTTTCCCGCACGCTCGAGCAATGGCTCGACGAATGACATGACGTCTTCCGTTACCTTGTCTTCCGGCTGGTCAGCATTGACGATACGGCAGCGACGCGGTTCGGCCAGCGCAATATCCAGATAGGCCTCGCGCCGCTTCTCGTGGGTCTCGATCTCCTCTTTTTCGAAGCGGTCGGGGGTCGCTCCCTCATCTGCACGTTTTCTGGCGCGGGCCAGGCCCTTTTCGGCAGCGATATCGAAGATCAGCGTCAACTCGGGCACAACGCCATCAATGGCTATCCGTTGCAGCGTCTCAATGAAATCAGGCTCCAGATTGCCGGTCGTGCCCTGATAGACACGCGAGGAGTCAAGGAAACGGTCGCAGAGCACGATCTCGCCGCGCGCAAGCGCCGGGCGAATGACCTCCTCGACATGGTCGTTACGCGCCGCCGCAAACAGGATCGCCTCCATGCGCACGCCGAACGATTCGGCCGCACCCGACAGAATAACGTGTCGGACCGCCTCGGCGCCCGGCGAACCACCCGGCTCACGCGTGACGACCACCTCGAAACCACGGCCGCGAAGCGCCTCGGCAAGCGTGCGAATCTGCGTCGACTTGCCAGCGCCTTCGCCGCCCTCGAAGCTGATGAACAATCCGGTCTTTTCGGCCAATGTCTCGTCCTGCACGGGTTTCCTGAAATTCGAAATGCCTGTTTACAGCATCGAAGCGAAATGTGTGAAGCGCTTTTGAGAAAAACCAGTGCCTGAACAAAAGCATAGGAATAAGGCAGCGAAAATGGCCGTCACAGCCAGAAGAGCAGCAATTCCTTCAGCGCGCCCGTCGCATTCTGTGTGAGCGAACCTTTGCCCACCGCCGTCTTCGTATAAAGCGGCACTTCACGCAGCAGCCGTTCGCCCGAAAATATCTTGAGTGTTCCAGCGTTCGCGCCGACATCCAGCGGCGCATTCAGCGGCCAGCGATAGACGATGCGGCCGGAAATGCGATCCGGATTATTGACCGGCACCAGCACGCTGACATCTTCCTTCGGTGAAAGATCGATATGCGAGACATCGCCGCCATAAACGCTGACGGCGCCGACGGCTTCATCCTTACTGAAAAGATGGCGTTTTTCGAAGGCCGTCAGGCCCCAGTCCACCACCCGGCGGGCTTCTTCCTGTCGCGTCTTGTCATCGGTAATGCCTGCAAGTGCCAGATAGACGCGGCGCCCTTCCCGTTCGGCTGAAACGACAGCTGCAAAACCGCTGCCCTCCGCAAAACCGAGCCCGAGACCATCTATGCCGCTGCCCGGCATCAGCAGCGTGTTCTTGTTGCGCTGGAAAATCCGGTTCCACTCGAAATCGGGCTTTGTGAAAAGCGCGTATCGATCGGGATAGGTGTCGTGCAGATGCTGGGCTAGACGCACCATATCCCTGGCGGTCGTCTGGTTGCCGGGATCGGGAAGTCCCGTGGAATTGGAAAATATGCTGCGATTCATGCCAAGTTCGCCCGCCCGCGCTGTCATGCGCTTGGCGAAAGCGGCATCCGAACCGGCCATGCCTTCAGCCACGATGATGCAGCCGTCATTGGCATTCTGCACGATGATGCCGGTCAGCAGCTCGTTGATGCCGACTGAGGATTTCAGGGCCGCAAACATCGTGGAGGTGCGCGAGGGAGCGCCGCCCGTGCGCCAGGCATATTCCGAGACCGGATAGGCCGTTTCCGGCGTCACCTGTCCTTTGGAGAGCGTATCGAGCACCACTTCCACCGTCATCAGCTTGGCAAGCGATGCCGGCGGAAAGGACTGATCTTCGTTTTGCGAAAGAAGCACCGTGCCGGTTTCGGCATCGATCATATAGGCCTGTTCAGCCTTGGCGATGAAAGGGCCTGTCTGCGCTTGCGCCGCGCCCGCACTGAAAAATGCAAAGGCCGCCACAACGATGGCCGACCGGTAAGAGCGATGTATGGCCTTGCGCATGAAACCGCCCAGTCCTGCGTGCTGCAACCGGCTGCACGCCATGAAAGCGAAAGGCAGCCTTACTCTCAATTCGTCAGCGAGACTTCGCCTGCTGACGCTTCACATGGGCGAGTATCGATTGCTCGTTGAGCGCACCACGGTCGACGAGCACGCTATCGAAGGCGCGCACGGACTTGGAAACCGTAGCTGATTCTTCGGAATAGGCCGCCGAATATTTGGAGGACGGCGTCGGCACGCGCAGATAATTTCCGCCGGGCGCTGCCGGCTCACGCATGAAATTGCCCTCCGGCCGCTCGGCCAGGAATGGGCCGATTTCCGGCAGGATAACAAACTGTTCGAAAGCCGGCTGGACGCCATTCACCAGCGGCATGGCTTGAAGTGCGGCATTCTTCTTGGAGCCGACCAGCGCCGTCTGCGTGGAGCCGCCATAATTCGGGTTGGACGCCGGCGCCGGCACGAAATTCGGAGAGGCCGAAGCCACCATCACGCCCGTTGCAATCTGCCCTTCCGGCGCCACGCCCGGCGAGCGCGAACCCTTCGGAATATAGGAGGCCATCAGATAGGGCATGTCGTGACCGTCAAGCGGGGCACGGCCGGCATATTGCACACGCACATTCGCCGTACCTGTCGCCTTCATATCGAGAAGATCGGCGGTCTTGCTGGAAACATCGATCAGGCGACCTTCATGAAAAGGTCCGCGATCGTTGACGCGTACCAGCACCGAAGAGCCATTTTCCATGTTGGTGATGCGCGCATAGCTCGGCAGGGGAAATGTCGGATGTGCGGCGGAAAGATGTTCTTTATCGTAAACTTCGCCATTCGCCGTCAGGCGGCCGTGGAAGGCGGAACCGTACCAGGAGGCGAGACCGGTCTTGTTGTAACCCGGCTCTTCTTTCGGAAAATAACGACGGCCCTTGACCGTATAGGCATTGCCGACCAACTCTCGCCCGCCACCCTTGGGAATGCTCTTCCCATCGGCCACACGCGGGCTGGCTTTGACGCCATATTCCGATTCCGAGAAATATTCCTTGCTGCGCTTGGGCTTAGGCTTTGTCTCAGAGGTTGTGGAACACGAAGCTGTCGCGGCGCAAAGCACGGAAATTGCAAGCCACTTCACACCCGATCTGGTGCTGATGCCGAGTTTCTTGACCGTAGATTTCAAATCGTCTGCCCCACGCTTATTGGCCCATGCTTCTGGCTTGGAGAACCGCACCCTCACTTGCCTCGATGATTTGCCCCTGCCATCGAAGCACCTAACAGTCGCTTAATCTTGTGCATAACGTGGCGAAAATGCGAACGACTTCTGCAAATTCGATAAAATTGTAACGAACGTGGTTAATGATTTCTATCCTTCCAGCCCGCTCCTGGGGTGCGATCTAACCGCCCCCGCCGTCTCTTCCCAGCCTATACGCAAGGAACAAATGGATGACGACGGCGTTTTCCCCCCGCAAACAAACGAGCTTCCGCCGGTTTCGGCTGAGGGAGGAAACATGATCAAGTTTATGAAAACCACAGGCCTGGCAATCGGCCTCGCCTTCGCATCCTTCGCCGCAACGGTACCCGCAGGGGCGCAGGACATGGAGCTCAGAATTGGGCCCGATGGCGTTCGCCCTGTCATCCGCGATCGTGATCGGGACCGAGACATGGACCGTCGTGGCTCTCCTCGTATGCGTGGCTGTAGCGAACGCGAAGCGCGCGCTGCCGCCCGCGAGGCCGGACTACGCGATCCCGAAGTCGTGCGCGTCACTCCCGGTCGTGTCGTGGTCGAAGGGTTCACGCGCCGAGGCCAGGATCGCATCACATTCGCAAACGAACGGGGCTGCCCGGAAATCTGATGGGATAAACCACCGCATGGAACCCGCCGGAGGGCGGGTTTCTCGTCGTGCCGATTTTTGGCCATCCCAAATCTTGACGACACGTCGGGATCATTTCCCCGCGTCATCGCGTCGGCATAATCGTTTTGGCGGAATGGCAGATGGGGTGGGATTCGAACCCACGGTACGCTCTCACGCACGCCGGTTTTCAAGACCGGTTCCTTAAACCACTCGGACACCCATCCTTCGGTGGTGAGGCTTTATAGCGTTTTCAAAATGGCCGTCAATCCCGCTACTTCAAGCGGAAGCCTCCCTGCACTTTCCCTGTGAGGACACCCTTGCGGATCATTGTCCGGGCGCGGTTCCAGACGGCAGCAGCGAGCCTTCCCCGGAAGGAACATTCGGAACCTGCTGCGCTGAATCAAACAGTGTCAGGCTGAGAACGATTGCAACAAGCACCAGCAAAAGCGCCACGAAGAGGATTCCCGATTTATCCATACGTTTGCTCATGTCACGTTATGTTAAAGGCGAATATGTGCAATTCGAGGCAATGCAAAGAATAAAGCAAAAGTCTGTCAAGTTGTCTTACAGATTTGCATAACTCATCGTTCAAAAATCTGCATATTGAGCGAAATTTATGCATAGGCGTACTGTTTGAGACGGAAATGACCTATCGCGTCAGCACTATTGTCACTTATATCAAGCCATCGCTCCCGGGCATTGCCCAACTTTCCCCGAGCGATCAACCTGCCCCGCCCGTTTGCGGGGCTTTTTTCTTTTATGGTCACGCAAGAGGAAAAGCAGCCAAAAGGCCAGCGCCGCGCTATAACGTCTTTGCCTCAAACGCCGATGCCTGGTCCGCCATTGCCGTGCCGGCCGTCGCCCCTGAGAATATCCTCGAACAGGTTGAGCAGCGCCGGCGGCAGGGTGTCGGAGAATTCCGCAATGATCTCGCTGGCGCGATTATAGGAATAGATGGCCGAGAGAGTCAGAACCAGAAGCACGATCCAGGGCCAGATCGGCTTGCGCCTTTGCGGGTCACCGCTCTGCTGTTGGGGTAAAGTCATACTACCACCTTCCGTTCAGGCCTTCACGCGCGGTTCGCCTCCAGGCGCATAGGCGGTTTTCTGCTGGAAGCGGAATATATTGCCACATTGGGCGCAGCGGATCATGAAATCCGTCGGATCGCCCGAAGCGCGTTCCGTGCGAAATCCCCTCGGCATGTCATCGATGCGAAAATCCAAATCCCGTCGGCTCTTGTCATCCGATTCCGACGCCTCGGCAAAACCCTGATGACCACATTTGGAACATTCGAGCTTTCGGGAATATCTGTCGCGCGCTGCCATCTGCCGTCCTTTGTTTGGTTGGTATCAGGTAGCAGCGGCAAAACGTCATTTCAATGCCGGCCGCCTCGGGTTAAAGCTTTGTACGGCTATTTTCCGTCTGGAAAATCATCCGGCGGCCGGAACGAATATGGAAGTCCATGCACGACCAAAGACCCCTGCTTTCATCGTCTCTCGTGCGCTGCGCAGCCCTCATTGCCGGAATTCTTCTCATCATCCTCGCCGCCCTCAATGTCGGCATCAAATGGTATGGCGAGCGGATTCTCAAAGCGGGACATGTGACCGATACCGATGAGGTGGCGATCACCATCGGCGATGATCGGCTGAGGCTCGCCAAAAACACGCTGCGAACCCCTTTAGAGAGACAGGGCGGCGAAAGCGAACGGGTTGACCTCTATCTCACATGGCCCGACCTCAAAGGATATGAGGATGCGAATCGCGCGATCTTCGACGATCCTGCTCAGGCGGCGGGGCTGATCTTCGTCCAGCTGTCGCAAAGCACCATGTCCGAAGATATGTCGGGCCGTTTTGGGCCGATCTATTCACGGCTGACCGAAGGCGAACCCGTGCCGCTGAAACACGGCCTCCTGCTGCATCGCCTGCGCGCCGATTCCGGCTATGGCAAGGAAGTCATCCTGACCGGCGAACGTGAAAACGACGATACCTTTGTGGCGCGCTGCCTCCTGCCGCAGCCACCGCAGGAAGCAACGGGCAGCGACTGTCAGAGGGATATCCATATTGGCCAGGACCTCAGCCTGTTTTACCGTTTCTCGGCCAATCTGCTGCCGCAATGGCAAAAGCTTGATGCGGATGTGAAAACCTATATCGCGCAACGCCTCGTAAAAGACGGAAAGCCGTGACACGGCACGGCACAGATTGGGTGCGAAAAGTCGCATTTTATGGAAGGCGGATACCTTTCATAAACCACTTGGTAACGCCATCCCGATAAAGTTTCTTCCCGGAGCATCGGGCGGGGCGTGTCCGAGCGGAACAGAAATATGCGATTGAAGAGTTCAGCAGTGTTGAAAAGTCTATCTGGAGCACATTCGCGCAAAGCGGGTGCAACGTCTTTCGTGAGGTTTGTTGCGTTGACCCTTGCTGCGGCGTTCATAGCCGCAACATCCGTTCAGACCGCAAAGGCCGACCCGAAATATGCGGGTATCGTCATCGACGCAAAGTCTGGCAAGGTCCTGTATGGTGAGGATCCTGACGGTCTGCGTTATCCGGCATCGTTGACGAAGATGATGACGCTTTATCTGACATTCGAGGCGCTCAACAGCGGACGTATTTCGCTTGATTCCAGGGTGACTGTTTCGGCCAATGCCGCCAAGGAGCCGCCGTCGAAGCTCGGCGTGCGCGCCGGCGGCAGCGTTACCGTGGAACAGGCTATCCTTGCCCTCGTTACCCGGTCCGCAAACGATATGGCGACCGCGCTCGGCGAACATCTCGGCGGCTCGGAAGACCGTTTTGCCAGAATGATGACGGCAAAGGCCCGTGCACTTGGCATGACCCGCACGACCTATCGCAATGCCAACGGCCTGCCCAACACGGCGCAGATGACGACGGCACGCGACCAGGCCCGTCTCGGCATCGCGCTTCGCCAGCATTTCCCGCAATATTACGGTTATTTCAGCACCCGAACCTTCAATTTCGGCAAGCAGGTGATTGGCAATCACAATCGCCTCGTCGGAACGGTTAAGGGCGTGGATGGCATCAAGACCGGTTACACCCGCGCAGCCGGCAGCAATCTGGCGACATCAGCGCAGCTCGATGGCCGCTCTATCGTCGCCGTCGTTCTCGGCGGACGCTCTAGCGCCGCCCGTGATGCCACCATGCGCAAGCTCGTCGCAACCTATCTGCCGCAGGCATCGCGCGGTGGCAACAGCAACCTGATCGCACAGACGCGTTCTGCCCCGGTCGAAGAACCCGTTACCGTGGCGGCAGCCGTGCCTTCTCCTTCCGTGGCAGTCGCCGCAACCGATTCCGGCCTGCCCAACGCCGGTCCCGTTCCGCAGACCCGTTACGAAGAAGCACCCGTCACAGCCTTTGCAGGCTCTTCTTCCAATGCCGCAGTCAAGGCCATGGAAGCGGCCACCTGGCAGAAGGGCAAGGATCCGATCGTTCGCGCACCGGTCGCTCCCGATCGTAAGCTGATCACCAACTCGACCAAGGTGGACAATATCGTCACGGCATCGACGGCAGCATCCGCATCCGCCGCACCTTCCGTCTCCCCCAGGGCAGAGGCGCCGCAGGGTGGCTGGGTCATCCAGATCGGCGCATCGCCGGACGAAAACTCCGCCCGTGGCCTGCTACAGAACGCACAGGAAAAAGGCGGCGCGGCACTGCGCTCCGCAAAACCCTTCACGGTCGCCTTCAGCAAGGACGGCTCCCAGATCTACCGCGCCCGTTTCGGCGGCTTTGACGGCCAGAACGCTGCGGTAAATGCATGTAACGTATTGAAAAAGAAAGGCGTGAGTTGCTGGGCGTCACTCCAGTAACTAATGTTTCCGCAGGCGGTGCTTCATGGTCGAAACATCGCCTGTCTCCTCGAATTGTGTAATGAGTAGCGAGGCTTTCCAAGATGGCAGTCAACGAGAATTATTCGGACATTGCGTCTGGCAACGGGCATGGCAGCCAGTCGGTTCTGCATCCCATTCACGAGGCGGCAATGCGTATCGCCGATCTCGGTCTCAACCGTTCCAAGGCAAAGACGCGTGATCTCGTCAGCCTGCTTCTGT
The DNA here is from genome assembly GCF_013365515.1 of Agrobacterium sp. CGMCC 11546. Lineage (NCBI taxonomy): Bacteria > Pseudomonadati > Pseudomonadota > Alphaproteobacteria > Hyphomicrobiales > Rhizobiaceae > Agrobacterium > Agrobacterium sp. CGMCC 11546. Next base: position 1,207,017 of record NZ_CP047387.1, read on the forward strand.
CGCACGGTGCCCGCGCCTGGCGCGCCAACCAGCCAGAAGCCCGAATCCACCTTCATGTCGCCCACCGCTCGGGCCGCGCACCAATCCATATCCGAATCCGGTAACGAACCGGACGCAGCAAGCAAGACCCAAAGAAAAACCCCGCGGCGCTCAAGCACCGCGGGGTTTTCTGTTATTTGACAAGGCAGAAACGAGGCGGCTTACGCCTCGCTCTCCGGTGCTTCAGGCGCATCCGGCAGATTATCATCCGCCTCTTCGCCATTGCCGTTCTCCGCCTCATCGTCGCCCTCAGGCTCGTTGATGCGCTCCACAGAAACCACTTTCTCGTCCTTGGCGGTGGAGAAGATCGTGACGCCCTTGGTGGCACGGCTGGCGATGCGGATGCCGTTGACCGGCACACGAATGAGCTGACCACCATCGGAAACCAGCATGATCTGGTCGCCCTCTTCCACCGGGAAGGCAGCGACGAGTTCGCCGATTTCGTTGGTCTTGGCGGTATCGGTGGCACGGATGCCCTTGCCGCCACGACCCGAGGTACGGAAGTCGTAAGAAGACGAACGCTTGCCGAAGCCCTTCACGGAAACCGTCAACACGAATTCTTCGCGTGCCTTGAGCTCCTGATAGCGCTCTTCACTCAGTTCGCCCTCTTCCGTCACTTCCTCGCCGACGAGTGCGATATCTTCCTCGTCCACGCCAGCGGCACGGCGCTCGGTGGCCGAGCGCTTGAGGTAGGCGGCACGTTCCCACGGTTCCGCTTCCACATGGCCAACGATGGTCATGGAGATGATGCGGTCGCCCTCAGCCATGTTGATGCCACGCACGCCGACGGAGTTGCGGCCGGCAAAGACGCGAACATCGTCCACGGGGAAGCGGATGCACTGGCCGAGCGCTGTCGTCAGCAACACGTCGTCACGATCGGTACAGGTTTCGACGGAGAGGATTTCATCGCCCTCCTCGTCCAGCTTCATGGCGATCTTGCCATTGCGGTTGACCTGAACGAAATCGCCGAGCTTGTTGCGGCGAACGGTACCGCGCGTCGTCGAGAACATCACATCCAGCGTTTCCCAGGCGGTCTCATCCTCGGGCAACGGCATGATGGTGGTGATGCGCTCGCCGGGCTCCAGCGGCAGCATGTTGATGAGGGCCTTGCCCTTGGATTGCGGTGTACCGATCGGCAGGCGCCAGACCTTTTCCTTGTAGACGATGCCACGCGAAGAGAAAAACAGCACCGGCGTATGGGTATTGGCAACAAAGAGACGGTTGACGAAATCCTCGTCGCGCGTCGCCATGCCGGAACGGCCCTTGCCGCCGCGGCGCTGCGCCCGGTAGGTGGTCAGCGGTACGCGCTTGATGTAACCGAGATGCGAAACGGTGACGACCATATCCTCGCGGGCGATGAGGTCTTCATCGTCCATGTCAGGACCGCCCTCGACGATCTGCGACCGGCGCGGCGTGCCGAACTCGTCGCGGATCGAAACAAGTTCGTCCTTGACGATCTGCTGGATACGCACGCGAGACGACAGAATGTCCAGATACTCGCTGATTTCAGCGCCGATCTTGTTCAGTTCGTCGCCGATTTCATCGCGGCCAAGCGCGGTGAGGCGGGCAAGGCGCAATTCGAGAATGGCGCGCGCCTGCTCTTCGGAAAGATTGTAGGTGCCGTCTTCGTTGATGCGGTGGCGCGGATCGTCAATGAGACGGATCAGGCTTTCCACATCCTGCGCCGGCCAGCGCCGGGTCATCAACTGCTCGCGGGCCGAAGCCGGATCGGGAGCATGACGGATGACGCGGATGACTTCGTCGATATTGGCGACCGAAATCGCCAGACCGACCAACACATGCGCGCGGTCGCGTGCCTTGCGCAGCAGATACTTGGTGCGGCGGCTGACGACGTCTTCACGGAAGGAAACGAAGGCCCGCAGCATGTCGAGCAGCGTCATCTGTTCCGGCTTGCCTCCGTTCAGCGCCACCATGTTGCAGCCGAAGGAGGTCTGCAGCGGCGTGTAGCGATAAAGCTGGTTCAGGATGACTTCAGCATTGGCATCGCGCTTCAGTTCGATGACGACGCGATAACCCTGGCGGTCGGACTCGTCGCGCAGGTCGGAAATGCCCTCGATGCGCTTTTCCTTGACCAGCTCGGCCATCTTTTCGATCATCGAGGCCTTGTTCACCTGATAGGGAACCTCGGTGATGATGATCTGCTCGCGGTCGCCGCGCATCGGCTCGATGGTAGCGACGCCGCGCATGATGACCGATCCACGGCCGGTCTCATAAGCCGAGCGGATGCCTGAACGGCCCATGATCAGCGCGCCCGTCGGGAAATCCGGTCCGGGAATAATCTGCATCATCTCGGGCAGTTCGATCGCCGGATTTTCAATCAGCGCGACGCAGCCGTCGATAACCTCGGACAGATTGTGCGGCGGAATATTGGTGGCCATGCCCACCGCGATGCCGCCTGCCCCGTTGACTAGAAGGTTCGGGAACTTCGCGGGAACGACAACCGGCTCCTGCAGCGTGCCGTCATAGTTGTCGCGGAAATCGACCGTTTCCTTGTCGAGATCGTCGAGCAGAGAATGCGCGGCCTTTTCGAGACGGCATTCGGTGTAACGTTCGGCCGCCGGCGGGTCGCCATCGATGGAGCCGAAATTGCCCTGTCCGTCAATCAGCGGCAGACGCAGCGACCAATCCTGCGCCATACGCGCCAGCGCGTCATAGATCGCCGAATTGCCGTGCGGATGGAATTTACCCATCACGTCACCGGTGACGCGGGCGCATTTGACGTATTTCTTGTTCCAGTCGATGCCGAGTTCGGACATGCCGTAGAGGATACGGCGATGAACCGGCTTCAGGCCGTCTCGCACATCGGGAAGCGCGCGGGACACGATGACGCTCATGGCGTAATCGAGATACGACCGCTGCATTTCCTCCATGATGGAAATCGGTTCAATGCCTGGCGGAAGTTTTCCGCCGCCGGGGGGGCTCTGGTCAGTCAAAACGGATCACATTCTCTGTTAAGAATCGGATGGATTTTTATAGCGGAAACAGCAACGTTAAGCCAATTTCCCGGCGAGTTTTGAACAGGCTTTTGCGTCATTTGCAAGACGAGCGCCGCTTTTCACGATTTAGCCCGGCAAAAGCACCGCCGCTCCCTTTCAATGTTCCGGCGAGTTGCGTAGGCTCCGCCGTAAAAACAGATAAGATGGGGAAAGAATGGCCAGCAGCGAAACGCTCATCAACGCGCTTACCACACTTCTGGTCACGCTCGATCCGCCCGGTCTCGCCCCCGTTTTCCTGGCGCTCACCGTCGGCATGACGCGCGATCAGCGCAGCCAGGTAGCGTTGCGCGGCTCCATCATCGCCTTTGGCATTCTCGCCGTCTTCGCGCTCTTCGGTCTTGCCATTCTCAACCTGCTCGGCATTTCGCTCGGTGCCTTCCGCATCGCCGGTGGCCTTCTGCTGTTCTGGATTTCCTTCGAGATGATTTTCGAGAAACGCCAGGAGCGCAAGGAAAAGACCTCGGAAATCGCCATCACCAAGGATCATCTGCACAATCTGGCGGTCTTTCCGCTGGCCCTGCCGCTGATCGCCGGGCCGGGCGCCATTTCCGCCACCGTGCTGCTTGCCGGCTCAATGAAAACCACCGTCGAGATGGTGGTGCTCATCCTGATCCTCGCTTTCGCCATGGCCCTCGTTTATGCCGCGCTGATCGTCTCGGAACGCATGGACCGTTTTCTCGGCAATACCGGCCGCGCCATCCTCACCCGGCTGCTCGGCGTGCTGTTGGCAGCACTCTCGGTACAATTCGTGGTCGACGGCATAAAATCGGCCTTCGATTTCTGATCTCCGCTATGATCGCATGTCTGCGCAACAAAATCCCGCATCCGGCGATAACCCAGGAAAATCCATCCTTTAAATCCGGCCGCCATTTCGGCTAAAAGATGCGCATCTTTTCCGAATTCGAAAGTTGTCATCATGCGTTCCACGCTGCGCCGCCTCATCCCGGATGCCGCACCTGTCAGCAACAGGGAAAGGCTGCGCTCCGCGACCGGCGCCTTTGTCGGCATTCTGCTGACTGGCCTTCTCGGCAGTTTGGCTCTACGTTTTGATCCCACCCTGCCCGCCATGATCGCGCCGATGGGCGCCTCGGCCGTGCTTTTATTCGCCGTGCCCTCCAGCCCTTTGGCGCAGCCCTGGTCGATCCTGTGCGGCAATCTGGTGTCGGCTTTCGTGGGGGTAACCGCAGCGCTGCTGGTGCAGGATCCATTCCTCGCCAGCGCGCTCGCCATCAGCTTTGCGATCGCCGCGATGATGGCGCTGCGCTGCCTGCATCCGCCAAGCGGTGCCGTCGCGCTGACGGCGGTTCTCGGCGGTCCCGTCGTGCACAGCCTTGGTTATGGCTTCCTGCTCTGGCCGGTCGCCGGAAACTCGCTGATCCTTTTGGCCCTGGCACTCCTCTATAACAATGCCACCGGCCGCGCCTATCCACACGGCCTGAAGCCTGGAAAGGCCGCCCACGGCACGACCGATCCCACGCCCATCCAGAAGATCGGTTTTTCTTCGACCGATCTCGACGAGGTGCTGAAGGAATATGACGAGGTTCTCGATATCGACCGGGACGAGCTCGAGACCATCCTGCGCAAGACCGAACTGCGCTCTTACCGCCGCCGCGCGCTGCATCTCGATTGCGCCAGTGTCATGTCCCAGGATGTGATCGGTGTCGCCCCCGATGACAGCCTGCGCCACGCCCATGCGCTGATGCATAACCACCATTTCAAGGCGCTGCCCGTCACCAACGACAAGGCCGAAATCGTCGGCATCGTCACCCAGACGGATTTCCTGGAAAAGGCGAGCTGGAGAAACGGCCGTCCCTCCATCGGCTTCCTGCAGCGGCTGCGCCTCATTCTGTCTGGCGCAAGCGCCCCCAACGATACCGTCAAGGACATCATGACCTCGCCGGTGAAAACCGTGCGGCCGGAGACTTCAATCGAGGAAGCGATCATCCGTTTTGCTGAGGAAGGTCTGCATTACCTGCCGGTCATCGACGCCATGGGAAAGATGGTGGGAATCGTGTCGCAATCCGATGTCATGGTTGCGATGCTGGCGGACAAGGTGGCGGCCTGAGCCTTTCCTTGGAGCCAAGAACAACCTGCCGTCGGAAGCCGTCAAAGCTTTAAGCGGCGGATGCTCCGACCATGGACAATGGTGAGAATGAGCACGCCGGAACCGTCAGTTTCATAAAAAATGACATGGCTTCCATGTTCGTGTCTACGTATGCCTTCTCCAACAATCGTGGCTGAACGTCCCATACGTGGATTATTGCCAAGCAACTGGAAACAGCTTTCCATGCCGTCTTTGTACAGACGTGCCTGATTCAATCCGAACCGTTCAATACCATAGAGGAAGATGTCGAGAATTTCGTTTTCGGCTTGCGTGCTCAACCGATAATTATTCACGCATGACACCGTGGGCTGTCGCTACACGTTCAGCTTCCGCGAACAAATCATCCATGCTGCGGGACCCGACACCACTGGCGCGGGACTCCGCAACGATTTGGCGAAGCTCGTCAATGCTGAAATCCTTCCCTCGCCTGGCCCAGTCACGTCGTACGAGATCCCGCACATAGTCGCTGGCGCTGGCGTATTCGCCCTTCTGGATACGGCTTTCGATCCAGTCTTTCATCGGGTCTGGCAAGGAAAAGGTCATGTTCGCCATGTCTCAAATCTCCTGTCAGCCCGATGATGATATCAATACATCGAAAAAACCACAAAATTCTGACTTGCGGCAGTTTCGACAGTATCAGCCTCAGAACGGAATATCGTCGTCCATATCGTTGGAGAAGCCACCGGAAGGCTGGCCGCCGCCACGGGATGAGCCGCCGCGCGGCGAGGACTGCTGGTCGTAACCACCGCCGCTGCCATAATCATTGCCACCGCCGAAATCGCCGCCACCGCTGCGACCACCACCACCACCGCCACCGCCTTCACCGCGACCATCGAGCATCGTCAGCGTGGAGTTGAAGCCCTGCAGGACGATTTCGGTGGAGTAGCGGTCGTTGCCGGTCTGGTCCTGCCATTTGCGCGTCTGCAGCTGGCCTTCAATATAGAGCTTGGCGCCCTTCTTGACATATTGTTCGACGACCTTGCACAGGCCTTCGTTGAAAACCACGACGGTGTGCCATTCGGTCTTTTCCTTGCGCTCGCCGCTGTTGCGGTCGCGCCAGGTTTCCGAGGTGGCGATACGCAGGTTGGCGATGGGGCGGCCATCCTGCGTCCGGCGGATTTCGGGATCGGCGCCGACATTCCCGATCAGAATTACCTTGTTTACGCTACCAGCCATCTCGTCATCCTGTCCGCCAGCCTTCATGACCGGCAATTGCATTTCAAAAAATCCCGCACACAATAACCACCACCGCCCGCAAAGGGCACCGCAGGCAGGGAACTATCCACAAAGAATAATCTTAAGCTGTGGGAGCAGACATTCGCGCTTGCAATTCGTTCCTTTTTTGTTCTATTAAATCGCAGATTTCGAGTCAAGCATTCCGAAAAGCTGCGCCCGATAGGAAATAGACCTCGACACCTCCGGCTGCGTCACTACATAAGGACGCGCTGCCATCAAGTGTGTTATTTTTGTCCGAGCCTTGTCATGAGTGAACTGAAGACGATTTCCATCCGTGGCGCCCGCGAGCACAATCTCAAGGGCATCGATCTGGATCTACCGCGCAACAAGCTGATCGTCATGACCGGGCTTTCCGGCTCGGGCAAGTCGTCGCTTGCCTTCGACACGATCTATGCCGAGGGGCAGCGCCGTTATGTCGAAAGCCTTTCGGCCTATGCGCGCCAGTTCCTGGAAATGATGCAGAAGCCGGATGTCGACCAGATTGACGGTCTGTCGCCGGCCATTTCCATCGAGCAGAAGACAACCTCGCGCAATCCGCGCTCCACGGTTGGCACCGTTACCGAGATTTACGACTATATGCGCTTGCTCTTCGCGCGTGTCGGGGTGCCCTATTCACCTGCTACCGGCCTGCCGATCGAAAGCCAGACAGTCAGCCAGATGGTCGACCGCATCCTCGCTTTCGAGGAAGGTACGCGTCTTTATATCCTTGCGCCGATCGTGCGGGGCCGCAAAGGCGAGTACAAGAAGGAACTGGCCGAACTGATGAAGAAGGGCTTTCAGCGCGTCAAGGTGGATGGCCAGTTCTACGAGATCGCCGACGTTCCTGCCCTCGACAAGAAGTACAAACACGATATCGACGTGGTGGTCGACCGTGCGGTGGTGCGCCCGGATATGGCAGCGCGCCTCGCCGACAGTCTCGAAACCTGCCTCAAGCTCGCCGATGGGCTGGCTATCGCCGAATTTGCCGACAGGCCTCTGCCGCCGGAAGACACCGCCGCCGGCGGCTCGGCCAACAAGTCGCTCAACGAAACCCATGAGCGTGTGCTGTTTTCGGAAAAATTCGCCTGCCCCGTTTCCGGCTTCACCATCCCGGAAATCGAGCCGCGTTTATTCTCCTTCAACAACCCCTTCGGCGCCTGCCCCAGCTGCGATGGCCTCGGCTCGCAGCAGAAGGTGGATGAAAACCTGATCGTTCCGGAGCCGGCGCGCACGCTGCGCGACGGCGCCATCGCCCCCTGGGCAAAGTCTTCCTCGCCCTATTACAACCAGACGCTGGAAGCGCTCGGCAAGGCCTTCGGTTTTAAACTGTCCAGCAAATGGACGGATCTTTCCAAGGAGGCGCAGCACGCCATTCTTCAGGGTACCGAAGACAAGATCGAATTCAACTATCAGGATGGCGCCCGCTCCTACAAGACGGTGAAGAACTTCGAAGGCATCGTGCCCAATCTGGAGCGCCGCTGGAAAGAGACCGACAGCGCCTGGGCGCGGGAGGAAATCGAGCGTTACATGTCGGCAGCCCCCTGCCCGGCCTGCGCCGGTTATCGCCTGAAGCCGGAAGCGCTCGCCGTCAAGATCAACAAGCTGCATATCGGCGAAGTCACCCAGATGTCGATCCGCAAGGCACGCGACTGGTTCGAGGTGCTGCCGGAAAATCTCAACGCCAAGCAGAATGAAATCGCAGTCCGTATCCTCAAGGAAATCCGCGAACGCCTGCGGTTCCTCAACGACGTCGGGCTGGATTATCTTAGCCTGTCACGCAATTCCGGCACGCTGTCCGGCGGCGAAAGCCAGCGCATCCGTCTGGCCTCACAAATCGGCTCGGGCCTGACAGGCGTTCTTTACGTTCTGGATGAGCCTTCGATCGGCCTGCACCAGCGTGACAATGCCCGCCTGCTCGAGACACTGAAACACCTGCGCGATATCGGCAATACCGTCATCGTTGTCGAACATGACGAGGACGCCATTCTGACGGCGGATTATGTGGTCGATATCGGCCCGGCCGCCGGCATTCACGGTGGTCAGGTGATCGCGGAAGGCACGCCGCAGGACGTGATGGCCAATCCGAAGTCACTGACCGGCAAATATCTCTCCGGCGAACTCGGCGTTGCCGTGCCGGCCGAACGCCGCAAGCCGAAAAAGGGTCGCGAGATCAAGGTTTTTGGCGCCCGTGGTAACAACCTCCAGAATGTCACGGCAGCCGTGCCGCTCGGCGTTTTCACCGCGGTAACCGGCGTATCAGGCGGCGGCAAGTCCACCTTCCTGATCGAGACGCTTTACAAATCGGCGGCGCGCCGGGTGATGGGCGCGCGCGAAATCCCGGCCGAGCACGACCGCATCGACGGTTTCGAATTCATCGACAAGGTGATCGATATCGACCAGTCGCCGATCGGCCGCACGCCGCGCTCCAACCCTGCCACCTATACCGGCGCATTCACGCCGATCCGTGACTGGTTCGCCGGCCTGCCGGAGGCCAAGGCGCGCGGTTACGCGCCGGGCCGTTTCTCCTTCAACGTCAAGGGCGGCCGCTGTGAGGCCTGCCAGGGCGACGGCGTCATCAAGATCGAGATGCACTTCCTGCCCGACGTTTATGTCACCTGCGACGTCTGCCACGGCAAGCGCTACAATCGCGAGACACTGGATGTCACCTTCAAGGGCAAATCCATCGCCGACGTGCTGGACATGACGGTCGAAGAAGGCGTGGAGTTCTTCGCCGCGGTGCCGGCGGTCCGCGACAAGCTGCAATCGCTGTTCGATGTCGGCCTCGGTTACATCAAGGTCGGCCAGCAGGCCAATACGCTCTCCGGCGGTGAAGCGCAGCGCGTCAAACTCGCCAAGGAACTGTCGAAGCGCTCGACGGGCCGTACGCTCTATATCCTTGACGAACCGACGACGGGCCTGCATTTCCACGACGTCAACAAGCTGCTGGAAATGCTGCATGCGCTGGTGGAACAGGGCAATTCCGTCGTGGTGATCGAACACAATCTTGAAGTCATCAAGACCGCCGACTGGATCATCGATATCGGCCCCGAAGGCGGCACGGGCGGCGGCGAAGTGGTGGCAACCGGCACGCCGGAAGACATCGTCAAGGTAGAGCGCTCCTATACCGGCCACTTCCTGAAGGAACTTCTCGACCGCCGGCCGGCCGGCAAACGCGAGGCTGCGGAGTAATCCGCAGCTTTGGCAAAGGTTCAAAAGGCCAAAAGCCTGTGGAGGAACAGCATATGTCGACATCAGGAACAATCCGCACCGGTATTGGCGGTTGGACTTTTGAGCCATGGGAAGGCACGTTTTATCCGGAGAAGCTGACGAAGAAACGTCAACTTGAACATGCCAGCCGGCAATTGACGGCAATCGAGGTGAACGGCACCTATTACAGCAGCCAGAAGCCGGAAACCTTCGCCAAATGGGCCTCCGAAGTGCCCGAAGATTTCATCTTCTCGCTGAAGGCCAGCCGCTTCGTCACCAATCGCAGGGTTCTGGCCGAAGCCGGTGAATCCATGACGAAGTTCCTGACGCAGGGTCTGACGGAACTCGGGTCTCATCTTGGCCCGATCCTCTGGCAGTTCGCGCCCACGAAGAAATTCGATGCGGATGATTTCGGCGCTTTTCTGGCGCTGCTGCCGGAAAAACAGGACGGCATTTCCCTGCGGCATGTGGTCGAGGTGCGCAACGAGACATTCCAGGTACCGGAATTCATCGATCTCATCGCCAAATACAAGGTCGCCGTCGTCTGCGCCGATCATCACGATTATCCGATGCTGCCCGATGTGACCGCCGACTTCGTCTATTGCCGTCTGCAGAAGGGCGAGGACGATATCAAGACCTGTTATCCGCAGACAGGGATCAGCGACTGGGCAAAACGGCTCAAGACCTATGCGGCTGGCGGCGTGCCCGACGATCTGCCGCTGATCGCGCCCGGGCGGAAGGTCGAAAAGACCCCGCGCGACGTCTTTGCCTTCTTCATCACCGGCGGCAAGATCAATGCACCCGTGGGTGCGCAGGAACTGCAAAAAGCGGTCTGAGGTGTCTTAGCCCGCCAGTTCTTTCATCGGGTTGAAATCGATGGCGGCGAAAGCTGCCTCGATCACCTCCGGCCCCGCTCCCGGCCTGGTGGCATCGCTGGAGAGGATTTGCCGGAAACGGCGCGCGCCCGGCATGCCCTGAAACAGGCCGACCATGTGGCGGGTAACGTGATTGAGACGTCCACCTATGGCAATATAATCGGCAGCATAAGCCATCATCGCGTCCCGCAACGCCATCCAGTCATAGTGGCGGGCTTCGTCACCATGGATACGATGATCGACATCGGCAAGGATCGAGGTGTTGTGATAGGCGGCCCTGCCGAGCATCACGCCATCCACGTATTTCAGGTGCTCGCTTGCCTGGTCGAGATCGGCGATGCCGCCATTGATGCCGATGAAGACGTCAGGATTGTCCCGCTTCATGCGGTAGACGAGATCGTAATCAAGCGGCGGCACCTCGCGGTTTTCCTTCGGCGAAAGCCCCTGAAGCCAGGCTTTTCGCGCATGGACCCAGACCGCATCCGCACCGGCCGCCACGACCCGCGCCAGAAAATCCGGCAGCACCGTTTCGGGCTCCTGGTCATCAACGCCGATGCGGCATTTGACCGTAACCGGAACAGCCGCAACCGCTTTCATCACTGAAATACACTCGGCAACGACGTCAGGCTCGCGCATCAGGCAGGCGCCGAAGGTGCCGGATTGCACCCGGTCCGAAGGGCAGCCGACATTGAGATTGATCTCGTCATAACCGTAATCACCGGCAATCCGCACCGCCTCGGCAAGCTTGGCGGGATTCGATCCGCCGAGCTGCAGCGCAACGGGATGTTCCTGCGGGTGGTAACCGAGCAACTTCTCGCGCTGGCCATGGATGATGGCGTCGGCGACGATCATTTCGGTGAACAGCAGAGCGCGCTTCGACAGTTGCCGGTGTAGAAATCTGCACCTCGTGTCGGTCCAATCGATCATCGGGGCCACGGCGAAGATTTTTTCGCCGCTGGCAAGCGCTTGTCTGTACATGGATAAACCTCTTTGCGCCGGCTTCTACAACAAAGTACCGTAAAAAACCAGTTTTGCAGGCAAGGTCATTTTGAACTGGAAATCGTCCCGGAATCGCGGGACAAGAATTGCAGCCTCAAGAGACGACAGGAAATCCCCATGGCCGCCACCGTCATCCCCGCTCCGAAACCAGTTCTGCTGCCCGTCGAGGGCACGGACGACCTTTTCCCCGTGCGGCGGGTCTATTGCGTCGGCCGCAATTATGCCGATCACGCCATCGAGATGGGCCACGATCCGTCGCGTGAACCGCCCTTCTATTTCCAGAAGAACCCGGACAATCTTCTGCCAGCAGGCAATGATTTCCCCTACCCGCCACTATCCTCCAACGTGCATTACGAAGTCGAGTGCGTCGTGGTCCTGAAGAGCGGCGGCGCGGATATTCCGGCGTCGGAAGCGCTGAACCACGTCTGGGGTTACGCCGTCGGAATCGACATGACCCGCCGCGACCTGCAGGATGGGTTAAAGAAAATGGGCCGCTCATGGGAAGGCGCCAAGGCGTTTGAGCATTCCGCACCAGTCTCTGCCATCGTTCCCGCCGATAAAATCGGCCATCCCGCTACCGGCGCGATCTGGCTCGATGTCAACGGCGAACGCAAGCAGACGGGCGATCTCGCCCAGATGATCTGGAAGGTGCCGGAAGTGATTGCCGAGCTTTCCAAGCTGTTCACCCTTGCCGCCGGGGATGTGATCATGACCGGCACGCCGGCGGGCGTCGGCCCGATCGTGTGCGGCGATACGATTGAGTGCGGTGTCGATGGTGTCGGCACGCTCTCGGTCAAAATCGCCTGATCGGCAGGAAACGCAAAGGGAGGACACCGCCATGCCGCTTTACCGCCTTGCCGACCGGGTGCCGCAGACCCCCGCCCCGGATCGTTACTGGGTTGCGCCCGATGCCAATGTCATCGGTTCGGTCACGCTTGGCGAGGATGTCGGCATCTGGTTCGGCGCGACGCTGCGCGGCGACAACGAGCCTATCAGCGTCGGGCGCGGTACCAATATTCAGGAGGGCGTGATGGTGCACAGCGATCCGGGTTTTGCCGCTGTTATCGGCGACATGTGCACCATCGGCCACCACGCCATCGTCCACGGCTGCAGCATCGGCGACAATTCGCTGATCGGCATGGGTGCGACGATTTTGAACGGCGCGAAGATCGGCCGCAATTGCCTCGTCGGCGCCAACGCGCTGGTGACGGAGGGCAAGGAATTTCCGGATAATTCGCTGATTGTCGGCTCACCGGCACGGGCCATCCGCACGCTGGATGAGGCCACCGTGGCGGGCATTCGCCGTTCGGCGGAAAAATACATCGAGAACTGGAAACGTTTTTCGACGGATCTGGCGATCATCGAATAATGATAGATGGCGGGCGCCGACGCCCGCCCCTCACAATTGGCGTTATGCCGCGCAGGCGGCGCAGAGGCCGCGGATTTCAATGGTGGTCTTTTCCGCCTTGAACTTGCTGTCCTTCACCCAGCGCTCCAGACGGTGGTCGATCTCATGGTCGTGAAACTCCGTCACCTGCCCGCAGGATTCGCAGATGGCAAAAGCCACGCTTCCATGGTGTTGGGAGCAGCATTCGGCCTGCGTATGTGTGCAGGCAACAAAGGCGTTGAGGCTTTCCAGCCGGTGCACGAGACCGAATTCCACCAGCTTTTCCAGCGCCCGGTAAACCTGCAGCGGCGCGCGGAAGCCATCGTCGCGCAGCTTATCGAGGATCATATAGGCGCTGAGCGGCTGATGCGCGTTTGAGAGAGCATTCATCACCAGCGACTGGTTCTTGGTGAGGTTCTGCTGGGTCTGCACATTCATGGCTTGCCTCCTTCATCCGCGGAGCGGGAAAAACCCGGCGCCGGCAACAGGCTTATAACGAACAGGATCACCGCGGCAACCACGATGGATGGGCCGGACGGCGTATCATAGGTCAGCGAGCCAAACAGGCCGCCGACAACGGCAACCGCGCCGATCAGCGAGGCCACAACCGCCATCACCTCCGGCGTGCTGGAAAAACGCCGCGCGGTCGCGGCCGGTATGATGAGCAGCGAGGTGATGAGCATGATGCCGACCACTTTCATGGCGATTGCGATCACCAGAGCCATCAACAATGTGAAGATCAGCTTCGAGCGTTCCGGGTTCAGCCCCTCGGCTTCCGCCAGTTCGGTATTGACGGTGGAAGCGAGCAGCGACCGCCACAAGAAGACCATGGAAACGATGACCACCAGCCCGCCGCCCCAGATCAGCGCGATATCGCTGCGGGTGACGGCAAGAATATCGCCGAACAGGAACGAGACGAGATCGATACGCACCCAGCTCATGAAGGCGACAATGACAAGGCCGATCGCCAGCGCCGAATGAGACAGGATGCCAAGCAGTGCATCGGAGGAGAGCGCCTGCCGCCGCTGCAGGAAAATAAGCAGGATCGAGACGGCGGACGCCACCAGAAAAACGCTGACGATGAGATTGAGCTGCAATAGCAGCGAGAGCGCCACGCCGAGTAGCGCCGAATGGGCCATGGTATCACCGAAATAGGCCATGCGTCGCCAGACGACAAAACAGCCGAGAGGACCGGCGGTGAGCGCAACGCCGATGCCGGCGACCATGGCGCGTACGAAGAAATCGTCAAACATGGCGTTCTCCCTGCCGAAGGCCGTCGGGCGCATGGTCCCCATGCTCCCCATGATCATGGCCGCAACCGCATTCGCCATCCTCATCATGGTGGTGCCCATGGTCATGATGATGATCATGCGCGTGATGGTGCCCGTCCTCGGGATGGCAATGATCCGTCACCGTTCCATCCGCATGCTGCACCCGGCCATCGGGCAGATGGGTGTGGTCGTGACGGTGGCTGTAAACGGCTAGTGCCTTGGCCGCCGTGCCGCCGAAAAGCCGCATATATTCCGGGCTCTGGCTCACCGCCTGCGGCGTGCCGCGGCAGCAGACATGGCCGTTCAGGCAGATCACAGTATCGGTTTCCGCCATCACCACATGCAGGTCATGTGAGATTAACAGAATGCCGCAATCGTTTGAATTCCTGATATTTTTAATCAGATCGTAGAGAGCGATCTCACCGGAAAAATCGACACCCTGAACGGGCTCGTCGAGAACCAGCAGATCGGGCTTGCGGGCAATGGCGCGGGCGAGAAGTGCGCGCTGGAACTCGCCGCCGGAAAGATGCTGCACCTCGGCATTGGCAAGATGTGCGATGCCTGTCGCATTCAGCGCCGCGTCGATTTCCCGCGCAGGCAGCGGCCCGGTTAGCGTCATCAGCCGGCGCACGGAAAGTGGCATCGTCCAATCCACCGAAAGCTTCTGCGGCACATAACCCACGCGCAGACCGGCCTTGCGCGAGACCTTGCCCTCGCTCGGTTTCGCAACACCGATCGCCATTTTCGCGCTGGTGGATTTGCCGGAGCCGTTCGGGCCAATCAGCGTGACGATCTCGCCCCTGCTGACGGAAAACTCCACGCCACGCACCAGCCAGCGGCCGTTGCGCTGCACGCCGGCATTGGCGAGGGAAACCAGTATTTCTTTGCCCTCAAGGGCGGAATGAAGCATGGGATTGTCCGTTCGGCGATGTTGCCTACCGCTATTGCATACGTTATAGAGTTACGCAATAAATGTAATAACATAACTATACTTGTTCAAGTGGAGTGCATTTCATGAAATCGATCCTGATCCCGCTCATGGCGTCGGCGGCACTAGCAGCCGTCGCTTCGGGCGCTACCGCCGCGCCCGATGTCGTGGTCTCGATCAAGCCTGTCCACTCCCTCGTTGCAGCCATCATGAAGGGTGTGGGCGAACCGCAGCTCATCGTCGACGGCGCGGCCTCGCCGCATACTTATAATCTCCGGCCCTCCAATGCACGCAAGCTCGAAAAGGCGGATGTGGTGTTTTGGGTCGGCCCCGGACTGGAAGCCTTTCTGCAAAAGCCGCTGGAAGCGCTGGCCAGCAAGGCGACCGTGGTGGAGCTAGAAGATGCCAAGGGTCTCGAAAAACTGCCCTTCCGCGAGGGCGGCCCCTTCGAGGCGCACGATGATGGTGAAGAAGGCCATGAGGCGCATGCGGGCCACACCGAAGACGAAGGTGCGCATGAACATGAAAACGACCATGCCGGTTCCGAGGAGCACGAGCACGGCACCTATGACACGCATCTCTGGCTCGACCCTGCCAACGCCAAGGCAATGGCCCAGGCGATCGAAACGGCGCTGATTGCGGCCGATGCCGGCAACGCCGCGACCTATCAGGCCAACACCAAGAAGCTGATCGATGATCTCGATGCGCTCGACGCCGAAGTCGCGGAGACGGTGAAACCGGTGAAGGACAAGCCCTTCATCGTTTTCCACGATGCTTATCAATATTTCGAGCATCGTTATGGCGTGAAAACCGCGGGATCGATCACCGTCAGCCCCGAAACCCTGCCGGGCGCGGATCGCGTCAAACAGATGCAGGAGAAGGTTCGCCAGCTGGGCGCAACCTGCGTTTTCGCCGAACCGCAATTCGAGCCGAAACTGGTCTCAGTCATCACCGAAGGCACGGCAGCGAAATCGGCGACGCTCGATCCGGAAGCGGCGACACTCACGCCCGGCCCCGATCTTTATTTCAAGCTGATGCGCGGCATTGCCGGTTCGCTCAAGAACTGCCTGTCCTGATCGGAAACAGCGCCGGATTTCCTATGGCTTGGGCGCCATCGACGACCAGACCGGCCCGCTGATGCTCTGCAGCGTTTCAGCAGCTTCACCATTGATGCGGGCCAGCAACGCCTTGGCAAGTTCCCTGCCCGCCAGCTTGATGTCCTCGTTGACGGTGTGGATTTGCGGCTTGATCCAGTTCAGGAATTCGGCGGACTGTTTCGAGACGATATCGACATCCTCGCCGATCTTCACACCGGCGGCTTCGAACCCTGCCACCAGCGCAATGGTACTGCTGCCGCTGATAGAGACGATGCCGTCGGGCCGATCGGAAGACTGCATCAGCCTCTGGCCGAAATCCCGGATTTTTTCGAGTGGTGTCTCGATGGTGACGGCATCGATTGGAAATTCGGTGAGTCCGAAATCCCTTATCCCTCGATTGAAACCCTTGCGGGCATGGTCGTGAAACGAAAAGCGCGACGGCGGCACGATGACGGCGATCCTCTTGCGCCCGCATTGCGCCAGCCGCTCGACCGCCTCATAGGCGTAGGCCTCATTGTCGAAATCGTGAAAGGCATGTTCGATGCCCATATCCGAGCGCCCATGAGTGACAAAGGGCATGTTGCGCTCCGTCATGAAACGGACGCGTGGATCATTGGGCTCGATCTTCGAAATGATCACCCCATCCGCCGAGCCGGTCTCGAGAATGTAACGGATCGGCACCATGGAATCTTTGGCGTGGATATGGGGCGTAACAACCAGATGATATTGCGTGGTGGAGAGAACCTCGGTGATGCCGAACACCATCTGGCTGGTGAAGCCCATCAGTTCCTCGTCAACGCTCAGCACCAGCGCGATGACATTGGTCTTGCCGGTGCGGAGGCGCACGCCGGCACGGTTTGGCTGGTAGCCGATCTGCCGGGCGATCAGCCGCACGCGCTCCTTGGTCTCTGCGCCGATGTCAGGCGCATCCTTCAGCGCGCGAGAGACCGTGGTGATGCCCAGGCCGGTCATGTAAGCAATGGTCTTCAGTGTCGGGCGACCGCCCATCGCCGAAGGCATATCGCCTCCGCCGGATTTGCCAGTATCGTTCATGTCATTTCGCCACACTTTACCGAACGCTAATCATAGATAGCTTTTGCTCCGTTGCAAAGGCAAAGGTCGCCGGCAAACGGCGGGTCCTTTCCGTTTATCCGTCAATCCCACTATAACGATATAGAGCGCGAAAATATTTCCGGACGCCGCCTTTTCCTCAGTGCTTCAAAACCGCGTATATCGACGGAAACTCCTCTTAATAATTTAGATTAAAAGACACCATTCAAATGCATAATGTAAATAGATAAAATAATGAAACATTTACTCTATAAAACTTCGCCATTCCACTCAACAACCGCCCCAAATTAATGAGGCGCCAAGAGGTCATTCAAGGGAATGACGGAACGATTATTTTACGGTAACGTTGCCGGAGGGAGGAAATCGCAACGCCGGATAACATGTCGCGGCCGCTTTGCGCCCATCCATTCTCCCCATATTCTGACACAAGCCTGCATCATAATGCCGGCCATCTCCGTTGAATTCATATTATGCAGGGTCCGATCATGATTTCTTCCTCCACGCCCGAAACCGTCATCGATCTGGCCGGGCTCTGGCACTTGGCCTCAGTGGAAGGAGACCATGCCACCGAGATTTCCATTCCGGGCGATATTCACTCCGCGCTCAAAAATGCCGCCATCATTCCCGACCCCTATCACGGCGCCAACGAGAAGGCCGTTCAATGGGTCGCACAGCAGGACTGGATCATCGAGAGGACCTTCATCCTCGATGATGCTGAGGCGAGCTGGTATCTCGATATCGATTATCTCGACACCGTCGCCATCGTCTTCGTCAACGACGTTCCGGTCCTGAGCGCCGACAATTGCTTCCGCCGTTACCGGCCCGATATTTCCCGTGCCGTGCGGCCGGGTGAAAACACCATCCGAATCCATTTCCATTCCAACATCACGGCTGGCGCGGAGCGGCAGGCGCGGCAGCCCTTTTATATTCCCTATCACCCCGGCAATTCGCCGATCGCCAATGGCAACATGCTGCGCAAGCCGCAATGCCATTTCGGCTGGGACTGGAACATCGCGATTGCGCCGCTTGGCCTTTACGGCAAAATCCTGCTGAAACGCCTCGATACCGCCCGCATCGAACACGTCGTCAGCTCGCAGCACCATGTCGAAGGCGGCGTCGAGCTGCATGTGGCCGTCACGCTGTTTGCCGAGGGACCGGCGAGCCTGCCGGTCTATCTGTCACTGGGCGACGAAAGGCTGCGGCTGGAGTGCGGCGTCGGCGCTGGCGAAACGGTGGTACGCCACGTCTTCTTCGTTGAAAATCCAGACCTCTGGTGGCTGGCCGGCAGTGGCGAGCAGACGCTCTACAAACTCACGGTGGAACTGCCGGATGAAACCGTCACCCGCCAGATCGGCTTTCGAACCATCGAGCTTCTGACCGACAAGGATGAGGCTGGCAGCCGCTTCGCCTTCCGCATCAATGGCCGGGAAATCTTCTGCCGCGGCGCCAACTGGATTCCGGCCGACGCGCTCTATTCGCTGACCAGCCGCGAAAAGACCGAAGATATCCTCTGCTCCGCAGTCGAAGCAAATATGAACATGATCCGTGTCTGGGGCGGCGGCTTTTATGAGGAAGACTGGTTCTACGATCTCTGCGACCGTCTTGGCCTGCTGGTCTGGCAGGACTTCATGTTCGCCTGCAATCTTTACCCCTGCAGCGAGGATTTTCTCGACAATGTCGAACATGAGGTCGACTATCAGGTGAAACGCCTCTCCTCGCATCCCTCTATCGCGCTCTGGTGCGGCGATAACGAGCTGGTGGGTGCGCTGACCTGGTTCGACGAATCCCGCAACAATCGCGACCGCTATCTTGTTGCTTACGACCGGTTGAACCGCACCATCGAAAAAGCCCTGAAAAAAGCCGCTCCCGAAGCGCTCTGGTGGCCATCGAGCCCAGCCTCCGGTTATCTGGATTATGGCGATGCCTGGCACGCGGATGGTTCCGGCGACATGCATTACTGGTCCGTCTGGCATGAGAACAAGTCGTTCGACAATTATCATCAGGTGAAACCGCGTTTCTGCTCCGAATTCGGTTTCCAGTCCTATACGTCGATGCCGGTCATCCGCACCTATGCGGAGGACAAGGACATGAACATCGCCTCCCCGGTCATCGAGCTGCACCAGAAGAATGTCGGCGGCAATGAACGCATTGCCGGCACCATGTTCCGCTATTTCCGCTTCCCCAGGGATTTCGAAAACTTCGTCTATCTCAGCCAGGTGCAGCAGGCGCTCGCCATCCGCACCGCCGTCGATTACTGGCGTTCGCTGAAACCCCATTGCATGGGCACGCTTTACTGGCAGCTGAACGACACCTGGCCGGTCGCCTCATGGTCGAGCCTCGATTATGGCGGCGGCTGGAAGGCACTGCACTATGCCGCCCGCCGTTTCTTCCAGCCGGTCGCGGTGTCGGCCATCCCTTCGGCAGATGGACGCCGGGTGACTTTCTCCATGGTCAACGACACGGCGGAGGATGTCGAGATCGACATGAACATCGTCGCACTCGCCATGGACGGCAACCGCGTGCCGTTGAAATCCGCCAACGGTACTTGCACGAGCGACAAGGCTGCGACGCTGACCGATATCGACATGGACAGCCTGCCTGATGGCGCTATCCTCGCGTGGAACTTCATTGCTTCCAATGGCATGACCGGCGAAGGTCATCATGTGCGCGACACCTACAAGGCGCTGGAGCTTCAGCCCGCCGGCCTGGAATTTTCCGTTGGCCCGATGAAAAACGGCCAATTCGAAATCGATGTCACCGCCGCCGGTCTCGCGCTCTTCATCATGCTGGAGACAGATCAGCCCGGACGTTACTCCGACAACCTTTTCGACCTTGCAGCGGGCGAAACGCGTCGCCTTATCTTCACTCCGAAGGCGGTCGGCCCCCAGCCGCATTTCCGCATCTTCGATCTTCATACCTGCCAATCGTCGCCCAATCCCGGCATTGAAACCATGCGCGGAAAGGCATAACCATCACTCAAGAGAAGAGCGGGCGCCACGCGCCTGCTATCACCTATTCAAAGGGTTGCCGGGTTCTTCGGCAGCCAGTCATCAGCAAGTGGAGGAAGACCCATGGTTTGGCAACCGGCCGAAAACCGATACGCATCCATGAAATACAATCATTGCGGCAAGACCGGCCTGAAACTGCCGGCGATCTCGCTCGGCCTCTGGCACAATTTCGGCAATGACACGCCGCACCAGACCAAACAGGCCATCTGCCGCCGCGCCTTCGATCTCGGCATTACCCATTTTGATCTTGCCAACAATTACGGCCCGCCGCCCGGCAGCGCCGAAACCGCCTTCGGTGAAATCCTCAAGACGGATTTCAGAGGCTATCGCGATGAAATGATCATCTCCTCCAAGGCCGGTTACAATATGTGGCCCGGCCCTTATGGCGAATGGGGCAGCCGCAAATATCTGATATCGTCCTGCGACCAGAGCCTGAAGCGCATGGGGCTGGACTACGTCGATATCTTCTATTCCCACCGTTTCGATCCCAACACGCCGCTTGAGGAAACCTGCGGTGCGCTGGACCAGATCGTGCGCTCCGGCAAGGCGCTCTATGTCGGCATCTCCTCCTACAACTCGAAGCGCACCCGCGAGGCCGCCGCTATCCTGAAGGATCTCAGCACGCCCTGCATCATCCACCAGCCGAGCTATTCGATGATCAACCGCTGGATCGAGGAAGACGGTCTTGTCGATACGCTGGAAGAACTGGGTATCGGCTCCATCGTCTTTTCGCCGCTGGCGCAGGGCATGCTGACGACGAAATATCTGGGCGGTGTGCCGGATGGCAGCCGTGCCTCACAGAGCAAGTCACTCAACCCGGCCTTCCTCAATGAGCGCAATGTTGAAAACATCCGCGCCCTCAACAGCATTGCCGAGCGCCGTGGCCAGACGCTGGCGCAGATGGCAATTGCCTGGGTTCTGCGCGGCGGTCGCATCACCTCGGCGCTGATCGGCGCAAGCCGTGTCGAACAGGTCGAAGACTGCGTGAAGGCGCTCGACAACTCCGAATTCTCCTCTGAGGAACTGGCGGAAATCGACGGTTACGCAAAGGATGCGGATATCAACCTCTGGGCAAAATCCGCCGAACGCACCTGATACAGAAAGGGTCGCCCGGTTCCCCCGGGCGGCCCGCACGCTCCGAAAGCCTGAGCTAAAAATCTCAAAATAAAAGATTAACTCCCGCTCCTAAGCATTAACAACCATTACATAAATGTAATTTTAAATTCAGTTTCCGTTCATTCGTTTATTCGTAAGTTCTCCTCATCGAAACACGAGAGGAAAATTCCATGAAAAAGTTCGTCACCATTCTTCTGGCAGCCACCGTTCTTGCAGCACCGATGGCGCAGGCACAAAGCCGTCACGACGACCGCCATCGCGGCGTCACCGTCGAACGTCAGGTCACCACCAAGAAGGTCATCGTCAAGAAGCACCGCTGGGATCGCGGCCAACGCCTTTCGGCCCGCGAGCGCCGCAACATGGTGGACCGCCGTGACTACCGCCGTTACCACCTCGCAGAACCGCGCCGCGACCAGCGCTGGGTCCGCGTGGACAACCAGTTCCTGCTCATCAACGCCGTCAGCGGCCTGATCGTCGGCCTCGCCGCCGCCCGCTGAGTTGAACCATAAACCGAAATGAAAAAGGCCCGCTTGCGCGGGCCTTTTTGTTTGTCGTTTCAGCCGATCAGAAAATGTCGGCGCCGCTGCCCCATGGGCCGTGCGGCTTATCCACACCATCGGTGCGTTCGAAACCATGTGCACCGAAGAAATCGCGCTGTGCCTGAATGAGGTTGGCGCTGCCGCGGCCACGGCGATAGGCGTCGAAATAACCGAGCGCCGAAGCAAGCGCCGAAACCGGCAGACCGGAGAGCACGGCGTAAGACACCACACGGCGCAGCGGCGCATCGGTATCCTTGACGATGGCGGAGAAGGCCGGCGTCACGATGAGGTTGGCCACATGCGGATCCTTGGTGAAGGCCGAGGTGATCTCATCAAGGAATTCCGAGCGGATGATGCAGCCGGCGCGCCAGATGCGGGCAATCGTCGGCATCGGCAGGTTCCAGTTGAACTCCTTCGAAGCAGCCGACATGATGGCGAAACCCTGCGCATAAGCACCGACCTTGGCGGCCAGAAGCGCGCTTTCCAGATCGGCGATGAAGGCCTTTTTGTCGGCGGGGGCCGCTGCGAGGGTCGGCAGGCCGAAGATCTTCTCGGCAGCTTCACGCTCATCCTTCTGCGACGACAGGATACGGGCAGCCACGGCCGCCTCGATGGCGGTTGCGGCGACGCCCATGTTCTGGGCTTCGATGACCGACCACTTGCCTGTGCCCTTCTGGCCGGCCTTGTCGAGGATCAGATCGACCATCGGCTTGCCGGTGATCGGATCGGCGGCGCGCAGAACCTTCTCGGTGATTTCGATCAGGTAGGAATTCAGGCGGCCCTTGTTCCATTCTGCGAACACGTCGGCGATCTCGACGGCGCTCATTTTCAGGCCATCACGCAGGATGCCGTAGATTTCGGCAATCATCTGCATGTCGGCATATTCGATGCCGTTATGGATGGTCTTGACGAAATGGCCGGCGCCGTCATTGCCGAGCCATGCCACGCACGGATCGTCATTATACTTGGCGGAAATGGAGGTCAGAACCTTTTCGACGCGCTTCCAGCTATCCTCGGTGCCGCCGACCATGATCGACGGTCCATGGCGCGCACCTTCTTCACCGCCGGAGACGCCCATGCCGATAAAGGTCAGGCCGCTATCCTTGAGGTTATCGAAACGGCGGATCGTATCGCGGAAGTTGGCATTGCCGGCATCGATCATGATGTCGCCGTTGGCCAGATGCGGTTTCAGGATTTCCATCTGCTGGTCGACCGGATCGCCTGCCTTGATCATGATGATGATCGGGCGCGGAGGACGAATGGCGGCGACGAATTCCTCGATGGTTTCGCAGGGAATGATCTGACCCTGCAGTTCGCCCGCATCAGCGTAGAATTTTCGTGTAACTTCCGGGGTTCGGTTGAATACGGCAATCTTGTTGCCCTTTTCTGCGATGTTCAACGCCAGGTTCGAGCCCATGACGCCGAGACCGATCAAACCGATTTCTGCCTGTTCCACGGATGTGCCTCCATCTTGCTTTTAGGTGGTCGTGTTGTGGCACTGTAATAGGCAAACGGCAAGGCTAGGGGCGACTGAAACGATTAAATTTTGATGACGCAAGTCAGCTTTGCATATTTGCGGCAGGTCGAGACAGCAGTTCCCATTGCGCTCAAGATGGCGGCCGGGGCCGGTCATCGCCGTCTTCTATTACCCGCCAGGCCGCCCCGTCCATATCCTCATATTGACCTGAGCGCACCGACCAGAGGAAGGCGAAAAGCCCGAGCGCGCCCAGGAACAGCGCGACGGGAATGAGATAGATCAGCATGTTCATGCCAGTTGCGCCCCCTCGCCCGTAAATCCCGACTTCGCTTCATTCTGGGGGAGAATAGTGTCAGCAGCACCGGCAAGGCGCAACGCATTGGCAACAACGATCAGCGAAGATGTCGACATGGCAATGGCCGCAATCATCGGCGTCGCATAACCGGCAATCGCAATCGGTACGGCGATGATATTGTAGCCGATGGCAAGCGCAAAGTTCTGCCGGATGAGGTTTCCGGCTCGCTGCGACGTCTCGATCGCGAAAGGTACGGCATCGAGATCCTCCTGCATAAACACGAAATCGGCCGCCTGCCGGCCAATATCGGCGGCGGTGGCGGGCGCCATCGATACGTGGGCGGCGGCAAGCGCCGGCGCGTCGTTGATACCATCCCCGACCATCAGCACCCTGTGCCCCTCGCCGGCAAGCTCGGCGCAGCGCGCCGCCTTGTCCTTCGGCAACAGGTCCGCGCGCCAATTGCCGATCCCCAGCCGCTGCGCCATCGCACTGACGGCGGCGGCCCGGTCACCCGAGACGATCTCCTGCGCAAGGCCCCGCCCAGACAGGCTGCGCAATGCCGCAATAGCACCCGCGCGCGGATTGTCCTCGAAGCCGAAGCTCGCCAGATGCCGGCCGTCGAGAGACAGCACCACTTCCGACCGCGCATCGCCATTGTTGATCCGTGTCTCATCGGGGCAGGCGAAACGGCGATTGCCGAGCCGGTAGGTGCCGGCTTCCGTCTCGGCCTCGACACCTGACCCCGGAATTTCCCGCACCGTCTCATAGGCCGGCAAGGCACCGCTATAGGCGGCATGCAGAGCCTTCGACAACGGATGGCGCGAATGGGCCGCAAGGCCGGCGGCAATACCCATGATGGCCGGCTTCACATCGACTGTTTCCACCAGCCGGGGCTTTCCAACCGTCAGGGTCCCGGTCTTGTCGAACAGCACGGTATCGATCTCCGAAAGACGCTCCATGGCCGAGCCTTCCTTGACCATGATGCCATGCCGAAAAAGCCTTCCTGCGGCAACCACCTGCACCACGGGAACGGCAAGGCCGAGCGCGCAGGGGCAGGTGATGATGAGAACCGCAATGGCGATCAGCATCGCCTGTTTCCAGTCACCGCCGAAAATGCCCCAGCCGAGAAACGTCACCAGCGCCAGAAGATGCACCACGGGCGAATAATAGCTCGCGGCACGGTCGGCGATACGCCGGTAACGCGCGCGCCCGCCTTCGGCCGCCTCCATCAACCCGATCACTTCCGACAGGAAGGAATCCTTTGCGGACGCGGTTACCCGAGCGACAAGCGAACCGGTAAGGTTGAGCGTGCCGGCCTGCAGGCTGTCGCCGGCCACGACGCGGCGCGGCGCGCTTTCACCATTGACGATGGACATGTCGAGATCGCTGCTGCCGCAGACCACCACGGCATCCATCGCCACCCGGTCACCCGCCGCAATCGCAATCGACATTCCGGGTTCGATATCCGCAAGCGGCCGGTAGTCCCGGACCCCGTCTGCATCGATCACCGTTGCCCCTCGCGGCGAAAGCCGGGCCAATCCGGCAATGGCGGAGCGCGCCTTGTCGCGCATGATATGGTCCAGCGTGCGGCCGATCAGCAGGAAGAACAGCAGCGACACGGTCGCATCGAACCACGCATGTTCGCCGTGATGGATCGTCTCCCACAGCGAAACGGCATAGGAGAGCGTGATGGCGAGCGCAATCGGCACATCCATGTTGGTGCGGCCGTGTTTCAGCGCGTTCCAGGCCGACTGGTAAAAGAAACGCCCGCCATAGATCAGCGCCGGCGCGGCGATCATCGCCGATATCCAGTGGAACATGTCACGCGTCGCGGCATCCGCCCCCGACCAGACGGAGACCGACAGAAGCATGATATTGGCGGAAGCAAAGCCGCACAGCGCCACCGCCCTGATCAGCTGCGAGCGCAAGGCGTCTGAAGCATCCTGCCCGCTGGCGAAAAGATGTGTGCGATATCCCGTCGCAAGGATGGCGCGGGCAATGTCGGCGGGATCGGTCCTGACGCCATTGACCTCTTCTTTCCAGACAACCGCCACACGTTTCGAGGACAGGTTCACCCGCGCCCGCTCCACTTGGCCGAGACGGCCGAGCGCGGTCTCGATGGTGGTGATGCAGGCGCCGCAATAAACACCGGGCACGCTAAGATCGGTCTGGCGCAACCCCTGCCCCAGATCGCGGCTCGCCAGCAGCAACTCCTCCGACGATGGCGGATTGGGCGGTTCGCCGAGCTGCAGCGAACCTTCCGTTCCCGGTGCGCAGCAGCTCATTTTCGCCCCCTGATGACGGCTATCCGCGTGCCCTCATGCACGATGATCCTGCCTTCCTTGACGGCAGTGACCTCAACAATCCACTGACCGGGCAACATGTCATGCGCAGCGATGAAGACACCCGTCGAAACCGGGGTGAGCTCCATGTCGAAATTCTGGCTCTCACCGACAGGTCGGCGGAAATGCGCCGTCACCGTATCCGTGTCGACGGGGCCGGTTTCGGGATGGAAGACCTCGTAGCGCACGGTCTTTTCATCCACCACGAGCCTGCCTTTGATGCCGGTTGCAGCCCTTGCCTTGGCGGCTTCCGCCTTGGCGTTGAACTGCTGGCTGGCCACATAGGTGTTGGGCACGACAAGCCCGCTCCAGCTGTGGACCGCGTTCCAGGCCATGATCATGTTGACGGTAATGACGGTGCCGAAGAACAGCACCATCACGCCGAGCATGTGCCAGCCGGTAAAAACAAACCCGGAAGCGCGTTGATTGTTCACTGTCATTTTTTCACTCCCGGGGCATTGAAGACCGCATCGTAACGGGCCGTTTCGTGGCCGGCCGTATCGCTGACGATGAATTCGAAATTTTCCGCCGTCCGCGCGACATCCTCGCCCGGCAGGGTGACGAAGACCTTCAGCGTCGTCGCCTCATCCGGCTCCACCGTCAGCTCGAAGGCGCGCGCAGCCGTGTCCGGCATGCCGTTTATCTTCATCACTGCATTCGGAAGGCCTTCTATCGTCAGGCTCATTATGCGCGGCTGCGGCACCATGTTGAGGATGCGGACCGTGTAGCCGTTGCGGATCGAACCATTCGATTCCAGCACATATTGCGGATTGCGATCGTGCAGGACGTTGAGCGCCAGCCGCTCGCGCGTCACCAAAGCAACCAGAAGGCCGATGCCGACGGCCGTCCAGATGGCCGTATAAAGCAGCGTGCGCGGGCGGAAGATGATGCGCCAGTTGAAGTGGCGGACGCTCTTGCTGAAGCTGCCGTCCTCCTCGCGCACATTGGCGGGGCGGATGGCGTATTCGCCGTTGCCGGTCGCCAGCGCCATGTTGGACTGGTATTCCGACAGCGTCGCATAAGCGATCAGCCCGCGCGGCTTGCCGATCTTGTCCATCACCCCGTCGCAGGCATCGATGCACAGTGCGCAGGTAATGCATTCCAGCTGCTGTCCGTCCCTGATGTCGATGCCCATGGGACAGACCGCGACGCAGGCATTGCAATCGACGCAATCGCCGATGCTCTCCCCCGTGGCCGCGGCCTTCTTGGCGTGCCGCGAACGCGGTTCACCGCGCCAGTCATTATAGGTGACGACAAGCGAGTTCTCATCCAGCATCGCCGCCTGGATGCGCGGCCAGGGACACATATAGGTGCAGACCTGCTCCCGCATCAGCCCGCCGAAGACATAGGTGGTGGCGGTCAGTGTGGCGACGGTCGAGTAGGCGATCATCGGCGCCTGCCCGGTCATGAACTGCATCGCCAGCGTCGGCGCATCGGCGAAATAGAAAATCCAGGCGCCGCCGGTCAAAACGCCGATCACCAGCCAGATTGCATGTTTCAGCACCCGCTTGCGCAATTTGCCGAATGTGAAGGGTGCCGCATCCAGCTTCATGCGGGCGTTCCTGTCGCCCTCGATTGCCCGTTCAACGACAAGAAACAGGTCGACCCAGACGGTCTGCGGACAGGTATACCCGCACCATGCGCGCCCGACGGCGGAGGTCACGAGAAACAGCCCCAGCCCCGCCATGACCAACAGACCCGCAACGAAAAAGAACTCCTGCGGCCAGATTTCAATGAAGAAGAAATAAAAGCGCCGGTTGGCGATATCGATCAGCACCGCCTGATCCGGCGCATAAGGCCCGCGGTCCCAGCGCAGGAACGGCGTCAGATAATAAATGCCGAGCGTGATCAGCATCACCAGCCATTTGAACCGCCGGAACCGGCCCTCGGCGCGCTTGGGAAAAATCTTCTTGCGCGCTTCGTAGAGCGGTTTGCGCGTTTTTGCGGAATTGACGGCTTCCGCCTCCAGCCTTTCAACGGGCTGTTGCGGGCGATCCTGTCCGGCGCGATAGATGTTCATGATAGGAGTCCATTTTTATCTCCTTGCTTTCTCCCACCTCCGCGGTGAAACATCCTTGACTTACATCAAGTGACGACAAAGTGGCGCAGTCCGGGGAAAGCGCCGCCAAGGGAGGATGAAATGCCTGTCATGCAGTCGAGAATCATTCATCTGTCTGTCGAAAAACCGTGGGCAGAGGTCTACGACTTCGCCGCCAATCCAGGAAACATGCCTCGCTGGGCCGCAGGCCTTGCAGGCGGCCTCGAAGCCGATGGCGAAGACTGGATCGCGAAAGGCGGGCCGCTCGGTGAGGTTCGCGTGAATTTCGCACCCCACAATGAATTTGGCGTCATAGATCATGTCGTCACATTGCCTGACGGACTGAAGGTCTATAACGCGCTAAGGGTCACCCCGAATGGCAGCGGCACGGAGGTCAGCTTCACGCTGCTCCGACTCGAAGGGATGACGGATGAGGATTTCGAGCAGGACGCGAGCGCGATCACGGCCGATCTCGAAATGCTGAAATCCCTGCTTGAAGCGGATTGATGGAGTAAATGATGACAGAAAATACCAACGAACGGCGCATCGACTATGTCGAATTCAATGTCTCCGATATCGAGCGCAGCAAGGAATTTTACGGCGGGGCGTTCGGCTGGACCTTCAAGGATTACGGCCCGCAATATTGCGAGTTTTCCGATGGCCGCCTAACGGGCGGCTTCACCACCACCGCGCCGGTTTCGGCCAAGGGCGGACCGCTCGTTATTCTCTACGCCGCCGATATCGAGGACGTGCAGCGGCGCATCGAAGCCGCCGGCGGCCAGATCAGCGTCGCGATCTTCGCCTTTCCCGGTGGCCGGCGTTTCCATTTCACCGATCCGGATGGATATGAACTGGCCGTCTGGTCGAAAAACTGATCGGCAGGAGCCCGCCATGACTTTGACAACGCCGCCTTTTTCGTTGGTCGGTATCGATCATGTCGTCTTCATCGTCGACGACATGACGCGGGCGCTCGATTTTTACCGGAACGTACTGGGGTGTACGGATGGATACTCCTACCCTGCTCTGGGGATGGAACAAGTCTGGTGCGGAAACGCCTTGATCGTTCTGTGGGATGTCACGCACCCCGGTGGCACGAAGGCTGCTCCGCCCGTCGCCGGAGGACGTAATGTCGATCACATCTGCATAGCGACCGGTCCTCTGAACCATGACGCGCTTCGCGCACATCTGGCGAAATTTAACGTCACGATAGAACAGGAAGCCTTTCACGGCGGCGCGAGAGGAATGGGATATTCGTTCTATTTCCGTGATCCCTTCGGCAACAAGATCGAGTTGAAGGGACCAGCCGAATATCCGGACGGACGGGCGGAAAACGCCTGATCTGAAAAGGGCGCCTCCCCGGCGCCCCTTCTTTACATTCTACTTGCCTCATTCGCCCCCACCAAGCGAATGCACGAAGATCGCCAGCTGTTTGACAGTCGTATCGCCAAGACGCTCGCCCCAGGCGGGCATGACCCCGTGCTTCGGCGAACGGATCTGCGCAACGATACCCTCTTCCCCATGCGCTTTGAGCCAGATCGCGTCGGCCAGATTGGGCGCGCCGAATTCGCGATTGCCCTTGGCGTCTTCCCCGTGGCACGAGGCGCAATTGTCGGCAAAGAGCTGCTTGCCGGGCTCCACCAGCGCCGGGTTGGATGGGGTGCCGGTGAGGCTAACGACATAGGCGGCGACCGCGCGGATTTCATCCGATTTCAGAATGTCGCCGAAAGCAGGCATTTCTGAAGCGCGTGTATCCGCATCGTCGGCAAAACGAATGCCGTGCTTTACCGTCGTATAAATATCATCGACGCTGCCGCCCCACATCCAGTCGTCGTCATTGAGGTTGGGATAACCCTGCCCGCCTTCCGCGCCCGAACCGTGACACTGAATGCAATTGACCTTGAAAGCGGCAGCGCCGCCGGAAAGGGCAAATTGCATCAGGGTCGGATCCGCCTGGATTTCAGCAAGCGACGAATTGGCGATTTTATCGACATAAACGCTCTGCGACTGTTTCGCATCCGCAATCTCGGCGGCGATCTCGCCGCGGCTGCTCCAGCCGAGCAATCCTTGGGTTGCGCCATTGATCAGCGGCCATGCCGGATAGGCAATGGTATAGCCGATGGCCCAGAGGATCGTGAAATAGAAGGTCCAGACCCACCAGCGCGGCATGGGATTGTTCAACTCGCGAATACCGTCCCATTCATGGCCGGTGGTTTCGACGCCGCTGATCTCATCAATGTGTTTTTCGGACATATCCTAGTCCTCCCTGAGCGGAATGCTGGCGGCATCGTCCGCGGCTTTTTTGGAGCCGGGGCGAAGGGTGAAAACGACGACGCCGGCGAAGAACAGGGTCATGGCAAGCAGGCCCCAGCTGTCGGCGAAGTGGCGCATGGCCGTGTAGGTTTCCATCGTGTCGCCTCCTCACCGGTATCCGGCGGCATCGTCATAGGTCGAGAAATCGACCAGCGTGCCGAGCATCTGCAAATAGGCGACCAGTGCATCCATTTCGGTAAGCTTGGCCGGATCGCCATCGAAATCGCCGACCTTCGCCTTCGGATAACGCGCCAGCAGCTCGGTCGTATCGGTGTTCGGATCGGCCTGCGCCTGAAGATCGTTCGCCGACTTCTCGATCATCTCGTCACTATAGGGCACACCGACGGCGCGGTTGGCCTTCAGCTCCATGGAGACATCCGTGATCTTCAGCGGCGTGGTCTTCAGGAACGCATAGGACGGCATGATCGATTCCGGCACCACCGAGCGCGGATTGGCCAGGTGCTGCACATGCCATTCATTCGAATAGCGGTCACCGACACGCGCGAGGTCAGGCCCCGTGCGCTTGGAACCCCATTGGAACGGGTGGTCGTACATGGATTCCGCCGCCAGGCTGTAATGCCCGTAACGCTCCACCTCGTCGCGGAACGGCCGGATCATCTGGCTGTGGCAGACATAACATCCCTCGCGGATGTAGATGTTGCGCCCGGCCAGTTCCAGCGGCGAGTAGGGTCGCATGCCCTCCACCTTCTCAATGGTGTTTTCGAGATAGAAAAGCGGTGCGATTTCAACGATACCGCCGATCGACACCACCAGCAGCGAGCCGACCAGAAGCAGAGTGGCGTTGCGTTCGATGACGCCGTGTTTATCGAGTATGGACATCGGCCCCTCCTTATTCAGCAGGCTGCAGCGAAGGAGCCGCGCCCTTGCTGGCGCCCTCCTCGCGTTGATGACCGAGGATGGTCATGGTGACGTTGTAGGCCATGATCAGCGCGCCGCTGAGGAACATCAGGCCGCCCAATGCACGCATCACGTAATAGGGGAACAGTGCCGCGACCGATTCCGCGAAGGAATAGACGAGGAAGCCCTGGCTATCATATTCGCGCCACATCAAGGCCTGCTGGATGCCGGCTACCCACATCACGGCGGCGTAGACGACGATGCCGAGCGTGGCGAGCCAGAAGTGCCAATTGACCAGTTGCAGGCTATAGAGACGGTCCCTGCCCCACAGTTTCGGTGTCAGGTAATAGATCGCGCCGAAGGTGATCATGCCGTTCCAGCCGAGCGCGCCGGAATGAACGTGGCCGATGGTCCAGTCGGTATAGTGGCTGAGCGAGTTGACGGCCTTGATCGACATCATCGGACCTTCGAAGGTCGCCATGCCGTAGAAGGCTACCGCCATCACCATCATGCGAACGATGGGGTCTGTACGGATCTTGTCCCATGCGCCCGAAAGCGTCATCAGGCCGTTGATCATCCCGCCCCAGGAGGGCATCCACAGCATGATCGAGAACACCATGCCCAGTGTCTGCGCCCAGTCGGGCAGCGCCGTGTAGTGCAGATGGTGCGGGCCGGCCCAGATATACATGAAGATCAGCGCCCAGAAGTGGATGATCGACAGGCGATAGGAATAGACCGGGCGGTTCACCTGCTTGGGAATGAAATAATACATCATGCCGAGGAAGCCGGCGGTGAGGAAGAAGCCGACGGCGTTATGGCCGTACCACCATTGCGTCAGCGCATCCTGCACGCCCGAAAATGCCGAGTAGCTCTTGACCCCGAGGAAGGACACGGGCACCGCCAGATTATTGACGATGTGCAACATGGCAATCGTGACGATGAAGCTGAGATAGAACCAGTTGGCCACATAGATATGTGGCTCCTTGCGCGTGAGGATGGTGCCGAGGAAAGTGGCGAGATAGGCGACCCAGACGATGGTCAGCCAGATGTCCACATACCATTCCGGCTCGGCATATTCACGGCCCTGGGTGATGCCCAGCAGATAACCGGTGGCGGCCATGATAATGAAGAGATTATAGCCCCAGAACACGAACCAGCCGAGATTGCCGCCGAACAGGCGGGCGCGACAGGTTCTCTGCACCACGTAGAAGGAGGTGGCGATCAGCGCATTTCCCCCGAAAGCGAAAATCACGGCCGAGGTGTGCAGCGGCCGCATGCGGCCGAAATTGAAATAAGGTGCGATATTGAGATCGGGAAAGGCGAGCTGCAACGCCACAACCACCCCGACCAGAAAACCGACAACACCCCAGAACACGGTGGCGATGACGCCGTATTTCACCACCTCATCGAAATATTCGGAGTTGCGGCGAGCACGCGCGGCCGGATCGACGGGCGCGAAGGAAACACGGCGCAACAGAAGCACCGTGCTGACCACAAGTGTAAAGAACAGCACCCACATATGGGCGGCAAAAAGACTGTCATGGGCAAACGCTGCCCCGAGCAACGCGAGAAAGGCCCCGAGGGCCACGATCGCGGTTTCTAACGTGTAATTCATTGTTGGTTTCCCCCAACGTGCAAGCCGACCGACGAAAGGCAGATTTGCGCCTGGGAGAGCGCAAACGCGCCTTTGCGTCGGTTGGAGCATTGCCACCGGCAGGGCAGCGCCACCTTGATCCAGATCAAGAAAGCCAAGCTGTCGCAGCCCCGGCAAAACAGGGTTCGGCTTCATGAAAGGAATTGCGGAAGAACAAAAACCTCCTGCGTTTGGCTCGACCTCTTTCGCCGGCCCCGAAGCTCATCGATCCGCTCTGCCAAGCCACTGGATTTCCATCGAGACTTCACGCTAATCCTGATATTGTCGTGCTTGGCGCGAGAACTCCGGTGAGGATCACGGTGCGGCATGGGTAACAACGGGCGGGATATTCTCGCAGGGCTTTCCGTCGCCGGGCTGATGTTACCGGAGGCGATCGCTTATTCCGGCATCGCCGGCGTTCCGCCCCAGCATGCATTATATGCGGCCATGGCAGGCTGTCTTGTTTATGCCCTTCTTGGCCAGAGCCGTTTCGCCATCATCTCGCCAACCTCATCATCCGCCGCGATCCTTGCAGCCATGCTGGCCGCGCTCGTGCCGCAGCCCGGACAGAAGATGCTGCTGGTCGCCGTCGCGGTGTTTCTTGTCGGGCTGCTTTTCCTTGCCGCCGGCACATTGCGGCTGGGCGCACTGTCGAGCGTTATTTCGAGGCCCGTGCTGCGCGGCTTTGCATTCGGACTGGCGATCCTCATTTCGCTCAAACAGTTTCCCGCGATCTTCGGCATGCCGCAAGCGGGAGCCGACACATTCGAGGCGATCTCGCAGATATTGACCAATCCCGGCCAGTGGAACGGGTTCAGCCTGTCGATCGGCATCGCCGCCCTTATCCTTCTGCTTTTCGCAAGACGTTATCCCCAGATTCCCGGAAGCCTCATCATCATAGCGCTGGCGATCCCCATCTCCGTCATGTTCGATTTGCAGCAACGCGGTGTCGATGTCGTCGGCCCAATCGATCTGTCCGGCATATGGGGAAGTGTCACCACGCTCTCGCTCGATGAACTGGCGCATGTAGCGCGTTTCGCCCCGCCTCTGGTGCTGATCCTGTTTGCCGAATCCTGGGGAACGATACGGGGCCTGTCGCTACGGCACGGGGAAAACGTGGATGCCAATCGTGAACTGAAAACGCTTGGTATTGCCAATGTCGCAAGCGCCGCATTACAGGGAATGCCCGTCGGGGCCGGGTTTTCCGCGGGTGCTGCAAGCGAAGCGGCCAATCCGCGCACGAAAATGGCCTCGGCCATCGCCGCGATCGGGCTTGCCGGCTTCACTTTTGCCGCGGCCGACTGGTTTGCCTATATCCCGCATGCCGCGCTTTCCGCCATCATCATCGTGGCGCTGCTTCACGCGCTGGATCCATCTCCGTTTTTGAGGCTGTGGCGGCTGCGGCAGGACCTCGTGCTTGCACTGGCTGCAACCGCCGGCGTGCTTTTTCTCGGCGTTCTAAACGGAATGCTGGCAGCAATCGTGCTGTCTTTCGCCGTATTCCTGCAAAGACTTTCCTCCCCGCACATCGTGATGCTCGGCCGCCTCGGCGCGAGCCACGACTTCGTGGATGTGAAGCGGCATCCGGATGCCGCGGAGCCGGCCGGCATGCTCGTCCTGCGCCCGGCGCAACCGCTTTTCTTCGGAAATGCCGAGCCGACATTCGCGGAAATCACCCGCCGCATACTCGCGAGCCCTGACATCAACGCCGTCATCATCAGCCTCGAAGAGACATTTGAACTCGATACGACAGCCCTTGAGGCGCTGCTGGAATTCGACGCCAGCCTGCGCGGGCGCAACATCGGAATTCGCTACGCCCGAATGCACGATGCGGTGCGCGACGTTGTCGCCGCCGGTGGCGGAGACGATCTTTTGCGTCGGGCAAACTACAGTGTTGACGATGCCGTTGCCGCGATGGACGGCCTCAAGGAGGAGAAATGACGCATATTTATGAGCCTCGTCTGTCTCGTATTGCCATCGACAAGTTACGACCGACGCAGATTGCCGTGGGCTTCCGCGAGGTCGAACTGAAAAGAAAGGAGTGGCGTGAAACCAGGAAAAAAGACGGAGACGGTTTCCTGGGGAACCACATCGTTCCGGTCGTGGCCGGTCCAAAGGACAGGATTTATCTCATCGACCACCATCACCTCGTTCTCGCACTCTCCAAGGAGGGCGTGGAACATGTGCTGACAAGCGAGGTTGCCAAATTTTCCCACCTTGGCAAGGATGAGTTCTGGTCGGTGATGGACCATCGCAACCTGATCTATCCCTTTGATGCTCAGGGCCTGCGGCGGCAATCCGGCGACATCCCGAAAAACATACACGATCTCGAGGATGATCCTTTTCGATCCCTTGCCGGAGCCCTGCGCATGGCCGGCGGTTACGCGAAAGTCATTATTCCCTTCTCCGAATTCGGCTGGGCCGATTTTCTGAGACGACGAATCGATCGTGATCTCCTCAGCGACTCCTTTGACGAAGCATTGGCCGAAGCGATGAAACTGGCGAAATCACGGGAGGCCCGGCATCTTCCGGGCTGGTGTGGGGTTGAGGAATGAATGTTTTATCCCGCCTTTTGAGGTTCTGCGCCCGCCTGCCGGCTCTCTGGCTGGCCCTGTGCCTGTTTTCTCCTTCCGCCGTCTTCGCTCAGACCTCAACACCGGCAAATCCGGCAAATCAGACCACGGAACAGAAAGTCGACCAGCTCCTCAACCTCATGGGGCAGGACGATGTTCGCAGCCTTCTGGCGCAACGGCTATCCGATACCTCTGACGTGGCCGCCCCTGATGACGGCAATATGAGCGTGCTCGACCA
Source organism: Agrobacterium sp. CGMCC 11546 (assembly GCF_013365515.1). Taxonomy (NCBI): domain Bacteria; kingdom Pseudomonadati; phylum Pseudomonadota; class Alphaproteobacteria; order Hyphomicrobiales; family Rhizobiaceae; genus Agrobacterium; species Agrobacterium sp. CGMCC 11546. The sequence goes on from NZ_CP047387.1 coordinate 1,242,654, forward strand.
ATGGGCAAGCAAGCGGCGCGAACATCTTGCAAGGCTCGCCGGTGATGCCCCGGCAATATCAGGTGAATTGTCGAAGGCGGGAGCAACGCTCGTCAATAAGATCGAAACCTATGGCGCGCTCCGTTTCCTCGCCCATGTCGCGCTGCTTTTCGGAGTGGGAATCGCGGCCGGGATCGCGACCTACTGGATAACCGCCGCCCGCACCGCGCGCGCCCTGCCCGGCAATGTCGCCGAATTTGCGCTGGCGACAGCCTCGAGACGCCTGCTGCCCGTGGTGGGATATGGCCTTTCGGCGACGATCATGTTTTTCACCATTCCGTGGCCGCCGCTCTTGAGCGCGGTGCTGCTTCCGTGGCTTGCGGTCAGCGTCGGCCTTCCGCTCGTGAAAGCGGTCGTCGATCTGTTGAAACGCGTCATCAATGACGGTCTGAATTCGCGGCGCCAATTCTGGCTCACACGCTCTCTCGATCTCCTGGCAGTGGCGATGGTGTGCTGGGCCTTGCTGCGCATGCTTGTCAGCCTCGGGGTAACGGCTGCCGCGATCAAACTCATCTCCTATGCGATGATCGCGGCACTCTTTGCCCTTGGCGTCTATTTTATCTGGCGCCAACCGCAGGCGGACGCGAATACCGAACGCCGGCGGTCGCTGGATGTGGCCTTCACCTTTTACCTGTTCATCCTGTTTGCCGTCTGGATCGCGGGTGCCGGCGTGTTTTTCTGGCTGGGATTTTTTGCGCTGGTTCTTCCCGGTGCCGTCGGCACGCTGGGAATAGCGGCGCGAAAAACCGCGACCGCAATGGGTGGTTATTCCGAAACGGACTTCCGCCCGGTTCTGGCGCAACGCAGTGTCCGGCTGCTGGTGCTGGGCGCCGCCGTCATATGGCTCCTGTTCCTCATTCGAAACCATCCGGGCGCGCTTCCGGGCGGATCGACCGTGAGCGCGATGTTCACGGGCCTGCTGCATGGTATCCTGGTTCTGCTCTTTGCCGACCTCTTCTGGGTAGCGATCAAGACGGTGATTTCGCGGCGGCTGGAAATGAATGCCCCGGCGGCGAGCGAGCATGGCGTGCCCGCCTCGGACGACAGATTACAGACAATCCTGCCGATCCTGCGCAACATGCTGGGAATCCTGATTAGTGCCGTCAGCGTCATGACGGTTCTCTCCGAACTTGGGGTCGACATAGGCCCCCTGCTCGCCTCCGCCGGGATTTTCGGGATCGCCATCGGTTTCGGTTCGCAGACGCTGGTGAAGGACATCATCAGCGGTGTCTTCTACATGATCGACGATGCTTTCCGGGTGGGTGAATATATTCAAAGCGGTTCATACAAGGGAACCGTGGAGTCCTTCAGCATTCGCTCGGTGAAACTGCGGCACCATCGCGGACCGATCTATACCGTGCCATTCGGATCGCTCGGCGCTGTCGAAAACATGAGCCGCGACTGGTCGATCGACAAGTTTCTCGTCACCGTTGCCTTCGATACGGACCTCACAAAAGTGAAATCGATCACCCGCGAAATAGGCAAGGCATTGAAGGATGACCCGGAATTCGGGCCGATGCTCATCGATACGGTCAAGCTCAAGGGTGTCGAACAGTTCGGAGAATACGGCATGACGCTCGGCTTCGGCATGATGGTGAAACCAAACGGTCAGCAATCGATCATCCGCCGAAAAGCCTATTCGATGCTGAAGGATGCCTTTGAGCAAAACGGGATCGAATTCGCGACGATGAGCGGCACCTCTCCCGGAAAACCAAAGTCAGGTCCGCAACCGCCTGAGGAGCCGCCATCGGAAATGACCGATAATTTCAGGCCCTAGCGGACAATAGACCGAACAGCCCCCGAAAACGTTAGGCTCGGGGCCGGCTCCCGCTTCAGCCCTTCATCTTCAGCGGCAGCCCGGCGGCGACAAAATAGACCTCACCGGCAATCGCCGCGACGCGCTGGTGCAGACGGCCGGCATGATCGCGGAATTCGCGCGCCATGCGGTTTTCCGGTACGATGCCGAGGCCGACCTCGTTGGAGACGAGGATCAGCTTTGCACGCGTCGATACAATCGCCGCCTCCAGTTCCGCGAAGGCCGTCTCCATATCGGCATTCTCCATCATCAGATTGGTGAGCCACAATGTCAGGCAGTCGATGAGGATGACACTGTCAGGGCTGTCGAGCCGCTGCAGCACGGTGGCAATATCGACCGGCGCTTCATGGGTGGTCCATTCCCCGCCGCGCCGTTCCTGATGATGGCTGATACGATCCCGCATCTCGTCATCCCAGGCCCGGCCGGTTGCGAGATAATGCAGGCGTCCGCCCGCTTTTCCCGCAAGCTCTTCGGCAAAACGCGACTTGCCGGAGCGCGCGCCGCCAAGAATGAAAACGGAGCGGTTTTTATCTGTCATGGAAAACCTGAAAGGAAAGAATGAAGCGGACCGGCATCTTTGCGGTGTCGCAAGCCAGGGACAGACGGCCATGAAGGGAACGATTCGTAGAAAAAGGCGTCCCCCGGTTGCTCATGCCGGACTGCCGCTGATACCGGATCGGAGAAACAAGACCTGCCCGCAGGATGCGGGACATCAAAAGCCCTGATTACCCCGGATGCCGGAAACACCGGTCCTGATAAAAGGCTATGTGCGAAAGACCATCCTGTCAATCGCGGGCGGCCGTGCCGGAAAATGACGCGGAACCGGTACGCAAAACCTCACCCGGAACCGGCAGACCTGTCGTCCGCGAAGTGATTGATAAAGCGACTTGGTTACCGGAACGTTAGCGAAAATCCGAATGGTGCGGCGGCAACGCCACAAGAGAATATCCGGTGACGGCAATCGCCGCCATTGCCTTGCCATAGCCTTCAAATCAATATGCTTTCAAAGATTCGCAAACAGCAAGGTGCCCTGCCCGTGATGACCGTCATGGACTATATTTCGATCGTCGTTTTCATCCTGTTGTGGGTTACCTACAGCCATATCACGACGAGAAAGCGGCTGTTTTCGCGCGCCAGCCTCAATCAGGCCATGGCCGAGCGCCGTCGCGACTGGATCCTGAATTCGCTGAAACGCGACCTGAAGATGATCGATACGCAGATCATGGCCGGCCTGCAGAACGGCACCGCCTTTTTCGCTTCCACCTCCATCTTCGCCATCGGCGGATGTTTCGCCCTGCTGGGCGCAACGGACCAGGTCGAATCGGTGTTTCGCGACATGCCCTTCGTGCATTATGCCGGGCGCACGGCCTTTGAACTGAAGGTCATCGGGCTCACCTGCCTGTTCGGTTATTCCTTCTTCAAATTCGGCTGGTCCTATCGCCTGTTCAACTATTGCACCATCCTGTTCGGTGCCATTCCCATGGTCCACGATGTCAGTACGGACCGTGAGGCAGCAGAGCGTGCGGCCGAAAACGTCATAAAGATGAACATCATCGCTGCTAAGAACTTCAATGACGGCCTGCGGACGATCTTTCTGTCCATCGGTTATCTCGGCTGGTTCATCAGCCCCTATGTCTTCATCGCCAGCACCGTCATCATCATCGTGGCGCTGTTGCGCCGCCAGTTCTTTTCAGAGGCCCGCCGCGCCATCATGGAAGAAAACCGGCCTTGAAATAGCCGCACTTAAAGGGCCAAGCCCACACGTCATTTCAAGCATATCCAAGTGAATGCCGGCCCCTCGAAAAGCTGAAAAAAAGCGGAAAACATGGACACAGACGCAGCCGCAAATGAAAACCGCCGCAAAGGTCGCATCGGCGGGCTGGATACCCTCAGGGGGCTCGCCCTCCTCGCCATGGCGTCCTACCATTTCACATGGAATCTGGAATATTTCGGCTATCTCGAACCCGGCACGGCAACCACGGGTCTCTGGAAGCTCTATGCGCGCGGCATCGCCAGCTCGTTCCTGTTTCTTGCCGGCTTCAGCCTGTTTCTCGCCCATGGCAAGGGTCTGAACTGGCAGTCCTTCGGCAAACGTTTTGCGATGGTGGCCGGCGCAGCCCTGCTCATCACCGTCGCCACCTATTTCGCTTTTCCGGACAGTTTCATCTTCTTCGGCATATTGCACAATATCGCCGCCGCAAGCCTCGTCGGGCTACTGTTCCTGCGGGCGCCCGCGCCCGTGACGCTGCTTTTCGCGATCGTTGCGTTCATCCTGCCGCAATATTTGCAGTCCGATCTTTTCAACGCAAAATGGCTGGCCTGGATCGGCTTTTCCACCATGCCGCCGCGCTCGAATGATTACGTGCCGCTGCTGCCATGGCTTGCGCCTTTCCTCGGCGGCCTTGCGGTTTCCCAATTCGTCACGCCGCGCGGCTGGCTTGATCGTTTTCGCAATCCAAGCGCGCCGCGCAATCTCGTCGCCAGCGCCGGCCGCCATAGCCTCGCCTTCTACCTCATCCACCAGCCGGTGCTGATCGGCCTCGTTTATACGCTCTCCCTCGTCGCCCCGCCTCCGCCGGTCGATCAGGTCGAGCTTTATAAATCAAGCTGCGAAAAAAGCTGCGTCGAGCAGCCGAAAGGGGCGGAACTCTGCCAGCGTTTCTGCGGCTGCACGCTGGAAAAGCTGCAGGCGGAAAACCTGTTCGATACGATGATGGAAGGCAAGCTCAGCGCGGATCAACAGACGAAGGTCAGCGAAGTGGCGCAACAGTGTACGGTCGAGGCGCAGTAGCCGTTGGTCTGCGAGACCGGCGAGCGTTCCCGTCAGACTCGGCGTCATCCTCGGGCTTGACCCCAGGATCTATCCACGTTGCATAAAATCATACCGCTGCAGATCCTCGGGACAAGCCCGAGGATGACGGAGGAGAAATATTAATTCTTAACCGATGACCTACTGCGAATATCTCACCAAATCTTCGCTCAAGTCCCCACGCCGATTTCGGCAAGCCGGGTCAGACAGGCTTCTTCGACATTGTCGAGTTCAGCCAGCGTCTCTTCGATGTCCTTGCGTTTCTGCCTGAGATCGGCACGCTTTTCATCGACCTTCTTCATCAGCAACACGAGCTGACCCGATTCGCCCGGCGGCTCCTTGTAGACATGAATAATCTCGCGAATCTCGGCGATGGTGAAGCCGATCCGGCGGCCGCGCAGGATTTCCTGAATGAGACGGCGGTCGGCAGACCTGAACAGACGTGTGCGCCCGCGACGCTCAGGGTGAATCAGCCCCTCGTCCTCGTAAAATCGCAAGGTGCGGGTGGAAACACCGAATTCGCGTGTCAGTTCGGTTATGCTATAATACTTGTCCAAAGGCCTATCCGATTCATGGTCGGAAGATATTATTTGACCTTCACGTAAAAGTCAATTTTTGCCCACTTCACCTATCCGGAAATACCGTACCACCAGGTCGCGATTCCCAGAAAGGCGAAAAAGCCGACAATGTCGGTCACCGCCGTCACGAAGACCGCGGAGGAAACGGCGGGGTCAGCGCCGAACTTGTCGAGAACCAGCGGTATGAGAATGCCTGCCAGCGCCGCCGCCAGCATGTTGAGACACATGGCCGTGGCGATGATGCCGCCAATATGGATATCCTGAAACCACACCCCGGCGACGATGCCGATGGCGCAGCCGAACAGCATGCCGTTCAGGATACCCACCCCCGCCTCACGCCGGATGATGCGGGCGGCATTGTGAATATCGAGGCTTTTGGTGGCGAGTGCTCGCACCGATACGGTCATGGTCTGCGAGCCGGCATTGCCGCCCATGCCAGCCACCGCTGGCATCAGGATTGCGAGCGCAATGATTTGCTGGATCGTCGCATCGAACAGGCTGATGACGGACGCGGAGAGAAAGGCGGTGAGCAGGTTGACCGCAAGCCAGGGCACCCGCGAGCGCGAGGTGCTGACGATACTGTCCGACAGTTCTTCGTCACCCACACCGCCGAGACGCAGTAAATCCTCCTCCGCCTCCTCCTGAATGACGTCGACCACGTCATCGATGGTGAGAACGCCGACCAGCCGGCCGTTATTGTCGACCACGGCGGCGGAGAGAAGGTCATATTGCTCGAAAAGCTGTGCTGCCTCTTCCTGGTCCATCTCGGCCGGAATGGAGTGGTTTGTCTCGTGCATGATCGTTTCGATCTTCACCTGACGCTTGGCGCGCAGCACCTTGTCGAGATCGAGCGCACCGACCAGCTTGAAGGTCGGGTCGATGACGAAGATCTGCGAGAAGGATTCGGGCAGTTCCTCTTCTTCGCGCAGGTAGTCGATGGTCTGCCCCACGGTCCAGAACGGCGGAACGGCGACGAATTCCGTCTGCATGCGGCGGCCGGCCGAGCTTTCCGGATAATCCAGCGCCCGCATCAGCCGCACGCGTTCGGTAAACGGCAGTTGCGAGAGAATATCCTCGCGGTCCTCGTCGTCTAGGTCCTCGAGAATGTAGACCGCGTCGTCCGAATCGAGTTCGCCGATACCGGCGGCGATCTGCTCGTTCGACATCTGGTCGACGATATCGAGACGGATGCCCTCATCCACCTCGGTCAGTGCCGTCATGTCGAAATCGGAACCCAGAAGCCTGACCAGCGCGTGGCGCTGTTCCGGCAGGATGGATTCGAGCACGTCGCCGAGCTCTGACTCATGCAGCCGCGCAACATTCTTGCGCAGGAAAAGCAGGTCGCGATCGGCGATCGCAGCGCCAACCATCGCCAGAAAATCGGAGCGGACGGACCCATCTTCCGCGTAAATATCGGAGAGCGCTTCTGCCGGCTTCACGTCGTCGGGCGCGACAGGATCGTCGTCACGGTCTGTCATCTGGCGTCCCCTCGTATTCAAATGCCGCAGTGCACGGATGCGCAGGCAGAATGGCGTTAAAAAGCATATTGTCAACAACCGGATAGCTGCAGATACACAAGCTTCCCGGCCGCAGCGAAAAATCCATTCAACATTCCTCTTCCTATCCGCCGGGAGGACCTAAGCCGGCGGCAACAAGCATGTTTAGCCAATCTTTGTGGCTTGTTTTGCGACAACGTCCACCCCCTTTACGCCGTTCCCATTTCAATTGTCGAACAGCGAATAAGGGTTCTGCCGCAATGCACAATTAAGACATTGACAGCAGGCCCGGATCGGGGCTTCTGAAGATGTTTTTGACAAACGGCAAACGCCGACAGCCAGGCACGAGAAGACAGTTTCCGGGAAAAAGAACCATGAGCAAGACGGATTTCATAGGCAAGGCGTCGACCGCCGCGGGCGGCTGGGGCGCACTCAAAAGCGTTGGCAAACGCCTGCTGGAATCCGGGGCGCCGATTTCCGGCGCCCGCACCCTTTTGAAGACCAACCAGCCAGACGGGTTCGACTGCCCGGGCTGCGCCTGGGGTGACCCCGAACATGGTTCCTCCTTCGAGTTCTGCGAAAACGGCGTCAAGGCGGTGTCATGGGAAGCGACCGAGGCACGGGTTCCGCCGGATTTTTTCGCCCGCCACACGGTCTCCGAACTGCACAGCTGGTCCGACTATGATCTGGAAAAACAGGGCCGCCTCACCCATCCGATGCGCTATGATCGGGCGAGCGACACATATCTGCCCGTTTCCTGGGACGATGCCTTTGCCGAGATAGGCCGTATCCTCAACAGCCTCGACAGCCCCGACCGGGCCGAATTCTACACATCCGGCCGCGCCTCCAACGAGGCGGCCTTCCTCTACCAATTGATGGTGCGGCTTTACGGCACCAATAATTTCCCCGATTGCTCCAACATGTGCCACGAGGCGAGCGGCGTTGGCCTCAATGCATCGATCGGCGTCGGCAAGGGCACGGTGCTGCTCGAGGATTTCGAACAGACGGACGCCATTTTTGTCATCGGGCAAAATCCCGGCACCAACCACCCCCGCATGCTGGGCGACCTGCGCCGCGCCGCCCTTCGCGGTGCCCGGATCGCCGTCTTTAATCCCATCCGGGAAAAGGGTCTGGAACGCTTCGCCGACCCGCAGGACAAGATCGAAATGATCACCGGCAGCAGCACGAAGATCGCCACCAACTATTACCAGCCGCGCCAGGGCGGCGACATGGCGGCGGTGCGCGGCATGAGCAAGGCGGTCTTCGCGGCAGACGATGCCGCAAGGGCAGCGGGCGAGCCCGCGATTATCGATTATGACTTCATTGCCGACCATGCCACCGAATTCGAAGCCTATCGCGCCGCGGTCGATGCAACGAGCTGGGAGAGCATCCTCGACCAGTCCGGCCTGACCCGCGCCGAGATCGAAGAAGCAGCCGGCATCTACATGAATGCCGGCTCCGTCATCGCCACCTGGGCCATGGGCGTCACCCAGCACCGGCACTCGGTCCTGATCGTTCGCGAAATCGCCAACTTCATGCTGCTGCGGGGCAATGTCGGCCGTCCCGGCGCCGGCCTCTGCCCGGTGCGCGGTCATTCCAACGTGCAGGGCGACCGCACCGTCGGCATCGACGAAAAAGCACCGCCGGCGCTTCTCGACGCGCTGGAAAAAGAACTCGGCGTTCCCATGCCGCGCAAGCCCGGCCACAATACCGTTGAGGCCGTGGCCGCCATGCTGGATGGGAAGGCTCAGACCTTCATCGCGCTCGGCGGAAATTTCATGCGGGCAACCCCCGACAGTCCGCTGATCGTCAAGGCGTTCGAAAAGCAGAAGCTCACCGTCAACATCGCCACCAAGCTCAACCACTCGCATCTGGTGCCGGGCGAAACCTCCTTCGTGCTGCCCTGCCTCGGCCGGACGGAAATCGACCGCAATTCGGCCGGCCGGTCGCAGATCGTCACCGTCGAGGATTCCATGAGCATGGTGCATGGTTCCGGCGGCATTAATCCGCCAGCCTCGGATGCACTTCGCTCGGAAGTCGCCATCGTCGCCGGCATCGCTGAAGCCACGCTCGGCAATGTCAATGTGAACTGGAAGGCGCTCGCCGATGACTACGATCTCATCCGCGACATGATCGAGCGGGTTATTCCGGGTTTCGACAATTTCAACGAACGTATCCGCATTCCCCGTGGTTTTCATCTGCGCAACGCCGCTGCCGAACGGCAATGGAACACGCCGGCGAAAAAGGCCACCTTCTATAGCGGCCCCCTGCCCGAGAAAACCGAGCACCAGCAGGCTCTGACGCGCGACAATCTTTTCGTGCTGCAGACCTTCCGCAGCCACGATCAGTACAACACCACGATCTACGGCATGGATGACCGCTATCGTGGTGTTTATGGCGAGCGCCAGGTCATTTTCATGAACCCTGCGGATATGGAGGCGCTTGGCGCCCATTCCCGTCAGCGTGTTGACGTCATCAGTGAATATGGCGACGGGGTGGAGCGCATCGCCAGGAATTTCCGTCTGGTGCCCTATAATATCCCGCGCGGCAGTGTTGGCGGTTATTATCCGGAACTGAACGTGCTGGTGCCGCTGTCGAGCTACGGCGAAGGCAGCTTCACGCCGACATCAAAATCGGTGCTGGTTTCGGTCCGCCTGCTGGCCGATGCTAGATGAGCCGGATGCCCGCTTGATGGATGAGGAACGATCCGCAGCGACTTTTCTGGTGGCTGTGAAAAAAATCCAGCAATCCTCGCCAGCGCTGACGGTGACGGGAGCAGCAATCCTGCTTGCGATCCATCAGGACATCGCAACCGATAGCCGCAGCATCGCCAACCGGCTGGGGCTTGCACATGCCCTCGTTCTGCGCGAAATCACGAGCCTGTCGCCCCGCTTCCTGCGGGTGACGAAACGCGACGCCCGCACCCAGCGCAGCTTTCTGGAGGCGACCGGGGAAGGACAGGCGCTCGCCGCCTCATCCTCGCGGATTTGAAACGAAGGAGCATTCCTTGGCAATCAGGCCGATCCTGCCCTACCCCCACGCCGGTCTTTCCGGGATCTGCGCGCCGGTTGCCGCTTTTGACGATCATCTGCGGGAACTGGCCACCGATCTGATCGACACGATGCGCGCCGCACCCGGCGTCGGCATCACAGCGGCCCATATCGGCGTGATGCAGCGCGTCTTCGTGCTTGAACTGACGCCGGGAACCATCCTGACCTACATCAATCCTGAAATCACCAGCCAATCTCCGCAGACAATCCGGCATGTGGAAGGCAGCGTCTCGATGCCGGGCTTCACCGACGAGGTGGAACGGCCTTCTACGGTCGAGGTGAGGTTTCAGGATATAACTGGCGCTGAACAGACAGAGACCGCCGAAGGCTTCCACGCCATCTGTATCCAGCACGAGATCGACCAGCTTGACGGTATCTTCTGGCTGAAGCGCCTCTCCAGGCTCAAGCGCGACCGGCTGGTGAAGAAGTGGGAAAAATCCCGAAATCCGTGACGGTCAGCCGGTTGTCGACAGTGCAAATTCCGCATTGCCCTTCAGCGTGTTGCTGACGGTGCAGATATCCTCCGCCGCATGAGCTATTGCGGCGCGGGTCGCTTCATCGAAATCGCCCGTAATCTCGATCCTGATATCGAAACGGAGAATACGATACGGCTCGTCTGCGGATTTTTCCCCTGACACGTCGACGGCAACACCTTCGAAGCGGTCAAGCATCCCCAACCGGCTTGCAGCAATCCGGGCGCTCAGTGCAAGGCACGCGGCAAGCGACGAATAAAGAAGATCGATTGGGTTGAAGCCCGGCTCCGAGACACCGGTCACGATCTCCAGAGCACCGCCGGTCACCGTCGACATCATCGGCCGGCCAATCCGTCCGACTTTTGCCCTGGCGCCCACCGGCCTCAATTTCACTTTTGCACCATCCACCATCAAGAGAATCCAAATTTAATCGCGCGCAACCAACCGTATGGAACAAAAAACCGTCTGGCGCTTTTTATTCACACGACGGTGAACGACCGTTGAACCTTTATTATACAGGGAGCTGGGACATATGGTTACATCTACGCTCGTCAGCATTCTGATCACCTTCCTGGTGATCGTGCTCGTCTTGTGGCTCATCGCGCGACTGCCGGTCGGCGGCGGCGCAAAACAGATCGCCCAGGTGATCGTCATCATCATCGGCATTATTTCGCTATTGAAATATCTCGCCGTATTCTGATGTCCCGGCGGAGCGAAACGAGAAAGGCGGCGAAAGCCGCCTTTTTTGCGCATTTGTCACTGGCCTGATCGCTACTGGCGAGGCTCGAACTGAAAGGCTTTCTTGACGGTAATATCCCGGACGCTGCCAATGCCGAGAAACGGCGTATTGTCAGCATCGAAAATCGCCCTGCCCTTCGCCACGATCCACCGGCTCGAACCATCAGGCAGATGAACCTTGTAACGCTGATCGAAAAATACCCCTGTCGTGATGCTCTCAAAAATTGCCTGCGCCACCTGATCGCGCATTTCGAAATCGATTCTCTCGAGAATCTCTTCGATCGTCACCCCGCGTGACGCAACCTCTTGGGAAAACCCATGACATTCCGCGGTGACCGCATCCATGATCAGCCGGTTGTCGGAAATGCTCCACATGTAATAGCCGAGCGCATTGTCTGAATCCGTCTTGTCCCCCAGCACGAAAACCTCCAGACATTTTTTCCTGACAAAAGCTAACATCAGACCTCTAATATTCCACCCCTTGTTTTTGTAGGGGGAACCGTCCGACTACTGCAGCGTGCATCGATATCCACCGAAATTTATTCGCGGTTTGATCCGCATGGCCGTTCGACCACCGATAAATTTCGAAGAGATATCGCAAAATCAGAAACCTGCTCCTACATAATCGAGCGAAAGAATTTCAAAGGAGGTCAATATGCGACAAACCACTCTCGCTCTCGGATTGATGGTTGTGACTGTCGCTCTCACGGGATGCCAAACGTGGGAGAGCCCATATCGCGGAAGCGGATGGCGGATGGATCAGGTTATGGACGGCGATCCCTATCGCGTTGGCGATGGCAACCATCATGAAAACGGCACGTCACCTAATGTTATTCGACGCTAGCCCACGACGGGCCGGGGTGGCGGCAATCCCAATGATTTGCCGCCCCGACACAGTTGCGGAGAATGTCTCGTCGGCATGACGGTGGCTTGGAGTTCAGTGCAACGAGCGTGCACGCTTCCAGGAAGCAGGAAGCTAACCGATTGGCCAAAAAAGAAAAAACCCGCCGGAGCGGGTTTCTTTGGTGCGGTCGAGAAGACTCGAACTTCCACGGGTTGCCCCACAGCGACCTCAACGCTGCGCGTCTACCAATTCCGCCACGACCGCATCGTGGTAGGCGTCGACTTGCGCCGACGGGGGTGCATGTAGCAAAAGGATTTTGGGTGCACAAGAGCGTCGTGACAGTTTTTTGAAATTAAAAATCGCACTGCACCATCCTATATGCAGGAAGCCCGGAAATGCTGGGGTTGCGGCCTTGTCGCCATTTTGCGAGAAGGCTGTGGAAAGGACTTTTTCATGCTCACACGCACGGATATCGAGACAAATATGTTCCCCGCCGCCGGATCACCACCCGTTCGCTGGCGAATCTCGGAAGGCCTCGTCCCTTACGGGCAGGCTGTCGAGGAGATGGAGCGTGAGGTGGCCGCTATCGCCGCCGGCGAGGCCGACGAACTCGTCTGGCTGCTGGAGCATCCTCCGCTTTATACCGCCGGCACCAGTGCCGATGTAGCCGACCTCATCGAGCCGGACCGTTTTCCCGTCTTCGCCACGGGTCGCGGCGGCGAATATACCTATCACGGCCCCGGCCAGCGGGTTGTTTATGTCATGCTCGACCTGAAACGGCGGCGGCAGGATGTGCGCGCCTATGTGGCGGCGCTGGAGGATGTCATCATCCGCACGCTCGACAAGATGAATGTCCGTGGCGAGCGACGTGAGGATCGCGTCGGTGTCTGGGTCAGGCGGCCGGAAAAACCTCTTTTGCCGGATGGCGGCATGGCAGAGGACAAGATCGCAGCGCTCGGCATTCGTCTGCGCAAATGGGTGAGCTTTCACGGACTGTCGATCAATGTGGATCCCGACCTCTCGCATTTCTCGGGCATCGTTCCCTGCGGCATCAGCGCCTATGGCGTCACCAGCCTTGTCGATCTTGGATTGCCGGTTATGATCGGCGACGTCGACGTTCTGCTGCGCGAGGCCTTTGAGGAGGTTTTTGGCCCGGCAGTGCCCGAAACCGGCGCAGGCGGCTGATCCCACCGCAACCTTTGTCGCAGGCCGGTGTTTGATGCATCGATCACCACAAGAGGAGGAACGACCATGTTCACAACGTCCGCCTATGCCTGCGATGACGGCTCTTCGCCGATGAAGCTCGCGACCATCAGGCGCCGCGATCCCGGTCCGCGCGATGTCGAAATCGAGATAGAATTCTGTGGCGTCTGCCACTCGGACATCCATACGGCCCGCAGCGAATGGCCGGGCTCCCTCTACCCTTGCGTCCCCGGCCACGAAATCGTCGGCCGTGTCGGTCGGGTGGGCGCGCAAGTTACCCGGTTCAAGACGGGTGACCGCGTCGGTGTCGGCTGTATCGTCGATAGCTGCCGCGAATGCGCAAGCTGCGCCGAAGGGCTGGAGCAATATTGCGAAAACGGCATGACCGGCACCTATAACTCCCCTGACAAGGCGATGGGCGGCGGCGCGCATACGCTTGGCGGCTATTCCGCCCATGTGGTGGTGGATGACCGCTATGTGCTCAATATTCCCGAAGGGCTCGATCCGGCGGCAGCAGCACCGCTGCTCTGCGCTGGTATCACCACCTACTCGCCGCTGCGCCACTGGAATGCCGGCCCCGGCAAACGCGTCGGCGTCGTCGGTCTGGGCGGCCTCGGCCATATGGCCGTCAAGCTCGCCAATGCCATGGGTGCGACTGTCGTGATGATCACCACCTCGCCCGGCAAGGCGGAGGATGCCAAAAAACTCGGCGCACACGAGGTGATCATCTCCCGCGATGCGGAGCAGATGAAGAAGGCTACCTCAAGCCTCGATCTCATCATCGATGCTGTCGCCGCCGACCACGACATCGACGCCTATCTGGCGCTGCTGAAACGCGATGGCGCGCTGGTGCAGGTGGGCGCGCCGGAAAAGCCACTTTCGGTGATGGCCTTCAGCCTCATCCCCGGACGCAAGACCTTTGCCGGCTCGATGATCGGCGGTATTCCCGAGACCCAGGAGATGCTGGATTTCTGCGCCGAAAAAGGCATCGCCGCCGAAATCGAGATGATCGATATCGATCAGATCAATGACGCTTATGAACGCATGATAAAAAGCGATGTGCGTTATCGTTTCGTCATTGATATGAAGAGCCTGCCGCGCCAGAAGGCCGCCTGACCTTTGGAAGGGGGCGGCCTTGCGGACGTCCCCTCCCGTTAGACCTACTGGTCGAAAGCGTAGCCTGACCCATGACCAGCCAGACCGGTTTCAACGACATCGCCAAGGGCATGACCATCATGGCGGGCTGCATGCTGGTGCTGCCGGTCATGGATGCGATCGCAAAATACATGGCAGTGAGCGGCGGCATGTCGCCGGCGCAGGTGACTTTCTACCGATTCTTTTTTCAGGTCCTGTGCACCCTGCCGCTGCTGCTGGTGGTGTCACCCGGGGCGCTTTTCAGCGCCAAAAGGCCATGGATGAACTGCCTGCGCGGCGTGCTGCATGCGTCCGCCAGCCTGATGTTCTTCGCCGCCGTCAAATACATGCCGCTTGCCGATGTCTTCGCGATCTATTTCGTCGAGCCTTTCATGCTGACGATGATGTCTGCCCTCTTTCTCGGCGACAAGGTGGGCTGGAAGCGCTGGACAGCGATCGTGGTGGGTTTCGGCGGCGCGCTGATCGTCATCCAGCCGAGTTTCGAAATCTTCGGCTGGACCTCGCTCCTGCCGGTCGCCTGCGCCTTTTTCTATACGCTTTATCTGTTCCTGAACCGCGCCATTGGTGATGCCGACAGCCCGCTTGTCATGCAGACCATGTCCGGAATCGCCGGCACGCTGTTCATGGCGGCAGCACTTTTTGCCGGCGATGCGCTGGGAGACAAGGACTTCGCTGTCTCGCTTCCCCAATCCGCTTTTGCGCTTGTCCTGCTGGTTCTGCTGGGATCGTTATCCGGCTACATGCACCTGCTGATCGTCAGGGCCTTCCGGCTGGCACCGCTGTCTTTGTTGGCGCCATTCCAGTATTTCGAGATCATCTCGGCGACGATTCTCGGCTATGCGCTGTTTTCGGACTTCCCCACCCCATCGAAATGGCTCGGCATCCTCATCATCGTCGCATCCGGCCTGTTCATCATCTGGCGCGAGCGCCAGCAGCCCGCCTCAACCCCGCCGCTTGACGGGCAATGACGCAGGCGGGATCAGGCGCCTGAGGGCAGCGGCCCTTCATCGTGATGATCCTGCGCCTCCACAAGGCTGCCAAGCAGCCACAGCGAAACCTCGGCCGCCTCTCCGGGAGATTTGAAGCGGTATGAGCCGCTATATTTCGGCATGTCGAAGAAGGTGACGACGAAACCATCGCCGGTTTCCAGGCTCTCGACCCGGATGCGCTCGGGATCGATCATCACACAGACATAGTGGGACCCCATATTGCGCATGAAACCGGCCTTGTTATCATGCAGCCGCACGAAAGCCGCGCCGCCATCCGCCGTCATATGCAGGCTTCTGATCGCCTCACTGGGAAAGGCACGGGCGAAATCCATGATCGCCTGCCCCACATCATGGCTGCTGTCGTCTTCGGTCGCCCGTGACATGCGCCAGGCATAAACGGCAAAGACCGAAAGCAGCACGAAAACGATAATCCAGATCGCCAAATTCATCCGGGACGCTCCCTCAGTACCGAAACCCTTCGATTCGCGACTCGAAACGACACGAACCCAATCTGGGTTCATAAAGCTCGAGGCTTGCGTGAAGTGTGGCTCCTGGTGACAGGCGCCCTGTGATCAGAAACGCTTGAGGAAAGAGGCCTTCGCAAGCAACCATTGCCGGCGAAGCTGCGACAATTGCAGATCGCCGTCGAACACCCCTGCCCCCGCCTTCCTGGCGGCAGCGATGACCGGGCCGGACAAAGCGACGGGCAGATAGGCGGCAAAGAGGTTTTTCGAGATCGTCGCGCGTCTTGCCTTCTCGATATGATCGAGCGCATGGGCAGCGAAAATTTCAACTGCGATGCCGATACGCTGCCTGTCCTGACCTGCAACAAAGGTTTCACGATCAAGACCAGCCGCGGCCAGCATGTCGGCGGGAATATAGACCTGTCCGCGACGCCGGTGAAGCGGCATGAGCAGCAGCATGCCGGCCATCGCCTGGGCCACGCCCGCATGTCCCGCCGCTTCCGCGCTATGAGCGGCATCTTCAGCGGAAAGCACGAGGCTTGCGAGCTGGATCAGGGCCGAGGCGGTTTCGCCGGCATACCCCTCCAGCGCATTGCGATCCTCGAACAGATCGTCATAGAGATCGAAGATACGCGCCTCGATCATATTGCCGAGCACCGGGCGCGGCAGGCGATAGTGTTCGATCGTCGTCAGGAGCGCTGCGGCCACCGGATGAGACTGGCTGTCACCGTGCGGATTGCCGTCGACAAGGTCACGCCACCATTGCATACGCACCTCACCTGGCAGCGCCTCGCGCACGGAATCGCGGATACGGGCGATTTCGGCGTTGAAGGCGTAAAGGGCAGCCAGAGCATTGCGCTTGTCGGCAGGCGACAAAAGGCAGGCGAGATAACGGTCACGATCGGTGTCGCGCAGCGTCGCGAGGCAGACGTCGAGATTTTCTGTGGGTTCCATGGTTCCCCGCGCGCGAAACGCCCTCAGCCTTCGACGGCAATCAGCGCCGCGGCTACGGCGCGCGATTCCGAAAGCATGATATTATAGGTCCGGACCGCGGCACCCGTGCTCATCGGATCGATCGAAATGCCAGCCTCCTTAAAAGCCGCACGCAATTCTTTCGGCAGGACCCGCATGCCGTCACCCGTGCCGATCAGCAGCACTTCGATATCCTGCGCTTCCGCCAGAACCTTTTCGAAATGCTCGACGGTCAATTCTTTCGCATCAATGGGTTCCCACCCGTAAATGCCCGAGGGCAAAAGCAGAAGAGAGCCGCGATGCGACATGTCGGCAAAGCGGAAGCCGCCATTGCCATAAGCATCGAGGGGCGCCCGGCCGGGAAAGTGGGCCGGGCGTATTTCGATCCCGCCGGCCATCAGACGGCAGGCTTGCCGCCAATGGCGCCGGTGTTGTTTTCTTTCTTGTCGTCCTTTTCGTCTTCCGCATCCTTGCTGTCAGGACGCAGCTTGAAGGCGATCAGCACCGGAGCCGCGATATAGACCGAGGAGAACACGCCGATACCGACGCCGAACAACATGGCGAAGGTGAAGGAACGGATGACCTCGCCACCGAAGAGATACAGTGCCAGCAGTGCCAGAAGCACGGTCAGGCCGGTAAGGATCGTGCGCGACAGGGTCTGGTTCAGCGATACGTCGATGATCATCGAAAGCGGCATCTTCTTGTATCGCCGGAGGTTTTCACGGACACGGTCGTAGATGACGACAGTGTCGTTCAGCGAATAACCGATGATCGTCAGGATCGCCGCGATACTGGTCAGGTTGAACTCTATACCCAGGAAGACGAAAAGGCCGATGGTGAAGACCACGTCATGCACCATCGAGATGACCGCACCGAGTGCAAACTGCCACTCGAAGCGAACCCAGATGTAGACCATGATCGCCGCCATGGCGAGCAGGACACCGATCGTGGAAGTAACGGTCAGGTCACCGGAGACGGCCGGACCAACGACTTCCACGCGACGGAAGTCGTATTTGTCCTCAAGTTCGCCGCGAACCAGCGTGATGGCCGACTGCTCGGCATTTTCGCCGCCGTCCTGCGCCTGAATGCGGATGAGCACATCCTGCGGCGAGCCGAAGTTCTGAGCCTGGATTTCACCGAGGTTGAGCTGGTTCAGACGCTCGCGGATGTCAGCAAGATCTGCCTCACCCTGCTTGGCGCGCACTTCGATGACCGAGCCACCCTGGAAATCGATGCCGAGGTTCAGACCCTTGGCGACGAAACCGCCGACGCAGGCGAGCATGATCACACCGGTGATCATGAAAACCACGCGGCGATAACGCATGAAGGGAATATCGCGACCATCGAACATGGCCGTGCGTACACCCTTCGGCAGGTGCTTCGGACGGCTGCGGCGAACCCAGTAGCCGAACATCCAGGCCGTCAGCGTATAGGCCGTGAACACGGTGGTGATGATACCGACCGCAAGCGTGACGGCGAAGCCCTTGACCGGACCAGTGCCCATGTAGAACAGCACGCTCGCCACGATCAGCGTCGTCAGGTTGGCGTCGATGATGGTCGCAAAGGCGCGTGTAAAACCATTATCCAGCGCCTGGATCAGCGGTTTGCCGCTCTTCACCTCTTCGCGTATTCGCTCATAGATCAGAACGTTGGAATCCACCGCCATACCGATCGTCAAGACGATACCGGCGATACCGGGCAAGGTGAGCGTCGACCCGATGACGCTCAACACCGCGATCAACATTACGACGTTGACGATAAGCGCGATATTCGCCAGCAGGCCGAAGAAGCCGTAGAAGACGAACATGAAGATGAGGACGCCAACGGCGCCGATGGCGCTGGCCGTAAGGCCGGCGGTGATGGAGTCGTTACCGAGGCTCGGACCGACGGTGCGTTCTTCAACGACCGTTAGCGTGGCCGGCAGTGCACCGGCTCGCAGCAGAACCGCGAGATCATTCGCACCCTGCACCGAGAAACTACCGGAAATCTGTCCCGAACCGCCGATGATGGGCTCGCGGATGACAGGCGCGGAAATAACCTGATTGTCGAGCACAATGGCGAAAGGCTTGCCGACATTCTGCTGCGTCGCCTGCGCAAAGCGCTGCGCGCCGCGGCTGTCGAAGCGGAAGGTGACGACGGGTTCGTTGGTCTGCTGGTTGAAGCTTGCCTGTGCATCGACGAGATTGTCGCCGGACACGAGTGCGCGACGCTCCACCAGATAGGGAACCGGCGGATCGTCCTGCGAGTAGAGAACTTCCGAGGTTGCGGGCGGACGGCCGTTCATGGCCTCCTGCGCCGGCATGGTCGTGTCTACCATGCGGAAGGACAGCTTTGCAGTCTGGTTGAGGAGCGATTTCAGGCGCTGCGGATCCTGAAGACCCGGCACCTGCACGATGATGCGGTCGGAACCCTGCCGCTGGATGAGCGGCTCGGTCGTGCCGACTTCGTCAACGCGGCGGCGCACGACTTCGATCGACTGCGAAACGGCCGATGACAGACGGTAATCGATGCCCTCATCCGTCAGGTTGAGACGCAGCAGACTGTCGCCGCCGTCATTCATCGTCACTTCTGTAATGGAACCGCCGACCAGCGTTCCGGCAGACACCGGCTGCGTCAGATCACGAAGTGCAGTCTTGGCGGCTTCCATCTGCGCGGGATCGCTGATGCGAACCTGAATTTGCTGGCCGTTACCGGTGAGCCCCGAATAGCGGATGTTGGCGTCGCGAAGCTGTGTGCGCACATCGCCGACGATCGTCTCAAGCCGTTCCTTGACGATGTCGGAACGCTCGATCTTGAGCATGATGTGCGAGCCGCCCTGAAGGTCGAGACCGAGCGTTACCTTGTTGTCCTTGTACCAGGCAGGCATGCTCTCCAGCTGCTTTTCCGAAAACAGGTTGGGAGAGGCGATGAAGACGCTTGCCAGCACAAGCAGCCAGATGAAGACTGTTTTCCAACGGGAAAAATGAAGCATTTCGATCTCGGTCAGGGTTGGGGTTGCACGGACAGCGCAACCCGTCAAAATTCGCAATCGGGCGTCCGGTTGTCCGGCAGGATCAGGAAGCGGCTTCCGTCTTGACCACTTCGCCCTTCACACGCACTTCGGCAATATAAGCGCGGGCAGCACGGATTTTCACGCCTTCGGCGATTTCGACTTCGAGTTCATTGTCGTCAATGACCTTGGTCACCTTGCCAACGATGCCGCCGCCAAGAACGACCTGATCGCCACGGCGAATGCTGGTCAGCGTTTCCTGGCGCTTCTTCATCTGCGCGCGCTGCGGGCGGATGAGGAAAAAGTACCAGACGACCATAAGCGGCGCAAACAGGAAAAGCATTTCAAGGCCGGAACCGAAGCCCGATGCGCCGCCCGATGCGTCCTGGGCAAAAGCTTGACTAAAAAACATATAAAACTCCTCAACGATTACGGCACGACCTCGTATGCCGCCCCAGCTTTCAAGCCGCCGGAATATAGTGGGGAACGCCGGGATTGCAACAGATGCAGGGCCCTCGCCGTACCGATTCCGGACCTCTTAACCTTTATGGGCCGGAAACACCATGCTAGGCCGGGCGCAAAACAGAGTTTTGAACACCAGACAAGCGGAAGAAACACCATGATTCGAGAAGAAACGGCCTCCCTGCTTCTTTCAGAACTGCGCCGGCTCACCAACGCCGTGGAGCGGCTTGCCGGACCGGCGCCCGCTGCAAACGACTGGAATGCGGCGGATTGTTTCGTCTGGGCGCCACTGAACTCTTTCCTTCAGCCGGTTCCCCGCCCCAACCGCATCGCACTGAAACTCATTCGCGGCGTCGATCATGTGCGTGACATCCTGCACGAAAACACGTTGCGTTTCGCGGAAGGTTTTGCCGCCAACAACGTGCTGCTGTGGGGCGCGCGCGGCATGGGAAAATCCTCGCTGGTGAAGGCCGTTCACGAAGATGTGCGCGCCGCAAGCGGCGTTTCCCTGAAGCTGGTGGAAGTGCACCGCGAGGACATCCACACCCTGCCCGCTTTGCTCGACATACTGAAAATCTCGGATCAGCGCGTCATTCTGTTTTGCGACGACCTTTCCTTCGATCATGACGACACGGCCTACAAATCGTTGAAGGCGGCCCTTGATGGCGGTATTGAAGGGCGGCCCGACAATGTCCTCTTTTATGCGACCTCCAACCGCCGTCACCTCCTGCCGCGCCATATGATGGAGAACGAACAGTCAACCGCCATCAATCCCTCGGAAGCGGTCGAGGAAAAGGTGTCGCTGTCGGATCGTTTCGGCCTGTGGCTCGGCTTCCACAAATGTAGTCAGGAAGACTATCTGACGATGATCGACAGCTATGCAGAGCATTTCGACCTGGGTCTCGACCGCGACACCCTGCATCACGAAGCCCTGGAATGGGCGACGACCCGTGGCGGGCGCTCGGGTCGCGTGGCATGGCAATATATCCAGGATGCCGCGGGCCGCCTCAGGAAACCGCTCGACAGATAGGCGTTCTACAGCGCTTCGTCGACCCTTGCTCCGGCACGCCTTATAATACGGGCGGGAACCCCGACAACAACGCAGTCTGCCGGAATATTTTTGACGACAACAGCGTTGGCACCAACTTTCGCGTTGTCGCCAATAACGATGTTCCCGAGCACTTTCGCGCCTGCGTTGATCGTTACGTTGTCGCCTATTTTAGGTGCCCCGGTCGAGTCGACATAGCCGATCGTTACCTGTTGGTTGATCCAGCAATCTGCGCCGATCGACTCCGCAGAGATAATTGTGGCGAAGCCGTGCTGAATAAAAAAGCCGGGGCCGATGGTCCGGGTGTGAATGTGCAGCGTATTTTCAGGGCGGGACAGGAACTTAAAAAAACGCGCTCGCGGTACGCGATAATAAAAAAGATTACGAAATTCCGGCGCCAGAGACAACAACTCTACCACACTTGCGACGAGGCCTGATCGCCCACTTACCTTCTTTCCAAGAAGTTTTTCGCTCCACACTTCTATGTCTCTGAATATTGGATTATCATCCCGCGACGACAGAAGTAAAAAAATATGCGGAGCAACAATAAATGCGGATAAAGCAAAATATATTTTCTTAAATAAAGGCATATTAAACTCCAAAAACACACAGTGCAATTTATCGACTACAATATAAATTTTATGCAAAGAGCGGCCGCCATTCTTCCCAAGCCTCTTTGCTGCTTTGGGTTATTCCTGCCGGTAGCCGATTTCGCCATCGATCCAGACAAATTATCATGAAGGCTTTCGTCTGCTGAGTGAAGAACGAATATGTCGGATTACGTGTCGTTGCGACCACACGGCGTGTCGTATTTCCGAAGGACAAACTGCGTTTCCCATGGTTTGTTGGCGATGTACGGGCCGAGGAGGAGTTGTCAGCCAGATAACCGACCTCCGCAACATTTCGGTGGCCGCGATGCGATGATTGAGAGGCTATCCGGGTAACTGAGTTTACAGCTCAAAATCTCGCACATCCTTCGACGCGGGATTTCGCGTCGGAACGGTTGAAGTGCATTTCGATAAAATTATGCCCGCGGAGGAGCGGGCCGGCATTGATGTTCAAACCACGGAGGAGATGGATATGAGCAGGAACAGAGGCGTCGTTTACCTGAAACCAGGCCAGGTCGAAGTCCGCGACATCGACGACCCGAAGCTTGAGGCGCCGGATGGCCGCCGCATCGAGCACGGCGTCATTCTCAAGGTGATTTCCACGAATATCTGCGGCTCCGACCAGCACATGGTGCGCGGCCGCACCACCGCGATGCCGGGCCTCGTCCTTGGCCATGAAATCACCGGCGAAGTCATCGAAAAAGGCATCGACGTCGAAATGCTGCAGGTCGGCGACATCGTCTCCGTGCCGTTCAACGTCGCCTGCGGCCGTTGCCGCTGCTGCAAGTCGCAGGATACCGGCGTCTGCCTGACGGTGAACCCGTCACGCGCCGGCGGCGCTTACGGTTATGTCGATATGGGCGGCTGGATCGGCGGACAGGCCCGTTATGTCACGATCCCTTATGCCGATTTCAACCTTCTGAAATTCCCCGATCGCGACAAGGCGATGTCGAAGATCCGCGACCTCACCATGCTATCAGACATTCTGCCGACCGGCTTCCATGGCGCGGTTAAGGCAGGTGTCGGCGTCGGCTCCACGGTCTATGTCGCCGGCGCCGGCCCGGTCGGTCTTGCCGCCGCCGCCTCCGCCCGC
The DNA here is from genome assembly GCF_013365515.1 of Agrobacterium sp. CGMCC 11546. Lineage (NCBI taxonomy): Bacteria > Pseudomonadati > Pseudomonadota > Alphaproteobacteria > Hyphomicrobiales > Rhizobiaceae > Agrobacterium > Agrobacterium sp. CGMCC 11546. Next base: position 1,265,480 of record NZ_CP047387.1, read on the forward strand.
ATTCTGGGTGCGGCCGTTGTCATGGTCGGCGATTTCAACAAGGATCGTCTCGCCCATGCGGCAAGAGTCGGCTTTGAACCCGTCGATCTTTCCAAGGGCGACCGGCTGGGGGACATGATTGCTGAAATCGTCGGCACCAACGAGGTGGACAGCGCCATCGACGCCGTCGGCTTCGAAGCTCGCGGCCATTCCGGCGGCGAACAGCCGGCCATCGTTCTTAACCAGATGATGGAGATTACCCGCGCCGCCGGCTCCATCGGCATTCCCGGTCTCTACGTCACCGAAGACCCCGGCGCGGTTGACAATGCGGCAAAGCAGGGCGCCCTGTCACTGCGCTTCGGCCTTGGCTGGGCGAAGGCGCAATCCTTCCACACCGGCCAGACACCGGTGCTGAAATATAATCGTCAGCTGATGCAGGCCATCCTGCACGACCGCCTGCCGATTGCCGATATCGTCAACGCCAAGATCATCGCCCTTGATGATGCCGTGCAGGGATATGAAAGCTTCGATCAGGGCGCAGCCACCAAGTTCGTGCTTGATCCGCATGGCGATCTGCTGAAGGCAGCCTGATATAACCGACAATTTTTCCAGGGAATGAAGGCACCCGCGGCAAACTCGCCGCGGGTGTTTTTTGTCTTCTGTCTCCGACTGGAGATATTACGCTTCGCTTGTGGCAAGCGCTTCGAGCGCGGCGATGGCGTCCGCTGAGAGGTAAGGCCTGAACAGGCTTGAGACCTGCCGCAAGCCCCACTCCAGTTGCTGCGGTCCAAATTCGCTGACACCTTCCTGCAGAGTGAGATAGGCGGCCCAATAGGTCGAGACGATCCACAGATTGGTCAAAACAGCATCGCGCTCGCTTTCGGGAATAGTTATGAGCCCCGCTTTCTGCATGCGCCCGATAATGTCTCCGACGGCAAGCCGCATCGCAGCACTTATCGTCCTCACCGGCTCCACCAGCCCCGGCGCGAGCGCAAGCAGACCGACGAGATCACGAAACAGAAAGCGGTAATTCCAAACCAGCGAGAACCATTGCCGCAGGAAACCGGCATAGGTTTCCGCCGCCCCTTCATCCGCCCCATCGACACTTGCGACCAACGCCACCGCATCGACCTCGAAACGCGCAAACAGGGCAAGAACCAGCAATTCCTTGGTACGGAAATGGTAATAGAGATTGCCCTCGTTGATCTTCACCGCTTCGGCAATCTCCGCCGTTGTCACACGGTCTGGCCCCCGCCCGTTGAAGAGGTCGAGAGCAGCGTCCAGAATCCTGTCGCGCGTGGAGAATCGAGCGCGCACCGGCCGTTTCACATCATTGCTCATTATCGAAATCGCATCCCGCTATTGAAATTTAAGGTACTCACCTTAAATCAGTCAAAATAAGGTATGCACCTTAACAGCAAGTTGCCATTGTTCAACGGGCATAAAGGACCTGAAGATGACCGAAATCGGCTTTCGCACCCCGTCCACCGATACGACCGGGGCGCAACCCGTATCGAAACTCGCCACGGCACGTCTTGCCCTTTCCCTTATCCGCAACCCGTTGAAGGCATTGCCGCCGGAGATTTTCAGCGAACCGGCGGTCTTTAACCGCCTCGGCGGTGTCATGCGGGTTCATCTGGCCGATCCGGTGCTGATCCACGAGGCTTTGGTGAAGAATGCCGCTTTGCTCGGCAAGGGTGAGGATGTGCGCCGGGCACTCGGCCCCGCGCTTGGCCAGGGCCTTCTGACGGCCGATGGCGATCACTGGAAATGGCAAAGACAATCCGTCGCCGCCGCCTTCCGCCATGAAAAACTGCTGGAATTGCTACCCGTCATGATTGAGACGGCGCGGCGCACGCAAAAACGCTGGCGCTCGTCTTCCACCGCCGACATCGATATCGGCCATGAAATGATGCGGACCACCTTCGACATCATCGTCGAAACCATGATGTCCGGCGGATATGGCATCGATATTGCGCGTGTCGAACAGAGCATTACCGATTATCTGAAGCCCACAGGCTGGACCTTCGCACTAGCCATGCTGGGTGCGCCGGAATGGCTGCCGCATCCCGGCCGGCGAAAATCCCGCGCCGCTGTCGATTATCTGCGCGCCAGCCTTGCGACGGTGATCACCGGCCGGCGGAAAAACCCGACCGACCGACCCGATCTCGTCTCCATGCTGCTGGAAGCCAAAGACCCGGAAACCGGCCGCATGATGAGCGATGAGGAAATCATCGACAATCTGCTGACTTTCATTACCGCCGGCCATGAAACGACGGCGCTCGGCCTTGCCTGGACCTTCCACCTTCTGTCGCAGAACCCGGAAACGGAAAGAAAAGTTGTCGAGGAAATCGAGGCCGTTACCGGCGGTGAGCCGGTCGCGGCCGAACATATCGCCAATCTCGCCTACGTCAGACAGGTGTTTTCGGAGGCGATGCGGCTTTACCCGCCTGCCCCCGTCATCACGCGCACCGCGCTGCAGGACTTCCGGCTTGGCGAACACGATATCCCGGCCGGAACCGTTTTGTACATTCCGATTTATGCCGTTCACCGGCACTCGGCGCTGTGGGACGAGCCAGAACGCTTCGAACCGTCACGCTTCGAACCCGAAAAGGTGAAAGCGCGCCATCGCTACGCCTATATGCCGTTTGGCGCCGGGCCGCGCGTCTGCATCGGCAATGCTTTCGCGATGATGGAGGCCGTGGCGATCCTTGCCGTCATCCTTCAGAAGAACCACCTCGAAAACAGAACCATGGCGTCGGCGGAACCGCTGATGCGGGTGACATTGCGACCGCAGGAGCGGCTGATGATGAAAATCACCCAGCGACAAAACAAATCGCCCGCGGTGTAACCACCACGGGCGACTGTTTTATTGAATGCAAAACCCATCCGTCACCGGATGGTGATGATCAGAGATCGACGTCAAGGATCGCCATGGAGAAATTGTACGAGCGGTCGCCGTCTTCGTCATCGATGTAGACGACGCCGAGAAACTCTTCGCCCAGATACACTTCGGCGGAATCATCCTTGCGCGGACGCGCCTTGACGATCATCTTCTCGTTGAAGGTGCGCTTGAAATAGGCGTCGAGTTTTTTGATTTCGTCGGCTTTCACCACTATTCTCCTGTGCGGTTCGGGTTGGGCCGCTTTTGGCATGGGACAAAGGCGAAAGTAAAGTGAAAGCGGCACATCGCCCATGTCTTTCCCATGGACGAGTGCAATATTCACGGCCTCTCAGATATCGGCCCCAATGAGCTGGTCCATCAGACGCGAGGGTTCCGAACACCCTGCTTCTCCCACCACCCGCGCCGGCACGCCGGCAACCGTGGTCTTCGGCGGAACGGGTTTCAGCACCACCGATCCGGCGGCAATACGCGAGCAGCTGCCAATCTCGATATTGCCAAGAATCTTTGCGCCTGCCCCGATCATCACCCCATTGGCGATCTTCGGATGGCGGTCTGCCCCCTCCTTGCCGGTGCCGCCAAGCGTCACGCCATGCAGGATGGAAACGTTGTCACCGATAACCGCTGTCTCGCCGACCACCAGCCCGGTGGCATGGTCGAGGAAGATTCCCTTGCCGATGCGCGCGGCCGGATTGATATCCGTCTGGAAAATGCTCGACGAGCGGCTTTGCAGATAAAGCGCCAAATCCTTGCGGCCCTTCTGCAGCAGCCAGTGGGCAAGGCGATGCGTCTGGATAGCCTGGAACCCCTTGAAATAAAGCAGCGGCTCCATGAAGCGCGTGCAGGCGGGGTCGCGGTCGTAAACGGCCTGGATATCGACGCGCAGCACACTTCCCCATTCCGGCCAGTCCTCCAGCATGTCCTGGAAGGTCTGACGCAGAAGAACGGCCTGCATGTCGGGATGATCAAGGAGCTCGCAGATACGGTAGATCACACATTCTTCGAGAGAGCGGTGATTGAGGATCGTCGAATAGAGAAAGGCTGACAGCAGCGGGTCCTGCGCCGCAGCGCTTCGGGCCTCATTCAGCAGGCTGCCCCAGATCGGATCAACGATCGCCAGCTGTTCAGGCTGACGGGCCTCAGTACGTGCGACCATGAATGGTCTCCTCGTTTGCATTGGTCGTTCTTTATACAAAAAAAGACGCGCATTAGAAATGGGATTCGAATGACGACTTTAAAGACGGCAATGCTTCAGTTTTTCTTCATGCAGCATAAAAAACCGTTTCTTGCCATCCTCCGCGTTGCCGCATTTGTGGACGGAAAACCGGGCTCCGGTTTTGCTGGACATGCCCCACATCAAAGCGAGCGGTAAAACTCCAGCACCGCCGCCTTGAACACCCGGTCGCCAACGGCCAGCATATGGTCGCGGCCGGGGATGTCGATCGCCCGCGCATGCGGCATGATCGCGGCCAGCTCCGCACCCGATCCGGCGATGTCGTCCTTCGTTCCAACCGCGATCAGCGTCGGGGCATCGATCTTTTGTGCCTGTTCGCGCGTGACGAGAACCCGCGATGTCTCGATGCAGGCGGCAAGCGCCAGCCGGTCACTTTTGGTCTGGTCGGCAAAGGCGCGGAACATGCGGCCGCGCTCATGGGTGACCACATCGAGCGAAGGGGCAAGCAGCGCCTCCGCGATCGGATCCCAGTCGCCCACACCTTCCACCATGCCGATGCCGAGCCCGCCGAACACCAGCGAACGCACGCGTTCCGGATGAGCCATGGCCAGAAAGGCGGAAATCCGTGCGCCCATGGAATAGCCCATCACATGCGTTTCCGCGATGCCGAGATGATTGAGCAGCGCCACCGCATCCCCTGCCATGACCGACGGGTAATAGGCCTCGGAATCATGTGGCTTGTCGCTTGCACCATGGCCGCGATTGTCGATGGCAATCACCCGGTAGCCCGCCTCTCCCAGCGTCTTCACCCAGCCGGGATGCACCCAGTTGACATTGGCGCTAGAGGCAAAACCGTGAATCAGTAAAACCGGATCACCCGTCGGATCGCCCTCGTCGAAATAGGCAAGGCGAAGGCCGTCATGGGAAAAATCGGAAAATTGCGGCAGGTTGAGATTCATCAAGGACATCCTTTTTGCCGGACCATATGGCAGGAAAGCGCAAGATTGAACATGTTTTGCTGACGATTTTTATGGAGATGCAATGCGTTTGAGGCTACATATCCGCAACGACGAGCCGATGCGAGAAGACGGATTGCGGCTCGATAACGATATTGCATTTGGAGACGAACATGGCCGGGCATTCCATTCCCCACTTCCAGAACGATGGCGGACACAGCGTGATCGAGATCGGCGTCAAGGAATTCATGTGCACCGGCGCTTCCGTGCCCTTCGATCATCCACATATCTTCATCGATATGGGCGACGACAATGAGAAGGTCTGTTCCTACTGCTCCACCCTTTACCGTTACAACCCTTCGCTGAAGGCCGAGCAGACCAATCCTCCGGGCTGTGTTTTCCATGTGAAGGCCGCCTGACCTTCCACTCTTCCTGATCGGGGCGCATCATGCCCATAAAATCCGTAGCCATTATCGGTGCCGGCATTGCCGGTCTCACCGCTGCCCTTGCTTTTGCCCGGCACGGTATAGACTGCGACATCATCGAACAGGCCAGCGAGCTGGCGGAAGTCGGCGCCGGCCTGCAGCTTTCCCCCAATGCCGCCCGCATTCTGGCCACGCTAGGCGTCCTGCCTGACATCGAGGCGCGCTGGACCGAACCGGTCAGCGTCGACCTCGCCTCGGGAAAATCGCTGGCCACGCTGCTCTCCCTGCCAATGGGCGCGGTCGCCCGCAGCCGCTGGGGCGCACCCTATGGGGTGCTACACCGCTCGACGCTGCAAAGCGCGCTTCTCCAGGCGGTGACACGCAATCCCCTCTGCCGGCTGCATCTCGGCAAACGTATCGAAAACGCCACCGCCGATGTCATTGCCGCAACGACGTTTCGTGATCACGATCTGATCGTCGGCGCCGATGGCGTCTGGTCGGCGGCCCGTTTCTCCGTGCCGGCGGCACCCACCGCCACCTTCTCGGGCAATGTCGCCTGGCGCTTCACCGTCGCCGCAGAAGAGGTGCCGTCCGCCTTCAACAAAACCGCCGTCACGGCCTATCTCGGCTCCCGTGGCCATATCGTTGCCTATCCGCTGAGGGAAGTCGGTGGCTTCAACATCGTCGCCATCGCGCTCGGTGCCGATCCCGGTGCGACGTGGCGGGCGGAATCGAGCGGGCGGCAGAAAGCCCTTTTGCTGGAGCAATTTCGCGACTTCAGCCCTGACATCGTCCGATTGCTCGATTCATCTGAAAAACCGACCTTCTGGCCGCTCTACCAGGCCGGCCCCGGCCGCTGGCACAATGGCCGCGACACGGTGCTGATCGGCGATGCCGCACACGCCATGATGCCCTTCGCCGCCCAGGGTGCGGCCATGGCAATAGAGGATGCGTTCGAACTTGCGGGAACGATGGCAGGTAGTAACGGCGAAAAGCCCCTGCCCATGCCGCAGGCCCTCGCCGCCTTCGAGGCGCTGCGCCTGCCGCGCATAGAAAAGGCCCGCAAGCGGGCCTCTCTCAATCGTTTTGCCTATCATGCCAGAGGCCCGGTGTGCATCGCACGGGACCTGGTGTTTTCCACCCGTCCCTCAGAAGCGTTCCTGAAGGACTTCGACTGGCTCTACGGCTATCACGCCAGGGGCTGAGAGTTGGGCTCAGACCACGGCCGCGGCTGAAAAACCGGCCTCGAGGTCTTTCTTGAGATCGGCGACATCCTCGAGCCCGATCTGCAGACGGATGACCGGTCCTTCCGACGGGCCCTTCGCAATCGTCCTGTCGACGAGCGATACCGATACGGCAAGCGATTCGTACCCGCCCCAGGAATAGCCGAGCCCGAAGAACGTCAGCGCATCAAGGAAGGCAGATGCCGTCTGTTTGTATTTGCCCTCTTCCGCCTTCAATACGAAGGAGAAGACACCGCTCGCGCCCTTGAAATCACGCTTCCAGAGTTCATGTCCGGCAAAGCTCGGCAAGGCCGGATGCAGCACGCGCACAACGTCGTCGCGACCCTCCAGCCATTGAGCGATATCCAGCGCGCTTTTCTGATGGTGTTCCAGCCTGATCCCCATGGTGCGCATGCCGCGCAGGATCTGATAGGCATCGTCAGGGGTGACGCAGATGCCGAGATTGGTATTGGCCTGATAAAGCGCTTTCCAGTACTTTTCATTGGCCGAAACGAAGCCCATCAGCACGTCGGAATGGCCCGAGGGATATTTGGTGGCGGCGTGAATGGAGACATCGACGCCGAAATCGAGCGGCTTGAAATAAAGCGGCGTCGCCCAGGTATTGTCCATGGTCACCACGCAATCATGCCGGTGAGCGATGTCAGTGATCAGCCGGACATCCTGAATCTCGAAGGTGTTGGAACCCGGCGCTTCCAGATGCACAAGCTTCGTATTCGGTCGGATAAGCGCCTCGATGCCAGCCCCGATCGCGGGATCGTAATACTCCACCTCCACGCCCAGCTTCTTCAGCATGGTGTTGCAGAAACGGCGGGTGGGGAAATAGACGGAATCAACGATCAGCGCATGATCGCCAGCACCGAGATAGGCAAGGAACGGCACGGTGATCGCCGCAAGGCCCGACGGTACGAGAATGGTTCCGAAAGAACCTTCCAGCTCGTTGACCAGATTGCACAACGCGTCCGTCGTCGGCGTACCATGGGTGCCATAGGTGTATTTCTGGTTTTCGGTCGAAAGCGTCTCCGCGTCGGGAAAAAGCACGGTCGAGCCACGCACGATGGGAGGATTGACGAACCCGAAACAGTCCGCGGGATCGTTGCCGCCATGGGTCAGGCGCGTATTCACACCTGCGGCGGAAAGCAGGTCATTAGTCTTGGTCATTTCAGATCAGCTTTCGAAGGAACAGTGACGCGTGCGACAATGCTAAGAGCACGCCGCAAGGTCAAGTCCCGCAACTAGCTTCAAGGGCGGGCCAATTGATCCACCATGAAACAGCATACAAGAAGTATACAAAATTCGTGCAAGTGCAATTTCTCGCAAAAATATGCTTATATTTTCACCCTTTGCACACTTCCCGACCAAAATTTGTAAAATTCCGTTTTATAGGCACAATTATTGTCCCCACGTCTTGACCCCGCTGCCAATTGCGATTGTGATAGAAAAAGCGGATCGAAAAGGTCTTGCTGAAGGGGGAGCTGGGGTAAAACAAAACATGCCGGTCCTCTTCCATCGACGATAACAAACAAAGGTTGGGAAAAATGAAAAAGGCAATTCTGTCGGCCGCTATCGGCGCAGCAGTTTTGGGAGGAGCCTCGGTCGCTTCGGCTGCGACGCTTCAGGATGTGAAGGGCAAAGGTTTCGTCACCTGTGGCGTCAGCGCCGGCATTCCGGGATTCTCCAATCCCGATGACAAGGGCGAATGGTCCGGCATCGATGTGGACTATTGCCGTGGTATTGCCACAGCGGTTTTCGGTGACCCTTCCAAGGCGAAGTTTGTCGCTCTTTCGAGCAAGGACCGATTCCCGGCTCTCCAGTCCGGTGAAGTCGACGTTCTGACCCGTAACACCACCTGGACCATCAGCCGCGACACGTCGCTCGGCTTCAACTTCCGTACCGTCAACTATTATGACGGCCAGGGCTTCATCGCCAAGAAGGGCCTCAACGTGAAGTCCGCCCTTGAGCTTTCCGGCGCCGCCGTCTGCGTTCAGACCGGCACCACCACCGAACTCAATCTCGCCGACTATTTCAAGACCAACAATCTGCAGTACAATCCGGTGGTTTTCGAAAAGGAATCCGACGCGACGTCTGCTTATGATTCTGGTCGTTGCGACGTCTACACCACCGACCAGTCGGGTCTCTATGCAATCCGCCTGAAGCTGAAGAACCCTGATGACAACATCGTTCTGCCTGAGGTCATCTCCAAGGAGCCGCTTGGCCCAGCCGTCCGCCAGGGTGACGACCAGTGGTTCGACATCGTGACCTGGGTTCACTATGCCATGGTCAACGCCGAAGAACTTGGCATCACCTCCAAGAACGTCGACGAACAGAAGACCAGCGCCAACCCGGACGTGAAGCGTCTGCTCGGCACGGAAGAAGGCACCAAGATCGGTACCGATCTCGGCGTTGGCAATGACTGGGCCTACAACATCGTCAAGCTGGTGGGCAATTACGGCGAAGTCTTCGACCGCAACGTCGGCGCAGGCTCTCCGCTGAAGATCGAGCGCGGCCAGAACGCGCTGTGGACCAAGGGCGGCCTGCAATACGCACCGCCGGTCCGTTGATCGGCCCCATCATCGGCTAGATCACGACGGGAGGCTGGGCAACGCCCGGCCTCCATTTTAGAATTATATAAATAAGCTCGCAAAGAGCATATAAAAGGGAAAGGTGCCTATGGCAGGCAACGCGGTCAGTTCGCAACGATCGCGCGCGCAAAGCGCGTCGTCACTTATCTACGATCCACGCATTCGCGGCATTTTCTATCAGGTTCTGACAGTTGTCATCCTGACCGCCTTCGTCTGGGTCATCGTGACGAATACGATCACCAATCTTCAACGGTCAAACATTTCGTCCGGCTTTGGCTTCCTCGATGGAAGAGCCGGTTTCGATATCGGCCAGTCGTTGATCGCTTATACGAGCGACTCGACCTATGGCCGGGCTTTGATCGTTGGCATTCTCAACACGATCCAGGTCGCATTTTTCGGCATCATCGCCGCCTCGATCATCGGTTTTATCGTCGGTATCGCGCGGTTGTCCAATAACTGGCTGATCTCGAAGCTCGCGCAGGCCTATGTGGAAATCTTCCGCAACATCCCGCCGCTGCTCGTCATCTTCTTCTGGTACAAGGGCGTCATCTCGGTTCTGCCGCAGGCGCGCGATTCGCTGGAGCTGCCGCTTGGAAGCTATCTCAACAATCGCGGCTTCTTTTTCCCCAAACCCCTCTGGGGAGAAGGCACCTGGCTGATACCGCTCGCCTTTCTGGTCGCAATCGTCATCAGCTTTTTCGTTTATCGCTGGGCAAAGGCGCGACAGGAACAAACTGGCCAGCAATTCCGCACCGGCATCACGGCCGCACTTCTCATCATCGGCCTTCCGGCCGCGACATTTCTGGCACTCGGTTCACCGCTGACATTCGATTACCCGATTGCCGGACGGTTCAACCTTTCTGGCGGCTCAGTCGTGGCACCGGAATTCATGTCGCTGTTCCTGGCCCTGTCCTTCTACACCGCTTCCTTCATCGCCGAGATCGTTCGCGGCGGCATCAAGGCCGTGGCGAAGGGGCAGACGGAGGCTGCGGACGCGCTAGGACTTCGCTCGAGCACCACGACGCGCCTGATCGTCGTGCCGCAGGCAATGCGCATCATCATCCCGCCACTGACAAGCCAGTTTCTCAACCTGACGAAGAACTCCTCGCTTGCGGTCGCTGTCGGTTTCGCCGACATCGTCTCCGTCGGCGGCACGATCCTGAACCAGACGGGACAGGCGGTTGAAGTCGTCGCGATCTGGCTGGTCATTTATCTCTCGCTGTCCCTGCTCACGGCCCTGGTCATGAACTGGTTCAACGCGAAAATGGCCCTGGTGGAGAGATAACGATGACAATAAGCAATCACGCTTTCGTGCGACAGACCATAGAGGACGCCAGACCCGCGCCCTCGAGTGCGGTCGGCTTCGGCCATTGGCTGCGCACCAAACTCTTCGCCACACCCAAGGACACTGTCCTGACGGTGATCGCCCTTGCCCTGCTCGCCTACCTGGTTCCGCCCATCATCAAGTGGCTCTTCATCGATGCGGTGTGGACCGGCAGCGATCGTTTCGCCTGCCTGACCGTTTCGCAGGGTGGCGCACTGCCGGATGGCCAGTCCGGCGCATGCTGGGCTTTCGTGTCCGCCAAGCTCGGGCAGTTCGTCTTTGGCCGCTACCCGATCGATGAGCGCTGGCGTCCCATCCTTGTGATGGTGACATTTGCCATCCTGCTCGTGCCCATGCTTATCCCCAAAGCGCCGTTCAAGCGCCTCAACGCGCTGGCGCTTTTCATCATCCTGCCCTTTATTGCGTTTTTCCTGCTCATCGGCGGCGTCTTCGGCCTGCCTAAGGTGGAAACGCAGCTCTGGGGCGGCCTCATGGTGACGCTCATCCTGTCCTTCTTCGGGATCACGGTGTCGTTGCCCTTCGGCATTCTTCTGGCGCTCGGGCGGCGGTCGAACCTGCCTGTCATCAAGATGCTCTGCGTGCTCTTCATCGAAGTCATCAGAGGCATCCCGCTGATCACCGTCCTGTTCTTCGCCAGCATCATGCTACCACTGTTCCTGCCCGACGGCTGGACCTTCGACAAGTTCCTGCGCGCGCTTGTCGGTGTGTCGCTGTTCTCGTCCGCCTATATGGCGGAGGTGATCCGCGGCGGTCTGCAGGCCATTCCGAAGGGGCAATATGAAGGTGCTGACTCACTCGGCCTGAACTACTGGCAGAAGACGAGGCTGATCGTGCTGCCGCAGGCGCTGAAGCTTGTCATTCCGGGCATCGTCAACACCTTCATCGGGCTGTTCAAGGACACGTCGCTGGTCTCGATCATCGGCATGTTCGACCTGCTCGGTATTGTCACACTCAACCAAGCGGATGCGAACTGGGCGACGCCCGTCACCGCCATGACTGGCTATATTTTCGCAGGCTTCGTATTCTGGATATTCTGCTTCGGCATGTCGCGTTATTCGCTGTTCATGGAACGGCACCTCGACACCGGGCATAAACGATAAGGGACGCTCAAAATGGCAGAAAACCAAGCAAAAAAACTGGCCGTCTCGACAACGGACGTCGCAATCGAAATCACCGGCATGAACAAGTGGTATGGCGATTTCCACGTATTGCGCGACATCAACCTGAAGGTCATGAAGGGCGAGCGCATCGTCATCGCCGGTCCTTCCGGGTCGGGTAAGTCGACCATGATCCGCTGCATCAACCGGCTGGAAGAACACCAGTCGGGTTCGATCCAGGTCGATGGCATCGAGCTTACCAACGACCTCAAGAAGATCGACGAAGTGCGTCGTGAAGTCGGTATGGTGTTCCAGCACTTCAACCTCTTCCCGCATCTGACGATCCTCGAAAACTGCACGCTGGCGCCAATCTGGGTTCGCAAGATGCCCAAGAAGGAAGCCGAAGAAGTGGCGATGCACTATCTGAAGCGCGTCAAGATCCCCGAGCAGGCGCACAAGTACCCCGGCCAGCTCTCCGGCGGTCAGCAGCAGCGTGTGGCGATCGCCCGTTCGCTCTGCATGAAGCCGAAGATCATGCTGTTCGACGAACCAACCTCGGCGCTCGATCCGGAAATGGTCAAGGAAGTGCTCGACACCATGGTCAGCCTTGCCGAAGACGGCATGACCATGCTGTGCGTGACCCACGAAATGGGCTTTGCCCGCCAGGTCGCAAACCGCGTCATCTTCATGGATCAGGGCCAGATCGTCGAACAGAATTCGCCCGCCGAATTCTTCGACAATCCCCAGCACGAGCGCACACGGCTGTTCCTCAGCCAGATTCTGCATTGATCGTAGACAGGCGTCTGGGGCGGACGTTTTTCAATTGCGAACTCAGAAACGGGACCTCACGGTCCCGTTTCTTTTTTGAGACTGAAACAGAGAGCCGAAAGTAGAAACGGAGATATTGATTATTTTATTCCTGACCGAAGCAGCAATGCTTGAATTTCTAATTGGTCAACCTGATATATTCGTGGCGAAAAATTGATCGCTGCTTTGGACATATTGCGATGGATAGTTTGCTTGTATTTCTGGGGGATGTATTGAGTGGCATGGTATCCGGCAGTCCCCCAAAATCAAATTTCGTGCGGTGGATAGCATACGCGATCAATGCACTCATAATAATACTCTCGGGCCTGCTGATATATGGAAAATACCTGACTTGATTTTCGCGAGCTGCCCTCGTGAGAAACGACATGTTTCACAAGGCGGTCGAAGCCGCGCCATATTGCAAAAGAAAAAACGCAGCCCAACCATTTAACCATTTGTTACGCAACAAGAATCCTTGTTTTCCAAGGCTTCCGGCCACCCATGTCATTTTTTTGTCAAATCATGCATTTTTCCGCTTGCAGACCTTCGGGAGCCTGACTATAAGGGCGCCACACCACAAGCGCACGCGCCCTTCGTCTATCGGTTAGGACGTCAGATTTTCATTCTGAAAAGAGGGGTTCGACTCCCCTAGGGCGTGCCACTTGCCTTCGTGTCCTCCATCTTAAAAGATTTGAACCCAACCTTCTACGTCGCGAATTTGTCGCGCGTCAACATTGCTGCGGAACCGATTCCCGGGCGACACGTTAGATTGTAGTCCCCCCGATGGAAGGCAAGCCGGACGAAATGCCATCGGTCAAATCAACCGGCTTGCCTTTCCCCTCACCTCGATCACAGCGCCTGTTCGTCTCGGACTGCAGCTTGATGCCAGCTAAGGGTTGGGAAGCCGCCTCCCCGGTGTCGTACGAGACGCAAGCGCATTGCCGGTTCACGGCGATAGGGGCGATATTTCAAGGTCTTGACCAGGTCCGCCGCAGTTTTCCACAGCCCTTTCAGCGTCTATAAAAAAACTCGTCTCGAAGCGGAAAAAATCAATTTTTCCGCTTGCAGACCTTCGGGAGCCTGACTATAAGGGCGCCACACCACAAGCGCACGCGCCCTTCGTCTATCGGTTAGGACGTCAGATTTTCATTCTGAAAAGAGGGGTTCGACTCCCCTAGGGCGTGCCACTTGCTTCTCCCAGAAAATCAATAGCCTGCATCGAGATGTTAACGCATCGCGTAAAGACGCCCGCGCAGATTTGAGGTGCCCGTTCAGGGCAATGTTTCCATAAAGTTCAGGTCTTTTCGTAAGTCCGTCAGGGCGCGAAAGCCGCGTCCAGCACGCGCAGTTGAACGCGCCTCTGGCCCTGCCAGAGATCGGCACCCACTGTGCCTGCAACGTGGATATTCCTGCCACGCGCATTCAGCAGCATCTGCCCCAGAGGGGCTTCGGCAGCGCGGAAGGCGATACCGTCCAGCCGCGAGCCATCCATGGCCTCCAGCGTGATCTTGACGTGTGCCGTGCCCACAAGCCGCACATCGCGCAGGCGATGCGCCGGCACGGCAAAGATCGGCTGCGAATGGCCCGAACCATAGGGACCGGCCTGCTCCAGCTGATCGACAAGCTGCAATGTCGCGCCCGAAGCGCCGATGGCGCCATCGATCTTCAGCACGCTGCTTTCCACCAGTTCGTTCACCGTCTTTGCGGCCGCTTCTTCAAAGAAAGTCCTGAGCTTGCCGAGATTGGCACGCTCCACCGTCAGGCCCGCCGCCATGGCGTGCCCGCCGCCCTTGACCAGCAATCCCGTCTCCACGGCGGCGCGCACCATGCGGCCCATATCAAAGCCGTTGATCGAGCGGCCTGAGCCGGTACCCTTGCCGGAAGGATCAAAGGCAATGGCGAAAGCCGGACGACGGAAACGATCCTTCAGGCGTGAAGCAAGCAGCCCCACGATGCCCGGATGCCAGTTTTCGCGCGCTGTGACGATGACGCCCGCACCCGAGCCGTCGCCATATTCATAAAGCGCCTCGGCTTCGGCCTCCGCCAGCATCGCCGCTTCCATGGCCTGCCGCTCGCGGTTCAGCTCATCCAGCCGCTCGGCAATCAAGTCGGCCTGCGAGGAATCATCGATGGTCAACAAACGACTGCCAAGCGCGGCATCGCCAATGCGGCCGCCGGCATTGATGCGCGGCCCGATCAGGAAGCCAAAATGATAGGGGGTGACAGGTCCGCCGAGCCCCGCCTTCTTGAACAGCGCCGCAAGTCCCGCATTGTTCATATGCCGCGCGGCAATCAGGCCCTTGACCACATAAGCGCGGTTCAGCCCTTTCAGCGGCACCACATCGCAGACCGTCGCAAGCGCGACGATATCAAGTAGCGACAGCAGATCGAGCGTGAAGGCCTGCCGGTTGCGTCTGTCCTTCAACAGCCGCAACGTGGCCACCAGCACAAGAAATACCACGCCGGCGGCACAGAGATGCCCCTGCCCCGAAAGATCGTCCTCCCGGTTAGGGTTGACCAGCGCCACCGCCGGCGGCAGTTCCGTGCCGACCTGATGGTGATCGATCACCACCACATCCGTTCCGGCGTCCTTCGCGGCCTGAAGCGACTCATGGCTGGTGGAGCCGCAGTCCACGGTCACGATCAGCGTCGCCCCATTGGCGGCAAGCTGCTGCATCGCCGCCGGGTTCGGCCCGTAGCCCTCGAAAATGCGATCGGGAATATAGATCTCCGGCGTCAGCCCGAAATGCGCGAGAAAGCGATACGTCAGCGCCGAAGAGGCAGCGCCGTCGACATCGTAATCACCGAAGATCGCCACCTTCTCGCCAGTCTCGATGGCGCGCACCAGCCGCTCGGCGGCCTTTTCGCAATCGGTCAGCATATGCGGATCAGGCATCAGCGACCGTATGGTGGGATCAAGGAATGCCAATGCGTCATCGACACCGACGCCGCGCCCCGCCAGCACCCGCGCAATCAATTCAGGAATGGCGTGTATCTGGGACATGGCCAGCGCGCAGTTCTGCCCGGCCTGATCCAACCGCGACACCCAGCGCTGTTCTGTCGCCGACCGCTCCACGCTTAGAAATGCGCGGGCCACGGTATCGGCCGGCTCCAACATTGCCATCCTGTCCCTTCATCCTGTCGTGCGCGTTCCGCGCCTTGGTTAGAACGGGCTAAATGGCAAAGGCGCGTTTTTCAAGCAAAAACGCGCCTTGATGGAGTCACACCGAAAAAATCGAGAAAAACGGGCTGACAATCGACACAGCGCCGACCAGCAGCAGCAGTGAGAAGACGGCGAGCGAACACCAGTTGCGCTCATGCTCGGAAATGTCGAATTCCATGCTGCGAATATTGTCGTTGGCAGTGTGCGGCCGCGCCCGGTGATGGCTAGCCAGCATGCTTGCGCGCTTATTGTCCTTGAACAGGATGATCGATGTCACGGCCACGCCTCCCTCGCTTGGTGAACATGATTAACCATAGGGCCGAATCGTGTCGTATTCCAGCTGTTCTGAAGCCATTTCCTCAAATTTTATGACAGCTGAAACACCATCCTGCTAAATAGTTTTTTGATATCCCCGCGAGGTTTCACGATGAAAAAAGGCCGCGCATCCACACGGAAGCACGGCCCTCGGCTTTGGACAAATCGTCAGGCGTTTCAGGTCCGCTCGATGCGGATGACCTGCGGTTCGCTGACGAGATATTTCTCGTTCTTGATCGCCTTCACGGCCTTGCGGATCGCATCTTCCATCGTCGCATGGGTGACGAGGATGATGGTCTGCGGCGCGCCTTCCACATGCACGCGCTGGCGCTGCACGATGGATTCCAGCGAGATGTTATTGTCGGCCATGCGGGTGGCGATGGAGGCGAAGACGCCCGCCTGATCCTTCACCGTCAGACGGATGAAATAACCGCCCTCATGGCTCTTCATCTTGGCGCGGCGGTACTCCGTCAGTGACTTGGCCGGACGGCCGAGCACAGGCACCTGCTGGGCGCCTGGACGGCTCTTGGCGATATCGGCGATGTCACCAAGCACGGCAGACGCCGTGGCGTTGCCGCCGGCACCCGGGCCGACCATCAGCAATTCGCCGAGAATGTCGGATTCTATCGCCACCGCATTGGTCACGCCATCCACCTGGGCGATGACGGAATCGAGCGGCACCATGGTCGGATGCACACGCTGTTCGATACCGGAGTCCGTCACCTGCGCCACACCGAGAAGCTTAATGCGGTAACCAAGCTCGGCGGCTGCCTGAATATCCTCGATGGAGATATTGGTGATGCCTTCGAGATAGATGTCGTCGGCAGCGATCTTGTTGCCGAAGGCAAGCGTGGTCAGGATCGACAGCTTGTGCGCGGTGTCGTTGCCTTCGATATCGAAGGCCGGATCCGCTTCGGCATAACCGAGCCGCTGCGCTTCCTTCAGGCACGCCTCGAACGACAGGCCTTCCTTCTCCATCTTGGTGAGGATGTAGTTGCAGGTGCCGTTCATGATGCCGTAGATGCGCGACACATGGTTGCCGGTCAAGGATTCACGCAGCGCCTTGATGACCGGGATACCGCCAGCCACCGCCGCCTCGAAATTGAGCAGCGCGCCCTTGTCCTCGGCAATGGTCGCCAGTTCGACGCCATGTTTGGCGAGCAGCGCCTTGTTGGCTGTCACCACATGGAGACCACGCGAAAGCGCTGCCCGCACCGCATTTTCCGCCTGTCCAGAAGCACCGCCGACCAGTTCGACGAACACGTCGATATCGGCTTCACTTGCCATCTGTTCGGGCGTGTCGAACCAGGTAATACCCTTGAGATCGATGCCGCGGTCACGCGAACGGTCGCGCGCGCTCACCGCAATAATCTCAATCGCACGTCCGCAGGTAATCGCAAGTTCGTTGCTTCTCTGCTGGAGGATGCGCACGAGCGAAGCGCCGACAGTGCCGAGCCCCGCTATGCCGATTCTCAATGAATCTGCCATGGGTATGTTCCTGATTTGCTGGTGATGGTGGCGGCCGAGGCCCGGCCGCCTTCGGTTGCCCTTATCTGTGGGCGTTGAGCGAAACGACATTGTGCATCGTTTCGTCAGCACTCGACAGGAAACGCTTCAGATTGCGCGCCGCCTGACGAATTCGATGCTCGTTTTCCACGAGCGCGAGACGGACGTAGTCATCGCCCATTTCGCCAAAGCCGATGCCGGGAGCAACGGCGATATCAGCCTTCTCGACCAGAAGCTTGGAGAACTCCAGGCTGCCGAGATGGCGGAACTTTTCCGGGATCTTCGCCCAGGCGAACATCGTCGCTGCCGGCGGCGGAACCTCAAAACCGGCCTTGCCGAACGTATCGACCATGACATCGCGGCGGCGGCGATAGACGCTGCGCACTTCGGCGATGTCGGAACCATCGCCGTTGAGCGCATGCGTCGCCGCCACCTGGATCGGCGTGAAGGCGCCGTAATCGAGGTAGGACTTCACGCGGGTCAGCGCCGCGATCAGCCGCTCGTTCCCGACGGCGAAGCCCATGCGCCAGCCGGGCATGGAGAAGGTCTTCGACATGGAGGTGAACTCCACCGCAACGTCGATCGCACCCGGAACTTCGAGAACTGAAGGCGGCGGATTGTTGTCGTCGAAGTAGATTTCCGAATAGGCAAGATCGGAGAGCACTATGATTTCGTGCTTCTTCGCAAACGCGATCACATCCTTGTAGAAATCGAGCGATGCGACATGCGCCGTCGGGTTTGACGGATAGTTGACGATTAGCGCCAGCGGCTTCGGGATGGAGTGGCGCACGGCGCGCTCCAGCGGTCCAAAAAAGCTGTCGTCAGGCTCGACATTCATCGAGCGGATAACGCCGCCCGCCATCAGGAAGCCGAAAGCGTGGATCGGATAGGTCGGGTTCGGGCACAGGATCACGTCGCCAGGTGCTGTGATGGCCTGCGCCATATTGGCGAAACCTTCCTTGGAGCCGAGCGTGGCGACAACCTGCGTATCGGGGTTCAGCTTCACGCCGAAACGGCGGGCATAATAGCCGGCCTGTGCGCGGCGAAGGCCGGGAATGCCCTTGGACGAGGAGTAACGATGGGTGCGCGGGTCCTGAACGACTTCGCAGAGCTTGTCGACGATGGCCTTGGGGGTCGGAAGGTCAGGATTGCCCATGCCGAGATCGATGATATCGGCCCCGGCCGCTCGCGCGCTCGCTTTCAAACGGTTGACCTGTTCGAAGACGTATTGCGGCAGACGCCGGACCTTATGAAACTCTTCCATCACTTTCCTCATGGGAATGAACCGGTTCTGCCGGCCCATAACGAAGGTTCGTTTTTTGTTTTTAAACGCCGCCGACACGAACCGATCCGACAGGCGTTATTCATTGTAGCGCAAAGCACGCGAAAACCTACAAGGCTTTTCTCGGCCCCCCGCGGCATCACAATCATCCGCCAGTGCCTCGGGCACAGCCTTTTCAGCCCCTTCGGCAAGGTGGATCACGTAATGGGATCAAGGAACTTGCATAACGCCAGATTCTGGGAAAATGCAAGGCAGGCCATGCTCAAGAACGGCCATTCCTGTCGTTCAGCCGCGCTCGCCCTTCACAATTGCCGCGCGGATGACCGAAAGCACGCGCTCCGGCTTGATATCCGTGCAGATGAGCTGGCTTGGATGCCCATCCCAGTCACCCGGTGGAAAGGCGCGGCCATCCGGCTTCTGGATCGTCTGGCCATCGGCAAGGCCACCGCAGACGACGCGCACCGGGCCGCTGCGGGTCGTAAACAGCTCAGACGCCACGAGATAGACGCAGGCGCAGCTGTCATGCACCACCATGCCATCGCCGGTGCGGGTCTTGTAAAAATCGATGTAGAATTGCGACAGGTCAGAAAGCAGCTGTACGGGCTTGCCGCCGGCTTCAGCCATCTCCGCCATGAAAGCGCTGGTCATTACCGTTTTTGTGGTGACATCGAGACCGACGACCACCACGCGCCACGGGGCGGTGAAGACGAGATCGGCCGCTTCCGGATCGCCGTGAATATTGGCCTCGGCCGCCGGCGAAACATTGCCGTTGATATCGAAGGCGCCGCCCATGACGATGACCTGCTTCACCAATGCCGCAAAATCCGGCTCCTCGCGCAATGCCAACGCCAGATTGGTCATGCGGCCAACGGCGATCAGCGTCACCTCGCCGGGATTGGCCTTCACGGTCTCGATAATGAAGCGATGCGCGGGACGCGGATCGAGCGGCAGGTCGATAGCTTCAGGAATATCGATATCACCGAGGCCGTTTTCGCCATGAATAAAGGTTGGCCAGTGGCCTTCCTTGCGGGCGGGATCGAAGGTCACGCCAGCGCCTTTCGCAACAGGCGCGGTCATCTGCCATTCCCGCTTGAGGAAAAGCGCATTGCGGGTGGTGATGTCGATGGGGGCATTGCCGAAAACGGTGGTGACGCCGATCAGATCGATATCGGGGTGCCGGTGCAGGAAAAGAAGCGCCATGGCGTCATCCACACCGGGGTCCGTATCGAATATCACTTTATGCATAATGCCCTCATCCATATGTCTCGAGCGCCATCCGTCCTTCCGGCGACGCGCCACGGAAACATAACGATAAGCGGCCACACCGCAATCCCCCTGCCCGCAGCCGAACGCACAGAAAGAGATTGCTTGATCGCACTTTCGGTGAAAGAAGAAGCCCTCTCCTTCCGCCTGCCCGGACATATCAAGTGCAAGACATCACCCTCAACGTTTTTATCGTCCTCTTCTGCGTCGCCATCTTTGCCGGATTTATCGATTCCATCGCCGGCGGCGGTGGCCTCATCACCATTCCCGCGATGATGATCATGGGCATTGCGCCGCTCGATACGCTCGGCACCAACAAGCTGCAGGCGCAGTTCGGGTCGGCCTCGGCCACGCTTGCTTATGCCAGACGCGGCCACGTCAATCTGAAAGAACAATTGCCGATGGGGCTGATGGCCATGGCCGGCGGAATGCTGGGCGCACTGACGGCCGCCTTCGTGCCGGCCGATCTCCTGCGCACCATCATGCCGTTTCTGCTGATCACGATTGCGCTCTATTTCGCCTTGAAGCCGCAGCTCAGCGACATCGACAGCCATCGTCGCATCACACCCTTCGTGTTCGGCCTGATGGTCGCGCCGCTGATCGGTTTTTATGACGGCGTTTTTGGTCCCGGCGCCGGTTCCTTCTACATGCTCGCCTTCGTGGCGCTGGCGGGTTTCGGCATGCTGAAGGCAACCGCCCACACCAAGTTGCTAAACCTCGGTTCGAATTTCGGCGGTTTTGTCGTGTTTGCGATGGGCGGAGCGGTTTTGTGGAAGCTCGGCCTCGCCATGGGCCTTGGCCAGTTCATCGGGGCGCAGGTCGGGTCACGTTTCGCGATGAAAAACGGCGCGAAGATCATCCGCCCGCTTCTTGTTGTTTCCTGTCTCGCCATGGCGACGAAGCTTCTTGTCGATGCATCTTCCGCCTGGTCGATCGCCACGATTTGGGAAACCATCTTCCCGAAATAAGGGATGGTGGAGCGCCTTTTCTCCGTCAGTCAGGCAACAGACAGGCGCCCGCTGGGTCAGCCTGCGGCGCGGCGCCTGCGATCGGCGATTTCGCGGATCACCACCATCGCGCCCACAAGCTTGTAGGCGGAGGAGTAGCAGGGCGACATTTCCAGCGACTTAACGACCGTGCGGCCATTCTCGTCTTCCGCATAGGTATATTTCGACGTATCGCCCTTGAAGCAATTGTCGAGCTTTTCCCTGAGAATGTTCTGGAACCGGTGAACGCCGACCAGCTCGGCGATGTGGCAGCCGATAAGCCCTTCCGGCGCGTTGCGCTGAAATGCATCGAGAGCATTGGCGAAGGAAACACGGTAACCGGGAGACACGATCACCACAGGCTCGTCCAGATCGTTGAGCATGTCCTCATCGAGGATCAGATGACGGTGATGCCACGCCAGCGTATCCTCGTCCTCGTCACCGACGACCTTTGCCTTTAACGGCATGCCGACATAACGATCGACCAGAGTTCGCAGCAGCTCGGAGTTGCGCTGCACGCAGCCAAGATCTTCCGCCTCATGATTGAGGAGATCGATGGCAAAACGGAACTGCTCGCGAATATCTTCGGAACTTTCGGTCTTGCGTCCAACAATCCGCTCGAGGAGCAGCTCCAGTTCACGCTCCAGCACGGCAATCTTGTCGGATTCGTTCTTACCAACGGCAGATTGCAGTTCCGTATAACGCAACCAGAACAACTCAATCAAATCTTTCAACCCAACTCTCCCTGAACGGGCATATGACCCGCTCTCAATGCGAACGGATTAGCCCATTACCCCTGTTTATAGCGTCTGCGCGCTTAAAAATGACGTAACGAAATGCAGGAACGCCGTGAGGATTGATGTTCAAAATATCACATCCACGGGTATTTTTTCAATTTCGATAATCCATGAACGAGAAATGAGGTTCCACCAATATAAAAAAATACCGAAATGCACGAATTCGCGGTCGATTTTTGTGAAATAGCAAAAGACCCGGCCGCACGGCAATCGCCTCAAATCTGGTGCTTCACGTCCCAGCGATCATGATACCAAAGCCATTGGCCGGGATATTCTCGCACCCAGCTTTCCACCTTGTCGTTCAGAAGCTGCGCCGTCGCCTGAATATCGACATTGCCCTTCTGATCCCGGGGAATTTCAACCTTCGGCTCTATTTCCAGCCTGTAGCGATTGTCCGGAAGGCGTATGCAGCGGGCGGGATAGACATCGCAATTGAACTGCCGCACCAGCTTGGCAAGCAGCGGGTTGGTGCGAACCTCAAGCCCGAAGAACTTCGTCGTCAGCCCCTTGCCGAACTTCTGGTCGACAAGCACACCCACACCGCCGCCCTTTTCCAGTTGCCGCGCCAGCGCGAAGGAGGAGCCGGCATGCGACGGCACGAGATTGCCCATGCGTTCCTTGCGGAAATTGAACACCTTGTCGGCCACATAGGGATTGTTCGGCGGCCGGAACAGCACCGTCACATCAAGACCAAAGGCCGAGCCTGCTACCGGCAGCAGTTCGAAATTGCCGCTATGGGCGGTAAAAACGATGAAGGGCCGCGGATTGTCGCGCAATTCGAGAAAGGTCGAGGTACCCTCGACTTCGATGCGGCCGGGTTCGTTCTTTTCCGGGTCGAAATCGAACAGCCGGTCGAGAAACACATATTCCGCCGCAAGCCGGCCCATATTGGCCCAGCTGTCCATGGCGATCGCCAGCCGCTCCTCTTCGGTTTTTTCCGGAAAGGCGCGCGCCAGATTGTAGAGCATCAGCTTGTGGCGGCCGGTTTTCGGCCCTATCAAGCGCGCCAGCCGGTCCGTGGCGCGAATGCCCGCATCGGCCGGAAAAAGCTTCAGCAGGTTGAGAAGGCCAAAGGCGAATGTCGCGATCAGCCACTGCCGGAAGTGGTCCAGTTTCAGGACGATCCGCGTCAGAAATAATTTCAAGGTGGTCAATCCATCCGCAGGACGATCTTGCCGAACACCTGGCGCGTTTCCATGCGCTCCAGTGCCCGGTCGATATCGTCGAAGGTGACTTCGGTGTCGATGACGGGATGAACGATGCCGCGCGCCATCTTCTGCATGGCATTGGCCATGTTTTCCATGCGGCAGCCGAAGGAGCCGAGCAGCTTCAACTGCTGCTGGAACAGCATCATCAGATTGATTTCGGTGGAAACGCCCGAGGTGGAGCCGCAGGTGACGAGACGGCCACCGCGCTTCAGCGAGAACATCGAGGCGACGAAGGTATCCTTGCCGACATGTTCGAAGACAACGTCGACACCCTTCTTTTTCGTCAGCTTGCGCACGACGCCTTCGAAACGATCGGTCCGGTAATTGATGACATGATCGGCCCCGAGCGCCTTCGCCCGTTCAATCTTGTCGTCGGAACCGACCGTGGTGATGACGGTGCAGCCCATCTTCTTGGCAAGCTGGATTGCCGCCGTGCCGATGCCGGAACCGCCGGCATGGATGAGGATGGTTTCGCCGGGCTCGAGCTTGGCATTGTCGAACAGCATATGCTCGACGGTGCCGAAAGTCACCGGGGCGAGCGCCGCAGCAACGGCGTCAATGCCGTGCGGGGCCGGCACGAGCTGGCGGGCGGGAATATTGATCTTTTCCTGCGCGAAACCGTCGAGATGGAAACCATGGACGCCCTGGACATGTTCGCACAGATTGTCACGGCCTTCACGGCAGGGCTTGCAGAGCCCGCAGGTGCGCGCGCCATAGACCGAGACCAGCTGGCCCGGCAGCACATTCGAAACGCCGGGGCCAATGGCCTCGACCACGCCGGAGGCTTCCGCACCGATGGTGAGGGGCATCTTGCGCTTGGCGAAAGCCATGCCGCGCCAGCCCCAAACGTCGATGTGGTTGAGCGCCACGGCCTTGACGCGCAGCGTCACCTCGCCCGGACCCGGAGCATCGGGTTCAGGCAGGTCCACTTTTTCGAGCTTCCGGTCGTCCACGAGTTGAAGAGCGCGCATATTTCAGTCCTTCGCCCGAGGGCGTTATCTAAAAATCATTCCAGCAAAACTCTGTAACGGTTTTGCGGCTGGAATGCGTAATCAAAGAGACGAGAGCGTTTCCGCAGTGCTTTTGGAAACGCTCCTGTTGTGGCGGAACCGGTTAAGCCGGTTCCCGCGTCATGACAAGGCTTGCATTCTGCCCGCCAAACCCGAAGGAGTTGGAGAGAACCGCACCCACCTGCGCATCCCGCTTCACATTCGGCACCACGTCGAGGGTGATGGTCGGATCGGGATTGTTGTAGTTGATCGTCGGCGGCAGGGTCCCGGTCAGCATGGTCTGCAGCGAGAACACCGCTTCCACGGCGCCTGCGGCCGTCAGCGTATGGCCGATCATCGACTTGTTGGACGACAGTGGAATGTTCTTCAGGCCTTCGCCGAAGACGGCCAGCATCGAGCCATATTCCATCTTGTCATTCTCAGGCGTCGAGGTGCCGTGAGCGTTGATATAACCAATGTCGCTTTCGGCCACGCCCGCATCGGCAAGTGCCGCGCGGATCGTCGCGATCGCCGGGCCGCCATCGGGCGAAGAACGCGTGCGGTGGAAGCTGTCGGCCTTTTCACCGGCGCCCTTGATGATGCCGAGAACCTTGGCGCCACGGGCGACGGCGGCTTCAAGCGATTCCAGCACCAGCGTCGCCGCACCTTCAGCGATCACGAAACCATCGCGATCCTTGCTGAACGGCTTGGAGGCCTTTTCGGGCGGATCGTTCTGGGTCGAAAGCGCAGACAGAAGCGAAAAGCGGATCAGCGCCTCGGCGCTGACAGAACCGTCAGTCGCAACCGTCAGAGCGCGCTCCGTGCGGCCCTGGCGGATCGCCTCGACGCCGAGCTGGATCGCAGTCGCACCCGAAGCACAGGCGGTGGACAGAGTGACTGGCAAACCGCGTGTGCCAAAACGGTCGGAAAGACGTTCGGAAATCGCCCCGAAAAGTGCGGCTTCCTGGAATGCCGGATCGGGACGCTGGCGCAACGCCGTCATGAAACGTTCATAAGCGTCACCCGGCTTTGCGGCTGGCGGCGAACGGTCGGCAAGCTCGAAACGGGCGCTCCATTCCGGCTCGATCGGCGGTGCTGCGAGAAACAGCGGCCCATCGAAATCACCCGATATACCCGCCTGCGCCAGGGCCTCGATGGTGGTTTCTCGGGCGAAGGCATAAGAACGCTCGACGGAGTTGGGAACCGGAATATCGATGAAATCGACCGTGCCGCTGATGCGGGTCGAGAGCCCTTCAGTCGGGAAGCGGGTGATCTTGTGAATACCCGACTTGCCTGATGTCAGCGCTGCCCAGTTATCGGCAAGTCCCTGACCGAGCGAGGTGATGATGCCCATGCCGGTCACGGCAACGATCGGGCGACCGAGATGATCCTTAAAATTGGTCATGGTCTTTTCTCCTCACACGTCACGGGACAGGACGGCGACACCTTCGCCGCGCACATGCCCGACGGTGGTGACGACAGCCTCTGTGGCCGCTTCGCCCATCGGCTTTTCCGCAGCCGCATCGAAGGTAGGAACCTTCGCGCCGCTTTCAAGCGTCAGCGCCGCCAGAGCCAGCCCGAGCGGAAACTGCGCCTCAAGTCCATGGCCGGTGACACCACCGAAACCACGAATGACCGAATTTGGCAGCACCTTTTCGAGAATATCCTTCTCGCGGACCGTTACCGCGTCATAACCGCTCGCGCCAGAAAACACGACGGTCCCAGCGCTGTCCTTTGCAGGCGCAAGCAGGCGCTCCATGCGCTTTTCCATCTTGCCGTCATCGCGGCTGCCACGGTCGCCCTCAATGGCGTCGATGCGGGCATAGATGCGCGCGCCACGCTCGCTGGCATGCTTGCGCGATTCCAGCACTAGGAATGCACCGAGCGAACCGGAAATCATGCCGCCGCCGTCCTGGTCGCCACGCGACCAAAGCGGCTGCCAGCCGCCCTGTGCATGTGCGCCGATGGCTTCGAACAGCAGGATCATGTCGGGACGTTCAGCCGAGAAGGCGCCGCCGACAAGGGCGTGGCTCGATTCACCGGAACGAATGCGATGGAACGCGGTTTCGACGGCGGAAATGCCGGCCGCTTCTTCGCCCATGAAGGTGCGGGACGAACCGGTGACCTTGTGCACGATGGAGATGTTGCCGGCCATCAGGTTGGAAAGCTGGGCGAGAAACAGCGTCGGGCGCAGTTCCGTCGTCAGCTTCTCGTTCAGCAGCTTTTCACGGTCGTTGCGCTTCAGCGCCTCATCGACGATCAGCGTGTCGACATTGATGTCGCGCTCGCCGCCGCCGGCGGCAACGATCATGTCCATGGTGGCGCAGGCTTCGGTATTTTCCTTCAGCCCGGCATCATCAAGCGCAAGACCGGCGGCGAAAACGCCGAGACGCTGCCAGTTTTCCATCTGGCGCTGGTCCCCGCGCTTGGCAATCTGTGCCGACCAGTCGATTTCCGGCATGGGATGGACCGGGTAGGGTTTGAATTTTTCGGTCTCGACAACCGGCTCCGGCACGGCGGCTCCAGAAAGAAGCGCCACATGCGCCTGGCTGCCAACGCCGTGACAGGTCACGATGCCGACCCCTGTTATCACCACATCATTGTCAGATTTCATCGTCTGTCATCCTTTGCAGCCGGCCCCGCCGAAACGGTCACGGCTATCCACAGCGGTTGCGAACAACCACTTCATGCGTTGCGGAATAAAGCGCGCGATGCGGATTGGCAATGGCGAAGGCCCGATCCGCCGTCGCGAGACCACGATTTTCATGCATCGAAACCGGGCCGACGGAAAAAACGCCCTCTTTTGAAACGGGCGGAAGCGCTTATTTCTGCGCGTCCGCGGCAATGGCCGCCATCAGGCCAACTTCCTCGGCCCGCTTCTTGACGATGGGACCGAGCGGAATTTCGCTGAACGGCATGGTGCGCAGTTTCAGCTGCGCGTCGCAGACCTTCTTGCCAGCAGAGGTGATCTTCGCCTTGGTAACGGCAAAGCCCGAACCGTCATGCTCCAGCACCGCCTCGATGTCGAGAACGGCGCCCGGCTCCACGAAGGTGCGCATCTTGGCGCCATCGACCGACATCAGGAACGGCATGGACGCAAAATCGGAAAATGCCAGAACCATCATGCCGGAAGCCTGCGCCATGGTCTCGATCAGGAGTACACCCGGAACCAGCGGCATGCCGGGAAAGTGGCCTTCGAAAACCGGGCTATGGTCCGGAACGACCGACTGCGCCTTCAGCGTGCGCGTCGCCATATCCACGGATTCGACCTTGTCGATCATCTGAAAATATTCAAGCAGCATCGGTCCGGCCTGTCTCTGGTCGGTTGCGACCCGCCCAACAGGGCCGGGTTCGGAAAAAGAAATGCCCGCTTGACGCGGGCATTGTCAGATCAGCCCTTGGCGGCGCGCAATTCGTCGATCTTGGCGCAGAGGTTCTTCAGCACGAAGTATTCTTCGGTGGAAACCTTGCCTTCGTTGACTTCCTGCGTCCACTGCTCGAGCGGAATCTTGATGCCGAATTCCTTGTCGATGGCAAAAACGATATCGAGAAAGTCGAGGCTGTCGATGCCCAGATCGTCGATCGTGTGGCTCTCCGGCGTAATGGTTTCGCGGTCGATTTCGCTGGTTTCGGCGATAATGTCGGCAACCTTGTCGAATGTAGCTGTCACGCCCATAATCCTTATTGTCGTTCGTATGAATTGTTCTTTCTGACGCACCACATAGGCAAGTCGCACAAAAAAGCCAATGGTTTCGTGACGTAACTTTGAAATTTGCCCCAAAACTGTTGCCTAAACAGCAACCGAATGACGGCCGCGTCCATTGCCGAGATAGGTGTCGAAGATTGCCGCGATATGACGCACGAAGGGTTTTCCAACCTCGGTCACGGCAAAAACATCGGCGTCCAGACGCACCACACCATCCCTGTCGCCTGCGGCAAACTGTTGCGCCTGATCCCTCACGGAATGGCTCACCTTGCCGAAACGGTGCTGCATGTCCGAAAGATCGATAGAGAAATCGCACATCAGCCTTTCGATGACATGCGAGCGCAAATGATCATCCTGCGATAATTCTATACCCTTCACGGCAGCAAGACCGCCGTCACCCACCATGCGCTGATATTCGCCCGTTGCCACCATGTTCTGCACATAGCCCTGCGGCAACCGACCAACGGATGATGCACCAAGCCCGATAAGCGCATCGGCCGTGTCGGTCGTATAGCCTTGGAAATTTCGGCGCAGGGCACCCGCTTCGGCGGCCTGGCATAAGGTATCCGCCGGCTTGGCGAAATGATCGATCCCGATTTGGCCGTATCCGGCCTGCCTCAGCATCTCGCCCGCCATCGTCATCTGGCGGTAACGTTCGGCAATATCAGGCAGCGCGTGTTCGGGGATCAGCGACTGGTGTTTTTTCATCCACGGCACATGGGCATAACCGAAAAGCGCCACCCGGTCCGGATTGAGAGAGACGATCTGACCAACCGTCTTCTTCAATGTCTCGCAGGTCTGGAACGGCAGGCCATAAAGAATGTCGCAATTGACCGAGTGCACGCCCCTCGCCCGCACCGCATCAACGACGGATTTCGTCTGTTGGAAGGACTGGATACGGTTGATGGTTTTTTGCACTTTGTCATCGAAGTCCTGCACACCGAGGCTTGCCCGCGACATGCCGACGGCGGCAAGCGCATCGTAACGGCCGTCATCCAGATCGTTCGGGTCCATCTCGACGCTGATTTCGGGGTCTAGCCCGAAGGTGAAATGGCGCCGCAGACAGTCCATCAGGCTGACCATGTCATCAGGCTTGAGCATGGTGGGCGAGCCGCCGCCGAAATGCACGGCACTCACCACCGCATCGGGCGAAACAAGTGCGCCAACGGCGGCAATCTCCTGCTTAAGTGCTTCCAGATACACGGCAATCGGCTCGTATTTCAGCGTGTGCTTGGTGTGACAGGCACAGAACCAGCAGAGCCGGTCGCAATAGGGAATGTGCAGGTAAAGCGATATCC
Source organism: Agrobacterium sp. CGMCC 11546 (assembly GCF_013365515.1). NCBI lineage: Bacteria > Pseudomonadati > Pseudomonadota > Alphaproteobacteria > Hyphomicrobiales > Rhizobiaceae > Agrobacterium > Agrobacterium sp. CGMCC 11546. The sequence continues at coordinate 1,294,501 of NZ_CP047387.1, forward strand.
GGTTCCTGTGGTTGAGCGCGCCGAGCCAGCCGCGATAGGTCGTGTCATCGATTCCCTCGTGGAAATGCGGAGCGGTCGGATAGCTGGTGTAACGCGGCACTGCACCCGAATATTTGCGAAGAAGTTCCGTATTCATCACCGGATTTGCCTTTTATCAAGAAAATGTCGATTTCCTTCCTTTCAGTAGCGGCTGCGACAGTTTGCAACTTTGACTTCAATCAAATTGCGCCATAAGTTCTTGCTAAAGTAGACGCGGGGACGACGGCTACATGGCTCACGCCCTTAAAGAGACCGGATTTGATATCCAAGGTCGCATTTCGTCCCTAAAAGCCAGCATTGGAAAAGGCTTATGGACACGCTGCAGAAGACCATCCACAATTCGGAATATCCCGTCGTATGCCGCTCCTGCGAGGCGCGTCACGGCGGTCTCTGCAGCACGTTGACGCCGCAGCAGCTCTGCGACCTGAACCGTCACTCCAGCCGCAAAAAACTGGAAGCCGGCAATGAGCTGCTTGGCCAGGGGGAGCTCGTCACCTCCTATGGCAACATCCTCAACGGCGTGGTGAAGCTTTCGAAAATGATGTCAGACGGTCGCCAGCAGATCGTCGGCCTGCAATTCGCACCGGATTTTCTTGGCCGCCCGTTTATGGCGGAAAGCAAGATGACGGCGGAAGCTGCGACCGATGTGGAGATCTGCCTTTTTCCGCGCCGTATCGTCGACCGTATGGTCACCGAAGTGCCTGATATGGAACGCAAGCTGCACAGCCAGTCCCTGAAAGAACTGGACGAGGCGCGCGACTGGATGCTGACGCTGGGGCGCAAATCGGCGCAGGAAAAGGTTGCCAGCTTCCTTTATATGATCGCCACCCATATCGACCCGGAAAATGACGACAAATCATGCTTCGATCTGCCGCTTTCACGCGCCGATATCGCTGACTTCCTCGGCCTCACCATCGAGACCGTTAGCCGGCAAATGACTAAGTTGCGCAAGGAGGGCACCATCCGCATCGAGAACAACCGCCATATCACGGTGCCGGATCTCGAGGTTCTGAGCGAAGCCGCTGGTAACGACTGACGAAACTAGCCCTTTCACCGCCCGTGAAGTGCGGATGCCCCGAAATCGATGTGTGGCGCCCGCGCCTGAGCGGGTGCGAGCGCAAAACCGGCAAGAACCAGCAAAGCGGCGATGCATTTCATGATATTTCACCCCGTGCCCCGCTGTTTCAGCGGCCTGTTTGTTATGGCCGCATCCTAAGCGACAAACCGCCTCCATCCGCTTAACATCTTGGGTAAGCGGATGGTTCAGAGGCAGGGTAAAGAAGGGGTTAGGATTGCCGAGAACGGCAGCACCCTTAGCCTTTAATGTCGCTATGGCAGGCTCGGCATCGCCGCTTGTTTCTTCTCCCCGCCGGGGAGAAGAAACAGGATGCACCCGCTCGCTTCATATGCAGCCCCTTGCTCATGACAAAGGGTCCGTTTGGGTATTGGAGGACGGCAAGGAGCAGTCCCGGGAACCGTTCAAAATGCGCGGTCAAATCTCACTGCGAAGCAGCAGGCGTCGCAACCGGCTTCTGGTTTTCGACAAGCGCCCGCAGCTCGGCCACCCGGCGTTTGTATTCGGCTTCCGAAATCTGGCCGTTGCGCCGTGCCGCACCAAGGTTCGAAAGGCTTTTTTCCATCTTGGAGGCCTCGTCATCGCCCATCTGGCTGCCTGCGGCCGTCAGCGGCTGGGAAAAGGTCGGATAGGTGCCCGTATCGCGCTTCTGGCTGACTGCGTTGTCGCTGACGGGGCGCGGGCCAACGATTTCGGTCGTTGGGCGGCGCATATGGGCGGGTGCGACGATCGGCTCCGGGGCCTTGCAGGCCGCAAGCGTGGTGGCGAGCATGGCGCAGGAAAGCGAAAGCACAGCGATTCTCGCGGCATTTTCCGCATATGTTCCGAATGTGCCCATCTGCTTGCCCATCGTCATGTTCCGCCTGTAAGGATATCTTCCGATATCGAATTCGACTGCGGTTCGGCGCTTTACGAGCCTCCCCTTGCTGGTGGAACTTGTATTCGTTTTCATGCAGAATGTGCAAACACAAATTTGGTGGAGGATCGTGCATGGCAGGTGTTGACGGCGGGGCTGGGAAAAAGGGTGGCAAAACGCCCGGCTTCGACGCCAGTACCGCCGAGGCCTACCTGATCCGCGACCCCGAAACCTTCGCGATCAATGTCGCCCGCGCGCTCGAAAACCTCGGCAAGGCCGCCTCCGAATGGCTGGCGCCGCGCGAACGCGGCGAAATTCCACAGGCAAGCGCCGATCCGGTAACCGATCTGGTCAAGACGCTGTCGGATGTCGCCGAATATTGGATGGCCGAACCGAAGCGGTCGCTGGAGGCGCAGACCCATCTTCTCTCCAGCTATTACGATCTTTGGACGAAGTCGCTGGTGCAGTTTTCCAATGACGCCGATTCGCCCCCGGAAAATGCGACCGAAAGCGGCCCTGCACAGCGCAGAAGCAAGCGTTTTGCCGATGCCGACTGGCAGACCAATCCGTTCTTCGATTTCCTGCTGAAAGCCTACCAGACCACCGTCGGTTTCGCCGACCGGATGGTGACGGAAGCCGATGGGCTGGATGAGCATACCCGCACCAAGGCGCTGTTCTACATGCGACAGGTGACGGAGGCGCTTTCGCCGGCCAATTTCGTCTTCACCAACCCGCAGGTTTTTCGCGAGACGGTGGCCTCCAGTGGCGCCAATCTTGTCAAGGGTATGGCGCAGCTGGCCGAGGATGTCGCGGCCGGCAATGGCCATCTGAAACTGCGCCAGACCGATTACAGCAAATTCGTCATCGGCCAGAACATTGCCGTCACGCCTGGGAAGGTCGTGGCGAAAAGCCCGCTCTGCGAAATCATCCATTATGCGCCGACGACGGAAAAGGTCTTCAAACCGCCGCTGCTGATCGTGCCGCCCTGGATCAACAAATTCTACATTCTCGATCTCAACCCGCAGAAATCCTTCGTCGGCTGGTGCCTCGAGCAGGGCCACAGCGTGTTCATGGTCTCCTGGATCAACCCGGACGCCGGCCTCGCCAACAAGGGCTGGGACGATTACATCAATGAGGGCATCGATTTTGCCCTCGACACCATCGAGGAGCGCACCGGCGAGAAGCAAATCAACGCCATCGGTTATTGCGTCGGCGGCACGCTGTTATCCTCGGCGCTGGCGCTGCATGCGCAGCAGGGCAATGAGCGTATCCGCAGCGCCACGCTGCTCGCCGCCCAGACCGATTTCATCCATGCCGGCGATCTCAAGGTCTTCATCGATGAAGGCCAGCTGGCGGCGCTGGACAAGCACATGCAGGCGGTCGGTTATCTCGATGGCTCGATCATGGCCACCGTCTTCAACATGTTGCGCGCTTCCGACCTCATCTGGCCCTATGTGGTCGATAATTACCTGCGCGGCGCCGAGCCCCTCCCCTTCGATCTCCTCTACTGGAATTCCGATTCGACCCGGGTGACGGCCGCCAGTCATTCCTTCTATCTGCGCAATTGTTACCTCGAGAACAATCTCGCCCGCGGGCTGATGCGCGTTGCCGGCAAGCGCATCAATCTCGGTGATATCACCATACCCGTCTATGATCTCGCCACCTGCGACGATCATATCGCGCCCGCCAAATCGGTCTTCACGGGTGCCGCGCTGTTCGGCGGGCCGGTGGAATTCGTGCTCGGCGCGTCAGGCCACATTGCCGGTGTCATCAACCCGCCGCAGCTTGAGAAATACCAATATTGGACAGGCCCGTCACCATCAGGAGACTTCGAGGCCTGGCAGGCGGCCGCCACGGCCCATAAGGGTTCCTGGTGGATGCACTGGCAGAACTGGATCGAAAGCCAGAGCACCGAGAAGGTGAAGGCGCGTAAGCCGGGAGACGGCAAGCGCCCGGTGCTCGGCGACGCGCCGGGAACCTACGTCCTTTCCTGATCTCATCCACCACTCTCATTTTTCAGGCCACATGCTCTTCACGCCTCCGCTCATTCCCGCCACACTGATTTCCCGCTACAAGCGTTTCCTGTTCGATGCCGTTCTGGAGGACGGCACGGCGATTACCGGCTCCTGCCCCAATACCGGCTCCATGCGTGGGCTGACGACACCGGGCTCCCGTATCTGGCTCTCCGAGCATGACAGCCCGACCCGCAAGTACCGGCACATGTTTGAAATGGTCGAGGCCGATGGCACCGTGGTCGGTATCAATACCGGCATGCCGAACCGGCTGGCGGAAGAAGCGATCCTGAATGGCCGCATCCCGGAACTGGCCGGCTATTCGACAATCCGCCGCGAACAGAAATACGGCCGCAATTCCCGCATCGATTTCCTGCTGTCGGAACCTGGTCGGCCGGATGCCTATGTGGAAGTGAAGAACGTGCATTTCATGCGCGAGAAGGGTCTTGCCGAATTTCCTGATACAGCCACCAAACGTGGCGCCAAACATCTGGAGGAACTGGGTGACGCAGCGGAAGCTGGTTACCGCTCAGTGATGCTCTATCTCATCCAGCGCGACGATTGCGAGCGGATGCGCATCTGCGCCGATCTCGACCCCATCTATGCACTGGCGTTTCAGCGGGCGATGGCACGCGGTGTGGAGGCCTATGCGGTGAAATGCGCGGTCTCGCCGACACAAATTTCGGTCAGCGGAACGGTTAAGATGGACGAATGGCGTCCGGCTGTTTTATGAACAGGGACGTAAAGACACAGAAAGCACTATGATGGTCACCTATATCGACGCAGCCTCCGCCCCCCTCAAGAACACGGGCGTCATCCGCCTCTATACCCCTGAGGATTTCGATGGCATGCGCAAGGCGTGCCAGTTGACGGCGCGGTGCCTCGATGAGCTGGCGGCGATCGTCAAGCCCGGCGTGACGACCGACGCCATCGACCGTTTCGTCTTCGAATTCGGCGCCGACCACGGCGCGCTGCCGGCCACGCTGAATTATCGCGGTTACACGAAATCCGTCTGCACCTCGATCAACCACGTCGTCTGCCACGGCATTCCGGATGAAAAGCCGCTGCGTGATGGCGATATCGTCAATATCGACGTCACCTATGTACTTGATGGTTGGCATGGCGATTCGAGCCGCATGTATCCTGTCGGCCAGATCAAGCGCGCCGCCGAGCGGCTGATGGAAGTGACCTATGAATGCCTGATGCGCGGTATCGCGGCAGTGAAGCCCGGCACACGCACCGGCGCGATCGGCGCGGCGATCCAGGCCTATGCGGAAGCGGAACGCTGCTCCGTGGTGCGTGATTTCTGCGGCCACGGCGTCGGGCGTCTGTTCCACGACACGCCCAATATCCTGCATTACGGCCAGCCGAATGAAGGCCCGGAAATCCGCGAGGGCATGATCTTCACCATCGAGCCGATGATCAATCTCGGCAAGCCGCATGTGAAGGTTCTCTCCGACGGCTGGACGGCGGTGACCCGCGACCGCTCCCTCTCCGCGCAATATGAACATGCCGTCGGCGTCACGGCCACCGGCTGTGAAATCTTCACGTTGTCGCCGGGCGGCTTCGATCGCCCGGGCCTGCCGCCGCTCGCATAAGGCCAGACCGCCTATGGCAAAACGCCCTGCCCTGCCTTCCGCCGATCTTTCCCCGACGTCAGGCTTTGAGGCTGGCGAAGGCGATCTGTTCAACGGGGCGGATGAGCGCGGCTTTTTCGCCGAACCGCGAAGCGCGCCAAAGAAGGCCGCGCGGGCCGTGACTGCCACAGAACAGGAAGCGGATGCCGCTCACTATCACGGCCACCGCGACCGGCTGCGGACACGTTATCGCGATGGTGGTGATGCAGCACTTGCCGATTATGAATTGCTGGAACTTCTGCTGTTTCGGCTGATCCCGCGACGCGACACCAAACCGATTGCCAAGGCGCTCATCGCCCGTTTCGGAACGCTCGGCAGCGTACTCGGCGCCCCGTTGCCGCTGTTGCAGGAAGTGAAGGGGGTCGGCGAAGCCGTGGCGCTTGATCTAAAGCTCGTCGCCTCCGTTTCCCAGCGCATGCTGAAAAGCGAAATTCGCAATAAGCAGGTTCTCGGCTCTTGGTCGTCGGTGATCGACTATTGCCATGCCGCCATGGCCCATGAGACGCGCGAGCAGTTCCGCATCCTCTTCCTCGACAAACGCAACGTCCTGATCGCCGACGAGGTGCAGGGTCAGGGAACCGTCGACCATACCCCGGTTACGAACCGGGTGGTCTTTGGAAGAGGTCTCGCTCCATGCGAATGGAAATTAAATCATTATTTTACAGTGACTTAATAGAAATACGGACACTGATTCAGACGCGATTTAGGTCTTCTGACACCCTTATCCTGCTAATAAAATCGTCAATAATTTTCCCCACCCACTTCCAGCGTAATTTCGACGCAAAAACTTGTTTTGAAAACGAATTATTTAGCGATATCAAAGCGTTATTGACATCTTGGCTCGAAAGTGCTAGAAACTTAGCATCATCAAAAAATTTGAGAGTGTTTGAACGGGTCGGGGAGACCCGCGACTATTTTATTGCGAGTTAATTTCATGACCAGAACCCAAACAGCAAAGGTAAAGAGACCCAAATATCTGTTTCTCAGGGGCGACACATATTACTACGTGCGGAATATTGCCCCGCGTCACCGCCATCGGTTTCCCGAGATGAAGGGAAGCCAGATTTGGCGCTCACTCGATACAAAAAACTACGCCGACGCCGTTATGCGGTTGGAGCTTGTCACCGCTAGTGACAACGCGGTGATGAAGGGTGAATTGCCAGTCAAAGCAGGTCACACCTTCGCTGACGTGATCGAGTACGCGGAGAAGCATAAGTACGCCTACAAAAGCTCCGGTGAACTGTACCTTCAGGAAATCGCCTCAAGCGTTCGCGAAATGGCATCTCGACTGGCGGCAACCCAATTCCTAAGCCACCCTACCCCATTGGATATCGCTGCCAATGCTGGAGCAGAAAAGCCGCCCGGTATGAAGCTTCAGGAAGCCTATGAACGCTACTTGGAAATCACGCCAGAGTTCACGATTGATCTGAACGAATGGGACGCCGATCAGAAGATCAAACGCTACGGGCGGGCTGTTTCAGACTTTATCACGCGTATGGGCGACCTTGATATTCTGGAGATCAACGAAGCAATAGCTTCCGATTACCATCTCTCAGTCAAAACCGATGTGACTCAAAGAAAATTCCAATCGGAACACGGCGAACGTCTGATTTCCACAGTGCGGAAAATCCTGAAAGCCGTGCTGAAAAAGAACTATCAGCAAACGTTCACTGCGATGGACGGATTGCAGATCAAAATCAAGGATTCGGGTAAGCGTAGCGCATTTTTGGAAAGCGAAGTCAGGAAGATTGAAGAAGCACTCCCCTCGTCTTCTATGAGTGACGAAGCGAAAGCCATCATTCGGCTCGCGCTGATCACCGGATGTGGTCCGAAGGAACTGTGCTGGCTTACAGCCGACGACCTTCACGCTTCAGCCAAAACGCCACACATAAAAATCGGTCCAAATTCTTTGCGCGCTTTCGTCAAGAAAGGCGAAGACAGGCACCGGGATTTGCCGATTTGTACGGCTGAAGGCGTCGAAATTCTCAAACGGTTCCCAAGCGGTTTCCCGTCATTCCAGACAGGGAAAGGACCACATAAACTCAACGCTCAGATAGGACCGTTTTTCGCATCGGTCACGCCCGGAAAGTCCCTGTATTGCGCTCGACACCGGCTCGATGACCTCTTGAAAATTGGTGGCGTCGATCTTGGCATCAAAGCCGCCATCAGCGGTCACTCGCTAGGCGGTCATCTCCATTATTATGGAAAATCTGGCAACGGCTACACCCTCAAACAGAAGAAGGAGGCAATTCTACAGGCTCTCGCATCCGCACCATTGAAAGAAGAACAAGAGAACGAAAACTAACCCCAAAACAGCAACAGGACCATGACCGCCGCGAAGCCCTGAAGGGCAACTACATCATGAACACGTCATTGTTTCCGTCACCACGGATAGCAACTGATGGAAAACATCACCCTCGAAACGCTCGTGTACGACAGAAAGGCACGAGAGAATTTTTTCTATGAATACGACCGGCTAATCGGCTGGTGCAAGGAATTCGGCTACTTCGAAGCAGCCTTAGACCACAAACGAAACCGCCAACGAATTTGGGCTGAAGTCGCCCTTCTCGACTAAAATAGGAAATACCAATGAATAAAACCAATAACCCCAAAGTGCCCTCTTTCATTGAAAGGGCAATCGAAAATGATCGTAAAAAACTGACCATTATCAAAGATGAAGCAACTCAAATTTTCGAGGAAGCTACCCCGAACGACAATCCGGCAGCAAGTCTGGCACAGAGCGCAATTCAAGAAGTTGACGCTGCACTAGAGCACTACGACAGAGCGCTTGAAAACCCTGATGATCAGAAAATTGCAACAGGCTGTTTCAGTCGAGCATACCCGCACAGGGTCAAGGCAGAAGAGCTTTTAGCAAAAGCTAGGGCGGCTTTAATCGATCCGATCTATCCAAAGAAGGACCAGCTTCCATGACCTCAATCACAATGGTTTGGTATGAGGCGGCGATACTCGGTTTGGTCGTCTTCTATGTTGGCTACGCAATGGCAAGGAATTCTTGATGTCCACAGTCTCAGTTCCTCTTTTCATCGCTGCAATTCTTGTTCTGTTCATAGTCGGCATTAAGTGCGCAAGGTTCATGAACTTTTGGGACGTTGTTCGTGCACCAGAAAGAGAAGCCACAGTTGTCCAAAACTATCTCGATGAAGGTGACGCCTATATTCGGGCGCTCAAATCTCAAGCGCAAGAAACAGCTAAATAGAGACGATCCTGCAATTCAGTCAGCATGGATTATTCTCCGCTTAAAAGGCTTCGGGTTCTCTCCTTCCCGAAGCCTTTTTTGTTGCCCGCATAAATACCCCTTTATCAGGGTATTTTTCATGTGGCTCTATCAAGGAAAGGAATTCACTTCCGCTGACATCTCAAACTTCTACGGCTTCGTCTATCTCATCACCGAGACTGCCACCGGTCGCAAATACATCGGTCGCAAAGCCTTCCGGTCAAAACGCACCCTTCCCCCGCTGAAAGGTAAATCCCGCAAGCGCTCGAAGATCACAGAGAGCGACTGGCAAACCTACTACGGCAGCAACACGACCCTGAAAGAACTGGTTGCCGCAAACGGTCCAGATGGCTTCAAGCGCGAAATCCTGCATCTGTGCCGGTCATCTTCAGAATGTGGCTACTTCGAAGCGAAAGCCCAATTCGATCACGATGTCCTTTTGGACCCTGCCTATTTCAACGACTGGATTATGTGCAGGGTGTCGCGCAAACACGTCAAAAATCTAAATACTCCTGCCATCAATCGACAGACAGGAGAACCACGACCATGGACCATCAACGATTTGCTGAATTCGAAGCTATGCTGAAGGACGCTAAGAGCCTCACGCAAGAAATGCTGAAGCTGACTAAACGCGATTTGGAGAAGCTGGCTGAGATGGGGAAGCGCCTTGGCGGGGACTAGCGGCAAGAATGAGTTAATACTATATATAGTAGGCTTTACTTCTGAAGCGCCCTAGAGACAATAAGGCGTCCATCAACATTTGGAGGTAGAGCGTGTGAAAAGGCATCAGGAAAGTAAAGCGGTTAAACTGCCTACCGAAGCCACTACGCACAATTTATTTTGGTTAAAATTCGGTTTCAATCTACTGGTTGACCCAACAACCATTTGTCGCCAAACTGCGAAGCAGCAAGCAGCACCTTCATTTGTTTTTTAATGGAAAGGTGCGCCCAATGCCCAAGATCACCATAAAATTCCTGGGACTCGAAGTCACTGCGCAGGGTGTGCTCTCGGTAGTGCTTGCTTCGGTCATCGCGCTCACTGCATTAGCAGTAATCTGGGCATATCTGGAAAAGGGAGCTATCCCCCGCAAAAATAGTATTGCAAGCCAAACTCAACGCATGATTTAGTTCATGTTGGGTAGATTACATATCAGGCGGGCTGAACTTGTCATATTGGATCGAGAACCACGATAAACTTGGGCGGGCTGAAGAGTCGGAATATATAATCAGGTTTCTTCAGCAGCGGGTTGCTGAGAGAATTGGACGCGGCAAAACCGGATCATATGTCCTCAATATTGATGCGACGTGGGGTGAAGGCAAAACCTTTTTTATGAAAGGGCTATTTGCTGACCTGAAAGAAGCTGGACATCCAGTGATTATGATCGATGCATGGCGAGACGACTTTTCGGATGATCCGTTGACAGCCGTTGTCGCTGAATTCGATCGGTTTCTGACAAATTTTCACTCAAAGGATCGTTCAGCAAAAAGAAGGATCAAAACCGCTACAAAAAACTTCCGTCGTAACGTGGGAAAGATGTCCCTTCTCATCGGCAAAGGCATCGCAAAACGGGCGACGACCTATGTCGTGGGTGAAGCTGCCGGAGAGCTTGCTGAAACAGCAAAGGAGATCGTCTCCGGAAAAGTCGCAGTCGAAGCAGTGGTGGATGACGCAACAGGTGAAGTGATTAAATTCACCCAAGCACAAATCGACAAGTTTGCCGAACGAAAGTTAGCACAGTTCAACGAAGCGAAAGTCAGCCTCGATAATTTCCAAGCGAGCTTGGCAAATGCTGTGAAGACCCTGTCAGGGGTAGATTTTAAGTCACCGTTTTTCATTCTTATTGACGAACTGGACCGCTGCCGCCCGACCTACGCAATCGAAATGCTAGAGCGGATCAAGCACTTGTTCGAGGTTGAGAATGTTGTGTTCGTTCTAGCCACTGACACAACGCAATTGGCGAATTCAATCAAAGCCGTTTACGGAAATGAGTTCGATAGCCGCCATTATCTGGCAAGGTTTTTTGATCGCTCTTACATGCTTGCGGCACCAGACCGCCTAGAAATGGTAAAATTCCTTCTGAACACGTCAAGCATGGCGGATGACAAACGGACAATGTCCATTGAAGTTGACGAAGCCACATATATTTCGAAAGTCTGTACGCAGTCCGGCATGGAAATCCGTCAAATCGAGAAGGCTATTGATTTACTTTCTGTGATTTGCTCGACGTGGGATGAACCGTTTCCAGTCGAGACGGTGTTAATATTTCCTATGATTGTCGCATTTTTGAAGGGGAACCCATTGGACAGCAAAGAGTCGATTGACGGCTCTTTCCGAGGTAAGGGTTCACTTTTAGCTCTCGCAATTGAAGGGCACAATATTAGAGAACTCTATGGAATAGTAAGCGGATATTTTGAAAAACCTCTGTCAGCAGCTTCTAGAGATAAGGTCAATTTACATAACAACGCTCAGTGGAACGCCCTTAGCCATATTTCTCAGATCGGATACGAAATTCTTGATCAAGAATTTCGAAATGGTCAACGGAGGCACAGAAGACCAGCCTTCGCTTCCTATGCGAACCGGATCAAAATGGCGGGTCGATTTATCCAATCCGACCTCGATCTCGACCAAAAATAAAAACAGTCGCTGAACACGGTATGAATTGATAGTCATGAAGAAGCTCTGGAACCGGATAAATTGGCTTATCATCGCTTTCGTTGTCACGATTGCATACATTACGTTCATCGTCTGGAAGGTTGATTTCTGGAAAATATGGGATTTTTTATCGTCGCCAAACCTGAACGAAGTCGGTGATTTCATCGCTGGCGTCTTTTCACCTCTTGCATTCATTTGGCTCGTAGCGGCTGTCCTTACGCAGAGACAGGAATTGACTGAAACGCGAGATCAATTTGCGGAAAATCAAGAGGTTATTGATAAACAGTTGAGAACGATAAACGAGCAATCCGACTTACTTCAGCAACAACACGAGTTGGCGGAAAAGACGGCTCAGAAGACCTATCGCCTAAGCCTGTTCGAAGAGCGATACAAAATCTACGAAGAGTTTATCGCATTCGGAAAGCGCTACCACGGTCAAAATTATAATGAACCTGCTTATGCCGATTTTCTTGACCTCTTGCAAAAATCTACGTTTGTATTTGGCAAAGATATCGAACACTGGTTTCATGAAATTTCCGAAGCAATTCTTCAAAATCAAGAATTGAGGAAAGCTGGAATAACTCGTAAGTTTGATGTGAACAGCGGGTTTGTAGAGGTATATATTAGTAGTGATGTTGAGGACGAAATTAAGAGATTATCCAGTTGGCTCCGCGAACAGTTTTTTGATGCGGTTTATAGATCTGGAAAATTTGAAAAATCGATGAAAATAAGTGACTATTGAACAGGCGTAAGGAATATTTGGAGGAGTGCGAAAATTTGAAGAAAATCGCTATATTGCCGTCTGCTTCCAAAACATTATACTACTACACGAGCAAAGACTATGCGCTACAGAGTTTGAGAGACAAGCGCATTAAAATCGCGAGATTTACGGAACTCAATGATCCATTTGATTTTCTGGGAATTTCGATGAAAAATGCTGGGCGTTCTACAGAGCTACAATCCTTGAAAGAGGATTTGGACGAATCAACTGGAATAATTTGTATGAGTACCAGTTGGCAAGAGCCGCTTCTTTGGGGACATTATGCGGATAAACACAAAGGAATATGTTTGCAGTTTCGATGCGCCGCAGATGATTGGGAGCGGATTGATTATCGGAAAGAACGTCCAACGCTCAGTACTTTTGAAAAGGATTCACTATCTAAGCTGTCCAGCGAAGACCTAAGACGACTGAGCAAAATGAAGTTCGATCAATGGCAATATGAAAAAGAATATCGGAAATTTGTACCTCTCGAGAACCCAGACTTAGTGACGGGATTTTATTTTCATAATTTCTCGTCGCGAATGATGCTAAAAAAGGTAATCCTTGGCTCTAGATGTGACGTACAAGTTGAAACTATTCATCGGTTGTGTCGTCATGTTGGAGAGAAGGTGAAGTTGATAAAATCAAGTCCCGCCAATTTCTCATTCAGGGTCATTAACGATATTTCTTACAAGCACTGTCTGCCACCTGAAGAGTAATGACCACGAATCCAGCCCGCGCCGCCAACGCCCACACTTTTCCGCACATTCCACTATTGTTGAACAAACTATCCATATTGTTCAACAATATTGAACAGTCATGCTTTCGCTTCAAGATATCGGTAGACAGTTGCTCTACCGATCCCAAGGGTTTTGGCTATCTCGGTCGGACCTTTACCAGCCGCCATTAGCTCATTGATCTTGGTGCCATCCACAGTGGCTTTCCTGCCTTTATAGACGCCATTCTTCTTCGCCTTGGCAATTCCTTCCAGTTGGCGTTCGCTCCGGAGGGCTGTTTCGAATTCAGCGAATACACCAAGCATCTGAAGAAAAGCGTTTCCGGCTGGAGTGCTGGTGTCGATGTGTTGTTCAGTTGCCTTCAGTGAAACACCCTTGGCTTTCAGGCGGTCCACGATAGCGGATAGATCGGCTATAGAGCGCGCTAGACGGTCGATACGGGTAATGATGATGGTGTCACCTTCCCGAACGAAATCTAGCAGTCTGGAAAGCTCTTCTCTGCCTTGTGTTGTGGTGCCGCTTCTTTTCTCTTTCAGAATAAGCGTTGCCCCGGCTGATCGGAGGGCCTCTTCTTGCAAGGTCAAATCCTGATCCGATGCCGACACTCTGGCATATCCGTATATGACTGACATCTGACGCCCTTTTGTCTCATTTGGTTCCAGATGTTTGAGTCATACTGTCTCGGAATACTGAAATCAACCCTAATAAGACGCGAAAAGTGTCTCATGGAATTGTCTTGCTACGGTTTACCCATATGAGACGCTACAAGCCCTGCAAAATAAGGGGTTTTGGTTCATTTCCCTAAACTGAGAGCGTTTTTATTTTTCGGCGGGGGTAAGATTGTACCTTTCGCTAAAAAAGACGTTTTTTAAGCAGCCGGAAAGCCTTATTTTACAGGGGTTTTGAAATATTAGATTTAAGGAAATTTGAGAAGCTACTGGTTTTCGGAAAGGGTTTGAATAGCTACTTGAACAGGGTTGATTAGTTGACCTTAACAACTCTCGCCTACGGCTCGAATTCGCTTCGCTCATGGTCCTATGATTTGATCAGTCGGCTATTTCGTTTATGTACAGGTTGAAAAAAACATATCACGTTTTGTATAATAGCATTTTTTTATTATATACTAATCGTGACATCTTTTTTTTAAGAATCTAAAACAACCAATATCTTCTTTCAGCCTGTCAAAGAACGGGATAGCCGACTGGCGGATATAATCACCTATCCAAATCCAGTTCGTATGAGCTTCGCTCATTCTCGCGTAGCGAGAGTGTGGAAGTATCCATTTAAACCAATCTTTCTCATTGATTTTTCTATCAATTTAAGCTAATATGACCAGACTTAATCGAGACATTCCCTTTTCGGAAAATAATCAAAAATAATTCGATTAAGACCCTGTGTTCTGGCTTTTCCAGAAACGAAAATCCCTAAATATGTCTGAAGTTAAGAGAAGGTCCGTCAAGTCCTAATCGTCTTCAATTCGAATAGGACCGCTGATCTTCTCTGCACTCAAAATCTCGTAAAAATATCGGGGTTTCCTTGAAGGTCTTGACGGACCGCCTTCGGGAAACCCCTTTTTATTGCCTATTTTACGAGACCATTTTTATGACCAAACTTCTTTTCAAATATCTCTCATCCAGAACCGGTTCCGGCAAGACATATTCCTTGCTGAAGGTCATCAAGCCCGGTTCCCGCAACGTGATTGCCACTCCCCGAAAAGCCGTAAGCCGCGAAATCGCAGCAATGCTCAAGAACGCCGGTTTTTCAGTGAAGCTCATCACTGGCAAAGATGGAAAGGATGACGACGAAAATTCCTATTCCAATTGTACGAAAGCCTTCCGAGATGCCATTAAAGCTGACGACCATGAAATCATAATCGTGGATCATTCCGTCGCAATGAAGAAGATTAACGGCACTGAAAATTACGATCTTTATATCGATGAAGAGCCGAAGATTGAAAAGACGATCAAGCTGAAATCTTCCCTTCAGATCGTTCAAAGCATCCTGCTTTCATTGTTTCCCGATGACATCATTTCCGATAGCCATCTCTATTATAAAATGACCTATACGAAAGAGATTGCCGACCTGCTTTCGACATTTGACGATGATGAAGCCTTCGTTCCATCTCAAAAGCTTCTCGAACTGTCTCAAACCATGAAATCCGCTGACTACGAGGTAGTTATTCGTGGATCGTCATTGAAAGCTTACAAGGATGCGCTGAAGGACGATCCTGAGACGGTCAAGGATATGAAGCTCCGCTTTCAAGTGGTGATGCAACCTTCCGTTCTGTCGGGCTACAAATCCGTCACCATTATGAGCGCTGGTTTCGAACAATCTGAGACCTATTTTGCATGGCACAAGAAAGTCGATTTCGTTGAAAATGATGAAATGAAGCCTTTCCTCCGCTCTCTGCCAGAGGGTCAAAAAGGTTTGGTTCATATCCTTTACCTATCCGACGAACTGGACACATGGGCGGACTATAAAAGGCTTGGCTATCAGGATTTTCTAAACCGTGTTGCCATGGCTTTCGATGCAGCCTTCCCGAATACGCCGCACATCTACTGTGTAAAGAAAGCCAAGGATGAGGATGGCAATGCAATCACGCCTTATACATGGCTCCACGATCAAACCGGCTTGTCGCAACGCTTGGACCCTTCTGCAAAGGGCATTAACGGCTTCCAGCACATCAATGTCGCCATTCATCTCACTCCGATCAATCCGCCAACTTACGTCTACAACTTCAAGCGTGAGTTTTTCGAGATGCAATCCGAAGACGTGAAGATGGCGGTTTCTTATGCCGCGCAATACCAGTTCGCCTCCAGAACCAGCTACCGCGATTATTCCAGTTCCAGCCACGTCACCATCATCGTGCTTGATCAGCGGTCTGCTATGGCGCTGCATGACATGTTTGGGGAGGCATGTGCAGGTGAACCAGAGTTCTTCGACATCGGTTTAGAAGAACTTCGGAGCGAAAAGCCAAAAGCCATGACCGCCAACGAAAGAAGTCAAAAAAGGAACAAGAGAAACAAAATGGAAAGCAACGAAGCGAAAAATCAATACCAGTACGAAAACTTCCTCATTCGCCAATGGAGCCGCGCCAATTGCGAAGAGCCGATTATCGTTTCTGCGTCATGGCAGGAACTGGTCATGACCATGCAGCACTATTCCAAAAACATCGTGCTGAAGTCGAAATCAGCATGCGCTCAATTGCGAGAAGGCTATTTCATCGATCCAAGCAATCACAAGCTTGTAAGCAACATCCAGACGACGAAGCTCATTCAAATGGATGTGGACAAAGCCAAATGCGACCCGAGCGAACTAAGCGCATTCCTCAAGAAGAATAAGCTCTCGCATGTCATCGCCAACAGCTTCAGCAGTCAGCCGCTGGATCAGCGCTTCCATCTGTTCATTCCGCTTGATCGGGCTGTGAATGGTGATGACTATCAGAAGATTTTCAAACTCATCCATGCCGATATCTTGCAAAAGTTTGTTGACGCATTCGAAATCGATTCAAGTTTCAAGAGCATCAACAAGCGAATTAGCATGCCGTGCGTGTCGAATTTCAAAGGTGATCTGTTCATCGACGGGACTGTGTGGACCGACATGATGACGTACAAGGTGTCGTTCCTCGACACGGAAAGATATCTCAACCGTGTTCAGATTGAGTTCGGCAATTCCAAAGAAGATGCTGTCTCTTCAGGGAAGACAGCAGACAAAGAAACTGTCGAAGACATCCTGCAAAAATGGTCGATTGCTCCCGGCTTGGGTAAAGGCGGAAAGCACTTCTATCAGGCTGGCGTTGATCTGAAGAAGTCGGGTTGTTCCTATGGCGAAGTAATCCAAATCCTAACCGCAAATCGCCACATGTTTGGGCACGGTCAAGACAGAGATGCTGTTAGGGTTGCTGATCATATCTTCAAGAACAGCAAGACGATTGGTAGCGCGAATGACAACAGTCTGAACGTCAAGTCGGCTTGATCGCTGACAATCCACGGAAACATCGAAAATCATCAGGGGGTGACTCGCACCCCCACCACCCCCTGCTCGATTCCTGCTTATTTTTATCAGGTCATCCAGAAATTTTTTTATGCTCACAGCTTTCCGGATGGCGCTTCATTGCCGGCTGATGCCTGAACCCCAAAATTAAGTGGCGGCAACATCGACTGGAGTTTTGGAAATGCCGAATAAATCAACGCCACAACACCATTTAGCCGCCGCCGCGCTTCTTCTGTGAGCGGCACTTTAAGTAGCTTTTTCTTGAAAGTCGTCACGTACTCATCGCCGTCCATGCTGCCTATTAGCAATTTCTTCCCTTCTTCGACATCGATTGCGTTCGATTTCATACGTTCCAGCGATGCGAATGCCTCAGCCCTGTGTCCAGCTGCATTCCTAGCAATCTCGAAATTTGGGAACGCCCGCTCCAATTCGCTTGAGGCTCTTCTTAACGCATCGCTGTCCGAGTCCGACGCTATCGTTTTTGTGAATCGTAAGTTGTCTTTGATTTGCTCTAGGGTTTTCCCGACATGATAGACCGTCATGCTCGCCTCCCTTCCAGCCATCTCGTCCCAATTCTTCAACATGTGCATTTGATTTGTGAAATCCAAAGTGCCTGATGCCACATTATGTAGAACCTCTTCCCGTAGACCTTGGACATAGCGACGTAGACCAACCGCCGAAGCATAATCATTCACGTAGCCGTTGAGATTCTTGAGGTTAAGAAGAACAACCATCGAATGGTGCTGTTCTTCATCGGTCTCCAAACTATCAACGAAGCTTTGTAGCGCTCCAATATCGTAGACCCCCGGCGTTCCCGGCGTGAAACTGTAGTTCATATCCACTCCCAAAATTCGACAAAAAGTTGCGCATTAGTGATCTACTCGTATCACGGGTCTGTTCAAAGAGCGTTTGAATTATCGAAGTATCCACTAAATACCGACATGTTCGCTCAACTGAAATCAGTCGCCATCATTGGCGCAATCACCCTGTTCTTGACTGAAAGCTGATATTCCACGCCCCTGTAAAAGCCTTCTTGCGGGGGCTTTTTTGTTGACAAGAATTCATTTCAAGGCATCCTAATTTAGGGATTTGGCGTAGTGCCAAGTGCCCACTTAAAGAAAATGATTTTTTATAAGGAAGAAAAAATGTTGATCGATGTCAACGATCTGGGCAGTGGTTATAAAAACGTATCAAGTCGGTTCCGCGTAAATATAGCGGAGAAAACCGTCCTCAGCTTCACCAAGCGCCTTGGTGAAAGGACGCACAAGGCGCTAATTGAGACAGGCGCGTGCATGCCAATGTACGTAGTGCCTGCCGAATGCTGGATCGAAGGAAAGTACTTCCAGTTGGGAATCGCGATTCCAACCTCCGACCCGGAAGGCTCATTCCGGGGAACATACTATCTATTCGGGGCAAGCCATGAGCAATTTGGTGCAGACGAAGAGCTGGAGGACAGGCGATCTGTTGCCCAGTTTTGCGTTGTAACCGAATTAGCTTTGGTCAGACCAGCAAGTGCGCGTCGTCAGCAACGTGAAGAAAATGTCTACTACATCTCCGATGGTGATTACCGCGCGATGAAGACCTTCTTGAACTGACCAACTGGTGTTGGAGAAGCTATAGAGACTGGCTTCTCCAACCTTGACATCAAGTCATTTGAGCAAGTCTTAGCCCTGTCTATCTGAAGACAGCAACCGCGTAACAGCCGAATTGATCAGGCGTTCTTCGGCTTACGACCGCGCCTTGGCTTGTTTTCTGCGGCTGCGTCCGACGAGCCGTAGGCTTCTTCAATCAAAGCTCTGAAGTCCGCTTCTGTCTGCGCGCCTACTGCCGCCCGGTGAAGGAAGTCGCTGACATCATTTTTGTTTTCCACTCGATAAGTTTTTGCGAGTTTTCCAAGCTTGATATGGAAGCCGCCATTTTCCTCTTTTACCCAACTGCGACGGCTTGTTTCGCCCGTTTCGAAAGCCTTCTTTTGGCGAATAAGTGCCGCCAAAAAAGCGTTTACGGCTTCGTTCTCTTTAACCTCATAGCTTTTCGAATATTCCAAGAAAGTTGTCAT
The DNA here is from genome assembly GCF_013365515.1 of Agrobacterium sp. CGMCC 11546. Lineage (NCBI taxonomy): Bacteria > Pseudomonadati > Pseudomonadota > Alphaproteobacteria > Hyphomicrobiales > Rhizobiaceae > Agrobacterium > Agrobacterium sp. CGMCC 11546. Next base: position 1,313,556 of record NZ_CP047387.1, read on the forward strand.
TTCGGTCTCCGATCAATGTTTTGCTAAATATCTGAAAAACGAATCTCAGAGAACAGCAAAGCATGCAAGTCATTTTTCATCTTCCTCGCGGATATGAAGCCGAAATCACACAGGCAAAAGCGGACAACATTTACGCCGAATGGATCGATTCCAAGTTTGGTGCAAAGGTTCGAGAACTCATTTCAGAAGACTTTAATTTAGCAGTCGATGAAGGATTTTTCACGGTCGATTTCACTTACGAAGATGACGCGCTTGCCTTTCTCAAAACATTTGGAGGCAGAGCGGTTAATGAGTGAATGGAGCAAGTCAGAAGAGAACATAGCTCGATTAAAGAAGATCGGTTTCCAGAAGGGCAATCGCTCTGGTGGGCGCAAGAAATTTCCTGAAGAACTTCGGAACAGCATTATGGATGCGACGCCTGAAGCGCTGGAAAACATGATTGCGCTTATGAACGATAAGAACGCCAGCGACGGCGTTCGCTTCAAAGCTGCCGAATGGCTGTTGAGCGCTGTCATTCCGAAAGCAAAGGCAGATACGAACGTCAATGTGAACCACTCCCATTCGATTGCCGGCATGCTCGCGGAAATCAATTCGCTGAAGCTGCCGGGTGCCAAGGAAAATATTATCGACATCACGCCGGAAGAAGACACCGACGACGATGATTGATTGGATCGTAGCGGCAATTGCCGCCTTCTCTCTGTTCCTTGCCAGCAACGGGTTTCAGACAAGCCACATCATTGCAGGGTTCTTCGGATCGGTCGTTCGAAGCTTCGTGGCTAAGACCGGAACGCTTTGGCAGAACCTGTTCGGTGGATTCATCGGCAGCATCATTGCCGCCTATGTCACTCCGTTGATTGCCTATCTGTTTTCCATTGCAGATCCCTCCACAGTGAATTCAGTGGCGTTCGCCGTTGGTCTACTCGGCATGTATTTCGCGGAAGCCTTGCTGCTCATTGCCAAGGACTACGCGAAAAATCCCGCCAAGATGAAGGAGGATTTGAGGGAGTTCCTGCTCCGTTTCCTCAACCGAAAATCTGACTGAGTTTGCCATTCCGCTAAATATCGGATGGCGAATAAAGACGAAAATTTACACGAATTAGCAGCACTTATAGACATTTATCGCGAAGACATTGCCGTTTTCGCGCTTCAGGTTTTTGGCTCTACCCTTACCCCGAAACAGATCGAATTCTGTGAAGCTTTCCGTACCAAACGCACCATTACCTTTCGCGGTGGTGTCGGATTTGGCAAGACGCATGCGGAAGCCATTGTGACTTGGTGGGCGCTGATCACCCACGATCAGATTCAAGTTTCTATCTTTGGACCGTCAGAGCCGCAGTTACGCGGCGGTATCTGGAAAGAACTCCAGGTACTCCACGGAAAGATGTCTCCGATCTTCAAAGAGAGCTTTGACGTTCAGGCAACGCGTATCAGTCGCACGGTCAATCCAAGTTCCTGTTTTGCCGAATATCGTCTGGCAAGCGGCGACAAGCCCGACAATGCCCGTGGTATTCATGCCCACAACAACTTCGTCATTGTGGATGAAGCCTCCGGTATTGACGACGCCGTTTTCACTGGCGCGCTGCTGAACATCCTTACCGATCCGAACGCAAAGCTCTGTCTCGTCTCGAACCCTTCCAAGGCAAGCGGCTTCTTCTGGCGCACTCACTGCGATCCAGACATTCGCGATGAATGGACCCAAGTCCATGGGCAGATGAAGGACAGCCCGCATTTCGATCCGAAAACCTTCGAACAGCTTGCAAAGAATTACGGGGGGCCGCTCAGCCGCGAATATCGCGTCATGGTCCTTGGCGAGTTCCCGCTTTCCGATATTGACGGCTTGATCAGTCGGGAATGGATCGAAACCGCCATTCTCAACACAGAAGTCGTTCCTGCCTCGAATGCCCCTGTCATATGGGGTCTTGATCCGGCTGGCGCTGGTAAGGACAGTTCCGTGCTGGCAATGCGCCATGACAATTTGCTGTTGGGCTTTGAGGAATGGCGCGGACTTGATCCGACACAGTTGGCGTACAAGGTCAGAGACCTTTATCAGTCCACGCCGAAGAACATTCGACCATCCATGATCGCCGTTGATGCGACCGGTCTTGGTCACGGTGTTTGGAGCAATCTGAAAGACTTCGGTCTTCCCGTTCATTCCTGCATTTTCGCCGGAACGCCAACACGCAACCCCGACCGCTATCATCGTGTCCGTGACCAGATTTGGTTTGAGATGCGCGAATGGTTTCAGACAGAAAACATCTCCATTCCCAATCATCAGCGGCTTATCGAAGAGCTTGTCACACCGACTTATGATGACGGTTCTGGCAAGATCAAACTTGAAGAGAAGAAGGCGCTGAAAAAGCGTCTCGGTCGTTCGCCCGATTATGCCGACGCCTTGGCTATCACTTTCAGCGTCAATCCTTCTCGTTTTCAAAGCAAATACTCGTGGTCGAAGCCAATCGAGTACACGAACCTCCAGAGTTACCAGTGAAGCTAAATAGCCTCAAAAAGAGAAAGGATTAATGGACGAACAGGCTAAGGCTATTCAAAACAGCATCGCGGTGAAACTGAAAGACGCTGTAAATTTCAGCAATTCAAATATTGCGACCAAGCACGAAACGGCGCTGAAATATTATAAGCGCGCATATTTGCCCGGCGACGACAAAATCAAAGGTCGCTCGAAATGGGTTTCGCCTGAAGTTCAGCAGCGCGTTGACTGGTCCGTTGCCAGCATGATCCGCATCTTCGATAGCCCGGAAAACGTTTGTGAGTTCCTTCCATTTGGACCAGAAGACGAAGCGATTGCGCGTCAGCAGACATCTGTGGTGAACTGGATTCTGAAGACGAAGAACAGTCATCTGTCCTTCCTTCAGCCATGGCTTCAGAACGGCTTCATTTGCGGTCTAGGCATTATCACAGCGGAATTCACGACCGAGACCGTTGAAGGTCTTCCCCGCACAATCAAGGGCATTCCAGACGCGCAGCTTCTCGCATTCGATCAGCAGGAAGAAGCCGGTCAAATCGTCATTGAGGAAGCATCCAAGCCGTATCTGAACCAAGCTGGTATGTCGGTTCGCGACCTGAAGATCAGAAGTGTTCGCCGTAATCCCGTTTTCAACGTACTGTCTGTCGCCCCCGAAGATTTCATTATTTCCCGAGACGCGAAGATTGATCCTGAAACCGGCGGCATTGCTGCCAAGCTTCAAGGGCATCGAAAGATCGTTTCTAAAGCTGCCCTGCTTGAAATGGGCTATGACGCCGAGAAGATGTCCAAGATCGCTCTGGCATCGAGCAAGAATGATGGCATTGCCTTGGAACGCTCGAAAGACCTTGACGGCGATCAGGGAATTTCAGGCGATGACGTGGAAGTCTTTGTCGTCTACTGCAAAATGAAGATCGACAAGAAGGCTCGGCACTATCGCTTCACGCTTGCCGGTGGTATCGAAAAGCCTGTCCTGCTCGATTACGAAGAAACCACCCGTTTCTATCCGTATGCGCCGTTCGTTCCATTCCCGCAGGCAGACACCCTGTTTTCCATGGGTATCGCTGACAAGATTGGTGATGATCATATCCTGATCACCCGGTTGAACCGCGCCATCATTGACGATCTGCACAGCCACGTAAATCCGACAAAGATCGTAAACCCGGATGCCGTCAATCTGGACGACCTTCTGAACGTTCACCCCGGCTCCATCGTTCGCTCAAACGATCCAACGGGCGGCATCAGCTATTCTATTCCGCCTTTCGCTGGCGGTGATGCAATGCCGGTCATTGCCAATCTGTCGAACAGTCTCGATTTCACGACTGGTGTTGGTCCGCAGATGGTATCGCTGAATGCAAGCGATCTTCAAAATGCTACCGCGACCGCCGTAAATCAGCGCAATAACTCAAGCCAGTTGCTGGTTGAGATGATCAGTCGCTATTTTGCGGACACTGGTTATGCCTACCTTATTCGCATCGTCATCGACCAGCTTCTTCAGAAACCGGAAGAGGCTCAAGCGTTCATCGCACGATTGACGAACAACTTCGTGCCGATTGACGAATTCACGCCTGAACTGGATGTGACGACCTCCGTCGCGTTCGGCGTGATGAGCCGTGACCAGTCTACCGCTTCATTGACCAATCTCTTGGCACAGCAAATGTCCGCCATGCAGGCTGGTCTTCCCATCGTCAACGCTCAGACGATCTACAACACCCTTGCCAAGCTTTCCGAGACGGCAGGCTTCAAGAACAGCAGCCTGTTCTTTGTCGATCCAAGCACATTGCCGCCTCCCCCACCACCAGAGCCTCCCGTCGATCCGAATGCCGGTCTGATTGAGATGGAAAAGGTCAAGGCGCAGTTGAAGGCGCAATCCGATGAAGCAGACCGCAATTTCGAAATGCAGAAACTGGTTGCTCAACTTCAGCAGCAGCAATCTGAGTTCCGCGAAGAGATGGAATTGAAGAGCAAACAGCAGGAGCAAAATTACCTCGTGAAGCTGATGGAATTGGACAAGAAATATTCACAGACTGACACTCCGATAAGCGACATTCCGCAGATAATGATTGAGGTTCCGAATGAACAATATTGAGAAAGCACAGAAGGCACTTCGCTTGAAGGAGAACGAAGATTTTCGCGCCCTGATGAAGTGCATTGAAGCCGAAATTTTCGAAGCTTTCATGAACACGAAGTTAGGGCAAGCGGAAGAACTCGATAGCGTTCACCAACTCAGTCATGGTTTTAAGCTGATCAATCAAAGGCTCGATAAATACGTCGAAGTCGCCAAATACGAAGCGCAATCGCAGAAAGATGAAGAATACTAAATATTCGAACCAAAATAATTTTAGGAATTACTAAATAGATGGAATTTGAAAGCAACAATCCGGAAGGAACTGCATTAAACATTAATGAAGCGGCTGATCTTATCAGTCAAACTCTCGACGTATCTGAGGACTCTTTTGATGAGCAACCAGACGAGAACGTTGAATTACCGGAAGTGGATGAAGCTGTCGAAGCTCCTGAAACTGAAGAGACGCCGGAAGAGCAATTTTTCGATATCGATGGCAATCAGGTAAGTCTTAGCGAAATTCGGTCCTCTTATATGAGACAAGCCGACTACACGAAAAAGACGCAGGAAATTGCCGAACAGCGGAAGTTCTATCAGGAAAACCAAAGGGATGTGAATTCCCTTCGATCTGAAGCACTGGCAGGGATTGAAGCCCTGAAACAGCAAGTTTCAATCGAGTTCCGTCAGATGGAATATCCCGATTTCGATTGGCTCGCAGAAAATGATCCGGCGGAATATGTCCGACAGAAAGCCCAATGGGAAAAGCGTGAATACGCCGTTCGCCAAATCTATGAAGCTGAAACTGCACTGAAGCAGAAAGCAGCCGCATATGAGGAAGAGCAGCGCCAGATCGCAATTCAGGAATCGAGCAATCGCTTCTTCGAAAAATATCCCGATCTGAAGGACAAAAATAAGGCTGATGAAGTTTTCAGTGACATCACTGGAATGCTTTTGGACACTGGCTTCAACGAGCAAGAAATCAAAAGCATCGTTGACTTCCGCATCATCGACCTACTGTACCGAGTTGTTCAAGCTGAAAAAGCACAGAAGGCAATTCCGCAGGTAGTCGAAAAGATCGAGAAGAAGCCGGTTATTTCTGCGAAGGAAAATTCGCGAAAGACGGCTGCTGATTATGATCGTCAGACTTATGAAAAATTCAACCAATCTCGCAGTGTTGCGGATGCCGCAGCCCTCATCAAAAATCTACTCTAAGAACAAGAAGGTAAGAAAATGCCCACTTTAACCACGACTAATGTTTCCCATGTACGCGAAGATTTGAGCAACGTCATTTCGATGATTTCGCCGGAAGAGACTCCGTTCATTTCCTCTATCGGTAAGACCAAGGCAACCGCTGTCAAGCACGAATGGCTTCAGGACGAACTTGCTGCTGCCAATAAGGACAACGCTATTGCTGAAGGCGCCGATGCAACCGATACGACCCTCAATGGTCCTGTTCGCATTTCGAACGTCACGCAGATTTTCCAGAAGGACATTCGCCTGAGTTCCACTCTGAACGCCGTCAACACGGCTGGCGCGAAGGATGAACTTGCTCGCCAGATCGCCAAGAAAGGCAAGGAACTGAAGCGAGATCAAGAAGCTGCGTATGTCTCGGGCAACGGCTCTGTTGCAGTAGGCGTCCGCAAGCTCGGTGGTGCTGAAGCCTTCATCTCTACCAACGCTCTGCATGGTGCGAACGGTGTATCGACCGGTTTTTCCGGTGGTGTGGTCAATGCTCCTACGGCTGGTACGGCTCGCCCGCTCACTGAAGCACTGTTCATTTCCGCTCTCCAGAAGATTTGGGAAGCTGGCGGTGATCCGAACACGGTTATTGCGCCGGGAATCCTGAAGTCGAAGATTTCGACCTTCAACGGTGGTTCGACCAAACAGCAGAACGCGGACAAGAAGACCGTCAATCAGGCTGTAGACCTTTACGTTTCGGATTTCGGTACTGTTACGATCCTTCCGCATCGTTTCATGTCCACTTCGACCGTCATCGCCTACGATCCCGCTCTTTGGAATTCGGCTGTCCTTCGAGGTGTTGAAAAGAAGGAACTCGGCAAGACTGGTGATAGTGAACGCTATATGCTCGTCACTGAAACGTCGCTTGAATGCCTCAATAAAAGGGGCAACGCCAAGATCGCTGACTTGAACGGCTAAAGGCTGAAGTTCAGCCAAAATAATCATAAATTCAAGAATCGACTTAGAGCCTCTTCGGAGGCTCTTTTTTATGCGAAATCTCCCAAATTCGGCTCGCCGCTAAATACGTCGATAGACATTTTTAGAGGCATATTGATGGACAATTTTCAAGCTGGTGATCTTCTCCAATCCGGCTCGGTCGTATGGGAAGATACACCTGATTATACGGTCACTTTGATCCGCGACGGTGACAAGATCATTATCAAAACCGATTACAAAAATCTTCAGGCAATGTTCGATGCAAATGCGCAAGAGGCTGCTGATTTCAATCACGCTGGTTCGCATTCCGATGTTGTGAAAGTCGCTGGCATTCCAATTGGACTTTACTTTAATTGGAAACGCGAAGGCATCACCGACGATCCCGAAGCGATGAAGCGTCGTCTCAATGACGCTGATTATGCAAAGTTCCGCGTGAACAATTGGAGGCTCTGATATGACCTATCAAGAGTTTCTGACGCTCATCAAAAGCTACACCATTCGCGACGACGCTCCTATTACCAGCTTCATCCTTCGTGCTGAAAGTCATCTTCGCCCGATTGTTCGCCATTACCGTTCTGAAAAAACCATCGTTCTTTCGATCAGCGACGACATTGCCGAGCTACCTGCCGACTTCATTGAAATTCGCGCGATTACCGGTATTGAGAAACGATACAAACCGGTCTCCATCAACAGCGCCACGCTGACTTCTGATGAGGTCGGCTATTATCGTATTGCCGGAAAATTGATCTTTGCCGGTCAAGTCGAAGATACGGTCAAGCTTACCTATTATTCAGCCTTCACAGCCTTGACCGAGACGAATTCCAATTGGCTCTTCGAGCACTTCCAGAACGTCTATATCTCCGCCGTTCTCAGGGAATTTTACCGTTGGGAAAAAGATGCAGAAGGTATCGCTTCTGAACAGGCGGCTTTGAACGAAGCTCTTAGCGTTCTTGCGGAAGATGACAGGCGCGGTCGCATGATTGGCTCCATCACGCTTGGTGGTCCCACATGGCAGTAATCGACCAACCTTTTTCCTCATGGACGCCCGATCTTCCAGCACTTGGAAACGCGGGGCTGGTGAAGGCGCATAATGGAACGCCGGGGCGCGGCTCATTTGCCGGTGGTGTCACCTTCTTCCCGATGAAAGCCGTCAGCTTATATTCGTCCACAGCGATGGCATCTCGCCCGCTCGGCACAGCCATCGGTCAAAACGCATCAGGCGATGCCAAAGTTTATGGTGGTTGTGCCACGGCGCTGTACAAGCTCTCGCCATCTACCCGTCAATGGACGAACATTTCCAGATCAGGCGGCTACACGACTACGGGCAAAGAACGTTGGAAGTCTGTGGAATTCGGAAGCGTGCAAATTTTCACCAATTTCAGTGATGAACCCCAATTCATCGACATGAATCAGGACATCCAGTTCGCAAATCTGACGACCCTTGTGAAAGGCAGACATATTGCGACGACCAAGGGTTTCACCATTCTCGGGAATACCTATGACGCTCTTGACGGTGCTGTTCCTTACCGTGTTCGTTGGAGCGGAATCGAGTCACCTTCCGATTGGATTTATTCCCCGCAAACTCAGGCGGATTTCCAAGATATACACGGCTCTGGCTCGATCATGGGTATCGTCACCGATGATCAGTGCTGGATATTGCTCCAGCGCGGCATTGTTCAGATGCAGTACATTGGTGCCCCTTACGTTTTCAGCTTCACAGACCGAGTGGTTGGAAAAGGCTGTTCTGTTTCCGAATCCGTGATTTCCGTCGAAGGACGGCACTTCTTCCTGTCTGATGACGGGTTCTACATGCTCAATGGCGGTAGCCTCACACCTGTTGGTGCTGGTCGGATTGATAAGTGGTTCTTGCAAAATGCCGATCCCGACAAACTCAATCTGATGTCCGTTGCAGCCGATCCCCGAGAAACCCTGATTTACTGGTCATTCTGCTCGGTTAATTCCCCGAACGGTCATCCAGACATGATGCTGATATTCAATTACGTCACTGGCGAGTGGACTACCGCTGATGCGACAGCGGACATGATCTTCAATGCCATTTCCCTGCCGTGGACGATTGATCAGTTGGACGCCTATGGAACGCTGGATAATGTTCCAGCTTCTTTTGATGACCCTATTTGGTCGGGCGGTAAGTCCATGCTTTGGGCGATGAGCGACACAGGGGCGGTTTATTCGTTCTCAGGTCAAACCCTCGAACTGTCCATTGAGACCCCCGAATATCAGCTTTCGAAAATTCTACCCAATCAGACTGGTGCTGACATTGCCTCTATTTCGAGAGCAAGACCATTGTTTGAAGGCAATGGAACTACTCGGGTTCAAGTAGGCACTCGAAAGCTTCTTTCCGATCCAATTCAATGGTCAAATCCCCAAGATACAAATGCCGAAACCGGTTTCGCTTACTTCCGGGAAAAGTCACGTTTTCAACGCTTCCGTATCAATATTTCTGGCGACTGGAAGACTGCCTTCGCTGTTCAGATTGACGGGCAGACAGCGGGAAAACGCTAAATAGCGTAATGGAAAGAGTCTACGATCATACGAATACACGACAGATCACAAGCGTTTTGAATCAAATTGCCGGTCAATTTGATAATACCGGTTCTGTGACTTTGGCGAATTCACTCACGGCGACAACGGTCACAAATCCAAAAATCAATAGCCAGAGTAAAATCTTCCTTCAGGCAAGAACGATTGCTGCTGCGAATGCTCTCAATTCGACGTTTATTTCAACAATTAATAACGGCTCATTTGTGATCACGCATGCCGCTGCAACGACCGTCAGAACATTTGATTACGTGGTGTTCAACGTATGATGCAGATGGACTTTTCAGAACAAGAATATGCGCGGGTTCGAGCGTGGCTTTTATCAGCATTCGAGCGGACACCACCCGTTTTCGATGAAGCGGAAATGCTCGAAAAATTGCGGAACAGCGAATGGCATCTCGTAACCGGTGATCACTTTGCAGCAGTTCTAGAACTTTGCAAATTTGAAGGAGAATGGATCGCAAACGTTCTACTTTTGGGCGGCGAAAAGAACAAATCATTAAAAGAAATTATGCGCTGCCAAACCATCTTTTGTGCCTTTCTGAAAGATCAAGGCTTCACAAAACTGGTCGGAACACCCCGCCGCGAATGGCATAAACTTATCCTGAAAAATGGCTTCGAAAAGCAAGAAGAAGAATTCATAAAGAGGCTTTAAACTGATGGCATCAACTCCAAAACAAACAACCACAACTACGAGTACGGAGCCGTGGAGCGGCAGTAAGCAATACCTGCTTGATCAGTATGCAACGCTCGATAATCTCTATAAAAATGGCGCTCCAAAGCCGTATCAAGGCTCGCTGATTGCTGACCAGTCGCAGGCAACTAAAGATGCTCTTTCCAGCGCGGAAAACATCGCCAGAAACGGCAATACCTCAATGCTTACAAATGCGACAAATGCCGTCAATTCGGTGATGAACAGTTCTGGAAATCAGCAAGCACAGAACACGTTTCAGAACCTTCAAAGTGCGAGCGGCTTTGCACCGAATCCGACGAACGACATGGCAAGCAAGATTGCCAATGGACGATTTGCGAGTGGTCAGTCTTCGAACAACCCGGCGATGGCTTATCTTCAGAATACCGCTTCTGGAGCGAATATCGGTCGTAATCCTTATCTTGATCAGATGGTTTCGAACCAGCAAGATCAGATCGCAAACAAGCTGAAAAATATTACTAATCCCGGCATTGATAGTCAGGCGGCTTCAATCGGTCGAATGGGTTCGGGCGCTTACGCTACTCAGCGCAACAATGCCGAAACGACTGCTGCCAATGAGATGGCGAAGGTCGCAACCGATATGTACGGCAATCAGTACAATCAGGACGTTGGAAATCAGATGAATGCTGCCAACGCATATGGCTCGCTTTACAATTCCGACTTCGCAAACAATCAGAACCAGCAAGCTAATGATCGTTCCTATCAGCTTCAGGGCATGAACACGCTAAGCAACAACTATCAGAATTCAATCTCGAACATGCTCGGCTTGAACGATCAGAAGCTGAATGCGGCGAACGCTTCTGTTGCGGCAGATTCCAATCTGGCTTCGCAAAAGCTCAATGCGGCGAACATGGCTGGTCAGACTTACCAGAACCAGTACCTGCCCTCGCAACAACTGGCAAATGTCGGCGCTTCTCAGGATTCTCGTCTGGATGCTCTCAAGGCTGCTGAGATCGGTGCATGGGATCAGCAGCAACAGCAGCCAATTATGAACAGCGCGAACTTCATCAACCTGCTTAATGGCGGCGGTTACAATAGCCAGACATCACAGACGCCGGTTTATTCGAACACGGGTGGTCAGATTCTCGGCGGCTTGTCGTCACTCGCTGGTTTGTTTGCCCTCTGTCAGGCTTCGGAAAAAATCCTGCACAAGCATGTTGGGTTCATGCCGCTGACAAATGGTGATCGCATCGCAATTTACGAATTCACCTACAAAAACGACCCTGATCAACGGCGCTGGTATGGTCCAATCGCGGAAGAAGTTGATCGCAAGACAGATGCTGCAATCGAAATTGACGGAAAGCTCCATATCGATGTGACGAAACTTATGGAGGTAGCGTAATCATGGCTGGCGTATTTGATTTCCTTTTCAAAAAGAAACCCAATGGTGAGGACGATCTGAAAGCCGTTCTCACTCCTGAACAGGCGAAGAAAGACAACTTCCTGTCTCAGTTCCTGCCGGAAGACCCCGAGAAGCGCCAGTCGCTTGCCCAAAGCCTTTTGCTTGGCGGCGCTTCCATGATGGCGGCTGGCGGTCCTTCTGAGAAACCTACAAACCTTCTGTCCGTCATCGGGCAGGGTCTCGGCAATGGCGTGGGCGCATACAACGCGAACATGGATGGTATTGCTGATCGCCAGACGAAAGGCATCACCAATCGAGCCAATCAGGTGAAGCTCCAGAGCGTGCAGGATGCACAGAATCGGGCTGCGACCTTCGTTGAAAAATATGGCTCGCCTTCCGAGAACGGCTATTCGATTGAAGCCCTCTTCGAACTTCACAAAATGCAGCTTGCCAATGGCGACGACGAAGGCGCTCGCGCCACGCAAAAGCAGATACAGGCGCTGCAACAGCATGGTGCCGAAAATGGCATGGTGCTTGGCGACGATGGCTCCTATCGACTGGCAGACGGTTACGGCAAAAGCCTGTTCGATACGAAGAAGGCGGAAAGCCTTGGTTCGGCTGTTGGGCAGAATGCTGAAATCACCGCCGATCAGAAAGACTTCAAGTTCGGTTTGGATAATCCCGAATTCCGCAAATATGAAACGGCGAAGAAGAAAGACACCAATATCAACGTCAGCACTGGTCCCAAAGACGGTGACATGTGGAAAGCCATGGACAAGGAGCGTGAAAATGCTTCGGGTGCTCAAGGTGCCCTCAACCAAGTCTATGAAATGAAGCATGCCCTTGGCAACGCTACGACCGGTTTCGGTGCAAACCAGCTTCTTTGGGGACAGAAGGTAATTGCCGCCATGGGTGGCGATTCCAGTAAGGTTGCCGACACCGAAACCTTCCGCACGCAGGCTATGGAAATGGCAGCGAGAATGAAGGGTGATCTTGTCGGCAATGCTCAGATTTCTGACAGCGACATGCGCTTCGTGCAGCAAGTTTCCGGTGGCGACATCACTCTTGATAAGGCGACGTTGGAAAGGCTGCTTGATATCCGCGAAAAATCGCTTGGTGGCATCATTGATCGATACAACAGCAAGATTGAGCGCATCTATCCAGACACTGAAGAAAACAAAACCAATCGCACGTACTTTGGCGGCATCAACGCTCCCGAAAATCCGTACAAGAAAGGTGCAGTCGTCGTTGATAGCCAAGAAGGCTATGATGCTGTTCCCGCTGGTGCGTCCTATCGCTTCAGTGACGATCCTCCCGAAATGGTTCGGAGGAAGCGTTGATGGTCAATTACATCCGTTATGCCAATCAGGGAGCCACGCGCAATCGTGAGCTTTCTGAAGAGCTTCTGAAACGGCTTGGCTATCTCGAAAACATGGGTGTCACAGCCGAAGTGTTTTCAGGTGGACAGCCAGGTATTGAGGAAGGCGGCGCTCGTGTTGGTTCTGTTCGGCATGATCATGGCGGCGCTGGCGACATGTTTTTCTATAAAGACGGTCGCAAACTCGATTGGGCAAACGATCAGGATCGCCCGATTTTCGAACAGATTGTCAGTCAGGGCAAGGCAAACGGCATTACCGGCTTTGGTGCTGGTCCCGGCTATATGCAGGCAGGTTCCATGCATGTTGGTATGGGTAAGCCCGGTGTTTGGGGTGCTGACGGTAAAGGCGACAATGCCCCTTCGTGGCTGCAATCTGCCTACAATGGCGCTCCTTCCCAAGCCAAACCTGATGTTGTCTCGGAAGTCATCGCTGCTGCCGATCCTGCATCAGCGCCAAGGCAGATTCCCGGCACGGAAACAGTTGCCCTTGCTCAAAAGACGGAAGAGCCGAAAAGCCGCAATGGGGTTCTGATCGACGCCTATAATAAGCTGACAGGATCGAATGTTGAGATCGGGGACAAAATTCTAGGCATGGAAACCGACAAGATGACCAAAGGTTTCGGTCAGATCGGTGATTTCGCCAAGACCCTTGGAGAACAGGACCAAGCGCTAAATAGCCAAATACAGGCAACAGCAAGGGCGCAAGGCGGTCGTATCGGTGGCGGCAATCCCGTGGAAATCGCCGTTCTTTCTTCGTTGCCAGAACAACAGCGCAAACGCCGGGGCGGTCTCTCCGGGCTTGGAGGCTTCACGCTTTAACCTATGGACGATTGGAAGAAGAAAATTATTGAGCGCGATGGCGGTGCTATTCCCGATTGGAAGCGCAAGATTATCGAGAAAGACAGCGGCACCAACGTTTTCGAAAATGCCGGTCCCGATCCTCGCGATATTTCGGGCGATGCAGGTGATGCACCTTGGAACGTCCGCATGGCAGTCGGCGCGCTCGATAAGCCCGAAGACCGACTTGCAGCAATCCAGAAGACATATCCCGACGCAAAACCTTATAGCGACGACAATTTCATTTTTACGGACGAGAACGGCAGGACACGACTTTACAATAAGGAAAGCTGGTTTCCGTCTCTTGGCGACTTCGCATCTATCGCACCTGAAATCGGTGAAACGGTTGGTGGCGCTGTTGGTGGCGTTCTTGGCGGTCTCGGTGGCGGTGCCGTTGGTTCTGCCGTTCCTGTCATTGGAACAGGCGTTGGTGCCTTTGGTGGCGCGGTAACTGGTGCTGGTGGCGGTTCTGTTGCCGGTCGTGAAGGTGTCCAGAATGGCTTGAACTGGCTGTTCGGTAATGAAGACACGCGAACCGGCTCTGAACGGGCTGTTGATATGGGCAAAACGTTTGCGATGGGTGCGGCTGGCGAAGGTGCCGGTCGTGCGGTTGGCGCTGGCTGGAAAGCAGGTAAAAACGCCTACAAAAAGATGCTGGTCGGTGAAGTTGACGATGTTGCCAAGGCGCAGGCGAGATTGGCAGACCTGAACGCCATTGGCGCTGATAATCCGCTTCCCGGCATGGTCAACGGCAATCCACGCACATCAAAATTTGAACATGCTCTGTCCTCGCTTCGAAACGGTGACGAAATTCAGAAACGCATTGATGATGCTCATCAGGCGATGGACGGCGAATTCGACCGGATTGTTTCGGGAACAGGAACTACCAGAACGCAGGCTGAACTTGGGGAACTTCTCAAGGAACAGGCAAAGGCTGCAAAACAGGCTGGCTACCAACGTTCCAATCAACTCTATGACCGTGTTGGCGAGAAAGTGACCTCTCCAGCCGTGATCGACAATACGTCTTCCTTTTTGCAGAAGCTGAAGGCGGATCGTGAAGCCATGGGTAGTTTTGACAAGCGTGCAATCGGTTCTCAGACTGACAGCGTGATTGATGATGCGACCGCTATTCTGGAAGATGCTCAGAACGGAATGACCTTCGATCAGCTTCAGAAAGCTCGAACGATCATTGGGCAACGGGCGAAAGAAACAGACGACAGAGTTCTCTCAAACCATCTCAACGGCTTGTATGGCGCGTTGAGTGCCGACATGGAAAAGACGGCTCTGGCGTCTGGTGAAGATGCCGCGCAAGCATGGCGCAAAGCCAACAATCAGTACAGGCGGCAAATGGACCCGGTGAAAGGGTTCGGGAAAGGCAGTGTTGCCGATAAAATTATCCAAGCTCCCGATACAGACAAGATTTGGCAATTCGCGACCGAGACCACCAATAAGGGTGGAAACCGAATCGCGCAAATTCGTAGAACCGTTGAAAAATCTGAAGGCGGCAAAGACGCATGGGCTGACGTTGTTTCCAGCAGCATCGAGCAGCTTGGCAAGTCCACAGACGTTGAAGGCGTTGAGCAATTCAATTCCACCATGTTCCTGAACAAGTGGTCGAAGATGTCTCCCGAAGCCAAAGACGCCATTTTCAAGGGCACGAAGAACCAGCAATACCGACAGGATTTGGACAGGCTTGCACGTATCTCCAACAACATGAAGCAATATGCTCGTGGTGCAAACCATTCGAATAGTCAGACGCACAAGCAGATGCTCGACAATCTCAATCCGCTGGACAAGAACAATGTGCTGACTTCCGCACTCGGTATGGCGGGTGGTCTTGAACCGATGTCAGCGCTTGCCATTGGTGCGGCGAAGGGTGCCGCAAAAGTTGGTACAAACAAATTTCTCACCAACAGTCGCATGGCGCTTTTTAAAGACCCTGAGACAGTCGCATGGTTGGCGGGCGTTCCCAAAGCAGAGATGCAGAAAGGCGGGATTCAGGGGCATATGAAGAAGCTCGTGGAAATCCGTAAGCGCACTTCTGATCAGGCGGTGGCAACTGCCATTGCCGACTACTTCCGTGATCTCGGCTACGAAAACGACCAATAACCTAAATAAAATCAATAATAATAAGAGGGCGAAAAGCTCATGACAGACCTAATTTCTTCCGATTGGAAAGAGCTTGATGCGGACAACACCCAACCGTCTCCGAATGGTGTTGCCGGTGGCTATTCACCATCTTCCGTTGCGCCAATTATCCGCTCAATTCGCGGTTCGCTGAAGCGCTTCTATAACCAAGCCAATCCTGTTTACACTTCGACGGGAACGGGTAACGCCTACGTTCTGACGTTCGAGGCTGCACCAGCCGGATATTCAAAGGGCATCATCTATCGCTTTTGGGCACATGCGACGAATACGGGTGCAGCGACTTTGAATATCAACCAGCTTGGAACGAAAGCAATCGTTTCAGGGTTCGATGGCTCCCCCTTGATTGCTGGTCAAATCGTATCAGGACGCGCAGTCGAAGTTGTCTATAATGGCACGGCTTTCGAATTGATCAGTCTCGCCTTTACACCTGTTCAGCAAGGCGGTGGCACAAATCAGGGAACAGCCAAGATTTCTCTGGGCATGAGTTCTGGTAATCGGCTTTTGATGCAGGCGGATAGCACGGACTATTCTGACACTTTCCCTATCAATATCAACGGGAATGCGACCACGCTTGCAGGCTACACGCCATCCACTCTTCCTGTTTCGACGCCTGTTCAAACAGCATTCGACACGGTCGAAGCCGCGTTGAGCCTGAAATCACCCTTGGCTTCCCCGGTTTTCACTGGAACACCAACTGCGCCAACTCCAGCGCAAGGAAACAATTCAACGCGGCTGGCGACAACTGCTTATGTCGATACTGGTCTTGCGGGAAAACTGAACACGTCAGGTGGCGTACTGGCAGGCGGTATGACTATTGTTGCAGACGGTGGAAGCGGCGCACCTTTATTAGGCTTGCGAAATACAAACAACGGCAATGCAGTGATGTCATTCGGTGCCGCCGGTCGCACAACGGCTCTCGCAACAATCGGTCAACGTGTAAACGGCAACACTTTCATCGGTGCGAATACGAATGGTTGGGATTTCGCACCAGACGGAACGTTATGGCTTCCCGGCGGAGGGCGTTTAGGTTCTGACGGGAACGTGTTTTTACCCTATTTCAACGAATGGATTTCAAACATATTGGCTCGATCAAACCGCCTTCGATACGGCGGCGTTCAGTGGGCAGATGTTCGGTAAGCGTCCGGTGAGCTGTTTTTGCTGATCGGGCAAATCAGGCGATGTTCTGGCATTCGAACCAGCATTAGTGCTGACATTAATACCAGAACAAAGAGGTTTCATGGCTCGCATGGAGATCATGTCCGGTACCGAGCGCAGGCGGCGCTGGTCGGACGAGGCGAAGCTGAGGATACTGGCGCAAGCTGATGAACCCGGTGCTCGCATTGGCGATGTGGCGCGTCGGCACGACATTCATCCAGGCCAGATTCGCTTGTGGCGGAAGTCGTTCAACTATGTTGATCGACCGACGGTGTTCCTTCCAGTGGAAATCATGGAGGAGGCTGGCGTAAGTCAGGCGTCTACCACGGTAGCGAGGCCGGCGATCGTTGAGATATTGCTGCGGAACGGTCGGTGCCTGAAGGTTCCTGCTGACGTTGAGTTGAAGCTGCTCGGTCCGCTGGTCGCTTGCGTGGAGGCGGCATGATCGGGCCATCGGGCAATGTAAGGGTCTATCTGGCCTGCGGAGTGACCGATATGCGGCGTGGCATTGATGGTCTGTCCGCGCTGGTCGAGACGGTGGTGAAGGAGGCGCCGGGCTCGGGCGCGATCTTCGGCTTCCGCGGAAAGCGCGCTGACCGGATCAAGCTTCTCTGGTGGGACGGCCAGGGGTTCTGCCTGTTCTACAAGATTTTGGAGCGTGGATACTTTCCCTGGCCGACAGCGAAAGAAGGTGTCGCGCACCTGACGCAGGCGCAGCTTTCCATGCTCATCGAGGGGATTGATTGGCGCCGCCCGGCATGGACGTCCGCTCCTGGCCGAACGGGATAAAAGCTATATTTTGCAAGGGCATCCGAGGCTTAACGCTGGCGCGTCAGAGGCAAATCGGCTAGATTCGCGGATATGGAAACAGCGCCGCTGGACAGTCAGGACGAACTCACTGCTTTGCGCGCACTGGTCGCCGAACAGGCGGCAAAGCTTGAGAGCCAGGAAGCCGAGGTCATCAAGCGAGACTCCATCATAGGGCTTCTTCGCGCGCAACTGGAGCTTCTCCGACATCGGCAGCATGGCGCCTCTTCGGAAAAGATCGACCGGAAGATAGAGCAGTTCGAACTGATGCTGGAGGAGATTGAGGCTTCCCGTGCCGAGGCTGAACTGCGCGCCGGGAAAACACCCTTGCCGGATTTGGACGACGCGCCGGACAAGCCGAAGCGCAAACCATTGCCCGATGGTCTCGCCACCGAAGAGCTGATCTATGAGGCTCCCTGTAATTGCCCGACCTGCGGTGGCACCTCGTTCCTGAAGGCGCCCGACAGGGTGGTTCAGGTGCTGGAACACGTGCCGGCGTCGGTCAAGATTGTCCGGCATGTGGAAAAGCGCATGATCTGCCGGGAATGCGATACGACGGTGGCTGGCGAGATGCCGACCTTGCCGATCGAGCGCGGCAAGCCCGGGCCGGGACTGCTCGCCCATATCATGGTCTCCAAGTTCGATGATCACATTCCGCTTTACCGTCTCTCAGAGATGTATGATCGGCTGGGAATAGACATATCGCGCTCCGTGATGGCCGACTGGGTCGGCCGCGTATCCGCTTTGCTGACACCCATCATCTTGTTGATCAGGGCCCATATCGCAGCACTCGACCGAATACATACGGACGATACCCCGGTCGATGTTCTCGACCCCGGACGGGGCAAGACAAAAACCGGCAGGGTCTGGGTCTACGTCTTCGACGGCAGTGGCTATCAATCCGCCACTCCCGCAGCCATCGCCTATTACTATAGCCCTGACCGCAAGGGGGCGCATCCGGCTGACCACCTGGCAAGCTTCAGCGGCGTCATGCATGCCGACGGCTATGGGGGCTACAAAAAACTCTACGGCAACCAGATCGTTGAGGCCGCCTGCATGGCGCATGTGCGCCGCAAGTTCCATGATGTGATCAAGCTGAAGTCGTCACCGATCGCGGAGGAAGCGCTGTCGCGCATTGGAGCGCTCTACGATATCGAGAACCGGATCCGCGGCATGTCGGCTGATGAGCGTCGTACCCTGCGCCAACACCACGCGAGACCCGTTCTGGACGAACTCAAGGCCTGGATCGAGGCGACACTCTCAACTTTGCCGCAGAAGCAGAAGCTTGCCGAGGCGATGCGATACGCCCTGTCGCGATGGGCAGCCTTGAGCGTCTACATCGACGATGGCCGGGTCGAAATCGACAACAACATCGCCGAAAGAGCCATGAGACCGCTTGGAATTGGCCGGAAGAACTGGATGTTTGCCGGCTCGGATAAGGGCGGTGAGCGCATCGCCAACATTCTGACCATCATCGAGACGGGCAAACTGCACGGCCATAATCCGGAGGTCTACCTGACAGACGTCCTGACCCGGATCCGGGATCACCCCAAGGATCGACTTGAAGACCTGCTGCCCTGGAACTGGGCGTCGGCAAAAGCTCGACACGAGGCTGTCTGATGGCTCGCTCAAGGTTTATCTACACACTCAGCCAAGTCGCCGGCATGATCAGCGAGAACCTCGAACTGATCGAGGAAATCACCGCAAACTTCGACAACATCTCCGAAGGCGAACTGGTTTACGTCAGTGATGGCAGTGAGGATGGCACGAAGGGTCTGACCCCGAACGGCATCGAAGAGCTTCAAAGCCTGCTCGCCGACATCAGGACGTGGGACGGCGGTATCCGCGAGTTCCTCATCGAGACACAATGCGATCCTGAGATAATCGACCGCATCATGGTCGATGAGATGAAACGCGGCCTATAGCATCCATCTCTCCACAGCCGAAAATGCGTCCGCCGGACGCTCACGATGTTCGCAGCACTGGCGGGATATTTGATACGAACCTTGCTCCAAACATCGTATGTGGCGTTACGACCAATACTGGTCCCGGTGATAATAGAACATTGGTTGCTCTTTTTTATCGCACCATTCAACAGACGATATCTGGGGCAACTGGTATGTTATCGGATAATTTAAGAGGATATTTTAAATGATTAATCACGGAAAATGGATAAAATACATCCCTACCACCCTACCTCAATACGCACCTCCAAATGCTGTATACTGGCAGAGCGGTGCGGACGACTGGTATATATGGTCTCGCGCCAGATGGAATATTGTTCAGGGTGTTGATAATTCAGGAACAACCAAAGTCGTCGTTTCTGATGAGCGCGTAATAGCAGTCGAGACAGATGCTACATACCTTTCGTTGCCCTTTGAATATATTCTCTACGAATTGGAAAATGGGGAACCAGTACCTAAACCGGGTTGGATTTTCAGTGACGGCTCTTTTATCGAGCCAGCTACGGTTAGTGCGCCCACCAATTAAAGTTGTGATCGATCCTTCGATTCAATTGCTTTCGCCCACGAAACAAATACTGTGGTCGCGTTTATTTCTCGGGGGAACTATGAAGAAGATGTTTATTGCAGGCGTCGTGCTTTGCGCGATGCTCTCAAGCTGTGCCACCACGAGCGAAATGCCACTTGCGCCAAATGCGGTGCGCTTGGACACCAATGCAAGCGGCTTGATTTTCACCAGTGCTGCCGGTGCCATCACCATGAAAAAGGCGGCTGAAGCCACGGTGAAGCGCGGATATACGCATTTCAGGCTTGATCAAGTCGCTACAGCGCAGGGTTCTCGTTTCGTTGGAATGAATACGAACACCTATGGCAACGCTTCTGCGAACGTCTACGGCAACACCGCTTACGGCACGTACAGTGCAAACTCCTTCAGTACGCCTATGTACGCCCCAACAGCGCAGATCGGCGTCACGGTCATCATGTTCCATGCAAACGAAGCTGGAGCAAAGGGCGCTTTCAACGCTGCCGAAGTGATCAAAAAGAACGGTAAGATTTAGCCGCTTCGGAAAAGATCGAACTCAGCCTGCCTTCGAATGCCTTATGGGGAATGAATTAAATGAAGACGATTTTATTGCTCTGTGCAGTCGCGATGACACTGGCTGGCTGCCAGACTCCGGCACCACAATCTGTTTTGGACTCGCAACGTCCACCGTCCAGACCGATTAAACGTGACTATTTGGAAGCCATGCGCGGAACCATCAAAGCCGGGGATTTCACGAAAGCCGAGATTTCGAGCGTAGTGCTGCTCGATCCTGCAAAGCAGATTTACGCTTTTTGCACGCGCACAGCGGAACGTTCCAACCCCGATTGGTCGTATATTGGCGTAGCCGTGTACAAGAATTTGGGCGTGGATTCCTCAAAGAATGACTACCGCTGCCGTGACAAGCGCTTGCGCTACTATAATTTTCCTGAGTTGCTGAGCATGAAGTTCTGATAGCGAATGACGGTTAGAGTCAGCCTGATTTGAACAAGTCGAATTCTGCCTGCCTTCGGATGGTCAACCCACGCAAGGGTGTGAGAACACCTTTCACCCTTGCCTTATCCCATTGAATCCAAGACTTCCCGATTTCTGCAATCGGCGCTTTTCCGTTGATCTTCTGAAGAAGGGTTGAGCCTGAAAATGCTCCAAACCCCAGATTGAAAGCGAATGATACAAGCGCGCCGAACTGGTTGTCGCTCAATGGCACTTTGACCAGCTTTGCCACGCCTTTCTCGAATTCAGCCAGATCAAGGGCAAGCAGCCTGTCAGCTTCGGTTTGGGTGATTGTCTTGCCGCGCTTCACATCAGCCAAAGTGACTGTCTTGGTATGTCCGTATCCGATGGTCGGAATATTTGCGGGGCAGAGATAGGCTTTGAGTTTACAGCCTTCAGCCGCCTTGATGATCTGAAGAGCTTTTGGGGATGTTTTGTTGTTCATCCATTATGTAGACGAACACGACACCCCCGGCTTTTTCCGCTTAGTGAAGGGTAGGCTTTCTTAGCGTTGGCTTTGTCCGCTTCTTGTAGGGACGGCGATTGCGAGACTGTTCAGCATCCGTTGCCCAACGAACATTGCCGGGTTCGTAGCCCTTATTGTTGTCGATACGATCAATAGAAAAATCGGCAGATGGGCGAAGACCAACTTCACGGGCGAAGGCTTCAAAGCTCTCGAAATGGCAAAGAATGCCTCTACCGCCATAATCGGCATAGCGCGGGTGGTTTTCATTGCGGCAACGAGCAAGGATATTGATATAGCAACGATAGAGGGAATATTTCTCGAAATCTTCAGACTTGCTGAAACCGTGCTTCTTGCTGTTAAGTCCATCAAAGTAATTGTTTAAATCCATTAGTAAATCTCCTGTTTTTGAATTCAGGAGTATTTAGAAAATTACGGATTTCTGGATTTGCGCTGAAAATATCACCGGTTAGCGACATTCAAGGACAGCCGCTCAGGTGAAACGTCACTTACTGGTGACTTGATGCAGTCCAACGCAGATTTTCGATCCCCTCACCTATTGCAAATTTCCGCGCAATAATGTTTCATAGATTCCACTCAGGGTCGCGTTTTGCTAATAAAACTGCTAATAAAGTTCACTTAACGAGCGGGTGACAAAACCGGTACACTGATGTAAAAGCTGGTTTAAAATCAGCTACTTACATGGAAAGGCTCACAGATTTTGCGTAGAGCTTTCTTGTCGTTGTTGACCATACCCCGGTCTACCCCCGCGAAATCGTGCGCCGGGCGCTTGAATTATCGTCTACAGCCTTGATTTTAATCCATAATCATCCGAGTGGGGACCCGACCCCTTCGCGTGCAGATATCGAGATGACCAAAACCATCATCGATACGGCAAAGCCGCTCGGCATCACCGTCCACGATCATATCATCATCGGCAAGGACGGCCACGCCAGCTTCAAGGGCCTTCGGCTGATCTGAAGCAGACGCGAATGTTTAAGAACGGCTGCAACCCATAAGAGCGGCATCAACAAAAAATTAACACCTATAAATTAGCATTTCCGAAAATAATAAATCAAGGCATCGAACCTTGATGCCTGAAGGAACGGGGGTGCTTTATGTTTAATGGAGTGCGTTTCTTTCGCGATCGGTCCGGCTCGTCAGCTGTCGAGTTCGCCATCATCGCACCGATTTTCTTTCTCGTCCTGCTGACCATGATCGCCTACGGTATCTATCTGATGGCGGCCTATTCGGTGCAGCAGATCGCCGCCGACGCGGCAAGAACGGCGGTTGCCGGGCTGAACACGACCGAACGTCAGCAGCTTGCCCGGGATTTCGTCACCAAAAGCGACCTCAGCTACGCCTTCATGGACAAGACGCGCTTCACCGTCAATGTCGCCACCGATCCCGCCAATGCCAACCAGTTCACGGTCAAAGTCGAATACGACGCCCGCAACCTGCCGATCTGGAGCCTCTATAGCTACACCCTGCCTGAGCCGGTCATCCGGCGTTTTTCCACCATCCGGATCGGAGGAGCATGACATGCGGACCATTCCTTCCCTGCTTCCCCGCTTCCTCAAGGATAAAACGGGCAACATCGCCATTTCGGCCGGGCTCACCGCGCCGCTTTTCATCGGCATATTGGCTCTGGGCGTCGACTACGGTTACCTGACATTGCAGAAACGGCAATTGCAGCAGACCGCAGATCTCGCGGCCATCTCGGCGGCAGCCAATGCAACGGACGCCGAAAAGGCAGTCCAGCAATATTTCGCCCTCAACGGCATGGATCTCGGCGTCAAGACGGACCAGGGTCTTTTGACCGCCAAGGGGCTGCAACCCTTCGATCCCTTGAATGAATTCGCCAGCAGCAAGGGTTATGCCGAAGTCATCAAGGGTCACTATGAGCCGGATGCGACCGTTCCCGTCGGCCAGCGTTTCGTCGACAATGCCCTGCCCACCAATGCCATCAAGGTGAACATCGTCGAACAGGGGCAGATATTCTTTGCCTCCGCCTTCACCAAGCCGCCCAAGGTCTCGGCGGTCGGAACGGCCTCATCCCAGAAGATCGCCGCATTTTCGGTGGGATCGCGGCTGGCGAGCCTCGATGAGGGAATTCTCAACAGCCTGCTCGGCGGCCTTCTCGGCACCACGGTGTCGTTGAAACTCATGGATTATCAGGCGCTTCTCGCCGCCGACGTCAATGCGCTGAAGATCGTGGAGGCGCTGGCCATCGATCTCAACCTCACCGCCGGCACCTACAAGGATGTGTTGCAGACGGAAATCAGCTACGGCAAATTCCTCGACGTGCTGACCAAAACCACCGGCTTGCAGCCGGCCGTGGTCAACATTTTGAATACACTGCAAAAAACAGCCAACAAAAGCAACGTCAAGATCAAGCTCGAGGAAATCCTCAATCTCGGTCCCTTCTCCGACAAGCTGATCGGTACGGGTGAAAACCTCAAGGTGACAGCCGGCGTCTTCGATCTCATCAATGCCGCTGCCGTGGCGGGCAATGGCGGCAACCAGCTGGCGCTTAATCTCAACGCCAATCTCCTCGGCCTCGCCTCGGTCAAGGCAACGCTTGCCATCGGTGAACCGCCCGTCGAAACACCGTCGCTCGCCGTCGGCGGCCAGGGCACCATCGTGCGCACCGCGCAGACCCGGCTGGCGGTCAATGTCGTGGTCGACGGACTGCAGGCCATTGCCGGCCTCAAGGTCAATCTTCCGCTTTATGTGGAAGTCGCCCATGCCGAAGCGCGGCTTGCCGATATTCGCTGCACGGGCGGCGGACAGGGCACGGTGGATGTGGAAGTCGTTCCCGGCGTTGCCGAAATCGCACTCGGCAACGTCGACACCTCGGCCTTTGCCAATTTCGGCAAGGATCCGCGCGTGACCAAGGCAGCCATCGTGGACTCGGCGCTGCTTGCCATCAATGGCAGCGCCCTCATCAACGCCACCAACATGACGAAGACCAAACTGACCTTCACCCAGTCGGATATTACGCAAGCCAAGATCAAGAGCGTCTCGACCAAAGACACCGTCACCACCCTCGTCAGCTCACTGCTGAAGAACCTTAATCTGGATATCCGGCTCCTCTTCCTCAACATCGATCTGGGAGGTTTGGCGGGCATCCAGGCAGCGCTTGCCAACACGCTTGCGGTGGTGACCGCGCCCGTCGATCAGCTGCTCTACAACGTGCTTCTGGTTCTCGGCGTCAAGATCGGCGAAGCCGATGTGCGGGTCACCGACGTTCGCTGCCAGCAGCCGGCACTGGTGCAATAATCCCGTCGCCACCCACAAAAAAGCCGCCGGGAGAGATCCCGGCGGCTTTTCATTTGATCGGTCCTGATATCAGGCGTTGGCGATTGCCAGACGCTTTTCGTCGCGACCGCTCTTCATACGCTCGGACAGCAGGAACGCCAGTTCCAGCGCCTGATCGGCGTTGAGGCGCGGATCGCAATGGGTGTGGTAACGGTCGGACAGCGAATCCGCCGTCACGGCGCGCGCGCCACCCGTGCATTCCGTCACGTCCTTGCCGGTCATCTCGATGTGGATGCCGCCCGGATGCGTGCCTTCGGCGCGATGGATCTGGAAGAAGCTTTCGACTTCCGACAGGATGCGCTCGAACGGACGCGTCTTGTAGTGGTTGAGTGTGATCGTATTGCCATGCATGGGATCGCAGGACCAGACAACCTTGCGGCCTTCTTTCTCTACCGCACGGATGAGCTTCGGCAGGCTGTCCGCCACCTTGTCATGGCCGAAACGGCAGATCAGCGTCAGACGGCCAGCCTCGTTCGCCGGGTTCAGCGCATCGATCAGCTCGATCAGATTGTCAGGCGTCAGCGACGGACCGCACTTCAGGCCGATCGGATTCTTGATGCCGCGGAAATATTCCACATGAGCATGGTCGAGCTGACGCGTGCGGTCACCGATCCAGATCATGTGACCCGACGTCGCGTACCAGTCGCCCGAGGTGGAATCGATACGGGTCAGCGCTTCTTCGTAACCAAGCAGCAACGCTTCATGGCTGGTGAAGAAGTCGGTCTCACGCAGGCTCGGATTGTTTTCCGCGCTGATGCCGATCGCCTGCATGAAGTTCATGGTTTCGGAAATGCGGTCGGCCAGCTTGCGGTAGCGGTCCGCCTGCGGGCTGTCCTTGATGAAACCGAGCATCCACTGGTGGACGTTTTCAAGGTTGGCGTAACCGCCCATCGCGAAAGCGCGCAGCAGGTTCAGCGTCGCCGCCGACTGGCGATAGGCGTCAAGCTGGCGCTCCGGGCTCGGAATGCGCGAGGCCTCGTTGAAGTCGATACCGTTGATGATGTCACCGCGGTAGGACGGCAGCGTCACGCCATCGAGCACTTCCACGTTGGAAGAGCGCGGCTTGGCGAACTGGCCGGCAATACGTCCGACCTTCACGACAGGCAGCTGCGCGCCATAGGTGAGCACAACGGCCATCTGCAGGAAGGCGCGGAAGAAGTCGCGGATATTGTCGGCGCCATGCTCGAGGAAGCTTTCGGCGCAGTCGCCACCCTGCAGCAGGAAGGCGTTGCCTTCAGCCACATTGGCGAGCTGTTTTTTCAGGCGACGGGCTTCACCGGCAAAAACCAGCGGCGGATAGGTCGCAAGCGTGGCTTCGGTCGCCGCAAGTGCGGCCGCATCAGGATATTCGGGAACCTGCTGGATCGGTTTCTGCCGCCAGCTGCCGGGGGTCCAATTCTGTGCCATGTTCTTACCCTTTTTTCGCCCGCGCGACTGCCGCGCGACCGCCTCGAAAATTGAGCGGCTTATAGCTCCAAGCGCCGAGTTTGCATAGACACCCGTACGCCCACTCCTCTCTTTCGGAGCCATTTGATACCGTCAGGCGCAGAAAAATGGTTTCAAACGATTAAAATTTCAATGCGCTGTCGCTTTCGCCTCCGTGCTATCACAGAGTTCCCAATCTCTCCCGGATGCAGCGGTGCAAGGAACGGGGCAGATGAAAAACAAAGACAGCCAGCCGATCCATGGCGGAGGATGGCCACGTGTCCCATCCATCATCGCCTCCCCCACCCTGTCGGTGGGGAATTTTTGCGCGTATCAACTTTTCCATCAGGAACATGGTTTCCGGTAACATTTATGTCTCCTTCGCTTGGAGACGAGTTAGGAGGGTTGTTGGGGGGAGCATAGGCGCACGTTCGAAAGACCCGTTTCAGAGAGGGACGGAGAAACTGGACCCCTGAAGCGCGTAAGATGCGATCGGATGTGGAGATGATGCCGTGGCGGAAGTAGACTGGAACGATCTGAGGCTTTTCGAAATTGTTGCGACAGAGGGAGGTTTAGCTGGCGCGGCCGTTAGGGCCGGAATCAGTGCGCCGACGATTGGCCGAAAGATGCTGCTTCTGGAACGAACGATTGGACGAACGCTCTTCATTCGAAGTCAGAACGGATACAGGCTCGCGCCCGATGGTGAAGTACTGCTTGAAAAGGTTCGGGCCATGCGACATAGCGCGGCAGAGATCGCGCAGTGGCATGGCGAGGCCTTCTCGTTGCCGATTGTTTCGATAGCAAGCGACATCTGGATTGCGGGCTTTATAGCGACGAATACAGCAGCCATCCGAGGCCCGACTGACGCTTTTCGGCTGTGCTGCAAGCAATTTAAGAATGAAGACGAATTGACCTACACGCGCGGCGTGGTCGCCATAAGGCGCGAAAAGCCAACCACCGGAAATTTTGCCGTTCGTAAATCGATCGACGTCGCCTATAGCGTCTACCGACCGAAAGGAAGTTCAGACACAGATTTCACGCAATGGGTCTCGATTGGAACCGAGGTCGCGGAATCCGACGCGGAAAAATGGGTTTTTCGTCATCGCGAGCCACTTATCCACACCTGGA
This sequence comes from Agrobacterium sp. CGMCC 11546, assembly GCF_013365515.1. Lineage (NCBI taxonomy): Bacteria > Pseudomonadati > Pseudomonadota > Alphaproteobacteria > Hyphomicrobiales > Rhizobiaceae > Agrobacterium > Agrobacterium sp. CGMCC 11546. The sequence goes on from NZ_CP047387.1 coordinate 1,341,045, forward strand.
CAAACGCACCATCAATTTTGCCGGGCCTCATCCAGAGCGGCGCGGGAAAAGGCGTCCTGCCATGTTTTGTTGGTGACACCCTGCCCGGCCTGGTCCGCGACGGTGAACTGATCGACGAATTATCTCATCCACTGCGGATCATCGTCAATGACGACGACCGGCATGCAAAGGAAATGCGGCTCGCAATCGATCGTCTCGTTGCTCTTTTGAAGGGCAACGAGACCTTGTTCAACGGGCGTCGTGATGATGGGGTAACAATCGTCGAGGTGCTGGAAAGGCAGGCAAACTAAACCCTTTCGCCATTCACCACGCGGTAGCTCGGCGAATACATCGTCACCAGTTCTTCGGCGGCTGTGGGATGAACCGCCATGGTGCGGTCGAAATCATCCTTGGTGCAGCCCGCCTTCAGTGTGATGCCGAGAATCTGCGCCATTTCACCTGCCTCGTGGCCAAGAATATGCACGCCGACAACCCTGCGGTCGCTAGCATTGACAATCAGCTTCATGATCGTCTTTTCCTGACGGCCGGAAAGCGTCGCCTTCATCGGCCGGAACTGGGCGCGATAGACTTCCAGTTCCGGATATTTCTTGCCGGCTTCCTCTTCCGAAAGACCAACGGTTCCGATTTCCGGCTGCGAGAACACCGCCGTCGCAATCAGCTCGTGATCCGGCTTGGTCGGATTGTTCTTGTATTCGGTCTCGATGAAGCACATAGCCTCGTGGATCGCTACCGGCGTCAGCTGTACCCGGTCGGTGACGTCACCCAGCGCGAAGATGCTGGGCACGTTCGTGCGCGAATAGTCGTCGACGATGATCGCGCCGCGCGCATCCACCTTCACACCGGCATTTTCGAGACCAAGTCCCTTGGTGTTCGGGTCGCGACCGAGCGCCAGCATCACCAGGCCGACATGTAGCGAGCTGCCCTGTTTGGTGCGTGCCACGAAGCCGCCGGCGCCATCCTTGCTGACTTCCTCGATGATATCTTCGAGAATGATGCGGATGCCCTTGGCCTCCATCGCCTCATGCAGGCCCTTGCGCATGTCGTGATCGAAACGCGACAGGATTTCCTTGCCGCGATAGATCAGCGTCGTTTCCACGCCGAGCCCGTGGAAGATATTGGCGAATTCGACAGCGATATAACCGCCGCCGGCAATCAGGATCGATTTCGGCAGTTCTTTCAGATCGAAGGCTTCGTTGGAGGAGATCGTCAGTTCATGACCGGGCAGCGCCTTGTGCTCGTTCGGCGTACCGCCAACGGCAATCACGATACGCTCTGCCGTGTATGTCTCACCGGTTTTCGTGAGCTTCACGGTATGGGCATCGACCAGTTCCGCACGGCTGTCGAAGATGTCGGCCTTGGCGTTCTCCAGCCCCTTGCGATAGAGGCCTTCGAGCCGGGTGATTTCCTTGTCCTTCGCCGCGATCAGCTTTTTCCAGTCGAAGCTACGTTCGCCGACGCTCCAGCCGAAACCTTCGGCATCCTCGAAATATTCAGGGAATTGCGAGGCATAAACGAACAGCTTCTTCGGCACGCAGCCGCGAATGACGCAGGTACCGCCATAACGGTATTCTTCAGCTATTCCCACGCGCTTGCCCAGCGAGGCCGCCACGCGGCCGCTGCGCACGCCGCCGGAACCACCACCGATAACGAAGAGATCGTAGTCATAAGCTGTCATAGTCAAAACCCCTGCTCAAAACCGCCATGACCCCGATATGGGCCAGCGGTCTGTTCACGCCACATATAGGTGCTGCGACGCACAAATGAAAAGCCCGGTCTTGCGACCGGGCTTTGAATATTTCTGAACCTTTGAAGGTCGCCTTACGGCTTGGGCGCGGGCGCGCCGCCGGTAGCGTTATGATCAGCCGGAAGCGGCTTCAGATCGGCGCCGGCAACCTTCTGCAGTTCAGTCATGCTGGCGGTGTTGAGATCGCGGTTGATGCCGGCGGCCCAGATGTCGGCAGCCTTCATCAGTTCGCGCGTGGCGATCGGGCCATCCTTGAGGAGCTTCTTGCCAGCTTCGCTGCTGTAGAAGGCGGAAATGGCATTCAGCTCGTCAACGCTGAAGGCGCGCGCATAGGTGAGTGCCGCTTCGCGTTCCAGATCGGCGCGGCGCGGTGCAAGCTCGAGCGCCTTGGCATCAACCGTCGTGGTGATGGCGTCCTGCACATTCGGCGAGGCCTGAATGAGTTCGCCCTTCAGGCGCTCGGCCAGACCCGGCAGAATGTCGTCGAAACGGTCGGTAACGCCAAGAGAGGCGATTGCCTTGCGTGCGGCAGCGATGTGCGCTTCGGAAATTTCCTGCGCGCGTGCGGCAGTACCGAACACGATGCCGGAAATGAGGATCGAAGCAGCGGCAGCTTTGCCCAGTCCCGCTAGTTTGATCATGAAAATCTCGCTCCTGTTATACTGCCTGCATCACGCGGGCGCCTTCAGGGCCCGCGATGATGGCAAGCGATGCCAAATTTATGAAAAGTCCGTGCTCAACAACACCGGGGATAGTGTTCAGCTCGCGTGCCAGTGCTTCTGCATCAGGAATACGGCCAAAAGATGCGTCGAGGATCAGGTGTCCGCCATCCGTCATGAAGGCGCCGTCGCCGGAAGAACGCATCGTCAGTTCGCCCGAAAGACCCGACCGAGCCGCCAGTTTTTCAATGGCGATGCGTGTCGCCACCTGACCGAAGGGATTGATCTCGATGGGAAGCGGAAAGGCGCCAAGCGTCTCGACGACCTTGCTCTGGTCGGCGATCACGATCATGCGGCCGGATGCTGCCGCCACGATCTTTTCGCGCAGCAACGCGCCGCCGCCGCCCTTGACGAGACGTAGTGCATGATCAACTTCGTCGGCGCCGTCAATGGTCAGATCCAGTTCCGGCAATTCATCGAGGGATTTCAGCGGCACGCCAAGCTCGACGCACAGACGTGCGGTACGCTCGGATGTGGGAACGCCCTCGACCTTCAGGCCGGCCGCAACCTTCTCCGCCAGAAGACGGACGAATTCCTCGGCCGTCGAACCGGTGCCGATACCCAGCCGCATGCCGTCCTGCACATGGGACAATGCGGCCTCGGCGGCCTTGATCTTCATCTGGCGGGCATCCATGTGCCTGAAACTCCGGTAGCTTTGTCGTCGCCGTGCTGTTTACACGGGTCGAAAGCCAAACGAAAGCCTTTTTCAAGGCAACGAACAGAACGTTATGACGCGGTTGCAAAGACAGGCCCGTTTGCCTAGGCTTGGCGTCAATGAAAGCGCCGATCGTTCAGCACCCGCATTCCCCAAGAGGCCCGTTTCCGTGACATCCCGCCCGCTCTCCCCGCTCGCTATTTTCGATCTTGACGGCACGCTCGTCGATACCGCCGCCGATCTGGTCTCCAGCCTCAACCACACCATCGCCGCAGCCGGGCTTGCCCCCGTCACCTATGACGATCTGACCCACCTCGTCGGCCAGGGCGCGCGGGTGATGATCAAGCGCGCCTTCGCATTGCGCGAGACGGAATTGCCGGAAGCCGATATCGATCCCCTTTACGAACGCTTCATCACCCATTACCGCGCTGAAATGCCCGGCGAAAGCCGCCCCTATCCGGGCATCATCGAGACGCTGGACGCGCTCTCGCAAGCCGGCATCACGCTTGCCGTCTGCACCAACAAGACCGAAATCCTCGCTGTGCCGCTGCTCGAAAAACTCGGCCTGACGCGTTATTTCGCGGCGATTACCTGCGGCGACACCTTCGCCTTCCGCAAGCCCGATGCCCGCCATATTCTCGGCACCATCGAAAAGGCCGGCGGCGACGTGCAGCGCTCCATCATGGTGGGCGACAGCATCAACGATATTCTCGCCGCCAGGAATGCAGCAGTACCATCAATCGGCGTGACCTTCGGTTATACGGATGTGCCGATGGTAGAACTTGAGCCGGATGTCGTGATTGATGATTTCGCCGCTCTGACGCCCGATCTGGTGGCCCGACTGCTAAGGGCGCGCGACGCGGCAGCCTAGACCGCGGTGATATTCACAGCTTCGCCATGGTCGATCATAATTTCTTCTTCCCCCGCACCGCTGTCAGTATTATCGCCGTTGGCGATACTGGCGAAGCCCTGCTTCTGAGAGCCGTATTGGAAAGCCTTGGCGCATCGGTCCGGTTGCACCTTCCCGGCACGCCCGAAGATATTCTGGTGTGTCTGAAACAACCCGAAAACCCACCGCCCTATCTCATCATCAGCGGTCACGGCGATGAGAAGGGGCTGGTGGTCGGCGAATTCGACCCTGAAGTGACCCGGATGGAATTGCGACACGGCAGCATGCCCGCCGAAGCATTTCTCGGAAACGTCGATCTGCGGGACACCGTGGTTTTCAGCACGGCCTGCTGCACCGGTTCCGAGGCTTTCACCAAAGCCTTCATCGAGGGCGGCGTAAAAGCCTATGTGGCATCAGCCGGTTATCCAGACGGTGCGGCGACACCGCTCTTCGTGCATCTATTCTTTTATGAACTGCTCGTCCGCAAATCGCCGCTGGAAGAAGCGCTGAGGCTCGCCAACCTGCTCGATAGCGATGACGAACTAGCGTTCGAACTCTCCAAGCCACAAACCCCGGAACCGTAATCGGTCGAACAAAAAAGCGCCGTTTCCGGCGCTTTTTTCTCTAAGTCTAATTTCCATCAAATCGACGCGGCCCGCGCCTTTGTCGTCACGGCGAATGCCTTCTGCACATAGCTGTCGCGGTCATAGACGTCGTCGAAGAACTGCACCTTACCGTCCTTGTCCGGCCAGGCCGTGAAATAGGCGACATAGACCGGAACCTTCTCCGGCACCTGCACTGCGCGGTTCTTGCCCGCTGCAATCTGCTCATTGACCTTGTCGACGCTGGAGCCAAGAACGGCAGCAGCCATGCGGCGCGGATCGACCAGACGGATACAGCCGTGGCTCAACGCCCGCATGTCGCGGTTGAAGAAGCTCTTGGCCGGCGTGTCATGCATGTAGATCGCATGCGCGTTCGGGAACAGTATCTTCAGGTCGCCCAGCGCATTGTCGCTGCTCGGCGGCTGGCGCACGGAAACGGCGTTGGTGGAGCCGTACCAATTGACGCTGCTGGATGAGACCGCACGGCCGCCAACCTGTACTTCGTAACCCAACCGGTCGAGATAGGACGGGTCGCGGCGCAGCTTCGGCAGCATCTCGTTGACGATGATCGACTGCGGCACGCCCCAATAGGGATTGAACTCGACGGTCTGGATTTCGTCCTGGAAGAAATAGGTCTGGTTCGCCTTGGAACCGACAACCACCTTCATGCCGAACTGTTCCACGCCGTCATTGTGATAATAGGCCATGAAAGCGGGCTGGTTGATGAAGACGTAACGCTGGCCGAGATCTGCCGGCAGCCAGCGGACCTGCTCCATGGCCACCTGCACCTTGGCAATCTTGGCATCGTTGCTTTCGCCGACCATGGCGCGCACGGTCGCACGGCCGATCACGCCATCCGGCTTCAGGCCGTTTTCGCTCTGGAACGCCTTCACCAGATCGACGAGATCAGGCGTATAATCCGGCGTCTGCTGGTAAGCAGACATGATCGCCGCGTGTTCGGCCTTGAAGGCCGGCGACGCGCGATGCTCGATCGCCTTGACGACACTGGCCATATCGGCGCTGCTATTGCCGGGCTTCAGCACCAGATCAGCGGGAACGCGAACGGTGTGAGCCGCATCGCCCTCGCCGCGCAGGCGGGCAAGTTCCGCCTTCAACGCCAGATATTCGGCGCTCGATGGTTCACGGCTGCGCAGATAGGCGGCGACGTCGGGGCTCAGACCTGCAAGCTTCAGCACCGGCGCAAGGTTGACCGTCTTGCGCTTGAAATCATGGTAGCCAGACAACCGGTTCGGATCGACGCGGCCACGCGTCGTATCCTGCACATAGGCCAGAACCTTGGCCGACAGCGCCAGTTCGAACTGCATCTGGGCCCGCTGATAAGAATCCGAGGTCGATACGGAGGCCGTTTCGACCGGCGTGCCGGTCGCAGTCGTTCCGGCAGCATTGTTGCTGATGCTGGCGGTCACATCCCTTGCCGGTGCGGAAATGCTGTAATCGGCCGGATCGAGGCCGCTCTCGCCAACAGTCTCGAAGAAAGCGAGGACGGCGTTGGCGCGCTCGGTCAGTTCACCGCCGGAAACCCACAGCGTCTTGCCGCCCGCGCCGTAATAGGCCTCCAGTGCCTTGCCGATCTCAGGCGTGGCGCTGAACTTCAGGTTGGCAAGGCCTTCGCCGAAATTCGCCGTGTTTACCACACGAGCCGCATCCGCCTTGTAATCGTAATAACGCGGGCCGGAAACGCGCGGCAGAGGCTCGGGATCGGAGGCATCCGCACTTTGTCCGGCGCTTGATCCGGAACCGGATGGCGAGGTAACGATGCCGGCCGGCGGCAGTTCACCGCGATCACGCGCGATCTTGCCCGGGCCGCCGCGCAGGAGGTCCATCAGCGTCACCGCGCCGGCGCTGCCGGGAAGAGCGGTGGAAACGGAAAGACCGAGAGCCAGCACCAGTGCTGCCGATGATTTTCCAGATGTGACTTGCAATTTGATCCTCGTAGCACCCAGCACCGCCCGAAAACGGCGGGCATCAGTTTCATGCCTGTCTAGCCGATAGACGGCCCGTTGAAAAGAAAACGCCTAAAGCCCACAACCGTGCCGAAATGAACCTCATGATACAGCCAAAGCCATAAAAACGTAATTTCCAGAATTGGCGAGAATGGTTAAATTTCCATTTATTTCATTCACTTTGCCGTGGCCCGCCACTGCCTTTTCGCATCACGGAAAGCCCGGTCTTCAAGGCATTTCAAGCCGTAGTAAAAATGACACGCCGCGCCGTTTTTCACGCCATCACCCTGACGAGGTCGAAATCGCTTAAGGTCGTGGGAAATATCTGCCTCTGCCGCATTGCAGCGCTTTCATTGCCGGCGCGATGATTCTATATATCGGCCGCGCAAGGCGGGCGAAGTGCCGTTTTGGCGGAGGAAAACGAGTAAAAAGGCAAGATTGATGACAGCCACACGGACAGAAACCGATACATTTGGCCCTATTGAAGTTCAGGCCGATCGCTACTGGGGCGCGCAGGCGCAGCGCTCGCTCGGCAACTTCAAGATCGGCTGGGAAAAGCAGCCCGCCTCTGTCGTTCGTGCCCTCGGCATCGTCAAGCAGGCCGCTGCCCGCGCCAACATGGCGCTGGCAGGTCTCGACCCCAAGGTGGGAGATGCCATCATCGCCGCCGCGCAGGAAGTCATCGACGGCAAGCTGACCGAGCATTTCCCGCTCGTCGTCTGGCAGACCGGCTCCGGCACCCAGTCCAACATGAATGCCAACGAGGTGATTTCCAACCGCGCGATCGAAATGCTCGGCGGCGAAATGGGCACCAAGAAGCCTGTTCACCCGAATGACCACGTCAATATGAGCCAGTCCTCGAACGACACCTACCCGACGGCGATGCACATCGCCTGCGTGGAAGAGATCGTTCACCACCTGTTGCCGGCCCTCAAGCACCTGCACACGGCGCTGGAAGCCAAGGTCAAGCAGTTCGAAAAGATCATCAAGATCGGCCGCACCCACACCCAGGATGCGACACCGCTGACGCTCGGCCAGGAATTTTCCGGTTATGCCGCTCAGGTTGCTTCGGCTATCGCCAATATCGAACTCACCCTGCCCGCACTGTCGAAGCTCGCCCAGGGCGGCACGGCCGTCGGCACGGGCCTCAATGCCCCTGTTGGTTTCGCCGAAAAGGTCGCCGAGGAAATCTCCAAGATTACCGGCCTTTCTTTCGTTACCGCGCCGAACAAGTTCGAAGCGCTTGCCTCGCATGATTCCATGGTCTTCTCCCATGGCGCGATCAATGCTGCCGCAGCAGCACTGTTCAAGATCGCCAATGACATCCGCTTCCTCGGCTCCGGCCCGCGCGCCGGTCTCGGCGAATTGTCGCTGCCGGAAAATGAACCCGGCTCGTCGATCATGCCGGGCAAGGTCAACCCCACCCAGTCGGAAGCACTGACGCAGGTCTGCGCCCACATTTTCGGCAACAATGCAGCGCTCTCGTTTGCCGGTTCGCAGGGCCACTTCGAACTCAACGTCTATAACCCGATGATGGCCTACAACTTCCTGCAGTCGGTCCAGCTTCTGGGCGATGCGGCCGTCTCCTTCACCGACAATTGCGTCGTCGGCATCGAGGCCCGCGAAGACAATATCAGGAAGGGCGTCGAAAACTCGCTGATGCTGGTGACGGCACTGAACGGCAAGCTCGGCTATGACATCTGCGCCAAGATCGCCAAGACCGCACACAAGAACGGCACGACCCTGCGCGAAGAAACCGTCGGCGGCGGATACCTCACCAACGAGGAATTCGACCAGTTTGTGCGCCCCGAAAACATGATCGGCCCGAAGTAAGCCGGTTTGGAGTTTCTGGGAATTGGGAACGGGCCTTCGGGCCCGTTTTTGTTTGCCCGATTGACAGCTAGGTAATGAGACCGGAGTAGGGCCGGAACATCGAGATGCACCGGCATTGACCTCATTTGGTGTTTTTACATCTTCCTCATACACTGTTCTTCCGCAGGAAATGCCACGACCAAGCACGAGGGTGATATCATGATCTGCCGCCGCAGCCTGCTTCTGGGTGGCGCGCTCCTCGCCACTGTGATGAAAGCCCCGCATCTGCTTGCCGACGGCGATCGACCCCGAATTTCCCTCTGGCCCGGCCTGCCTCCCGGCGGCCACGGTCCAAGCGGTTCCCGGAACATCAGCAAAAAAGGCGCTGTCACCAACATCGCCATACCGGGCCTTGAGGTGTTTGCACCCACCAGGCCAAACGGGTCTGCAATGCTCATTGCAGGCGGCGGCGGGTATAAACGCGTCGAGGAAGGCAAGGAGTCCTATCCCGCCGCACGCTGGCTTGCCGCCAGAGGCATTTGCGCTTTTGTCCTCACCTATCGCCTTCCGACCGAGGGATGGACTGCCGGGCCGCTGGCACCACTTCAGGACGCACAGCGCGCATTTCGTCTGATACGTGCACGCAGTTCGGATTGGCAGCTCGATCCGCGACGGATAGGCGCACTTGGCTTTTCCGCAGGCGGCCACTTGATGGGACTGGCAGCGACCCGCCCGGCGTTTGCATCCTACACGGCGGTCGATGACATCGACAGGCAATCAGCCCGGCCGGATGTCGCAGCCCTGATCTATCCGGTCATCACGCTTGTAGCACCTTATGACCATACGTCCACCCGCAGATCGCTTATCGGCACTCACCCCACAGACGAGGCGACGCGAGAATGGTCGGTGGAAAACCATGTGAGCAAGGATTGCCCGCCCGTCTTCATCACGCAGGCGGATGACGACCGGATTTCCAATCCAGCCAATAGCCTCATCATGCAGCAGGCCTGCGAGAAGGCGGGGGTGAATGTCGAATTTCATCCAATCGCCTCCGGTGGCCATGGCTTTGGCATGGGCAAGCCCGGAACCGCGACACAGGAATGGCCGCAATGGTTTGAAGCATGGCTGCGAAAACACAAATTTCTCGCTTGATGCAGCCCGGCAATCCCGATCCCGGCAAACCATGATTGCAGGACGGAAAGTCTGGTTCGCCAAACAAAAAAGGACCGCAAACGCGGCCCTTTTTGTATCTTTCAAACCGTCAAACCAGCCGGCTCTGCTCCACCGCCGCTTCGACGAAGCTGGCGAAAAGCGGATGCGGGTCGAGCGGGCGGCTCTTGAGTTCGGGGTGGTACTGGACGCCGATGAACCACGGATGATCGGGATATTCCACCGTTTCCGGCAGGACACCATCGGGAGACATGCCCGAGAAGACCAGGCCGCACTCTTCCAGCCGGTCCTTGTAGTCCACATTCACCTCGTAGCGGTGGCGGTGGCGCTCGGAAATATCAGTTGTGCCATAGATTTCGGCGATCTTGGTGTCTTTCTTCAGCGCCGCCTTGTAGGCGCCGAGACGCATGGTGCCGCCGAGATCGCCCTTGGTGGAGCGCTTCTCCAGCTCGTTGCCCTTCACCCATTCGGTCATCAGGCCAACGACGGGTTCCGCCGTGGGACCGAATTCGGTGGACGAGGCATTTTCGATGCCGGCGAGATGTCGGGCCGCTTCCACGACCGCCATCTGCATGCCGAAGCAGATACCGAAATAGGGCACGTTGCGCTCACGGGCGAACTGAGCCGCCATGATCTTGCCTTCGGAACCGCGCTCGCCGAAACCGCCCGGCACCAGAATGCCGTTGACCTTTTCGAGATAGGGCGTCGGATCTTCCTTTTCGAAGACTTCCGACTCGATCCACTCCAGCTTAACCTTGACGCGGTTGGCAAAGCCACCGTGATGCAGCGCCTCGATCAGCGACTTGTAGGCATCCTTGAGGCCGGTATATTTGCCGACGATCGCAATCGTTACCTCGCCTTCCGGCGTGCGGATGCGGTTGCAGACCTCTTCCCACTGTTCCAGACGCGGCTTCGGCGCCGGTTCGATGCCGAAGGCGGCCAGCACTTCCGAATCGAGACCTTCATTGTGGTAGGCGATCGGAACGTCATAGATGTTGGCAACATCCAGCGCCTGAATGACGGCGGACGGACGCACGTTGCAGAACAGCGAGAGCTTGCGGCGTTCCGCTTCCGGGATTTCCCGGTCGGCGCGCACCAGCAGGATATCGGGATGAATGCCAAGCGCCTGCAGTTCCTTCACGGAATGCTGGGTCGGCTTTGTCTTCAGTTCGCCGGCCGCCGGAATGTAAGGCATCAGCGTCAGGTGAACATAGATTGCAGTGCCACGCGGCAGGTCGTTGCCGAGCTGGCGGATCGCCTCCATGAACGGCATCGCCTCGATATCACCCACCGTGCCGCCGATTTCGCAGATGACGAAGTCGTAATCGTCATTGCCTTCGGTCACGAAATCCTTGATCTCGTTGGTAACATGCGGAATGACCTGAACGGTCGCGCCGAGATAGTCGCCGCGGCGTTCCTTGTCGATGATGTTCTTGTAAATGCGACCGGTGGTGATGTTGTCGGTCTTGGTGGCCGAACGCCCGGTAAAGCGTTCATAGTGGCCAAGGTCGAGGTCCGTCTCGGCACCGTCATCCGTCACGAACACTTCGCCGTGCTGTGTCGGGCTCATGGTGCCGGGATCAACGTTCAGATAGGGGTCGAGTTTGCGAAGCCGCACCCGATAACCACGGGATTGCAGCAAAGCTCCGAGTGCCGCAGCTGCGATGCCCTTACCGAGAGAGGAGACCACGCCGCCTGTGATGAATACATATCGCGCCATGGGATTCACCGGATACCTTTTTACCTCTGATTCCGCCAGCCCAAATTTCATTGTTTCGAAAATTCGCTGTTGACGAATCTGCGATGGGGCGAGCCGGAATGCGAACAAAAGAAAACCGGCAGGCTTTTGGCCTGCCGGAGCGTTAAATCAGAACCGGGCTTATTGACCGGTCGGAACGGCGTTCGGATCGGCGGGCTGCGCCGGGGCCGGAGCGGCCGTGCCGGAAGCGGCCGGAGCCGGTGTGGCCTGTGCCGGAGCCGTCTGCGCCGGTGCGGCTGCACCACTATTGGTCGGAACGCCATTTCCAGCCGGAGCCGGCGCTGCCGGCGTCTGTGCCGGGCCGAGCGTGTCGAGAATGCCGTTGCCCTGGCCTTGCGTGGCCGGAATACGGTTCAGAATATCGGTTGGACGCGATTCGTAACGGGTCATAAGACCAAGGCCGAGCGACGTCAGAAAGAACAGCGCGGCGAGGATACCCGTTGTGCGGGTCAACGCATTGGCCGTTCCGCGCGCGGACATGAAGCCCGAACCGCCGCCGATACCGAGGCCGCCGCCTTCGGAACGCTGGATCAGGACCACGCCGACGAGCGCCAGCACGATCATGAGGTGAATAACAATCAAAACGGTCTGCATGACAATCCATTCCATGCCCCGCGCGGAGCACTACAAAGAAGGTTTCGCGGCTCTTTACATGAGGCGAAGGTTTATTCCAAGCCCCTTTCCAGCCGCTGTGACAGGAAAGCTGGTCTCAGGCCGTCAGTTGCTCATATGCCGCATAGATGGAAAGGAAGTCTGCGGCTTTCAAGCTGGCGCCGCCGATCAGCGCGCCATCGACATTCTCGACGCCCATCAGTTCCAGCGCATTGGCGGGCTTTACAGAGCCACCATAGAGAATGCGCATGGTCTTGCCGGCGTCACCGAAGCGCTTGACCAGCTCGTCGCGCATGAAGGCATGGGCCTCACGCACGTCCTGCGTGGTCGGGGTAAGGCCAGTGCCAATCGCCCACACAGGCTCATAGGCGATGACGGTGTTTTCAGCAGTCGCTTCATCCGGCAGGGAGCCGGCCAACTGGCGCTTGAGAATATCCAATGTCTGGCCCGCCTTGCGCTCATCCGCCGTCTCGCCGATGCAGACGATGGCGATAAGGTCGACCTGATGGGCAGCGGATGCCTTGGCGCGAACCAGGTGATCGGTCTCGGCGTGGTCGGTGCGGCGCTCGGAATGGCCAACGATGACATGGGTGCCGAAGCAATCGGCAATCATCTCGGCGGAAATATCGCCGGTATGGGCGCCGGTGTCATTCTGGTGGCAATCCTGCGCGCCGATCAGCAGCGGGCTATCATCGCAGAGCGCCGTTGCTACGTAGAGCAATGTCGAGGGCGGGCAGATCAGCGCATCCACCTTCTCGGACAGCGCGCCCTTAACGCCCTCTGCCATGGCCTTGATCTGATCGAGCGAGGCACGGGTGCCGTTCATCTTCCAGTTTCCGGCAACAAGCGGTCGAACATTCGGCGTCATAGGTATCCCATTCCCTTTGTCTCTGGCCCGCTTTTGGCGGCACCCCCATCCCTCGGCCGCACGCGGCCCTTAATCACGACAGAAACCCTGCCGGAAATCCCGGGTTATTCCTTTAACCGCAGCTGGCCGCAAATGGTACAAAAAAGCGGCCTAAAGGTTCAAAACAACGGCGGATTTCGCAATTTTGCCGTTGCTGATCCAAAACAGAGGCCTCAGCGGCTCAAAATCCAGTTCAATACCACCCGCCAGTCGGTCATGCGCACCGGTGTACCATGGCTGCCTGTCTCGTAACGCGTAAACCGCGCCGGCTCGCCGGCCTTGAGTAACGAGCGGAAGATCGTCGCCTGCTGATCCGCCGAATAGACCTTGTCGGCGCTGCCATGGGTGAACCAGACCGGCTTCTTCGCTTTGGCAAAGGCGCTTTTCGGAAAATCGGGATCGACCGCACCGCCAAGGATCGCCATGCCCTTGAGATTGGCGACGGCCGCCTTGTCGCGGCTGATGCCATAACAGATGAAACTTCCCATAGACGCGCAGGTCAGCACCACCGGCTTCCCACCCGACTTCTGCGCCGCATCGGCAATCAGCGCCGCGACATCGGCGACGCCGTTTTCGTCGAAGGAGCGAACACTCGGCGCGTAATAGGTCCCGCCATTGGCGATGGCGAGATTTTTCAGCCGGTTGAAATTGCCGCCGAACGTATAGTCGTTCATGCCGAGCCGCCGGTCGCCGCCGCGTCCGTGGATGAAGATGACGGTGAAGGCCTGTCCGCTTGCCGGCCCGACACGGCCCACCTCAAGCGCCCTGCCCTCGACGGACACGGTTTCCAGGGCCTGCGCCTTCTTTGGCGCCATATCCAAGTATTGCCGCTTCACCCGGCGCTCCGGCACCTCGTCGCGGCCGTTGATGTCGCGCATTTCCTGATAGTCGATGACTTCGGATGCGCCGCCATCGCCGGTGGAAACCACCGTCTGGGCGGAAAACAGCTCATCCTTGAAAGGCCGCAGCGGCCCGTCAGCAGCCGGGGCCGCAACCGGCATGGCCGCAACAGTGAGGCTGAAAAGAGTACAAAACGTGAAATGAGCTGTGGACATGCCTTGGCTAACCGTTCATTCGTGGCTGCGAGACTTGCCATCGCAAGGCCGGCAGCGCAATCCTCCTGTTGCGAACCCCTGACACAATCGTGGCATAGGATGCACCGCGCTCGCCCAAACGGACCCGGTTCAATCGGACGGGAAACGCATTTGGCGTTATGATTGACGCGACTGACATAATGATTCGCATGGCGAAATTCTGACACACGCTTTTGAACCTTTGGACATGATGGACGACAGCAACGATCTCTTCTCCGGTCTTCCGGCAGCACAAAACAGCGATACGGAAACGAACGAGGACACGGTGAAACCTGTGAAGGCCCCGGCGACCGCAGCTGCCAACGTGCCCGCCAACCGGAATGTGCAGCCGAAACCCGCAGCCATTGCGGCCATCCCAACGTCCGCTCCGCCCGCCCCCGTATCTCCTTCCGGTGACGACTACGGCGCCTCGTCGATCCGCGTGCTTGAAGGGCTGGAGCCCGTTCGCATGCGTCCGGGCATGTATATTGGCGGCACCGACGAAAAGGCGCTGCACCATCTCTTTGCCGAAGTCATCGACAACTCCATGGACGAGGCCGTCGCCGGCCACGCCAATTTCATCGAGGTTCATCTCGATGCTGAAGGTTTTCTGACCGTCACCGATAACGGCCGAGGTATCCCCGTGGAGAACCATCCGCAGGTTCCGGGCAAATCGACGCTCGAAGTCATCATGACCAAGCTGCATGCCGGCGGCAAATTCGATGGCAAGGCCTATGAGACATCGGGCGGCCTGCATGGCGTCGGCGTTTCCGTGGTCAATGCGCTCTCCGACCTGCTGGAAGTTGAAGTCGCCCGTAACCGCAAACTTTACCGCCAACGTTTTTCGCGCGGCGCGCCGATTGGCGGGCTTGAGGAACTGGGCGACGTGCATAATCGCCGCGGCACCCGCGTGCGTTTCCACCCCGACCCGCAGATTTTCGGCGATCACGCGAAATTCGAACCGGCCCGCATCTTCCGCATGGCCCGCTCCAAGGCTTATCTGTTCGGCGGCGTAGAAATCCGCTGGAGTTGCGACCCCGGCATGGTGCCGGCCGATGGCGAAATCCCTGAAAAGGCCGTGTTCCATTTTCCGGGTGGTCTCAAGGACTATCTGGCGGCCACGCTCGGCAAGGAATTCACGGTCACCCGCGAGATTTTCTCGGGCCGCACCGAAAAGACCGGCGGCCACGGTGCGTTGGAATGGGCTGTCACCTGGTATGGCGGCGACACGCAGATCCATTCCTATTGCAACACCATCCCAACGCCCGAAGGCGGCACGCATGAGGCCGGTTTCCGCATCGCGCTCACCAAGGGCCTGAAGAACTATGCCGAGTTGACGCAGAACAAGCGCGCCCGTGAAATCACGACCGATGACGTGATGATCTCGGCAGCCGGCATGCTCTCGGTCTTCATCCGCGAGCCGGAATTCGTCGGCCAGACCAAGGACAAGCTTGCGACCGTCGAGGCCCAGCGCATTGTTGAAAACGCGCTGCGCGATCCTTTCGACCACTATCTCACCGGCAACCCGGGCGAAGCGGCCAAGCTGCTCGACTGGGTGATCGAGCGCGCCGAAGAACGCCTTCGCCGCCGCAAGGAAAAGGAAGTCAACCGCAAGACAGCGGTGCGCAAGCTGCGCCTGCCGGGCAAGCTGGCGGACTGCTCGCAGAACACGGCTGAGAATGCGGAACTTTTCATCGTCGAGGGTGACTCGGCTGGCGGCTCGGCCAAGCAGGCGCGCAACCGCGCCAATCAGGCCATCCTGCCGCTGCGTGGCAAGATTTTGAACGTCGGCAGCGCCAGCCGCGAAAAGCTATCGGCCAACCAGCAGATCGCCGATCTCATCCAGGCACTCGGCTGCGGCACGCGCACCAAGTACCGCGAAGAGGATCTGCGTTACGAACGCATCATCATTATGACCGATGCCGATGTCGACGGCGCCCACATCGCCTCGCTGCTCATCACCTTTTTCTATCAGGAAATGCCGGAACTCATCCGCGGCAACCATCTCTATCTGGCGGTGCCGCCGCTCTACGTCATCCGCCAGGGCGCAAAATCAGCCTATGCCCGCGACGACGCCCATCGCGCAGAGCTGATGGAAACCGTCTTTAAGGGCAAGAAGGTCGAAATCGGCCGCTTCAAGGGCCTCGGTGAAATGATGGCCGCACAGCTGAAGGAAACCACCATGGATCCCGAAAAGCGCACCCTGCTGCGCGTCGAGATCGATGACGTGGATTTCGAAGGCACCCGCGAGGCGGTGGACAATCTGATGGGCACCAAGGCGGATGCTCGCTTCCGTTTCATTCAGGAACGGGCGGCTTTCGCGGATAATCTGGATATTTGATGAGAAACCGACCTCAATATTGGCCAAAAGGCGTCAGATCTGGCCATTTTTGAAGCTGAATCTGGCCAAACCACTTTTAACTGTTTCCGGGTGCTGAAAAGTGCCCGGAAAATAGCTGAAAGACCAAAACAGGAATTAACTAAACAGGCGCGGTGTTCGAGTGTCCGTCGTCGAATGATTTTACACTTTTTGGGCTTTGGCGGACTGGAGTTTCCGGCTCGATTTGCGGGTTGATTTAAGCCGCTAGGAAGACAGGCTTCCCCGTTGTGGGCTTTGTTGGCGCAAACGATGATGGCAACGTGGCGGTTGTCACCGCAGCGACAGAGCGCCCTGTTGATTCCCTCTCTGGAAGAGCTTGGTTCCAGAGGGGCATCAACGGACTGACGGCCAAACTTCGCGCACGATGGACCCAAGGCGAATGCCACTCACACCCCGGCGGTGCCCCGGACCCCAGCGGTAACGACGTCCGGAAAATGCATTCGATCTCGATCGACCCAAGCTACAGGTGCCCGAAACCGATCACGGTCATCGCGGGGACGTCGGGGAAATCCATGCGCGTTTCGGTAAGTGTACTGGAGACCGGTGAGCTTATCAGGCCGAGACCGGCCCCGGCGCCACAAAGCAACGCACACGACCGCTCGCCGATTACCCTAGTCCCCAACAAGCGCACAACATGATCGGGATACTCGTCAAGGAATCATTCCTATCGACCAGAAAAATTCGCCGTTTACAGTTCGCCGGTGACTTCCTGCCAGCGTTTCAGTGCCTTGGTCAACGGTCCGGCAGCCTGTTTGGGCTGAAAATTAAGCGGGTTTCTTCACGATTTGTAGGAGGTGACCGCGGTAACTTTGCCGAAATGGCATTTCGCGGAATTAGCATGAAAACTTCAGATCTGTTCTTAGGCGTCAAGGTTCCACTGTTCGGACACGAACTTGAAAAAGGGGCTGAATGGTGGCTTAGTCGTTTTGGGAGAATAGAATTCAAACCATATGACTTCTGCAGAAAGCTGGTCGAGCACGTTCCTTATGACTTCGATTGTAAACTCGAAAAGATAACGGGACAGAGATATACCGAATTCGAGATTCTGGGTCATGACGCGTACGGTCAGCCGCCGTACGAGATCTCAAGAGCATTCGACCTGAATTCCGGCTGCCTGTTTCAAGGTTACCTCGAGATACGAAAAGACCTCCATAATAACGGATATGGAACGATATTTGCCCAGAACTGCCACAACGTTGCCCTGATGCTCGGCCTCACTCGTTTGCATGTAACGGCAGTAGACGGAGGTGCTTACTTCTGGGCAAGAGCTGGCTTTCTCCCTTCGGAGGAGAGTTGGAACCGAGGCAATTGCAAGGAATTCATCCGATGCAAGCTAGATAGACTCGAGACGATCACACGCCCGGTTCGCGCACGAATTAAAAAACTTGTCGACAGCGACAAGCCAATTTCACTCTGGGCAATCGCTGACGAACCCACATTGGTTGCTTCCCACATTTACCCAGGCCACAACATAAGCCTCGGTCGCGCGTTACTCGCTGAAAGCGGAACAACTTGGAAAGGCACCCTAGAGTACGACGACCACGAATATCACGAGCAGCAGCACAAAAGATTCAACCGGTATATCCTGGGGAATGCCCCCTGGCTCTGAGAATTTCCTGTACATCGTCTGCTTCGATCGCCAGATGCCCAGCAATGTCTTCAACGGAAAAGTCAAGGTCGCGAAAGAGCATCTCGATCATGTCTACTTGCACCTGATTCAGCTCATCAGTCTGCTCGGCGTCCAACCTCTCAGCATCCGCCAACATGTCATCTACACCGTCGATGTATCCCGGTCTGGCCATATGGCTCTCCTAATGCCGATCCCTTAACACAAATTCCATACCTTGTCATTTGGCGGCTTGTTCGCACTCCACCCCCGCGTCGTCGTGTCCGCCAAGGCATGACAATGCGTGTGCCTGCAAAACACAAACTTTCGTTTTTGAGCGACCACCTCACTGGTCAGTGCAGATGACGGATTGCTTTGAACGTGAAGAGTTGCCATCCCATAATCAACACCGGCGTTCTGGATGAGCGCCGTCGTTTGGCATTCGTCACTTTGTCGGCTTAAAGAAAAGGGGGACAATCGTATGTCGGACTCGGAAGTCGCCGCCGGTGTTCATATGCGTATGTTTTGACCTCCTGAATAAACCTCCAGCGATTGCACCGTCGAACACAACATCCTTTCGGGCGGATTCGAGCCTCGTCTGGTATTCCGCTAGAACGAGATCGGCCCGCGCCCCGAAGCAGTAGATAATCATCTCGCCGACATCCTGCCCAGCTAAACCCGTGCTATAGCGACGATCAAGCTGTTCGAAACCGCCTAGGAGCCAGTCGTAGTCCTTGTGCTTCTTGGCCTCGGCGATCCATAGGAAGTCGCCTGAGGCCAGGACAACGATGTCGCAGTGACCGCCATACTGGGTGTCGTGGCCAGCGTCGAACCCCATTGCTTTCAAGAGGCCGACAATCTCGATGGAGAGCCCGTCTTCCGTCATCTCCTGTTTGACATGGCGGTTCTTCACAAGCTCCTGGGCACTCCAGTCGATGGCGCGTTCGACCAGTGCGAGCCGCTCCTCATGAGACTTCGCAAGGATCATCTCCAGCGAGATCATGCCAGGAGTGTTGTTCGCGAGGACGCCCCTGATGAATGCCAGCGTATCCTGATCAGCCATCAGCAAGCTCGCGCTGCAGTTCTTCCGTGGGGGCGAAGAACGGGATCAAGTGCGTCTCGAAGTCGGGTACGGGTTCTCCGGTTTCCGGATGAATGAGCGTGCCCGTCTTTCTCGCTTCGGCGAACTCCTCCGCTGATAGTTCATGCTCCGTATCGTCTTCGTCGACAAGCATCGCGTGGGATTCAAAGATTGCCAACTTCGAGGACGTCAGCAAATTGATCGCGGCAAGCACCTCCAAGTCGATGCTCTCACGTCCGGCCGCTTGGCAAAGGGTTGTGAACGTCAGGAACCGAAGCTGATCCACAGGCTTCGATGCAATGAAGTCGATGATGTCGAGGCATACCACTCCGACCGGGAGCTCGCCCCAGCGCGTGCGGTATTCCTCCCTGATTTCATCAAGCTTCACGCCATTCTCCGATGACTAGCTGCCGAGATGATGCGCGATCCTGGATCTGACATACTCGTAATCCTCATGCCCCATGCATTTACGGATTACAACGCGATCTAACACGGGGTTGGCGGAACCGGCTGCCCTTGAAGTGCTGTTTACGCTCAACTCCGGCTCCGAGTTCAGCTTCTTTCCGATGACCCGGTGCCAGCGGATGCTGAGTTTGAAGGGTTCGATTGGAGTGTCCAGCGCCGCCTTCCCGCCTTTGTGGTAGGTCTCGCCGCGAAGGTCCATCTTCCGCCGCCTCATCTTCTCATTCTTAAGCGACGCCGTCGTCGTGCCGAATCCGAGTTCTACAACCGTCCCCTCGGTGCCATCGCTGTACATCTTGTCGATCAATGGGAACACGTTTACGGGTTCCGGCATGGCGACGCCAGTCAGTTTCGTGAACTGCGTGAGAGTCAGCTTTCTCGCCGCAACGGCAATTTCCGAGAGCGTACCCTCCGGGAAGTCGATGCGGATGTCCAGTGTGTCTCCGTTCGCTGGTATCCAGATGACGTCGAAGGCGTGGAAGCGGACCGTTTTGACGCCGATAATCTCCTCGTAGCCCTCGAACGCCGCATCGCCACCGTCGAAAAGGGAGTCCACGTCGATGTGCTCACGTATCGTGGCCACTCTGGCCGAAGAGAAGACAAGACCGATGCCTTCTTCGTTCTCCTCGATCGACGTCAGCACGAGACCACCGGGCGCGGCCTTAAGCGCCGTCTCCGACAGGGTCGCAGGATAACGCTTCGAGAACACCGTCTCCGGCACCTGGATTGCAGCAAGCTTCTTCCGAACGGCCGCATTGTCCGCAGTATCAAGCTTATAGAAGCTTACCAGCTTCTCTCCGCACATCTGATGCGACTTGAGGGCCTCGACCAGTTCATCGATCTTTTCCTCGCTCTTCTTGGGGCTTTCGCTAATCTTCTGGAGCGTGTTTTGCCATCCCTTCCCACGAGCGATCCCGATGTCGGCGAATATCCGGCGCCCCACGGGCCACGGCGCCCTTTCGCGAAGACTCTCCAACACATCCGACACCGGCACGTCCATACTTCAAGCTCCAAGGATTCGTGCTAGAGAGACTAGCCTTGAATCCTGTGAAGTCCACACCTTAAAGTAGCTTTCCCACATCAGACGATAGATGCGAAGATCTAAAGGACTGTATCCGCGAGGCGTTCCCCTGAACGCGCTAGATGTAGATGTCCAAATCCATCCGCATCCTCTCAACGCTGTCAACCTGGACGGCGCCGTGAGACCAGAAGTCCCGGAGGACTTCGGCATGGGGATGTCTGTAGCGCTTGTCGCTCGGCTCCGAGCTTATGATGCTTGCCACCGGGCAGAGGCGTTCCGCAACGCCCGGATGCCAACTGCTTTTGGCGCCATGATGCATCACCTGAAAAATCCCCATCTTCGTCATCCGCGTCGATGAACCGTAGTGCCTGATCATCGCAGTCAGACGTTCGGGAGTCTCAAGCATGCCATCACCCGTACTGAGCTGCGCAAAACGCTCCCACACGCCGGGCTCGAACCGGGGATCCCACCCGTCTACATCAGCGCGCGAGGAATGGTCGAGTGGCCCCGAGTACAGGAACAGGGAGATCTGGTTGCGTCTGGAGGAGGTCTTGCCGAACGTCTTGTCGTAAAGTGACCTCAGTTTTTTTAGGGCGACTGCGGGCGAGCCACGGCTTGGTCTGACAAGCTTCTGGATCAAGGGGGCGGCTGCCGCGCGGAATGCGGCGTCTGCACGCGCCGAAAGATCTGCGTCGTTGTAGGGGACGAACTCCCAGAAGGGCAGAAGCAGCCTGCCTCCCTTAGCCAGATAGCGGACGCGGGGATCATCGAAGGGGTTCGCGGTCCAGGTCGGCCTCTCGCTGTCGGGCGGCCCGCCATACTCGGCCTTGAGTGCGCTTGGGCGTGGGCCTGCGGGAGCTGGAGCTGAAGGAAACTCGCCGTCTCCTCCGCCTTCGGATCCCGCAGGCGGAACGAAGACCACCTCCCCTATCTGCTGGCCAGGGATGCTGAAAAGGTAGCCTGCAGGATTCACGAAGAAGCGAAATAGGACGTCTTCGGCGGCGACGCCCTGCTGCGCGGCAATCACTAGACGCTGCCAGAGAGGAATGTATGGCAGAAGCACCATGTGGATAGGATGCCTCGCAACGAGTCGTTCGAACCCGCTGACGTGATCCCGATCAAAGTGGGAGAGAACTGCGAAGTCGATCCCGTCCGCCCCCGCAGCGGTATGCTCCTGACCGAAATCGTGCAGGGAATCTAGCAGATGACGATCCGCAGACGCCGTTCCGCAGTCATACACCCAGCTCACAACCTGATTATCGCGGTGAAGCCGCCCGGAGGAGAACAAGCCTTGTCCGACTGGCCACCAGTCTAGCGCGAGACGAATGTTCATGCCCGAGCAGCGACCGCCTGGTCACTTCGTTCGCCGGATGTCGAGGAGGCAGCGGGAACGCTCGCCATCTCATGATCGCGCACGAGGCCGTATCCCGACGGTCGTCGACGATCTCCCAGAGGAAGAAGAAGCATGTCGGTCTCCCCGGGTTTTTCCGTCCGGTCACCGAAGAGCTGGGTCTGGGTTTTTTCCGGCCGCTCGCTCTTGGCCAGCATTCGATGGTCGGGCCACAGTGCACGAAGCGTCGCGGCAGTGACATCGCGCGTGAACAGACGCGAGTCGGTTCGAACGAGAACCGTTGCACTCTCGGTCATGGACATCTTCGCCGATGAGAATACGTCCATCAACATGCTCCTGTAACTCTCGCGATCAGCGTACTTCTCCGACGACTTGTTGTCGGGGAGCGGCAGATCGCCAAGCAGCCAGAGCCTGATCCAGTTGTCGAGGCGGTAGTTGGTGACGCCACAGTAGGGTGGCGAGGTAACCAGAAGATTGAACTTCGAGCCCTTCCAAGAGGACAGCTTCTGACGTGCGTCGCCGAGCTCGATCTCCGACCAGCCCGACATCCTCGGCAGCCCTTTTGCGTACCGCCATGCGACCTTCCCCTCGAAATACTCGACGGGATCTATTTCAGGGGGGCGTGATCCACGGGCCTTCCACCACTGAACGGAATAGTTGGGAGCCATCGCCTTTGACTGGCGCATCTGGTTGCTGACAGCTCCCCCCTCCTTGCCGTGCAGGTAAATCAGGATGATCGCGGCCAGCGTCCAGTCGGTTCGTTCGCTCTTCCAGCAAAGCTCGCGCCGGGCGGCATTCAGGAATGCGAGAGTCCTCGGAGCCCATGCCCATTCCTGGAACTCGTTGACCGGATCCTCGTCCCCCGGGCGGACTGCCTCGCCAATTTCCCGAATTCTACGCAGGACTTTCTGCACGTCCGGTTCAGGCGAGGTCTTTGCCGACGCGTAAACCCAGGCCACGGGATTGACATCCATGCCGACGGCGAACCTGCCTGTCGAGGACGCGACGAATGGCACCGTGCCACGACCGCAGAATGGGTCGATGACGCCGTCTCCAACCTTTGAGAAGCGAGCGATGGCGTCCCGGACGAAGTCCGTAGGAAACATGGCATAGTAGGGTCCCAGCGTCGCCCACCGGCCCTCGGGTATCGAAGGGGTCCACTTCACATCATTCTTCATTGTCTGCCAGCCACCACTGCTCGTGAGGATGCCGGGCCTTCGGAAACGATCGGAGGCTTGTTCCCATCCGCGAACAGCTTGCGAAGGATGTTTGTGCCGCGCTGCAGAGGGATCGCGGCGTGTGCGTGCGCGCGGACGAGCGGCATGAAGCCATCCCGATACAGATACGTGGAGAGTTCGTCGAGGACATTAAGGCAGTCGCCGAGACGAGGATAACAGGCTGCATCGTTGCGGCGGAAATTACGTGACGCATCGTCCACCATCGCTGTGGTGATTACGGCGTGGTCGCTGGATTTAGTCTTGTAGAAGACCTTCCGACCGAAGTAGGTGATGTCACCGTGCACCTTCGCGCCTTCCGGCCGCAACGTGATGCGGCGGTTGATATAGGTCGCGTCAGGGGTGATTACGGTGCGGGCGGCAAAGACCTTCCTGGGGCCGAGTTCCTCGTCGAAGTCGATGGCGTCGAAGTGCGTCACGAACTGGCCGGACTTCTCATAGCCGAATAGCGCAAGATCAAACCCCTCGTTCCTACAGAGGTCATTTATCCGACCGAGTTCGGTTCGAAGATAGGGAGCGAGCCACGCCGCATGGCCGAACATCGCCAGAGGCCCGTCAAGGATGAAGACATTGTCGCGCAATAGTCCAATGCGCTCTGCGTCGGTCGCGAAAAATCGGAGGATGTTGAACAGCGCAAGTACCTCGAGCAGGTGTCGGACCTCGCCGTGAGCTTCACCATTGCTGCCAGCGGGATTGAAGCGTTCCACAAAACGCAGAGCGTCGCTCTCGAACAATTGCTCCGCTCGATGGCAGTGGCAGGAATAACGTCCCTTGCCGGGTCTCATCGTTTCCTCGCAGCCATCGATGGGGCACTCGCTGCGGCTTGTCGTCCTGTTCTCCGTGATCGCCGACAACGTGTCCGCAAGCGTCTCCCAACTCTGATCGATCTTGGCTGACAGGATCTCGTGGACGGACTCTCTGAAGAACGCGGATGGCGTGTCGTCTACCCTGTCCTTTCGGACGACGTTGGCCCCAGGCAGGACCGCGTCTAGCGTCTCCACCTGTTCCATCTCCCTGAACAGCGCCGGAGACGGAATCTCGTCGGGTTTGACCGCCATTATCTCCTTGAGGTCAATAAGAAGGACAGACACCTTCAGGAGCGAGGCATCCGCTCCCGGCGCGCCAAGCCGCAATGGCGTCGTGATCGTCGAGCCGTCGATCGCGATCACTCGGCGAGGAACCCAAGAGTTCCGCTCGACGACGGCGACCTGAGGCGGCATGTGGCCCTGGTCTTGCGGAGCTTTTATCTCGGCCCGGAAACGTCGCATGGCCTCGCTTGCTTCCAGTGTGAGCAATGACTCGCCTGAGGCTCTCTCCATCTCAAACGGCATGCCTAAGTCCTTCCGCCATGATCCGCGGGTGCGTTTGCGACGTAAGGGTCGATCTGCACCGGGACGACATAGGGATTGGACAGGGTCCGCATGCGTATAAAGCCCGGTAGGGCGACGTTCAGGATCTGCTGTTCGAAATCACCAAAGTCGTAGAAGTCCCGGACCTGCTTCACCTCGCCTGCCCTGTTCAGGTGGGCCACGAACCAGTTGTCGGTGTTTGACAGGATATTGCTCATGATCGAACTCGGTTCCTGCGTGGCGTACACCAGGCCGATCCTGTACTTTGAACCTTCCTTGGCAACGCGTGGCCAGATGTCCTTCAGGTCGTCGCCGTCCTTGGGCAGAAGGTTGTGCGCCTCCTCGACGTAGACGATGACGTCCGGTGGAAGGATCATCTCCTGATTTTCATCGAGACGGGGGTTTGTGAACGCGGCCTTCTGGTGGTCGAACACCCGCCACATCAGTCGCCGCGAGGCTGCCTCGTTAAGTTCTGGATCTCCGGTGGACTGATCAACGATGACCAGTTTTCCTTCAGAAAGGTCGGCGACGATCTGGTCTGCGAAATCCTGCGTCGTGTCAGGGGAATGCTGTAGGGCAACCTTCCCGATCAGACGGATACCGCCCTGATGCTCCATCAGCGCGAGGATTCCCATGAGGGCGGAGTCGTGCCAATCCTTCTCCTCGTCGCCTTTTCGAGATTCCCGGTTGTATTCGACGTAGGGCGATTCCTTGTCTCCAATGGCCTGCCTGAGGAGATTGAATGCTTCATAGGCTTCGTCCCAGGACACGATGTCTTTGCCAAAGATGACCGCAGCTCTTGCGTAGGTTTCGGAGGAACTGAGCGCCTTCCGCAGCTTGTCGTTGGTGAGACGGTCGACACTGACCTTCTGCATCGAGGTCGACCTCGCCAGTCCGGCCTTGGCTAGTATGGCGCGATAGGCCGTGACGATACGGCGGTAGCGGGTCACATCCTTCGGTTCCCAATCATCGGGCACCGTGAGATCGACGTTCATGAATGCCGTCTTGTACTGCGCCGACCCCTGAGAGGCCAAGGCAGCATCCACGACGGCCTTCGCCTGGATCATCGGGGTCATAGCCGCGACGACTGCGTCACGATCGAACCAGCTCTTAGGCTCGCTGCCAAAGAAGTTGAGCTTCACGAGCCGACGGTTCGGATCTCTGGGATGCGGATGAAGCCCGTAAGTAACCACATCTTCCGGGCCGGAGTTTGGGCATCCATTGAACACACTGCGCAACGCGCCCTTGTCGATCGGATTGTCGTTGGCATATTCGCCGTTCGCGTCCAAAATAAGCTGGCCGACGCGCCCCCGCACCGCATCCTCCGCACGAAGCATGAATACTGATGAGGCGATCTTCTTGACCGTATTGGACTTGCCCGTCCGGCTCATGCCGAAGAGAGCCGTACGGCGGGCGATAAGGTCTGTTGGGTCGAGGGTGACATCAACCAGATCGGTCGTATCACCTTGCCTCTCGCTGGCGGCATACCGGACCCGTCCGATCTTGATGCGCCTATCGGCGAGAGGATGCTTGTCCGCTTTTGGAAGCGGCCGCACGAAGTTAGCGATCAGTTTCAGCAGCTCGCCATCCGGTTTATAGACCTTCATTCCCCGTCCGGAATAGATGTTCGACAGGTCTGCACCGAACTGCACAGCCCACCCCCCCTTCTGGCTCATTCTCATCATGAATGTGCCGATCACGCGACATTCGACGCCTGCGAACCGCAGGAAGTTCGCCGTGAACTTGTCCAGGGTCTGCTCGTCGTCCCAGTTGATGTTATCTGACGCCGAGACACGCTGCCCCGCCTCGTAACGCATTCTGTCGGTCTCCGACGAATTCGGAAGCGGAGCTTTGTCGAGCACCCTCAGTAGGATAAGCGAGGTGTCTTCCAGCATTGCGTTCGGTGTAGCTCCAGGCGCAAGTCTGGAGGCAACAAGAAAGCAACCCTTCGGAACTCCGCCTACGTTCGAGCGCAGTCTGTCGTGAACGAGGACAAGTGCAGAGCTGTAGTCAACATTGATGAGGTCGCCGCAGATCCGAGCCGGATCAAGGAGGCTGGCGAGGCGGTGTCCGGCATCCCGGGCGGCCTCGTCACTGGCTGTGTTGACAACGCTTGTAAGAATTCCCATCGACCTAACCGTCCTCCGAATCGCTGACCGAAGAGAATCCTGTTTCATTTTTCCGTTCGGCACAACTGTGAGACGTAACCCTCCGACATAACCGCTCGGAAATATTCAAAAAATCGGCCATCCCGGGTCAGATTACCATGACGGCGACCGGCGGCCGTCCGCCTGCCGAGGCGATAGCAGGGGCCGTTATAGGATTGAGTCTTATGCACGTCCGAAATCGGGTGGCGATTTCGATTGAGATCAGGCGCGTCAGGGGGCACATTTCCTGCCAGTTCTTCCGAATCAACGCCATCCTTTCGTGGATCACGCGCAGCATGCAGATCGAAACCATCGACACCGCACGGATTCCCATTCGGAACGAGGTGCGATCCACGAAATCGAAGCCGATAACCTCGAATGGGAATCCGTTGGTGGCTGCGAACGTGAGATGGCCACGCATTGGTCGCGAACTTCGACATCGGTTCGGCGAACACCGAAGAGCAGGTCTGGTCTTGAGGGAAATCGGGAGCATCGCCGCGGCCGTGGTCACACCTCGTTTTGGCAGCATGGTCACGCTGGGTGGTCACGGTGGCTCACGGTCATCCATTTCTTTAACTTGAACGAGGTCCACCATTGACCCTTTTGTGCCCCCATTGCTTCTCCAACAACGGACTCCAGCAGCGCCTCATAGAGATCCGGCCTAGTTTCCCGGACGATCGGTGCACGTTCCATCCGAATCTCAAGGGGATTCCAGTCAAGGCCGTCGCCCGGATCATCGATGACGTCTTCCGCAATAACTACGGCCCTGGCCGGTACAACATGTTCCATGACGAGCAAGAGGGCGAAGATCTGCAGGGAGTGTTGTATGAACTGACAGGTGCCGATCTCGATGACGTCGTTTCGGCAATCGCAGACCAATTGATCGAAGACGACTCTTACTGGCCACCCGACGGAGAAGATCCATTCTATTCCAGCGATGCCGCCTATCAACGCAGCTACGACGCGTTCAACGGGCACAGTTACCTTTGGGACGAGTTCTGCAAGAGCATCGTGCACGGGCAACGCTTCTTCAATTCAAAAGCTAAAGAGCTCCTCTTCAAGATTTTCGATCGCATACACCTCCAGCGCGACCTTCAGCGAGCCAATCCCGTATACGCCATCACCCCCGGATCGGAACAGGCAACCGTTTACCGCGTGCGGAATGTTGGTGACCTGGAGGCTCGGATGAAGATCCGGGAAGATGTGCCCGCGAACATGGGGCCGCCGCCCTCGCGGCTTCGCCGTCCCGGGCGGATGAATCCTTCCGGCATCGGAGCGCTCTATGCTGGCTTCGACCTTGAGACCTGCGTCGCGGAGATGCGTCCCACTGTCGGAGACGTGATTGTATCGGCTCAATTCGACATTATTGAACCTTTGTGGGTTCTCGACACGACCCGATTTTCGGGAGGCTTCAAGGAGCCTAATCTCTTCTCCAAGGATCATCTGAGACGCACAGCGCAATGGCGCTTCATGCAGCGCTTCATGGTTGAGATTGCACGTCCGATATCCCGGAACGATGAGCACTTGGACTATATCCCCACTCAAGCCGTTGCTGAATATCTGCTGAACCATCACGACTTTAACGTTGGCGGTGCCAAACACCGCATCGAGGCGATCATCTACCGTTCAGCACAACACCCGGAGGGCAAGAACATCGTCATTCTTGGAGACGCTTGCGCCATTGAAGCCATGCCTGTTCAAAGCAAGTCAAAGACAACATCATACGGTGAGCCGTTCGATAGTCTCCTGTCGTCCCTCCCCCGCTTCCGCTCTCCGAGCCTCACTCCGCGCATGCGGTTCAAGAACGCAAGTGTTGCGGAGCATAGGGTGCAGGGCGCGACATTCCACTCTGTTCCCCATGAAGAATATTACCATGGGGATGACGACGACGCGCCTTTCTGACAGGGTTCATCCATAATTCCTTACGACCTGCGCGCCTTCTTAGGACATACCTTTTTTTGTAAACCATGCAGGCTGTCCTATCAGGCCGATGCCTTCGGAAGCGGTCTGCGGAAGGTTTGGCCGGGTTTGAAGATCAAGGTCGGTGCTGTGACGTACTATGATGCTTGCTCGTTCCTGTTTAGGAAAGAAAAGCCGGTGCACCTCAAGCACTTCCAGTTCGACTACCAGCGACCAAACGACTTGAAAGTTCGTTGCCTGTTTTCGGCCGCCCAACTTTCAGTTTGTAGCTACAGACCCTAATAATGCGACGTCCTCAAGCGCCAGGATGCTTTTTCGTTGGCGCCACGGCTTTTCCCGATCCGCCGATTCGGACCACAGAGGGGGTTGCTGGCGACGCGGTCTTCCTCGCGACCGATGACAGCTCCTACATCACCGGCCAGAACAATTACCCGGACGACGGACGTCTCGCGCCTGAACTACACAGTACCGGTCGAGTAAAGTAACTGAATACGAATACGAAAGTCCGCCTGTTTGGCGGCCGAAGTTCGTGTTGCCGTCGACCTGTTCGACGCTTAATCACTATTGGACTTCACATCTCGTCTCCGGATAGCAGCTCTTCGGCTTCTCCTCGTTTGTAGACTGTCACGGTTCGATATATCTCCGATCCGTTTACATCGCCTACAACCATAGTATCATCGTCTTCTTCGACTTCTCCCCAGACTGCCACAAGAAGTCTCTCGATGATCCGAGCTGGGGTCGCGCCTTTCCCTTGGGTGACCTTGGAAACCCATTCGTAGGCCAACGATCCTCCAACCGTTTGCGCAACCTTGCCGTAAACTTCGAAAGATGCCTCGAACTCGCGCTTCGTGACGACATCATCTTCCTCGTGAGTGATCGTGTCAGTATGAAGAGTGACTTCCTCCTCGAGTTGCATTGCCTCGGAAAAGCGCTTCGAATTCATCCATTCACCTTCCCACCTTACGACGGGAAGTTCTGCGACATCCCCGCCGAAACTGGCGACGATTGCAGCGACCCTAGCCTTCTCCTCGTCCGGGATCGCGGCTGTCCCAAAGGCAATGGCCTGTTCCGAAGCCCACGCCGCAAGAACGTGCGCCGGAACAATCGGGATCGCAGAATTTCTCGATGCGGTGATCTCAGTCCCAATCAAGATGCCTGCGATCGAACTGACTTTGCTCGCAGCGAGACCATCGACCGTCAAAAGACCTCGCGAAGCGATAGGGTATGGGTCGATGCGGGCACGACCATATATCCTCCCCTCCTCGTCCCGCAGTTCCACTAACTTCTCCCACTCCTGCTTTGCGGCGGCGTTTTCGCCCGTAATACGCCGTAGAAGGATGCTGCTGTCGACTTCGAGCCAATCGTTCGCCGCCGTGGTTCCAATCGTCTCCTCATCCTCAGACACGCTAATTGTAACGTCGCACGCCGGCGCAATTGACGCGACCATGTCGCTCAGCTTTAGGGCACTCTCGCGATAGTACATCTTTCTATAAAGCAGTCCCTCAGGCTCCCTGGGGTCATTTCTCAATCGGACCTCGACCCGCGTCCCGCCATCCAAAGGTACCTCCTTCGGATCGGCGTCGCGCATATTGGGACGGGAGCCAAGGCCGTGGCGGAATTCTAAAACCCTGGCCGATCGCGCATCTCGGTCATAGCGCCTTGTGACTACCCGCACGTGATCGCCAAGCATGAAAACGGAGAAGAAGCCAATACCGTACTTGCCGCGAGCTTTCATGCCGGACGAGACCAAGCCCGGAAACTCCTGGATTGCGAGCGAAGATTTCCAGAATGAGTTTCCAAAGTCGATCAATGGTCCCGTCAGAACTGTATGCGACATCCCGACCCCGTTATCCTCGAAGGATAGCCAATACCCATCTTCTCGCTTCCGAAGATTAATCATCAACTCTCCCCATTTACTGGGTCGGCTTTGCAGCCTGCGCCGCGCCGTTATCGCGTCCAGGCCATTTTGGATCAGTTCCCGTACCGGCGCTGCCATTTCACTGCCGTATAGCTTACTACCGCCAAGAGTCGCGACAATGTTGGGAACGTCAGTCACTCGGACAGTGCTATCGACTGGCGTCCAGCCAACGGTTTCTACCGTGCGCGCGAGGTCACTGGGTGTTTGGACACCATCAACCCGCCGAACGGCGAGTGGCGGTTTTTGCCGATCGCGAAGCAGACGATCAACATCATGTAGCTCACGATCCACCATCTGCAGCGCGTCGAATGCTGTCCACCACGCGTCCGCAATGTCCGCTTCGAACGGTGGCTGAGCAGTGTAGATCAACGCGTCGCCCTGAACAAATGGTTTGGCCATGCGCTCCTGGAACTTCCAGTGATCGGCAGAAACGCCAGATGGCTGAACAAGTGCGAAGTCGAAAGCCCGTGCGCGTCGCTGATCGAGGTGCATGGCGTCGGCCACGCGCAGAAGACACGCAACCTTCAAGAGATCGATTGTGCAACTCGTGACACCTGGCAGTGCTCCCAAGGTTCCTGACAGCTCCTCTTCGAGCCTCGCGATCGGCCACCAATGACTATATGCGACCTTGCCGATCTTCGGTCCGTAGAAGTTACGAATTTGCTGATTCTCGATCAGGAACATCGGCTGTTTTTGCGGTCCGATCCAAGACGCTGAGGGCAAGCTTTCCGCTTGCTTCGCGTGAAGAAGTCGCAGAGCATCCGCGGTAGCGCGGTTTTCGGCTTCCCTGGCAGCCTCCTCATCTTTAGGAGGTAAGACTGACGCATAGCGAGCGTGGAGATCTTGCCACTCGGTTTGCTGCCGCAACTCCGTCATACCGCCAGGAAACGCGGCGAGCGTCATTGCAGCATCATGCAGAAGCACAGCTCCACCAAACAAGAAAGCCTCGGCCGGATTGAGATCCACGCTGTCACTGCTCGCGATCGAGGCCATTTCCCATAGAGCGTCGAGGTGGGTCACATCGTGAATTGTAAGATGCGGGAGGTCTTTTGAGATCTTTGCTACCAAAGCGCTGGCGCGTTCGCGCATCGCATCATAGCATTCGGCGAGCTTCGCTTGCTCTTGAACTGTCGAATCTTTGCGCCTCTTTTCAAAGGCCGCAATCCAGAGGTGGGTCTGCTTATATATCATGTGGAGTCTCTAGTATCATTTCCCCGGTCCCGTCTGCGATTCTCCATCGCTGCAACTTACGAGATATATGCAGTTATTTTGCGTGGATGTCACGGTAGAGTCGGTAACAGTAAGACAGTATCGACAGGGATCGATTTAAGACAAATTGCACAAGGAAACGCCCGTTCAAGCGACAAAAAAGGGCGGTGGAAACCTCCCAACACGTTCAAAGGATTCGTCCGAGACCAAGCCTCTCACCGAAGCGACACCGAGAATCCCGGGAATTGATAGCAAAGTGCGGGCGGAATGACCCTCATAGCTTTCGGAACGGCATTTTCGCGCCGAAAACACCCGCCTTGTGATGCAAACGAAAGTGTCGACTGCAAACAGACGCTAGCAGACGGTAAACGCTGAATGCAGGCTCATTGTCATGGTTGAGTCGCGTTGCCTTAATGAACTCATTTTCGAGACGGTTAGTATTGGCAGCCTGTAGGTCGCGCACGATCGCCTTGTGCTCCGCAGGTCCGCTGACGTGACAGATTGTGCCGAACCTGAAGTTGCTTCCGTGTCGTCTCTGGCCGACAGCAGTCTTGCTTCCATAACTAATTAAAATTCCTCGATTTCACCTTCAACCTGTCGATATGCAGGTCTGCGATAAAGATGTCCCGCGCCTCAGGCAGCGGTTTCGGTCGATCTCGAGAATCACCACCACCAGCCGAGCCGTGAGCAAACTCGTCACCGCGTCCCGAAGGAGACTTGAACACGACATCCATGTCAGCAAGACCAGAGAGATCCGCAGAAAAGTCGAATAGCTGCTGGGCGACCAAGTGTACGACCTCCCCTTCCCGCTGGATCCGTCCGTTGATCGCCATCATCGATGATCGACACCGACATGGAGGACGCATCAGCGCGCATGAATGCTCTGCAAACGCAACAGCAGCTCGCGATCCAAAGTCTTCAGATCGCCAATTCCCAACCACAGGCCGTCCTCAGTCTGTTCCGGTACCCGAGCATAGGAGCAAACGTTCGAACAGAACCGCGCATGCTACGCCCAGGGGGATGGTCTGAAGACAATATCCAGCACCTCGCGTCCCGAGACTACACCGCGATTCAAAACGGCTTGTGC
Source organism: Agrobacterium sp. CGMCC 11546 (assembly GCF_013365515.1). NCBI lineage: Bacteria > Pseudomonadati > Pseudomonadota > Alphaproteobacteria > Hyphomicrobiales > Rhizobiaceae > Agrobacterium > Agrobacterium sp. CGMCC 11546. The sequence continues at coordinate 1,373,717 of NZ_CP047387.1, forward strand.
AATCTCTTCCGCCTCCGGCCTACGGGCTTCGATGATCCTCGTCGCTCGCTGTAGCTCCGCCTCCAACAAACGTTCGACCCGGCGCCGCAGAACAGGATCGTCGCGCCGCAGTTCTTCAAGATCCTTGGAACTTGAGACGTCGCAGTACAGGAGTGACTCCAGTCCAAGATTTGCGAGCATGACCGTAGCAATATCCGACGCTCGCTGAAGATCGGACCCGGCGATACCGCCGGAGCCATCGAAGACATCACCGAGGATGACTTCTTCAGCGGCCATTCCACCTAGCAACACCGCAACCTCGTCCAAATAGGACTGGCGGCTTCGATTTAGATGATACCTTCGCCGCCATTGCACGTGCCCGACTCTCGCATCTCGGTGGCTGACCGCCCTCGCCACTACAATCATCTCGATCTCCGCCACGGATAGAACGGTGCCGACGATCGCGTGTCCGGCTTCATGTACAGATGCTGACCAAAGCTCATCGTCGCCAACCGGGGCAATTGCTGGCACGACTGCGAGCACATCCGACATTCGGACTTCCCTACCCTGGCGACGGGCCAAGCGACGAGCATCCTTCGCCACCTGCGCAATGTCTGCGCCGGAATACCCCCTTGTTGCCAAAGCAGCTTTGTTGAGGTCTTCCGAAGCGCTGGCAGTGCCCAGATGCATCGCAAGCATTTGCTCGCGAGCCGCTTGATCGGGAGGCTCAATCGCGATGTGACGGTCAAGACGGCCAGGTCGACGCAATGCCGGATCGATATTGCTCGGGAAGTTCGATGCGGCGATGACGATCACACCCTCCCTGTTTGTGGATCCATCGAGCAGCTCAAGCAAGGCGTTCACCACCTGAAGGCTGTAATTTGCATTGTCTCCTCTGAATGTCCGCCTGTCGCCGATGCTGTCGAGCTCATCAATGAGCAGCACCGACGGAGCTGCGTCGGCCGCGTCGCGGAAACTCTTCCGCATTGCGCCCAGCATGTCACCGAGATGTCCCTTGGACTGCCATTGAGCGCTCGACGTGCCGATAAACGTCGCCCCGCAGGAACGAGCAAGCGCGGATGCGAAGAGCGTCTTGCCGGTACCGGGAGGACCGCTGAGAAGAAGCCCCGCGTCCACGTCACGCCAACCAATCTTGCCAGTCTTCCAGTCAGCGAGATCAACGATCAGATTCTCCGCCCAGTCACGCGCCTCGCCGTACCCTTCGAGCTCCTCCACCAAAGGCTCCCAAGCCAAGGTCGCAGGAGCCTTCGATGCATCAGCAAGCTTTTCCAAGACAGCTTCGATCGGACGTCCTTTTCGCAACGCGCGGAACAAGAGGCTCGAAGTATGTTGGCAGAATCGGCTGGCCGCATCGCTTGCAATATCGATCTGCCATACATTTTTTGCGGCCGAAATCAGGTGGTTCGGCTTGATGGGTTCGACGTCAACGGTGCGGTCCAAGGTGATTGCAATCTCAGGCGAAAGCTTGGCTCCTTTCTCGATCAGGACGACAACGGCCGATTTTTGCGCCAGGACTTTCCCAGCGTCCTCATGATATGTCTCTCCCCTCCTGCCCAATTCGATTGTCGTAACTGCGTAACGGGTCAAAACGCTCGTCTCTCGCAGGACCAGTTTAGCCGCCTCCCGATAAGCTTCCATGTCGGCCTCAGGTGGCAGTACGAGACCGACTGCATGATCAATCTGTCCTTCGCTTAGGTAGACCCCACACAACCTCAAAGCATTCTTGAGAGCGACGGCATAGGTAGCCGCTTCGAGCGAGGGTTCCCGCTCGGCAGATCTGTTTGACATCTTCGGCCCCTTACTTCGCTACGCGCCTGACGACCGTTTCCGGTCCCAGCAAAGCTTCATCGAGGTCGACTTCAAGGATGTTCTTGAGGATCATCGTTGCGATTGTTGGCATCGGCTTGCTTTCGCGAACGACAGACAGGCATTCCGCAAGCGTTAACGTCCCCATTTCCTCCAAAGCCGCGAGAATTCGGATACGGTCGCCCAGCGGTGCATCATATCCGGCGTAGCGAATGAGATCCTTGGCATTCTGAATCCGGGGCACGCCGACGAACTCGGCGAAGGACACCGCCAGATAGCGGTAGCCCTGTTTTTCGGCTAAGCTGGCGATCCAGCCGACGGTGCCGGCATCTCGTTGCCGGATGTCCACGAGCAAGGCTTCGTTCTCCGCCTCGACAGCGAAATCAACATAGTGGTGTCGTGGGTTTCGTGCCCCGGAATCATTGATGATCGGCTGCGGCATGCAGCGCCAGGCGGACACCTTCGGATCCAGATCCAGCAGGCAAGCATAATCACGCGCCTCCCGCGAACGATAGAGAGGGCGCCCGACGCACTTGAGCGTCGCAGACGGAAAGAACGGGCGGTATTTCGCAAAAACGCAGGCTTCATCACCCGCGACATGAGTGGACTCGGTCTTCATGACCTCACCTCCGACGAATAGCAATCTGGGCGGCACCGGGAACGGTCCCGGGCTCCGTCAGCGTATTCGGAAGGTGTGCGTAAACGTCTTGCTCATGCAAGAACATTTAGTGAACACGATTCTCGACGTCAACTAGAATTCGGCTCCAAGGTGAGAGCGAGTTTTACAAGCCAGGAACCACCAAGGCCCTTATGCCGTGAGAAACAAAGACTTTCGTGGATTTCGGGCCTGATGGCCTCGATGATTAAGCTATATCAATCAGTGCAGTAGTCGGAAGTAACCGAAATTCGACACGTCATATCTTGTTGGTTTTGCCATCGCCGGTTACGGTTTCTCACCGTAGCTGCAGAAATCTCGATCAGGGATTGGGATCGTCATCGTCGGGGATAGGACCAGGGCGGGAGAACAACTCTTCCAGTGTTTTCTTTCCGGGTACGAACGTCACGTCAAAACTGCCGTCGGTGTCGATCAGTCTCTGAGTGCCGCGCGCTTTAGCTGCGTCCAGAACTTCCTGGATGCGGGCCTCGGCCTCGTGTCTCTGCCAATCGGAATCACGCGTCATCTGGGCCTCTCTCGGACGACATCATACTAGCCTGCGCAGTATAGCGATACGAATTGGATCGCACCTCGAATTTTTCAAGAAGAAAGTTTCTGACCACAGAAAGATGTTAAAGTGCGGACAGACCCTATTCTTTTACTGGATACGGACATCGTCAGCCTAATGGGGCGCGTGAAGCCTCCGCCCGGACTGCGTCCATGGCTCCTACGTGTCGGCATACGTCGTCTCGCACTCTGCTATCCAGTCATAGCAGAACTGCTACGCGGAGCCCATCTCAAGGTGAAGGATGATCCACAGAGAGCGCTTCTTATCACCAACTGGGTCGATGAGCTTATCTCTATGGACTTTCCGTTTCCGGAAATGACGGCCGAAGTGGCAACTGTCTACGCCGGAATGACATCTGTCCCTGCCTTGCGGCACATGTGGACCGTTCAGCGCGGACAAAAAAGCAACCGGCTCGGACACGATTTGATGATATCCGCCGTCGCCATCGTGCACCGGACGCCGATACTTACCGCGAACGTCGACGATTTTGTTGAGATCAACGAGCATTTCCCGCTGCCCGGCGTATACCACCCGATGGAGGGGCAATGGCACATCGAGCCCGGCTTCAATGTCCCGCTTCCCGATTTCGACGCGGACGAACTCGACCCACATGAGAAGTCTCTTCCCAGGCTCGCTGGCGCCGGACCGTGCGGTTCGGTCACCCCTGGAAACGACCAGCAATGATGGTCGACGCTCTGCGTTTCCCTTGAGACACGATCTTGCGGCCGACTTTGGCAAATCGAGACCCGCTGGGACGGTTCGGCTCGGCGAACGTCGCCCACACAATCGACCTGCGTGAATTCCTGAGCGTAGAGTATGCCATAGACCGGAACTAGACAAAACGCTGCTGCGCTTCACAGCAGCGTTCCCAGACAGACGAAGGGCGCTGTCAAGGTCACACTCCACCCTGTCCGGCTCAACGGCTATGCTCATCCTTCAACTTGTCTTCTCAAACCAGCATAGACTGCTGGGCGAAGATACCTGCCATCGCTCCTTGCCATGTTGCCGTGGTGACCGAGGGGATGCCGGGGTTAGCAAGGTCACCGGCGGCGTAAATGCCTGGCATGCTGGTTTCGCGGCGCTCGTCGGTCTTGAGGGCGATGCCGGTTGGCGTGTTGACCGTGGCGAGGCCCAGTGCGTCATGCAGGCTTGCGGATGGCTTGTTGCGCGGATGCGCGAACAGAATGTCGACTTCGACATCAGGGCCGGTATCGAGCTTGATAGTGGCGCCGTGGCTCCCGTGACGTGCGATTTCGGTGATCCGACCATCAACGACAGGTACCTTTCGGCTTTCCAGATCGGCCCGTATGTCGGGGGTGATGTCGTGACCATTGCCGAAAACAGTCAACCTGTCGGTCCAATCGTGAAACAGCCTGACCTGATTCATCGACTGCGGGCCAGACCAGACGAGGCCCCAGTGCTGGTCAGCAACTTCGAAGCCGTCGCAATAGGGGCATGGGATAACGGATGTGCCCCAGTTCTCGGCAAAACCCGAAACATCAGGCATTTGGTCAACAACGCCATAGCTCAGGATCAGGCGGCGCGCGCTTAGGGTTTCACCATCGCCAGTAAGGACGGAGAAATTGTCGATGGTACCGGAGATGCTGTCGGCGCGGGCATTGACCATCCTGATGGCAGGGTAGCGCGCGAGTTGCTGCCGCGCCTCGGCCAGGATTGCGGACGGTGGCTTGTCATCGTGGCCCAGCATACCGTGCGAGCGGCCAGCGAAGCGGTTGCGCTGCAGGCCGGTATCGAGAACGATGACCTTTCGGCGAGCACGGCCAAGCTGCAGAGCGGCGGCGAGGCCAGCAAAGCTGCCGCCGATGATGATGACATCATTCATGGTGATGGATTCCTTGTTGTGGACGGAGGGTAGCAGGCTGGGGCTGGCGGTGGCCTTGGTACAAGGGACGCCGATGGTTGAAAGCGCGGCCAGCTTCAGCAGTGTTCGTCGTTGCATGGCGCCCTCGTGTTTCGCTTAATTCTTCGACTTGCTTATTTCAGAAACTCCATGGTATCCTAATTCCACAATAACGATACTGTCAAGGACTGTAATTATGGTGACTGAAAATAGTCGGAGCCGGCGCGGCCGGCCCGTCAACGAAGCACTTGGTCAAACGATCGTCGACACTGCAGGCGAACTCTTTGCGGAGCTGGGTTTTCAAGCGACGACATTGGACAAGGTCGCTCAGCGGGCGAAGATATCCAAACTCAGCATCTATCGTCACTTCGAGAATAAAGAGGCGCTGTTTGGCGCAGCCTTTGCGGCCCGCTGCCATCAGTTAATACCACAGGTCCTTTTTGAAGGCGTCGACGGTTCGGCCGAAGATCAGCTCATGGCGGTGGGATCGTCCCTGCTTCGGACGCTGTTGCGCCCGGACGTTCGCAGTGTCGAAGCCATGGTCACGGCCGATGTTACAAGTCAAAAGTCGTTGAGCAAGATTCATTACGAAGCCGGTCCCGCCCATATGATTGCCCAAATCGAGGCCCTGCTGCGTCAGTTGCACGCGAAGGCGCTTCTGAATGTGCCTGATCCTGTCCAGTCCGCCCGCCTGTTTGCCGCGCTTTTCAAAGGCTCTGATCTCCTGATTATTGCACGCTTCGATGAGGCGAGAGCAGAGGACGACAACGAAATCGAATCCTATTGCCGGTCGGCCGTCGCCATGTTCATGGCCGCGCACGGTGGCAACGACCGCGTGTGCGCACAGCCTGGTTAAGAACGGATCGGAAAAGAAAGGATGTGGACATGGCACAACAAAATGCGGAGCAGATTGCCGACTGGAGAGGCCAAAGCGGGGAGCGCTGGGCCGCCTACCAGGCCCGGCTCGATGCCATGATGGCGCCATTCGGCCACGCTGCGATCGAAGCCGCCGCGCCCACTACCGGCGAACGCGTACTGGACGTCGGCTGCGGCGCGGGGGCGTCCAGCCGAGATCTGGCCGCTCGCGTCGGCGCGGAGGGCCATGTGCTGGGCGTGGACATATCCGAACCGTTGATCGAGAGAGCCCGCGCCCTCGCGCCACAGGATATGTCGGTCGTGTTCCGGGTAACCGACGCCAGCAGGGCCGAGTTGCCCAACGGCGCGTTCGACATCCTGTTCTCACGTTTCGGGGTGATGTTCTTCGACGATCCGACAAGGGCGTTCGCCCATATGCGCCGTGCGCTCAAGCCCGGCGGGCGGGCCGCTTTTGTCTGCTGGCGCGGCGTGACTGAGAACGATTGGATGCGTTTGCCGATGGGCGCGATGAAGGGCATCCTCCCATCGATGACGCCGCCTGGTCCGGAAGCCCCCGGCCCGTTCTCGTTTGGCGACCAGGAGCGTGTGGAGCGCATCCTGACGAAGGCAGGGTTCACCGATATCGCTATCGAGCCTTTCGATGCTTCAGTCTCGTTTGGCGAGGGCGCAACTCGGGACGCGGCGCTCGATGACGCAGTGAACATGACACTTGAGGTCGGCCCGTTGTCGCGGGTGCTCGCTGATCAGCCCGACGACATACGCGACCGCGCCTCGGTTGCGGTTCGTGCCGCTTTGTCGGGATGCCCCGGTGAGCGGTCGGTGATGATCAACGGCGCGACATGGATCGTCACCGCGCGCAATCCCGCAAGCTGACAGGGATTAACAGTCGGCAGGCAGAATGCGGCGCGGGTCTCTCGGAGACAATTGGCGTCACGACGATAAATAAGCGGACCATGGCTGGGAACAACGTTATTCTCGCAGGCATGGCCGATATGATTGTGCTGTCTCCCTTGCACAGCAGGTTGCCTACTCGGCAGCCATGGCCAGGTAAACCGCGGCTCCTCCACAATCGTTTCGTGTCGATGGAGCCCGCATGGTAGCGGAAGCGGCGATGGCGGGCGGCGTGCCACGGCTGGTATTCACCAGCACCACGGCACTCTACGGACACGCGGTGTCCGCAGGGGCCTGCGCCTTCATCGATGAGGACACACCGCCCCAGCCAAAAAGTATCTATCACCGCACGAAGCTAGAAGCCGAGCATCTGCTGGAAGAAATGGCCGGCTCGCACTTCGCTGTGCGCGTGCTCCGCATGTCACGCAGTTTCCTGGAGCCTGCCGACGTGATGGCAGCATATCGGCAACATCGCGGCGTCGATATCCGTGATGTCGCCGACGCTCATGTGCTGGCGCTGGGCAATGCGGGAGAAGACTTCCAGCGCTATATCATATCGGCGTCCATTCCGCTTTTCGCTGATGACCGCGACGTCCTCGCCAAGGATGCGCCCTCCGTTCTCCGGCAGCGGACGCCGGGCCTCGCAGACGCTTTCACACAGAAAGGGTGGGCGCTGCCGACGACCATCGACCGCGTCTATTCACCCACCCGCGCCGTAGAGGGGCTTGGCTGGACATCCCGCTTCGGCTTCGATGAAGTGCTGGCCCAGCTTGCCCGGCGCAGCCTGGAAGTGCTGCCGGCCGGCGCCAATATCAGCAGGAAATCCGAATAGGCCAGCCCTATGCCGCCTGATCCTCTCGCACTTCCAGAATGCGGTCGATCAGCCCCCATTCCAGAGCCTCCTGCACCGTCATGAAGCGGTCGCGATCCATCGCGGTTTCGAATTCTTCGTAGCTGCGCCCGCAATGCTCGGCATAAAGCCGCGTCATGCGATGTTTCGTCTGCCTGATCTCTTCGGCATGGATGAGCATGTCAGACGCCTGCCCCTGAAAGCCACCGGAAGGCTGGTGAATGAGGATGCTGGCATTGGGCAACGCCGCCCGCGTGCCCGGTTCACCTGCCATCAGCAGGAATGACCCCATCGAACGGGCCGTACCCATGCAGAGCGTATGCACCGGCGCACGAATGTAACGCATGGTGTCATACATGGCGAAACCGCTGGTCACCATGCCACCCGGCGAGTTGATATAGAGGTGGATCGGCTTCTTCGGGTTTTCCGCTTCGAGAAACAGCAATTGCGCGCACACCAGCGCTGAGACCGTATCGTTGACCTCCCCGTTGAGAAAGATAATCCTTTCCCGCAGCAGGCGGGAATAAATGTCGAAAGACCGTTCTCCCCTTGAGGATTGTTCGACGACCATAGGGACGAGTTGCATCGTTTCGCGCATCGGCGAACTCCTGTCGTTTGAAAATGTTGGGAAACGTGCCGGATCAGGCCGCGAGCTTGATCGGCGAACCGTTGTGGTTTGCAGCAGCCTTCGTCATCCGGCCGGACTTGATGGCGGGCAGGTCGTGAATAATACGCAGACTGGTGCCGCCACGGTCATTCGACGCGATCTGGAACGTCACTGTGCTTTCCAGGAATGGCGGCGTGTCCTCCCGCAGCCTATAGCAGACTTCCTGTCCAGGCGTGACCTTGATCGCTTCGGGCTGCGCCAAGGCTTCCTTCGGCAACCAGTGTTCCCGAAAGGCGGGAATGCTGATCGCCCGCCACACCTTCTGCGGCGGCTCGTCCAGATCATATTCAAGCTCGATGGCATCCGGCACTTTGGGTATCTGCCTGTTCATTGATCCATATCCTTCAGCAAGAGCTTGAGTGCGTCGATACGCTGCGGCCAGTAGGCGCGATATTTGCCGAGCCATGCCGCGATACGCGTCAGCCCGTCCGGATCAACCTCGTAATTGACAAAACGGCCTTGCCGCCTCTCCACCACGAGCCCCGCCCCGCGCAGTACCGAAAGATGCTGCGACATGGCCGGCTGGCTGATCTCAATCCCTTCACGCAGGGCGGAAGCGTTCATGGCGCCATCCGCCAGCTTCTCAAAAATGGCACGGCGCGTGGGATCAGCCAACGCCCGGAAAATATCATTCTCTGTCATGACAATACATAAGCACGTACTTATGTCATTCACAAGTCCTCTGATGCTGAAGCCGGATTTTTTTGTCACTCCAGCATCTGCTGTGGTGAACGCTTTATCCCCCTCGCGCGTTTGTATCCCGCCTGATAATCTTCGGGCCGGGAGTGACAAAAAACAGTGACTGCATTTACGGTCTTCATCATCATTCTTCTCATGCTTATTGGGCCGAGCCTGTTCGTCGTCATCGGCAAACAGCGGGAAAAAGCCATTCCCAAACGCCCCTCCACCGCTCTGCCGGTTACCGAAGACGAAACGGCGCTGGACCGGCACTGGCAATCGATCAGAAACGGCTGGAACGAGAAGAATGCACTCTGCCTCTTACATTCCAACCTCGATGCCTTTGCCGTGCGTGTGGCGGCGGCGCGGGCCGCCGGGCGCAGCCTCGATCTCATGTATTACATGTGGAATGCCGACCTGACCGGGCGGCTGATGATGCGCGAGGTCATCGCCGCCGCTGATCGCGGCGTGCGGGTGCGGCTGCTGCTCGATGATCTCGGCGTCTCCATGTCAGACCGCATCTTCCATGCCATCGACAGCCATCCCAATATCGAACTTCGCCTGTTCAATCCCACCCGGGCACGGGAAAACATCCTGCATCGCAGCCTCGAACTGGTGCTGCGCTTTCGAAGCGTCAACCGGCGCATGCACAACAAGGCATGGATTGCCGATGGCCGCGCCGTGATCGTCGGCGGCCGAAATATTGGCGACGCTTACTTCGACGCCGCCGAACGGGCGAATTTCCACGATTTCGACATTCTCGGTTTCGGCGGGATCGTTGCCGACGCCACCGAAATCTTCGACGATTACTGGAACAGCGCCGTTTCCGTGCCGGTACGCTCGCTGCTGGCGCGCCGACCGAACAAACTTGCCAAACTGCGGCGCGAACTGGACGCCCTGCCGCAAAGCGAAGCCGCGAGACCCTATCTGGAGCGGGTGGAGAGCCAATATGGCCGTGATCATTTCCTGATGTCGGACCGCCTGCACTGGGTCGATACGGCAGATGTGCTTGCCGATCCGCCCGAAAAAGCGGCGGGAAAACGCCGCAAGGGCCATAATTTCCTGATGGAAAGCCTGTTGCCGCTGATGCAGGCGGCGGGCGAAAGCCTGCACATCACGTCCCCCTATTTCATTCCCGGTAAACAGGGTGTGGAGATTTTTCTCGATCTCGTCGAACGCGGCGTGTCGCTCGCCATCCTCACCAATTCGCTGGCCGCAACGGACGTCGCCGCCGTTCATGCCGGTTATGCGCGTTACCGGAAGCCGCTTCTCTCCGGCGGTATACGTTTGCATGAATTGCGTTCGCAGGCGGATCAGGGCAGCTTCACCCTGCGCGGTTCGGGACAGGCAAGCCTGCACACCAAGGCCTTCACCCGCGATGGCGAGACCGGCTATATTGGCTCGCTCAGTTTCGATCCCCGCTCCGCCTCGCTCAATACGGAAATGGGCGTGGTGTTCAATTCAGCCCCGCTGGTGGCCCGCATGGACGAGATATTCGCCGAAGAAATCCGCCGCACGATGAGCTTCGAACTTGATATCGACAGCGCCAACCGCATCGTCTGGATGACGGAAGAACGGGGGCAGCCAAAGATCTACCGGCGCGAACCCGACGCGGCGATCAGCCGCCGGATCATCGCCGGCATCATGCGTGTCCTGCCGCTTGAGTCTCAGCTTTGACGGGGAAAACCCGGTTCAGGCCGCCGGCCTTATCCCCGCTTTTGCCAGCTGTATCTGCACCAGCGTATCGAGGTTCTGGTTGACGCGGCAATAAAATTCCTCGTCGATGAAGGGCCGCAGCATGAAGTCATTGCCGCCCGCCTTCAGGAATAGCGCCGAGAGAAGACGGTTGGTCGAGGACGACACGCCGATAATGCGCAGCTCATGCGACCCGCGCACGGTGCGGATGCGCCGCGTCAGTTCGAAACCGTCAATATCGGGCATATTATAGTCGGTCACGACGAGACCGATATCGGGATTGGCCTTGAGGATTTCGAGCGCCTTGGCACCACTGTCAGCAAGACTGACACGAAAATTATAGCGTTTGAGCCGGCTGGACAGCAGCGCCCGTGCCGTCGGGCTATCGTCGACGATCAGCACATGGTGGCGGTGGTTGGTGAGGAAGCGACAGACGGATTCCGTCAGCATGTCCACGGCGAAGATATTGTCCTTCAGGATATAATCCACCACATCCTTGGCGATCAGCGTTTCGCGCGTCGCCTCATGGAAGGTGCTGGTGAAAACGATGGTCGGGATCGAAAGATCGATCAGATATTCCAGCGCCTCACCCTTTTCCGCCCCCGGCAGGTTGATGTTGGAAATGGCGAGTGTCACCGGCTCGGGTGAATGTTCGTAACAGGCCTGCAACTCTTCGAACGAGCGGCACACCTCCACGGAAACGCCCAGCATTTCATTGAGCCGCATGCTCACCATCTGGGTGAACACATTGCTGTCTTCCGCCAGTAAAATGCGGTTGTTGGTAAAAGGCACGCCCGAATATTGCATGCCCGTAATGCCCAGGAAATTCATTCTGCCCCGATCCCCAATCGTATGTGAGGAAAACATATCAGGCTCATTTTTCAGAATCATTAATAGCACTTTTGCCAGCAAGGAATGCGGGCATATGCTTACCTAAACGGAAATACGGCCCGCGAGGGCCGTATTCCAGCTTTGGGAGGGAATGATCTTATGCGCGCAGCAGCGCATTTTCCGTGTCGAACGGGCTTTCTTCCACCACTTCGGCATCATAAAGCGTACCGAGAATGCGGATCTTCAGCTTCGTGCCAACCGCCGCATATTCCGGTTTGAGCATGGCAAGCGCAATCGACTTGCCGATGCGCCAACCGAAGCCGCCGCTGGTGACACGACCGGCAAGAACGCCGTTTTCATCCGAAATCGCTTCCGACCCGCGGGCATCGACATCCGTATTGCCCGACACGGTCAGCGTCGAAAACACCGACTTCAGCCCGGCTTCCTTATAGGCTACCAGCGCATCGCGGCCGATGAAGGATTTTTCCGGCCGCAGGAAGCGGTCGAGACCGGATTCATAGGCGTTATATTCCACCGAAAGCTCGCGGCCCATGTTGCGATAGGACTTTTCGAGCGACATCGACACCATGGCCCGGATGCCGAACGGCTTGATGCCGAATTCCGCACCCGCTTCCATCAGCCGGTCGAAGATGTAATTCTGCATCTCGATCGGATGGTGCAGCTCCCAGCCCAACTCGCCCACGAAGTTGACGCGTAGCGCATGCGCTGTCGCCACGCCAACGGAAATCTGCTTGCCGGTGAGCCAGGGGAAATCCTTGTTCTCGAGGCTGGTGCGGGTCAGCTTCTTCAGGAGATCGCGCGACTTCGGACCGGCCAGCACCAGCACGCCGTATTTCTGGGTGATCGGCTGCAGCACCACGGAACCGTCGGTGGGTGCAAGACGGCGCAGAACGTCATGGTCATGTGCCTCAAGACCGCCTGCCGAAACCATGTAGAACCGGCCAGGCGCCCATTCATAAACAGTGAACTCAACCTTCACACCGCCATTCGGCGTCAGAAGATGTGTCAGCGCAATACGACCGCGCTTCTTCGGCACGATATTGGCCAGAATACTGTCCAGCCAGGCACGCGCGCCGGGGCCGGAAACCTCCATCTTGGCGAAGGCCGACATATCAAGCACGCCGACGTTGTTCGTGACGTTCTTCACCTCGTTGCCGACATGTTCGAAATAGTTAGAGCGGCGGAACGACCATTTCTCAACGATACGGCCATCGTCCAGCGGCGGCGCGTAATTGTGGCTGGTGATCACATCGGCGCCGACGCCGAGGTCTTCTTCCCGCAGCGCATAACCTTCCGGCGCATACCAGTTGGCACGCTCCCAACCGTAGACCGAACCGAACACGCCGCCGAGCTTTTTCAGGCGGTCGTAAACCGGCGTCGTCTTCAAGGGACGAGCGGCGGAACGCTCCTCATCGGGATAATGCATGGTGAAGACGTTGGCATAAGCTTCCTCGTTCTTGGCAATGAGGTAACCTTCCGTAGCGTGCGGTCCGAAACGACGCGGATCGACACCCATCAGGTCGAGCGTCGGTTCGCCATCGACGATCCATTCGGCCAGCTGCCAGCCGGCGCCGCCGGCGGCGGTGATGCCGAAGGAATGGCCCTCGTTCAGCCAGAAATTCTTGAGGCCCGGCGCAGGGCCGACGATCGGGTTACCGTCAGGCGTATAGGCGATCGCGCCATTATAAACCTTCTTGATGCCCACTTCGCCAAAGGCCGGAACGCGCACCATTGCCGTTTCGATATGCGGCATCAAGCGGTCGAGTTCTTCCTGGAACAGCTCATATTCGCTGTCGTCGGAGGGACCATCGACATAACAGACCGGCGCGCCGACTTCATAAGGACCGAGGATCAGGCCGCCCGCTTCCTCGCGCATGTACCAGGCAGAGTCCGATTCACGCAGGACGCCCATTTCCGGTAGACCCTGACGGCGGCGCTCCAGAATGGCCGGATGCGGCTCGGTGACGATATATTGATGCTCGACGGGAATGACCGGAATATCGATGCCGACCATCTCGCCCGTCTTGCGCGCGAAGTTGCCGGTGCAGGAGATGATATGTTCGGCAATGATCTCGCCCTTGTCCGTCGTCACCTTCCAGTGACCGTCTTCCAGCTGCTCGATGGCGGTAACTGTCGTGTTGCGATAGATCGTCGCTCCACGGTCACGCGCACCCTTGGCGAGAGCCTGTGTCAGGTCGGCGGGCTGGATATAACCGTCGTCAGGATGCTGGATGGCGCCGAGCAGACCGTCGGTCTCGCAGAGCGGCCAGATTTCCTTCACCTGCTCCGGCGTCAGCATGTTGACGCGCACACCGATGGTCTCGGCAATGCCGGCATAATACATATATTCGTCCCAGCGATCCTTGGTACGGGCGAGACGGATATTCGAAACCTTGGAGAAGCCGACATTCATGCCGGTCTCTTCCTGAAGCTCCTCGTAGAACTTCACGGAATATTTGTGGATCTGGCCAACCGAATAGCTCATGTTGAACAGCGGCAAGAGGCCTGCCGCATGCCAGGTGGAACCGGAGGTCAGCTCCTTGCGCTCGATGAGAACGCTGTCGCTCCAGCCCTTTTTGGCAAGATGATAAAGCGTCGAGACGCCGACAACGCCGCCACCGATCACCACCGCCCGTGCATGTGTCTTCATTTACAGAACCCCTGAAAAGCGCCGGCCTCGCCTTATTCCGCCGACATTGGATGGGAGGAATATGAAGCGCTTGCCTGCCGTTCAGCCGCCTGATTGCGACATGGCCAAGGGGTGCTGCGACAGGGAGGAAATTGCTGTCGCAGACACGACCATGTCGGTGATCATCATTTGGCCTTGCCGGGGGTCTTGGCGGTTGCAGCGTTTGCGGGAGCCGCCTCATCGTCGGTCTCAGGACCGTCTTTTGGGAGCGTCGCGCTGCTAGTCGGCGCGGCAGCCGCTCCTGTATGGCCCACCACGGCCTTGTCGCCCTCTTCCGAAAGCAGCGCCGCCAGCATCTGCGGATTGGCGTCGCCTTCCACATGGATGTTGAGGTTGCGCTGCGGGAACGGGATGGCGATGCCCTCTTCACGGAAACGGTGAAGGATGGCGATCCGCAGCGCATTTTTTACAGCCAGCCCGTTCGAAAGATCGGCAAGGTGGAAACGCAATTCGAAATCCAGCGAAAAATCGCCGAAACGCAGGAATTCCACATGCGGCTCGGGGTTGCGCAGCACCGGCGGCTGGGCGCGCACCAGCTCCAGCAAAATATCCATCACCTGCTGCGGATCGGAATCATAAGCCACGGAAACCGGAATTTCCGCCCGCATGATGCGGTTGCGGTGCGTCCAGTTCCCGACAGAAGAATTGATGAATTCCGAATTCGGCACGATGATCGACTGGCCACGAAAAGTTTCGATTTCGGTGGCGCGCACGGAAAGCCGCTTGACGGTTCCCTCCGTCGTGCCGGTCACCACCCAGTCTCCCACCTTGAAGGGGCGTTCGACCAGAAGGATCAGGCCCGAAACGAAATTCGAGACGATGTTCTGCAGGCCAAAACCGATACCGACCGAAAGCGCGGAAGCGACCAGCGCCAGGCTCGAAAGATTGAGCCCGGCGGAGGAGACGCCAAAGATGGCCGCAACGGCGATGCCGAGATAACCGATGCCGGTTTTGACCGAGTTGCGCACCCCGGCATCCACCTGGCCCCGCGCCATGACGTTATTGTCCAGCCACTTCTGGAACCAGCGGGTGATGATATAGCCGATGGCGAAGACGAGGACGCCGCCGAACAGGCCGATGAGCGAAATGGAGGCATTGCCGACGGTGATGCCGGTCAGCAGGCGATAGGCCCAGCTTTCGATATCGCCCGGCTGGAAACCCCAGGAAAACAGGATGAGCGGCACGCCGAAAGCAAGCGCCACGACATAGATGCCGAGCCCCGCAGCAAGGCCGGCCTGATCGAGCGCAACCGGGCCGAGGCTGAAACGCCGCGCGAGATAACGCCCGGCAAGGGATTCGCCAAAGGCACCCTGCCGCGAAATCGCCTTGCCGGAGAGAATGCCGATATACATGGTCGCCAGCACCGCACCGGTCGCGACGATTTGAGTGGCGAGGAAACGCGCAAGCCCGACATAACCGGTCAGGCAAGCGCCGATGAGGATGAGGCCACCCACCCGCAGCAGAATGACGAGCCAGCGCGGCAGGCGCTGATTGCCGGTGTCGTAATCCTGCCCCTCACCGATCATCGGCCGCAGGAACGATACGGTGAGCAGAATGAGCCCGATGATGATGGACGCGATGAAACTCTTGGCGACGGTGACGATCAGCGGCGAATAAAGCGTCTCGCTGATCGTGCCGAACAAATAATCGAGACCGTTGACGAGCGCCATCAGCAACACCGCCGAAGACAGCGTATGCGCGCCCTTGTTGGATACCTTCAGCAGGCGCCATTCCGGCTGCGTCGGCGCAAAGATCGCATAGCTCAGTCGCGAGACGAAATAAACAAAACCGGTGATCGCCATCGCGCCGAACAGGATCGGCGCTATGTCGGACCGCAATACGTTGAAATTATCGAGGAAGAAGGCCGAGGTGACGAGAAACAGGAACAGCGACAGCGATTGCACCATGGTCGACCAGAAGGCCACCGAAAGCCTCCTGAGATAAGAAGGCTCGCCCGTAAAGGCACGCCGGTCCATGCGGCTGCCGAAAAAGCGGTAACCGCCGACCAGAAACAACAGCGCCGCCATGATCGACAGCATCACGGCCCCGAACATCGGCAACCGCTTGTAGTTCCAGACATAGGCCGTCCAGTTGCTGAAGGCATTGTTGAGATTGGTAAGCTCGGCCAGAAAGGCGGAGGATGCGTCGCCCAGCGTCTGGGCGGAAACTTCCGTGCGCTTGAACAGGGTGGCGGCAAAAAGCGCCCGGCGAACCGCCGTGATATTGTTGGAAATCTGCGCGGCATTGTTGGCGGTGGCCTCCACTTCGCCCGCCATGGCATTCACCTCGCCGCGCTCCGCCGTCAGCCGGTTTCGCTCTTCCGTGACGAGGCTCGCTTCAGGCGGCTGACCTTCGCCTGGCGCCGCACCCAACGCATCCAGCCGGGTCTTGATCTGGTCCAGCCGCGCCCGAAGTTTGGTATTGGCAGCTGCGGCATCGGCAGCGATACCATCGGCCCGCCCCTTGAGGTCGACGAGCTGGACGTCGTCGCGTCCACCCGCCTCCACCTGCCCCGAGATGAATGCGATATCCGTCTTCCATTTTTCGAGATCTGATCTCGTCTGCTCGACCGTCGAGGCCTGGATGGCGCCCGGCGCTGCCGGCGTCGTTGTTTCCTGCGCGAGGGCCGGCATTACCCAGAGGCTGCTGAGGAGGGCAAAAAGAACGGCCAGAATCGGGGTCAGACCGCTACCTCGCCGACCAGCGGCCGCTCGCCCGCGCAACACCCGCCCGCCATTCATCCATCCGCCGAACATCAATCGCACATCCATGCCTTTCGTCTCTTTGCGCCGCTTCAGGCTATTTAGCGCCTGTGGCGCGGAAAACCACCCGCATCAGGCGAGGTTTTCAGGAGTTTGCTTGCTTTTCACCACAGGAATCATCACCTTTGATGATGCAGCAACATGGGAGGAAATCATGGAATCTGCTGGCATTGGCTGGATTGCAGCTATCATCATCGGTGGTGTCGCCGGTTGGCTCGCCGAACAATTCATGAAAAGCAATATGGGTGTTTTCATGAACATCCTTCTTGGAATCGTCGGCGCGATCGTCGCCAACGCCATTCTTGCAGTATTTGGAATCGTTTTGACCGGCTGGCTCGGTTATCTCATCGCCGGCTTCGTCGGCGCCTGCATCCTCATCGCCATCGGCAGAGCTCTCAGACGCGGGTGAATAAAGGAAAAATCCGTAAAACCCCGGATTTTCAGGCTTTTCCAGCGCGACTGAAATTTTTTCGTCACAAAAATCGAAGAAATTTCATTTCCGCGCTGGACAAGCCCAAACTTCCCCTTTATAGCCCCCCTCACACCGCCACACGGTGCCGGTCGGGTGATTAGCTCAGTTGGTAGAGCAGCTGACTCTTAATCAGCGGGTCGTAGGTTCGAGCCCTACATCACCCACCAAATTCTCCTTTAATGGCATGATGTTGCGATGCTTGCTTAAAGCATCGTATTGACGTTTCATTTTGGCGTCTGCCTGTATAGTCCACCTCGGCAGTGACAGACAGCGATCATTACCGGCGCCGCAGACCTCAACAGCTACTCTTGCAAAAATTGCGGTACGAGATAGCTACAAAGCCGTTTCCGAAGAATTTTTTGTCCCCATGAAACGCGTCTCCAGTGGGCGGCCAGCAATGCGGCTTCCGAATTCCTCCGTGAAAGCTACCGGCGCTGCCTGCTTTACCGCATTGATGGCGGATTCGATAAAGGCCTGTCGTCTCGGGCTCTCTTCCTGCGGACGCGCGGCAATGACGACCACTTTTCCCCTTATCTGCCCATCCTTGTGGAGAATAAACCGCAGTGTCACCACCAGCCCCTCCGTATCCTCCGGCGGTACCCAGCAGGCATAGATCGCATCAAACATTTCCTTGAGATTGCGGGCCGGGGTCGGATCCCGGCAGATACGTGACTGAGCTGAAACCTGCGTCATGGCAGCTGCGAGCAGAATGCTCAAAGCCACAAGAAAGGGCAGCTTGAAACAACGGCACAAGGACAGGTAGCCGGTCATTCAACAATCCTGATTTTAAAATAATACTTTGGATATCAATAGCTTAAAATAAATAATAACCGTATATACCATAAGCAAAAATATAAAAAAAAATGAAGCAAAATAATTTATGCAAAAATTACAAAATAATTTAATACATGATATTAATTAATATAATAATTTTAAATCACATATGCGAAACTAATAAATGCATAATAACATACAAACAAGCCTATCCCCTCGCCTCTTAACCAACGGCAGCAGTTTATATTGCAAGTCTCTGATTTAGCTGTATGGATTACCTGCCAGAACAAGGGGCAAAGGGGATATCATGACATCAAAATGGATTATGGCAGCATTTTTTGGCGCCACGATGGCGACTGCCGGTGCGGCACAGGCGGAGGACCTTGTGTTCACGCTGAAGAATGGAACGGGTTCCGTTCTCAACGCCTTCTACACCTCACCCGTCGGCGTTGGCGAGTGGGAAGACGACGTCTTCGGAAAGAACGCGCTTGGTCCGGGCGAAACAATAGAAATCACAATCGCCGATGGCCGCAAAGTCTGCAAATACGACATGCGCTTCGAGTTCCAGGGCGATGCGCTGGAAGACCTGGAAGACACGCAGGATCTTTGCGAACTCGGCGAATACACCATTACCGAATAAGTCAGCGTCCATGCAGCCCTGCCTGGTTCTGGCGGGGCTAGCAACACCATAAGATATTGCCCCTCGGTTTCGACCGCCAGCGACGACAGAGCAGCAGAAAACTGCCGGAACGATGATTATCAGCGTTGCCGCAGCACCTTCTCCCCAAAGCTGTCTCAATCATCCCTATGATCGGGGCCATGAGATTACTCATCAACATATCGCTTTTCATTCTCGGCGCTGTCGGGAGCGGCATATGCGCGTTTTTATTGTCGGCAGCCTTGGCCGATTCCGGCTTTCTCGGCTCCTGTTTTGAGGGAAACTGTGCCTATGCGGCACTTTTCATGGTGCTGCCCGTCACATGGTTCGTGCTTTTTGCGCTTTATGTCATGGCGCTTTTGATCTGGCGGCGAAAACCGTTCCGGAACGGAAGGCTCTGAAAAAGAGCATGGCGGCAGCATCGCTACCGAACGTTCGTTGACAGCGATCGAGACTTACCGTTAACGTCCGCCTGCTGGGGGATTCGCTGCCAGTGATATGCGGTGCTCTTAAACGTGCGCGATATCACGGGCCTCTGAATGTGCATGTTCCGATTTGCGTTTTGCGTAGGAAGAGCATGTCGGAAAACAGGGAGACCAAAGGATGCGGGCCGCAATTAATTCCCCGTCGCTTTCGATCGACACCATGGACTATCAGGCCGAGTGCCAATTCGCACTGGAGCCTTCCATTCAAGGGCTGATCGAAAAAGCGGAACATGCCGGCTGGAACCGCCAGCAGGCCGCCCTTGCCATCGTCGCGCTCGCCAGCGAGCATCTCACCGATCTCCTGACCGCCGGCAGCCTCCCCGCGCCGGACCAACGCCCCCTCTCCTGATCCCCTTCTGATGCCGGGCGGATCAGCGCCCCGTCATATCGAGACATCATAACGAAAATCGACCCTGCAGACCCGGAGTGTCCCGACCGACACTGCCGGAACGCTGGCTCGCGTCGTGGAAGCCGCCACGCAGCTGGAGTCGGTCTCGTATGACCTCGCGGCCGGCTGCCCTGTTTCAGGCCATGCTCATCCTCAAACACATATCGTTGGCCCGTCAGAAACCGTGCCATAGTGTTGACACAAGCCACCAATAATGAGAACATAAAGTGAACATTATGGAGGTCAGCGATGAATACGTCAGACGCAGCCATAGAAAATGCCCTTTCCGTCGTCGCCCGCTCCCGCGACATGCGTGAGCGCGCGCTTGAACGGCGCCGCGAACTGCAACGCCGCACGGAAGTCATCATCACCCGGCCGCTTTACGTTCTCAAAAAGAACGAAGGGCCGAAGCAGCTGTCGCTTAAACTCGATAGCTAGTCGCCATGGACATGCTCGGGAGGCTCGCGAAGCAGGCCTTGACTGCAATACCCCTGCTTCCCCCTCGTCTCCAAAAACGAAATCCCGTGCGGATCATCTCACGCACGGGATTTTCTGAATGAAGAAGTTATTGTTCTTGTCTATTGCATGCGCTGCATTGCGGCTTCGGGCTCACCGGTCGTCGCAACTGCTGCCGGAAGTCGGTCAGTCTTTTTCAGGACGACGATGGGCTTGTCCACCGGGTCCGTCGGCGGAACAATGCTTGCGGTTTTGAATTCACGGTCGACGGCAGGAACGGAAGCGTTGATCTTTTCATGACCTGCGCATTCCGCAAGCGCTGCACTGGCGGAAAAACCAAAGACAGCGGCGATAATGAGAACTGATTTCATGTCATTCTCCCTTCGCTTTTATGGCAATCTCCAGTCTAGGTGGAGACGAGCCGGATTGAAAATCACACTTTAGAGACATCTAAAGCTCATCATCATGTCGGCAGTCGTCGTTTCGATTTGCGAACAAGTCTAAGGGCGATTGCATCACCCTATTTGCTCCGCACATCCAGCGGATTTCGGCAAAGCGGCCTGCGAAATATCATCGCCACGTAACTTCCCTTCAGGGAAATGAGACTGGGCGTATAAGTCGAAACCGTCGCCGTATTGGCGGCCTTGATCGTTCTTCCCTCAGAGGGTTTCTGTTGCATGGCACGCCTCCTTCCATGAGCGATAACGAAAATGCGCAGGTCTTGTTCCGATCACAGTTCCGTTGGTGCGCACGAGAACGAACGCACCGCCCCAGATTGCCAGCAGCACCCAACGCTTGAAAAATCCACCCGAAAGCTCTATATGGTCAAGCGCGAGGACGACCTCGGCCAAATCGGCGACAGCATGCGGGACGGCCCGGTCATATACCGGAGAATGAAATGCGTTCCCTGCAAGATCGTATCCGCCATGCGCTCAGTTTTGAAATCATCGGCCTCATGCTTGTCATTCCCCTGGGCGCGCTGCTTTTCGGCATGCCCATGGAAGATATCGGCATCGTCGGCCTCGTCAGCGCCACGCTCGCCACGGTCTGGAACTATGTCTACAATCTCGGCTTCGACCATGCCATGCAACGGCTGAAGGGCACGACGCTGAAGACGCCGGCGATACGGGTCGCCCACGCCGTGCTGTTCGAACTCGGCCTGCTGATCGTGCTGATGCCGTTCATCGCCTGGTATCTGAATATCAGCCTTGCCCACGCGCTGGTGATGGATATCTCCTTTGCGCTGTTTTACGTGGTCTATGCTTTTGTCTTCAACTGGAGCTACGACCGGATTTTCCCGCTGCCGGAATGGAAGTCGCCGCAGGACGCCGTCTGATTGACGGCGGCCACAGCCGGCAAAGACGGTTCAGAGCAGCGACGCCTTGAAGAAGCTCACGACATCGGCATTGAATCCGCGATGGAACTCCGCCCGGTCGAAGCCCGCCGCGTCGCTGCAAATCTGGGGCGCGGCTTTTGCCATCTCCGCCGGGCAAGGCGCGATGAAGGAAAAATGCCCTGCCCCCTTCACCATCCGATAATCCGGTTTCACCGGCAGATCGTCGCGCAGCCTCACAATATCCTGCGGCATGACGCCATCGCCGCCGTGCTCGGAACTCCAGAGCTGCACGGGGATTTTGACCGTCTTCACATCGCCTGAGCTCGGGAAGGCATTGAGCGGATCCGTAAGAACGACAGCTTTCACCCGCGCATCCTGGCCTCGGTGTTGCGGCAATGCCGTCTTCTGGCGCATCTGCATGCAGATCGGCGCCTGCGGGTCCGGACAGGCGAGCCCCGCATTGGCAAAATCGGGAACGCCGCCGGCAAGCACCAAAGCCGCATAACCGCCGCGCGAAAAGCCGAAGACGCCGACCCGGTCGGCATCGACCGAACGGGCTTCACCCCAACCTGCAAGCAGATGATCGAGTAGGCGGATGATATCGGCCGGCCGGTCCGTCAACGCCGAGAGATCGCCCGCCCGCTTCATGTCGAGCGCGTTGTCACCGGGATGATTGATCGCCACAACGATGAACCCCGCATCCGCCAGCGCCGTCGCAGTGTCGCGATGGCTGAAATATGTCCCGGCAAAGCCGTGGGAGATCACCACCAGCGGGTACTTCCCGTCAGGGATCGGGCAATCGCGCACCGCAGGCAGAAAGAAGGGACCGATCCGGACCTCTTCCGGTGCCGCCGCGCAGGGCGACCACACCGCAGCCTTCAAGGGCGGCTCTCCGGCAGCGGATGCAATCTCGATCAGCCGCAGGCCGGCCGCCATGGCGCCGCCTGTTCCGGACAGGCTGGAAAACACGAAAAGGCAGAACAGCAGCAAAAATCGCATCGCAAACTCACAGGCCCGAAACATGATGTGCGAGGGCCGTCAGCCACCGCCCCTGGCCCGATGCTAGAACGATTTCTTGTCGCGGAAATGACTGCCGTGGCGCTTAAAGTGACTTCAGCGTCCAGGCCACGATCTCCCGCGTGGCAGCGGCGAAGGCCTGATCCAGCGCCTTCACGAAATTGGCGTTGCCGGAACCGCTGACACGGGCGCTGGCGCGGAACACTTCCTGCGCCTTTACCGTGCCGTTGCGGTCGTTCAGCAGCTTCACCGATATCTCGATATTGGCAACATTTCTTGCCGTATCGATCTCGAAGGCGCGGATGTCGCTCACGACCTGATAGTCGATCGCCAGCCCCTGCCCCGGACGCCCGACGCCGCCGAGCTTACCGGTATCCTCGAAGGCTTCCACGAGCTTGGATTGCACCATACGCGGCAGGCGGTCGCTCCATTGCGAATTGCCGAGATATTGCACTTCCGAGCCGGAAAGCCGCACCACGATGTTTTCGCTATCCAGTGCCTTCAACGCCGTCGGATCGGCAATCAGCAATTGCCGGCTTTTCAGCGAGGGACCCTGAGTAACGGCCGCCGAAGAGACGGAGAGATCGAAGGTGTCGTTATTCGGCGCACCCGCACAGCCTGCCATCAAGGCGGCAAACAGCGGAGCCAGAAAGAGGGCGCGGCGCTTTTGGCCGTTTATAGATAGTCTCATTGGCCTATACCCCTCTTAGCGCCTTGTTCTGCCATCATATTGTTTCACGGTTTCGCCGCCGAAAATCAACCGCTGCGGATCGCGGTCGATATTGGTGATGGCATTGTTGAGATTGTCGACCGTCTGTCGCGTGCTGCCGATCAGCGCCTGGAAATCTTTCAAGCCCGAGCTGGAAAAGCGGGTCAGATTGTCGGCGATCGGCCCGATGCGGGCATTGAGATTGTCCGCGACCGCCTTGAACGAGGTAAGCGTCTCGCGCGCCTTGGCAAACAGCGAGTTGGCGTCGTCGGTGCCGAGCATGCCATCCACCTTGGCGAGAATGCCGTCGACGCGGCTGGAGGCGAGGTTCAGCTTGCGGCCCATCTCGGTGAAATCGGAAACCGCCTGGTCGATATCGGCGCGACGGGCACCGACGTCATCGGCGATCCGCTTGAAATTCGCCACGGCGTCACGCGCATCGGCGGTCGCTGCGGAAACGTCGCCCACCACGGTGCTGACCTTGGCGGGATCGACGGAGGCCAGAAGCTCATCCGCGCGCTTCACGACCGTCTGCACCTCCGTGCTCGCCGCCTCGAAATTGCGCGCCGTGCTCTGCACCGTCTCCATGATGCCCTGGATATCGCTGGAAGCCGAGGCAACATCCTTCGTCACCTTGTCGACATTCGACAGGATGGAGTCGATCTTGCCGGCATCCACCGCCTTCACCAGATTCTCGACGGCGGTCAGCGTGCCGTCGAGGCGCACCGAGACCGACTGCACGGTGGTGGAAAGCGAGCTGAGGCTTGCTATAAAATTCTTGATACCGTCGGAATTGGCCGCGAGCGCATCGGAGAATTTTTCGGCATTGCGCACCGTCTGCGTCAGCGGTCCGCGCGCATCCTGCACGAAACCCTGCAATTCGCCGATCGCGCCATCGGCGCGCTTCAGGATCTTGTCAGCCGTGGCAAGCAGGTTGGTGACGCTGGAAAGATCGGCCGTCAACTCGGCGGGAACACCGCTTTCGACGGACTTCTGGAGAATGCGCTCGCCATCCTTGTTGCCACCGGAAAGCTCGATATAGGCGGCACCCGTCAGGCCCTGAATTTCAAGCACGGCGCGTGTGGAAGGGAAAACCGGCGCATCCGCCTGCACTTCGGTAAAGGCGATGGAATAGGCTGGGTCGTCGCGGTCGATGGCAAGGCCGCGTACGGTGCCGACCGGAATGCCGTTGAAGCGCACCGGCGAGCCGACGGAAAGACCGTTGGCGGAGCCGGGAATACGCACCACGAGCTGCGCCGTCGGGCCGCCACGGCCGAATTCCGCCATCCAGTAAACGAAGCCGAATGCGGCCGCGATCACGATCAGCGTGAAAATTCCGACTATGGTGTAGTTCGCCTTGGTTTCCATGCTTCCCGTTACTCCACCGGATTTTCATGTTTGCCGTCCGGAAGAACGACAGAGCGCGCCCGTTTGCCGCGGAAATAAGATTGCACCCACGGGTCGTCGCAGGCGAACATGTCCTGCAATGTCCCTTCCACCAGAACCCGCTTGTCGCCGAGGACCGCAATGCGGTCACAGACGGAAAACAGACTGTCGAGGTCGTGCGTAACCATATAAACGGTCAGGCCGAGCGAATCGCGCAACCGCGCGATCAGCATATCAAATTCCGCCGCCCCGATGGGATCGAGGCCGGATGTCGGCTCATCGAGGAAAACGAGATCGGGATCGAGCGACAAAGCCCGGGCAAGGGCCGCACGCTTGATCATGCCGCCCGAGAGTTCGGACGGGTATTTGTCGCCGGCATCGGGCTTCAGGCCCACCATCTCGATCTTCAGATAGGCAAGCTCGTCCATCAGCTTTTTCGGCAGATCGAGATATTCCCGCATCGGCAGCTGGATGTTTTCCTTCACCGTCAGGCCGGAAAACAGCGCCCCCTGCTGGAACAGCACGCCGAGCCGCTGGTCGAGCATCATGCGGTCGTCTTCACTTGCCTTGTCGTAATCGGTGCCGAGAATGCGGATCGCACCCGCCTGCCTGGGCAGGAGCCGCAGGATCGCGCGCATCAAGACGGATTTGCCCGCGCCTGATGGACCGATGAAGCCGAGGATTTCACCGCGATAGACATCGAGATTGAGGTCTTCGAGCACGTTGCGGCCGTTGAAGCCGACAGTCACGCCCTCGACGGAAAGCACCGCCTCGCGGTCGTCCTTCGCCGTTTTCGTCTCTTGCGGTTTCTGGTCCAGTGTTTCCAACGCGCCCTCCCTAAAAATCGATGGCTGCGTAGAAGATGGCAAAAAGACCATCCACCAGAATGACGACGAAGATAGACTTCACCACCGACGAGGTGACGTGTTTGCCGAGCGATTCCGCCGAACCGCCCACCTTCATGCCCTCGACCGCCGCAACGATGCCGATGATCAGCGCCATGAACGGCGCCTTGATCATGCCGGCGGCGATGGTCGATTCCTCGACTGCGCCATGCAGGCGCGATAGGAACACCTCGAAGGTAATGCCGGAATAGGCCAGCGCCACGATGGCCGCGCCGAAAAGTGCAGCGAAATTGGCAAGGATGGTCAAAAGCGGCAGCGCAATTGTCAGTGCAACCAACCGCGGAAACACCAGCACGCCAACAGGATTGAGCCCGATCACCTTCAGCGCGTCGATTTCCTCGCGCATCTTCATCGAGCCGATTTCGGCCGTGATCGCGCTGCCGGACCGGCCGGCGATCATGATCGCGGTCAGCAGCACACCGATTTCACGCAATTGCAGAATGCCGACGAGATCGACGACGAAGACTTCCGCACCGAAATATCTGAGCTGGAACGCGCCCTGCTGGGCGATGATGGCGCCGATCAGGAACGACATCAGCATGATGATCGGCACGGCGCGCACGCCCATATGGTCGATCTGGTTGACGATCGCCGCCGGCGATACGCCGCGCCCGCGCCCGAGCTTCATCTGCGCGCCACGCACGGCCGAGCCGAGAATATACATGCCCGCCAGGAAATCCGCCCCGTTCTGAACCACGGCCTGACCGATGGGCGCAAAAATACGTTCCACCAGCCCTTCGCGGGCAACGGGTTCGACCTCCATCTCGGCCTTGTCGGGCAATTGGCCAATCACGTCCTCGATCCGGTCATTGCCGGTGAGCGTGACGGTTGCGCCACTCGCCTCAAGGTCCTTGCGCAGGCGCTGAATGATCCACGCGCCCGTCGTATCGATCGCCTCCACGGCGGAGAGATCGATATCCACAGGACTGGCAGGTCTGCTTTTTTCAATCCTGTCGAGGCTTTCGAAAATGCCGGAGAGATTGCTGTTGCGCCAGGAGCCGCTCAAGACATAACGCGAGCCGCCGCCGGAGACGGCATCGTCTTCGGTGATTGCGGCCGGGTTCGCCTGTTGCCGTGTGTCCTGTTCTTGCATAATGCTCCGAGCGAGTGCAGCCGTCACGAGATTCTTAATGGTTTCATAACGGTTTGGCCTTCGGCAAGCCACAGTGACGGCCGACAATTCGCGATAAATTTGGCGTCATGTGTCTTTTGACGCCTATTAGGAAGTGAAAAAACATGCCCCGTTACCTTCAAGCCACAACTGAACGTTTCGCCGTTGCTGGCAGCTTCACCATTTCACGCGGCACCCGGACGCATGCGGATGTCGTAACGTGCACCATCCGCGATGGTTCCTTCACCGGAATTGGCGAATGTGTGCCCTATCCGCGTTATGGCGAAAGCATCGAAGGCGTCACCGCCGATATCGAAGCGATGGCGGATCGAGTAGCAGCCGGCCTGACACGGCAGGAATTGCAGCAGGTGATGAAACCGGGGGCCGCCCGCAATGCGGTCGATTGCGCGCTCTGGGACCTCGAAGCGAAGATGAGCGGCAAGAGCACCGCCGAACAGGTTCTCGGACAGCCGGCACAACCGCTCGTCACCGCCTATACGATCTCGCTCGCCGACCCGGACACCATGGCCGCAAAGACCGCGGAGAATGCCGGCCGCCCGCTCCTGAAGATCAAGACCGGCACCGCCGATGACGAGGCCCGTCTGCGAGCCGTGCGCGCCGCAGCACCGGAGGCGCGTATCATCATCGATGCCAACGAAGGCTGGAACGACGACAATATCGAATATTATCTGAAGCTTGCGGCGGAGCTGAAGATATCGCTGATCGAACAGCCCCTGCCCGCCGGCAAGGACGCCATCCTCGCCCGCATCGACCACCCGGTACTGATCTGCGCCGATGAAAGCGTGCATTCCACTGAAGACCTCGCCGGCCTTCGCGACCGTTACGATGCAATCAACATCAAGCTCGACAAGACCGGTGGCCTGACGGAAGCGCTCGTCATGAAGGCGGAAGCCGAACGGCTCGGTTTCACCATCATGGTCGGCTGCATGCTCGGCACCTCGCTCGGTATGGCCCCCGCCGTGCTGGTCGCCCAGGGCACGGCCTTTGCCGATCTCGACGGGCCGCTGTTGTTGGCTGAGGATCGTGAGCCGGGGCTGGTTTATGAGGGTTCGCTGGTTTATCCGGCGCGGCCGGAACTGTGGGGGTAAGCCACTGAAATTAAAGCCAGATGAGGCGCAACACCGCTGCTGGCTTCTTCTCCCCGGCGGGAGAGGAAGCAGGATGCGCCCACTCGCTCCATATGAGCTAACCGAGTCTCGTTTATGGAATGCCACTAGACCATTCAGCAGGATTGCCTTGATAGCGATTGACGTTCTGGTTTACGTGAATGCACTGCGCCGACCGTTGAAGTGGTCTTCGCACCATCGCATAAAGACAACCATCCGCTTTGCCGCAGACTTGTCGTCATCCTCCACCCTATGCCGGGGCTCTATCCACATCGCGTGAAATCGATCCGTTGCAGATCCTCGGGACAAGCCCGAGGATGACGGCGGAGAATCGGATAGAGCTCAGAGAGCGCCGGCCAGTAAGCAGTACCAACTCAGGCCGCGTGCTTCCCGATCAGCCCCGGAATATTCACCGGCTCCATTTCATCCGAAGCATGTTCAGCGGTGGCTTCACTTGTCTGCATCCAGGTGATCAGCTCGAAGCTGCCATCGGCATTTTCGGCAATCGCCGTGCAGCTCTCCACCCAGTCGCCGGTGTTGATGTAGCGAATGCCGTCCATGTCTTCCATGACAGCATGGTGGATATGGCCACAGATCACGCCATCGACATTGTTGCGACGCGCCTCATCGGCCACCACGCGCTGGAACTCGCCGATGAAGTTGACGGCGTGTTTCACCTGCAGCTTGGCCCAGGCCGAAAACGACCAGTAAGGCAGGCCGATGCGGCGGCGCACGGCGGCAATGGCGATGTTGATGGCGATTGCCGCGTCATAGGCCCAGTCGCCGAGATAGGCGAGCAGGCGGGCATTACGCACCACGACGTCGAACTCGTCGCCATGGATGACGAGATATTTCTTGCCGTCGGCCGCCTCGTGGATCATGCGCTCGGCCACTTCGATGCCGCCGAAATGCATGCCCGGAAATTCCCGCAGGAATTCGTCGTGGTTGCCAGGAATATAGACGATGCGCGTTCCCTTGCGGGCCTTGCGCAGCAGCTTCTGCACCACGTCGTTGCAGCCCTGCGGCCAGTACCAGCTACGGCGCAGCCGCCAGCCGTCGACGATGTCGCCGACCATGATGATCGTCTCGGCCTCGTGGTATTTCAGGAAGTCGAGCAGGAAATCCGTCTTGGCCGCCTTGGAGCCAAGATGAACATCCGAAATGAAAAGCGTTCTGAACTGTCTGGTTTCGATTTGACCGGCCACGGATTTATTCCCCCTGTTCGGTTGCGTCCCTGCGGCTTTCTTACCTCTCAGAACCAGACTCGTGTTTCAGCAACATGACAGCGGCGGGTTTTTGTATGGAATATGACTGACGGCCTCACGAAAACGCGAATAACGCCCAAAGATTGCTCCGAATGTTTTCACATACTTCACAACCAACGGCGTCTTGGCTGCACCACAAATTTTTCTAACGCATACAGCGCCCCGGTAAGCCACGCCGAAAGTACTATGTGGAGTTGCCCCTTAAAAACCGGACAGGATCAGGTTTCGGTTTGACGGTTTAAGAACTCACGAGGCGAGCAATAACCCAATGCCTTATGCGGGTGAAGGGTGTTGTAGTGTTCGAACCATGAGGGCAGTTGCGCGATGACGGTCATGGCGTCCGGCAAGGGGTTCACCGAGACGTAATCGCGCTTGAAGGTTTTGACGAAGGCTTCGGCCATTCCGTTGGATTGGGGGCTTCGAACGGGCGTTGAACACGGCTCCATGCCGATATCGATGAGCAGCGATCTGGTGTCCTTTGCGATGAAGCAGGAGCCGTTGTCCGTCAGCCATTCGATTGGCTTTGGAAGGGTGTTGATGAGACCGAAACGGTTCTCAACAGCCGTGATGACAAGGTCCTGGACGTCCTCGCTCTTGATGCCCCCGGTTGTCGCGACATGGGCGATGGCCTCGCGATCACAGCAATCGAGAGCGAAAGCAACGCGCACCTTCTCCTTGTTTTCGCAGCCGATTTCAAACCCGTCTGAACACCAGCGCAGATTGGATTGCTCGACGGCGACACGGCCATCGTGGCGACGAGTGTCACTTGCACCGGTGTGGCGCTGAAGAAGCATGCCGTGGACCTTCATCACCCGGTAGACGCGTTTGGCATTTGGCCATGGACGGTTTTCGCTGCGGGCTTTACGGCGCAGGATCGCGTGAACCCGGCGGTATCCGTAGGTCGGCATGTCATCGATGATCGACTTGATCTCTTCCAACAGTTTCTGATCAGCGAGCGGCGGCCGCCCTCTGGCTCGAGAAGGACGTTGCCTCACACGTTCCGCTATGTTGGATCGGGCGACACCCAGGGTCTCGCACACCGCCGTCATCGCGAACCGTCCTTCGGCAACGAGAGCGAGCGCAACAGGTGTTTTTTTGACCCTGATGCTATCTCAAGCGCTTCCTTGAGGATTTCGCCTTCCATCGTCTTTTTGCCGAGGAGGCGCTGCAGTTCTTTTACCTGGTTCTGAAGCGCTCTGTATTCGGATGCCGGGACGACCTCTTCCTGCGATGCCGTCGCCGTCAGCGCACCTTGCGCCGCCAATTTACGCCAGGCGAACAACTGGTTCGGCTGAATGCCATGCCGTCGAGCAACGATGCTAACCGTGACGTCAGGCTCGTAGGTCTCCTGGACTATCGCGAGCTTCTCCGCTGTCGACCAGCGACGGCGGCGCTCAGGGCCGGACAGCACTTCTATCTTAGGTATGTGACTGGTCATAATGGGCACATTACTCCTAACACTTAACAAGTGGGAGATCGTGTCCGGAGATTTAGGGGGCCACTACACTATGCCCGCGGTTCCGTTACCGCCGCTGATGGTGGAGCTTTCCTTTTGGCGATCTGAGAGCCAAGCTTTCGAAAGGGGTCCTCGATTGTGTTATAGAGTGTCCAAGAAAGCAGAACGATCACTGGAAAGCTGGCAAGCAATAAAAGAAGAGCGTAGGTCTGCAATACATTCTCGACACCAACGGTTCGCACATAGAGACCCAGCACGACGCTAAAAACAGGAATATGAATAAGGTAAGTAGAGTAGGACCAACTGCCCATTTTTGCGACCACGCCATTAAACGCGACAAGAGCACCGAAATGTCGCAAAATAGGGATGTTGAGATCTGTAAGCTTGCTTTCGTATGCTGCCAGCGCGAAAAACACTATCCAAATCAAAGCAACCCAAGTCGGCACAAACAAGAGCAAGAAGGCCGTAATCAACACAACATCCAAATAGACCTGTTTTCGGTACATCTTTTCCAGAACAAGACGGGACAGGATGCCGATAACGAAGTAGCTAATTATCTTGGGCAAGAACCCATTGTATTGCCATTCGAAGACCTGCTGGTGCGCGACCAACCACTGCATGCCGAGCAAAAGTAACGCGCCTAAGAGTGCAAAATTCATGTTTCGAATAAGCAGCGTAATGAGGAAGGGCGCGACCAGATAGAACTGCCATTCAAGACTGAGGCTCCAGGCTGGGGAAAGGATCGATGTACTGGAGAACGGCAGTAGGTTATCAGGAACTATCCCGTGCAGCATCGTCAGGTGAAGGCCGAGATGAGTCCAGAATTGGCCTTGTTGCTCGTCGAAACGAGCAATGCGCATATCACGGTTAAGAGCAAACGGGTATTCAACCCATGCCGCCTGGTAGAGATCAATTGTCGCAATCGCGATAAATAATGTAACGAGGTAGATTGGGAATATGCGGAACGCCCGCCGCGTAATATATGGAACGTAAGATTCCTGCTTGTTGATCATTAGGTGGGTGATGACAAAGCCACTGATGATGATGAAAACGTCAACCGGCGGCCCGCCGTCGAGAATTAAGTTCATGATCTTCGAAGGCACGAATGACAGAAAACCGTTTGTCCCAGCGCCCACGAGTTGCAGTGCATGACCGAGAACAATCCACCAAGCCATCCACGCTCTAAGCGATTCCAGTGACCGAAAACTTTTCACTCCAATCCCCAATCTAAATCGTGATAAAAATCCGCTGACAGGCTTCAGCAATGAATAAATATATAGCCTTAAAAAAACGATTTATTTTCTGGATATAAATACGAAATTAATTAATTAACTTCAGTACCAAAACAAAAACGACAAATATAATAAAATACCGAAATATAATACATCTACATAGATATTAAATAATACATTTTTGCAATAAATAAAATTGGCGTCTATTTATAATTTATTACCGCAAGGTGACTTTTGAATATTATATACACAATAAGATGACTGCCAGAAAGTCACAACATTCCTGCTCTACGACACAAAGACACAGTGCTTTGTGAATGGTGTAGGTCCATTCATATCAACGCCCAATGATTTGGACTCACAGGATTCCATTAGAAAATCATAATTCAGCGCCACGAAGCGAGATTAGCCATTGGGGCAGCACTTAGATGCGCAGGGACGACATCTCTGACACCAACGCCAATGATTAGAACGCGTTGGGGGTTGGTATCAGCCATGCCTGCATTTGCATGAGAAGGCGGTAAATAACGGCTGTACCGTGGGGAAGTTTGTTGTATTCAGGGGGCCGGAATTGAACCAGATATGACGGTGGAAGACATGACCTCTCACGATAAGAACAACACGCCCGCCAACACGGCAAAGGCCGACATCGAGGAACAGGCGCTCTTTTTCCACCGCTACCCGCGCCCCGGCAAGCTGGAAATCCAGGCCACCAAGCCACTCGGCAACCAGCGGGATCTGGCGCTTGCCTATTCGCCGGGTGTTGCCGCCCCCTGCCTCGCCATCCATGAGAACCCGGAAATGGCAGCGGAATATACCGCCCGCGCCAATCTCGTCGCCGTCATTTCCAACGGTACGGCGGTGCTCGGCCTCGGCAATATCGGCCCGCTTGCCTCCAAGCCTGTCATGGAAGGCAAGGCCGTCCTCTTCAAGAAATTCGCCGGTATCGACGTGTTCGATATCGAGATCGATGCGCCCGGCATCAACGACATGGTCTCGACCATCGCGGCGCTGGAACCCACCTTCGGCGGCATCAACCTCGAGGACATCAAGGCGCCGGAATGTTTCGAGGTGGAACGCCAGCTGCGCGAAAAGATGAACATTCCGGTTTTCCACGACGACCAGCACGGCACGGCGATCATCGTCGCCGCCGCCGTCACCAACGCGCTGGAACTGGCCGGAAAATCGCTCTCCAGCGTCAAGATCGTTGCGTCAGGCGCCGGTGCGGCGGCCCTTGCCTGCCTCAACCTGCTGGTCGCCATGGGTGCCAACAAGGAAAACATCTGGGTCCACGATATCGAGGGCCTCGTTTATGACGGCCGCAACACGCTGATGGACGAGTGGAAGGAAGTCTACGCCCAGAAGACCGACAAGCGCGTGCTGGCGGATTCGATCGACGGCGCCGACGTCTTCCTCGGGCTTTCTGCCGCAGGCGTGCTGAAGCCGGAACTTTTGGAGCGCATGGCGGAAAATCCGCTGATTCTGGCGCTTGCCAACCCCAATCCGGAAATCATGCCGGAGGCGGCCCGTGCCGCCCGCCCGGATGCGATGATCTGCACCGGCCGTTCGGATTTCCCGAACCAGGTCAATAATGTTCTCTGCTTCCCCTATATCTTCCGCGGCGCGCTGGATTGCGGCGCAACCACGATCAACGAGGAAATGAAGATGGCGGCCGTGCAGGCCATCGCAGAGCTTGCCCGCGAGGAAGTCTCGGAAGTCGCCGCCAGAGCCTATAGCGGCGAAACGCCGATCTTCGGCCCGAATTATCTCATTCCCTCGCCGTTCGATCCGCGCCTTATCCTGCGCATCGCTCCCGCCGTTGCCCGCGCTGCGGCGGCAAGCGGCGTCGCCACCCGGCCGATCACCGATTTCGAGGCCTATTTCGACCAGCTGAACCGTTTCGTCTGGCGCTCCGGCTTCATCATGAAGCCGGTCTTCAATGCCGCCAAGGCCGCCGAAAAGAAGCGCATCATCTTTGCCGAAGGCGAAGACGAGCGCGTGCTGCGCGCCGCCCAGGTGCTTTTGGAAGAAGGCACCGGCATTCCGATCCTGATCGGCCGTCCGCAGATCATCGAGACGCGCCTGAAGCGTTTCGGCCTGCGCATTCGCCCGCATACGGATTTCGCCGTGGTCAATCCGGAAGACGATCCGCGTTACCGCGATTATGTCGATGATTACTTCGCCCTCGTCGGCCGCGCCGGCATCAACCCGGAGGCAGCGCGCACCATCGTGCGCACCAACTCCACCGTCATCGGCGCGCTGTCGGTGAAGCGTGGCGAGGCAGATGCGCTGATCTGCGGCCTCGAAGGCCGTTACGACCGCCATCTGCGCGACGTGAACCAGATCATCGGCAAGCAGGAAGGCGTGCGGTCCTTTGCGGGTCTCAGCCTGCTCATCACCCAGCAGGGCGCACTGTTCCTCACCGATACTTTCGTGAACAACGATCCGACCTCCGAGGAAGTGGCTGAAATGGCCATTCTCGCGGCCAGGGAAATCCGTCGCTTCGGCATCACGCCGAAGATCGCGCTCGCCAGCCATTCCAACTTCGGTTCACGCGATTCCGAAAGCGCCCGCAAGATGCGCCGCGCGCTGAAGATCGTGCAGGCGGCAGCGCCTGAACTGGAAGTGGACGGCGAAATGCAGGGCGGTTCCGCACTTTCGGAAGCGTTGCGCAAGCGCGCCATGCCCAACAGCGTGCTGACCGGCGAAGCGAACCTTTTGGTCTTCCCGAACCTCGATGCCGCCAACATCACGCTCGGCGTCACCCGCACGCTGACGGAGGGCCTGCATGTCGGCCCGATCCTGCTCGGCACGGCGCTACCGGCGCATATCCTGTCGCCCAGCGTCACCTCGCGCGGCGTCGTCAACATGGCGGCCTTTGCCGTGGTGCAGGCTTCGCACCCTTCGGTGTGATGAAAGCGCATTAACGCAATTTTGAACATGCTGTTGCCGCAATGCGGCAACAGCTTATGTTATCTTCCTGAAACACGGATTTCGTGAAGTATAACACCCCTGCCACCGGCCGGGGACATCGAACGGATCGCACAATTGACCCGGCGCCGCAGTCGCATCATCGGCCTCCTGCTTCCCCTTGTTTTGATCGCTCCGGCCGCCGCTTTCGCGGATCAGGTCTGCGATACGCTTTATGCGCAATTACGCGAGCCGCCCCGTGTCATCGGCAATACGGCCGAGGTGCGGCGTTACGCCAATGCACTCGCCCGCCAGAACATCGCCATCCGCAAGATCAGGAACGATATGCGCAGCTACGGCTGCTCCTCGGGCAGCGTCATCGTTTATGGCAATCCCAATGCCGGCCTCTGCGCCGAGATCGGCGATGCGCTGGTGGATGCTGAAGCCGAGCGTGACGCCATCATCCGCGACCGCGACGACGCCATGGCGGCCGCACGCAGTGACGACGGCGACGTCAGGCGCCAGCGCATTCTCGCCGCCCTCGATGCCAACGGTTGCAGCCCTGCGCCGGAGACGGACACGCAACTGCCGCAGGCTCCCGATGTGACCCGTTATCCCGATGCCTTCCGTCAGCAGGAAAATGAGCCGGGGCAAGCGGGCCTGTCGCCTTACCCCAACGCAGCTGCCGAGGGCGGGCTTCGCACACTCTGCGTGCGCACCTGCGACGGTTCGTTTTTCCCGATCGCCTCCAACGCCTCGCCGCTCGATTTTCGCGCCCAGGCCGAACAATGCCAGAAAATGTGCCCGGGAACCGAGACGGAGCTTTATTTCCATTCCATGGCGGATCAGGAAACAGCAGACATGGTTTCCGCCGAAACCGGCAAACCCTACAAGGACCTGCCGACCGCCTTCGCCTATCGCAATTCCTCACCGAAAGCGCCGGGCTGCGCCTGCAACATGGCCGCCTACCACCAGGACATGCAGAAACAGGAAGAGGCCGCCCGGCCGCAAGCCGAAAAGCCCTATTCCAGCATCACCACCATTCCATCACCCCAGGGTGACAAGAATGGTGACAGGCCGCAAAAACCCGCCGAGCAGCAACAGGCCGCAAAGCCGCCGGAACAACCCGTTCCCGAACGCGATTATGACCCGAACGACACCAGGGTACGCGTCATCGGCCCCAAATTCCTGCCGGATCAGACAGGCCGGATAGACCTGAAGAACCCGGCGCTGAAGGGCATTCAGCCGCAGCAATAGCGGACGGCCGATAGGTCGCTTCGGGCGGCCCGTTGTGGAGCGAGCGAATGCCCTTGTTTCTTCTCCTCGCCGGGAGAAGAAAGATGCGGCGACGCTGCACCTCATCCGCACGCCGTTCTAACTGCCTTACCGCCCACCCCAGCGATTGCGAAACACCAGCTCCTCCAGCGGCACGCGCTGCCGCCAGCCCTTCACCGCCAGCTCCGGCTCGGTATAGAGCGCATCGACGCGCCCGAGGCACAGCCAGGCGACGATTTCGATATGCTCGGGGATATCGAGAATGGCGCGAACATCACTATCGTGGAAAATGCTGACCCAGCCGACGCCGATGCCTTCGGCGCGGGCGGCAAGCCAGAGGTTCTGGATAGCGCAGACGGTGGAATAAACATCCGTGCGCGGATTGTGGGTGCGGCCCAGCACCACCTTGCCGCCGCGGGTGGGATCGCAGGTGACGCAGATGCTGAGCGGTGCCTTGCGGATACCCTCTAGTTTCAGGCTGCGATAAAGCGCCTGCTTCTCACCCTCAAACATCGCCGCCGCCTCCTCATTGGCGCGGCTGAAGGCCACCCATGCGGCCTGGCGCACCCCTCCATCGGTGACGAGGGTGAAGTTCCACGGCTGCATGAAACCGACCGAGGGCGCGGAATGCGCCGCTTTCAGCAGGCGTTCCACCAGCTCCTCCGGCAAGGGATCGGGCAGGAACTGGTCGCGCACATCACGCCGCGTCTCGATGGCGCGGTAGATCGCTTCGCGTTCCGCACCGGAAAACGGGCGGGCGGGTGAAAGCGCGTGATCGAATGGATTGGCTTGCAATGGATTGCCAGCGGACGGATCGGTCGGCATCGTTTAACCCCAACAATGCGGGCGCGCCGGTGCAGAAACCATGCCGGTTTTGCAGCGATGACGCGCCTCTTCAGCAACCTGCCGCCGTCCGCGCGGTTCGGTCTATCCTGCCAGGCCGGTCTTCTGACTAAGCTTCATCCGCCCCTTTCGCCTTCCCGAATTGCTTCAGTGGCATGAGAAAAAGAGCATCCGCCTTACAGCGTTGGGCACGTTCCGGTCTTTCACCGGATTCCCGATTCTCCCGCCGCAAGGGCGGGCACCTGACCGGAGAAGCTATGGGCAAAAAAGCTTGCAAGCACAAGTGTCCCACGGGTGGTGCGGCAATGTGGCCTGCCGCACCTTACCGTCATCATTCCACCGGGAAATACCTGACATAAGCAAACTCATCGCCATCCGGCGACCAGTTGGGCGAATTCATCGTTCCTTGCCCGCCAAACAGGTCGAACAGCGTTTCGACATTGTCGCCATCCATATCCATCAGCCGCACCCGCACATCGAGATCACGCGGATGGTCGAAGACATCGCCGTCATAAGAAACGAACACCACCTTGTCACCCGAAGGAGACGGATGCGGGAACCAGTCGCCATAGGCGCTGTCGGTGATGCGCTCGACGCTGGAACCATCCACCCGCACGCGCCAAATCTGCATCTGGCCGGTTCGGCTGGAGTTGAAATAGATCCATCGTCCATCCTGCGAATAATCCGGGCCGTCGTTGCGGCCTTCACCATGGGTGAGGCGCGTTTCAACGCCGCTGTCTATGTCCATGGAATAAATATCGAAAACCTGATCGCGAATGCCGCAATAGGTAAAACTCTTCCCGTCCGGCGACCAGCCATGCCAGTAGGAGGGAAGGTTCTTCGTCATCAGCCGCGGTGTGCCGCCCGTCGACGGCAAAAGGTAGATCGCGCTCTTGCCGAACTCCACCTTGTCGGAAATGGCATAGAGCGCACCATCGGGCGAAATGCCGTGGTCGTTATTGCAGATTGTCGCAAAGCCGGTGTCGACCTTTTCCGGCGAAGGGTCGCCGGCAAGTGACAGGCGATAAAGCAGGCCGTCGCAGTTCAACAGCAGATATTTCCCGTCCGGCGACCAGTTCGGCGCTTCAAACAGCTCCGGCGTCTGCCAGACCACCCGCATCTTCCGGGTCCGGATGTTGAAGATTTCGATGGAACTGCGCATGCTGCCTCCCGGGCCTGTCGATAGTCTGGTGTGGAGCGTCGACTGGCGCAGACATTCCGTTTGCGCACCTTACCGATCCCGGAACCGGTTGGTAATCGGATAACGCCGGTCCCGCCCGAAATTCTTCTTGGTGATCTTCACACCCGGAGCCGATTGCCGGCGCTTATATTCGGCCAGATAAAGCAGATGCTCGACCCGGTGCACAGTGGCCACATCATGGCCGCGCGCCAGGATTTCCTCGACCGACATTTCCTTCTCGACAAGGCATTCGAGAATATCATCCAGCACCGGATAGGGTGGCAGCGAATCCTGGTCGGTCTGGTTGGGGCGCAGTTCGGCCGATGGCGCCTTGGCGATGATATTGGCGGGGATCACCTCACCGGAAGGGCCGAGCGCGCCCGGCGGCACATGGGCGTTGCGCCAGCTGGAAATGGCGTAGACCTGCATCTTGTAGAGGTCCTTGATCGGATTGAAACCGCCATTCATGTCGCCATAAAGCGTCGCATAACCCACCGACATTTCCGACTTGTTGCCGGTCGTTACCACCATCGAGCCGAACTTGTTGGACACGGCCATCAAAATGGTGCCACGCGTGCGGCTCTGCAGGTTTTCTTCGGTAATGCCCTCTTCCGTGCCCTCGAAGAGTTCTGAAAGTGCCGAGAGAAAGCCTTCCACCGGCTCGACGATCGGCACGATATCGTAACGGCAGCCGAGCGCTCTCGCACAATCGGCGGCGTCCTTCAGCGATTCTTCCGAGGTGTAGCGGTAGGGCAGCATGATGCAGCGTACCCGCTCCTCACCCAGCGCATCGACGGCAAGGGCTGCGCAGATCGCCGAATCGATGCCGCCGGAAAGGCCAAGCACCACGCTCTTGAAGCCGTTCTTGTTGACGTAATCCCTAAAGCCCAGCATGCAGGCGCGGTAATCCGCCTCCTCGCCCTCAGGGATTTTCGAGAAAGGCCCGCTGTCGCAATGCCAGCCATCTGCGGTGCGTTTCCAGTCGGTGACGGCAAGTGTGGCCTCGAACTGGCTCATCTGAAAGGCCAGCGTCTTGTCGGCATTAAAGCCGAAGCTCGCACCATCAAATACCAGCTCATCCTGTCCGCCCAGCTGATTGGCGAAAACCAGCGGCAGGCCGCTTTCAATCACCTGCCTGAGCGCCACCTGATGGCGCACATCCAGCTTGCCGCGATAATAGGGCGACCCATTCGGCACCAGCAGGATTTCCGCCCCGCTTTCGGCCAGCGTCTCGCACACGCCCATGTCGTTCCAGATTTCCTCGCAGATCGGAATGCCGATCCGCACACCGCGGAAATTATAGGGCCCGGAAATCGACCCTTCTTCGAAAACACGTTTTTCGTCGAACTCGCCGTAATTCGGCAGATCGATCTTGTCACGCAACGCGATGATCTTGCCACCATCCAGAAGCGCAACCGAATTGTGCCGGCCCGTCTCGCCCTGACGCGGAAAACCGATGACGACGCCCGGCCCGCCATCGGCGGTCTCCGCCGCCAATTCTTCCACCGCCTTCACGCAGGCCTTCAGAAAAGCCGGCTTAAGCACCAGATCCTCCGGCGGATAGCCTGAAATGAACAGCTCGGTCAGAAGCAGGAGATCGGCGCCCTGCGTTGCCGCATCGGCCCGCGCCTCACGCGCCCTGGCGAGGTTACCCGCCACGTCGCCAACAGTCGGATTGAACTGCCCGACGGCAATTCGAAGATGGTTCTGGATATCGTGTCTGTCGCTCATGCCATTTCAATACCGCGCCCGTGGCCGCTCCGCAACGCGGCAATTGCATGCGGTCGCTTGGGGCAAGACGCCACGGCTGCGTTCACGCTAAGGTTATCACCGCCCCAACCATCCTCCGCAAAGTTCATGTCGCGTTCATCGCGCTTATGTGACAGTTACATGACAATTTTGCGACGTCCGATTCACCTCCCCGGATCGGCGCTGCCGCCTGAAATACCGGAGTATGAGTTTGAGAGATTCGGCGCCAAAAACAACGGCTTCCGAAAAGGCTGGTCTTGTCTTTTCGCCTGCGGGACTGAGGAGCCTTTCGAAGCTTTCGGGTACGGCCTATACGCTTGCCAATCTGACGATCGCATCCATTGTGCTTGTCGTGGCGCTGGAATGGATCGCCCGCGGTTCGCCCCGTGATGTCGGCGCTTTCCTCACCTCCCCGGCCCGCCCGGGCGTAACCACCATCGCCGCCGTACTCGCCCTTCTGGTGGCGCTGGATGCGATCCTTGGCCGGCGTTATCTCTCGCTGATTGCCGTCGCGCCGCTCTGCGCGCTGACGGGACTGATTTCCGCCCAGAAACAGACTTATCTCTCCGATCCACTTTATCCTTCCGACCTTTTATTCGGCCGGCAGATCCTCGAGCTTCTGCCGACCATGCTGAAGGCCCAGCCCCTGACGGCAGCACTGGTGGGCCTCGGCCTCTGCGCCGCCATCGCAGCCCTTGTGGCGCTATGGCTGCTGGCGCGCCGCCATTCGCCGGGCTTGAGCTGGCGTGAACGCGTTGCGGGCCTCGTTCTGGCGCTGCCGCTTCTCGCAGGCCTCGCCTCGCTGATGGACTATTCGCATTATTCCTGGGTGCGCGATCGCCTCAACATCATTCCCATGATGTGGGACCAGCAGGAGAACTACCGCCATAATGGCTTCCTGATGGCCTTCGCCTTTAATATCCCCATGGCCAATGTCGCGGCACCCGAGGGTTATGGCGACAACAGCATCGCCGACCTCACCTCGAAATCCGCCTCCTTCGCCGCCAACAAGGGCGATTACCCTGATGTCATCATGCTGATGAGCGAATCGCTATGGGATCCGGCCCGGCTGGAGAATGTCGAACTTTCGGCCGATCCCATGCCGACCATCCGCGCCAAACAGTCCGGCAATGTGTTTTCGCCTGAGTTCGGCGGCATGACGGCCAATGTGGAATTTGAGGCGCTGACCGGCTTTTCCAACGCCTTCCTGCCCTATGGCAGTATTCCCTATCAGCAATATATCCGCCGTCCGGTGCCCTCGCTTGCGAGCTTCTTCCGGGGCGAAGGATATTCCGCCATCGCCATGCATCCGTTCCAGGAATGGTTCTGGAACCGCAAGCAGGTCTACAAGAATTTCGGCTTTGAAGAATTCCGCTCTGAAGAGACGCTACCGGCGATGGAAAAACGCGGCAACTTCGCCTCCGACGATGCGCTGATGGATGAAATCATGGCGACCGCTGATACGGCAACGAACCCGCTCTTCCTGTTTGCCGTCACCCTGCAGGGACACGGCCCTTACGAAACGAACCGTTATGCCGAAAACACCATTGGCGTGACGGGCGGTCTTTCCACCTCAGCCTCAGAGGCGCTCGCCACCTATTCGCAGGGTGTCGTGGAAGCAGACGA
This sequence comes from Agrobacterium sp. CGMCC 11546, assembly GCF_013365515.1. Lineage (NCBI taxonomy): Bacteria > Pseudomonadati > Pseudomonadota > Alphaproteobacteria > Hyphomicrobiales > Rhizobiaceae > Agrobacterium > Agrobacterium sp. CGMCC 11546. Next base: position 1,414,927 of record NZ_CP047387.1, read on the forward strand.
AGCACTGCTGAAGCTGATGCGCTGGGCAAAAAAACGCGACCGCGAAACCATCATCGTCCTCTTCGGCGATCACCTGCCGCCGCTCGGCCAGACCTTCGTGGAAAGCGGTTACATGCCGGGCATGGTGGCCAGCCGCCGCGCGCCGCTTGATGTGATGAAGAAGGAACATGAAACGCCGCTCGTCGTCTGGTCCTCCAAGAAAGGCGTGCGCAAGAATATCGGCACCATCAGCCCGGCGCTCCTGCCCTATCATGTGCTGAAGACCGCAGGCTTCTCCGATCCTTTCTACACCGGCACGCTGGGTGACGTTCAGCAGGAATTCTCCGTCATCGACCGGCACATGCTGGTGGCGACGGACGGCAAGGCCCTGCCCGACTGGTCGATCGCGCCGAACGCCGTTCCCGATGTGGTGCGCGATTATCGCCTGCTGCAATTCGATATGATGTTCGGCGCGCAATATGGCCGCGAGCGTTTCTTCCCCGGCTTTAACTGGCTGCATGAGGGCGCACCGGCGGTCTGATGGTTCTGGCTAGGGCGCCTGAACCATATGGCGGTGGAAATCGTTTGAATTCCGCCACCATGCGGGTTTATCTCGGGAAAACGCACAGGCACCCCCATCAGAACCGGAGACACACCGTGTCAGATATCTCCGACTATATCGTCTCGCATTTCAAGCGCTCCTCCCGTGAAATCGGCGAGGTGGAACGGCGCATCCTGGAACTGTCGCACCAGAAGAAGCTGGTTTCGAGCGACATCAATGCGGAATTTTCCGCCGGCGCCAGCTTGGGCGACAGGCTGGCGGATAATATCGCCAAGGTCGGCGGCTCCTGGGGGTTCATTCTCAGCTTCTGCTTTTTCCTGATCTTCTGGGCCATCATCAACACCATCGTGCTGACCACCCGCGCCTTCGACCCCTACCCCTTCATCTTCCTCAATCTGCTTCTCTCGATGCTGGCCGCCATCCAGGCGCCGATCATCATGATGTCGCAAAACCGCCAGGCCGCCCGCGACCGTTTCGAGGCCGCCAAGGACTATGAGGTGAACCTGAAGGCCGAGCTGGAGGTTCTGTCGCTGCATGAAAAGATCGATGTGAAGGTGCTCGCCGAACTGGCGGCACTGCGCCAGGACATCGCCGCCATCCACCACCACGTCACCCGCAAAGACGACTGACGCGAAAAAACATCTTCCCCGCTTTTCCCCACCCCGCGCCGCACTGTTAGAGTGAACGCAGTCCTGCCGGGTGAACGCCAGACGTGGCGGAAACTAGAGGACGGTCCTGGTGGTGGAACGCTGGCAACGTTCGTGGAAAGGACCATTTCGCAAAGCGCCGTGCACGGCCCTTGCGAGATACGGCATGGTGAAAGACCCGGCTGCGCAACGCATCCGACCCACACCAACCTCACCTGAAGCGCAGCCGGGGATCGCCCGGTGCTCTCCATCCATACCCCGCATGGCAGCGCTGTGCGGGATGAAGCTGTTGGTTTTTTGGGGGGTTCAGGAAGTGCGCGGGGCTTTACCCCCCTCTGCCCTGCCGGGCATCTCCCCCTCAAGGGGGGAGATCGATCTGCGGCGAGGTTTCGCCCCTCTCAACGTTTGAAGATGAAGCGACAAAAGGGCCTCCTGCTGATCTCCCCCCTTGAGGGGGAGATGCCCGGCAGGGCAGAGGGGGGTAAAGTCCCACCCACCGTCCCTCCGATACAAATCGGACAACCCTCCTAAAAATCCATCCCAGTTACGAATCCGTCAGATTCTTACGCTACAGATTGACGCAGGCGTTTGTTGCATTGCACACTTGCGGGCAAGGCTGATACGGGAATCACTCCCCATCGTCCAAATGGCATCACGACCATTTCGCGACGACGCCACGCCGGATGCGACATCCGGTATCGAAATACATTCTGTTCCGGGGTTTTTCATGTACCAGTTCGATCTGATTGTTGTCGGCAGCGGTCCGGCGGGAAGACGAGCCGCCATCCAGGCCGCCAAGCTCGAAAAGAAGGTTCTGGTCATCGAGAAAGGCAGCCGTGTCGGCGGTGTTTCCGTGCATACCGGCACCATCCCGTCCAAGACCCTGCGCGAAACCGCGCTCAATCTCACCGGCTGGCGCGAGCGCGGTTTTTACGGCCGTGCCTATCGCGTCAAGCAGGAGATCGACGCCGACGATCTGCGCCGCCGTCTGCTCATCACGCTCGATCATGAAGTCGAGGTGCTGGAGCATCAGTTCGCCCGCAACCGCGTGCAGCACATTCGCGGCACGGCAAGCTTCATCGACGCCAACACGATGAAAGTCGTGAAGAGCGACGGTGAAGTCATGACCGTCACTGCCACCTCCATTCTGCTCACCATCGGCACCCGGCCCTACCGGCCGCCGCATATTCCCTTCGATGGCCAGGCGGTGCTCGATTCGGATGAGATTCTCGAGATCAAGGAATTGCCGCGCTCCATGGTCGTCGTCGGTGCCGGCGTCATCGGCATCGAATATGCGACGATCTTCAGCGCGCTCGATACGCAGGTAACGGTGGTGGAACCACGCGAGACCATGCTGGAATTCATCGATAAGGAAATCGTCGAGGATTTCACCTATCAGCTGCGCGACCGCAATATGAAGCTGATCTTCGGCCAGAAGGCGGAAAAGGTGGAGCGGGACGAAAGCGGCAAATGCCTCGTTTCGCTCAGCAACGGCCGCGTCCTGAAAGCCGAGACCGTACTCTTCGCCGCCGGCCGCGTCGGCGCCACCGATACGCTCAATCTTTCCGCCTGCGGGCTGGAGGCCGACAGCCGTGGCCGCATGAAGGTCGATCCCGAGACTTTTCAGACCTCGGTGCCGAACATCTATGCCGCCGGCGATATCATCGGTTTCCCGAGCCTTGCCTCCACGTCAATGGAACAGGGCCGCATCGCCGCCCGCCATGCCGTCGGCGCACCGGCCGGCGAACCGCCGCAATTCTTCCCCTACGGCATCTATGCCGTGCCTGAGATCTCCACCTGCGGCCTGACGGAAGAGGAAGTTGTTGAACGCGGCATTCCCTATGAATGCGGCATCGCCCATTTCCGCGAAACCTCGCGCGGCCACATCATGGGCCTCGACAGCGGCCTGTTGAAGATGATCTTCTCGCTGAAAACCCGCCGCCTGCTCGGCGTCCACATCGTCGGCGAAGGCGCGACAGAACTGGTGCATATCGGACAGGCGGTGCTAAACCTCAAAGGCACGGTGGAATATTTCGTGGAGAATACGTTCAACTATCCGACGCTGGCAGAAGCCTACAAGATCGCCGGGCTGGATGCGTGGAACCGCATGGGTGAGTTGAAGAAGGATTGAGGTTTTGTTGCAGGTAAGAGATCATCTGCGATGTGCAAAAACTCTCCTGCCCATCACGCTCGGGCCTGTCCCGAGCATCTGCAACGTTTCGCTTTATGCGACGTGATTAGATTCTTGGGACAAGCCCAAGAATGACGCCGCGTATGGAACGAGGATGCCTATCACCTCGCATTCATTCGATGATGGGTGACGCGCACCCTCACCACCGAATGCTATACCGCGCACTCACCCCTGGCCGGAAATGATCCGCATATCCCTGATCAAGCGTACCCCGCACCGTCAGATGATCGCCCAGTTTCTGCTCCACCGCCACACCGCTGCTGAACTCGTTGAAGCTGTTGCGGCTAGCCCCCGTCAGCACAAAGGCGGTGCCGGTTTCGGAGCGGGACAGGCGCAGCGACTGTGATACATCAAGCCCGTTCCATTGCTGCGCCGTGCCGTCGTAACGCACGGTAAAATTACGGTTCGCCTCGATATCAAGTTCCGGCGTGACGATACGCTTCTGCTGCGAGGTCATGGAAACGCTGCTCGACCCCGTCAGCGCGTTGACCATGACGCCCACGTCACGCGCGAGCGAAACACCGGGAAGCTGCTCGGCCAGCAGCGTGACATTACCCCATAGCCTCACCGGCGTATCCACCACCTGCCCCGCCTTCGAAGCACTCATGCCCATTTCCAGCCCGGCCCGGATCGGCGTATCGACCGGCAGCTTCGCGCCGATGCGCGCGGTATAAGATCGGTCGGAATTCTTGACCGGCTTCCAGATCAACCCGGCGTCATCGCCAAGAGCAGATGTTGAGATCCCCACGAACGCCATAAGCTGCAGGCCGAAGATGAAAATGGATGTGCGTGATGGCATATCTTGTTCCCAAGCCATTTAAGGGCATGCCGGGAGACCCGGTCATGCACGGTAAAAGTCGAGTCCAACGACATTGTCGGCGACGAGGGCCCTCCATCAGGATGACCCGTTTTCCCAGAACGGCAGCACGGAGCAGCCGGGAAATCATGGTGGCTATTGTGCCAGATGAACTGGAGATGAACAAGCGCACATGCAGCAAAATTATGTGCGGTGCGATCAAGATGGAATGGAGCGCTGCCCCTCGTGGCCTCATTTCACCAACTGCGGTCATACCATTGGAACCTGGTATCACAACACCAACCCGCCGAACTGATTCTGGTAAGCCGTTGGACTTACGCCCGCTCGTTTTCGGAAGTGGTGCCTAAAGGTATCAGACGATCCAATCCCTACGGCTGCTGCGATCTCGTCGATGCTATGACGTCGCGCGATCAGGAGAGATTTGGCCGCCTCAATCCTTTCACCAACGAGCCATTCACCAGGTGGCCGACCCGTTGCTTCGGTAAAGCGGCGGACGAAGGTCCGCAGGCTCATTCCGCATTCGGATGCCATTCGTTCTAACGTCCATGACCCACGAAGGTCCGCGCGCATCTTATCCAAGAGTGGAGCGACCGCTGACTGGTGCGCTGCCGGAACGGGGCGCTCTAGAAATTGCGCCTGTCCGCCTGTGCGATGGGCGGGCATGACGAGGCGCCGTGCGACCGAGTTCGCGGCCTCAGCGCCGTAGTCCTGACGGACGATCTCAATCAAGAGATCGATTCCTGCCGCGCTTCCGGCCGATGTGTAGATGCGCTCGTGAGAGCGATAAAGTGACACTTCGTCAACTCGGACTGCCGCGTGGCGCGACCGGAGAGCGTCAGCATAGCGCCAATGCGTGGTCGCGGTCGCGCCATCGAGAAGGCCTGTGGCCGCAAGCACGAACGCACCAGAACAGATCGATGCCAATCGCGCTCCGCGCTCATACGCCCTGCGGAGCAGATCGATAAGGCTCTGCGGAACAGCCTCGTCTATGCCTCTCCATCCAGGTACTATGACGATGTCGGCCTTATCGATTAACTCAGGCCCACAATCAGGTGTCAACAGAAACCCGCCATGAGCGCGAAGCGGTCCCTCTTCGACTGCGCAGCTCGCAAACCTGTACCAGGCATCTCCCATCTCAGGTCTGGGAAGCCCGAATATCTCGGCGACGATACCGAACTCGAAGGTGCAGAGACCATCATAGAGAACAGCGACAACTAGGGGCCCGTTTAAGTTTGGCATGATGTGCCCGTATAATGTCATTCATGCCAATTGCAAGCACAAACACCCTTAAGCAAAAATGAGGCTCAAACGTCAAGGAGCCGAAAATGCCTAACGCCGTCATTTCCATCCCCGCCGCCCCGAGCAACATTGCTCGCGAGCATTTTGCCGCTGAATTCACGTTCGAGACGGATTGCTGGGACGTTCATGCTGCACTCGCAGAACAGCAAGGTTTCGTCCTTCTGGATGTGCGCGGACCAGCAATGTTTGCCGAGGGCCATGTACCTGGAGCTATTCATCTGCCTCATGGTAAGATGACTCGTTCCAAAATGGACCGCTGGCCTGCGGACACTCTCTTCGTAACCTATTGCGCAGGTCCTCATTGCAATGGAGCGGCACGTGGAGCACTTCGCCTCGCCGAACTCGGTCGCCCGGTAAAAATCATGGCTGGCGGCGTCACTGGTTGGATTGATGAAGGATTCGAACTCGCCAAGGGTCCTGAAGCGTGAATTACACGATCCAGACGCCCACCCTGTCCGACGCTTCGGCTCTATACCGATTGGTCAAGGAACACGCGGCGTTCGAGAAGAGCGTCGCATCTCTGACAGAGATGGACCTCGGCTTACTCCAGGGTCAGCATGAAGCCATTCGATTTCTTGTCGCGGCCGAGGGGCAAACGCTCCTCGGCTATGCAGCGGTGACTTTCGATTGGTCAGTCTGGCGAGCGCGACGTTACGCTCATCTGGATTGCCTGTTCGTTTCCGAACTTAATCGCGGAGGAGGCATCGGTGGACGCCTGTTTGCTGCAGCGAAGATTGTTGCGATGCAGGAAGGTGTCGATCGAATGGAATGGCAGACGCCAATCTGGAACGATCAAGCCGTTCGTTTCTACCGTCGTGAGGGAGCGAATTACCAGAACAAGTCGCGGTTCTTCATAATGTTTTGAAGTGATCTGGCGGTTCATGGACTGCCAAATGATGAAATTTGGCAGACTGTGGATCACCGCTAAGAGCCCAAACCCGGTATCCTACCATCACCAAAATAACAAAAAGGCCGCAGCTTTCGCCACGGCCCTTCCATTCAATCAGCTTGCACTGAAGAAGATTATTCGGCGTCGGCCTCAGTGGCCTTCTTCTTGGCCGGAGCCTTCTTCTTCGGAGCGGCTTCTTCGCCTTCAGCGGCGTCGTCAGACTTGGCAGCAGCCTTTTTCTTGGCCGGAGCCTTCTTCTTGGTTTCCGTTTCTTCTTCGCCGTCGTCAGCCAGCAGCTCTTCCTTGGAAACGGTCTTGTCCGTTACCGAGATTTCGGTGAGCAGCTTGTCGATGACCTTCTCTTCGAAGATCGGAGCGCGCAGCGAAGCGGAAGCGCCTGGCGTGTTGCGGAAGAAATCGAGGATTTCCTTCTGCTGGCCCGGGAACTGCTGCAGCTGCTGGAACAGCGCGCGCTGCATTTCTTCTTCGGTCACTTCGACGCCGGCCTTTTCGCCGATTTCAGAAAGAACGAGGCCGAGACGGACGCGGCGTTCAGCAAGCTTGCGATATTCTTCGCGTGCTTCTTCTTCGGTCGTGTCTTCGTCAGCGAAGGTCTTGCCGGACTGGGCGAGATCGGTGTTGATCTGGCGCCAGATGTTGTCGAACTCGGCGTCGACGAGGCCAGCCGGCGTGTCGAACTTGTACATCTCGTCCAGCTGGTCGAGGATCTGACGCTTGACCTTCTGGCGGGTGACGTTGCCGAACTGGCTTTCGATCTGGCCCTTGACGATTTCCTTCAGCTTTTCAGCCGATTCGAGACCGAGCTTTTCAGCCAGTTCGTCGTTGATTTCGACAGCAGCAGCGGCAGCAACTTCCTTGACGGTGACGTCGAAGGTGGCGTCCTTGCCTGCGAGGTTCGCAGCCGGGTAGTCGGCCGGGAAGGTCACAGTGATGGTCTTTTCGTCGCCGGCCTTAACGCCAACGAGCTGATCTTCGAAGCCGGGGATGAAGCGGCCCGAACCGAGAACCAGTTCAGCGTCTTCAGCAGTGCCGCCATCGAAGGCAACGCCGTCAACCTTGCCGAGATAGTTCATGGTGACGCGGTCGCCATCAGCGGCCTTGCCCTTCTTGGTCTCGTAGGTACGGGCGCTTTCGGCGATCTTGAGGATCTGCTCGTTGATTTCGTCTTCGGAGACTTCAACAACTTCGCGGGTAACCTTGATGCCGTCATTGGCCTTCAGTTCGATGGCCGGAATGATTTCGTAGGCAACGGTGAATTCGAAATCGGATTCGGCCGACAGGATCTTTTCGGCTTCCTGCTCGTCTTCGGTCATGGAGATGGCCGGCTGCGTTGCAGACTTCTCACCGCGGCTGGAAAGGATTTCGGAAGGCTTCTCACGAACCAGCTCGTTGACGAGGTCGGCCATGATGGACTTGCCGTACATCTTCTTCAGGTGACCCATCGGCACCTTGCCCGGACGGAAACCGTTGATGCGAACCTTGTCCTTGGCGTCAACCAGGCGCTCATCCAGACGGGCCTTCATGTCGGCAGCCGGGATAACGATTTTGAGTTCGCGCTTCAGCCCATCAGCGAGCGTTTCGATAACCTGCATTTTCCTAACCTTCACATCATGGCGGCGGTGCTCAGACAGCCGTTGGTTTACTTTCGAGCACTGCGCCGGAAACATCGTTCCCCGGCCGTGGCTTCCCTTATTTCTTTACACAAGCGCCTGCCGGACACCGTTTCGCCTGCACCGGAGAAAAAGACCAAAGGGGAGAAATGAACCCCGAAGCTCCCCGCATCTTATAAAGATGCACTCTGGCACAAGCGTGGCACAGCCATGCTTTGCTTGTGGTGCGGGTAGAGAGACTCGAACTCCCACGCCGAAGCGTTGGTACCTAAAACCAATGCGTCTACCAATTCCGCCATACCCGCACGTTGGGCGGCGGTATGTCACAATGTTCTGAAAGGGTCAAGCACGCCGTATGGCCGCCTTTCGTTTCCTCCGGACTTTTATTGACCGCACCGAATTGCTGGAAGGCGGCGAGCCCTCTTCCGCTGCTTGCCACCAGCGCGGGACGGAAATGAACAGGCAATCAGGCAGGCCTTGTCCCGAACAGGAAAACCACCCGCATCTCCACTCTTCGTTCTCAATGCAGCCCCGCGCCTGCAAGGGAAGCGCATCCGGCAAGGCGGCAATATTTATGCGGCTATGCTGACATTATATATAGCACCGCTTGCGGCTGGCAGTGCCGAAGGGTTGCCCGCTGTCAAACCCGCAATCCAGCCTTCCGCCTTCGCACACCGCCCCGCACCGGGCTTGCACCGGCTCCGCCGCACGTCTTCGCATCGCAGAACCCTCTATAGCCACCAAAAGCTCATAAATTGGTCACAAATTATGCATGAATCACCGCAATCGGGTCAATTTACCGGCTTGCCTTGCGTTTCGTGCATAGGTGACATCTTGCTTTGTCTGTTTTTGTTTCGCTTAAACCGATTATATTCATGGTCATACAGAGATCAGTTCAGCCCCGGACCAAAGCCTCCCAAGACTGGCCGCAGAGACTGAACAGCACGAAGAGGAAGATGAAAATGAACATTGCACGCTCGCTGACCAACTGGCGCAAGTATCGTCAGACCGTAACCGAACTCGGCCGCATGAGCGACCGCGAACTGAATGACCTCGGCATCGGCCGTCAGGACATCCGCCGCGTCGCCAAGACCGCCGTCGGCTTCTAATAATAAAACGCGCCGCCGCTCATTGCGGCGGATGCGCAGACGATTTCCCCAAAAAGGCCTGAGGCTCCCGCCTCTGGCCTTTTTTCGTTTGGGCTCCGAACACCCAAATGCATCGTCGTGCATCTTCAGGGCATGACGCATCAAAACGCATGCGTCAAAGCAGCGCCGGCAGGCCCTCCGGCCTCCTCCGCCCGCCCGAAACACCCGCCAAAACCCTCCGCATCAGCCGAATCCAGCAAAAGCGCCCGAAACGCAGGCACTTCCGCCCATATTTTGCTCAGGTGCCGCTTGAAGCCGCAAATTTAGCCGACATAGTGCACAAATGCATGGCAGTAGCCTAAATTCTGCACTGCACAACATGGCTCAATGTCTATATATAAAACCTCAACAGCCGAGAGCACAGAAACACTGAGCCGGCCGACGAAATCAAAGAAAGATTGAGGAAACGATCATGAACCCTATCCGCATCGCAAAGAACTGGATCTCCTACCGCCGCACGATCAACGAACTCGGCAGCCTGTCCAACCAGGCCCTGAGCGACATCGGCCTGACACGTTACGACATCCGTAACGTTGCTTCCCGTTCGTTCCGCTAAGGCGTAAAAGATCGTCCCGCTGCCCGACCTCCAGGGCGCGACGATCGAGCGACAGGTTTTAAGAAAACGGCGCCTCTGGCGCCGTTTTTGATTCCGGGGGTTCGGCTGGAGAAACCAGCCTTTGGAAAAGCGCCCGGCATCGCAGCATGTTTCTTCTCCCCGGCGAGGAGAAGAAACCAGCGGCATGCGCTCGATCCATAACGCCAATCGGCTATTCCCGCGCTTATTCCCCCCGCAAAAACATTTGGCTGCCCCGGCCATGCATGCTAGTGCATCCCGCAACAATGCCGCGTCCTCAAGGGACCCGAGCGAAACCATCACTCGAATGACAGCCGCCGGACGGGAGCTTTGCCCCGCGTGCGGTTCATGGACGCCAGTATGCAAGACAAGACCCATTCTCCCATTCACGTCGTGGGCGGCGGACTGGCCGGCTCGGAAGCCGCATGGCAGATTGCTGAGAGCGGTGTGCCCGTCATCCTGCACGAAATGCGCGGCGTGCGCGGCACGGATGCGCATAAGGGCGATACGCTGGCGGAACTGGTCTGTTCCAACTCCTTCCGCTCCGACGACGCGACGGCCAATGCGGTCGGCGTCATCCATGCGGAAATGCGGCTTGCCGGCTCGCTGATCATCGCCTGCGCCGACAAACACCAGGTGCCGGCCGGCGGCGCACTGGCCGTCGACCGTGACGGGTTTTCGCAGGCCGTAACGGATATGCTTGAAAATCACCCATTGGTGACAATTGTCCGCGAAGAAGTAACAGGCCTGCCCCCGAAGGAATGGGGCAGCACCATCATCGCCACCGGCCCGCTCACCTCACCGGATCTGGCAGCAGCGGTTCAGGCTGAGACGGGCGAAGATGCGCTGGCATTCTTTGACGCCATTGCCCCCATCCTGCACCGCGACAGCATCAACATGGATATCTGCTGGTACCAGTCGCGTTACGACAAGGTCGGCCCTGGCGGCACGGGCAAGGATTACATCAACTGCCCGATGGACGAGGAGCAATATAACGCCTTCATCGACGCGCTGATCGCCGGCGATACGGTCGGTTTTAAGGAATGGGAAGGCACGCCCTATTTCGACGGCTGCCTGCCGATCGAGATCATGGCGGAGCGCGGCCGCCAGACGCTGCGCCACGGCCCGATGAAGCCGATGGGCCTCACCAACGCCCATAACCCGACCGTTAAAGCCTATGCGGTCGTCCAGTTGCGGCAGGACAATGCGCTCGGCACGCTCTACAACATGGTCGGTTTCCAGACCAAGCTGAAATACGGTGTGCAGGCGGACGTGTTCCGCATGATTCCGGGTCTGGAAAATGCGGAATTCGCGCGCCTAGGCGGCCTGCACCGCAATACCTATATCGATTCTCCCATCCTGCTCGACCGCTCGCTGAGGCTGAAATCGCGGCCCGACCTGCGTTTTGCCGGCCAGATCACCGGCTGCGAAGGGTATGTGGAAAGCGCCTCCGTCGGGCTGCTCGCCGGCCGCTTCGCCGCTGCGGAGCGCAAGGGCGAGGCCCCGAGCCTGCCGCCGGCCACCACGGCGCTGGGCTCGCTCCTCAACCACATCACCGGCGGCCACCTCTCATCCGATGATGAGCCGGGCAAGCGTTCCTTTCAGCCCATGAACATCAATTTCGGCCTGTTCCCGGAACTGGAGCCGGGCTCCATCGTCAAGCCTGATGGTGTGAAACGTTTTCGCGGCAAGGACAAGACGATCATGAAACGCCAGCTCGTCGCAGCGCGGGCGCTGAAGGATTGTGCGGCGTGGCTTGGCGTGGAACGCGTCGCAACGAAACAAGAGAGCGACGCAACGCCATAGGCCCTGCCCGCATCTATCAGCCAGAATAAAGGGGCGTGTGACCGCACATGCCCTTTTTCCATTCCGGGTCACCGGATTTTGCCTTGCCCGGCCAGCCGCGCTCGGGCAAAACCTTTTTACTTTGATATTAAAGACTGAGGAGATCGAATATGGACGTTCGCGCCGCCGTTGCTATTCAGGCAGGAAAACCGCTCGAGGTCATGACCGTTCAGCTTGAAGGTCCCCGCGCCGGTGAAGTGCTGATCGAGGTTAAGGCCACCGGCATCTGCCACACCGACGATTTCACCCTCTCTGGCGCTGACCCGGAAGGCCTGTTCCCGGCAATCCTCGGCCATGAAGGTGCGGGCATCGTCGTGGATGTCGGCCCCGGCGTCACCTCGGTCAAGAAGGGCGACCACGTCATTCCGCTCTACACGCCGGAATGCCGCGAATGCTACTCCTGCACCTCGCGCAAGACCAATCTCTGCACCTCCATCCGCGCCACCCAGGGCCAGGGCGTGATGCCTGACGGCACCTCGCGCTTCTCGATCGGCAAGGACAAGATCCACCACTATATGGGTTGCTCGACCTTCTCGAATTTCACCGTCCTGCCGGAAATCGCGCTGGCCAAGATCAACCCGGACGCGCCCTTCGACAAGGTCTGCTACATCGGCTGCGGCGTCACGACCGGTATCGGCGCCGTCATCAACACCGCCAAGGTCGAGATTGGCTCCACGGCGATCGTCTTCGGTCTCGGCGGCATCGGTCTCAACGTGCTGCAGGGCCTGCGTCTTGCCGGTGCGGACATGATCATCGGCGTCGATATCAACAACGACCGCAAGGCCTGGGGCGAAAAATTCGGCATGACCCACTTCGTCAATCCGAAGGAAGTCGGCGACGACATCGTGCCCTATCTCGTCAACATGACGAAGCGTAATGGCGACCTGATCGGCGGCGCAGACTATACGTTCGACTGCACCGGCAACACCAAGGTCATGCGCCAGGCGCTGGAAGCCTCGCATCGCGGCTGGGGCAAGTCGGTCATCATCGGCGTCGCCGGTGCCGGCCAGGAAATCTCCACGCGTCCGTTCCAGCTGGTCACCGGCCGCAACTGGATGGGCACCGCCTTCGGCGGCGCGCGCGGCCGCACCGATGTGCCGAAGATCGTCGACTGGTACATGGAAGGCAAGATCCAGATCGACCCGATGATCACTCACACCATGCCGCTCGAAGACATCAACAAGGGCTTTGAGCTGATGCACAAGGGTGAATCGATCCGCGGCGTCGTTGTTTATTGATTCCGTGCGAAGGCGGGCGCGCCTGACGGTGCGCCCGCCATTCATGTAAATGTGATCGCCGCCGGCCTCCTGCAGCCATGGCGATTAACGGCACGGTAAATCTATCGTCGTAAGCCAATACTGCGCGGCGGAGTTGAAAATCTCTCCCCGGCCAGAGCAAGGCCAGTGAGCGGAGAGCGACCCCTGAAAATCGTACCGATAGACAACGGAAACCGCGCCGCCGCCGTTGGACTTCTGGCGAAAGGTTTCTCGGAAAAAAGCGAGGCCTTCTGGGCGCGTGGCCTGTCGCTTATCGGTGAACATCACGAGCGGCGTCATCTCGGCCCGATCGGCCAGTTGCTGATGAAGGGCGACGATGCCGCAGGTGTGCTGCTGACGATCAGAAGCCGCCTGCCCGATACCGGCCGGGTTATCGTCAATCTTTCAAGCTGGTATGTCGAACCGTCCTGCCGCTGGTTCGCGCCGCGCATGCTGCAGATGGCGTCATCGGACGAAAACGAACTCTTCACCGATCTCACCGCCTCGCCCGAAGCCAGCAAGCTGAACGAGCGGCTGGGTTTTCACACGGTGACGGATTGCACATTGTTTTATCCCCTGCCGCTGACGGCATTTCGTCCGGCAGGCGCGCGGCTCCATCCGCTGACGCAGACAACGGCGGAAACCCTGTCTTCTGAAATACGCGAGATGCTGGAAGACCACGCCCGTCTCGGCTGCATCGTGGCCATCCTGGAGGCGGAAGGCCGACGCCACCCGCTGGTATTCCTGAAAACCACGACGAAAAAACTGCCCTCCGCCCGTCTGATCTATTGCGAGGACCGGCAGATCGCACAACGGCACCTGCCCGCCATTGCCCGCCACCTGCTTGGCAAAGGCCGGCTTGCCCTGACCATGGCGGCTTGCGAAAAAGACCGTCGCGCCGGTGGCTTTGCCGCACATAAATTCGCGCCAATACAAGTAAAAGGCGCATGGAACCCACAATTTATTAACGAAACATACTCAGAGTTGGTGTTATTGCCACCCTAGGTATTCTAGTGAATCCTGCGTGACCTGATGGAATCCTGGCCTTTACAGGCAAAGCGTCGTTCCGGAGCGGGTCCATGGGGATCAAACGGGGAATTGGAGAACAAGCATGCTCGTGGCGAAAGAAAATGAAATCGACGTTGCCGACACCATTTATTCCTACCTTGCTGACCGTTTTCCCGCCTACGCGCCTTTCTCCGCCGACACCGAGCTTCTCGAAGGCGGCGTGATCGATTCGCTCGGCTTTCTGGAACTGATGGTCTTTCTCGGCGAAAGTTTCGGCATCATTCTGAATGACGAGCATTTCACCCCTGACAATCTCGGCACGCCCGCCGATCTCATCACCTTCGTTCTGAGGGAACGGAGGAAATGACACCGCATTTCCTGCTGCACCATCTTCTGGCTGCCCGTGCGGCAAGCGAGGATCAGGCGCTTGTGCATAAGGAACAATTGCTGACTTATCGCGAATTCGCGGAGGCAGCAGCACATTGTGCAGCGGCATTGCAGGAAGCAGGCGCAGAGCGCGGCGATCGCGTCGTCATCTACCTGCCACGCGGCATCGAGGAATGCTGGTCGATCTTCGGCGTCAGCATGGCATCGGGCGTTTTCGTTCCAGTCAATGCGCTGCTGAAGGCGCAGCAAATTCGCCATATCGTCAGCGACTGCGGCGCGAAGATCGTCATTAGCAGCACGGCAATGATGGATGAGCTGAAGACGGCGTTGACTGACCTTCCGCATGTCACGATCCTGCCGGTGGAAGAGATCACGGCACGCAAAAACACTGCCGCCCGCCCTTCGGCGGCAATCGGTGAAGACCTCGCGGCCATCCTTTATACATCCGGCTCCACCGGCTCGCCCAAGGGTGTGATGCTGTCGCACCGCAATCTTCTGGCCGGTGCGCGGATCGTGCGTACCTATCTCGATATTACCGGCAAGGACCGTATTCTCTCCCTCCTGCCCTTCAGCTTCGATTATGGCCTCAACCAGCTGCTGACGGCGGTGGAACAGGGCGCGACCACTATCATCTCCACCTTCCGGCTGGGCGACGAGATCGTCCGCGATCTGCGCGACCAGGCCGTGACCGGTCTTGCCGGTGTACCGACAATCTGGGCGATCCTGACGCGGGCAGCCCCTTTGCTTGCTAAAACGCCTTTGCCGCATCTGCGTTACATCACCAATTCCGGCGGGCGTGTGCCGCAGGAAACCGTGAAGGCGCTGCGCGAAAAGCTGCCGGACACGAAAATCTATCTGATGTATGGCCTGACCGAGGCCTTCCGCTCCACCTTCCTGCCGCCGGACGAAATCGACCGCCGCCCGACCTCCATCGGCAAGGCCATTCCCGAATGTGAAATCTTCATCGTCACCGATAAGGGACAAAGGGCGAAACCGGGCGAGCCCGGCATTCTCGTGCATCGTGGCCCGACAGTCTCTCTCGGCTACTGGAACCGGCCGGAAGACACGGCAAAGGTGCTGCGCCCGCATCCCTTCATTCCGGCAACGCTCGGCGGTGAGACGGTGTGTTATTCCGGTGATCTGGCGGTAGAGGACGAAGACGGTTTCTTCAGCTTCGTTGCCCGCAACGATGCGATGATCAAATCCTCGGGCTATCGCATCAGCCCGACCGAAGTCGAGGAAAGCCTGATGTCGACGGGGCTGTTCCGTGAGGTCGCCGTTATCGGCCTGCCAGACCCCTTTGCCGGCGAAAAAGTACACGCCGTGGCAACCGCGGCCAATGAGACTATCGATGTTTCGGCAGCGCTGAAGAAAGCCGCCGAAATGCTCGCCCCCTTCATGATCCCGCGCGCCATCGAACTGGTCGAGCGGCTGCCGATCACCGCCAATGGCAAGGTGGATTACCGCGCGTTGGTGCGCGAACGGACGGACAATGGCGCCCACGGATAAATCCCAGAACCACGGCCCGGCCCTTGCCGCCGGACTATTCGATATCAACGAAAACGATCTATTGATCGGCGGACTTTCGGTGCGCGATATCGTTGCCGAGACGGGAACCCCGTGTTTTCTCTATGATAACAGCGCCATGCGCCGCGCCTATCGCGATCTCGAAACAGCGCTTTCCGGTTTTGCCGATATCTATTATTCGGTGAAGGCCAATCCCCTGCCCGCAATAATCTCACTCTTCCGGCAGGAAGGCGCCGGCGCTGAAATCGCCTCCGTCGGTGAATATCGCGCTGCCGTGAAGGCCGGTGTCGCGCCTGATAACATCATCTTCGCCGGCCCCGGCAAGGGCATGACCGAATTGCGCGAGGTGATCGAGGGCGGTATCGGCGAAATCCACATCGAGAGTGCGGAAGAAATCGCCCGCATCGAGGCGATTGGCAGGTCGGTCAAGGCGTCGATCCGCATCAATCCGGTGCCGGATGCGCAGGCGGGCGCCATGCGCATGGGCGGCAAGGCCACCGCCTTCGGGTTCGACGAGGAAGAGCTGGAAAACGTCCTGAAGCTCTTTGCGAACGTCAGACATATCGATCTCGTTGGTATCCATATTTACGGCGGCACGCAGATCCTCGATGCAGACATGCTTGTCTCCCAATGGCGACACGCCATCGCTCTTGCAGGTCGCATGGCGCAAATGCTCGGCAAACCGCTCGAAACCATCGATCTCGGCGGCGGCCTCGGCATCCCCTATTTCACCGGGGAAACACCGCTCGATCTCGCCAAGGTGGCTGCCGCCATTCCCGATCTCAAGGCGCTTCTAAAGGCGCATCCGCTGATCGCCGATGCCCATGTCATCGTCGAACCCGGCCGCTTCCTCGCCGGCCCTGGCGGCCTCTATGTGGTAGAGGTCAACTCGGTAAAGACCTCGCGCGGCACCACCTTCGTGGTCACGGATGGCGGCATGCACCACCACCTGGCAGCCTCCGGCAATCTCGGCCAGATCGTCAAACGCAACTACCCCATCGTCGCACCGGCCATGATGCAGGCGGCACACGATGAGACAGCCACCATCGTCGGCCCGCTCTGCACCCCGCTCGATACGCTCGCCCGCAATGCGGCCCTACCAAAACTGAAAGCCGGCGATCTCGTGGCCATCCTGCAATCGGGCGCCTATGGCGCAAGCGCCAGCCCATCGGGCTTTCTCAGCCACCCAGCGGCGACGGAAGTGCTGGTGGAGGATGGTGCGGTTGAGGTGATCGTGCGGTGAAGGGTGGAGGGCGCAAAAAAGAACTGCTTGTGCAGATATTATACGAAGGTCATTTCTATATATTATCCAACATTCTAGCCACATTATACCATTATCTTGGTAAATGCCGATGCGCCGACGCATTACCATTTGCGCCGGCGCGAAAGAGTTCGCGGATCACAACCTACCCGGCGTGCAGGAGCGACCCTGGCATGACGTATATGTGGAGGAGCCCTTCATTTTCGTAATGGTGGAGCGTCCTCCGGCGGGCGCGCCACTCATGCATCCAGTTTTGCAGGAGCCGCTGTCACGCCACCTGACAACAATCGGAACGTTGCAGTTGTTGACGATGAAGTCGTTTAAGTTGCTGCGACTATCGAACGTAACACAAGCATTAGCGCTGACATTCTCAGCTCGCCTTTTTTTCGCCTCCATAGCCCTGCGCCACCGCTCGCGAGATTCGCGATTGAGTTGCTCACTTGATTTTTCCTGTTCAAAGGTCTCCGCCCGCGCTGTTGGGGCATTTGCCAATCCTTCAAGAAGTAAACCTAAGCCTAGCCCTATTAGGGCACCTGTTGCAGCAGAGCCTCCAGAGGTGGACCGGTTAATAGTGCTACTACCACCGCCACCACCCCCACGATACTCGATGCCTTTTGTCGCGAACGCCTGAGATGAAGAAAAAACTACCGCAGCGAAAATTACAAATGACGACGCTATTGTCGATCGGTTTGTGAAATGCTTAATAATCATATCAAATACTCCAATTTTACTGAAATATAATTCACATTCTGTTCAATTATACTCTATGAAACAGATGGTTTCTAAATACTATTTCAATAAAGCAAAACCTTCCCTCACCCAGTTGGAGTATAAGTGGCAAACTTACCAGTGTTATTTCACCCCACTGGAAAGAAATGACCGCTTAATGAAAACTTCAACTAGCGATATTTTTTAGCAAGGTTATTCAACATGGTTGCCGGTTGGAACATCAATCAGATTGCAGACGCATTTTCGGACGCAATTTGGGGACACAACAACTGGAACAGTGCTCTGGATACCATGAGCGAGGGCTTTGGAGCTGCCGGGGCGGTGATCCTCCCCCTTAAACAGGCCGCTCTTGATGTTCCGGCGAGTTCCAGTTGCGCGGAAATCGCAGCAATTTATCTCAAGGATGAGTGGATAAAGATTGATCCCAGGTTTCGCTCCATCCCATTAATGAACCGCAGGGGTTACGCTACTGATCTGGATTGTTTGACTATCGAGGAAATGAACCGGAGCCCTTATTATCAGGAGTTGCTACGTTCCTTCGGTCTCAGGTGGTTCGCCGGGCTGAGGTTTGTTGGCTTAGGAGAAGAATGGGCACTATCTTTCCAAAGATCGGAAAGGCAGGGTTCGTTCAGCGAGACCGAAGCCAGTCTGCTTTTGCCACTGTCCCGCAGTCTGTCCGCCAGCGCTGTCCTCGCCAATGCATTGGGCCTCTCGCGAGCTGATTCGGCCCTTGAAGCGTTTACCTTTAGTGGTAAGGCGGTGGTGATGCTAAACCGATTTGGCGAGGTTGTCCGCATCAATGCTGCTGCTGAACAGATGTTCGACGACGATCTTCGTATTCGCGATAAACGCTTAGTTCCGGCTTGTCGGCAGTCAGCGGTGAGACTGGATCGTGCCACCGGTATTTCATGCATCCGCCCACAGGAATGCTTCAACAGTCCCGTGCTTTTAAAAAGGTGGAACTCGACGCCGCTCGTCGCCTTTGTTTCTCCGGCAAGAGGTGTCGCAAAAGATATTTTTTCACCCTGCCAAACCTACATTATATTGGTTGATCCATACCAGCGAGGCATGCCTGCGGCTTCAACCTTACAAGAACTTTTCGGCCTGACACGCACCGAGGCAGTTCTGGCTGGAAGGATATCGCGCGGCGAAAGCCTGCGCGAAATCTCCCGCGCTATGGCGATTTCTTATGAGACGGCAAGAACTCATCTTCGCAACGTGTTTGCCAAAACTGACATCAACGACCAGGCTGATCTCGTTGCCTTTCTCTTAGGTCTAGATGGAGGAGGAAAGTAGCAGATCATCATCAAGAGGCCCGCAACAACCTGTCACCCACTGCGAATTTCGATTTCAGCAGACATTCATCATACTCCGCCTCGGCTTCCGAATCGAACACGATACCGCCGCCGACGTTGAAGACGGCGCGGCCGTCGTCGAACAGGGTGAGCGTGCGGATCGCCACCGAAAAGCGCATTTCACCATTTGGAGATATGAAGCCGATTGCGCCGCAATAGGCGTCGCGCGGGGTCTGCTCCAGTTCGCGCAGAATCTTCATTGCCCACATTTTCGGCGCGCCGGTTACCGAACCGCAGGGGAACAGCGCCGCGAAAATATCCTCCACCGTGACGTCAGGCAGAAGCTTCGCCCTGACATGGCTGACCATCTGGTGCACGGTGGGATAGGTCTCGATGTCGAACAGGCGCGGCACATCGAGACTGCCGACCTTGGTGATGCGGGAAATATCGTTGCGCAGGAGATCGACGATCATGCGGTTTTCGGCAAGCGTCTTGTCATCCTCAAGCATCGCCGCGATGATCGCCCGATCCTCTTGCGCATTCGCGCCGCGCGGCGTCGTTCCCTTCATGGGATGGGTTTCGATGAACCCTTGCTCATCCACCGAGAAAAACAGTTCCGGTGAGCGCGACAGGATGACGGGTCCGCCGAGATCGACAAGGGCGCCATATTTGACCGGCTGGCGCGCGACCAGCGACCAGAAGGCGGTGAGCGGATCGCCGCTCCAGCCCGCGTGAACGGGCATGGTCAGATTGCCCTGATAACAGTCGCCGCGGCGCAGATGCGCGTGCAGCCGCTCGAAGCGCTGGCAATAGTCCTCAAGGCTCCATGCCGGCACGGGATCGGAGAGAAACGCATCCGCTTCCGGCAGGCTCGCGGGCCGTGCAAACCGCCCCGCATCCGGCTGGGGACCGGAAAAAACGCCGAAACGCAGAAACGGCACGTTGCGGGGTTCGGCCGCAAACGGCGCAAGCTTCGGCTCGAACAGGAAACCCGCCTCGTAGGACATGGTGCCAGCAAGATATTTCCCGGCGCGGCGCAGTTCTTCCATGCGCTTCAGCGCCGCAAAAAATGCCTCCGGCTCGTCCGCGACGATAATCTCTTCCGGCTCGGTGAAGGCTGTCACCGTGCCGGTCGTGTCATCCCGGAAAAGAACGTAAGGCGCATGTGCCAAGGAAAAAATCCGTAGAAGGTGAAACTGGGAACTTCAGGGCGTCGGGAAGAAACCTCTCCGCCGTCATCCTCGGTCCCCGGATCAAGTCCGAGGATGTCCCGAGGATTTGCCGCCCGTCGACTTTAGCTATCTCGGCAGATCCTCGGCACAAGGCCGAGGATGACGTCGAGTGTGGAAGAAAGGTTCGCCAACTCCACTAAACCGGGTCTATGTCGCCCCGCGCCCACATTTCGATGGTTTCCGCATAAAAATCGGCGAAACGGCCTTCCTCGATGGATTTGCGGATACCCTGCATCAGCTCCTGATAATAGGCAAGATTGTGCCAGGAGAGCAGCATGCCGCCCAGCGCTTCGTTGGAGCGCGTGAGGTGATGCAGATAGGCGCGGGAATAATCGCGCGAGGCCGGGCAGTTGGACTGCTCGTCGAGCGGGCGCATATCCTCGGCATGACGGGCGTTGCGGATGTTGACGCGGCCACGGCGGGTGAAGGCGAGGCCATGACGGCCCGAACGGGTCGGCATCACGCAGTCGAACATGTCGATGCCGCGCGCCACCGATTTCAGAATATCGTCAGGCGTGCCGACGCCCATCAGGTAACGCGGCTTTTCGGTGGGCAGCACCGGCAGGGTGATATCGAGCATGCCGAGCATCACATCCTGCGGCTCGCCGACGGCAAGACCGCCAACGGCATAACCCTTGAGATCAAGCTCTTTCAGACCTTCGGCGGAACGGATGCGCAGGTCCGGCTGGTCGCCGCCCTGCACGATACCGAACATGGCCTTGCCGGGCTGCTCGCCGAAGGCGACGCGGCAGCGCTCGGCCCAACGCAGCGACATTTCCATGGCGCGTTCGATTTCCTTGCGCTCGGCCGGCAGCGCGATGCACTCGTCGAGCTGCATCTGAATGTCCGAATCGAGCATGCCCTGAATTTCGATCGAGCGTTCCGGCGACATGTGGTGCAGCGAACCGTCCACATGGCTCTTGAAGGTCACGCCCTTCTCGTCGAGCTTGCGCAGGCCGGAAAGCGACATCACCTGAAAGCCGCCGCTGTCGGTGAGGATCGGGTGCGGCCAGCGGATCAGCTCATGCAGACCGCCAAGCCGTGCCACGCGCTCCGGGCCGGGCCGCAGCATCAGGTGATAGGTATTGCCGAGAATGATATCGGCCCCCAGCTCGCGCACCTGGTCGAGATACATGGCCTTGACGGTGCCAACGGTGCCAACCGGCATGAAGGCGGGCGTGCGGATGACGCCGCGCGGCATGGCGACTTCGCCAAGGCGCGCGCCGCCGCTCGTGGCTTTCAAGGTGAAGGTGAATTTCTCGTGCATCAGTTTTTCCGGAACAACAGGCTGGAATCGCCATAGGAATAGAAGCGGTATCCGGTTTCGATGGCGTGCTTATAAGCGTCACGCATCGTTTCGAGACCGCAGAAAGCCGAAACCAGCATGAACAGCGTGGATTTCGGCAGGTGGAAATTGGTCATCAGCATATCGACGGCCCGGAAACGGTAACCGGGCGTGATGAAGATGCCGGTGGCATCGGACCATGGGTGGATGGTGCCATCTTCGGTGGCCGCACTCTCGATCAGGCGCAGCGAGGTGGTACCGACGCAGACGATGCGCCCGCCCCGCGCCTTCACCGCATTCAGCCGGTCAGCAGTCTCTTGCGACACATACCCGATCTCGAAATGCATCTTGTGATCGTCGGTATCATCGGCCTTCACCGGGAGGAAGGTACCTGCCCCAACGTGAAGCGTCACGAAATGCCGTTCGATGCCGGCACTGTCGAGCGCTTCGAACAGATCGGGGGTGAAATGCAGCCCGGCGGTGGGGGCGGCAACGGCGCCCTTCTCGCGGGCGTAAATGGTCTGATAGTCGGTCTGGTCCTGCTGGTCCTCGGGCCGCTTGGCGGCGATGTAAGGCGGCAAAGGAATATGGCCAACAGAGGCTATCGCCTCATCCAGCACCGGGCCGGAAACGTCGAAAAGCAGCGTGATCTCGCCCTCCTCGCCCTTTTCCTCGACGGTGGCTTCGAGATGGGCAAGACCGCAGGCATTGTCGCGCTCGTAACCGAAGCGGATGCGATCACCCTGCTTAATGCGCTTGCCGGGGCGGGCGAAGGCTTTCCAGCGGGATTGATCAGCACGCATGTGCAGCGTGGCCGAAACGGCCGTCTCCGGCGCACCGTCGCGCAGGCGCACGCCTTCCAGTTGGGCGGGAATGACACGGGTGTCGTTGAAGACAAGCGCATCACCGGGCCTCAGGAACGACGGCAGGTCGAAGACGCGATGGTCTTCCATGCGGTTTTCATTCGGATCGACCACCAGCAGGCGCGCGCTATCGCGCGGGTTCGCCGGGCGAAGGGCGATATTCTCCTCGGGCAGGTCGAAATCGAACAGGTCTACACGCATTGCAAGGGCTCTCGAAAATATCAAAACCCGCCCTGCATTGCATGGGGCGGGTGGAAGGTGGTGACAGGGTGCTTCTACGCTCGACGTCATCCTCGGGCTTGTCCCGAGGATCTAACGATCCACGACGTCAACGTGGTTAGATCCTCGGGACAAGCCCGAGGATGACGACGGAGAGATTCGAACACTTCTCACATTCGAACCGCCCCGCAGTCGCCTGCGGAGCGGCGTGATGCAATATCTCTTAAGCCGCAGAAGCAAGCTTCATGGAAACGATCGAATCGGGATCCTTCACCGGCTCGCCGCGCTTGATCTTGTCGATGGCTTCCATGCCTTCGATGACCTGGCCCCAGACCGTGTATTGCTTGTTCAGCCACGGGGAATCCGTGAAGCAGATGAAGAACTGCGAGTTGGCGGAGTTCGGGCTCTGCGAACGGGCCATGGAGCAGGTGCCGCGAACGTGCGGAATGGCGGAGAATTCAGCCTTCAGGTCTTCCTTCTCGGAGCCGCCCATGCCGGCGCGGGCCGGGTTGAAGCTCTCAGAACCCTTCTTGCCGAACTTCACGTCGCCCGTCTGGGCCATGAAGTCTTCGATGACGCGGTGGAACACGACGCCGTCATAAGCACCTTCCGATACCAGTTCCTTGATGCGGGCAACGTGGCCCGGCGCAACTTCCGGAAGCAGCTGGATCACGACCTTGCCGGTCGTCGTTTCCATGATGATGGTGTTTTCCGGATCCTTGATCTCGGCCATGGTTATTCTCCTCTTTTCGGGCTCTATTGCCCTACCTTACTTCTTGCCGACGGTGACCTTGATCATCCGGTCGGGGTTGGAAACTTCGCCGTTGCCGCCGGCGCCGCGCTTGATCTTGTCCACGGCTTCCATGCCGGACACGACCTTGCCGACCACGGTGTACTGACCGTTCAGGAACGGACCGTCGGCAAACATGATGAAGAACTGCGAATTGGCGGAATTCGGATCGCTGGAACGGGCCATGCCGACCACGCCGCGCGTGAACGGCGTCTTGGAGAATTCAGCCGGAATATCGGCCATGTCGGAACCGCCGGTGCCGGCGCGCTGGGCATTGAAGCCCTTCTCCATGTTGCCATACTGCACGTCACCGGTCTGCGCCATGAACCCGTCGATGACGCGGTGGAAGGCAACGTTGTCGTAAGCGCCCTTTTTCGCCAGCGCCTCGATCTGCGCCACATGCTTGGGCGCAACCTGAGGCATCAGTTCGATGACAACAGGGCCGTCCTTCAGCTGGACGGTCAGAAGTTCAGCAGCCGAAGCGAAAGTGCTGGCGGCAAGCGCACCGGCAAACAGGGCGCCGGCAAAGGCAAATCGAACGAGTTTCATCGGATTGGCTCCAGAATGTAAGGCTGAAGTCAGCGCTTCAGCTTGGCGTTGAGGGCTTCAAGCACGGCTTTCGGCACGAAGGCATCGACATTGCCGCCCATGGCGGCGATCTGCCGGACCAATGTGGCTGTAATGGGTCGCGACGAGGTGCCGGCGGGCAGGAACACGGTCTGAATATCAGGCGCCATCTGGCGGTTCATGCCGGCCATCTGCATTTCATAATCGAGATCGGTGCCATCGCGAAGGCCGCGCAAAAGAAGGCGCGCGCCATGCTGGCGGGCTGCATCGACAACCAGATTGTCGAAGGACACGACTTCCACGCGCGCCGCCTCGCCCGGCAGGGTTTCGGAAAGCGCCCGGCTTATCAGTGCCGCCCGCTCGTCGAAGCTGAACAGTGGTGCTTTTCCGGGATGGATGCCAACGGCGACGATGACTTTGGACGCCACGTTCAGCGCCTGGATAAGCACATCCAGATGTCCGTTGGTCATCGGATCGAATGATCCTGGATAAAAGGCAATCGTCATATCGCTCTCAGATGGTGGGCGCGCTTCGATGCTGGATATTCATGTGCCCGCCTTTTGTCATGGAGAGCCACGCGGCGCAAGACTTTATAACCACGCACCACAACCGGAAGGGTGGCGTGAACCGCGCATGAACGGGCCGTTCAGTGCGGTTTCACAGCTATTTTGTTTAAATGCACAGCATCGGGAAACCGAAACGCCCCTCACCCGTTAATCACCCGGAGAATTGAAAATGCTGGCCTTCATGATCGTCCTTTCGGTCATCGCATCATTCGCAGCTGAGTATCTTTTTCTCGAATGACGCCCCTCGCCAGTTTTCTGAACGCCAGATGAACGAGCCATTCAAGGAAGTTTCACCGGGGCGATGCTAATCGATTTTTACGGTTAACGCGGAACATGTTGAAACATGGTGCGTTAATAAAAAACCAAAGGAACAGACAGATGTTTGTAAGAGAAAAACAGTCAACTTCGGCGAAAATCAGTGTCATCAGCACCGCCTGGACAGTTCTGGTTATCGCAATGGTAGCAACGACGTTTAGCCTTTATGATCAGAAGCCTGAAGCCCAGGGACCGGACTACCCGCAGCTGACTGCCCGTTATCAGTATATGAATTATTACTGAGTATCGGGGAGAATTTCCTCAAAACTCTAGGAGACGATATCATGTTCACATTTCTGACGATGCTTCTGGCCCTGATCAGCGTAATGTTCGTGACGTCGATGATCTCCGTCGTCGCCGAGATGCGGCGTGAGGATGAGGAATTCAAGGCGACGATCCGTCGAAACCGCGCTTTCTGAGCGCGGCGGATCGGCCTCAGCGCTTTTTAAAACGATTCTTCGCAACCGCCTGGACCCTCCGGGCGGTTTTGTTTTGCCGTCTCACAGGGCAATACGGAGAAGATGACGGCGGAAAAACCGCCCTCCAATCACACAAGCGTTTTCAAAACCCCGTTTTTCCAAGGCAAATTCCCTTCAATTTCCCTTTGGATTGATTTAAGGAACGCCGATACGTTGCGGGCCGGAAGGCTGGCGACCGCGATGACGTTCCTGTGAGGTTTGCATAACGATGCTCGATTCCCTGAGAAATGCTTCTCGAACCATGGCAGCCAAGCTGCTGCTTCTCCTGCTTGTTGTTTCGTTCGGCGTCTGGGGCGTCTCCGCATCGCTTGTCACCGCCAATTCCCATGCCGTCATGACGGTGGGCGACCAGACGGTCAGCCCGCAGGAATTCCGCCTTGCCTATCAGCGCCAGGTTTCCGATCTCAGCCGCCAGTTCGGCACGAGGCTGACGACCGAACAGGCCAAGGCCTTCGGCATCGATCGTCAGGTGTTCAGCCAGCTTGCGGCCGGTGCGGCGCTTGACGAACTGGCTTCGAAGATGAATCTCGGCCTTTCGGAAAACCGCCTCGCCAACCTCATCGCCGAGGACCCGGCCTTCAAGTCGGTCAACGGTCAGTTCGACCGTAATCTCTTCAGCGAGCGCCTGCGCAATTCCGGCTTCCGTGAAGACGACTATATCAAGGAGCGCAGCAAGGTTGCCGTCCGCAGCCAGATCGTCGAAGCCGTCTCCGATGGTTTTGCCGCACCGCAGGTGCTGGTGGATGCGCTGAAGCAGTATCGCAACGAACAGCGCGCCGTCGATTACGTCATTCTGTCCAACGCCGTCATCCCGCCGGTCAAGGCACCGGGCGACGACGTGCTCACACCCTGGTTCGAAACCAACAAGTCGAAGTACCGCGCGCCTGAGTTCCGCAAGTTCACCTATGTGAAGCTGGAACCGTCCGATATCGCCGAGCCAGCCTCGGTAACGGACGCGCAGATCGCCGATTATTATAACAGCCACAAGGACAGCTTCCGCACCGCCGGTCGCCGCACCGTAGAGCAGCTGACCTTCCCGGACAAGGAAATGGCCGCCGCTGCCGCCGAGCAGATCAGGCTCGGCAACACCACCTATGACCAGGTGGTGAAGGACCAGGGCAAGACTGCCTCCGATGTTACCCTCGGCGAATTCACCAAGGATACCATCCCCGACCAGTCGATTGCCGATGCCGCCTTCGCCATCCAGAAGGATGGCGGCGTATCGCCGGTGGTTGATGGTTCCTTCGGCCCGATCCTTCTGCGCGTCACCGGCATCAAGCCGGAAACCACCCGCACGCTTGATGAAGCCAAGGAAGATATCCGCAAGGACCTCGCCACTGCCGCCGCTGCGGAAGAAATCACCAATGTGCATGATCGCTACGAGGATCTGCGCGCCGGTGGCTCTTCGCTCGCCGATGCCGCCAAGCAGCTCAACCTGAAGCCCGTCACCATTGACGCCATCGATGCCGCCGGCCTCGATGAAAAGGGCGATGCGATCGAGGGCCTGCCATCGCCGCAACTGGCGCAGGACGTGTTCAAGACCGAACCCGGCACTGACGCCCTGCCGATCAATCTCGGCCGTGAAGGTTATATCTGGTTCGACGTCGAGCAGATCATCCCTGCCCGCGACCGCACGCTTGCCGAAGTCCGCGACGATGTCGTGGCCGACTGGACGGCAGAGCAGCAGCGCACCGCGCTTGCAGCGAAGGCCGACGAGCTGAAGGCCCGCGTTGAAAAGGGCGAAACGCTGGAAGCCGTCGCCGGTGAGCTAAGCCTTGCCGTCGAGCAGAAATCCGGCCTGCGCCGCACCAGCGAGGATGCGATTTTCGGCCGACAGACCATCGCCGCCGTCTTCTCGGGCGCCGAAGGCGTGGTCGGCACCGCGGCCGATGCCGACGGTTCCAGCCGTATCCTCTTCAAGGTCACCTCCGTTGACACCAATGCCCCTGCCGATGCGCTTGCCAATGACGACCAGCAGTTTACCGCCATTGCCCGCGCGGCCGGCGATGACATGCTGGATCAGATGGTCAACCGTCTGCAGAATGATTATGGTGTGACCATCAATCAGGCCCTCGCCGATCAGGCGATGGTCGGTTTCTAACCGGGGGGCGAGACATGGCCGAACTGAAGCCGCTGATCGCCAAGGTCGCGAACGGAGAAAGCCTGAACCGCGAGGATGCGCGCACGGCTTTCGATATTCTGATGTCGGGCGAAGCCACCCCGTCGCAGATCGGCGGTTTCCTGATGGCGCTGCGTGTGCGCGGCGAAACGGTCGACGAAATCGTCGGCGCGGTTTCTTCCATGCGTACCCGCATGCTGCCGGTTTCGGCCCCCGCCAATGCCATCGATATCGTCGGTACCGGCGGTGATGGCATCGGCACCTACAATATCTCAACGCTGGCCTCGATCATCACCGCCGGCACGGGCCTCCCGGTCGCCAAGCACGGCAACCGGGCGCTGAGCTCTAAATCCGGCACGGCGGATGCGCTCTCCGCGCTCGGCGTGAGGCTCGATATCGGCCCCGATCTCATCGCCCGCTGCATCGCTGAGGCTGGCCTCGGTTTCATGTTCGCGCAGATGCACCATTCCGCCATGCGCCATGTCGGCCCGAGCCGCGTCGAACTTGGCACCCGGACCATCTTCAACCTGCTCGGCCCGCTCTCCAACCCGGCCGGCGCAAAACGACAATTGCTCGGCGTCTTTTCGCCACGCTGGCTGGTGCCGCTTGCCGAAGTGCTGCGGGATTTGGGTTCAGAGAGCATCTGGGTCGTCCACGGCGACGGCATGGATGAAGTCACCACCACGGGCGTCACCCATGTGGCCGCACTGGAAGACGGCAAGATCCGCACCTTCGATCTGACACCGAAAGATTTCGGTGTCGAGCCGGCCCTGATGAACGATCTCAAGGGCGGCGATGGCATCGCCAATGCAGCGGCGCTGCGCGAGGTTCTCTCCGGCAAGCGCAACGCCTATCGCGACATATCGCTGTGCAACGCGGCTGCGGCGCTGGTCATTGCCGGCAAGGCGGAGACGCTGAGCCAGGCGATGACGATTGCCAGCGATGCGCTCGACAGCGGCAAGGCCGCCGCGGCGCTCGACCGTCTGGTCGCCGTATCCAACGAAGCCAATTCAGGGCAGGAATGAGAGCGAGACCATGAGCGACATTCTCAAAAAGATCGAGACCTACAAGCTGGAGGAAATCGCCGCCGCCAAGGCCAAGGTTTCGCTGGCCGATCTGAAGGCCATGGCCGCAGACCAGAGCGCACCGCGCGGTTTCTATAAGGCGCTGCGCGCAAAGCAGGCCGCAGGCAAGTTCGGCCTCATCGCCGAAATCAAGAAGGCCAGCCCCTCCAAGGGCCTCATCCGCCCGGATTTCGACCCGCCGGCGCTGGCCGCTGCCTATGAGGCGGGTGGTGCCGCCTGCCTCTCGGTCCTGACGGATACGCCGAGCTTTCAGGGCGCGCCGGAATTCCTGACCGCCGCCCGCAATGCCTGCGCTCTGCCGGCGCTGCGCAAGGATTTCATGTTCGATACCTATCAGGTGCATGAGGCCCGCGCCTGGGGTGCGGATTGCATCCTGCTGATCATGGCATCGCTTTCCGACGACGAGGCGAAGCGGCTCGAGGACGAGGCTTTTGCGCTTGGCATGGACGTACTGATCGAAGTTCATGATGCGGAGGAAACCGAACGGGCGCTGAAACTCACTTCCCCGCTTCTCGGTATCAACAACCGCAATCTGCGCACCTTCGAAGTCGGCCTCGAAACCAGCGAGAAGCTCGCAGGCCTCGTGCCGGCCGACAAGCTGCTGGTCGGCGAAAGCGGCATCTTCACCTTCGAGGATTGCCAGCGCCTCGAGAAAAGCGGCATCAGTACCTTCCTCGTCGGCGAAAGCCTGATGCGCAAGGATGATGTGACGGCGGCCACCAAAGCCCTGCTGACCGGCCACTCCGGCATTCTGGCAGCGGAGTAAATTCCCGATGAGCGATGGCCAGAAGCTCACCCATATCGATGCCAGCGGCGAAGCGCATATGGTCGATGTCGGCGACAAGGCCGAGACGATCCGTGTCGCCGTGGCCGAAGGTTTCGTGAAGATGAAGCCGGAGACGCTGGCGCTCATCCGCGACGGCAATGCCAAGAAGGGCGATGTCATCGGCACCGCCCGGCTCGCCGGCATCATGGCCGCCAAGCAGACTGCCAATCTCATCCCGCTTTGCCATCCGTTGATGCTGACCAAGGTGGCAGTGGATATTACCGAAGAGGTCACCCTGCCCGGCCTGCGGGTCGAGGCCATGGTGAAACTGTCGGGCAAGACTGGCGTGGAAATGGAAGCGCTGACCGCCGTCTCCATCGCCTGCCTGACGATCTATGACATGGCGAAAGCCGCCGACAAGGCGATGGAAATCGTCAATATCCGCCTTCTCGAAAAGAGCGGCGGCAAATCCGGTGATTTCAAAGCCAGCGATTTCGGGCGACAGGAGAACTGAATGAAACCGCTGCTGCCCGTGGACGAGGCCATTACGCGCCTTCTGTATGCAGCAGTTCCGGTAACGGACAGCGAGACCCTGCCGCTTGCCGACTGTGACGGCCGCGTTCTCGCGGCCGATCTGGCCGCGCGCCTTACCCAGCCCCCCTTCGATGCCTCGGCCATGGATGGTTATGCGCTGCGCAGCGCCGACGCGCCGGAGATCGGCTCGATCCTTACCCTCATCGGTCAGGCGGCTGCCGGCCATGCTTTCGCGGGCACGGTGGGCAAAGGCGAAGCCGTACGCATCTTCACCGGCGCACCCGTGCCTGATGGCGCCGATACGATCCTCATTCAGGAAGACGCCGAACTGCTGGACGACGGAAAAATCCGCACCACCTTCGCTGTCACCGCCGGGCGACACATCCGCCCGCGCGGGCAGGATTTCACTGAAGGCGAAACGGCTCTGGAAGCCGGCCGCGAACTCGGCTTCACCGACCTGACGCTGGCGGCGGCGATGAACCACGCGGCACTCTCCGTCTATCGCAGGCCACGCATCGCCATTCTCGCCACCGGTGACGAATTGCTGCCGCCGGGGAGCGCGCCTGAACCCGCGCAGATCATCGCCTCCAACACATTTGGCGTTGCCGCACTGGCCCGGCAGGCAGGCGCCGAGGTTATCGATCTCGGTATCATCGCCGATGATGACAGCCTCATCCGCGCCGCCATCCGCAGGGCCGTTGCGGCCGGGGTGGACGTGTTGGTGACGCTTGGCGGCGCCTCGGTCGGCGACCATGATCTCGTGCAGGCGGCCCTGAAGGCGGAAGGCATGCAGCTCGATTTCTGGCGCATCGCCATGCGTCCGGGAAAACCGCTGATGGTCGGCGCGATCGGCAGCACGCAGGTTCTCGGCCTGCCCGGAAACCCGGTCGCAAGCCTCGTCTGCGGCCTGCTCTTCCTGGAGCCGCTGATCCGCAGGATCGCCCGTCGTGCGCCGCTGCAGCGCGGCACATCGGCCCGCACCGCAACGCCGCTGAAAGCCAATGACCAGCGGCAGGACTATCTGCGCGCCCGTTTCAGCGCGGACGAAAACGGTGCGCTGGTGGCGGAAGCCTATGCGAAGCAGGATTCATCCATGATGAAGATATTGGCCCATTCTGATGGCCTGATCGTGCGCCCGCCACACGCGCCGGAGGCAGCGCCCGGGGCGATATGCCCGGTTATAAGGCTGAAGCCCTGACAGGCAGCGGGCCGGATTTGGGCCCGCAATGAGCAGGCCCTTTCCCAATCTTGCCGATTGGTCGCCTCGCCTTCACCAAATGGTGCCAGCGCCAGCCGCGGCAAACAGGGATAAAACTGTAGCATCCCTGTATATCGACACGAGGGATAAAAATAACCGCCTTAAAGCGGAGTCTCGACGGCGCTATCCCTATCCCTTAGCGGGACACTTCTCCACATTGTTGTGCCAAAATAAATCAGATGAATCCCGTTATTGGGATTGACAGAATAAATGCGATGCTGGCACCAAGACGAACAGTAGAGGCAAAAACTACGGAAATCCTACAAAATGAAAATTACTGATGATTATCAATTAAATAAGATAAAAGTAGACGAAAAATAAGTTTCAGGGAACAAAATTTAGTTTTCCATAAATTAAGCTTTCCAAAACAGCTCGTATAATAATAATCATAGTCGATAAGCAGACTCACTGGAGTTTCTTGATGAACACGGCATCCACGCCCAAAACCACGGGGCCCGACATTGCCGGGCAGATTGCCTATGCCATGCGAAGCATGGGTGTTTCGCCGATCCCTCGTAATTATAGTCTGTTTTACGAAGCCTATATCGGCTCGAACCCGGCGCTCACGAAAGATCTGGCGGCGCTTGGCAACCGGGTCACGCAGGAGGATCTGGACGAACTGTCGTCGCGTTACGGCGAAGGCAATCCCAATCGCTCCATCGACGACGCGCAGGACAAACTGCGGCGCGAGCTGGAGGCGCTGCTGGGCACGCTGAAGCGCGAACAATCCTCCATCGAGAATTACAACCGCATTCTCGGCGAAACGCGCCAGCGCATCGATGACAAGAACGCCGCCAGCAACAATATTCTGAGAAATGCGATTTCACTGCTGGCCGATGCCACCGGCTCGAAAATCATCGATGGCGAAAAGACGTTCAACGACGTCAACCGCCATGCCGAGGAAATGCATCAGGTGCGCCTCGAGCTCGATGAATATAAGCGCATCGCCAACACGGATTCGCTGACGCGCCTCTCTAACCGGCGCGCTTTCGACGACCGGCTGGCCTCGGTTTATGACAGCTCCATCGGCCTGCAATATACCACGCTCGTCCTCCTGGATATCGATCACTTCAAGCGTATCAACGATACGTTCGGCCATCCGGTCGGCGACAAGATTCTCGCCACCGTCGCCTCCGTCATCCGCGCCAATGTGCGCAAGGATGGTTTCGTCGCCCGAAGCGGCGGCGAGGAATTCGCCATCATTCTCGATGGCAACACGCCGGAAGAGGTGATGGTGATGTGCGAACGCATCCGCCTGTCGCTGGAAAGCACGCCCTTCCGCAATTCGAGATCAGGTGCCGATTACGGCACGGTCACTATCTCGATAGGCTTCGCCTCTGCCGCACGCGCCAGCAATCCCAGTGAGCTTTACGGCCATGCCGATACGGCGCTCTACCACGCCAAGGAAACCGGCCGGAACCGTTCCGTCTTTTACGAGGACGGCATGCAGAACAATTATACCGGTAAGAACTGGCTGATTTATCGGACGTGAAAATTAGAGGGCAGCAGCCGTTCCGTTGACGCCCTCATTCCTGTGCTCGTCACAGGAATCCAGCCAGACCAAGTCCTTGGGCTGAGAAGACTTTCCCCGCCGCGCAGACGCGCGTCGACTGGATTCCTGTGACAAGCACAGGAATGAGGGCGGGGTGACACAAGTGCATGCCCTTTAAGTGCCAACCCGTTGCTGCGGCAATTGATGCCTCACCACATGGTCTTCGCCGCCCGAACCGCCCATTCCCGATCATAAGTCTCCTGATCGAACTCCGCCTTCGCCGCCTTGAGCAGCAGGCCGGGTGTCGGAAGCGAGGCAGGGTCGACGAAATTGGCGGGGTTCCACAGTTCCGAGCGCATCAACGCCCGTGCACACTGGAAATAGACCTCGTCAATCGTCACCACGATGACGGTGCGCGGATGTTTGCCATCCATCTCGAAGCTCTGCAGCAACTCGGCTTCGACGGAAACCACGGCGCGGCCATTGATGCGCATGGTCGTATTCGAACCGGGGATCAGGAACATCAGCGCCACCCGCGGATCACGCACGATGTTCAGAAGCGAATCGACGCGGTTGTTGCCGCGCCAGTCTGGCAACAGCACGGTCCTGTCATCGGCCACCCGCACCACGCCACCCTTGTCGCCGCGCGGCGAACAGTCCATGCCCTCAGGCCCCACCGTCGCCAGCGCGAGGAAGGGCGATGCCTCGATCATCTGCCGGTATTCCGCCGTCAGCGTGGCCGTCACCTTGGCGACCGAGGCTTCGCTCGTGCCGTCATAAATGGCCTTCAGTTCCTCAACCGTGCGAATGATGGTCATGTCAGTTCCAATCCCTCGAAATCACCCCGCGCCGCCGAAAGGCGCAATCCCTTATTCTTCCGCTTCCGCCTTTTCCCGCTCCGCCCGCTCGCGCGCGGTGCGCGCAGCGACGAGATCGGCAGGCTGGGCATTGCCGCGGATCAGCGAACGGCCGGCATAGATGCCGCCGACGACTTCCATGGCGAAACGCTCCTCATCGCGGTCACGGAATTCCTCCACCAGGCGGGCGGCATCTTCCCGCTCCTCACCCATGGCACCAAGCACTTCCTCGCTGAAATTTAAGGCCGATTCCAGCGTCTCGCGAATCTGGTAATCGACGCCAGCCTTCAGAAGATCGATCGCATGGCCACGATCATAGGCACGGGCAAGGACGGGAACCAGCGGGAATTCATGCTTGACGATTTCCGCGATCCGCACGGCCGCGTCCTTGTCGTCAACGCAGATCAACACCGCTCGCGCCGTGCTGGCGCCCGCCGCGTGCAGGATTTCCGCCCGCGATCCGTCGCCATAATAGACCTTGAAGCCGAACTCAGCCGCATCGCGCACAAAGTCGGCATCCTTGTCGATCAGCGACAGCGTATAACCGCGCGCCAGAAGCGGCTGGCTGACGATCTGGCCGAAACGCCCGAAGCCGATCAGCAGAATGCTGCCCTCGACATTCTCAGGCACATCGAGATCGTCGGTATTGGGAACTGCCGCCGGCACCAGGCGGTCATGCAGAATGACCATCAGCGGCGTCAGCACCATGGAGATGATGATGGTCGCCGTCAGGATGGCGTTGGCCTCCCGGTCGAGAATGCCGGCGCTGACGGCGGCAGAATAAAGCACGAAGGCGAATTCGCCGCCCTGCGCCATCAGCACCGCCCGCTCAAGGCTTTCACGCCGCGTGGTGCCGAGCGCCCGCGCCACGCCATAGATCAGGAAGGCTTTCAGCAGCATGTAGCCCGCGACGCTGACGACCACGAGCTGCCAGTTGGCGGCGATGACGGCAAGGTCGATCGCCATGCCGACGCCAAGGAAGAACAGGCCGAGCAGAATGCCGCGAAACGGCTCGATATCCGCCTCCAGCTGATGACGGAAGGATGATTCCGACAAAAGCACGCCGGCCAGAAACGCCCCCATGGCCATGGAAAGGCCGCTGACCTGCATTAGCAGTGCCGACCCTAGCACCACCAGCAACGCCGCGGCTGTCATCACCTCGCGCGCGCCGGAGGCCGCCAGCAGACGAAAGAAAGGGTTGAGCAGATAACGGCCGGCGAGGATGAGTGCACCGACGGCGGCAAGCGCAATCCCGATCGAAAGCCAGCGCTCGGAGGCCGTAACATGCTCCCCACCCGAACCGAGAAAGGCGACGAGCGCCAAGAGCGGCACGATGGCGAGGTCCTCGAACAGCAGGATGGCGATGATGCGCTGCCCTTTCAGGCTCGACATGCTGTTTCGTTCCTGCAGCATCTGCATGACGATCGCCGTCGAGGTCAGCACAAAACCGGTGCCGGCAACGAAGGACATGATGACGGGAAAACCGAGGCTGACACCCACCAGCGTCAGGCCGCCCATGCAGACAAGCACCTGCAATGCGCCGAGCCCGAAAATATCCTGCCGCATCGACCACAATCGCGACGGCTGCATTTCAAGGCCGATGATGAACAGGAACATCACCACGCCCAGTTCGGCGACATGCAGGATGGCCTGCGAATCGGAAAAGAAACCGAGACCATAAGGCCCGATCACGAGGCCGGCGGCCAGATAACCCAGCACCGAGCCGAGACCGATGCGCTTGAAGATCGGCGCGGCGATAACGCCCGCCGCCAACAGCACGACCACCTGGGCCAGATCATTTCCGTTCGCTTCTACAGCCACACGCCACCCCGCTGAAAATCAATAAGACGAGGGTGCTCCCTCCCTCACTTCCTAGCGCATCGGCGTGAAAAGCGAAAACGATTTTCGTCGGGGACAGAGCGAGGATTCAACGGGTTAGTTGCTACAGGGACATGGTGCTTCAGATGTCCTGCGCTCCCTCCCTCATTCCTGTGCTTGTCACAGGAATCCAGTCAGCCCAAGTCCTTGGGCTGGAGAACACTCTTTTTCGCCGCACGGACGTGCGTCGGCTGGATTCCTGTGACAAGCACAGGAATAAGGGAGTGGCGCGCAGCTACCGGAAGCGCGGCTCCCTGTTCAGGCCCTTCTCCGCAAGCTGCCGCTCATAATCGGCAAACAGCGCGTCGCCGGTTTCACCCAGCTCCTTCAGATATTTCCAGGTGTAGATGCCGCTATCGTGGCCATCGTCGAAAACGATGCGAACCGCGTAATTGCCGGTGGCGACCATCGAACGGATCGTGACATCGCGTTTGCCGGGCACCGTGACCTTTTGTCCCGGCCCGTGGCCCTGCACTTCCGCCGAGGGCGAAAGCACGCGCAACATCTCGGCGCCAAGCCGGTAAATGCTTCCATCGTCGAAGGAAACGGTCAATTCCCGCCGGTCTTTCGACACAAGCAGCTCGGTCGGCCAAGCATCACTCATTTTTCATTTCCGCACGCTCGTCATATGCGTCAGAATTACGGACTTGCCTCAGGATAGGCAAGCCACTACATCAGCTATAAGCCACATAGTCGGCCCCGTGTGTCCGGCGCGTGACGCGGTGAGGATGGAGACGTGAACAGTTTTTCCGGCTCGCTTGAAAAAGCGAAAACCCTGACGGAAAACAACGCCCCGATGGTGGACCCCTTCGGCCGCGCCATCACCTATCTGCGCGTCTCCGTGACCGACCGCTGTGATTTTCGCTGCACCTACTGTATGTCCGAGCACATGACCTTCCTGCCGAAGAAGGATCTGCTGACGCTCGAAGAACTCGACCGGCTCTGTTCCGTCTTCATAACGCGCGGCGTGCGCAAATTGCGGCTGACCGGCGGCGAGCCGCTGGTGCGCAAGAACATCATGTCGCTGGTGAGGAACCTTGGTCGGCATGTCCAAAGCGGCACGCTTGACGAACTGACGCTGACCACCAACGGCTCGCAGCTT
Organism: Agrobacterium sp. CGMCC 11546; assembly: GCF_013365515.1. Lineage (NCBI taxonomy): Bacteria > Pseudomonadati > Pseudomonadota > Alphaproteobacteria > Hyphomicrobiales > Rhizobiaceae > Agrobacterium > Agrobacterium sp. CGMCC 11546. Next base: position 1,451,379 of record NZ_CP047387.1, read on the forward strand.
GCGAAATTCGCAGCCGAACTTGCCGATTGCGGGGTGCGTCGCATCAATGTCTCGCTCGATACGCTCGACGCCCAGAAATTCCGCCAGATCACCCGCTGGGGCGATATCGATCGGGTCATGGAAGGGCTTGATGCCGCGCAGGCAGCGGGCATCAAGGTCAAGCTCAACGCCGTGGCTCTGAAGGATTTCAACGACGCCGAAATGCCGGAACTGATGCGCTTTGCCCATGGCCGCGGCATGGACCTGACGGTGATCGAAACCATGCCGATGGGCGAAATCGAGGAAGACCGCACCGACCGCTACCTGCCGCTCTCAAAGCTGCGCGCCGATCTCGAACGGAATTTCACCCTTGTCGACAGCGATTACCAGACCGGCGGCCCCGCCCGTTACGTGACGGTGAAGGAAACCGGCGGCAGGCTCGGCTTCATCACGCCGATGACCCATAATTTCTGCGAAAGTTGCAACCGCGTCCGCCTCACTTGCACCGGCACGCTTTATATGTGTCTCGGACAGGATGATGCCGCCGATCTGCGCACGGCGCTGCGCGCCTCCGACAGCGACGCCTATCTTTCCGCCGCCATCGATGAAGCGCTGCTGCGCAAGCCGAAGGGGCATGATTTCATCATTGATCGCACCCATAACCGCCCCGCCGTCTCCCGCCATATGAGCGTGACTGGCGGCTGAGGCCGGCTGAACTTCTTTCTCGTCCACCCACCCATATAAACGGTTGAATTGCCAGCTCTACCGTGCCACCTCTCTATGCATGGAGGAATGCGTGGTCGTGCCTGGGAGGCTGCCCACTTCGCCCGGCAAGGGCGGCGGGATACTGCGCATGGTCTGGGATATTTGGAATGGCATTGACGGACAATACGCGCGGCGCACTTTTCATGGCGCTCGCAATGGCAAGCTTCACGGCCAACGATGCGCTGACGAAGTCCGTCACCCCCTACATCAATACCGGCCAGATCATGTTCGTGCGCGGCATCATGACCGTGGTGCTGATCTATATCGCCGCCCGGCATTTCGGCGCGCTGCGGCCGCTGAAGACCCTGCTGCGGCCCATCATCATCCTGCGCTGTCTCTGCGAGGTGACAGCCGCCGTGCTTTATCTGACGGCGCTCGGCCTCATTGAATTCTCCAACGCATCGGCCATCCTGCAATCCCTGCCGCTGGTGGTGACGCTGGGGGCCGCACTTTTCCTGCGCGAGCCGGTCGGCTGGCGGCGCTGGGTAGCCATCATCGTCGGTTTCATTGGGGTGCTCGTCATCATCAGGCCCGGCCCTGAAGGTTTCACGCCGGGCGCGCTGCTGGTCGTCGCCTCGCTCGCCGTCACCGCCGCGCGTGATCTCCTGACCCGGAAAATGTATGCCGATGTGCCCTCACTCGCCATCACCGTCATTACCGCCTTCGTCAACATGGCGGTGGGTGGGCTTCTGATCGTGCCTTTCGGCGGCTGGCAGCCGATGAATTTCACCATCGTATCGCATCTGGCCGGTTCGGCCATTCTGGTGCTGGTCGGTTATCAGGCCATCATCCTGTCGATGCGTACGGGCGAGATTTCCTTCGTCGCACCCTTCCGTTACACCGGCCTGCTCTGGGGTTTCATGATCGGCGTGTTCTTCTTCAACGAAAAGATCGACAGCTACACGATCATCGGCGCCATGATCGTCATCGGTTCGGGCCTTTATACCTTCTATCGCGAAAGCCTGCGCAAACGCTCGCAAATGGCCAAGCGCGCGGCCGCGACACCCACGGCCGCAACCACAGTACGACCGGCTTCCGTTACGAAAGCTACCGTAACGGAAGAGGCGGGAGAATAACATGAAGAGCAGCCGTTTCCTCGACCGAACCACCCCGCCCCATATCATCACGCTTGTGGTCATCGCCGGCGTCGCGGCGCTGTGCATGAACCTGTTCCTGCCTTCGCTTTCGGCCATGGCGCTCTATTTCGAGATCGATTACGCCGTGATGCAGTTCGCCGTGTCGGGTTATCTTGCCGCCACCGCCTTGCTGCAACTGGTCATCGGCCCGCTCTCGGATCTTTTCGGCCGCCGTCCGGTGATGCTGGCCAGCATCACGATCATGATCGCCGCCACGATGGTCTGCATGCTGGCGTCCGATATTACCGTCTTCATGATCGGGCGCGTGGCGCAGGCGGCTGTCGTTTCCGGCTTCGTGCTCGCCCGCGCCATCGTGCGCGACATGGTGCCCATGGAGCAGGCAGCCTCGATGATCGGCTATGTGACCATGGGCATGTCCGTGGTGCCGATGGTTGGCCCAACGGTCGGCGGGTTGCTGAACGACTTCTCCGGCTGGCAGTCCAGCTTTGCGCTGCTTGCGCTTCTCGGCGCCGGCATTCTGGTGCTCGCCTGGTTCGATCTCGGCGAAACCAATCAAAGCAAGTCGGCGAGCTTTTCGCAGCAGTTCCATGCCTGGCCGGAGCTTCTGCGCTCGCCGCTGTTCTGGGGTTATGCGCTGACCTCGACCTTCTCGTCGGGCATGTTCTTTTCTTTCCTCGGCGGCGCGCCCTTCGTCGGCAGCGTGCTTTACGGGCTGACACCCGCCATGCTCGGCCTGCAGTTCTTTTTCATGGCCAGCGGTTACATGCTCGGCAACTTTGTCTCCGGCCGTTATGCCAGCCAGATCGGCATCAGCAGAATGATGCTCTCGGGCAATGTCATCGCCATCACCGGTATCGTCACCGCCATCGGGCTGATATTGGCCGGGGTGGAAAGCGCCTATGCGTTTTTCGTACCGCTTGCGCTGATCGGCGTTGGCAACGGTGTCACGCTGCCCAGCGCCAATGCCGGCATGGTCAGCGTCCAGCCGCATCTGGCCGGCTCCGCCTCCGGTCTCGGCGGCGCCATGACCATCGGCGGTGGTGCTGCCCTTTCGGTACTCGCCTCGTCGGTCCTGTCCAGGGAGGACGGAACCTGGCCGCTTCTTCTGGTGATGCTGGCGACCGGCCTTGTCGCCCTTCTCACCACCTATATCGTAAGGCTGCAGGAAAAGCGGCAATGAGCGCCCCTCCCCGAAAAATACCCGGTCTCGTGCCCCCTGGTCTCATATTGGCCGGCGGGCTCTCGCGGCGCATGGGCAGCAACAAGGCAATGGTGACGCTGGGCGATGCGCCGATGCTGTCCCATGTCATCCGCCGCATCACGCCGCAGGTCTGCGACGTCACCATCAATGCCGCCACGACCGACAAGGGCAGTTGGGCAGAGGGTTTCGGCCTGCCACTTCTCCCCGATACGCTGAATGGCCATGCCGGGCCGCTCGCGGGCGTTCTCGCCGGTATGCGGCACTACCGCAATCGCGACACCACCGGCAGCCATTTCCTGACAGCGCCCGCCGACAGCCCGTTTTTCCCCGACGATCTCGTGGCGCGGCTTTGGGAGCACCTGTCGGACGATACGATTGTCGTCGCCGCCTCCAGCGGCCAGCTTCACCCCGTCTTCGCGCTGTGGCCGGTGGCGCTCGCCGACGACCTCGAGGATTGGCTGAAGAATGATGCAAATCGCCGCATCCGCGCCTTCCTCGCCCGCCACGTCACCATCGGCGTGGCATTCCCACCGCTGGAAACGGCCAGGGGCAGTCTTGATCCGTTCTTCAACATCAATACGCCGGATGAACTGGCTCTGGCGCGTAGCCATCTGGAGAATATGGAAACATGAGCGAACAGAAGGTTTTCGGCATTGCCGGCTGGAAAAATTCGGGCAAGACCGGGCTTGCGGTGCGCATCGTCACCGAATTGACCGCGCGCGGCTACCGCGTTTCCACCATCAAGCATGCCCATCATGATTTCGATATCGACAAGGTCGGCGCCGATAGCTGGCGTCACCGACAGGCCGGCGCACACGAGGTCACCATCGTCTCCGGCACCCGTTTCGCCATCATGCACGAGTTGCGCGGTGAACCGGAGCCCTCATTCGAGGACATCCTCTCCCGCCTCGCGCCATGCGATCTCGTGCTGATCGAAGGTTATAAATACGAACCCGTGCCGAAGATCGAGGCGCGCCGGCTGGAAGCGGCCAAGACCGAACCGCTCGCGCCGCTCGATCCGCACATCATCGCGATTGCCGCAGATCATGAGGTGGCGGACAATGCTCTGCCCGTTTTCGATCTCGATGATACGGGTGCGATTGCCGATTTTATCCAGAGGACGGTAGGGTTGGTGAGACGGTAACTGACAGAGTAACATAGGGGCGGTTTAGCTGGTGAAGACCGCATCCCCACTTCCGTCATACCGGCCCCTGAGCCGGTATCCAGCCAGCCCAAGTCCTTGGGCTGAAAGGAGTCCTTCTCGACGCGCAGACGCGCGTCGGCTGGATGCCGGATCAAGTCCGGCATGACGGAGGACGAAGTGCCTAAGCCGACGACCACCGCCAAACGTGTGGTACTTATCCTGCGCATACCCCCCAAAAATGAAAAAGCCGGGCTCATCACCCGGCTTTATCATTCCTTGAGACGCAATACCTATTCAAGGAAACTGGAGGGGTTCACCGGTGTCGCATCCTTGCGAACTTCGAAGTGAACCTGTGGACGCTTGGCGCTGCCGGTCATGCCAGAAGTGGCGATGGTCTGGCCGCGCTGAACCTTCTGGCCGCGCTGGACGTCGAGATTGGCGGCGTTGCCGTAAACCGTGACCTTGCCGTCGTCGTGGCGGACCAGCACCGTGTTGCCGAGCTGCTTCAGGCCGTTGCCGGCATAGATGACCACGCCGTTTTCGGCGGCCTTGATCGGCGTGCCCTCGGGAACCGAAATGTTGATGCCGTCATTGCGGCTGCCTTCGACATTGTCACCGAAATTGTTGATGACGGCGCCGCGAACCGGCCAGCGATATTTGCCGATGCCGGTGGATTCCGGCGCGATGGAGGCCATGTCGGCCTTTTTCTCGATATCACTGACACTTGCGGTTGCCGGTGTGGCAGGCGCCGCCGTGGTGGCGGCGGCAGCAGGCGCCTTGTAGGGCTCAGGCTTGATGGATGCGGTTTCGACCGGCTTGGCCGCAGCTGCTTCCTTGGCCGGAACCGAGGCGGTCTTGATGGCATCGGTCGAAGCACCCGGCATGGCAAGCGTCTGGCCGACACGAATGCTTTCGTTGGAAATGCCGTTGGCGGCCTTGAGCGCGGCAACCGAGACACCGTTTGCACGGGCGATCTTCGCCAGGCTGTCGCCCGGCTGAACCTTGTAACCACCGCTCGGTGGCAGCGGCTTGCCGCCCGGAGGCGTCAGCTTGCCGGCTTCGGAAGAAAGTTTGTCACGGGCGGCAGCCTGCGACGGCAGCACGGCCACATTCCCATCCGGGGCACGCAGCGGTGTCGGCTGGTCGCCATTGCGGTTGAGAGCAATATTGCCGGCGGCATCCTTGGCGGCGTTGCGGGCCTGACCGAATTTCGGAATGAGGATCGACTGGCCAGCCTGCGCCGAAGACGCGGTTTTCAGGCCATTGACCCGCAGCAGTTCCTTTTCCGGCACGCCGTAGCGGTTGGAAATGGTGGCAATGCTTTCGCCGGGGCGCAACGTTACCGAAGACGCGCCGTCCGTGTGCCAGCCGTTCTTGTCGGAACGAACCGTCGCGGTCGTCAGATTGTCGCTTGGCGCGGCGGCCTGCCGGGCAGGTGCGGCGAGAGACGGAGCGGCTGGGCGCTGGGCGGACGGGAAAGGCTGGGCCATGGCTTCGTTGCGGGTCGACGGATCGCGGCTTGCCACCGCCGTCGGCGCCGACAACTCGGAACGCTGCACCGGCGAGGCCGAAGCGCGGGCCGTGGAAGGCTGAACGCCGCCATAACCACCCGACTGCTGCGGATAGGAATTGCCCGCCATGTTCTGATTGGCATATCCTCCCTGCGGCGCGGCAGAGGCATAGCCGCCATTCATGTCGCCCTGCGGAACCGGGGCCTGCCCATAAGCACCGCCGCCCTGACGGGCTGGAATTGACGCCGTTGTCATCCGATCCGGTCCACTGGAAAAGAGGCCGCTGAACCGCGTTGCATCCGAGCTACAGCCCGTTGCGACGCTTGCCAGCAATGCCGCTGCGAACATTTTTGCGACTGATTTTCCGATTTTAGACGAATGTCTCATACGCATGACTCGATCTACACTGACGCCAACCCGCCGCATCGAGATCGATCCGGCACAAATTTCACTTCTTGCAAGGCCCATTTCCCGAGGTGGGGAAAACCATGCGTCGATGTTTATGATTAAAGCGCGTTAGTGTTACCACGCCGTTAAAACGTTAAGCCGTTCAGCGCTTTTTTGACACTTCGATAACCATGACGAAAACTGGACGCGTCATGTCGAGACAATAATGATATTGAAAATCAGATAGTTGCGACAATTTATAACATTAGAAGACAAAAATGAATTGCCTTCAAAATTTTCATGTCGTCACAAATGCCGCGCAATATGGCTGCCGAGTGGCAGATACGGCGTCTCGAACAGCTCTTCCTTCTCGAAGCGGCTGCCGGTCTTGGAGAAGCGGGTCATAACGCAACGCTCATCTTCCAGGATGATCGGCGCGATCATCATGCCGCCGGAAACGATCTGCTCGGCGAAGAAGCGGGGCATGGTGGTAAAGGCGGCGGTGGAAACAATCCGGTCGAAGGTGCCCTCGCCCACCAGACCATTGCTGCCATCCGCCTGGCGGATGACGACGTTGCGGATGGACAGATCGTCGAGACAGTTCTGCGCCTGCTGCACCAGCGTCTTGTAACGCTCCAGCGAAAACACCCGCTCCACCCGGCGCGCGATGATCGCCGTCATAAAACCGCTGCCGGTGCCGATCTCAAGCACGCGCTGGCCGGGTTTCAGCTGCAGGCGGGCAAGGATTTTCACCGCCATGTCCGCGCCTTCCATGAAGGAACCGCAGTCGATCGGGATCGTGCGGCTGGAATAGGCGTCGGCCGCAAATTGCGGCGGCACGAATTTGGAACGCGGCGTCTGCTCAACCGCCGTCAACAGGTCGAGATCGGAAATCCCCTCGCCCCGCAGACGGAGAACGAGAGCGGCAAAACCTTCCTTTTCGACCATGGCAGATTTCAATCGGCGACTCCGAATCCAAGCGCTTGCGCAACCCGATCCTTGACCGTGTAGTCCGTCAGGTCAAGCTTAAGCGGTGTGACCGAAATCTTGCCGTGTTTCAAGGCGTGGATATCCGTGCCCTCGCGGAAGGTGCCAAGGCGTTCGCCGAAGCGTAACCAGTAATAAGGAAGACCACGACCATCCTGGCGTTCTTCCACCGTCAGGCCGAAATCGAGCTTGCCCTGCCCGGTGACGGAAACGCCCTGCATATCCTTTGGCGCACAATTGGGGAAATTGAGGTTGAGGAAGGTGCCGTCAGGCAGATCGACATTCATCAGCTTGCGCAGAAGATCCGGCGCATAGGTCTCGGCAACCTCCCACGGCACGACGCGGCCTTCGCCGTGGCTGAAGGCCTGGCTGAGCGCGAAGGAGCGCACGCCCTGCAGCGTGCCTTCGATGGCACCGGCAATCGTGCCGGAATAGGTCACGTCATCGGCCATGTTGGCGCCGGCATTGACGCCTGAGAGCACGAGATCGGGCTTTTCCGGCAGGACTTCGCGAACACCCATGATGACGCAATCGGTCGGCGTGCCACGCAGCGCGAAATGTTTGTCGGAAACCTTACGCAGCCTGAGTGGCTCGGAAAGCGTGAGCGAGTGCGCGAGACCGCTCTGGTCGGTTTCCGGCGCAACGATCCAGACGTCGTCGGACAGCGTGCGAGCAATACGCTCCAGCACCGCCAGTCCTTCGGCATGAATACCGTCGTCATTGGTCAGCAAAATCCGCATGTTTCTCTCTCCGCTCTTTATGTCTTCAGGGACGGAGCATCCTCTCCTCCGGCGGTGAAGTGTGCAGTTCTCTCAACGTCATCCTCGGGCCTGTCCCGAGGATCTAATCACGTTCAAATAAATCGATAGGTTGCAGATCCTCGGGACAAGCCCGAGGATGACATCGGCGCAATTGGCAGACTCACCTTCCAACAGCACGACGCCACGCTCTCTCAAGCCGCCTTCTCGATCCGCGTCAGACCGCCCATATACGGCAGCAGCACGTCCGGAATTGTGACGGAACCATCGTCGTTCAGGTAATTTTCAAGAACCGCGATCAGGCAGCGGCCGACAGCCGTGCCGGAGCCGTTCAGCGTGTGCACGAACTTCGTCGCCTTGTCGTCCTTGCCGCGATAACGCGCATTCATGCGCCGCGCCTGGAAATCGCCGCAGACCGAGCAGGAGGAAATTTCACGATAGGTGTTCTGGCCGGGCAGCCACACTTCCAGATCATAGGTCTTGCGGGCGCTGAAGCCCATATCGCCGGTGCAGAGCGTCAGGGTGCGGAAATGTAAGCCCAGACGCTTCAGCACTTCTTCGGCGCAGGCCGTCATGCGCTCATGCTCGGCAACGGCACTTTCCGCATCGGTGATGGAGACAAGCTCGCACTTCCAGAACTGGTGCTGGCGCAGCATGCCGCGCGTGTCGCGCCCGGCCGAGCCCGCTTCCGAACGGAAGGAAGGTGTGAGCGCCGTGAAGCGCAACGGCAGTTTTTCCTGCTCGAGAATTTCGCCGGAAACGAGGTTGGTCAACGTCACTTCCGCCGTCGGGATCAACCAGCGGCCATCGGTGGTCCTGAACAGGTCCTCGGCGAATTTCGGCAATTGCCCCGTGCCGAACATCGCCTCGTCACGCACCATCAGCGGCGAAGAGACTTCGGTATAACCATGTTCCGAGGTGTGCAGGTCGATCATGAACTGGCCGAGCGCCCGTTCCAGACGCGCCAGCTGGCTGGTCAGCACCGTGAAACGCGAACCGGAGAGCTTGGCAGCCCGCTCGAAATCCATATAACCGAGCGCTTCGCCAATCTCGAAGTGCTCCTTTGCCGCGTGGTTCCAGCCGGGCTTCTGGCCGGTGACGCGGGTCACCACATTGTCGTGCTCGTCCTTGCCGTCAGGCACATCGTCGAAGGGCATGTTCGGCAGGCGCGACAGGGCGTCGTTCAACTCGGCGGAGACCTGACGGTCCTCCTCCTCGGCGCGCGGCATGTTTTCCTTGATATCAGCGACTTCGGCTTTCAGCTTTTCCGCCAGTTCCATGTTCTTCTGCGCCATGGCGGCGCCGATTTCCTTGGAGGCGGCATTGCGACGCGACTGCATGTCCTGCAGGGACTGGATGACGGAACGGCGCTTTTCATCGAGAGCGATCAGACCTGCGGCAGCGGGCTCTACGCTGCGCCGTGCAAGGGCCGCATCAAAAGCTTCGGGGTTTTCGCGTATCCATTTAATGTCGTGCATCGTCGTTCCAGACCGTTGTTGCATCGTCGCGTTTTACAGCAAAACGCCGGGCATGAACCCGGCGCGAGGATTTTTTGAGCGGTGAGACCTTCAGAAAAATCAGGTCTCTTCCAGCTCCGTGCTTTTGGATTCCGCCGCACGTTTCCTCTCCACGAGTCGAGCCATGTAGATGGAAATCTCGTAGAGAATGATCGCAGGCAGCGCAAGACCGATCTGGGACATGGGGTCCGGCGGCGTCAGCACGGCCGCGACCACAAAGGCCATGACGATGGCGAATTTGCGCTTTTCCCTTAGCCAGTCGCTGGTCAGAATTCCGACACGAGCCAGAAGCGTGGTGACGACGGGCAACTGGAACACCAGGCCGAAGGACAGGACCAGCGTCATGATGAGGCTGAGATATTCCGACACCTTGGGCATCAGCGAAATCGCCACTTCACCATCCACAGGCAATTGCTGCATGGCGAGGAAGAACCACATGACCATAGGCGTGAAGAAGAAATAGACGAGTGCCGCACCGATGAGGAACAGGATCGGCGACGCGATCAGGAACGGCAGAAAGGCGGCGCGTTCATTCTTGTAGAGACCCGGCGCCACGAATTTATAAAGCTGCGAGGCGATCACCGGAAAGGAGATGACCATCGCGCCGAACATGGCGACCTTGATCTGCGTGAAGAAGAATTCCTGCGGCGCGGTATAGATCAGCGACGATTTCGCCACATCCAGCCCGGCCCAGATCACCGCCCATTTATAGGGGATGACGAGCAGGTTGAAGAGGTGCTTGGCGACGGCGAAACAGGCGATGAAGGCGATAAAAAACGCGCCGAGCGACCAGATCAGCCGTGTGCGCAGTTCCATCAGGTGTTCGATAAGCGGCTGCGGCTTGTCCTCGGTATCCCCGCTCATGCTTCATCCTTTTTGGGCTTTGCAGCCTTGGTTCTCGCCGCTTTTACCGGCTTTGCATCAGCCACAGCCACGGATTTTTCGGCCGCGATCTTCTTGACAGTCGCCTTTTTGGCGATGGTCTTGACGGTCGGCTTCGGAGAAGCCGGTTCACTGGCATTGGTGGCGACGGTGGTTTCCGGCGTTGCCACGGCCTTGCTGCGGCTCACACGTTTCGGCTTGGCGGCAACCGCTTCGGCCTCGACGGTCGCAATCGATTTCGCCCGTGCACGCTTCGGTTTCTCTGCCGTGACCGCGGTCGCGGCAACCGGAGCAGGTGCTGCGGCGACGACTGGCGGCGAATCTGGAAGCTTCATGTCCGGCTCGGGCACGTTGACCAGCGGCGCAACAGGTTCACTCGTGGCTGGTGCTGCGGTGGACGACAGCCCATCGGAAGGGCTCGTCGCCTTCTGCAAATCGGACTTGATCTCGTTGCCGAGCTGGCGAAGCGGGTTCATCGCATCGCGCAGCGAGTTGGTCGGGTTGAGATTGCGGACATCGGAGATGGTCTGGCGCACATCGTCCATGTCGGCCTCTTTCAAGGCCTCATCGAACTGGGTGCGGAAATCCCCCGCCATCTTGCGAAGGCCGGCCATCGTCTTGCCGAAGGCGCGGATCATAGGCGGCAAGTCTTTCGGTCCGACGACGACGATCAGCACGACCGCAATCACCAGAAGCTCGCTCCAGCCGATATCAAACATCAATACGCTCCCGAGACCCTAGCGCCGGTCTCAAAACAAACGACACAAGCCGCTTACTTGATCTCGTCAGCCTTGTGGTCGACAGTCTTGGCATTCGCGTTGGCATCGGCCGGCGGCGGCGTCTGGTCTTCGTCAGCCATGCCCTTCTTGAAGCTCTTGATGCCTTTGGCGACATCACCCATCAATTCCGGAATCTTGCCGCGTCCAAAGAGGACGAGAACGATCACCAGCACGATGAGCCAATGCCACACACTAAAAGAACCCATAACTGCAACTCCTGAATTTCGCTTTCAGACGATGTAAGACGTTTGAAAGGCTTTTTCAAACGACAAATCATCGCTTCAACAGTGAGTACGCATAAAGTTTTCGTGGCCTTGGCCACATGCGGCGATATCAATCGTCGCCATCGCCGCCACTGGGCGCAAGCAGGCCCAGCTCTTCGAGATCGAGTTGGGTGATCGGGTCTTCGTCCTCGCGCAGCTCGTCGCTCATCATCGGCAGAGGCACGCCGAAATTGGACGGAATACGGCCCGAAAGCAGCCCCGCTCCCTTCAGCTCCTCAAGGCCGGGCAGATCGCGCAATTCCTCAAGGCCGAAATGGTCGAGAAACTCCACCGTGGTGCCGATCGTCACCGGCCGGCCCGGCGTGCGCCTGCGACCGCGGAAACGCACCCAGCCCGCCTCCATCAGCACGTCGAGCGTACCGCGCGAGGTCTGCACACCACGGATTTCCTCGATTTCAGCGCGTGTCACCGGCTGATGATACGCGATAATCGCCAAAACCTCCAGCGCCGCGCGTGACAACTTCTTCGGTTCCTTTTCCTCCGTGCGGATGACGAAGGAAAGATCACCCGCCGTGCGGAATGCCCATTGCCCGCCCACCTGCACGAGATTGACACCACGCTCGCCATAGGCAGCTTTGAGCCGGTGCAGGATGGCGACAATATCCATGCCGCGCGGCAGTCGCTCGGCAATAAAAGCAACGGAAACCGGCTCGGCCGAGGCGAAAACCAGCGCTTCGGTGATCCGCTCGGCCTCCTTCAGCTGGCGTTCGGAAAACACCGTGGGTTCTAATCCCACCCCATCTGTCACGATCGTTGCTTCGGCTGTCTCATCGTTATCAATCACTGTCAGCCCTCTCGGCATTCACCGCACGGTCGTCCCTTGTGCCACGGCGCATATAAATGGGCTGGAAAGCGCCCTCCTGCCGGATTTGCAGCGATCCCTCGCGCACCAGCTCCAGCGAGGCGGCAAAGGCGCTGGCGATCGCCGTCACCCGCATGGCGGGATCGGGCACATATTGCAGCAGATATTGATCGAGCACCGTCCATTCACCGACATCACCGAGGAGACTGTTGAGAAGCTCGCGCGCTTCCACCAGCGACCAGACCTGCCGTTTTTCGATCGTGACCTGGGTGATGGCCTGCCTCTGCCGCAGATTGGCATAGGCGCTCAGAAGATCGTAGAGATTGGCCTCGTAAGCCGAACGGTTGATATGCGGAATATGCTCCGGGGCACCGCGGGCAAAGACATCACGGCCAAGCTGCGCGCGGTTGACGAGGCGTTCCGCCGCCTCACGCATCGCTTCCAGGCGTTTGAGCCGGAAGGCCAGCGTCGCCGCCATTTCCTCGCCCGACGGGCCGTCGTCCTTCGCCTGCTGCGGAATGAGCAGTTTGGATTTGAGGAAAGCGAGCCAGGCCGCCATGACCAGATAATCGGCCGCAAGCTCGATGCGCACGCGGCGCGCGCTTTCCACGAATTGCAGATATTGCTCGGCAAGCGCCAGTACCGAAATGCGCGACAGATCGACCTTCTGCGTGCGTGCAAGGTGCAGCAGCAGATCGAGCGGGCCTTCGAAACCCGCGACATCGATGACCAGCCCGGCCTCGCCCGTCAGCCGCTCCGGCGTCACATCCTGCCAGAGCTTATCCATCGGCGTTGAATTGCGAGACTTGTCTGCGGCCATTGTTCCATCCGCCGGATGTCCGGCCTGTGATCCCGAGTGGGCGACCGCCGCCCGACTGTCAGGAAACGGCCCACATGGCGTTGAATTCGGCTCTCAGTTCCGCCTCGTCAGACGGGTCGGCGGCGAGAAAACCCGCTTCCACGGCCCGCACCCGCTCCAGCGAACGGCCGGAAAGAACGGGAACCTCCTTCACGACTTCAAGCATTTCACCCATCACGCCATTGCAATGCAAGACTATATCGCAGCCACCCGCAACAATATTCGCAGCACGCTCGCCCAGCGTGCCCTTCAGCGCATTCATGGAGCTGTCGTCGGACATCAGCAGACCGTCAAAGCCGATGCGGCCGCGAATGATCTCCTCGATCACCTTCTTCGACGTCGTCGCCGGCCGCTCGCGGTCGACGGCGTTGAAGACGAGGTGCGCGCTCATCGCCATCAATTCATGCTTCAGGGCCCGGAACGGCACGAAATCATGGGCGTCAAGCTCATCGAGCGGCACATCGACTACAGGCAGTTCGTGGTGCGAATCCACCATGCCACGACCGTGACCCGGCATATGCTTCATGATAGGCAGCATGCCACCCGCCTTCAGCCCGTCGGCCGCCGCCTGCCCCATCTCGGCGACCATGGTCGGCGTGTAACCGTAGGCACGGTTACCGATGACATTGCTGGCACCTTCCACCGGCACATCGAGCACTGGCAGGCAATCGACATTGATGCCGAATTTCGTGAGATCGAAAGCGTGCAGGCGCGACATCAGCCAGGCAGCGCGCAGACCGGCACTCCGGTCGCGTTCATAGATTTCCCCGAGAATGCGGGCATTCGGATAGGCTTGCAGGATCGGCGGCTTGATGCGCTGAACGCGTCCGCCTTCCTGATCGATCAGCACTGGCGCGTCCGGCCGCCCAACGGCATCGCGCATCGCGGCGACGAGATCGGTGATCTGCTGCTCCTCGCCGATATTGCGACCGAACAGGATGAAACCCCAGGGCTGCTCGTCGCGGTAAAGGGCGATCTCGTCGGCAGTCAGCGAAAGCCCGCTGCATCCGAGGATCATAGCTTTGCAATCAGTCATGGTGTCACGCTCTCGGGAAATAGAATGGGAAATGGCCTTATACCGCAAGGCGTCGGAGAGAGGTCGGCAACCCCTCCGCCGTCACGCTCGGGCCTGCCCCGAGCATCTGCAACCGATCGGCTGGCGAAACGTCGGCAGATCCTCGGCACAAGGCCGAGGATGCGTCGCGAGTGGGGAAAATCCATCCCCGCCCCGAAGGTTGCCTTAGACGGCAACCCCAATCTTACGAACCGTATTGGCCGTTATCACCGCGCGACGAGGCAGCTGCCACCGGCTGAGCGGAACTTTTCGCACAGCGCCACGGCTTCGTTCTTGTCGCCGGCCGGGATACGGACGCGGTAGAACGTGCCCTTGCCGGCAATTTCGGCGGCCTTGATGTCGACGCCGCGCCCACCGATGACCGAGCCGAACTTGGCGGACATGTTCTGGTAGGACTTCTGGGCTTCGGCCTGGCTCGGCAGCGAGGCGATCTGGATGTAATACCCACCCGCGGACGGCGTGCTGGTCGCAGCCGGTGTTGCCGCTGCCGTCTGCTGCTGTGCAGCCTGGGCAGGAGCAGTCGTCGCCGGGCGGACATTACCCTGGTTGGTCACCGTTGCCACCACATTGGCAGGCTGCGAGGACGGGCGTGCCGCCGGAAGCGGTGCTGCCGATTGCGTAGACGGCTTGGCGGCGGCAGGCGTGTTGGCCTGCGGCTGAGCCTGCTCCGGCGCCACCGGAACCCGCGAAGCGGCGATGACGGCGGGAGCGCCCTCACCCGGCTTGGCGGTCTGGGGTGCTGCAAGCTCCGCGACCTTGTCGGCCTTTGGCGGCTGGGCAGCCGGTGCATCGACTTCCTGCGCCACCAGCGTACCGTCAGGCTTGACGATCATGGTGCGGACCTTGCGCGGCGAAACGCCCGTCGCACCGGCACCTTCATTGTGGGCGGCCTTTTCTTCCGGCGAAAGCAGGCGCGGATCTTCGGTCTCACCAACCGGCGTGCCGGCTGCTTCCATATCCGCGTCGTTCTCGCCTTCCAGCGGCAATTGTTCGGGGATCAGCGTGCGCTGAACCACATCGACCGGCTTTTCGTTGCTGGAGATCAGCGCCGGCTGCTTCGGATCGGCAGCGGCGCCCCCGGCCACGCGGTCATAAACCGCCTTGTCCTGATTTGGCACGACGCGACCGCCCGGATTTTCCGGCACGACCTTCATCGGATCATTGTCAGCCGAGATGATGACCGGTGCGCCATTCGAGCCGGTGCTCGACGAACCACCTGACACCAGCGCATAAACGCCGCCGCCGATCAGCACCAAACCGATTGCAGCTGCCACCGGCATGATCCAGCGGCGACCACCGCGTTCATCCTCATCGCGATAGGCGGCCTGATGATCGACATAGGTTTCGGCATCGCGGGGCGCATTGCCACGGGAAGCGGCAGCCTCCTGCATGGAGCGGCGGAAATCCTCTTCCAGCGCCCGCTCGAACTCATCGGCTTCTTCCGGAGCCGGCGCAGGGCGCGCCTGGGCGGCACCGCGGTTTTCCGCATGTTTGTGACGGTCGAGACCACCGGCGACGGCAGGCGCAAACAACGTCGCAAGCTCGGTATCGATATCGAGGTCTTCCTCGTGACGGCGAGCGGCAGGCTTGGGCTCAAAAACCCCGACCGGCAGTTCCGGCACATCCATCTCTATGATGGTTTCCGGATGTTCTTCGGTCTCGCCGATCTGCGAAGGATCGAATGGCAGGCTTTCCAGCGTCTGCGGCACGGCCGGCTGCGCAGCAACAGGGCGCGGCTGAACCGGAGCGGCAACGACCGGCGCTGCGGCGATCGGAGCGGCCGCAACAACGGGCGCGGGGCGTGGCTGCGGCGCAGGCTCGTGCCTCACCGGCTGCGGCGCAACAGCGGCAATCGGCGTGGCAGGCTGCGGACGCACGGGTTGCGGCGCGGGTGCAACCTCAGCTTCGGCGATTTCCGACAGATCCAGATCAAGGTCGAGATCATCGAGCGCAAGCTCGAAATCATCATCATTGAAGCCGGCAAAATCCGTGAAATCCGGTTCCTCGATGGGCGACGCGGGCGCGGCGGCAGCAACCGGTGCTGCCTTCGCCGGCGCGGCGGCAACCGCAGGCGGCTCGACTTTCGCAGCCTGAGCCACGGGTTCGGTCTTGACGGGCTGTGCCTCACCGCGCTCGGGAATGGAATATTGCGCAACACCGTAAATCAGCTCATCCATCGGCGAGAGATTTTTCGCTGCCGGCCTCTCGGCAATTGCCGGCGCCAGCGGTTCTGCGGCAGGCGTGAACACCTCGGCGACCGGCTGGGCAAAGGATGGTGCGGTCTCTTCGGCGTGAACAACGGCAGGAGCGGGCTCGACCTGCGGCTCAATCCGCGACGCAGCGGGGTAAAGTTCGGATCGCGGCTCGACCCGTCGCGGATCGACGGCCGAAACATCACGGCGCGCGCCGAAATTGGCGAGCGGCAGCCTCAGGCTGGAAAATTCGAGCGAGGAACGGCCGCCATGCGACGGAGGACGAACCGAAACCGGCGCGGGCGCTGCTTCCGCAACGGCACTCTCCACCTCGTCAGCGAGATCGAAAGCGTGCGGCTCCGGTGCATAGGCGTGAGCATCGGCAGAAATATTGCTGGAAACATCGGCCGGGAGTTCCGGCATGGCATGCCATTCAGGCTGGGACGGCTCGATGGCCTGCGGCTCTTCCCATGCAAGCTGGGGGGCGACCTGCGGGGCGGCCTGCTGGTAGACAACCGGCTCGGCGGCGCGCGGCTGGCGCGAATGCACATCGAAAACTTCCGCCACCGCACCGGCGTCGTCACGGAAATCCGCGCGAATATCCTGCTGTCCGGATGTTTCGACGTAATTGTGGATATAGGCCTGATCGACCTCGGGAAGCGGCTCCTGCCTCACCTGCGGCGCGGGTTCGGCCATCGGCGCAAGCTCGGGCTCGCGACGGGCGAAAACCTCTTCGACGCGCTGCATGAAGTCGGTGGGGTGGATGCCGGCACGAACATCGTTCGCCGGATCAAGAACAACCGGATCGGCGTGCGGCGCATCGTAAACCTCGAATTCACGAAGCAGCTCGTCTTCGAGATTGAATTCGGGTTCGCGGCGAACGACCGGCGACGCAGCGCGTGGCTGGACCTCGGAACCCGCATGCGAAGGACGATCGTCAAAGCCGACGATACGCGCCAGTTCTGCCAGAGGATCGTTGTCAGCGAAGCCCTCGGACCGGGCGTCCCGGTTATACGCGACATTTTTTTCGACCATTACGTGTTCCACCATCTACGCATTGCAGCTCTTGCCAGCGTATTGTGAGCAAATAATGGTGATATGTTATCGCATTTCGTCAGGTGCGTCCGCTCCTAAAAGCGTAAGGCCGGACTTCAAAACATTCGCGACAGCATTCACCAGCCCGAGTCTGGCAATGCTCAATTCTCGGTTTTTATCGTTAATAAAACGTAATTCCTGCTGGTCTTTGCCTTTGTTCCAGTGTCCATGGAAGGAACCGGCGAGATCATAGAGGTAAAAAGCAAGCCTGTGCGGCTCGTGCGAAAGGGCCGCGGATTCGATCAGACGCGGATATTCGGCGAGCTTCGCAACCAGCTGCAACTCGTTGATATCGCTAATCAAAGCAACAGACGCCGCCATGTCTTCTGCAGACGGTGCAAGGCCCGGAAACGCCTCCTGCGCCTGGCGGAAGATCGACTTGCAGCGGGCATGCGCATATTGCACGTAAAAGACCGGATTATCCTTCGATTGTTCGGTCACTTTCGCGAAATCGAAGTCCAGCGGCTCGGAATTCTTCCGATAGAGCATCATGAATCGCACGGGATCGCGACCCACTTCGTCGACAACATCGCGCAGCGTGACGAAGTCGCCGGAGCGTTTCGACATCTTCACCGGCTCGCCATCACGGAACAGCTTGACGAGCTGGCAGAGCAGCACCGTCAGCTTCGACTTGCCTTCGGAGACGGCGCGCGCGACGGCTTCCAGCCGCTTGACGTAACCGCCATGGTCGGCGCCGAGCACATAGATCATCTCGGAAAAACCGCGATCGAACTTGTTCTTGAAATAGGCGACGTCGGCGGCGAAATAGGTGTAGGAACCATCCGACTTCATCAGCGCGCGATCCATGTCGTCGCCCACTTCCGTGGAGCGGAACAGCGTCTGCTCGCGGTCTTCCCAGTCGTCAGGCAATTCGCCCTTCGGCGGTGGCAGCGTGCCCTTGTAGACATGGCCCTTGAAGGTGAGATCGTTGATCGCCGAAAGGATCGGGCCGCCATTACCCTCATGCAGCGTGCGCTCCGAGAAGAACACGTCGTGCCGCACATTGAGCAGCGCCAGATCCTCGCGGATCATCACCATCATCGCGTCGATCGCCTTGTCCTTGACGATAGGCATCCACTTTTCTTCGGGCATGGCGCGCAGCTTGATGCCAAATTCATCCGCCAGCGCCTGGCCGACCGGAACGAGATAATCACCGGGGTAGAGACCGGACGGAATGGAGCCGATATCCTCGCCCAGCGCCTCGCGGTAACGCAGGAAGACGGAACGGGCCAGCACGTCGATCTGCGAGCCGGCATCGTTGATGTAATATTCCTTGGTGACGCCGTAACCTGCGAATGCAAGCAGGTTCGCCAGTGTGTCACCCACGACAGCACCACGGCAATGGCCGACATGCATCGGGCCGGTCGGGTTGGCGGAGACATATTCGACATTGATCTTCTGGCCGGCGCCGACGGTGGAGCGGCCGAAATCGACGCCCTGCCCGATCATGTCGGCCAACAGACGCTGCCAGTAACCGACGGAAACCTTGAGGTTGATGAAGCCGGGACCCGCGACATTGACGTCGTCGACATCGCCATCCGCCTGGAGTGCAGGCACGATGAGTTCGGCAAGCGCGCGCGGATTGGTGCCGAGCGGCTTCGCCAGCACCATGGCTGCATTGGTTGCGACATCGCCGTGGCTGAGATCGCGCGGAGATTCGACGGTAATTCGACTGAAATCGACCTTTTCGCGGTTCTCTTTCACGAGATCGAGGGTCTCGAGCGCGTTTTTGATCCTGGTATCGAAATCGGCAAAAATGTTCATCGTTCCAACCTGCGCGAAGGGCTTCTGTTTGTCTCGGTCGTCATAACCGGGTGGCTTCGCGATCGCCCGCTGCCCTATCGCAAATCGGGAGTGTGGTCAAACAGCCGCTGGTGGGCGCGCAGTGCATAACTGTCGGTCATGCCCGCCAGATAATCGCCCACATGCCGGGCCTTGGCGGCCACGCTCATGCCGGAAATGCTGTCCACCCAGTAGTGGCTCTGCATCTCTGCCGGCGTTTCCATATAACGGTGGAAAAGATCAGTGACGATCTGTGTAGCGCCGGCGCGGATGCGCATGATTTCCGGATGGCGGTAGATATGGCCGAACAGCAGCTTCTTGATCTGCCGGTCGGTTTCAGCCATCTCGGGCGAAAATGTCGCGACGGTGAAATCGGCGGCGCGGATATCGGCAGCACTCTGCGGCTTCAGCCGGGCGAGATTCTGCTGCGCGACACCAATCACGTCTTCCACCATATGGGTGATCTGCCGGCGCATGATTTCGTTGGCGAAACGCTCCTTGTCGAGCACGGGATATTTACCCCGCACCTCGGCCATCAGCCCACTCAGGAACGGCACTTCCTCCAGCATCTCGAAGGTGAGATAACCGGCGCGCAGACCATCATCTATATCGTGGGTATTATAAGCGATGTCGTCGGCAATCGCCGCCACCTGCGCCTCAAGGCTGGCATAACTGCCGATCTCGAGATCCTGCAACTCGCAATATTCGAGGATGGGCAGCGGAACCGGCCCCTTTATCCCCTCGCCATTGGCATTCACCAGCGGGCCATTGTGCTTGACGAGGCCTTCCAGCGTCTCCCAGGTCAGGTTGATACCGTCATATTCGGCATAACGGCGCTCCAGCTTGGTGACGATGCGCAGCGACTGGGCATTGTGGTCGAAGCCGCCATAGGGCAACAGCACCGCATCCAGCGCATCTTCCCCGGTATGACCAAATGGCGTGTGGCCGAAATCATGTACCAGCGCCACGCCTTCGGCCAGATCCTCGTCCAGCTTCAGCGCGCGGGCGAGCGCCCGGGCGATCTGCGCCACCTCGATGGTGTGGGTAAGCCGCGTGCGATAGTGGTCGCCGTCAGGGCTGATGAACACCTGCGTCTTGTGCTTCAGGCGGCGAAAGGCTGTCGTGTGGACGATGCGATCCCGGTCCCGCTGGAATTCCGAGCGGGTGAGGCTTCCGGCCTCGGGAAAAAGACGCCCGCGCGTCGTCCATGGATCCGAGGCGAACACCGCCCTCTCCCCACTTCCGAAACCCAATGCGCGCTGGTCTATGATCATGCATTCACCTGTCGTCTTCTCCGGCCGGGACTTCCTTTTGGGCTCGGCCATTGACCTTTTCATTCACCCTTCATACCTATCGCAGAGGTCAGCGCAAAGCATCATCGCCGCGTGGACCGCCTTCAACAGGCTATAGACCGTTAATTTGACCGGTTTATAATGGTGGCAACGAGATTATTGCTCTCCGGTTCTTGACCCCGGCAGGAGAAACGACATGGAAAACAGCGACATTACCCTTTCGGAAGCAGCGGCGAAGCGAATCGCGCAGATCGTCGCCGCCGATGCCGGCAAACAGGCGCTGCGCGTCTCCGTCGAAGGCGGCGGCTGCTCGGGCTTCTCCTACAAATTCGATCTGGCCGAAAACCCGGCCGATGACGACATCGTGATCGCCCGTGGCGACGCCAGGGTGCTGATCGACAGCATGTCGGTCATCTACATGGCCGGCTCCGAAATCGACTTCGTCGACAATCTTCTGGGCCAGTCTTTCCAGATCAAGAACCCGAATGCGGTGGCAAGCTGTGGCTGCGGCACGAGCTTTTCGATTTGACTAGGAATGACGCGCGGACCGTGCGTCAAACGCTTCCGGTATTAAGTCGCTCGCCATCCTTCCCCTCCCTCATCCCTGTGCTCGTCACAGGGATCCAGCCGACGCGCGTCTGCGCGGCGAGAGAGTCTTTTCCAGCCCAAGGACTTGGGCTGGCTGGATTCCTGTGACAAGCACAGGAATGAAGGAAGAGAGAACTCCGCCATTCTCATCTCTTTCCACCACATACGCACCACCACTTTCCAAAAACGGTGGCAATCGCATTTGCATCGGGTAAAAGTACCCCCACAAAAGGGAAACTCCGATGAAGATTGCCACCTGGAACATTAATGGCGTCAAGGCGCGTATCGAAAACCTCTGCCAGTGGCTGAAGGATTCCTCGCCTGACATCGTCTGCCTTCAGGAAATCAAGTCGGTCGACGAGGGTTTTCCCCGCCTTGAGATCGAGGCGCTCGGTTATCACATCGAAACCCACGGCCAGAAGGGCTTCAATGGCGTCGCCCTGCTCTCGAAGGTGAAGCCGGACGAGGTCAATCGTGGCCTGCCGGGCGATGATGCCGATGAGCAGGCCCGTTTCATCGAAGGCGTGTTTTCCGTGGAAGGCGGCGCGATCCGCGTCTGCTCGCTTTACCTGCCAAACGGCAATCCGCCTGACGATCCGGTCAAATATCCCTACAAGCTTGCCTGGATGGAGCGCCTGCGGCGCTTTGCGGAAGATCGCCTTGCAATGGAAGAGCCGCTGATCCTCGCCGGCGATTACAACGTCATCCCCGAGCCCTTCGATTGCCACGACCCACGCGTGTGGGAAGGCGACGCATTGTTCCTGCCGAAGACCCGGGCGGCCTTCCGCAAACTGGAAAATCTGGGCTTCACTGACGCCGCGCGTGCGACGACCGACGCGGCAGGACTTTATTCCTTCTGGGATTATCAGGCCGGCGCCTGGCCGAAAAACAACGGCATCCGCATCGATCATCTGATGCTGTCAGCGGAAGCAGCCGACAGGCTGCAATCGGTCGACATCGAAAAACATGTGCGAGCCTGGGAAAAACCGTCCGACCATGTGCCGGTCTGCGGTTATTTCGATTTCAGTCCGATCGGCTGAACCGTTTCTGTCGGGCGGCTGAAACCGTCCCGACCGGCATTCTCAATCCGGATCGTTGAACTGCATGTTCTGCGCCATGGCGATGGCGGCGCGGCGGTCGTTTTCACCGGCGAGAGAAAAGGCCTGCTCCTGCAGGTTCTGGATCCAGGTACAGTCGGCCACCGTGCACTTGTCGAGTGCCGCCGTCATGAAGGCCAGCCCCTGCGTCGTCTGGCCTTCCTGGAATATCAGGTTGCCGAAAATCGACATGGCGCCGGCATGGCCGTGCTTGCGGGCCTGGTTGAGCCACTTCTTGGCCTGCTGCACATCGGCGCGGCCACCCTCGCCCGCGAGGATCATCTCCGCCAGCCGGAACTGCGCTTCAGCCACGCCAAAGGTGGAGGCCACCTGAAAATAAAGCTGGCGGGCCTGTGAAAGGTCCATTTTCACGGGGCTGCCGGGAATGCCGTGACGGTAATAATCTGCAAGGGAAAGAAGGGCGTTGACGAAAAAGCCGGTATCTTCCGAACCCGGCTCCACACCCTGACTGGCGATTTCGCTGTAGATCTTGAAAGCTTCCAGATCGTTCTTGGCGACACCGTCGCCATAGGCATACATATTGGCAAGCGCCCAGCGCGAGCCGGTATGGCCCTTTTCCGCCGCATAACGATAGGCCTCGACGGCTTCGTCCTTGTTGCCGTTCTTGTAGGCCTTGAAGCCAAACTTGAACAGGTCGAAGGGGCCGGATTCCTTGGTCACGCCCGCATTGATGTCAAAAGCCAGCACTGGCATTGCGAGCGACGCAAGCAACATGCCCATAAGGAGCGGCTTTAAAACGTTGGCTTCACATTTCAGCATTTCGGCGAACTTCTCTCACTCTTCCCGGCATATAGCCAATACTTGCGGAATACTGCAAAGCCGAACCCCGCCGGGTCGCGATTTTTCGAACACACTGCGTCTTTCCGGCAGCACTTTTCAGCGCACCACCGGTGGTCTTTTGCGGCGATTGCCCTAATTTTCCAGTGAGACAGATATAGGCATAATTTCCGGCAACATAACGGCATTCCGTTATCTGCCGGTCAGCGCCAAACAAGAAAGCCGGGCGAAATTCCCGTATTACTTGCTTAAACGCTGAATCCAAACCCGTTTTCACTTTCTGCAACTCCGCAGGCCCACATCAAACGCCTGCATGTTCTTCCATTCCCGCGCTCTTAAACATAAGCCAAGCACTCTGTTTGTGGCGGGAAATGGACAAATATGCCCACATTCCAACGCGACCACACGCTTGCAGAAAAGTGTTGCCAAATCGTCACAAAACTTTCGGGCTGGAAATTTTTATCGAGCAGGAATCATAGTCGCGCATGAAAAAAGGCCCGGTTGGTAAACCGGACCTTTATTTTAGAACAAGCGAAAGGATGGGATCAGAACTTGACCTTCACACCGGTAGAGATCGCTGCCACGAGGTCGTTGCCGAAGGTGTAACCGGCCTCGTCACCGCAACGTGCACCAAGCGGGCCGCACGGGGCGCCACCGATGGACGAACTGCCCGAGGTCAGAAGGCCGAGTGCGCCGGCAATCTTGAACTCGAGGTTCTTGTTGGGCGAATAGACTAGCTGTGTGCCAACCATCCAGGTATCCGTCTGTGTCCCGATGACGGTCGATGTGCCGCGATCCCATGTCAGGCTGACGGCGCCGCTCCACTGCTCATTGAACTTGTGGCCGATACCGCCGGAAATGGTCCAGCCATCCCGATAGAAAAGGTCGAGCGTGTTGATTGCACTTTGCGTTCCCGCCACGCAGGTCGGCGAACCAACGGCGCAGAAGGGAATGGTCTGGATCTGGCTCCAGTCGGTCCACTTCACCGAGCCGAAGGCGAGCCAGCCGGGCGCAATACCAGACTGCACCTTCCACTCGATGCTGTCAGGCATGGAGACGTTACCGTAAACAGGCGTGACACGGCCGGAAATCTGATTTAGGCCAACCGGCAGGTTTGTCAGGGTGACGTTACCGGTCAGATCAACATCGACGGCGCTATTATACACAAGGCTCGTGCGGAAAGCGATTTCGGGAATCTCGTAAGCCAAACCGGCGCGCCAGCCCCAACCATCGCCTTCCATATCCAGCTTGCCAGTGCCATTGTAGATCGACGTCGGCACATTAATACTCGTCAAAAAGGTTGGCGACAGGACCTGACGATATTTGTAGCCACTGAGTTCCTGGTAGAAACCACCGCCAATGATCGAGAAGTCGCCCTTGCCGAGATCGAACTTGACGCGGCACGTCGTTGCGTAATTGTGCGATTTGACCTTTGTCTCGATATTGTAGCTCGAACCCTGCCATATACCCGGGTTAAGGTCCGCCCCCCAAGGCTGCGAATAATCGAACATGCAGTCGCCGAAGTCGCCAATGGCGGCCTTCGCGCCAACGCGTGTCGACCAGTAGTTTTCGGAATCATCAGCGGTGGTAGACCAGGATGCAGGTAACGGACCACCACTTTTAACCGGATTATCCCGCGCATTCTCCACCTTGCGCTGCGGTGCGACGAAGGTTGCAGAACTGTCGAGAACATAATCGGATGGATCGAACAGCAGGTCGATATTGTAGCCGCCACGCTCCAGGCCGCCGGCCAGTGAGGGCGTTACCGCCGCGATGCTGACTGCGAAACATACCGCGCCGCGAAAAATTGCAGTTTTTGCCATCTCTCTCCCCAATCAAGGCAATGTGATCATCAAAAGAGTGAAGTGGTTCGCGGCAAATGACAATCTGCCGCACACTGGCACAGTTCTGCGACACTTCTCCATTTTTTACGTAAGAATTTTATGGGTGTGCCCTTAAATAGTCATTTTAGGTTATTTTTCTAATCACTACGGGCGTATCCGTCATAAAACGAAACAAACGCCTACGGCTGACAGGAATTGTCGCCAAATAACCACAGTGGATAGTTTCCGGGAAAAACGGGCTTATCGGGCCGTTTTTATTGGTTTTTTTCGATCTTCGGCGATCATTTTCACCGCTTCACCCTTGAAATCGCCCTGCCGCACACCCAAAGCGATTCGACGTTGCAGCGCAACATTCCGGAACGGACAAAACATAAAAGCGCCCCGTTGGTACGGAGCGCTTTCGTTTATCCTGACCATGGATGATTGCGCGGATTAACCGGCTTCACTCACCCGCGTGAGAGCCGTTCTCAGACTTGCCAGCTGAACGTCCAGCTCCGCCTTGCGCTCGCGCTCGGCAGCCACGACTTCCGGATCGGCATTGGCCACGAACTTCTCGTTCGACAGCTTCTTGTCGATGCGTTCCATTTCCGCATCCACCTTGCCGATCGCCTTTTCGAGCCGAGCCTGTTCGGCTGCGAGATCGACAAGATTGCCGAGCGGCAGGCAGACCGTCGCCTCGCCGACGATGATCTGCGCGGAACCCTTCGGCGCAACATCACCGCCACGAATTTCATCCGCCCGCGCCAGGCGCCGGATGGCGGCGGCGTGGCGGTCGAGCCGCGCTTCGGTGGAGGTGTTGGCGCCAACGACGACCAGCGAGGCGGTGGCGCCCGGCGGCACGTTCATCTCGGCGCGCGCGGAGCGGATGCCGGAGACGAGATCGATCAGCCAGTTGATTTCGGCCGCCGCCGCATCGTCGCGGAATTCCGGCTCCGGCCAGTCGGTGAGGCAAAGCAGGTCATCCCGCTCTTCTCCCTCGCCGGCCGTATGCGCCCACAGCTCTTCGGTCATGAAGGGCATGAAGGGATGCAGGAGCTTGTAGATCTCCTCCAGAACATAGGCCGCGCAGGCCTGGGATTCCCGCTTCGCTTCTTCATCTTCGCCGCTGAAGACGGGCTTCAGCAGTTCCAGATACCAGTCGCAGAACTGGTTCCAGACGAAACGATAGAGGATGCCGGAGGCATCGTTGAAGCGGAAATTCTCAAGTGCTGCCGTCACATCGCGCGCCGTATTGGCAAGCTCGGTCAGAATCCAGCGGTTGATGGTCAGTGACGCGGTTTCGGCCAGGAAATGCGGATCGCGCTTCACACCGTTCATCTCGGCAAAACGCGTGGCGTTCCAGAGCTTGGTGCCGAAGTTGCGGTAACCGGCGATACGCGCCGGATCGAGCTTCACGTCGCGCCCCTGCGCCGCCATGATGGCGAGCGTGAAACGCAGCGCATCCGCACCATATTCGTCGATCAGCTCCAGCGGATCGATGACGTTGCCCTTGGACTTCGACATCTTCTGGCCGTTCTTGTCGCGAACCAGCGCATGGATATAGACCGTGCTGAAGGGTTCGACCGGATTGCCCGCATCGTCCTTCATGAAATGCAGGCCCATCTGCATCATCCGCACCACCCAGAACGGGATGATGTCGAAGCCGGTGACCAGCACATTGGTCGGATAATAACGCGCCAGTTCCGGCGTCTGCTCGGGCCAGCCGAGTGTCGAGAACGGCCAGAGCGCCGACGAGAACCAGGTGTCGAGCACGTCTTCGTCACGCGTCAGGATTTCGCCCGGCGCAAAGTTCTCAAGCTTCTCTTCAACCCAGGCCTTCCACGGGCCTTCATGGGCGATATAGTGCTGGATGGCCGCCTGCAGCGCCTCTTCCTCGGTCTTTTCAACGAAGACCTGCCCGTCCGGGCCGTACCATGCCGGAATCTGGTGTCCCCACCACAATTGCCGTGAGATGCACCAGGGCTGGATGTTTTCCATCCACTGGAAGTAAGTGTTTTCCCAGTTCTTCGGCACGAAATTGGTGCGGCCTTCGCGCACCGAGGCGATTGCCGGCTGCGCGAGCGTCTTGTTGTCCACCCACCACTGGTCGGTCAGGCGCGGCTCGATCGGCACGCCGCCGCGGTCGCCATGCGGGACCACATGCTTGTGCGGCTCGATCTTGTCGAGCAGACCGGCTTCCTCGAAGATTTCGACGATGATCTTGCGGGCGGTAAAGCGGTCCTGCCCCTCCAGACGATCCCAGGCGCCATGCAGGGCTGCGGGATGGCTGAGGCCCTCGAGGAAATCTTCGTTTTCCTTGATGGAGATCGTACCATCGATGTTCATGACGTTGATGGCGCGCAGGCCGCAACGCTTGCCGACTTCGAAATCGTTGAAGTCATGCGCAGGCGTGATCTTCACCGCGCCCGTACCGGCCGTCGGATCAGCATAATCATCGGCAACGATCGGGATCTTGCGGCCGACGATCGGCAGGATGACGTGCTTGCCGACGATGCCCTTGTAACGCTCGTCCTCCGGGTTCACCGCAACGCCGGTATCACCGAGCATGGTTTCCGGACGCGTGGTGGCGACGACGATGTAATCGCGCGTTTCGAACTCGGTGGGCGTGCCGTCGGCGTCAAACGCGACGGGGTATTCATAGGTCACGCCCTTTTCCAGCGGATAGCGGAAGTGCCAGAGGTTACCCTTGACCTCGATCTGTTCGACTTCCATGTCGGAAATCGCAGTCTGGAGCTTCGGGTCCCAGTTGACGAGGCGCTTGGCTTTGTAGATCAGGTTCTGCTTGTAAAGCGTGACGAAGACTTCGAGGACGGCCTCGGAGAGACCTTCATCCATGGTGAAGCGCTCACGCGACCAGTCGCAGGAGGCGCCGAGACGTTTCAGCTGGTTGAAGATCAGGCCGCCGGACTCGGCTTTCCATTCCCAGACCTTCTCCACGAAGGCCTCGCGGCCCATCTCACGGCGGCCCGGCAGCTGGTTCTCCATCAGCTTGCGCTCGACGACCATCTGCGTGGCGATGCCGGCATGGTCCATGCCCGGCTGCCAAAGCACGTCCTTGCCGCGCATGCGCTCGAAGCGGACCAATATATCCTGCAACGTGTTGTTGAGCGCGTGGCCCATATGCAGGGAGCCGGTCACATTCGGCGGCGGGATGACGATGGTGAAGGTTTCCGCGCCCGGCTTGGCGTTGGCGCCGGCACGAAAAGCGTTCGCCTCGTCCCAG
Source organism: Agrobacterium sp. CGMCC 11546 (assembly GCF_013365515.1). Taxonomy (NCBI): domain Bacteria; kingdom Pseudomonadati; phylum Pseudomonadota; class Alphaproteobacteria; order Hyphomicrobiales; family Rhizobiaceae; genus Agrobacterium; species Agrobacterium sp. CGMCC 11546. The sequence goes on from NZ_CP047387.1 coordinate 1,479,317, forward strand.
GCTTTCGCGATCTTCGGTTCGACGGATGCGGAATCGTAGGTCTTTTCGAGCATTTCCTGGCCTGAATTTTAGAGTTCTTGTGTGGATTTTTTAAATAAGGATGGATGGGAGAGAGTCAACAGAAACCAGCCCGGGTGCCAACCATTGCGTGGACCCACGGGAGACTATGCCCCGATAACACCTTCATCTTCAACAAAAAAGCCGCTCCCATGCCGGAGCGGCTCCCGTTTCATCGCATCGGCAGCGATTACAGCCTGCGGACGGGCCGGCCTTAGCGGCGCGAGCCGCGCGCCACACGCTCGATTTCCTCGCGCACGAGGCGCTCCACCAGCGTCGGAAGATTGTCTTCCAGCCAGTCCTGCAGCATCGGGCGCAGCATATCGGCAGCCATATCCTCGATCGAACGCCGCTCGACGCCGTCGAAAACCTCCGCCAGCTCGCTGAAGGACCGGGCGATCTGCGCACCGGCGGCGGCGGAAAGGAGATTGAGCGACAGGCCATCCGCAATGTGCGCAGTTTCTTTCACGTCTGTCTCACCCGGCGCTTCCGGCTCCCGCAGATCGAAGATCGACTTTTCGGAGACAGGTTCGAGCGCGATGTCGAACCGTTCCGCCGTCACCGGCGTATCGATGGCACCGCGCAGCGAAAGCTGCTCGAAACGGCTCTCGGCCAAGGGCGCATTTTCGATGGCAGCAGCAGCGGCACGATCCTCGGCGGCGAAGGATGCCGGTTGCTCAACCGCGCTTGTGGCAGCCACGGCGGCCATCAGCGGGCGAACATCCGTTGGGCGTTGCGGCGCGGCGCGTTCAGGCGACGGCACTGCCGAAGGTTGCGAAACATTCGATACGGCGGAAGCCGGTGCAGCGGTCTCGGCCGCGCGCTGTTGCGCCTGTGCGGCGAAGGCCTGCGGCCCCATGGCGGCGTTGCGGTCTGCGGCGGCACGCACACGGGCAGCGACATCGGCAAGCGACATGGTCTTTTCGGCCTGGCTTTCCTGCCGTTCAACCAACGGCGCGTCAAATGCCGGTGAAAAATCATGCACCGGGCGCGCGGCATAGGCCTGGTTTGCGGCGGGGGGAACGCGGGCCGGCGGGCTCACAGGCTCCGCGGCGAAGGCAGCTTCGCCGGAAGCCTCGTCCTCATCGTCATAGACCGGCGGCAACTGCCCGGAAAACGCACCGGCAGGTCCAGGCTCGTTGCTTTCGATGATCCGGCGTATCGACGCCAGAATCTCTTCCATGGACGGTTCACGCGCGACACTTGGCTGAGCCATATCAATCCCCGGTTTCTACTCTTAAGCACGCTTGCCGCATCCCCTTTGGGATACCGGACATGGCGCTTTGCACCTGTTCAATTTATACATCGCGCCCATGACAACCAAAGCAGATCGCCGTGCCGATGCTCTGAAACAGTTGGGTCAAAACCGCCGGGCGTTTTTGCCGTCCCTGTTGCAGGGTCATGCGGGGCAGAAATACGCACACCCCGAATCACCCCTAGTCTAGGGCAGCATAGTCAGGAACTAAATCACTGATTCGACAAGTTTCGCGGTGATGCACAGCTTTGTGAAAACGGCAGGCGACGACACAATTTTCCGAGACACCGGCCACAAAAAAGCCGGGGTGAAAAATCCACCCCGGCCCTGCAAAAAACGATCGCGTAGGGATCAGAAAACGAACTCGGCCGCCTTGGCAAAACCCGGTACAGGCTTGACGGAGGCGTTGAAAAAGCTCGCAGCAGACGTGCTGTTGCCATCACGGCGATAGACAGTTGCCTTGGCAGCATTGCCATATCCGACAACGACGACAAGACGTCCGCCATCGCGCAACTGGTCGGTCAGCGCCGCCGGCACTTCCTCGACCGAACCGTTGATGAAAATCAGGTCATAGGGCGCTTCACCCGCATAACCCTTGGCAAGATCGCCGGTCACGACAGCGACATTGTCATAACCGAGCGAAGCGAGCGTCTCGGTCGCCTGTGCGGCCAGCGCTTCGTCGCTTTCAAGCGAAACCACCGAACCGGCAAGCTGGGACAGGATGGCAGCCGCGTAACCGGAGCCACCACCGACTTCCAGCACCACATCGTCCTTGGAGACGGCAGCCAGCTGCAAAAGCTTGGCCAGCGGCGATGCCTTCATGACATAACGGGCCGGGCGACCGTCAAGCGCCGAACAGATCTGCAGATCCTCGTCCGCATAGGCAATCTGCCGCACACCCGCCGGCACGAATGCCTCGCGCGGCACGCTCAAAAACGCCTTCAGCACGGAATGCGACGTCACGTCGGTCGTGCGCAACTGGCTGTCGACCATATTGGCGCGTGCGGTTTCGAAATCCATCATGTCCTTATCGCCTCAATTTCAAGGATAGAGGCTGGAAACCAGCCCGAAGTCGGAAGATGCAGCCGACCGTTAAAACAATCTCATAATTGCCAGAAGCCGCGCTTTCAAGCGCGCTCATTGGCTGCGCTCCCAAAAAGCACTGGAGGGTGATGCAAATTTCTCGCGATTGCCAGGAAATACGTCGTCAGGAGGCGGGAATATCCGGCATGATCCACCAGAAAAGCTGAACGAGATCGCTCCACAGCCGTGCCATATCCTCGATCATCTCGATCGTCGTCACATACGCATAGATCGCCAGAATGGTAACGACACCGAGAAGCAGCCATGGCCACAGCCTTCGCTTCTTGTTGCCCGCGCCGTCCCGCTGATCCTGATCCACGCTCTCCTCCTGCATTCTGGCCGAAAACGGCGCGCGTCCGCATCATCTACGGAGCGCACATATTATATAATGCCGATGGTGAGAGAAATTTGGAGGCCTCGCCCGGAATTGAACCGGGGTACAAGGATTTGCAGTCCTCTGCGTCACCACTCCGCCACGAGGCCTCACACGCTCTTTTATTCAAGCGATGGCGGGCATTTAGAACGAATCCATTTTGGGCGCAAGAGGCTTCGTTCTGAATGTGGTGTTTTTTCGAGCCGTAAGGGCGCAACGGATGAGCCAATCCCCTAAGCAATTAAGATTACGTTGTTTTTTGTATCTTCCTCATATTTCAGAAGAAACAATGCCCGCATAGCGCGCGTCTGCGGCAATGCGGGCATGACATATTCCCTTGGGGTTATCGATCAGATCCGCCCGAGAAGGACGAGGATCAGGACGATGACAAGAACCAGTCCGAGGCCGCCCGACGGGCCATAACCGTAATTATGATATCCCCAGCTCGGCAGCGCGCCGATCAGGAACAGGATGAGCAGGATGACAAGGATGGTGCCGAGCATGTATAACCCTCCGCTGTTGGCATGTGTCTGTCTGCTTCAATGATACAGCCTGAAAAAAGTTCCCATGGACTCTCCCTCGCCTCATCATGTCTCTCGGAGTGCTTCCCAGCGGTTTCAAAGGGTTAGGCCATAGCCGCACATGGACTGGCGGATCCCGCCGCCACCGCCTGCCCCATAAGGTAATTTGCCGGATAAGAATCTTCGGCGTCCGATGGCCTAGTCCTCGCAGATTTCGCTGCACGCACCCCGACCGGCCGGAACGGTCATGGCAGCGAATTATTCGAGGTGATTTCTCGGCCTATGTCGATTGGCCGTTGTCCGTCATAGTAAAAACAGTCCCCCGTACCCTGAAACCGGCGGGAGACGGAGAGATCTGGCATTACTGGCAGTGCGCCGGATCTCTCCCGCCCCTCCCAAATCCTCTGACCCCTCCTAAACCCACTGAGCAGTCACACGGATATTTTACCGATGGTGATATGCGCTCCCCTTGCCTTGCCGGTTTCACTCCGGCTAGACCCCGGACCAGGAGGAAGAAACGAGAATCATATGTCCGGTTTTGCGAACCTCATCCCGCTTTTCATCTTCGCCTTCCTCGTCTACGTTTTCTTCCGCTGGGTCGCGCGCGACATTCAGAATCCGAAAGGCAAATAGGCGGGACGAATTGTTCCCTATTTTCTTGCCCGCGAGGAACCGCTGCGCCTCCATTTCGTTTTTAAAGACGCACTTCGGAGGACAGGATGAAAACGCTCCTATCATCGGCCGCTATCACGCTTTCACTGGCACTTTCTGGATGCACGACCGCCGGACCGGGCAACTATTCCGGACCTGCGCCCTATGTCGAACCCATCCCCGGCAGCATCATCTATAGGAGCCAGCCGCGCACCAAGCTGACGAAATCGCCGATCGGCAGCACCTTCACCCATGATTTCCGCATCGATGGCAGCACCAGGGCGGTGGAGACCTATCGCATCGCGCCTGACCGTTCGCTGGAACTCATCGACCGGCGCATCATTCGCGAATGGCTGTTCGGGCGCGACGACTGACCGCACCGCAACGGCGAGAAACGGGCCGGGAGCGGGATTGCGCATCCTGGCCGCTTCGTTTAGAGCCGGGCGCAACAACCAATATGGATAGGCGATGAACACGCGCTGGCAAAAACCCGTCCTGATCGCGTTTGAAACGCCGGGCGACTACACAAGCATCGAGACCACGCAGGCGGCATCCTGGGCCTTGATCGAGGATTGGCCGATAGAAGACGGCGATGCACTGGACAAGGCGCTGCTGGTCTGCGCAGCCGTCGATGCCGGCAAAAAAAAGCCGGAGGATGCGCGCAAGGCCTTCATCGCCGCCGCAATCGAGGCCGGTCTCGACATCAAGGCCTGACGGCATCGGGTCATTTGGCCGGGAAGTGCGCCATGCGGCGCGAAAACGTCAAGACAAAGGGTTCGAAGGGTAAAAACAGATGGAAGCTTCCGCAAACATGAAAAAAGCCCTGTTCATTTTCCTCCTCTCCTGCCTCGCCATCGGCCTTCTCGGCCACCTCGTGGTCGCCTTCGTCGTTACCGGCTGAAGCGCCAATATCCCCTCGGTCCGAGAACTGAGAGGCACGCGCTAAAATTTCCTGAATTTTACGTTTCTGTTATGGAACCGCGATAGGCTCTGTCCGTTCTCTTTTCGCTCACCATAAGGAGGATTGAAATGCGTGACGGATTGAACGGTTTTCTCGAAATTTCGATGCTCGGCTTCGTGATCGCAAGCTGCTTTTTCATGGTCAACCCGCCGATCTGACCAGCCTTAAAAATCCATAAGTTCCACAGGCCCGGCGTCTCAAATGCCGGCGCAAAGAAAATGCGGCCTTCTGGGCCGCATTTCTTTTTCAATCAAACCTGGCTCAAGCGGAAAGCTTGGCGGCCAGCTTGGCGACATGCGCGCCCTGATAACGAGCGGCGTCCAGCTCGATTGCGGAAGGCTGACGCGAGCCGTCGCCATCGGTGATGGTGGAAGCGCCATAGGGCGAACCGCCCTTGATTTCATCGACACCCATCTGGCCCTGGAAGGCATAGGGCAGACCGACGACGGCCATGCCATGGTGCAGGAAGGTGGGAATGAAACCGAGAATGGTCGATTCCTGACCGCCGTGCTGCGTGGCGGACGAGGTAAAGGCCGAGCCGACCTTGCCCACCAGCTTGCCGCTGAACCACAGGCCGCCGGTCTGGTCCCAGAAATTGCGCATCTGCGAGGCGACCGTGCCGAAACGCGTGCCGGCGCCGACGATGATGGCATCGTATTCGGCCAGTTCGTCCACCGTCGCCACCGGTGCCGGCTGATCCATCTTGAAGTGCGAGGACTTGGCGACCTCTTCCGGGACCAGTTCGGGAACGCGCTTGACCACGGCTTCCGCGCCGGTGGACTTCACGCCTTCGGCAACCGCATAGGCCATTGTCTCGATATGGCCGTAAGAGGAGTAATAAAGTACCAGAACCTTCGTCATTCTCTTCGTTTCCTTTGCTGGAACTGTTTCCGGCGTACCGGCCAGAAGCTTCTTCAAAAACTCGATGATCATCGGTGTTGACCCGTCAACTCAATTTGAAGGCAGGGTAGCTGACAGACCCCGATACCGCCAGCGGGGATTGGCATACGCACTGTTCACCATGAGTGAACGGAAAACCGGAACGTCAACCATTTACAAAAAGACATTTTGCCAAAACCGCTTTGCATTCCCCGGGCGCAGGGCTAACGTCTGACAAAACAGATGACGAGTGCACCCATGTCCAATCCCTCCTCCACCTCCTCCGTCGTGACTGCTGCCATGCTCGCCATCGGCGACGAACTGCTGTCCGGCCGCACCAAGGACAAGAATATCGGCCACCTCGCGGATGTGCTCACCATGTCCGGCATTGACCTCAAGGAAGTCCGCATCGTCGCCGACGAGGAGGAATCGATTGTCGAGGCGCTGAACGCGCTGCGCAGCCGTTATGATTATGTCTTTACCTCGGGCGGCATCGGCCCGACCCATGACGACATCACCGCGGACGCGATCTCTGCGGCATTCGGCCTGCCCTGCGAACACGATGCCGAGGCGCTGCGCCTCCTGGGCGACATGTATCGCGTCCGTGAGATGGAGTTCACCGAGGCTCGCAAGCGCATGGCGCGTATGCCGAAAGGTGCTGCTCATATCACCAACCCCGTTTCCGTCGCTCCCGGCTTCGTCATCGGCAATGTCTATGTAATGGCCGGCGTGCCGCAGGTTTTTCAGGCGATGCTCGACAATGTCATGCCGACCCTGCGCACCGGCGCAAAGGTCATGTCGCAGGCTGTGCGCTCGCCCTATGGCGAAGGCGATATCGGCACGCCGCTGACCGCCATCCAGAAGGCGCATCCCGAAACCAGCATCGGCTCCTATCCGAAATATGACGGGCAGCGCTTCTCGACAGAGATCGTCGTGCGCGCCCGCGACGCCGGCCTGCTGAAGGCGGCAACCGAGGCGGTTGCGGCGATGATTGAAGCGATAGGCCAGGAGAAGCAGCTGGCCGCAAGCAAGGGCGATGCAACCGCCTGAGAGGCGCGGAGTTGACCAAAATCAAGGTGGCCATCGGCAAAGACGGCCATTCTCCCCACAGCAACAGATGTCACCGAGGAGAAAGAAATGGGTTACAAAACGATACTGGCAGTGGTCGACAATGTTTCGAACACGCAGAAGCTCGGCGAATTCGTGGTGAGCCTTGCCGATCAGTTTTCCTCGCATGTGATCGGCCTGCATATGGAAACGCTTGCCGCCGTCCCGCTTGTCGCGCCGATGGAAATTCCCGATCCCGCCACCGTGCAGGCGCTGCAGGACGTGGCGCACAAGGAAACTACCGACGTCGGCACGCTTTTCGAGCGCACGCTCTCGACCAACGGCATCTCGCACGAATGGCGCAGCTTCGTCACGTCGGTCGGTTACGCCTCCGCCTCCACCATTGACAGCGCCCGCTGCGCCGACCTCATCGTCGCGCGCCAGAGCAGCTCGTCGGCGCTTTCCGACAGCCGCTCGGATATTGACGGTTTTCTTTATGAAAGCGGCCGCCCCGTTCTCCTCGTGCCGCATGTGCTGACCGTCGCCAAACCGATCAAGCGCGTCCTGATCGCCTGGAACGGCTCCCGCGAGGCGACCCGCGCCACCTTCGACGCCCTGCCCTTCCTGAAGGCGGCCGACAGCGTCGAGATTTTCTCCGTCGACCAGTCCGAAAGCGAAACGCAGTCTGCGGGCCTTGCCGGTGCGGAACTCGCCGCCACGCTTGCCCGCCACGGCGTGAACGTCACGGTCACCTCACAGGAAAAGATCGCCGGGCTTTCGCCGCAGGCCGCCATCGAGAACCGCCTGTCCGACAACAGCATCGACCTTCTGGTCATGGGTGCCTATGGCCATTCCCGCTGGTGGGAACTGCTGTTCGGCGGCGTGACGCGCACGCTGCTCGATTCCATGACGGCGATGACGTTGCTGTCGCGTTAAAAACGGATGCGGCGCAAACAGCGCCGCAATCTCCCACTCTCGCCTTTACGCGGAACGCTTGCCTTTTTGCCGGTCTTGCGGCTATTAGCCAAAGCCATCGACAATTTTGACCAGATGGTAGACGACATGTCCCTTCCCGATAAAGCCTTTCCCGTCTCCTGGGACCAGTTCCACCGTGATGTCCGTGCGCTTGCCTGGCGTCTTGCCGGTCTCGACAAGGAGTTCCGGGCGATCGTCTGTATTACCCGCGGCGGCCTCGTTCCGGCGGCGATTATTTCCCGCGAACTGAACATCCGCATGATCGACACGGTCTGCATCGCCACGCGTCATGACTATGTCAACCAGGGCGACACGGTTCTCCTGAAGGGCGTGGCCCCGGAACTGATGACCGACGCCGGTGAAGGCGTGCTTGTCGTCGACGATCTGACCGATACCGGCAAGACGGCGCTGGAAGTGCGCGAAATGTTGCCGAAGGCGCATTTCGCCTGTGTTTACGCCAAGCCGAAGGGCGTGCCGACCATTGACACGTTTGTCACTGAAGTCAGCCAGGACACCTGGATTTATTTTCCCTGGGACATGGGCTTCACCTATCAGGAGCCGATCGCCAAGGGATCGCGCGGCTGATTGCCTTTCTCCGCTGAAATCAGCTCTTAAAGGCCGCCCCTCGAGGGCGGTTTTTTGTGGAGAAACGTCTTTTTTTAAAGCTGCGAAAAACACGGAAAAACCGCAGTGTCGCCATTATGCCTCACCCCGGAAATGCGGGGTTTTGCCTTTCCGTTGCGGAAACCGGCCTCGCACAAGCTTCAAATTTTCCTGCCAAGTCACTGATTTTTCTAATCGCTTTTCCTATCCCCGTTTTCCACAGGCACTCCACACAATATCTTGTGGTTAAAAATGCGTTTCAATCTATGTCTTGACGAATCTATGTCACGGGAGGAAAGTGACACTTATGTTGCGGCGGCAACGGACCGGAAAGTAACGAGGCCGGTTCTTCTCCATATTCAGCGCGCAGATCCAGAGCGGCGTCCCGACCATGAGGGGGCGGTTCGCCGGTGGCTTTTCTGCGCCTATGGAGCCGCCGAAAACATAAAGCGGGGACTGGCAGCAAGAATGTGTTAACACTATATATAGTAGGCTTGCAGCCATCTTAAACACGAGATACAGGGATCACATCCAAGGATGAACATCCCTTACAGATCGGCAACAACCGGCTGTGCGCACAGTTCGCACGGCTGGAACAGATTTTTGCGCCCTTTGCCGGGCGCCCAATGGACGAGGACACGAAACCATGCGCATCGAACGCCGCTTCACGAAGCCCGGCCAATCGTCTTACGCGGAAATCGAATTCCGCAAGGCCGTCAGTGAAATCAAGAACCCGGATGGTTCCGTCGTGTTCCGTCTGGCGGATATCGACGTTCCCGCGCAGTTCAGCCAGGTTGCGACCGACGTTCTGGCGCAGAAATACTTCCGCAAGGCCGGTGTGCCGAAGCTGCTGAAGAAGGTTGAGGAAAACGATGTTCCTTCCTTCCTCTGGCGTTCGGTTGCCGACGAGAAGGCATTGAAGGAACTGCCCGAAGCCGAACGTTATGGCTCCGAGACCGATGCGCGCCAGGTTTTCGACCGTCTGGCCGGCACCTGGGCCTATTGGGGCTGGAAGGGCAAGTATTTCTCAACCGAAGAAGATGCGTCCGCCTTCAAGGATGAGCTTGCCTACATGCTCGCAACCCAGCGCGTTGCACCGAACAGCCCGCAATGGTTCAACACCGGCCTGCACTGGGCCTATGGCATCGATGGCCCCGGCCAGGGGCACTTCTATGTCGACCCCTTCACGGGCAAGCTGACCAAGTCCAAATCCGCTTACGAACATCCGCAGCCGCATGCCTGCTTCATCCAGTCCGTCGAAGACGATCTGGTCAATGAAGGCGGCATCATGGACCTGTGGGTGCGTGAAGCCCGTCTGTTCAAATATGGCTCCGGCACCGGCTCCAACTTCTCCTACCTGCGCGGCGAAGGCGAAAAGCTCTCCGGCGGCGGCAAGTCCTCGGGCCTGATGAGCTTCCTCAAGATCGGCGACCGCGCAGCCGGCGCCATCAAGTCCGGCGGCACGACCCGCCGTGCGGCGAAGATGGTCGTCGTTGATGCCGACCATCCCGATATCGAAGCCTATATCGACTGGAAGGTGAACGAAGAGCAGAAGGTTGCCGCTCTCGTGACCGGTTCCAAGATCGTTGCCAAGCACCTCAAGGCCATCATGAAGGCCTGCGTCAATTGCGAGGCCGACAATGGTGATTGCTTCGACCCCGCCAAGAACCCTGCCCTGAAGCGCGAAATCCGCGCTGCCAAGAAGGACATGGTGCCGGAAAACTACGTCAAGCGCGTCATCCAGTTCGCCGAACAGGGTTACAAGGACATCCAGTTCAAGACCTACGATACGGATTGGGATTCCGAAGCCTATCTCACGGTGTCAGGCCAGAACTCCAACAACTCCGTATCGCTCAAAGATGACTTCCTGCGCGCTGTCGAAAATGACGGCGACTGGAACCTCACCGCCCGCAAGGACGGCAAGGTCATGAAAACGCTGAAGGCCCGCGATCTCTGGGAAAAGATTTCCCACGCCGCCTGGGCATCGGCCGATCCGGGCCTGCACTTCAACACCACCATGAATGACTGGCACACCTCGCCGGCCGAAGGCCCGATCCGCGCTTCCAACCCGTGCTCGGAATATATGTTCCTTGATGACACGGCCTGCAACCTTGCCTCGCTGAACCTGCTGCAGTTCAAGGATGCCAAGACGAAGCGCATCGATATCGCCGATTACGAACATGCCGTGCGCCTGTGGACCGTCGTTCTCGAAGTCTCGGTCATGATGGCGCAGTTCCCGTCCCGCCAGATTGCCGAACGTTCCTACGAATACCGCACGCTCGGCCTCGGTTACGCCAATATCGGCGGCCTGCTGATGTCCTCGGGCATTCCCTATGACAGCGACGAAGGCCGCGCCATTGCAGGTGCGCTGACCGCCATCATGACCGGCGTTTCCTATGCCACCTCGGCTGAAATGGCCGGCGAGCTTGGCCCCTTCCCGAGCTTTGCGCCGAACCGCGACAACATGCTGCGCGTCATCCGCAACCACCGCCGCGCCGCCCATGGCCAATCGGAAGGTTACGAGGGCCTGTCGGTGAACCCGGTTGCCCTCATCCATGCCGATTGCACGGATCAGGACCTTGTCGCCCACGCCACGGCCGCCTGGGACAAGGCGCTGGAACTTGGCGAAAAGCACGGTTACCGCAACGCCCAGACGACCGTCATCGCGCCGACAGGCACGATCGGCCTCGTGATGGACTGCGACACGACCGGCATCGAGCCCGATTTCGCGCTGGTGAAGTTCAAGAAGCTCGCCGGCGGCGGTTACTTCAAGATCATCAACCGCGCTGTGCCGGAATCCCTGCGTTCGCTCGGTTATTCCGAAAGCCAGATCGCCGAGATCGAGGCCTATGCCGTCGGCCATGGCAATCTCAACCAGGCGCCGGCCATCAATCCCTCGACGCTGAAGGCCAAGGGCTTCACCGATGAGAAGATCGAAGCCGTCAATGCTGCACTGAAAAGCGCCTTCGACATCAAGTTCGTCTTCAACCAGTGGACGCTCGGCGCTGACTTCCTCAAGGGCACGCTGAAGGTTTCCGACGAGCAGCTCTCCGACATGAGCTTCAACCTGCTCGACCATCTCGGTTTTGCGAAGAAGGACATCGAAGCGGCAAACGTTCACGTCTGCGGCGCGATGACGCTGGAAGGCGCGCCGTTCCTGAAGAACGAACACCTGGCGGTCTTCGATTGCGCCAACCCCTGCGGCAAGATCGGCAAGCGTTACCTCTCGGTCGAATCGCATATCCGCATGATGGCAGCGGCACAACCGTTCATCTCCGGCGCGATCTCCAAGACGATCAACATGCCGAATGATGCGACGGTGGAAGATTGCGGCGCCGCCTACATGCTCTCCTGGAAGCTGGCGCTGAAGGCCAACGCCCTTTACCGCGACGGTTCCAAGCTTTCCCAGCCGCTCAACGCCTCGCTGGTGGAAGATGAGGACGACGAAGACTTCGTTGAAGAACTGATCCAGCAGCCGCTTGCCCAGCAGGCCGTGACGATCACCGAGAAGATCGTCGAGCGCGTCATCGAGCGTGTATCGCGCGAGCGTGAAAAGCTGCCGAACCGCCGTCAGGGTTACACCCAGAAGGCAACCGTCGGCGGTCACAAGGTCTATCTGCGCACCGGCGAATTCGGTGATGGCCGCATCGGCGAAATCTTCATCGACATGCACAAGGAAGGCGCTGCCTTCCGGGCGATGATGAACAACTTCGCCATCGCCATTTCGCTCGGCCTGCAATATGGCGTGCCGCTGGAAGAATATGTGGAGGCCTTCACCTTCACCAAGTTCGAACCGGCCGGCATGGTGCAGGGCAACGACGCGATCAAGAACGCAACCTCGATCCTCGACTACGTGTTCCGCGAACTCGCCGTCTCCTATCTCGGCCGCCACGATCTCGCCCATGTCGATACGTCCGACTTCTCCAACACGGCGCTCGGCAAGGGTATTCAGGAAGGCAAGACCAACCTGCTCTCCACCGGCTGGACACGCGGTTACAAGCCGACGCTGGTTTCCAGCAACGAAGGTGACCGCGCCGCTTCCGAGCCCAAGGGTTCGGCAACGGCAGCCCCTGCCCGCGGCTCCGCCAACGTCACCTCCTTTGCCGGCTCCGCCGCCCGCAAGCTGGAACCGACAGTCGCGATCTCCACATCGGAAATCGTCTCCTTCAAGCGTGATTATGAAGAGCGTGCCAAGGAACTGGCGGTAGAGATCGCGGAAGAAGTGATCGACGAGGTGGTTCAGGAAGCCCAGCAGACCGCCACCGCCCTCTTCTCCGACAAGGCCGCCGCCGACGCGGCATCGGCCAAGGCGGAAGCCAAGAAGAAGGAAAACGAACGCCGCATGCGCTCGATCGCGCAGGGCTATACGGGCAATATGTGCTCGGAATGCCAGAACTTCACGATGGTGCGGAATGGTACTTGTGAGAAGTGCGATACTTGCGGTGCGACGAGCGGTTGCTCTTGAGAGAAATAAGAGGTCTTCGTCAGATTCACACGAAGAAATAACTAAGAACTGGCCAATAAAAATATTGGCCAGCTCGAAACCTAAAATCAGTAAACCAGTATTTTAACTTCTTTCGATCACTAATAAGTGTTCGTAAAATTGGACTGGTTTAAAATGAAAAAAACGGCACAGGCCCGTAAGGCATATGATTTATACAAGCAGAAAAATATATTAAAACTAATTATTCATACTATAAAGCTATGCTTATACACTGCGGCTCCTGCCACCGTAATTGCTTATTTGACAGACAACGTAAGCGGTTTATTCTACTTATTTTTTCCATTATTCATGTATTTTTTCTTTCCTGTCTGGTTCGGATTTTATGTAGGCAGTGCTTTACTGGCACAGATGTCTGGCGAAAGCCTTGGGAGAGGAAGCTTACTTGGCAAGAATCCGTCTTTTCCCGACGTCACATTTCATTTAACGGGCTTTAGAGTTAAGGATGAGAGCAATGAAAGTTGAGTGCAGAGCGAATAATCGGGTAAAATCGATCTAGTAAAATGGGCCCGTCTTCACGCCATGACCGACGAAGACTCGGAAGCAAATGCACTTGCCGATCCCGACAACCCGCCGCTTTCCGCCGAACAGCTCGCCTCGCCCCCCAGAATGCCACGCATCAAGATCATCCGCCGGGCGCTGAAGCTGACGCAGGAAGAGTTTTCTGCGCGCTATCATATCCCGCTCGGCACCCTGCGTGATTGGGAACAGGGCCGCAGCGAGCCGGATCAACCGGCCCGCGCCTATCTGAAAGTCATTGCAGTTGACCCCGAAGGCACGGCAGCCGCGCTCCGAAGAGGGGCGGCCTGACCCGCCTCACCCCATAAAATCCAACAACAGCTTCACATTCAGCGCCGCGATCACCACCGCGATCAGCCACGCAAAAGCCGAGAGCCAGAGCGGCGCTTTCAGCTCGCCCATCTTTGCCTTGTCGGAGGTGAACATCACAAGCGGGAAGACGGCGAAGGAGAGTTGCAGGCTTAAGACCACCTGCGTCAGGATCAGCAGCTGGCCCGTGCCGCTGTCGCCATAAAAGATGGTGACGCCGGCGGCGGGAACGATGGCGATGGCGCGGGTGATGAGGCGGCGCAGCCACGGGGCGAGCCGCATCTTGAGGAAACCTTCCATCACGATCTGGCCGGCGAGCGTTGCCGTGACGGTGGAATTGATACCGCAGCACAGAAGCGCCACGCCGAACAGCGTCGGCGCTATGGCAAGGCCGAGCAGCGGCGCAAGCAGACTATGCGCTTCCCCGAGTTCGGCGACATTGGTCTGCCCCGTTTTGTTGAAGGTCGCCGCCGCGAGAATGAGGATCGAGGCGTTGATGAGCAAAGCGAACATCAGCGCGATGGTGGAATCGAGCGTGGCGAATTTCAATGCCTCACGCTTTTCGGGTAGCGTCTCGCCGATTTCGCGGGTCTGCACGATGCCCGAATGCAGATAGAGATTATGCGGCATGACAGTCGCACCCAGAATGCCGAGCGCCAGATAAAGCATGTCCGGATTGGTGACAATCTCCGTCGTCGGCGCAAAACCGAGGATCACCTGCCCCCAGTCAGGATCGGCCAGCGCCAGCTGAATGGCGAAACACACGGCGATGACGCCGAGCAGCGTGATGACCAGTGCCTCCACCCAGCGAAAACCGAGCTTTTGCAGATAGAGGATCAGGAACACATCGAGCGCGGTAATGAGGACGCCAAGTTCCAGCGGAATGCCGAAGATCAGGTTGAGGCCGATGGCCGTGCCGATCACCTCGGCAATGTCGGTGGCGATGATGGCGATTTCCGCGAGCAGCCACAGCACCATGGCCACGGGTTTCGGATAGGCATCACGGCAGGCCTGGGCGAGATCGCGGCCTGAGGCGATCGCAAGACGGGCACAGAGCGACTGCAGCACAATCGCCATGATGTTGGAAACCAGCGCGACTGTCAGCAGCGTGTAGCCGAATTTGGAGCCGCCGGCGAGCGACGTCGCCCAGTTCCCGGGATCCATATAACCGACCGCAACGAGATAGCCGGGGCCAAAAAAGGCCATCGCCCGGCGAAACGTGCTGGCATCCGGTTTGATGCGGACCGAACTGTGAACGTCAGACAGCGAGAGATCATCGCCGTTCCGCCGCCATCCAAAGACTGGCTTGTCCATTTTCTGTGCTTTCATGGAAATCGAATTAATGCAATTGCAAATCATTCTCATAAAGAGCACGAACTGGCAAGCGGAGTTTCACGGAGGACTGCCGGTTCTTCCCCTCCCCGTCGTCCTCACTCCAAGCCGGAGGCCAGCCGGCCGAGGGGCCTGGAGGTGAAAATGGCTCCTCTCGCCACGCCAAAGCGCATTGCCGGAACTGCGGCTCAAGGTCCGCATGACGAAAAGCGGAGTCGGACGCGCAACGGCAGATGCAGGAATCACTACGCGCGGACCAGTGGAGAATGGGAGCTATAGGAAGCCGGGGCTTCCACGCCTCACGGCCTTGTCATCACCCCTGCCCCGCCATTTCGGAACAGCTGCGAACCCGCCCGCGTTGAATGATCAGGCAGCAATTCGATAACCGGGGAAGTTCATGCGACACGGCCATAAATTCAGCCTGGCGAACCATCCGAGCCGATGGCCCAGATATATCATGGCGCACCGAAGGCCACGCGACTGGCTGATGACGATCAGTGGCATCGTGCTGCTGTTCATCGTCGCCGCGGCGGTGGCCATGGGTTACCTCGTCACCAGCCATCCCGGCAAGCCGGAGCCGAACCCCGGCATCGTGGAGGAACAGGCTGCGGAAAACGGCGGATAAGCGCCAGCGCGGCCGTCAACTGAGGCCCGCCAGATGCCCGCTGAACTGCGCCTCATGCAGCCGGCTGTAATGGCCCTTGGCAGCCAGAAGCTCGGCATGGGCGCCGGTTTCGGCAATACCGGTCTGGTCCACCACCACGATGCGCGAAGCATCGCGGATCGTCGCCAGCCGGTGAGCGATGACGAGCGTGGTGCGACCCTTGGCAAGCTCCGTCAGCGATTGCTGGATGGCGCGTTCGGTTTCCGTGTCGAGCGCCGAGGTCGCCTCGTCGAGAATGAGGATCGGCGGGTTCTTGAGGAACATACGGGCAATGGCAAGACGCTGCTTCTGCCCGCCCGACAACTTCACGCCGCGCTCACCGATGACGGTATCAAGCCCGAGCGGCATGGCCTCGATGACGCCATCCAGACGCGCACGCCGCGCCGCATCCATGATCTCCTCATCGGACGCGCCAAGCCGGCCATATTCGATATTCTCGCGGATCGTGCCGCCGAACAGGAAGACATCCTGCTGCACGATGCCGATCTGGTTGCGCAGCGAGGCGAGCTTCATTTTCCTGATGTCGATGCCATCGATGGTGATCGAACCGCTGGTGACATCGTAAAAGCGCGGCAGCAGCGAGCAGAGCGTCGTCTTGCCCGCACCGGAGGGGCCGACAAAGGCCACGGTCTCGCCGGCGCTGATCTTCAGGTCAATATCGCTGAGAACCCGTTTGCCCTCGGCATAACCGAAACCGACATGGCGATATTCGATGGCGCCTGACAGAGCCGGCGCGTCGATGGCGTCAGGCGCGTCGACGATATCGGGCGCAGTATCCAGAAGCTCGGTGAAGCGGCGGAAACCGGCAATGCCCTTCGGATACGTCTCAATGACCGAATTGATCTTTTCCACCGGCCGGAAAAACACGCCGACCAGCAGCAGGAAACCGACGAAGCCGCCTTCCGTCAGGCTGCCATTGAGGACGAACCAGGCACCGCAGATCATCACGATCATCTGCGTCAGACGCATGCTCATATAGCTGAGCGAGGTGCTGGCCGCCATGATCTTGTAGGCATCGAGCTTGGTGCGGCGATATTTCTGGTTGTCCTTCTCGAACAGCGAGCGTTCGTGGTCCTCGTTGGCGAAGGCCTGCACCACCCGCATGCCGCCGACATTTTCCTCGATACGGGCGTTGAAATCCCCCACCCGGCCATAAAGCGCGCGAAAATTCTGCGTCATGCGGCCGCCATAACGGCTGGTTACCCAGGCGGTGACCGGCACGACGGCGGCGGTGACGAGCGCCAGTTGCACATTGACCGACATCATCAGCAGGAAAGCGCCGATGAAGGTCATGATGGCGATGAACAAATCCTCGGGGCCGTGATGGGCCACCTCGCCGATCTCTTCCAGATCCTTGGTCAGCCGCCCGACCAGATGGCCGGTCTTCTGGTTGTCGAAATAACGGAACGAGAGTTTTTGCAGGTGATCGAAGGCCAGACGCCGCATGTCGGTCTCGATATTGATGCCGAGCATGTGTCCCCAGTAGGTGACGGTCGCCATCAGCCCGGTATTCAGCACATAAATGACCAGCAGACCCACCGAGGCGGCGAGGATGATCCCCCATTGGCCGCCCGGCAGAAGCACGTCGACAAAGGCCTTCACCGCCATCGGAAAACCGAGTTCGAGCACGCCCGACAGGACCGCGCAGGAAAAATCGAGAATGAACAGACCGCGATAGGGACGGTAATAGGCGAAGAAACGGCGAAGCATGGCATGACCTGGAGATCGGGCGCGGCAATCTGACGCCGCGGAAAACGGGAGTTTAATTGTCATATTTCAATGCGCGCGCCAAGACCGATGTTCTATTTTTACCAAAATCGTTCAATAGCTTCCGCAATAAACACACAACGGTAATGTGATCCGGTTATATTGCACTTATATGTATCGGTGTGACAAAGTGAATGCACCCCTTTGAGGGGAGAATGCGAGAAAGAGCCTGCCGTGAGTAACATTGACAGCCGTAAGCAGAATGGCGAACCGAGATGGCTTGGTCCCGCCAGCCCGACGCGGATCGCCCTGATACCGCCCATCTCGGCTGCGCGCTGGCTTCTCCTTCTGGTCGTCCTTGCGGGCATCTATTTCTTCAACGGCTTTCTGGTTCCGGTTCTCGCCGCCCTCGTCATCGGTTTCGCCAGCTGGCCGGTCTATACGCGGCTTTTGCGGCAGGTGGGCGGCAACACCACGCTCGGTGCCACCATCGCCATCATCCTCATCATCGCCTTCCTCGTGGTGCCTATCTTCATCGCCGCCTCCTATACGGCAACCGAAATCCGCGAATGGTTCGGCTGGGCGGTGCATGTCAACAAGGCGGGCGCTCCCGTGCCGGACTGGATCGCGGCTCTGCCGGGCATCGGCCCCTGGCTCGGCGAGCAATGGGTGAAATATATCGGCACGCCGGGCGCGATCGGCGAAGTGATCCAGCTCGTCAGCGGTGCCAATATCGGCAATATCTATCGGGCCATCCTCGCCGCCGGCAACGGCGCGTTCCATCTGGTGCTGACCCTGCTGTTCATGCTGATCGCGCTGTTTTTCGTGTATCGCAACGGCGCCGGCTTCACCCGCCAGATCGATCTCGTGGGGGAGCGTATCCTGCCGACGCGCTGGGAACGCATCTCCCGCGTCGTGCCCGCCACCATCAGCTCCACCGTGACCGGCATGACGCTGATCGCCATCGGCGAAGGCATCATCCTCGGCATCGCCTACTGGATCGCCGGCGTGCCCTCGCCCGTAACACTCGGTGTGCTCACCGGCGTCATGGCCCTCATTCCGGGCGGCGCGCCGCTTTCCTTCACGCTGGTGTCGATCTATCTGGTCGCCAGCGGCTCTCCCGCCCACGGGCTGGCGCTGTTCGTCTGGGGTTCTGTCGAACTCTTCATCGTCGACAAGACCATCCGCCCGAAGCTCGTCGGCGGCCCGATCAAGCTGCCCTTCCTGCCGACCTTTTTCGGCCTCGTCGGCGGCGTCAAGACCATGGGTTTCCTCGGCCTCTTCATTGGCCCGGTGCTGATGGCGCTGCTGGTCGCGATCTGGCGCGAATGGGTGCGTGAAGTGGAAATTTCCGCTGCCGTCAGCGCCGAGCTTCCGCCGCCGCCACCCACGCAGACCGATCCGGCCGCAGAGGCTGTTTCGCATGAGGACGACAACGACGAAACGACCGCGTTTCGGAAAGCGGCGTTTTGATTGGTGAAGCCTGAGGCAGATGCCGCGGCTCTGGTAAAGATAGATAATCCGCGAACCTTGCATCCGTCCATGCTCGGGCTCATTTCGCGTATCTAAGATTTATCGGTTCTCCGGTACAGGATTTGATTTTCGGTACGTTGCCGTCAGCCTCAAGTTTAAGTTTTCATTGAAGTCTGAAACGGGTTGGGAACGGTAAATACACCATCGGCGTCATCCTCGGCCATGTGCCGAGGATCTAATCACGTCGAATAAAATCAATCTGTTGCAGATAACAGGGACAAGCCCGAGGCTGACGTTGGAGTGCTTGACGCGATCTGTTGTCCGTCGTCCGCTCTACTTTTCATGTCGTGTCAATTCCTTCGTTTCGGACACTGCAAGGTAGAGGCGAACCTGTGCCGTAGACTTAAAGCGCCCTCTCCATGAACAGGCTCAGCGGATCGGGCTTATAAGGCGCAAAGGCCTCGATCTCCACAAATCCCGCCTTGCGGTAAAGGCCGATCGCCTCCGGCTGGCTGATGCCGGTTTCGAGCCGTATGGCGGAAAGACCAAGCTCCGTGCCACGCGCAACAAGCGTATCCATGATCAGCTTGCCGATCCGCAAACCCCGTGCCTCGGGATCAACGAACATGCGCTTAACCTCCGCCGTGCCTTCCCCCGCCTCCACCAGCGCGCCGCAGCCGACAACTCGGCCATCGTGCCGGGCCACGAAAAACGAGACATTGTCCTTCTCCAGCGCGCCGATATCGACCAGGTGATTGCTCTCCGCGGGATAAAGCGAGGCCATGTAGGTGTTGGAGAGATCGATGAGGCGCAGAACGGCTTCCTGGCGCGGCGTTTCAAGCTTGATTTCGATGGCCAATGCGATGCCTGCTTTCTTTCAAAAAATGCGTATTTCGTCGTAATGTCACTGCAATCGGGATAGATGAGTTTCTAGAGCATTATTCCCGACAGAGGCAACCACACCCCATGAAAACAGCCCTCGTTCTCATGACCTTCCTTGGCTGCGACGACAGCGCCACCGATTGCCATTACCTCGCTACTTCACAGCAGCGCTGGACGAGCATCGAACTGTGCGACGCCGTGTCGGAAAAGGAGCTGGAACGCTTCGCCAACGCCTCCTATCCGGTCGTGGTGGCCGTGTGCCAGACACCGGGTGAGCAGACCCCACAGACGGCCGGCACGCCTGCTGCCGCACCCGCCGACACACAACAGGCAACCGCAGAGGTTACGCCGAAGGAAGAGGAAAGCCTCACCAAACAGGCGATCGGCCGCGTCAGCCGCATCCTTCCTTCCACCGAAGGCATAAAGCACTTCCTGGGAACGCCGGTGAGGATGGTTGAAAACAGCTATTCGTGGATTGCCAAGCGGTTCGACAAGTGATTGCGGGAAATTCCACGCCAGTTTCTTTGCCGCTGCGACGCAGAGTTTTCCTCTAAGAGGAAAGCGCGCACCGCCCTCATTCCTGTGCTCGTCACAGGAATCCAGTCGACGCGCGTCTGCGCGACGGGAGGAGTCTTTTCAGCCCAAGGACTTGGTCTGGCTGGATTCCTGTGACAAGCACAGGAATGAGGGTGAGAGGATGCACTTCGTCGGGAAAATTAGGGCACTCATGGGATTTGCATCAACCGAAGAATAACCAGCCCTTACGCCGCCTCGACCGAAAGCGCTTCCGCGTAATAGCGGGCCTTTTGCCGCTCTTCCGCAATGGCGAGCTTGCGCACCGCATGCAGTAGTTCAAACAACGTTTCCGAGCCGCTCACATCACGGAAATGCGCCAGCAATTCGGCCGAGACGGATGCCGCTGCTTCCGAAAGCTGCGAACGGGCGGCGCGGCGCCACATCAGTGTCGCCGCGATGAAGACGTCAACGACATCACCTGAAAGGCCGATCGACTGGAACAGGGCCTTCAGCGCATGCGGCCGCCCGGTTGCCAGAATGGCCCGCACCTTGCGGTCATCGAGACCGGAGAGATTGACCATCGCTGCCGTGAAGAACTCCAGCCGGCCCGAACAGACGGCATGGATGAGCAGCGCCGGCGTCAGCTCCAGCCGCTGGCGAAGATGCTCCACCAGCGCCGGCAATTCCGGTGAGGAAACGCCAGCGGCGATGAGGATCGTGGCGGAATCTTCCGCTTCCCGAAACAGATTGTCGGCGCGGTTGCGGGCAATCATCGCATGAACCAGCCCAGACCCGGCGAGCGCCTCGCTGATGCGGCCCACCAGCAGGTGGCGCGCATCGGCAGGCAGCGCGTCGCGGCGAAGCAGCAGATCGCGAATATCGGCATCCGAACCATGACGCTCGGCAATGCGCCGAAGCGAAAACGGCGTGATGAAGGCATCGTCATTTTCGAGCAGGATGAGGGTTTCCGGCAGATCGCCAACTTCGGCGAGTGCGGCGCAGACACCGCGCGGCAGGCCCGGCCTTGCGGCGATCAGGGAGCGCGTCAGGCTTTCGCCCCGCCCGGCGAGATCAACCAGATCGGCCTCACCGAGAACCGGCGAACGGGCAATCACCGTGCAGGCGATTTCCGGCTGGTCTTCGGCAAGCGAAACGAGAATGGCGCGCGGTGCATCATGGGCATCCGCCAGCGCCTCGGCAAGCGCCAGCCGCACACGCGGTGAAGGATCATCCAGCAGATAGGTCATCGCCATATAGGCGGCATCACGGTTTTCCCGCGCCATGTCGGCCTGCAGATAGGCACGGCCGAGCGCATTGGCGGCTTTTGCCCGCTCGCCCGATCCGGCCTTTTCAGACCAGCGAAGAAATGCCTGTACGATCACCTGAGCCTCGAAACACATTCATACAACGGATGACGGCATCATCACCGCCACCATGTATAAAACTCTAGGCGCAAATGGTTTACGTTTGGTTCACCATAAAATTTAACCCTTGCCGGCGAAGGATTATACTGATGGCGCAGCAGAGGGGCGCTGTAGCTGGAATACATCGCTGCCGCCATCGCAATAATCCATATAGCCCATGCGCGCCACCGGACGCGCTAGCCCCATGTCGATGCGACCATCCCGAATGATCGTCTCATCGATATGGATCGCCATCACCTGTCCGATCACCATCCACGAATCGGTCGGTTTGCCGTCGATATCGGTCAGTTGCTGGATCTGGGTTGCGCGGCACTCCAGAACCGCCAGAGCTTCGCGCACGAAGGGTGCATCAACCACCCGCCCGTCAACGGCGGTAAGACCGGCAAGGGCGAACTCATCGACATCATACGCAACCGGCGCGGAAGACGCATTCATCCGGTCGACAAGATGGCGGCTGACGAGATTGGCGGTAAAGACGCCGGTCTCCTCGACGTTGCGCAGGCTGTCCTTGCGGCCGCTCGAGGAAAACATGACGAGCTTCGGCCGGTCCGAAATCGCGTTGAAGAAGGAATAGGGAGAGAGGTTCAAGACACCCTCCCTGCCCTTCGAACCGATCCAGCCAATCGGCCGCGGCGCGACGATCGCCTTGAATGGATCATGTGGCAGGCCGTGCTGGTTGGTGTCGGTCGTGTAGAACATCAGACGTCACCAACCCAGGTAACGACATCCGCCAACTCGGGGCGTGGCCGCTCCACCGGCGGGAATGTCGTCGAGCCGATGTGGATATAACCCGCGACCTTCTCTTCTCCGCTGACGCCGATCTCCGCAAGGAAGGCCGGGTCGAAAGCAAGCCACTCCGTCAGCCAGTTCGCTGCAAAACCGCTGGCATTGGCCGCGAAGATGACGTTGAGGCAAACGGCACCGGCGGACATGACCTGTTCCCATTCCGGGATTTTGAAATGCGGTTTTGCGGTGCTGATGACGGCGATGACGACGGGCGCGCGGGTAAAGCGCGTACGCTCCGCCTCCTGCTGCTGCAGATCGAGATCGGGGTTCTTCTCGAGCGCGATCCTGAGCGCCGCCTCACTAAGACGTACCCGCTCCTCGCCGCGATAAACGACGAAACGCCAGGGGGCGAGCTTGCCATGGTCGGGCACGCGCACGGCAAGGCGAAGGATTTCCTCGATTTCCCCTTTCGAAGGGCCGGGTTCGCTGAGTTGCAGGGCCGGCGTGGAGCGGCGAACCCTGAGGTAATCGAGGAGTTTGATATCGCTGGTCATGATCAAAAATCTTCCATTCTGCTGTCATCGCGAAACTAGGGCCTTGAAATAGCCATGGCATTGGTTTTGAAGTGATCCGGGAAAAACAAGAAGTCAATCGGTATCGAAAATGTCGGCAATCAAAATCGCGGCACGTCTGGCCATTGCGTTCGCCGCGATTGGCGTTTTATCGCAAGCAGCCTTTTCGCAGGATGCCTTTAAAGACTTCAAGCAGCTCGGCGGCACGCCGAAAATGCCCAAACTCAACGCTTTCACTGCCCCTTCCGCCCCCAATGCCCCGACGAGCACCGCCCGCGATATCGCCATGGAAGCGAAGTTGACGAGCGAAGGCGAAGCGGTGAAGGAAGGCCTCTCCTGGCGTGTCTTCAGCCCCATTCCGGGCACTGACGGCAAGCTGCCGATGCTGGCAAGCTCCGAGGGCGGTTCGGCGCAGTTTCATCTCGTGCCTGGCGAATATTTCGTCAACGTTGCCTTCGGCCGTGCGGGCGTTACCAAGAAGCTCAACGTACCGGCCTCCGGCAATGTCCAGAAACAGGTGCTGATCCTCGATGCCGGCGGCTTCGTGCTGAATGCGATTGCAGGCTCCGACAAGCAGATTTCCGGCAACCAGCTGAAATTCTCCGTCTATTCCTCCGACGCCCGTCCGGATGGCGAACGCGGCCTCGTGATGGCCGATATCAAGCCCAACACCATCGTGCGGCTGAATGCCGGCACCTATCATGTGGTTTCCGAATATGGCAACGTCAACGCGGTGGTGCGTGCCGATATCCAGGTCGAAGCCGGCAAGCTGACCGAAGCGACGCTGCAGCATCAGGCGGCACAGATCACCCTGAAACTCGTGTCCGAACAGGGCGGCGAGGCCATTGCCGATACGGCCTGGTCGGTGCTGAACGGCGGCGGCGACGTGGTCAATGAAAGCGTCAGCGCCTTTTCGACCATGGTGCTGGCCGAAGGCGAATATACCGCCATCGCCCGCAACAAGGACAAGGTGTATCAGCGCAACTTCAAGGTCACGTCGGGCCGGGATTCGGATGTGGAAGTGCTGATGAAAGACCAGGCGCCGGAAGACATGACCGGGGATTTTGAGTAGGTTTCCACTACAGCCACGGTGCTTGAAGGATCGTTTTCCTACATTTACGCTCGACGTCCTCCCCTAATCACGCCCAATCAAATCGAGACGTTGCAGATGCTCGGGACAGGCCAGAGCATGACGGAAGAGAGCTTTCAGCACGTTATCGAAAACAAAAAACGGCCCCCGAAGGGGCCGTCGTCATTTATCAGGCAAGCTGCTTCTTCGCCGCAAGCTTGCGCTTGACATCCGGCGGCGTCGCCTCGTCCACGAGGCTGGTGATCGCCTCTTCGAGCGACATCGACGTCTGGTTCTGCGAACCGAGACGGCGAATGTTGACGGTGCGCTCTTCCGCTTCCTTGCGGCCGCAGACAATGATGACCGGAACCTTGGTCACCGAATGCTCGCGAACCTTGTAGTTGATCTTCTCGTTGCGGAAGTCGGTTTCCACCGCCATGCCCGCCTCCCGCAGCGCTTCGGCAACCTCGCGGCCGTAATCGTCCGCATCCGAGGTGATCGTCGCGACCACGACCTGAAGCGGTGCGAACCACAACGGCATGTGACCGGCAAAGTTCTCGATCAGGATACCGAGGAAGCGCTCCATGGAGCCGCAGATGGCGCGATGGATCATCACCGGCTGCGTCTTTTCCGAGTTCTGGTCGATGTAGAAGGCGCCAAAACGTTCCGGCAGATTGAAGTCCACCTGCGTCGTGCCGCATTGCCATTCACGGCCGATGGCGTCCTTCAGCGTATATTCGAATTTCGGCCCGTAGAAAGCACCCTCGCCCGGCAGGATGCCGGTCTTGATGCGGCCGCCGGACTGCTCCTCGATGGTTTTCAGAACCTCCAGCATCACGCTTTCGGCGCGATCCCAGAGATCGTCGGAACCGACGCGCTTTTCCGGACGGGTCGAGAGCTTGACGACGATCTCGCTAAAGCCGAAATCCTCATAGACTGAGAGGATCAGGTCGTTGATGCGCAGGCATTCCGCTGCCATCTGCTCTTCCGTGCAGAAGACATGCGCATCGTCCTGCGTAAAGCCGCGAACGCGCATAAGGCCGTGCAGTGCACCCGACGCCTCATAACGATGCACGTTGCCGAATTCCGCAAGACGCACGGGCATTTCGCGGTAAGACTTCAAGCCATGCTTGAAGATCTGAACGTGACCGGGGCAGTTCATCGGCTTCAAGGCAAAGACGCGCTGATCGGCTTCCTTGTCATCGGGATGGGTAAAGGCATGGGCGGATTTCACCGCGAACATGTTTTCCTGATACCAGCCCCAGTGACCGGAGGTTTCCCACAGCGATTTGTCCAGCACCTGCGGCGCATTGACTTCCTGATAGGTATTGGCGAGACGCCGGCGCATATAGGCCGTCAGCGTCTGGAACATGCGCCAGCCCTTGCCGTGCCAGAACACCACGCCCGGACCTTCTTCCTGGAAATGGAACAGGTCCATTTCGCGGCCGAGGCGGCGGTGGTCGCGCTTTTCAGCTTCGGCCAGCACGTGCAGATAATTGTCCAGCTCTTCCTGCGTCGCCCAAGCGGTGCCGTAGATGCGCGACAGCATCGCATTGTTGCTATCACCACGCCAATAGGCGCCCGCCACCTTCATCAGCTTGAAGGCCGTACCGATCTGACCCGTCGAGGCCATATGCGGACCACGGCAGAGATCGAACCAGTCGCCCTGATAATAGATCTTAAGGTCCTGACCTTCAGGAATGGCATCGACCAGCTCGACCTTGTAGTTCTCACCCTTGGCGGCAAAAACTTCCTTGGCCTTCTCGCGCGACCAGATTTCGCGGGTAAACGGCTTGTTGCGCTGAATGATCTCCTTCATCCGCTTTTCGATCTTCGGCAGATCTTCCGGCGTGAAAGGCTCGTTCTTGGCGAAGTCGTAATAAAAACCGTTCTCGATGACCGGACCGATCGTCACCTGCGTGCCGGGCCACAGTTCCTGCACGGCTTCAGCCATGACGTGAGCAGCGTCGTGGCGGATGAGCTCCAGCGCACGGCCGTCTTCACGCGTGACGATCTCTATTTTGCCATCGGTGATGGTCTCGGACAAATCGCGCACGGTGCCGTCAAGCGCAATGGCGACGGCTTTCTTGGCAAGCGATTTGAAGATGGATTCGGCGACCTCGCGGCCGGTCGTACCGGCGGGGTAGCTGCGCACGGATCCATCGGGAAATGTAAGGGAAATGGCTTCAGACATCGTCTCGTGCTCCTGTCCAGTCCCGCCAACGAATGCGGGTGGTGTTGGAATAATGATCTGCCCGCGATAAGCGAACAGGCAGGCTGATAAAGGCTTTTGCCATTCCAGTCAAAGGTGAAGGGCAGGTCAGCGAAGCATTTCCGCGAGACCATTGACCGTATTGGCGTTGCGGGTCGTGCCGATACCGAGCCTTTTGGTGGTCAGGACCGACAGCAGTCTGCTCTCGCTAAGTTTGCCCCGAAAATCGATCCACAGGTCGCCGCCGACCACGGCAACCTCTTCCCGCTGACGGGACTTATCGAATAATCCGAGAACGTTCTCGTCAAGCGGCTCCCGCATGACCCGAACGCAGACGTCAGGCGGATTGCCATGCGGAAACGGATTGTCCGCCGCCAGTTTCAGCCAATCTCTGCCAGAACGAACGAGAATATCGACATGTCTGCCGAAACGGGTCTCAAAGGCACGCTCCAGCCTGTCTTCAATCTCGCGAACAGGTGCCGCTTCAGCGCAAAAAACCAGATTTCCGGTCGCGACAAGTGTCTTGCATTCTGCAAATCCCAGCTCTTCCGCCAGGGCCCTGAGATCGGCCATGATGAGCCGCTTGCCGGGGCCGAGCACGATGCTGTGCAGCAGGGCCACATAGTCATTCATCGATGCCGGCTCCAGTAACGCCACGGCGTCCACCAGCGTTTGCTGCCATCGAGTTCTTCCGGAACCGGGTCCAGCCCGCTGGTGCCACCAGGGCCGCAGCGCGCCACACGAAACAGCGCCATCCAGCCGCCGGCCCAGAGCCCATGGCGGGCAATCGCCTCATAGCCATATTCGGAACAGGTGGGGATGTGGCGACAGGAATTGCCGACAAAGCCCGATAGCGTCAGCTGATAAAGCCTGATGAAGCCGACGCCGAAAAGCCGTCCCGGTGTCTTCGCAAAGCTGCCCGCCCAATTGCGGGATCGCCCGGCTTTCACCGCTGTCTGCTCATGCCGGCAGCCCGGTTCGCCGCACATCGGCTAACCCGCGACGTTGAGAGCCGGCCGGCCTTCGATCTGGTCGAGCGCATCGACCACCGCCTCGAAGGTCAGCATGGTGGACGCGTGGCGTGCCTTGAAGTCTCTGACCGGCAAAAGTACCCGCATATCCTCAAAACGGCCCGTCGGTCCCTCGCCATCTTGTTTCAGCATGGCGAGCATGTCTTCCCGCGCCTGCCGGATTTCGCCGCTGGAAGCGCCAACAATGTGATGCGCCATGATGGAGGCCGAGGCCTGCCCCAGTGCGCATGCACGGACTTCATGCGAAAAAGCCGTCACGGTGCCGTCCTCGACCTTCAGATAGACCTTGAGCTTAGAGCCGCATAACCGCGAGTGTTTTTCAGCGCTGGCATCGGCATCATCGAGAACTCCCGTCAATGGGATATTCCCGGCAAATTCCAGAATGCGATTATTGTAGATATCGTCCATCGAAGTGTCCGGCGCGCTCAAAAATGCCCAAAACGGGACAGGTCAGATTTTTCAAACACAGCGTTTGTCGCAGTGATGCTTTTCTGCCCTTCGTTCTCATTATATGCTAACGAGCTTTCTGGACATCAAGCCGTGATCAAATTAACGGCTCCGATACCGAAAAAACAGCATCGGTCTTGCCAAAATGCTGTAAAACAACCAGATAGCAGCAGCTGCGAACATGAGTTCGCGATGAAAAACGAATTCAGGTGCGGCCTTTACCCGCATCGGGAGAGACGGAATGGATGCGATCGTGAAGAATTTCCCCGGCGCTGGCGCAAAACCAGACGTGGCCGAAGCTCGCCCAAGCCAGGCCGAAGCGAAAGAAGCCGTGCGCGTTCTCCTGCGCTGGGCAGGAGAAAATCCCGCCCGCGAAGGACTTCTGGATACGCCGAAGCGCGTCGCCAAGGCCTATCGCGAGCTTTTTGCCGGTTATGAGCTGAATGTTCAGGACGTGCTTGGCACGACCTTCGAGGAAGTCGGCGGTTATGACGATGTGGTGCTGGTGCGCGACATCCCCTTCTTCTCCCATTGCGAGCACCATATGGTGCCGATCGTCGGCAAGGCGCATGTCGCCTATCTTCCGGCCGGCCGTGTGCTTGGCCTGTCGAAGATCGCCCGCGTCGTCGAAATCTTCGGCCGCCGCCTGCAGACGCAGGAAAACATGACGGCGCAGATCGCAAGATCGATCGAAGAAACGCTGAAACCGCGTGGCGTAGCCGTCATGATCGACGCGGAACATATGTGCATGTCCATGCGCGGCGTAAACAAGCAAGGGTCCACGACGCTGACCACCAGCTTCACCGGCACGTTCAAGAACGATCCGGCCGAGCAGGTGCGCTTCATGACCATGGTGCGGAACCGCTGAACATCGGACCGGAAACTGTAGCGCGGGTTTCCTGAAACCCGCTGCTCAGACAAAATTTTGGAGTGGCGGACTGATCCCATGTCCTCCGCCGCTTTGAAACCTTCCGCTTTTCTCCCCGGGGTAGCCATGTCCATTCCCTTTCCGTCCGCGCCTGCGGACAAGGAAGCGCTCGAAAACGCAGGTCTCTTTTCGCCGAAATTCGATGCCCACGGCCTCGTCACCGCCGTGGTTACCGATGCGCGCGATGGCGAATTGCTGATGGTCGCCCATATGAATGCGGAAGCTTTGTCGCTGACGCTCGAGACCGGCATCGCGCATTATTACAGCCGCTCCCGCGACAAGATCTGGAAAAAGGGCGAAACCTCCGGCAACCTGCAGACGGTGAAGGAATTCCGCACCGATTGCGATCAGGATGCCGTATGGCTGAAGGTCTCCGTTGCCGGCCATGATGCGACCTGCCATACCGGCCGCCGCTCATGCTTTTACCGCACTGTCGAGCTATCAAACGGCGATGCTGTGACGAAAATCACCGACGACACCCGCCATTTCGACCCGGCCACAACCTACTCCAATACATAATCGGCCACCTTCCATCGGCCGCACCAATTTGCTACCAATATAGCAGGCTCCGGGGGTAAGGGCGGAACCTGAAAGGCAGGCAGGGAGTGCGACAAATGTTGGGATGGGGAAATCGTCACAATCAGCTTGCGGCTAGAAATCCCGAAACCACCGGCAATGAGCCGCCCGTCACCCAGATCGTTGACAAGCACCGCATCGCGCTTGCGCTTGGCGGCGGGGCGGCCCGCGGCTGGGCCCATATCGGCGTGCTTCGGGCGCTGGATGAAGCAGGCGTGAAGATCGGCATGATCGCCGGCACCTCGATCGGCGCACTGGTCGGCGGTTGTTATCTCGCCGGCAAGCTCGACGAGCTGGAGGAATTCGCCAGGTCGCTGACGATGCGCCGCATTGCCGGCCTGCTCGACCTGACGATCGGCGGCGGCGGCCTCTTCGGCGGCATGCGGCTGACCAAGCGCATGCAGGAGCATCTGGAAGGCCTGCGCGTCGAGAACCTCGAGCACCCCTTCATCGCTGTCGCCACGGAACTGCGCACCGGCCACGAGGTCTGGATCCATCAAGGTGATCTCGTCACCGCGCTGCGCTCCTCCTATGCGCTGCCCGGCATCTTCGAGCCCGTGCAATGCAACGGCCGCACCCTGATCGACGGCGCGCTCGTCAATCCCGTGCCCGTTTCCGTCTGCCGGGCCTATGAGCAGGCGCTGGTCGTTGCGGTAAACCTCAATTACGATCTTTTCGGCCGTTCCGCCGTGGTCAAGCACGCGGCCTCACCACAGGGCGGCGGCACACCGCCCGCGGAAACGGCGCCGCGTCCCGGCCTGCCGGGCGTCATGGTGCAGGCATTCAACATCATTCAGGACAGGATTTCGCGCTCGCGCCTGGCGGGCGATCCGCCCGACCTCATGCTGCATCCGCGCATCAACGATATCGGCCTGTCGGAATTCCATCGCGCCAGCGAAGCCATTGACCGCGGATATCAGGAAACGCGCGCGCGTATTCCCGAACTCGAGCGCATGCAGCAGGCATTCCGGCGCTGAAGGCGAGACCCTCGCCTCCTCACCGTGTCAGTTCCTCGTCGGAATGCCCCGCCAGAACCCACCTTGCATGACAAATGGGATCATCCGGCAATATAGGCCTTGATATGCTCGGCCTCGGCCTCGATTTCGCCGATCCGCGCCTTCACCACGTCACCGATGGAAATGATGCCGGCAAGGCGGCCATTTTCTTCAACCGGGACATGCCTGAAGCGTCCGCCCGTCATGATTTCCATCAGCTGATCGGTGGTGGAATTGTGCTGGCAGCGCACCACATTTTTGGTCATGGCGACGGAGACGGACTGCTGAAGGGAAGCCGCACCCTGGCCTGCAACGGCCTTCACGAGATCGCGCTCGGTGAAGATGCCGAGAACCACACCATCCGCGTCTGTCACGACGACGGAACCGATCTTGTGCGCATGTAGCGTGCCCGCCGCCTCACCGATGCTGACGTCGGGACCGACAGTCACGACATCCCGGCCCTTGCGGTCGAGAAGATCCTTTACGAATGTTGCCATGCCTTCCTCCTCTTTGCAGCGATTTGCAGTGCCGCAGTCTCCCCCGGCGGTTGCAAATCATGCGGTATGGTGCGCTGAGGCCCGCGTGAATGCAATCCCGGATGGGACGCGCACAAGCAAATTTGCGCCGAAGCCGACAAGGAGCGTGATCGGCTTAACGTGACGGGCGATCGAAAAGGCTAAAGAACAGGAAGCCGAGCAGGAAGCCGAAGACATGTGCATCCCAGGCGATTTGCCCGCCGACATCACCGAACAACGGCACGCCGACTGCAATCAGCACATTGCCGAACAGCCACATCAGCGTGAAGATCAGCACGGTGCGGTTGGAAAGCGCCGCAAGAATGCTCTGCCGCGGCATCAGATGGCCGAAGGAGGCGCTGTAGCCACCGCGTACGGGAAAGGCGAAACGACAGGCCGCCCCCATCAGCGCCGAAACGACGCCGGATGCGCCGATCAGCACCGTGACATCACCCCAGTTCAAAGCCGCATGACCAAAGGCCGAAACGGCGGCGGAAATGCACCATAACAGCACGAAGCGCACTGTTCCGATCCGGCGCAGAACCGGCGCGCCGAAGGCCATCAGCCACAGGCCGTTAAAGAGAATATGCTCGATGCCGCCATGCAGGAAAGAATAAGTCACCGGCGTCCAGAGCCATTCCAGCCCCTGCTGAGAAAAAGGCACCGCATAACGCAGCGGAATGAATCCGAAGGTGAAGATGAACCAGCCATTGCCTTCCTCGGAAAGGAGGTACGCAGGAACGACATAAGCGACGGCCAGCGCTGCCAATATGCCGACGAGCAGCCCCGGCAGGTTGAAGATGGGATTGTTCGTGTCGTCTTTCGGTTCCGGCGTTTCCGAAACCGGCGGCTGTTCGCCGTCCTCATAGGACATGATCCCATCCCTGTTTTGGTCGAAATTGGTGTTCCCCGAGCAATATAGGAAGCCCGAACGAAAAAAAAGCCGTCCCGCGTTTGTAGTACGCGACGCCGAACTGCAACCGGTTCGAGCGCCGAGCCACGGGCGATCCGGCTTGCCGGCACGCCCTTGGAATCACGGGCGGCGCCATCAATTGTGCTGAAGGGAGAGTTCCCCCGACATGGCGGAACGGATGCCATGACTGTGGTCGCCAGACAATCTCAACCATTTGTTAACCTTAACAAATCCGGTTGGCACGAAAATCGCTACACATAGAATTACAGACGTTCGGATGGACATGATGTCCCAAAAACGAACAAGGAGAAATGCTATGAAAAGCATGGCCGGACTGGACATATATGCCTATTGGGATGAATTGCGCGGCAGCAGATCCGCGCCGCGTCGCGAGGATATCAATCCCGCAAAACTCAAAACTCATCTTGGCGATCTTTTCATCCTCACGGACAAAGGAGAGGCCACCCCTTTCTTCCGCCTTGCGGGCACGCGTCTCTGCGACCTGTTCGGCCGGGAATTGCGCGACCGGCCGTTTTCGGAGCTGTGGCGACCGGCAAATGCCACTTTCCCCTGCCGGGTGGCGCGCGGCATCCTGCACCATCAATTGCCCGTTGTCTTCGATGTCGAAGCGGAAGACGAGTATGGTGCGGCACCATTGGCATTCGAAATGCTGCTTTTGCCGCTGCGCACGGATGCTGACGTCGCCCCGCGGCTGCTTGGCGCGCTGCTTCCCGAACGGCCGCGCCACGAATTCGCCGCGCCGATCCGCTGCCTGTCGATGAAAAGCAGCCGCCTGCTGCGCATGGACATCGCGCCGTCAGAGCATCGGGCAGACATGGAAACCGCCTCTACGCCATTTGCGGGACGCTTCTGACGACCTGTCCCGCTACGCATGCCCAGGCCGCAGGGTTACCGTTGTCGCTGATTTTTAAGAAAAATAGGTCAAAGCTGTAACGATTTTACCGATCAGAAGAATTGTAGAGATTAAAGAATACAGTCTGTTAACTCGCGCAATGTAGAAACCTACCGTCATCATTCATTATAATTGCGCTGCTCATGTTTTCGTCCCGCTCGGTCAACACCGCCCAAATTATGCGCCCGGTTGAGGAAGCCCACCTCGACGACGCCGTCCGTGTGTCCTTCACCGGCCGCCTGATGTTGCCCGACCATGAAGAATATGATTGCACCGCGACCGAGATGACCGCCGAACGGGCGCAGTTCACCTGCTCGGGCATGGCCCGCAATGGTGACCGCGTCATCGCCTATCTCCAGCATATTGGCCGGATCGAAGGAACGGTGACGGCCCTGACCCCAGCGGGTTTCCTCATCGCCATCAACGCACCGGAGCGCAAGCGGGAAAAACTCGCCGCCCAGCTGGCATGGATCGCCAAACGCCAGCTGCTCGGCCTGCCGGAAGACCGCCGCCACGACCGTCTGACGCCGCGTAACGCAAAAGCGCAGCTCGTTCTGGAAGACGGCGTGCTCGTCGCCTGCCGGCTGATCGACCTTTCCCTGTCGGGTGCGGCCATCGAGATCGAAAACCGCCCGCCGCTCGGCAGCCGGGTCCAGCTCGGCAAGAACATGAGCGGCAAGATCGTGCGCCACTTCATGGAAGGCGTCGCGGTCGAGTTCGACCGGGTGCAATCGCCCGACGCGCTGATCGAGTTCATTTAAGATCGTCCAACGGATAAGGTGCGGCTTTGCGCCGTTAAGCTGCGTGCGGCATTTTGAGCGCGCTGTGCGCTTCGCCATGGCCTCATAGTTGAGAGTATTCCAGGCTGGGTTATCTCTTCCCCTGCGCCAGGGCAGGATGCAAAGATTGCCTTCCCGCAAGCACCGCTTCACCTCGGAAGCCTTCATTCTCCCATTCTCGCTGCAAAACGCCCATGGCCATGCCGTGACGCCTACGCCATCCCGCGCCTGTGAGGCGCGCGGATCGGAGAATGCGATGATGAGGGCCAGCTGCACACCAGATCGGCCCAGATTATCGCCTTGGGCGGCCGCAAAAGCCGGTCTTCAAAGATTTTTCCAAGAAAAATGCGATTTTTTTGAAGTTTTTTCGCCGCCCTTTTCGGACTGTTCCAGCCTGAAACACTCATCCCAAAACGGGAAATCCACGTCTTCGCCAAGCCCTGCGAGCCGACCACATGCCACCACAAAAATTGCGGGGCGTGGAAAACCGCTTTAAATCCAGCGGTCTAGATGACTACCAAAAGCCTAAGACGGGAATGCGTAAAATTGTAATAAAATTTGCCTCAAAAACGCGTAAAAACTCACTCAAATACAGTTCAAAATAGCCGCTAATTTGCTGAAATTTAAGCTCAAATTGCCCCACCTAAATTTCCGTCGGCTCAAAATATAACTGCGAATGTCTCCTCACCACGGGGAGACAAGCAATGAACAAGAACAACCGTTTCGTATTCACTCTGATCGCATTCATCGTCAGCGCCTTCGCCCATCAGGCAAGCGCTTCGCCGGCCGCCGTCATGCGTGTGATCGGCAAGGCCAATCCGCCGATTGGTCACTATGAATTCTGCCAGACCTATCAGAGCGAATGCCAACCGACCTCGCTGGACAATGGCCCGTTGCAGCTGACCGAAGAGCGCTGGAAGACGATGCTCGACGTCAACTACACCGTCAACACCACGATCACGCCGATGACCGACATGGAAATCTATGGCGTTGAAGAGCGCTGGGCCTATCCCACCACCGTCGGCGATTGCGAAGATTTCGTGCTTCTGAAGCGCAAGATGCTGATGAACAAGGGCTTCTCTCCCTCCAACCTGCTGATCACCGTCGTTCTGCAGCCGAATGGCGAAGGCCACGCCGTTCTGACCGTCCGCACCGACCGTGGCGATTTCGTTCTCGACAACATGCGCAACAAGGTCATGAACTGGTCGGAAACCGAATACACCTACCTGAAGCGCCAGGACACGGCCAATCCGGGCCGCTGGGTGAAAATTCAGGATGGCCGCGCCACCGCGGCGGTCGGCGGCATCCGGTAAGTCACGGCAAGCCCGACAGCATACGTTTCCGTCTCCCCGGATAAAAAGCCGGCTCCGCAAGGGGCCGGCTTTTCATTTGCCGATGAACGCCCGACACTCGACGTCATCCTCGGGCCTGTCCCGAGGATCTGATCACGTCCAACTCAATCGAGACGTCGCAGATGCTCGGGACAGGCCCGAGCATGACGGAGGACAGCTTTCAGGACACCATCGACTCGGCCGGCGACACAAAGATTTCATTTTCATCCATGGAACGTCAGAGCAAGCCAAGCTCGGCCAGTTCCCGCCTGAGGTCCGAGGGCATGTCTTCCCCGCCTCCGCCGCCACCGAGATCGCGTGGCGCCTCGTCATCCTTCAGGTAACGCCAGCCCTGGAACGGCCGCTTTGGCGCTGGCGAGGTCTCGATCACCTCGGGGCCGAGAATGAGGTCGCAGCGGGTAATACCGTCATCCCCCTTGAAGGAGCGGATATCGAGCAGATTCTGCCGCGCCTGCACCTGACCCTTGATGACCCAGTAAAGCGAACCGCCTTCCAGCAGTTCCTCGACCCGTTTCGGGATCATCCGGGTGGTGTGGACGCTATGCGGCTCAAGGCCGGCGGCAATGGCCGTCAGGGATCGATGCGCCACCCACTCCCTCAAATCCTGAAGGGAGTCCGCACCGACGCAAAGTTTAATGAGATGTAGAGGCATGCCCCTATCAATGCCTTTTTGCGACGGGCGTCAAGCATCTGGACGGTGCCTCACGCCCTGCCCGCTCAGCACTCCACAACGTTGACGGCGAGGCCGCCGGTGGAGGTTTCCTTGTATTTTTCACTCATGTCGTTGCCGGTCTGGCGCATGATCTCGATACAGGCATCGAGCGGCACGAAATGTTGCCCGTCGCCCTTCAATGCCAGCGAGGCCGCTGTCACTGCCTTGACGGCGCCGAGCGCATTACGCTCGATGCAGGGCACCTGCACCAGTCCCGCAATCGGATCGCAGGTCATGCCAAGGTGATGTTCAAGCGCGATTTCGGCAGCATTTTCGATCTGTTCAGGTGATCCGCCCATGACGGCAGCAAGCCCCGCCGCTGCCATCGCAGCAGCCGAACCCACCTCGCCCTGACAGCCCACCTCTGCGCCCGAAATGGAAGCATTATGCTTGATGATGCCGCCGATGGCCGCCGCCGTCAGCAGGAAGTCACGCACGTCGTCGACAGTCGCATCCTCGTGAAAATGCCGGAAATACCTGACAGTGGCAGGCACGACGCCCGCCGCACCATTGGTCGGCGCCGTGACGACACGCCCGCCGGCGGCGTTCTCTTCGTTCACGGCCATGGCGTAAACACTGAGCCAGTCATTCGCCATGACGGGGTTGAGCCGGTTGCTGCGCCACTCCTCATTGAATTTCTCATAGATGGAACGGGCACGGCGGCGCACCTTGAGGCCTCCGGGCATGATACCATCCACCTTCAGACCACGTTCGATGCAACCGTTCATTGCCTCCCAGATTTGATCGAGCCGCTCGTTCAGCTCGTCGCGTGAGACGACCGTTTCCTCGTTGGCGCGCTTCATCTGGGCGATGGTGCGGCCAGAACGGGTAGCCATATCGAGCATTTCCCGCGCGGACGCAAAGGGATAAGGCACACGCGGACCATTATCGATGGTCTTTCCGCGCTGCTTGATCGCCTCCAGTTCCGTATCGGTCACGACGAAACCGCCGCCGACGGAATAATAGATGCGCTTGATGAGCAGCCTGCCCTGATTGTCGAAGGCGGAAAAGATCATGCCGTTGGCATGGCCGGGCAGCGGGTTCTTCTTGTCAAAAACCAGATCTTCGGCCGGGCGGAACATATAGGACGGGTGGCCGGACGGCGTGACCGTGCCTGCCTTTTCCACGGTCTCGATGATGGCGTCCATCGCATCGGGATCGACAAGATCAGGCCGCTCGCCGGTGAGACCGAGAACGACGGCACGCCCGGTGCCATGGCCGATGCCCGTAAAGGCGAGAGATCCGTGCAGGCTGACTTTCAGCTGCGCCACGGCAGCACCGGCCGGCCGCGGCCACTCATCACTGAGGATCAGCGCCAGAAAGCGGTTTGCAGCCGTCATCGGCCCCATCGTATGGGAGCTGGAAGGACCGATACCGATCTTGAAGACGTCGAAGACCGAAAGAAACATGAAATATACCCTGCATAATGGATTTCTGCCCATCATATCCAAAGCTGCAGCGGATCGCCACAAAAGAGCGGCACCGGCTTTTGCAACTGCGACATGAAGGTGCCGGAAACGAAAACAGCACGGTTTCCAGAGGAAAACCGCGCCGTTTCAAAACCCGTCATTCAGGAGAGAAGCTTATGGGCTGCCAAAAATGTACGTCAATGCGAGAAAAGCGGCAAAGCCTGCAAGTGCGCGTATGGTGACGCCCCAGCAGGATTTCTGAGCGGTTTCTTCCATGATTACTCCAGCTATTCACTCTCCGGGGGATCTTCAAGACCCGGCCCGTTGAGGCAAGCATTTATTAAAATCCGGCGGCGAACGCAAATGCAAAAAGCGGCTAAATGAAGGCGTTTTCGATAAGCTGCCATTCGCCCCATGCATAGGTCTGTGAAAAAACAAGGTGTTAGCAGCAGGATTGAAAAGGCACCGTTTGGGGCTCCGCCGCAATTTAGGCTAAAGTGTAACCGTTTTTTAAAGCTTTCCTACAAACCCCTGTTGAAAACCATCACCGCCGGCACGTTACGGTCGAATTTCCTGCGGTGAAGCACCGCGTCTTGAAAGGCCACGGGCGCTGCTTTATCGACGATGGCAATGACAACGGTGCGAGTCTTTCCATGCAGCAGGCATCCTCTTTTCCCGACCGCGACACGGTCGCATCGAAACTCACCTCGCTGACAAGCGAGGACAAGGCCTGGGTGCTGCTGTTGATGGAAAACGCCATGCAGGATGAAAATCTGCTGACTGGCCTCAATCTTTATCTCGACCAGCAGACAAGCGCCCGCTTCCTCAATAGCCTGAAACTGGAAGCTGTCGGCGACTGGCTGGGCGGCAATGCCCCTGCCCGCCTGCAGATCCGCATTGCGGAAATTGCCAAGGCCAGCCAGCATCCCGCCTATCTCGCCTTCCGCAAGGGGCTGACGGCATCGGCCGGTCTCGAAAAAGCCTATCCCAAAGCGCCTATCTGATTTTTCAGGCTAATCCGGCACCCTGTCGACGACGGCGATGATCGGCCCCATGGAAAACAGCTGGTCCCGCCGGTTCATCGCGGGAATATCGACGCTGGATATCGTGCCGTCCAGATAAAGCGCATTCGGCGCATCCAGCACATCCCTGAACAGCGTACCGAAATCATAGAAGCGGACGGTCGTTTCCGAAATGGCGAAATGCACCATGCCGTCGCGGGAGACACCGACGCCGTTGCGGCGTTTCAGGCTGTCACTATCGGGCAGGAAGCGCGGATGCAGCTTGCCGTCGATCACCAGCATCGGCCCGGACTGGGTGGCGAAATCGGGCTTCGGGTCCGCGGCCAGATAGGCCTCGGTCTCCAGCACCCCGGCCGCGTTGCCATCAAGATAAAATACGCCATTCGGCAGAAGGTGGAAATTTCCCCAGCCGCCCCGCGTGCTGACCGGCGAACGCTCCACGCCATTTTCGACGAAGAGGCCAACGGGCGAATAGTCGGAATGATACATGCCGCCATTCATGGCGAAGACGCTGAACATGTGCTGCCGCCACAAAGCCGAAGATAGATCGGCAAAATTACGGTATCCCTGTCCGGAGACATGATCCTGATCATAGATGCGGATGGTGTTTTTTGCCGGGTCGAAACTGCAGACGGTATAGCGGCCGCCGGCATGGTTGATGCTCTTGCAGAAATCCGGCTGCCCGCCGGCCTCAGCCGAAAACGGCAACAGCAATGGTAGCAGCAACTGCGCCAGTTTCTTCATCGATACGATCATGCCCGCCCCTCTGATTCTCGTCAGGCGAACATTCGCAGGGAAATTCGGACAAAGAAAAGGCGCTACCCGGGTTTTTGGGTAACGCCTTTAAGGGAGGGGAGCCTTGATTAGCGGCGTGCGGCGCGGTCCACGCTGCGGCCGGCATCCTGGGTCGCGTCAACGGCGTTCGCCGTATCCCGGCCCACGCCGCGAATGGTGTTACCGCAGGAACTGAGGGTGACGACAGTCAGCAAAGCAACAAAAACGGTCGAAAGAATACGTGTGATCATGTGAAACTACTCCCCTATGACTTGCCGTCCAACGGCAAGCGCCGATGTGATATGCGTCACAATAACGTGAGTCCCCAAAAACAGTTCCCGCTGCATTTCAAAAAATCCTGTCGATGAAAATTAACAGGGTTTTGAAGTTCCCAAGAGAAACTAGGTGCCAGGATCGTGGCTTAGGAAATTTCCGTGGGTGATATGACTGACATCAACAATCGGCTTCTCGTGATGACGGCAGGTGGCGCAAACCCCAATGTCATGATCAATGCATTGGCCGCCCGTTTTCCGGATATCCACGTCTTCATGGAGCAGCCGGAAAGCAAGTCGGCCATTCTCAAACGCCGGGCACGGCGGCTCGGCTGGTTTGCCGCCGCGGGCCAGATGGCGACAATGGTTGCATCCCGCCTCGGCAAACGCTTCACGGCCCGAAGAAGCCACGAAATCATCGCCGAACACGGTCTGTCTTCCGATCTCCACCACGGTCTTCCCATCACGCAATTTACCTCACTGAACGACGAAGAATGCCAGAAGGCCGCCAATCTGCTGAAACCGGCGGTAATCTTCACCATTTCCTGCCGCCTGTTAACGCCGGCGACGCTGCGGACCCTGCAATGTCCGGTCATCAATTTCCACGCCGGTATCAATCCCGCCTATCGCGGCCAGATGGGCGGTTATTGGGCGCTGGTGGAAAAGGACCGCGGCAATTTCGGCGCGACCGTGCATCTGGTCGACAAGGGCGTGGATACCGGCGCCACGCTTTATGAAAAACGGCTGAAACCCTCGCCTTCCGACACCATCGCCACCTATCCGCTGCTTTTGACCGCCGCCTCGGTGGATATCGCCGTCAGCGCCATCGAGGACGCCCTGTCCGGCAGCCTCGCGCCGCAGCCGCCCTCGCCCGGAAAATCGGTGCTGCGCTTTCCGCCACCGATCTGGACATGGCTGTGGAACGGCCTGACAAAACGGATCTGGTAAAACGCACGCAGGCACTTGCAACCAAGCCTCGTCGCAGATGCAAGCCTGTCTTGCCGCAACAGACACAGACTTCGGCGGAAAAACGGTGCATGGTAACAAAAAGGATCATGCTCAAATTGCCAGATATTTCCGCCGCCTCCCTCATTCCCGCCTCCATCGAAGCCTCACCCGCGCAGGTACTCGGTCCGGCAAGCCTCGCCGGGATATTTCCTCGGGGTGTCCGCGTCTATCTGACGGACACCGGAGCAGCCTCGCAGGAAAAGCTGGTGGATGCCGCCACACATCTGCGCAATCTCGGTTATGAACCGGTGCCGCATCTTGCAGCGCGCCGCATCCCTTCGCGCGTGGAATTTGAGGAGCAGGTCAAGCGGCTGGCAGGAGAAGCGGATGTTACCGATGTTCTGGTCGTCGGCGGAGGTGTCGACAGGCCGGCTGGTCCCTTCGCCTCCAGCATGGACATGCTGTCGTCAGGCATTTTCGACCGTTACGGCATAAAAAAGATCGCAATCGCCGGCCATCCCGAAGGCAGCCCCGATTTCAGCGAAGAGACGGCGATCGCTGCCCTGAGGCTGAAACGCGATTTTGGCGAAAGAAGCGATGCGGCCATGCGCATCGTCACCCAGTTCGGTTTCGATCCCGCGCGCTTCATCGCCTGGGCGGAAGGCCTTGCAGCGTCAGGCATCGATCTGCCCGTGCATATCGGCGTTTCCGGCCCGGCCAAAATCACGACGCTGCTGAAATATGCAGCACTCTGCGGTGTCGGCAATTCCATCGCCTATCTCAAGAAAAACGCGCTTTCCCTGACCACGCTCGCCAGGGGCCATTCGCCTGACAGCATCGTCGGGCCGATCGAGCGGCACTGGCAGGCCAATCCGCAGGGGCCGATCCGGCAAATTCACGTCTTCCCCTTTGGCGGATTGCAGAATTCCGCCGACTGGCTGGTCAGCCGCGGAAGCTGGCAAACCCGCGACGCAGGCCGTCCGGCGCCGGCGGATTCAATGGCTGGCTAAAAGCCGCCTTCCACACGGCGCTACCCAGACTTTACGCTGCCTTTGCGACCTCGACAAAGGCATTGCGGATGCTCTCTGCCACCGCAAGAACAGGGCGCGACGCCTTGTCGCCCATGATCAGGCGAATATCGAAAGAGCCCAGCTCCGGCAGGCCTTCCTTGTCGCCGAGAATGACGAGATCGTTCTGCACATAGGAGCGCGGCAGCGGGGCGATGGCGAGATCGGCCGCGATCGCCGCGCGCTGTGCCATGGTATGGCCGCTGAGATAGGCGACTCGGAAATTGCGCCCGCGCCGTTCCAGCGAAACGATTGCCTCCGAGCGCCAGATGCAACCCTCTTCCCAGATCGAGATCGGCAGCGGATCACGCAGATAAGCCGTGCCGCATTTGGCGCCGGCCCAGACGAGACGTTCGCGCATCAGCACCTCGCCCGTGTCCCGCAGCGGATGCGAGGCACAGTTGACGAGGGCTAGGTCAAGCCGCTGCTCATCCATGCGCTTGTAGAGGTTGGAACTGGAATCGATGGTGACATCGATCATGATGCCGGGGAAAACATCTGCAAAACGCTTGAGAATGCCAGGCAGCAGACCGCGCTCGCCAATATCCTCGGGCGCCCCGAGCCGCACCACGCCTGAAAGCTCCGGCATGACGAAACGCGACACCGCCTCGTTGGAGAGCGCGATCATGCGCCGCGCATAGGTCAGAAGCGTCTCGCCATGCGCCGTCAATGTCACCGAGCGGGCATCGCGCAGGAAAAGCGTCGTCTTCAACTGCTCCTCCAGCTTCTTGATCTGCATGGAAACGGCCGAGGGCGTTCTGAACACCACTTCCGCTGCGGTGGAAAAATTCCCCGTTTCGGCAATGGCGACGAAGGTTCTCAATATGTCGTTATCCAGCAACGGCAGCGGTTGGCGGAAAGTCACGGTCATGGCACGCACCTTCAAATATTTTGATTTATAGATGGATATCATTTCGTTTGATTGAATGTCAACAAGCGCGCACCATCCGTGACATAGACAAACGGGGTGAATTAGCCCTGCGGGAAATGAAACAACGTGGCACGGACTGAAACGCCCCCACAGCAGCAGCCGTCAATTCATTCCAGACGTTGATGAATGACATAAGATTCATTCGCTTGCCTGATGATAAAGGCGAGCACATACCGAAGTCATAAACAGGATCGTGGTTCACGAAAGGATCAAAGACATGACCATGATACATTATCTGCCGGTGACAAACCGCTCTTCACTCCGCCCGTCGCCCAGCGGCTGGCTTGATCGCCTGTCCAGCCATTTGTCTGCCCGTTACGCGGAATGGCGCCGCGAAAGGATGCTTCGTGCACTGGAGGCATTGCCACCCGAAACATTGAAGGATATCGGATGGCCGACAACCGACACCACCCGCATACACGCCGTCCGCAAATGATGGCCGACCGATGGCTCGCAACCAGTGCATGTGTTGCGAGCCACTACCGCCGACCCTGAATTACATGATGAAAGGCGCAAATATACCTGCCTGTTTTGCATGCGACACACCGCCCGTTTTAAGGGCTTGTCGCAAAATTTGCATATTTCAAAAGCTATTTTTTGACAGCTCCGATTCCGAGGCGTATTTTTCGTTAAAGATGTCGTAATCAGGACATCCAGAAGACCAATTCCAAGGGAGGAATTGCGTATTCGCAACGGAGCACGGGCAAATGAGCAGAAACTCCCAGAAGAAACGCTCAATCGTCTTTTTTCTCATTCCGCAATTTACCATGCTGCCGTTCGCCGCAGCGGTTGAAACGCTTCGCATCGCCAACCGAATGTTGGGTTATGCCGCCTATGAATGGCGCCTCTCCTCACTCGACGGCCAGAAGGTCATGTCGTCAAGCGGCATCTGTCTTGAAGTCGATACCTGTCTTGCCGATGAGCGGCGATACGTCAGCGGCGAAAACCGCCCGGAAATGGCGATCATCTGTTCGGGCATCGATGTGGATCAACACGTCAACAAGTCCGTCAATGCCTGGCTGCGCGAAGCCTATAATCGCGGCATCGCCATCGGCAGCCTCTGTACCGCCGCCCATATCCTCGCACAGGCGGGCCTCCTCAATGGCAAGCGCTGCGCGATCCACTGGGAAAACCTGCCGGGCTTCTCCGAGGCCTTCCCGCAGGTGGAAGTCTATGCCGATCTCTTCGAAGTCGACAGCAACATCTACACCTGCGCCGGCGGCACGGCCTCGCTGGACATGATGCTGAGCCTGATCGGCCAGGATTTCGGCGAAAACCTCGTCAACCGCGTCTGCGAGCAGCAATTGACCGATCGGGTCCGCAGCCCCAACGACCGCCAGCGCCTGCCGCTGCGCGCCCGCCTCGGCGTGCAGAACAGCAAGGTTCTGTCGATCATCGAGCTGATGGAAGGCAACCTTTCCGAACCGCTGTCGCTGCTCGACATAGCCGACGCCGCCGATCTCTCGCGCCGGCAGGTGGAGCGTCTTTTCCGGCAGGAAATGGGCCGCTCCCCCGCCCGCTATTATCTCGAAATCCGCCTCGACCGTGCTCGCCACCTGCTCGTGCAGTCGGCCATGCCGGTGGTGGAAGTCGCGGTCGCCTGCGGCTTCGTCTCGGCCTCGCATTTTTCCAAGTGTTATCGCGAAATCTACAATCGCACGCCGCAGCAGGAGCGCGCCGAACGCAAGCTGCTGATCAGTGCTTCGCGGATGGCCATGGCGAGCCAGGGAGGTAAGGCCGCGCATTGACGCGTGGCTTTGGCATCTGGGGCTTTTCAGCGACGAAAACACCTCCTCCGTCATACCGGCTAGTTCGGGAGGCGGCGCGCAAGATCACCCAAACGGTCGAACCGCATGGGCAAGGTCCTCCGCCGTCATGCCGTCGCCTGCCCTGTGGCCCGCCTCGCCGTGCAGCCAGACACCCGCCGCAGCCGCCTCGAAAGCGGGCGTGCCCTGTGCCAGCAGCGCGCCGATGATGCCGGCCAGCACATCGCCCGATCCGGCCGTCGCAAGGCTCGCCGGCGCATTGGTGTTGACCAGCGCCCGGCCGTCAGGTGCGGCGATCACCGTGTCCGCACCCTTATAAACCAACGCCGCGCCGCTGCGGGCCGAAGCGACCTGCGCTTTCTCGATCTTGCTGAGCGTCCTGTCCGCAGCGAGATCGGGAAACAGCCGGGCAAACTCGCCCTCATGCGGTGTCAGCACGAATTTGCCCGCACCGGATGTGATGCGCTCGAACAGGGCCGCCGTATGATCCTTGAAAGCGGTGATCGCATCGGCATCCAGCACGGCCGCTTTGTCTCCGAGCAGAGACACGAATTGCCGCGCCTTTTCGAGATCAC
Organism: Agrobacterium sp. CGMCC 11546; assembly: GCF_013365515.1. Taxonomy (NCBI): domain Bacteria; kingdom Pseudomonadati; phylum Pseudomonadota; class Alphaproteobacteria; order Hyphomicrobiales; family Rhizobiaceae; genus Agrobacterium; species Agrobacterium sp. CGMCC 11546. Next base: position 1,523,553 of record NZ_CP047387.1, read on the forward strand.
CAAAACCCGGGCCGAGAACGAAGGTGCCGTGGCGCCGGTCGTCCAGCCAGAGCCGCAGATCATCGGCATTGTCCATCGGCGCATTCATCACAGCCGTCAGTGTCACGGAAAGCAGGTCAAGCGCCTCTTTCGGCGCAGCGACGGTGACGATGCCCGCCCCCGCCTTCAGCGCCGCAAGCGCCGTCATGCGGCTTGCCCCGGTCGCATGGGCGGGTCCGGAAAAGACGGTGAGATGTCCGCGGCGGAACTTATGCGTCTCGATATCGCTGGCGGGCAAGGCATCACGCCAGACAAGCGGATGGTTTTCCGCAACCGAGCCCGCGTGATCGGCAAGGATGCGCAAGGGAATGCCGATATCGAACACCTCTAGCGCCCCGCAAAGTTCCCGTCCCGGCATCAGCAGATGGCCGGGCTTGCGTGCCATGAAGGTCACCGTCCGCTCGGCCCTGAACGACGCGCCGAGCGGCACGCCCCGCCGGCCGCAGAGGCCGGAGGGCAGATCGACGGCGAGCACCGGCACCCTGGCGCTGGTCACCGCTTCGATTATCCGGGCCAGTTCCTGGGGCACATCGCGGGACAATCCGGCCCCGAAAACCGCATCGATCACCACATCGCCAGCAAGAGGCGTATAGTCGCCAAGCGGCAGCGGCACGAGCCCGCTCCGTTCGAATGCCACCCGGGCATCACCCCTCAGTGTGCCGGCATCGCCTAGATGATGAACCGTAACCGTCGCACCGCTTTGCACAAGCGCCCGCGCCGCCACATAACCATCACCACCATTATTGCCGCCGCCACAGAGCACGACGAAACGCAGCGCCTGTGGATAGTGCCGCAGCCCAGAAGCGGCAACCGCGTGCCCCGCCCGCTCCATCAGATCATAAAGCGAAATGCCGGATTGCCCGGCCGCCGCATCGATGCGGGCCATCGCCGCAGGGTCGAAAAGGGAAAGCTGAGAGAGGAATATCATGCCGCGATCATCCCTTCAAAACGCCGGAAAGGCAATCGATACAAAAATAAGCAAAACTCCAAGACCAAATAATAGTCAAATGCACAAAATATAAACAGACGGCTTTCACCGAGCTTACGCATAATCAAATATTCAAGATATCTAAAATAGTAAGATTTCGCAGAAATGCTGATGGATTTTTCGGCTTACCGATAGAAATTGGCTGGAAAATCGCCAAAACCGAATGCATTTTGTGCCAGAAAGCCGGGCGAGCGAAGTTTTTTCTTCACGCCCGCTTCCGATCTGGCACAATACGTGCATTCTTGTGGCAGAGCGGGAATTACCTGCTTTAACGGGAGAAGCGGAGAGATATTTTCTCATGAAAAAGATCGAAGCGATCATTAAGCCCTTCAAGCTCGATGAAGTGAAGGAAGCCCTTCAGGAAGTCGGACTTCAGGGCATCACGGTCACGGAAGCAAAAGGCTTTGGTCGTCAGAAGGGCCACACGGAACTCTACCGCGGAGCAGAGTACGTTGTGGACTTTCTGCCGAAAGTGAAAGTCGAAGTCGTCTTGGCGGACGAGAACGCGGAAGCCGTCATCGAGGCGATCCGTAATGCGGCGCAGACCGGACGTATCGGCGACGGAAAGATTTTCGTTTCCAATATCGAGGAAGTCATCCGCATCCGTACCGGTGAAACAGGCGTGGACGCCATATAATCAGAACCAGGTCTCAAGCCGGGGAGGCTTGGGTTTCACCTCGTCATCATCACACTCAAGGAAAACGTTTAAATGACGACCGCAAACGATATCTTGAAGCAGATCAAGGATAACGACATCAAGTTCGTGGACCTGCGCTTTACCGATCCCAAGGGTAAGCTGCAGCACGTCACCATGGATGTTGTCTGTGTGGACGAAGACATGTTCGCCGATGGCGTCATGTTCGACGGCTCCTCGATCGCCGGCTGGAAGGCCATCAACGAGTCCGACATGGTGCTGATGCCCGATCCGGCCACCGCCCACATCGACCCGTTCTTTGCCCAGTCTACCCTGGTCGTCCTTTGCGACATTCTCGACCCGGTTTCGGGCGAAGCCTATAACCGCGACCCGCGCGGCACCGCGAAGAAAGCCGAAGCCTACCTCAAGGCCTCTGGTATCGGCGACACCGTTTTCGTCGGCCCCGAGCCGGAATTCTTCGTCTTCGACGACGTGAAGTACAAGGCAGACCCCTACAACACCGGCTTCAAGCTTGATTCGTCCGAACTGCCGTCCAACGACGACACGGATTACGAAACCGGCAACCTCGGCCACCGTCCGCGCGTCAAGGGCGGCTACTTCCCGGTTCCGCCGATCGACAGCCTGCAGGACATGCGTTCTGAAATGCTGACGGTTCTGGCCGAAATGGGCGTCGTCGTTGAAAAGCACCACCACGAAGTGGCTGCCGCACAGCACGAGCTGGGCGTGAAGTTCGACACGCTGGTTTCCAGCGCCGACAAGATGCAGATCTACAAGTACGTCGTGCACCAGGTCGCCAATGCCTATGGCAAGACGGCAACCTTCATGCCGAAGCCGATCTTCGGCGATAATGGCTCGGGCATGCACGTTCACCAGTCGATCTGGAAGGGCGGCAAGCCGACCTTCGCTGGCGACGAATATGCTGGCCTGTCTGAAAATTGCCTCTACTACATCGGCGGCATCATCAAGCATGCCAAGGCAATCAACGCCTTCACCAACCCCACCACCAACTCCTACAAGCGTCTGGTGCCGGGTTATGAAGCGCCGGTTCTGCTCGCCTACTCCGCGCGCAACCGCTCCGCATCGTGCCGTATTCCCTTCGGCTCCAACCCCAAGGCAAAGCGCGTCGAAGTCCGCTTCCCGGATCCGACCCAGAACCCCTATCTCGGTTTTGCGGCCATGCTGATGGCCGGCCTCGACGGCATCAAGAACAAGATCCACCCCGGCAAGCCGATGGACAAGGACCTTTACGACCTTCCTGCCAAGGAACTGAAGAAGATCCCGACCGTCTGCGGCTCGCTGCGTGAAGCGCTGGAAAGCCTCGACAAGGATCGCAAGTTCCTGACCGCCGGCGGCGTGTTCGACGACGACCAGATCGACTCCTTCATCGAGCTGAAGATGCAGGAAGTCATGCGTTTCGAAATGACCCCGCATCCGGTCGAATTCGACATGTACTACTCGGCCTGATCGGCCTTCGGAGCGCCGTCCTTTCGGCGCTCCTCCCTCTCGGCGGTTTTCCACGGAAAGCCGCCGTTTTCTATTCTGCCGAATGTGACGTAAACAATGCGATCAAGCCAGCCTCTCAGCACACACGCCTTACGGACTGGCTCATTTTTCTGGCAGTGCCGTTCTTTTTCTCCAGCAATGTCATTTTTGGCCGCGGCGTCGTTGGCGAAGTCTCGCCTTTTATCGCCGCCTTTATCCGCTGGATGGGATCGACGCTCATCATCGCCCCTTTCATGATTGCCGACTGGCGGAACTGCCTCGCCTTCGTGCGCGACAAAACGCTGCTCTGGCTGGTGCTCGGCATTCTCGGCATGGGCATCTGCGGCGGCGTGGTCTATTGGGGCCTCACCATGACGACGGCTGCCAACGGCACGCTGATCTACACCACCTCGTCGCTGTTCATCATCCTGTTCCAGCGCATCTTTCAGGGCCGGCAGATCCGAAAGCTTGAAGTGGCCGGCATGGTCATCGCCTTTGCCGGTGTCGCGGCCATCGTTCTCAAGGGAGATATCTCCGCTCTCCGGCATATGAATTTCAACATCGGCGATTTCGCGATTTTGACGGCGGCGATCGCCTTTGCCATCTATTCGCTGTTGCTGCGCGATCCCGCGGCGCGGCAGATGGCATCCTTCAGCCTTTTCGGCCTGATCGCATTTTCCGGCGCGCTGGTGCTTCTGCCGCCGGCTACACTGGAACTGGCGCAGGGCGGCATGCTGCCTGCCACCGGCGCGGCCTGGGCGAAGATCGGCGGCATCATCCTCTTCGCCTCGCTTCTGGCGTTTTATTGCTTCACCCATACGGTGCGCGTTTTCGGCCCGGCCACGGCCGGCATCACGCTTTACATGATGCCGCCGGTCTCGATCCTCATGGCGACGATATTCTTGGGAGAGACCTTCGAGACCTATCACGCCATCGGCATCGTGTTGGTCACCGGCGGCGTCATCCTCGCCACCGCGCCGATTGGCAGAAAGCGCTGAGCTTTGCGGCAGACCGGCACTGGGACCGCTAGGTCTTGATATTTCGCATTCCGACACCAACTAGTATTGGGAAAGGAAATTCATGCCATGAAACAAAGAGACGCAAAATTCACGCTTGGCGAGATCGTCCGCCACAAGGTGTTTCCGTTCCGCGGCGTGGTCATCGACGTGGACCCGGAATATGCCAATACCGAGGAATGGTGGAACGCCATCCCCGCGGAAATCAGGCCGGAGCGCGACCAGCCCTTTTATCATCTGCTGGCCGAAAACGAGGAGACGGAATATGTCGCCTATGTTTCCGAACAGAACCTCGTGCACGACGAAAACGATACGCCGCTGAGAAACCCCAATATCGGCCGCATCTTCGACAAGGCGCCGAACGGCGAATGGCGTCCGAAGATATCGACGGCGCATTGACGCCTGCCAACCATCTCCCCCTCCCAGGGACATAAAGCGCGCATAAAAAAACCGGTCTGTCGCCAGACCGGTTTTGTCATTCTTGATGCTTTGTAGCGATCAGGGCTTGGGCGCCTTGGCAGCGTCCTGAGCGGCTTCCAGCTTCTTGCGGGCCTCTTCAGCCTTCTTCTGCATGCCTTCCTGCAGGCTGCGCTGGCTTTCGGCCAGCTGCGACTGGGTGATGGCAGCACCGTCGTAAGCACCGGTGAAACCGGAGAGCGCGATCTTGATGGGGTTAGGCGCGCGGCGGAAGTTGATGGAGGTGAAGACCACCTCGCTACCCTTCTTCAGCGAAGCAATCATGGCATCCGTCAGAGGAACTTCGGCCGTGCACTTGTCGGGAAGGCAAACGGCGTAATCGAGCTTCTGGCCCTTGCCGCCATCGATCTGCATCATCACACCCGGGGGAATGAGGCGCGCTGTCGGAACGGAAACCTGCAGCAGCTTGCGGTTGACCTTGCCTTCAACGGTGATGAGGCCGACAGCGGTGATCATCTGGCCGTTCTGGGCGAGAACCACGTTCTGCACGACGCAGACATCGTTGTCTTCCTGCTTGGAGCAGGTCTTGAACCAGCCGAGCGGCGGAGCGCCAGCGCCGCCCTGAGCGGCCGGGGCAGCATCCTGCGCCTGCGAGATGGCCGGAGCGGAAACCGCGCCCAGAGAGAGGACCAGAGCGGACAGAGCCGTCCGGGTGAATGTGTTTGCCTTTTGCATCATAAGAGTTCCGTCTCCTGAATGTCTGCCAGAACAGAACCCTTCAAGGCCCTGTCCGCCGATGGCGGTATCCTTCTGCCCGTTCAACTGTCGTTTAAATGAGGCAAATGCGTGACCCGTCTCTTCCGGCCACCCTGTTACATGCCGTTCGCGGCGATATCCAGCACTTCTTTAACTTTTTCTTGAGCTGGCCCAAGATTTCCCGCCCCCGCATGGGTCATGCGATATCCGTATGCTACATATCTGCCAGAATCATGACGATAAACCGGTTGTGACGCAAACCGGACGGACAGTTAGACAGGATAGTGACATGCGCAACCTTGCGGCCCTCCTCCCCGCATTGTTCCTTTTGGGATCATCCCTGCTTCCCGCCGGGACGGCCCTGGCGCAACCGCTCCACGGCATATCCATGCATGGCACGCCGGAGCTTCCCGCAGACTTCCGCCACTTCCCTTATGTCAATCCCGACGTGAAGAAGGGCGGCCGCATGTCCTATGGAGTCGTTGGCACCTTCGACAGCCTCAATCCCTTCGTGCTCAAGGGAATGCGCACCACCGCACGCGGCGTCTGGGATCCGGAATTCGGCAATCTCCTCTACGAATCGCTGATGCTGCGCTCCAGTGACGAGCCTTTCAGCCTTTATGGCCTCTTGGCCGAAACCGTGGAATGGGACGACGAGCGCAGCTTCATCCAGTTCAACATCAACCCCAGGGCAAAATGGTCTGACGGCAAGCCAGTGACGCCTGATGATGTGATCTTCACCTTCAGCCTCTTGAAGGAAAAAGGCCGCCCGCCCTTCAACAGCCGTCTGGACGGCGTGGCAAAAATGGAAAAGGTCGGTGATCGCGGCGTGCGCTTCACCTTTAATGACAAGGCGAACCGCGAAACGCCGCTCATTCTCGCCTCCTCCACACCGATCCTGCCGAAACATGCGATCGACCCGGAAAAATTCGAGCAGGCAGGCCTTGGGCCAGTCGTCGGCTCGGGTCCATACCGAATCAAGACCCTGCGGCCGGGCGAGCGAATCATCTGGGAACGCAATCCGGATTATTGGGGCAAGGACATTCCCGGCAAGGTCGGCTTCGACAATTACGACGAGATCAGCGTGACCTATTTCCTTCAGGTCACCACCATGTTCGAAGCCTTCAAGAAGGGCGATATCGACATCTATCCCGAAGGTGACGCCATCAACGGCACCTCCGATACCTCGCATTGGGGACAGGCCTATAATTTCCCGGCCGTCCATCGCGGCGATATCGTCAAGGACGTCTTCCAGCCGCGCCTGCCGACCGGCATGTTCGGCCTCGTCTTCAACACACGCCGGGCCATCTTTGCCGATGAAAAAGTGCGTGAAGGCCTGTCCTATGCGCTCGATTTCGAGTGGCTGAACAGGAACATCCTCGGTGGCTCCTTCAAGCGCACCCAGAGCTATTGGCAGAATTCCCCGCTCGGAGCCTATGGCAATGCCGCAGATGCGCGCGAGCTTGCGCTGCTGGGTGACGCTGCGAAAACCATGCCTGCGGAACTACTGGCGGGCACCTATGCCATGCCGACCACCGATGGCACGGGTGCTGACCGCAAGGTATTGAAACTGGCCGTCGACAAGCTGAAAGAGGCTGGATACAGCATCAAGAATGGCAAAATGTCCGACGCCAATGGCCGTCAGCTCGCCTTCGAGATCATGACCCAGAACCCGGCGCAGGAGCGCATCGCGCTTGCCTATCAGCGCTCGCTCAACCTGATCGGCGTCGCCATGGGCATCCGCTCGGTGGATGACGGGCAATATCAGGCCCGTTCGAACAGCTTCGATTACGACATGATCATCCGCTCCCTGCCCTCCTCGCTTTCGCCGGGCATGGAGCAGCTGAACCGCTGGAACTCGCTCTCCCGCGATGCGCAGGGCAGCTTCAACTATGCGGGCGTTGCCAATCCCGATATCGACCGGATGATAGAGGCACTGCTGCAGGCGCGCTCTACGGAAGATTTCCAGGCGGCGGTGCGCGCCTATGACCGTCTGCTCGTTGCCGGCCACTACATTATTCCGCTCTATTACATCGGCGCGCAATGGGTTGCGCGCTGGAAATATATCGACCGTCCGGATATGACCCCAATATCAGGAAATCAGAAACAGACCTGGTGGGATGCAAGGGTGCAATAACCCGCCGCCGCCCGGTCCAGACAAGGGAAGATGAAACCATGGAACGCATCGTTGTCGACGTCGTATCGGATATGGTCTGCCCCTGGTGTTATCTCGGCAAGGCAAGGCTCGATCTCGCCATTGCCGAGGTGCAGGATGAAATCAGCGTCGATGTGAATTGGCGCCCCTATCGCCTCAACCCGGACTATCCGCCTGAAGGCGTTGATCAGAAAGCCGCGCTTGAGGAAAAGCTCGGCAAGGAGCGTCTCGAACAGGCCCATGCCTCGCTGGTTGAACTCGGCAAGCAGGTCGGCATCCATTACGATTTCGATGCGATCAAGATCGGCCCGAACACGCTCGACGCCCACCGCCTGTCGCTCTGGGCCCATGCCGAAGGCCGCGACGTCCAGGAAAGGATCGTCACCGCTTTGTTCAAGGCGAATTTCGAGGAAGGCCGCAATATTGGCGATCACGCTGTTCTGACCGATATCGCCGGGAAGGCAGGCATGGATGCCAAGGTGGTGGCACGGCTTCTCGCCTCCGACGCCGACAAGGACACGGTCATCGCCGAAATTGACGCGGCGCAGCAGATGGGTGTTTCCGGCGTACCGTTCTTCATCGTTGACCAGAAATACGCCATCAGCGGTGCACAAACACCTGATGTATTGATTGCTGCACTGCGGGATATTGCAAAAATCAAGTCGGACGAGCATAAGTCGATGAACTGACGGTCGAACACCGGCAGCTTGCCCTGATCGATAAACTGTTGGTGTTTTCCCGTGTCCGACCAGACCCTGAAAGGCATTCTGCTTGCCTTTGCCGCCTTCGCTGCCTACGCATGGAGCGACGCGAGCGTTAAACTCATAGAAGGCCAGATTTCGCCGATCGAATCGGCCTTCTTTGGCGCAATGTTCGGGCTTGTCGCACTGCCCCTCATCCGCAAGCGCAACGACCGCTGGGTGGACATCGTCAAGACGACGAACCGCCCCTTGTGGATCATCCGCTTTTTTTCCGCCGGTATCGGCGCGGTGGGCAGCGTCACCGCCTTCACTCATCTTTCCATGGCCGAGGCCTTCGCGCTGATCTTCCTGCTGCCTTCCTTCGTGACCATCATGTCCGTTGTGTTTTTGAAGGAACAGGTAGGCATCCGCCGCTGGTCTGCGGTCATCATCGGTTTCCTTGGCGTGCTCATCATTCTGCGCCCGGGTTTCCGCGAATTGGGTGTCGGCCATCTTGGCGCCATCGTCGCTGGCTTCGGCGGTGCACTCAGCATCGTCATCTTCCGCGCCATGGGCCCATCGGAAAAAAACGTATCACTCTACGGCGCCGGCGTTCTCGGCTGTCTTGCCATATCGGGTGTCGCCATGATCCCGACCTTTGTCATGCCCGGCGGCGAGCAATGGTTGCTCCTGGCAGGATACGGCCTGCTCGGCGCTCTCGGCAACGTACTGGTCATGTATGCCGCCCAATATGCGCCCGCCGCCATGATCGGCCCGACGCAATATAGCCAGATGCTCTGGGCCATCCTGTTCGGTTATCTGATTTTCGGTGACCGCATCGACGGATGGATGCTCATAGGCATCGCTCTCATCGTCGGCTCCGGCCTGCTGACGCTTATCCGCGAAAAGCAGCGAAAAGTGCCGCTGCCCGCCTCCATTGCCGCGACCGACCAGAACGTGGCTGTCGGCATTACACCGGAAGATGGGCACTGACGCCTTAAGAATGCATTAGAACCGGCGACGCGTATTCACGTCGCCGGAATGGCATTCGATCAATCACAAACCCTGACCCGATACATGTCGCCCCAGGCATTCTGCCTCCAGGCAATGTGGCAGCGCGGATAAACTGGCTGGTACACAACCGGCGGACCGTAGACGGGCGCAGCATAGGTTGGCGGACCATAGGCCGGAGCGTAATACGCGGGCCCATAAGCATAACCGGGATGTCTTGCCCCGGCGATAAGCGCTCCGCCGATGATCGTGCCGGCAATACCGGCGGCAAGGCCGCGGCCGAAATTATTGCGCGCTTCCGCCTGGCTGGTGGTGGCAATTGTGGTGCCCGCAATTGTCAAAGCAACCAGACCAGCGGTGGCAAACCTGTTGATATTGGTCCACATCGTCCTGCTCCTTCATAACCGGCGGCATCCACTGATCCGCCGCACCGGGTATGAGGGAAAGATTACGCCCGCGGAGACTACCGAGACATGTCCGTTTCGTTACATCGCCGTAATGTCGCTGAGCCTTGCGGGCTGGGTTTTCCGAGGATTGGCCAATGGATAATGAGCCGAAGGAGGGTGTGGCTTACCCCCCTCTGCCCTGCCGGGCATCTCCCCCACAAGGAGGGAGATCGGCAAGACGCGCTGTCACCGCTTCATTCTCCAACGTCAAGATGGGCAAAACTTCGCCGCATATCGATCTCCCCACCTGTGGGGGAGATGCCCGGCAGGGCAGAGGGGGGGTAAGCCACACCCACCTTCGGTCAGTTGTCGAACGGGCAACCCCCGAAGCTCAAATTTACGACCGCGCCAGTTCCGCAAGCTGCGTCATGACCATCGCCGCACCCGTCAGCCGTTTTTCCGGCGTCGGCAGATCGCGGTTCAGGAACAGGCTGTGGTCCGGGCGGATTTTCGCCATGGATCCCTGCTTGCCGATGTAACCGACAAGCGCTGCCGGATTGGGGAATTCCTTGTTGCGGAACTGCACGACGACGCCCTTCGGCCCGGCATCTACCTTCTCGACATTGGCGGTGCGGCAGAGCGACTTGATATAGACGATCTTGAGCAGATGCTGCACTTCCTTCGGCAGCGGGCCGAAGCGGTCGATCATTTCTGCACCGAAACCGTCGATCTCGCTGATATCGGCAAGCTCGCCGAGACGGCGATAAAGGCCCATGCGCAGGTGCAGGTCCGGCACGTAATCTTCCGGGATCATGACGGAGGTGCCAACCGAGATTTGCGGCGACCAGCCGCTGTCGCGCACCTCTTCGTCGCCCTTCACTTCGGCCACGGCCTCCTCCAGCATTTGCTGGTAAAGCTCGAAGCCGACTTCCTTGATGTGGCCGGACTGCTCTTCGCCGAGCAGATTACCCGCGCCGCGAATATCGAGATCGTGGCTGGCAAGCTGGAAACCGGCGCCGAGTGTGTCGAGCGATTGCAGCACTTTCAACCGCCGCTCCGCCATCGTCGTCAACACCTTGTTGACTGGAAGGGTGAACAGCGCGAAGGCGCGGACCTTGGAACGACCGACACGACCGCGCAGCTGGTAAAGCTGGGCGAGACCGAACATGTCGGCACGATGCACGATCAGCGTATTGGCGGTCGGCACGTCGAGGCCGGATTCGACGATGGTGGTGGACAGCAGCACATCATATTTGCCGTCATAGAAGGCGTTCATGATGTCTTCCAGTTCGCCCGCCGCCATCTGGCCATGCGCCACCGCCACCTTCAGCTCCGGCACATCCGATTGAAGGAAGGCATGGATATCGGCGAGATCGGCAAGGCGCGGGCAGACATAGAAACTCTGGCCACCGCGATAATGTTCGCGCATCAGCGTCTCGCGGATCACCAGCGGATCGAAGGGCGAAATGAAGGTGCGCACCGCCATGCGATCAACAGGCGGCGTGGTGATGAGCGACAGCTCGCGCACCCCGGTCATGGCCAGTTGCAGCGTGCGCGGAATGGGGGTGGCCGAAAGCGTCAGCACGTGCACGTCGCTCTTCAGCTCCTTCAGCCGCTCCTTGTGCTTCACACCGAAATGCTGCTCCTCATCGATGATGAGAAGACCGAGATTGGCAAAGCTGATGCCCGCGCCGAGCAGCGCATGGGTGCCGACGACGATATCGGTCTTTCCTTCCGCCACTTCCTTTTTGGTAAGCGCCAGCTCCTTGGAACCCACAAGCCGCGAGGCCTGCTGCACCCGGATCGGCAACCCACGGAAGCGCTCCGAAAATGTGCGGAAATGCTGCCGCGCCAGAAGCGTCGTCGGCACGACGACCGCCACCTGCACGCCGTTCATGGCGGCAAGGAAGGCGGCGCGCAAGGCCACTTCGGTCTTGCCGAAACCGACATCGCCGCAGATGAGGCGATCCATCGGCCGACCTGCACCGAGATCGTCGCGGACCGCTTCGATGGCGTTCAACTGATCCTCGGTTTCGTCGTAGGGGAAACGCGCGGCAAATTCGTCGTAAAGCCCGTCCGGTGCAATAAGCGCTGGCGCATGGCGCACCAGACGCGCGGCTGCAATGCGGATAAGCTCGTCGGCCATATCGAGCAGGCGCTTCTTGAGCTTGGCCTTGCGCATCTGCCATGCGCCGCCACCGAGCTTGTCGAGCGTGGCTTCTGCAGCGTCAGAACCGTAACGCGAGAGAAGATCGATGTTCTCGACCGGCAGGAACAGCTTGGCGTCGTCGGCATAATGCAGTTCAAGACAGGCGCGTGGCGCACCCGCCGCCTCAATGGTCTGCAGGCCGACGAAACGGCCGATACCGTGTTCGGCATGAACAACGAGCGAACCTTCGTCCAGTCCCGCCACTTCCGCGATGAAATCCGCGCCGCGCTTGCGGCGCTTGGAACGGCGGACCATGCGATCGCCGAGAATATCCTGCTCGCCGATGACAGCGAGCGTTCCGGTCTCAAACCCGGCTTCGAGGCTGAGAACCGCGCAAGCCGCCTCCCCCTTTCCGAGTTTTTCCACCTCTTTCAGCGATGTCACCGGCTTGATCTTCTCAAGCCCGTGCTCGTTCAGCACCTGCAACAGCCGGTCAAGCGAACCTTCCGACCAGCCTGTTATCAGCACCTTCCAGCCCTTGGCGCGGCGCTCGGCAATGTGCTTTACCGCCAGATCGAAAACATTGACCCGCTCTTCGCTATCGCCCTCTGTCGGTGGGCGTGCCCAGCGCGGACCGACATGGGCGTCGAGCGTCGCGACCAGGCGGCCTTCGCTGTCGTGTTCGTTAAAGGGCGTCAGCCGCACCGCATTGACGCTCGCAAGCGCCGCCTCGAAGCTCTTGCCGTCGAGATAGATTTGCCCCGGTGACACCGGCTTGTAAGGCGCGCCCTGTGTCGAACCCTTGGTTTCGCCAGAGGCGCGGCGAGCCTCGTAATAATCAAGCACCAGCTTGGAGCGCTCTTTCGCCGCCTCCTTCGCTGTATGATCGGTGACGATACGAAAACCCTTCAAATAGTCGAAGGCGGTCTCCAGTTGCTCGTAAAACAGCGGCAGCCAGTGCTCCATGCCGGCGTAACGGCGACCCTCGGACACGGCTTGGTAAAGCGCGTCGTCGCGGGTCGCAGCGCCAAACAGCGACAGGTAGTTCTTGCGGAAACGCCCGATCGTATCCGGCGTCAGCGTCACTTCGCTCATCGGATTGAGATCAAGCGAGCGCGCCTGCGCGATGGTGCGCTGGCTGGCCGGATCGAAGGTGCGGATGCTTTCCAGCGTATCGCCGAAGAAATCCAACCGCACCGGCTCTTCGGTGCCCGGCACGAAGACATCGAGAATGCCGCCGCGCACGGCAAATTCGCCAACTTCGCGTACCGTCGCCACCCGGTCGAAACCGTTGCGCTCCAGCCGCGCGGCGATGTCCTCCATGCGGATCTGGTTGCCGGGCCTGGCCGAAAATCCGAGGCTTTCGATGACGTCGCGCGGCGCCATCTTCTGCAGCATGGCGTTGACAGTAACGAGAACGATGGCCGGATGCGGCTTCTTGGCGTGGTTGATGAGGCCGGCAAGCGCTGCCAGCCGGCGCGCCGATGTGTCTGCACTCGGTGATACGCGGTCATAGGGCAGACAGTCCCAGGCCGGCAGCGTCAGCACTGGAATATCCGGCGCGACAAAACCAAGGATCTGTTCGAGATCGGCGACCCGCTGGCCGTCCGACATCACGTAAGCCACCGATGTCCCCGCCCGCGCCATGTCGGCGAGCAGCAGGGCTTCCATGCCTGATGGTACGTTTCCGATGGTCAGCGGCGTATCGGCCGACGCCACCAGCTTTGCATCGAATCCGGCTATCATGTTTCAGGCCTTCAGGGTTTCGGCGGTGACGAGATCGAAATCGGGACGGTAGGAGGCGATCTTCTCAAACAGCGGCGTCTGGAATTTTTCCGGCACCGGCTGCGCGCCCGTCACCATCTGGACAAGGTCGTTATCCTCTCCCGCCATGATGATTTCCAGCTCGTCGAGCTGCTCGTCGGAAAGCCCGGCAATATTGTCTTCCGCAAATTGCCCGAGCACAAGATCCATCTCGCGAATGCCCCGGTGCCAGCAGCGGTAAAGTATCCGCCTGCGCCTCGGATCGAGGTCAGCGCTCGTGCGCACCAGTCCAGTCATCGCATTCACCTTTCGGTTGGCTATTCAACAGGATGTTGATTGCGACCTCCTATAGAACAGGAGGCGAACGCTTGAAACCGGTTTTTATCGAAATAATGCCACGGCGGCTAAAATCTGCCGGTGATAAACCGCGTTTGTCGAGGCCCGCGTCTTGCATAACGCGTCCCCTTCCCCGATTTTGCTGACCATGCGCCCGGCCATTCTCGATCCGCTGTTTGCTTCCGTCTCCACCCTTGCCGGCGTGGGGCCGAAGCTTGCCGACCTTTTGGCAAAACTGCTGAGCCGGGAAAGCGCCGACGACACCCGCGTGATCGACCTCCTGTTCCACGCGCCATCAAACGTCATTGACCGGCGTAACCGCCCGGGCATCGCGCTTGCCGCCCCCGGCGCCATTGTCACCATTCAGGGACGCGTCGACCGGCACCAACCGCCACCCGCAGGCAATCGCTCCGCCCCCTATCGCGTGTTCCTGCATGACGAGACCGGCGAACTGGCGCTGACCTTCTTCCGCGCCAAGGGCGACTGGCTGTCCAAGGCCCTGCCCGTCGATGAAGAGGTTCTCGTTAGCGGCAAGGTGGACTGGTTCAACGGCCGCGCCTCCATGGTACACCCGGATTTCATGGTGAAGCTTTCCGAGGCGGAAAACCTGCCCTTGGTGGAAGCGGTTTATCCCATGACGGCCGGGCTCTCCCCGAAAGTGCTGCGGCGGGCGATCGAAGGTGGGCTGTCGAAGCTGCCGGTCTTCCCGGAGTGGATCGACGAGACGCTCAAGACCCGACAGGGTTTCGGCGATGTCGCATCGAGCTTCCGCGAGCTGCATGACCCGCGCGACAGCGCAGATATCGACCCGCAGGCCCCGGCGCGCAGACGGCTCGCCTATGACGAATTCCTCGCCGGGCAGCTATCACTGGCGCTGGTGCGCCAAAGACTGCGCAAGGTGGCGGGCCAGCCGATCCGCACCAAGGGTGATATCGCCGCAAAAATCCTGTCGCAGCTGCCCTTCTCGCTGACGGCAAGCCAAAGCGCGGCGGTGAAAGATATCCTGACCGATATGGCCGGCGAAGACCGCATGTTGCGGCTGCTGCAGGGCGACGTCGGCGCCGGCAAGACGCTGGTAGCGCTGATGGCCATGGCGACGGCGGTGGAGGCCGGCGGACAGGCGGTACTGATGGCGCCGACTGAAATCCTTGCCCGCCAGCACTTCGCCACCATCTCGAAACTCGCCAATGCCGCAGGCATCACGGTCGAGGTGCTTACCGGACGCACCAAGGGCAAGGAACGCCGCGAAATCGAGGAGCGCGTCGCATCAGGGGAAGGACAGATCGTCATCGGCACGCACGCACTGTTTCAGGACAGCGTGAGTTACAAAAACCTCGTGCTGGCCGTGGTGGACGAACAGCACCGTTTCGGCGTGCACCAGCGCCTGCGCCTCACCGCCAAGGGCATCACGCCGCATATGCTGGTCATGACCGCCACCCCCATTCCGCGCACGCTGGTTCTGGCCGCCTTCGGCGACATGGATGTGTCGAAACTCACCGAAAAACCGGCTGGCCGCAAACCCATCCAGACGGTCACAATCCCCACCGAACGCATCGGCGATATTGTCGAGCGTCTGCGTGCGGCGCTGAAGGACGGCAAAAAGGCCTACTGGATCTGCCCGCTGGTTGAGGAAACGGAAGAGTCCGACCTGATGTCGGCAGAGGAGCGCCATGCGGTTCTCTCGCAGGTGCTCGGCGCAAATATCGGCCTCATCCATGGCCGCATGAGCGGCCCGGAGAAGGACGCCGCCATGCTCGCTTTCAAGAGTGGCGAAACCCGGCTGCTGGTGGCAACGACGGTGGTGGAAGTGGGCGTCGACGTTCCGGATGCGACGATCATGGTCATCGAGCATGCCGAACGGTTCGGCCTTGCCCAGCTGCACCAGCTGCGCGGCCGGGTCGGGCGTGGCGATGAGGCCTCCACCTGCATCCTGCTCTATAAGGGGCCGCTCAGCGAAAACGGCCGCGCGCGGCTCTCCATCCTGCGTGACAGCGAGGACGGCTTCCTGATCGCGGAAGAGGATCTGAAGCTGCGCGGAGAAGGCGAACTGCTCGGCACCCGCCAGTCCGGCACGCCGGGCTTCCGTATCGCCAGCCTCGAAGCCCATGCCGATCTCTTGGAAATCGCCCGCAAGGACGCGGCCTATGTCATCGAGCGCGACCCCGAATTGACCGGTCCGCGCGGGGAAAGCCTGCGCACCCTGCTCTATCTGCACCGCCGCGACGAAGCGATCCGCTTCCTGCATGCCGGCTGAAAGTGAACAATCATGAACATGATCGACCCACGCCGCCCACCGCCCGCCTTCCGCAAGGGTTATGCGCTCTGCTCGCCGCAGAATATCCTGCAACCTGACACCTTCGCCAAAAGCCAGAAGAAGGCAATCGGCAAACAATTCAAGAAACCCGGCCGCAAGAGCGCCTGGGCGCAGGCGATGGAAGAAGGCTGGACCGTGCGGCTGGTCTATATGCGGCTTTTCGTTCCGGTTTTCCACGCGACTACCACGGGGACAGAGGTGGACGATCTGGATGACGAAGACTGATTTGGTCCACTGAATAGTCTAACTTATGTCAGGCTTTTACGCTTGAGGTTAGCCATGCAGATATCCGTGACTGAGGCAAAAGGTCAGCTTACAGAATTGGTACGCCGCGCCGAAGCGGGAGATGAGATCATTCTCACCCGGCATGGTCATCCAGCCGTGCGACTGGTTCCGGTGGCTACAGCGGGAAATGCGGCATCCCGCAGGGCCGCACTTGCAAAAGTGCGTGCGGCGATAGCAACCAAAGCCGATGACGGCCCTGACGCCGCACATAGTCAGGATTTTCTCTACGACGACGACGGCCTCCCTAAATGATCGTCATCGACACGTCGGCTTTGATGGCGATCCTGCTTGAAGAACCCGGAGCAAACGCCTGTGCCGCAGCGCTCGCAACGGACGAGCCTCTGCTCATTTCCGCCGGTACGCTTGCGGAAGCCATGACCGTCGCGCAACGGCGCAACCGGAGCCGGGCGTTCGAAATGCTGATCGAAGCGCTGAGCGTCGAAATCAGACACGTCACCCCCAAATCAGTGCATGGCATTTCCGAAGCTTATAGTATGTGGGGCAAGGGCGTTCACCCCGCAGGGCTGAATTTCGGTGACTGTTTCGCCTACGAACTGGCGAAAACAGAGGGCTGCCCTTTACTTTATGTCGGCAATGACTTTTCTCAAACCGACATCGCCAGCGTTCTTTAAGCCTCAAACCGGCGCGATCACCTTCGGCGGCGTGAAGTCCGGGGCCACCAGACCACCTGATATCAACAGTTTCGCCGCGTCCTCCGGCGTCATGTCCAGCATCACGATCTTGTCTTTCGGCACGAACAGCAGGAAACCGGCCGTCGGCACCGGGGTCGGCGGCAGGAAGACCGCGACCATCTGCTGGCCCATCTCATTGAAACGGTGTGCAAGCTCACCCTTGACTTCTGAGGATACGAAAACCATCGCCCAGGTGCCGGAAGAAGGAAATTCGATCAGGCCGACTTTCTTGAAGGAGTTCGAATGCTCCTTCAGCACGGATTCAAACAGCTGCTTGATGCTTTTATAAATCGGCCGCACCAGCGGCATGCGGTTGAGAACGGATTCGCCGACGCCGACGATCCATTTGCCGATCAGGTTATTGCCGAGAAAGCCGATGAGCGTGATACCGATGACGGCAATCAAGAGCCCGAAACCGGGGATCGCCACATCGAAATATTGCTCGGGATCGTAACGGGCGGGAATATAGGGTTTGACCCAGCTATCTGCCCATTGCAAGAAACTCCACACCAGCCACATGGTGATGGTGACAGGTGCGAGGATCAGAACACCCGTCAGGAAGCTGTTGCGCAGACGGGCTGCGAATGAAATTTTGACTGGAATATCGGTCATTTACCGTTCGGAATTAAGCGTTGTCGCCATCGAAACCCGGATGAAAACCGACAATGCCGGATGGAGTTCCGCCATGCAAGCGAAGAACTGTGAAATATTCGTCAGGAATCCCCTCGGCACTCAGGCCCGCGACAGGGTGAAAACCGAAGCGGCCGTAATAGGCGGGGTCGCCGACAACGACGCAGCCGGCAGCGCTCAGCCGCTCCAACGCGGCAAGCCCGTCACGCGCCAGCCTCGAACCGACACCTTCGCCCTGCCTTTCCGGTGTAACGGAGAGCGGCGCAAGGCAGAACCAGCCGGTCTCGCCACTCGACAGCGTCACCGGCGAGAAACCGACATGGCCGATGATGCCTTCGCTGTCTTCCGCAACCAGTGAAACCGTCAGAGCGCCGGCGTCCCGCAGTCGCGCGACGATCAATTGTTCTGTCCCGCTACGGTGTTCGACGTTACGGAAGGCATCTTCCGTAACGCGAGCAATCGCCTCTTCATCACCCTGCCGCTCCGGCCGGATGATCATTCCACGGTCACCGATTTCGCCAGATTGCGCGGCTGGTCCACATCCGTGCCCATGAAGACGGCGGTGTGATAGGCGAGCAGCTGGATTGGCAGCGAAAAGACCATCGGCGCGATCAGTTCGTCGACATTGGGCAGCGTGATCGTCGCCATGGTGTCGAGCTTGGAGGCAGCGGCGCCCTTCTCATCGGTGATGAAGATGATACGGCCGCCGCGCGCGGCGACCTCCTGCATGTTCGACACGGTCTTTTCGAAGAAGCGGTCGTGCGGGGCAATGACGATAACCGGCATATTCTCGTCGATCAGCGCGATAGGCCCATGCTTCAGCTCGCCGGCGGCATAACCCTCGGCGTGGATATAGGAAATTTCCTTGAGTTTCAGCGCGCCTTCCAGCGCCAGCGGGAAGCTGGTGCCACGGCCGAGATAAAGCACATCCTTGAAGCGCGACAGGTCACGCGACAGCGCCTCGATCTGCGGCTGGATGACGTTCAACACCTTGCTCATGATGCGCGGCATCTCGATCAGCTGCTGCACCAGCTGCTTTTCTTCACCCGGTTTCAGCGTGCCGCGCGCCTTGCCGGCGGCAACGGCCAGCGAAGCAAGCACCGCAAGCTGGCAGGTAAAGGCCTTGGTGGAGGCAACGCCGATTTCCGGCCCGGCGAGGATCGGAAAGATCGCATCGGATTCGCGCGCCATGGTCGATTCGCGTGTATTGACCACCGCGCCGATCTTCAGCCCCTCCTGCTGGCAATAACGCAGGGCCGCCAGCGTATCGGCGGTTTCGCCAGATTGCGAAATGAACAGCGCCGCCTGCGTGGGAACAAGCGGGATTTCGCGGTAACGGAACTCCGAGGCAACATCGATTTCCACCGGCAGGCGGGCATAACGCTCGAACCAGTATTTGCCGATCAGGCCTGACAGATAGGCCGTGCCGCAGGCGGAGATGGCAAGGCCGGAAAGGCTGGCAAAATCAATCGCCTTATCGGCGTCCTTCACGGTCCTGGTGGCGAAATCCACATAGTGGCTGAGCGCGTGGGAAATGACTTCCGGCTGCTCATAGATTTCCTTTTCCATGAAATGGCGGTGATTGCCCTTGTCGACCACAAAAGCCGTCGCCTGCGAAATCTGGCGCTCGCGTTTCACCGGCTTGCCGGAGAAATCGATGATTTCCGCGCCGTCCCGGGTCACGATGGCGCAGTCGCCATCGACCAGATAGGTGATCTCGTTGGTGAAGGGCGAAAGCGCGATCGCGTCGGACCCCAGGAACATTTCGCCCCTGCCGTAACCAACGGCAAGCGGCGGGCCGGAACGCGCCGAAAGCAGCGTACCGGGATCGTCCTGAAACATCACGACCAGCGCATAGGCGCCCGTTACGTGGTTCAGCATCTTCAACATTGCTTCGCGATGGCCAAGCCCCTCGCGGGTGTATTTCGCCAGAAGCTGCGCCACCACTTCGGTATCGGTCTGGGTGGTAAAGGTTGCACCCTCGGCGCTCAGTTCCTCGCGCAATTCGGAGAAGTTTTCGATGATGCCGTTATGCACGACGGCAACGCCATCAACGAAATGCGGGTGGGCGTTGATTTCGTTCGGCACGCCGTGGGTCGCCCAGCGCGTATGCGCAATGCCAACGACACCCGGCAGCGGCTTTTCCGAAACCAGCTTTTCCAGATTGAACAGCTTGCCTTCCGCCCGGCGCCGGTCCATCGCGCCATTGTCGATGGTGGCGACACCCGCCGAATCGTAACCGCGATATTCGAGGCGCTTCAGCGCATCGACAAGCCGTTCAGCAACGGGCTGGGTTCCGACAATTCCGACAATTCCGCACATATATTTCTCCAGACGGCGATCTCTTCGCCGAAACTTCCAGAGTATTTCCGCCTTTCCCTGAAATGCGAAAATACTCCACCTTTTTATTCTGACGCATTTCCGGACGTAAAACCGCTGCGCACTTTTACTGGAAATGCTTTAACCGTTTCTCTGAAATCGGCAATTATGCCGCCGGTCACTTTCAGTATCGCTCGGTAACGTCTCTCAAGAGGACTTTTTCTTCGCTTCCTTCTGCGCTTTCGCCCGCTCACGCAGGGCGACCGCCCTGCCCGGCTTCACCTCCTGGCGCGCGCGCCCGAAAGCCAGCGCATCGGCCGGCACGTCATCGGTAATCACGCTGCCGGAGGCGATATAGGCCCGCTCTCCAATGGTGACGGGAGCGACCAGCGACGAATTCGAGCCGATGAAGCTGTTGGCCCCGATCCGCGTTTCGGACTTGTTGTAACCATCATAATTACAGGTGATGGCACCCGCGCCTATATTGCTGCCTGCACCCACGAAAGCATCGCCGATATAGGTCAGATGGTTGACCTTGGCGCCCTCGCCGATCTCGGACTTCTTGACCTCGCAGAAATTACCGACCTTGGCATTGGCGTGCAGGTTTGCCCCCGGACGCAACCGCGCAAACGGACCGACAACCGCACCTTCGGCCAGGTGAGCGCCTTCAAGATGCGAAAACGCATGAACGGTTGCACCCGGCTCGATCGTCACGCCGGGACCGAAAACGACGTTGGGCTCGATCAGGACATCCTGACCGATCTTTGTATCGAAGGAAAGGAACACGGTCTCTGGCGCAATCATCGAAACGCCGTCGACCATCAATTCGTGACGGCGCCGCTCCTGCCAGAGCCTCTCGATAAAGGCGAGCTCAGCGCGGTTGTTGCAGCCGGTCAGTTCCTTTTCCGGTGCATCGATGGCGATGGCGCGGCGGCCGAGAGAACGGGCGATCTCGACGACGTCAGTCAGATAATATTCGCCCTTCACATTGCTATTGCCGATCCGGTCCAGCAGATCCAGCGCATTGCGGCCGTTAATGGCCATCAATCCGCTGTTGCACCAGGTGACCTTGCGTTCCTCGTCGGTGGCGTCCTTCTCCTCGCGGATCGCGACCAGCTCGCCATTCTCGACCAGAAGTCGACCATAACCCGTGGGGCGATCGGTATGAAAACCGATGACAGCCACATCGGCACCGGCGGCAATCGCCTCGCGCGCCCTGTCGAGCGTGGCCGAGGTGATGAGCGGTACATCGCCATAAGCAACGATGACGTCGTCAAAGCCGCGTTCGATCGCTTCGCGTGCGGCGAGAACCGCATGGCCGGTGCCCTTGCGTTCCTTCTGCAGGAAGGCCTCCACCTGGAGGCCCTTGAGACTTGCAGCGGCAGCGACATTGTCGGCATCGCGCCCGACGACCAGCGCCACCGCGCCGACGCCCGCTCCAGCAACCGCCTCCACCACGTGCCCGATCATCGGACGTCCCGCGACCGGATGCAGTACCTTGGACTTCGAAGACTTCATGCGCGTGCTATCGCCCGCTGCGAGAATAACGGCTAGAGAGCTACGCTCCATAAGACCTCCAACACCCCGTCACCGGCCACAGGCGGCCCGGACAGGGGCAATGTTTGACTTTACGCCGGCCGGTATCGCGGACAGGCGTATGGGTGATTTCTTTCCGGCACTGCTATAACGGCGCCCCACTTAAGAAACCATGCAAATCTCCACCAAATTTCCACGCCGATTTTCATCAAACGTGATCGGCGGCAGGCTGGCATGATCTATCTGCAGGAGTTTCGGGCCGTGAATTCTAGTATCTGTTGACGGCCGTTTTCAATCAGCCTTTCCATCTCGCGCCGGGCCGCAACCTCATCGCGCAGGCGAAACGCTTCGACGAGCCGCAGGTGAGAGGCAGACACGTCGGAAATCTCGTTGGGATCGGCTTCCGGGTTGCTCATCCGGAAAATGCCCGCCAGCGCCGCCTTGATCAACGAACCAACGGTGCGCATGAACGGATTGCCGGACATTTCGGTAATAAGGACATGAAAATTCATGTCCGCAATCGCCCGCTTTTCCTTGGAATAGGCAGTGTTGCCCATCTCGTTGGCGTAAGCGACGAGCCTCGCAATATCGGCATCTTTTGCTCTGGTGGCTGCAAGACCCGCGCCATAGGGTTCGAAAGCCTGGCGGATATCGTAGAGATGCAGCAGGAATTCCTCGCTGACACCCGCCTCGAAGTGCCAGAGCAGCACTTCGCTGTCGAACATGTTCCAGCTTTCTCGCTCCGTTACCCGAGTGCCGATGCGCGCCTTGGGGGAGATCATGCCCTTGGCGGTGAGCGTCTTCATCGCCTCGCGAAGCACCGTGCGGGATACTTTCAGCCGTTCCATCAAATCGGCATCACCCGGCAGGATGTCACCCGTCTTGAAGGTGCCGGAGACGATATCGAGACCGAGCTTGTGAACGACCTGTGCATGATTTGTCCGCAGCTTTCGAAAACCGATCGCCGCATCGAGCATTCCGCGCTGCAAATGTCATTTCCTTCCGTTCGGCTGGCGATTTCAAAAAATCGCGCCTGACGTGTGTATCTCAAGTCAGATTATAGTGAAAAACATCAAGTGGCGTGAAAAGCAAAGACAAACTTCATCCGCACAATAAAACGTATGAAAATAAGCAAGGCCGCACATGAGTTTCATGTGCGGCCTTTCATCAGTAATGGAAGAGAATCCGCATTATTGCGGCAGCTTGTCGTCCACGCCGGCAACGTAGAAGTTGAGGCCGAGCAGAACCTTGTCTTCGGCCTTTTCACCCGCCTTCAGCCATTCCGAGCCGTCCTGCTTCTTCACCGGGCCAGTGAAGGGGTGCAGCTCGCCCGACTTGATCTTGGCTTCGGTTTCCTCGGCCATCTTTTTCACGTCGTCAGGCATGTTGGTGTAGGGCGCCATGGTCAGGATGCCGTCCTTCAGGCCGTCCCAGACGGATTCGGACTTCCAGGTACCATCGAGAAGCGCCTGCGTGCGCTTGATGTAATAGGCGCCCCAGGTGTCCTTGATGGCGGTCAGCTGCGTCTGCGGGCCGGCCGCGATCATGTCGGAAGCCTGACCGAAAGCCTTGATGCCGCGTTCCGCTGCAACCTGCATCGGTGCCGTCGTGTCGGTGTGCTGCGTCAGGATATCGACGCCCTGGTCGATCAGCGCCTTGGCAGCATCGGCTTCCTTGCCGGGGTCGAACCAGGTATTGGCCCAGACGACCTTGAGCTTGAAGTCCGGGTTCACCGACTGCGCGCCGAGAACGAAGGCGTCGATGCCCATCACCACTTCCGGGATCGGGAAGGAGGCGATGTAACCGGCAAGACCCTTTTTGGACATCTTCGCAGCGATCTGGCCCTGAATGTAGCGGCCTTCATAGAAACGCGAATTATAGGTCGCAACGTTTTCAGCCGTCTTGAAGCCGGTGGCGTGCTCGAACTTCACCTTGGGGAACTTCTGGGCCACCTTCACGGTCGCATCCATGAAGCCGAAGGAGGTGGTGAACACCAGTTCGCAACCGGAACGGGCCATACGCTCGATGGCGCGCTCGGCATCCGGGCCTTCCGGAACGCTTTCGAGGAACGGCGTTTCGATCTTGTCGCCGAAATGCTTCTGCAGCTCTTCGCGACCGATTTCATGCGCCTGCGTCCAGCCGCCATCGGTGCGGCTGCCGACATAGATGAAGCAGACCTTCTTGGCGTCGGCGGCTTCAGCGGAGGAAACGACGCCTCCGAGCGCCGCGACGGACGCGGCAAGTGCGATGACCAGTTTTTTCATTTTTACCCCTGTTGGTTTGGAGACTTGAGGATTTTTCTTCACCTGTCCGGCACGAAGGATTTGCCCAGCGATGCCGGTGTGTTGATCAAGGTCGTGCGGCGATTATGCGAGATGATCACGAGCACGACAATAGTTGCAAGGTAAGGTAGTGCCGAAAGCAGCTGCGACGGTACGCCAATGCCGAAGGCCTGCGCATGTAATTGGCCGATGGTGACGGCACCGAACAGATAACCGCCGGCCAGCAGGCGCCACGGACGCCAAGAGGCGAAAACGACAAGTGCGAGCGCAATCCAGCCGCGCCCGGCCGACATGTTTTCCACCCATTGCGGCGTATAGACCAGCGACAGCTGAGCTCCTGCAAGACCCGCACAGGCGCCGCCGAACATGACCGCCAGATACCGCGTGCGGATGACATTGATGCCGAGCGCATGGGCCGAGGCGTGGTTATCGCCGATAGCGCGGATTTTCAGGCCCGCGCGGCTCTTGAACAGGAACCAGCTGATGCCGAAGACCAGCGCGATGGACATGTAGAAGATCAGGTCCTGCCGGAACAGCAATGGCCCGATGAAGGGAATTTCCGACAGAACCGGAAAGACGATCGGCTGCAGCTTGATGCCCGGCAGGCCGACGAAACTTTCGCCCAGCATGCCGGAAACACCAAGCCCGAGAATGGTGAGTGCAAGGCCCGTTGCCACCTGATTGGTGACAAGCGTCAGCGTCAGGAAACCGAACAGCAGCGAGAAGACCGCGCCCGACGCAATGCCGGCCAGAATGCCGAGATAGGGAGACCCCGTCATATGCGTAGCGGCGAAGGCGCAGACCGCGCCCATGATCATCATGCCCTCGACGCCGAGATTGAGCACGCCGGAGCGCTCCGCCACAAGCTCGCCGGAGGCGGCGATGACCAGCGGCGTGGCGGCGGTGATGACGGTGAGAAGAATGGCCTGAAGCATATCCATCATGCCGCTCCTTCTTTACGATGTGCCTTGCCGGTGAAGACGACCCGGATGCGGTAAAAGATCAGCGTGTCGCAGGAGAGGACGAAGAACAGCATCAGCCCCTGAAACACCCGCGTCACCTTGTCTGACACGCCGATGGAGAGCTGCGCCGCCTCGCCGCCGAGATAGGTCAGCGCCAGCACCAGCCCGGAAAGGATGATTCCGAGCGGATTGAGACGACCGAGAAAAGCAACGATGATGGCGGTAAAGCCGTAACCCGGCGAAATGCTGGGCTGGAGATGACCGATGGAACCGGAGGCTTCCGAAATGCCGGCAAGCCCTGCCAGCGCGCCTGACAGCAGCAGCGAAAACCACACCATGCGGCTTGATGAGAAACCTGCAAAACGCCCTGCCCTTGCCGACTGGCCAAGCACGGTGACTTCAAAGCCCTTCAGCATGTAGCGCATCATGAACCACAGCGCGATGGCGGCGACGATGGCGAACACGAAACCCCAATGCGCCCGGCCCGATGCCAGCATTTCCGGCAGCACCGCGCTGTCGTTGAAGGGTTTCGTCTGCGGGAAGTTATAACCGCCGGGATCGCGCCAGATGCCGCGCGTCAGCCAGTCGAGGAAAAGTTGCGCGACATAGACCAGCATCAGGCTGACGAGGATTTCATTGGTGTTGAACTTCGTCTTCAACAGCGCCGGAATACCGGCATAAAGCGCGCCGCCGATGGCGCCCATCACCATCATCAGTGGCAGGATGAGCGGCGAGTGCCAGTCGGGATAAAGCACCGGCAGGATGGATCCGGTAATCGCACCGATGGTGAATTGCCCCTCCGCGCCGATATTCCAGTTATTGGAGCGATAACAGATCGAGAGACCAACGCCGATCAGGATCAGCGGTGCTGCCTTGATCGCCAGCTCGTGCAGCGACCAGACCTCGAGCAGCGGCTCGACAAAAAAGGCGTAAAGCGCATCGAGCGGGTTCTTGCCGAGCATGGCGAACATGACGGCGCCGACAAGCAGCGTCAAAACCAGCGCCAGAAGCGGCGAAAGCAGGGTGAAAAGCCGGGAGACCCCCGCCCGTTTTTCAAGCTCAATGCGCATGCTGGGCGGCTCCCGACTGTGGCGTGTGAATGCCGCCCATCAACAGGCCGATCTTTTCAAGCGTCATCTCTTCCACGGGATGGGCCTCGGAAAGCATGCCGTCGGAAATGACTGCGATATTGGTGGCGACCTCGAAGATTTCATCGAGATCCTGACTGATAACGATGACCGCCGAACCGGCCTTGGCAAGATCGACCAGCGCCTGACGGATGCGGCTTGCGGCACCCGCATCCACACCCCAGGTCGGCTGGTTGACGACAAGCACGGAAGGCTGACGGTCAAGTTCGCGCCCGACGATGAATTTCTGCAGGTTGCCGCCGGAAAGCGAACCCGCCAGCGGATCGGCCCCGCTTTTGCGCACATCCATGGTTTCAGAAATACGCCGCGCCGCCGCCTTAATTGTCGAGCCCCTTACAATGCGCAGGAAACCGCCGGTCAGAAACACCTTGCGGTCGGACCGCGCCCGCGCCAGCAACAGATTGTCGGAAAGGCTCATGCCGGGAACGGCAGCATGGCCGTGCCGCTCTTCCGGCACGAAACCGGCGCCCATCAGCCGCCGGCCATTGATGCCGAGACGACCGACCGGCTTGCCGCGCAGATGGATGGCATCATTATTGTAGACGGGATATTCGCCGGAAAGCGCATCGAACAGCTCGCCCTGCCCGTTGCCGGCCACACCGGCAATCGCCAGCACCTCGCCGGAGCGGACATTCATCGAAATCGACTTAAGCGCCACGGCAAAGGGCGTGCGCGGCGCAACCGACAGCCCCATGACCTCGATCTGCGGCGCACCGAGTGCATCGCCTGTCGGTCGCGAAACGCTTGCGACATCGCTGCCCACCATCATGCGCGCCAAAGATGCGGGGGTTTCCTTGCGCGGATCGCAGGCGCCCGTCACCTTGCCATGCCGCAGCACGGTGGCGCGGTCGCAGATGCGCTGCACCTCTTCGAGACGATGGCTGATATAAAGCACCGAGCGGCCTTCGGCCTTCAATTTTGCCAGCGTCTCGAACAGTTTGTCGGCCTCCTGCGGCGTCAAGACCGAGGTCGGCTCGTCCAAAATGATGAGGCGCGGGTTCTGCAACAGGGCGCGAACGATCTCGATGCGCTGGCGTTCGCCGACCGACAGATCGGCCACATGCGCATTGGGGTCGAGCGGCAGACCGTAGGCGCGCGAAAGCTGTTCCGCTTCCCTGGCGATTTCCTTCAATGAAATTTTCGGGTCCAGCGAAAGGGCAATGTTTTCAGCAACCGTCAGTGCCTCGAACAGCGAAAAATGCTGGAACACCATGCCGATGCCAAGCCTGCGGGCCTCGCTGGGCGAGCCCACCGAAACCGGCTGGCCCTGCCAGATGATGTCGCCCTCGGTCGGCGAGAGCACGCCGAATAGCATTTTGACCAGCGTCGACTTGCCGGCACCGTTCTCACCCAGAAGCGCATGGATTTCGCCCGGCGCTATATCGAGATCGATACCGTTGCAGGCGGCGAAATTGCCGAACAGCTTGGTCAGCTTGCGAACGGACAGGAGAGGCATGGCCTCCGGTGCCAAAGTTCCAGTCACGAGTTCCCTCTCTCACCGGACGTCCATGCCTTCTGCGAGGCGTTTCAACGGCCGCGGTCATTGTTCCCAATAGCGCCGCAAGTCGTATGCAATGCCGCGCCATCATGATGTATTGATAACTGTTTTGCTGCTGCGCACAACTGAAAAAGACGCTGCTTAAATGCAATTTGCACAAGCAATAAACGGCTTTAACTTTTTCTTATTTCGCGCCGAGCGAGGGGAAAAACTGCAAAATTCCACCGATGCAATAAAGATAGATGCCGCTCGCCACGAAGGCGATCACCGCCCATGTCGGCGTTTCGAAATGCATCAGCAGCGCATAACCGCCAAGCGCGCACCAGATGGCCACGACGAAGAGATTAAGCGGCCGCAACCGCTTCACCCGCACCGGATGCAGGAAGTTGATCGGCAGAAATGTCAGGAACACCGAAACGGTGACGACGGTCATGGCCGTGGTTGCACTGGCATCCATCACGAACAGGGTGAAAACCACCATGTTCCACACCACCGGAAAGCCGGAGAAGAAATATTCATCCGTCTTCATGCCCATATCGGCATAATAAATCGCACTCGATACCACGATCATGCCGGCCGCCACGAAGGACAAAGGCTCGCCGATCATGCCGCTCTGGTACAGCGCAAAGGCGGGCAAGAGCACATAGGTAACGTAGTCGATGATATTGTCGAGCGTATCGCCGGACCAGTTGGGCAGCACTTCCTTCACCCGCACCTTGCGGGCAATCGGGCCGTCGATACCATCAACCAGAAGCGCAAGCCCCAGCCACCAGAACATGTCGACGAAACGGTGCTCAGACGCGGCGACGACACCAAGAAAAGCCAGAAACGACCCGGACGCAGTCAAGATATGAACGGAAAAGGCGCGGATTTCCGCATAGGGAACACGCTTATAGTTGAAAATTTTCATGGTCAGCGCCTGCGCCCCGTTTTTCCATCCGCCCTGTTCATTCCGGTATGCGGCCATTCACCACGCTTTGCAACCGGCTCAATCCGCTTATCCTAAGACTAATATAGCGTCGCAACCAACGAATGTTTGTGTGCGGATGTTTCGGCGCGAAAGTGGATTTACCCGCCCAAAGCCTCTATGATGTTTTGGAAATAACAATGGATCACGACCATGAGACACTTCGATATCGCCATAACAGGTGCGGGACTTGCGGGCCAGATCGCGGCCATCGCACTGGCGCGGGCCGGCCGCCATGTGGCGCTCATCGCACCTTCAAGCGAAAAGAAGGATCAGCGCACCACGGCGTTGATGGACCAGTCCATTCGCTTCATGGACCGTCTCGGCCTCTGGTCACGCATCGCGCCGTCCGCCGCACGCCTTTCCACCATGCAGATCATCGACGGCACCGACCGCCTGCTGCGCGCGCCGACCGTGCAGTTCCGCTCCTCCGAAATCGGCCTCGATGCTTTTGGCTGGAATATCCCGAACGAGGCGCTGCTCGGCGTTCTCGGCGAAGCAGTGGAACAGGAACACAATATTACCCGCCTCGACACAACCGCCGAGACGATCGACATCGGCAATGACCGGATTTCGGTCACGATCGCGGATGGTGAAGTGCTTTCCGCCGATTTTCTGATCGGTGCCGACGGCAGGAAATCGATGGTGCGGGAAGCGGCCGGCATCGGCGTCAAATCCTGGTCCTATCCGCAGACCGCCGTGGTTTTGAATTTTTCCCACAGCCGTCCGCATGGCAATGTGTCCACGGAATTCCACACACCGACGGGGCCTTTCACCCAGGTTCCCCTGCCGGATGACCGCTCCAGCCTCGTCTGGGTCGTCACCCCACAGCAGGCGGAAGAACTGACGGCGCTGCCGCTGGAAACCTTGAGCCTGAAGGTCGAGGAACGCATGCAATCCATGCTCGGCGCGGTTACCGTGGAAAACAGCGTGCAGGCATGGCCGCTCTCCTCCATGACGGCGCACCGCTTCGGCAAGGGCCGCGTCGCCCTGATCGGTGAAGCTGCGCATGGCTTCCCTCCCATCGGCGCGCAGGGGCTGAACCTCAGCCTGCGCGACATCATTGCACTGACGGAACTGCTTGGCGCCGTCTCCGACCGGCCGATCGCGGCGGACGCCGGCAGCAGCTTCGACCGCAAACGGCGGGCGGATGTTTATAGCCGCACGCTGAGCGTTGATCTCCTGAACCGCTCGCTGCTTTCCGATTTCCTGCCGGTGCAGATGGCGCGCGCGGCCGGTCTGCATGTACTCTCCGGCATCGGCACGCTCAGAAGCATGGTGATGCGCGAAGGCATCGAGCCGGGGCGCGGATTGAAGGCCTTGCCATCATTGCTGTTCGGCAGCTTCAAAAAGGCTGGATGAAATAAACCACGCCAGTCAGCGTGAAGACCGACAGCACCGTCGAAATCAGGATCGTGGCTGACGCCCTCTCCTGCCAGACATGATATTGCTGGCCGATGACGAAGACATTCGTCGCGGTCGGCAGCGCCGCCAGCAACACCGCGGAGTAAATCCACACCGGTTCGAACCGCCCGAGCGACGACAGGACCAGATAGGCGGCGAGCGGATGCAATATCAGCTTGGCCGGCACGATATAGCTGATCTCCACCGGAACGCGTTTCATCGGCCGCAGCGCCAGCGTCACCCCCATGGCAAACAGCGCACAGGGTGCCGCCGACTGCGCCAGATAATCCACCAGCCGCTGCACCGCCTCCGGTGGCTGCCATGACAGCGACGCAGCGAGAAATCCGGCGATGACCGAGACGATGAACGGATGGGTGATGACCTTGCGCGCCACATCCAGCGCGAGCTTGCCGGCTGAGCGCTTGTCCCCGCCCGCAACCGCCATCATCGCCGGCGCGACGATGAAATGGGCGGCGTTTTCAAGGCAGACGATCAGCGCCACCGGCACCGCCGCCTTCTCGCCAAGCGCCAGGAGCGCAAGCCCCGGCCCCATATAACCGATATTGCCATAGCTGGCCGCGAAACTCTGGATGGTGGTTTCGGCGAGGCTGTTCCGGCGCACGAATCGGCCGATCACGAACACAGCCAAGAAAATGCCGTAGGTGCAGGCAAGGCTGGCGGCAACAAAATCCATCCGCGCCAGCTCTTCCACCGGCGTCTTGGAGACAAGCTTGAAAAACAGCGCCGGCAGAGCGGCATAGATAATGAAGGTATTCAGCCAGCCCATCGCCTCGACCGGCTGTTTTGTTATGCGCGCTGCACCGTAGCCGATGAAGATCAGGCCAAAAAACGGCAACAGCAGTCCAATGATATCAGCCACGGTCGTTCCCTCACATCCGCGAGAGGCTTAGCCGATTTGCATCAGGATCGGAAAGGTCTCCTGGAACCAGATCGCGACATTGGTGATGAAACCGGACATGAAAGCGAGACCGGTGAGCACCAGCAGCACACCGAGCAGCTTTTCCACCAGCCCAAGATGGCGGCGAAAACGGACGAGGAAACGCATGAACGACCCGGAAAACGCCGCCGCGATCCAGAACGGCACCGCAAGGCCAAGCGAATAGACCGCAAGCAGCATCGCGCCATCCCCCACCGTATCACGCGACGCGGCAACCCCGAGGATAGCCCCCAGAACCGGGCCAATGCAGGGCGTCCAGCCAAAGGCGAAAGCAAGACCCATGACATAGGCCCCGGACAGCGTGGCGGGCTTGCCCGCCCCCTGAAACCGCGCCTCGCGCGAAAACAGGCCGATGCGGAAAACACCGAGGAAATTCAGGCCCATGAGGATAATGATGAAACCGCCGATTTTGGCGAGAATATCGAGATTCTGGCGCAGCAGCGTACCGATCGTCGAGGCACCGGCCCCCAGCGCCACAAACACCGTGGCGAAACCCAGCGTGAAGCAGAAAGCCGAAAACAGCACGGCCCTGCGAACCTCCGGCCGCGGCGCAGTCTCTTCCGTCCTGAACTGCTCGACCGAAACACCCGCCATATAACAGAGATAAGGCGGCACCAGCGGCAGGACGCAGGGCGAGAGAAATGAAAGAGCGCCAGCCAGAAGCGCGCTGAACAGGGAAATATCGGCAATCGACAAGAAAGAACTCCGCAGCCCGCAAAGACCGGCGATTCTCAATAATCGCCGATGCTTCACGCTTCATTTTCGTGCATGTCATTGCTGCAAAACGATTTCACCCGTCTGCCCGACACGTCTGAAGCCGGTTTTATCCCTAGCCGCCCCCTCTCTCCAATCACCTTTTTGGGGGTGCGACAAAAAAAACCGTATTGCGTGTCGAAACCGCTTTTTTTGGGTTGACCGAACGGATCGCTCTACCTATGTTCCGCGCACTTCCGAAGGGCAACCAAGCCCGGACATGGGAGAGCGTAGCTCAGCCGGTAGAGCAACTGACTTTTAATCAGTAGGTCCAGGGTTCGAATCCCTGCGCTCTCACCAAGGGAATCAAGCACTTACCGTTGAAAATACTCTTCACGCCGGTAAGATCATCCTCACATATGTGTCGCAGCTAATGATCCTGTCAGAGCTGCGGACATTGCTGTAACCGACGTGATGCATAGCCTCGCTTCTTTGTAGCGGCGGCACAGACACTCTCTAAACCGCCAGCGCTATTTCTTTGCACCACTTGCGATCAGCATACGGACAAGAGCCGCGTCGCCAGTTTGTTTTGCAAATGAGAGAGCAGTCTCACCCGCGGAGCCCGCGGCATTCGGGTCTGCGCCTTGGGCCAGAAGCGCAGCCACCACATCAGGACCGTTCTGCTGATTATTCGCCTGCATGATCAATGGCGTCCATCCCCTCTCATCGCGGGCCTCGATATTCGCACCGCGCTTTACAAGCAGGGAAACGGTGTCTGGATCGGTGATGATATGGAGAATGGTGACGCCTTCGTCGTTCGCTGCGTTGATGTCGGCACCATTTTTAAGCAGAAGGTTGAGCACCTCCTCTTCGGGGTACATGTCGAGAAGATGGATCGGCTGGAAACCGAACTTGTCCCTTGACGTGGCCAAACCGGGGTCAGCCGCAATCATGGTTCGAATGGTTTGGACATCGCCCACCTGAACGGCGTGGTGGAAGGCGCCCACCACGTCGGTTTCCGTCGCAGCGGCGGAATCGAGGGAAAGTCCGAAAGTTAGCAGGACGATGAGAGACCAGCGCAGTAGCATTGCGATCCAACGTTATGAGTATCGCCGTCTAATATATTATGTCTAGTTCAGGTTCCGGTCTTTGTCAGCCGATAAATTCAACATGCCGGCACGCCCCCACCCGGAGTGAACGCGTTGTGTTTTACTGATCAACGGGCGCTGGGGTCCGCTGATTTTCTACTTGTTTTTGGCTTGATCGTGATGCCACTTGATGGCGAAAAACATGCCGATGCCTAACACGAGAAGCTTGAACGGCAAGAAGACTATCGGGAAAAAATCCCACATTTCGGACACTTCCAGGCTGTGATTTAACTGCGTATATCGTAACGGAGAATTATCTCACGCAACATCAGGCATTTTGACGCGGACAGGTCATAACATTCCCATCAGAGCGCGCGATTGGTTGCGCTATGTTTCGGCCCTGCCGGCTCAGGACGACCATCCCTACCGATAGGCGTAGATGTACCGGGCGATATTGTCGTAAAAGCTGGAAAGATAAGCAGGAACCCGGCTGAAACGGGCGAACTTGCTGCCCCTATATTCGTCGCGCGTGCCGATCAGAGTATCCGGGTCGCGGAATGGCAAGAAATCCTTGTCGGTGATGTAAACCTTGGTGCCGTAACCCCAGCCGCATTCAAGAGCCCGGTCGAAGGGCAGCGTCATCCTTCGTGCCACCTTTAGGAAATGCTCCGCGGCGCTACGAGAGATGATGTAGCAGGCAGCTGAGCCCTGCGGGCCATAGATGCACCGGCCGAACGTATCACCAATGGCACTGGTTTTGCGGCCCTTGAAGCCCTTTCGACGGTGGTTGGTCAGTTTCACGATGGCGTCGTCAGGCATCACCGCAACCATGGCCTTGACCCGTTCCGAGAAATCCGGCGTGAAGGCAACGTCATCTTCGACGATCACGGCGACAGGCGCATCGGTCGCGAGGAAGATTTCAAGCGCTTTGATATGGCTGGCGTAACAGCCATATTCTCCCGGCAGGGCGTGGCGGCCATTGCGCAGCTCAAAGCCGCGCCGGTCGAAATCCCGCCAGTCATCAGGGGAAATGGTCTTGCCGTCCACCCCCTCTACTGGCCGCAGGTCGAGACCGAGGCCGGAGGCGCCTTCCAGCATCTTCTCCAGCCGCGCCCGTGCGCGCGCAATCGAAACGATATAGATCGGGAAAGTCGAGACAGGCTGCATTCGCAAGGCACCATAAGCGGGACATAACGAACCGCCTCCTATAGCAAGCCGGGCCATCCGTCCATGCGGCTGCGATCTCCAGTCTTATCGGAAGGTGCGCCGAATGGCCGTGATGCCGAAAAAACGAGCGGGCTTATTTGCGCGCGGCGGTTCGGCGGCAGCGCCAGTTCCAGTCCCGCGCTTCGCCGGTATCCATATGCACTGACTCAGTGTGGCAATAGGTGCCCACGCCGCCACGATCCGGCAGGGAACGCAGATAGGTGGCGAGTTCCCATTTGGAAACACCCTTGATCTGGATGTCGGCGGCATCGCAAGTGTAGTGCTTGGAGCCCTGCCTAATTCCCTTCGGCGGGCGATAACCGGAGGTGACGATCGCCGGACTGTTATAGTGACGCTCCACATCCTTGATCATCCGTAACAGTTCCGGCTTGAAACAGCCGACTTCGACGTGGTCCGTCTGCAGGAAAAGCCCGTTCGGGGAAACGCGGGTGAGACCCGAGAGGGAGGCAAGCTTCATCAGGCCGGTGGGCTGGTCATCCTCTTCATCGAGGTGAGCGTCGTCGAATTCCTCGGACATCATCGAGCGGCCGGAAAGCGCAATACCCATCGACCCGTCAGCCGCTCCGGACAAGGCGGCAACCTCGGTGTTACCGGCCGTGCCGCTTTCGATCATCTTTGGCAGACGCTTCTTGGCAGCACCGGCGAAAAACGCCGCAAGCGTCAGGCTCCTGCCCTCGCCTTCCCGCCCCTCAACCGTCGCTCCGGCATTGGTGGCAGGCTGCGCAGCCGCGCGCTGGTCCGGCTGCGGCACCGGCACGGCAGCGGGCTGACGATTTTCGCTATGCTGTTCCGGCGGCACCTGAGCGGCTACCGGAACAGCGACCGGCGCGGCAACGGGCTGCGGCTGGGACGGCTGTATCGGCGCGGAATAGACGCTGCTGACGGCGGGAATGATTTTCTGGGCGGAACCGCCCTGGGCTGCGGCCATGCCTTGAGCGGCTGCAGAGCCGGAATGCGTCGCTGTTGAATAGATGCTGGACGTTCCGGCGGAAATCGCCGTCGGCTGCGTCGTCAGTCCGCCTATATCGGCGGCTGCACCATAACCCTGTGCGGGACTACCGGGCGCCTGGTGCTGGGCCGGAACGTTGTTTACGCCGGCCGCCGATGCGACGGCGGGATCCACATAATGCCCCGGCTGCGCGCCGGTCGCCGGCGAAGCAACGGCTGCTGCGGCCGTCTGCGGCTTGTGCTGTGCGGCGATTTCCGGCTTCTTTGTCGTGGCGGCCATCTCGTCATCCGTCACCGCCGAAACGCAACCGGAAAGCCCGAGCAGCGAAACCGCGACGACAAAACGCTTACAGGAAAGGCGTCCTTTCGCATTCTCTGCAGTTTTCATGGATGGCCTCCGTATCTTGCATTTTCACCAGCAGCACGGCAACGGAATCGTGCGCTTCCCCGAAACGGAACAGGCCGTTTTTGATTCGCGGACTATGCCTCATCCCCTCGGGACAAGGCAAGTGCGCGAAAAACCGCCCGTATTCGCTCAAAAAACCCTACCAGGAACCGGTATTCTGCATAGATATCCACGGTTCGGCTGGTGCGAGGCTTTCGCCTTTCTGCAAAATTTCGAATGAAATACCATCCGGTGAGCGCACAAAAGCCATGTGCCCGTCGCGCGGCGGCCGGTTAATGACGATGCCGCTCTGCTGAAGACGCGCGCAGAAGTCGTAGATATTGTCGACTTCATAAGCGAGGTGGCCGAAATTGCGGCCGCCAGTATAATCCTCGGTATCCCAGTTATAGGTCAGCTCCAGGCACGGCGCCTTGTTTTCCTTCGCCGCAGCAATGTCGTCGCGCGCGGCAAGAAACACCAGCGTAAACCGGCCTTTTTCATTCTCGATTCGGCGTATTTCCGTGAGACCCAGAAGGTCGACGTAGAATTTAAGTGATTCGCCAAGGTCTTTGACGCGAACCATCGTGTGCAGATACCGCATTTTATTCCTCTCCATTACACGGGTCCGAAGCCTTTAAACGCACGATGGCAAGCCCCGGACAAGGACGGCGACATAAAAGCAGGTGCGTAAATCAAAAACTAGGGCTTGCGTGAAACCGTTACCAAGATGTTAATCTGGCGCACAGGAATCAGTTGACCGGTGTATGGCGCGTAATCGAGGGGTTGGCAGGATATGGCTGATAGGATGTCATCGAAAACGATAGTCGATGTCGAGGACCTTTCGGGCGATGCCGTCGACCTGACCGAAATCACCGGCGTCGTGAAATGGTTCGACGTCGCCAAGGGTTTCGGCTTCATCGTGCCCGATAACGGCACACAGGATGTGCTGCTGCACGTCTCGTGCCTGCGCCGCGACGGCTATCAGACCATCCTTGAAGGCACGCGCATCGTCGCCCTCATCCAGCGGCGCGACCGCGGTTTCCAGGTTTTCCGCATCCTGTCCATGGATCAGTCGACCGCCGTTCACCCGTCGCAGCTGCCGCCGGTGCGCACCCATGTGCAGGTGACGCCGCATAGCGGGCTTGAGCGTGCCATCGTCAAGTGGTTCAACCGCACCAAGGGTTTCGGTTTCCTGACGCGTGGCGAAGGAACGGAAGATATTTTCGTGCATATGGAAACGCTGCGCCGTTTCGGCCTGACGGAGCTACGCCCCGGCCAGGTGGTGCTGGTGCGTTACGGCGATGGCGACAAGGGCCTGATGGCGGCGGAAATCCATCCCGATAACCCGGTTTCCATCGGGATGTCGCATTGATGTCCGGCCTGCGTCCCATGCTGAAAAGCGCCGTCATGGCGCTTGTTTTTTTCACGCTAGCCGGCGCCGCACACTCTCAGGAACGCCAGAAATTCACCTCCGAGCCGCTGACCATCGAGACGACCTCGGGTAAAACCCAGGACTTCGTTGCCGAACTGGCACTGGACGACGCCCAGCGCTCCCAGGGCCTGATGTTCCGCAAGTCCATGCCGCCAGAAAACGGCATGCTTTTCGATTTTGGTGAAACACGCGCCGTCGCCATGTGGATGCGCAACACCCTCATCCCGCTCGATATGCTGTTCATCGCCGGTGACGGCCGAATCACCCATATCCATGAAAACGCGGTTCCCCATTCGGAAGCGATCATCAGCTCCCGCGGGCCCGTGAAATTTGTGCTTGAGCTGAATGGCGGCGCCGCGAAACGTTATGGCATCAAGCCTGGCGACATGGTCCGCAGCGCGCAGATCGGCAACCGGAAATAACATTGCCGCGTTATTGTGTCTGAATGAGCCGGACGACCTGTCGCCCGGCTGGCGCAATAATCAGTAAACCGGCTCGATATGGCTCAAAATCCGGCAATTGGAGATGGAAGCGGCAAGATTGATGGCGATGTCGATCGCCTCGACCGAATCGGCCGTGCCTTCCAGATAGATCACGTCATTTTCGACGGTTGCGGAAATGCGCGACTTTTCGAGACCCGATTCGAAGGCCAGCGCCGAGGTAATCGCCTGGCATACGCCGGCCATGCGGTCTCCGAAGAAGCTTTCCTGAATGCCTGACAAATTGAACATATGCGTTCTCCTTCTTATGGACACAACAACGCCTCAAGGGCGGTTTTGTTCATCTCCGGTTCATCTATTTGTTCATCTTCCATTCATCTTGGAAAATTGGAACCCCCTGATCGATCACATTTTAGGTGATCGGGAACCATTTCGTGAGGCAAGCATTTCGCGCATGGGAGCAAACACCGCCATGAAGGCGCGTGAAACAGGGAGGAAAATGACATGCTGATCAACAGAACAGAGCCGTGTCACCACGCCTCGTGGATGAAACCGGTGGCCATCCACCTGCCGCTTTG
This sequence comes from Agrobacterium sp. CGMCC 11546, assembly GCF_013365515.1. Lineage (NCBI taxonomy): Bacteria > Pseudomonadati > Pseudomonadota > Alphaproteobacteria > Hyphomicrobiales > Rhizobiaceae > Agrobacterium > Agrobacterium sp. CGMCC 11546. The sequence continues at coordinate 1,561,173 of NZ_CP047387.1, forward strand.
CGTCGCCGTGGAGATCTACAGCCCGCTGGTGGCGCTCGACATGCTGATGTACCGCTGGCCCGAGGAACATGGGCCTGAATATGAAGAAGCGCGCAGAAACTGCCTCAATGCCATTGCCGGCAAATGTGACATCGAGATAGCACGGGAATCGTTTCTCGTTGCAAGCAGTCATGCCCATATCCTGAACGTCCACTAAAAGTCACTGACCGTCATGATGATTGAGCCCTTCTTCATGAAGGGCTTTTCTTTGCGCGAGGCTTCCGCAGCGCTTTCATGCACGGCGCAGCCTCGCGCCTGCCGATCATGACATGTAACTGTCACGCAAACGTTATAATCGGCAGAGACGAATTCCATGGAATCGATTGGCGGGTGAACCGCCGAAAGCTTGGGAGTGGAACTGGCCAGCATGGAAACCGTCTTTGCCCTTTGCGCAATTATGCTCCTCGCCTTCAATCTTCTCGGCATTGTTCTCGCCGGCTGGCGACTGACGAGACGGGACGCGGAAAACGATCTTGTCCGGCAAAAGCCGCCGGTCTCGCTGGTGGTGCCGCTACGCGGCGTCGAAAACTTCACGCCGCTGACGCTCTCGCGCGCCTTCGGGCTCGACTGGCCGGATTATGAGCTGCTGTTCTGCGTCGCGGACGAATTCGATCCCGTGATCGCGGAAGTCCGCAAAGCCGCCGCCGCATTTCCCTCGGTCTCCATGCAATTGCTGATCGGTGACGACCGCGTCAGCGCCAATCCGAAGCTGAACAATTGCGTCAAGGGCTGGCGCGCCGCCAAATATGAATGGGTGATTCTCGCCGATTCGAACGTGCTGATGCCAAAGTCCTACATAGCCACCATGATGTCGGCCTGGCGGCCGGATAGCGGGCTGGTCTGCTCTCCGCCGCTCGGTTCCCGCCCTGTGGGGTTCTGGGCCAATGTGGAATGCGCCTTCCTCAATGGCTCGCAGGGCCGCTGGCAATATGCGGCGGAAGCGATCGGCATCGGTTTCGCACAGGGCAAATCGATGTTGTGGAACAAGCCGTTCCTAGAGGACCGTGGCGGCATTCGCGCACTCGCCGCCGAAATCGCCGAGGACGCCGCGTCCACGAAGCTGGTGCGGAGCGCCCGCCGCAAGGTGCATCTGGTCTCCGCCCCATTCGAGCAACCGCTCGGCCAGCGCCATGCCGGCGAAATCTGGTCACGCCAGACCCGCTGGGCGCGGCTGAGACGCGTGACCTTTCCGCAATATTTCGCACCGGAAATCCTGACCGGCGCGCTGCCGCCGCTTCTTTTCGCGCTTACCGCCGCCGCCATGATGGATGTGAACCTCGCCGCGACCGCCTCTGTCGTCCTCGCCCTCATGTTCGGCCCGGAACTGGCGCTCGCTGCCCTCAATGGCTGGCCGGTATCGCTCTATACGCTGCCGGCCATGATCGCCCGCGACCTGATCATGCCCGTCGTCTGGGCGCGCAGCTGGATCGGCAGCGCGGTGGCATGGCGCGGCAATGTCATGACGATCGGGACGGCGGAGAGCACTCTGGCCGGTCCGCCTGCGGAATAATTGAGAATATTTCCTGGGAGTTACGCCGGAAAGCTGATGTTCAGCTTTAAAATGGTCGGAGTGGAGAGATTCGAACTCCCGACCCTCTGGTCCCAAACCAGATGCGCTACCAGACTGCGCTACACTCCGCCGAGGCGATGGCTGGGGAATACACGGTTCACCTGAAGTCCGCAACAGGGAAATTCATCTTTGTTCAGTCATGGCCTAGATCGGCAAAATCCACGGCCGGGGTGGCAGCGGTGGGATAAGGAAAGCGCGGGATAATCGTCTTGACTCTCACATGAAGTCAGTCCATTTCAAATTCAACGTTCCTGACACGATTTGGTTATTCTATTCAGGTACGTGAAGAATAATTCGGGGATGTAAACGCCCCACTGTCCAACCGGAGCAGTTTCGACATGTCTGCGAAGATTTACCGCCCTGCAAAAACCGCCATGCAATCCGGCACGGCGAAGACCAATGTCTGGGTTCTGGAATTCGACGCCGAAGTTCCGCGCAAGATCGATCCGATCATGGGCTACACCTCCAGCTCCGACATGAAGCAGCAGGTCAAGCTGACATTCGAGACGCAGGAACAGGCCGAAGCCTATGCACAGCGCAAGGGCATCGAATACCGCGTCATCCTGCCGAAGGAAGCAACCCGCAAGGTGGTTTCCTACACCGACAATTTCCGTTTCAACCGCACCCACCCTTGGACGCACTGAAACACTACAGTTTTCGCCGGCAGCATCGCTGCCCGGCATGACGGCCCCTTAGCTCAACTGGATAGAGCAACTGCCTTCTAAGCAGTAGGTCGCAGGTTCGAGTCCTGCAGGGGTCGCCACTTTTCCTCTCCAAACATCTGTATGCGTCTCAGAAAGCCGGGAAACTCTGCATTCTCAGGTGGTGTGCGTATCTATGCGTCTCGGAGCGGATCGTTAAATCTCGCAAAGATTGTGGTATGTTTCATGGTATCAAAATGACGATACCACAGTCACTATCACAGCCTCTCCGTGAACGACTTGATTTCCTTCCAAGGGGAAAGATCATCGCTCAAAACGATTGCTCCGTTTTCGAGTTTTCCGGCTTCCAGTGCTCGATCCCACTCGATCTCCAGCACCTTTACGCCGAAGCTTGAGTCTGGGTCGCGTGCGACGGCAAGAATGATGTTCTCAGATGCGTTGACGGGGATTCTAAACTGACCCTGAACGAGAGTCGTTATCGTGAGGTCGTATTTTGCACCGCGGATGATTGCATGCATGTCGACAGACTTATCGTGCGCTGCACGGTCGTCGGGTTGAGGAACCGCGACCTGCCCACCGTCCATCTGTATAAAGCCAGCAACTACGTTAGCGGCACCCTGCTCAGACATGATGTTTGCACGCTGTTGCGCACCGGTCGCCTTCGCTGGTGTGCCGGCAGCAAGCCAGCCGGCGTCAACCTTGAGGATCTCAGCGAGGGGTACGTACATCTTCTGCCGTGGCACTGTCATGCCCGAAAGCCATTTTCGCACGGTCTCCAGCGAAGTTTTGTAGCCGCGGCGATCAAGCTGTTCAACAAACCAGCGGAGCCGACCTTCATTTGGCGCCGGCACCTGGGGATTGCTGTCGGCAGCCTGCAGCAGGCGTCGGGCAAACTCAGGATGCACCTGTTTCTCAGGTGTCCGGAAGGGAACGCTCACGATGAATCCTTTCAAAACGGAATATCAAGACCCCAAGGGGCCCGATTCACCGTCATGAAATGTCACATCTAATGTGAAAGTCAAGGTTTCATTGCAAAGGTTCGAATGATGTGATCCTGCGTCGCCTCCTTACGATTGAGGACTGAGAGCGCCCTTTCATCGTAAGTTCCGCGAGCAATTATAGGGTAAATCAAGACCTGATTCGTCTGTCCTGGTCGTGGTAGCCGCATGTTCGCCTGTTGCCAAAGCTCGAGGGAGAACGTCAGACCATACCAGGCGGCAATATGTCCGCCGTATTGAAGATTGGTGCCATGTCCGATCGATGCCGGGTGTGCCAGCAGCTTTCTGATCTTTCCCTTGTTCCAGTCGCCGACAAGATCACCCTTATAATCGTTTGCGACCACAGCATCGGGATACCGGGTCTTGATTTTATCCTTGTCGAATTTGAAGCTGTAGAAAATGAGCAGGTTTTCGCCGTGTGCGGTGTCGACGAGTTCTTCCAATGCCGCCAGCTTGGCGTCATGAATTTCAACAACGCTTCGATCTTCCCGGTAAAGACTGCCATTCGCAAATTGCAAGAGCTTGTTCGCAAGGACGCCACTCGAAACCGCCTCCACGTCGTAAGGCTCGGTGTAAAGCGTGCGCTCGAAGTCTTTGTATTCCTCGAATGCTTTCGCTGGCAGATCGACCGGCATCGGAATGAACTGAGGTTCATCGGCCACTTTCTCCTGCGGGATCGTGACGATGAGATGCTCAATCTTCGACAGGATTTTTGCTTCCGCCCCCGGCTTTATCGTCACGGCATGCGTGTAGCGATCCCGGTCAAAATACTCTTTCTCGAAATCCGACTTGCTGCGGCCGAGGGCCTTCCCCTGGTCCAGAAGATATGACTGCGCCCACAGGTCGATGACACCTTGCGGCGCTGGCGTACCGGTCAACAGGAATATGCGCTCGATCTTCCTGCGCGCCGTCGTTATGATACCAAACCGGGTCATGTTGCCACCTTTCGAAGCACGGACAGTTCCGTCGGCGCGCTTCGTCTTGGTCGCTTTTGTGCGGGCCTCACCCGCCTTGAAGCGGCTGGACTCGTCGATGATGACTGTATCCCAAATCCAGTTCTCAACCGTGCGGATATGCTTCGCCAGCCATGGAAGGTTCTCGGGATTGATGGTGGTAATCTCGGCGCGCTGCGCGATAGCGGCGGCACGCTCGGAGGCGTCGCCCACGGCGACTGCACAGGAAATCGCCTGTGTGTGTGCCCACGCCTTCACCTCGTCGTGCCATGTGTTCAAGGCAACATAGCGCGGCGCTATCACGAGGACGTGCTCCACGTCGAAGCGATTCAGCAGATAGGTTAATCCGTCCAGCGTGGCTCCGGTCTTGCCCGAACCCATGCCGCTGATGATCAGCTTCGCCTTTTCAGTGCGGACGATGCGACTGATTGCCTGTTGGCCGGCACGCAAGGCTGAGCGGGTACGAAGGAACATCAGAGACCGTCAAGCAGGTCCGATGATGTCTTGACGACAGGCATAGGCGCAGCCTGCCTCTCCTCATGTGTTGGATGAACTCGACGACGTAACCCCCTCCAGTATACGGAAACCCACTTAGCTTGGTGTTTGGCATCATCGAGTGCCGTATGTGCCGTTCCCTCGAGCTTTTCATCGAAAGTAACAATCCCGTCGGCGAGACGCTTGATCGTCCGACAGTCGCAGACGTTCCAAAATTTCCATGGGGCCGATTTCTCAATAATCCGCCCGAACGCATATTCGAGGATCGAGATGTCGAACGAAGCACCATTGCCCCAAGGCTTAACGTTGTCGCCGTGCTTCAGGCAGAACTCGTGGAATTTCGTGAAAACGAGGTGCGACGGATGCTTGCCGCGCACGACCTTCTGGCGCGCCGCGTCGCCCTGCCCGAGCCACCAGCGAATCGTTGACCCTGAAGCCTTGCCGTAGCGCATTGCGTCTTCAACATCGATCGCGGCATCAAAGGTCTCACCGAGTTCACCGGTTTCGGGATTGAAGAAAACGGCGCCGATTGCAACCACGGGCGCGTTCACAGCAGTTCCGAGGGTTTCCAAGTCGATCATGAGGTCGGTGAATTTCATAGCAGGTCTCCAATCAATTCCGCCTTCACGCGGCGAGCATCCAAATCAGCAAAGAAGTCGGCACAAGCCTCAATGAAGACGCGCGTCGCTTCCGCGTCGACGGCGTTCCCGTAACCTTTGAGCATCCCTTGGCGCGACTTGCCTTCAAAGGCGCTGCCAGATCCCAAACGGAAGGCAGCCCCATCAACCAACGGGAATGTGCAGGGCTCAACTGGCCGCCACTTTCCATCTCGGCAAAAGAGCCAATCAGCATCTCGCCAAAAGCCGTTAGTCGGGCCGGGCCGTTCAATTCGGCCAACAAAGACACCTTCGTCCAGTCGACCAGTTCCTGCGGCCCCAACTCGTCGCTGCGATCCCCGCCCCTCTTCCGGAAATTGTCCAGTGTCGGCGTCTGCCACGCGGCCAATTGAGCCTGTTCGCAGTGATAGAGCGGCACTGTCGTCTGACCGTGTTTCTCGAGGCGATCCCGTGCAATCTTCTCGATCACTTCCGGTCGTCGCTCCCTCTCCGCCACGGTGGGTGTCGACCATCCCGTCAAACTCGTCGCGTCCGCGAGGTTCAGACCAAATCCCTTCGCCTGACGCGCCTCCGGTGTCTCGCCCTTGCCGTTGTTGGTCGTCGTCGACGTGGGCCAGCCGCTCAACAATGCAGCATGATTGATCGTAAACTGGACTTTGCTGCCATTCTCCCGAACGAGTTTGAGTTGGTCTTTCGGCTTCCGGCCTCCCGATCCCATGTTTGCATCTGTCGTCGGCCAACCGGCCAAATTCGCCTGTCGTGGGAGTTGATCCAGTCGCTCTTTGCCGTTGTCCGGTCTCGGAGATATGTCCGCTCCGGAATCCTTCCAGTCCCTCGCTGAAGCTGTAGTCCATCCCGCCAATGGCGCTTGATGCGCTAGCATCGTCGGCGCCAGGTTCCCCGTTTTTTCGATTGAGCGAGCGACATACGCCTCGGCCGTTCCGCCCGGTTCCGTCGCCGTGGGAGTTCCCCAGTTCGACAATTGTGCTGTTGTCGGAAGCGATAATCCTCCCGCGTAATCCGGACCCGAAGTCCCGTCTGAGGATCGACAGGTCGGATCGCCGACTTGAGGCAGATCGAATATCGTAGGCACTGAAACGGAGTCTTTGCCGGATGTGCGGTGCGCCACTGCCCGCAGAGCAGGTATCAACCGACCCGATGGCGTAGCTCGCCGCTTCCAGGTCAGTTTGTACAAGGTCGAGCCAACCGAGGCCGTCAGCGCTTGCAACCTGTTCTCCAAGAAAGATGTCAGGGCGGCACTCTCCGAGGAGATGGAGGACCGCAGGCCATAAATGCCGCTCGTCATCCATCCCTGCTCCTTTGCCTGCCGCGGAGAAAGGTTGGCAGGGGCAGCTTCCAGTCCAAACTGCAGTATCATCCGAGATGCCAGCGCGACGGAGGGAGTAACTCCACACTCCGATGCCAGCGAAAAGATGAACCTGTCGAAATCCTCTAAGGTCATCCCCACGCAAATCTTCGACGCTTCGTCGATCGACAATGCCCGGCGCAATGACTCCAAGGGCAATAAGGTTTTCGAGCCAATCTGCGGCGTGTTCGTCGTTCTCGTTGTAGAGGGCATATGGCTTCGCACCCATGGCTCAAGAAATTCCTCTCGAAAGTTGAAACTGGCGACGTTTCTGCGTCGCCAGTTCCGCTGGATCAGAAGTCGAAGTCGTCGTCAGAGGACTTGGTCTCTTTTTCCGAGGAGGTCGATGGACCGCTGTCGAAGCTGTCATCTTCTTCGAGATCGTCGAAGTCGTCTGCGTCGACGTAGATACCGCCGCCCATGCGTTCGCCTTCCTCGTGAGAGCGAATAGCTTCGGCAGAAGCGAAGATGCCGTTCGAACCCTTTTTCGTGCCGAAGAACGAAACAATCACGTCGGCAATGACGCCACCGTAGAAGATATCGAGGATTTCGGCTTCTTCGAACACCTTCCCCGCCTGCAACTGCTCTTTTGCAGCCTGTTCACGGAGAATCCGCTTCCGACGATCCAGAAGTTTTGGCCGCTTCTGGCCGCCCGACGGGCCTGATGCGGAAAATGCAGTGTTACCTTCGTAACCCGCATAAACCTTGCCTTCCTTGTTCTTGAATCGCTCACCCTTTTTAAAGCAAACACGCTTGGGGTTATCTTCAGCGATGGTCTTATAGGCGTCAGGATTTTTGAATTCCTTTTCGCCAGCAGCCTTCATCGCAGCGATGATCTTCTTGTTGTTCTCATCAAAATAGGGCGAATCCTTCTCGTTGATCACGTTCAAGCCGTGTTTCGGAAGGGCCTTGGGATCGTCGCTCGTCTTCTTTTTGTCCTTCAGGGAGTCGGTGAAGGAGAGGCGAACGCGCTTCAACTGGACGGTGCGACCGTCGGACTTTTCTTCGATTGCCATTTGTCGGTTTCCTTTTTCACGGTAGTTCGGTTGCAGCGGCTGTGGTTAGTCGAGGTCGTCAAATTGATCCGCAATCGGCGTGACCTCTAACGCCGGCTTTGGATGGTCTACGGGAACCAGTTTCGGTTTCCCGTCTGGTCGGTCGACCAGTTCCTGCAGAGCATCCCACGGTTCGGGCATGCCCTTTTTTCGCTTGCCCGGCTTCATGAGCTTGTCGATATCGGTGAACCCGATAAGCTGTTTAGGCTTGTAAGCCTTCTCCCCCAACGCGCCGACCAGAATGGCCTCCGCCTCCGCAGGCGCGGTGAAATACCTATTTCCGAGCCCGCCATCGATCGCCTTGGAACCGGGATCAGGGTCGCCATCCAGCGCCGCCTGAAGCGACTGCTGGTGCAGTTCGGTAAGCCAGGCACGTGCGGCTTTGGAATGATTGACGATGTAGAAGCGCAGCGCACGCGGCATCTGCGCAGGGTCCTTGAACTTCGGCTCAGGCTCGCTCGGGTCGAGCAGCGCACTGCCGAACATCTGCATGAGCCACTGATTGCGCGCCGCGCAACCACGCTTCGTCTTGCGCACGGGGCACCAGCGGCAGCCCTTTGTCGAGGGAACGAATTCCACGTCGCCGCGCTCGATCCGCGAGAATACCCGCTTCACTTCCTCGCCGAACTCCAGCAGCTCATCGAGCGTGATTTCCCAAAACTTCATCCCGCCCGCGCGAGGCTGGTCGATATTGAGAACGACATCCTCAACTTCCGGCCGACCAAGATGTTCCCAAGCGCCGAGGGCGTAGAGACGGAGTTGCCTTGTGCCGACAACCTCAACCGGCTCCCCTGCCCCATCTTTATAGTCGCTGACCCCGAGCATCTTTCGATACAGGAACGCCGTGTCGCAGGTTCCGAACTGACCGGGCAGCCAGCGTGACAGGTCAACGCGTATCTCAACCAGCGGATTGCTGGTGTGCTGGCGGATCCAGTCGATGCCGGCAACCAGACGATCGGCCATATGGTCGTCAATCTCGAACGAATGACCGTCGGCGGTCAGCGTGGCTCCGACGAAGTGATGCGGATCGCATCCGAGATCAAGGCAGTGTTCCCTGATCTCATGCATAACGGTTCCTTCCGCCGAATAGGCGGTGGAATCCCTGTTTAGATCGAGCGTCTCGCCTTCATAGGCGGAGTAATCCTGCTCATCTTCATCCTCGACGGCCGGCGCATTGCAATCCTCATCGAGGTCACTTTCGCTCAGCTCTCCCTTGCTAACCAGGTGGTCGATCAGCGCGACCGAGGCCGTGCAGGTCATCCACCGATCTGCCGATGAGGGTGATAATCGAGCGTGCGCCTTCATGGATCAGTCCATCTTGGCGCGGACGAAGCAATCCTTCGCCTGCAACAGGAGCCGCAGGCCGGCCGATTTTTCCGGGCCGTCGGGCAGTTCTTCTTCCATCGCACGCGCCAACGACGAGCACTGACGAGAGACTTCCTTGAGACCGGGGTCGCGGAGGTGCTCGAACGTGAAATACTTCATAATCGGGGAAGGCATGTCATTCTCCTGAAGGCGTTTGGGGAGGAAGCGCAGAGATGGGAGGCGGTGGAACCTGGACCACTCTGTCGGGAGGAGGAGAACATTGCAGTCCTGCTCTGCGCTTCCCGCCGAAACGCCCCCGACCGAAGTCGGAGAGCGTTGGGGCCGGATCAGTCAAGGAGGTCGTCGTCAGCCTTTTTCGGCGTCGTGATGTCGCCCTTTTCCTTGAGCTTCGCGATCTGCGACTTGAAAAGATCGTGGGCTTCGGGCTGGATCGTGCTGAATAGGCCCTTGCCGGCTTCAACCTTGGGATCGCGGATTTTTTCGTGATTGAGAAGAGCTTTGACCTTCTCCTTACGAGCAGCGCGCTCTTCTTCGCGATCGCTGGCGCCGATGTAATCGCTGGCGGCGTCGGTCAGCGCGTCGATCGGATTGACGCGGTTGTCAGGATTGTCGCTGATTGCACCCTTGTCGGCGGCAGTCTTGTCAGTCTTGTCGGCTTTCGTCGTGGACTTGGACCCGGTCGCGGCGGCTGCCGTGGTCTTCTCAATGGCGTCGGCGCGGAGATCGTGCAGCGCCTGGGTAATATTGATCAGCTTGTTGATGGACGAAGTCAGTTCGGTAACGGCGGCTTCTAAGCTCATTGATGTCTCCATGGGTCGGCGTTGAATTACACTTCTCTCGTGCAATTTCAATTTTTATGGCACGAGCCGACGTAAGTTGCAACACTCTGTTGGAATTATTTCTCACCTATGTTGAAATTTTGAATTCGCACGACTAAGGTGCCACCATGTTTCATTAGGGGTTTGAATATGGATCAGCCTACGAATACCAAGGAGCTGTACGAAGGTGCGCTTTACAGCCTCCTGCGCGACAAGCTCCCATCGGAGTACGTTCACGATGGGAAGGTGAATACGCGCCTGTTAAGCGAAGCCACTGAAAACGCTCGTTTCACGATCTATCGCTGGTTCCATGAGAACAAGTTATCTCCGAAGGCAATTTCGTCGCTTCTGGAGGTTTCAGCCAATGCCGATCGACCGGACGAAAAGGACCGACTCACTAAAACCGACCTGATTCCGTTCCTCCCCATTCCCTGATCGAACGGGATAGTAATCCATGCTCACCGAAAACCTCGCTCTCGTCGACGCGGGTGCCGCGCTGCATTGGCTGCGACCTCGCGACAAGATGCCGATCGAAGACTATTGGTCTACCGCACCGCGCTACTCGGCCGAGCAGCTTCGAGGCTCATATCGTCAGGGCAACAATGTCGGCCTGAGAACCGGAGAACCGTCAAAAATCGACGGATTATATCTCCATGTCATCGACCTCGATATCCGCAAACCTGCCAAAGCAAACGAGGCATGGTCAGCCTTGTTAGAAATGATGCCGGCAGCGAAAAACCTGCCTCGGGTTATCTCAGGCTCGGGCGGAGAGAGCCGCCACATCTACTTTCTCTCGACCGAGCCTCTCGCCAGCAAAAAGCTGCGGAAGTCTGACGGCTTCGAGATGGTATTCGACCCGAAAAAGGGTCGTGATGTAAAAAAGAACGACTGGGAAATCGACCTCAAGGGAACCGGAACCCAAGTCGCCATTCCACCTTCAATCCATCCCGACACCGGTAAACCCTATCGGTGGGAGCGCCCGCTCGATCTGGATTTCACAGAACTGATGGTCGCAAAGATCAGCGGCGCCCGCGCAGCGGCTGCCGAGCCTGACGATGACGACCTTTTTGCAATCGTCCGCGCCGACCCACTCGACATCGACGAAGAAGAAATTCAAGCCATCCTCGACGACCTGCCGGAAGACTGGGTCGAAGATCGCGATTACTGGCTGACCGTCGGCATGGCCTTCCATCACCAGTTCCGTGGCGAGGATGAAGGCTTCGAGGCCTGGTGCGATTGGTCCGAGCAATCTGCCAAGTTTGACCGTAAATATTCCGAGGTCAGGTGGAATTCCTTCAAGGGCAAGCCGCACCCGGTCACCTTCCGCACGCTGATCCAGGCCGCAAACAGCAATCGCATGTCGCAGGATCTCGATCTCGACATCGAAACTGACTTTGACAAACCGGTCGTTGATCTCTCCGACCTTTTAGGCGATGCGCCCTCCCCAGTTCCCGCGAAAGCGGAGATTGTCGACGAGATCGACCCCAACTGGATGCAGCGATTTCATCGCAACGAGGAAGGCGAGTTAAAAACCACCCTTCCGAATATCAATCTCATCGTCGAAAACGATCTGCGCGTCCGCGGGATCGCCCATTTCAACGAATTTGCACAGGAAGTGGTGCTTCGAGCAGCACCTAAGCGGGCGAAAAAGAAGCGCGACGCTGCTTACGAGCCGGTCAACCTCGACAGTTCGATCTGGAAGGTGAAAGACGAACTGAACGGTGATAACTGGACCGACAGCCACGATATCGCCATCAGATCGCTGATCGAGACAAAAACGCAGCTTCAAGGCTACGGCATCAAGGTTTCCGACCGCGATTTACACGGCGCGATCGACATGGCCGCCCACAAGCGGACGTTTCACCCGGTCAAGGAAGTCATCACGTCCGTCGAGTGGGACGGGGTTCCCCGCGCAGAGACGATGTTCGTCGACTATCTCGGCTGCGAGGACAACACCTACAACCGACAAGCCGCCCTTCTCACTCTCGTCGGCGCCGTGGCGCGCATCTTCCAGCCCGGTCACAAGTTTGATTTCGTCCCGATCCTGGAAGGTGTTCAGGGCAAGGGTAAATCCACCTTCATCGAAGTCCTCGGGCTCCAATGGTATGGCGAACTGACGGGTGATGTCGGTGACCCAAAGCAGATGATCGAGGTGATGCAGGGCAAATGGATCCTTGAACTGGGTGAGCTTTCCGCCATGCAGCGATCCGAGGTCAACGACCTGAAGGCATTCGTTAGCCGCACGCACGACAAAGCCCGCTTGGCGTGGGAGAAGCGCGCGAAAGAGTTCGGTCGCCAGTGCATCTTCATCGGATCGACCAACGACCGCGAGTACCTGCGAGACCAGACCGGTGGCCGGCGCTTCTGGCCTATCGTCTGCAACCTTCCCGGCGACAGGCAGATCGACAATCTGAAATTCCGGGCCAACGTCATGCAGATTTGGGCCGAGGCGGTGTCGATCTATCAGCAGATGTCGAAGGATTACGCACATCTACCAGCCCTGCCGCTCTACATGCAGGACGAAGCTGCTCAGATAGCCCACGAGATGCAGGAAAGCCGTCGTGTCGAGACTTCTGAAGAGACACTGGCTGGCGAAATAGCCGCGTGGCTGGACACTCCGCTAGGGGCTGAATTCGATGACCTGGACGACGATCTACCGAAGATTTACCGCGAAGATACCTGCATCGCTCAGATATGGCGAGAGATGATGGGGCGAGACGGTTCCGTTCCTCACACCGAAACCATCAAGATCGGCCGCGCTATGCAGATCGTCGGGTGGGACAGATCAAAGGGCATGGTCACAGGTCTGGAGATCAATAAAAAATACGGAAAATGCCGCGTTTATACGCGACCTGACGAAATCGACTAGGATCGATCTTGGATTGTATCGCATTTGACCCCGCTACGGCGGGGTTTTTGCTGAGATGCGCTGTATCCTATTTACTCCGAAAATACGCTGTATTGCATCCTGAAACGACCGATACAGTAGGGGGTAAGGCAACTGTATCGGGCAACTGTATCGCAAATACATATTAAAAATCAGTAGCTTATCCCGTCCGATACAGTTGATACAGTCAATACATACGGATTCCTATATCTTTTCCTTATTTACCCCTTTTTGCGTTTCCCACTGGTTCGTGCTCCGCACTGCTTATACCTCTCTATAAACAACTATATAGAATCCTACTGTATTGACTGACTCACTGTATCAAGCATTGATTTTAAAGGGAAATTTCCGATACAGTTGCCCGATACAGTCTAAATCCAACTGTATCAGCCGTTTCCCTGTTCGATTGTATCCCATTTTCTCTGCCAAACGTTACAGTATTACGCCTCAAAAGTCGTTTCGTTGCCGAAATTTTCAAATTGCGCGTGAATCGCGGTCGGTGTCTCCCGCCCCCCGCAGGCCACCCCCAGGAAGGACCCAAAGCCACTATGTTATTGTTTTAGTTTATCTTTTAGCGATAATTGATCCTATCGCATGATGCGATACAGCCCATTTGCACCTTATCGAGACGCATAGAGACGTGTTGCCCCGTAGCAGTGCCACGAGACGCATAGAGACAGTGATGCCAGCTCAACACACGCACGGACGCATTGAGACGCAGCAACATGTATCGTCGATGATGTAAGCAGGAAGGCGGGCAGCAATGGCCCTCATTATATCCGCCTGCACGAAACCAGGCCGAACAGACTAACTTTCACTTTTAATGTGAATATCTCTTGCGCTTCGCATATTTCACGTTTAGATTGGAATTATCGAAACGGAGAACGGGCGAATGAAAAAGACGATTGTCCAGCAAGACGGCGCTGATTTCTACTATCGCCTGCCCGGTTTCAAACGCGTCCAATCTAGCACAGCGCCGATGACAGTCAGTGATTTTGACGTGGTGGCGGCAGAGACGGCACGCAAATGGTTTGTGGAACGGGAATGCCCCGCAATCGGCATATTCCCCGAGTTTGAATAAGGAGACGCACCACGTGGAACGCTTCAGCAATTTGGCACGGGAATTCCCCGACTTTGACCTTTCCACCCTGCCCGCCATTCCCGACGATTGGCAGGATATTTCATGGCACAATGATACGTGCCCTTCCTTTGAAGTGCTGCCGCAATGGCACGTGTATGTAGACTACGCTGATACAGTGCTTCGGGAATTCCCCGACTCGCCCACGCGTTTCTCTCTGCAAGCGGTCCGGGCAGACGGCGAGTTCTTCACATTGGTGGATACGAACGATTGGCAGGCTGTGCTTGATCGTGTCGACCTGCAGAAACGCATTCCGTCTTTGGATGCAACGGACGTTGTCACCATGGATAAAATCCGCCTTGCCCGCGAATTCGGTAGCAAGGTGCAAGAGGAATTGAGCCGTGCGGACTTTCGCGCCGTTCTGGAATTGAACCGGAACGACTCCGCCGCCTGCCACACACATGACTTTTGCGACGCCAACATGGTGATGCTTGACGCTTTCAAAGTCACTTTCGAGCGGGAACCGGCATTCCTTACCAATCCCGAAGAAGCGGCAGATTTGGCCCTCTGGAATGACGCATGGCAGATTGCCAAGGCGGCTGAATTCTTCGCTTAGGTGTCGCCATGATCCACCCGCTTTTATTACCCGTCGCCCTCCCTGCAGTTCTGTTAGCCGGTCTCCAATTCGGCCAGCTCATAGCGCCGCTTTTTCTGTAAGCACACTTTCAACTTAAAAGAGGAATTCAACCATGAACGAGTTATTATTATCGGCGTATCGCTATCATCGCGCCACGGCGCTTTCGCGTTGGAACCCTACCCGTGACGGGCTTAAGGGTATTCCGACGACGTTTGCAGTTGCTGCCCTTGATAAGGCCCGCCGTGACGCTGTGAATTCGGTACGCCGGTATGCATCCAGCCCATGGGCAAAGCCCGTCACCAACGGCAGCACGGAAAGCGGTTGCAGGTGGATCGAGAATCCCGCCGCAATGGGACTCCGTTTCGTCGGATATTGCGACGTTATCAGCGACTCCATCCGTCATACGGGATGGTTCACAGACCCGCATCAAGACGGCAAGATTCGCGGCTGCGTGTATCAGTTGCCCGGCCGTGGCGGTAAGGCGCGCTTTGTGGCCGCACATGACAATGAGGATAACGGCGCGGCAGATTGCGGCGGTCCTGCATATGTCGACTTTTCCACGGTTTACCGGTCCAATTTCAAACACGAAATGTTCACAGCGCTAGAAACTATCAGCAAGCGTTATCAGACGCCCGCCATGCTGAAACCCGGTTATTGGGCTGAATCCGCGCATGAGACGGCAAAGAAAGAAGCCGCACGCGCCGCGAATGATTTCGCAGAATCGGAAGCTGAAAAGGAACGCGAATATCAAACCGCATGGCAGGCCGGTTCTCAATATGCCGGTTGCCTTCAGGACTTGGCCGCAATCCGTGAGTCAGTTCGCCAGACCATCCGCGACATGAAAGGCGCATGCGCCACGTTGCGCGCCCTGCCCGATAGCCTGAAAGCCCGGCTGCGTTCGTCCATCAAAGCGGAATTGAGCGAACGGGAAACCATTTTCCAGCGCATGGAACGCCTCAAAAGTGGCGAAGCGGACACGCTCTATTTCTGGGCGGGCGACGAACGCCTTCAGGCTGCTTTCAACGATGGCGCCGACCGCGTCGTTTTGCGCTAACTTTCACGTTTTAAGAGGAATTCGAGATATGACAATTTCCGCCACCTACAGCCCCGAAGACAACAAATTGCGCCTGTACGCGTCGACCCGCCTTGATGCGGAAACCTATGCACGTGTTAAAGCTGCCGGTTTTTCGTG
This sequence comes from Agrobacterium sp. CGMCC 11546, assembly GCF_013365515.1. Lineage (NCBI taxonomy): Bacteria > Pseudomonadati > Pseudomonadota > Alphaproteobacteria > Hyphomicrobiales > Rhizobiaceae > Agrobacterium > Agrobacterium sp. CGMCC 11546. The sequence continues at coordinate 1,576,866 of NZ_CP047387.1, forward strand.
GGCTCCAAAACAGGAACTTTTTGTTGCACCTAAGTGGACGCCAGACCGGGAAGATTTGGCGCTTGAACTGGCGGGCGAAATTGAACCTGAAGAGATGACGCTTGCCGAGCGCGCGCAACTGAAGGCGGATCGCCTGGACGGTATCGCTCACAAGCGGGCGCAACAGGCAAACGCATTTCAGGCGGCTGCAAATGAGCTATCAGAAGCGTTCTATATGGGGCAGCCTATCCTTGTCGGTCATCATTCCGAACGGAAGGCGCGTAAGACGCAAGAGCGGATGCATTCTGCAATGACGAATGCAGTTAAAGCGTCCAAGGCTGCCAATTATTGGCTCTATCGCGCTACAGGCGTTGAGTGCCACGCCAACATGAAAAACGACCCGCGAGTCCGGGCGAACCGCATCAAAACATTGCTGGCCGAATTGCGCGACCTGCAGCGCGATATCAACCATGCAAATCTGTGCCTGAAGGTTTGGGCGAAAATCACCGAAGACTTACAAATTCAGGCCGCCATTGATATGGGTGTGCTCGAAACCGGCGCTCTTGCGCCGTACAGCCTTCACAGCACCATTCGTGAAAAAGGCTGGACCATGCAGGAAGCCCGCGCCGCCTGCATCGCGGGCGCGGAACGCGTCGTTAACAGTGCCAAGCGCCGTCGCTGGATCGAACATATTTTGAACCGTTTGAGCTATGAGCGGGAATTGTTAGGCACCGTCCAGCGCTTTGAAGGTGACGTTACGCCGGTCATCATTCAGGCGTTCGCCCGTGAACATGGCGCCCATAAACCGCAAGCAACGAAGGTTGACGGCGACTCGTTCCAGCTTGAAAGCAAAGTTGCTTTGCCGCTTCATTTGGCGGACGGCGCATCGCTCGAAATGACGGCAGACGAATGGCGGGACCTTATGCATTCCGTTGGCTATGAAGTGCCAGCGAAGAAAGACGCCCTGCCGCCTATTCTCAATTTCCGGGCACCGAAATTCTATTGCTATGCCGGGTGGAACGGCAAGGAATTGCGGGAATTCCAACAGGTCGAAATGACCAAAGCGCAGTACGGTAAAATCAGTTCAGATTGCCGTGGCACGCGCACGTCGATTTGTGGCGAATATCGTTTCAAGATTTGCCCCAATCCCTTTCATGAGGGTCCGGGTTATTCCCGCCCATGGGTCGCCGTGTTTCTGACAGATTCGAAAGAGCACGCCCGCCCGGAGAGTTACACTGAAATGCAGTCAAAGGAGTCCGTGTAATGGCGCGGCCTTCAATTTATTCCCGCCCGGCAAAGCCTATGTTTGTTCCGGTTCAAAGCCGAACCGATTTTGCAGAAATCAAGCCGGGATCCATTCCCGAGCCCCTCGCCGTAGACGCAGCCACCGAATGCCACGTGACGCCCGACGACGTGGCGGCGCGCATGGTTGAATATCTAGGTCCACAAGGTGACTATCTGACCTTGGAACCGAGCGCGGGAACCGGGCAATTGGTGCGGGCGCTTTATGCGGCCGGTCATAGCCGGTTTGAAATGACCATGGTTGAACGTCACATTAAGCTGGCGCAAGGTCTTCACTCACTCGGTCCGGTTATCAACCGCTGCTTTCTCGAATATGCGGCGGATGCGTGCGGGAAGGTAGAATTCCCGCGTATCATCATGAACCCGCCCTTTAGCCAAGTTCGAAAGCATATCGCGGCGGCGGTCTCACTCATGGGCAGAAACGGGCATTCCGAATCCGCAACCCTGGTTGCGCTTGTGCCTGTCACGTTCAGTCATGCCGACGCTGAAACCTTGGAAACATTGCCGTCCGATACGTTCGCCACGGCCAAGGTTAGCACCAAAATCATTCGCATTCGCTACGCCTAATATTTCACGTTTAAAGAGGAATTCTGCCATGGATATTAATAATTCTACACGGGCGGCATGGGCAAGCGGATGCATTCAAACTCACGCATTCGCGACGCGCTCGCAAAGCGAAGACCCGGCAGCACAAGCCCGCGACCTTATCGGCAACGTCTGGCACTTCTTGCGGCTCGAATGCGGCATGACGCCTGAAGGTGCGACCGCTCAAATCGAAATGGCGCTTGATATGGCCCGGCAGGAATACCGGGAAGATAAGGATTGAGCCATGAAACAGGTAACTTGGAAAATCGACGCGTTTTCTATCACCTCATATGGCAACGGGCTTGCCTATGCCGTCGTCAATGAAACCGACGGGCGGGAATTCTTTCTGCAGGGAGACGACGCCAGCACGTGGCGCGACCAATATGACGCGGCGGACGAGTCGAGCGATGAAACCACCCTGCCCGCTTTCCTTCATCAAAGCATGAGCGACTACGCCACGGCTTGAGTCTCTTTCAACCGGCTGTATGAATAAGCCGGTTGCGACGGATTCAAGAGGAGTTATCCAATGTCTAATACCGGCCCCTTGCTTTTTGTCGCTGCCATGTTTGGCGCAATCGGTTTTCCCGCTGTCATCGCATTGATTAAAAACCATGCGGCATACGTGGCGGAAAAGAATGATTATCAGAAAGACCGTTTCGCCTTTAACGGTTTTGCCCTTGCAGTTGTGACGGGTCTTGGTTTGGGCGGATTTCTCGCCATGCTCTATATGGCTTTCGGCAAATGACCTATTCCCTTTCCATCGGACCGGGCGCACAGATTCCCTATCGCTATCTGTCGCGCCATGTCGGCATTTTCGGCGCCACGGGCACGGGTAAAACCACGACGCTAGGAGCAATCGCGGAACGCTGCCCGTGTCCGGTTTTGGTGCTGGATGCAAAAGGCGACTTGGAGTCGCTAGGCTCGACTCTGATATACCCGCAAATGCGCATCGATGATTTGGGGGCGGACTTGATCGCACGCGCCTTGAATCTATCCGAAGCGCAAGCGGGCGCATTGGCCATTGCTCTTGCATGGGCTGAAGATACCGGTCGCGCCGTCGCCACGCTGCAGGACTTGCGACAGCTCTTGAACGACGCCACGCGGGCGAACCTTTCCGATTCCTATGGCCTGATATCGCCTGTTTCCGTTTCTGCCGTTCAACGTGCCATGTTGCGGCTCGAGCGCGGCGCAGCGTGGGCTTTCGGCAGCGCCCGGCATGATCCAAGGGACACGGCAGGCATAACCGTTTATGCGGTCTCAGACCTAACCCGCCTGCCCGGCCTCTATGGCGCGTTTGTCGCGCATGTGCTGGAGTCGCTCTATCGCGGCCTAGGTGAAATTGGCGACGCTGGCACGCCTGGTCTTATGGTCATGATCGACGAGGCGCATTTGGTTTTCGACGGCGCAAGCCCTGCCATTGTGCAACGTATCGAGCAAATCACGCGGCTTATTCGATCTAAGGGAGTCGGCCTGATTTATGTGACGCAAGCGCCGTCTGACCTGCCGAACGTCATTAGCGGACAACTGGCGACCAGGATCCAGCACGCGTTGCGCGGCTCGACTTCAGTCCACCAAAAGGCATTGAAGGCGGCAGCCGATACCATGCCGGGCAATATCACGGCTGCCGACATTGCGGGGCTTGGAACCGGGCAAGCTATTGTGTCCGTGCCGAACGCCAGCGGCGCGCCTATGCCGGCTTGCAAGGTTGCCGTGTCTCGTGGCTCCAAGCCGCTGCATAGTGTTGGCGTGGCGCGTCCAGCCGTTCAACCGGCAACCGTGCCGACGGTATCGAGCGAAGTGTCCTATAAGCCGGATTCAGGCCTATGGGAACGCTTGCGCGGCAAATGGTATTTCATGCCGGTCTCGATTGGGATTGCTTTGTATGGGGCGGCTTTGCTGGCTAACGTAATGAGTTAGGAGACGGACATGACTAACAAATATTCAGGTATGACAGACGACCAATTGCGCGCCGAAGAACTGCTTTTGAAATGGCACGTAAATAGTGTTTGGCCTAGCTCGATTGAAGCCGCCAAAGCCCAAACCGAACGAACGTATGCCGAAATGAAATTGATTCGAGACGAGAAACGCCGCCGCGCCAGTGAGGCGAATGCGCCGAATGTTTAAATCGACCGGTTCCGCCTTCAGCCCGCCCATTGTGGCGGGTTTTTTGTTGCCTGCTGCCCTGCTGCCCTGCTGCCCTGCTGCCCTGCTGCCCTGCTGCCCTGCTGCCCTGCTGCCCTGCTGCCCTGCTGCCCTGCTGCCCTGCTGCCCTGCTGCCCTGCTGCCCTGCTGCCCTGCTGCCCTGCTGCCCTGCTGCCCTGCTGCCCTGCTGCCCTGCTGCCCTGCTGCCCTGCTGCCCTGCTGCCCTGCTGCCCTGCTGCCCTGCTGCCCTGCTGCCCTGCTGCCCTGCTGCCCTGCTGCCCTGCTGCCCTGCTGCCCTGCTGCCCTGCTGCCCTGCTGCCCTGCTGCCCTGCTGCCCTGCTGCCCTGCTGCCCTGCTGCCCTGCTGCCCTGCTGCCCTGCTGCCCTGCTGCCCTGCTGCCCTGCTGCCCTGCTGCCCTGCTGCCCTGCTGCCCTGCTGCCCTGCTGCCCTGCTGCCCTGCTGCCCTGCTGCCCTGCTGCCCTGCTGCCCTGCTGCCCTGCTGCCCTGCTGCCCTGCTGCCGAAACGGCATGCACGTTATGTTATTACATATCAACCCAAAAACAGCGCCAATATCACGAGTTTTACAGCCCCTGTAGCTGACCCCTGCGGACCCACCCCTCGGAGAAAATCAGACCCCGGAGAAATCTTGCTATTGTGACAAGGATTCCTGAAACGCTTTCGCCGGAACTTTGACCACAAACTGACGATTTTTTCCGATGAGTTTGAACTCAAAACCTGACACCGCGGCGGTTTCAAATTCTTCCTTGGTCAGTTCTATGACACCCTCCTCGAGCATGGAGCAGCTCCCACTGCTGCAACTTAGCAGCTTTTCATTGGTCATGCTGAAAGAGAGTTTTTTTCCGAATGACCAGGCCTCCTGGTAGAAGGCCCACCCTAGGCCCGTGGACAGATAGCTAGTGGCTATACCGTATTTCGTTTGCTTGTCCTTCGTGCCGACGAACGTGGCGACTTTCAAGCTGTCGAGAAGACCTGTGTGCACGAAATGGTACGCCGAGTGTTTGGCGCTAACGCCCGTATGTACGTCATTCATCGTACCCGGTGTCGACGTGCAACCTGCGAGAAATGCGACAACAAGCGCACCTCGAAAAAATTTAATCATTACCTGCCCCCTTCAAACTCACCGGTAGAAATCTGCCACGCACTGGCCAATCGCTCTAGTTGACCCATTTAACGAAAATTTCGCCGCGTTTCCGTTTTGAAATTTCACGTGCACAAACCTATGAGATTTCAGCTTGTTTATAATCGCATCATAGGTCGAGGCGCACGCATGGCAGTTCGATTTAATTTCGCCGTCCCATAGCGAATAATCTTCCGGCGCTTCTCCATCGAATGTCAACTGAACAGAACTCCCCTTAGGGCTATCGCCGCCGACCATGAACGATATAGCGGTGGCATCCCTGGCAGCACCATCGTCACATGTGACGTATATCCGGTTACCAGCTCCACGGGTGATGATAGCCTCTTTGACACCCATGCCCCATCCGGACTCCCATCGATCGTCGTTTCCGAACGCTCCAGCCGTAGCCGGCAGGGCGATCGAAGCCATAAGAATCGTACCCCGGAGAAATCTAATCATACCCACCCCCACCTCAAGACAACTAGAGATAGCTGTGCCTCTGAGAAATATCAACGCCGACACTGGTCGTACGAAAATACCGCTGGAGATGAGCGTGGAGAAATGACTATCAGGCTCGCTTCGGACGCTTTGTAAGATAGCGGAGGCGTTTTATTCTGTTTTCGGAGAGGCGTCCGACGATTGGACCGACTCCATCGTCTTTGCGGACGCAGAAATAGTCCGGAGCCCACGGTAGACGAGCGACACGCTCCAGCACAAAGCACGTATTCCGAAGAAGCCCGCACTTATCGATCTCGAGAGACTTGTAAATATGAAGATCGAACGGTCGGTTCATTGGTGTTGCCTTCGTCGTTCCGTAAACGACGTCGATCCATGCGAGACCGTTCTCGTCAATGTGCCATTGTTTCACCAAAGCCGGTCGAGATTTAGGGCCAGGCCGCCGTGGGTTTTCTCGATATGGGAAATTGCACCAGACGATGTCCAACGGCTGAGGATGTGGGTGCGTGTCTAAATTATAGAATTTACGAAAAATAGACACGCAGCACCAATTACCAAGCAGCTTCGCTCGACTTTACAAACTTCGGCGTACCGAATTTCGAAGCGGCATGAGAGTGAAGTTCGACGATATCAGCGTGCGTGACTTCGTCGTTGTAATCGGTAACCGCGGAAGATTCGTAAGAACTCGACGCCATGATGACGGTTCTGCAATTTTCGTCTTCGCTGACGTGTGTCTCGTATACTACGGCCTGAACTCGTGACATTGTCACCTCCGTTGCACTGAGCTAAGTGGCGGTAAACGTCATTGCAACGCACTCGTTCCACGCTCAGTTGTGTCTGTTTTATTATTTCCACGTTTATTCTAGGTAAACGTTTGTGGGCAGTTTTCGTAGCAGCGCTACGTGTACGTGTGTTCTTGCGTCCTATCACTCCGTTGTCAATCAACATAATGACGATCGCGTCAACTTCAATTGATTTGAGCGGTTTCTGCCACACATTACCGACAATTGATTATCGCTGCATACCGTCGATAATCCCTTCTGGCTAAGGACTATGGCGATTTTAGATTGCGTCAGGCTTGCGCCGCTCGCAGTTGCAAACGTTTGCAACTGGCCGCATTTCAGATCTCGCGAGGACGACACTAGACATCTTATACTTGATCCCGTGGACGCTGATAATGCGACAAAAGGTGCAGACCTGTTACCTGCCGTGGTAACCATCCCGAAGAAATCTCAATAAATTTCACTTCTCAGTTGACTTGCGTTTAATTCGTGCAATATTGCTCATTAAACGTGAAACTCAAAGGAGACGTGACTATGATGAGACGATCGATGTTTTCCGCGGCAACCGCCCTGCTCGCATCCTTGGGCTCTGCAATTGATCTGGCGCGCAGTATGCCAATCGTCCCTGCGCATCAGACCGCAGACTTCCGCCGCCCGAAAACCCGACGCACCGGACGGAAGTATCCACATTCATCGACGAGACAGAACGACCGCATTGCTCGGCAACTCGCAGCCGGTCAGCTCAACTTCGCGTCCTGACTTTCAACTTTCAAGAGGAATTCGGAATGAGCATGCTTCTTTACATTTGCGCGACCAGTGCTCTGACCGCTTTCCTCGTCAGCGTGCTTGCCGGCCACTTCGAAGGGGATCGGTGATGAGCTTGAAACACGATGTCCGCGATGCGCGGTTATTTTTTCAGCGCGCATCCGTCTCTTTCGATCGTCACCGTGGTGCGGTTGAGCACATGAGCGCTGCTATCAGCAGCACCGTGACTTTACTCCTCACCTTGACCGTCGCCTCGGCTGCCTCTTTGGCAGGCCTGCTATGAGGCCTGAACCCAAGACAGCGGAGGAACTACTGGCGCGCTATGCCGCCGTCCGTCGGCGCATCTACGGCGCACCGAAGGTCATCAACATCGCCAGCAAGCCGAAGACACTGCTCATCGTCGAGCCCACTCGCCTGATGACGACCAAGGAACGGATTCTCGCACTATTCTGCAAGCGTACCGGTCTTTCGGCTGAAACGATCACGAGCGACCGCATGCAGAAGCATGTCGTCCTGGTGCGGCAGGCCTGCTGCTACTGGATGGTGCGTAGAACCACGTCGAGCCTCGTCGAGATCGGCATGTACCTCGGCGGGCGGGATCATACGACCATTCGTCATTCCATCCGCAGCTACCCCGCCAAGCGCGAGGCAGTCGGCCGCAACCTCCGTCCAGTGCGGAGCACGCGATGAACTCCCCTCAACACACCAACCTAACAGGAGACAACATGAAGAAGCTCTTCATCGGAGCGGCGCTTGCGCTCGCTTGCATGTTCAGCAGCCCCGCGGCGGCTCTCACACTTTGCACAGGTGCCGCAGACCAGCCCTATGCAGCAGCCGGGGAAATGATCCGCGCAGAAGCGAAAGGAGCAGGCCTGATCGTTGACGTTGTCAAGGACACGGGCGGCACCTGGGGCAATATCCAGCTCAGCCTTCAGGGCAAATGCGATGCGTTCGTCGGGCAGCCCGATGGTCTGGCGTACCTCAAACGCACCGAGCCGGCTAACGCTTCCAAGTTCGTCCCGGTCGCCGATCTGCATCGCGAATATCTGCATGCGCTCTGCGGCAGCAAATCCGGCGTCGACGACATCGGTGATCTCGAGAGCGACGCGAAGAAGTATTCGATTGCACTCGGCGAACGTGGGTCGGGCGCTTGGCTCATCTGGCAGAACTTCATCTCCGAAGACGCTGATTATGCTCCGGTCCGTCAGACTGACGAGTCCGGTGACATTGCACTATCCTCGGTGAGCAAGGAGCAAACGACCTGCATGCTCGTGCCGGCAGCACTCGGTAACACGCTGGTTCGTTCGGCCGACGAGTTCTACGGCGACGGCCTGTCACTGGTCGGCGTCAACGATCGCGACTTCGACGACGCTGTCGATCCGCAGGGCAAGCCGCTCTACTCGTATGCCGAAATCCCGAGTGGCACCTACAAGAAGAGTCTGCAGGGCTGGTTCTCGAGCAAGTCGACACTGACGTGGCTGGCGAAGGTTTACGTTAACAAGGACGCTGTCGCAGACCAGGTCGAACTGAAGACATTCATCCGCGCGGTGATGAAGGCCCGCGGCGGGATCGTCTCCAACTTCGGGAGCTGACCTTGGTTATCGCCATCCTCAACAATCTTCCCGATCTGATCCTCGGCTTCTGCTGGAGTTGCGTCCTCTTTTACGGCGGTCGTCGTTTCGAGCGCTGGAAAGCAAGCTGAGCCTCTTTGGTTTCCGGCAGGTCAGAGATGCCGGTTTCCCAACAGGTTCGCGGAGGTTGAAATGATCCCCGATTCACAGGTGAAGGCGAACGAACTCGACGAGGTGCCGTCAGGCTATCGCGGGCTCGGCCAGTGCCTGCACGAGACGCACCGGGCCTACCTTTTTCAGTATTACGGCCACGAGGTCTGGATCCCGAAGAAGGTTCTGGTGAAGGCCGAGGGCGGCTTTTGGGCGCCGGCGTGGTCGATCGAGAGCAGCAAGAAACATCAATCAGGATTCATGGTGGACTATGACAAACAGAGACGAAATTTCGAAAGACGTGGATGACCTGCTGGCAGGTTGGTTCGATGGCAAGCGGCACGACGTGGATCGCAACGACATCATCGAACTGGTGATGAAACACAGCGCTGCGACTGCGCCAACGCCAACGCATCGCCACAAGAAACGCGGCACAGAATACGAACTGCTCGGCGTCGGCAAGATGCAGGCGGAGAAGTGGTTTGAATACGATACCGGCGCATCTACTGACATGCGCGAGGTCGCGATCTACCGCTCGATCGACGACGGTTCCCTGTGGGTTCGTCCGCGCGAGGAGTTTGAGGACGGCCGCTTTGAACCCCTCGCCTCGCTCCTCCCAACCGTCTGGATCATGAGAACGGTTGACGGCGGATTCTATCCGATCCAGCCGACCGACAAATGTAAGCCCGAGGACCATGGCAAGTTGAATGTGCACCTCACGTCGATCGAAGACCTGGAAGGCAACGTCCTTTGGAAACGGAGCGGGCAATGAACAGGCAAAAACTTCAAATTGCTGTTTTGGAGGCTCGTCGGTTCATCGCACGCGCCGAAGCATTGCCGACGCCAGAACCGTATGACTGTGGCTATAGCACGCTGATGCGGGACAATTTCCCGCGTGAACAAGGCGCAATCAAACGGGCAAGCATGGACCTGACCCGTGCGCTTGCCGATCTGCGGAGACCGGAACGATGAATGCGCAAGTATCAGAGGCCTCAGTAGACGATCATCTCCGAAATCTCATCCAGCTCATGAAGCGTGGCGCTCGCATCAAGCTATATGACATCCCTGACGATCCGTCTTTTCTCATCTCGAATATCGGTGGTGGTATGTCTCAGGTCATCGCTCAGCGTCTCGAAGCTGCCCTGCCCGCTGCGGAGCCGGTGGCGTCTATCGTTCCCAAACACTGCTCTGGCTCTGCCTTCGTTTTTGAAGGCGGATGCTTGCACGTTCGAAAAGATGGGAGCGGGCACATCGTTGTCGATGAAGCTGACTTCACAATCGAGGATGACCGCCGCGAAGGCGAGCATGGTCCGGAAGGCAGCGTTCACTGGATAGCACGCTTTCCCGCTGGCGAGATGACCGCGCTTCGAGACTTTTTGAACGGTCAAGGCTTCTCCGCACAGGTGCAGGACGTGGCGGTAGACGGTGCGGACATCGGTCGATGCATCCGAAAACTCTCAACTGATAACCCCGTTAAGTGGGCGGAAGCGGAAAAGAAGCCAGTTCTCCGAGGCTGGTTCGTTGGTCAAGTAATGAAGCATTTCGACGGGAAGCCAGACGAGCAACTGGTCCGTGAACTGGTTGACATCGTGTTCGCCATTTACCCCGCAGCACCCGCAAAGCAGGAGGAACGCATCCTCCACAAACACACAAACATCAGGAGCGGGGAATGACCTCAATTGTTCTTTGCGTCATTTATGCCGGCATCGCTGATGGCTTCGCCGAGAAACACGGTTTCTGGAAGTCACTCGTCTGGCCCTATTTTGCGGGATCCTTGCTGGCCGACGCTTTCGAACGGAAGACACTCAATGACCTTTAAACTGACGCCGGAAGCGCAGGCTCGAGCGCAACAGTACGAGGATTGGTCGCGCAGGAAACGAGGCGAGATGCGCGCGTTGTCGAACGAGAATCTGGTTGCGACGGCGAAATTCTACATGTCGCATATGGCGCCGATGCAATTCGCACCAGGTGAACCGGTCTATGACGCCACCATGTGGCATATCATTCTGCCCGAGCTGATGGCGCGCGTCACCGATTCGGTGACTAATCCCTGCCCATCTTCCCAATAATCCAGTTATTGTTTCCCTTGTTACCGCATTTCAGGCATCGCAACTTGGGGCGCAACTGGTTGAGAAAGACGTTCGTGCCAAAGCGTCGGGTTAGTTGCTGGTGATCCAGCCACCCTTCCCTTTCGCAGCGGGAACATCGTCCGCCGAATACGTACCATTCGGGATATGCATTCAACGTCGGATACAGGTCGCGGCTCACCGTCCCTTCGTAGATCACGCGAAAGGAATCCGGAACGAGGTTTATGCCGCGACGGTGTTTCATGTTCTTATTTTGTTCACGTTCAATGTGACAGTCAAGAGGTGTCTCGGATGAGCCCACAGAAACAGTTTTGGTTCGCTGTCGGTCGCAGTCGAAAGACGTTCGAAGTGATAGCCCCTAGCCTTTATGCAGCCAAATCCACCATGTCGAAATTCATCGCGGATCCGAAGAACGGTTACGGTTGGAACACGCAGTTCGAAAGACTGCCAGCGTGCCCGGTGAGAAAGCCAAAAAGGATCAGTTCCAGCAACTAAATTTCACTTTTAGTGAGTATTTCTGTTGACCTGATTGAATTTCACTTTTATCGTGCAATTATGTTTAGGAGACATTGAGAATGCTCACCGTCCACAAAGCCACGATTAATTTCGAAGATATTGCCGACCGCGTAGAAATCGATTGCCCGGCGCACTCAGAAATCCTTAGCGCCGACGTTCAGTTCCCTGGACAGATTGCGATTTGGTATCGATGCGATCCGGGTCAACACAGACGCCGTCGCACTATCCACGCCGTGGTGACTGGACAGCCAGCGCCTGCTGACGCTCGCTTCATCTCGACGCTTCTTCTGCGGAACGGCGCTCTCGTATTCCATCTGTTTGATCAGGGAGAAGAGTGATGAAAAAGGCCACTATTTCCCAAGCCTACGAAGTTTGGAATGATCGTTCCAACGGCGCCGACGAAGGTCGCAGCACGAGCAAGGGTGGCAGGGCGTGGTTGTCAGGTGAGTTCCAGCTTTGCGAGCTTGAAGCGCTCTGCATGATCCTGCGCCATGAATCCGGCAAGCTAGCCGAAGGGTTGCCAGAGTTGCTTCGCAATATGGAGCCTATTCCGGACCTCGCATCGCTGTCAAAGCGCCAGCAGGACATCGTCACGGCACTTTATACCCTCGACCCCGACTTCGCAGTGACCTTCAGATGGATATCGAGCGAAGCCGGCATTCATAACGATGACACCTCTCGGACTATCACCAGAGCATTGGCCCGTAAGGGGGTCACCGAACACGTGCGCGGCCTCATGACCGACGAAGGTTCGGTGTGCGGGTCCGGTTACCGTTTGACCGACATGGGGCGGCAGATGGTCAGAATTGCGGAAGGCGGTGATGTATGATGACCGAAGCTGACATCGCTCGCAGTGCTCGAGATAATACCATATCTTCCAGACGCAGCCCCGCTTACCGCCAGTGGATACACGAAACTGCCGTCCCGATGCGGGAAGAACTCGCGCCCGGCACTCCTCTGTCCGAGTTCCGCGGCGAGCTACTTGAACGCTTCGTCGACGGCTCCATTCGCTGTTTAGTCGAAGAGACCGGCTTACGGGCGCATCAGCAGTCGAGGTACACGCGATGAGGACAGTTCTCATCTTGTCGGTCCTCGGTCTCGCTGCATGGTTCCTTCTGCTTTCCACGCTGCGGATCCTTTTACTCATAGGGGTGCTGTGATGGCAGCGGAAAATCGCCCCAACGCATTCTGGCCCGTCGGCACGAAGGTAACATACCGCAACGCCTACGGACTTGAGCCGATCGACGGTGTGGTCATCAAGCACTACGGCGAAACCAATGTGCTCGTCGAGGACGGCCGGGGTGTCAGACACTTCGGTGCTACGTGGCGGATCGCTACCGCGCCGCCCTCCGCCAAACCAATCGTCGACCTGGATGACCTGATCGACTCTCCGCCTGTCAAACCAAAGCCGGTCGATCTCGACGACCTGCTCGTGTGAGGAAATTCCATGACTGATTATCCCGAGAGATGGTCGCAAGTCGAAGTCACGTTCATCGACGGGTCGATCGAGACATACCAGCTCAAAGTCGGTTCATCATTCGGCCGCCATCTCGCAAAACAGGCCGGCGAGGATAACGTGCTTACACTCCTGTGCGGCCCCAAAGTTCACTCATTTCCGCTCGCCAGCGTCCGGTCGTGGACACTGAGCGAAATCGAAGGGAAACCCGAATGACCGCTGCATCAAATCAGGGCGTCATCAAATCGCTCGCCGTCGGCCGCTCCGACATCTATCGCATGGACCCGCGCGACCTGCATGTGAAGGTCGACTGGAACTGCCGAACCGTCAACTTCAATCCAGAAGACCCGGATGATTTGGCGCTTGCTGAATCTATCTCGCAGGTCGGCGTCAAGCAGGCACTCACCGTCTATACGGAAGATGGCAAGGCGTTCATCTCCGACGGTCATCGCCGTCACGGTGCGACGATGTATGCGATCGAGCACCTCGGAGCCGAAATCAAAAGCGTTCCGGTGCAGACCGAAGATCGGTATTCGAGCGAAGCTGACCGCGTTTTCAGTCAGATCGTGCGTAATTCCGGCAAGCCGCTGACACCAATCGAACAGGCGCGCGTCTTCAAGCGTCTCATCGATCTCGGGTGGACGGAAAAAGATATCCAGCAGAAGACCGGTCTCGCTCGCCAGTGGATCATCGAGCTTCTTGAACTGCAGGCCGCGCCGGCTGCCGTCACCACTCTGGTGGCCGCAGGTCAGGTCGCTGCGACGCTCGCCATGGCCACGCTGAAGAAACACGGCGGCGACGGTGTGAAAGCCGCTGGCGATCTGACGCGTGCCATCGACAAGGCACAGGCGGAAGGGAAAAAGCGCGCGACCGCGAAACACATGGATGCCGGTGAGAAGCCGAAGCCGCTTCACGGGGACACGGTTCGCTTGGACGCCTTGCGTGATCTCTGCGGCTACGTTGAAAACGGCACGGATACTTCCGTTTCAATTTCACAGGACGATGCGACACGAGACTGGGTAGTGCGCGTCCGCAACGATTTTTGGACCGGCAAATCGCTCAGGGATGCGATCGACAATGCCGTCGCGAGCCAAGCAAAGGAAACCGAGGCATGATCGACTTCCATCGTCAGAACCGTAACCTTCACATCATCCTGGACTGCGACGACGTTCTCTTAGACTGGCTCGGCGGTTTCAGGCGCTTTGTGTCAGCTATCGAAAACCGCGAAATCAAAGGTCTCCCCGACTCATGGGATATGAGCGGCTGGCTCGGCCTGACGCCGGCAGCGTCGCGTGAGACGGTCGTCGGCTTCAACCACAGTTCCCAGTTCGCCAATCTTGAAGCGTGCCCTCATGCAATTGAAAATGTCACATTGCTGAAGGAGATGGGTCATCGGCTCTCGGTCCTGACCAGTTGCTCCGACAATCCCGTGGTGGTCGCGCGGCGTAAGTTCAATCTCGATCTCATCTTCGGCGACATCTTCGAGCAGGTTATCTGCCTGCCGCTCGGAGAAAGCAAAAAGAAGTGGCTCGGTATCCTTGAGCGTGGCGTCTGGATCGAAGACAACTACAGCCATGCGCTCTCCGGGCACGACTGTGGCCATAACTCATTTATGGTCCGTCGGTCCCACAATCGGTCGCATGAGAAGCCTGGTGATCCGCTCGTAACGTGGATAGACGATCTGCGGCCAATTGTTTCACTTTTATATTGACTTTCACTTTAAAGGTGGAATTATGAGGCGAAATAAGGATACGGTTTGGGAGTCTTCCTGTCAGGGCAAAGAGCGGTTCACCGCAAACGTCGTAGTCTCAGTCAGGAAGCGCTATCCCAAAGCACCGCCCTACAAATGTACATTCTGCGGCTTCTTCCATCTCGGTCGAAGCACTAACAAGCGCAAGATGAGGAACAAGTGGAAATGACCGACTTAAACAGCATCGCCGCTGAAATTCACGCCTCCAATGCCCACTGGTGGCGTGACCCGGCAAACGGTGAGCGTCTGGACCGAAACAAGGGTGAGATGCTGATGCTGGTCGTCAGCGAACTTTCCGAAGCCATGGAAGGCGAGCGGAAGAATCTCATGGACGACCACTTGCCCCACCGCAAAATGGCGGAAGTGGAATTGGCCGACGCCAAGATCAGACTCTTTGATTTCGCTGGCGGCTGTGGATTCAAGCTCGTCGATCCGGAAGGGCTCGCAATCGATCTCAGCGACAACCGCGCAGAGGCTCTATTTGCGATCGTGCGGCTTGTCACGGGCGTCGGCAACCTCATCGAGTCGAACTGGCACGTTCGTGTCGGAATCGAAATTACCCGCGTTCTCGCGACGATCGACGCCTATGCTGCGAAGTTCGGCTATGATGTCGACGGCGCCGTTACGGAGAAGCGAGAATACAACGCTGTTCGCGCCGATCACAAGAACGAGGCCAGGCTTGCTGCAAACGGCAAGAAGTGGTGATTTCCATGGCGCTCGTCGAGATCACGAAGACCACCAGCGTCAATCCGAACTTAGTTCAAAGCGTTCAATGCTCTTACGACGCCAGTTGCGTGGTTGTGCGCATGCACGATGGACGAGAACACAACGTCCAGCCTGTCCACCATGAAACCGCCTGGGAGGCCTACGACCGTATTCGCGCGTCTCTGGGCTACGAGGTGCAGTCATGAGCACCAAGGAAACGAACCCAAAAGACGGCTTCGGCATCAGGAAGTGGCGGCAGTTTGCAACGGTCCCGATGACCGTCATGTGCGAAGTTGGTGTCGCGATGCTGGAAGGCGCAGCGAAATACGGTCGGCATAACTATCGCGTAACTGGTGTCAAAGCATCGGTTTACGTCGACGCTGCGATGGGCCACATCATGCAGTGGTGGGAAGGCGAAGACATCGACGACGATAGCAAGCTGTCCCACATCACCAAAGCCATAAGCAGCCTCGTGGTCCTGCGCGACGCGATGATCCAGCAGCAATTGAACGACGACCGACCGCCGAAAGCGAACCTGGACGCGGTTCGTGGTGAACTTCAGCGCGTCGTCGACGAAATTTTCGCGAAGTATCCGGAGGGAGTTCCGCCGTTTACTGAAAGCGGGAAGAACCATCTTCGACCGGCCCACCTGTCCGGCGCGAAGTCGTTCATCGATGGTGGACTTGTAGGCAAACCAGTCGCTTCTTGACGCGCTTATATTTCACGTTTTACGAGATTTCCAATCATTAGGAGTCGAAATGTCTATCGGACACAACAGCGGCGAAACGGTCGAGACGATCGCTGCCGCCGAACTTCGTCAGTTCATTGAGCGCGTCGAGCGCCTCGAGGAAGAGAAAGCAGCGATCCAGGGAGACATCAAAGACGTGATGGGCGAGGCCAAGGGCCGCGGCTACGACACGAAGGCCATCCGCACCATCATTCAGCTTCGCAAAAAGGATGCCAACGAGCGCCTCGAAGAGGAAACCATCTTGCAGACGTACATGGCCGCGCTCGGCATGACGATGCTCGACCCCTGATCCCAACAACGGAGACTTCAAATGAAACTCGGCGAACTGCGCGGCGCGATCCGCAAGACGAAGGGCAGCCCCTTCACCATCGTAACCATAGGCGGCGAGGCTGTAACACTCGTGCTGCAGAAAACCCCTCTCCTCGAAGAGCTGGACCGCGTGTTTCCAGGTGGGAAGGCTGCTGAAACCGGTCTGACGTTCGACGCAGCGACCGGCAAACTCGAGGGCTTCGACGCGGCTGGCGCGTCGGCGGTTACCGCTGTTGTTATCGACGATGACATCGATCTTGACCTTGGTGAAGTTGCGCACGGAACCCTGGTTGTCGCTGATGCCATTATGCGCAACATCGACCCCGACGACCTGCTGGTGTGATCAGATGGCCGCCAGCGACAACTACATCCAAGTTGCTTTCCTGCGCGGCCAACTCGACGCCGCCTATGAAGCGATCGCCACCCTGTGGGCGATCTCACAGGACGCATCGCAAACCGACATCCAACATGCCGCCGATCTGGATCAGGCAATCTTCGAGGCGGTCAAGCTGCTGCCGCCGAGCCACCGAACGCGCGACATGCCGGCTTTCGCTGCACCCGCCAGCCCATCTGAGGAAGAACTGCTCGTATGATCGAGGAAATGTCTCTCGAAGAACTGATCGATCTCGCCATGTCCAACGGCGACTGGCACTCGATCCGCATCTTTAACAGCAAGATGGGTGGCACCGGCAGCCTCGTCAGCGTCGGTCGCGATCACAACAGCTTTGTTGTCGACGACCTGGTGCCCGAAGCATCACCATCGGAGAAATTGCGTCGCGTCCTGCTTCAGGTGCTGCGACCAAAAACGACCGCCGACGCATCCGACGATCTTCTGGTCTGAAAGTATTCCTATGACAAGCATCACCCTGCATCCCGGCGACAATCGCGCCTCATTACGACGCCTGATTGCAGATGGCGTGCGCGTCCATTCGGTCGTAACAGATCCGCCGTATGGACTGGTTTCGATCCAGAAGCGTTTCGGCAAGGAAGGCTCAGCCCCTGCCCGTCGCGAGAAGAACGACGGCAGCTTCGCCCGTCTGTCGGGTGGCTTCATGGGCCGCGCGTGGGATGGCACCGGTATCGAGCGCGATCCCGAGTTCTGGAAGCTGATTTACGACATCCTGTTACCAGGCGGCTACGTGTTCGCTTTCAGCGGAAGCCGAACCGGCCACTGGCAGGCATGCGCCATGGAATTGGCCGGATTCATCATGCATCCGATGCACGGTTGGTGTTTTGGAAGCGGCTTTCCGAAGGCGCACGCTGCCGACAAGGCGATCGACAAGTACTTGGGTGTCGAGGGACATTTCAACGCCGCTGGTAATCCGGTGAAGCGCATGATCCCCGGCGCAGATCAAAACCGCGACGGAAGCTGGATCAAGGACAATGGTCGAGAATATCAGCCCGGCACCTACGTCCCCGGCTCAGATGAAGCGGCGTTATGGGAAGGATGGGCTTACGGAACGCAGGCACAGAAGCCAGCCCTTGAACCCATTTACCTCGGCCAGAAGCCGTTCAGTGAGAAAAACGGGCCGGCAAACATGCTGAGGCACGGCGTCGGAGCCGTAAACATAGACGGCTGCCGCGTCGCCTTCGCAGGCGACGCGGACGAACGGGAATCGAAGGAAAAGAACCAGCACGCTGATTTCGGCAGCGGGGCCATGACCAATCTCGTCTACGGCGTCTTTGACAAGGCTCGCGAAAACTACGATCCGGTCGGCAGACATCCGTCTAATCTCATCCTCGACGGGTCTCAGAACGTGCTCTCGATGTTTCCCGGCGATGGCTCGGCATCAGCCAGTCGGTTCTTTCATCATTTCCCGCTGACCGACGAAGATTATGCGCTGGCGAAGCTCGCCGGCTTTATAGGCGACGACCTCGGTGACGCGCTAATCTACCAAGCGAAAGCCGGTAAATCTGATCGAGCACATCATCTTCTCCCGGTCGATGAGAACGGGAAGCCGGTTGGCGCTCATCCCACCGTAAAGCCCATCGCGCTAATGGCGAACCTGATCCGGCACATCACCCCACCGGGTGGCATCGTGCTTGATCCATTTGCCGGCTCCGGAACGACAGCAGAGGCTGCCCGCCGCGAAGGTTTTGACTGTATCCTCATGGAAGCCGAAACTGAGTACGTCGAGTTTCTGGGTCGCAGATTCCCAGAGATCGAGGAACACAACCAAAAAATGTCCCTTATGGATGAACCACTTGCCGAAAATTCGTTCTCGGTATGTTCACATTCTAAAATAAAAGGATTAAATTCCTACATAGCAGACTTGATCGGTGAAACCGTCGACCTCAGCGACCTAATATAAGAGTGGAACAATGATTGTAACGAGTTTTGAGCAGCTTCCTTTCGTCGCCTCCGATACAGGCCGCATCCAACCATGGGCTCCGGTACGCACTGATGATTATCAGGCAGACTGCGACACTGGTCGCTTATATTTCACGCAGCTTCGTTCTGTGATGACCGCTACGGAAAATCCACTCCACCTGTCCCGCGTGTTACAGGCCCAGGTTGAGGCCGGAAAATGGGAAGGTGTCGAGATCGGCTTTGCTCAGGCTATGGCCGAGGCGCTGTGCTGAACGTCAAGGGGTTTCTAATTTCCCGACGTGGCTCTCGATCACCCTTACGGCAGGTCTTAACCATGAGCCTTCGGGCGTTCGTGAAATCTCAGCAGCATAGATCGCTGCGTGGTGGAGCACGATCGCGACAATCGCGGTCCCAGTCACGCCGATCACCATCTGCGCTGGTTTTTTGACGAGTTCGTTGAAACAGACGGTGATGATGTTCAGAACTGTCCTTCCAAGGCTCAGACGTGATCGCGGCGAATCGGTTTTTTCATTCCACTCCGCAACTTGGCGAAGGGCTTCAGGCACCTTCGAGTCCACTTCTTGACGACGTTCCAATTCAACTGCGAGAACCCGAGCGATCTTGGTATAGTTCTCGCCGTCCTGCGGTTCGAAGTTGGCCTCAGCCGCATTGTCAGAGAACTCTTGCCACTCGTCAAACTGAGATGCAAAATCCATCACGCCCTTACTGAAGCTCAATAGAAGTGCTAACAGGCTATCCGACAGTTCTTCTGACGCGGCTCGGATTTGTCCATCTAGCGTGGCGCAGAGCATCCCGATCTCGACTACGTTGGACCCGTCATTGAGGGCCGCACGCAGGCGGTTAAACGCCCGGAAGAGCCGAGGGTGGTTCGAGCCCTCAAGATCATCGGCAAGGTCTTCTGCGTGTGCGTGCAGGGCTCGCGATGCAGCTGCTACGATCCGCTCTGAGCCTGATTTCGGATGTGTCTGCTGAGGTTGTAATGTCAGCCGGTCGCCAGAGATGGCGAACTGAAAGGGAGCCAATGCTTGCTCGCGATGCGTAACGACAGGTTCATCAACGCCGGCAGTTCCTGCCGTTTCAGCAAGCAAGTCATGAGCGATTTCAGACGCCGCCTCGAACGTCTGACGCAGTTGATCGGCTGACTCAGAGGAAAAGAAGTCAGCGTACTCGTCCATGAGACCATCTATTGCATGCGCAAGATTTTCAACGGCCATAAGCAGTGTCGACTCTCCGGCCAATCGCAGTTGGTCGACAAGGTCGCTGACGCGTTCAGCATGGAAACCTAGCTCCTCAATCCGCGGGGTCCTTGGCTGATCGAGCACGAGTTGGCGGTATTCATTTTCCCCTAATCTGATACGCCTGTTGATCTGATTAACTTTATCCTGAATGGGTGCAGGTTGCGCGGACGCCGTTAGCAACGAAGCTTTAGTTGTGTCTCGACTCGATTTCAGTTGCTGTTCAAAATGGTGGTGATCTGAAAGAATCCTCAAACCTCTCACGACGTCGGTAAGGCGAGTCGCAACTGATATTCCGTACATTTCCTCAGCGTCGAGCGGTTCGTAGTAAGCTGACTCGAAGATGCTATCCAATTCGAAGAGAATGAAATCCAGATTTTCTTCTGGTTTCTTGCCATCGCCGAGGTCGTCCACCAGTCTGTCTAAAATGGTTGCAACCTCCATCAGAGCAGTCGATCCGTAGGCCTGTAGGTGGGCTGAAACCTCGATCAGTGTTGTTCTACAGGCGCTGAACACTTTACCAGCGGTTGATCCTAAAACTACCATTTCGCCCCCGACTTTATGCTCGAAGAAATAAACCAAAGCGCGAGCAATACAAGCCCGTCCCTCCTGAGTACGGTCTGCGAAAAAGAAGGGGGGAAGCCACGCCAGTTTTCGTGCACCTTCCAAATCAAAAAAGCGCTTCTCTGCAAATATTGACTCTTCCCGACAGAAGAACATAATAGGAACATGCTAAAAGCGGATATCGAAAGAAACTTCGAGCGGTGGTGGAAATCGCGGTCGGAAGCCGTCAACGGCGACAAGGAGTCGTACCGTGACGCGTTTGTCGCTGGCTGCGACTTCGTTGAACAAAAGAAGTTCAAAACATACCGGTTTCAGGCCGGCCGCTGGCGCGTCTCGGTGGAAGCTACGTCGTATCGCGATGCCAAGATCATCGCCATCGCGAAGCTCAATCAGCGTGCAGAGCGCCTGTCAGCCTCCCCACCTACGGGCGGATGGAAACTTGAGCGCTTAGCAGAAGAACCGCAGTTCATGAAGGGACCGTGAGGTAATGAGCGACCAAACCAACAAGGCCGGCGACGGTATCCACGAAAATCACTGGTGCGAACATCAAGGTTGCAAGCAGTGGGGTGGATTTGGCTTCTCCCGATCGAAAGCCGAAAAGTCCACGTGGCATTGCTGGGAGCACTACCCACAGCGCGACATGAATTTGCGACACCATGCCGGATGAATGTATGAACCGTGGATAGCCACCACTCTACGTTGCGCTTTCAGCAATAATGCTGAAGATGGTGTCATACATTTGGTTACTTGGGGACTGCGATGACTGCACCTAAAGAAGCGAAGCCGCAGAAGACAGCGAACACCGAAGGCTTGGTTGCGGGGTTCGACCCCTTCAAGCTCGAGAGCAGCTTCGAAGACGTGTCTCAAATTTTCAAACCGAATAAGGTGACGAAGGCTTCAAATAAAGACGTCCTAATCGCCGTTGATACCAACGTTCTTTTATTGCCTTACACATTACGAAAAGACGGACTATCAACGCTACAGAAGTTTTATCAGGACCTCCGATCCGCCAACAGACTTTTTCTCCCGGCAAGAGTCGCAAGAGAGTTCATCACCAATAGAGACAAGAAGCTGGCAGAGCTGTTGAAAGCGCTCGGCGACGTGAAATCACGCATGAATATTGGCGAGAAAAAACTGTCTCCGATCTTGGACGGCGTTGACGGAAGTGAAGAGATGGCAACCGTGAGCCAAGCGCTCAATGCGGCCAAGAAACAATATACGGCAGCGCTCGAGAAAGTCGAAGCAAGGGTTCAATCTTGGAGCGGCGATGATCCTGTCACGAGCATTTACGACACCGTTTTCGATGGCGAGAACATCATCTCACCCACTGACACGAACGCGGATATGTTAGTCGAATGGCAAAAGCGCCTAATTAATAAAGTGCCCCCAGGTTATAAGGACGGCAGCAAAGAGGATACAGGAATCGGCGATTTTCTGGTTTGGAAATCGCTGCTTGCGTTAGGCGCGTCTCAAAAGAGAGATTTGATATTCGTCACCGGTGAGGAAAAAGCAGACTGGTTTGTACGGCATAACAGCCGAGGTGTATATCCGCGACCAGAGTTGGTGGCAGAATACAAGAAACACTCTGGCGGTAAGAATATCAGACTGGTTGAGTTTCACGAAGTTCTGAGTGAAATGGAGGTTTCACAAGACTTTGTTAGCCTGATTGAAAGTGCCGAGATTGCGGCCAACAACGTCATCCGTGCTTCAGTATCGTTTGACGTTGGAAAAGGCTTACTCCTTTTCCGAGAAGCTAAATCATCTCTGGGTTCAACTGCTCTTGCCAATTTTCGGATGCGTAACGGCGGACAAAATATAACATTTACCGCCGGCGACGCTCGATTTGAATTCAGCGTTTCCGAGCAAGGCAAAGACTCTCTGTGGGCATATCCGAACGGTAAAGATCAACTGAACGTTATTCCAGCAATCAGCGCCGGGCAAATAATTGACTCCAAGCTAGTTTTAGGAGCGCAGAGCGCTTTCTCCGTAAACAAGGGGGACATGATATGGGCGAGAAATGCGCTAGGCTGCACCCTTATAGCAACGTTGCTTGCGACAAACGATCCCCAACCAGATGAAATGTTTGAAGTAAAGTTTGTGTTTACGATTTTACCCCCAGGCAATCCTATTCTGATTCCGCAGCATTCGGCGTTTTTGTAGTCTGCGAAAGCAAGATCGAGGAGCGCCGGCGATTTGTTAAGCTGGCGGCGCGACTACAAATCGTTCAGGCAACACATCGAATCGGACGGGCGGCGAAGTGACAACGATCGGTCCGAGGAACTTCTGGAGAGGGTTGCACACGTACTCCAAGGTCACGCGATACTCGGCCGATCCGGCAGATGCCGACTGAGGTACAGTGATAGACCGTCGGTAGGTCTCCCTGCCCGCCAGCAGCTTTAGACCGGTGGTGAACTGCGGGATGTTATGTCGTTCGTTCGCAGAGTCAGTGAGCCAACGCTTGGCAATGAGCGGGCAGATCCGCGTCCTGAATACTGAGAACTCGATCTCGATCGTTCCGCCCTGCTCTACCGACGGCGACAGTGCTTTTGCATCTTCGTAGATGATCGGAGGTTCCCGGTCGGCAACCCAAATACCTAGATTGATTGAACCCAACCCAGCCAGCGCGAAAACGCCAACGCCTACCACTTTCCACACGATGCGTTTCATGGCGCCGGCCCTCCCTTCAGATAGCCGATAGCTTTTTGGATATTCTCGTAAAGCATGATGGAGCCGACGAAGAGCGCGATCATCGATAGCAGTAGCCAGCGCATGAATTTGCCCACGGTCCGCATATCCCGCACCATTCGAAATCCTTCTCGGACATCTTCGGCTGGCATTTCGATGATTGCCTCGAGGGTCTTCAATTCATCGAGACGGAGCCCGGCAAGGAAGGCCCTGGTCTTTTCTGGCAGCTCCACCATCTTCTCCGGAAGTTGTTCAGTCATGTCACGGTTTCCTGCCCTTATTTGCGGCAGGCAGCATCGCGGCTGCACTGGCGATTGTTGGAATAGATCGCAGGACCGGCCGTCGGATCCTGTGAAGCAAGCCGTGCGGCCTCCGGATCAGAGAACCGGGTGACCTGATACCCGCTACCGTTCATCGCAGGTGCTGTCTGGCAGCCCGCTATCACGCACGATAGCAAGGCAACGCTCGCGAGACGGAAGCTTGCGGAACGAAGCATCGTTTTTCTCCATTTTGGTGATGCGGCCGAGCGCTTCTTTCGCGGCCTCGACTTTCGCGCTTTCGCGTTCTCGATGGACGCCGTATGAGCACGCCGGCACAGCCATCAGTGCTGCACCAGCGATCGCGCCAATACCGAGTTTGAGATAGTCGGTGAAACTGAACATCAGCATGATCTCCAGACGCCGTCGGTGAGGAACCCGTGCCAGTGGCCCACATGGTGGACACTTGGAGTCAGCGTCGGCTTTTCGCGATCGCCGTTCCATTGCCACGACGGTGACGGATGTGGACGGAAGTTCAGCGCACCCGTTCGACCGCATCCGCACGGACAGGAATAGATCATCCCCGCCACGTTTTCTTCGCGATCGACGAAGAACTCGAATGCACCGGCCTTGGCGTTCACCTCTTCGATATCTTCGCAATATGTCGCTTCGACGGGTTCCGTCCTGACCTCACCCATCACGCCATCCCCTGCACCTGGTCAGAGACGGCCTTCGCATCGGACTTCTTCCGCCAGAGCAGGAATGCGCCAGCGAGGCCGAATGCAACGAGGATCAATGCGAGGTTCTGCCACGGCATCGAGCCGACGGCAGCCAGCCCGGAGGAAAGTCCGCCACCGGTAACTGCGGGCACGATGACTTCCTTCGATTTCCACCACGGAGCATCCAGGCTCGGCGGTGTAACCGGCACCGGTTTTTCTTCGGTAACGGGCGCAGCTTTAACCTCGATAACCTGCGACTTGGGCGAGAGGTCTACGAGCATAAGGTGGATGGCAGCACGCGTTTGAGGGCCGTCGAGACCGTCGAGCTTGCCCTTGTAGTAGCCCGCCTTCTGCCCTGCGTTCTGCAGGCCGATGATGTCGGTGACATTGAAACCGAGAACAGCGAGACCGAGGCGCGTGTAATAATCCAGGCGATCTGCGTAGCCGTTGAGGCCGCCATTGATGCGGCGTGTGATCATTTCGAGGTCGTTGCGATCCGCGTAGCGGTTCAGGCTCTTGCCGTCAGGGTTCCCCTCGTCCCAGTACCAGATCGCCGAAAGACCTTCCCACGGATCGGTGTTGATGAGATCGGGGTTCTTAACGAAGTCGGGAGGATTGAGCCCTTTCCGCACGCACCACTGGTAGAAGGTGCGAATGTTACGGCCGCCAGTAACCTGGATTGGGCCGCGACCACGGTTCTTGTAGCCGTCGCCGTCTTTCTCGGGGGTGTTACCGAGATCGGTGCGGGTGTCGTAGCGCTCTTGCGCAGGTGTCGGGCCCCAAATTTCGCGGTCATACCGGAACGATCCGCTCTCATGCATCAGTTGTGACAGGTACGGAACGGTGCGATGCGGCAGGTTCAAGCCGGCACCGGCACCGTATTTTGACAGCGCCATCATGACAGAATTCAGGTTGCTTTCGTCAACGCGCCCCTTTGCTGCGGCGCGGACCTGCGAGACGGACACTGCTGTCATGAATTAATCCTCGGGAACGATGTGGACCCGATCAGAAATACACAACGTCAGCGCAAATTACAACTTTTGTGAGGAATTTTGAGCATCAAAAGGAAGCTCCGCCTGATCGTTCTGCAATTCCTCAAGCTGCTTTTGTAGATCGTCGCATTGACGGGTCCTCAGGTCGAGTTCGGACGCGAGAGCGTCAACCGCGTTCGCGTGCCGCTCGATTTCCGATTGGAGGAAAGCGTTCTGTCGTTTCAGTGAGTCGACGTAGGATGTCATTGGGGTGTCCTTTACGCTTGAGGCCATTCGATCGGAGGGATCTCTGCGAGAAACTCTTCGACTGAGGGTTGCTGGCGTTGCCCGGCCTGCACCTTGGCCAATTCGCCGTAAGCGTAGAACCAGACATTATCGCGCCATGCGACAAAGGCTTGAGCCTCTGCTGCCCAGTTGGGCTTTGTCGATGCCGTGTAGGATGCGAGCGTGACGCCGTCACGGAATTGCTTCTCACGCGCCGTGCTGTCGACAAGGTTCTGGATGGCGTTTTCGTAGTCAGCGATGGTCGGGGCATTGAAAGTCGGATCAATGTCCACAACCTCGCCGTTTTTCCATACGCGGCTTCCACAGCCAGCCAAAAGATCTACCCATTGTTCGTCGGATATATCGATTGCGTCAGCGGGAATGTTTTCTCCGTGTATTTCCTCATTGTAAAAACCGAGAGGAATACCGTCCGAGTTGAATACAGCTTTTGTCATCTGTCACCTTCCTATGGCGATGAAATTTGCAACAACTCCGCCCGGCCCGACCGTGCCGCCGCTGATTATAAACCTTCCGTTCAACCGAAATCCGGTAAGCGAAAGCAAGCTTGACCAGTTCACGTACGCATCGGTTCCGGTGTTGTTGTCGATGTCCGTCCCAACGATGACCCTGTAGGCTGCATTCGGGAAAGCGGTAGGGAACAAGACGTCGGCGACCCCCGACCCGGCTGATCGCTGACCCCACTGGATCATTAGCCCATTGGGTAATCTAACAAAACCATCGTTGCCAAGGAACTGGGTAGCCCCGAGCGTGGCGTACATTGCCGCGCCAGTCGTGTCATCCAGCAATGAGCGAGCGAGAGGTGTCAGATCGGCAAGCGCAGCAGCTGCAGGGCCAGTGAAGTATGGGAATGTATTAGCCGATGGCGTCAAACCATGAAGTGCGGCTATGGCTCCGGTTATCGCTTTGATCAGCTTTCCAGTAGCCGTGTCGAAGGCAACCGGAAAGTTGTTTGTGACGCCACCGTTTGGCCCGGCTACCTTCTGATCAAGCGCAGCTTGTTGCAAAGTACTTATCGGCTTATCGACATCTGATGTGTTGTCCGCGTTCCCCAGTCCAACATCCGCTTTTACGAGCGTAACGTCCGCGGTGAGCGCATGGCCTGCGATCGTGCGCGAAGTGGGCACTTTATCCGCAAGTGCATCATCAACTGCCTCCGCTGAGGCAAAGAACGATGGCGACTGGCCGCCGAGTTTAGCTGCGTCAGGCGCCGCACCAATGGCCGCATAAATGTCGTCGGCGTCCTGGGCCGTGAGAAGCGTGCGAATGAATTCCGGATAGTTGCCGTTGACGAAGTCAGCAATCTGCTGCGCTGTCACCTTCCGGCTATTGCCACCTTGGACCGTATGAAACAGCGCCGCCGCGAGCAGAGTTTCGATCGGTGATAGGGCTCCAAGTTCTTTGTCGGCCATCAGGCGTCTCCTGAGAGTAGAATGCGGCCGCTTTGGTCGCCCGACAGACGGAGATAACCGCTCTCGTCACCGGACAATCTAATCGCGTCGCGAGGTGTGATTTGGACCGCCAGCGAGTGTGCCTGCAGGGAGCGATAACCGTCCCGTTCGGCCGATACGGTGACCGTCGAGTTGACGTTCGTACCAAGGTCACTCAGCGGAATGGTGAACGTGTTCCCGGTCAGACCGGAATAACTGGTGATCAATGTCCCGGTCGTCGTGCGAACATCGATGCGCGTCGTCTGACCGTCTTCGCCGCCAACATCAGCCTCATTCCATTTCAGAGCCTGCGTCGACTCGAGGATGCGGTTGCGGTTCGACCAGCTTACAGATAGTTCGGACGCAGAACGCGCGTCGACTGCACCGAAACTGACGCCATTGATCTTCACGTTGGCAGGCCGGTTGGGCCGATACGGACGTGGGCTGATTGAGATGTTGAGCTGTGGTGCGTTCGCCAGAGGCAGTGCGCCGGCTGTTGTCCTGGTCAGCAGCCAGTAGGAAGTGCTTTCGAAAACGGATCGCACCGTGGGGTCAACCATGACCGAGTCTGCTGGAATGATGAAACAACGCGTCCCGACAGGCCAAGCTTTTGGCACCGTATCGAGCATCCCGCGGTTCAGCAGATAACCGAGAGCATCCGCCGTCTGCACGGTGCAGATTTCCGTATACTCGTCATTCCCTGTTCCGATGAGAATGAAATCGCCAGCCGACGGAACCCCGCCGCGAAGACCTGGTAGCGTGGTCAACTGGCTTTGCGACTCGGCGACGAGCGGAGTGGTAAGCGCGAAAGTGCCGAAGAACGGGCGCGTGCCGATCGATGAACGTTTGGTGGTCCCGTTCACGTCCGTGACATAGGTCACGAGATCGTAGTTCACATCATCGTCGCTGTCGGCACCAACCGTCACGGCTGCCAGCGCTTCCGGGTATTCGAGTTCGGACGGATCATTGAGCTTCAGGGCAGCGGCGGCCATGAATGCAGGGGCTGTGCCGATCTGGTAGTAGGAAGCAGGTGTCGGCGGTTGTGATGGATTGACCCACGCCGTGTCATCCGACTCGAGGTAGCTCGCAAGATCGAGCCCAAAGATGTCTTCGTAGAGATCGAGCGTCACAGTGTTGGAATCTCTCTGAGCCTCGGAGACACGAAATACTATGCGCTCAATGTCGTATTCGGGCCAAGTCAGCACGACCACGTCGCTGCTGACAGTATCCCAAAACTGCCGCGTCACCTGCGCCTGACATGTTGCGATGGGATTTACGGACGCGGCCAGATCGCGCTCGGCCACATACTGTGCCGCAGATTTCGAGGTGAAACCATAATAGTTTCTCGACGAGCTGACGATGCCACCCTCTGCGGCAATGCCTGCCAAGTCCTGAACGGTGATCGTTTCACTCTTGCCGGTTTCGGCATTGGTCATCGTGACCACGATTTCATTCGCGAGTTCGCCCCACGCCTTGCGCGCGAAATTGGCAAGGACTGCATTGCTCGCATCGATGACCGGAAGGAGATCGACATCATAGTCGCCTCGGAGAGCCTTGATCGTGTGCTTTCCAGTCGACGGCTTCACGAAGACAGCGGCCTGAACATGGTTGCAGACCTCGCCGATGAACTTCTGGATTTCGCTCTGGCGGGTCCAGACAAGGCTCATTCCAAGTCGTTCGTTGTAGAATAGTTGTGCGGCAGCCTCAAAAGAGTCCTTGTCGATGACGCCCGGCGACTCTCCCATTCCCCAATCCTGGTTGGTGAGGCACTCGTAGATGATGTGCGCGGGATTTGCACCGTACTGGGGTCGGCCGTAGGAATCGCTGTCAACCTGAATAAGCGCAAGAGCAGGATTGAGACCGATCGGAGCCCGGCGAATACGGAACGAAAAGGCGCGCAGATATGGATTGTTTGCAGCCAGATAAAAGCCGCGCTTGAAAGCCGACGGCTGATTGTTCAGCGCGTTCACGAGCCCTTGATATGCACCTTCCCAAACGTCTGCCACGCCTGTCAGGAACACACTGGTAAATCCGCGAAAGCCGGGGCATGTCGCGCTCGTTAAGCCAAGGCGGGCTGCCAGTGATGCCGGCATGACCTGCGTTGCTTTTCCCGGCAACCACCACAGAAGGCCTTTGACTCCGCCCTCCTTTTTCACATCGCCGAACAGATCTGGCTTGTTGATTGCGACGGTCGTCTCGTCGACCAATTCCCCGCGCCAGATTTCCTTTTCGTTGTATTTCGCGGCAATCAGCTTAACGCCGTCTCCATAGGCGCAAATGCCCATATGGAGACCCATCGTGTACTCGTAGATTTCGACTTTGCCTTCGCCCTTGCCGCCCATTCCCATTAGGAGGCCCTCGAGCGGATAGCATCGAGAACGCGATCAAGCTGAGCGTCAAAGCCTTTGCCCCTCAATTCTGAGGCTGGCATACCGTGTCTGAGGAAGTGGTCGAAGTCGCCACCGCCAGCCGCAAACGCTTTGCGCACGCCCTTCACGCAGAAGAACGGACGTATGTCGCTAATCGTAACGATGGGATCGACCTCGCTCACGCAGAAACCTTTCTGCTGGTCGTTGCCTTGTCGCCGAACCAGAGGATGTTGGGCGCAACATCGAGTTCGCCAAAGACGACAGGTATAGGCCGGCTCTCAGCCGTCGGCTCGTCCATGTCCGTCACTTCCTCGGGCTGAGATGTCGAGGCTTTCGGCATCATGAGATAGCCGATCACCATCGATCCTATGCCGACCAGAAGCTGAACGAACAATGCAAGGAACGGAAAGGGCATGGCTCACTTTTCGTGGATTTCACGTTTAGTGAGTAATTCTAGTAGAATTGGTTCTTGGAGGAAAGGGGATTTTCAAGCGGGATGAACGGTTGGCCGCCATAGTTCAAGATGTTGCCGTGCTGGTTACAGCCACTCATCTGTCGATTGCAGCCCCTGATGACAGAAAGCGACGTCCCGACAGCCAATCCACGGGCCACTCCGCGAATGACGATCACACTGGTGAAGCCAACGTTCTCCACCGAGGCGATTGTGCGCAGCTCTCGGACGCCGGTTTCGGAATTGATCCACTCCAACAGGCCGCCCACATAGAGCGCGAAATTGTCACCCAACCATGAGTCGGTCGTGATCCTGTTTCTCGAGACGCTGGCCACGGACTTACCGACCGTCGCTGCGGCACGATTCGCTCTGCACTGAGATCCGTAAAGAACGTGAGGGCAACCAATCTGGTAGTTTCGCCTCAGTCCCGGTCGTCGCAATGCGGTCGACACGGGCTGGCACGACAATTCCATTTCGTTTTTCCTGTAGGTGCTTCCAAGTATCCGCCCCAACCAAATGGCAGGATAATTCTCGTCTGTTACAGGAGCGCCGACGTGGCCTTCAAAGATTGTGAGGTTCACAACCTGTGACGGAGGATATGCGAGAAAGAGCTGGTCGATCTCAGTGCCGAGGGACATGGTTACGGTAACATC
The DNA here is from genome assembly GCF_013365515.1 of Agrobacterium sp. CGMCC 11546. Taxonomy (NCBI): domain Bacteria; kingdom Pseudomonadati; phylum Pseudomonadota; class Alphaproteobacteria; order Hyphomicrobiales; family Rhizobiaceae; genus Agrobacterium; species Agrobacterium sp. CGMCC 11546. Next base: position 1,607,277 of record NZ_CP047387.1, read on the forward strand.
GGATTTGTCGAGCGATCCGTCATGACTGATGGTGCTGTTCTTGATTGGCCAAGGATAAAACGGGAGAAGAATGTCCTGTCCCTGATCATCGACGCCGATCTTTTTAGTGATCGTCGTTTCGCCATTGTTGAACCCGAACGGTCCAATCTTTCCGTTTTCACCGTTGTTTTCTGCACCTTGGATCAAATAGAGCGATACAGGTGTGCCGCTATACCGGCTATTTTCAAATTGGTCGAACGACACGATTCTGTTCCCTTAAATTGCCACCGTCTACGATTGCTTGAATGTGAACGTCGTAGCCTCAAGCATGGACCAATTGGAGTTGGGGACCCCGGCAAACGTGACTCGGAAAGTTGTTGCGGCCCTGTTCCCTGGCGGTGTGAAGAGTTTTGACCAGAGTATCGTTTGGCCGTAGTTCCCCGTGGTTACGAGAGGTATACTGTCGATGACGACGTTTGCGTTGAGGTCTCTGAGTTCTGCATATGTCTGCAACGTGGAACCTGCCGCAGCCTTGACGTTACCGCGGAACTCGACCTTCACCTTGGGAGACCCCAAGCCGTGGTTTGCTGTAACATCGAGCGTGATTGTGTTTGGTCCACCGCCGCTCTCCGCGAACGACACGCTCGTGATCGCACCCGGCGCGATGTTGGAAGTGCCTACGACCAGTCGACTTATGTTAGCGTCACCGATATCAACGTTACCCAGAACAGCGGTGATCGCTGCAAGCGATGTCACGCTCATCTTGTCCGCTGTGACTGCACCGGCTCTAATCATTGCCGACGTTATGCTGTCGGCGGCGATATGTTGGGCGCGGATGGCATTCGCCGCAATCTGGTCGGCGCCAATGCTCCCGGTTTTGATACCCTGACCATCAATGATCGTGCGGCCGTAATCAGTGGTGAGATTTAACCCGCCTTTGTAAGTCGCAAGGACGATGTTGTTCGACGAGAATGCCGTTGGCGCCAGCGTGGTCGACGAAAGAGACGTGGCCCCTTTCGTCCAATAGATATAGATCGTGGCGTCAGTCCACATCGCCCCAATAGGGTTTTCAGTTACTGTAACCTCGACCGGGGAGCCTGCGTCATTCAGGTAGGTGATCGTTCCGCCGGTCCAACTCACGCGGTTCGAAGTTGGTGTATTTCCGGAGAACGCAATACCCGCAGTCGCGACGCCCCGTGCACCTATCTCAAGCACGTTTGCGCGGACGGAATTCGTGGCAATGTTACCGCCGTTGATCTTGGTGGTGTCTCCGCCTGACCGCCAGTCTGCGAGGGACGTTCCGCCAGAGATCAGGATTTTACCGGGATCAATCTGCGTCACAGCCTCATTGATGCGGCCGGCAGGGTCGTTGGCATAATCGGCCACGTCACCCAAAGCATGTCCGCCGACCGTTATGGAGCCCGCGAGTGCCGTCTCAGCCATCAATTTCGCGGCACTCAGTTCCACGATGTGGGCGTTCTCGATAATTGCTTCGGCAATTTGAGCGGAACCGGTGATGACTGCTTGATCAGCGACAAGCTGGTTCGCACCGATCGTCTGTGCGAGGACCGTGCCGCCATCGATGTAAGCCTTGCCTTCTACGGCCTGATAGTCGTTTCCTCCTCGATAGACGCCGATCAGCACGGAATCCTGCGCATACATCGTAACAAGCGACGTGGTGACCGAGAACTTGTTGTCGCCGAGGATGTAATACACGTAGACGGTCGCGCCGCTGAAAGTGACGGCACCGGAAGGTATGTTCTGGCTGGTCGGCGTGCTGCCGTCTACGCCATAGGTGATTTGACCCGCAGTCCAGGTCAACCGGTTACCATTGGGCGCGTTGCCGGGCTTGAAAAGAATCCCTTCCAGCGTTGCTTTGATTTCGCTTCGAATTTTGGCCGTCGTTGCCGAAGCCGGCGCGGACCACGGCGACACGTTGCCGGAAGTGTCTATTGCGCGCACCCAATACCAGCGAGTGACTTCCGGTTCTTGGCCGCCGACGACGAAGGCATTCGTCTGCGAGGTGTATGACGGAAGCGAGGTCTCGGTTGGTGCGGGAAACTCCTCCAACGCTTCGAAAAGGTCATACCGCGCGAAGTCGATTTCGTTGTTTGCCGCCCACTTCAACCAAGTCGAATTGATGCCCCCCGTTGCGGTGAGACCTACTGGCATCACTGGCGGCACGTCGTCGGCAATGGTGGTGTGCGTGAACTCGACGCTCGGCTCCGACTTGTTGCCCGATCGGTCGACCGCGAACACACGACCGGTGTAGACGGTGTTCGGAATCATCGGAACCTGATGCAGAGTGGAGCTTGTTTGGTAACCGATCCAGCTACCGAGACCTTGCTTCAACTGCACTTCGTAATACGCAAAGTCTCCCTCGAGAGAGGGTTCCCAAGTGCCGATCAGAAGGTTCGACGGAACGAGTGTCGAGTCCAGCGTAAAACCCTTCGGCCGAGCAGGTGGGACCGTGTCGACCAGGGCGTCTAGATCTTCTGGCGTCACGGAACCCAGAGTCCCGTCGATCGCGCCTTGCAATAGCAAGTTCAGCTTCGCACGGACGCTGGCACCGGACTCTCCGTTTTTGATGGGTTCGACTGGACCGATGGGCATCTCAGTCCTCCCACACGGCGGTGTCTACCCATTGGCCGCGATCGCGCCAGTAGCCGGTGGCAAGCACCCAGTTGCTACCATACGAGCTTTCAGCGGCCAGGTTCTCCAGTGTCACGAAAGAGAGGCTGACGTTGGCGACGGTATTCGTCACCCATTCTATCGTGAGGCTGTCTTGGGCGAAGCGAGAAACAAACATCCACGAAATCTGCTCGATCTCCGAAGCAGCAACACCGACATCCTCATGGAACTCGACGAAGGTGTTGCCGCCGCTCGTCGCCATCAACGTGATTTCACGGGGTAGTAGTTGACCATTGCGAGTTCGTATCAACACCGCAGCGTGTGCACGATCTTCGTTATACGTTTCGTAGAAATCAGTACCGGCGAACTGGATCACCCTGTCGGCAACATTGAGTGCCTGCGGGAGATCGCTTCCCCACGTCGGCACATAAATCTCGCCCGCCCTGCCCTTGCAACGCACGAAGATATCGAGGATCGCCATCGCTTCCGCACGGCTCATTGCAAGATACGTTGCCGTCAGCGTCCTGGACACGAGCGGAACCGGCGTGAAGGTTTTGACCACGCCTCGATCATAGTCGACGGTTTCAAATTTGAGGTTGAACTGTACCTGGGGTCTATTCAAGAAGTTCGGCTTGCGCAGAAGCACATAGCGCCCGAACAGAATTGCAGCAGGTCCGAAAGACTGAACACTGTCCCCTTCCGCACTTTCGTCGAAAGGCAACTGGTCAGCGATACGGACGATCGAGCCGGGCTCAACATCGAACTTCACAGGAGCAGTCGCAACCTGGTTGGTGTAGAGTGACAGGGTGTTCGAGTTTGCAAGCTGTGCGGGCAAATATGGAAGCAGATACGCGCCGGCACCCACTGCCTTAGTCAGAGGGTTGACTAGAATGACCGTATTGTTGTCGACGAAATCGATCGCAAGCTTACTTGCGGTCCGTCCCGTCATCAGAACGTAAGTCCCGCTGTTAACCAGCCACGGCGGCGTCGACTCGATCGACAGGACATTGGCGCCTGCTCCCGTCGTTGCTGTCACAAGCGCCGGCTCGGCGGAAAAGTCGGCGATCTGTATTTTACCGTCCCGCGCACGATTAACAGCGTCCGCGAAGTTTCGCATTCTTTCGCCATCGAGAAGGATTGTTGCTTCAATCGCTCGTCGTGGTTGGATGCGAAGCGCGCGTCGTTGTTCGCTGCCATCGCGGGCTGTGAACACATCCGTTTTGAATTCGTAGGTATCCCGGATTCCGTTACGCCAGTTCGGCACGAAAGGGAGGAAGACTACCATGTGTTAAACCGATCCTCGTTTGGCGAGAATTTCTCACAAAAGGTGTAATTGCGCAACCAAACTAACGACCCAGTGCACCGTTCACCTTGTTCTGGTTCCGGGTCATCCAATTGGTGATAACCCGTTCACCAGCGACGCTGGACAAGGCGGCTTCCAGCACGTCCTCGGGGCTGAAAGCGTTGACGACCTTCAGGTTGACGGCTTTCCCGCCACCGCCGTTGGCGGAGTGACGAGGATCGTTCTCGGTTAGAACCTCCTCGCCCTCAAGGGCCACAATCGGAACCTCGCCTTGGCGCAATCCGTCAGTTACGATACCGCCGCCGTGATAGCGCTGTGCGCCAGCAAATACTGCGGGGTTTACGCGACGGGTTTGAGTGGTCTGCCCGACGACGCCGCCGCTGTGCTTGGCGCTAAACAACTTGGTGATCGCACTGGCGATGCCGCCCCCTGCTCCGCCGCTGGCGTTCGTTCCACCGGTCAAAAGGTTAAACAGCGCCTGCTTCACGATGGCCTTGCCGATGTCGATGAGGAATTCAGCGATACCCTGCTGCAACGCCCTGAAAAAGGCGTCGGCCGCATTCTCTCCCTTTGCGATCGCCTCGGCAAAAGAACTGAAGGCTGATCCGCCGATGTCAGCAATGGCCTTATTTAGGTCCTCGGCAGTAGGGAGGAATTGAGTCCGCATGCGCTGAGTCGTTTGCGCGATCGCGATTTCAATGTTCTGGAGATTGGCGATGGCATTGACCGAGCCCTCGCCGCCCATGGCCTTCCAGAATGCGATGGCAGATGCGATAGCCTCGCTGAGCTTTCCGTTGATCGCATCCAGTTCGTTGAAAGCGGCGGTGTAGAGGGACTGATCGCCGCTCTGCTGTGCCAAATCCATCCGCTCCATCAAAACGGAGCGCTTTTCGAGAAGCTCATTGACCTTCTGATTGACGTTGCTCTGATCAAATTCCAACGCAGCGAGCCGCTCGGTTTCGGCTCGCTGCGCCTTTGTCAGTTCAAGGCCGGCGTCCCGCGCTTCGTTCTCTTTTTCGCGAACGGCTTTGAGAATGGCAGCTTCGCGGGCAGACTTGGACATCAGGTCCAGTTCGAACTTCTGTTGCTCAACCCGTTTCTGATAATCTACCAGATACTGCTGACCATCTTCTACCATCTGTGCCTGCGCAGCGACGGCAGCATCAGGAATATCAAAATTCGGCTGCGCCCACTGTCGGACCTGCCCGGCAGTTTTCCCACCGCCCAATACCGTCGGATTGGCTGCAATCTTATCGGCTCCGACTAAGTCGCTGATCGGGGTTGCTGCATCTGCCTTTAGAACCTTGACAGCGTCACCCGGTCCAAGGAAATGCGCTAGGCGCTTGGCCGCAGCGTCAACAGAAAGCCCGGCTTTCTGTATGATGTCGGCATTTTCCTGTGCATACAGGTCGATCATCGTCTTGGACAACTGCGCGTTCTTGCGCAGTTCCAGTATCAGCGGATCGGTCATCCCCTTCGCACGATCAGGAAAATACTTCTTGAATAGGTTCAACCATGTCGAATCGAGGAATTGTCCCAAACCTGTTGCCGATGACCGAGGGTTCTTTGCATTTGGATCGCCGCCGCTCTCGGCACCAACGATCCAGTCAGCAAACGAAGAGCCGTTCGCCGCGCTGAACCGACGGGAGTCAAAATTAGCACCAGCAGACGCGCGAACTTTTTTCAGCTCGGCGTCAATCTCTTCCTGACGTAACCGAACACCTTCGGCGAGCAACCTGTTCTTCGCTTCCAGTGCTTTCTGCTCGATGTATTGCTGCCGCTCGTTCAATTGCGCCAAGCGGGTTTCCTGGCTCATCTGCTCCTGCAGTTGATATACGGCATCCCTCGCCGCCACCTTTTTTTGCTCCGTTGCGGCGACTGTCTTCTTCGTGGCCTCATAGGCCTTCTCCGAATACAACGACTCGTCTTTTACATGTTCGACGAGTTCTCGACGCTGGCTCAACAAAGTTGCCAGTTCAGACTTCATCTTTGAAAGATTGTCCTCACCAAACATACCAGCGGCGCCAGAGGTGAAGCCTGTTGATCGGAGAGATTCCTCAGTTTGGATGCTGGTGCGAAGATCGCGGATGCGGTCCTCTAGATCGGTGGTAAAAACATCCTTGAGCGCTTTTGCACCTGCTCGAGCATCTCGAGTCATATTGCGAATATCGCGCCCGAAGTACTGGACCTCCCGCGAAACGAACTGGATCACACCTGTGTCCTGAAGCGCCTGAACGAAGTCGTTCCACGCACCTTTGGCTTCGACGAGGGTTTTTCCCCACTCGCTCGTTTCAACTTTGCTCGCAGCAGCGCGCGCCTTAAGAGCGTCCAGTGCAAAGGCCATGGCGCCGGCTTCGTCACCGGAAGCTTTCATCGCCCGCACCTGATCGTATTGTGCGAGAGTCAGGAAATTGAGTTCTTTGTTCAGTTCGAGGACCGACTCGACATTGCCGCCGAAAGCCTGCGAGAGCCTCTGACCGGCGTCGACCACCCCTTCACCGGTAGCGTCGCTGATACTTTTCGCAATTTTCGCGAACTGAGCGAACTGGCCTGTTGGCAATCCGTCGGCCGCAAATCCAGCGGCCAACGACCGTGCGTCATCAATGGAAATACCGAGTTTCTTGATTTCATCGCTGACGCCAGCAAGCCCCTGCGCGGTATTGCGGTAGCCGTCAGCGGATAGGGCAAGCTTTCTCTGGAAATACTCTACAGAGTCACCCGCCTCTTTCAGCCGCATCGCGACCGCTATGAACGGTGCCAGCACGCCTCCCAGCAGAACAAGCTGCGGAATCGACCGTGCGACGCTCACCATCACGTTCGGCCAAATCTGCGCGAACTGACCAGCTTGCTGTGCGAGAACCTGCAACGGTGCCTGACCCATGGCAAGACCAGAGACAACGTCATTGACCTGGTAGCCAAGGTTCGTCAACTGCCACGGTCGCAGACCGTACACCAGAATATCTTCAGGATCACCGCCTGCCGAAGACCCCTTCTTTTTTCCGCCGCCCGAACCGCCGACGGAATCCATGCGATCGCCGAGCGCACCCTGCGCAGTCGTAGCCTTTTTCGACGCCGTGGTGAGTTTGTTGAGTTCCGCCGTGGTGTTGACTAGTGCAACACTCTCATTCGTCGACGCTACAGCGCCGCGCTGCATCTCACTTGCAAGCCGGCTGAAGCTTGTGAACCCAACACGGGCCTCACCGTTGATCTGCTGAAGGGCCGCACGCTTCTGCTGCAACGCTCCCATGGCCTCCCGCGACCTGTCGCGCACCAGCTTGATGGTGTCGCCCAGTTCGCGCATTTCCGACGCGGAAAGTGCTCCAGTCCGAGCAGCGTTAGCCTGCACGGCCCGATAACGATCAACTTCGGTGCTCAGCCGCTTGTAATTTGCAACGGCGGCTTCAATCTCACCTTTTGCGACGCCGACAACCGCACGACGGCTCTGAGCAGCAGCCGACGCTGAGAGGCGCTTTTGCTGCTGCTCGAGATTGCGGAGGACTTTCGAATATTCATCGCGAGCCTTGACGGCAAATTCGACGACTCTTTCACGGCTCGCCATTGTTCAGCACCTTCAATTGCGACTGGAAAGCTTTTTGAGCTTTCTTGGTGGAGGCGGGCTTCACGCTCTGATTTGGGACTGTGGAGATCGCCATTTGCAGAAGAGCCGCTTCGCTTGCCATCTGAGCGTTGATCCTGTCGACCACGAAGCGAGCTTCTACAAAAACCTTACAGACAGGGTAGAACCAGGCTGATGGGTGTCCGTGGTCGAGCAACAAGCTCACCTGGCGATGGACACCCTCTACCCACTCTGTCAGGGTTTCAGGGATGTCAGGCTTGCCGCGCCCGCCATCGCCCGAACGACGATCTCCATGAGTTTTTCCAAGCCGCCCTCCGCGATGATCGTGAGATTGACGATCTTCTCCAAAGCGTCGGCTTGGACACTGAGAGGTAGTCGCGCGGCCATATCGACTGCGTTCGGATTTCCAGAGCCGTAAGCGATGACCATTGCCGCAAGCGGCGCAAAATCATCGGTCATGCTCAAGGCAATTTCCTCGACGCTTCCGCTCATCTCACCGGCAATGGCTTTGGTATAAAGATCCGCACACACGCTGCGATGTTCACGAATGATGCGGGTGATATGCGCAAGGGCGAGACCGTAAACCTCGAAGGATTGCTCTCCAACCTTAACGGTCTCGCTCGGCAGTATCAGTGTCTCCAACTGACCCATGTCGATCCCTTACGCTACCGGACGCCCGTCGCGATACGCGAGCGCGAGGTTACCCTTTTTCATGACGCTGATCGAAAGCGGCAACTGCTGCCACTCGCTGGACTCAGGGTCCATGATCAGGGCGAGGTCACCATTGGGAGACAGGCGAACGCGCGGGAACGTGATGTCGAACTGTGGACCGATCGGATTGTTCGAGATGAATTTGAGCGCGCCTTCTACCTGCGTTTCCCCGGCAACGATCTGGTCGCGCGTGGAGGCAGCCACTGAATAACTGACTTCAATCGAACCACCGATCGCTGCGCTGCCGGCAGGGATGTAGACCGTGCCCAGATCGGCATCGAGGAGGTAGTCCTCGTCGAGAACGAATGTGGCCGGAGTCGTCGCGGCGCCGTCGGTAATAACGACGGTGGTGACTTTTCGGGCACCGGACGGGTTGGTGTCGTTGAAGCCGAGCTGATAAAGGTCACCTGCTTTGACTTCTTCGAAAGTTTCTTCAACGTTCGAGCTGGCGGTAACGGTGATCGTCTTCACCTCGCTCATAAAGAAGTACGCCGCGTTCTCGGCCTTCATATCGTCCGTCGTGACGGAACCGGTCAGAGTCGCTTCAATCGCGACTTCTTCATCCAGTGTACGGAAGCCGACCCGCGACGAATAGTGAGGCAGCGTTTCAGCTTCGCGAGCCAGCGTGAATTCAGGCGTGTTACCGAGTTCGCGAAAAGGTCCAGGAACCTGCGTTCCGGGCTTGTATTTTGCGAAAAGAGCGGTTCCGCGCGGTACAGTAAGATTGCGGGATTGCAGGTCCATAGAATTTCTCTCCTTGTGAGTATTGCGACTATAACGTGATTTTATGCTACGCGAAAGGCGTCTCAAGGTTTTCGGCAAGGCCGAGAGTGACGGGTATGAGGAAATAGGCGACGCTTGAAACCTCGTCGTCCGGTGGTCGATGTACGGGCTGACCTATCGACAACGACATCACACAAGGTGCCTTATTTCCGAGACCGAGAATGTCGAAGCGATTAGCCTTGGCGCGCACCAGTGCTCTGATAATTTCGGCCGACAGCTTGTACGCCGGATCAAGCGGATGCTCTCGATCATCTTCGACGAAGCCCTGAAGCAACACGCGAAACTGATTGATGGCGGCAGGAGACGTGGACGTGCCGTTGACGGCCTCGGCAGGACGTGGGTCTTCGAGCAGCACGACCATCGGTCGGGGATCGTTGTCGCCGAACACTGTTCGACCACGGAATACACGCTCTGCAGATCGGCCAGCGCTGTCAACGAAATCCGACAGATCAAACTCGCAACCGTTCGCTGGATTCACCTCCTTCACCTGGAGGCTCAACTGCTTCATAACCCGCAGGCGAAAAGGATCACCCATTCAACAACTCCAACTGTCTGAAAAATTCATTCTCGAGGAAGTCCAACGACTCAGGCGTCATCTCCTCATAGATACCGCCGCCATCTGATGCAGCGCGGAGAGCCTGGTCGACAGACGGACCGTAAAGAAGCCAGAGGTTCTTTCCCAATGATCTTGGTTTGTAAGCACCCTGCGGCAACGAGCCGTCTGTCCTGACAGCAAGGCCTATATTGTTGTTCTTCAGGCGCATAAGAAAAGCCCGACGGATAGACCGGGTCTGACCCGGCTTCACCGTCACATTGATCTTACCACCCTTGTGGCGTTGACCGCCCGCCAACGGCTTCTGCTTCGTGAAACGGGCCAGTGAGGTCGCCGACCCCCTACCCTCGATAATGGTCTCGAGCGCGTTACGTTTCGCCTTCGTCTTCACCCAAAGACGCTTGCTGGAAGGAGAAACGTAAGACGCCGGGAACGCCACTTGGTCTCGGGCAGCACGAGCAAACTTGGTGCGATCACGCGTCGCTGTCGTGTTGAGAGCACGTACCAATGCCAGTTCGGTCGAGTTCGTCATTTCACCGACGAACGAAAGCTGATCGAATTCAATGGCGATTACTGCTGCGACCATGGCGGGATACCCCTCCACTCGTCGCCTGCGGTGTCGACCTGAGACAGCAAGCTTGCCAACTCTGCTTTGGTGGCAGTTCGAACCTCGACCCAAACGAAACCCTCACGTTCCGGGCGGCTTGGGCCGGTCACATATGCCTCGGTATCGCTCAGAATGACGAAGGCGCTCGTAACCACGTTAGCCACTTCCGCGACCGTAAAGATAACGCGATCGGCGATGTCGATGATCTGTCCGGTTCCATCCTCCCCCTGCACTTCAATAACCGCGGGACGCTGATGGAGCCGAATATTGACGGGCACGGGAATTCCCGCGGCATGGGTGAGATACACCGCGGGAATCGAGAAGGTTTCATGGACTGGAAGCAGATGCTCGCGCTTCCTTTCCCGCCAGTTCATCAGACGAGTGCTCCGCCTTCACCTTCGCTGGCACCTTCACCGGTAGCGGCATCAGCTTTGGGTTTCACAGGAGCCTTACCCTTGCCCTTACCTGACTTCGGTTCGTCGACGCCGGTCTCATCATTGTCGAGATCGACGGCGTGGTCAGGGTTAGCAAGCTTGTAAAGCTTCATCTCGTCGGCAGTCGGTTCGCGGATGGCGCCGAGACGAACCATGTCTTTGAAATCGGCATTGGTGAATTCCTCGACTTTGCCGACGGCAAGCTCTTCGCCCTTGCGACGGATGCTGTGAAGCGTAAAACCGTATTCCATTTTCTCAGTCTCCTGTTGATGGGAAAAAGCATCCCCATGCAGGGGATGCTGAATGCTCTAAAGAACAGACGCCGCCCGCTGGTTACGGCGCGATGACGTTGGCCAGCAGCGTGGCGTTCGGGTTGATCGGAACGAACAGCGGAGCCGACTTGTGGGTGATGTATTCGACTTCGACATCACCCGTAGTTTCCCAGTTCTTCGGGAAGATCGGGAGGGCTTCGTAGCCGGCCTTCTTGTCGATGATCCGGCCAAATGCGCGAGTTCCGCTGACGGCCTCGGCAGTGCTCGTGAACAGCATCTGGTGGTTGCCGATGTAACGTGCGGAGGTGCCAGTGCTGGGATCAATGAAGGTGGAGTTGTCGACCCACAGTTCAATTGACTGGCCGGAACCGCCGCCGATGGTCATTTCGCCCACTTTGAAGACTGGATCACCAGTGACCAAGCCGCGTTCGTAGACGATGTTCCCGCCCTTGATGTTGATATCCATATGCGTTTTGAACTCTTCGTCCTTGCGCATGATGGCCCAAACGCCGCCGCCCATCGTCACACGAACGGGAACGCCGCCGAAGTCTGCGTTGGCCATGCGGTCGATCACCAACTGGATAAAATCGACGATGGAAACACCACTCTCACCGAAGCGGCTGCCGGCGCCAAGCGTGATCGTGTGGTTCGCTGCACGCTTGAAGTCGACGAGCGTGGTGGGGTAATTTTCACCGGAGATGGTGACTTTGCCGTCACGCAGCGCGGTTGCCGCCATCCAGTTCCAGCGGCGATTGATGGCACGAACATGGCTCTCGGCGATCGCAGCGCGGATCAGTGTGAGGCGCTGCATCGGCGTAAGCTGAACGGGCATCTGAGACATGTTTGCATCGATACCGACACGACGACGAAGCGGCATGAGCGGGTCGATCTGGTCTTCCAGTTTGATGTAGGCCGGCTTGAAGCGGAAACCAGTTCCGGTGTCTTCGTAGACCGACTCGCCGCGAGCGAGCGGCATGACAAACGGGGCGAGCTTGCGACCCTGCACCGGCATCTTTTCGAAGTCGATCCATTCGTCGTTGGAGCGCAATTCGTAAGGGAACCACTGAGTCCAGTAGAGCGGATCGGGCTTGATGTCACGGAACACGCCGAGGAAGCGGCTGGTGTCCCATAGTTCGAGATGTTGGGTCTGAGTGCCCATTGAAGCCTCCTTTTACGCGCGCTTCGCGACGATGATGGTGGTGGGAGTGGGCGCGCCGAGGAAGGCCGCCTGCTTCAGCGCGTCGGTGCTGAAAGAGTCGTCCCATACGAGCGCATCCTGGTTGAAGCAGCCGGAGTAGAACACCTGACCATTGACGGCAGGCGAACCTGCGCCGCCACGCGAGACTGCATGGGCGAGCACGCCGATGGCCTGCACGTCGTCATCAGGGTCGGCGCTTCCGGTAACGGCAGGCACCAGTTCCTTGCTTGCGTTCAAGCCGAGCACCGTAAACTGCGCGTAGTTCGCGTTCAGCGGAATCGGGAACGAATAGGCGGGTGCCAGTTCCGGGTGGGAACCTGCCAGCAGATGGTTCTGCAGGTAGGTGTCGAGTTCCTCGAACGCTGCGCGGCCGGGATCTGCATAGGGAGGCGTAATGTTTGCCATCGCGGTTTACTCCTTGTTGTCAGAGAAGCCGGCGAGGCCGTAGCCGCGGATCAGCGCTCGGTCCTTGTCGACATCGGTTGCCTGGTTATCGTCGTTGCCGCCAGTGCCAGCAGCGATGTTTGGCTGGTTGCTTCCGTCCATCGCGGCGGTGAACATGCCAGCAGGTGCGCCTGCACCGGGCTGCGTGGTGGTGGCGGCATCTGGCTTCGCTTCTTCCGGCAGCGAAGCCAGAAACTCCGTTGCTTCCTCAGCAGACATTGATGTCTTGAGAGCAGCGTTCAGAGCGGCGGTAGGGCGAGCCTTGCCGGCGTCGGAGCCGATGATCGCATTGATGCGGGAAATCGCGTTGGCGGCACCGGTCTTTTCACCTTCAGCGGCACCTTCCGCACGTGCGGCAGCGACCGCGGCTTCGTATTCGGCCTGTTTATTTTCGGCCATTGGTTCTTCTCCTTCTTGTGAGAACGTGGCCTCAAGGGCCGTTACAGCGTCGTCGAGAGTTCCGATGGCGTCAGCCAATCCGATCTTGACGGCTTGACGAGCCATGAAGGTCTGCGCGTCGGTATCGTCGACCGCCTCCTCCTCCATGCCTCGACCCCTCGCCACCATGGCGACGAATTGCTTGTGGAGTTCATCCACTTCGGCTTTCCACTTCTTCCGGGCTTCCTCGGAAAGCGGCTCGATCGAATTACCCTGTGCCTTGCCGGGCTTGGAGCGGATGATGTTGACCTTGATACCTGCGCTCTTGAGGTATTCGGAATATTCGAAATGGGTGATGATGACGCCGATCGAACCGACACCTCCCGTGCGTGCGACCGTGATATGACTGGTCGCAGCGGCAATGTTGTAAGCAGCGGAATACGCGTGCTCGGACGCTACGGCGCGGATCGGTTTGATGTCGCGGGTTTCGAAGATATAATCGACGAGGTCCCAGTTACCCGAGACCATCCCCCCACCAGAGTCGATGACCAGGACAATGGCTTTTACGTCGCTATCGTCGCGACCGCGCTTGATGGCCTGACGGATGTATTCGTAACCGGTGATCCAGGCACCGATCGTCCACGGGAAGTTGTTGACGAGAACACCCTGAACCGGAACATAAAGAATGCCGTTCTTGACGTTGTAGGGCCGGTAACGCGCACGCCAGTCGTCTTCGCTGAACCAGAAGTCATTGTCGTTGGCCGATGCCTTCTCTATCTCGACGAGATGTTCGGAAGCCATTTGCGCGCAGGCTTCGAGCCACGAACCACGGGTTTCGGCCACGAGAGCTGTGCTGTCCTGAAAACGTGCGAGGATTGCGTTCACGCCGCCTCTCCTTCTCTTGGTGTGGCGGACAGTGAGTTTTCCATGTCCTTGGTGTCGGTGCTGTCGTAGATCGACGGGTTGCCGTAGAAGCTATCCAGTTCGCGCTCGCGCTGGATCTGTCGCGCGACACGGCGATAGTCGCCACCGCTCATCTTCGCGATCTCGGCTTCCTTCGTGGAAAAACCGCTCTTGACCTTGAGAACAGCAGCCTGAGTTTCCTTGAGCGGGTCAATCTGGCCCTGCCCTGCGCCGATCCATTCGCATGCGCAGTACGCCTCGGCGTTCAACCCCTCGTAAAAGAGCGGGACGTTCTTTCGCTTGAGGCATTCGAGGTCGTTCTTGTTGATCGCTTCCTCAAGCCAGAGGCGATAAATGAAGTTGGCGACGCCGTCGGCTGCAATCGCCTTCTTGGCATTCATGCCTTTCTGCGTTTCGCCGATCGATGCGCGAGCCGACGAATAGTTTGTCTGCGTGAAATCGCGGGAGAACTGCTCGTAGGAAAGACCGAGCGCGGCTGCGATGTAGCGCAGAAGGCTCTGCTCGTATTTGTCGCCAAGTGGACCGGTGGCTCCGGTGTTCTGAATCTTGAGCTTTGTACCTGGAGCGAATACGGGAATCTTCGCTCCGTCCATGTGCAAGTTCGTTGCATTGGAATTGTATGCCGCGATCGCATCGAGATATGCGGTCATCCATTCGACCGTGGCATTACCCTCGGGAGGCTGTCCGCCAAGGGCCGCCAAGACATCGTCAGGGATTTCCGATTCGACCGAGGCTGCGTAGCTGGCTGCAACGACGGCGCGTTCCAGTTCCGTGCGTCGGAAATGCTTCGTCATCCGCATTTCGGACAGCGCCGAAACGATATCGGACACGCCGCGGGACTGGTCGGGCCGGTCCTGCTCGTAGACGTGCAGGACCATAGGTCGACCCCACCGGTTGCGAGCCGGAACCCGTGTCCAGTTCATGTCGGAGAGGCTGGAGAAATCGTGATATGGGCCGTCGTTCGGATGGGAATTCCGAATGTGGTAGGCGATCGGAGCACCGCGACGGTCACGCTCAACGCCGTTTCGGATGCGAGACCAATCCTGCATGAGCTTGTCCATCGGAGTGGAAAGCCGATCGGGGTCGATCATCTGCACGGCGGAACGGTATGGGCGACCATCAGCCGGCATCCATTCGGCGCTTGCTAGAATTTCCCCGCCGCCGAAGAACGTGCAGACACCGAGACGAACCTGTGCGGTGAAGGTATTGATACGGGCAGCGTCTGACCATTTCTGCTGGCTTTCGCCCCACAGCATGAACTTGGTCTCAGTTTCTTCCTGAAACTCTTCTTCCCACTTCGCATCCTCTTTGCCCCACAAGACCTTGGTCTCAGGGCGGGCATTCAGTTGATAACGAGAACCAACAATCGAGTCGCGATAGATGTCAGCGCCACCGGACACAAATGCATCGTTGCGAATTGTGTCGCGCGCTCGCGCGTCAAGGTTTTGTTTTTCAGGAAGGATTTCCGCGTCAGCAGAACGGATTGCGGGCTGCCAACGAGCAAGCCGGTCAACTTTCGATGCGCCGTCATAGGCAACCCCGCCCGATGCTGCCGCCGTAGCACCGGGCGGACGCACCGCATCGGCAACCGCTGTGGAGACATCAGCGGCGGTTCCGATCAGGTCTGAAAGATCAACAGCCGCTCTCATCCCCACGTCGGCCTCATGACACGATGCGGGGTTCTCGGCTGTCCTGCGATTTGGGATTTGAGATCTTCGATATACTGACGAAGGCGAGAGACGTTTGCCATCGTATAGCGGACGGACTCGCCGTTGCTGTCACGAACCTCGGCGACACCTTTACCGGTCAACAATTCGTGGAGGGCTTTTTCAGCCTCTCGTAGCCAACCCTGTAATTCGGCGATTGTCGCCATGTGTCACCCCGCAATGCGCTCTTGCAGGGTGAGTAATACCGCTGTTCATTCTTAATTACAATATTAAATTGGAATTTTGTAAACCATTTCCATGTTTTGCCCATCATGGGCGACTTAATAACCGTAGCGGGCGAAAATGCATAAACTCAGCAATTTCAACCACGTTAACGAGCAAGTTCATGAAGACCTCCTTTCCGTTCAAGCGCTGCCGTTACGTGACAATTATGCACTCAAAAGGTGAAAGTCAATCCTAGCGTGATTTTTATGCTAATTTTTTTGCAAGCTCTGCCAGTGCGCTTAATCCAGTGCTTTTTACTGGTGGAGGATCATCGTCCCGCGTACCGCCTGACACGAGGTCGTTTCGATCCCATTCCTCTGCCCACGAAGGCGGGTTTTTCCAGTCTATCCGGTCAAAACCGAAGTGCGTGTAAGGCACATTTTTCTCGACCGGTCGCAAGGAAATGCCCTCAGCATAGTAGGTCAAATCGAATGCTTCGTTGCGCTTCTTTCGCGTGTTCAACCACCCCTTGGCTGTGCGTGTTTCCGAAGTTAGCTGCACAAAATACCAGTCCTCGGCCCAATCGGGGAATCGCAACATGCCGCCATCGACACCCTCGTCGGCGATTCGCCGCGACATAAGCAAGGAAACGGCATCCTTGAGCTTGTTCGAATTAAGCATCACCACCGGCACGTCGCCGCGTGCGATGGCAAGAGGTCCCTTCTGAGATGAGTCGGGCCATTCCGTTCGCGCCAGCGGCTTCGACTTCGAAGCTTCACCTTTCACTAGGATGAAGCGACGATGTGAACCGTCCTGTTTCGCCTTCAACCGGCGCCAGAAGTTATAGGCATGGGCAGTGACACCTTCCGCCCCACCGGAGTCGGAGGCCGTAGCGCGGATAGCCATACGTCGACCGCTGCCATCGCTCAGTTCATATGTCTTGCCCATCACCTCGGGAATCAGGACATCCCAGTCCTCACCGAATGCGGCAGGATCAATCGGCAGTCGCTCGTCTTTCGCATTGCGGCGATTCGACAAGCGAACTTTGAACATGTCGACGACAACGCGATCACCATCGGCCGTGTATCCCAAGACCTGGACTACGAAGGCGCGCTTCTGGATATCGACCGTCGAAACGAGGTATCGCACGCCTTCTGGCACAAGAGGCTCTTCGGGTGTCGATCCCCAGTCCTCGCCCTTGGCTTTCAGCAGTTCTGGTGCAAAATCGGAAAGACGGGCCTGCGGGATATAGAACGTCCCTTGGTCAGTCGTTCGGGTCTTCCTGAGCGCACTGTCGTCGCCGGTCTCTTCGAGTTCCTTGAGAGCGTTAAGCTCGAGCATCACGAGATCGCCCCACTCGCGATAGCCAGCGGCCGGGCCTTTCAACCAAAACGAGGCGATCGTTGACCGCGTGACTTTCATACCGGGGCGGACGACAGTCTTGCCAGACAGGCCGGATTCTATCATTTCCCCTTCTCGGATCCAGCGGCCATGGCGGTTGAGGTCGTGTTTCTGATGCGGCTTGATGATACAGCCATGCGAAGGACAAATCATAACCGTCGCATCACGCGCTTCCATGGGGTCCGTATGGCCGCCCCAGTCAAGTAATTTGAAATCCGGCTCAAACCACTCCTCACACTGAGGGCAACACCACTGCCATCTGCGACGGTCACCGCGATTGTATAGCGCGAATATGCCCCGGATTGGAGGTGCCTCATGAGGCGTCTTGGCCATCCACCGAGGGTCTTGGATTTCCTTATTCGGGTTCGGCGATGACTCAGCAATGGTCATACCGAAGCGTTTGAATGTCGTCGTGCGCATGGACAGAAGGTCGTAGAGGTTACCTTCACCGCCGATATCATCCTCTGAACGGTCATAGTCGATCGATGCGCCGATCCTGACGGTGATGCCTGAGAGGTTCGCTGGCGTAGGATAGGTTACCAGTACCCGCATCCCGCTCTTGAATGTTTTGTCGAACGTATTGTCGTACTGACGGGCCGTAAGCTGCTCAGCGCGGATTTGCGTGGAGGCTTTGAGGTATCGACTTAAATCGCCGTTTGACCACTTTCTGGCATTCTCGCGGTCCATGTGGACCAGCAGCATGTCGGTGGGATCAGTCTTCACCGTGTGACTGATCATGTTCAGGACCATCACCGTTTTACCGGTTCGCGCTGGCCCCAAGAATACCATGCCCGTGAAATCAAGCGATGTCGTTTCGTCTTGTGGCTCTCTGAGATAGGGTGTCCGATCTTCGGACCACGGTTGGCTATGCCCGCCCCCGGTGCCAATTCTCGAATACTCCTTCGCAGCATCGGTCACCGTCATGCGGTTAGCCGGCTTCATCTCGTCGAACGCTGATGCAACAATATCCTCGAGCGTTTTAAACCGCACGGAGCTGATTAGTTCATCAATTGTCGGTGGGCGAATTTGGCGGAGAGGTGAGTTCATGCGGCCAACAACCATTCTGTGATATTGAAGTATTCCTCACGGTCACCTGTCGGGTCTTCCTCGCAGACGATTCCGCATTCAATGCGCATCGTTTTAAGAGGGCGGCCAACAGCATCCGGAGGCAGCTCGTCTAGGAAAATTCGCTCGCCTTTGTAACGAACCAGACGAACTCCAAGGCGGCGAGATTGCTCGGCGCGGGCAGCGAAAACATCAGGAAATATGCGACGAACCAGATTCCAGTACGTGGGGCTCGTAGCCTTCACGCAGCCCTTGCAGTTGGCATTCGGGAACCCAAGGGTATATATTCGAGGGAGCGCTATTCGGAAGAATTGCAGCAGCGATGCGCAGTCATCTTTCGTATAGTTTCCATCGATCAGGACCGGTAAAACATTGTCACGCTCGGTTAAGATAAACCGCTCGTGGCGATCCCGTTCGTCAGCAGTGAACCCGAATACGTGCCAGTCAACTCGATGATGTTTTTCGTAGTCCTGCCGCGCTTCTTTTTTCCCATGAACGGTACACGGTGCCCCTTTCGGAAACACCATCGCCTTGCGTTTTTCCCATATTTCGACAGCGGAATTAGAAGGATAATCGGGGTTTCCATGGAGGATGATCGGCAGACCTAGCCATCGCGAAACGTCAGTCTGAAACCGAAGATTATCTTCGTCTTCTTCAATAATCGGATTATTTACAACGCGAACGTCACAAATCGCGCCGTAGCGACGGATAGTCTCCCAGGCGGCAACCGCACTGGCGGCGCCGTTCGAGAACCAAACTACGATTGTGTCGCCGGGAAGAGGTGAAGTCACTCATCATCTCCCGCAGGCCGGTCAGCATCATCAATCATCCGACCGCTGCTATCCAGTTCGCTCTTGATATGTGCGGTCATGGAAAGAGTTTCGCGAGGCATCTCTACGAGCGTCTTGCGGATTTCTTCAACAAGCCGGTTTGTGGCATCGACTAAGGCGCCATACTGCTTGTTGCTGAGCAACTCCTTCTCCGGCAGGTCTTCGATCCACATCTTCACGTCCTGGCGGATCATCATCGCGACGCGCCCGAGAACAAGCATCACATCCTCCGTATGCCAGAGGTCACCAGAGGCGAGCATCACGCGGTTCCGCTGATGAGCAGAATCCCACCACATCTTGTTGACATAGGGCGGTAGGCTGGCGGCATTCTGCTGAGCGAACCAGTCCTCGATGCTCCCGCGCGGCGGCACGAGATAGGACATGGCAGTCATGAAATCGTAGAACGGCACTTGCTTGCCGCCGTGGGTGGCCCATTTCGATACCGGGCACTTTTCCAGTCGCTTCTGGATTTGCTTCGGCTGCTTACCGACCACGTTCGCGATGAACATCACACCGACAGGTTTGCGAAACTCGGTGTAGTGCGGGAGGTCTTCCTGCATCTGTTTCTGCAAACGGGCTTCGGCTTCTGCTTTTGTAGGTCTGCCGCGTGGGCGGCCGGCAGGCTCTTCTGCACCCATCAAGTCGCTGAGATCGACCATTGATCACACCAGCAAGTCTGAAAGGTCAACAGAGCGACGCGTTTTCTGCGCGATCCATCGCTCAATATCACTTCTGTTCCACGCAGAAACCCGATGTGAAATCCGCGTCTGCGCCGGGAATGTGCCAGCTTTGACCCTGCGATAGATTTCGGCGCGCGATAACGTCGTCACCTTTGACACGTCGGTCACCCTCATGAGGCTCTCGTTCATTTGCGTCTCCATTAGTCTCGTTTAAAGTGATATTCACTCTTTACGTGAAATTCAAGAGTCGTTATGAGTAATTCTGTGAAACGAGCTTTGCTCTGAAGAAACCGAGCAGATGGAGGTCGCCATGCAATCGGCGGCTAAAGACCGCCAACCGACCCCGGCTCCGAGGGTCAAATCGGGCAAAATCTTAGACGAGAAAAAGACCGCATGAGTGTGATTTTTACCGACATCGAGTGCTATCACGACTTCTTCTACATCGGCTTCAAGCGCGAAGAAGACGGGAAGCGCGTCGGCGTCGAGTTAAGTTCCAGGTCGCCAAGTTACGATCGGCGATACGTTCGTTCCGTTTTGAGAAAGCACACAACAGTCGGCTATCGGAGCCTCTCTTACGACGTTCCGATGATCTGGTACTCGTTACAGGAACATGTAACCAACGCACATCTCAAGCGCGCCAGCGACCGGTTGATCGAAGGTAATATTCAGTGGTGGGAAGCCGAAGAGTTCTTAGGGATCGATATCCCGTTCGAAGTCAAAAAACTCCATATCGACCTGTCCGAGCCGCAGCCCGACGCCTTCGCCAGTTTGAAGTCCTTGAACGGCCGGATGCAAGGCAAACAACTACAGGATCTGCCGTTCCCTCCCGACATGCATCTGACCCACGAGCAGATGGACATCGTCGCCAACTACTGCCTCCACTCCGATCTTGATGCCACGCATAATCTCTGGAACGCCTTGCGCGAACCGATGGAACTGCGCCGCGCGCTAGGAGCTGTTTACAATCGCAACTTCATGTCCAAATCGGACAGCCAGATCGGCGAAGCGATCGTCAAAACCCGCGTTGAGGAGATCACCGGCCGCAAGGTCAAAAAGGTCGAGACGAAACCCGGAACCACGTTCAAATATCCGGTTCCTGATTGGGTCTCCTTTCGGACCCCTGTCCTACAGGAACTGCTCGAGCGCGTCCGCGAAACAGAATTCGTCGTCAAGGCCGACGGAAAGACAGCGTCGCCGAAATGGATGTCAACGGACGCTGCACAGATCAAGCTCGGCACGGAGGTATATCAGTTCGGGATCGGAGGCATTCACACTACCGAGTCCAACCGGGCAACCTTCTCGACAGACACGCACATTCTCATCGATGCCGACGTGGCGTCTCAGTATCCGGCCGCGATCCTCATGCTCGGTCTATATCCGCGGTCATTGGGCCCGGAATTCCTAGAAGCCTACGATGGCATTCGTAGAGAACGCCTGGCAGCCAAGAAGCGCGCTAAGGAGATCGAAGAAGAACTACCCAAAGTCAACGATCCCGATCGCATCGCGGCCCTGAACCGCGAACTCGAAGAGTGCAAGGTGAAGGACAAGGGTGGTAAGATTCAGTTGAACGGTGTCTACGGGAAGCTCGGCAGCCGATACAGCATCCTCTATGCACCTCACCTGCTGCTTTCTGTGACGCTTACGTGCCAGCTCGCCATTCTGATGCTTGTCGAACGTGCGCTTGAAGCCGGCATTAACGTAGTCAGCGGAAATACCGATGGTGTGCTCTTCCAGTGCCCGCGCCAGATGTACGACGGGATGGTGAAAGACCGCCTGAAGCCGTCGGTACTACAGCAGGTCTGCGCTCAGTGGGAAGCCGACACGGGCTTTGACCTCGAATTCGGCGAATACAAGGCCATCTACAATCAGTCGGTCAACAGCTACTTTGCGATCAAGATGGACGGCAAGCACAAGCGCAAGGGACCGCTCGGCAACCCGTGGAACCCCGACAAGTCTGATTTCGATCCGGTACGCGGTCAATTGATGAAGAACCCGCAGATGACGATCTGCTCCGACGCTGCCTTGGCTCGCATCAAGCACGGCACGCCGATTGAGGAAACAATCAAGGCCTGCCGCGACATCCGCCAGTTTGTCACCGTCATCAAAGCTGCCAACGGTGCAACGTGGCGCGACCAGTATCTCGGCAAGGCGATCCGATACTATTGGTCGACGGATGGTGACGCGATCTATGACACCGTGCCCCATGAGACGACAGGCAATTTCAAAAAGATCCCGAAAACCGATGGCGCCGCAGAGTGCATGAGACTGCCCGACGATTTTCCGGAGGACATCGACTATCATCGCTACATCGAGGAAACCGAGACGATCCTCAGCGATCTCGGTTTTTATGGTTCGAAGCCGCCGAAGTTGAAGCGTATCCGCCTCACCAAAGCAAACCGGGAGACCGTATTGCGCACTTGGGTGGTCGCAGCATGAAACCCCTCGCCGATTTCGACTTCAACACGCGCAAAATCGAGAAAAACGAAGAACTGGATGCTGTAGCATGGGCGGAAAACAATTCGTGGGTCGTCCGCAAAATCCAGTATCAGGGTCGCGTGGGCTGCCCTGATCGCCTCTTCGCAGGATACGGAAAGCTGTTCCTCATCGAGATGAAAAAGCCCGCCGCTCGGAAGCGGAAAGATGGCGGGCTGTCACCGGGGCAAAGCGGCGAAATCAAACGGTTCGCCGAGGTTGGTGTCGAAATCAATGTGTTCTACACGGCCACGGAGGTGATCGAGTTTCTGCGCTTGCACATGCCTTCAAAGAAGCCCCTCAAGCAAGTCGTCTCGATTGGGGACCTTCTTTGACAAGGTGACAAGCTTCTCGCTGTACCACTTCATCATCCTGGTCCGCTCAGCGAGGTACAGAGCGGCATTGTACGAATCCCGACTTTCATCCTCCTCAGAATGAGCCAACTGCGTCTCGATCGCATCCTCGCGCCAAAGACCGGACTCATTTGCGATCGTAGAGAATGTGCTGCGAAACCCGTGCACTGTCGCCTTGCTGTGGTAGCCGAGTCGATACAGGTAATACAGCATTGTGTTGTTCGATATTGGTTGAGCCACCTTGTCGGGGCTCGGCACTATCAAATCACTATCGCCAGCGATTTCCTTCAGTTCATACAGGATTTCGATGGCGCGCTTGCTCAAAGGAACGAAGTGTTCCTTTTTCATTTTCATTCGCTCTTCCGGTATCCGCCAGATCTTCTTCTCGAAATCGAACTCTGACCACGTCGCAAGGCGAAGCTCCTTGGACCGTACCGCTGTGTGGATCAGAAGTTCGAGTGCCAGCGCTGTCTGTGATTCTCCGTTATAATTGCGGAGGCGTCGGAAAAATTCCGGCAACTCTTCCTCGCGAATAGCGGCGCGGTGAACTGTTTTCGGCCTCGACTCCATCGCATCGATCACCGTGGCGGACGGGTCTGTTGCGGTGATCTCGGAAGCAATCGCAAAACGAAACACGCCGCTCACGTATTGACGCACGCGACGTGCTAGATCGTGCTTTCCCTCGACCTCGATTTCTTTAATTAGAGCGAGGATGTCTCGCGCTGCAACCTTGGTTACGTCCAGTTCGCCCAGACGAGGAAACACCCGATTTTCCAATCGGCTCCAAATCCGTTCCGCATAGACGGCATTCCATCTTTTCCGCCGAGCATCCCACCAGTTTGTCGCGACGATCTTAAATCTGCGTTCGGGATGGTCCGCACTGGCTAGAGCAGGATCACGTCCATGTGCCAAATGCTCCTTCGCGTTCTCACGAGACTGCCGCGCGTCGGCCAGCGAAACGGACGGATACGCTCCGATAGAAAGAGTCTTTTGCTTTCCGGCAAACTGATAGTTCATGCGCCAGAGTTTCGACCCGTTCGGGCGAACAAGAAGATATAGCCGCCCTGCATCTGTGAGCTTATAGTCCTTTTCAGCAGGCTTTGCGTTGCGACATTTGAGGTCGGACAATGGCATTAGCGTCTCCGTGTGTGTCCATACGTCTCGGACAATTGTGGTATCAATTTGTGGTAATTGCCAGCTAAATAATTGATACTACACACGTCGTGTGTCCTGCAGGGGTCGCCACCGCTTCTCAAATTATCGATGAAAGATAACTAGTCGAAGCAGCACGCAATCAGTCTGCGTTTGCATCGCGGTTGTTCTTCATCTTTCTCCATTTCACGAGATAACCGAAACCCGGCCCTATCAGCATCCCGCCGATAACCCACTCGACCAGGGTCAAGGGTCGCTCATCCGGATCGTGGCCAGTGACGTAGAGAAAGAGAAAAAACGCGACCACGCCGCCGGTCAGGAGCGTGAGCGGAAAAAGCACACTGTCGCGAAAACCTTTCATACATTCCACTCCCTTGGCCGTGTTGATAAAGGTATTGGGTATGAGCCTTTTGGCAAGCGGCTATTACGGCGGCGACGGCAAGTTATCGCTTCGGCAGCATTGCGCCAACAGTGGACATAACCATTCCTACTTACTTCGTCGCGACGGCGGTTTCAGCGATCTGTGCTAGCGTTGTTTCCGAGTAGGCCGTTCTCAACGCAGCTTCAGCCAAGCAATGCGCACGTTCGAGGACGGCGTTCGAAGCGCGTTCGACGGGGCAATTGGGATGGTCTTTCGACAATGGTGCGGGGAGCATTTGACCTTCGACCAAAGCACGCTGAACATCAAGCACAGTGATCTGATCAAGCGAACGGATCAGCTTCCACCCGCCTCCGCGGCCACCTTCCGATACTACGATGCCGCTCTCGCGGAGGGCTCCGAGAGTACGGCGAACGACCACTGGGTTCGTGTTCAGCATCTGCGCAATCCGTTCTGATGTCTCCCTGCCTCCTAGCAGCCCCATGTGGACCAGCACGTGTAGCATCCTTGCAAGACGACCATCGGTCTTCATCATCAATCTTTCTGCAACAATTTTTGTTACGGTATCTTGACCGCCACAATCAATGCGTAACATATATTGTTACGAAAAACGAGGCAAGTCAGTATGCTTCGTAGAACCTTCATCGCCCTGGCAGCGCAACTCGTTGTCTACGGTTCCGTCAAACGGGCATTAAGTCATGAGGCTCCTATGAAAGACACTATCATTTCGACAGCTACGATCAGCATAAGCCTCATTGAGGCTGGACAAGGTCCGCTGGTCTTGCTCTGCCACGGCTTTCCTGAAACCAAATATGCTTGGCGACACCAGATCGAGGCATTCGCGCGCGCAGGCTACCGTGTCGTTGCGCCCGACATGAGAGGGTACGGGAAGACAGAAGCTCCGGAGCGTCCAGACCAATACACCGTTTTCCACACGGTAGGCGACCTTGTGGCACTTCTCGATGCTCTCGGCGAACAGCAAGCGGTCGTGGTCGGGCATGACTGGGGCGCAACAGTGGCGTGGCAGGCTGCACTCATGCGGCCTGACAGGTTCCGTGCCGTCGTTGCCTTGAGCGTGCCGATGATGGGTCTGCCGCCTATGCCTCCTTCGCGGATATTCCCTCAGGATGACAAAAGCTTGTTCTACACGCTTTATTTTCAAGACCCTGATGGAGCCGAAGCCGAGTTCGGCCGAGATGTCGCCCTGACGTTACGCAAGCTGATCTTCGCGGCAAGCGGCGAAGCCGGTCCCCGCTTGCCCGGTGACAGCACCCCCAATCCTTTCGGCATGGTCTCGCGGTCCATGGGGCTGTTAGAAAGCCTGCCGGAGCCCGCAGCGCTGCCAGATTGGTTGCCCGCCCCCGACTTCGACCGCATGGTCCGGGACTTCCAGGCATCAGGCTTCCGAGGCGGTTTGAACTA
Source organism: Agrobacterium sp. CGMCC 11546 (assembly GCF_013365515.1). Classification (NCBI taxonomy): domain Bacteria; kingdom Pseudomonadati; phylum Pseudomonadota; class Alphaproteobacteria; order Hyphomicrobiales; family Rhizobiaceae; genus Agrobacterium; species Agrobacterium sp. CGMCC 11546. The sequence goes on from NZ_CP047387.1 coordinate 1,632,696, forward strand.
CTACCGAAACCTCGATCGGAACTGGGAACTGCAGCGTCTCGCCGCTGGCCTGAAGATCACGGTTCCTGCGCTGTTTATGATCGGCGAAAGGGACACTGGTCTCAGCATTCCGGGAATGGATCAGATCATTGCGGAAATGCCGACGCTTGTTCCCGATCTCCGCGGATTGCATACCATTCCTGGGGCGGGCCATTGGCTTCAGCAAGAGAGGCCAAAAGAGGTCTCGACGGCGATTTTGAGGTTTTTGGAAAGCATATAGGCGACATTAGTTGTTGCTTTGTGACGGCGCCGCGGTGTCTGCTCTGGGCCAATAGCCGTCACCAGAATCAGCGGCGCCACTTAAACCTCAATCGCCTCCAGAAACACCCGCTTTAGCCGACTTGCACAAAAAGCGCCAACGCCGGCCCTTTCGCCTACCCCTGCCCCATCAGCGTGAAGTAGCCCCAAGCCGCCACAAAAAACGCGACGACAGCCACAATCGTCAGCGCCTTCTTCGCTTTCGGCCCCATCGGCTGGCGCGGTTTTTTCGGCGGCGCCGGTTTGCGGAACTTCACCACATTGTCGTTCATTCTATCATCGTCCTGCATGTCGCTGCTGAAACCTTTGCCGTTTTGGTGGCATCGGCCTTTCCAGTGCTTATCTCTAGCAGACCAGAACTATCATAAATATTACCAAGTTTTCACTTCACCCTTGAGGCAAGCTATGTCACTTCCCACAATCAGAGGAATACACAGCGACGGACGGATGGACAAACCGCAGAGCGGAAACAACCCTCTGTGGTATTTTGAATTTTGCGGGTGAAGAGAATGAATGACGCCAACAGCAATGGCCGCGATACACCAGACAGCCAGCCCGATCTGCGTGAGATTCTGGGAACGAACAGAAACGGCCGCAAGAAGAAATCGCGTCGGTTTCTTTATATCGCGGCGGCCATTGTGCTGATTGGCGGCGGCCTTGGATATTATTATCAGTCGCGCGCGGCGGGTGTTGCCTACAACTACACCACGGAACCTGCACGTCAGGGCGATCTTTCCGTCATCGTCACCTCCACCGGCTCGGTGCAGCCGACGGATCAGGTCGATATATCGAGTGAATTGTCCGGCACGGTGCGCAAGGTCAACGTCACCTACAATACGCCGGTAAAGTCCGGCGATATTCTGGCCGAGCTCGACACCAACAAGCTCGAAGCCGACGTGCAGAGCGCCCGCGCCAAACTTGCCTCCGCCAAGGCCAACGTGTTGAAGGCGCGCGCCGATCTCGGCTCGGCAAAGACATCCATGGAGCGCCTGCGGTCGCTGGTGCAGAACCGGGTGTCCAGCCAGCAGGATCTGGATGCCGCACAGTTCACCCACGATGCGGCGGCCGCGACGTTGCAGGTCAACGAGGCAACCGTGCTTTCGGCGGAAGCGGATCTGCGGCTGGCCGAGGTCAATCTCGGCAAGGCCAAGATCGTCTCGCCCATCGATGGCGTCATCCTCACCCGCAGTGTCGATCCCGGCGCCACCGTCGCCTCCTCGCTCAACGCCCCTGTTCTGTTCACGATCGCCGGCGATCTGCGTCATATGGAATTGCAGGTTTCGGTGGATGAGGCGGATGTCGGCAAGGTCGAGACCGGGCAAAAAGCGACGTTTAACGTCGATGCCTATCCCGACCGCAGCTTCCCGGCCGAAATCGAGACGGTTCGTTTCGCCTCGGAAACCGTATCCAATGTGGTGACCTACAAGGGCATATTGACTGTCGATAATGCGGAACTGCTGCTGCGCCCGGGCATGACGGCAACGGCCAATATCATCGTCGAGGAAATCAAGGACACACTGCTGGTGCCGAATTCCGCGCTTCGATACACGCCGCCGCGCGAATCCGCTTCCCGTGGCGGCGGGTTGATGAGCCTTTTCCGCCCGCCCCGCATGGGCCGCTCGCAGAACCGCGACGCCGGACAGGCCGCGACAGGCAAAAGAACCGTCTGGGTGCTGCGCAACAACACGCCCGTCTCCGTCGCCATCGAAACCGGCTCCACCGACGGCCAGCATACCGTGGTCAAATCGGGAGAGCTGAAAGCCGATGACCAGGTGATTACCGACGCTACGACCCGCAACGCCGGCTGACGGGGGAGAACCGCATGCAACAGCCGCCGCTCATCGAATTCCGCAATGTCGTCAAGCAATATGGCCGCGGCGAAGCAACCATCCGCGCGCTCGATGGCGTCAGCCTGTCGATCCGCGAGAAAGAATTCGTCGCCATCATGGGGCCATCGGGCTCGGGCAAATCCACCTCGATGAACATCATCGGCTGTCTGGATGTGCCCACGGCTGGCGAATATCTGTTTCAGGGCGTGCCGACCAGCGGCTTCGACAATGAGTACCTGACGCTGCTGCGCCGCCACATGCTGGGTTTCGTGTTTCAGGGCTTCAATCTTCTCTCACGCACTTCGGCGGTGGAAAATGTCGAGCTGCCGCTGGTCTATCGCGGCATGAAGGCCTCCGAACGGCGCGCCCGCGCCATGGAGGCCCTGGCACAAGTCGGCTTGAAGGGCCGAGAGGATCACACCACCCAGGAGCTTTCCGGCGGCCAGCAGCAGCGTGTGGCCATTGCGCGCGCCATCGTCACCCGCCCCGCCCTGCTTCTGGCCGACGAGCCGACGGGTAACCTCGACACGAAAACCAGCAACGAGATCATGGAGCTGATCACGGCGCTCAATCGCGACAGGGGCATCACGGTTGTCATGGTCACCCATGAAGAGGATATTGCTGCCCACGCCGGACGCCTGCTGCGCTTCGTTGATGGCCACCTCGCCTCCGACAGCGCGGCCGACGAAAAGGAGACATCCGATGTTCTTTGAAACGTCACGTCTTGCGCTGCGCGCCATCAGCCGCAACCTCCTGCGCTCCTTCCTCACCGTGCTGGGTGTGGTCATCGGCGTGGCCGCCGTCATCGCCATGGTCACCATCGGCAATGGCACGACGGAACAGGTGAAATCGGAACTGTCGCGGCTCGGCACCAACATGCTGTTCGTGCGCCCTGGCCAGTTCGGCCCCGGCCGCGCCAGCACTGAGGCGAAACGTTTCGATGACCGCGATGTCGAGGCCATCCGCAACCAGATATCAGGCATTCGCGCCGTCGCGCCACAGAACCGCAGTTCCGCGGCCACTGTCATTTTCGGCGGCAAAAACCACCAGACAAGCGTCATCGGCACCACCAATGATTATCTGATCGCGCAGGACTGGACCATCGCACTCGGCCGCGACTTCCAGCCCGCCGAAGATCGTGGCGGCCAGATCGGTTGCATCATCGGCGAAACGGTGCGCCAGGAACTGTTTGGCGCGGAAAACCCTGTCGGACAGACGATCCGCGTCAGCAACATCTCCTGCCCCGTCATCGGTGTCCTCGCCAGAAAAGGCCAGTCCGGCCTCGGTGACGATCAGGACGACACGGTCATCATGCCACTCAAAATCCACCAGCGGCGCATCGGCGGCACCACCACCATTTCCTCGATCATGGTCTCGGCTCAGGATGGCGTTTCCACCGCCAAGGTGCAGAGCGACCTGCAGAACCTGCTGCGTGAGCGCCGCCGCATCAACATTGGCCGCGAGGACGACTTCACCGTCAACGACATGACGCAGATCGCCTCTGCCATGACCGGCACGACGACACTGCTCACCGGACTTCTGGGTGCGGTCGCCGCCGTCAGCCTTCTTGTCGGCGGCATCGGCATCATGAACATCATGCTGGTGTCGGTGACAGAACGCACCCGCGAAATCGGCATCCGCCTCGCCATCGGCGCGCTCGAAAAACAGGTGCTGACGCAGTTTCTGGTGGAAGCCGTCATGCTGTCGGCCTTCGGCGGCCTCGTCGGCATTCTGACGGGGCTCGGCCTTGCTTACGGCGTCGTCAGCTTCCTCAACGTGCCCTTCGTCACCAGCCCGTCGATCATCTTCCTCGCCTTTGCCTTTTCAGCGGCCATCGGGGTGATTTTCGGTTACTTCCCGGCACGGCGGGCGGCGAGTTTGAGCCCGATCGAAGCCCTGCGGCACGAGTGAGGAAAGCGGTCGATGCTGCAACGGCTTCGAGCGAATAGGTTCACAAATTGCCAGAAGGGGTTTCTATGTTCAAATCGGTATCGGACAGCGCGGCTGCCGCTGACGGCGGTTCACTCGCCCTCTTCGTGGAGCGAATGGATGGGCAGACAGAGCAGTTTGTGATCAATCGCTCTTTAGCGGCGCGCGGGACACCGGCTTACAACAAAATCGTATCGAACCTTCGGCCGCTCTCCGCAGACGATTGCAAGATGATCGCTGCCGCTCTCGAACCGCTATTGACGACGACGCCACCGATTCATCCGCTGGCGGATTTCATCAAAACACTCAAACAGCAGGCGTCGCACCTCGATAGCTGATTTCCGGCGACAGTCAGTTCCGGGAATCGAAATCTGACACCTCTCCTCCGTCATCCTCGGGCTTGTCCCGAGGATCTAATCACGTTGAGTAAAATCAATCAGTTGCGGATCCTCGGGACAAGCCAGAGGACGACGTCGCGTTTGGAGGAGCGCGCATACACAAGAAAAATCTGCTTCGCCGACGCACAGGCGCGTTGACTCTTAAACGCTGGCCTCAGCCTCACGCTGCTTCGCCAGCGCCGCCAGATCGGCAGGCTTCAGTTCGACCGATTCACCACAGCCACAAGCGGATGTCTGGTTCGGATTGTTGAAGGTGAAACCCGAGCGCATCTTGGTCACTTCAAAATCCATCTGGGTGCCCAACAGATAGAGTACGGCGGAGGGCTGAACCCAGACCTTGGCTCCATCGAATTCAACCAGATCGTCCTTCGCATCCGCTTCGGTCACGAGGTCGATGGTATATTCCATGCCCGCGCAGCCGCCTTTCTTGATGCCGACACGCACGCCCTTGGCGTCCGGTCCGGAATTTTCGATGATTGCTTTAACACGCGAGGCGGCAGCCCCGGTCATGGTCATGATCGCAAAGCCCATGGGCTTAATTCTCCTTCGACAATCGAGTTCAAGGCTCGATGCTTATGGAATTCAATTTAAGTGCACCCGACGGTGTCATCAAGAGACGACACCTGTCAAAATCGCTTCAGTCTCAATACCAGCCGACGGCGACCTGCGCCTCTTCCGACATGCGCTCTGGCGTCCATGGCGGATCGAAGGTCATCGACACGTCAACGCCGGAAACACCTTCGACAGCGCCAACCGCATTTTCCACCCAGCCCGGCATTTCACCGGCAACCGGGCAACCGGGCGCTGTCAGCGTCATGACGATCTTGACCATCCGGTCGTCCTCGATATCGATCTTGTAGATCAGGCCGAGTTCGAAAATATCGGCCGGAATTTCCGGGTCGTAGACGGTCTTCAGCGCCGAGATCACGTCGTCGCTGAGACGCGCCAGCTCGTCGGGCGGAATGGAAGACGGCTTTGCCGCTTCTTCCGTTGCATCTTGTGTCTTTGCAGTGGCTTCCGCAGTCATGGTCTGATCCTCAATCCTGATCTCATTCATGCCGATATCAGGCGAAAAATTTGCGCGCATAGTCCAGCGCCTCAACAAGACGATCTACTTCGGCGCGGGTATTGTAAAGGCCGAACGATGCCCGGCATGTGGAGGTGACGCCGAACCGTTTCAAGAGCGGCATGGCACAATGGGTGCCGGCACGCACAGCAACACCGCGCCGGTCTATCACCATCGAAACGTCATGGGCATGGATACCCTCGAGTTCGAAGGAGAAGATACCACCCTTGTCAGGTGCATTGCCGATGATGCGCAGAGAGTTGACCTCGCGCAGTCTTGTCGCAGCATAAGCCGCGAGATCTGCCTCGTGGGCCGCAATCGCGGCACGGCCGAGATTGTCCATATAATCCAGCGCGTAACCGAGGCCGATCGCCTGCACGATGGGCGGGGTGCCGGCTTCGAAACGGTGCGGCGGCTCGTTATAGGTCACATTGTCTTCGGAAACGTCGAGGATCATCTCCCCGCCGCCCTGGAACGGCCGCATCTCGCGCAAGCGGTCAGCCTTGCCGTAGAGCACACCGATGCCCGAGGGACCGTAGAGCTTGTGGCCGGTCATCACATACCAGTCGCAATCGATATCGCGCACATCGACCGGCATGTGAACCGCGCCCTGCGAACCATCGATCAGCACCGGAATGCCGCGCTCATGGGCGATGCGGCAGATTTCCTTGACCGGCAAGATGGTGCCGAGCGCATTCGACATATGGGTGATGGCAACGAGCTTGGTGCGCTCCGTCAGGCTCTTTTCGAAAGCCTCGATGTGGAACGCGCCGTCATCATCAACAGGCACCCAGACCAGCTTTGCGCCCTGCCGTTCGCGGATGAAATGCCATGGCACGATGTTGGAGTGGTGCTCCATGATCGAGATGACGATCTCGTCGCCCTCGCCGATAACAGGCATACCGTAACCGTAAGCGACCGTATTGATCGCCTCGGTGGAGGATTTGGTGAAGACGATCTCGTCCACCGAACCGGCGTTGAGGAAACGGCGCACCTTTTCGCGCGCCGCCTCATAGGCGTCGGTTGCGGCATTGGAGAGGAAATGCAGGCCACGATGCACATTCGCATATTCATTGGAATAAGCATGCGAAACGGCGTCGATCACCACCTGCGGTTTTTGAGCGGACGCGCCATTGTCGAGATAGGTGAGCGGCTTGCCATAGACCTCGCGCGACAGGATCGGGAAATCCTTGCGCACGGCTTCAACGTCATAAGGGGCCGCCACTGCGGCGCGTTCGCTCTCAGGCATGATATTCCAGCCAGCCGGAGATGATGGCCTCCAGCGCCTCTACCAGATTTTCTTCTTCCAGTTCCTCGACGGTCTCGGCGACGAAGGCGTTGACGAGCATCGCCCGCGCCTTGGCCCGCGGCACGCCGCGCGCCATCAGGTAATAGAGATGGTTGTCGTCGATATCAGCAACCGTCGCGCCGTGACCGCACTGAACGTCGTCGGCGAAGATTTCAAGTTCCGGCTTTGCCGAGAACTCGCCATCGTCGGACATCAGCAGCGTATTGCACGCCATCTTCGCATCGGTCTTCTGGGCATCGGGTGCAACCCGGATCATGCCCTGGAAAATGCCCTTGGCACGGTCGAACACAACGTTGCGGAACACTTCCGTCGAGGTCGTGTTTGGCACGTTGTGACCGAGAACCATCGTCACGTCGGTGTGGGTTTCACCGCCCAGCAGGTTGACGCCGCGAACGATGAGGTCAGTGCCCTCGCCTTCCACGTCGATCCGCAGTTCCTGCCGCACCAGCTTGCCGCCGGCATTGATGACGAACAGGCGAACCTTGGCATCCGCGCCGATTTTCATGCGCAGCTGGCCAAGATGGATATCGGCCGCACCCTGGCTCTGCAGGATGATCCAGGTCACTTCCGCGCCGTCTTCAACGACGATGTCGCTGACGGAGGAAACCAGGGCCGCACCCGAAGTCACCGAAAGGTGACGCTCGATAACGGTCGCTTTGGAACCCTTGCCGAAGCGCACCGGGAAGCGGCTGTGAACCTGACCTGCACCATGGATCGCCTGCAATTCGATCGGCTTTTCGATCTCGGCATCGGCAGGAATGTCGAGTGTCAGACCGTCGCGCACGAAGCTGCCGTTGATACGGCCGATCACGTCGTCTTTGCTCGCTTCCGCAAGGCCTGCGGCAGCCGTGCCGTCAAGCAGGCTTTCGGCAAAGCTGGAAACGCTGATGTCTTCGATCTTGCCGATATTGGCCGTGCCGTGCAGCACATAGGCGACGGGCGAGCCGGCGACAAGCGACGCCTGCTTGTCGATAACGGGTGCGGGCTGGTCATCGGGAATGGCGCGCAGCAGCGTTTTAAGATCGGTATAGTGCCATGCCTCGATGCGGCGGGTCGGAAGACCGCCGGTCTTCAGATCGTCGAACAGCACGTCACGGGCGGCGACAACCGCGCCATTGCCCGGCAACTCACTGAACTTGGCCGTATAGGCGTCGATCAGCGCGGTTTCGGCTGGCGTCAGCCGGTTGGTCGTTTGAATGTTCATGGACATCACCTCCTGGCCTCTGGCTTAGGCCGCTTCACCGATGATGTCGGCGTAACCATTGTTTTCCAGCTCCAGCGCCAGGGCCTTGTCACCCGAGCGGATGATCTTGCCCTTGTAGAGAACGTGAACGCTGTCAGGCACGATGTAATCGAGCAGGCGCTGGTAGTGGGTGATGACGACTGTGGCACGATCCGGCGACTTCAGCGCATTGACGCCATCAGCCACGATCTTCAGGGCGTCGATGTCGAGGCCGCTATCGGTTTCGTCGAGAACGCAGAGTTTTGGCTCCAAGAGCGCCATCTGCAGGATTTCGGCGCGCTTTTTCTCACCGCCGGAAAAACCGACGTTCAGCGGACGCTTCAGCATCTCCATGTCGATCTTCAGATCACCGGCCGCTTCCTTGACGCGGCGGATGAAGTCCGGCGTGGTCAGCTCGGACTCACCGCGCGCCTTGCGCTGCTCGTTCATCGCAACCTTCAGGAACTGCATGGTGGCGACGCCCGGAATTTCGACCGGATACTGGAAGGCCAGGAAAATGCCCTTTGCTGCGCGCTCGGCGGCGTCCAGCTCCAGAATGCTTTCGCCGTTATAAAGAATGTCACCGGAGGTGACTTCATAATCTTCACGGCCCGACAGGATGTAGGACAGCGTCGACTTGCCGGAGCCGTTCGGTCCCATGATGGCGGCGACTTCACCAGCGGCAACCTTCAGGTTGAGGCCCTTGATGATCTCGGTTTCGGTATCGGCGATCTTTGCGTGTAGGTCGATGATTTCAAGCATGGTATGGTTCCTGTTCATGGTGCGGTTTCAAGGACCGCCTCGTAGACCCCATTAGGGACTTGTCTCAATTTTCTCATCCGTCATCCTCGGGCTTGTCCCGAGGATCTAATCCGTCAATTCCAATCACTCATCGCATCTGCGAATTCGTCAGGCAACTTCCAGTAAGCGCAGCCATCCAGCGTATAGAAACTGACATCCAGTTCCGCGACTTTAAGGACCGACAATTCGATTTCAAACGAATCTTGCGGCCCCAAACCATAGACGACAGCCATCATCGACAGCGGCTTGAGCAATTCGGAACTGAATGAAGTGCTATAAGCGACAATATCTCGCTTTTTAAGATCGCCTTTGATTGCCTTCACAAATTCAAGTTCCGCCCGGATCATCCGGGGATTTATTCCCTGAGAATCCATAATTCCCGAATCCCCGATCGTCAGTGATCTGACGCGCGCCTCCACGACGATCTCCGCCGACTTCAAGCGCTCATCCTGACTAGGGCACGGCTGCATAGCCGCCGCTGACCCCAAGGAGGCTAACAACAGCAGAAACGCCAACGCCGTTTTCACTGCGATGGCGTGTCTCACCCCACAGACCCTTCCAGCGAAATGCCGATCAGCTTCTGCGCTTCAACCGCAAACTCCATGGGCAGCTGCTGGATGACATCCTTTACGAAGCCGTTGACGATCAGGGCGATGGCCGACTCCTCGGGAATGCCGCGCTGCAGGCAGTAGAACAGCTGGTCTTCGGAAATCTTCGACGTGGTCGCCTCGTGCTCGAAATGAGCAGACGAGTTCTTCGCCTCGATATAGGGCACGGTATGCGCGCCGCACTTGTCGCCGATCAGCAGACTGTCGCACTGCGTGAAGTTACGCGTGTTGGTCGCCTTGCGGTGGGCCGAGACCTGGCCGCGATAGACGTTTTCCGAGAAACCGGCAGCGATGCCCTTGGCGATGATGCGGCTCGAGGTGTTCTTGCCGAGATGGATCATCTTGGTGCCACTGTCGATCTGCTGATGGCCGTTGGAAACCGCGATCGAATAGAATTCGCCACGGCTGTCATCGCCGCGCAGAATGCAGGACGGATATTTCCAGGTGATGGCCGAACCGGTTTCCACCTGCGTCCACGAAATCTTCGAACGGTTGCCGCGGCAATCGCCGCGCTTGGTCACGAAGTTGTAGATGCCGCCCTTGCCGTCCTTGTCGCCCGGATACCAGTTCTGGACGGTGGAATATTTGATTTCGGCATCGTCAAGCGCCACAAGTTCGACAACGGCGGCGTGAAGCTGGTTCTCGTCGCGCTGCGGCGCCGTGCAGCCTTCCAGATAGGAGACGTAAGCGCCTTCTTCGGCAATGATCAGCGTGCGCTCGAACTGGCCGGTGTTCTTTTCGTTGATACGGAAATAGGTGGAAAGCTCCATCGGGCAACGAACGCCCTTCGGCACGAACACGAAGGAACCGTCCGTAAAGACAGCTGAGTTCAGCGTCGCGTAGAAATTGTCCGTCTGCGGCACGACCGAGCCCAGATATTTCTTCACCAGATCGGGATATTCGCGCACGGCTTCGGAGATCGACATGAAGATCACGCCGGCCTTCGCCAGTTCCGCCTTGAAGGTGGTGACAACGGAGACGCTGTCGAACACCGCATCCACGGCCACACGACGGTTTTCGACGCCGGCCAGAATTTCCTGTTCCTTCAGCGGAATGCCGAGCTTCTCGTAAACCTTCAAGAGCTCCGGATCGACCTCGTCCAGCGACTTCGGGCCGGGCGTGCTTTTCGGTGCGGCATAATAATAGAGATCGTTGAAATCGATCTTGGGATAGCTGACGCGCGCCCATGTCGGCTCTTCCATCGTCAGCCAGCGCTTGTAAGCCTCAAGACGCCATTCCAGCATCCATTCCGGCTCCTGCTTCTTGGCCGAGATGAAGCGGATCACCTCTTCCGAAAGGCCCTTCGGGGCCTTGTCGACTTCGATTTCGGTTTCGAAGCCGTATTTATACTGGTCCACATCGATCTGGCGAACCTGATCGATCGTTTCCTGAACCGCTGCCATGTCGTTCTCCAATCTCGCCGGAGCCAAGGTCCGGTGGCTTGTCAACGTATCAAGGCGGAAAGCCGCCTTATCCATCTTCGGGCAAATATCCGGCCCGTATAAACGGGGCGGAGCTTATACCCATGTAAGTGCGGGATGGCGCTTTTCACACATCCCGGCAAGCGGAAAATTGCTATTCCGCAATTCTTTGCCGCATTTTACGCGGCCTGACCGGAAAGCTTGCGCCGCCCGGCAATTTTCGTGAACGCCACAAGCGTCCTGTCTATATCCGCCTCGTCAGTCGCGTGACCGAGGGAAATCCTGAGCGCGCCCAGCTTGGGATCGTGCCCCATCGCCGTCAGCACATGGCTTTCGCCCACCTTGCCGGAGGAGCAGGCCGAACCGGCCGAGAGTGCAATGCCTTCTATGTCGAAGGCGATCTGTCCCGTTTCCGCTTTCAGGCCCGGCAGGGTGAAAAAGGTCGTATTGCCCACACGGGCCACATCCGCGCCATGGATGATGACATCAGGCGCATTCACCCGCATGCCGTCCTCCAGCTTCGCCCGCAGCGCGCCAAGACGCGCCGCTTCACCCGCCAGGTACTCGGCCGCCACGGCAGCGGCGGCACCAAAACCGATGGCCGACAGGGTATTTTCCGTGCCGGAACGATGTCCCTTTTCCTGCCCGCCGCCATGGATCAGCGGCTTCGGCATCATCACCTCGCCGCGCGAGATGAGAGCGCCGGCACCCTTGGGGCCGCCGAGCTTGTGGGACGAGAGGACGAGGAAATCCGCATCGAGATCATTGATATCGAGCGGAATGCGGCCCGCCGCCTGCACGGCATCGACAACCATCAAGCCGCCGGCCGCGTGCACAAGCCGCGCGGCTTCCGCCACCGGCTGGAGAATGCCGGTCTCGTTATTGACCAGCATGCAGGCAACCATCGGCAAGCCAGCGGATTTGTCATGCGACGACAGCAGCGTCTCAAGGGCAGCCAGATCAATGACACCCGCTGACGTAACGGGAACTTCCGTAACGTCATCCTTCTCAAAGCGGCCGCCTTCGCGAAACGCGGGGTGCTCGATGGCGGACACGTAAAGCCGGCCATAGCGCACAGGCGCGCGTCCCATTTTGAATTCCGGCGTTAGCACCAGATTGGCAGCTTCGGTCGCCCCGCTGGTGAAGGTGACATGGGATGCCTGCGCGCCGGCAAGGGCGGCAACGTCACGGCGGGCAGCCTCCACGGCGGCGCGGGCAGCGCGCCCTTCCCGGTGGACGGAAGACGGATTGCCGGCAAGATCAAGCGCGGACACAAGGATGTCCCGCACGGCAGGCAGAAGCGGCGCCGTGGCGTTCCAGTCCATATATGTACGCGTTAAACCCGTCATAGCGGAAAAGCTTCGCTCAATCTTATATGCGCCAAAACGCATTTTTCTTGAAATTACAGTTGCGCTTGCCTTATGACACGACCCGAGTGCTTGAGCACACGCAAAGTTTCGAATTATTCTAAACTGCGTTCTAGAAAAGATGACACAGTTCGTCAAGTCTTCTCATCGGAAGAATGCGGTTCGGGAATGAAAAAACACGACCGGAGTACCAATGCCCGAAGTCATTTTTAACGGCCCTGCGGGTCGCCTCGAAGGCCGTTATCAACCCTCCAAGGAAAAGAGCGCGCCGATAGCGATCATCCTTCATCCGCACCCGCAGTTTGGCGGGACGATGAACAACCAGATCGTCTACCAGCTCTTCTATCTTTTCCAGAAGCGTGGTTTCACGACGCTCCGGTTCAACTTCCGCTCCATCGGCCGTAGCCAGGGCGAGTTCGACCATGGCGCCGGCGAGCTTTCCGACGCTGCTTCCGCTCTCGACTGGGTTCAGAGCCTGCATCCCGATTCGAAAAGCTGCTGGGTCGCCGGTTATTCCTTCGGCGCCTGGATCGGCATGCAGCTGCTGATGCGCCGCCCGGAAATCGAAGGTTTCATGTCGATTGCGCCGCAGCCCAATACCTACGACTTCTCCTTCCTGGCCCCCTGCCCGTCTTCCGGCCTCATCATCAACGGCGATGCCGACAAGGTTGCGCCTGAGAAGGACGTGAATGGTCTGGTCGAAAAGCTGAAGACCCAGAAGGGCATCCTCATCACCCACCGCACCCTTCCCGGCGCCAACCACTTCTTCAACGGCAAGGTGGATGAGTTGATGGGCGAATGCGAGGACTATCTTGATCGTCGCCTGAATGGTGAGCTTGTGCCGGAACCGGCAGCGAAGCGCATTCGGTGATTGGCCGCCCGCTATCTGGGCAGGCTTGATATCCCCAACATGATCGCCGGCGGGCTTGGCTCACCCCCCTCTGCCCTGCCGGGCATCTCCCCCACAGGTGGGGAGATCGAATCGTGGCGACCTTCCGGCCATATTCAACGGTAGAATTTCAGGCGGGGAGCAGGCATCTTGCCGATCTCCCTCCTTGTGGGGGAGATGCCCGGCAGGGCAGAGGGGGGTAAGCCACACTCACCGTCCTCAAATTACACCCGAGCCAAAACCCCACCCGTCACCGGCTCCGTCACCCCCGTCGTCCCGGGATAAGTCAGCGGCAGCCCCTTCAGCGAGCGCACGGCGAGATAAGCCCAGGCCTCCGCCTCCATCGCCCCGCCATCGAATCCCGCCTCCTCCGCCGCAATCACCCGCGCACCCGACTTTGCTGCAAGCTCGGCAAATTCCGCCATGACAACAGGATTGAGCCGCCCGCCGCCGCAGACCACATAGGTCTTCGCCGCTTCCGGCAGATAGCCGGCCGATTTGAGGATCGCCGCCCCCGTCAGATGCGAGAGCGTCCGCGCCCCATCCGCCAGCGATACCTCACCCTTTTGCGGCGGCACGAAATCGCTGCGGTCGAGGGAGCGGCGGATATTGGCCGAGAAGAACGGGCTTTCCATATAACGCGCCACCAGCGAGGCAACGACGCTGCCGCCTGCCGCCGTCCTGCCGCCCTTGTCGAAGGCCTTGCCCGTATGCGCCTCGATCCACTGGTCGATCAGCATATTGCCGGGACCACTGTCGAAAGCCGCAAGCCGGCCACCCTCGCCGATATAGGTCAGGTTGGAGATGCCGCCGATATTGACGAAGACGGCGGGCGTTTCGAACCCATCCGGCAGATTGGCTGACAGTGCCATGTGATAGGCGGGAATGAGCGGCGCACCCTGCCCTCCATGCACCATGTCGTTCGCGCGCATATCGTAAACCACATCGATACCGGTTTCCTCGGCCAGAAGCGCGCCGTCACCGATCTGCACGGTCAATGCCTCATCCGGCCGGTGCAGCACGGTCTGTCCATGAAAACCGATCACATCGATATCACCGACGTCAAACCGGTGCCGGTGCAGGAAGGATTTGACCGCAGCCGCGTGGGCAAGCGTCAGCTTGCGTTCGGCCTCCCCCAGATCGCCCGGACGCTCCCGCCGTTCGCGAATGGTTTTGGCTGTCGTGAGTGCCTTCTGCCAGATGGCCCGCAGACCCGGATCATAGGGAAAATAACCGCTCGGCCCGTGCCGGACCACGCTCTCGCCATCCGTGCGCAACACCGCGATATCGATGCCGTCCATCGATGTGCCGCTCATCAGCCCGATTGCCGTTTTGACCTCGCCCACGCGCCGCTCCCTTGCAATATCGAATCATGATGACGTGAATCCCGATATTCATGGCCGAAACGGGTGCACATTTCAAAAAACAATGATAAAGCCCCGGCGTTCATTGGCTTTCAATGACGGAAAAGATCAAACCAGAAAGTAAAAGGTTATGTCCAGGTTCAAGTCCGATTTCCTCCGCACGCTCGATGAGCGCGGCTTCATTCACCAGATCTCCGATGAGGCAGGTCTCGACGAACTGTTCGCCAAGGAAACCGTGACCGCCTATATCGGCTATGACCCGACGGCCTCCAGCCTGCATGTCGGCCACCTCACCCAGATCATGATGCTGCACTGGATGCAGAAGACCGGCCACCAGCCGATTTCTCTGATGGGCGGCGGCACCGGCATGGTCGGCGATCCCTCTTTCAAGGAGGAGGCCCGCAAGCTGATGACGATCGACATGATCGAGGACAATATCACCTCGCTCAAGCACGTCTTTGCGAATTACCTCGATTACGATCGTGCCGAGAACCCGGCATTGATGATCAACAATGCCGACTGGCTGCGTGGTCTGAACTATCTCGAATTCCTGCGCGATGTCGGCCGCCACTTCTCGGTCAACCGCATGCTGTCCTTCGACAGCGTGAAGACGCGCCTTGACCGCGAGCAGTCGCTATCCTTCCTCGAATTCAACTACATGATCCTGCAGGCCTACGATTTCGTGGAGCTGAACCAGCGCACGGGCTGCCGGCTGCAGATGGGCGGTTCGGACCAGTGGGGCAACATCATCAACGGCATCGACCTTGGTCACCGCATGGGGACACCGCAGCTTTACGCGCTGACCTCGCCGCTTCTGACCACCTCTTCCGGCGCGAAGATGGGCAAGTCCGCATCTGGCGCGGTGTGGCTGAACAAGGACCTGCTGCCGGTCTATGATTTCTGGCAATACTGGCGCAACACGGAAGATGCGGACGTGGTTCGCTTCGCGAAACTCTTCACCACCCTGCCGATGGATGAGATCTCCCGCATTGCCACGCTTGGCGGATCTGAGATCAACGAAGCGAAGAAAATCCTCGCAACGGAAGTGACGGCGATCCTGCATGGTCGCGCTGCGGCGGAAGAAGCCGCCGAAACGGCGCGCAAGACCTTCGAGGAAGGCGCGCTTGCCGAAAACCTGCCCTCCATCGAGGTTCCGACATCCGAACTCGATGCCGGCGTCGGCGTCCTGTCGCTCATCGTCCGCGCCGGCCTTGCGAGCTCGAATGGCGAAGCCCGCCGCCATGTTCAGGGCGGCGCGGTGAAGATCAACGATCAGGGCGTTTCAGACGAGCGCCAGATGATCGGCACCGGCGAAGTGACCGGTGACGGCGTCATCAAGCTGTCGGTCGGCAAGAAGAAGCACGTTCTGGTTCGCCCGGCGTAAACCAGCGCCAAACCTGCATCGAGGGCCGCGAAAGCGGCCCTTTTTATTGGAACTCGAAAATCTGCCGGAAGACACCCGGCGCAATCAGCGACAGCGGGTTGATCGTCAGCTTCGGCTGGTCTGTCTGGCCCGATAGTTTGAAGGTGATGCCGAGCAGGCCGCGGTCACGGCCGTTGCCAAGGAAGATACCGATGAAAGGCAACTCGCCGAACAGCCGGTTCAGCCCGTAAGCAGGCATGAAGGTGCCGGTCATCTCCATGCGGCCGCTCTGGTCCTTTAGCAGTCCCTGGAATGTCGCGCCGATCTGTTCACCGCGCACCACACCGTTTTCAACTGCCACCGAACCATTGACGTAAACCACCCGGGCAAAACCACGCTGGAATTTTTCCGAGCTGACATCGATATTGCGGCGCACCGCATTATTGAGGCTTCTGCCGTCCTCGCCCGTCGGCGTGGCGACGATATCCTGCAGCTTGGCCTCGTTGACGACGGCGAAATTGCGCAGGTCGAGCGAGCCGCTCCAGTCGCTGCCATTGGAGGTCGTGAGCGCCAGATTGAGAAGGCCGCCGCGAATACGGCTATAGATATTGGCGAAACGGGCAAGAGAACCCGCATCGCTGCTGGTCAGCGTGACGGTTCCAGTCGCGCCGCGATTGACGGTCTGCGCAACCACCGCCTGGCCATTGCCGGTGACGCCGCGCACGTCGATCGAGCGCACCTTGCCATCCCGCACGCTGACATCGGCATTGACGTTGGCAAGCACCTCGTCGTTGAAACCATAGACTTTGTCGAACTGCGCCTTGACGGAAAGCGTGGGCTGCGAGCGGGATGCCCCGTCACCACCACTCGAGGGGCTGCGCAGCTTCGAGATGAAGGGCCGCAGATCGGCGGATTTACCCGACGCATTGACGATATAGCCGTTCTTGGACGCAGCGACCGAAATGGCATAATTGTCGGCTGGCGAGAGTTTCACTCGGCTGAGATCGGCGGAAATCAGGCCGTTCTTGCTGAAGGTGATATCACCGGCGGCACCGAAACCGTCGCCGTCGAGGGAGAAATCGCTGACCGTCGTGCGGCCATCCGCCGCTTGCATGGTGAAGGCGGCTTTGGCGGGAATGCCGATGCCCTTGCTCCAGCCTAGCCCGGGCAGGATGATCGATGCCCTGGTGAGATCGAGCTTGATGTCCTGGCTTTTCGGGTCGGCGCCGTCGATTTCGATCGCCGTCGTGCCGCCGAGGACGCTGGAGAGTTCAGGCGCGAGCTTGGCGACCTGCGTCTCGTTCAAGGTTGCCTTCAGAGACAAAGTGGGAGCGACGTTGCTGTTTTTACGCACCGGCTCCGTCATCACGATGTCCATCGGCACGTCGTCCACCCGGCCCTTGCCCTCCAGTTTCAACTGGTGGTCGTTCAGCGACATGAAACCGTCAAGCGCAGTCACCTTGTGGCCGGCAAAAGGTTTGGTCAGCGCCAGGTTCTTCAAGTCGAGATCGGCCGTCCACACCGGCGGCGGCGGGTTCTGGCTGGAGAGCATGCCAACCGTCAGCTTCGCATTGGCCTTCACGTCGCCGGTGAAATCCTCCGGCTTGAACTGCGTATCCTTGAGCGCATTGATAGGTTTGAGCGTCGCAAGCTCCGCCACGGCATCGGCGGCACCGGACACGTTAAGCTCGAGATTTCCGAGCAACGGCTTCTCATACACATCTGAAATGAGAAAGCGGCTGTTCTCCAGCGAAAGCGTCCGGTTGGACGGGAAATAGGATGTGCCCTCCTTGATATCGACGGCCATCTTGCCGCCGACGAGGTCGAAATGCGCATCGACGTCACGAAGCGGCGGAATGTCGCCTGTCGTATTGAGGCGCGTCTCGTCAATGTCGAAGCGGATCTGCATTTCGCTTTCGCCAAGCACCAGCGGGCAGCCCGGACCGCACATCCGTCCCTGCGGAATGAAGATCGCGATTGACCCGTTGGTGACGGTGCCGCCGTAGAGATTGGAGACTACCCAGTCACGCGGTTTGTGCGCCATCCAGAACGGCCAGAGCTGCTTGACGGCCGTTGCCTCCATCTTCGGAATCTGGCCACCGAAGCTGATTTCCGGCGAACCCTCGCCAAACCGGATTTTCAGCGAGCCCGCCATGTCTCCGAGCGGGCCGCTGACATAAAGCGAGGGAACGTCGAGCTGCTTTGTGGCCGTCGCAAAATGCCCGTCCGCTTTCAGGTTGAAGGAAACAGGCGCCTCACCGGAGGCTTCTGAGGAAGCAACTCCATTGTCTACTCTCAGCGAAAGGCCGAATCCCTCTTCCGTATCGCTGATTTCGCCGTTGACGGGAATGATCGTCCGCCCCAGCTCCACCTGCGAATTGTCGATGACCACGCTGTTTTTTGCAAAATCATAACGCGCATGCACGGTGCCAGTCGTGAAGGGCTGCGCCTCGCCGCCAATCATCAGCGTTCCATTGCCGAGACCGACCGAAACCTCCAGCCGCGGCTCTTGCGCTACCATCGCGCGCCGGGCAACAATATTCACACCGGTCTTGACGTTCAGGCCTTCATGAAGATTTCCGTCTGGATCGAATTTTTCGAGGAACGGGCCAATGTCGAAACCATCGATGCGGGCGTCAAAACCGTCGATCACACCGCCTGCGCCGGAGGTTCTGAGCGACACGCTGGCGATTTCCCCGTTGAACAGGGTTTCTCCATCGAGCGTATATCCGCCCTGCTGATCCGGTGTCAGCGACAGTTCCCGCACTTCGATGGTGCGCGGCTTGCCCTGTTCGCTGGGCGGCAGGTGAACCGAAACGCTGGAAATATCGATTTCTTCGGTGCCGCTGCTCAGAAAAGCCTGCGCAAGCTTGTCGAGTTGCCCGAAGGCCGCCTGCAATTGCTGCGGCACGGCGTCGAGCTTGATGCTGGCGAGATCGAAACCGTTGCCCTTTGGCAAAAGCGCCGTATCGAGTTCCATGCCGTCGGCTTCGAGGCTCTGCACCGACACATGGCCGGCCAGAAGCGCAAGCGGATCGAGCGCCATGCCGATTGCCCGCGCCCGGCTCAGATGCTGGCCGGATTCCTTCTCGACGATATCCACATCCTCGGCCACCAGCGCCAGCCGCAGCCCGGTGGAAAACCGGATCGCCGAGGAGCCGATCCGCGCGCTGTAATGGGGTCCGAGTGCCTTTTCCAGCGCCTGCTGCGCCTGGCTCGAAAGCGTCTTGTCGATGGAGCCGGTCTCGACCGACACGATGATGCCGCCGATGGACAGGAAGGCCAGCACGAAAAGGGCCGCAAAAATCTTGCAGAAAGCGCGCGCCATCGAGCGCGGCGGCGGGCAATGCACGATGATCGGGTCTTCGGCCTGAGCCGAAGGAAGCTCGTGCAGCGCAACCATATCGCGCTTGCCGAAACTAACCTTTTCACCCCTTATTTCAGCCATACGCCCGTGTTTGCCTCTAAGTAGCTTTTGTTTCGCCGCAACACTGGACGACGCGCGGTTTCGCTATATATCGAATGTGGCGACTTTCCCTCAACATCCCGGCGAAAGAAAGGTAGATTATGACTGACCTGACGATTGGCAGCCCCGCCCCCGACTTCACCTTGCCCCGTAACGGTGAAGGGACGGTGACATTGTCGAAACTGCAAGGCAAGGCCGTCATCCTCTATTTCTACCCGAAGGACGATACATCGGGCTGCACCGCCGAAGCGATCGATTTTAGCGCGCTCGGCGGACAATTCGAGGCCGCCAATGCCGTCGTCATCGGAATTTCACCCGACAGCGTCAAAAGCCACGGCAAGTTTGCGGCAAAACATTCCCTTTCCGTCATGCTCGCTTCCGACGAGGAGAGGCAGGTTGTGGAGGACTATGGCGTCTGGAAGGAAAAAAGCATGTACGGGAAAAAATACATGGGCGTCGAACGCACGACGGTCCTCATTGACCCGGATGGCAAGATCGCCGAAATCTGGAACAAGGTGAAGGTTGCGGGTCACGCACAGGCCGTTCTCGAGGCCGCCCAAAAGCTCTGAGGGCCATTCAGCCTTGATGCCTCCGGCCAAAATCATGTCCCTGCGCGGCGGCGCCACGGAAGCGATCGTCAGCGCCGATCTCGACCGAAAGACCGAACTCGCGCAGGAGACCGCAACACGCTGGTTCGAACGCCGGCTGTCGTTGCGCTCGCCGCTCGATCCGCCCCTGCCCGAGCGACCGGGCAGGCCGGAGAAACCGGAACTCGTTCCGCCGACCGAGGTGGAGCGGCGTTCGCTGCACAGCGTCAAGGGCCGCATCGCCCTCTTGCACGCCATCGCCCATATCGAACTCAACGCCGTCGATCTCGCGCTCGATATCGTCGCCCGTTATGCGAGCGAACCGGTGCCCCATTCCTTTTTCGATGGCTGGATGCAGGTCGCCTTCGAGGAAGCAAAGCACTTCCGGCTGGTGCGGGACCGGCTGAGAAGCCTCGGGGCTGACTATGGCGACCTGCCCGCCCATGACGGGCTGTGGCAGGCTGCACACTCCACCCGCAACGATCTGACCGCGCGGCTCGCCGTCGTCCCGCTTATCCTGGAGGCGCGCGGGCTGGACGTCACTCCTTCCCTGCAGGTCAGGATGCGCGAGACCGGCGATCTCGAAAGCGCTGCGGTTCTCGACGTCATATATAATGACGAAAAGGGTCATGTCGCCATCGGCGCCAAATGGTTCCGGTTTCTCTGCGCGCGTGAGAAGAAGGATCCGGCCGCAACCTTCAGACAGCTGGTGCGCGCCAATTTCCGTGGCCCGCTGAAACCTCCCTTCAACGATCTCGCCCGCGCCGAAGCCGGCCTGACACCCTCCTTTTACCGGTCACTCACATCCATCAGCCATAGCTAACGCCCAACGATACGCATCTCCGGCAAAACTTCGTTAACCTTAACGAATTATGATTTCGGTTAAGAAATCGGCCAGTCCGGAGAGAGATTGTGACTGATACGGCGGAAAATCGGGTATTCGGCAAGAAACGCGAGCCACATGTGCTCATTCTCGCGCGCGGCGAAAACGTGCGGCACATGACCATCCGGCCCTGGATGGCGGTGCTTGCCGGCTGCACGATCGGCCTGTTTTCGCTCGGTTATCTCGGTGCTACCGGCTACCTCATCTTGCGCGACGATCTGATCGGCGCGACCATGGCGCGCCAGACGCGCATGCAGAACGACTATGAAGACCGCATCGCGGCGCTGAGAGCCCAGGTGGACCGCGTCACCTCCCGGCAATTGCTCGATCAGCAGGTCGTTGAAAAGAAAGTGGAAAAACTGCTGGAACAGCAGGCTGCGCTGACCTCGCGCCACGGGCGCATGAGCGAGCTTCTGGAGCGTGCTGAAAACTCCGGCATCGCAGCCACCGCCCCGGCCGCGCCCTCCTCCCTCTCGAATGCCATGGTTCCGGAAAAACGCGCCGACCTCTCCGGCGGCCTTTCCGCCATCGAAAAGCTGATGGCGCCGAAACCGCAGGCGGAAAAAGCCGCCGCAGCCGACAGACGGGCCGCCTATGCGCCTGAATCCGGCGAAACACCTTCCGACCGGGCAGACCGGGTTTTCTCCAAGGTCACGCTGTCACTGAAGGATATCGAACGCCAGCAGATATCGCGCATCGCCAGGCTGACCAGCGACGCCGAGGACAAGGCAAGCGCCATGCAGGACATCATCCGGCAGGCGGGCCTGAAGATCGAAGAAAACGGCACCGACGATGTCGGCGGTCCCTATGCCGCGCCTTTGGGCGGTGAGACCGACCCGTTCAACCTGTCGCTCACCAGTCTCGACAATGCGCTGAACCGGCTTGATGTCGTCAAGGAAAGTGCGACTGCCCTGCCCTTCGGCAACCCTGCCCCCGGCCGGGCGATCACCAGCCGATTCGGCAACCGGATGGATCCGTTTCTCGGACGTCCCGCTTTGCATACCGGCATCGATTTTCGCGCTGAAACCGGTGCGGACGTCAAATCCACCGGCGCCGGCAAGGTGACGGTGGCGGAAAACTCCGGCGGTTACGGCAATATGGTCGAGATCGATCACGGCCAGGGCGTCTCCACCCGATTCGGTCACCTCTCCGCCATCCTCGTCCGGGCTGGCGACCGGGTGGAAGCCGGCGACGTCATCGGCCGCGCCGGCAGCACCGGCCGCTCCACCGGCCCGCATGTGCATTACGAAGTGCGGCGCAACGATACACCGGTCGATCCCATGCGATACCTGATCGCCGGGGCGGAGCTGAAAACCTATCTGAAATAGCAGGCTGATTTTAACCCTTCTTTTGCTCTTTTAACGATAAATCACACAAATTCACGGTGAGGGCTCAAAAGCCCCGCCCGAAGCATCACGTTTCGCGCGCTTTTCCCGTTGTTTCCTTGACTTTCCGGCAATTTGGGCCTATCCCCGCGCCAAGTCTTTGCAAGTGCCGCAGCGGCACGCAGGTATTCTTACCGAACCAGAACGGAAAAAGTTCTTCCTTTGACAACATTCTCTGATCTTGGCCTGAGCCAAAAAGTTCTTTCCGCTATTGCAGATGCCGGCTACACGACGCCGACACCCATTCAGGCCGGCGCCATTCCGCCCGCGCTGGAAAAGCGTGATATCTGCGGTATCGCACAGACCGGCACGGGCAAAACCGCGTCCTTCGTTCTGCCGATGCTGACGCTGCTCGAAAAGGGCCGCGCACGCGCCAGAATGCCGCGCACGCTGATCCTGGAGCCGACTCGCGAGCTTGCGGCGCAGGTGGCGGAGAACTTCGAAAAATACGGCAAGAATCACAAGCTGAACGTTGCCCTGCTCATCGGTGGTGTTTCCTTCGAAGACCAGGATCGCAAGCTCGAGCGTGGCGCCGATGTGCTGATCTGCACCCCCGGCCGCCTTCTCGACCATTGCGAGCGTGGCAAGCTGCTGATGACCGGCGTGGAAATTCTCGTCATCGACGAAGCCGACCGCATGCTCGACATGGGCTTCATCCCCGATATCGAGCGTATCGCCAAAATGATCCCCTTTACCCGGCAGACGCTGTTCTTCTCGGCCACCATGCCGCCGGAAATCCAGAAACTGGCTGACCGGTTCCTGCAGAACCCGACGCGGATCGAGGTCGCCAAGCCCTCCTCTACGGCAAAGACGGTCACGCAGCGTATCGTCGCGGCGCACAATAAGGACTATGAAAAGCGCGCCGTGCTGCGCGATCTGGTCCGTGCCGAAGAAGCGGAACTCAAGAACGCCATCATCTTCTGCAACCGCAAGAAGGATGTCGCCGATCTGTTCCGTTCGCTGGATCGTCACGGCTTTTCCGTTGGCGCACTGCATGGTGACATGGATCAGCGCTCGCGCACGACGATGCTGCAGAACTTCCGGGATGGACAGCTGACGCTGCTGGTCGCTTCCGACGTTGCAGCCCGCGGGCTTGATATCCCTGATGTCAGCCACGTCTTCAACTTCGATGTTCCCATCCATGCCGAAGACTATGTCCATCGCATCGGCCGCACCGGTCGTGCCGGCCGTTCGGGCAAGGCCTTCACTCTCGTCACCAAGAGCGACGCGAAATATCTCGACGCGATTGAAAAGCTGATTGCCGAAAAGATCGAATGGCTGAGCGGCGATCTGTCCTCCCTCCCCGCGCCCATGGAAAGCTTTGAAAGCAATTCCGGCCGCCGGGGCACCAAGGAACGTAGCGGCAGAGGCCGCGACAGAAACCGTCGCGATGCACCTGCATCGCCGGTGGAAAACATCAATCAGGACGCACAATCCGTAGTGGATACGGACATCGCGGCTCACGGAGAAGACAAGGTGAAGGCAGAACGCAGACCGGAAAAGACCCCGCGCAATTCCGAGCGCAACAGCCGCAACCTGAACTCGCTGCACGCCAACGACGACAACCGCGACCGTCGCCGTCATTATCGTGACCATGACGATGGCCCGACACCGGTTGGTTTCGGCGACGACATTCCCGCCTTCATGCTGATCGTGGCCAACGCCAAGGCCTGATCAGCGCCATGGACAACATGACATCGACCTTCAAGCCTGGCCTCGATTTTCCGGGCGTTGGCGTGGGCCTTGTCATATTGCGCGAAGACCGCCTGCTTTTGTGCCGACGCCTGAAAGCGCCGGAAGCCGGATACTGGAGCATTCCGGGCGGCAAGGTGGATCACCTCGAGACTTGCCTCGCCGCAGCGCGGCGGGAGGCCGAAGAAGAAACCGGCCTTCAGATCGGCGCTGTTGAATTTCTCTGCCACAGCGAATTTATCGATCCGCAAGACCGCCACCACTGGGTCTCGCTGATCTTCGTCACCCGCGATACGCAGGGTGAACCGACACTGACCGAACCGGACAAGCTTTCCGCCATTGGCTGGTTCGATCCGGATAAGCTTCCCGAGCCCCTCTCCGCCTTTGCAAAAGATGCCCTGGCCGCCCTGAAACAATACCGCACGGGAAACTGAGCCGACCCGCCTGCGGGCGACGGGCGCATTCAAAACACGTTTTCAAACAGCTGCGTGGATTACGTGCCGGAGCCGGCTTCACCCTCTCCGCGCTATATCTTTTCTGTAAAAACAGGAATGAAAGAACGCCTTTGCGTGAGGCATTTCAAATTCAATTTTAAATTGCTTAAATTAGCATCATGTAAAAAACCGCTCCAGTTTCCCGAAGCGGTTTGTGCGTAATGAAAAAGATAGAATATGGAATGCAATATAGTCTGGCAGTGCTTATAATCGGAACACTTCCGAGGCCTAATATGGCCAATTTCAGTCGTCCCCTGAAACAATGTTATCTAAGCTAAACATTTAGTTTCCGTCAAGCAATTCTTCTCGCAAATGCGAAAAAACCGCGGACAGAAACCTGCCCACGACATGAAGCTTTATGTATTTCGAATATATATCAGTGAGTTATGGAAATGGGGATAAATTGTGCATTTTTGTTTGCTGCACTCTGTGAGGCACAATGAATAACGCACACCTTCCAAATTGCATCTCTACTCCACAAATATAATAGTTTTATAAAGCAATACAGTCATTCAGCCGCACGGAGTTTTCTCCCCCGCAACATGAGAGACAGGCAGATGAAACTCTGCAGAAAATTAACGAGAATGGTTCCTTCCATCGACGACGGGCGGGAACAACTTATAATTGATATTTATAAAAGCGATCAATCAAGCAACGCAGACGTCGTAAACTTGATTGGAACGCTGACCTTTAGGCAATTCTCCGATACGCAGGCGAGCCTGCACGGACGCAATGTCCTATTGCAATATTAATGCATGATCCAATGCGCCTACAATGTCGACACAATGTATCGGGCGCAAAAAATGATAATCCACCACATAAAAATAGAGACGACTAAAACCAGCAATAAAGACCTGCGCCTAAGTGAAGCATGATATTTTATGCAATTGTTGCCGTGTTCCTTCCATGGCGGCACATCGCTGTGCTGCCATGCACCCCTTTGGTCGCGAAAGAAATTATGATCAATCATGCCCTTCTTCTCGTGGCTTTATCTCAGGGGAAATCATCACCATCGCCATTACTACGATCGCGAATAACAAAATAAATGGATACAAAACGAGCATCGCAAGGCCCTTAATAGTCAAACTGAGCGCCTTACGTAGCAACCCTGGCCTTTCAACATGCATCATGGCCGCCTTTTCGGGGGATCAATACATTCAAATATTGTCATGTTCGCATCGAAATCGAATCGTCGTGAAGACCGCTAACGAGTCATCAAGCACCCAACCGTGCGATATTTGATTTTATGCAGGGGCACGAAGCGTGTGCCCTATCTTGCTGATGCCTTTAACACAGTGCTAAATAGCCTATTAAAACAACGGCGTCCTGCCAGACGCCTTTCTTATTGATGATATCGAACACAGAGAGGATTAAATTACATTTGGATTTTTGTAAACTCCATTTGTGATTTAACTTGAAAGAATTTGGCTAGGAAAGAAGTCGAGCCCAAGACAGACCTAGGAAGACGCCTCCGAGCCGTGAGGGCAGCGTTCGATATCGATGACCGGGATGTCTTCGCCAGCCGGCTGGTGATCAGCAAAAGTGGTCTGGCGCATTACGAGCGGGGCGAGCGCGTGCCCGACGCAGAGCTGCTTTCCGCCTATCACCGGGAGTTCGGCGTGAACATATCCTGGCTCGTCACAGGGCATGGAGATATGTTCGAGGGGGGACAATCCACCAGCACAGACCATGGCTCCCATCAGCTTCTGATCGATCTGATCAATCCGCTCGGAAGGCTGATAAACAAGGTTTATCGCGACCACGACGTCAGGATAACCGATGATCAGCGCTTCGCGGAGCTGACCAGATGGCACAACAATGTGACCAGTCGCGCCGGCCCTTCCTTCGCATGGAACGATCTTATGTCCCAGTTACCCTGGGTGGAGCAAAGCCTTGGCGAGGAGTTGCGCTCGAAACGGGCAAGCGCTGAAGGTAACAAAAGATCGGCAAGCTGATCCTCGACAGCGAGGCCGGCACATCAGCAATGTGGTGGTTTTGCGGGAATGTCTGTGAAGCGCACGTATTTTTCCTTTGGAAAACCGGTTGTTGCCGATAAACATCAAGCCGGGACAACAGGATTTCGATCACGTCATGCTTTCAGTTCGCCTGCTAACGATCATCGCCGGTTTTGCCTTTGCGGGCTCAGCAAGTGCTGCATCGATTGGCATTGTTGCTCCACAGAACGGTCCTTACGAGCTTCTGGGGCAGCAGGTGCGGCAAGGTGCCAAGGCGGCGGCGGCCAAGCTTGGGCTGGATGTCGTCGAAATCCACGAGAGCTGCGAAGATGGCAGCGGTGGCGCGATTGCCGATGGCCTGGTGGCCGCCAAGGTCAGCGCCGCAATCGGTTTTTTATGCACGGAAACGCTTCAGGGTGTCCTGCCGCCACTAAAGGCGGCCGCCATTCCCGCGATCACGCTTTCCAGCCGCGCGCCTATTCTGATGGAAGATTCCCTGAAATATGGCTGGCCGCTTTTCCGCCTCTCCCCTTCCGACAGGGCCGAATCGGACAGGATCGCCGAAATCATCCTGCGCGACTGGAAGGGACATTCCCTCGGGCTTGTGGACGACGGCACGATCTATAGCCGCGAACTTGTCGACCGCATCCGCGCGTCGCTGGAGGAAAACGGCCTCAAGCCCACCTTTTCTGATACGATGCGCCCCAATCAGGAACAGCAGGTGGCGCTGGTGCGCCGGCTGGCGCGAACCGGCATTTCCCATGTCTTCGTGGGCGCGGAGCGCAACGACGTCGCCATCATCGCCAGAGACGCCGCATCCGAAAACCTCGCTTTGACCATCATGGGTGGTGACGCCATGAATGCGGCAAACAACCCTGTTCCCCTCACCGCCAATGTGCTGGCCGTCACGCGCCCGGCCTATGACACCCTGCCCTCGGCTCAGGCCGCCAGCGGAGAGTTGCGCGCAGCCGGCATCGTACCCGAGGGTTACGTTCTGCCGGCCTATGCGGCGACGGAACTGACGGCCGCCCTTGCGGAGGCGACACAGGCGCAATCGAAACCCGCACCGGAAATATTGGCTGGCGGCACCGTCTTCAAAACCGTCATCGGCGATCTCGGCTTCACACCGTCACACGACCTTTCCGACAACCCCTATCGCCTGCAGCGCTGGAACGGCCAGCGCTTCGAGCCGGTGGACAGGGCCGAAAAGCAATAGGCCACGCGCCATGCGCGGGATTTCGTTGAAACGTAGCTGAAAACGGCGGGCAAGCGCACCGCAAGCCGTTTCAAACCCAGATACTTGATGTTAAAGGCAGCTTACGCAACGCGTCGAGAGGAGTTTGCCCCATGTCCCTGCCCATCCGCATAGCCCCGTCCATTCTGGCTGCCAATTTCGCCAAGCTGGGACAGGAAGTCGCCGATGTCACGGAAGCCGGCGCGGACTGGATCCATCTCGATGTCATGGACGGCCACTTCGTCCCCAACATCTCCTTCGGGCCTGATGTCATCAAGGCGCTGCGGCCCCACAGCATGGCCTTCTTCGATTGCCACCTGATGATCGCACCCGTCGATCCCTATCTCGAAGCCTTCGCCAAGGCCGGCTGCGACAGCATCACCGTGCACGCGGAAGCGGGACCTCATCTGCACCGCTCGTTGCAGACGATCCGCGGGCTTGGCCGCAAGGCCGGCGTGACGCTCAACCCCGCCACACCGCTCTCCGTCATCGAGAACGTGCTCGACGATGTCGATCTCATCCTTATCATGAGCGTCAATCCCGGTTTCGGCGGCCAGAAATTCATTCCCGCCATGCTCGACAAGATCCGGGCGGCAAAGGCGATGATCGGCGACCGGCCGATCGATCTGGAAGTTGATGGCGGCGTGACGGCGGAAACCGCAGGCGCAATCATTGCCGCCGGCGCCAACGCGCTGGTGGCGGGCTCGGCTGTCTTCAAGGGCGACGGCGTTGCCGACTACCGCAAGACCGTCGCACAATTGCGCATGGCCGCGGAAGCCGGACGGACATAACCCGCCGTCGCAGAATGCGGAAAGGCCGGGGCGGCATTGCGAGCGTTGGGGCAGGCGTTGGGGGATAGTCATGGAAAGCGACAGAAAGGGTTTCCGTGAGACGGCTTCTGCAGCGCTGTTCCTGGCTTTCGGCGCCCTTGCCTGGGCCCTCTGCTCGGCCGCTGTCGCCACCATCGGACTCTATATCCGAAACCGGCTGGAAACCGACCATGCCGCCGATATCATCACGCTTTTCTTCTGCGGCGGCCTTTTGGGCTGGCTGCTGGCGATAGTGGCTTTGCGCTTCCTTCCCGCCTCCACTTCCCTGCCGCTGCGTTTCGCGGCGGCCTGCCTCGCCATCGCATTCTTCACCCTCGCCGTTGCGGCGGCATTTTTCGCGTTCCAGTACCGCATCTTTTATGCGCAATGGCACGCACCGGCCTTTTCCCGCATCTGGTTTTTCCAGCAGCTCTTCACCTCGCTCGGCGCGGTCTATCAATTCGCAATTCTCGGTCTCGGACTGTATTTTCCCTTTGCGGCTCTTCCGCTCTCGGCCGCCGGCGCGTTTCTCTGCCGGCGTGCGCGGCAAGCGACTTAGCCATGCAGCTTGATAGATTGAGATTACCGGAACACTTTGCTAAACGGGCAGCAAAATTCCTCCACTAAGAAAGTCATTGCCATGATCCCTCGTTACTCCCGGCCGGAAATGGTCGCCATCTGGTCGCCGGAAACAAAGTTCCGCATCTGGTTCGAGATCGAGGCCCATGCCTGTGACGCGCTGGCCGAACTCGGCGTCATCCCCAAGTCCGCAGCCCAGACCATCTGGGAAAAGGGCGGCAGCGCCACTTTCGACGTCGCCCGCATCGATGAGATCGAGGCCGTGACCAAGCACGACGTCATCGCCTTCCTTACCCATCTTGCCGAATTTGTCGGCCCCGACAGCCGTTTTGTGCATCAGGGCATGACCTCGTCCGACGTTCTCGACACCACGCTCAACATCCAGCTCGTGCGCGCCGCCGATCTGCTGCTCGCCGACATGGACCGGGTGCTCGCGGCTCTCAAGACCCGTGCCTTCGAGCACAAGAACACGGTCCGCATCGGCCGCAGCCACGGCATCCATGCCGAGCCGACCACGATGGGCCTGACCTTTGCCCGCTTCTATGCCGAGATGCACCGTAACCGCGAGCGCCTCGTTAATGCCCGTGCGGAAATCGCCACCGGCGCGATCTCCGGCGCCGTCGGCACCTTCGCCAATATCGACCCGCGCGTCGAGGAACATGTCTGCGAAAAGCTTGGCCTCATCCCCGAGCCGGTCTCCACGCAGGTCATTCCGCGCGACCGTCACGCCATGTTCTTCGCCGTTCTGGGCGTCATCGCCTCGTCGATTGAAAACGTCGCCATCGAAATCCGCCACATGCAGCGCACCGAAGTTCTGGAAGCGGAAGAGTTCTTCTCTCCCGGCCAGAAGGGCTCGTCCGCCATGCCGCACAAGCGCAACCCGGTCCTGACCGAAAACCTGACCGGTCTTGCGCGTCTGGTGCGCATGTCCGTCGTGCCGGCCATGGAGAACGTGGCGCTCTGGCACGAGCGCGACATCAGCCACTCCTCCGTGGAGCGCGCCATCGGCCCCGACACCACGGTTACGCTGGATTTCGCGCTGAACCGCCTGGCCGGCGTCATCGAGAAGCTGGTGATCTATCCCGACAACATGCTGAAGAACATGAACAAGTTCCGCGGCCTCGTGCATTCGCAGCGCGTTCTGCTGGCGCTGACACAGGCCGGTGTTTCGCGTGAAGACGCTTACCGTCTGGTACAGCGCAACGCCATGCGGGTCTGGGAACAGGGTGCCGATTTCCTGGAAGAACTGTTGGGCGACGAGGAAGTGCGCGCAGCGCTGCCTGAAGACGTGATCCGTGAAAAGTTCGACCTCGGTTATCACACCAAGCACGTCGACACGATCTTCACCCGCGTTTTCGGTAACGCCTGATCCAGAACGCGGATAAGTTAATGCCGCCGCGGTCTTGATCGCGACGGCATCAAAGCACAGATATGGGCGCATGAAAGTTTCAGAAGTAGATATCCTCATCGTACCCGGTTACACCAATTCCGGCCCCGATCACTGGCAGACCCGCTGGGAGCGCAAGCTATCCACCGCGCGCCGGGTCGAGCAGGCGGAGTGGACCAAGCCCGTGAAGGCAGACTGGGTGGCGCGCCTGGTTGAAGAGGTGAACGCCGCTACCAAGCCCGTCGTGCTGGTTGCCCATTCGCTCGGTGTGCCGACCGTGATCCATGCCTTGCCTGAGATCGCCCATAAGGTCGTCGGCGCCGTTTTTGTTGCCCCGCCCGATGTCGCCAATCCGGATATCCGGCCGAAACACCTGATGACCTTCGGCCCCTACCCGCGCGATCCACTGCCGTTTCCGTCCATCACCATCGCCAGCCGCAACGATCCCTTCGGTACTTACGAACATGCCGACGACATCGCCAGCGCCTGGGGTTCCATGCTGGTGGATGCCGGCATGTCCGGCCATATCAACGCCGAGTCCGGCCATGGCCCGTGGCCCGAAGGCGGCATGGTGTTTGCCCAGTTCCTCAGCCGCCTGAAGACGCCCGAGACCTGACGATCCGGGCAAAGGCGCACCATGTCATGCCTTGGCCCTACCATACCGGGTGTTGTTGCCTTCATGGCCCGACACAAGAATTGAAGGGAAGATCAGCGCGCCTCATTGTAGAATGCAGTCTTTTCCTTTAAGGGACCGCTTCAAAGACCAAACTTAACGCCACCCGAATCGGCGTCAACCAAGAGACCTGCCATTATGAACCGTCGCCGCCGTATTTACGAAGGCAAGGCCAAGATCCTCTACGAAGGTCCGGAGCCAGGCACGCTTATCCAGTTCTTCAAGGACGATGCGACCGCCTTCAACAAGAAGAAGCACGAAGTCATCGACGGCAAGGGTGTGCTGAACAACCGCATCTGCGAATATGTCTTCACGCATCTGAACAAGATCGGTATTCCGACCCACTTCATCCGCCGCCTCAACATGCGCGAGCAGTTGATCAAGGAAGTGGAGATGATCCCGCTCGAGATCGTCGTGCGCAATGTCGCCGCCGGCTCGCTGTCCAAGCGCCTCGGCATCGAGGAAGGCGTGGTGCTGCCGCGCTCCATCATCGAGTTCTACTACAAATCGGATGAGCTGGAAGACCCGATGGTCTCCGAAGAGCACATCACGGCTTTCGGCTGGGCCAACCCCGCCGAGCTTGATGACATCATGGCGCTTGCCATCCGCGTCAACGACTTCCTGTCCGGCCTCTTTCTCGGCGTCGGCATCCAGCTCGTCGATTTCAAGATCGAATGCGGCCGGCTTTTCGAAGGCGACATGATGCGCATCATCCTCGCCGACGAGATTTCGCCAGACAGCTGCCGCCTGTGGGACATCGAGACCCAGAAAAAGATGGACAAGGACCTGTTCCGCCGCGATCTGGGCGGGCTTGTGGAAGCCTATTCCGAAGTGGCGCGCCGTCTCGGCATCATCAATGAAAACGAACCGATCCGCGGCACCGGCCCCGTCCTCGTAAAGTGATATCGGCCTGGTAAAGTAATATCGGCCTCGTGAAATAATATTGGCCTCGTAGGGTAAATCAGGAGAAGATCAGGTGATCAAGGCACGGGTGACTGTTACGCTGAAGAACGGCGTTCTCGATCCGCAGGGCAAGGCAATCGAAGGCGCGCTCGGCAGCCTCGGTTTTGATGGCGTCGGCCACGTCCGCCAGGGCAAGGTCTTCGATCTGGAACTGGAAGGCGCCGACAAGGCCAAGGCCGAAACCGATCTGAAGGCAATGTGCGAAAAGCTGCTGGCCAATACGGTCATCGAAAACTACGCCATCAGCATTCTTTAAGCTCCAGGAGCCGCTGCCCATGAAATCCGCTGTCGTCCAACTTCCCGGCCTCAACCGCGACCGCGACATGATCGCGGCTCTGACGAAAATTTCCGGTCAGGCGCCCGTCACCATCTGGCAGACGGAAACGGATATTCCCGATGTCGACCTGATCGTCATTCCGGGCGGCTTCTCCTATGGTGACTATCTGCGTTGCGGCGCAATCGCCGCCCGCATGCCGGTCATGCAGGCCATCCGCGAAAAGGCCGAACAGGGCGTCAAGGTCCTCGGCGTCTGCAACGGCTTCCAGATTCTTGTCGAAGCCGGCATGCTGCCGGGTGCGCTGATGCGCAATGCCTCGCTGAAATTCGTCTGCCGTGAAGTGAAGCTCGAAGTCACCAATAACGACACCGAATTCACCCGCGCTTATGACAAGGGCCAGATCCTGCGCTGCCCTGTCGCCCATCACGACGGCAACTATTTCCTCGATACGGATGAGCTGAAGTCCGTGGAAGACAACCGTCAGGTCGTGTTCCGTTATGCTGAAGGCACCAACCCCAACGGCTCGCTGAACGATATTGCCGGCGTCATCAACGCCAAGGGCAATGTTCTCGGCATGATGCCGCATCCCGAAAACCTCATCGAAGCCGCCCATGGCGGCAATGACGGCCGCGGCCTCTTCGCTTCGGCACTCGGCGTCATCGCAGCATGATGGACCGGGCGGGCTTCAAGCCCGCCTTTTTTGATGCCCGTTCGCGGCTGCCGCTTCGGCCTCTCTTCTGGATGACCTGATGTCTCTTGCTTTTCGACTGAATGCCTACAAAGCCACCGGACTGATCCTCGCAGCCGCCGCACTTGCCGCCTGCCAGCCGAAACCGCAGCCGGTCGCCTCCGTCTCCCGCGCTGCTTTGCCAACGATGGAGCGGATCGCGCTTGGTGCCAATGCCTGCTGGTTCAAATCGGGTGATGCGGCGTTCAAGGCCTATCGCCTCGCGCCGGAACTCAATTCTTTCTCGGGCCGCCCGCGCATCCTCCTCGTGCCGCGTAACAGCCCGGAATCGCGCCCCATGCTGGTGATCCAGGCAGAAGGCAACCCGGCAAAGCTCGATGCTTTCGGACCAGTGATGAGCGAAGCCATCTCCGGCCGCATCGCCACCGACGTCAAGCGCTGGGCGAATGGCGGCAAGGGCTGCTGATTAACGAACACGGAAACGGGCTCTCGGCGGGCGCATAGGTGATGCCAGCCTTGATGATGCCCTATCCTTCCTCGTCCCTGTGCTTGTCACAGGAATGAGGGAATAGGCGGTGACGTTCCTCCAAGCGACCGGCATAAAAAAACCCGCCGACGCCGGTTGGGAGTGGCGTGGCGGGCTGCCGAATGGCTTGATGGTGCCGGGGAAAGAAGGCACCGCTCTCCGACAAAAAATCAGAGGGACCGCGTCGGCCAGGAGAAAAGCTGAGATTTCGCAGCCTCCTTCATGGCCTCATCGCGCGTTACCCCGATATCCTCCAGAAGATCGTCAGACAGCTCCCGCAAGGCGAACCGTCCGCGCCGTTTCAGGTGCCAGTGAAACACGCCGGCAATCATGCGACCAATAAGCGTGCGGGCGATCTTGGCCGGAAACGGCGCCGGTGCGACCATGTCGCCGGCATCGCGGAACACGCGTTCCCGTTCGTAGCCATCAGGATAGAGTGTATCCGCTGTCGAAAGGTATTGATCCATCTTGCGCATATTGCACCTATTGTCTCCGTGTGCTTGATGTCATTCAATGCAGACAATAAATACAATTGACTTGAGAACAGATACAATGCATAAATTGTCACCATGACAAATTGGCTCCCTGACATCACCGAGGGCGACGGCCCGATTTACCTTCGCCTTGCCGATAGTATCGAAGGCGCGATTTCCGACGGAATCCTGCAGGCAGGCTCGAAACTGCCACCGCAGCGCAATCTCGCTTACGATCTCGGCGTAACAATCGGCACAATCAGCCGGGCCTATGGCCTTATTCACGAACGTGGCCTCGTCAGCGGCGAAGTCGGCCGCGGCACCTATGTCAATGAACGCAAGACCCCAGCGCCCTTATCGCCCGAGGAACCGTCCGTGTCGGCATTCGGCGGCACGCGCTACGCCCTCGACACCAGCGCCGAATTCCGCCTCAACACCACCGCAGCGCCGGATGTCGGCCAGAGCGTGCTGGTCGGTAAACACGTCGAGGCCCTTGCCAGAGAACATCCGTTCGAAATTTCCAACTACACCCGCACCTTTCCGGACAACTGGTGTATGGCGGGCGCTCGCTGGCTTTCCCAGAACGGCTGGTCGCCGAAACCGGAAAACATCGTCTCCACGCTCGGCGCCCATGCGGGGGTGATGAGCGTGGTCACCGCAATGACGGCGCCGGGTGACCGGATCGTCTTCGAGCCCGTCACCTATTCCCACATCAGCCGCAGCGCCACCCTTGCCGGGCGCCGCGTGACTCTGGTGGAGGCGGACGAAAAGGGTATCGTCCCCGATGATTTCGAGCGTGTCTGCGCCCAGCAACATCCGAAGATGATCTTCCTGATGTCGGCCGGCCAGAACCCCACCTGCGCCACCCTGCCCGAGGATCGGCGGCGGGCAATCGCCGATATTGCCCGCAGATACGGCGTATGGATCGTGGAGGACAATCTCTACGGTGCCATGACCCGCGAGGCGATCCCGCTCATTGCGGAATTCGCACCCGACATCACCTTCGTTGTCGGTGGCCTGTCGAAATCCGTCGCCGCCGGTGTCAGGGGCGGCTGGGTTGCCTGCCCGGCGCAATTTTCATCGAGAATACGAATTTCGCATTCGATGTTAACCGGCGGATTGCCCTTCATGCTGGCCGAACTGAATGCGCGTCTCGTCAATAGCGGCGACGCAGATGAAATCCGCAAGGATTGCATCGCCGAGATCAACCAGCGCGAGGCAATCGCCAGACGCATCTTTGCCGGGCTGGAATTCAATTCCCTGCCCGATATCGCCTTCATGTGGCTGCGGCTGCCTGAACCCTGGCTGTCGGGCACCTTCCGCAATGCCGCCATGAAGGAAGGCGTACTGATCGACGACGAGGACGAGTTCAAGGCCGGCCGCTCGGAAAAGGTATTCCACCGCGTCCGCATCAGCTTTTCCGGCCCCTCCTCGCGCGAGGAACTGACGCATGCCTTTGGCATCCTGCGCAATCTGCTCGACAACGGTTCATCCGGCTATGAAAGCGAGGCGTAAGCGGTGCCTGGCCGAGTCATTCCTGCAACACGATTCCTAAATCAGTAACTCATTATTTACCGCACCAACAAATCTGCCATCCTCTCCCTACTTCGGAGCGGGGAATGATTCGATGGCAGCATTCGGTTCCACATCCATCAGGGTACTGTTCGCTCTTGCAATGGTCTTTGCAGCATTTGTGCTTGCGGATGTCACATCGGCCATCGCCGCCGACGGTACGGTATTCGACGAACTGCGGTTCGGGGTCACAACCTCTGTCACCAGCCGCGATGGCGGCGGTGAAGATGGCGCATTCCCGGCCTTTACCGCCTATTTTGATCCCTTCGCGAGCGCCTCAGCTGTCACCCTCGGCGAAAAACTCGCCCGCCCGCGTCTGCATCTGGGCGGCGAAATCGGCACCGAGGGAGAGGCAGATACCGTTTACGGCGGCGTCAACTGGACCTTCGACCTCAATCCGAAGATTTTCGTCGACCTTGGCTTTGGTGGCCTGTGGCATGACGGCAGACTGAAAAACGGCCCTGGCGAAGCGGGCGCGGAATTCGGTTGCCGCCTGCTTTTTCATGAATATGCCGCTATCGGATATCGCTTCAACAGCAACTGGAATATTTCGACCCAGATCGAACACGCCTCCCACGCCAATCTGTGCGACGGCCCCAATGACGGGCTGACGCGTGTCGGACTTATGGTCGGCTACAAGTTCTAAATAAGCCAAGAAAGCAGCGTTTTGCCGGTAGAACTGCGCATTTTCCTGTCGCACGGAGAGGCCTCTTGCGCTAAAGAACCGGAAACTTTCCTCGGCTCGAACCGCGTGAGACCTATGTCGATTTCAAACTCCATCAAGATCACCCCGGAACTCGTTGCATCCCACGGGCTGAAGCCCGACGAATACCAGCGTATCCTCGACCTGATCGGACGAGAGCCCAGCTTTACCGAGCTTGGCATCTTCTCTGCCATGTGGAACGAGCACTGCTCCTACAAGTCTTCGAAGAAGTGGCTGAAGACCCTGCCGACAACAGGTCCGCGCGTCATTCAGGGCCCCGGTGAAAATGCCGGCGTGGTGGATATCGACGATGGTGACTGCGTCGTCTTCAAGATGGAGAGCCACAACCATCCGTCCTATATCGAGCCCTATCAGGGTGCGGCAACCGGCGTCGGCGGTATCCTGCGTGACGTTTTCACCATGGGCGCCCGCCCGATCGCCGCCATGAACGCCCTGCGTTTTGGTGCGCCCGATCATCCGAAGACCCGCCACCTCGTGGCCGGTGTCGTCGCCGGTGTCGGCGGTTACGGCAATTCCTTCGGCGTGCCGACGGTTGGCGGCGAAGTGGAATTCGACCCGCGTTATAACGGCAATATCCTCGTCAACGCCTTTGCCGCAGGACTTGCCAAGTCCAATGCGATCTTCCTCTCTGAAGCCAAGGGCGTCGGCCTGCCTGTCGTTTATCTCGGTGCAAAGACCGGCCGCGACGGCGTCGGCGGCGCGACCATGGCGTCTGCCGAATTCGACGAATCCATCGAAGAAAAGCGCCCGACGGTTCAGGTCGGCGACCCCTTCACCGAAAAGTGCCTGCTGGAAGCCTGCCTTGAGCTGATGAAGACCGGCGCGGTCATCGCCATTCAGGACATGGGTGCCGCCGGCCTCACCTGCTCCGCCGTCGAAATGGGCGCCAAGGGTGATCTCGGCATCGAACTGGACCTGAACGCCGTGCCGGTGCGCGAAGAGCGCATGACGGCTTACGAAATGATGCTGTCGGAAAGCCAGGAGCGCATGCTCATGGTTCTCGAGCCCTCCAAGGAAGAAGTCGCCAAGGCGATCTTCGTCAAATGGGGTCTGGACTTCGCCATCGTCGGCAAGACCACCGACGACCTGCGCTTCCGCGTGCTGCACAATGGCGAAGAAGTCGCCAACCTGCCGATCAAGGAACTCGGCGACGAGGCCCCCGAATACGACCGCCCGTGGACGCCAGCCAAGGTGCCCGCAGCGCTTTCGGAAACCGACATCCCCGCAGCCGACATTGCCGATGCGCTGGTGTCGCTCGTTGGTTCGGCCAACAACTCCTCGCGCCGCTGGGTTTACGAACAGTATGACACGCTGATCCAGGGCAATTCCCTGCAGCTGCCGGGCGGTGATGCCGGCGTGGTGCGCGTCGAAGGCCATGACAAGAAGGCGCTCGCTTTCTCCTCCGACGTGACCCCGCGTTATGTCGAGGCCGATGCCTTCGAAGGCGGCAAGCAGGCGGTCGCCGAATGCTGGCGCAACATTACCGCAACTGGTGCTCTGCCGCTGGCGGCCACCGACAACCTCAATTTCGGCAATCCGGAAAAGCCCGAAATCATGAGCCAGCTGGTCCATGCCATCAAGGGCATCGGCGAAGCCTGCCGCGTGCTGGAATTCCCGATCGTTTCCGGCAACGTCTCGCTCTACAACGAGACCAATGGTCAGGCGATCCTGCCCACCCCCACCATCGGCGGCGTTGGCCTGCTGAAGGACTGGGGCCGCATGGCGCGCATCCGTTTCGCGGCTGCCGACGAGGTGGTACTCTTGGTTGGCGCACCTGCTGGCCTCGGCACCCACATTGCCCAGTCGGTCTATATGCGTGATGTTCACGGCCGCACCGATGGCCCGGCGCCGCATGTCGATCTCATCGCCGAGAAGAAGAACGGCGATTTCGTCCGTGGTCTCATCACTGAAGGTCTCACCACCGCCGTTCACGATTGCTCCTCCGGCGGTCTCGCACTCGCTGTTGCGGAAATGGCGATTTCATCCGGCATCGGCGCAACGATCGATGCGGTCGAAGGCCATAATCCGGTTCTCACCTTCTATGGCGAAGATCAGGCCCGTTACGTCCTGACCGTCAAGAAGTCCGATCTCGACAAGGTGCAGGCGGCGGCCGAGGCGGCCGGTGTTTCCTGCCCTGTTATTGGCACTACCGGTGGTTCCACCGTAAAGCTGGGCACGGCGCGCGCTGTCGAGATTAAAGAATTGCACTTGGCCTATGAATCGTGGTTCCCTCAGTTCATGGACGGCGAAACTTTGATTGCCGCAGAATGAATTAAGGAGAAACACCATGCCCATGAAACCCGGCGACATTGAAGACA
Organism: Agrobacterium sp. CGMCC 11546; assembly: GCF_013365515.1. NCBI lineage: Bacteria > Pseudomonadati > Pseudomonadota > Alphaproteobacteria > Hyphomicrobiales > Rhizobiaceae > Agrobacterium > Agrobacterium sp. CGMCC 11546. The sequence continues at coordinate 1,671,244 of NZ_CP047387.1, forward strand.
TGATTAAGGCGGGAATTCCCGGGGCAAAGGTCACGATCCGCGATCTGGCCGGTGATGGCGACCATTATGCGGCGGAGGTCGTTGCGGAAGCATTCAAGGGCAAGACCCGCGTGCAGCAGCACCAGATGGTCTATGACGCGCTGAAGGGCAATATGGGCGGCGTTCTGCACGCCCTTGCCCTGCAGACCTCCGCTCCCGAATGATTGTGGCCGTGAAAATGCCGGCAAGACAGCTTCACTGTCGCGCCGACGCATAAAGGCCCCGGACTAAATCAAAGGCCCGCGTGATGCTCTCACGCGGGCCTTTTCATATCAGCAAAAGGGAAAACGCCGCTTACAAAGCAGGCGGGCTCTGCGATTCCAGATCGGCAAAGGATGCGGCCGGCAGGGGCCCCGCCGTCAAAAGGGTGAAATCGTAACCGGATCTGCGATCCGGCCCGAGAACATATTGCCGGTGCATGCGCAGGAAATTGCGCTTGTTCTTTTTGTAGCGCTCCGGTGAGAGCGAATGCTTGAAACGGATCGGCACGATTTTCGGCCGCGGCGCATCACGGTGACCCGTCAGCGTCACCGTGTTGCAGCGATAAAGATGGATTGGATCGGTCAGGCACTGGATGTCGAACCATGTCACATCAGGATGACGCGCGATTGCGCCTATGCTCTCGCGAAGCCTCTCCGCACTCGACAGGAACGCACATTGCAGCGCGGCACCGCCCAGCGTCGCGAAAGATAGCTTGCGGCCATCCAGCGCGTCGGGTTTCAGCTCCAGCACACGGCCGATGACCGCGAGCGCGAGGCTGGCACCCATGCTGTGTGACACCACCAGAACCTCATCCGAGGGGTGTTCAAGCGCCGTCACCACAAGTGCCGCCCTCTCCTCGATCCATTCACGGGCAATAGGCTCATCGCGGCCGACCGCGAGCGCGAAACGCCAGTCCGCATAAAGATGCAAAGTGTGAAATCGCTCCGCGAAAGGCAGGAACGCCTTCACGAAAAACACGGCGGCAGCGGGAATGCTGACCACCAGAAGCCAGAGCGGCAGGCTGAAAAGCCATGGCGAGAGCGCAATGCCGGCAGCAAGCGCGCCGCCGGCAAGCATCAGCAGGAACGGGAAGATGAAGAACAGCCCAAAACGCCAGGCATGGCGCAGATAACGCGCCGCACCGCCCTCACTGACGATGCCCGCCCCGGCCTTGAAACCCAACCAGATCTGCCGCCACACGGACGCATCCCGCAGCTGCGAGATGACATCGTTATGGTCATAGACGACGATATCCGAACGCGTGCTCCAATTTCCCGCCGAAGCCTCCACCGTGAAGGCTTCGCCAGCCGGCCTGCTCTCCCGCGGCCCCACGGCATAATTGACGTCCCACGTCTTTCCCGCCAGCGCTGCGGCGCGCTGGTAGCGCACATGATGGGCAGCCGCATCGAGCGGATCGAAACCGGGGAAATAAAGAACAAGTCGTGACTTGACGGTCGGCATGCATAAACCTTCAGGCTGGAGACACCCGAAAGGATCGCTTGATACAGTGGGCGATGCACGTATAGTAAAAATCGCGACGGAAATATGATTTATTTGGTGGTGGGGGAATTTTGTCTGGCATCGTCGATCAGTTGCTCAATGGCGTCGTCAAGGGCGCTCTGGCTGAAGTTCTCACCAAGACCGGTATTCGCAAGACGCGCCGCGCGCGCCGGACGAAAAACACCGGCTCCCTAACCGGTGGTATCGTTGGTTCTGTTCTTGAGGCCGCACTCAACGCCGCCGTCAAGCCCAAGCCGGCCAGGAAGCAGGTAAGCAAAAGGCGCACCGCCGCTTCCCGCAGCAGGCAGCGGTATAAATAAAAAGCAGCAGGCCGGATTTAGTCTGTCATGCCATGCCACGCAGACGTATTTTTTACGCTTTCCGGGTGGAAATCGCGCCGCGACATGTTATTTAGAGGCTAACAGAAAGCAGCGGCCTTGAACCGCATGTGAAAGGATATGGCCATGAGCGGCATTCACGACATCATCGACAGCGAAGTGAAGAGCAACGACATCGTTCTTTTCTTGAAGGGAACCCCGCAATTTCCGCAGTGCGGTTTTTCCGGTCAGGTCGTACAGATTCTCGACTACCTCGGCGTCGAATACAAGGGCGTCAACGTGCTTGCCGATGCCGATATCCGTCAGGGTATCAAGGACTATTCCAACTGGCCGACCATTCCGCAGCTCTATATCAAGGGCGAATTCGTCGGCGGCTGTGACATCGTAAAAGAGATGTTCCAGTCCGGCGAGCTGCAAAGCCACTTCCAAGAACAGGGTATCAGCGTCCGCGGCGCGGCCTGATTTCGGCCGGTTCATCCGGCCCACCCTGATTGTCAGAAATTTATGCCAGGCGTTGCTTCATGCAACGCCTTTGCCGTTCTTTTTGGGGCAATCCTGTGACAGAACTTTCACAATCCACCGCTTCGCGCGCAGGCTCGATGGGGCGCACGGAATTCATTGGGCTGGCAGCAATGCTGATGGCGCTGAATGCGCTGGCCATCGACATCATGCTGCCGGGTCTTCAGGAAATCGGCGCATCACTGGGCGTCGTCAATGAAAACCACCGCCAATACGTGATTTCGACCTATCTCCTCGGTTTCGGTATCGCCCAGCTTCTCTACGGGCCGATTTCTGACCGTTTCGGTCGGCGCAAGCCGATGCTCGTCGGTCTGGCCATCTACATCATCTCCGCCATTGCCGTGGTCTTCGTGCCGTCATTCACCGGCCTCCTGGTCCTGCGCTTCATTCAGGGCATCGGTTCGGCGGCAACGCGTGTCATCACCATCTCGATCGTCCGTGACATCTATGGCGGCCGGCAGATGGCGGAAGTGATGTCGCTGATCATGATGGTCTTCATGGTCGTTCCGGTCATCGCGCCAGGCACGGGCCAGATCGTGCTCTTCTTCGGCGACTGGCACCTGATCTTCGCCTTCATGGCCGGCATCGCCGCCGTCGTGACGGCCTGGATGTATTTCCGCCTGCCGGAAACCCTGCATCCCGATGACGTCAGGCCTTTCACGGCTCGTTCGATCCTCGGCGGGTTCAAGATCGTGCTCACCAACCGTATCGCGCTCTGCTACACGCTTTCCAGCACCTTCATTTTCGGGGCGCTGTTCGGCTTCATCAACTCGGCTGAACAGGTTTACAAGGGCATCTACGGCCTTGGCGCATGGTTTGCGGCGGCCTTTGCCGGCGTGGCGCTGTTCATGGCCTTCTCGTCCTTCATCAATGCAAGGCTGGTCGGCCGGTTCGGCATGCGCAAACTGTCGCACGGATCGCTGCTCGGCTTCATCGCCATCACCTTCGTGTGGTTGCTGGTGCAGATATTCGGGCCGGAGCCGATGCCCTTCGCCATCTTCATCGTGTTCTTTGCGCTCGCCATGTTCCAGTTCGGCTGGATCGGCTCGAACTTCAACTCGCTCGCCATGGAGCCGCTCGGCCATGTCGCCGGCACGGCCTCCTCCGTCATAGGCTTCATGGGAACCGTCGGCGGTTCGCTGATCGGCGCCGGCATTGGTCAGGCTTTCGACGGCACGGCGCTGCCGATGGTGGCCGGCTTCTTTGCCGTCTCCATCATCGGCCTTATCTTCGTGCTGATCGGCGAAAAGGGCGTGTTGTTTCAGGCCCACAACAAGCCGACACGGTAAGTTCGGACAGACAAAAAGAAAGGGCGCGGAATTCTGTTCCGCGCCCTTTTTATTGAAAACAGCTGTTGTTCGTTCAAACCGTAAAAATCTTCTCGCGCAGCAGTTCCCAGGTCTCCTGATCCGGCGCCAGCAGCAGCCCGCCATCCACATGGCGCGGCAGATAGGGCGAACCATCAAGACGGGCGGCATAGGCGCCCGATTCCTGCGAGATCAACGTGCCGGCCAGATGGTCCCAGGGCATCAGCTTGTTATACATCAGGAAATGCATGTGGCCGCCGCAGAACAGGCGGTATTCATGCGCAGCACAACGATAGCTGGTGAACAGCCGCACATCCGCGAGGTTCATCAAAATCTTGCGCCGGGTCTCCACGTCGAAATAGCCTGTATTGGCGATACCCACCATCTGCGACAGGTGCGGCGCTGTCACGACCGACATCTGCGTCTGCGATCCATCGGCGGCGCAAAGCCATGCGCCGGAGCCTTTTTCAGCAATCGCCCAGTCATTACCCATCGGATCGAAGATCAGGCCGGCAACGGTCTCGCCCTTGGAGATGACACTCATCATCACGCCGAAGAGCGGCAGGCCGGAGGCGAAATTATAGGTGCCGTCGATGGGATCGACCACGACAGCCAGATCGGCATCGGCAAGCTTGCTCAGCAGCGATGCATCCGCCGCCACAGCCTCTTCCCCGATGAACAGCGCCTGCGGCATGATTTCCTCGACACGGGCGCGGATCAGCCGCTCGGCAGCCTCGTCGGCTTCGGTCACGAGGTCTATCGCCTCGCTCTTGATCCGCACATCACCCTCGCCCAGATTACGAAACCGCGGCAGGATTTCCACTGCCGCCGCTTCCTGAAGCGCATTGGCGAGAGAGGCGATGTCGAGTTCGAGAGCCATGGGCGATATCCTTCTATCTGAGTATCAATCTTATAAGGCGACGATTTCCCGCCGCAGCATCTTCCAGCTTTCCTTGTCCGGCGCTGACAGGATGCCGCCTGCCGTCTGGCCGGGCCGGTAAGGCGTATTGTCGAAACGGGCCGTATAGCCACCCGCCTCCTGATGAACCAGCACGCCGGCAAGATGATCCCACGGCGCCAGATTTTCATGGCCTATGAAATGCAGCTTGCCTGCCGAGACGAGCCAATATTCATGCGCCGAACAATTGATCGAAAGCGACATTTTTATCTTCGCCAGATTGGCGGCAATGACAGGACGGCGATCCTCATGGCTGTGACGCCAGGAAAAGATGCCGACCATCTCGGACAGTGGCGCGGGATCCGTGACCTTTAGCTTCGCCTGCGAGCCGTTCTTGCGGTGGAGGTAAGCCCCCTCACCTTTGAGCGCAACTATGGTGTCGCCCATGACAGGATCGTGGATGATGCCCGCCACCGTCTCACCCTTGACCGTGACAGCAAGCAGCGTGCCGAAAGCGGGAAAGCCGGAAGCATAATTGAAAGTACCGTCGATCGGATCGATCACGAAGGCAAGCGGCGCATCGGCAAGGGCTGGAATGACGGAAGGGTCCGCCTCATAGGTCTCTTCACCGACGATATGAGCCTTCGGAAACCGTTCGAGTAGCGCGGCGGTGATCGCCTTTTCCGCCAGAACATCTGCCTCGGTGACGAGATCGATGGCGGAGGTCTTTTCGGAGATGGCGCCGGCGCTCAGGTTTCGGAAGCGGGGCATGATTTCCTGTGCGCCGGCAGCGGCGACGGTGGAAACGAGGAATTCGATATCTTTATCGGAAAGGCTCATGGCGCAGGGCACTTCTTCATCATGGAGGGCTGGCCTCCCTACGCTCTTCAGGTGACGCGCCGGTGACAGCAAGCGCCGAAAAATCAAAAAGCTTGGGATCGAGCAGATGCGAAGGGTTCACATGCGCAAGCGCCCGCAGCATCACGTCCTTGCGGCCCGGCATGCGCCGTTCGATATCGGCCAGCATCTCTTTCATAGCATTGCGCTGAAGCCCGTCCTGCGAGCCGCAGAGGTCGCAGGGAATGATCGGGAATTCCATCGCCGCCGCAAATTTCGCCATATCCTCTTCGGCGCAATAGGCAAGCGGGCGCATGACCATCAGGTCGCCTTCGTCATTCATCAGCTTCGCCGGCATGCCCGCGAGGCGGCCGCCATGGAAGAAATTCATGAAAAAGGTCTCGAGAATATCCTCGCGGTGATGGCCGAGCAACAGCGCGTCGCAGCCCTCCTCCCGCGCGATGCGGTAGAGATTGCCGCGTCGCAGCCGCGAACAGAGCGAACAATAGGTGCCGCCGGAAGGCACCTTTTCCTTCACGATTGAATAGGTGTCGCGATATTCGATGCGATGGGCGACACCGATCTTCGCCAGATACTCCGGCAGCACGTGTTTGGGAAAATTCGGCTGGCCCTGATCCAGATTGCAGGCCACCAGCTCCACCGGCAAGAGGCCGCGCCACTTCAGATCGAGCAGCAGCGCCAGCAGGCCATAGCTGTCCTTGCCGCCGGAAAGACCGACCAGCCAGCGCTTCTGGCCGTTCAGCATGCCGAAATCTTCAAACGCCTGCCGCACATTGCGCAACAGCCGCTTGCGCAGCTTGTTGAAGGAAACCGAACGCGGAGCATTGTCGAACAGGGGATGCGAACTGCCATTTTCTTCGGACGGGCCGTGATCTGCCCCGACCTTGTCCGCCCCTGCCTGATCTACAAAGTCATCGATCTTGGTGAGAATGTTCATCATCAACTCGCTCCGGCACGACTGCCGTTCTTAATGCAGGCAATGCCCCCATCCGCCGGCAATATCAAGCCCCGAATACCGACCAGCCGGTTTTGGTCGCCAGCAATTCCAGCGCCTGTGACCCGAGCGCCGAATTACCAACCTTGTTGAGACCCGGCGACCAGACCGCAATCGACGCGTTGCCCGGCGCCACCGCCATGATGCCGCCACCGACGCCGCTCTTGCCCGGCAGGCCGACATGATAGGCGAAATCGCCGGATCCGTCATAATGGCCGCAGGTCAGCATCAGCGCATTAATACGCCGCGCCCGACGGTCCGACACGACGGTATGGCCGGAGAGCGGATTACGGCCGCGATTGGCAAGGAAGAGGCCAGCCCGCGACAGCTGCGCGCAGGTCATGGAAAGTGCACACTGATGGAAATAAACGCCGAGCGTATGTTCCACGGGATGATGCAGATTGCCGAAGGAGCGCATGAAATTGGCAAGCGCGAAATTGCGGAACCCCGTCGCCTGCTCGGATTTCGCCACCGTGTCGTCAATGCTGATCGTGTCATCGTCAGCGAGGTAACGCACGAACCGCAGAAGCTCGCCTATCGCCTCACGCGGCTGGTGGCCGGAAAGAACGATATCGGTCACCACGATCGCACCGGCGTTCACGAAGGGATTGCGGGGAATGCCGTGCTCATGTTCCAGCTGAACGATGGAATTGAAAGACGATCCCGATGGTTCGCGCCCCACTCGGTTCCATACCGTTTCTCCAGCCTTGCCGAGCGCCAGCGTCAGCATGAAGACCTTGGAGATACTCTGGATCGAAAACGGCACAAGCGCATTGCCGGCCGTATAGGTCGTCCCATCGACGGTGGTGATGGCGATGCCGAACTGGTTGGGATCGACCTTGGCGAGTTCGGGAATGTAATCCGCAACCTTCCCCTCACCCAGCCTCGGCAGCATGCTGTCATAGATGGAATCGACGATACCCTGAATGTCCTGCATGCAAAGCCTTCCCCAGCAAACAAAAAAGCCGCCCCGAGGGGCGGCTTTCTCAATACTGAAACGCGTCGATTAACGCGAGTAGAATTCGACGACCAGATGCGGTTCCATGACGACCGGGTACGGAACGTCGGAGAGAGCCGGAACGCGGGCGTAGGTCGCAACCATCTTGTTGTGATCAACTTCGATGTAGTCAGGAACGTCACGCTCTGCGAGCTGAACGGCTTCGAGAACCGTCACCAGCTGCTTGGACTTCTGACGAACTTCGATAACGTCGCCAGCCTTGCAACGGTAAGAACCGATGTTGACGCGAACGCCGTTAACCGTGACGTGGCCATGGTTGATGAACTGACGCGATGCGAAAACAGTCGGAACGAACTTGGCGCGGTAGACGATGGCGTCCAGACGCGACTCGAGCAGGCCGATCAGGTTCTCGGAGGTGTCACCCTTGCGACGGTTTGCTTCGTCGAAGGTGGCGCGGAACTGCTTTTCGCGCAGTTCGCCGTAGTAACCCTTGAGCTTCTGCTTGGCGCGCAGCTGCGTGCCGAAGTCGCTCATCTTGCCCTTGCGGCGCTGGCCGTGCTGGCCCGGGCCGTATTCGCGGCGGTTAACCGGGGACTTCGGACGGCCCCAGATGTTTTCGCCCATGCGGCGGTCGATTTTGTACTTGGCCGATTCGCGCTTGCTCATCGTATTTCCTTCTCAAATGGTTATGCCGGTCTGTTGCCAAACCGGTTCAAGGAAACACGCCCTCCTCTGAAGCCCGTTTCAGGGCCTCTGACAGGCTTCTCACATGCAAATGGAGAAACCACGGGACATGTCGGTGATATTGACTGCCAAACCTCAGCAATTACACTGCAAGGCAATCAACAAAACACACCGGACATTACTGCCCGGCGTTGGGGCGGCTTCTAAACACGTTTTACAAATTTGTCAAACAACGCCCGCCGCTTTTTTCTTGTAAGTGCCCTTGAAAAGCCTTCAGGCACTCCCATCTTTCCGTTGTGATCAGAACTCGGGCCCCTCTGACGTGTTACCGGACAACACGTGATGTCGAGTTTGTTAAGGTTGGGGCCCACGTATATTCTTGAACCGCGTTCCCCATCCGCAAAGCCAACCTCGTCCGGCTAAAGGTTGACTGATGGAGTTCCTCCTCAACGATTTTCTCGGTACCCCCACATGGATGTGGGCGGTCTTCATTTCTCTCGTCCTTGGTCTCTTGGCGCTCGATCTTGGCGTACTGCACAAGAATTCCAAGGAAATCGGCATTCGTGAGAGCCTGCTGATGTCAGGCTTCTACATCGCCATTGGTTTGGCCTTCGGCGGCTGGATCTGGTACCAGTCCGGCCAGCAATCGGCGATGGAATATGTCACCGGCTTCGTGGTCGAAAAAAGCCTGGCGATGGACAATATCTTCATCATCGCGATGATCTTCTCCTATTTCGCCATTCCCCGCCAATATCAGCACCGCGTGCTGCTCTGGGGTATCCTCGGCGTCATCGTCCTGCGCGGCATCATGATTGCCGGCGGTGCGGCCATCGTCGAAAACTTCCACTGGGTGCTTTATCTCTTTGCGGCCTTCCTCGTCTTCACCGGCCTCAAGATGCTGTTTTCGTCCGACCATGACGAGAACGATATCGGCAACAACCGCATCCTGAAATTCCTGCGCAGCCGCCTGCCGGTGACGGAAAAGCTGCATGGCGAGAAATTCTTTGTAAAAGAGACGGACGCGACCACCGGCAAGCTGAAGACCTTCGTGACACCGCTCTTCCTGGCGCTCATTATGGTCGAGATCGCCGACCTGATCTTCGCGGTCGATTCGATCCCGGCAATCTTCGCAATCACCACCGATCCGTTTATCGTCTACACCTCGAACATCTTCGCGATCCTCGGCCTGCGCGCCCTCTACTTCGCACTCGCCGCCCTGATCCACCGCTTCGCTTATCTGAAATATGCGCTGGCTGCGGTTCTGGTCTTTGTCGGTTCGAAGATTTTCGTGGCAGACATGCTGGGCATCGCCAAGATCCCGCCGGCCGTCTCGCTCGGCGTCACCGTCGCCATCCTCGCCACCGGCATCATCGGTTCGCTGATCGCGACACGAAAGGAAGCAAAGGCTATCGAGTAAGGCCTATAACGGTAAGCGGCAGGGAAACCTGCCGCAACCTCACTCCGCCGCCAGTTTCGCATCATCCTCAGCCGCATCCGCATCGCCGGGTGCGGTTTTTGCATCGAGATCGGGGAACGCCACGATGCGCTTGCCGGAGAAATCGGCATGCACCACCACAAGCTCCTTCTCCTCGAAATAACCGAGAAGCCGCCGGGCGCGGCGGGCGGAATGGGTGCCATAGGCGCGGGCGATGCGGGCATCTGACGGGCAAGGCTCTTCACCCAGCGCCGCCTTGACGAGCAGCAGGAAGACCCCCTGCAGATCATCGGAAACCGACATCGACAATTCCAGCGCCTTTTCCCAGCCTTCGCTTGCCGCCATCGCCGCATCCACGCCGGAACGGGCGATCGCTACCTGCCGGCGGAATTCGGCAAGCGTCATCGGCGTGCCAGGAATGCGGCGCATGCGGGCGCGCACCAGAAAGTCCTGATAGAGCACGGCATCCGTGCGATAGGCCGATTGCGGATCGTCGAGAATTTCCACGAGCACCGCACCGATCTTTTCCTCACGCTCCTCCGGCGTCAGTTCCGGCTGGCCTGCACGCGGCGACTGCTCCGATGAAGGGCCAACGGCGGCGGGCGTGGAACGGGAGAGTTCGGCCAGAATATCGGTGGTCGGGCGCGGTGCGGGTGGCGTGCGGCGCACGGCGGCGCGCGTGAACTCTTCCGGATCCGGCGTGAAGATCAGGTCTTCCACATCCTGCGGTGCGTCCGGCAACGGCATCAGCTTCGGCGAAGACGAGCGCGCCGAGGTTTCCACCGCGCCGATGACGATCGGCAACGGGCGACGCGAGAGCGCCGGGCCGAGTGCCACGAAATTGCCGCGCTGCAGATCGCGAAACATTTCCGCCTGCCGCCGGTCCATGCCGAGCAGATCGGCCGCGCGCGCCATGTCGATATCGAGGAAGGTACGGCCCATCAGGAAGTTCGAGGCTTCCGCCGCCACGTTCTTGGCAAGCTTGGCCAGCCGCTGCGTGGCGATGACGCCGGCAAGCCCGCGTTTACGGCCACGGCACATCAGGTTGGTCATGGCGCCGAGCGACGCCTTGCGCGCATCTTCCGTCACCTCGCCGGCGACGGAGGGCGCAAACATCTGCGCCTCGTCCACAACGACAAGCACGGGATACCAGAATTCACGATCGGCATCGAACAGGCCGTTGAGGAAGGCGGCGGCGGCCCGCATCTGCTGTTCGACATCAAGCCCTTCCAGCGTCAGCACGCAGGAAACGCGGTGCTGGCGAATGCGGTTGGCGATGCCGGCAAGCTCGGCTTCCGTCCGCTCGCCATCCACCACCACATGACCGAACTTGTCGGAAAGCGTAACGAAATCACCCTCGGGATCGATGATGACCTGCTGCACCCATTGCGCCGATTGCTCCAGCAGCCGGCGCAGCAGATGCGACTTACCGGAACCGGAATTGCCCTGCACCAGCAAACGCGTCGCAAGCAATTCCTCGATATCGAGCTTGGCCTGCTGCCCGCCCGATAGGGTTCCCATGTCGATACCGACCTGCAATGTTCCATTCCCTGTGCTGCATTTCATCCGGCCGATTCCCTTAGGCGCGGCCGGACATGCTCTTTACCAAAAAATCCCCGGTTGCGTCTGCCCCATGCCGATAATGCACAGGCAATTGCGTGTTGCGCCTATGCAGGCCGGGTCCACAACCGCAACAGTGCGATGCGCCGCCCGAATACGTTCAGCACCAGCCCCAGAATGACCAGCCCGGCACCCAGCACTTCGAATATGGTAATATGCTCCGCAAAAGCGAGATATGCGCTGATGAAACCGACCACCGGCACCAGCAGCGAAAACGGCGCTACGGTTCCAGCCGGATACCGTAAAAGCAGATAGCTCCAGATGCCCGCGCCGACAATCGTCGCCCCATAAGCCATATAAATGACCACAAGAGCCGTCGTCGCCGTCGCATTGGCAAGCCCTTCGGCAATCGCGCCCGGTCCTTCCACGACAAGCGAAAGCGCAAGTAGCGGCAGAACAGGCACAAGGCTCGTCCACGCCACGAAAGAGACCGCATTCACCTGGCCAATACGCCGGTTGACGATATTGCCGACAGCCCAGGCGATGGCGGAGCCAACGCCCATCAACAGCGGTATAAAGGCCGCCATCGTCATCCGCTCTACCCCAATCACCGCGAGCCCGCCAAAAGCGATGACCGCGCCGATGATTTGCGAAGGCAACGGCCGTTCACCGAGAAAAACCACTGCAAGCGCCAGCGTGAAAAAGGCCTGCGACTGCATGACCAAAGAGGCAAGCCCGGCGGGCAAGCCGAGCTTGATGGCCGGATAAAGCAGGCCGAACTGAAAAAAGCCCATCGCCATGCCGTAAACGATCATATGCCGCCACGGCACATTCGGTTTCGGCAGGAAGAAGACGAGAGGCACCGCCGCAAAGAGATAACGCACCCCCGTCAGAAACAATGGCGGCATGTCTGCAACGCCGACCTTGATGGCAACGAAGTTGAAGCCCCACAAAAACACGGTGATCAGGGCAAGAAGAATATGCGGCAATGCCATTTTGTTATGTCCGAATTTCAGGCGATCGACGGGCGTTTCACGCCGAAACCGCCCTCTTCCAGCCAAAGGCAATGAGACCGGCGCCAATCAGTAGACCGCCGCCCGTGCGGTTGACGATGCGCTGAACCTTCGGCTTGCGGATCGTGTTACGGGCGGCACTTGCCAGAAGTCCATAAAGCGCCGCATTCACGGTGGCAAGCACCAGGAACGTCGCTTCGAAAATCAGCACCTGCGGCCAAAACGGCAATGTCGGCACCAGAAACTGCGGCAGGAAGGCCACGAAAAACACGATGCTTTTCGGGTTCAACGCCGTGACGATATAGGCATGCAGGAAGATTTTGAGCGGCCTTTCACGGCCCGTCACACCCTGTCCATCCGCGCCTTCGCCGCTAACCGGCGAACGCCACAGCTTGATGCCGAGATAGATGAGGTAAGCCGCACCGATCCATTTCAGGCCGGTGAAAAGTGCAGCCGACGTGGCAAGCAGCGCGCCAAGCCCCAGCATCGAGGCCGTCATGGCGGTGAAATCACCGAGCGCCACGCCCGTCACCGTCGCCGTGCTCGCCTTGCGACCATGGCCAAGCGCATAAGAAATCACCAGCAGGATCGTCGGTCCCGGAATGGCGAGCATGATGGCGGATGCGGCCACGAAGGCCAGCCAGTTCTCCAGCGGCATGATTGAGTCTCCCTTGTCCAATGTGTCGAGCAAGCCACCAAAATCAGGAGGTATCAAGCCCAATCTTCGAAGATCAAGCCGCCCTGTCATCCAGCGGACGAACGGGTGGGCTCGTAGCGGTACGACCTCCTCGACATACTTCGTCGAAGAGGCCGCCACTGCTCAAAACCGCGGCGCCCACGGTACCGACCAGTCCCGCCTCCGCTTCACTCGCGACGGCACAAAACCGATATCGACCAGCAGACGGTCCGGCAGATCGGCAAGATCGGTCGGCGGCGCGCGTGGCACCATGGCCGCAACGACCACTGCTTTCAGAGTTTTCCAGACGCCGAATGTGACGAACAGACGGTCCACCGCATCCGGCAGCGCATATGCTACCAATGGTTGATCATTTTGCATGGGAAATCCATCCCGGCGCGGCAAAGCGGCCAGGTCCTTTATCGATGGAAAACGACATGCCGAAACGACGGGCGCAGCACGCATGCCACGCGGACGCGCAAGTCACATGTCGGACGAAGTGAAAATGCCAAACGGCTGGGGATTCAGGCCATAAGCCTTATCGGAGGGAGATGCCTCGCATCACATAACCGCCCACAATCACGCCAAACAGGCCTGACATGTCATTAAGGCGCATATTCATGTTATTGCTCATTCCACGCCTCCATTTAGTGCGGTTATAGACAAGACGCATCTTACACAGGAAATTCGGCGCGACAAGTGGTCGCAATCTCGAATTGCAAAAGACCAGCAAAATAGATGCAGAAATGCAACAAACATTCGAATGGCGACAGTCAGTTCGAAGAGACGCTGAGACCGAAACCCTGCATCAGCCGCCGCGTGGCGAAATCCGGTTTGCCCGAGGTGAAGACGGCAAAGTCGAAACCATCGGGATGTTCCGCATCCTGCGGCAGCGGCACGAGATGGCGGGCCCGCCTCGCAATCGCCTCGGCGGGATCAAGCCAGTCCACCGGCCATGGCGCCAGCCGGCGAAACACATTGGCCATGAAGGGATAATGGGTGCAGGCAAGCACGACGATATCGGTGCGCTTGCCGTCGCTGTCGATGAAGCAGGGTTCGATTTCGGCCAGCACCGCCTCGTCCGAAACCGGCTCGCCCCGGATCCAGCTTTCGGCCATACGCGCCAGATTCTCCGAACCTACGAGGCGGACATGACACTGTGTGGCAAAGGACTGGATGAGATCGCGCGTATAAGCCCGCTTGACGGTGCCGGGCGTTGCGAGAACAGAGACGAGACCCGAACGGGTACGCTCGGCGGCTGGCTTGATGGCGGGAACGGTGCCGACGAAAGTCATGTCCGGAAACCGGGCGCGAAGATCGGCTCCGGCCAGCGTGAAGGCGGTGTTGCACGCGATGATGCAGACCTCCGGGCTGTAATCCTGCAGCAGCGTTTCGAATAGCGAGAGAATGCGCGTCTTCAGCGCCTCCTCTTCCCAGCCGCCATAGGGAAAACCCGCATCGTCAGCCACATAGATGAAACCGCGCTCGGGCATCAGCACCCGCGCCTCGCGCAGAACCGTCAGCCCACCAATGCCGGAATCGAACACCAGCACCGGTTTCAGCACATCGGCCGCCGCCTCACTCGTCTTCAGCATTCTCCCCTGCTCCCTCGGCCAACGGCCCCGCTGCCCTGCCCGTCTTCTTTGGCCACTGCCGGGGAAAACGATCGAGCGACCTGATCACGCCGCGGAAAACACTGATTTCCTGCTCGGAAAAGCCGCGTCTCGACAGCACCGCCCGCAGATTGTCGACCATTTTCGGCTTTTTTTCAGCAGGGTGGAAATAACCGCGCGCATCCAGCGCTTCCTCGATATGTTCGAACAGGCCAAAAACCTGCTCCTTGGTCGAGGGCCGTTGCTCGATGGGCTGGAACAGTGTCTCACCCAGATCGTCCATGCCAGACTTCATCCATTCATAGGACATCAAAAGCACGGCCTGCGCGATGTTGAGCGAGGCAAAGGCAGGATTGACCGGGAAGGTCACGATCTCGTCGGCCAGCGCCACCTCCTCGTTCGTCAGCCCCCAGCGCTCACGCCCGAACAGGATACCGGTCTTTTCGCCAGCCTTGAATTTTGTCCTGAGCGTATCGGCGGCGGTGACGGGCGCGCGCACCGGCTTGAACCCGTAACGCTCGCGCGCGGTCGTGGCATAGACGAAATTGAGATCCTTGATCGCCTCTTCCAGCGTCTCGAACACCCTGGTGCCGTCAATGACGTGGTCGGCCTTGGAAGCGGCGGCGCGCGCCTTCTCGCTGGGCCAGCCATCGCGCGGATTGACCAGACGCAATTCGGAAAGGCCGAAATTGGCCATGGCCCGCGCCACCATGCCGATATTTTCGCCGAGCTGCGGTTCGACCAGAATGATCGCCGGGCCTTCCGCCACAAGTTCAAGCTCGCTGTTAGTGCCTGCCATCGTCATTTGTCCGTGTTTGAAGCGCGGCATCGATTTTTCAACGAT
This sequence comes from Agrobacterium sp. CGMCC 11546, assembly GCF_013365515.1. NCBI lineage: Bacteria > Pseudomonadati > Pseudomonadota > Alphaproteobacteria > Hyphomicrobiales > Rhizobiaceae > Agrobacterium > Agrobacterium sp. CGMCC 11546. The sequence goes on from NZ_CP047387.1 coordinate 1,686,462, forward strand.
GCCCTAAAGCGCGCCTCACTGGCACAGATCAGCGCGAAAATCAAAGCCGGAGGGGTATAAAGGCTGCCCTCACTCCCCCTTGATGATATTCGCCATCTCTTCGCGCAGCGAATCCCTGCCCTCGTCGCCCACACGGTGAATATCGCTGATGACAGGCCGGCCATCTTCCTCGATCACGTCGAAATGCACCTCGTCGACAGTCGCCTTTATCTCCGCCTCGTCCATGCAGGCCCAGAGTTTGAATTTCGCCGTCACATCGGTCACGCCGTCCTTCACCGCACCCGGGGTCACCGAAACTTCCTGCAGCGGACAACCATCCTGGGAGTTGGTCACGACGTCATAACCGAAAGGATCGCCCTTTTCCCCGCTTTCCGCTTCGTAAGCCGGCTTTTTGGATGCTTCGCGATATTGGGCGACGAAGTCCTTGCTGAACAGGCTCGTCAGCATGTCCTCATCGAAAATATACTTCCAGTTTTCCGCATCGCCTGACCAGTTCTTGACGGTGATGTCCATCACCTTCTGGACGGGATCGGCAGGCCCTGCCGCTAGGGCGCTGTGGGAAAAGAGGACGGCGGCAGTCAGAAGCAGAATTTTCCGCATGATGTGATCCCGGGATAGGCCCGACACGCGGGCGAAGCGATTCGCCTGACTGTATTCCGGCATTGTGGTTTGGCAATGCGCAAAGCGTTATTGCGCTGCGCCAAAAAAGCGCCCCCCATGGCTTTGCCTCAGACGCTCGCGATGCTATAGCCCGACCGGATATTTTTCCGACTATTGGCGTCAACAGGCGCCACAGCTTCGAAGGTGAGGAATTCATGGCAAAGATCAAGGTAGCCAATCCAGTCGTCGATCTCGACGGCGACGAAATGACCCGTATCATCTGGCAGCTCATCAAGGACAAGCTGATCCTGCCATACCTCGATCTCGACATCGAATATTACGACCTCTCGGTTGAAAACCGCGATGCCACCAACGACCAGGTCACCGTCGATGCGGCACACGCCATCAAGAAGCATGGCGTCGGCATCAAGTGCGCGACGATCACGCCGGACGAGCAGCGCGTCGAGGAATTCGGCCTGAAGCAGATGTGGAAGAGCCCGAACGGCACGATCCGCAACATTCTCGGCGGCGTCATCTTCCGCGAGCCGATCATCTGCAAGAACGTTCCGCGCCTCGTTCCCGGCTGGACCAAGCCGATCGTCGTCGGCCGTCACGCCTTTGGCGACCAGTACAAGGCAACCGATTTCAAGTTCCCCGGCAAGGGCAAGCTGACAATCAAGTTCGTCGGTGAAGACGGCACGATCATCGAGAAGGACGTCTTCGACGCCCCGAGCGCCGGCGTTGCACTCGCCATGTACAACCTCGACGAATCCATCCGCGAATTCGCCCGCGCATCGATGATGTACGGCCTGATGCGCAAGTGGCCGGTTTACCTGTCCACCAAGAACACCATCCTCAAGGCCTATGACGGCCGCTTCAAGGATATCTTCGAAGAAGTCTACCAGACCGAGTTCAAGGCAAAGTTCGACGAAGTCGGCATCACCTACGAACACCGCCTGATCGACGACATGGTTGCCTCGGCGCTGAAGTGGTCCGGCGGCTACGTCTGGGCCTGCAAGAACTACGATGGCGACGTGCAGTCCGACACGGTTGCCCAGGGCTTCGGCTCGCTCGGCCTGATGACCTCGGTTCTGCTGTCGCCGGATGGCCGCACCGTCGAAGCCGAAGCGGCGCACGGCACGGTGACGCGTCACTACCGCCAGCACCAGAAGGGTCAGGAAACCTCGACCAACTCGATCGCCTCGATCTTCGCCTGGACCCGTGGCCTCGCCCACCGCGCCAAGCTGGATGACAATGCGGAACTGGCAAAGTTCGCGACGACGCTCGAAACCGTCTGCGTCGACACCGTCGAAAGCGGCTTCATGACCAAGGATCTGGCCCTCCTCATCGGACCGGACCAGCCCTGGCTCTCCACCACCGCCTTCCTCGACAAGATCGACGAAAACCTCAAGACGGCGATGGCGGCCTGAAATCAGGAGGGCAATGCCCGTCCGAAATGGTGAAACAGGAAAACCCGGCGGCAACGCCGGGTTTCTTTTTTGTTCACAGTATCTTGATTAGCCGTTGTACTAGGCGCAGAATTCGGTTCTGCGTGCCATGGCCAGTGCAACAATAAGACAAAACCAAAACAGCATCTAATTGCGTATAACTTGCCCGGCACAGTCAAACATTTATCGCAGCATCACCGCGATCTTCAGTAAGACGCTGATGATGCTGCGGATCATGAAGAAATCGAAGCGCAGGCGCGAAATCCGTTGCGGTTTTCCCATAATGCTTCGGCGATTTTGCTTGGGGAGGCAAAAGCATGAGTGAATTGATCTTTTATACCAATCCCATGTCGCGCGGGCGCATCGCGCGATGGATGCTCGAGGAAGTGGGCATTCCCTATAAAACGGAAATACTGGGTTTCGAAACCTCGATGAAATCGCCAGCCTACCGGCTGATTAACCCGATGGCGAAGGTGCCGGCAATCAAGCACGGCGACACCATCGTCACCGAGGCGGCAGCGATCTGCGCCTATCTGGCCGATGCTTTTCCCGGCGCAAATCTTGCGCCTACACCGAAGGCGCGCGGGCTCTATTATCGCTGGATGTTTTTCGCCGCAGGCCCCCTGGAAATGGCGGCAAGCATGAAGGCGATGGGTTTTGAAGTGCCCAAGGAGAAACTGCGTATGGCCGGCTGCGGCAGCTATGCCGATGTGATGAACACGCTGGAGCGCGCCGTCAGCGAAAACCGCTTTATCGCCGGTGATCTCTTTACCGCCGCGGATGTCTATGTCGGCGCCCATGTCGGCTGGGGGCTACACTTCGGCACCATCGAAAAGAGGCCGGCCTTTACCGATTATATGGCGCATCTGACCGACCGGCCGGCCTTCAAACGGGCCGCCCAGCTCGATGAAGAGGCGGCCAAGGAGTTGCAGGCGGCTGGATAATCGGCCCGCCCGTTTCCAGACTTACGAAACATAGCCGGTCTGGAAATCGCCCATTGGATAGATTTTTGTGACGGGTCATTCACCGGACTGGCCGAGCGGCTCTCCGACCTCTATCGCATGCCCGTCCGGATCGTAAAAACGAAATACTCTTTGTCCCCAGGCCTGCCGCTCCAGCGGGTGGATAAGCTCCACATGCGGCGCGATATCTTGAAAAGCCGCATCTACATCCGCATGTTCGAAATAAAGTAGCATGTTCCGTCTGCCATAAGCCTCTTGCGCATCCGACGACGTCCGCCAGATCGTCTCCTCAAGTGACCTGCCCTCATGGATCGCAAAGCCGGTTTCAAAGAGGACGAAGCTGCCGAAATCCTCCAATATCTTCAGGCCGAGCCTGTCACGATAAAACGACTTGGACCGGTTGATATCGCGCACGAAAGGGATGGGATTTACAAAGCGCATCGCACTCCCCGTTCATGTTTCCGGCACTCGGCAATCCGCGCCTTCCGTTCGTTGCCCTAGAGGGCCAAGAAAAAAGGCGGGGCAAAACCCCGCCTTCATGAATTGTTCTGGATCAAGCCGCCAGCGCCGCGGCCACCGCTTCGATGGCTTCTTTCGCCTTGGTGCCGTCAGGGCCGCCGGCCTGCGCCATATCCGGGCGACCGCCGCCACCCTTGCCGCCAAGTGCTGCCGATGCGGTGCGGACGATATCGACGGCGCTGAAACGGCCAGTCAGATCTTCGGTCACGGCAGCGACGGCGCTTGCCTTGCCATCGTCAGAAACCGCAATCAGCAACACAACGCCGGAGCCGAGATTGGCCTTGGCCTCATCGGCAAGACCCTTCAGGTCCTTGGCATCGATGCCGGACAGCGATTTTGCGAGGAAATTGACGCCCGCAACCTGCTGGACATCATTTGCACCGGCATCCGACGAACCGCCGCCCATGGCGAGCTTCTTGCGGGCATCTGCAAGCTCACGCTCCAGCTTCTTGCGCTCATCAAGCAACCCTTCGACACGCGACAGCACGTCACCCGGCTGAACCTTCAGCGACGACGCCAGCGCCTTCACCCGCTCGTCCTGCTCGGCGAGATAGGCAAGCGCACCCTGACCGGTGACGGCTTCAAGACGGCGCACACCTGAACCGACGGCGCTTTCCCCGAGAATGCGGATAAGGCCGATCTGGCCAGTGGCGGCCACATGGGTGCCGCCGCAAAGCTCGACGGAATAAGGACGGTTGGCTTTTGCGCCATGAAGGCCGGTGCCCATGGAGACAACGCGGACCTCATCGCCATATTTCTCGCCAAACAGAGCCATCGCACCCTCGGCAATGGCGTCGTCAACGCTCATCAGGCGGGTGACAACAGGCGAATTCTGCAGCACGATTTCGTTGGCCATATCCTCGACGACCTTCAGCTCCTCGGCCGACATCGGCTTTGGATGCGACACGTCGAAGCGCAGGCGTTCGGGCGCGACCAGCGAACCCTTCTGTGCAACATGGGTGCCGAGCACTTCGCGCAGCGCCTCGTGCAGCAGGTGGGTGGCGGAGTGGTTGGCGCGCAGGCGCGAACGGCGATCATGATCGACCGTCAGCTGCACGGCCTCGTTGACCTTCAACCCGCCCTTGGAGACGGTGCCGGAATGCACGAACAGGCCTTCGCCTTTTTTCTGGGTGCCGGAAACGTCAAAGGTGCCGGCATCGCCGACGATCACGCCGGTATCGCCCATCTGGCCGCCGGACTCACCATAAAAAGGTGTCTGGTTGACGACGATATGCACCGTCTCGCCCTCGGCAGCGCTGTCCACCTCTTTGCCATCCCTGACGATTGCCTGAATGACGCCCTCGGCGCTTTCGGTGTCGTATCCCAGGAATTCGGTCGCGCCGAATTTTTCCTTCAGCTCGAACCACACGGTTTCGGTCGCCTTGTCGCCGGAGCCGGCCCAGTGCGAGCGGGCTTCCGCCTTCTGGCGTTGCATGGCATCGGTGAAGCCGGAAATATCGACACCGATTTCGCGGGCGCGCAGCGCGTCCTGCGTCAGATCGAGCGGGAAGCCGTAGGTGTCGTAGAGCTTGAAGGCGGTTTCGCCATCCAGCATGTCACCCTTGTGCAGCGTCGAAGTAGCATCGGACAGCAGCGACAGGCCGCGTTCCAGCGTCTTGCGGAAACGGGTTTCCTCGAGTTTCAGCGTTTCCGAGATCAGCGCTTCGGCACGAACCAGTTCCGGATAGGCGCGGCCCATCTGCTGGATGAGCGCTGGCAGCAGCCTGTAGATCAGCGGATCACGCGAACCCAGAAGCTCCGCATGGCGCATGGCGCGACGCATGATGCGGCGCAGAACATAACCGCGACCCTCGCTCGACGGCAGAACGCCATCGGCAATCAGGAAGGCGGATGAACGCAGATGATCGGCGATGACCCGGTGGCTGGCGCGATGCTCGCCCTCAGCCGGAACGCCGGTCGCCTCAACGGAGGCGGCAATCAGCGCCCGGAACAGATCCGTATCGTAATTGTCGTGCTTGCCCTGCAGCAGCGCCGAAATGCGCTCCAGCCCCATTCCGGTATCGATCGACGGACGCGGTAGGTCGATGCGCTCTTCCTTCGTCAGCTGCTCATATTGCATGAAGACGAGGTTCCAGATTTCGATGAACCGGTCGCCATCCTCTTCCGGCGAACCGGGCGGTCCACCCCAGATATGATCACCATGGTCGTAGAAGATCTCCGAACAGGGACCGCAGGGACCGGTATCGCCCATCGCCCAGAAATTGTCGCTGGTCGGAATGCGGATGATGCGGTCATCGGAAAAACCGGCGATCTTCTTCCAGAGATTAAAGGCCTCATCGTCGGTATGATAAACCGTGACCAGCAGGCGGTTGCGGTCGATGCCGAATTCCTTGGTGATCAGGTTCCAGGCATGGGTGATCGCTTCTTCCTTGAAATAATCGCCGAAGGAGAAGTTACCGAGCATTTCGAAGAAGGTATGGTGGCGGGCGGTATAACCGACATTGTCGAGGTCGTTATGCTTGCCGCCGGCACGCACGCATTTCTGCGCAGATGCCGCCGTGGAATAGGGACGGCTTTCAAGACCGGTGAAGACGTTCTTGAACTGCACCATGCCGGCATTGGTGAACATCAGTGTCGGATCGTTGCGCGGCACCAGCGGGCTGGAGGGCACGATCTCGTGTCCGTTCTTCTTGAAGTAGTCGAGAAAGGTCGACCGAATTTCATTCACACCGCTCATGCCCACACACCGCTCACAGCTGGAGTCCATCACCGCCACCGCAAAGGATGGCTATATTGCAAAATCAATGGCTTTTATCGTCCACATCCGGCCCTGTCCAGCCATGGAGGCGAAGCAAGACATATAGGTAAGGAAAAAGGGCCGCACGAAGAAAAATCGTACGACCCTTTTGATCCTTACCGGTTCGGCAAAGCCCCCGGGCATTGATGCCCGGACCTTCGTGGTATCTATCAGCCCTCGTCGCTGCCGTCGTCGCCTTCACCGGCGTCCGGGCCACCATTCTGCAGGAAGCGGTCGGCAATCAGACCGGCATTCTGGCGCAACGCCAGTTCGATCTCATTGGCCGTATCCGGATTGTCGCGCAGGAAGGTCTTGGCGTTTTCACGCCCCTGCCCCAGACGCTGACTGTTATAGGAGAACCATGCGCCGGACTTCTCGACGATACCGGCCTTCACGCCGAGATCGACCAGCTCACCGGTCTTGGAAACACCTTCGCCATACATGATGTCGAATTCCACTTGCTTGAAGGGCGGTGCCATCTTGTTCTTGACGACCTTGACGCGCGTCTGGTTGCCGACAACCTCTTCGCGCTCCTTGACGGCGCCGATACGGCGGATGTCGAGGCGGACGGACGCATAGAACTTGAGAGCGTTACCGCCCGTCGTCGTCTCCGGCGAACCAAACATGACGCCGATCTTCATGCGGATCTGGTTGATGAAGATCACCATGCACTTCGACTTGGAGATCGAGGCGGTCAGCTTGCGCAGCGCCTGGCTCATCAGACGGGCCTGAAGGCCCGGCAGGCTATCGCCCATTTCACCTTCGATTTCCGCCCGCGGCGTCAAGGCCGCAACCGAATCGATGACAAGAACGTCAACCGCGCCGGAACGCACCAGCGTATCGGTGATCTCAAGCGCCTGCTCGCCGGTATCCGGCTGCGAGATCAGAAGGCTCTGCAAATCCACACCGAGCTTGCGGGCATAAACCGGATCGAGCGCGTGTTCGGCGTCCACGAAGGCGCAGATGCCGCCCTTCTTCTGGGCTTCCGCGATCGTCTGCAGCGCAAGCGTCGTTTTACCGGAGCTTTCCGGGCCGTAAATCTCAATGATACGCCCCTTCGGCAAGCCGCCGATGCCGAGCGCGATATCCAGGCTGAGCGAGCCCGTCGAAACGGTTTCCACTTCAACCACATTTTCATTGGAACCGAGCTTCATGATCGATCCCTTGCCGAACGACCGTTCGATCTGGGAGAGCGCCGCTTCCAGTGCCTTGCTTTTATCCACCGATTTATCCTCTACGAGACGCAAAGAATTTTGTGCCATCCGAACCACCTTTAGGTTATTGAAGCCGCACAGGCAACGAAGCAGTATGGAAACGGTATGTACTCTATTTGTTCTCATTTCGCAAGGCTGAGCCAGCATATTGAAAACAAATAACGATAAGTAGTTTGTTCTGCTTTCGTTTTTCCGTGCCCGGCCCATCGCCGCAAACCGGATGCGAGGTCAGGATGACGTCAGTTTAGGCCGAATCGTCCGACTTTTCCATGCGCCAGAGAGGGAAACGCAAGCGTGAAGAAAATACTCGTTCTGGGCGGCGCGCATATCGACAGGCGCGGCATGATCGAGACCGACACGGCGCCCGGTGCCAGCAATCCGGGCTCGTGGATGGAAGAGGCCGGCGGCGGTGGTTTCAACGCCGCGCGCAATCTTTCCCGCCTCGGTTTTGAAGTCCGCATCATCGCCCCGCGCGGCGGCGACGTCACCGGCGAAGTGGTGGCGGAAGCAGCAAGGCAGGCGGGGGTGGAAGACACGCCGTTTACCTTCCTCGACCGCCGCACGCCGAGCTACACCGCCATTCTGGAGCGTGACGGCAATCTGGTGATCGCACTGGCCGACATGGACCTCTACAAGCTCTTTACCCCGCGCCGCCTGAAGGTACGCGCGGTGCGCGAGGCGATTATCGCAAGCGACTTTCTACTCTGCGATGCCAATCTGCCCGAGGATACGCTGACGGCGCTTGGCCTCATTGCCCGCGCCTGCGAAAAGCCGCTCGCCGCCATCGCCATTTCGCCGGCCAAGGCGGTGAAGCTGAAAGCGGCGCTCGGCGATATCGACATCCTCTTCATGAACGAGGCGGAAGCCCGCGCGCTCACCGGCGAAACGGCGGAAAATGTCCGTGACTGGCCAAATATCCTGCGCAAGGCTGGGCTTTCCGGCGGCGTCGTCACCCGCGGCGCAAGCGAAGTCGTGGCCTTCAACGGGACGGAAAAAGCCATCCTCCACCCGCCCCTCATCCGCGAGGTGAAGGATGTCACCGGCGCCGGCGATGCCATGGCCTCCGGTTATCTCGCCGCCATTGCCGAGGGAAAAACAATCAGGGAGGCCCTGAGACAGGGGGCGGCGGCGGCGGCCATTACCGTGCAGTCATCCTTCGCCACCTCCCAGGACCTATCAAAAGACAGTGTCGAAGCCATGTTGGGGCTTGTTCCCCAGGCCGAAATGCTGGCATGAACCGCTTTTAAAAACTGGAACAGATGAAATGACCCGCCCCATCTCCCCGCTCCTGCCCATCGTCTATTCTCAGGAAGTCGCCGCCGCCAAGCAGCGCGGTGCGCCGATCGTCGCGCTCGAATCGACCATCATCACCCACGGCATGCCCTATCCAGGCAATATCGAGATGGCGGAAAGCGTCGAGCAGATCATCCGTGATCAGGGTGCGGTTCCGGCCACCATCGCCGTCATTCACGGCACGCTGCATATCGGCCTTGAGAAAGACCAGCTCGAGGCGCTCGCCCAGACCACCGACGCCATGAAGGTGTCGCGCGCCGATATCGCCTTCGCGATCGCCGAGCGCCGCACGGGTGCCACCACGGTCGCCGCCACGATGATCGCCGCCGCCCGCGCCGGCATCCGCGTTTTCGCCACTGGTGGCATCGGCGGCGTGCACAAGGGCGCGGAAGAAACCTTTGACATCTCCGCCGACCTGACCGAGCTTGCCAAGACAGGCGTGATCGTCGTCTGCGCCGGCGCCAAGGCGATCCTCGACATTCCAAAGACACTCGAGGTTCTCGAAACCAACGGCGTGCCTGTCGTTACCTTCGGCTCCGAAGAATTCCCGGCTTTCTGGTCGCGCTCCTCCGGCCTGGCCAGCCCACTCTCGCTCAACAGCCCGGCAGCAATCGCCAATTTCCAGGCGACCCGCGAACAGCTCGGCATCGATGGCGGCATGCTGGTGGCCAACCCCGTGCCGGAAGAAGACGAAATTCCGCGCGAGGAGATGGAGATCTACATCAACCGCGCCATCTCCCATGCAGAACGCGACGAAGTCACCGGCAAGGCGGTCACGCCTTACCTGCTCGGCGATATTTTCCGCCTGACGGATGGCAGGAGCCTCGAGACCAACATCGCACTGGTACGCAACAATGCGCAGCTGGCTGCGGAAATCGCCGTGGCGTTGAGCTGAGGCCATGCCTGCCCTCTTCGTTCCGTTCGACAGCAGAGCGGCTTCGTCAAAATAAAGAAGAGCCGCGAGCTTTTGACTTCCCGGACGTGGGAGGTCGCAAACTTCCCCTCCGTCATGCTCGGGCCTGTCCCGAGCATCTGCGACGCCTCGCCCGGTGAGACGTGATTGGATCCTCGGGACGAGCCCGAGGATGACCTCGAGTTGCAGGAAAGACCCGTCACCGACAACAAAAAGGCCCGGACAGCTTGCGCTTCCGGGCCTTCTTTTTCTTCCAGAACCCAATCAGTTCTGCGCGATCGGCTTCACCAGCGGCGTCACGCGGCGGATGGTGACGCGGCGGTTCTGCTGTTCCGGACCCAGCGTCTGGACCTTCAGGTAACGCTCGCCATAACCCTGCGTCGCGAGGTTTTCCGGCGGAATGCCATAAACGTCGGTCAGCACATTGGCGACGGAGGCGGCGCGTTCATCGGAAAGCACCAGGTTGCTTTCATCCGAACCGACGGCATCGGTGTGGCCTTCGATCAGGAAGGTTTCCGCCGGGTTCTTTTGCAGCGCCTTGTTGATCGCGTCGGCCACCTTGCGCAGCGAACGGGCCTGCGCCATCGGAATGTCGGCGCTGCCAGTGGCGAAAGTGATCGTATCGAGGTCGATACGGCGCACCTTGTCGCGAATACGGGCCGAATAACGCACTTCATCCAGCGAGTAGACACGCTCCACCGGCTCGACCGGCGGCTGCTCCAGGAAGCGATAATAATCGCGATCCGGATCGCTCGATGTGTCGATGATGTAGTCCGTCACGGGGATGCGCAGGCGCATCGGCGGCAGGTCGAGACCCGGATCGCGATAGACGTAATCACGATCGGGATCATCCATCAGTTCCGGTGCGTAGAACAATACGTATTCACGACCGCGATCGTCGATGCGCGAGCGCTGCATCACATCGCCGTAACGGTTGCGGATCGTCACTACCTGCGTGCCATCGCGACGTTCCACGGTTTCGCGGACGCGACCGCCCGGCAAGCGCTCGTAATAGGGCTCGCCGCCATCGCGGATGAAGCGCTGATTGTCATCGCCACGCACCACGACACGGTCGCCGAACTGCAGGATGATCGGCGCATCCATGTCCCGGTCGCGCGGGCGGCCTTCGCGCGGCTGCCATTCCCGCACGCCGTCAGGCCGCTCATATTGCGGACGACGGTCGATGCGCTCGCCCTGCTGGGAGGTGATCGCCTCCAGCTTGACGGGTGGCGGCGGGGCCTTGCCCTCGGCGGCACCGGCGCGCTGTGCCTCGGCATCGGAGGTCGGGACCTTGACGTCTCCGGCCTGCTCGCGCTCGCGACGACGTTCCTCGCGGGTCTGGCGGTTGCCGGAGCGTTCCACTTCCTTGTCGCTGTCGAGAACGGCAGCACCCTTGTCAACCGGCAGGATGACGGTGTCGGCGGTCTTGGACGGGTCCTTGGCGATTGCCTTGGCCTTATCAAGTTCTTCCTTCGTCGTCGGCGGTGCTTCCGTCTGCGGAACGGCGACCTGACTGGGCACGGCTTCGCCAGCCGGAGCCTGTCCGGTCGTTGCACCGCTCGGCGGCGGCGTGGGGGCACCGGGAAGCGGCGCTGCGGGTTCGGACTTCACCGGCGGCTGTTCGGAAGGCTGCCGGCCGGGTGCAGGGTTGGGCTGTGCTTCGGGAGCCGGCGGACGCGCGGGCGTCGGTGCTTCGGTCGGAACCGGTGCTTCCTTTGCGGCGGGCTCGGGGGCTGCCGGCTTTTTCTCCGGAACGGGTTTTTCAGCCGGCTCGGCTTTTTGTTCCGGGGCCTTTTCCTCTACCTGCGGCTTCTTCGAGGGTGCCGGTTCGCGCGACTTGGCGGGCTGCTCGGCATTTTCCGGACGTGCGGCGGGCTGCTGTTCGGCAGCGGGTTCCTTCTCCTTGCGGGGACGCTCCGGGCGCTGCTCGCCTTCGCCGGCCGGCTGTTCCGCTTTTTGAGGCTTGCGCGGACGTTCCTGCGGCTGCTGTTCGGCAGGCGCTGCTTCAGGTGCTGCTTCCCGCTGGCGTGCCGGGCGCTGTTCGCCCTCGCCCTGAGGCTCCTGTGCCCGTTCGGGTTTGCGCGGACGCTCCTGCGGCTGTTCGGCAGGTGCCGGCGCCGGTTCCGGGCGGGCCTCGCGCTGCTGCGGCTCCGGCGGCGCTTCGCGCTTGGGTTCAGGGCGAGGTTCGGCAGGAGCCGCCTCACGCTTGGGCTCCGGTTCGCGCTGCGGCTCAGGCGCGCGTTCCTCACGTTTCGGCTCGGCCTGCGGCTGTGCCTCTTCTGCCTGCTTGCGCTTCTTGCGCAGCTCTTCTTCGGGGTTTTCCGCTGCCGGTTCCGCCTGCGCCAAGATCACCTGGCCGGGAAGTGTCTGGGAGATCGGCGCCTGTGCGCGGGCTGCGCCGGCAAAGCCCGCGGCTGCTGGCTCAACCGCGATCGCGAGAGACATGAGCGGAAAAACCACCCCGGTCAGCAATGTGTTTTTTTTCTTCAGCATCAGTGCTTCCTCATCTGCCGTCATTTATGGGTCGCAAATTATGCGACATCGTGGGCCCGGCTTGGCACGCAGGCGCTGTTCAACGCCTTACACACGCTCCGGTTCCCATGATGACCAAAGCCTTCTGTACCGGAAATGAACAGATCAAGGCCTTTTCGTGGAAGCTCTGCGGCACAAACGCGACCCCTAATATTGCAGTTGCATTTTTTGACCAACCGGATGAATAATCTGATCCGCGCTGAAGGCCACAGGCGGTATCCCCCGTTCTGCCGCGCCCAGCGCCCATGGCATCCGCACTGAAAACAACAACAGACAGCGGATGAACGACCAACAGAGAGGATCGAAATGCCTATTTCCACCCGTCTGCTCGCAGCCGTATCGATTGCCGCCATCTCGCTGTTGTCAGGCGCAGCCCTTGCGCAGGACAAGATCGTCATCGGCACCGAAGGCGCCTACCCGCCCTTCAACAATCTCGAAGCCGACGGCACGCTGACCGGCTTCGACATCGACATCGCCAAGGCGCTGTGCGAACAAATGAAGGCCGAATGCACCTTCGTCACCAATGACTGGGACGGCATCATCCCCGCCCTGCAGGCCAAGAAGTTCGACGCCATCATCGCGTCCATGTCGATCACGCCGGAACGCCTCCAGAAGGTCGATTTCTCCAAGAAATATTACAACACCCCGCCGGCAATCGCCGTGCCGAAGGATTCGCCGATCAAGTCCATCGACGATTTGAAGGGCAAGTCGCTCGGCGCGCAGGGTTCCACCACACACTCCAACTATGCCGAAAAGCATTTCCCGGATGCCGACGTGAAGATGTATCCGACCGCCGACGAATATAAGCTCGACATCGCCAATGGCCGCATCGACGCCGTCATCGACGATATCGTCGTGCTGTCGGAGTGGCTGAAGACCGACGCCGGCAAGTGCTGCAAGATCCTGACGCCGCTCAAGGTCGATCCCGAGATCAACGGCAATGGCGCAGGCATTGCCGTGCGCAAGGGCGACACGGCGCTGGCCGACAAGTTCACGGCCGCAATCGCCGGTATTCGCGCCAGCGGCAAGTATCAGGAGATCAACAAAAAATACTTCGATTTCGACGTTTACGGCGATTAAGCCGGTTCGATCTGTTGAAATCTCGTGGCGGAAGGCTTGCCCTTCCGCCATTTTTGTTTGAAAACGTCACTATAACAATCACGGCGGCTTAAGACCGCAGGGGAAAACTGGCATGAGCGGAGCATTTTCCGCCATAGGTGCGTTCTGGACCTATGTCTCGACACTTCTCGATCCCTTCTGTGGACCGGTCGGTCTCTTCTCGCTTTTCGGAAACGGCACTCTGGTCGCCTGCGGCGATGCGGGCTGGGGCGATGAAATCGCCTTCGGCGTCAAGGTCACGATCTCGCTGGCGCTCGCCACCCTGCCCGTCGGTCTGCTGATCGGCTTCTTCATCGCGCTTGCCGCCCAATCCGAGGAAAAATCGCTGCGGCTGGCTGCCGGCATCTACACCACGATCTTCCGCGGCCTGCCGGAACTGCTGACGCTCTTCATCGTCTATTACGGCGTCCAGATGCTGCTGCAATCGGTGGCCGGTTATGTCGGTTTCAGCGGCCCCGTCGAAATCAATGCCTTCGTGGCCGGCATGCTGGCCCTCTCGGTGGTGTTTTCGTCCTATGCGTCGGAAGTGCTGCTGTCCGCCTTCAAGGCCATACCGAAGGGGCAATACGAGGCGGGTGACGCGCTTGGTCTTTCCCGCAGCCGCACCATGGTGCTCATCATCATTCCGCAGCTTGTCCGGATCGCCCTGCCCGGCATGACCAATCTCTGGGTGATCCTCCTGAAGGACACGTCCTACGTCTCGATCATCGGCCTTGCCGATATCATCCGCCAGACGGGCATTGCCGCCCGCGTCAGCAAGGAAGCCTTCTTCTTCTACGGCATTGCCTGCCTGCTTTATCTCATTCTCGCGCTCATCTCGTCGGTCGGCATCGGTTTCATCGACCGCTGGTCTCGCAAATCGGAGGCCAGACGATGAGCCACATCCAGGAACTCATTCCGCCGCGGCCCGCCCCCGTTGTCGCCGACAAGCCGCTCAATCTTTCCCGCGTCGTCGGCATTGCCGTCATCACGCTTTGGCTGCTGCTCGCCGCCGGGCTGATCTTCGCCATGATCGAAGGCTGGGACTGGGATAAATTCCAACGTTATGGCCCTCGTTACGTCGATGGCCTCATCACCACCATCACGCTGGTCGGCAGCTCAATCATTCTCGGCGCAATCCTGTCCGTGCCGATTGCCTTTGCCCGCATGTCGGAAAACCGCGTCATCGGCGCGTTCGCTTATGCCTATGTCTATGTGTTCCGCAGCACGCCGCTTTTGGCGCAGCTTTTCCTGATCTATTACGGCCTCGGCAGCTTCCGCCCGGCGCTGGAGGCCGTCGATCTGTGGTGGTTCTTCCGCGAAGCCTGGTATTGCGGCCTCCTGTCGCTGACGCTCAATACCGCCGCCTATCAGGCCGAAATCCTGCGCGGCGCCATCCGGAGCGTGCCGCGCGGCCAGCATGAGGGGGCCGCCTCCCTCGGCATTTCGAAATTCATCACCTTCCGCAAGGTCATCCTGCCGCAGGCGCTGATCGTGGCACTGCGTCCCTATGGCAACGAGATCATCCTGATGATCAAAGGCTCGGCAGTCGTTTCCATCGTCACGGTCTTCGACCTGATGGGACAGACCCGTTACGCCTTTTCCCGCACCTTCGACTATCAGGCCTATCTCTGGGCCGCGATCTTCTACCTGACGATCGTCGAGACGCTGCGGCATATCTGGGCGTGGCTGGAAGCGCGTCTGACACGACACCTCAAGCGCTGAACGGCAACGTTGGCAGCACTCATCAACGGAGGCTGCCAACGTTTTGAAAAATATAACAAATTTGTGACGGGTCCGTGCCTTTGGCAAGCTTGGATTAACCCTGTCGTGTTCCCATGTCAGATACAGCGGCAATGCTGTGATCGCAATCATGAATACGGGAACCGCCGTCATGAACAAGGAAATGGAAATGATGCTGAGAGGCTACGGCCTCACCACCGCGCAAATATTCTATCGCATGCCGGACCATCCACTGGTTCTCCAGACCTATGTCTGGCAGGACTATGATCTCGCCCCGGACTTCCCCGAAATGCATGGTTTCCTCAAATTCTGGCAGGAAAAGCTCGACGGTCCCCTGCATTCCGTCCGCTACGTGCACCGACAGGTGATCTCCGCGCAGGAATGGCGCGCGCTGAAGGGAGAGTTCATCCTCCACTGATGCATCTGGCCACATAAACATTGCGCCCGCCACCGTTGCGGCTTACAGCAAACGTCAACTGATGACGCTGACGGATACTGCACGATGACGAAAAACCAGAAGATCGACGAAGAGGCGCTTGCCGAGGCCTATAACCGCGCGTTGGCGCTCGAAAAGGCCGGCGATGTGGATGCAGCGGTGAAGGCCTATGAGGAAGTTCTGGCCATCGACCCGGACGATCACGGCGGCGCGGCCGTGCGCATCGCAGCCATGGGGCGCGGCGAACAGCCGTCAAAGGCGCCAGACGCTTACGTCGAAACCCTGTTCGACCAGCATGCCGAAGCCTTCGAGGATATTCTTGTCGAGCAGCTGGGTTACGCCGTGCCGATGATGGTGCGCCAGCGGCTGCAGACACTGAACCTTGGTCCTTTCAAGCGCCTGCTCGATCTCGGCTGCGGCACCGGTCTGACCGGTGAGGCACTTCGCGATATGGCCGACGACATCACCGGCATCGACATTTCCGAAAACATGGTCGAGATCGCCCATGAGAAGGACCTCTACGAGACGCTCTACGTCGCCGAAGCCGAGGATTTTCTCGAGGACAATGACGACGAGCCCTTCGACATCATCACCGCCACCGATGTGCTGCCCTATCTCGGCGCGCTGGAACCGCTGTTCTTCGGCGCCGCCGAAAATCTCAATGCCGGCGGCCTGCTGATCTTCTCCTCGGAAACCCTGCCTGAAGACATCATGGCCGGACGTCCCTATATGGTCGGCCCGCACCAGCGTTTCGCCCATGCCGAAACCTATGTGCGGGACCGGCTGGCCGCCACCGGTTTTGAGGTCATCGAAGTCACCGACATCAACGTGCGCATGCAGGACGGCAATCCGACGCCCGGCCATCTGGTGATTGCGAAACTCAAGGGCTGAGGTAACTGCGTCTTTCTTCTCCCCGCCGGGGAGAAGAAACAAGCGGCATCCAATCGCCTCACATTTAACACCAACGGCCTGAATCAACCTCTCAACAACATCCGCCAGCCAGCTGAAGAGATTCAGCTTTCAGGCACCATCAGCTCGCCTTCGGCCGCCAGACGATATCCGTCACCTTGAGTTTCTTCGGCACGATCTTCAGATCGTAAAATTCGTCGGCCAGCGCCTGCTGGTAAGCGATGGCTTCATCCGGAACCAGCGACACCCGCCCGAGATCGGCGCCCGGCCGTGTCAGCGAAACCCTGGTGACGTCCTCCGGAACACCGGTGATCGCCGCCAGAGACTTTGCGGTCGCATCGATATTGGCCTGCGCCTTGGCGCCGACATTTGCGAGTTCCTTCAGGATCAGCGGCACGAGATCGGGATTGGCCTCGACGAAATCGCCATTGGCGAGAAAATAGCTCCAGGGATCGACGATGCCCTCGGCGGTGGAAAGAACCCGCGTCGTCGGCTCTTTTTCCGCCACGGCAAAATAGGGATCCCAGATCGACCAGGCATCGATGCTGCCGCTGCGGAAGGCGGCGGCGGCATCCGGAGGCGCAAGATCAACCGGCGTGATGTCGCTCAACGTCAACCCCGCCTTTCGCAGCGCCTTAACGGTGACATTATGGGCGCTGGAGCCGCGCTTGAAGGCGACCTTCTTGCCTTTCAGGTCTTCCAGCGTCTTCAGCGGCGAGTCCTTCTGCACGAGGATGGCCGATCCGCCGGCCGCTGCCTTGTAGGTGCCGACGTAACGCAGATTGCCACCGGCGGCCTGTGCGAAAAGCGGTGGCACATCGCCGGTCGGCCCGATATCCAGCGCACCTGCGCCCAGCGCTTCGAGAAGCGGTGGCCCCGAGGAAAACTCCGACCATTTGACCTCGATGCCGCGATCCTTCAACAGCGCTTCCAGCGCCCCCTGGCTTTTTGCCAGCGCGATCACGCCATTCTTCTGCCAGCCGATCCGCAATGTGGTCGTTGCAGCCCCAGCCCGGCGGATATGCGGCAGGAACACCGCCCCCGTCGCACCTGCAAGCAGTCCCAATGTTCCGCGTCGTGTGATCATATCGATATCCCTCGCTGTTGCCATCATCAGATATTTAAAGCGTAGATATTCGAGAGATTTTATCAAATTCCCATGTTGCGCGGAGACGGCGCAGAGAGAATTGAATGTGCGAATTTGCCCGATAGGGCGGAATAAGATTGTCGTGCCTTGGCCGTGCATACCGGATGGACCTTCGGACAGGACTAGCTGACGGTCCAGACCGCCGGAGAAAGGCAATCCCCAAATAAAAACGCCCTCCCCGGCGGCGGGAAAGGGCATCGTTCAAAGACAGGATGGACGGCGGATCACTCTTCGCCGGATTTGGGATTATCCAGCAGCATATAATCGAGCGGCAGTTCCGTCGTATATTTGATCTGTTCCATCGCGAAGGCGGAGGATACGTCGCGAATTTCGATCTTGGCGATCATCCGCTTGTAGAAGGCGTCATAGGCCGCGATATCAGGCACGACGACGCGCAGCAGATAATCGACATCACCGCTCATGCGATAGAACTCCACGACCTCAGGAAACTCGGAAACCACTTCCGAGAAACGCTTCAGCCATTCAATGGAATGCGAGGCGGTGCGGATGGAGACGAAAACCGTGACCTTGGTGTTGACCTTGACCGGATCGAGCAACGCCACACGCCGGCGGATAACGCCGTCTTCCTCCATCTTCTGGATACGCCGCCAACAGGGCGTCGTGGAAAGGCCGACCTTTTTCGCCAGATCGGCAACAGCCAGCGTGGAATCCTCTTGCAGAATGCGCAAAATCTTACGGTCTAGGCGATCCAATGCGTCTACCCTCCTGAATTAATTTCCTTTCAATACACTAATTTCTGCAAAAAAACAGAAAATTGTTTCACTAAATCCGCATTTCCACATGTTGTCGCAGAACCGGAAGCAGCTCCTCCGTGAACCACGGGTTCTTTTTCAGCCACCCCGTGTTGCGCCAGCTTGGATGCGGCAGGGGCAAAATGCCGGGGCCGGAATTGGCATGGAGGTAGCTGCGCCAGTTCTCGACCGTTTCGGTCATGGTTTTGTGGCGCCTCTCACCGAGGTGAAAAGCCTGCGCATATTGGCCAACTGCGAGGATCAGCTCCACGTGCGGCATCGCCGTCATCACCCGCTCACGCCATAAAGGCGCGCATTCCCGCCGTGGCGGCAGATCGCTGCCCTTGTCGTCATAACCGGGAAAACAGAACCCCATGGGTACGATGGCGAAACGCTCAGGGTCGTAAAACGTCTCCCGGTCGACACCGAGCCATTGCCGCAGCCTGTCGCCCGAGGCATCGTTGAAGGGTATGCCGGTTTCGTGCACACGCAGCCCCGGTGCCTGCCCGGCGATCAGAATCCTAGCCTTGGTCGAGATCACAACCACCGGCCGCGGTTCATGCGGCAGGCGATTGGCCATTCCCTTCAGCGGCGCGTCACGGCAGAGACGACAGCGGGCGATCTCGCCGCGCAGGCAATCCAGCCCGTCATCCCGCAACCGCGGGGATCGCTCCGCCTCAGCCATGATCCCACCCGAGAACATGGCGGATGACGGTCAAAAAGCCCGCCGCTGGCGTTTCCAGATCCGCTGCCCGGTGCTCACGACGCCACTCGGAGGGCTTTTCGAATTCTCCCGCCCAGATACCCCGCTCCTCCCGCCGTGCCCTCGCCTGCTCGGCGGAAAACTGGAAATAACCTGATGCGACGGCAAACCCCGCCGAGACCATTTCCGAGGACACATCCTTGCCATCCACCGTGCAATAAACGAGCTGTCGCCCGTAACGGTCCCTCGAGCTGCCGGAACAGGAAAAATCCCGTGCCGTCACCAGCCGTTGCAGCGCTCCGCGCGCCTCTACCCCGCACGGCCAGCTCTCACCACCGCGCAGACATGTCTGCGCAAGCTCCGGCGCATCGATCCCGAGCAGCCGGAAACGTTCGTCGCCCTTGGAAAGCGTATCGCCATCGATCACGAAAAAACGGCCGACATGGGTCTCGCTGTTGATCTGGTCGAGCTTGGCGGCAATGAGAATACCGAGAAAAACCGTGGCGAGAAAAAGCCCGCCATCGCGCATTGCCGAAAAACGCCCGCGCCTGCCTCCATTTCGTCTCATGTCACAACAAACCCTTGTCAGAAATGGCAAACAAATCCTTTCACGGCAGCATCTTCTTAAGATTTTGGGCGTAGCCTGCAAGGGTTCATGTCACCTGCGTTGTAACAATGAGTAAAAGCGTCAGCACGTCCACCGACAAGATCATCGTCGACCGATCGAAGAAACACCGCAACAAGGCGGTTTTCGACACGGTGAAGACGACGCGTGAACGCCTGCAGCAGGGTGCCGGCGGAAACGAAGCCTATGAACGCGAAATGCTGACCATGCACATCGCCGAAGCCCTGCAGGGCGCGATGATCATGCCGCTTTTCATCGTGCTTGCCTCCATCATCGGCCTTTACATAACCGGCGATATCAGCCTGATCATCTGGTCGCTGATTGCGCTGAGTTTTCACGCCATGTCGCTGGTGCTGGCGAAACGGGCCGCCAAACAGGCGATCACCGACGACAATCTCCAGCATTGGAAAAACCTCTTTCTCGGCATGCAGATCCTCATCGGCTGCGCCTGGGCCATGTTCGCACTGGCCGAACCGGTGCGCAACGACCCGACGCTCGTTCTTTTCTTCAAGGGATCGACGCTGCTGATCGCCCTTTCGCTGACCGCCATGGCCAATTTCATGCTGCGGCGGGCAACCTTCATGACCTTTCTGCCAGTGCTGGCGGCGCTGTGCATAACCTCGGCGATTTCGCGCGATCCCTTCGATGTCGGTCTGGCGCTGATGTTCGGCATGGCGATCCTCTTCTGTCATCGCATCACCAGCCGGCTTTACCAGACCAGCATCAAGCTCCTGTCCTCTCAGACGGAAAAGGACGACCTGATCGCCGAACTCGAGGTCGCCAATTCCGTGTCCGACGAAGCGCGGCGACGTGCTGAAGAGGCCAATCTGGCGAAATCGCGTTTTCTCGCCTCCATGTCGCACGAGCTGCGCACGCCGCTCAACGCCATTCTCGGCTTTTCCGAGGTCATGTCGTCAGAGGTGCTCGGTCCGCTCAACAACCCGCTCTACAAGGAATATTCCGGCGATATCCACCGCTCCGGCCAGCATCTGCTCGATCTCATCAACGAAATCCTCGACCTCTCACGCATCGAGGCCGGCCGCTACGATCTCAACGAGGAATCCATCTCCATGCTGGAAATCGCCGAGGATTGCATCGGCATGATCCAGCTGCGCGCCCGCGCCAAGAACATCAGGATTTCCCAGCAGTTCGAAGCCAGTCTGCCGCAAGTCTGGGCCGATGAGAAATCCATCCGCCAGGTCATACTCAACCTGCTCTCCAATGCCGTGAAATTCACCCCGCAGGGCGGCGAGATTCTCGTGAAGGCGGGCTGGACGGCGGGCGGTGGGCAATATGTGTCGATCAGGGATAACGGCCCCGGCATTCCGGAAGATGAAATCCCCGTGGTGCTCTCGGCCTTCGGCCAGGGATCGATCGCGATCAAGAGCGCGGAACAGGGAACGGGCCTTGGCCTGCCCATCGTTCAGGCCATTCTCGCCAAGCACGACGGCCAGTTCATCCTGAAATCGAAGTTGCGCGAAGGCACCGAAGGCATCGCCATCCTGCCGGCAAAACGCGTTCTGCAAAGCCTGCCGGCGGTGGAAGAAACTCACGCCATCCAGCCGCGCCGGCGGTCTTTCGCCTAGAGCGCACCAAAGCTCAGAAGAACAGCGTCGTCACCAGCGAATACAGCACGAAAAATCCGTTCGCCAGCAACAGACAGAAGACGGCAAAGGAGCCGAGATCCTTGGCATGCCGCCCGACCGATGAAATTTCTGGCGAAATGCGGTCCACCAGCTCCTCGATCGCCGTATTCAGCGCCTCAACCGAAAACAGGAGCAGCATCAACACCGTGAAGACGAGAAGATGCGCGAATGGCGCGCCGACCACCAGAAGCAGGGCGAGTCCCACGCCAAAAGCCAGAACCTCGTGGCGGAACGCCGCTTCCAGCCACAGCCGGCCAAGCCCCTGAACGGAATAACGCGCGGCGGCGAAAAGATGCCGCCAGCCTTTTTCCTTGCGAAAGGCGGGTTCCGGTTGCGGCTTCTGCGGCGTCGCGTCCATCTTTGACCTCAATGCTCGGTGCGCGGGCTGATGCGGGTGTCCACACCCGCCGCCTCGA
The DNA here is from genome assembly GCF_013365515.1 of Agrobacterium sp. CGMCC 11546. NCBI lineage: Bacteria > Pseudomonadati > Pseudomonadota > Alphaproteobacteria > Hyphomicrobiales > Rhizobiaceae > Agrobacterium > Agrobacterium sp. CGMCC 11546. The sequence goes on from NZ_CP047387.1 coordinate 1,708,176, forward strand.
ACGTTGCCATGCCGGAATGGCAAGCGGCAGCGGCCTTGACGATGCCGGCGGCAAGCGCTGCACCTGTGCCTTCACCAAGCCGCATGCCGAGCGCCAGAAGCGGCGTCTTGCCAAGCTTCTCGACGGCGGCGAGATGGCCAGGTTCACCCGAGACGTGGCCGATCAGGCAATGGTCGAGCGCCGAAGAATTGGCCGCCTTCAACAGAGCGGCAGCGGCCGTTGCCACATAACCGTCGATCAGCACGGGAATGCGCTGCACGCGGGCAGCGAGGATCGCGCCGGCAATCGCCGCAATCTCACGTCCGCCGAGGCGGCGCATGATTTCCAGCGGATCGGACAGATGGTCCTTGTGGAACTCCACCGCAGCCTTCACCGCCGCGATCTTGCGGGCCATGACTTCGCCTTCCGAGCCGGTGCCGGGACCGGTCCATTCTTCCGCCGTGCCGCCGTAGAGCGCCAGATTGATGGCGGCGGCAATCGTGGTATTGCCGATGCCCATTTCGCCGACGCAGAGAAGATCGGTACCACCGGCAATCGCCTCCATGCCGAAGGCCATGGTGGCGGCGCAGTCACGCTCCGAAAGCGCCGGCTCGCAGGTGATGTCGCCGGTCGGATAGTCCAGCGCCAGATCGAAGATTTTCAGGCCGAGATCATTGGCAACGCAAATCTGGTTGATGGCAGCACCGCCGGCGGCAAAATTCTCCACCATCTGCTGGGTAACCGATGTCGGATAAGGGGTAACGCCATGCCGGGTGACGCCGTGATTGCCAGCGAAAATCGCCACCAGCGGACGGGTGACGGCGGGCGAACGGCCGGACCACGCGGCCAGCCACATGGCGATCTCTTCCAGACGGCCGAGCGAGCCCGCAGGCTTGGTCAGCTGCGCGTTGCGCTCCTTGGCCGCCACAAGCGCATGCGTATCCGGGCCGGGAAGCTCACGCAACAGCGCGCGAAAATCGTCGAAGGGCAATCCGCTCATGCTCATGGTGTCGGTCTCTTTCGTAGCCGGGTTGGCTGTCGCATCGGCTCATGCGTCCGGAACTTGTGTTTTCCGGCAAATCGGTCTTTGTTGCGCCTCTCATAATCGCGGAAACGCCGCGGAACAACCGGAAATGCATTGACTGCAGCGGAGAGAGCATGAAGGCCGGGGATTTTATAACAGATGTCATGCATTCCGTAGCCTTTCTCAGCCGCCTGCCGGTTCCCTCGCGGTTTTTCGGTGAAGGTGACGGCGCCTCGATGCGCCGCACCGCCCGCGCCTTTCCCGCCGCCGGCCTGCTGATCGCCCTACCCGCCGCTTTTCTGGTGGTGATTTTCGCCACCTTCGATGCATCGCCGCAGCTCACGGGCTGGCTCGCCATCGGCCTGACGGCGCCCATCACGGGCGCATTGCATGAGGACGGGCTGGCCGACATGGCCGACGGTTTCGGCAGCGGCAAGGACAAGGCCCGCATGCTTGAGATCATGAAGGACAGCCGCATCGGCAGCTATGGCACCATCGCCATGGTTCTTTCCTTCGCGCTGCGCGCTACGGCGCTCGCATCGCTGATCGAGACCCTGCCCGGAAAAACTGCCGCCGCCTGCCTGATTGCCACGCTTGTCATGAGCCGCGCCCTGATGGTGTGGCACTGGCAGGCCCTGCCCGCTGCCAAGACATCAGGCATCGCCGCCGGCGCGGGCCAGCCCGGAGAAAGCGACCGCAACATCGCACTGGTGACGGGTTTACTGGTCTTCATCCTCTTCACGCTGCACGCTTTGCCCATCCTGTCGATTGCACTTGTGATGGCGGCAGCCATTTTGGCGACGGTGCTGTTCGGCCGGCTCTGCGACAGGAAGATCGGCGGCCACACCGGCGATACCATCGGCGCCTGCCAGCAGATCACGGAGATCGTTACTCTCGTCGCACTTGCTCTTGCGGCATGACGGCCTGATATAGATCATCATGGAAACACCCTGCATCCATATCTGTCGCCTCGATGTGACCCATAGCCTCTGCATCGGCTGCGGACGCACGCTGGATGAAATCGGCGGCTGGGCAGGTTATAGCGACGAAAAGCGCCGCAGGATCATGCGGGCGCTGCCGCAGAGACTGGCAAATTTGAGCGAGACCGCCAAGGAGACGCATACCGCATGAACAGGCTGACCATCGTGCTCCTTATCCTTGCCGTGGGCCTCGGCCTGCTTCTCATCAATCACGATGGTGGCCGCACGCTCGGCATCGATAATGATCAATTCGCACAGGCTCTCTATCTGGTACCCATAGCCGGCCTCCTGTCGGTCGGCATCCTCGCCGGAAGACGTGGCGGCTTCGGCACCGTCATCCGCCAGCTCGCCGTCTGGCTGGTCATCATCCTCGGCCTCGTCTCGCTCTATCTCTACCGCTACGATCTGCAATCCTTCGGCGACCGGCTGCTGAGCGGCCTGATGCCCGGCCGCGCCGTGGTGGTGACGACGGCTGGCGGCGAACAGGAAATCGTCCTGCACAAATCGATGAGCGGCCATTTCGAGGCGAATGTCGGCGTCAATGGCAAGACCATCCATATGCTCGTCGATACCGGCGCAAGCTCCGTGGTACTCGCCAATGCCGATGCCGCCGAAATCGGTATCGACACGGGCAGTCTGCGCTATACCGTTCCTGTCATGACCGCAAACGGCCGCACGGCAGCCGCCCCCGTAACCCTGTCGGAAATCGGCATCGGCCCGATCATGCGCCGCAACATCCCCGCCCTCGTCGCCCAGGATGGCCAATTGGGCCAGAGCCTGCTCGGCATGAGCTTCCTGTCGACGCTCGGTTCGCTGCAGATGCAGACGGATGAATTGCGGTTGCGGGATCGATAAAACGCAGGCATCAGGGGGCTACGTCCCGGCACTCCGCATTCGTCATCGGCCGCGGAAAGGAAATACCCGGTTTCGGGCACAATCAGAATGTTCTTTTCGCACTGACCGGTCGTCGCAGAGCATTGCCCCTTGATTCCTTCCCATTTGATAATTTATGTTGTGGTTGTTCTCAGGGCGGGGTGCAATTCCCCACCGGCGGTATCGGGATTTGTCCCGGAGCCCGCGAGCGCTTCCGGTCTCCAAAGCCGGAAGGTCAGCAGATCCGGTGAGAGGCCGGAGCCGACGGTATAGTCCGGATGGAAGAGGACAAGGCATAAAGACGCCCGCACTCTGTGGGCTTCGCATTGCATTGTTCGCCCAAGGGATATTTGGCGCTTCTTGAAGCGCGAAAATGCCGCAAACCGGCATAACCCTTGAAAGGCTTGAAATAAAATGACCATTGCTAAAATTGAAGACGCCATCGAAGCCATTTCCCGTGGTGAAATGGTGATTGTGGTTGACGACGAAGACCGCGAAAATGAAGGCGATATCATCGCCGCCTCCGACAGCATCACGCCGCAGCAGATCGCTTTCATGATGAACCATGCGCGCGGGCTGGTGTGCGTTGCCATGCCGGGCGAGCGTCTGGATGCGCTCGACATTCCGCTGATGGTGTCGCGCAACACCGAATCCCTCAAGACGGCCTTCACCGTCTCGGTGGACTATATTCCGGGCACCACGACAGGCATCTCCGCCGCCGACCGGGCAAAGACGGTGCGTGCGCTGGTGTCGGAAGGCTCACGCCCGGAAGATTTCGCCCGTCCCGGCCATATCTTCCCGCTCCGCGCTAATCCGGAAGGCGTTCTCGGCCGCACCGGCCACACGGAAGCAGCCGTAGACCTCTGCCGTCTTGCCGGGAAATTCCCGTCCGGCACCATCTGCGAAGTCGCCAACGATGACGGCACCATGGCCCGCCTGCCCCAGCTCGAAATCTTCGCCGAACGCCACGGCCTGCTCGTCGTGACGATCAAGGACCTCGTTTCCTATCTCAAGGGTGAGGTTGTGGAGGAAATGGTGCAGAAGCAGGTGGCTTGAGCTGCGCAAACCTGTGGTGCGAATACCAAAACGCCCGGCGTAGGCCGGGCGTGAATTTGGAGGCAGACATTACTTTTATGCGACATCGTCCTCAGACTCTACCGCTGCCTCGTTTGGATTTTCATGGAATTTGCTGTCACCTCGAAGTAAGTGGCAAAGGACGCACATCCCCTCGACGTCATCCTCGGCCCTGTGCCGAGGATGACGTCGAATGAAATCAATACGTTGCAGATCCTCGGGACAAGCCCGAGGATGACGGCCGTGAACTTTTCAGACTTCATCAGTCGTTGAAGCTGGGCGACCATGCCAAGCCTTACCAGCAGCAGAACCCGCCATCCACCAAGAGATCCACACCCGTCACAAAACTCGCGGCGTCGGACAGCAGGAAGATCGCCGGTCCCACCATTTCATCGACGCCTGCCATGCGCTGCATCGGCGTCTGCTCTTCGAACAGCTTGGTCTGGTGCACCATTTCAGGCCGCGTGTTCATCGGTGTCGCCGTGTAGCCCGGCGAGATGGTGTTGACGCGGATGCCGCGACCCACCCATTCCATCGCCATGGATTTCGACATGTGGATGACACCCGCCTTCGAGGCGTTGTAATGGCACTGCATCAGGCCTCGATTGACGATGACGCCGGACATCGACGCGATGTTGACGATGGCACCTCGGCCATTTTTCAGCATGGCGTTGGCTTCGGCCTGGCAGGACAGGAACACGCCCTTCAGGTTGATGTCCATCATCGTCTGGAACTGGCTTTCTTCCATCTCCTCGGCCGGATTGGCATTGGCGATGCCGGCCGCATTGACGGCGAGCGAAAGTGCGCCGAGTTCGGCTTGCGTGCGGGCAACCGCATCCGTCAGCGCCTGCTTGCTGGTAACGTCGGCGGCGATCTGGATCGACTTGCGGCCGGCCCTGGCGATGAAATCGGCCGTCTGCGCCAGACCGTCATCGGTGCGGCGGTCGAGCAGCGCGACATTGGCGCCGGACTGGGCAAGCCCCATGGCGATCCGCTGGCCGATGCCGGATCCAGCACCGGTGACGAGCGCCACCTGACCGGAAAGATCGAACAGTTTCGGGGCGTTAAGGGTGATGGTGGACATCGCTATTTCCTTCTTCAGATGGTTGCCAGTTCCATGACCGAGACGTCGTTTGCCTCGTCGCGGTTAAGGATGCCAGCCTGTTTTCCCTGCGCGAGCACGAGGATACGGTTCGAAACGCCCAGCACCTCTTCCAGATCGGAACTGACGACGATGACGGCCACGCCGTCCTTCGCCAGGCCAACAATGATATCGTAAATGCCTGCCCGCGCACCGACATCGATGCCGCGCGTCGGTTCATCCAGCACCACCACACGCGGATTGCGGGCAAGCCATTTGGCGATGACCACTTTCTGCTGGTTGCCGCCGGAGAGATCGGAGGCCGGCTGTTCGCTACGGCCCTTCACCCCGAATTTGGCGATGGCGTCCCGGGTGAAAGCGCGCTTGATAGCCGGCGTGATCCAGCCCGTGCCCACGCGGTCGAGATTGGCATAGATCAGGTTTTCACCGATCTCGTGTTCCACCACCAGCCCCTGCAATTTGCGGTCTTCCGGCACCATGACGATGCCCTTGGCGATGGCATCCGCCGGGCTTTTCAGCGAAAGCACCTCGCCATCCAGTCGTACTTCACCCGCGCTCGTCGGATCGGCACCGGAGATGGCGCGCACCAATTCCGTTCGTCCCGCGCCGATCAGGCCGGCAATGCCGAGAATTTCACCGGCGCGGACGCCGAAGCTGATGTCGCGAAAGGCATTGGTCGCGCCCGTCAGCCCCTTGACCTCGAGTACCACCTTCTCCTGCGGTTCAGGCAGCGCCGGGAACAGGCGCTCCAGCGAGCGGCCGACCATGCTTTCGACGATGGTGCGTACCGGTGTCGCACTGTCGGCAAATTCATGCACTCGCTCGCCGTCGCGCAACACGATGATACGGTCGGTGATCTGTCTGATCTCTTCCATGCGGTGGGAGATGTAGATGATGCCCACGCCTTCGGCACGCAGCTTGCGCACCTGCTCGAACAGCGCCTGCGTTTCCGCGCCGCCAAGTGCGGCCGTCGGCTCGTCGAGGATGAGGAGTTTGGCGTCGAGCGCGAGCGCCTTGGCGATCTCGATCAGCTGCTGGTTGGCGGTGGAAAGGCCTGCCACCTTGCGCGTTGCGGGGATATGCAGATTGAGGCGCGCCAGCTGCTGCTGGGCTCTCCGCACCATCTCGGCGCGGTCGACAATGCCGTTTTTCATGGGCCATCGGCCGATGAAGACATTCTCAGCGATGGAAAGCTCCGGCAGAAGCTTCAGTTCCTGATGGATGAGGACGATGCCCTTGTCGATCGCCTCGCGCGGCGATGCCGGCTGATACGGCTGCCCAAGCCAGGTCATCTTACCCTCTGAAGGTTCGCGGGAACCGGCGATGATGCCTGACAGCGTGGACTTGCCCGCGCCATTTTCACCCAGCAACGCTACCACTTCGCCCGGATAGACCTCGAGATCGACGGCCTTCAGAACCTCGAGCGGACCATAGCGTTTGCTGATGCCACGGAGCGAAAGAACCGGCTCGCGCATGACGGGACCTCCAGGGACGTAAACGCAGTGGCGATACACCACGGCTTTGTGTCCAAAATTGCCTAAAGACAAACCAATGAATGCCCCGCGCATCCGGTTGGACGCGCGGGGCAGAAGGATCAGGGATGGTTGGCGATGAAGCCTGCGACATTTTCCTTGGTCGTCAGCGTCGCGTCGGAGAGCTGGACGGCCGGAACCTTCTCGCCGCCGACGATCTTGACGGCCATCTCGACAGCCATGCGGCCCATCTTCTGGGTCTGCTGCGTCGCGGTCACGTCGAAGACGCCATTCTTCAGTGCCTCAAGCGCTGCCGTATCGCCATCGAAGCCGCCAACGACGATCTTCTGCGACGGGTTGGCAACCTTGATCGCCTGCGCCGCGCCGAGCGCCAGACCGTCTGCCTGTGCAAAGACGATGGAGACGTCGGGATTGGCCTGCAGCATGTTCTGCATGATCTGGAAGCCTTCATCCTGGCTCCACATGTTGGACCATTGCTCGGCAACGATCTTCACGCCGGAATTGGCCTTGACCGATTCCATGCAGCCCTTCGTGCGGTCGACTTCAGGTGTAGTGCCCTTCTGGCCGTGGATGATGACCATCTTGCCGGCACCACCGGCCTGTTTGATGATGTAATCGCAAACCGACTTGGCGGAAGCGACGGAATCGGTGGCAAGGAAGGTATCGCCCGGCGCGCCATCGGCATTGCGGTCGATGTTGATGACCGGAACGCCGGCAGCTTTCGCAAGCTTCACCGGAACGGTGGCGGCAGCGGCGCCAGCAGGAATATAGATCAGCGCGTCGATATTCTGGGTCAGAAGATCCTGGATCTGGTTGACCTGCGTCGGGCCGTCGCCCTTGGCATCGACAGTAACGACGGCAATGCCGCGCGTCTTGGCTTCGGCTTCGACGGCCTGCTTGATCTGGTTGAAGAAGTTCGCCTGCAGATTGGCGACGGCAAGGCCGATCTTCTTGACTTCGGCGGCGTTGGCCTGGCCGAGCGACAGGGCGAGAAGGGCGGCGGATGTCAGCAGAATGCGTGAAAATTTCATGATTATTCCTCCATTTGTTGATTTTTGACCCTCGGGCAGATCGAACCTCCTCCCCTCCGGTCGTTTTTCACGCCTCCCGTATCGGGAGGGTCGTTTATTGCGCGGACGGCTCATCCCCGTCCGCAGGCAAATTCAGCTTCTGCGACGGCGCAGCGTTTCAGCACCCACGGCCAGCACGATGACGACACCGATGATGACCTGCTGAAGAAAGGGAGAGACGTTGAGCAGGTTGAGGCCGTTGCGCAGCACGCCGATGATCAGCACGCCGATCATCGTTCCGCCGATGCCGCCAGCACCGCCCGAAAGCGAGGTTCCGCCGATCACAACGGCCGCAATCGTATCCAGCTCGTAGCCGAAACCGCTGGAGGGCTGTACTGAGTCGAGACGTGCGGCAAGAACGATGCCCGCCAGACCGGCCAGAACCGCACAGGCGACATATACACAGATCGTCACCAGCGGCACGTTGATGCCGGCAAGACGCGCCACTTCCGGATTGCCACCCACCGCATAGACTGTGCGGCCTTCGGAGCGGAAACGCAGGAAAAGCCAGGCAACAAGTACCACGACCAGCATCAGCAACACGGTTGCCGTCAACACGCCGAAATGGCGCTCAATCGCCAGCATCATGAACCAGTCGGGAAACCCGACGATCTGCTGGCCATCGGTAATCATATTGGCAAGACCGCGAGCGACCGACATCATCGCCAGTGTCGCGATAAAGGCCGGGACCCGGAAAGCGGTAACGAGAATCCCGACCACAAGACCGCAGGCGGCAGAGGCGATCAGCGCCAGCACGATGGCCATGCCCATCGGCATGCCGGCGACATTGGCCGTCCAGCCCATGATCATCATCGACAACGCCAGAACCGAACCGACCGAAAGATCGATACCGCCGAGCAGGATCACGAAGGTCATGCCAACGGCCATGATGCCGAGCACGGTAATCTGGTCGAGAATGTTCAGGCCGTTTCGAAGCGACAGGAAGTTTTCGCTGGTGAAAGTCAGAAACACACACAGCAGCAACAGGCCCAAAAGAGGTCCGGTCGCACCGCTTAACCAGGCAAGCGGGCTTTTGGTGTGCGTGACCCCCTCATTGCGTTCAAGCGCGGACATGGCTCCTCCCGATGACTGTCTTGCATTTTTTAAACCGATTAGAATAATTATTCATCATCGGTGAAACATGCATAAGCCAGTTTTGAGAAGCTTGTCAATAGGGCGTTAACCGCAAGGCCGTGAGGGAACGAAGACTGGAGGCTCTTGATATTTGCCTCTCCCTCATTCCTGTGTTCGGCACAGGAATCCAGTCAACGCGCGTCTGGGCGGTAAAAAAAAAGCTCTTCAAGCCCAAGGACCTGGGCTGACTGGAATCTTTTGACAAGCACAGGAATGAGGGCTGCGCGGGCAATTACCGCTTGAGATCTTACACCATCTCTATGAGCACTTGTGCGGCCCCAGACAGAACAATTCACGATTCCGGCTTGACAGAAACGCCATCTCTGCAATTATATAAATAGCTGTATAAATATTCACACGCATGTTTTGAAGAGGATTCCATGCAGTCCCAGGAGCTAGAGCGCATTGCGCGCCAGATTCGCCTTCGCGACGTACAGGCTGTTTTTGAAGCGGGTGCGGGCCATGTCGGCGGCGAAATGTCGGCCATCGACATCATGACGGCCCTTTATTTCCGCGTCCTGCGCATCTGGCCGAATGATCCGAAGAACCCTGCCCGCGACCGTTTCGTACTTTCCAAGGGCCACACAGCCTGCGCGCTTTACGTGACGCTGGCCAAGCGCGGTTTCATTCCGGAAGAGGAAATCTCGACCTTCCTGCAGCCGAATTCGCGCCTCAATGGCCATCCGAACTGCAACAAGGTGCCGGGCGTCGAAACCAATACCGGCCCGCTCGGCCACGGGCTTCCAGTCGCCGTCGGCATGGCCACGGCGGCCAAGCTTTCCGGCGCGGATTACCACACCTACGTGATGACCGGCGACGGCGAGATGCAGGAAGGCTCCAACTGGGAAGCCATCATGTCGGCGGCGCAATTCAAGCTGAACAATCTGACGCTGGTCATCGACCACAACCGTTTCCAGCAGGGCGCCGCCATTGCCGACACCAACGATGTCGCGCCGCTTCGCCCCAAGCTTGAGGCTTTCGGCTGGGAAGTGACTGAAATCAACGGCAACGCCATGGCGGAAGTCGTTCCGGCGCTGGAGCATCGCGGCGATCGCCCGCATTGCATCGTCGCCCACACCAACAAGGGTCACGGCATTTCCTTCATGCAGGACCGCGTCGACTGGCATCACAAGGTTCCGAGCAAGGAACAATACGAGATTGCCGTCAAAGAACTTTCGGAGGCATTGTAATGAACGCGCCCGTAACCGCCGCCAAACTGTATGATTGCCGCGACGCCTTCGCCGAAACGCTGGAAGCGCTGGCCGCCGCCAATGACAAGGTCGTCGCCGTCTGCAACGATTCGGTCGGCTCCTCGAAGCTCGGCGGCTTCAAATCGAAATTCCCCGAGCGCCTCGTCAATGTCGGTATCGCCGAACAGAACATGGTCGGCGTCGGCGCCGGTCTCGCCAATGGCGGGCAATTGCCCTTCGTCTGCGGCGCGTCCTGCTTCCTCACCGGCCGTGCGCTGGAGCAGATCAAGGCTGACCTTGCCTATTCCAACGCCAATGTGAAGCTGATCGGCATATCCTCAGGCATGGCCTATGGCGAACTCGGCCCGACGCATCACTCCATCGAGGATTTCGCCTGGACCCGCGTTCTGCCAAATCTGCCGGTCATCGCCCCCTGCGACCGCATCGAGACGGCAGCCGCCGTCAAATGGGCAGCGGACTATGCCGGCCCTTGCTTCCTGCGTCTGTCACGCGTCGGCGTGCCGGATCTTCTGCCGGAAGGCCACGTCTTCGAACTCGGCCGCGCCAATCTTCTGCGTGAGGGTTCCGACCTGACGCTGATCGCCAACGGCACGCTGACGCACCGCATCGTCAAGGCCGCCGATATTCTGTTGAGCCGCGGCATCAAGGCGCGCGTTCTGAACATGGCGACCGTTCGCCCCATCGATGAAGCGGCCATTATCGCTGCGGCGAAGGAAACCGGCGCAATCCTGACGGCCGAAGAACATTCGATCTTCGGCGGCCTGGGTTCGGCCATCGCGGAAGTCGTGGTCGACCATTCGCCCGTGCCAATGAAACGCCTCGGCGTTCCCGGTGTCTTCGCCCATACCGGCTCCGCCGAATGGCTGCTCGATGAGTTCGGCATGGCACCCACAGCCATTGCCGACGCAGCGCAGGCGCTGATCAAGAGAAAATAAAGTCTCCTCCCAGGTCGTCGCGTGTCTCCGGATGCGCGGCGACTTCTTTTAGTACGCACGCAGCTTCTTAAACAAAGAACATCGTGTGAGAGTGACTGCCGCAGACGAGAGAACACAGCAATGCGCGCCATATTGTCCATCGATCAGGGCACAACCAATTCCAAGGCCATTCTTGTTTCGGAAACCGGCGAGCTTCTTGCGCGTGGATCGTCGCCTGTCGGCATTACCTATCCGCAGCCCGGCTGGGTGGAACAGGACCCTAACCGTATCTGGGCCTCGGTCCGTGAAGCGATCTCCACCTGCCTCGCAGCCGCAGCCTCTGACATCGACGTTGCCGCCATCGCCATTTCCAACCAGCGCGAATCCGTAACCATCTGGGATGGTGAAACCGGCGAGCCGCTTGGCCCGGTGCTAAGCTGGCAATGCCGCCGCACCGCACAGGACTGCGCAGACCTGATCGCAAAGGGACAATCAGAACGCGTCATGGCCCTGACCGGCCTGCCGATCGACCCGATGTTTCCCGGCGCTAAGATGCGCTGGCTGCTGGAACGGGCGCCGAAAGGCCGCAAGCTTCGCCTCGGCACCATAGATAGCTGGCTCATCCATTGCTTCACCGGCGGCAAGGTTCATGCCTGCGACGCCTCAAACGCAGCCCGCAGCCAGGTGCTCGATCTCAACCGGCAGGTCTGGAGCGACGAGCTCTGTGACCTCTTCGGCATCGATATCAATGCCCTGCCGGACCTGCGCGACAGCAGCGGCGACTTCGGCGTGACATCAGGCGTTCCCGGCATCAAGGATGGCACGCCGATCCTCGCGGCCATCGGCGACAGCCACGCCGCCCTCTTCGGCCATGGCGCTTTCAACCCCGGAGACGGTAAAGTGACCTTCGGCACCGGCTCGTCGGTCATGACGACGCTGCCGCATTTCATCGCGCCTGAGCGTGGCATCACGACCACCGTTGCGTGGCGACTAGGCGGCAAACCGACCTTCGCCTTTGAAGGCAATATTCTCGTTTCGGCAGCCTCCCTGCCATGGATGACGGACATTCTCGGCTTGCCGGATGTCGCCGCGCTGGTGGAACTCGCCGCCACTGCCGAGCCAAACGGCCCCGGTTTCGTGCCGGCCTTTGTCGGCCTTGGCGCACCCTATTGGGATACCAACGCGCGCGCGCTGTTTTCGCAAATCAATTTCAGCACCACCCGCGCCCAGATGGCCCGGGCGGTCACCGATTCCATCGCCTTTCAGGTCCGCGACGTCTTCGCCGCCATGCGCGCGCAGTCGCCTTCCGGTTTCGGGCGCCTCTTCGTGGATGGCGGGCCGAGCCAGAACCGTTTCCTGATGCAATGCGTCGCCGATATGCTGGAACACCCCGTCATTCAGCGCGATGCGCCGGAAGCTTCCGCGCTGGGTGCTGCCTATCTCGCCGGCCTTGCACTTGGCCTCTGGATCGGCCTCGACGCCATTGCAGCGTTGAATAACCATGGTAATGCCATCGCACCTTCGAACGGCGATGAAAGCCAGCGCCTCGGCATCTGGCGCGATGCGATTGCCCGCTCGACCTTGCCCGTAACCTCGGGTAATGGTGAATAAAAATTCACCATGGAGGGCTTATGGGCAGGATCAACGAACTTCGGATGATATCCCGCGTGGCGCAGATGTATTTCAGCGAGCACAAACGGCAGGCGGAAATTGCGCAGCATCTCAACCTGTCGCAGGCCACCGTCTCGCGCATGCTGAAACGTGCGGAGGCGGAAGGCATCGTCCGCACCAGCATCATCCCCCCACCCGGCACCTATAGCGATCTGGAAGCGCAGCTGCGCGAGCGTTTCGACCTGCCGGAAGCCATCGTCGTTGATTGCAGCGAGGATCGCGACGGCGCGATCATGGCCCGCATCGGTGAGGCTGCCGCACATTTTCTCGAGGTGACCCTGTCGCAGAACGAGATTATCGGCGTATCCAGCTGGAGCCAGACGATCTTCAAGATGGTGGAAAACATCCATCCGCTGAAGGGAGCCAAGGCGCGCTATATCGTCCAGACACTGGGCGGCATGGGCGATCCTTCCGTGCAGACGCATGCGACCCAGATCACCACCCGGCTGGCGCGGCTCACCGAGGCCGAACCGAAGCTGCTGCCGGTGCCGGGCGTCGCCACATCGCGGGAAGCCAAGCTTCTGATGCTGGCCGATCCCTTCGTGCGCGAAACCATCGATCTCTTCGGCTCCATCACGCTCGCCATCGTCGGCGTCGGCGCAGTCGAACCGTCGGAGCTTCTCGCCCGGTCCGGCAACATCTTCTCTGCCAAGGAGCTTGCCGATCTCGCACAGGCGGGTGCGGTGGGCGACATATCGCTGCGGTTCTTCGACAAGGACGGCAAGCCGGTCAAGACGCCGCTCGATGATCGGGTCATCGGCCTGCCGCTGGAAAACCTTTCGAATGTCGATCGCGTCATTGCGCTCGCCGGCGGCTTGAAGAAGACCGAGGCGATTGCCGGCGCGCTCCGCACCGGCGTCATCGACGTGCTCGTCACCGATAAATTCACCGCCGAACGACTGGTCGGCCAGGAAACATAGCCAAAATCCCATAAAGGAGGAGACATGAGGCGCTTTGAAGGTCAATCCGTATTCGTGACCGGAGGCAATAAGGGCATCGGTTACGGCATCGCCCGCCGTTTTGCCGAGGAAGGCGCGAAAGTCGCCATCGCCTCTGTCGACAAGGACACCCATGACGCCGCGAAAAAACTGGCGGACGAAACCGGCACCGTCACCCATGGCGTCATCCTCGATGTGCGGGATGCGGCGGCGGTGCGCGACGCCTATGGCGCTGCGGAAGAGGCGATCGGCGCGCTTTCCATCTCCGTCCAGAACGCCGGCGTCATCACTATCTCAAAGATCGAGGATCTGACGCAGGAACAGTGGGATTTGAACCTCGACGTTAACACCAAGGGCGCGTTCCTCTGCTGCCAGGAGGCAATCCGTCGCTTCCGCGCAAGCGGCACGAAAGGCCGCCTCGTCAACACCGCTTCCGGTCAGGCACGGCAGGGTTTCATCTACACACCGCATTACGCCGCCTCCAAATTCGGCGTTGTCGGCCTGACGCAAAGCCTTGCAAAGGAACTGGCACCGGAGGGCATCACCGTCAACGCCATTTGCCCCGGCATCATCCACACCGAAATGTGGGATTATAACGACCGCGTATGGGGCCAGATGCTGGGCGACTACAAGCCCGGCGAGTTGATGGCCGAATGGGTGCGCAACATCCCCATGCGTCGCGCCGGAACGCCCGCCGAAGTGGCGGCGCTGGTGGCATTTCTGGCATCAGAGGATGCGGCCTATATCACCGGCCAGACGATCAACGTCGATGGCGGGTTGATCATGTCTTGAGGGCTTATTAGCCTCTCCTTCGTCATCCTCGGGCTTGTCCCGAGGATCCAATCACGTTCAATTAAATCAATCGGTTGCAGATCCTCGGGACAAGCCCGAGGATGACGTCGCGTATGAGGAAAGCTTCCCGCGATCTCTGACGATTTGAGCCGTCAGTTGCGCAACCGATAACCCGTCTTAAACATCCAGGCGACAACACCGAGGCAAACCGCCAGAAACAGCGTGATCATCGCAAGGCTGATCACCGGATTGACGTCGGCGATCTCATAAAAACTCCAGCGGAAGCCGCTGATGAGATAAAGCACCGGATTGAAATGGCTGACCGTCTGCCAGAAGGGCGGCAGCATGTCGATGGAATAGAAGCTGCCGCCAAGGAAGGTCAGCGGCGGTACCACCAGCATGGGAATGAGGTTCAGCTGCTCGAAATTCGTCGCCCAGATGCCGATGATGAAGCCGAACAGGCTGAAACTGACAGCCGTCAGCACGAAGAACGGGATCATCATGAACGGATGGGCAATGGTGATATCCACGAAGAATGACGCGGTTATCAGGATGATCGTGCCGATCATCAGCCCCTTGGTCGCCGCAGCGCCGACATAACCCGCGACGATTTCCGTCATCGACACGGGCGCCGACAATATCTCGTAGACCGTGCCGGTGAACTTCGGGAAATAAATGCCGAAGGAGCCGTTGCTGATACATTGCGTCAGAAGGGTCAGCATGATGAGGCCGGGCGTTATGAACGCACCGTAGGAAACGCCGCCAACCTCCTGAATCCGCGAACCGATCGCCGTTCCGAACACGATGAAATAAAGCGAGGTTGAAATAACCGGCGACACCACGCTCTGCAGCAGGGTGCGGCGGGTGCGTGCCATTTCGAACAGGTAGATGGACTTGATGGCTTCGAAATTCATTTCTGGCCTCCGACCAGCGAAACGAAGATATCCTCGAGCGAGCTTTGCCGCGTCGAAATATCCTTGAAATGGATGTTGGCGGCGGAAAGAGCGCCCAGGAGATCGGCGATGCGTCCCTGCTCGCCATTTCCCTCGATTTCGTAGGTGAGCGTGCTGCGGTCGTCCGAAAGCGTCAGGGCAAACGGGGCGAGACTATCAGGCAACCGTTCCACCGGCTGCGCCAGTTCAAGAAAGAGCTGTTTGCGGCCGAGCTTCTTCATAAGCGCGGTCTTTTCTTCCACCAGCAGCAATTCGCCGCCGTTGATGACACCCACCCGGTCGGCTATTTCTTCCGCCTCCTCGATGTAATGCGTCGTCAAAATGATGGTGACGCCCTTGGCGCGCAGCTCGGAAACGACATTCCACATGTCGCGGCGCAAGGTCACGTCCACGCCGGCGGTCGGCTCATCCAGGAAAAGCACCTTAGGCTCATGCGCAAGCGCCTTGGCGATCAGCACGCGACGCTTCATGCCGCCGGAAAGCTCCCGCAGCATGTTGTCTTTCTTGTCCCACAACGACAGGGACTTCAGAATGCTTTCGATCAGCGCCGGATTCTTCTTCTGCCCGTGCAGGCCGCGCGAGAAGCTGACCGTGTTCCACACGGTCTCGAACATGTCCGTCGTCAGTTCCTGGGGCACGAGGCCGATAAGCGCGCGGGTCTGCCGAAAATCCTTCACCACATTGTGGCCGCCTACAAGCACCGAACCTTCCCCCGGATTGACAAGACCGCAGACGATGGAAATCAGCGTCGTCTTACCGGCACCGTTCGGGCCGAGAAGGGCAAGGATTTCCCCCTCTTTGATATCGAGGCTGACGCCTTTGAGCGCCTGAAAGCCATTTGCGTAGGATTTTGTCAGATTCCGTATGGAAACAATGGCATTCATGACGAACTCTTTTGGAAATCGAGTGAGATGAACGCCATATAGGCCGCAGAGGTTGCAAAAGCCAGCCCGGTGGACTGAACACTGCGTTCGGCACAGACGGAAAATCAGCCGTAAACGCTATAGAAAAACTGCGCGGCGACGAAGACCAGAAACACGCCGAAGGCCCGTTCCAGCTGCTTTTTACTGAGTGCATGGGCAAGCCGCGCGCCATAGGGGGCGACGAGAAGCGTGATGGGAATGAGCAGCACCACGGCGATCCAGTTGATGAAACCGGTCGAAAACGGCGGCAGGCCCGCATCACCCCAGCCGGCCCAGACGTAACCGAGAAGACCCGGCAGCGAGATCAGCACACCGACGCCGGAGGAGGTGGCGACGGCCTGATGGATCGTTCGCCCGTAAAGCGTCATGAAGGTATTGTTCATCACCCCGCCGCCCACGCCCATCAGGCCGGACAGAAGGCCGATGCCCGTGCCGACCAGAAACCGGGCCGGGTTTTTCGGCAGGTCGGACCCGAGTTGCCAGCTCGCCCGGTTGACGATCATCCGGAAGGCGAGCGCGAGTGCGATGAAGGCGAAGATCAGCCGCAACGCGACGCTGGAAGCATATGCCGCCACAACGGAGGCGAGGATGGTGCCGAGCGGCACGGCGATAATCCACCCCTTCAGCAGATCGATATCGACCGCGCCCTTCTGGCGATGCGTCAGGAAAGAACGGATGGAGGTCGGCACGATGATGGCAAGCGAGGTGCCTAGCGAAAGATGCATGCGCACCGCCTCCGGCACGTCCAGAAGCCCGAAGACATGATAGAAGACCGGCACCAGCACCGCGCCGCCGCCAATGCCGAACAACCCTGCCAGAAGTCCGGCCACAACACCCGCGGCCGCTAGGGCGGCGGCAAAGACCAGTATCTCTGAAACAGGGGGCATGAGAGCGGTCTCCGGGGGCCGTTGTCACAAACATGTGACGCTCATAGCGTATCAGAAAAGCGCGGCAAGCCATGTTGGCCGCAGGTCAGTACGGCGCGATGTCTTTTGCCGCATATCCGCGCCGGATGGACCACTCCGTGGGATCGTTTTCCCATTGCATGCCCTTGCAAAGACGCCGATATCCCCCCGATAAGGCCGTCTTCTTCACCGGCCTTCGGGCCGGTCTTTTTTTGTGGGCGTGGTACGAGCGGCTATCGCTGGCGCGCCCGGGATCCACAGCCAGCGGCAGCAAGTTGATAAAAAGCCGCTCTCCGTACTCAACGTCATCCTGGGCCTTGTGCCGAGGATCTGTCAACGTAACGCCCATCGCGACGTTGCAGATGCTCGGGACAGGCCCGAGCATGACGGAGGAAACACTTTCAAACCCAGCCGAAAACCTCCACCGACGCGACTTAGTCACAATGCCTGTAACCGGACTTGCGGGTGCGCAGGTCGAAGTGGAAATGGTTCCAGTGATTGGGATCGCTGCCCGGCCCGAGAACGGTGGAGAAATATTTGCAGCTGTCGGACCTCACCGCCTTCAGCAGTGCCTTTTCGCGGAAGGCGAAGAAGCTCTTGCTGCGGACGTCGATCTCCTTGCCGTTCTTCAGCGTGATCGTGCCGATATCGATGGCATTGCCGCGCGCATGTTCGGACCATGGATTGCTGGAACGCGAATTCATCTTGCGGCAGGAATAACCGCCCATCGGCGTGATGCGGCCAACGCCGGAGAGATAACGGAAGCGCGAGGACGGCACGAGTTCGAACTTCACCCATTTGGCGAAGGCAAGCGTGACCTGGCAATTGAGCTTCACCGCCGGACGAATGGCAACGCCACTGGCAAGACCGCTAAGTTCAATCGGATAATCGATGCCGCAGGTCGGGCCGTCGGCAATACGTGCGACGTCGCGGAAGGCGACACCGAGGCGGCGCAATTCGCTGCGGCAGGCAACTTCAGAAGATGGCATGACGCCTGGCGGCATCGACCGGTTGCTCTGCATCGGGCCACCCGCCATCGGATCGTTCGGCATCAGCATTGCGACTTCCTCCACCGGCTGGCGGCGGGAAGAGGAGCCAACTGGCGGCGGCGGTATCAGCCGCGATTGACTGGCGCCCTGTTGCCGGCGAGGAGGAGAGACGGCAATCGGATTATCGGTGCCGATGCCGTCGACCACAGGCTGTGCCGAAGCGCCTTCGGCAATATCCGCATCCTGTTCTTCGGCAAGTCCGCGAACCGGCTCCACGCCCAGCATGGAATCCATGTTCACGCCGCCCTCGCCTTCGGCGTTCTGGTTGCTGGCCATCTGCTGCCCGGGCATGGTCTGGGCTTGCATGGTCTGGCTCTGCATGGTCTGGCTTTGCATGGGTTGCGCCGGCATATTGGTATGACCGCTGGCCGCCATGCGCGCCTGATGCTGAGAATCGAGCGTGGAATACCCCTGCCCGCCCTGCGGCGATTGCAGCAGCGGATCCTGCGAGGCGTAAGGTTCCGGCATCGGCTGCGACATGGTGGAGGGGTAATCGGTGCCCTGCCCGGCTCGTTCGACCTGATTGACCGCGCCTGATGGAGCGCTGTAGCCCTGCTGCCGCGACGAGCGAATGGCACTGACGCGCGTGGTGCCGTCCACCTCGGCCGGAGGCACGAGACCCTCCGCCGAACACGACACCATGACCGTGGAAATCATCAGCAACGTCACAAGACGACGCGGAAGGGAAACATACGCCATACGAGAACCTGTACCTTCAGCGGCCGCAATCGCGGCAATACAGGACAAATTTTAAAGAAATGAGGTAAATGAAACCTTATTGGTTGCGGGAAATAACGAATGGCAAGTTTTGCGGTCCATCTGATGCAAAAGCCCGGCCCAGCCGCATCCGTGGAGAGGAGAAAGTTTGAAGACCTCCCCGCCGTCATGCTCGGGCCTGTCCCGAGCATCTGCAACCGATTGATTTTACGAGGCATGGTTGGAGCCTCGGGACGAGCGCGAGGATGACGTCGAGTGTGGGTGAAGGTCCGTCAACACGCAAAGGGCGCAGCCAAAGCCGCGCCCTCCACTTATTCAAAACGGATCAAATCAAGCCGCCCGCGAAACCGCGCGTCCTGCGCCCTGCCCCAGTTCGAAGCGTGAAAGCAGCGCCCGCAGCTGCTGGCTTTCTTCGGCGAGCGTCTGGCTGGCCGCGGTCGTTTCTTCCACCATGGCGGCATTCTGCTGGGTCATCTGATCCATGTGGTTGACGGAGGTGTTGATCTCCTGCAGGCCGGTCGCCTGTTCCCGCGCCGCTGTGGCGATGGAGTTCACATGGCCATCGACGCGGTTGACCAGCGCCACGATCTCGTCCAGCGCATCGCCGGTGGAACGCACCAGCGCCACGCCGCCGCCAACTTCCTCGGCCGAGCGGTTGATAAGGGTCTTGATCTCCTTGGCGGCATTGGCAGAGCGTTGCGCCAGTTCACGCACCTCCTGCGCCACCACGGCAAAACCGCGCCCCGCCTCGCCGGCACGCGCCGCCTCGACACCGGCATTCAGCGCCAGAAGGTTGGTCTGGAAAGCGATTTCGTCGATGACCGAGATGATCTGACCGATGCGTTTCGAGGAATCCTCGATACGTCCCATGGCGTCGACGGCGTTGCGGACGATCTCACCCGAACGGCCGGCGCTGGTTTTTGTGTCCTGCACCATCTGCCGGGCTTCATTGGCGCGCTCGGAGGCGGTGCGTACCGTCGCGGTGATCTCATCGAGAGCGGCCGCCGTCTCTTCCAGCGCCGCCGCCTGCTGTTCGGTGCGGCGGGAAAGATTGCCGGTCGCACCGCTGATGTCGGAGGCGCTGTCATTGACGACGTGGCCGGTTCTCGCAATCGCCTCGATCGCGCCATGCAGCGCGCCGACGGCACGATTGAAATCCACACGCAGTTTTTCATAGTCCGAGCCTATATCGGCAAGCTCGACCGTCAGATCGCCATTGGCCAGCGCCTCGAGCGCATGGCCAAGCCGCTCCATGGCATGGGCCTGGCGCTCGGATGCGGAACGCAGAACCATCTCGTTGCCGTGTCGCGCCTCCTCCAGCGCCCGCTGCTGATCGGCCTCGCGGGCCTGCAGCGCGCTGCGTTCATTGACGCTGTCACGCAATACCAGAAGTGTTTTGGCAATCGCACCGATTTCATCGCCGCGGTCAGCAAACTGGATTTCGGCCGCGCCGTCACCGTCGGCGATCCGCTTCATGCTCTGGCGGATAAGATCGATCGGCCGCGTCACGCTTCGCACCACGAAGGCGGCGACGCCAACGACCAGAAGGCCCACCACGACACAAAGGCCACCGTTAAAATACGCGTCACGCCAGAATACAGCCTCGAGGTCATCGACATAAATGCCGGTGCCGACAATCCAGCCCCAGGGGGCGAAGCCAGCGACGTGGGAAAATTTCTCGACCGGATCTGGCGCGCCGGGCTTCGGCCAGTAATAATCGACAAAACCCTGACCGCCCGCCTTCACCGTATTCACGAATTCCACGAACAGCGCCTTGCCGTTCGGATCCTTGTTAGCGGTGAGGTCCGTGCCGTTCATTTCAGGCTTGATCGGATGCATCACCATGGTGGGATGCATGTCGTTGATCCAGAAATAGCCGCTGCCGTTGCCATAACGCATCGCCGCGATCGTTGTTTTCGCCTGCTGCTGCGCCGCCTCCCGCGTCAGGCTTCCGCCCTGCTCCAGCTGGTAATATTGCTTGATAATGGCGACGGCCGTCTCGTTCATCGCTGCCAGCCCGGCTTTGCGCTCGCGCTCCATCTCGCGATAACTTTCAAACAGGCTGAATGTGAGAGCCGCGGCCAGTATTGCCAGAAACAATGCGACGAGCGCATAAAGGCGCATAGAAATTGTTACGTTTTTCATGTTCCCCCCAACATCGCCGAATGCACTTCGACCAGGCGATGTTAAAGGCAAGAAATTTATTATTATTAAATACGAATATTATACGATGGTCTTATCCCATGGCTCGATGAAAACATCATTCCATCGTTCCGAATTACGACATCAGGCGTGAAATTTCAGACCCGCCACCGTCATTTAAAGACAGCGTTAACCGTGCCGCCCCTATCCTTCCTGTCCGAAATGACTCTACAGGGAGGCGCGCGATGGCCCGGCCGAATTTCCGCTATACGCATTATGACCTGAAGGAATTGCGGGCTGGCACCACGCTTGAAATATCGTTGTCGTCCGTCAACAATGTCCGGCTGATGACAGGCGCAAATTTCCAGCGTTTCACTGAATTGCTCGACTTCAAATACCTCGGCGGCGTCGCCAAAAAATCACCGATCCGCATCGCCGTTCCGGAAACCATGCACTGGCACCTGATCATCGATGCCGAGGGTCATAGCGGCCTGGCAGAATCCTCGGTCAAGATGCTACCGGCGCAGCCGCAGGCAACACTCACTCGCAAGGCATCCTGATTTCTTTTAAAAACAGTGTGTTGCCGCGATTTCGCGATTCACTTTGCCAGAGGCTTGATTCTTTTTCTCAAGATCACCGAAGCATGTACCCCCGGCCGCATAGAGACTAGCGCGACCCGCGCTCGCGGCGCAGCTTCGCCCACCAGTCGAGACGTTTGCGTATTTCCCGCTCGAAACCCCTGTCCGGCGGATCGTAAAAGGTCGTACGTCCCATTTTCTCCGGGAAATAATCCTGCCCGGAAAAGGCCTCGGGTTCGTCATGGTCATAACGGTAACCGTCGCCATACCCTTCGCCCTTCATGAGCTTGGTCGGTGCGTTGAGAATATGTTTCGGCGGCACCAGGGAGCCGTTCTCCTTGGCCGCCCGCATCGCCGCCTTGAAGGCGGTATAAACGGCGTTCGATTTCGGTGCGGTGGCGAGATAAACGCAGGCCTGCGCCAGCGCGAGTTCCCCTTCCGGCGAGCCTAGATAATCATAGGCATCCTTGGCCGCATTGCAGACCGCTAGCGCCTGTGGGTCGGCAAGGCCGATATCCTCCACCGCCATGCGCACCAGCCGCCGCCCGAGATAAAGCGGGTCTTCACCGGCATCGAACATGCGGGCGAGATAATAAAGTGCCGCATCCGGGTCCGAACCGCGTACGGACTTATGCAGCGCGGAAATGAGATTGTAGTGGCCGTCCTGGCCCTTATCGTAAACCGGGGCGCGGCGCTGCACGATGCGGGTCAGCCCTTCGGTATCGAAGGTCTCATCCTTGCGCGCCGCCCGCCAGACCTCTTCGGCAAGCGTCAGCACGGCGCGGCCATCGCCATCGGCCATGCGGATGAGGCTTGCGCGCGCCTCTTCCGTCAGCGGCAGTGGTTTACCCTCGGCCTCCTCGGCGCGCTTCAGAAGTTCGCTCAGGCTATCCTCGTCGTGCGAACCGAATGTCAGGACACGTGCGCGCGACAAAAGAGCGGCGTTTAGCTCGAAGGACGGGTTTTCGGTGGTGGCGCCGACGAGAATGATGGTGCCGTCTTCCATGACCGGCAGGAAACTATCCTGCTGGGCGCGGTTGAAACGATGGATTTCGTCAACAAAAAGCAGCGTCTGCCGGCCATTCATCCGGCGCGTGCGCGCTGCCTCGAATACCTTCTTGAGGTCAGCGACACCGGAAAAGATCGCCGATATCTGCTCGAAGGCCAGCCCTGCCTCGCCAGACAGCAGGCGGGCAACCGTGGTCTTGCCCGTCCCTGGCGGCCCCCAGAAGATCATCGATCCGAGCGAGCCGCTGTCGATCATGCGGCGCAGAACGCCCTCTTCGCCCGTCAGATGTGGCTGCCCACTCACCTCCGCCAGCGTTTTCGGACGCAGACGATCGGCAAGAGGCCGCCGGTTGGCGACCTCGACAGGCACTTGTGGGGCGAAGAGGTCGTCGCTCATCGCAGGAACTGCCGGATACGCTGCCCGTCACGCAGGATTTCCACGCGCCAGAAGCCGGGATTGTCGTCCAGCGCCTTTTCAACCGCAGCGGTGGAGCCGATATCCGCACCATTCAGCGACAGGATGACATCCTTTGGCTGGAAACCGACGCGATAGGCCGGTGAGCCACGCTTTACATCGGTGATGACGACACCCGTCACCTGCGAAGGCATGCGCAATTCATCCGCAAGCTTCGGCGAGAGGTTGGCGACGGTAGCACCTGCGAAGGGATTGCGGCCTTCGAGCAGCCGTTCGTCACGCGGCGCGGTTTCCGGTGCCGTATTGAGAGCGATAGTCAGCTTCTTTTCTTTGCCCTTTTCCACCACCGTCAATTCGGCCGATTTGCCGATGCCGGCCGTCGTCAGGCGATAACCCAGCGCATCGGGATGCTCCACTTCCAGGCCATTGACCGCAGTCACCACCTGTCCGGGCTCGATACCAGCCTTCTCCGCCGGACCACCCTTGGTGACGCCGACGACGAGGGCGCCGCGCGCGCGATGCAAGCCGAGCGCTTCCGCGACATCTGATGTAACCGGATCGAACGTCGCACCGATATAGGGCCGCTGGAAGTTAGCGTCGCCACGTTCCGCGGCCGCCACGAAAACCCGAACCAGATTGGCAGGAATGGCAAAACCGATGCCGTTCGACCCGCCGCCCTTGGAAAAGATCGCGGTATTGATGCCGATCAGCTCGCCCGCCATGTTCATCAGCGCACCGCCGGAATTGCCGGGGTTGATGGAGGCGTCGGTCTGGATGAAGAAGCCGAAATCACCCTGCGTCACCTGGTTGCGCGCTAGACCGGAGACGATGCCGCTCGTCACCGTCTGGCCGACCCCGAAGGGGTTGCCGATGGCGAGCACCAGATCACCAACCTCGATCTTGTCGGAATCGCCGAGCGACAGCACGGGGAATTGCTCCTTGGCGTCAATCTGCAACACGGCGAGATCAACCCGATCGTCCTTCATCAGCACCTTAGAGGAAAACTCGCGACCATCCGCCAGCGCCACCTTGATGTCATCAGCGCCGTCGATGACGTGATTGTTCGTCACCACGAGGCCGCCCGCCGTTACGATCACGCCCGAACCGAGCGATGACTGCTTTTCCGTGCGGTTCGGCATCTGCTGGCCGAAAAACTGCTCGAAGAAGGGATCACCGGCAAAAGGGGAAACACGCCGCTGCACGACGCGCTCGGCATAGACATTCACCACAGCACCTGCGGTGCGCTTCACCAGCGGCGCGAAGGAGAGCTGCATTTCCGTGTGGCTTGCCGGCACGGTCTTGTTGTCCTGCGCTCTTGCGCCCACGGGCAGGAGAACGAGCGCAGCAAGAAAGCCGGTGGAGAGATACTTCAACACGCTTCGCATGTGATTCCTCATCGTCATCAGTATGATGGAGTTATAACGCCAAAGCCTGTAAAGCAAAGAGCGGCAAGATGATGGCCACACTTATCCCGGTAGAGATCGGCCGGCGCAATTGGAACCAACAGCATCCATTTTTGGTTTCAGCCGACAAGAGTGTCCTTAGAAGAGACGATCCATGCATCTGAAACCCACCCTCCTCGCCTCTGGCATCCTTTTCGCCACCTCCCTCGCTTCACCGGCCAGCGCCGCAAGCTTCGATTGCGCCAAGACCGATCTGGCAGCCGATGAAAAAGCGATCTGCGACAACCGCGCGCTGAACGATCAGGATGTGAAGATGGCCACCACCTTCGATATTCTGACCCAGCTGATGGCGATGGGCGCACGCGACACCTTGCGCGACGAACAGAGCAAATGGCTGAAGAAACGTCAGGAATGCGCAGCCGATGTCGCCTGCCTGACGGGCGCCTATGAGGAACGCATGAAGCGCCTCGGCGAAGCGTTCCAGAGCATCAACCGTCCGCTCTGAGCGTTATCGCCTGCCTCACACCGCACGGATGATGTTTTCCATGAGGCCATGCAGCTGGTCGCGATACCCGGTTCTGGCCGACGGCGCATCCTCACGCGAGGTCATGACCACTGAAAGCCGTCTGGCGGGCACGATATAGAGCATCTGCCCGCCGTAACCCCAGGCGTAATAGACCGTCTCCCCCGCCATTTCCTTGATGAACCAGCAATAGCCGTAACCATCGCCGTTGAAGACGGAATTGGTGCGCTGCTGCCAGGACTGGCTGATCCATTCCTGAGAAATAAGCCGCTCACCATCAGGCGTCACGCCGCCAAGACGATAGAGCTCACCAAAGGCCAACAGGGAACGCGCCGTCATCGCCATCTGGTTGCCACCGAGATAGATGCCCTGCGGATCACGCTCCCAGCCGCCAATGGAGAACCCTTCCAGCGGGCGGAACCAGTCTCGGGCAAGAGAAAGCGTCGAGCGGCCGGATGCCTTCGTTAATATCGCCGAGAGCAGATGTGTGGAGGCCGTGGAATAAAGCATGCCGCCACCAGGCTCGCCCGCGAAACCGGACCCCAGCGCCATTCTTACCCAGTTGCGGCTGGCAACCCAGCGGCCATAATTCGGGCCGGACATGCGCTCCAGACCGGATTGCATGGAAAGAAGATTGCCCACGGTAATCCGCTCCAGCCGCGGATCGGGGTTAGGCGGAAAATCACCGCGCAGGATGGTCGCGATCGGCTGATCTGCGCCCTCAATGATCTTGCGATCGATCGCCATGCCCACCAGCGCCGAAATGACCGACTTCGACGCCGACTTGATATTGGTGGAACCGTTGAGGCTGGCACCATGATAAGCGCGGCTGGCGACTTCCTCGCCATCGATGCTGACAATCACCGCCTTGAGGCTGGAAAGTGCATCCGCCTGCCTCAGCAACGGATCGAAACGGATGTTGTTGCCGGCGCTTTGCGCGCGGGCCAGCGGAGCAAAAGGCAGCGAGGCGATGAGGGCGAGTGCGGTTCGTCTTTTCATGGTGATGAAGTTAGGCATCGCCGCGCTCTGGAAAAGGGTCGCTGGACGAACATCACTCCAATGTGACTGCTGGATAGGAAGCAGCCTGTAAGTAGTTTCGTATTTCCGATGGAAAAACAGAATGTTGAAGGCGGTAGAAGAATCACCCTGTGAGGCAATTGAATCTGTTTATGAGCTGGGCTTCACACCAAATTCAGACAGCAAAAAGCCGCCCCAAAGGGCGGCTGATCGAACAATTGCAGATCGCACATCACTCTCGACGTCATCCTCGGGCCTGTCCCAAGGATCTATCCACGTCGCGTCGTATCGGTCGGTTGCAGATGCTCGGGACAAGCCCGAGCATGACGGATGAGAGCTTTTCGGTTCTGGTCAGCAAGCTCCAGCCACAGCGCAAACGGGGCGGTTAATTAACTCCCACCCCACTCTGCGACAGCTTACTCCGGCAGTATCCGCACAGCACCCTTGTCCGCGCTTGACGCAAAGGCCGCATAGGCCTTCAGTGCCGTCGTGACATTGCGCTTGCGTGGTGCTTCCGGCTTCCAGCCCTTTTCTTCCTGCTCGGCCCGGCGCGCGGCTAGTTCCGCATCGGAAACCTTGAGGTTGATGGTACGGTTCGGAATATCGATCTCAATCAGGTCGCCCTGACGCACGAGGCCGATGGCGCCGCCCTGCGCCGCTTCCGGCGAGGCATGGCCGATGGATAGGCCTGACGTGCCACCGGAGAAGCGACCATCGGTGATGAGCGCGCAGGCTTTGCCGAGGCCCTTGGACTTGAGGTAGCTGGTCGGATAGAGCATTTCCTGCATGCCCGGGCCGCCCTTCGGTCCTTCATAGCGGATGACGACGACGTCGCCCGCCTTGACCTCGTTGCCGAGAATGCCCTTCACGGCCGCGTCCTGACTTTCGTAAACGACTGCCGATCCGTTGAATTTCAGGATGGATTCATCAACACCCGCCGTCTTCACGATGCAGCCATCAAGTGCGATGTTGCCGTAAAGCACGGCCAGACCGCCATCCTTGGAGAAAGGCTTCTCGACCGAACGAATGACGCCGTTGTCGCTGTCGGTGTCCAGATCATCCCAGCGCGAGGACTGGCTGAAGGCCACCTGTGTCGGTACGCCGCCCGGAGCGGCCTTGAAGAACTGCCGCACCGTTTCGCTGTTGGTGCGCGTGATGTCCCAGCGGTCGATGGCATCGCCAAGCGTCGCTTCGTGTACGGTATAGGTATCGCGGTTGATGAGACCGCCACGCTCCAGCTCACCGAGAATACGCATGATGCCGCCGGCGCGGTGCACGTCTTCCATGTGCACGTCCTGCTTGGCAGGCGCGACCTTGGAAAGGCAGGGAACCTTGCGGGAGAGCCGGTCGATGTCTTCCATGCCGAAATCGACGCCGCCCTCGTGGGCTGCGGCCAGAATATGCAGAACCGTGTTGGTGGAGCCGCCCATGGCAATATCCAGCGACATGGCGTTTTCAAATGCCGCCTTGTTGGCGATGGTGCGCGGCAGAACGGTCTCGTCGTCCTGCTCGTAATAACGGCGGGCCAGATCGACGATCAGGTGACCGGCTTCAACGAACAGGCGCTTGCGATCGGAGTGGGTGGCAAGCGTCGAGCCGTTGCCGGGCAATGACAGGCCGAGCGCCTCGGTCAGACAGTTCATGGAATTTGCCGTGAACATGCCGGAACAGGAACCGCAGGTCGGGCAGGCGGAACGCTCGATGATCTTGACATCCTCATCGGAAATCTTGTCATCGGCAGCAGCCACCATCGCATCGACCAGATCGAGCGCAACGGTCTTGCCGTGCAGAACCACCTTGCCCGCTTCCATTGGACCACCGGACACGAAAACGGCGGGAATGTTGAGGCGCATCGCGGCATTCAGCATGCCGGGCGTGATCTTGTCGCAGTTGGAAATGCAGACCATCGCATCGGCGCAATGGGCATTGACCATATATTCGACCGAGTCAGCGATGATCTCGCGCGATGGCAGCGAATAGAGCATGCCGTCATGGCCCATGGCGATGCCATCATCGACCGCAATCGTGTTGAATTCCTTGGCAACGCCGCCGGCCGCCTCGATTTCGCGGGCAACCAGCTGGCCGAGATCCTTCAGATGCACATGGCCCGGCACAAACTGCGTGAAGGAGTTGACCACCGCGATGATCGGCTTGCCGAAATCGCTGTCCTTCATGCCGGTGGCGCGCCAAAGGCCGCGCGCGCCCGCCATGTTGCGGCCGTGGGTTGTCGTTCTGGAGCGATAGGCTGGCATGGTGTTTTCCTCGATCTCTCGGCGAAGGCGTTTGTCCACAACACAGACAAACCGCCTTTCCCCATTTTGCAGTTTTTCTAGCGCAAACCGCACACGCTGTCACTGTCACCTTCAGGCAAAACAGTACGGTTCGGTACGGTACGCTTTCTATTCAGCGCCATCTTTAAAGGACACGCCATCACAAATGCGCGATTATCAGCGGTTCATCGTTGTTTTTCCGCAGAGTGCTGAAACATATCTGTGCAGCGACCGTATTGGCTATCATAATCGATTTATCGCCGATGCACCCGGCTTTTGTGGAGGTTTTTATGCCCGCTTATCGTCCGCCCCATATCGCGTCTTCAGAGATAACGCCCAAATCCTTCTACCTGTCCCGACGCAACTTCCTCGGAACGGCGGCTGGCCTTGCTGCCATAGGGCTGGCCGGACGCGAAGCCATTGCCGCACCACTCTCCGCCAAGCCCGGTGCATACAAGCTGGATGAGAAACTTACCCCGCTCGACGCCGTCACCAGCTACAATAATTTCTACGAATTCGGTGTCGGCAAGTCCGACCCGAAGGAAAATTCAGGCAAGTTCAAGCCAACGCCCTGGACTGTGAAGGTGGATGGCCTCGTTTCCAAGCCGCAGGAATTCGGTATCGAAGAGCTGATGAAATATCCGCTTGAGGAGCGCACCTATCGCATGCGCTGCGTTGAAGGCTGGTCGATGGTCATTCCCTGGATCGGTTTTCCGCTGTCTGCCCTGCTCGACAAGGTGGAGCCGCTTGGCAGCGCGAAATACGTGTCCTTCGAGACGGTCGTCCGCCCGGAGGAAATGCCCGGTCAGAGCGGCCTGTTCCAGCCTCTGTCCTGGCCCTATGTAGAAGGCCTGCGCCTCGATGAAGCCCGTCATCCGCTGACCATCCTCGCCGTCGGGCTTTACGGAGAAACCCTGCCGAACCAGAACGGCGCACCGATCCGGCTTGTCGTGCCGTGGAAATACGGTTTCAAAGGCATCAAATCCATCGTGCGGATTTCGCTTGTGGAAAAACAGCCGGAAACGACGTGGAAGAACTCCAACGCCCGCGAATATGGCTTCTATTCCAACGTCAATCCGCATGTGGACCATCCACGCTGGAGCCAGGCGACGGAACAGCGCATCGGCGAAGGAGGCTTTTTCGGCACGCAAAACCGCCCTACCCTGATGTTCAACGGTTATGACGACGTCGCGAGCCTCTATACCGGGCTGGATCTGAAAGCGAATTACTGATCATGGCCTTTGCCCTGTCGCTTCCGTCGCTGCCCAAGCGTTACCAGCCGGCGGCCATCTGGTCGCTGTATGTCATCGGCCTCTGTCCCGGCCTCTGGTATTTTTACCTCGCCGCAACCGGCGGCCTCGGCTTCAACCCGGTCAAGGATTTCGAGCACCTGCTCGGCATCTGGGCGCTGCGGTTTTTGTGCCTCGGCCTGTTGGTGACGCCGCTGCGCGATCTGTTCAATATCAACCTCATCGCCTATCGCCGGGCGCTGGGCTTGATCGCCTTTTATTATGTGCTCGCCCACTTCACCGTCTATCTGGTGCTGGATCGTGGCCTGATCCTCAGCTCCATCGCCGGCGACATTCTCAAACGCCCCTACATCATGCTCGGCATGGCGGGGCTCATCATGCTCATTCCGCTGGCGCTGACCTCTAACCGCTGGTCCATCCGCAAGCTCGGTAGTCGCTGGAACACACTGCACAAGCTCGTTTATCTCGTCCTCATCGTCGGCGTGCTGCATTTCGTGCTGGCCCGGAAATCGATCACGCTGGAGCCGGTATTTTATATCAGCACCATGGTTGTATTGCTGGGCTATCGGCTGGTGCGGCCCTCGATCATGACGATGAAGAGGAATAAGCGCGCAAGGCCCGTCCGGACGTAAAGGACGCCACCGCGATCCCGCCGATATAACAGACGATATTCCACACGGAGAAAACGCGGCCGAGCAGCAAAGCTCCGGCCGCCGTTGCGCGAAACGCGTCCAGCGCCGGGAAATGAACGAGCCGGATCAGTTCCACGACGACAACGACGACGACGGCG
The DNA here is from genome assembly GCF_013365515.1 of Agrobacterium sp. CGMCC 11546. Taxonomy (NCBI): domain Bacteria; kingdom Pseudomonadati; phylum Pseudomonadota; class Alphaproteobacteria; order Hyphomicrobiales; family Rhizobiaceae; genus Agrobacterium; species Agrobacterium sp. CGMCC 11546. Next base: position 1,738,374 of record NZ_CP047387.1, read on the forward strand.
ATGTGACCCTCATAGCCGTGCCAGCGGGACGGGAGGATGGCCGCAAGCAGCAGATAGACCATCGCCCCCCAGAGCACGGATCCGCCGTATTTCACCGCCACGAACGGCAATCCCACCTCGTAGCCGAACGCCCGTAAGCAAAGACCGCCAATGATCACCATCACGGCCGCCGCCAAAAGCCGGATGCGGGCAAAATAAGGCGGGGAAAGGCGTGACGGACCCATGCGAGTTCCTTCCGGTTTTCGTATGAAAATTTAATGGATGTAAATCGAGGCGCGAACATGAGCACAGCAACAGGCCCAGCCGCAACCCGCCTCTCGGTTTTGGACAATCTTCTGTGCGATACCTATCCTTGGGGCGAACTCAAGGGCATCAGGCGCTTTGTTATCGAATTTCTCTATTTCGGCATCAAGGAAGCCCGTGCCTGCCTGTTTGCGGGATTGTTCTTCATTTCCATCTTCGTGGTGCCGCATGGTGGGCTATTTGGCGTTCCGCGGTACGACGTGCTGCTGATCATCGCGCTCGGCATCCAGTTCTTCATGATCTGGAGCAGGCTGGAAACGCTTGACGAGGCCAAGGCCATCCTGCTGTTCCATATCGTCGGTTTCGCGCTTGAGGTGTTCAAGACGTCAAGCGCCATCCAGTCCTGGTCCTACCCCGATTTTGCCTATAGCAAGGTCCTCGGCGTGCCGCTCTTTTCCGGTTTCATGTACGCCGCCGTCGGCAGCTACATCATTCAGGCGTGGCGCCTGCTGGATGTGCGCATTCGCCATTATCCCACCTATTGGATGGCAACGCTGATCGGCATCGCCATCTACGCCAACTTCTTCACCCACCACTTTATCGGTGACTACCGCTGGTACATCGCCGCCTGCGCCATCGGCCTCTATTCCCGCGCAACGGTGGTCTATCGCCCCTATGACCGCGACCGAAAGATGCCGCTGCTTCTCTCATTCGTCCTTATAGGGTTTTTCGTCTGGCTGGCGGAAAACATCTCCACATTCTTCGGTATCTGGAAATACCCCGATCAGATCGGCGCCTGGTCCGTGGTGCATATCGGCAAGTGGAGTTCCTGGTCGCTGCTGGTCATCATGACGTTTACGATCGTCGCGCAGCTCAAGCACATCAAGGCCCGTATTCACGTTCCGGAGTGAGAGAAGTAGAACTTCAGCCGAGCGTCTGGCAGGCACGCCAAAGGATTTGCAGAGGTAGCACCTCGCCTGCTCAATTTCCCAATACCCAAACGCAAAAAAAGCCGGGCGATCTCTCACCCGGCTTTTTAACTTATGACGCCTGAAGGCGTCAGACCTTATGCGGCTTCGGCAGCAGCAGCTTCAGCGGCAACGCGAGCCTTGTCGGCTGCGCCCTTGGCGTCAACGTCGCGCTCGACGAATTCAACGACGGCGAGAGCCGCGTTGTCGCCCTGGCGGTAGCCGGCCTTCATGATACGCAGGTAGCCGCCATTGCGGGTTGCGTAACGCGAAGCGATCGCGTCGAACAGCTTGCGAACGGCGTCCTGATCCTTGATCTGCGAGATCGCCTGACGACGAGCGTGCAGGTCGCCGCGCTTGCCCAGCGTCACGAGACGCTCGACGATCGGACGGATTTCCTTCGCCTTCGGAAGGGTGGTGACGATCTGCTCATGGGTGATGAGCGAAGCAGCCATGTTGGCAAACATTGCCTTGCGGTGGCTGGCGGTTCTATTGAGCTTGCGGCCTGAATTACCGTGGCGCATTGCTATTCTCCTTCTACGCAGGTGCCTTCTTTAAGGCCTGCCGTTTCCTGGCACATGCAGATGACTTATCTGCTGTTTGACGGGGAAAGGCAGTCTTTAAGGTCTGCCTTCTTGTTTGTTAGTATTGGTCTTCGTAACGCTTGGCGAGATCTTCGATGTTCTCAGGCGGCCATGCCGGCACTTCCATGCCGAGGTGCAGACCCATGGAAGCGAGAACTTCCTTGATTTCGTTCAGCGACTTGCGACCAAAGTTCGGCGTGCGGAGCATTTCGGCTTCGGTCTTCTGGATCAGGTCGCCGATATAAACGATGTTGTCGTTCTTCAGGCAGTTTGCCGAACGAACGGACAGTTCGAGCTCGTCGACCTTCTTGAGAAGCGCCGGGTTGAACGCGAGTTCAGTAACCGATTCTTCTTCTGCTTCCTTCTGCGGCTCGTCGAAGTTGACGAAGACGCCCAGCTGGTCCTGAAGAATGCGAGCGGCGAAGGCAACGGCGTCTTCGCCGGAAACCGAACCGTTGGTCTCGATCGTCATGATCAGCTTGTCATAGTCGAGAACCTGACCTTCACGGGTGTTTTCCACCTTGTAGGACACTTTCTTGACCGGAGAATAGAGGCTGTCCACCGGAATGAGGCCGATAGGGGCATCTTCCGCGCGGTTGCGCTCAGCCGGTACGTAACCCTTGCCGTTGTTGACGGTGAATTCCATGCGGATTTCAGCGCCTTCATCGAGCGTGCAGATCACGTGGTCGGGGTTCAGGATCTCGATGTCGCCAACCGTCTGGATGTCACCAGCGGTTACCGAACCAGGACCCTGCTTGCGCACGACCATGCGCTTGGAATCGTCACCATCCATCTTGATGGCGATTTCCTTGATGTTGAGCACGATATCCGTCACATCTTCCCGAACGCCGGGGATGGAGGAGAATTCGTGCAGGACACCGTCGATCTGCACGGCCGTTACAGCGGCGCCACGCAGAGAAGACAACAGAACGCGGCGCAGCGCGTTGCCGAGGGTAAGACCGAAACCACGCTCCAGCGGCTCGGCAACCAGAGTTGCCTTGGTGCGGCTGGACGAGGTGAACTCGACCTTGTTCGGCTTGATAAGTTCCTGCCAGTTCTTCTGAATCATCTTTAAACCTTCCGTTCGCCGCCACCATCCAATCGTGACGGACCGAGCATGAAAACACCGAGAGGAACCTAATTCAGTGGTTCATCAGTGGGTTCTTGAGCGCAAGTCCGTCGATCGAAATCGACGCGCACACGCCAGATACACGAAAATTCCGCCAGACCGAAGGAAAGGCGGAATTTCCGAACCACGGTCGCGTCAGACGCGGCGCTTCTTGCGCGGACGGCAACCGTTGTGCGGGATCGGCGTCACGTCGCGAATGGAAGTGATCATGAAACCGGCAGCCTGCAGAGCGCGAAGTGCCGATTCACGACCGGAACCCGGACCGCAAACTTCGACTTCAAGCGACTTCATGCCGTGTTCCTGAGCCTTCTTCGCGCAATCTTCAGCAGCGATCTGGGCAGCGAACGGGGTCGACTTGCGCGAACCCTTGAAGCCCTTGGCACCAGCGGACGACCAGGCAATAGCATTGCCCTGTGCGTCGGTGATGGTGATCATCGTGTTGTTGAAGGTCGAATTGACGTGCGCGACGCCAGACGTGATATTTTTGCGTTCGCGACGACGGACGCGTGCGGCTTCCTTGGCCATTTTATACCTTTCATTGATCTCTTCACCGCCGTAACACCAGCGGCTACACCGGCAATCAGCTCGTAGCCGAGCTTTTCGCCAAACTCAGAAAGGCTGGCGCGGACTGCACCAGCCTCCCCTTTCCGGAGAACCGGAAAATTACTTCTTCTTACCAGCGATAGCCTTCGCCGGACCCTTGCGGGTGCGGGCGTTGGTGTGCGTGCGCTGACCGCGGACCGGAAGGCCACGACGGTGACGCAGGCCACGGTAGCAACCGAGGTCCATCAGACGCTTGATGTTCATCGAGGTCTCACGACGCAGGTCACCTTCGACCTGGTAGTCGCGGTCGATGGCTTCGCGGATCTGAAGAACTTCAGCATCCGTCAGCTGATGAACGCGCTTTTCAGCCGGAATACCGACCTTGTCCATGATTTCCTGCGCGAATTTCGGACCAATCCCGTGAATGTAGGTCAGCGCAATAACAACGCGCTTTGCAGTCGGGATGTTGACGCCAGCGATACGTGCCACGTCTTTTCTCCTTGGTTCCAGTTGCCATCCGGCAAGTGGTGATTCCATTCGAGCGGCCAACAAGACCGCCAGTTCAAATTGATGTCCGTGACAAGTCAAAACGACCGAACCCGGATCTCCCTTCCCTGAGGGAAATCCGCGCCAGTCGCTTGGGATGTCGCGAGTTGGCGCGGTGTTTAACGGAATCAGCGCAAAAAAGCAACCGGCTCCGCCAAGATTCTTTTGCGATCCAGAGGATCAGCCGTCATGCGGAAGCGCGATATGGGCAAGAACGCAACAGCGCCTGCCCATCCGCTCCGTCGATCAGGCAGAGGCTTTCTCGAGAACGCGCTCAATGGCCTCAGTGACGGCATCGACATCAGCCATGCCATCAAGCGTCACCAGCTCGCCCTGTTCGCTGTAATAGGCAGACAGCGGCGCGGTCTTTTCGCGATATTCTGTCAGACGCTTGCGGAAAGCTTCCGGATTGTCATCCGAGCGAACCGTGCCGCCGGCGGCAATGGTCTCAGCCACGCGGTTTTCGATTCGGCGAATCAACGCCTCTTCATCCACCTTCAGTTCGATGACGGCATCCAGGACCTGATTCTTCTTGCGCATATTGTCCGCAAGCGCCTTGGCCTGCGGAACGGTGCGCGGATAGCCGTCGAGAATAAAGCCCTTGGCACAGTCCGGTGCTTCGATGCGTTCGGAAACGATCTGATTGACGATATCGTCGGAAACGAGCCCGCCGGCGTCCATGACGGCTTTGGCGCGCTTGCCGATTTCGGTGCCCGCGCTGACCGCAGCGCGAAGCATGTCACCGGTGGAAAGCTGCGGGATCCCGTACTTGTCAGTCAGCCGCTTGGCCTGGGTTCCCTTGCCCGCACCCGGCGGACCCAAAAATATCAGTCTCATCGTCCCCTCTTTCCTCCACGCAACTTCGACTTCTTGATCAGACCTTCATATTGCTGGGCGATCAGGTGACCCTGAATCTGCGCAACCGTATCCAGAGTTACACTGACAACGATCAAAAGCGAAGTACCACCAAGGGCTAACGGAATGCCCGTACGTGCAATAAGTGTCTCAGGAAGGATACACACGAAGACCAGATAAATCGCGCCGACCACGGTAATGCGGGTCAGAACGTAATCGATGTACTCCGCGGTGCGCTCGCCCGGACGGATACCCGGAATGAAGCCACCATGCTTCTTGAGATTATCGGCTGTATCCTTCGGATTGAACACGATTGCCGTGTAGAAGAACGCGAAGAACGCGATCAGCAGACCGTAGAGCGCCATGAACAACGGCTGGCCGTGCTGCAGCGACGCGATGATCGAGGTCGCCCAGGTCGGCAGGTTGGTGTTACCGGCAAAACCTGCAGCCGTTGCCGGCAGAAGCAGCAGCGACGATGCGAAGATCGCGGGAATGACGCCGGCCGTGTTGAGCTTCAGCGGCAGGTGCGAGGTATCGCCCTGGAACATCCGGTTGCCGACCTGTCGCTTCGGATATTGTATGAGGAGACGGCGCTGGGCGCGCTCCACGAAGACGATGAGGGCAATGACGCCGATCGCCACGATGACAACCATCAGGATGAGCGGGGTCGACAGCGCGCCGGTGCGGCCAAGTTCCAGCGTGCCGGCCAGAGCCTTGGGCAGGCCTGCGGCAATGCCCGCGAAGATGATCAGCGAAATACCGTTGCCGATACCGCGCGAGGTGATCTGCTCGCCGAGCCACATCAGGAACATCGTACCGCCGAGCAGCGTGATGACGGTGGAAACGCGGAAGAACATGCCCGGATCGACCACGAGACCGTTGCCGCTTTCAAGGCCGACCGCAATGCCATAGGCCTGCAGCGTGCCGAGCAGCACCGTGCCGTAGCGGGTGTACTGGTTGATGATCTTGCGGCCGGCTTCGCCTTCCTTCTTCAACGCTTCGAGCGAGGGCACGACCGAGGTCATGAGCTGCACGATGATCGAAGCGGAGATGTAAGGCATGATGCCGAGGGCGAAGATCGCCATGCGTTCGACGGCGCCACCCGCAAACATGTTGAAAAGACCGAGAATACCGTTGGCTTGGCCACGGAAGGCCTGCGCATAGGCTTCTGGGTTCAGACCCGGAAGCGGAATGTGGGTGCCGAGACGGTAGACGAGAAGTGCGGCAAGAGTAAACCAGAGACGCTTTTTCAGATCCTCCGCCTTAGCGAAGGTCGAAAAATTCAGGTTCGAAGCCAGTTGTTCCGCTGCTGAAGCCATAAATTTCTCCGAATGACCCTTGCCGGCCAGCGAAACCGGCCAATGCGGAAAGGTCTAAAAATACCGGTTCAAAAACGGGCTTCGGACGAATACGGCTTTGCGCCGCCATCATGCCTCACCCTGTTTTTTTATGTCCTATCCCCTCCCCTAGGGAAGTTCAAGAACTGTGAGGCTCTCCCTGCGGCACTTTATGCCGCATGTGGCGCGCATAACAGCTGCACCGCGAAGAGTTTGCCACGATGCCACCATAAATCGATTTAAATCGACAGCACCATAAGCCAGGGAGCGCAAACGCCCGGGGCGACTATGCCCCGGGCGTCTGAAGTCTATATATTACTCGGAAGCTTCAACTGCAACTGCGAGAAGCTTGATAGAGCTGCCAGCCTTCTCAATCTTTTCGAGTGCAGGCTTGGAAGCGCCGGCAACTTCAAAAGCAACCTTGCTCGTCAGTTCGCCGTCAGCGAGAATGCGTACGCCGTCCTTGACGCGACGGATGACGCCGGCAGCCTTGAGAGCAGCAGCATCGATCGTTGCGGAAGCATCAAGCTTCTTGGCGTCGATGGCGGTCTGAATGCGGCCGAGCGACACAACAGCAAATTCGGAACCGAAAATGTTGTTAAAGCCACGCTTCGGCAGGCGACGGTAGATAGGCATCTGACCGCCTTCAAAACCGTTGATGGCGACGCCCGAACGAGCCTTCTGGCCCTTCACACCGCGACCACCGGTCTTGCCCTTGCCGGAACCGATACCGCGACCTACGCGGATACGGTCCTTGGAGGAGCCTTCGTTATCTCTGATTTCATTGAGTTTCATGATAGGTTACTCCGTCTCACTTCTCGTCAACGACGCGAACGAGATGCTGGACCGCACGGATCATGCCGCGAACCGCCGGAGTATCTTCCAGGGTGCGCTGACGATGCATCTTGTTGAGACCCAGACCGACCAGCGTCTGACGCTGGATTGCCGGGCGGCGAATAGGGCTGCCGATCTGTTCGACCGTGACAGTCTTCTTGGCTTCAGTAGTTTTCTTGGCCATGATCCAGCTCCTTATTCTTCAGAAGCGTTGCCGGAAGCGGCACGGCGAGCCTGAAGGGTCGCATACTTCAGGCCACGCTGTGCAGCGATGTCCTTCGGATGAACCTGATGCTTCAGAGCGTCGAACGTGGCGCGAACCATGTTGTACGGGTTCGACGAACCGGTCGACTTCGCAACAACGTCATGAACGCCGAGCGTTTCGAAAACGGCGCGCATCGGACCACCGGCGATGATACCGGTACCGGCCTTGGCCGAACGCAGCAGAACCTTGCCTGCGCCGTGACGGCCATTGACGTCGTGATGCAGAGTGCGGCCATCGCGCAGCGGAACGAAGATCAGATCGCGCTTTGCGCTTTCCGTTGCCTTGCGGATAGCTTCCGGAACTTCACGAGCCTTGCCGTGACCGAAGCCAACGCGGCCCTTCTGGTCGCCAACGACGACGAGAGCGGCGAAGCCGAAGCGACGGCCACCCTTAACAACCTTTGCAACGCGGTTGATCGCGACCAGCTTGTCGACGAATTCGCTATCGCGCTCTTCACGGTTCTGGCGATCGTCGCGAGAACCTCTTTTTTCCTGTGCCATTGTCCTTGTCCTTTTTCTTTTACGGGTGGAACGGCAAACGAAAAGACCAGCGGCCTCGATGACGAGATCCGCATGGCCCGGTGAAATTCCGCCCGGATCATTGTCCGGGCGGAAAAAGATCAGAAGTTCAGACCGCCTTCGCGGGCAGCTTCAGCCACAGCCTTGATACGGCCATGATAGATGAACGCGCCACGGTCGAAAACGACATCCTTGACGCCAGCCTTGACGCCACGCTCGGCAACCAGCTTGCCGACAACAGCTGCTGCTGCAACGTCGGCGCCGGTCTTGAGCGAGCTGCGCAGATCGGCTTCGAGCGTGGAGGCAGACGCAAGCGTCTTGCCAGCAACGTCATCGATGATCTGGGCGTAGATGTTCTTCGACGAGCGATGAACCGACAGGCGCGGACGGCCGTTGGCAACCGCCTTGATCTGGCGGCGCACACGGCTCGCGCGACGTGCAAGTGCTTCTTTCCTGCTAGCCATTTCGCGTGATCCTTACTTCTTCTTGCCTTCTTTGCGGACAATACGCTCTTCAGCGTACTTCACGCCCTTACCCTTGTAGGGCTCGGGACCGCGGTATTCGCGGATTTCCGCGGCTACCTGGCCAACCTGCTGCTTGTTGATGCCGGAAACGATGATTTCCGTCGGCTTCGGCACGGCAATGGTGATGCCGACCGGAGGCTCATAAACAACGTCATGGCTGAAACCGAGAGCCAGCTGCAGGTTCTTGCCCTGCAGGGCGGCACGGTAACCAACGCCGTTGATTTCGAGCTTGCGCTCATAGCCGTCCTTAACACCCTTGAAGATGTTCTCGATCATCGTGCGGGACATGCCCCACTTCGAGCGAGCTTCCTTGGTGCCGTTAGCCGGCGTTACGGAAACGCCGTTATCTTCGAGCTTCAGCTGAATGTCGTCATTGGCGACGAAAAACAGTTCACCCTTCGGGCCCTTAGCAGTAACCTTCTGGCCGTCGACATTGGCCGTCACACCTGCTGGAACCGGAACGGGCTTTTTACCGATACGAGACATTATTCAATCCTGTCTGTTCGTTATGGAGATCCTTGCTCGGGTCTTAGAAGACCGAGCAAAGAACCTCGCCACCAACGTTCTGTTCGCGAGCCTGGTGATCGGCCATCACACCCTTCGGAGTCGAAAGGATGGTGATGCCGAGGCCGTTCGCGACCTGCGGAATGGACTTTACCGAGACATAAACCCGGCGGCCCGGCTTGGACACGCGGCCGATCTCACGGATCACCGACGCGCCTTCGTAGTACTTCAGCTCGATCGTGAATTCGGCCTTGCCGTTTTCGAAATCGACCTTGGAATAACCGCGGATGTAGCCTTCAGACTGCAGCACGTCGAGAACGCGTGCGCGCAGGCTGGAAGCAGGCGTGCTTACCGACGACTTGCGGCGAGCAGCACCATTGCGGATGCGGGTGAGCATATCACCCAAAGGATCAGTCATGGTCATGTGCCCGTCTCCTTACCAGCTCGACTTGACAATGCCCGGCACCTTGCCGGAATTGCCCAGCTCACGAAGCGCGATACGCGACATCCTGAGCTTGCGATAGAACGCGCGCGGACGGCCCGTTACTTCGCAGCGGTTGCGGATACGCGTCTTCGAGCCGTCACGCGGCAGCGAAGCGAGCTTCAGAGTGGCCTTGAACCGGTCTTCGATCGGAAGGGACTGGTTCATCACGATCGCCTTGAGTGCAGCACGCTTGGTAGCCTGCTGGGCGACCGACTTGCGGCGGCGCTTGTTCTTTTCAACTGCGCTTGTTTTCGCCATATCGGAGTTCCTTTTCTACGCTCGTCGTTACGGTTAGTGACGGAACGGGAAGTTGAACTCTGTAAGCAGAGCCCGAGCTTCGTCGTCCGACGTCGCCGTCGTGCAAACGATGATGTCCATGCCCCACATCTGATCAACCTTATCGTAGTTGATCTCAGGGAACACAATGTGTTCCTTGATGCCCATGGCGAAGTTGCCACGGCCGTCAAAGCTCTTGGGGTTCAGACCCCGGAAGTCGCGAACGCGCGGCAGCGCGATGTTGATCAGACGATCAAGGAATTCGTACATGCGCTCGCCACGAAGGGTAACCTTCGCGCCGATTGGCATGTGTTCACGAACCTTGAAGCCGGCGATCGAATTGCGAGCCTTGGTGATGACAGGCTTCTGGCCGGCAATTGCCGCCAGATCGCCAGCAGCAATCGTTGGCTTCTTCGAATCCGCGGTTGCTTCGCCAACGCCCATATTGATGACGATCTTGTCCAGCTTCGGGATCATCATGACGTTCGCGTAGGAGAACTTCTCCTGCATGGCGCCGCGGATACGCGACACGTATTCCGTCTTGAGACGCGGCTCGTACTTATCAGCCATCGATCACTTCTCCCGAACGCTTGGCCACGCGGACCTTCTTGCCATCCACAACAGAGAAGCCAACGCGGGTCGGCTTGCCATCCTTGTCGACGATGGCGATGTTGGAGATGTGCAAGGATGCTTCCTTGTTGATGATGCCGGCTTCCTGGGCCTGGGTCTGGCGCTGGTGACGCTTCACCATGTTTACGCCACGCACAACGGCACGGTCTTCTTTCGGCATCACCTGGATTACTTCGCCGGTACGGCCCTTGTCCTTACCGGTCAATACGACAACATTGTCGCCTTTACGAATTTTCTGCATCGCATACGCTCCTTACAGTACTTCCGGAGCCAGCGAGATGATCTTCATGTGGTTCTTGGCGCGAAGTTCGCGCGGAACCGGTCCGAAGATACGGGTGCCGATGGGCTCTTTCTTGTTGTCGATAAGAACGGCTGCGTTGTTATCGAAACGGATGACGCTGCCGTCAGCGCGGCGGATGTCCTTGGCGGTGCGCACGACAACCGCCTTCATCACATCGCCCTTCTTGACGCGGCCGCGCGGAATAGCTTCCTTGATGGAAACGACAATAATGTCGCCAACAGAAGCATATTTGCGCTTCGAGCCGCCCAGCACCTTGATGCACATGACACGACGTGCGCCGGAATTATCCGCCACGTCGAGGTTTGTTTGCATCTGAATCATGTCAGGTCGCCTTCTTGTTGTTACTGGAACGGTTGGGCAAACTCTCTCGAGAGAGCCCCCTGCCCCAGCTTATGAATATATCTTTTTTTGCGCGGAAATGTCGTGACAGGGTGGTTTCCTAAAAGGACCTTCCGTGCGCATAAAGCAAAAGACGCTCGGGTCACGAGCGTCCTTGCGCTGCTTCATACAGGATTCCGCGCCAAGTACAAGAGACCTGGCGCGATTCTGATGAAATTAAGCCTGGGCGGCAACGACCGTCCAGCGCTTGTCCTTGGAAATCGGTGCGCATTCCTCGATGGAAACGACGTCGCCGACCTTATACTGATTGTTCTCGTCGTGTGCCTTGTACTTCTTCGAACGACGAACGGTCTTTTGCATGAGCGGGTGAGCGAATCGACGCTCAACCCGGACCACGACAGTCTTCTCGTTCTTGTCGGACACTACGACGCCCTGCAGAATGCGTTTCGGCATATTATTTTTCCTTAGGCCTTGGCTTCTGCCGCCTTCTGGCGGGCAATGGTTTTAACGCGGGCGATGTCCTTGCGGACTTCGTTGATGCGCGAGGACTTCTCCAGCTGGCCAGTCGCCTTCTGGAAGCGCAGGTTGAACTGCTCCTTCTTCAGATCGGCGAGCTTGTCCTTGAGCTGGTCGGCGCTGAGGCCGCGAACTTCATCGGCTTTCATGTGCCTTGCTCCTTACTCTGCGATGCGCTGTACGAAGCGCGTCTTGACCGAGAGCTTGGCAGCGCCGAGACGAAGCGCCTCACGGGCGATCTCCTCGGTAACACCGTCGATCTCGAACATCATACGACCGGGCTTGACCTTGCATGCCCAGTATTCGACCGAACCCTTGCCCTTACCCATACGAACTTCGGTCGGCTTTGCCGTAACCGGAACGTCAGGGAATACGCGGATCCACACACGACCTGCGCGCTTCATGTAACGCGTGATCGCGCGGCGGGCCGCTTCGATCTCGCGTGCATTCACGCGGTTCGGTTCCTGCGACTTCAAGCCGAATTCACCGAATGCCAGGTCAAAGCCGCCCTTGGCGACGCCCTTGATGCGTCCCTTGAACTGCTTACGGTACTTAGTACGCTTTGGCTGCAACATTTTCTTACTTCTCCGAGCTTATCTTTCGCCAGCGTCAATCAAGCGTTTTCGCGACGACGATCGGGACGATCGCCACGCTCACGGCTTGCAGGGCCCTGTGCGTCGCCTTCGAGACCGCGACGCTCAGAAGCCATCGGATCGTGCTCAAGGATTTCACCCTTGAAGATCCAGACCTTGATGCCGCAGATGCCGAATGCGGTTTCAGCTTCGGCCGTGCCGTAGTCGATGTCCGCACGCAGCGTGTGCAGCGGAACGCGACCTTCGCGATACCATTCGGTACGAGCGATTTCAGCACCACCAAGACGACCGCCGCAGGTGATCTTGATGCCTTCGGCGCCAAGACGCATTGCGGACTGAACAGCGCGCTTCATCGCACGGCGGAAAGCCACGCGGCGCTCGAGCTGCTGGGCGATCGACTGAGCTACCAGAGTAGCGTCGATTTCCGGCTTGCGCACTTCAACGATGTTGAGGTGCGTTTCGGAGTTGGTCATCTCGGAAAGCTTCTTGCGAAGCTTCTCGATGTCTGCACCCTTCTTGCCGATGATCAGACCCGGACGAGCCGAGTGGATCGTGACGCGGCACTTCTTGTGCGGACGCTCAATGACGACCTTGGCGATGCCAGCCTGCTTGAGTTCCTTGATCAGGTAAGCCCGGATCTTCAGGTCTTCATGCAGAAGCTTGCCGTATTCAGCGGTGTCAGCGTACCAGCGGCTATCCCAGGTACGGTTGATGCCGAGGCGGAAGCCGATTGGATTGATTTTCTGACCCATTATGCGGCCTCCCCTTTTTCCTCAACTTCACGAACAACGATCGTGAGGTGAGCGAACGGCTTTTCAATGCGGGAAGCACGACCACGGCCACGAGCGTGGAAACGCTTCATGGTGATGGACTTGCCAACATAGGCCTCGGCGACGACGAGAGCGTCGACGTCGAGGTCATGGTTGTTTTCCGCATTGGCAATTGCAGATTCGAGCGTCTTCTTGACGGTGCCTGCAATGCGCTTGCGGGAGAATTCGAGCTCGGCGAGAGCGCGATCAACCTTCTTGCCACGGATAAGAGCGGCAACCAGGTTCAGTTTCTGGGGGCTGACGCGGAGCGTACGGGCAATGGCCTGAGCCTCATTGTCCTTCAGCCGGCGTTCGGTCTTAGCCTTCGCCATGATTACTTCCTCTTTGCCTTCTTGTCCGCGCCGTGACCGTAATAGGTACGGGTCGGAGAGAATTCACCGAACTTGTGTCCGACCATGTCTTCGTTGACCGAGACGGGCACATGCTTGCTGCCGTTGTAGACGCCAAACGTCAGACCAACGAACTGCGGCAGGATCGTGGAGCGACGGCTCCAGATCTTGATTACTTCGTTACGTCCGCTCTCGCGCACCTTCTCAGCCTTGGTGAGAAGATAGCCGTCAACAAACGGACCTTTCCATACTGAACGAGCCATTAGTGACTACCTCTCTTACTTCTTACGCTGATGGCGCGAGCGCATGATGAACTTGTCGGTCGACTTGTTCGAACGGGTGCGCTTGCCCTTCGTGGGCTTGCCCCACGGAGTAACCGGGTGGCGACCACCCGACGTGCGACCTTCACCACCACCGTGCGGGTGGTCGACCGGGTTCATGACGACGCCGCGAACGTGCGGACGCTTGCCGCGCCAACGGGAACGACCGGCCTTGCCGTCGTTGATGTTGCCGTGGTCCGAGTTAGAAACAGCGCCGATCGATGCAAGGCAGGAGCCGTGCACCAGACGCTGTTCGCCCGAGTTGAGACGCAGGATGGCCATACCGGCATCGCGGCCGACGAGCTGGACATACGTACCGGCGGAGCGGGCAATCTGACCGCCTTTACCAGGCTTCATCTCGACGTTGTGGATGATCGAACCGACCGGAATGTACTGAAGCGGCATGGTGTTGCCGGGCTTCACGTCCACTGCCTTGTCGGAGGCGATCACCTTGTCACCAGCAGCGAGACGCTGTGGCGCGAGAATGTAAGCCTGTTCGCCGTCGGTATACGTAACCAGCGCGATGAACGCGGTGCGGTTGGGGTCATATTCCAGACGTTCAACGGTACCTTCAACGTCAAACTTGCGACGCTTGAAGTCTACCAGACGATAGGTCCGCTTGTGACCGCCACCCTGGAAACGGACGGTGATCCGGCCCTGGTTGTTGCGGCCACCCTTGGAGCTGAGGCCCTGGGTGAGAGCCTTTACCGGCTTGCCCTTGTAGAGCGAAGCGCGGTCCACGATAACCAGCTGACGCTGGCTCGGCGTGGTCGGATTGAAACTTTTCAATGCCATATTCTTGTTCCCTTTTGGGTCTTTGCCCGCTTGGGCCTAACCTTTAGAGTCCGGTGGACACGTCGATGGATTGACCTTCGGCGAGCGTAACGACGGCTTTCTTGACGTCCTTAAGCTTACCGGCGAACCCACGGAAACGACGGGTCTTACCCTTGCGGATAAGCGTGTTCACAGCCGTGACTTTGACACCGAAGAGAGCTTCCACGGCAGCCTTGATTTCAGGCTTGGAAGCAGTCTTGGCGACGTTGAATACGACCTGGTTCTGTTCGGATACCAGCGTCGACTTTTCCGTGATCGAAGGAGATACGATCACATCGTAGTGGCGAAGATCCGTCATTTGAACCGCTCCTCCAGAGCCTCTACAGCAGCCTTGGAAAGCACAAGCTTGCCACGACGCAGGATGTCGTAAACATTGATGCCCTGTACCGGCAGAACGTCCACATTCGGGATGTTCTGGGCTGCGAGCTTGAAGTTGCCATCAAGTTCAGCGCCACCGATAACGAGAGCGTTGGTCAGGCCAAGCGAAGCGAAGCTGCCCAGCAGAGCCTTGGTCTTTGCTTCGGATGCAACGAGCTGATCGATGATGATCAGTTCTTCAGCCTTCAGCTTTGCAGACAAAGCGTGACGCAGAGCGAGCGCACGAACCTTCTTGGGAAGGTCATGGGCGTGGCTGCGAACGACCGGGCCGTGGGCCTTGCCGCCGCCGCGGAACTGCGGTGCGCGAGCCGAATGGTGACGAGCGCGGCCCGTACCCTTCTGCTTGTACATCTTCGCACCGGTGCGGGAAACTTCCGACCGGTTCTTGGTTTTGTGGGTTCCCTGCTGCTTCTTTGCAAGCTGCCAGCGAACCATGCGGGCCAGGATGTCCTGGCGGGGGTCGAGGCCGAAGATCTCATCCGACAGAGAAACCTTGCCGGCGTCTTTTCCCTCGAGGGTTTTGACGTTCAATTCCATGATAAGGCTCCCTTACTTCGCAGCCGACTTGACGGCGTCGCGGACGATGATCCAGGAACCCTTCGAACCGGGAACTGCACCCTTTACCAGGATGAGGCCACGGTCTTCATCAGTCGAAACGACTTCGAGGTTCTGGGTCGTAACGCGCGTCTGGCCCATATGACCAGCCATGCGCTTGCCCTTCCAGACGCGGCCCGGATCCTGGTTGTTACCGGTCGAACCGTGTGCACGGTGCGATACGGAGTTACCGTGCGAAGCGCGGCCACCACCGAAGTTGTGACGCTTCATAGCACCGGCAAAACCTTTACCGATTGTGGTTCCAGTGACGTCGACCAGCTGGCCGGACTGAAAATGATTTGCGGTCAGTGTTGCACCGATGTCGATCAGGTTCTCGGGGGAAACCCGGAACTCGACGAGCTTGGCTTTCGGTTCGACATTGGCAGCGGCAAAATGGCCGCGAAGCGCCTTCGTCGTGTTCTTGACCTTGGACTGGCCGGCACCGAGCTGAACTGCGGTGTAGCCATTCTTGTCTTCCGTGCGCTGGGCAACGACTTGTACGTTATCCAGTCGCAATACTGTTACAGGGATATGTTCACCTGCGTCGTTATAGACGCGTGTCATACCCACTTTCTGTGCAATCACACCTGAACGCATTGGTTCATCCTCTTGCGAGCCTTGAAGGGAAAACCCTCTCTGGCCTTTGTTAAGGAGTGCCCTTCGACATCTCACGATGTTTCCGGTCTCCGGTTTGGAAGACGTTGGATTGCTCCACGTACCTTCCTTGTTATTTCAGCCCTCACCTTGGATGGATCGGGCCGGGTCTTAGAGCTTGATTTCCACGTCAACGCCAGCAGCGAGGTCGAGCTTCATAAGAGCATCGACAGTCTGCGGGGTGGGGTCAACGATATCGAGAAGACGCTTGTGCGTCCGCATTTCGAACTGTTCACGGCTTTTCTTGTCAACGTGAGGAGAGCGGTTGACGGTAAACTTTTCGATGCGAGTGGGGAGAGGAACCGGGCCGCGAACGCTGGCGCCGGTGCGCTTTGCGGTCGACACGATCTCACGGGTAGAGGCATCGAGGATCCGGTGATCGAACGCCTTGAGGCGGATACGGATATTCTGGCCGGTCATTCGTCTTGTCCTTGTTCTTTGTTATTCGTTTCCGCACGCGGAAACACATGAACTTCTATTGATCGTGGCGCCGCAGATTTTCAAAAATCGAGAGGAATGCCCCTGCACCCCAATCATTTCAGTAGTCTGTATTGCTAAAACACCGCGCTCCGCAATTGCTTGCGAATCCAGCGGGTGAGTGTGAGTGCGCGTTTACGCGCTTTCACCGAATTTTTCAAGCACTAAAAATGCAACGCCGCCAGGCTTTTTATTAAAAGTCCGGCGACGGTGTTCTTGACACCGCCGCCGGGCTGAATTTTGAAAGTCGAAATTACTCGACGATCGAAGCAACGATGCCGGCGCCGACGGTACGGCCGCCTTCGCGGATAGCGAAGCGCAGCTTTTCTTCCATCGCGATCGGAACGATCAGCTCGACTTCAACAGTCACGTTGTCGCCAGGCATAACCATTTCCGTGCCTTCAGGAAGCGAAACGATACCGGTAACGTCAGTCGTACGGAAGTAGAACTGCGGGCGGTAGTTCGTGAAGAACGGCGTATGACGGCCGCCTTCTTCCTTCGTCAGGATGTAGGCTTCTGCCATGAACTTCTTGTGCGGCTTGACCGAACCCGGCTTGCACAGGATCTGACCACGCTCGACGCCGTCACGGGTAACGCCGCGAACGAGTGCACCGATGTTGTCCCCGGCCTGGCCCTGGTCGAGCAGCTTGCGGAACATTTCAACGCCGGTAACAGTCGTCTTCGAGGTCGGACGAATGCCGACGATTTCGACTTCTTCACCAACCTTGACGATACCGCGCTCAACGCGACCCGTCACAACCGTACCACGACCCGAGATCGAGAACACGTCTTCGATCGGCATCAGGAACGGCTGGTCGATCGGACGCTCAGGCGTCGGGATGTAGGCGTCAACAGCAGCCATCAGCTCGCGGATCGCGTCTTCACCGATCTTCTTGTCAGAATCTTCAAGAGCAGCAAGTGCCGAACCCTTGATGATCGGGATATCGTCGCCCGGGAAGTCGTAGGACGACAGAAGTTCGCGAACTTCAAGCTCGACGAGCTCGAGAAGCTCGGCGTCGTCAACCTGGTCGACCTTGTTGAGGAACACGACGATGGCCGGAACGCCAACCTGACGGGCAAGCAGGATGTGCTCGCGGGTCTGCGGCATCGGGCCGTCGGCAGCCGAGCAAACCAGGATCGCGCCGTCCATCTGGGCAGCACCGGTGATCATGTTCTTCACGTAGTCGGCGTGGCCGGGGCAGTCAACGTGGGCGTAGTGACGCGCAGGCGTCTCATACTCAACGTGCGCCGTCGAAATCGTGATACCACGAGCCTTTTCTTCAGGAGCGGCGTCGATTTGGTCATACGCCTTGAACTCGCCGAAATACTTCGTGATCGCAGCAGTCAACGACGTCTTGCCGTGGTCGACGTGACCGATCGTGCCAATGTTGACGTGCGGCTTATTGCGCTCAAACTTGCTCTTTGCCATTAGTGGCTCTCCATTCTTGTCCCTTGACGGGAATAATCTTCAAATCTCTGGTGGGGCGTACCCCGATCACTTCTGACCGGAGTACTTTGCCTGGATTTCCTGCGCCACGTTCGACGGAACCGGCGAATAGTGATCGAACGTCATCGAGTACTGTGCGCGGCCCTGCGACATGGAGCGCAGGTTGTCGACGTACTTGAACATGTTCGCGAGCGGAACGTGTGCGCTGATCACGATGGTGATGCCACGCGATTCCTGACCCTGGATCTGACCGCGACGCGAGTTCAGATCGCCGATCACGTCACCGACGTAATCTTCAGGGGTGACGACTTCGACCTTCATCATCGGCTCAAGAAGCTGTGCACCAGCCTTCTTTGCTGCTTCACGGAAGCAGGCACGCGATGCGATTTCGAAGGCGAGAACCGAGGAGTCGACGTCGTGGTATGCGCCATCGATCAGGGTTGCCTTGACGCCCAGCATCGGGAAGCCAGCGAGCGGACCGGAAGACAGGACGCTTTCGATACCCTTCTGAACGCCCGGGATGTATTCCTTCGGAACAGCACCACCGACGATCTTGGATTCGAACTTGAAGTCTTCGCCTTCAGGGTTCGGTTCGAAGATGATCTTCACGCGAGCGAACTGACCGGTACCACCGGACTGCTTCTTGTGCGTGTAGTCTTCTTCGTGCTGACGCGTGATGGTTTCGCGGTAGGCAACCTGCGGAGCACCGACGGTTGCTTCAACCTTGAACTCGCGACGCATACGGTCAACGAGGATGTCGAGGTGAAGTTCGCCCATGCCTGCGATGATCGTCTGACCGGACTCTTCGTCGGTCTTGACGCGGAACGAAGGATCCTCAGCAGCCAGACGGTTGAGCGCGAGGCCCATCTTTTCCTGGTCGCCCTTGGTCTTCGGCTCGATCGCGATCTGAATGACCGGCTCGGGGAATTCCATGCGCTCGAGGATAACCGGCTTCAGCGGATCGCAGAGCGTATCGCCAGTGGTGGTTTCCTTGAGGCCAGCCAGAGCAACGATGTCGCCGGCAAAGGCTTCTTCGATGTCTTCACGGCTGTTGGAATGCATCTGCAGCATACGGCCGACGCGCTCACGCTTGTCCTTGACCGTGTTGATAACAGACGTACCCTTTTCGAGCTTGCCCGAGTAGATACGAGCAAAGGTCAGCGAACCGACGAAGGGGTCGTTCATGATCTTGAACGCGAGCATGGAAAGCGGCTCGCTGTCGTCGGCATGACGCTCGATTTCGGCTTCGGTCTTGAAGTCGATGCCCTTGATCGCCGGGATGTCCAGCGGAGAAGGCAGGTAGTCGACAACAGCGTCGAGAAGCGGCTGAACGCCCTTGTTCTTGAACGCGGTACCGCAGAACATCGGGTGGAACTTCACGTCGATGGTGCCGCGGCGAACGAGCGCACGAATCTTGTCGTTGTCAGGCATGATGCCGTTCAGGTAGTCTTCCATCGCTTCTTCGTCGATCTCGACAACGGTCTCGATCAGCTTTTCGCGATATTCGTCAGCCTTGGCCTTCAGGTCATCGGGGATTTCGACGACGTCCCACTGAGCGCCGAGCGATTCGTCGCGCCAGATGAGTGCGTTCATCTCGATCAGGTCGATAACGCCCTTGAACTCTGTCTCAGCGCCGATCGGCAGCTGCATGACAACGGCCGTTGCGCCGAGACGGGTCTTGATCATTTCTACCGAGCGGTAGAAGTCAGCACCGGTCTTGTCCATCTTGTTGCAGAAGATCATACGCGGAACGTTGTACTTCTCAGCCTGACGCCAGACGGTTTCCGTCTGCGGCTCTACACCGGCGTTGGCATCGAGAAGAGCAATGGCACCGTCGAGAACGCGCAGCGAACGCTCGACTTCAATCGTGAAGTCGACGTGGCCGGGGGTGTCGATGATGTTGAAGCGGCGCATCTTGCCGTCGCGACCCTTCCAGAAGGTCGTGGTGGCTGCGGAGGTGATGGTGATACCACGCTCCTGCTCCTGCTCCATCCAGTCCATCGTGGCAGCGCCATCATGGACTTCGCCGATCTTGTGCGACTTACCGGTGTAATAAAGAATACGCTCGGTGGTCGTGGTCTTGCCGGCGTCGATATGCGCCATGATACCGAAATTGCGGTAGTCTTCGATTTTATATTCGCGAGCCATAATGGACTGCCTTTCGATATGCGACCGTTTAAGATTACCAGCGGTAATGCGAGAATGCGCGGTTAGCGTCGGCCATCTTGTGCGTGTCTTCACGCTTCTTGACAGCAGAACCGCGGTTGTTCGCAGCGTCCATGAGTTCGCCGGAAAGGCGATCGACCATGGTCGTTTCGTTACGCTTGCGAGCAGCAGTGATCAGCCAGCGGATGGCGAGAGCCTGACGGCGCTCGGGACGAACATCGACCGGAACCTGATACGTAGCACCACCAACGCGGCGCGAACGCACTTCAACGTGCGGAGCAACGTTGTCGAGGGCGGAGTGGAACACGCCGAGCGGCTCCTGCTTCGTCTTGCCCTGAACGACGTCGAACGCGCCGTAAACGATGCTTTCTGCGACCGACTTCTTGCCGTGAAGCATGATGGCGTTCATGAACTTGGTGACGACCAGATCGCCGAACTTCGGGTCCGGGTTGATCTCACGCTTTTCTGCACTATGGCGACGGGACATATTCTTTGTCTCTCAATGTTATTGACGCTTTACCACGCGGAGAACCTCGCGCAGCGCCGGAATTTGTTTAAACCCGAATTACTTCGGACGCTTCGCACCGTACTTGGAGCGGCGCTGCTTGCGGTTCTTGACGCCCTGGGTATCGAGAACACCACGGATGATGTGGTAACGCACGCCCGGCAAGTCCTTTACGCGGCCGCCGCGGATCATGACCACGGAGTGTTCCTGAAGGTTGTGACCTTCGCCCGGAATGTAGCCGATGACTTCGAAGCCGTTGGTGAGGCGGATCTTGGCAACCTTACGCAGAGCCGAGTTCGGCTTCTTCGGGGTCGTCGTGTAAACGCGGGTGCAAACACCACGCTTCTGCGGGTTTTCCTGAAGAGCAGGAACCTTGTTGCGCTTTACCTGTGCCTGGCGAGGCTTGCGGATCAGCTGGTTTACGGTAGGCATATAACCATCCCTTGCAAAAACTACTTTAGCCACCCTCACGGGTGGCGGCTATGCCGTTTCCGGCGACGATGCACGCATATATCCTCATGCGCAAAACGTGGCCCGATCCGTTTTCACGGATGGACCACCAAGAGCAGAGGACGCCGGATGAGGCGTCTTGCGTGCAACATTCGTGTCTTCTACGTGCAATGAAGCTTCATTTGAGATGATGTTCGGGGAAAACGTTTCCGAACGGCCAGCACAGATAGAGGCTCCGATGGCGGGCGTACTACTGTTTTAGCCAGCTTTCGTCAAGGGTGAATCCACATTTTGCGCCGCCACCCTTGGCCGCTAAGCCCACGTCCGGGCCATTTCCAACGCGCTTTAACATAAGTCGACGCAGAAGGCAGCGATTTTGACCTCCGCGCTTTGGCTTTTCATAAAATCCGTCTATTGATTCCCTCAGGGCGGGCCGGATCGGTTTCGCCGCCCGCGGGACCGATTCCATCGGCCCGCAAGACAGCAACAAAAGATCAAGGAACCGCGCCATGAGCACCCTCCCCGACAATGATAATGGACGCGACGAGCCGATGGTCTTCATCGTCATCGGCAAGGCTTATGAGACCGACAATTCCGAGGGCATCGACATCCACGTCATCCTGCGGGCGCCGGACGACGATACCGCTGTGCGCGAGACGCTGAACGCGCTTTCCGAGGAAGGCTTCATCGAAGCCGATCTCGACCAGATCGGCATGCTAACCGAGATCCCGGATGAAGAACCGCACGCGTCCGCCTATCAGGGCGCACTCGAAGGCGAAGTCGCCATCATCCGCTTCGCCTGAGGTACAGCCCCATGGCGGTCAGACGTGTCGTCGCCAATATCGCAACGCCCGAGCCCGCGCGGGGCGCAGGCTTTCTACGGCGATATTCTCGGCATGCCCGTCGCCATGGATCACGGCTGGATCGTTACCCATGCCAGCCCGCTCGAAGCACACGCTCAGGTCAGTTTCGCAAGCGAAGGCGGGTCCGGCACTGATGTGCCGGATCTCTCCATCGAGGTCGACAACTTCGATGAGGTCCATGCCAGGATCCTGAAAGCGGGGCTGCCGATCGAATACGGACCCGTGACTGAAGCGTGGGGGGTGCAACGGTTGTTTCTGCGCGACCCCTTCGGCAAGCTGATTAATATATTAAGTCACGCATAGATTATATACTTTGAATACAATAGTATTATTGCTTTGTCCATTGAACAATACCGCAGGATGAGCTTTAGATAATCCCGACACAATATTCCGGTGACGGGTTGAATACTATATCGTCGGCAGACATTATCGATGACATTTACGAGGCGGCGCTTTTCCCCGATCGTTGGGCGAAGGTGATTGCCACCATCGGCCACCGGCTGGATTTCTGGGGTGGCGCCCTCACCTGGGGCAAGGGTGAGGAGGAATCCTGGCTTTATACGCCCAATTTTCAGGAGCTGATGCAGGCCTTCATCGAAGGCGGCTGGAACCGCCGCAATGAGCGCCTCACCCGCGCGATCCGTGAGGGACAATTTTCCTTCGTGCAGGATTTCGACGTTTTCACCCATGATGAATGGGCCGGGTTGCCGATCGTGCGTGATTTCCTGATGCCGCGCGGATTGGGATATGGTGTAGCCACCCAGATTGCGCCGCCCGACCATCCGGAAATGACGGTGCTTTTTGAACGCAAGCTGGAGAGCGGCGTCATCGGGCCGGAAACCATGGCGGCGCTAGCCGGGTTGAGGCCGCACATCGCCCGCAGCCTGACGCTCGCAACCCGGCTGCAACGGCAGAAGGCCGATGCCATGACACTCGGCCTCAACGTCATCGGTGCGCCAGCGGCAGTAATACAGGCAAGCGGCCACATTCTCTCCGCCAACGATCTGTTTCTGTCGCTTCAGAAATCCATTTCCACCCGCGCCCGTGACAGGATCGTCATATCAGATGAAAGAACAAACCGGCTGCTCTATAAGGCGCTCGCCGGGCACGCTGTCGGGTCTTTCCCCCTCCCCAGCGGTGAGGACGGGGCCTGCATCCTCCACGTCATACCCTTGCGCAGGAATGCGCTGGACCTGTCACCCAATGGCAGCGCCATCGTGCTGATATCGCAGCCCATGGGCACCATCGCCGACGCAGGCACGTTGCTGAAAGGCCTCTATGACCTCACTAAGGGCGAAGCCCGCGTCGCGCTGGAGATCATGAAGGGGCTTTCGCTCCCCGCCGTGGCCAAGCAATTGCAAATCTCCCACGAAACGGTTCGCAGCAACGCCAAGTCGATCTACGCGAAAACCGGCAGCACCGGCCAGGCCGATCTCGTTCGACGGCTTTCCGTTCTGACGCGCTATAACATCCGCGAACAAAGCTGATCCGCAGCGTCAAAAGGCGCCCACAGGCTTCCGCACAAACAAAAACGCCCGGATTGCTCCGGGCGTTTTTACTGAACCATGGCGGGGCTTCGTAAAGCCCCTGCCCTTGCCCGACCTTATTCGGCGGCTGGAACCTGGTCCGTCATGTCCTGCAGCATCTGGTTCGCAGAGCCTGCACCCGTACCCTTGCGGCGTTCCTCCAGAATGAGGTCGTCGCGCGAGGTGGCGATGCGGCGGATCTGCGTCATGGTGCCGCCAGTGCCGGCCGGGATGAGACGGCCGACGATGACGTTTTCCTTAAGGCCCTGCAGCGTGTCCGTCTTGCCGGCGATCGCAGCTTCCGTGAGAACCTTGGTGGTTTCCTGGAAGGATGCGGCCGAGATAAAGGACGGCGTCTGCAACGAAGCCTTGGTGATGCCGAGCAGAACCGGCTCGCCATAAGCAGGCTTCTTGCCCTCTTCGATGAGACGGTCGTTCATGTCTTCCATCTCGATACGGTCGACATTGTCGCCAACGATGTACTGGCTGTCACCAGCATCGGTGATCTCGACCTTCTGCAGCATCTGGCGAACGATCACCTCGATGTGCTTGTCGTTGATCACAACGCCCTGCAGTCGGTAGACTTCCTGGATTTCGTTCACGAGGTAGGAAGCCAGAGCCTCTACACCCTTGATCGCCAGAATGTCGTGCGGTGCCGGGTTGCCGTCGAGAATGTATTCGCCCTTCTCGATGTAGTCGCCTTCCTGAAGATGGAAGGGCTTGCCCTTCGGGATCAGGTATTCGACCGGCTCGACGCCGTCTTCCGCAGGCTCGATCATCACGCGACGCTTGTTCTTGTAGTCGCGGCCGAGGCGGATCGTACCATCAATCTCTGCGATGATGGCGTGGTCCTTCGGACGACGGGCTTCGAACAGTTCGGCAACGCGCGGCAAACCACCGGTGATGTCCTTCGTCTTGGCGCTTTCCAGCGGCGAACGTGCAAGCACGTCACCCTGGGAGACCTTCGAGCCAGGCTCGACCGAGAGGATCGCATCCACGGACAGGTGGAAGCGAGCTTCGCCACCGCGGCTAAGCTTGGCAACCGCGCCGGAAGCATCCTTGATGATGATAGCAGGCTTCAAATCCGAACCGCGCGGCGTCGAGCGCCAGTCAATAACCTGACGCTTGGTGATGCCGGTGGATTCGTCGGTGGCTTCCAGAACGGAGAGACCGTCGACGAGGTCCTCGAAGTGAACGGTACCTTCCACTTCCGTCATCATCGGACGGGTGTAGGGGTCCCACTCTGCAAGACGCTGACCTCGCTTAACCTTGTCGCCATCGTCCACGAAGATCTTCGAACCGTAAGCGACACGCTGCGAGGAACGTTCGACGCCGCGCTCATCAAGGATCGTAACGGACATGTTACGGCCCATGGCGATGAGAACGCCTTCGGAGTTCCGCAGGATGTTGCGGTTCTTGATCTGGATCGTACCTTCATACGATGCTTCCAGGAACGACTGGTCGACCACGTTTGCCGTACCGCCAAGGTGGAAGGTACGCATGGTGAGCTGCGTGCCCGGTTCACCGATCGACTGTGCGGCGATGACGCCAACGGCTTCGCCCATGTTGACAGGCGTACCGCGTGCAAGGTCACGACCGTAGCAGACGCCGCAGACGCCGATCTGCACTTCGCAGGTCAGAGCCGAACGGATGCGGACGGACTGGATGCCAGCCTTCTCGATGATGGCAACGTCGGCTTCGTCGATCAGCGTGCCGGCCTTGACGATGTTTTCGCCAGTGACCGGGTTGTCGATGTCATCAAGAGCCGTACGGCCGAGGATACGGGCGCCAATCGAGGCCACGATCTGACCGGCATCGACGATGGCGGTCATGGTGAGGCCCTTGTCGGTGCCGCAATCCACGGAGTTGACGATGCAATCCTGCGCCACGTCGACGAGACGACGGGTCAGGTAACCCGAGTTTGCGGTCTTCAGGGCGGTGTCTGCAAGACCCTTACGGGCACCGTGGGTCGAGTTGAAGTACTCGTTAACGGTCAGACCTTCCTTGAAGTTCGAGATGATCGGCGTCTCGATGATTTCGCCCGAGGGCTTGGCCATCAGGCCGCGCATGCCGCCCAGCTGACGCATCTGGTTCGGAGAACCACGAGCACCCGAGTGGGACATCATGTAGATGGAGTTCATCGGCTTCTGGCGGCCCGTTTCCGGATCGAACTCGACAGCCTTGATGCGCGCCATCATTTCTTCGGCGACCTTTTCGGTAGCCTTGCCCCAGGCGTCGACAACCTTGTTGTACTTTTCGCCCTGGGTGATGAGACCATCATTGTACTGCTGTTCGTATTCCTTCACCAAGGCTTCGGTGTCACCGACGATCTTCACCTTGCTGTCCGGAATGACCATGTCGTCCTTGCCGAACGAAATGCCGGCGCGGCAGGCATGGCTGAAGCCGAGTTGCATGATGCGGTCGCAGAAGATGACCGTGTCTTTCTGGCCGCAATGACGGTAGACCGTGTCGATCATCTTGGAGATGTTCTTCTTGGTCATTTCCTGGTTGCAGGTGTCGAAAGGCACGTTGACGTTCTTCGGCAGAAGTTCGCCGATGAGCATACGGCCGGGCGTCGTTTCATGGATCTTGGAAACCGGCTTGCCGTCGGCATCCACGGTCTTGAAGCGGCCACGGATCTTGGCATGCAGCGTCACGACCTTGTTTTCAAGCGCGTGATGCAATTCGCCGATATCCGAGAAGGCCATGCCTTCGCCGGGCTCGTTCTGGTTCATGATCGACAGGTAATACAGGCCGAGAACCATGTCCTGCGAAGGAACGATGATCGGGTGGCCGTTTGCCGGATGCAGAATGTTGTTGGTCGACATCATCAGCACGCGCGCTTCCAGCTGGGCTTCCAGCGAAAGCGGAACGTGAACAGCCATCTGGTCACCGTCGAAGTCGGCGTTGAAGGCCGTGCAGACGAGCGGATGCAGCTGGATGGCCTTGCCTTCGACCAGCATGGGTTCGAAAGCCTGGATACCCAGACGGTGCAGCGTCGGTGCGCGGTTCAGAAGAACCGGATGTTCGCGGATGACCTCGTCGAGGATATCCCAGACCTCCGGCTTTTCCTTTTCAACCAGCTTCTTGGCCTGCTTGACGGTCGAGGAGTAACCCTTGGCGTCGAGACGGGCATAGATGAACGGCTTGAACAGTTCGAGCGCCATCTTCTTCGGCAGGCCGCACTGGTGCAGCTTCAGTTCCGGACCGGTCACGATAACCGAACGGCCGGAATAGTCGACGCGCTTGCCGAGAAGGTTCTGGCGGAAACGGCCCTGCTTGCCCTTGAGCATGTCGGAGAGCGACTTCAGCGGACGCTTGTTGGCACCCGTGATGACGCGGCCGCGACGGCCGTTGTCGAACAGCGCATCGACGGATTCCTGCAACATACGCTTTTCATTGCGGATGATGATGCCAGGCGCACGAAGCTCGATCAGGCGCTTCAGACGGTTGTTACGGTTGATGACGCGGCGATAGAGATCGTTGAGGTCGGACGTCGCAAAACGACCGCCATCCAGCGGAACCAGCGGACGCAGGTCCGGCGGAATGACCGGAACGACCTTCATGATCATCCATTCCGGACGATTGCCGCTCTCCATGAAGTTCTCGACGATCTTCAGGCGCTTCATGAACTTCTTCTGCTTGAGGTCAGAAGTCGTTTCAGCAAGCTCGGCGCGCAGGTCGCCGGCGATCTTTTCGAGGTTCATCGAAGCCAGCATCTCATAGATGGCTTCAGCGCCGATCATGGCGGTGAACTGGTCTTCGCCGAACTCGTCAACGGCGATCATGTACTCTTCTTCAGACAGAAGCTGGTTCTGCTTCAGCGAAGTGAGGCCAGGCTCGGTGACGATGTAGTTCTCGAAATAGAGAACGCGTTCGACATCCTTCAGCGTCATGTCGAGCAAGGTCGAGATGCGCGAGGGAAGCGACTTCAGGAACCAGATATGGGCAACCGGCGCTGCGAGCTCAATGTGGCCCATGCGCTCACGGCGAACGCGCGACAGCGTCACTTCGACGCCGCACTTTTCGCAGATGATGCCCTTGTACTTCATGCGCTTGTACTTGCCGCACAGGCACTCATAATCCTTGATCGGTCCAAAGATGCGCGCGCAGAAAAGACCGTCACGCTCAGGCTTGAACGTACGGTAGTTGATGGTTTCCGGCTTCTTGATCTCGCCGTAGGACCACGACAGGATTTTTTCCGGCGAAGCGATCGAAATCCGGATGGAATCGAAATGCTGCGCAGGCACCTGAGGATTGAAAAGATTCATGACCTCTTGGTTCATGCCTTGTCTCCTTGAGAGGCTAGCTGCTGCCCCTGTTTGCATCTGGACCGGCTTCTTCCCGGGTCACCGTCCAGAGCTTTAAATACGGATTTAACCGCACAATGCGGCGAAAGTGTCCCACGCCAGCCGGGCTGACGGGGAAACCGGCAGGCGCCCTGGAAGGCGCCCGCCTCTATCGTGTTTATTCCGCCGCGTCGGGCAGCTGGTCCTCGGACTGGTTCTCGATCTTCGAGTTCTCCAGTTCGACCGACAGACCGAGCGACCGCATTTCCTTGACGAGAACGTTGAAGCTCTCAGGGATACCGGCCTCGAAGGTGTCGTCGCCACGGACGATCGCTTCGTAGACCTTGGTGCGGCCGGCAACGTCGTCCGACTTGACGGTGAGCATTTCCTGCAGCGTGTAAGCCGCGCCGTATGCTTCCAGAGCCCAGACTTCCATTTCCCCGAAGCGCTGTCCGCCGAACTGCGCCTTGCCGCCCAGCGGCTGCTGGGTAACGAGCGAGTAAGGACCGATCGAGCGAGCGTGGATCTTGTCGTCGACAAGGTGATTCAGCTTGATCATGTACATGTAGCCGACGGTGACCTTGCGGTCGAACGGCTCACCGGTACGGCCGTCGTAAAGGACGGACTGACCGGATTCATGCAGACCTGCCTTCTTCAGCATCGCGGCGACGTCAGGCTCATGCGCACCGTCGAAAACCGGGGTCGCGATGGAAACACCGCGCTTGGCTTCTTCGGCAAGCTTCACCAGCGAGTCGTCATCGAAACGCTGAACCTCGTCATTGGCTTCGGACGCGTAGATTTCCGTCAGCTCGCTGCGAAGCTCGCTGATGTCCATCGTCTTGCGATACTCTTCGAGCATCTCGCCGATCTTCTTGCCCATGCCTGCGCATGCCCATGCGAGGTGGGTTTCGAGGATCTGGCCGACGTTCATGCGCGAAGGCACGCCGAGCGGGTTCAAGCAGATGTCGACATGCGTGCCATCTTCGAGGAACGGCATGTCCTCGACCGGAACGATACGCGAGACGACGCCCTTGTTACCGTGACGGCCAGCCATCTTGTCGCCCGGCTGGATCTTGCGCTTCACAGCGACGAAGACCTTGACCATCTTCATGACACCCGGAGGCATTTCATCGCCGCGCTGGACCTTTTCGACCTTGTCCATGAAGCGCTGTTCAAGACGCGACTTGGATTCGTCGTACTGGCCGCGAAGTGCTTCCAGTTCGGACTGGGCCTTCTCGTCCTCGACCGCGAACATCCACCACTGCGAGCGGGGATATTCGGAGACGACGGCGTTGGAAAGCTCGACGCCCTTCTTGAAGCCCTTCGGACCGGCGATGGAAACGTGGCCACGCAGCATGTCGATCAGGCGGCCGTAGACGTTACGGTCGAGAATTGCCTGCTCGTCGTCGCGGTCCTTCGCCAGACGCTCGATCTCTTCGCGCTCGATAGCCATCGCGCGCTCGTCCTTCTCCACACCGTGACGGTTGAAGACGCGGACTTCCACGATCGTACCGAACGTGCCCGGAGGCATGCGCATGGACGTGTCGCGAACGTCGGAAGCCTTTTCACCGAAGATGGCGCGCAGAAGCTTTTCTTCCGGCGTCATCGGGCTTTCGCCCTTCGGCGTGATCTTGCCGACGAGGATGTCGCCCGGCTGAACTTCCGCACCGATGTAGACGATACCGGCTTCGTCGAGGTTCTTCAGCGCTTCTTCCGAAACGTTCGGAATGTCGCGCGTGATTTCTTCCGGACCAAGCTTCGTGTCACGCGCCATCACTTCGAATTCTTCGATGTGGATGGAGGTGAACACGTCGTCGGAAACGATACGCTCCGACATCAGGATCGAGTCTTCGTAGTTATAGCCGTTCCAGGGCATGAACGCGACGAGCGCGTTACGGCCGAGCGCCAGATCGCCGAGGTCAGTCGACGGACCGTCCGCGATGATGTCACCCTTGGAGATGGCGTCACCGACGGAGACCAGCGGACGCTGGTTGACGCAGGTGTTCTGGTTCGAACGCTGGAACTTCTGCAGACGGTAGATATCAACACCGGATTTGCCGGCATCGAGATCTTCCGTAGCGCGGATAACGATACGGGTCGCATCCACCTGATCGACAACACCGCCACGACGGGCTGCAATGGCAGCGCCGGAGTCACGGGCAACGATCGGCTCCATGCCGGTACCGACGAACGGTGCCTCGGCGCGCAGAAGCGGAACGGCCTGACGCTGCATGTTCGAGCCCATGAGAGCGCGGTTGGCGTCGTCGTTTTCCAGGAACGGAATGAGAGCCGCTGCGACCGAAACGAGCTGCTTCGGCGAAACGTCCATCAGGTTGATGTTGTCGCGCGGTGCGAGCATGACTTCGCCCGAATGACGGCAAACAACGAACTCTTCCGTGAAGGCGCCTTCGCCATCGAGTTCGGCATTGGCCTGTGCGACGTAGTACTTGGCCTCTTCCATGGCGGAGAGGTAGATCACGTCGGTTGTCACCTTGCCGTCGATGATCTTGCGGTACGGGCTTTCGATAAAGCCGTACTTGTTCACACGGGCAAAGGTTGCAAGCGAGTTGATCAGACCGATGTTCGGGCCCTCAGGCGTTTCGATCGGGCAAATACGGCCGTAATGGGTCGGGTGAACGTCGCGGACTTCGAAGCCGGCGCGCTCACGGGTCAGACCACCCGGTCCCAGAGCCGAAAGACGGCGCTTGTGGGTGATTTCCGAAAGCGGGTTCACCTGGTCCATGAACTGCGACAGCTGCGAGGAACCGAAGAATTCGCGAACGGCGGCTGCTGCCGGCTTCGCGTTGATCAGGTCCTGCGGCATCACGGTGTCGATTTCGATCGAGGACATACGTTCCTTGATCGCACGTTCCATGCGCAGAAGGCCCAGACGATACTGGTTTTCCATCAGCTCGCCGACAGAACGAACACGGCGGTTGCCGAGGTTGTCGATGTCGTCGATTTCGCCCTTGCCGTCACGCAGTTCGACCAGCATCTTCACGACCGCGAGGATGTCTTCCTTACGCAGCGTGCGCACGGTATCTTCCGCGTCGAGGTCGAGACGCATGTTCATCTTCACGCGGCCAACAGCCGAGAGATCGTAACGTTCGGCATCGAAGAACAGCGAGTTGAACATCGCTTCCGCCGAATCCATGGTCGGCGGCTCGCCGGGACGCATGACGCGGTAGATGTCGAACAGCGCCTCCTGGCGGTTCTGGTTCTTGTCCGCAGACAGCGTGTTGCGGATATAGGCGCCAACATTGACGTGGTCGATGTTGAGAACCGGAATCTCGTCAAAGCCGGACTGCAGAATGAGGCCGAGCGTCTTCTCGTCGATTTCGTCGCCGGCTTCGAGATAGATCTCACCCGTCGAGTAATTGACGATGTCTTCGGCCAGGTAGTTGCCGTAGAGATCTTCGTCGGTCGCCTTCAGCGCCTTCAGGCCCTTGTCGACGAGCTGGCGGATGAGGCGCGGGGTCAGCTTCTTGCCACCTTCGACAACGACTTCGCCGGTGTCGGCGTCGATCATGTCGGTGATGACCTTGGCATTCTTCAGCGCTTCAGGCTGGAACGGAATGCGCCAGCCATCGCCGGAGCGCTCATAGGTCGCCTTGGTGTAGAAGGTCGACAGGATTTCTTCGCCATCCATGCCGAGCGCCATCAGCAGCGAGGTCACGGGCAGCTTGCGGCGACGGTCGATACGCGCATAGACGATGTCCTTGGCGTCGAACTCGATGTCGAGCCAGGAACCGCGATACGGGATCACGCGGGCAGCAAAAAGCAGCTTGCCGGAAGAATGGCTTTTGCCCTTGTCGTGGTCGAAGAACACGCCCGGGGAACGGTGCATCTGCGAAACGATGACGCGCTCAGTGCCGTTGACGATGAACGTGCCGTTATTGGTCATGAGCGGCATGTCGCCCATGTAGACGGACTGTTCCTTGATGTCCTTGATGGACTTCGCGCCGGTATCTTCGTCGATATCGAACACGATGAGGCGCAGCGTCACCTTCAGCGGCGCTGCATAGGTCAGATCGCGCTGACGGCATTCCTCGACGTCGAACTTCGGCGCTTCGAATTCGTAAGACACGAATTCGAGCATGGAGGCGCCGGAAAAATCGGTGATCGGGAATACGGATTTGAATACGGCATTCAATCCCTCGTCGGGACGGCCACCCTTGGGCTCGTCAACCATGAGAAACTGGTCATACGAAGCCTTCTGAACCTCGATGAGGTTCGGCATTTCCGCTACTTCTGGAATTTTGCCGAAAAACTTGCGTACGCGCCTGCGACCGTTAAACGAAAGGGTCTGAGCCATCGTCGCTCCTTTAAAAATTGCATCCGGGCCTGCAACGGACGGGAACCGATGGCCAGTCGATCCCGTCAAGCAATGGGTGTCATCAATCTCGTTCCACATCCCGGATCGATCAGGCCGGATTGCCTAGATGAGCCGGTTCGGAACCATTCTCTTGAAGAACCCATTACCCAAAAGCCATTTTCACGCGGCTTTTGGGTAATGAGTTTTAAAAACGATAACGACGGAAAGGGGCGTTAAGCCCCTTCCCGCCAGCAATCGCAAGATTACTTAACGTCGACCTTGGCGCCAGCGTCTTCAAGCTTCTTCTTGAGGTCAGCAGCTTCAGCCTTGGAAACAGCTTCCTTGACAGCCTTCGGAGCGCCTTCAACGAGGTCCTTAGCTTCCTTCAGGCCGAGACCCGTGATAGCGCGGACTTCCTTGATGACGTTGATCTTGTTGGCGCCAGCGTCAACCAGAACGACGTCGAATTCAGTCTTTTCTTCTTCAACAGCAGCAGCAGCGCCAGCACCGCCAGCAGCAGCAACAGCTACCGGAGCAGCAGCGGAAACGCCCCACTTTTCTTCAAGAAGCTTCGACAGTTCTGCAGCTTCCAGAACGGTCAGGGTGGAGAGGTCTTCTACGATCTTTGCGAGATCAGCCATTTTGATAGTTCCTTTTGTTCAGTTCGAACCAGTTTGAATAATTACAGCGAAAAACCGCCTTAAGCGGCTTCGTCCTTCTTGGCGTAAGCCGAGAACACGCGTGCAAGCTGGCTTGCAGGTGCTGCGACAACCGTAGCGACGCGAGTTGCCGGGGCATTGAGAAGGCCCAGCAGCTTTGCGCGCAGCTCGTCCAGCGAAGGCAGGGTCGCGAGCGACTTGACTGCTTCGGCGTTGAGCGTGGTTGCGCCCATGGAACCGCCGAGAACAACGACTTTATCGTTGGTCTTTGCGAAGTCCATGACGACTTTCGGAGCGATCATCGGGTCGACGCTGTATGCAATCAGCGTCTGGCCCTTGAAGAGATTTGTCATCCCTTCCGACTCCGTGCCCTGAAGAGCGATCTTGGCCAGGCGGTTCTTCGCGACCTTGACGGTGCCTCCGGCAGCGCGCATCTTGGAACGGAAGTCGTTCATCTGCGCAACGGTGACACCAGCATAGTGGGCCACGACAACCGAACCGGAAGCCTTGAAGACTTCGTTCAGCTCCGTGACGAATTCGCGTTTTTCCGCTCTTTCCACTGTCTGTCTCCAGTAGACGGGACCACATTATGTGAACCCGTCGGGTTTGCCTTTGCCCCAAGGGACCTTTTTACAAAGATCCCGAGCGACGCTCGAGGATCCTGTCCCCCGCTCTGTCGCCGCAAACGGCTTCAGGCACAGGCACACCAGGTTCGAACCGGACAGTCAGGCATCCAAAGATGCCTCAAATCCAGCCTCACCCGTCTCATGCAGGTTGAATGATTAAGGCCAAATCCCGAAAGACAAGGCCACCCACAATCTCGGACAGGAGTTCCGGGTTTCCCCGGAAATTTCCGGCTCCCTGAGAGCCGGAAATTCTTTTAGTCACGCTCCCGATAAGGAAGCGCGAGAATTGATTAAGCCGTAACCGACGAAGGTTCGATCTTGACGCCCGGACCCATGGTCGAGGAAATCGCGACGCGCTTGACGTAGTTGCCCTTGGCACCGGTCGGCTTTGCCTTGATGACGGCGTCGGCGAAAGCCTTGATGTTTTCTTCAAGAGCCTTGGCGTCGAACGAAGCCTTGCCAATACCAGCGTGTACGATACCGGCCTTTTCGACGCGGAACTCGACAGCGCCGCCCTTGGAAGCCTTGACGGCGCCGGCAACGTCCATCGTCACCGTACCGACCTTCGGGTTCGGCATCATGCCACGCGGGCCGAGTACCTTGCCGAGACGGCCGACGAGCGGCATCATGTCCGGGGTCGCGATGCAACGATCGAAGTCGATCTTGCCGCCCTGAACGATTTCAACCAGCTCTTCCGCACCGACAATGTCAGCACCGGCGGCCGCAGCTTCGTCAGCCTTGACGCCACGGGCGAAAACGGCGACGCGAACGTCACGGCCAGTGCCGTTCGGCAGGTTGACAACGCCACGAACCATCTGGTCCGCATGGCGCGGGTCAACGCCGAGGTTCATCGAAACTTCAACGGTTTCGTCGAACTTGGCAACCGCACGTTCCTTGACCATCGAAATGGCGTCGGTGAGAACGTAAAGCTTGTTGGGATCCACGCCTTCGCGGATCTTCTGAATGCGCTTTGCTACCTTGGCCATGATCAACCTACCACTTCCAGGCCCATGGCACGGGCGGAGCCCTCAACCATTGCCATTGCGCCTTCGATGTCGGCTGCGTTCAGATCCTTCATCTTGGCTTCAGCGATCGTCTTGACCTGAGCCTTGGTGATGGAGCCGACCTTGGCGCCCTTGCCAGGCGTCTTGGAACCGGAGGTGATCTTCGCTTCCTTCTTCAGCCAATAGGTCATCGGCGGCTGCTTCATCGCGAAGGTGAAGGACTTGTCCTGGTAATAGGTGATGACGACCGGGATCGGCATACCCTTTTCCATTTCCTGCGTGGCGGCATTGAACGCCTTGCAGAATTCCATGATGTTAATGCCACGCTGACCAAGTGCCGGACCGATCGGCGGGGACGGATTGGCCGACCCAGCCTTTACCTGCAACTTGAGCTGGCCTGCAACTTTCTTAGCCATATCTCTCTGCCTTTCAATTCAAACCGGTTACCCGGCTTCTCTTCGAGCCGGATCGCTCCGGCGGCTGCGGTTGCGTGGTGCGGCGCCCTGCCCCGGCTTAAAGAGCCAGTTAGCCTTCCACGCGTTTAGGGCTTCGCCCCTCCAATCAGACCTTCTCGACCTGATTGTATTCCAGCTCGACCGGCGTAGCGCGGCCGAAAATCGAAACTTCCACCTTCAGGCGCGAACGCTCTTCATCGACATCCTGCACCACGCCGTTGAACGACGCGAACGGACCGTCGGAGACGCGAACCTGCTCGCCGATTTCGAACGATACCGAAGACTTCGGACGCTCGACACCTTCCTGAACCTGGCCGAGGATGCGATCGGCTTCATAATCCGGGATCGGAACAGGCTTGCTGTCCGAACCGAGGAAACCGGTGACCTTCGGCGTGTTCTTGATGAGGTGATAGGCCTCATCCGTCAGGTTGGCGCGCACCAGCACGTAACCCGGAAAGAACTTGCGCTCGCTATCGACCTTGCGGCCGCGACGCACCTCGACCACCTTTTCGGTCGGCACGAGGATTTTCTCGAAAAGATGACTCAGACCCTTCTGACGGGCCTTTTCCTCGATCGACTCAGCGACCTTCTTTTCGAAATTCGAATATGCGTGAACGATGTACCAGCGCGCTGCCATTTTATTCTCCGTTCGATCCTTCTACCGGGCCTTTGACCGTGCCGTTACCGGCCGACGTTCAACACCAGGCTAAGCAGCCAGCCAATGAGCTGGTCCGCAGCAAAGAAGAACAGAGCCGCAAAAATGACCATCACCAGCACCATAGCCGTCGAAATCATGGTCTCGCGGCGCGACGGCCAAGTGATCTTTGACGCTTCGGCGCGAACCTGCTGCAGAAACGTAAACGGATTAGTTTTGGATGCCATTGACTGCCCACGCAATTACGGCACGTAAAGCCGAACTAATCAGCCCCACGCACCGCGTGTCTGTTTTGACCTACATAAACACCGATTCCACTTTTAACAAGAGGAAATCGACATTCGGCGAAATTCGCCGGAAATCCGGCCCCATCTGCCATGCAGCGAAAACCGCGCTTGCGAATGGAAAGTGGCAGGGGCAGTAAGGCTCGAACTTACGACCTGCGGTTTTGGAGACCGCCGCTCTACCAACTGAGCTATACCCCTTAAACACCGGAACCGGCCGCGAAAATCGCTTGGCCAATTCGGTATGCGCTCCTTTAAGACGCCGGGAAAAGAATGGCAAGTGTGTTTTTTGTTTTTTCCACTCTGGTCCCCAAAAAGCCCTCACCTCTCAGGGTTTGACGTATTTGCGCCAGTCGTGCTCTTCCCTGAAACCCAGCACGTCGCGGATCTTGCGGTTCGAAATCAATCCCTCATGGTCTCCGATCTCGCGCCGGAAAACCACATTGGGGAAATAGGTCTGAGCAAGCACGCGTGTGGGAACAGTCGCCGTAGCCGTATCATTGACCGCGTTGAAGACCTGATAGCCCAGGCCGCTCTTTTCGATGCACAGATGGCAGATCTGGCCGAGGTCGCGTGCGTCGATGTAACCCCAGGCGTTGCGTTTGCGCGTCTCGGGACGGGCGAAAAAGCCCGGAAATTTCTCATATTCATGGGGTTCGATGACATTGCCGATTCGAAGCGCGTAAATGTCGCATCCGCTTCGTTCGGCAAACGCCCGCGCCGTCTTTTCATTGACAACCTTGGAGAGGCCGTAGGAATCCATCGGATCGACGTCATAATCCTCCTCAAGCGGGAAATGATGGAAATCCTTCTCACCCTCGGCAAAACAAACGCCGTAGGTGGTCTCGCTCGATGCGATCACGATCTTGCGGATGCCAAGCTTCACGGCTGCCTCGATAACGTTATAGGTGCCCATCGTATTGATGCGGAACGTCTCGTTGTCCGGCTTGATCAGGATGCGCGGAACCGCGGCAAAATGGATCACCGCATCGTAAGGCAACACACCCTTCCCGCTTTCAAGTTCCGAGAAGTCCCGATGCATGGCCAGGGCGTTAAAGACCTGCCCGCTATCGGTGATATCGACGATGAGATTGGTAACACCCGGCTTGTCGAGCGGGACAAGATCGATGTTGTGGACCTCGTAACCCCTGTCGATGAGCCACGGGATCACATGCCTGCCAGCCTTGCCGGAACCGCCGGTAAATAGAATGCGCTTTTTCATGATACTCCTCATCATCTCCCCAGCAATGAAGTAGCAGCCCGGGCCGAAGAGCGAAAGCCACCCCTCTTCCAAGCCCCAATACAAAACAAAAAACCCCGCTGTTTCCAGCGGGGTTTCCTTCAAGCCGTTTCAGGCCTGAAAATTACTCGACGATCGAAGCAACGATGCCGGCGCCGACGGTACGGCCGCCTTCGCGGATAGCGAAGCGCAGCTTTTCTTCCATCGCGATCGGAACGATCAGCTCGACTTCAACAGTGACGTTGTCGCCAGGCATAACCATTTCCGTGCCTTCAGGAAGCGAAACGATACCGGTAACGTCAGTCGTACGGAAGTAGAACTGCGGGCGGTAGTTCGTGAAGAACGGCGTATGACGGCCGCCTTCTTCCTTCGTCAGGATGTAGGCTTCTGCCATGAACTTCTTGTGCGGCTTGACCGAACCCGGCTTGCACAGGATCTGACCACGCTCGACGCCGTCACGGGTAACGCCGCGAACGAGTGCACCGATGTTGTCCCCGGCCTGGCCCTGGTCGAGCAGCTTGCGGAACATTTCAACGCCGGTAACAGTCGTCTTCGAGGTCGGACGAATGCCGACGATTTCGACTTCTTCACCAACCTTGACGATACCGCGCTCAACGCGACCCGTCACAACCGTACCACGACCCGAGATCGAGAACACGTCTTCGATCGGCATCAGGAACGGCTGGTCGATCGGACGCTCAGGCGTCGGGATGTAGGCGTCAACAGCAGCCATCAGCTCGCGGATCGCGTCTTCACCGATCTTCTTGTCAGAATCTTCAAGAGCAGCAAGTGCCGAACCCTTGATGATCGGGATATCGTCGCCCGGGAAGTCGTAGGACGACAGAAGTTCGCGAACTTCAAGCTCGACGAGCTCGAGAAGCTCGGCGTCGTCAACCTGGTCGACCTTGTTGAGGAACACGACGATGGCCGGAACGCCAACCTGACGGGCAAGCAGGATGTGCTCGCGGGTCTGCGGCATCGGGCCGTCGGCAGCCGAGCAAACCAGGATCGCGCCGTCCATCTGGGCAGCACCGGTGATCATGTTCTTCACGTAGTCGGCGTGGCCGGGGCAGTCAACGTGGGCGTAGTGACGCGCAGGCGTCTCATACTCAACGTGCGCCGTCGAAATCGTGATACCACGAGCCTTTTCTTCAGGAGCGGCGTCGATTTGGTCATACGCCTTGAACTCGCCGAAATACTTCGTGATCGCAGCAGTCAACGACGTCTTGCCGTGGTCGACGTGACCGATCGTGCCAATGTTGACGTGCGGCTTATTGCGCTCAAACTTGCTCTTTGCCATGTGAATTGCTTCCTGTGAACGTGAAGTCGATTTCCCGGCGAACCGGTTTGGTGTCGCCGTTTAAGGCTTTGTAAGCGAATGCGCAAGACTTAATTGTGAAAGCGTCCTGACGCGCGCTCCAAGCGTGCCCCGAGCCGCGTATATGGTATATGTTTTGCGACATTTAAACCCCTGGAGAGGGTGTGTCGGGGTAGGCCCGACGACCCCTCTCCCCAAGCATTGCCGATCACTAATTGAGATATTTGCATCACAACTTCTTTACCGGCACCAGCATGATGGCTTAAGGACATTCCATCGCCGGGGGAGACGGTCGATTGGAACGAAACGCAGGGCACGCCGCCCGAGCTCTATATCGATCCTTCGCTTTCCCCCGTGTCCTTATTATCCGTTTCAGGACCATTCCATGGAAATCTTCACAGCCGCCGGCTTCACGGCATTCTTACAGGTCATTGCGATCGATCTCGTTCTGGCGGGCGACAACGCCATCGTCATTGGCCTTGCCGCCGCGGGTCTTCCCGCCCATCTTCGCCGCAAGGCCATTCTGGTCGGCATCATTGCCGCCACGGTTCTGCGCATTGGTTTTGCCGCAGTCACCGTGCAGCTCCTCGCCATCGTCGGCCTGCAACTGTTCGGCGGCCTGCTGCTCGCCTGGGTGTGCTGGAAGATGTGGACGGAACTGCGCGAGGCGGCAGGCTCCATCGAAGACGAGGTGACGGACGAAGAGGCCGACCTGACCAAGGGCCACAAGACCTTCTTCCAGGCCGCTACCCAGATCGTCATCGCCGACGTCTCGATGTCGCTGGACAATGTGCTTGCCGTCGCCGGGGCCGCGCAGGAACATGTGACGGTGCTGATCATCGGCCTCATCGTTTCGATCGCGCTGATGGGTCTCGCCGCCAACTTCGTCGCCAAGCTGCTGCACCGTTATCGCTGGATTTCCTATCTCGGCCTCATCGTCATCATCTATGTGGCGCTCAACATGCTGTATCACGGCACGCTAGAGGTTCTGCCCTATATCCAGTCCTATCTCGGCTGAGACCGCCAGCAGCAATGCTTCCCGAAAAGGCCCGGAAACACCAGTTTCCGGGCCTTTTTCATGACGCGCGCCCGTTGGATCAGCACCTCCTGCCGCCGCACTCACAAAGGGCGGGAATCAATCGCAGCACTTGCTGCAACATCATGATCAAACAGGGAAATCGTGATTTTTCGCCGATGGATTCTGCCAATTGAGGTCAGCCACAGGCAAGCCTAGGGAGCTAGGCAATAAGTCATAATAATAAAAAGAAAGGTAGAGCTGCCAATGGCTTATGACTGGAGCGGCGGGCGTACCCGCCGCCTTCGCCGGATGAAGCTTGGCGTTGTCGCCAGCTCTCTAATCCTGCTGGCGCTTCTTGCGTCGCTCGTTCTTGGCTGAACGCGCCGCACTCCCACGCTGACCGGCGGCATGGCAAGGTTTTCAGAAACCGCCCTGCCGCCGCTCCTTCAAGGGGAATATCTCCGGCGATCAGGACTTCTTGACGTCCACGCAGTGAACCGGCCTCTTCATGTCCGGATCGGCCATCAGATCATAGAGATCGGCTTCGTCACCCTTCGACCACCAAACATAAACGCCGCCCTGATATTTGACGCCCGACCCGGAAATGACATTTGCAGCGACGGTGACACCATCTTTCAGCCCCAGCCGCACGAGGCTGACATCGCCGGCATTAAAATAGACGGCTTCCACCCGGTCGGCAGCACATTGATAGGTGGTCTCCACCTTCTCGACCGCCGTGTCTTTCGGAAGCGGAATCACAAGGTCTTCCGCCACAGCGCCGGTAGCAATCGATAAAGCAAAGGCGGCAGCACATGGTGCGGCAACGGTTATTTTCATGACGACCCTTTCCTGATTGTACCGAACCATAGGGACACGGCGGCAAAGCCGAAATGAGGCGGCCGCCCGTCACAGGTCAGATTTTTGCGGATACGCGGCGGAAGTATCGTCAGAGTTGGTTACAGCATCCGTATCGCAGCATTCTCACCGCGGCCCGCAAGCTGCGGCGCAATTATCGAAACAGCCAATAGACAACGCCGAGTATCACCGTCCACATCAGCAGCGATATGGCCAGCACGGTGAGATAATTTCGAAATCGTCTGGTCATCCGCCCACATTGCCGACCAGCCGCATCGGACAGCCGCTGTCGTTTAAATTGCTGGATGCGGATCGAGCCGCAGGATCAACTCTTTCTATCAAGAGACTGAATCCTAACCCATTCGCAGATTTTACCCGCCCGAAAACGGGGTTGCCCATGCCGTGGTTTCCGGCCCACAAGAAACCCGCTCATCCGCGATCAGCTCCTGATTACGGATGAGCAAGATATCCTCATGTTCAAGCTATGCCGGCAAAACCTCATGCGCGAATAATCGCAGCCGATTCGGCACATGCGTTAGCCAAGGCCGTTTCGGAAACGCAGCGATGCCGGAGCAACGACCATTGGCCGCCGCTCCTGCCCGTCTCAGCTCTTGAGAGCGGTATTGCAGAGGCTCCAGTAGCCGCCGCCCTTCTGGATCCATTTCAGATCACCGAGCGTGCCGTCATTCTTGTTCTTGTGATAGGAGTCGACGCAGGTCTTCAGGCGGGCCTTTCCGGGCGTCTCGCTTGAATATTTCTTATCGACAGCACTCGGAAAAGCGACCCCCTTTGGGGCCTTTATCGTCGCTTTTGCGGGTTCTTTTTCGGTGGTGGCCGCGACCTGCTTGTCATCGGCGGCATCTTCAGCGGCTGCGTCACTGCCACAGAACTTTGCGCGATAGTCGTTCCACTTGACATCCTTGGCGGACCCGTCGGCTTTCGCGGCCTGATATTTCACGCTGCACTCCTTCATGGTGAGTGCGGCTGCGGGGGAGACAAACGCCGCCGATGCCAGCAGCGCAAATGATGAGAGAATGACAACCCTGTTAAACATTGAAGACTCCCGGTTGCATGATTGCCGGCCGACTATCCGACCGGATTTTCCACTTGTCAACGAGCAGTGCGGTAAGGAAAAAAGTCCGATTGACGGCAAACGACATGCGCTCACCTGGCGCGTCATATTTATCCAGACGACGCCCTCACGCCGTCGCCATCAGCGCCCTCTGTCAGCCACCTGTGACAACACGGGTTCTATCGTCGCGAGCGCGATAGGCGCTCGCCTTGAGAATCACGTATTCGTGTGCGGTCAACCCTTCTTCGGAACGAATTTCCTAAGTTTTCGTTAGCATCTCGAACGAATAACGAGGATTTATCGATGTTGAGGATGCCGAAGACCATCTCCGCGCTCGCTCTTGGCGTCGCGATATCTACCGCCGCCACCGTGCCTGCCCACGCGCTGAGCCTTATACAACCGGCCTATCAGCAGCAGGAACAGGCAGACAACACAAATGGCCGCGCTAATTCCGCATCCGCCTTTGCTGCGGGTAAGGGTGAAGAAGCTACCGCCAACGGTTATGCCCTGTCACAGACCGAAATCAACCACGTCAAATGGTGTGCAGCGCGATACGCCTCATACCATCCGACAGATAATAGTTTTATGGCAGCGGCAGGCGCGCGGGAGCAGTGTCGCTCTCCCCATTGATCGATTTGCCAATAAACCGGCCGCGGCATGCGGTGCCGCAGCCGATAGGATAAAATTTACCTTAAATTCTAATGATTTGAACCTTTATTCGCAGAGGCCGTTGAAAAGCATGCCAATGGGACATGCAAACATGCTGTGGAATATTGAAAAACTTGAACAGGAGCGCATCGACCTGATCGAGGTCATCGCAGCCCTGCGTCACCTGGAACGTGTTGCCACAGAAGATCGCTCCTCGATCTTTGAGAAGATCACGGCGCATATGGTGCGTCTGAGTGAACTCGACGCGGAAAAGCAACGAATACACTCAGTTCTCGAGGTTGGTTGAAGCGGGTCGGAACCCGGCCCGTTCGCGAGCCGTCCGTTCCCTTCACGGTTCAGGTCGGCGCCAGAAGGTAGTGCCCTACACCCCAGACCTCGCCACCCTGATGCCCGAAAAGTCCGGCGGTTGCGAGGAAAAAAAGTCGCCAGCGACGTTCCCACAGTCGCGCGTCGTTCCCATAAACGCGCTTCAAGATCGGCCGGATACGGTCGATCTCCCGGTCAAAATTCGCCAGCCAATCAAGAGCTGTCCGTCGGTAATGTAGACCGGACCATCGCCAATCCTGTTCCACGGTGAAAATCTCCCCAAAACGATGAGGCAGATCGAAAGCGGGCATGATGCCGCCGGTAAAGAAATGCTGCGCGATCCAGTCGGCCGGATTATTGTGGTCAAAGCGGTAGGATCGGTCACGGTGATTGAAGACGTGAAGGAAGAACCTGCCTTCCGGCTGCAGCCAGGAACGGACGCGCTCAAACAGGCTCT
Source organism: Agrobacterium sp. CGMCC 11546 (assembly GCF_013365515.1). Classification (NCBI taxonomy): domain Bacteria; kingdom Pseudomonadati; phylum Pseudomonadota; class Alphaproteobacteria; order Hyphomicrobiales; family Rhizobiaceae; genus Agrobacterium; species Agrobacterium sp. CGMCC 11546. The sequence goes on from NZ_CP047387.1 coordinate 1,780,958, forward strand.
GCCAGTTCGACATGTGCTCGAACATTTCCACCGAGACGACACGATCGAAACGATTGGCGGTCGTGAAATCATTCATGTCGACGGTCACCACCGAAAGGTTGGAAAAGCCCCGCTCCCGGGCGCAGCCGATGATGTAGTCGCGCTGCGATGCGGAATTCGAAACCGACGTGATCCGGGCGTTGGGAAAACAGCCTGCCATATAGAGCGAGAGCGAGCCCCACCCACAGCCGAGTTCGAGGATATCCATGCCATCGAGCAGCCCCGCATGGGCCACAGTCTCGGAGAGCGCCGTAGTCTCGGCTTCATCGAGCGTCGTCGTGGCATCGGGATAATAACAGCAGGAATATTTGCGCTGCGATCCGAGAGCGAGCGAAAAGAATTCGGCTGGGACTTCATAGTGTTGTCTGTTTGCATCGTCCGTATGGCTGGCGATGGGAAACTGCGCCATATCCTTTGCAAAGGCCAATTCGGCATCATCGGGAGTATTTGCAAGCCGCCGTTTCGTTCGTGCGCAGAGCATATCTATACCAGCCAGCGTGACGCCGTCATTGAGCGGTGCGCGTTCTGCGGCATTGATGGCGAAGGCAAGCATGTTCATGGCGTTTCCTCGTTCTTGCGCGGCCCCGGAAAGAAGGCGTTGACGCGGCGTTGCAGGGCGCGGAATTTCTCTCCGCGCGATTTCAGCATGTGCTCTTCAAGCGGCGGAATGCCGGAGACGTGGACGAGCAGCCAGTACATCATGACGGGTGCGGCGAGCGACGCCCAGGACAAGACCTGTTCCTGAATGGCAAGCAGCGGGAAACTGCACCAGAAAAGCCATTCGAAGAAATAATTGGGATGGCGGGAATAACGCCAGAGGCCGGTTTCGCAGACACCCGTCTTCGCTTCCGGCGTTCTCCGGAATTTTGAAAGCTGGGCATCCGAGAGCGCTTCACCGGCCAGTGCGGTCAAAGCGACCACCGTGGCGAAAACATCGATGACACGCGGGAAAACCTGGCCGTTGCCGGCAGCGAGATAAACCGCGAGAACGAGAATGAAGGCGGCGATGGCCTGTATCTGGAGGAAGATGAAAAGTCTGAGAGAGGCGGCCCTCCCCCACTCCTCGATCAGCTTGGCATAACGGGGATCTTCTCCACCGCCTCGCGTGCGCATGCCGATGTGACCGGCAAGCCGCAACGACCAGACCACGACAAGGAAAAATACGACCGCACGCCGCCAGCCATCTCCTTCCGCGAATAAAACAGCCAGAACGCCGCCAAGCCCGACACTCGCCGACCAGACGGTATCGATCCAGCCGCTCGAACCGGTTGCTCTCTGCAGCGCCCACGCGCCTGCCATAAGAAGCGACATGAGAATGGCAAGCGTCAGTATCACAGACAACATCACTACTTCGCTCACCGTTTGAACAGATGGAGACCGGGTTTCGTGATGGCATATACGATCGAACCGGCAAAAGAGTTTCAGGTTTCGGAAAAGATTCTAAAAAACACCGGACCCCTGAAACTTATCCGACTCCTGCCTCGTATCTGCGCTGTCCCACGACAAATTTCTGTAATGCGATAGCGAGGATAGATGACCGACAAGGAAGCGAGACAAAAAGATAGCCGGCGCCGCATCGCAATTGTCGGAACGGGTATTTCCGGTCTGTCGGCAGCCTGGCTTTTGTCGAAACGGCACGATGTCACGGTATTCGAAGCGGCCGATCGCGTCGGGGGCCACAGCAACACGGTGCGATTCGATACGGATAATGGACCGGTTCATGTCGACACCGGGTTTATCGTCTATAATGAGTGGACCTACCCCAATCTCACCGCGCTTTTCAAAACGCTGGACGTACCGACCGCGGCCTCGAACATGTCTTTCGCCATCTCCTTGGACAATGGCGACTTTGAATATTCCGGCGGAACCGGGCTTGGCCTGCTGGCGCAGAAGAGAAATGTGCTCAGACCACGTTTCTGGGCGATGCTGGCGGATCTCCTCCGGTTTTACCGCAATGCCCCCCGCGACCTGCATTTGATGGGCAATATATCGCTCGACGAATATCTCACACACAACCGGTACGGATCGGCGTTCCGCGACGATCATCTTTACCCCATGGCGGCAGCCATATGGTCCACGCCTGCGATGGAGGTCGGCCGTTATCCCGCAGCGCATTTCATCAAATTCTGCCGCAATCACGGCCTGCTCTTGCTGCGCAATCGGCCGGTCTGGCGTACCGTTGTCGGTGGCTCACGCGAATATGTAAAACGCATTACGGCACCGTTTGCCGAACGAATTCGCCTCTCGACACCGGTGACGCGCATTCGCCGCCTGCCGCACGGCGTCGAACTCACCATGGCTGACGGAAAAACTGCCCGCTTCGATGACGTGGTGATCGCAACCCATGCAGATCAGGCGCTGGACATGCTCGTGGACGCTTCGCCCGCGGAGCAGCGCATCCTCAGAGCCTTTGGCTATACGAAAAACCGCGCCGTGCTTCACACGGACAGCAGTTTCATGCCACGTCGCCGCGCCGCCTGGTCAAGCTGGAACTATCTGGCCGATACGCACATTGAAGCGGGCCAGCCAAGCATCACCTACTGGATGAACAGGCTTCAGCCGTTGGGCGAAATCCCGGATATTTTCGTAACGCTGAACCCGGTCCGGGAACCGGATCAAGGAAAGATCATCGCCGAAGAAACCTATCACCATCCCGTTTTTGACGCCGGCACCGAACGGATGCGTCAGGAACTTTGGGCTCTGCAGGGCCTGCGAAACAGCTGGTTCTGCGGCGCTTATTTCGGATCGGGTTTTCACGAGGACGGGCTTCAGGCCGGCCTTGCGGTCGCCGAAGATTTAGGCGGGGTGACACGGCCCTGGGAGGTTGCCGACGATAGCAGCCGGATCATTCGCCTGAATTTGAAAACAATTGCGACGGACACGGAACTCATGGAGGCGACAGCATGACACCTCCCCTCACGTCAGCGCTTTTTCCGGGCCATGTGACCCATGCACGCTTCAAGCCGAAAACCCACAAACTGGCCTACCGGATCTATTCGCTGCTTCTCGATCTCGATGAGCTGGAGACGCTCGACCGGAACCTGCGTTTTTTTTCCGTAGACCGGTTCAACCTGTTTTCATTTCATCGCAGGGACCGTGGCGACGGCAGCGCGATTGGCTTGCGCCGACAGATAGAGACGGCGATGACGGCGGCGGGTATCGCCGTGGATGGAGGGCCTATTCGCCTTCTCACCATGCCGCGCCTGCTCGGCTGGGCTTTCAACCCTCTCAGCGTATTCTTCTGTTACGGACGCGACATGTCGTTGAAAGCCATCCTCTGGGAGGTGGATAACACTTTCGGGCAACGGCATTCCTATCTGATCCCGGTGGAAATCGGCAAAGAGACCGAGATCGTCCAGCGATGCGACAAGGCTTTTTATGTCTCGCCCTTCATGGACATGGACCTCCGTTATGTTTTTCGCGTCGTCCCGCCAGGTGACAGGCTTAAGATTGTCATCGAAACTTTCGACGATGACGGCATCGTCCTCACCGCCCGGCACCTTGGCCGGCGTGTCGAACTCACCGATGGCGCGCTTTTGAAAGCCTTCGCGACGATCCCCTTCCTGACGCTGAAAGTCGTTCTCGGCATTCACTGGGAAGCCCTTAAAATCTGGCTGAAGGGCGTGCGGCTCAAAAAACGTCCGCTACCGCCCGCCGAGCCTGTCTCTTTCGTTCATCCTTCATCGTCGCAAATCGAGGCCAGAATTCATGACCCCGTTTGAAAATCTCTCGGAACTACCTGCACAGAACACGCGCTTCAACGGTCGTGCTGGCATGGGCACATGGCTCATCAACCGGCTGCTGAACAATATCGAGCGCGGACGCCTGCGTGTAACCCTTCCCGGCGGTGGAACCATCGAAAAATCGGGGCATCAGGAAGGTAGCGAGGCCATTCTCGTTCTGCACAACTGGCGGGCCATCCGCAGGGTGCTCGTCAATGGCGATATCGGCTTCGCGGAAGGCTTCATCGAAAATGACTGGTCTACGCCTGATCTGACGGCACTCATCCGTTTCGCCGCTCAGAATCAAGATGCATTCGCAAGGTCGACGCGCGGCAGCCTGCCAATGCGCCTCATCAACCGCATGGCACATGCTCTGAACGCCAATACCAGACGCGGCAGCCGCCGTAATATCGAAGCACATTACGATCTCGGCAACGAGTTCTACCGGCAATGGCTGGATCCCTCGATGCTCTATTCCTCGGCGATTTTCGACGACACCACGCCCACCCTCGAAGCCGCACAACGAAAGAAACTCGAGCGTATTGCCGAGAAGCTGCAGCTAACCGGAAATAACAGCGTACTCGAAATCGGCTGCGGCTGGGGTGCACTCGCCATCCACCTCGCCACGCAACAGAATGCCGATGTGACCGGCATCACCCTTTCCCCCTCCCAGTTGCGCTGGGCAGAAAATGCAGCAGAGAAAGAAAGTAAGGCTGGCCGGATCGATCTTCGGCTGCAGGATTACCGCGACGTGCAGGGTCAATTCGACAATATCGTCTCGGTGGAGATGTTTGAGGCCGTCGGCGAATCCTATTGGCCAAGCTATTTCGAAACGCTGAAACGCTGCCTGAAACCCGGCGGCCGTGCGGTGCTGCAAATCATCTCCATTGACGAAAGCCGCTTCGATACCTATCGGCGCAAGGCTGACTTCATTCAGAAATACGTCTTCCCGGGCGGTTTCCTGCCATCCGATTCAGCGCTTGAAAAAGCCGTCGGACAAGCCGGCCTGAAACTCACGGAGACGGAGCTTTTCGGACAGTCCTATGCGCTCACACTGGCAGAATGGCGCCAGCGTTTCCACGCCCGGTGGCAAACGATTTCCCTGCTAGGCTTCGATGAACGCTTCCGGCGGCTTTGGGATTATTACCTCTGCTACTGCGAAGCGGGTTTTGCCGAGGGAACCATAAATGTCGGCCTGTACACGATAGAACACGGATGAGGCGGGGCGAACAAGCGGAGAAAGACGATGATAATCAGTATATTGGCAATTGTATCCGCCCTCCTCCCGACGCTGGTGGGCCTCAGTGCGGCAGCAGGCGAAATCGACGGTAACTGGGCGCGCGGCGACGGCAAGGCGAAAGTGCTGATCGCTCCCTGCGGCGAGAAAATATGTGCGACGAACACATGGATCAAACCCGGCACCGCAAAAGAAAAGACCGGCGACCGCCTGATCATGGATATCAAACAGAGCGAGGCGGGCAGTTATTCCGGCACCGCCTTCGACCCGCAACGGGACAAATCCTACAAGATAACAGTAACGGTCGCGGGCAATAACATGACCACGAAAGGCTGCATCGTCGCCGGCCTGCTATGCAAGGGCATAAGCTGGACCAGGATCGACTAGCGCTCGCCGCTTTCTCAATGCCTCGTAAAGGAAAACACTGATGAAGACCTATCTTGTCGCCTATTTCTTCACTCTCGTTGCCTTTCTGGTAATCGATTTCATCTGGCTGAGTACCATGGCGTCGCGACTTTATCGGCCGGCCATCGGCGATCTTCTGGCGGATAATTTCCGCCTTGCCCCGGCGATCGTCTTTTATCTGATCTACGCCGCCGGCCTCACTTTTCTCGCCGTGCGCCCGGCTCTGATTTCGGGCGAATGGACCACGGCTCTGCTTTATGGCGCTGCGGTCGGCTTCATGGCCTATGCCACCTATGACCTCACCAATCAGGCGACGTTGAAGAACTGGTCCACCACCCTGACTGTTGCCGATCTACTGTGGGGAACCTTCGTGTCCGCGGCAGCAGCCGTCATCGGTTATCTCGTCACGGTGCGCCTCGTCGGCCCGCTTGAAAACTCGGCGGGCCTGTCATGACACTTGTCATAACCTGCGGCTTGCACTCGACGCTAAAAGGGCGCGTCTATAGCGAAGACCCCAAGCATCTCTTGTCTTCCTCCGAAAGACGACCCTATAAAGAAAGGATAGCAAGGAAGGTTCGAATGCAGGGCACAGAGATCGCAACGCTTATCAACCGCGTCGGCATGGGTGATCGTTCGGCATTCGTCTCGCTTTACCAGGCTACAAGTCCGAAGCTTTTTGCGATCTGCCTGAAAATCCTGCGGGACAGAACGGAGGCCGAAGAGGCGCTGCAGGAAATCTATATCAAGGTCTGGCAGCGCGCCCGAACATTTGCCGTGAGTGCCGGCAAACCGGCGACATGGCTTGCCACCATCGCCCGCAACCACGCGATAGACACCATCCGTGCGCGTAAGCCCGCAAGCGATGACATCGACGAGGCCTATGATCTTGTCGACGAGAGCATCCGTGATCCGGAGCAGCAGGTCGTTCTGGTGGATGAAGGCCGCAGGATTGATGACTGCATGCGGGAACTTGAGACTGTACATGCACAGGCAGTACGTCGTGCCTATGTCGAAGGTTTGAGCTATCTTGAACTCTCCGATGAATTGCGCGTACCGCTGAACACGGTCAGAACCTGGCTGCGGCGCAGTCTTCTCAAACTCAGAGAGTGCATGCAGCGATGACAACGGGCGACCAGAGCGGCGGAATGCACGCGCGCGATGAAATCCTCGCCGGCGAATATGTGCTGGGCGTTCTGTCGCTCGAAAAGCGTCGCGAGGTGGAAAGGCGCATTCAGGACGAGGAAGCCTTCGCGCAACTCGTGCGGCGCTGGGAAGCGGAATTCTCCGACTTCAACGCCGAATATCTGGAACAGACGCCGAGCCCGACCGTCCTCGCCCGCATCGAAGAGCGCCTGTTTGGCAGCAGGGCTGTCAATACCAATGGCAGTCTCTGGAACTCCGCGTCCTTCTGGCGCTGGATATCAGTGGCCACCAGCGCAACCGCCGTGGCTGCCGTCGTTTATGCTGCCTTCCCCGACCAATGGCAGGGCACCACGCCGCTTGTGGCCGAACTCGCGACAACCGACAGCCAGGTCAATCTTCTCGCTTCCTATGATTCGGAATCGGGAAGAATGCACATCGTGCCCGTCGCAACCGGCAAGACGGACGAAAAATCATTGGAATTGTGGCTGGTCATGGATGGCGGCAAGACACGCTCGCTTGGCGTTTTCCAGCCCGGCACGAACGGCGACCTCATCATTCCCGCCGACATGCGCGGCAACATAACGGATGGTACGACCTTCGCGATCAGCGTGGAACCCTTTGGAGGCTCGCCGACGGGTCAGGCAACCGGCCCGGTCATCGCTGTCGGCACCGCACGGCATTTGTGAGGTTTCAAACCGGTTTTAGCATCACTTGAGAGAAGCTTATGCGCCGCTCATCATTGGTGCTGGTAAAGGCGGGAAAATCAATCCTTACCGCTTCTCATGCCATATCATCGCAAAACGCGTTCCCTGCCTTAGCTCGGGATGCGTATGGGTCTGCTCGACACGGGCACCGATATTCTGCGCCATCGCCATGATCAACTTGGTACCAAGGCCGGTGCCGCGGGGTGTCGACTCGGGCTGAACGCCAACCCCGTCATCCTCGACGACGAGGACAAATTGCCCGTTTTCTTCAGAGAGATTGACGCGAACCACGCCGGTCTGGTCGGGATAGGCGTATTTCAGCGCATTGGTCAGAAGCTCGGTAATGATGACACCAAGCGCAACGGCATGATCCGCCTTGAGATCGATTTCGCAAAGCGACGTCTCGACCGTGACGGAAGAAGAGCCGGGCACCGCCTGAAACAGGTCGCCGATGATGGAAGTCAGATAGGAGTTCAGAGATACGAGACCGACATTGGCAGTATTATAAAGACTGCGATGCACGCCGGCGATGGCTGAAATCCTGCTTTGCGTTTCCAACAAAGCGGTTTCCGCTTCCTGCGATTTCACGGTGTTTATTTGCAGGCGGATCATGGCCGACACCAGCGAGAGGCTGTTGGCGACACGATGGTTCATCTCTTTCACCATCATTTCCGCGTGCTCTTTGGCCTTTACCAGCAAACGGTCGGCCTCTTCCTTCGTCTGGCGCAGGCGATGGTTTTCCAATGCCTGCTCGATAGCCGTGAGCAGAAGCGGAAAGAAATCGTCCCCGACATTCTTGATGACGTAATCGGCAGCACCCGCCTTGAGTGCGTCTATGGCGATCTGGGCCTCGTTGGATCCCGTCACATAGAGAACCGGCGCCCTTGCCGGTATCGTCTGGATTGCGGCGAGAAATTCCATGCCCGTCGCAGTCTGGAAATAGTGGTCGAGAACGACCACATCGAACTGCCCGTTTTGAAAAAGCTCGAGGCCGGAAGCAACGGAGGTGGCGTGAACCACCTCCATACCGTGACGACCAAGAACGCGGCTGGAAAGCCGCGCCAGAGCCGGGTCGTCGTCGACATACAAAACGCGCAAAGCCATCATGCCTTCAAGGTATCTGAATTACGGAAAAGAACAGGCCGAGATTTTTGATGGCATTGGCAAAGCCCTCATAATCGACCGGCTTGGTTATATAAACATTCGCGCCGAGATCATAGCATTTCTGAATTTCTGTCTCGTCATCGGTGGTTGTGAGAACAACCACGGGCAAACGGCGGGTATATTCATTGCTCTTGATCTGCTCGAGAATATTGAGGCCCGACATATCGGGGAGATTGAGATCGAGCAGGACGAGAAGATAACGGTCCTTGCTGACAAGCCCATCCCGACTTTCGCCTAATATAAAGTCCAGCGCCTTGGCGCCGAGCGTAAATGGCACGATCTCGTTGTTCACGCCGGCGCGCCGCACGTTTTTCTCGATCAGCCGGGCATGGCCTTCGTCATCTTCGATCATCACGATCGTTACTTCCTGACCGGTCGCTTTCATTTTTCGCTTTCCTTCGTCACGCGTCTGAGGTCACTCGGCATCAGCAGGACAAACGTGCTGCCCTCACCAAGTTTAGACTCGACTTTAATGTCACCTCCTAAATTTCTGATTAGCGAACGAACATGCGCGAGACCGATGCCCTCACCCGGCTGATCCTGACTGCCCGCACGGCGAAAGAGCTCGAAAACCCGTTCGAGATCCTGTTCGCCGATACCGCGCCCATTGTCTGCGACCTCTATGCATATCGCACCCCGTCCGGCCGGATAGGCCCGGGCCGTCAGTCTCAGTGGACGACCAGGCATCTGGTATTTCACCGCGTTATCGAAGAGATTTCCGAGTATCTGATCGAGAGATATCCGGTCGGTCACGATCGTCAGCTTCGGCGTATCGACCTCGATCTCGCCTCCATTGGCGTTGATCTGGTGGCGCACCGTCTCGGACAGCGACGAAAGCAACGTTTCGATATCGACCTTTTCCGGCTGCAGCTTTCGCTGGCCGTCACGGGATATTTTCAGGATGGCGTTGATCAGCTGATCCATTTTGCGCGTGGACGAGCGGATAAAGCCGATGGCCTCAGGAATATCCTCTTCAACCGCCAGCCGCGCCTCACGGATAACATCCTCCGGCAGCGACTCGCCATCTGCGAGAACATAACGTGTCACCGGCTTCAGCGACGTATCGAATTCAGAGAGGAAGCCCATGATATTGACGAGCGGCGCGCGCAGGTCATGCGTCACGATATAGGCGAAGCGCTGGATTTCCTGATTGGCGCGGCGAAGATCCCGCGTTCTTTCCTCGACACGTTCTTCAAGATGACGATTGAGCTCACCAACATCCTCCCGCGACCTGTTCAGGGCACGGACATAGGTAAAGACGAGGAAGATCGAACCACCGACCACAATGAGGATCGCGAACGCACCGCCGACCGTTACCCAGCGCAGCGTATTGGCAGCCCCGAGTTGATCCGCAACGATGATCCGCAGCCGATCATCCGTATCCGATTGCAAGTCCGACAGAATAATCCTGATCTCGTTCATGAAGCGTTTGCCGTCATTATTGCGGACGACCTCAACCGCCTCCGTTATTCGGCCCGAACGCTGCAGATCGATGGTCTCGCGGGTCTCAGCCAGCTTCGCATCGATCGCCTGCCTCAGGCCCGAAAGAGACTGCTTGTATTGCTCCTCTTCCTTCAGAAGATCGAAAAGTCTTGACTGGCGTTGGGGCAAATCACGCAGGGCTTCTTCATAAGGCCCCAGATAATCGCGATTATTCGTGAGCAGATATCCCCTCTGGCCGGTCTCGATGTCCTGCATCGTCGTCAGCACATCCAAAACAGCGGCACGAAAACGGCGGAGTTCCGCTGTTTCCTGGGAATAGCGGTTATTCACCTGCACCAGCCACAACGACATGGAGACCATGCCAATCAAAATAGCTACACCTACGGCAAGCATCAAAAGGCTTCGTTGGGCAAACGGTGAAAAACCAGTCACAGAACTACATTCCCGGTAGGCACGAATTAATTGTGCAAACTAGAGTAGGACGACACCGGAGGCGACTGTTTTCTTTTTGTTTATGGAGGGAACCAGCAGGAGACTTAAGGGTTGTGCAAGGTTGACTGGACGTATCCGAACTGAGCCAAAATGACGAGAATGCGGTAACGATGAGCTATAATTTTCAGGGAAAACAAATCCTCGTCCTGGAGGACGATGCGCTTCTGGCGATGGATATGGAGGATTTTCTTTCCGATCTGGGGGTTAACGTCGTCGGGCCGGTTTCGCACATTGGTGCCGCCCTGGAGAAAATAAACGCCACCGATCTGGATGGCGCCGTCATCGATCTGAATTTGCGAGGCGAATTGTCCTTACCCGTCATTGAGGAGCTCAAGGCGGCAAACATACCCTTCGTGATCTGCAGCGGATATGCGGAGATACCTGGGGTTCGCGCGAAACTCGACGGGCTGACGGTCGTCTCCAAACCCTGCGATTTCGACAATCTGTCGCGTGTTCTGGCGAATGAGTTTTCACTGACCAACTAGGGCGGGGCCAACCAGGGCGGGGCCAATCTCGGCCTTGTGCTCCAACCGGCTTTTTTTCGTCTCGCGACTTAGTCCAGAGGAAAGATAACCCGATATTGCAGGCCGTCGGGATCATAGCGAATTTCGCTTTCCGCCTGCAATTCGTATTGCACACCCCTTGTTATCAGGGTTGTTCCAAATCCGGTATCCTGCGGCACGGAAACAGGGGGGCCGCCGCTCTCCTGCCACCGCAGGTCGATGCAGTCGTTGCCGTCTCCGTTCAGAATCTTTTTCCAGAAAACCTCGACCTTTCCGTTTGCACCGGAAAGAGAACCGTATTTCTGGGCGTTCGTTGCCAGCTCATGCAGGATCATTCCGAGCGCCAGCGCCGATTTTGGCGACACGTGCACGCCGTCCGGACCCTCGAGCTCGACCCGGCTCGCAAAGGTATTATGCGGCTCGATCGCGCGCTTCACGACATCCCTCAGATTTGTCTCGCCCCAGTTACTCTGAAAAAGCAGGGCGTGGCTCTCCGCAAGAGCACTCACGCGCGCCACCAGCCGTTCCTGGTAATCCTTGATGGAGGTGCTGCCTTTTGCCGTTCTGCGAATGATGGAAACGACCATTGCCATCGTATTCTTGACACGATGGCTAAGCTCGCGGACGAGCAGCTCCTTGTGCAGCTCCGCCCGTTTTCGCTCCTGTTTCTCCCGGGCTTCCGCCAGCGCGCGCTCAACAGCGGATGGCAATCTCACAAGTCGTTGCTTTAGGACGTAGTCCGTCGCGCCGCGCCGAAATGCATCGATCGCCGCATCCTCACCCAAAATACCGGACACGAAAATGAACGGTGTATCGGGTCTGGTCCGCATAACCAGATCGAGCGCTGACATTCCATCGAAATCGGGCAAGGAGAAATCCGCAAGAATGATATCGAACTGCTGTTTTTCCAGCGCCTCGATGAACGATGCCTTGCCGACCGCCCTCGTCACCGCAGGCGGCGGCGACAGTCGTGAAAGCTGGTCCTCGATCAGTTCCGCATCCACAGAGCTGTCTTCGAGGAGAAGAAGCCTGCTTGCCTCCATTCGCAGCACCGTCTCATCCGCCATTGCGATATGCACCCGGCGGCGGTTCGTTCAGGAGGGCCCAGAAGACGCCAAGATCCTGTATTGCCTTGAAGAACTGGTTAAATTCCACAGGCTTGACGACAAATGCGTTCACGCCGAGTTCGTAGCTTTTGACGAGATCCTGTTCTTCTCGGGACGACGTCAGCATGACGACGGGAATGTGCCGTAAGTGATCACTGCCCTTGACCGTCTGCAAAACCTCAAGCCCATCCACTTTCGGGAGTTTGAGATCGAGAAGGACCACGGCCGGATCACCACCTGGCCGGTTGTGATGGCTGCCGGTGACATTCAGATAGTCGAGTGCCTCGGTGCCGTCACGCGCCACGACCACCTCATTCGCCAGCTGGCATTTCTCTAGAGCGGTCAGCGTTAGTTCCAGATCGCGTGGATTATCTTCCACGAGCAGAATGGGTCTGAGTTCAGGCAATTTTTTCCTCTTCAACTTTCGTAACCGGCAATGTGAAGGAGAACGTGGCTCCCTCACCGACAGTTCCCTCGGCACCGACCAAACCGTGATGGCGTTCGACAATTCGTCGCACCAGCGCAAGTCCAATGCCAGTTCCCTCGAAATCCTCCACCCGCTGCAGCCTCTGAAACACGCCAAAAAGTTTGTTGTAATAGGCCATGTCGAAGCCGACACCATTATCTTCGACCGAATAAGTGACGTCATCCTCGGTTTCAACCGCAGAAATGGTGATGATCGACACCGGCTCCCGGGACGAATATTTGATGGCGTTTTCAATGAGATTGTACCAGACCTGCCGCAGCAGGGTCGGATCCCCGAATATCACCGGCAACGCTCCGATGCGCCACTCGATCTGGCGATCGGAAACCGCGTGTGAAAGGGAGCGGCGAACTTCGCTCACCACCTTCTGCATATCCACAGGTTTCAGGGTGAGTTGCGTTCGGCCAAGCTGTGAAAAATTCAGGAGATCATCCACCAACCTGCCGGCACCCAGCGCCGCCTCTGATATCATCTGCAGATAATGCAGGGACTTCTCGTCCAGGGCATCGCTGCGCTCCCGCAACAACTGCGCAAACCCGACAATATGACGGAACGGCGCGCGCAGGTCATGCGAAACGGAGTAGGAAAAAGCCTCCAGCTCCTTATTGGTGCGCTGCAACTCCCGTGTCAGATCCGCCATTTCCTCGGCCTTGCGCAGGACAATGCCGATGATCGCGCCGCGAAGCTCCCTCGCTGCCGCAAGTTCGGGCTCTGACCAGGGAAAGGAGGTGTTGCGCAATTGTTCCTTCCAGATTTCAAAGGACTTGCGCGGATGAATGCGCCCGCTCTCCTGCACTGTCTTGTGCGGATCGCCGCCCCAGCGCACCGTTTTTATGACTTCCGGCCGAAACCAGATGAGCCAGCTGCCGTGCAACTCCGAAACCCGCATCGCGATAATGCCGCTCGCAACGGAAGCATAAGCCGCGGCGGTGGGGTAGTTGCCAGCAAGATTGTCGGTCGCGAAGACATCGGCGATCTCCCGCTCGCCAAGCCACAGGATCAATTCTTCAACCTGCTGGCGTGAGGGCGTCTTGCCGACCAGCTCATAGTCGTCGCCCAGGACAAGTGCTGCGCCATCCGCGCCCACCTGTTTCAGCAGGTCTTCTCTTTCACCTTCGCCTCCCAGCAGGCCATCAACCCATTTTTCGGCGGCGGCCATGCCTTTCAAGAGCCGCGCGTGAATGTGGCCAAGCTCCACCCGGCGGGATGCATCTTGGGAACTCTGCTCCATCGCGATCCGCATCGACAGGAGTTGCGCTGCAAAATCACAGGCTTCACGTACGGCAAGGGATACCGAATGGGGTGTCGCGTGGTGGCAGGCAATCAAGCCCCAGAGAGCGCCATTGACGACGATGGACACCGACATCGAAGCGGCAGTGCCCATATTGCGCATATATTCGAGATGAACCGGCGATACGCTGCGAAGCTGTGAAAAGCTCATATCGAGCACCGCTCCCGTTTCCGCATTCACCTGTGGTCTGATCGGCACGGGCTTATAATCGACATCGGGAATCATCCGTAGGCGATTGATGGTATAGAGCTGCCGCGCCTGCGGCGGGATATCGCCCGCCGGAAAGCGAAGGCCGAGATAAGACGGCAAAGCCCCGCTTCCGGCTTCCGCCACGACATGGCCGCTCCAGTCCAGTCCGAAATCATAGATCAGGGTACGATCATGACCGCTGATCGAGGACACCAGTTGCGCCGTCCGAAAAAGCGCGTCCTCCAGCGACGGCGCGCTGTTCAGATATTTCGCCAGACTGGTGAGTTCGCCCATCAGCTTTTCAGCCGATTCGCCCTCTCCTGCCTTTTCCACCTCGAGAATAACCAAGGTCCCGGATCGATGCGCCGAAACATCGAGTTTCTTTTCGGCCCAGGCATATCGGAAATTGCTCTCCTCGCCGGAATACCAGGCGGACAGTACGGAGATGAACGGCAAGATTGCTTCGGTGACAACGACCCCGATTGGCAGGTCCACACCAATATAGTCGGCGAGATTATCGCTCGCCTGCACCACGGAAAATTCCCGCGCGGACAGAACCAGAAGGGCTCCATGTTCCTGAATAGCACCGGGAATGTGGATGGGCTCTGCGCCGCAACTATCCAGTTTCGGCGTATGTGAACTCATAACTTTCTCCAGCCGCTCTCTTTGCAAGAACGTTCGACCTGCTCAAAAGATGCGGCTAACCTATTTATTATTGCAGGGATGTAAACGCTCGTTTCGGCAAAAAGCCAAATGGCACCCGTCAAGGCGAGAGTATGATTTTTGGTCTGAGCAAAGCCATAGCTGTTCAGTCTTTCGCCTCTGACGAGGCGGCGACAAGCGAACTGCGCGCAAAGGCAAAACACCAGAAAACCAGCGTTTGACGAACATGATTGATTTTTTTGAAAAGATCGCTGGAGCGGGTAGCGGGAATCGAACCCGCGTATTCAGCTTGGAAGGCTGCTGCTCTACCATTGAGCTATACCCGCGGTGGTGATTTCGATCCGTGCAGAATGGTGGAGGGAGTTGGATTTGAACCAACGTAGGCGTAGCCAACGGATTTACAGTCCGTCCCCTTTAACCACTCGGGCATCCCTCCAGCTTTCTGCTAGGATCGAGCGACCAAGCTCTACAGATTTCGCTGCGGCGAAGCGCCGTTGCGTCGTCTGTGGCGCGTATATGACGGCCTCGTTCGTTTCTGTCAACACGCCGTTTCACGAATTTTCGGGAAAAAATTCAATCCGCTTTGCAGCCCTGTGGATTATCGCGGGGGCTGGTGTGCGTCGCGTCCCGGAGATATAAGGCGCCATGAGCAAAGACGATCCAAACGACAAATCCACCCGCGATACGCACTACGCCACACTGCGCCGTGCCGTACGCGATGCCAAACGCGAGAGGGGCGAAATTCCGACCCCGCAGCAGCCGAAGCGCCGAAATCGTGGCGCGGACGACTGGAAGCCGCCGCAGCTTGCGCCGGATCAGGTCCATCTTTACGGCCTTCACACCGTGCGCGCGGCCCTTTCCAATCCTGAACGGCAGCTCATCAAGCTGTCGGTGACGCTCAATGCCTTTGCGCGTCTGGATATCGGCGAGGCGGATGCGCAGCCGTTCCCGGTCGAAATTGTCTCACCGCAGGAGATCGACAAGGTGCTCGGCCCCGAGGCGATCCATCAGGGCGTGATGCTGGAGACCAGGCCGCTTCCGGTCAAGAAGCTTGACGCGCTGAAGAAAAGCCCGCTGATCCTCGTGCTCGATCAGGTGACCGATCCGCACAATGTCGGCGCCATCATGCGCTCGGCGGTCGCGTTCAACGCCGGCGCCGTCATCACCACCATCCGCCATAGCCCGACGGAGTCAGGCGTGCTGGCGAAGTCCGCCTCCGGCGCGCTGGAACTCATTCCCTATATCCAGATCACCAATCTGGCCGATACATTGGGCGAACTGCACAAGCTCGGCTTCTTCTCGGTCGGTCTGGATTCGGAAGGCCCCGCTCCCATCGAGCAAACCTTCACCGGTGCAAAGATTGCCCTGGTGCTAGGCGCGGAAGGCAAGGGCCTGCGCCAGAAGACCCGCGAAACCGTTTCGGCGCTCGCCCGTCTCGACATGCCGGGCGAGATCAAATCGCTCAACGTATCGAATGCGGCGGCCATCGCCCTTTATGCAACGCAGCAATTTCTGGGCAAAGCGTCGTCCTGACGCTTACCCTTCCTTGCGAAATAACAAAGCGCAACGCATGCTGCGTCTTTAACGTTCGCAAGGAGCAAATCCCGACATGACCGACCTGCCCATCAAACCGACCGGCGAGCTGACGCTCAGGACACTCGCCATGCCGGCCGACGCCAATCCGGCCGGTGATATTTTCGGTGGCTGGGTCATGTCCCAGATGGACTTGGCAAGCGGCATCCGCGCTGCGGAACGCTCACGCTGTCGCGTCGTCACGGCGGCGGTCAAGGAAATGGCCTTCGAACTGCCGGTGAAGATCGGCGACACGCTGTCGATCTATACAGATATCGCCCGTCTCGGCCGCACCTCGATCACGCTGACGGTCGAAGCCTGGGCGCAGCGGTCGCGTTACGACAAGCTGGAAAAGGTCACCGCCGGTACCTTCATCATGGTGGCGATGGACGAAAACGGGCAGCCTACGCCCATTCCTGCGGCGGAGTGAACACGATGGAGGCCGCCGTCAATGCCGCAGAAGCCTATTCGCATATCCGTGCGGTCATGGGCATGGTGGTCGGCCTCAGCCTTGCGCGCCTGCTGACCGGCCTTGCCGGTTTCGTGCAGCATCCGAAAAAGGAGCGCATCTATCTTCTGCATATCGGCTGGGTGGCGTTCCTGTTTCTGATGCTGGTACATTTCTGGTGGTGGGAACACCGGCTTTCCGCCGCCAACCACGTCCTCGGCTTCGGCGCGTTCCTGTTCCTGATCCTGTTCTGCTCACTGTTCTATTTCCTGTGCGTGCTGCTGTTTCCCACCGACATGAAAGAGTACAAGGGATACGAGGACTATTTCTTTTCCCGCAAAAGCTGGTTCTTTGCGTTTCTCGCCGCACTTTTCGTCACTGACGTCGGCGACACACTGCTGAAGGGACATGACTACCTCGCCTCGCTCGGGCCAGAATATCTCATCCGCACTGCTATTTACGTTGTCCTGTTCACAGCGGCCGCCTTCATCGACAATCGCCGCTTTCACAGGTTTCTCGTGATCTTCGCGCTGGTCTATCAGATCGCCTGGATTTTCCGCACCTACGACCTGCTGGCCTGAAGAACGACCCACCGTGTATCGTCATTGTGTCGCGGTGACATTTCGCCGCGATTATGACATTGCGATTGCATGGGATTCATTCGCAGGATCATGCAGGACAGGAGTTCGGCGGGCGCAATCGCCACGCTGGCGATTCTGCTTTTCCTGTTGCAGGGTCTCGCCAGTGGCCTGACCACCGGCAACATGGCAATGGCCGCGCTGGCGGCGGATGAAATCATCTGCTCCAGCCACATGCCTGATGGCAGCGCCGGCAAGCAGGATCCGGCCGGCAAGATCGCCGGCGACTGCTGCGGCACGCTCTGCCGACTGGCATCGGCCACGATCGCTACTCTTCCGGTCACACCAGTCGAACGTGCGGACCGGATCATTGCGAGCGGCGAAGTCGCCTTTGTGAACTTCGACGCCGCATTGCCGCCGTCGCCACCCAATCTGGAATCGCGTCCACGCGCACCACCCGCCTCTCCGCACGTTTGAGACCTCCCCGGCCCGCCGGAAATCCAATCTTTTGCGGAGACATTCATGTCCGTCACGACCTCTTTCGAGGGCGAGCGCGCACCTGCGCAGTCCTCATCCATCAATCTTTACCGCGCCGTGTGGCGCTGGCATTTTTATGCCGGTCTGCTCGTCCTGCCCTTCATGATATCGCTTGCCGTCACCGGTGCGCTTTATCTCTTCCGGGATGAATTCGACAATCTCATCCATTCCGATCTGAAGCGGGTGGAGGTGGTGCAGAACGCACCGAAAGCGCTTCCTTCCGAAATCATCGCCGCAGCGCTGGCGGCCGTGCCCGGTACCGCCGTCAAATATACGACACCTGCCGATCCGGGTGCCTCCACGGAAATCACCGTCAATACGGTGGAGGGAAAGCAGGCGGTTTACGTCAATCCTTACACGGCTGAGGTTGCCGGTTCGCTGCCCGATCGCGGCACTGTCATGTGGACGATCCGTTATCTCCACAGCCTGAAATATTTCGGCACCTATGCCCGTTATCTGATCGAGATCGCCGCGGGCTGGTCCGTCCTTCTCGTCGCCACCGGTATCTATCTCTGGTGGCCGCGAAAGCAGAGCGGCGGTGTCGTCACCGTGCGCGGCACACCAAAAAAGCGGGTCTTCTGGCGTGATACCCATGCCGTCACCGGCATTTTCGTCGGCTTTTTCATCGTCTTCCTCGCGATCACCGGCATGCTCTGGTCGGGCGTCTGGGGCGCCAAGGTCAACGAATGGGCAAACGGCAGCAATTTCGGATATCCGGCAGGCGTGCGGACCGATGTTCCCATGTCCGGCGAACATCTCGATCACATAGCCAAGACCAGTTGGTCGCTGGAACAGGCGAAGGTCCCGGAATCCACCGTATCCGCCACCGGGCAACCAATCGGAATAAATGCGGCCATCGCACGTTTCGACGGATTTGGTCTTGCCGCCGGTTATACCGTCGCGCTGCCGACCAAACCCACCGGCGTCTATAGCGGCTCGGTCTATCCCGACGACCTTTCAAAGCAGCGTGTCGTCCATCTCGATCAATATAGCGGCGAGCCGCTGATCGACATGAGCTACACCGATTACGGTCCGCTTGGAAAGGCGCTGGAATGGGGGATCAACGTCCATATGGGCCAGCAATTCGGCCTCGCCAACAAGATCGTACTGCTGGCAGCGTGTTTCGGCATCGTCCTGCTTGCCGTTTCCGCCGGCATCATGTGGTGGAAACGACGTCCCAGAGGTTCGCTCGGCGTGCCACCCTCGCCGCAGGATAAACGCGTCCTGCGCGGCCTGCTCGCCATGCTTGCCATCGGCGGCATCCTGTTCCCCCTGGTTGGCGCAAGCCTGCTGATCATGCTTGTTCTGGACCAGATCGTACAGTCCCGCCAGAAGCAACGCGCAGCCTGAAAAAATACGGCCGGGAGAGTATATCCCGGCCGTGTGCTTCTGAATTCCTGACGTTTTAGCAGAAGCCTGCCTTAGAACATCGTATTGTTGTTTGCAGCCTTTTCCGGCACCGGCTGGATGACGTCCCAATGTTCGGTGATCTTGCCGTCGGTTACCCTGAAGATATCGACGATGGCGGCTCCGCGAGCACCCTCTTTATCCGTGGAATGGATATGCAGGTAAACCAGATCGCCATCCGTAGCGCTGCGCACGATCCGGGATTTTGCCTGCGGGTTTTCCTTGAAAAAGCCGGTGAAATAATCGACGAACGGCTTCTTGCCGTCAGGCACCATCGGATTGTGCTGCTTGTAGCTGTCGACGATGACGGCTGCGCCCTTCGCCACCTCGTGCTTGTTGAAGACGGTGTCGTAAAACTCGATCACCAGCTTGCGGTTGGTTTCTTCCTGGGCCAGATCGCGCTTGGCGGTTTCCGCCAGAACGGGGGCGGCCATCAGCGCGGGTGCGAGCGCAAGCGTGGCGATGGCGAGACGGCGTGTCACGAAATTCATGGGGATACCTCTCAATAACCGACGGTGAAACGCTGGCGGGAATGTTGCGGCTTCTCGATTTCATCGGCAAGCGCGATGGCGTAATCCTCGAAAGAAATACGGCTGCCCTGCTCGTTGCTGAGAAGATTGTCCTTGCCGATCCGGAATTTCCCGGTTCTTTCGCCAGGCACGAATTCGGCTGAAGGCGACAGAAAGGTCCAGTCGAGCTGCTTTTCCTGTTTCAGCTTGTCGAGGAATTCCGCACCCTTCGTTGCTTCGGCCTTGTAGGCGGCGGGGAAATCCGGCAGGTCCACCACCCGCTGGCCAGGTGCGATTTCGAGGCTGCCCGCGCCGCCGACCACGAGATAACGCTGAACGCCGGAAGCGCGCACAGCCTCAATCAGCGTTGCAGGATCGCTAGCGGTAAAGTGTACCGAACTGATCACGGCATCGTGACCCTTCAGCAGCTCCGAAAGCGCCGCCTGATCGAAAACATCACCCTTCTTTGCCACCACATTTGGCAGTGCGGCGATCTTTTCGGGGTTGCGGGCGATCGCCGTGACCTGGTGTCCGCGATCGGAAAGTTCCTTCAGGATACGGGATCCGGCATTGCCGGAAGCGCCGATGAGTGCGATTTTAGCCATGGCTTGTTTCCTCTGCTGTTATCGTCATTAGTCTAAATAATAGACCGTAAAGCAAAGCTATGGTATCGCGAGGCTGGCCGCAAGAAGTCAGCCGCCGGTGATCTGGTCACATGGCGATGACCTTGAAGGCGCTAAAATCGGGCAAGGGGTAAGGACAATGCCGGATATACAGACCAAGGAAATCTTCACTTTCGAGCAGCCCTGCCCCATCCGCGACGTGCTGGACCGCATCGGCGATCAATGGAGCCTGCTGGTTCTCGAAGCCCTTCAGGGCGGAGTTCTGCGCTTCAACGAGCTGAACCGCAGGATCGACGATATTTCCAAGCAGATGCTGTCGCGCACGCTGAAACGGCTGGAAGAGGACGGCTTCATTCGCCGCACGCTTTATGCCGAGGTGCCGCCACGCGTGGAATATGAGCTGACCAATCTCGGTCGTTCTTTTCTGGTGCCGATGCAATTGCTGGTGCAATGGGCCGATGAGAACCATGTCCGCATCTGCAAGGCGCGCGTGAAATATTCGGAAAACGACAATCGCGGCTGAGGCACGTCTCCAGCCGCCCGCAACGCATCCATCCGAATTTCGTTCCGCCGCTTCGTTTCCTTTTTGTACTCATTTTTTCACCGCCTCCCCTTTTCTTTGCGCGTGACTCCCTCCATATTTCGCGCATGGCCAGATCACCGAAAAATCTCCCCTCCTCGCGTCAGGGCTTCGAGGAAGCCCCGCAATCGTCATTCGAAGGCGCGCCGCTGAGCGGCAGCGTTGCCGACTGGGTGAAGCAGCTCGAGGCAGAAGCCGAGGCGGGCTCGGTGGAAACCCAGCGCGAAATCGCCTCGAAAGCCGGCAAGCACCGCAAGAAGATCGAGATCGAGGCGCGCAAGGAAGCGGAAAAAGCGGCCAACAAGACGGCTAAAAACACTACGGCTTCCAAGACAGCGCGGGGTGTTTCCATAGGCGCGTCGAGCGATCCGAAAACCCGCGCCGCCGCCGGTCTCAATCCGGTAGCTGGCATGGACGTCTCTCTGGAGGAGGCGGCCAACCTCGCACCGGGTGCCGTCACCGCCACCGTCGAGGCGCTATCGGCATTGATCGAGAGCGGCAATCCGCTGTTCAAGGATGGAAAGATGTGGACGCCGCATCGGCCGGCCCGTCCGCCCAAATCCGAAGGCGGCGTTACCATCCGCATGGACTCGGAGTACCAGCCGGCCGGCGACCAGCCGACGGCGATTGCCGATCTGGTGGAAGGCATCAATTCCGGCGAGCGCAGCCAGGTGCTGCTCGGCGTCACCGGTTCGGGCAAGACCTTCACCATGGCCAAGGTGATCGAGGCGACGCAACGCCCGGCCGTCATCCTTGCGCCGAACAAGACGCTGGCGGCGCAGCTTTATTCCGAATTCAAAAACTTCTTCCCCGACAATGCGGTGGAATATTTCGTTTCCTATTACGATTATTATCAGCCGGAAGCCTATGTGCCGCGCTCCGATACCTTCATCGAGAAGGAATCCTCGATCAACGAGCAGATCGACCGGATGCGCCACTCCGCCACCCGCTCGCTCTTGGAACGCGACGACTGCATTATCGTCGCTTCGGTTTCCTGCATTTACGGTATCGGTTCGGTGGAAACCTATACCGCCATGACCTTCCAGATGCAGGTGGGCGACCGGCTGGACCAGCGCCAGCTTCTCGCCGATCTGGTGGCCCAGCAATACAAGCGCCGCGACATGGATTTCCAGCGCGGTTCGTTCCGCGTGCGCGGCGATACCATCGAAATTTTCCCCGCCCACCTTGAGGATGCCGCCTGGCGCATCTCGATGTTCGGCGACGAGATCGATTCCATCACCGAATTCGACCCGCTGACCGGCCAGAAGACCGGCGACCTGCAATCCGTCAAGATCTACGCCAATTCGCACTATGTCACGCCGCGCCCGACATTGAACGGTGCGATCAAGTCGATCAAGGAAGAACTGAAAGTTCGTCTCGCCGAGCTGGAAAAGGCCGGACGCCTGCTGGAAGCTCAAAGGCTGGAGCAGCGCACCCGCTACGATATCGAGATGCTGGAGGCCACCGGCTCCTGCGCCGGCATTGAGAACTATTCGCGTTATCTCACCGGCCGCAATCCCGGCGAACCGCCGCCGACGTTGTTCGAATATATCCCTGACAACGCCCTCCTCTTCATCGATGAAAGCCACGTCTCGGTCAGCCAGATCGGCGGCATGTATCGCGGCGACTTCAGGCGCAAGGCGACGCTGGCCGAATACGGCTTCCGCTTGCCTTCCTGCATGGACAACCGCCCGCTGCGCTTCGAGGAATGGGATGCGATGCGGCCGCTGACCGTCGCGGTTTCGGCCACCCCCGGATCGTGGGAAATGGAACAATCCGGCGGCGTCTTCGCCGAACAGGTCATCCGTCCGACCGGCCTCATCGATCCGCCGGTGGAGGTACGCTCCGCCCGCAGCCAGGTGGACGATGTTCTCGGCGAAATCCGCGAAACCGCCGCCAAGGGTTATCGCACGCTCTGCACCGTGCTGACCAAGCGCATGGCAGAGGACCTGACTGAATATCTGCATGAACAGGGCGTTCGCGTCCGTTATATGCACTCGGATATCGACACGCTGGAACGCATCGAGATCATCCGCGATCTGCGCCTTGGCGCCTTCGACGTGCTTGTCGGCATCAACCTTCTGCGCGAAGGCCTCGATATACCCGAATGCGGTTTCGTCGCCATCCTCGATGCCGACAAGGAAGGCTTCTTGCGTTCGGAAACTTCGCTGATCCAGACGATCGGCCGCGCCGCCCGTAATGTCGACGGCAAGGTCATCCTTTATGCCGACAACATCACCGGCTCGATGAAGCGGGCGATGGAGGAAACCTCCCGCCGCCGCGAGAAGCAGATGGCCTACAACGCCGAACACGGCATCACGCCGGAATCGGTCAAGGCGAAGATTTCCGATATTCTTGATTCTGTTTATGAGCGCGACCACGTAAGGGCCGATATTTCTGGCGGTTCCGGCAAGGGCTTCGCCGATGGCGGCCATCTGGTCGGCAACAATCTACAGGCCCATCTCAACGCACTGGAAAAATCCATGCGTGACGCCGCAGCCGACCTCGACTTCGAAAAAGCCGCCCGCCTGCGCGACGAGATCAAACGCCTCAAGGCCGCCGAACTCGCCACCATGGACGACCCCATGGCCAAGGAAGAGGCAAAATCGCTCGAGGGTGGCGGCAAGCCCCGGAAAAGCGGAACGAGCGCCCGCCACGAGTCGATCTCCCCCCCTGAGGGGGAGATGTCCGGCAGGACAGAGGGGGGTAAGCCACACCCGGCAACCTCCAACTCCCTCTTCGCCAAACCCTCTCTGGACGAAATGGGCCCCGGCTCGGACGCCGGAAAGCCGCTTTTCCGCAGAAACTCGCTGGACGAAATGACGGTGGGAAGAACCGAAAAGCCCGTGCGCGGCGCGGTGCCCGACAAGCCCGGAACAGAAGCCGGCAA
Source organism: Agrobacterium sp. CGMCC 11546 (assembly GCF_013365515.1). NCBI lineage: Bacteria > Pseudomonadati > Pseudomonadota > Alphaproteobacteria > Hyphomicrobiales > Rhizobiaceae > Agrobacterium > Agrobacterium sp. CGMCC 11546. The sequence goes on from NZ_CP047387.1 coordinate 1,804,687, forward strand.
ACGGTTCTCACCGCTACTGGAAGGCCAGCCCGAGCGTGCCGCCGATGATCCGAGACCGCTGGTCCGCGGCAAGATCGGTGCGGGTTCCTACGAGGATGCCGGGGAGCAGAAGCGCAAAAGCCGGACGAAGGGCAAGACCGGGCGGCCGGGGCGATAAGCCACTGGCTCCGGCCCCAACTCGCCATCGATCCGACCGTCGCTTGCATTTATAAAATAGCCAACAGGGAAACACGGCATGGTTCGAAAAAATCTGGCGGCCCTGTGCCTCTTCCTATCCTGCAACGCAGCGCTTGCCGGGCAGATCGAAGACGCTACCTTCCACAGCCCAGCCCTGAACGCGCCGCTTCCCGTCAACATCTACCGCCCGGATGGCGCACCGCCCGAAAACGGCTGGCCGGTGCTCTATCTTCTGCACGGCCATGATGGAGACCAGAACAGCTGGCTCGATCTCGGCAATATCGAAAAGACGCTCGATACGCTCATCGCAGCCGGCGCTATCCGGCCGCTGGTTGTCGTCATGCCCGGTGTCAAGAACAGCTGGTACGTGGATTCCGCCGCTGTCGGCGGCCCCGGCGATTACGAAACCGCCTTGACCGGCGACCTGCGCCACCAGATCGAAAAAACCCTGCCGGTTCGCAAGGATCGTGAAGGCCGCGCCATTGCCGGCCTCTCCATGGGCGGTTTCGGCGCATTGCATCTGGCCTATGGCCATGAGGATCTCTATGGCGCCGTGGCCAGCCTGTCCGGTGCCATCTGGCAGAACGTTCCCGCCTCCGATCTCGACAGGACGCCCGCCGAACTCAAGCTCATCCAGGACAGCGCCTTTTTCCACCGGGTCGACCGCACCACCGTCACCAGCGGTATCGTGCTGCCTTCAACCGGCGATCATTTTTCCGGCGCCTTCGGCACGCCATTCGATGCCAGGCTCTTTAATGAAAAGAACGTCTTTACCCTCGTCGCCCAGCACGTCGCCGAAAGCGAGGATTTGCCTGCCACTTACTTGACCGTCGGCGACGATGACGGCTTCTTCCTCTGGCGCGGCGCCATCGCCTTGCATGAGACGTTGCAGGCCGACAAGCGCAAATCCGAGTTGCGGGTGACCGATGGTGATCATGTCTGGTCGGTATGGAAGGTTTCGATCATCGATGCGTTGAAGTTCATCGATGGGGAATGGGACAGGGCAGCGGACGCCGCCGGTGATTGAGGCGCGACCCGCCCTCTCAAACCAGACACACCGTTCATTTTCCGATTCGCTTTTTTCCGCTCTTTCCCGCAAGGTTCAACGCCGCCGCAGCCCGTATCAGCACCGCCAGCGCCTCCTCATTCACGACATCCCCCTCGTGAAAATCAATCGCCCGCCGCGTATTGCCTTCCAGGCTGGAATTGAACAGGCCCACCGGGTCATCAAGCGAAGCGCCCTTCGCAAATGTCATCTTCACGGCGCTCTTGTAGGTTTCACCCGTGCAGAGGATACCGGCATGCGACCAGACCGGCACGCCGCGCCATTTCACCTCTTCAATCACCTCGGGATCGGCTTTCAGGATCACCGCGCGGATGCGTGCGAGCATATCACCGCGCCAATCGTCCAGCTCCGCGATTTTACGGTCGATGACCTCAGATGTTGCGGTCTCCTCCGCATCTTTTTCCGTCACCGTTTTTGCCATGATGCCCTCCCGATTTCGCCGTGGCTCTGTCTCAACTTTCAATATAGACCAAATTTTCCTCCCCTCCCATGCGGAACCAAATCCGCCTCCCCCCGTTTTCTCCCCGAACGCAATGTTCAGCATACAAAGGGAAGAAACATCATGAAAATCAATGTCATCGCTCTCGCTGCCGCAGCAGCGCTTACCTCTTCCGTGGCCTTTGCCCAGACGGCAACCACGGCCCCTGCTGCCGGCGCGGATGCCACATTGTCCGGCCCCGGCATCACCATGGGCACCAAGGCCAGCGGCCCGCTGAAGTTCGTCAACGTCCAGAAGACCGATCTCACCGCCTCCCAGCTTGACGGCATGGACATCTATAACGCCCAAAACGAAAACATCGGCGAGATCGAGGATGTGGTGATTGGCGACGGCAAGTCGGTGATCGGCCTCGTCGCCAGCGTTGGCGGCTTCCTCGGGATCGACAAGAGCTATGTGGTGCTCGACCCGGCATCCGTCGCGATTCACAACGACAACGGCACCTGGAAGGCCTATGTCGACACCACCAAGGACGCTCTGCAGAACGCTCCCAAGCTCGATTACGACAAGCTGGACGACTGATTACCCCTGCGGTTGTTCACTTGTTTCCCCCGCGCCGAGGCGCGGGGGTTTTCGTATGATCATTCCGCGCAGCAACCGGCTATCCTCGCCCGGCAGACCCTTGCCTGACAGACACTTGCCTGACAGACACTTGCCTAGGAGCCCGGCCCTCGCCTATCTTCGGCGCGCAAATCACCAAGGATCGATGCGTGCCCGCCCATAGTCTCTTTTCCCTTTCCATCAGCGCCGCCCTGTTGCTAAGCGCCGTTCCGCTGCCAGCCCAGTCCGCCGGCTGGAAACCCGCCGAACAGATCAAAACCTATGCCATCAGCGGCAATACCGGCGGCGGGCTTTACCAGTCCATCGGTGAACGCGGCCCGACGGCCGGTGTGCAGGCGATTGCCCACACCACCTTCAAGCTGACATGGCGGCGGGATTATCGTCCGCAGCCGGATGGTGCCTGCGTGCTCGCCACGGCGAGGCCCAATCTCACCATCATCTACACCTGGCCAAAAGCGCCGTCCAATCTGCCGCCCGCCGTCGCCGCCAGCTGGAAAACCTTCATCTCCGGCGTGGAAACCCATGAGCGCGTCCATGGCGAGCATATTCTCGATATGGTGAAGAAGATCGAAGCCTTCAGCACTGGGCTGAGGGCGGAGAACGATCCCAAATGCCAGAAGGTGCGTGTGGTTCTGCAGCAGCGTCTGGGCGAGCTTTCCAATGAGCAGCGCCAGCGCGGCCGCGATTTCGACCGCGACGAGCTTTCGCCGGGCGGGCGGGTGCACCAGCTCATCCTCGCGCTGGCAAACGGCCCCTGAGCGGCCGGACTTATTCCGCCGCTTCGCCTTTCAAGAGAGGTTCCGCTAGCGTCACGGTCTCCAGCTCGTAGGAATAACCCTCCAGCATCGTATAGGCCTGCTCGATCGCCTCGATCTGGGTTTCGGCGTTGCGGATAGCTTCGGCGATGGACTGGCTGCGGGCACGCAGCATGGAACTCAGCACATCAGTCTCCGGCTTGCGGCCCAGGCGGTCCATGTGTTTGCGCACGCGCGTGCGGTGCCGTTCCAGCTCGAGAATATGGAAACGGCTTTTCAGAATATCGTCCGTCAGCTTGCGGCGCATGGCCGCCACGGGATCGAAACTGCCGGGCTCGCGCTCATCCAGAATGAATTCATTGACCAGCGTTTCAAGCATCAGCAGGCCCTTGAGATCCTTGGCGTCGGCAAGCTGCGGATCATAGCCGGTATCGTCGAACACCCTGCGGCGCACCGGATCCTTCAGAAGCTCATAAGCCGTTTGCAGGCGCGCAAATTGCTCGCCATCACCGCCGCTGTCGGGATGCGCGGCCTTGGCCACCTTGCGGTAGGCCGTCTTGATCGCCGCCTCGTCGGCATCGCGCTCCACGCCAAGCAAAACATAGGGATCGATCACAAAAACACCTTCAAACGCAAACTGTTACCCGCATGCCCGATGCCCCGCTCATGAGGCCTGCCGCCGGATCATAGGCCAATTCCGCCCCGTGCGGCACCCCGCGCCGGCTTTTAAACCGGCAAATCCCACACAAAGCCTCTGGGTGCACCGGACGGAAAGGCCCTTGATGCCCAAATTTGTCGGACAGAAGGCGACTATAATGATGGGCGGGACAAAATTGTGGAAAGCGATGGCAAAACATGCCGCCCCATCCGGCACCTTGTTTGTCGCTGCCCTGTGAGAATATCTTTCAAAAGAGCATATAGGCGCATTTTCAGGGCCTTATGGTGGAAAGTCGCCAACGGGTGTAAGCTCGGCTTTTGGATCCGAAGGGAGGACGATCCGATGCCGCAAACGATTACCCAGACCGTCACGGACTACGTCCATGCCATGGCCTATGCGGATGAGGGCCTGATGCGGGACGTATTCGATCCTCGCGCCAGCATCGTCGGCACCTTCGAAGGTGAAATCGAATGGCTGTCGCTTGAAGATTTCGTCGGCCAGATGCGCAAGAGCGAACGCGGGCTGCCCGGCCACGATCCCGCCTTCGAAATCATGGGCATCGACAAGGAGGGCGACAGCGCCTCGGTAAAGCTCACAACCCGCTTCGACGGCATGGATTTTTACGAATATCTGTCCCTGCTGGAACGCGACGGCAGCTGGTCGATCGTGCACAAGCTTTATCACATAAAGCCATAGGATCATCAAAACAGAGATGAAAATGGGGAAGAGAAAAGGCTAAGCCTTTGAAAATGCTGGTGCCACCGACAAGGTTCGAACTCGTGACCCCCTCCACATAGAGTACCGGTCTCAGCGCCAGCGCGTCAGCTTCTCTCGGAGATTTTCGAAACTTCCGGCGATGAGAAGTCACAATATGTTTTTCCGGCGAAGTTTGCCTCGACAAAGGAGAGCACCAAGGAGCCGCGTCCATATCGGAGCAATGTGAAGAACCAGTGGGCGGCGGCCCTAAAAGCCGCAGAACTGAAAAACCTCCACATACATGATCTGCGACATAGCTTTGCGTCATTACTCGTTGCAGAGGGGATGTCGCTTCCTTTGATTGGAAGACTGCTCGGCCATACGCAAGCGCAGACGACCCATCGTTATGATCATTTGGGGTTGGATCCACTCCGCGCTGCCGCCGAACGAATTGGCAATATCGTATCCCCCGTTTCTACGGCGACAGACGACAGCGCGGAAATTGTGCCACTCAAGGTAGCCCGTGATGAAGCGTAGACCTTGGATGCCCACGAGCGAGGCCGCTAAAGTTTTGCGACAGCGCGATGTAGAGCCTGTCGAGGCTCTGTCCACCCTCATCCGCGAAACGCGCCATAGTGGCATGAATCGACTTTGGGCACTCTGCAACGCCGTTACAATCCGCAACGGCGCAACGCTTTGGCTCTCTTCACCCGAGATCAATATCGACGTTGGGACAATAATTGTGCCGCAGCGAATAGTCGGCCGCCGCACCCCAGAAGATCGACCAGAGCCACTTCTTATCAATCCGTATGAGTTGGATCGGCGGTGGCCTAACCCGCCGGGGCGTGGCCACCTGCCAGGAGGGTGAAGGGCGTCCTTCGAAAATTGACGACGGCGCACTTGAAGATGCGTTTCGTTTGAAGGTGATCGAGGAAGGCGGCATGCCTAGCCCTGATCACTCCGCTTAAAGAATCGGCCATTAGAGATCGTGTGAGGAACCTCATCGCCAACTTAAGCGCTGGGGTCGGAAACTAGTTTCCGATCTGTTCCGTCCGACAGAAATATCATTTTCTAGTACCGTTCATGCATCGCCAATCAACACGGAGATGCAGTGATGGCCCTACTAGATGGATACTTGACGAGAGAGCAACTGGCGCAAGAACTAGGCGTGCATAAGCGCACGCTTCGGGTCTCGGTGGGCGTCTCCTATTCAACGTCGAAAGCGTCCGTCACTGGATACGCTCGAAAGAGACACGGCCCAATCCTCGCCGCCGGAGCGCCTGATATGACTGGGCGCAATTTCGAGAATCTCCGCAAGGAGCAAGCCATCTCCCGGTACGGTTACGAGCCCCGCGCCGGCGGTAATCTGATCCCCACAAAAATTCGTAAGAAGAAGAAAAACAAGGACAAGCTCAGGGCTGATGTGGCCTCCATTCCTGTCGACACCATGATGACGAAAGTAGTTTCCTGCCGTCACGGCCACCGTCGCAAAATCCGCATCACTATCGCCGAATCCGCCGGCCCCTTCTCCTGCGCAGAGTGTAGTGAGGTGGCGCGATGATAGAGCGGTGGAAAGATCGAGCAAAAGACCTCAGCTCTGGCGTGTTCCGCGGCTTCCGCGCCGCAGATGGACGTTTTGAAGAGATGGAACACGGGCACTCTTGGCTTGTTTTCAAAGAGCCCGAAGACGTGGTCCTCTGGTGCCCTTTCAATGAGCAAATCGCGCTGTTCGAAGGGCGCAGTTTCGCGCTCAACGAACTCGCAATTGAAAATGCCGCGACTTATTCCCTCGGCGTTGCTCTCGTCATCCATGGCAGCATACGCAATTGGATCCTGGCGAACGGTCAGGGTATTTTTGTCGTCGACTGGCGACGGGCATTTCACATGCTGCATCGCGCGCCGCGCGTCATGCGCGTTCAGTTTTCCGGAGGAGGCCCAAGCATCGGAAACTATCTGCGCCCATCATATGGAATCTTTCGCGTTTCCGGGGATGCCGGCAGCAGCGCTTTGTATGTCCAGAAATGGAACGGCTCAGCCTTTGTCGACGGCAATTTCGTTTCCGATTTTGCCTCGTTGACCGGGCCATCGAATGCTCCCGAAAAATACACCCCTTGGAGGACGCAATAAGGGGCCAACTTCTGGACAAATTATCCGGGGCATGCAACCTAGATTCGCAAGATTAAAGCAAGTGAGGTGTGTCATTGTTTAGTCGATTCAGAAAGCCCAAGATGGTTGTGCCGTCGCTTGTTGAGTTGGCCCATGCTCGCGCTCCAAGCCGTGACCAAATTTCCAAGCCTGACCACTATTACGAGTCATATGAGCGGTTTTTCGGTTCTCTTCGTGAGAAGCCGCTGTCATTTTTTGAAATCGGGGTCTACCGCGGTGAAAGCACAAAAGTTTTTGCCGAGTATTTCAGTCGGGCCAATATCGTTGGGGTTGATTTCGATCTCCACAACATCGATCTGACGGGCTTCGATAACATCACTCTGTATCAGGGTGATCAGTCCGACGCGCCGTTTCTGACCGATCTTGTGGAACGTCATGCCGCGAGTGGGGTCGATATAATTATAGATGATGCTTCACACGAGGGTTGTTTATCATTGGCGACATTTGGAATCCTTTTCCCATTGCTGAAGTCTGGTGGTCTATATGCCATTGAGGATTGGGGAACGGGCTATTGGAGTGATCGTCCGGATGGGCAAGCCTACAAGCCTCTGGATGTGGTCGGTGATCGACTTGTATCCCATGACTACGGAATGGTTGGATTCGTGAAATCACTGGTGGATCATGTTGCCGGATGGGACACTCGGTCATCATTTGATTTTTCCGAAATTGCCTCGATGCATGTTTTGCCTGGTATAGTGATACTACAAAAGGCCTGACCAGCACGGCTTGTGCTTTGCGGTGATTTGAGTAAATGCGGAGTATGACGGCACCAAATCGAGGGATGCCGCATTTCCGACCGCTTTACCATATGCCACAACATCACAGCCAAATGGGAAGGCGGGTGGAGCGATCACAAGGCTGATCTCGGTAGCAAGACGACGTACGGCGTTACAGAAACTATCTATCATGCCTGGCTGAACAAAGCGATATGCCGCCTCAGCTACGCGGTTCCCGGCGTCTCTGGTGGATGCGTTGGGAAAGTACCTAAATTCAATCGGCAGCTTTTCGACGGAAACACCATTGAAGGCAGCGAACATTTCGAGCGCCAACTGATCGCGCGGGTAATCGACAGCTTACGACGAAAGCCGATCTTTCTGAAATCGATCATACGCCCCTCTTCGCAGCATCCAGAAGCGTTTCCCTTACCCAGTCGCTGACTGAGGCAGCATCGGCGTTCTTCGCGGCATCCGAAAGCGTTTCAGCTTCTTCTTCAGTCAACATTACAACGAGTCTTTTGTCGCGCTTTAGGCGCGCAGGCACCGGGGGTCTACCCATGAAAGATATCTCCTAATGATGGGAAAAATACAGCGGACGACTGTCGCATGCAATAATTACTACAATAATTATTGACAAATAATTAAATGTGGTAATAAATATGCATGTTAAAACGTAGGAGAAGTCATCATGCTGAACACATCGATTCCGGCCACCGCCGAAGGTATGTCTGAAATTCACGTCGAAAAGCGTATCGCCGAGCTGGGAAAAGAAATCTCGCATCTCTTGGATAGGAAAGCGCAGCCAGCAACCCTGATGGTCTTCCCAGCGTCGACCCGTTTCGAGCCTAGATTTGAGACGGACATCTGTGTTGGCCAGTCGGCGTTGTCGTCGGCTCTGATCAAAGGCGCCGACAATATCGATGCAGCCCGCTCGATTGTTGATCTGATGAACTATGCGTTGGAATCAATGAGCGGCGATGAGAACCTACGAACAGAGGCCAATGCCCTACAATTCGGAATGAACAGCCTGGGAAAGCATCTAAATTCGGCCAAAGCGGAATTTGAAAAGGCACGATCGCTTGCACAGTGATTTTACGGACCTGGAGCGGACACCGATTTACGCTTAGTGTCCGCACATCCGCAGATAACCACCAAATAGTTGATTATTAAGAGAAATACTGGTGCCCCCGACAAGGTTCGAACTCGTGACCCCCTGATTACAAATCAGGTGCTCTACCAACTGAGCTACAAGGGCAAGCCAGTGCCTTGCCAACTATCAGATTCTGACTTGGTGTAAAGCAAAAACTGTCTGCGGCTCATCAGCCAGCTTTCTTTTCCACACCGTAATCTCGCCGACGTATCCGTCCGATCGCTATTAGAGCAAAAGGCCCATAAAATAAGCGAAGTGTTTACGCGGCGAAGCTAACATGGTGACAGACCATAACCATTCCAGCGAGAATAACGCACCCGATGCGCGCGAGCATACAGAAAATCCAGCTGACAGGCACAATCGTTATTGCCGTAAGCGCCATCCTGCTGGCCACACTTGCCGCGCTGCCCAGCGTTTCCAACTATCTTCGTTATCGAACGAACGCACAGCAACTGAACCGCTTTGAAACCGCGCTGCAATCCGCATGGCTGGTCTCGGCCGAGCGCGGCCCGGCCAATAATCTGATGGCGGCCACTTCTGCCGATGCAAGCCTGGTCGAGCGTCTGACCGTCGCGCGCAAGGCGACAGACGACAAGTTGTCTCAGGTGGAGACCTCCTTCGCCGAAGAAATCAAAGCGCAGCCCCGCCTGGCGAAGTCACTTGCCGAAACCCGCCAGAAACTCGCGCAATCGCGAGAGGCCGTAGACGCGGTTGCCGCTCTTCCCGCGGAAGCGCGCAGTTACAGCGCCATGGCCAACGCCATTCAATCGATGTTCACGGCAGCCGATAGCGTCAACCTGCTCCGCGGCAAAGCCGCCCGCGCCATCATCACGAAAACCCCCGATGTCGCAATCGATATCGCAATGACCGGCACGGCCGGTGTCATGCGCGACAGGATCGGTCGCCTCGGCTCCTACGTGGTGATGAGCCTGCAGGCAAACAGGCAGGACAGATTAAGTTATCGCGCGAAGTTCGACACCGAGATGCAGAGCGTCATGCTGGTGAAATCCTCGCTGTGGAACTACACCGCCGCCTATCTGTCGACACCGCGTCTTGACGCCGCGTTTCGCGATTTCGACACCTATTATTTCGGCCAGTCGCTTCGCTACGCGCAGAATACGATTGCCATCGTCGTACCCTCGGCACTTCCAAGCATCCGCGATTTTTCCGAAAACTACATTCAGGGCATGCGGTCATCAGATCAGCTGCGTGACCTTATCCTCGCCGAAACCCGCGCGAGAATCGAAAAGAACAAGCAACAGGCGCTTATCAATGGCCTGGCCTCACTCTTTCTCGCCTTGATCGCCGTTCTGGTCCTGCTGCGCCTCACGTCTGTCTATAAAACGGCGCTGTTCCAGCCCATGCAGTCTGTCCTGGCGCAAATCTCCGCGATAGCGGCTGGCGATCTTTCCGAGGCTCAGCGCCAGACCGGCGTTGCCCCGGAAGTGACGAAGATGTTCAGGGAATTGGATTTCCTGCGCGAGCAGCTTCGGCAAAAGGGAGAAATGGAGGAACAACAGCGCGCACTGTCAGAACAGCTCCGCACGCTGTCCGAAACCGATGCGCTGACCGGCGTCTTCAATCGCCGCGCGCTGGAAAAGTCCGTTCGAGCCATTCTGAGCGGCGATGAGGACTATCAATCCCTCGGCGTCATGATCATCGATATCGATCACTTCAAGTCGATCAACGACCGCTATGGCCACGCCATGGGCGACCTTGCGCTGCAAAAGACGGCAAGCCTTTTAAAGGGCGCCTTGCGCAAGACCGATATTCTGGCCCGCTACGGCGGCGAGGAATTCGTCGTCGTATTGCAGGATGTCAGCCACGCCACGGCGACCGCCACCGCCGACCGCCTTCGCCGCCTGATAGAAGTTCAGACCTTCGATGAACAAACAGGTTTGTCACTGACGGCAAGTTTCGGCGTCGTCTGGCAGGAGGCGCGCGCAATCAACAGCTGGGACGAGTTGATCGCCATCGCCGACGACCGGCTTTACGAAGCCAAGCGCGCGGGCCGCAACCGGGTGTGGGCAACCTATTTTCCGAAGGTCGCGAACGGCTAGACGGCATCGCCGGTCACAAATTCCGCCGCGCCTAGATCAGGTCCAGCGTCATCACGACAGGGCAATGGTCGGACGCCTTCGGGCGATCCCAGCCGGTGCGGGGGTAACGCTCCACCTCCTGCCCCGGTGGGAAAACCGTGCGGAAAGGCTGCCCGTTGCGGATGATTTCAGGAACGTGCGTAGCGCTCGTTTCCGCCAGGCGCGGGGAAAGCCAGACATAATCGAGCTGGCACAGATGCTGCTCCTGCGGCCCTCGCGAATGGTAGAGCGTCCAGCGATCCATGACGTCGCGGCGCGTCATCGGATTGACCACGAAGCCATCGGCCGTGAAGATATCGAGCGCACTGCGCTCCTCCTCGACGGGCGTGAAGCTGTAGCCGCTGCGCCTGTCGCCGGAAATCGCAACGCGCTCCTGATAGTCGTTCATATCGCCGCAGATCGCGAAATTCTTGTTGCGGGTATTGCCCACCCCCCAGCGGTTTTCGATGATGCGGCGAACCGCCATGGCTTCAGCCTCGCGGATCGGCATGGTCGCGATCCGCGCATCCACCGGATCGCGGGCATTGGTCATGGATTTGAAATGCGTGACGTAAAGGGTCAGCGGCTTGCCGCCGATCCGGAGGTCAATTTCCAGGCAATCCCGTTTGAAAATCTTGTCATCGATCTGGTTGGTCGCGGCGAGTGCGGGATTGAAGAGATCGAGGTTGCGATAGGTCAGCGCCGCATGGCTCTTGATGTCGACCACCTCGATCTTGTCACCGTCGCGCGTCTCTTCGCGCATGACAACGGCGACATCGATGCCGCGGCTGTCATTGCCCTCGACCAGATATTTCTGCAGATAGCCATTGCCGACCATGCGATAGAGATAACCATATTCAAAGGCCTGCAACGCCGCCATGTTGTCGACTTCCTGCAGGCAAAGGATATCGGCATCCGCATCCGCAATGGCGAGCGCTGAAAGCTGGCGGGTATCATCGGTGGAAGACACCATGCGCGCGCTTTCCAACGCCTGATAGGTGGCCTCGTCCCTGATATCGAAAAGCTGGATCGCCCTGTCGCGCCGCGTCTGGTTGCGAAAGCCGGTGAAATCGAAACGGGTGAGAAGGTTTTCGATATTGAAGGTGGCGAGCCGAAGCGACATGTTTCATTCCTGTTGCTGGACGGAAAGCTTAGCCGCTCAAACCCTGCCTCGCCAATAGCCTAAAGCCGCCATGCCGCACGAATTGCAACCGGCAACCGGTCGCCTATGGCCACGGCTTCCCGTGAATAGGCCCGGAGCGCCTGCCCATCCGGCAGATCGAGACGAAGGGCATACCGCTCCCCCTCGTAGAGAACCGAGGTGACGGTGCAATCGATACCATCCGCATCCCGCAACACATCCTGCGGCCGCACGAGAATATCTGCCAGCGGTAATGGCGCGCCGCTCTCCATCATTGCCCGAAGCCCGGCCCAGTCGAGATCGCGCGACGCCCCATCCGGCACCGGAAGGCGGAGGATAGCACCCTGCCCCACCAGCGAACCGACCAGCCTGCCCTCCGGCCGCGCATAAAGCTCCGCCGGCGCCGCGACCTGCAACAGCCTGCCCTGCGACATGACAGCGACATCGGTTGCCAGCGCCATGGCCTCGGCCTGATCGTGGGTGACATAGATCATCGTCGCGCCAGAACGGGCGTGGAAATCGCGAAACGTCTCCTCCATCTCCTGCCGCAGATGCCGGTCGAGATTGGCGAGCGGCTCATCGAGCAGCACCACGTCAGGCTCGGTGACGAGGCAGCGGGCGAGCGCCACGCGCTGTCGCTGGCCACCGGAGAGTTCGGCGGGACGGCGATCTGCAAAGCTCTCGAGGCGAACGGCGGCAAGCGCCTGACGGACCTTCTCGCGATATTTCTCGCCTGAGATGCCGCGCACTTTGAGAGGATATCCAGCATTGTCGGCCACCGACATGTGTGGCCACAGCGCATAGGACTGGAAGACCATCGCCATGTTGCGCCGCTCCGGCGGCACCATGCTGCCGGCATCGGCCAGCACCCGCTCGCCGAGCAGGATGGAACCATCGGTCGGCTGTTCGAAACCGGCGATCATGCGCAGCACCGTCGTCTTGCCGCAGCCGGAAGGCCCGAGCAGCGCCAGGAACCCGCCTTCACGCACCGTCAGCGATACGTCGTCCACGGCAGGTCTGGAACCGGCACCAAAGTTTTTCGACAGGCGGTTGAGGATCAGTTTCGCCAAGGGACGACTCCTTTCGGCAGATAGCGCCCCAGAATTTCGAGCAGCAGCATGAGGATAATGACCATGATGACGACAAGCACCGAAAGCGCGGACGCAAGATCGAAACTGCCGCTGTCATCGAGATTGTAGATGAGGACGCCGAGGGTCTGGGTGCCGGCCGACCACAGGAGCGCCGAGACCGTCAGCTCGTTGCAGGCGATCAGGAAAACGAGAATGACGGAAGCGCCAGCCGCCGGCCCGACCAGCGGCAGAATGATATCCTTCAGCCGCCGCCAGAAACCGGCGCCGGAGAGCCGCGCCGCTTCTTCCAGCGATGGATCAAATTGCAGGAAGGCACTGACCATGGGTTTCAGGCTGACGGCGAAGAAGGAGGAGAAATAGGCGAGCAGAATGATCCAGATCGTGCCGTAGAGCGTCACTCCCAGCAGCGGAATGGGGGCCGCAAAGAGCAGCACGAAGGAAACTGAGATCACCACGCCCGGCAGCGCATAGGGAATATCCACCAGCGCCGAGAGCAGAAACATGAAACGGCTCTTGCCGCGCACCAGAAAGTAAGCCGTCAGCACCGTCACCGCCAGCAGGCAAAGCGACGTGGCGGTTGCCAGAAACAGTGAATTGCGGAAGGCCGTGCGGGTGACGCTCTGCCGGTAAAGCAGTTCCTCATAGGCATGCAGCGTCGCGGTCTTGAGGCTGAGCGGCACGCCGTATGCGGGAGCGAGCGAGCTTGCCACCAGTGCCGTCAGCGGCGCGACCAGCATGAAGAGCAGCACGAGCCAAAGGGCAAGCTCCGCCGGCACACGCCACCGCCCCAGCCCGAAAGTCGCCGCCTTGCCGGAAAGCCCGATGATGCGATAGTCCCTGCCCTTCATCGCCCGTTCCTGCAGCGCAAGCCCGGCGACCGAGATGATGGCGATCATGGTGGAGAGAATGGCGATATCGCCGAAGGTGCTGGTGCCGAAACTGGCAAAACGGCTGTAAATCAGCGTCGGCAGGGTAAAGATCGAGCCAGGTATGCCGAGGATCGCCGGTATGCCGAAATTACCGACATTGGACACGAAAGAAATCGCCGCCCCCGCGATCAATCCAGGCGTGGAAAGCGGCAGGATGATATCGAACAGCACGCGGCGCGGCGAAGCACCGGAAAGCTTGGCGGCCTCGATACCGTCCTGCGGCAGCGCAAGCAGACCGGCGCGCAGCGACAGATAAACCAGCGGCGCATGCTGCACGCCGAGTAGCAGCGCGATGCCCGCAATCGAATAAAGCGGCTGCGGCGATCCCATCGGCGGCGCAAGGCCGATGGCCTTCAACAGCGTGCTAGACGGGCCGGTCATGCCGATCCACGACAGCGCCGTCACCTGCGGCGGGATCATCATCGGGAGCATGAACAGGAAGCTCAAAATCGATTTGCCACGAATGTCACAAAGCGTCAGCGAAAGCGCGAAGGCGCCGCCAATTGCCAGCGAGATCAGCATGCCGAAAAACGAGGTGGAGAGCGTGTTCAGCGCCGCATCCCAGAGAGCGGGATCGGCCAGAAGCCGCCATATGTCACCATTCAGTGACGAGACGATGCCGGTATAGGCCAGCCGCCCGAGCGGCAGGGCGCTCAGCGCAAAAACGACACTCACCACAAAAGGAAACAGCCAGCGCGGCTGGCTGCTTCCATAAGCTTTGGAACGGGTCATTCCCCTATATCAGCCCTTGGAGCCGAAGATATCGGAGAAGGTCTTGAGGTCCTGTTCGGAGTTCTTCAGCGCGTCAGCGGCACTGAGCGGCAGAACCTTGATCTTGTCGCGGGCCGGGAAACCTTCCGGCATGCCGGCATCGGCGCGCACGGGGATATAGCCAAGCTTGACGAAGCCCTGCTGGCCCTTTTCCGAAAGCACGTAGTCAACGAACTTCTTGGCGGCTTCCTCGTGTTTGGTGCCCTTGATGATCGCGACCGGCTCGGTAACGGCCGAAACGCCCTCTTCCGGAAAGACGAATTCGACCGGAGCGCCCTTGGCCTTTTCGCGGATCGGCATGTAATCAACGACGACGCCATAGGCCTTCTCGCCTGAAGCAACGGACTTCAGAACCGCACCGTTGCCGCCGCCGGCAATGGCTTCATTGGCCTTCAATTGCTTGTAATAATCCCAGCCGAGTCCGTTGGCAGCGGCAAGCGTCTGCGCGTGGATCAGCGCCGCACCCGAGGTGAGCGGGCTCGGCATGGTCACGAGACCCTTGGCTTCGGCCTTGGCAAGATCCTTCCAGCTCGTCGGTTTCATCGCAGCGGCGGTGTTGTACATGATGCCGGTCGTGATGAGCTTGGTGGAATAATAGAAGCCGTCCGCATCATAAAGCGAAGCATCTATATTCTTGGCTTCGGCAGACTTATGGGCCAGAAGCTGGCCAGCCTGCTTCATGCGCTCCAAGGTAACCGTGTCAGCGACCAGAAGCACGTCGGCCACCGGATTGCCGGCATTGATCTCGGCCATCAGCTTGGCCATGATCTTCGGCGTTCCGTCACGCACCCATTCGACTTCGATACCGGGATTGGCAGCCTTAAAGCCATCAACGGTCGCCTGCGCGTCCTCATTCGGCTGGCTGGTATAAAGCACCAGATCGGCGGCATTGGCGGCGGTGGCGATGAAGCCGAGCGATACGATGGCGGTGAAAGCGGAAAGCAGCGTTTTCATGGGGTCGGTCCCTGTTGTTTGGTGGGACCGCTAAAACATGATTGCATAACATGTATGTGACAGGCAGGATTTTAGGGGTGCTGAGTGGGGGAGTAATAGTGCTCGTTGGTACTTGGGGCTCACCCCCTCTGCCCTGCCGGGCATCTCCCCCACAGGGAGGGAGATCGGCAAGACGCTCTCTCACAACTTCATTCTCAAACGTTGAGATGGGCGATACCTCGCCACGGGTCGATCTCCCCCCTTGTGGGGGAGATGTCCGGCAGGACAGAGGGGGGTGAAGCCCCAGCCTCCGCCATTCCCCTATTAAATCGCCGCAAGCACCTCACTGGTTTCCGCCTGCGCCGTCGTAATCAACCGGCCAAGCCGCTTCATACCCTCCTCGATCATCGCCTCGTTGGCGCAGGAGAAGCTGATGCGCAGCGTGTTCGTACCCGAACCATCCGCAAAGAAAGCTCGACCCGGAACGAAGGCCACCTTTTCCGTGGCGATGGATTTTGCCAGCAGTGCGGCGCCATCCATGCCCTCAGGCAACGTCACCCAGATGAACATGCCGCCTTCCGGCTTGGTCCAGCTGGTGGTCTTCGGCATGTACTTCTCGAGCGCGGAGAGCATCGCATCGCGGCGCGCGCTGTAGGCTGCCTTGATTTTGGCCACCTGCTTATCGAAGCCGCTCGAGGCGACGCGTTCGATGGCGATCTGGTTGATCGTCGAGGAATGCAGGTCGGCGGCCTGCTTCATCAGCACCAGCTTGCGGATAACAGGCGCGGAAGCAACGATGTAACCCACGCGAAGGCCGGGGGCGAGCGTCTTCGAAAAGCTGCCGCAGTAGATGGTGCGGGTGTTCTCGATGCCGCCCGAACGGGCAATGTCGAGCGCCATGATGGGCGGAACCGCTTCGCCGTCGTAACGCAGCGACTGATAGGCAGCGTCTTCGATGACGGCGATGTCAAGCTCGTCGGCCAGTGCCAGAACCTTTTCGCGGCCGGCAAGATCGACGGTTTCGCCGGTCGGATTGGAGAAATCAGCCGAGAGATAGGCAAACTTCACCGCGCCGCCGAGCTTGGCCGCTGTTTCGCGGTAAGCTTCAGGCGTGCGGTTGCCGCCCGGATTAAGCTGGTCGTAATTCGGCTCATAGGCGTTGAAGGCGGAAAGCGCGCCGAGATAGGTCGGCCATGTCACCAGCGCCGTATCCTTCGGCGACAGGAACAGCTTGCCGAGATAATCGAGACCCTGCTGCGAACCGGAAACGATGAAGACGTTGTCGGCGGTGCAGTCGATGCCGATTTCGGCCATTTCGCCCGCCAGCCATTCGCGCAGCGGCTTGTAACCCTCGCTGACAGAATATTGCAGGGCGGCGTTGACCTGCGCGCCGGAAAAAATTTCCGCATAAGCCTGCTGGAACTCCTCTGCGGGGAAGAGAGCCGGATCCGGAATGCCGCCGGCAAAGGAGATGATATCGGGCTGTTCGAGCAGCTTCAGCAGCTCGCGGATTTCAGACGCTTTCATGCGCGAAGAGCGCGTGGCGAAAATTTGTTCCCAATCAAGCATGGGTACGTTTCCTCTTGTGTCGTTTTTATGCGCGCATCTTTACAGAAATGTCGATATGTCAGCAATACTGACTTATCAGTTTTTCGAATTATTTCTGCCTCCCTGCACGGTGTCCGCCACAGCCCCGCATTCGCGGCCGTTTTTCCGGACAAAGCCAGATACACCCTCTGAGAAGGCTTAACAATCTTCCGTTTGCGATTGACGCCGCACGCTTTTCCGGCTGGATTGCGCGCCGGTGCCGCAGACGGCATGACCATGATGGGAGTTCGAAGACATGTTGAAAAATATCGACCCGGCGCTGAATGCCGATGTTCTGCACGCGCTGCGCGCCATGGGTCACGGCGATACGCTGGTGATATCGGACACCAATTTCCCGTCCGATTCGGTTGCCCGGCACACGACGGTCGGCAAGGTGCTGCACATCGACAATGTCTCGGCCGCCCGCGCCATGAGGGCAATCCTGTCCGTGCTGCCGCTCGATACGCCGTTGCAGCCTTCGGTCGGCCGCATGGAAGTGATGGGCGCACCCGATCAGCTGGAACCGGTCCAGGTCGCAGTGCAACAGGAAATCGACGCGGCCGAGGGAAAGTCCGCTCCCATGTATGGCATCGAGCGTTTTGCTTTCTACGAAAAGGCCAAGCAGGCCTATTGCGTCATCACGACAGGCGAGACGCGTTTCTACGGTTGCTTCCTTTTGACGAAGGGTGTGATCCCGCCGGCGAAATAAGCCGGAGGCGGGAAATTTCGCTAGCCGCCGACCTTCATGACAATTTCAAGTTGTTGTGGCAAAAACCTCTACTAGGCTTGAAAACCAACCGGAGGTGTGCGGATCATGACCCAATATGTCCTGGCGTTCTGGAATGTCGAAAACCTGTTTGCGCCGGAGGGTTATCCTGCGCGCGAGCCGTGGATTGCCGAGCGGTTGAAGAACGATCTGAAGGGCTGGACGGAGGATCTGTTCAGGACCAAGATCAGGCAGCTCGGCATCATCATCCGGCGGATCGGCGGTGCCGGGCCGGATTTGCTCGGCGTCTGCGAGGTCGAGAACCGTTTCGTACTGGAGACGCTTGCAGAACACCTGAACGATCTCATGCCCGAGCGTGCCTATCGTGTCGTGCACGCCGATTCCAGCAAGGACCAGCGCGGCATCGACACCGCCTTCATCTATGACAGCAAAAAGCTGCTGATCAACGAGAACGAGATTTTCAGCCATTTCGTGATGCGCCGCACCGGTACCCGCGATATCACTCAATGCACCTTCATAACCAAAGGCGGCCGCCAGTTCATTGCGCTTTCCAATCACTGGCCATCGCGTTCGGGTGGCGCGGTGGAAAGCGCCGGCTTTCGCATGACCGCCGGCGAAACGCTCGGCTACTGGCATCAGCGCATACGCGAGGAAAAAGGAAACGATATCGCCGTCATTGCCTTCGGTGATTTCAATGACGATCCGTCCGATGCGTCCCTGCGTCACCACGCCAATTCGACGCGCGAGCGCGACGATGTGGAAAGCTCACAGTCGGCGATGTTCTATAATCTCGCCTGGAACTATCTGCGCCAGCCGGTGATGGATTCCGTCGGTTCGGCGAGAACGCTCTATGGCACGCTCTATTTCAATGGTGACGCCAATATCTTCGATCAGATCCTCGTTTCCAGATCACTTCTGAGCGGCACCAGCGGCTTCAGCGTGCGTGAGGAAACCGCCAAAGTCGAAGCCATCGCCGCCATGGTCAGCCACAGCAAAAACGAGGGGCCTATCCGCTTCGGCCTGTCGAAGGGCGACGCGGTCAAAAACGTCAATCTCGGCGGGTTTTCCGATCACTTCCCCGTTTCGGTCGTTATCGAGGAAAACGACACCATCGTGTAAGGCGGAACGGTCCTTCGATAACAAGAAAGGCCGGAGCTTTCGCCCCGGCCTCCATATCTTCCACCAAGCAATGAAGCTTAGTTGACGGCCTTGTCGACCAGCTTGTTCTTGCCGATCCAGGGCATCATGCCGCGCAGCTTGGCGCCGACTTCTTCGATCTGGTGGGTGTCGTTCATGCGACGGATTCCCTTGAAGCGTGCAGCACCTGAACGGTATTCCTGCATCCAGTCCGAGGTGAACTTGCCGGTCTGGATGTCGTGCAGGACGCGCTTCATTTCAGCCTTGGTTTCAGCGGTGATGATGCGCGGACCGGTGACGTATTCGCCCCACTCGGCCGTGTTGGAGATCGAGTAGTTCATGTTGGCGATGCCGCCTTCATAGATCAGGTCGACGATCAGCTTCACTTCGTGCAGGCACTCGAAATAGGCCATTTCGGGTGCGTAACCGGCTTCGGTCAGCGTTTCGAAACCGGCGCGGATCAGTTCGACGAGACCGCCGCACAGAACGACCTGTTCGCCGAAGAGGTCGGTTTCGCACTCTTCCTTGAAGTTGGTTTCGATGATGCCCGAACGGCCGCCGCCAACGCCGCAGGCGTAGGAGAGAGCGAGTTCAAGGGCGTTGCCGGAAGCGTTCTGGTGAACGGCAACGAGGCAGGGTACGCCGCCGCCCTTCTGGTATTCGCCGCGAACCGTGTGGCCGGGGCCCTTCGGCGCGATCATGACGACGTCGAGCGAAGCCTTCGGCTCGATGAGGCCGAAGTGAACGTTGAGGCCGTGTGCGAAAGCGATGGCTGCGCCATCACGGATGTTGCCGGCAATATCGGCCTTGTAGATGTCGGCCTGCAATTCGTCAGGCGTCGCCATCATCAGGAGGTCGCCCCACTTGGCGGCTTCGGCAACGGTCATCACCTTGAAGCCATCGGCTTCAGCCTTCTTGACGGTCGGCGAGCCGGCCTTAAGAGCGATAACGACGTTCTTGGCTCCGGAATCCTTGAGGTTCAGCGCATGGGCGCGGCCCTGGGAGCCGTAACCGACGATGACGACATTCTTGGACTTGATGAGATTGAGATCTGCATCACGATCATAATAAACGCGCATTTTATGGTCCTTCCCTAATGCTTGTCTCTATTGTCTTAACCGGAACCTTAAGCGACCTTGCCGCCCAGTTCCGAATGCACCTTTTCCGTCCCGTAAAGCGTCAGAAAGGCGACGACCGCCTTCTTGGCCCGGGCGGAAAAATCCTTGTCCGGCGCCTCGCCCAGCAGCATGCGCACATGCAGATCCGAGACGATGAGACCGTAAAAACTGCGATACGCCTCTTCGGCGTCATCGAAACGCAGGTAGCCGGAACGGCGACCCGCTTCGATCAATCCACGGGCGCGGCGATCGATCTGGCGACGGCCGCGTTCCAGCAGCAGATCGCCAAGCTTCGAACCGTCGCGGCTCGCCTGCCCGATGGCAAGACGATTGAGCGCCAGCGATACATCCCCCGCCAGCACGTCCAGCAGATCATGTGCGAAAACCTCGAGATGATCGGCAAGCTGCGGCGCGGAGACGCGGTCACCGGCTTTCTCGAAGGTGCGAACCTTGCTCTGCTGGAAGGTGATCATCGCCGCCAGCAGGCCATCGCGATCGCCGAACCACTTGTAGAGGCTTTCCTTCGAACAGTTGGCGGCACGCGCCAGCCCGGATGTGGTGAGCGCTTTCTCGCCGCCCTCGACCAATAGACGCAATGCCTGGTCCAGAACGGCGTTCTGGCGCGGCGAAAATTCCTGCGTTGTGATCGGGTCGGAAGCCAAGTCTTTCCACTCCAGGGGCTAGATTGATGTACCGTACGGTACGGTTCGAGCGCCATTTAAGCGGAGGCAGCGACGGGGTCAAGCGGATTCTTTAGAGGGAGACGAGAATTGGCGCTTTGCCCTGTAGTATGAAGGGAAGCCTGGGGGAGCCTTAAGGAGGTTGTGCGTTTGTCAGATAACCAAAGGTGGGTGTGGCTTTACCCCCCTCTGCCCTGCCGGGCATCTCCCCCTCAAAGGGGGAGATCAGCAAGCGGCCCACTTGCCGCTTCATTCCCGGACTTCGAGATGGCCGAGACCTTGCCGCATATCGATCTCCCCCCTTGAGGGGGAGATGCCCGGCAGGGCAGAGGGGGGTAAAGCCCCACGCACCACAGATCTGCCGTGAATGGACACCCCACCTACCCCGCCGCGATCTCCCGCGAAGCGTCCACATCCCGCGACGGCGACAACCCATAAAACCGGCTATATTCCCGACTAAACTGCGACGGGCTCTGATAACCGACGCGATGACCGGCAGTACCCGCATCCAGCCGCTCCAGCAGCATCAGCCGGCGCGCCTCATGCAACCGCAACTGCTTCTGATACTGCACCGGCGTCATGGCCGTAATCGTCTTGAAATGATGGTGGAAGGACGAAACGCTCATGCCGATCTGTTCGGCCAGCTCTTCGATCCGGAGCTGGCGCGCGAAATTCTCGCGCAGCCAGGCGATGGCGCGGGCGATGCGGTTGCCATGGCTGCCGGCCGCGATGACGTTCATCAGTTGCCCTCCGGCCGGTCCGGTCAGGATGCGATAGAGGATCTCCTGCTCGATCAGCGGCGCCATGGCGGCGATGTCGGCTGGACGATCGAGCAAGCGCAGGAGCCGTATGGCCGCATCGAGAAGTTCCGGTGTTGCCCTGTTGACGACGATGCCGCGCTGCGCATTCGCCGGCTCAGAAGATGGATCGATCGGTATGCGGCGCATGAGATCGAGCAGCTTTTCACTATCGATGGCAAGGGCAATACAGAAATGCGGCACCTCCCGGCTCGCCTCCACCACCCGCCATGCAACAGGCAGATCGAGCGATGTCAGAAGATAATCACCCGCGCCGTAATTTATGGTGTCCGTGCCCAATTGCACGCTTTTCGACCCCTGGATTACCATAGCGAGACAGGGGCGGTAACTGCCGTGGCATGGTGCGCTGGGGATCGTGCGCCGACTGATGCCGAGGGATTCGATCGCCGTCCGCACCTCACCGTCCTGGGTGGCGTGCCGCGCGGCGATGGCGGCGATCTCCTGATAGACATTGAACGGCAAGGACATGGGGGAAATCCCTTAACTGAAAGAAGAGATGTATTGGATGTTGCTTATCTAGAAAGCCGCCCGCCATCCGCAAAGAGCACGCGGGGTATTTTTTGCAGGATCGTGCAAAAAGCTCGGAGGATCGCTCTAACGCCTCTTTGCAGTTCCATTGCATATTCCGCCGTCCCCAACTCCCGAAAGGATATTCAGATGGCTATTGCAAGAGGTTATGCTGCGACCGACGCGTCGAAGCCGCTTACCCCGTTCACCTTCGAACGCCGCGAGCCGAATGATGACGACGTCGTCATCGATATCAAATATGCCGGCATCTGCCACTCGGACATCCACACCGTCCGCAACGAATGGCACAATGCCGTTTACCCGATCGTTCCGGGCCACGAAATCGCCGGTGTCGTGCGGGCCGTTGGTTCCAAGGTCACGCGGTTCAAGGTCGGCGACCATGTCGGCGTCGGCTGCTTTGTCGATTCCTGCGTTGGCTGCGCCACCCGCGATGTCGACAACGAGCAGTATATGCCGGGTCTCGTGCAGACCTACAATTCCGTTGAACGGGACGGCAAGAGCGCGACCCAGGGCGGTTATTCCGACCATATCGTGGTCAGGGAAGACTACGTCCTGTCCATCCCGGACAACCTGCCGCTCGATGCCTCCGCGCCGCTTCTCTGCGCCGGCATCACGCTCTATTCGCCGCTGCAGCACTGGAATGCAGGCCCCGGCAAGAAAGTGGCTATCGTCGGCATGGGTGGCCTTGGCCACATGGGCGTGAAGATCGGCTCGGCCATGGGCGCTGATATCACCGTTCTCTCGCAGACGCTGTCGAAGAAGGAAGACGGCCTCAAGCTCGGCGCGAAGGAATATTACGCCACCAGCGACGCCTCGACCTTTGAGAAACTCGCCGGCACCTTCGACCTGATCCTGTGCACAGTCTCGGCCGAAATCGACTGGAACGCCTACCTCAACCTGCTCAAGGTCAACGGCACGATGGTTCTGCTCGGCGTGCCGGAACATGCGATCCCGGTGCACGCATTCTCGGTCATTCCCGCCCGCCGTTCGCTCGCCGGTTCGATGATCGGCTCGATCAAGGAAACCCAGGAAATGCTGGATTTCTGCGGCAAGCACGACATCGTTTCGGAAATCGAAACGATCGGCATCAAGGACGTCAACGAAGCCTATGAGCGCGTGCTGAAGAGCGACGTGCGTTACCGCTTCGTCATCGACATGGCCTCGCTCGACGCTTGATACGCGTAGAGACGACCAAATAAACAAGGGCGGGAAGCCATGCTTCCCGCCCTTTCCTTTGTTACTTCAGGCCTCGTCCTTCAGCGTCTCTTTCTGGGTAATCAGGCGCGCACTGTGCTGGCCGCTCAGATAAATCCACAGCCAGCTCCACGCCACGGCCAGCCGCGAGCGCGTTCCGATCAGGAAGTAGATATGGGCAAGCCCCCATATCCACCATGCCAGCACGCCCTTCAGCTTGAACCGGCCGAAATCGATCACCGCCGCGCGTTTGCCGATGGTGGCGAGATTGCCCTGATGGCTGTAGCGGAAGGGTGCCGGCACCGGCTTGCCCTCCAGTCGCGCCTCGATGACCTTTGCCACATAAGCGCCCTGCTGCTTTGCCGCGGGCGCGATGCCCGGCACCGGCTTGCCGTTTTCCTGATTGACCGCGGCGGTATCGCCGATGACGAAGATATCAGCATCGTCTTCGAGATGAAGCTGAGGCCCGACGATGACACGCCCTGCCCTGTCGGCCGCCGCCCCTAGCCACTTCGCGGCGGGAGACGCCTGCACGCCGGCGGCCCAGACGACGGTGCGGCAGGGATAATATGTCTCGCCCACCGTCACGCCCTCATCCGTGCAAGCCGTTACCGGCGTGCCGAGCAGAACCTCGACGCCGAGCTTCTCAAGCGCTTGCCTGGCATAGGTCGAAAGATCCTCCGTAAAGACCGGCAGGACGCGAGGGCCGGCCTCTACAAGCAATACGCGGGTCTTTGTCGTATCGACATTGCGGAATTCCGCCGGCAGCGCCCTGTGGGCGAGTTCGGCGATCATGCCCGCCATTTCCACGCCGGTCGGGCCGGCACCGATGATGACGAAAGTCAGCAGCGCCTGCCGCTCCTCTTCACTGGTGGCAAGTTCGGCCCTTTCGAAGGCCAGAAGCAGGCGGCGCCGGATCGTTGTTGCATCTTCCAGCGTCTTGAGGCCGGGGGCGGAACGCTCCCATTCGTCGTGACCGAAATAGGCGTGACGCGCGCCGGTGGCCAGCACCAGCGTATCGAAGCCGATCACCTGGCCCGAATTCAGCTGCACGGTCCGCGCCGCCCGGTCCACGCCGGTCACCTCCGCAAGCAGGGTCGTCACTTCCTTGCGGTCGCGGTAAAGATGGCGGATCGGCCAGGCGATCTCGGATGTCGCCAGCGCCGTCGTCGCAACCTGATACAGCAGGGGCTGAAACAGGTGGTGATTGCGACGGTCGATTAATGTAACGCGGACAGGGGCCCCCTCCAGCCCATGCACCAGTTGTAAACCGCCGAAGCCTCCACCCACGACGACAACATGATGTTCTTGCATATGTCTCTGCCTTCCAAAATCTGCGCACGGAGCATGCGCAAGGCAAAGCATAGGCGAAAAAATTGACTTTGGTTATGAATTAGGCTGACCGCAGGCCTGACAAAAACGCCGGACTGTTTCAGCCATGCCATATTCCATGGCATCTGCCGTCAGCCCGTGGCCGATCGATACCTCAGCGAGATTGGGGATACGTTTCATCAGCTTGGGCAGGTTTGCGACCGTCAGATCATGGCCGGCATTGACAGCAAGCCCGAGTGCTGCGGCATGATCCGCCGTCTGCCCAAGCTTCTCGACAAGCAGGTCAGCCTTTTGCGGATCGTCAAAACAGCCGCCATAAGGGCCGGTGTAAAGCTCGATGCGGGCGGCCCCCGTCTCGGCCGCCAGCTCCACGGGCTCGCGTTCCCCGTCGCCATCGGCAAACAGTGAAACGCGCATGCCACCGGCCTTCAGGCGCCCGACGACATCTTTGAGAAAAACAGCATGTTTGCGGAAATCCCAGCCATGGTCTGACGTCGCCTGCGACGGGTCGTCAGGCACCAGCGTCACCTGTTCCGGCTGGGTCTTTTCGCAGAGAACGAGAAAATCCTCGGTGGGATACCCTTCGATGTTGAATTCCGCGCCGGGGAAACGATCATCGATCAGCGCCCGCAGCACCGGCAGATCCGAAAAGCGGATATGGCGCTGGTCGGGCCGCGGGTGTACAGTCAATCCGCTTGCACCCGCCGAGAGCGCAATCTGCCCGAAATGCGCGACATCAGGCCAGGGAAGATCGCGGCGGTTGCGTAACATGGCAATTGCATTCAAATTGACGGAAAGTTTTGCAGGCATGGCATCGGGCTCCGGTTCGGAATTGATACCTTGTTTCACGCAGGTTGACGCCGACCGCAAGGAGGCCGATAAAATTTTTTAAAGCTGCGGGAACGAAAGCAGGCAATACACGTTATGGTTTTTTTGCTGCGTTTGGCATGATGTCTTGATCAGAAGACGGGCCCGCGACGGGGGAACGAATAACGGATGCCATAAAAAGCAGGCACACTGTCAAAAAGCGTGAAGGGGGAGACGATGCAGGATGGCAGGATGCCGTTTGAACACGGCGACGAGGACAAACCCAATCTCAGGATCAGCAGCTTTCTACCGGATGTGAGCCTGCCTTCCTCCCTGCCCGCCGAACCGGTTCCCATCGCCGACATGGCCAATATTTTCGGAGTGACCCACCGGACACTGCATTTTTACGAGGAAAAGGCACTGCTGACCTCGAAGCGCATCGGCCAGATGCGCGTTTATACCCACCGCAACGTTCAGCGCATGGCCGTCATCAACGTCTGTCGCGAAGTGGGCATCTCCGTTGCCGCGATTACCGAAATCATGGAAAAACTCGTCCGGTCGCTCTCGCAGGAAGAGGCGGACGACATATTCCACGCCGCATTGCGGCAGCGGAAGAGAGAATTGACCTCCGAGCTTTCCACCCTCCAGCGTCAGGCCCAGCAGATCGAGGAATTGCTGGTGACGGAGACGGATGCGGACGGCATGGATGGCACTGAGCGGGCACCGGCAAAGGACATCGCCCTCACCGACACCGAACGCAAATGCCTGGAACTGATGGCGGAGGGTTATGCGCCAGTGCGGCTTGCCCGCGCCCTTGGCCTTTCAGGCAGCGATCTCAACACGCTGGAGGCAAAGATCATCGGCAAGTTCAGTGCCAGCAACCGCTTTCAGGCGGTCGCCAAGGCGGTTCTGCTCGGCGTCATCCGTGCCTGATCAACGAACGATCGTCAGGGTTTCGGCCGCGCGGGTGATGGCAGTGTAAAGCCATCTTTCGCGAGAATCACGGAAAGCATAGCTCTCGTCGAAGAGAACCACATTGTTCCATTGCGAACCCTGTGCCTTGTGCACGGTCAGCGCGTAACCGAAATCGAACTCGTCGTACCTCTTGCGGGTCGACCAGGGAATTTCGGTCTCCACATCCTCGAAGGCCGCCTTCAGCAATTTGATCTTGGCCGCACCGCGATCCATATCGTCATCTTCCGGCCGGATCATCAGGTTGATGCCGGGTTTCACCGTCTCGCGCGATGAACTCATCACCTGCCATAGCGAGCCGTTGAGCAGGCCCTTGGCAGGATCGTTGCGAAGGCAGACCAGCTTGTCGCCTGACTGTGGATAATCGGCGGAAAAACCCTTCAGCTCACGAAGCCGCTGATTGTAGCGGCGGCGGGTGCGATTGGTGCCTACCAGAACCTGATCGGCCTCCAGCACCAGCGACTGCGTCACTTCAGACTTGGAAATCACCTGCGCGGAGCCATAATCGCCGCGCATGATCTCGCGGCCTTCGCGTACATCCATGGCAAGATGGATGATGGGGTTGTCCTTGGCCTGGCGGTGGATTTCCGACAGCAGAAAATCCGGCTCCTGCTCGGTAAAAAAGCCGCCGCCCGAAACCGGCGGCAGCTGGCCCGGATCACCCAGCACGAGGATCGGCGTGCCAAAACTCATCAGATCCTTGCCAAGCTGCTCGTCCACCATCGAACATTCGTCGATGATGATCAGCGCTGCCTTGGCGAGCGGGCTCTGGCGGTTGATGGAAAACATCGGCGCAACAGAGGTCTTGCCGGTTTCCTCGTCTTCGACCGTTTCTTCACCGCGTGGGCGGTAGATCAGCGAATGAATGGTGCGGGCATTGGTCGCCCCGCGCGAACGCAGCACCTGCGCCGCCTTGCCGGTGAAGGCCGCAAACAGCACCTCGCCATCGACATTTTCCGCAAAATGCTTGGCAAGCGTCGTCTTGCCCGTTCCGGCATAACCGAACAGCCGGAAAACCGGCGTCCGGCCTTCTTTCAGCCAGCGGGAAACAGCCTTGAGCGCTTCGTCCTGTTGCGGTGAAAATAACATGCGTCCTCATCGCAGGATTCGAGCCTGATGCGCAACAGAAAAAGAACGAAAGATGAATCGCGCAATGAGAATGATGACCTCAATGCGCCGCCTGCTTCTCGACAAGCTGCGCCAGCTGCTCCGCAACCGTGTTCCAGCCGTCGAAGAACCCCATCTCCGCGTGCCTGTCGCGGTCGGCAAGGTTGTTGTGCATGGCATAGGCCTCATATTCCATGCCATCAGGATGATCGCGAAACGTCATCACGGCGGTGAGGAACGGCTGGGCGGAGGGCCGGAAACCCGCCGTCAGCGCATCGGTGAAAATGAGGCGCTGCTCATGATCCACCGCCAGGAAACAGCCGCTGATATGCTGGCCAAATTCCCTGCCGTCTTCGCTGTAGCGCGTCTCGAAAGCACCGCCGGGGTGAAGCTCCATTTTGTCCACCCGGCACTGGCCGGGATGCGGCACCCACCATTGTTCCAGGCTGGTCTTGTCCGTCCAGGCATTCCAGACCAGCCTGCGCGGCGCCTTGATGATGCGTGAAATCTTCAGGTCGAGATCGGGATTGAAAGTCTCGGTCATTGGTCATTCTCCCCTTTGCTGGACATCCTGTCCTGTTGTGCCATGACGAATTGCTCGAGCCGGTCGGTGCGGCCCTCCCAGACAGCGCGCTGTTGCGAAAGCCAGCCATCGAGCATGGAAAACCTCTGTTTCTCCAGCGAGCAGAACCGGACACGCCCCTGCTTGCGTGTCACGATCAGCCCCGCCTCCTCCAGCTGGCGGATATGTTTCATGAAGGATGGCAGGGCCATATCGAAGGGTTCGGCCAGCGTTCCAATGCTCGCCTCTCCGCCGCCCAGCCGCAGGATCACGGCCCTTCGGGTCGGATCGGCGAGAGACTGGAAGATATCGTTGAGCGCGTCTGAATAGTTTTCCATAAAGCTAACTATCATGGGAAAACACTTAGCTCAATGGATAAGTTTAAAAAATATTTCGCAACGGGGAATAAACCGGCGCGCGACGGTGTCTCTTGATGTGCTGGCGGCTTGAGCCCGCCCGAACCAAGGAGGATATGTCCATGAAAATCCGCTTTATCGTTCCCGCCCTCGTTCTGGCTTTTGCCGGAACGGCCTATGCAGCGCCGGCGGTCGAAACGGTCAAAACCGACAAAGGCAATGTGCTTGCCGGCGAAAAAGGCATGACGCTCTACACTTTCAAGAACGACAAGAAGGGCGTATCCAATTGTTACGACAAATGCGCGGTGAACTGGCCGCCGTTTTTTGCAGCCGCCAGTGACAAGGCCGAGGGCGCCTATTCCCTCTTGAAGCGCAAGGACGGCAAGATGCAGTGGGCAAAGGACGGCATGCCGCTTTATTACTGGGTCAAGGACACGAAAAAGGGCGACGCCACCGGCGACGGTATGAACGGTGTATGGGATGCCGCAAAACCCTGATGGCATGAATGGTGAAAAGCGGGGGAGCCACTCCCCCGCAACCGGCAGCTTCGAAACGGAGATGCTGGCGTTGATACCCATGCTGCGCCGTTATTCCCGCAGCCTTTCCCGTTCCGATGCCGATGGCGAGGACCTGTTGCAGGACTGCGTGGAAAAGGCACTTGCCAACAAAAGGCAATGGCGCGGAACGGGTTTGAAAACATGGGCTTACACGATAATGACGAATCTTTATCGCAACCGCCACCGCGCCGAGAAACGTCATCCGTCCGAAAGCCTCGACGGCCACGAGACCATTGCCATCCCGGACACGCTTTCCGACACGCTGGAGAACGACCGGCTGCATGGCGCGCTAGCACTTCTTTCACCGGATATGCGGGCAGTGCTGATGCTGGTGACGGTGGAAGGCTACAGCTATCAGGAGGCGGCCGAGACCTTGGCGATCCCGCTCGGCACCGTCATGTCCAGGCTGTCTCGCGCCCGCGAAACACTTCGCCAGCATCTGGCGGAGGATAATATCATACCCCTGCGGAGACCACGATGAAACGGCCCGATGCCATAACCGAAGACGATCTGCACGCCTATGTCGACGGACTTCTTTCCGACGACGACCGCGCGGCTGTCGAGAGCTGGCTGGCTGAAAGACCGGAAGACCAGAGCCGCGTGCAGGCATGGAAAAAACAGGCCGACATTCTGCGCAATGCGTTCGCCTCCTATGCCGCCGCACATCCGCATGACGCCTCGATGCTCGGCCCGCAAAAGAGGGATCGCAGATGGCGGCTGAAACCCGCCCTCCTGCGGACGGCGGCGGCCCTGCTGATCTTCGTAGCGGGCGCCGCAGCCGGCAGGCTGCTGCCCTCCTCCTTTTCGACGCCGCAGGACGTGACCCTGGCATCGCTGACGACGGATATTCCGGCACAGGCGAAATCCGCCTATCTCATCTATGCAAGCGAGGTGCGTCACCCCGTCGAGGTCGGCGCCGGCGAGCAGCAGCATCTTGCGACTTGGCTTGGCAAGCGGCTCGGTTATCCCTTCGCCATCCCCGATCTGTCGAAGATCGGATATGACCTCGTCGGCGGGCGTCTCATCCCCGTCAGCGGCAAGCCGGGCGCGATGCTGATGTATCAGGACAAGACCGGCCGCCGGGTGACGGTGCTGGTCGGCCACAACGAGGAAAACCGCACCACCAGCTTCCGCATGGCCAGCGCCGACGGTGTCGAAACCTTCTACTGGATCGACAACGAGCTGGGTTATGCCGTTTCCGCCGAACTGTCGCGCGACGAGGTGCAGGCAATCGCCGAGGAATGTTACCGGCAGTTTCCGACGTGAGGCCAGCAGGGGCCGCGGAATGCGAGTGACGACGTCAGCATCTGCGTGATGGAAGGCAAACAGCAGCAACGCACCGAAGGACGAGGTGAAATTTTTTGATGGATCGATCGTCTCCGCCATGGGTTTGAGAAGTCGACACAAAAGACTATTGTCCAATCGACAACCGCTGGAGCAAAACCATGCATGAGGATATTCCTGCCGTCACCCTGCCCTCTGGAAAAGAGGTTCCAGCCCTCGGACTTGGCACCTGGAATATGGGCGAGACAAGGTCATCGGCAGACGACGAGATTGAAAGCATCCGCAAGGCGATCGATCTGGGCATGACGTTGGTCGACACCGCGGAAATGTATGCCGACGGCCGGTCGGAAGAAGTGGTCGGCACGGCAATCGCCGGCCGCCGCGACGAGGTGTTTCTGGTCAGCAAGGTCTATCCGTGGAATGCCAGTGCAAGAGGCACCGCGGAAGCCTGCGAGCGCAGCCTCGCAAGGCTCGGCACCGACCACATCGATCTCTATCTGCTGCACTGGCGCGGCGAGCACCCGCTTGGCGAAACCGTGGCCGCGTTCGAAAGGCTGAAGAGCGACGGCAAGATCGGCAACTGGGGCGTCTCCAATTTCGATACCGACGATATGGAGGAGCTTTTCACCGTTCCAGAGGGCAAAAACTGCGCCGCCAATCAGGTGCTCTATAACCTCTCCCGGCGCGGACCTGAATTTTCCCTTCTGCCCTGGTGCCAGGAGCACGGCGTGCCGTTGATGGCCTATTCCCCCATCGAGCAGGGCCGCATCCTGAAGAACCACGAACTCATTCGCATCGCCAAGGCCTATCAGGCAACCCCGGCGCAGCTGGCCTTGGCCTTTCTTTTGGACAGGGACGGCGTCATCGCCATTCCAAAATCCGCCAGCGCGTCCCGTATCGTGGAAAATCGCGGCGCCACCGATCTTGAACTAACCGAGGAAGACTGGACCGCCCTCGACGCCGCCTTCCCGCCACCGACGCGCAAGACGTCCCTAGAAATGCTCTGACATAACAGGGCGTTAGCGGGCATTTCGGAATCAGCTGCTGAAGCGGTTGAATCGGAATGTGAGAACCGGGAACTGCCCGCAATAAAGATTGCAATAACGGCGCGGCAAGCCGCGCCGTCGGTCAGATAGCCCCGGGGCTTTATGACGGTATGCGCGGCTCGTATTCCTCTTTCAGCGCCAGCCACGTATCCCAGAAAGGGCCCGGTTCCTTTTCCTGAAGACGGGCAGCGAGAATATCGAGATGCACATGCCAGCCGGCGCTGACATCGAGCTTGGTCTTCCTGCCAACCAACCGGCGATGAATCAGCGTCAGAAGCACATCCTTGCCCAGAGCCTGAAGCTCGATCGACACCTCTCCGCTTTCACCCCAACTAAAGACAAGGTGATGCGGCGGAACGACGGTAATGATGCGGGACGCCATCTTTTCCTCTTCGGAAAAGCCTTCCGGGCGGTGGCCCGGCGGATCGGAAAGCTCGTCGTTGCGCCACACCAGTTCGAAGGGCGCATCGGGCGCAAGCCGCATTTCGCCGGAGGCGAGCCAGCGGCGGCGAAGGTCACTTTGGGTCAGATAAGCCCAGACCCGCTCGATCGGTCCGGGCAACAGCCGCTCGATCTTCAGGGTCGTTGGCTCGACGAGACGGCCATAGGTTTCAGGCATTGCGATATCAGCCATTGTCATTTCCTCCATCTGCAGGGGATTTTCCCTGATCTTCCTCCCTGAGCATCTGCTCAAGAACATCGAGGCGATTGCCCCAGAACTGCCGGTAGAAATCCAGCCATTCATGCGCTTCCGCCAGGGGTTCGGGCGCAAGGCGGCAGACATGGATGCGCCCCCTCACCTCGCGGCGGATAAGCCCCGCATTTTCCAGCGCCTTGATATGCTTCGAGGCTGCCGCGAGCGATATGTCGAAGGGTTGAGCCAACTGGCTCACCGTTCGCTCGCCACGGGAAAGATCACGCAGCATCGTGCGTCGCGTTGCGTCGCCAAGGGCATGAAAGACGGTATCGAGATGTGAAGCGGATAATTCAACCATGTTGTTGAATATAGCCGGTCGCCGCGGAATGTCAACCATATGGTTGAATATCGATCCCAAGCGGATTCCATAAAAAAACCCGCGGCGAACCGCGGGCTTTATGGAAGATTTCGCTTGGAGACGAATTACATACCCTGCGAACCGCGGTTCATGGCGGCAATACCCGTGCGGCAGATTTCGATCAGGCCGAGCGGCTTGATGATGGCCACGAACTGGTCGATCTTGGATGACTTGCCGGTGATCTCGAAGATGAAATGCTCCACCGTCGCATCCACCACCTTGGCCTGAAACGCATCGGCAAGCCGTAGCGCCTCGGCACGGACTTCGCCCGTGCCTGCAACCTTGATGAGCGCCACTTCGCGCTCGATCGGCCGTTCCTGCCCCAGTTCGCGGGCGCGGACGGTAAGGTCCAGAACCCGGTGCACCGGCACAATGCGTTCCAGCTGCGCCTTGATCTGCTCCAGCACGATCGGCGTGCCGCGCGTCACGATGGTGATGCGCGACAGATGCGCCTCATGTTCCGTTTCCGAAACCGTCAGGCTTTCGATGTTGTAGCCACGGCCGGAAAACAGGCCGATGACCCGGGCGAGAACGCCCGGCTCGTTGCTGACGAGAACCGACAGCGTGTGATTTTCAACGGCAGCCGTTTCCTTCTGGATGAAATAGGCGGAGCCGGTGGGTTGTAGGTGTGCGTTCATGTCCTTTTCCTCTCCCGGCTCAGACTAGCTGACGGCCCTTGGCATCGATGGCGTTGGCAACAGCTTCATCCGTCGCCTCATCCGGCAACAGCATCTCGTTATGGGCTTTACCAGATGGGATCATCGGGAAGCAATTGGCGAGATTGGCAACGCGGCAATCGAAGATGACCGGCTTGTTGACCGCAATCATCTCGGCGATCTTGTCGTCCAGTTCCTTCGGGTCGTCGCAATACATGCCGACCGCACCATAGGCTTCCGCCAGCTTGACGAAATCAGGCATGGCTTCGGTATAGGAGTTGGACAGACGGTTGCCGTGCAGCAACTGCTGCCATTGCCGCACCATGCCCATATACTGGTTGTTGAGGATGAAAATCTTCACCGGCAGGCCGTACTGGATGGCGCAGGACATTTCCTGGATACACATCTGGATCGATGCGTCACCGGCAATGTCGATGACAAGCGCTTCGGGATGCGCGACCTGCACGCCGATAGCCGCCGGCAGGCCATAACCCATGGTGCCGAGACCGCCCGAGGTCATCCAGTGGTTCGGCTCCTCGAAACCGAAGAACTGCGCCGCCCACATCTGGTGCTGGCCGACTTCTGTCGTGATGTAAGTGTCGCGTCCCTTCGACGCCTCATAAAGCCGCTGCAATGCATATTGCGGCATGATGACATCTTTGGAGTTCTTGTAGGCGAAGGAATTACGGGCGCGCCAGCGCTCAATCTGCGACCACCAGTCGGCCGTCTGCGCTTTTTCCGGTTTCTTCGGCAAAGCGCGCCACAGGCGAGCCATGTCCTCCAGAACATGCCCGACATCGCCGATAACAGGCACGTCGACACGCACGGTCTTGTTGATCGAGGACGGATCGATATCGATATGGATCTTCTTGGAATTCGGCGAAAACGCATTGATGCGACCGGTAATACGGTCATCGAAACGCGCGCCGATGCAGACCATGACATCGCAATCATGCATCGTCATATTGGCTTCGTAGGAACCGTGCATGCCCAGCATGCCGAGCCAGTTCTTGCCGGAAGCCGGATAGGCGCCGAGACCCATCAGCGTCGAGGTGATCGGGAAATTGGTGAGTTCGACCAGTTCGCGCAGCAGACGGGTTGCCTCCGGACCGGAATTGATGACGCCGCCGCCGGTATAGAAGACAGGCTTTTTCGCCTTGGACATCAGGTCGATGGCGGCGTGAATGGCGTTGAGGTCGCCCTGGACCTTCGGCTTGTAGCTCTTCTGCTGGATGGCGGCAGAAGGCGGCGTATAGGTGCCGGTGGCAAACTGGATATCCTTCGGAATATCGACGACGACAGGGCCGGGACGGCCAGTCTGCGCAATGCGGAAGGCTTCATGGATGATGCCGGCCAGTTCGTTGACGTCCTTGACCAGCCAGTTGTGCTTGGTGCAGGGGCGCGTGATGCCGACGGTATCGCATTCCTGAAACGCATCGGAACCGATCAGCGATGTCGGGACCTGGCCGGACAGGCAGACGAGCGGAATGGAATCCATCAGCGCATCCTGCAGCGGCGTCACCGCATTGGTGGCGCCGGGACCGGAGGTAACAAGCATGACGCCGACCTTGCCGGTGGAGCGGGCATACCCTTCAGCGGCGTGGCCGGCACCCTGCTCGTGACGCACGAGGATGTGCTGAATGTCTTCCTGCTGGAAAATCTCGTCATAAATCGGAAGAACGGCACCGCCGGGATAACCGAAGATGTGCTCGACACCGTTATCCTTCAGCGCCTGCAGAACGATCTCCGCACCTGTCATGCGATTGCTGTTTTCCGTATTGTCCTTATCCGTCATTGCCTGTTTCCGTCCCGCTTTGGCTTTGGATATCGAGGAGCCCGAGGGCCTGTTTGAAGACATAAAAAAAGGCCCCTAGAGGAGCCTCGTTCAGCGCATGGGTGCTTTCGCCGGATGGTTACACCATCCTGCCCATGCGCCGTCCCACCACGATAAGTACGTTAAGATTTTTCATGGGCCGGAGTGTTAGCCACAAACGCCCCAGCCGTCAACGCATATTGCGGGAAAAAATCACCGCCGCCTTCTTTTATTACCCCGCAGGGGGCTTTGGCGAAATTTTCGAACGCGGCCGATACACCTGTTGTTAAGCATAATCTTTTAATCTCGAGAGCGCAGATGCTGCCCGAACCACCGCGATCATCCGCATGTACCGGGAAAAAATGTGAATAACGACACGTCTCATAACGCGTCCCGCATGGACGAAAACGAACGGCGATCCGGCGAGCAACCGGCAAACCGCATGCTCGGCCGCGTCATCGCGTGTAACGGCGCGCACGCCACCATTGCCGCAGAAACGGAACCCGGCTCCACCGACGTGTCGCAGCTCTGGTCCGTCGGACGCCTGATCTCCATCGAAATGGGCACGAGCCGTGTCACTGCGCTGGTCTTTTCCATGCGCACCGGCGAAGACCATTGGGCAGCGGACAAGCCAAACAGGCTGCTGATCGACGTGGAACTCGTGGGTGAAGTGTATCGCACCGAAGACGGCAGCGAACGTTTTTCCACCGGCATCTCCCGTTACCCTTATCTCGGCGCGGTGGCGCACCGCATCCGCACCAGCGACCTTGCAAAGATTTACGACAGCGGCAGACGTGATGCCTGTGTCATCGGCAAGCTGACGCAGGACGACACGATCAACGCGGCGATCAGCATTCCTCAGATGCTTGCCAAACATTTCGCCGTCGTCGGATCGACGGGCGTGGGCAAGACTACCGCCGTTTCGCTGCTTCTGAACAAGGCGATCGAGACCGACCCGAAACTGCGCGTCCTCATTCTCGATCCGCATAATGAATTCGCGGCTGCTTTTCCCGATCATTCCGTCGTCATCGATACCGATACGCTGGACCTTCCCTTCTGGCTGATGCGGCTCGAGGAATTTGCCGAGGTGATTTTCCGCGGCCGCAAGCCCGTGCCGGAAGAGATGGATTTCCTCCGGGACCTCATTCCCGAAGCAAAAAAGGCATTTCGCGGCACCGAAGGTTCCGCCGTCCGCCGTACATCCGACAAGAGCGCGATCACGCCGGATACGCCGGTGCCATACCGCATCGCCGATCTTCTCGCCCTCATCGACGAACGTATCGGCCGACTGGAAGGCCGCGGCGAAAAACCCGCCTTGCGCACGCTGAAGGGCCGCATCCTCTCGGCCGTCAACGATACGCGCTATAATTTCATGTTCTCGAGCAATACGATCAACGACAACATTCTCGAGACGGTCGCGCATATCTTCCGCATCCCCGGGGAAGGCAAGCCGATTTCGGTTTTCCAACTGTCAGGCATCCCCTCCGAAGTGGTGAATTCGGTGGTCTCGGTGCTCTGCCGCATGTCCTTCGAACTGGCGGTGCTGGCGCGCGGTTCGCTGCATATGCTTATCGTCTGCGAGGAAGCGCACCGTTATGTTCCGGCTGATCCCGAGCGCGGCTTTTTCCCCACCCGGCAATCCATCGCCCAGATCGCCAAGGAAGGCCGCAAATACGGCATCTCCCTCGGCGTCATCAGTCAGCGGCCAAGCGAGCTGGACCAGACCATCCTGTCGCAATGCTCGACCGTGTTCGCCATGCGGCTGTCGAACGAGATCGACCAGAAGATCATTCTCTCCGCCGTGCCGAACGCCTCGACCTCGACTACGAGCTTTCTCTCCTCCATCGGCAATGGCGAAGCCATCGCCTTCGGTGAGGCCGTGAATGTGCCGATGCGCATGCGCTTCGACCGTGTCACCACGGCCAAGCTGCCGAAGGCGAGCGGCACGTCCAGCCATATGAACCATGAAACCCCTGACACGGTCGACCTGAACAGCATCGTCACCCGCATGCGCGCCACGGCCAAACCCGTTATCACCGGCTTCCAGCAAAGCGTGGAAGCGGCTTTTTCCGACCAGCCGGAACCGGCCGTATTCCAGACGGCAGACGATATCGATCGCTGGAAGCGAGAATTGGGAACGCCCGCAACGGAGGGATATGAACCCTACCGCCCGGATATGCTGCCCGGACGCACACCGCCTGTGCCATCCAATGCGGCGTCAATGGACCCCACCGCCGGCGCCGTCAACGATCTGCGCAAGGCGGGTTTCCAGATGCAGGCGCAGAATGGCCCGCCGCCCGGTGAGACGCGCCCCTCGTTGCGCGAAAGCCTGTTGAAAAAACCGCTCGGCAGCCTCTACCGCAAGGATTAGGCCCCTTTCACGGCTGGATGCGCGTCCAGTCATCCCCCATCTGGTTGCGGAACCAGGTCATCTGCCGTTTGGCATATTGGCGGGTCGCAGCCGCCGATTTTTCTATCACCTCCGCCGCACCCATGCGCCCGGCCAGCATATCGGCGATCTGAGCAACGCCAATCGCCTTCATCGCCGTTGCATCGGGCGCTAGATTGAGCGCAAGAAGCGCCTGGACCTCCTCCACCGCACCACTGTCCATCATCGCCTCAAAACGGCGGTTGATACGGTCATGCAGCACCGGTCTCTCCGGCAGGACGATGAATTTCTGCGCCCGCTCGGGATCGACGATCATCGGGCCGCTGGCACGCTGGAAATCGCGGATCGATTTCCCCGTCGCTTCGAGCACCTCCAGTGCCCGGACGATACGCTGGCCATCTCCCGGCTGCAGCATCTGCGCCATGGGCGGATCGCGGCTCACCAATTCGGCGTGTAGCTTTGCCGCTCCCTCTTCGATCAACCGGGCGCGCAGCCCCTCGCGAATGCCATCGGGAATCGCGGGCATGTCGGAGAGGCCACCAGTCAGCGCCTTGAAATAAAGCCCCGTACCACCGACGATAACAGGAAAACGCCCCTCACCGCGCAGATCCGAAAGCAGGCCGGAAATATCCCGCAGCCATTCACCGGTTGAATAGGCGCTGTTAGCAGGCACATGGCCGTAGAGATGATGCGGCACGCCCTCCATTTCCTCATCGGAAGGCCGGGCGGTTAGCACCCGCAAGGTGTCGTAAACCTGCATGCTGTCGGCGTTGATGACCACACCGTTCCGCTCCCGCGCCAGACGAAGCGCAAGCGCGGACTTGCCGCTTGCCGTCGGGCCGGTTATCAGGATCGCATCAAAATTCTGATCAAGGTTTTTCATCATGGCTCTGGTTGCCACGCTTATCGCCAATCCGTCAAATCCTGTTCTGACACCAGCCTTCGGCGAAGCCGCCGCAAAGGCGGTCAATGCATCGGGCCTTTATTGGCTGGCCGACGGCATCGCCTGCGATATAGCCCTGCCCCTGGGCACCGCAGCCGAACAGGCGCGCAGCGCTATTGCGGCCGCGCTTATCGGAAAACCCATCGATATCGTCATCCAGGAACAGGACCAGCGGCGCAAGAAGCTGCTGATCGCCGACATGGATTCAACTATGATCGGCCAGGAGTGCATCGACGAACTGGCGGCCGAAGTCGGGCTGAAGGACAAGGTCTCCGCCATCACCGCCCGTGCGATGAATGGCGAGATCGCTTTTGAACCGGCTCTGCGTGAGCGCGTGGCGCTGCTGAAGGGCCTGCCGGTCTCTGTCATCGATGACGTCATCGAAAAGCGCATCACGCTGACATCAGGCGGCAAGGAGCTGATCGCCACCATGAAAGCGAAGGGTTATTACACCGCCCTCGTTTCCGGCGGCTTCACCGTATTCACCAACCGCGTCGCTGCGATGCTCGGTTTCGACGAGAACCGCGCCAATCTGCTCGGCGAAGCCGATGGCGAACTTGACGGCACCGTTGCCGAACCCATTCTCGGTAAACAGGCCAAGGTCGACGCGCTGAACGATATTGCCGCAAAGCTCGGCATTTCGTCTGAAGAGGCGATGGCAGTCGGCGATGGCGCCAATGATCTCGGCATGCTGCATGTGGCCGGTGCAGGCGTTGCCCTGCACGCCAAGCCCGCCGTGGCCGCCGAAGCGCAGATGCGCATCGACCATGGCGACCTGACCGCGCTTCTCTACATCCAGGGCTATCGCAAGACGGATTTTGTCATTCCATGATCATTCGTGAGACAGAAAGACTCATTCTGCGCGAATGGAAGGAGAGCGACCGCGACCTGTTCCGCGAAATCAACGCGGACGAAAAGGTCATGGAATTTTTCCCCTTCCGCCGCAGCCATGCGGAAGCGGACGCGGTGCTGGAAACCATCAATGGCATGATCCGCGGCAGCGGCTATGGCTTTTATGCCATGGAGCTGCGAGAAACCGGTGAAGTGATGGGGTTCTGCGGCATATCGCCTGTCATGAACCTCGATCCGCCCTTCCCGATCGGCACCATGGAAATCGGCTGGCGGCTCGCCACTCGCTTCTGGGGGCACGGTTATGTCACCGAAGCTGCGCAATCGCTGCTCGTCATGGCTTTCGATGAAAAGGAGACGCCGGAAATCGTCTCCTTCGCCGTCCACGACAACCATCGTTCGACGGCGGTCATGGAACGCATCGGCTTGAGGCGTGATCCTTCCCGCGATTTCGACCACCCGCGCGTGCCGGAAGAGACGCACCCGCATCTGCGGCCCCACGTCACCTATGCGCTGACGCTGGAGGAATGGCGGGCGCGATAAAACGCCTACCCGTCAGTTCCGAAAGTCATTTCACCGCGGCATTGCCGCCATCGGCAAACAGCGCCGCTCCGGCGACGAAGCTTGCCATAGGGCTTGCGAGGAAAAGAGCGGCCTGCGCAATTTCCTCTGGCTGGGCAATGCGCTTCATCGCATGCAGGCCGGCAGCCCATTCCTTCTGCGCCGCGTCTCCTGCGGCCGGTGTATCGACCCCGCCGGGGAGCAGGGCATTGGCGCGAATGCCATTGATCGCATAATCGGCGGTAATGCCCTTCACCAGCCCCATTAACGCTGCCTTCGCGGTTCCATAAGCCGACATGCCAGGAATGCCGGCGCTGGTGCCGACGAAGCTTGACGTAAAGACGATGGAACCGCCGCCCCGCTTCAGCATCGGCGGAATCTGGTAACGCGCCCCCAGAAAGGCAGAGGTGAGATTGACGTTGAGGACATGATCCCACTCCTCGGGCGAAATCTCCGCCAGCCGCTTCATGGCCCCCACCGCCCCGGCATTGTTGATGGCGATATCGAGGCCACCGAAAATGCCCACGGCCGCATCCGCCAACCGGGAATGGGTTTCCGCAACACCCGCATCGCCCGCAACCGCGTGGACACGGCCCCCGGCATCACGAATGTCGGCTGCAACCTCCTGCAGCGCCTTTTCACCGCGCGCATTGATGACAACTGCCGCGCCTTGCGTGGCGAACAGCATGGCCGTCGCCCGGCCGATGCCGGATGACGCGCCGGTGATGATGGCAACCTTGTTTTCGAGTAATTTCATATTCTTGGCCTCCGTTTGATGGAGACCAAGGGATAGGGACCTGACGGGGCCGCAACCACCCGATTCCTGACGGATCGAGCGAAAAGCGTTTATTCCAGCGGCAACGCCACCACGCGCAGATTGCCCTGAGCATCGGCCACCATCATATGCGCATTCTTGCGGCCTTCGGACTTCAGGCCGTTCACACGCACCAGCACGTCGCCGGGAACTTCCATGAAATCCTGTCCCACCTCGACGATAACGTCACCGGCCTTCATGCCCTTCTGTTCGGCGGGAGAACCGGGATCGACGCTTGCGACAAGCACGCCTTCCACGCTTTCGGCAATGCCCTTCTCCGTGCGCAATTCATTGCTCAGCACCACCAGATTCATTCCAAGCACGGTCTGCGGTGCTTCGCGCACTTCAGGCGTCTGGTCCTGCGCCTGATCGTCGCCACTGTCTTTATCGTCGGGGGCGACCATGCTGCCATCACCGTCTTCACCCTGCGGGTCGTCGGTCGAGGCCTTCTCGTCGGTCGTATCCTGCAATTGCCCGAGCTTGACCTTGACGGTCTCCTCCTTGCCGTCGCGATAAACGACAACATCGACTTCCTTGCCGACAGGGCTTTCCGCCACGATGCGCAGAAGATCGCGCATTTCATTGATATCCTTGCCGTCGAATTTCAGGACGACATCACCGGCCTGGATCGGGCCGTTCTCCACCGGGCCGCCCTTGGCCACGCCTGATATCAGCGCGCCCTTGGCGCTTTCCATGCCGAGGCTCGCTGCCACGTCATCAGTAACAGGCTGAACGCGAACGCCGAGCCAGCCGCGGCGGGTCTCGCCGAATTCGATGAGCTGCTGCACGATATTCTGGGCGAGCTCCGTCGGCACGGCGAAACCGATACCGATCGAACCGCCGCTCGGCGAAATGATCGCCGTATTGATGCCGATCACCTCACCCTTCATGTTGAAGAGCGGGCCACCGGAGTTACCCTTGTTGATGGCCGCATCCGTCTGGATGAAATTGTCATAGGGGCCGGCATTGATATTGCGGCCGCGCGCGGAAATGACGCCCACGGTCAGCGATCCGCCAAGCCCGAACGGATTGCCGACAGCCATCACCCAGTCGCCGATGCGCATGCTGCGCGAATCGCCGAACTTCACGGCCTTCAGCGGTGTTTTCGGCTCCACCTTCAGGACCGAAAGGTCGGTCTTGGTATCGGTGCCGACCAGCGTCGCCTTGAGCTTCGAGCCATTCGGGAAAATCACCTCGATGGCATCAGCACCCTCGATGACGTGGTTGTTGGTCACGACATAGCCAGCCGGATCGATCACGAAACCCGACCCCAGCGAATTGACCTTTTCGCCGCCTTCCGGCTTCTGGCTGTCGAAATAATCCTTGAAGAACTCCTGGAAGGGCGAACCTTCCGGCAGCTTCGGCGGAACTGGACCCTTGCCCTCGGTCTTGACGTTCTGGGACGTCGAAATATTCACCACCGCATCGAGCAGCGGCTCGGCAAGATCAGCCACCGATTCCGGCCCATGGCTCTGCGCTCTTGCCGCAACCGGCGCCGAAAGGCTGCCCGCCACAAGCGCGATGCCCGCAACTGCGGCAATGCTGCTGCGAAAAGGCGAAAGAAGGGTCACGGCCATAAGCGTCCTCGCGTTTCAAATCGTCATGCCCTGCTTATATCGTCAAAGCATAAGGCGGAATGATGAAGTGTAAAAATACCTTTTCGTGAACAGGCAATTGATTCCGGAACCTCTTCGCGCGCCTCAAAGCCGTACAGAAAAGCGTGAGCGAGGCAAACACCTATTGTCAATTGTGATCATTTCCAGGAAAGAACGCTGAAAATATGGGGACACTATCGCTCGGGCGACGCCTTCCTGCTCGCCATCATCCCAACAACACCACTTGCGAGAACAAGAACGTAACCCATCCACGACACCAGTGTCGGCTGCGCGGAGAAGAATAGGTAGCCGAATAATAAACTCCAGAACAGTTGGGTATATTGAACCGGCGCGATGAAAGAGGACTGCGCCATTCGAATCGAAAGCGTCAGGCATAGTCTTCCCAATGCAAGCAAAGCACCTGCCCCGACATAGAACAGCCACTCAATCGGTATCGGTGCAATAAAGCGTTCGGGCAAAAGGGCTCCGGTGATGAGAACCAGGATGACGACAGGCAGCATGGTATCTGCCAGCGGCGTTGACTGGGCCCTCCACCGCCTCACCATGACTGTCGATGCGGAGTGCGCCAAAGCGGCAGCAAAGGCCATGACAGCGGCTAGGCTGTCCATCGCGCCACTCGGCTGAAGAACGATCAGGACACCTGCGAGACCCAGAACAGCAGACAACCATTGAAGGCTGATGGGACGCTCTCTCAAAAACACCAAAGCCAGCAATATCGTAATGATAGGGCTCGTAAAGCGGATCGAATAAACGTCCGCAATCGA
The DNA here is from genome assembly GCF_013365515.1 of Agrobacterium sp. CGMCC 11546. NCBI lineage: Bacteria > Pseudomonadati > Pseudomonadota > Alphaproteobacteria > Hyphomicrobiales > Rhizobiaceae > Agrobacterium > Agrobacterium sp. CGMCC 11546. Next base: position 1,847,343 of record NZ_CP047387.1, read on the forward strand.
CATACGCGAAATCGCATATAGTGTGAGCCATATCATGCCAGCGGACATGACACCCCGGGCGGACACCACTGCCCATCCCTTTGCCGAGTGAATCTTAAAGCCACCCAACGGCCTGGAAAGCAACAAGCTGAAGATGACGGCAAAAACACCGGAGAAAAAAAGCACTTGGGGAAGAGAGTGTGAACTGCTGAGAATTTTGGAAACAGCGTCCATCAATGAAAAAGCTGCGAATCCAAGTACGGCGAAAACAATGGCGACTGAGTAACTGTCTCTATCATGCCGAAGCGCGCGCAGCATCTTCCGTTCTTCCAGATTGTGAAAACCGAAGAGTAGTGTCGTTGACCCACAATTTTATGAATTTCACGGTGCACACGCTTCAAAAAGAAAGGGCCGGTAAAAACCGGCCCCTCCCAAATCAGTTGATCCGCTATCAGTTCGCCGGCGCTGGCGCAGGTGCGGCGGGAGCCGCAGGTGGCGCACCGTTGATATTGTTGAAATAACGGAAGAAGGTCGAATCCGGGGACAGGACCAGCGTCGTGCCGTTACCGTTCAACGCATTGGCGTAAGCAGACATGGAGCGATAGAACTCGAAGAAATCAGGATCGCGCTGGAAAGCCACACCGAAGACCTTGTTGCGTTCGGCATCGCCTTCACCGCGCAGCACTTCGGACTGCCGCTGAGCCGTGGACTCGAGTTCCACCACCTCACGGTCGGCAACGGCCCGGCGACGCTGCGCCGCCTCATTACCGCGTGCGCGGATAAGTTCGGCTTCGGCAAGACGTTCCGACTTCATGCGCTCGAAGGTCTGCTGCGACACTTCCTGCGTCAGATCGGTACGACGGATGCGGACATCCACGATGCTGATACCGAGCGATTCCGCATCGGGACGCAGATCGTCACGCACTTCCTGCATCATCGATGCACGCGCATCCGAAAGTGCGGATTCAAAGCCGCGCAGACCGTAGACCCGGCGCAACGATGCGTCGAGACGGGTACGCAGGCGCGATTCCGCCGACATCTGGTCACCCGAGACCGTCTGCCGGAAGCGGCGCGCATCCGTGATGCGATAGACCACGAAGGCATCGACCTCGTAGAACTTGCCGCCGGAGACCTGAACACGGATATTATCGTGATCGAAGCGCAGCGCCCGGTTCTCGACATATTGCACGCGGTCGGCATCCATGAAGGCGAAGGGCAGCTTGAAATAGAGGCCCGGCGCCGTTTTCACATCCTGGATCTGACCGAAGCGGACGACGATGGCCTGCTGGCGCTCGTTGACGACGAAGATCGACGAATAACCGAGGAAAAGCAGGACGGCGAGACCGACAAGAACGGCCGTAAGACGGTTACCCATATCAATTGCCTCCCTGCTGTGCTGCGCCCGGATTGTTGCGCATGATCTCGTTCAGAGGCAGATAAGGCACCACGCCCTGTTTCTCGTCGATGATGATCTTGTTGGAACCTTTCAGGACCTGCTCCATCGTTTCTAGGAACATGCGCTGACGGGTGACCTCAGGCGCCGTGCGATATTGGTCATAGATGGAAATGAAGCGCTGCGCCTCACCTTCCGCCTCGTTGACGACACGCGACTTGTAGGCGTTCGCCTCTTCGACGATCTGCGCGGCCTGACCGCGTGCGGCACCGAGCTTCTGGTTGGCGTATTGATTGGCTTCCTGAACGAAGCGGTCTTCGTCCTGTTCGGCACGCTGCACTTCGTCGAAGGCGTCGGCCACTTCGCGCGGCGGAGCCGCATCTTCGATCGCCACGGCATTGATGGAGATGCCGGCACCATAACCGTCCATGGTGGACTGGATGATGCTGCGCACATCCGCCGCAATCGCCTGACGGTTATCGCGGAAGATATCCTGCGCCGGACGACGGCCAACGACTTCGCGCATGGCGCTTTCGGAAACCTGCTGCAGCGTTTCCGCCGGGGCGTCGACGTTGAAGAGATAGGACTTCGGATCGGAGACCGTATAGAGCACGGAGAACTGAACGTTAACGATGTTCTGGTCGCCGGTCAGCATCACGCCGCTCGACGAAGACGACGAGGCGCGCGAACCGATATTCTGCTGCTGCTCGGTCACCTTGACGATTTCCACCGTCTCGATCGGCCACAGATGGAAATGCAGGCCAGGCATCGAGATTTCGTCCTTCGGACGGCCGAAACGCAGCTCGACGCCGCGCTCGTCCGGCTGGACGGTGTAGATGGACTGGATGCCGAGGAAAACCAGAACGACGAGAACCACGATGGCGACCACGCCGCCATTGAAGCCGCCGGGCAGCACATTTTTGAAACGGTCCTGGCTGCGCCGGATGATCTCTTCCAGATCGGGTGGGCCGCCATTGCCGCCGCCACCGCCGCGAGGCCGGTTAGGCCCCTGCCCCCATGGGCCGCCACCGCCGCCCTGGTTGTTTCCTCCACCGCCGCCGCCCCACGGGCCGCCGCCGCCATTCTGATTGCTCCAGGGCATCAATACCTCTTTATAAAAGCCTCTCCCGATTCCGTTCGTAAGCGATTGCTCGCGTGCGGCGGGAATATCGACCCGTTATAGGAAGGAGAAGCGTCCGTTTCAACGCAGAGGTGGTAACTAAATACCCAATCGAGGTAAATAGTTCACTTTGCCGCGGCTCGTCGCACATAAGTGGTAAACAGAACCGGATAATTGTCCTTTTCCCCTGCGGGCGCGGCCTTTTCTTCGGTTTTCTCAAAAACGGCGGGATCAATTTCCGGAAAAAAAGTGTCGCCCTCGAGTTTTACCGCCACATGGGTGACGGAAAGTTGATCGGCAAAGGGCATGGCCTGACGGTAAATCTCGCCACCGCCGGCGACAAAAACCTCGTCCACGCCCAGTTCCACAGCCTTCGTTTTTGCAAGCTTCACGGCCTCGTCCAGCGACGAAACGACGTCGACGCCTTCAGGCCGGTAATCGGCATTGCGGCTGACGATGATATGCGGACGGCCCGGGAGGGGACGTTCGCCGACAGACAGAAACGTCTTGCGGCCCATGATGAGCGGCTTGCCCATCGTCATCGCCTTGAAGCGCTTCAGATCGGTCGACAGCTTCCATGGCATGTCGAGATCGCGGCCGATGACGCCGTTCTCGGAGACCGCAACGATGATGGTGACGCGCGGCTCACTCATACCGCGATCGGTGCCTTGATGCTTGAATCGGCCTCGTAATTCTCCAGCGTAAAGTCCTCGAACTTAAAGCCGAAAAGGTCTTTCACGTCAGGGTTGAGGCGCATGGTCGGCAAGGCCTTCGGCGTACGCGTCATCTGCAGCTGCGCCTGTTCGAAATGGTTGGCATAGATATGCGCATCACCAAGCGTATGAACGAAATCGCCGGGCTTGAGGCCCACGACCTGCGCCACCATCAGCGTCAGCAGCGCATAGGACGCGATATTGAAGGGCACGCCGAGGAAAATATCGGCCGAGCGCTGGTAAAGCTGGCAGGAGAGCTTTCCATCAGACACATAGAACTGGAACAGGCAATGGCAGGGCGGCAGCGCCATCTCATCCACCAACGCCGGGTTCCAGGCCGAAACGATATGGCGGCGGGAATTGGGATTGGTTTTAAGCGCCTCGATCAGAAGCGCGATCTGGTCGATATGGCGGCCATCAGGCGCCGGCCAGGACCGCCATTGCGCGCCATAGACCGGACCGAGATCGCCGTTCTCATCGGCCCATTCATCCCAGATGGAAACACCGTTTTCCTTGAGATAGGCAATATTGGTATCGCCGTTCAGGAACCACAGCAGCTCATGGATGATGGAGCGCAGATGCAGTTTCTTGGTGGTGAGAACCGGAAAACCTTCGGAAAGGTCGAAACGCATCTGGTAACCGAATACCGAACGCGTGCCGGTGCCGGTGCGGTCTCCGCGGTCGGAGCCGGTTTCCATCACATGCCGGAGAAGATCGAGATATTGTTTCATGCGTTCTGCCGCCGATTCCCTGATATCAAGGGAATATAATAGCACAGGGCGGCAGAACCAATCACCTAATGCGGGTTTATCCCCGGCTCAGATCAAAGCGACTGAAGCTTGCCCAGTTCCTTGGCCACCAGATAATAGAAGGTCACGCGAGACTTGGAGCGATCCGCAGCCATGGCTTTTGCGACAGTGGCGATTGCCTTGTCCGCGCTGTCGTCGGTGACCCCGAGCTTCTTGCCGCACCAGCTAGCCTTCACGCGCGCAAGCTCTTCTGGATCGGAAGCGGACACCAGAGACGAATCCCGGTTGCGCAGGGCAATGCCGAGATGTTTGACGATCTTGCCGACCACGGCTTCGTCGGCTGCTGCGTCGTATTTCTTCACATCTGCGAGATAGTCGGTCATATCAACTCCTTCGTGTGTCCCCGGCGCAACGTTACTTCTGGTGACCGGTTGCAGGAGAATGGGACAGCAATCTCCCGTCGTCAAGAATAGTCTAAATTACGGACCACAATGACGAAACCTTTTCATGGAATTGTCATCACCCCCCTTTTCTAAGGCCGGCGAAACGCCTATATAAGCCTTGCCGGGGCAACCCGGCTATGGCGATAAACGGTCGGTGTAATAAACCTATTGGACCCGGGGGCGGTACCCGGCGCCTCCACCAAAAACCGGCGGGATCTCAAGATGAGGCCGGCTTTTGATGGGGGCGAAATAGGATCGACAAGGGCGTAAAGATCGAACTTTTGCTCGGCATGATACCGCCGTTATCGGGTCACAAGTGTAGTTGCAAATGACAACAACGCTAAGGAATACGCTCTCGCTGCCTAATGGCGGTGCGGGAATTCCGCTCTAAGTCCTTACGGTTAGCCCCGTAAGGCGGGGTTCGGAGGTACCTGGCAACAGAAACCTCCACCTTCTCCATTTTGCCTGAATTGATTATATGATAGCTGACTTGCAAACGGCATCGGCTTTTCCGTTGCTGCCGTTCGGGACATTGCGTATACTTGGACAACGCGTAGCCGTCAGGATCGAAAATGATCCCGGCTCAAGGATTGCGCGAAGATTCAAAGTGTTACAGCGTCCCGGGCGCGCAAGCCGCGCCACGCATGAAAAGACGTTCGAATAAGGGAAAGACAGGACCGCATGGGGCAGGATCATATCCGTTACGACATTCTCGCACAGGATGCCCTTCGCGGCGTTATTCGTAAGGTTTTGGGTGAAGTGGCCGCTACCGGCCGCCTGCCCGGCGACCATCACTTCTTCATCACATTCCTGACCGGCGCGCCGGGAGTGCGGATTTCCCAGCACCTCAAGTCGAAATACGCCGAACAGATGACCATCGTCATCCAGCACCAGTTCTGGGATATGAAGGTGACGGAAACCGGATTCGAAATCGGCCTCTCCTTCTCCGATACGCCGGAAAAGCTTGTTATTCCCTACAATGCCATCAGAGGCTTCTACGATCCTTCCGTCAATTTCGAGCTTGAGTTCGATGTGCCTCTGGCCGAAGAGGAAGAAATGGAAGAAGCGGAAATCACCGCTTACCCCGTTTCCCACGAGGCGAAGCCCGCTTCCGAAACACCCAAATCGGGTGAGGAAAAGAAGGAAGGCTCCGTCGTTTCGCTGGATGCTTTCCGCAAGAAGCAATAACGGCTTCTGGCCCGGGCTTCGTGAAACCCAGCCTCGTGAAACTCAAGGAGACATATCCCCATGGCGGCCGATATCGTCAATCTGCGTCAGTTTCGCAAACAAAAGGCGCGTAGCGAAAAAGAAAAACAGGCGGAGCAGAACCGCCTGTCTCACGGCCGCACCAAGACGGAAAAGAACCTCACCTCGGCCCTGAACGACAAAGCCGAAAAGGCGCTGGATCAGGGGCGGCTCGAAAAAGGCGATGACGGGGCCGGTAAAGACTGACGGACCAACTCACCGCAGCGGATTTCGGGATTCGAAAAAAGAATCGCAAAACAGGGACTTGCCGGGGAGACATGATCGAGATTTCCAACCGGACCCGCCGGAGACCGATCTGATGATCCGCAAACACTCCGCGACCTTGCACGGCCACCGCACCAGCATCTCGCTTGAGGATGCCTTCTGGGACGAGCTGAAAATCATCGCCGAAAGACGCAAGGTCAGTTTCGCGGCCTTGCTTGCCGAAATAGACGACAGCCGCCCGGCCGACAGCAATCTGTCGTCATCGCTGCGGGTTTACGTACTGAACTGGCTGAAGACCCGCTGATTCAGGCAGGCGCGGCCGTCATGTCACATTGATCGCAGACTGCGATACGGTGCGCCCTCATCCGACTACAAAAATTCCCGCCGAAAACTCATAACGCCGTGAAAGCATTCATTAAACATTGGCGGCCTAGTCTGCGCTGCAAGGCATTCCCGTATTGCGTAGCCTTGCCTCCCACTATTGTTCCCAGACTGTCTAGTCCTCGCCTCCCACTATTGTTCCCAGACTGTCTAGTCCTCGCCTCCATCATGAGGCGACACATGGCTTCTGCCGTCTCCGGAAACGACGATTGCCATCAATCCGTAGGCAAAGCCACTGCTATCAGGTTTAAATTTTGAGTGACGCCTGAAGCCCGTTGGGACGGGTAAACACCCCCTCGGCGTCATCCTCGGCCCTGTGCCGAGAATCTAATCACGTCGAATAAAATCAATCGGTTGCAGATAACAGGGAGAAGCTCAAGGATTGTTTGTTGCTTTCCGGGTATTGTCGGTGCGGGACTGCGGGCCCTTCACAGCCCGCAGTCCCGGCGGCGGGCGACCGTCCAAGGATCGGGATCACGCCCGACGTCATCAAGGTTCCCTGCCGCCTTTGCTTCACCGCTTGGAGAGTTGATTGGGCCGCTGATCGCCACGCCCGCAAACAATCCGAAGCCTGCAAAGGATAGCAGACCTATGGACTTTTTGCACACGCCACCCCTTCGATGCCTCGGTGTCGATGTCGCCAAGGACAGTCTCGTCGCCAGCGAGGGTAGCCGCATCCTGACCGTCGACAACAACCGCTGCGGCGTCCGCGCGCTGCTCAAGACGATGCGGCCGGATTTCGTCATCTGCGAACCGACCGGCGGATACGAGCTCATGCTGCTGGAGGAATGCCTCAAAGTGGGCATTGCCTGCCATCGCGCCGATGTGATGAAGCTCAAAGCCTATATCCGTTCGCTGGGAACGCTTGGCAAAAGCGACGCCATCGACGCCAGACAGATGGCTGCCTATGGCTGCGAGCGTTGGGCGAGGTTGCCGCTATGGCATGCGCCGGATGCCGATGAGGTGGAATTGCAGGTGTTGGTGCGGCGCAGGACCGATCTGGTGGCGCTCAGGGTAGCCGAGCAGAACCGCTCTAAAGCCCCTGGCGCAAAGGCTATCGCAGCCTCGTTCAAGGCCATGCTCGGTGCCATCCAGCGCCAGATCGACGCCCTCGATGGCCAAATCGCAGCGCTCGTCGAAAGAAGCGACAGGCTTGCCAGGCGCATCCGTATCTGCACCACGGTCAGCGGCGTCGGAACCCTAAGCGCTGCAAACCTGATCGCCCAGCTGCCGGAACTCGGCTCCCTGCATCGCCGCCAGGCCGCAGCCCTTGCCGGAACCGCTCCCCATCCCAGCGAAAGCGGAAACGCCAAAGGTCGACGGCGACAGCGCGGCGGAAGACCCCAGGCCAAAACCGCATTGTTCATGCCCGCAATGTGTGCAGCACAGGGAAAGGGACAGTTCGCCCCCTTCTACGAACGCCTCATCCGAAACGGAAAACCGCCCATCGTCGCTATCGCCGCAACCATGCGAAAGATCGTCGTGACCATAAACGCAAGGCTCAGGGACGACTTGTTACAACAGAGTTGATGACGTTGGAGAGTTTGGCGCGATCTTCAACGAAACTGAAGAACGACCGGCTTTCCTGTCCCTGAGCTTACGGCGTGGCGGGCGCATTTTCCGGCGCCAGCTGCCGGATGGCGTCTTCCGTCGGCGGAACCACCAGAGCCGGTGCGGACTGTCGCTCGGGCGCCGGCTGTTGTTGCTGTTGCTGCTGCAACCGCTCCTGCTGTTCCTTTTCCTGGCGCAGGCGCTCTTTGGCCGCGGCTTTCAAACGTGCCTCTTCTTCGGCCTTGGCCTTGGCTTCCGCCTCAGCCCGTTCCTTCTCGGCCTGCCGTTCTGCCGCCTGGGAGCGGTAGAGCGCCACTTCGCGGCGCAGGCGCTGCTTTTCAAGAACGCTGGCCTGCATCGCCTCCACCCGCCGCCGCTCCTTTTCGAAAGCCCGAAGAGACAGGTAATTGCTGAGCGCAGAGACATCTGTCGTCAAGGCAGGCGCGGCAAGCGGGCCGTTATAGTTGAGACGCACGGAAGGTTCAGCACCCGCGACCGTTTCGGTGCCGGGATTGAACAGGAGATCGAGGTCGCCATTTACGGTCGAAGCGGCAATGTCGACAGTCGCATCGGCGGTCAGGGTCACCGGATCGATGCCCGCTCGCAAATTCTTGAAATGAAGCGCACCACCATTCAGCGAAAATGGCAGTGCCACATCACCGAGCGCAATTTCACCCTGCCACAGGCTCTGATCCACCAGCGGCCGCACCTTGGGCGCATCGATTGGCTGCTGCAAACCATCGGCCGCTTGCAGGATCGGCGGCAGGGCACCGGGACTAAGTCCCTTCAGCACAAGCCCGCTCGCCCGGATTTCACCCGAACCACCGGCCGATTTCAGCATTTCGCCGACACTTTTGCCGGTCGATTCGGCCGTGAGATCAATCGCGACCCGGCCTGTCGCCACAGGCCCGTTGGCATTGGCCCATAGGATCGGTTCCGGATTGGCGTCGGTCACAGCGATCTTGCTGCGGAAAATGCCCGCACCCTCGCCCGTGGACATGGCAAGCCGTCCGGCGAGCTTGCCGCCCATGAAGGTGCCGGCAACGTCGTCAAGCGAGAGACTGCCCGCATCATGCGTGAGCTTGGCCGAAACGCCCGTGACCGTGCCGAAGGGGCCAGCCTCGAAGCTTTCCGCTTTCAGGGCAAGCGACGCCTTGAGCTGCGGGAATGCAGGCATGGCAAGAGGCTTTGCATTCAGCGCGCCGGTCTCCGGGTCGATCACCGGCCCGTAGATCACGTCTCCCAGCCAGGCGAGATCGGCCGTTCTGACCGAAAGATCGCCCGTGACGGGATGAGGCGCGGCACGCTGGACCGTGACATTACCCGAGAAGGGATTGCCACCCGCCTGCCCGCCGATCGAGGAAAAGGCGATCTTCTGCCCATCCACTGCTACCTTGGCATTGGCCTTCACCGCCATGCCGCCGCCGAGCTGCGGCAGGCCGACAGCGTTCATGATCAGATAGGGTTCGATGTCGGCGCTTTCGAGCGCCACATCCGCGCTGCCCTCACCGAAGTTGGCGGCCGCAACCGCAAAGGAACCATTCATCGAAAAATGCGTGCGTTCCGTCGAAAAACGCAGTTCGGTCTGGGCGGGTGAGCCGAGCGTGCCATTGAGCTTGACGGAAAGGAGCCCCTCCCCATCCGCATCGAAGGGCAGCGGATCAAGCCCCGCCTGCCCGAACAGGATCGCCGTCGACTGGTTTTTCAGCACCGCTTCCAGCGACATGGCCGTATCGTCCGTGATCGACAGGAAATCCGGCATCTTGGCGACAGCCGACAGACGGCTGCCATTAACGGTTCCGGAAACGGCGACATTCGCGCCGCCATTATCGCTGTTGACGGAGACGTCCATGGCAAGATCGGAATTGGCATACCACGGCGCGCTCGCCGCCAGGCGGCTGAGGAAGGGATGGTCCGGCAGCTTCTGCTGCAGCATGGTGAAGAACGGCTGCATATCGGCTGCATGCAGGTTTACCGTGCCTTTGCCGGCATATTTCAGCAACGACCCCTGCAACTGTCCCTTTGCCTTCACCTCCGCGCCGGCAATATCGCCGGCCGTCATGTTTTCAAGCGAGAGAACCCCGCCCGCCATGGTGAAGGCGGTCTCGACATGATTGGCGGTCACACCGGCCATGTTGAACCGGTCGGCCTTGAATTTCGCGGTGATGCGATGGTCGAGAACCGAGCTTCCGACCTGATCGCCAAGCGCGAGACTGCCAAGCGCCCGCAGGGCATCGAGATCGATTTCATTGCCGGCGAGATCGATGGAAAGATTGGAGGTCTTGCCGTCCGAGCGCCGCTCCAGCTCACCTTTCAGTGAGGCATCGCCAATCGCCAGTTCCAGATTGTTGAAACGCTGGTTGAGCGTCGTCAGCGAGACATCGGCGGAAAAACCGGCGGCGTTAAGTTGCCGGATCGCGGGATCGACCGAGCCGGAAAGCCAGTTCGCCAGCCCAGAGGGCTGGTTGGAGGCGAGCAGCAGATTGCCGTTAAAGGCGGGGCCGCCGAGCAGCGTCAGCGATCCCTTGGCTTCGAGCTGCGTCCGGCCCGGCAGCGTCGCCACGGCATTCACCACCTGCCAGCCGCTGCCGTCCGGGCGCACATCCAGCCTGATGTCGCGGATCGTCGTATCGTCGGAAACGAGCGCGGGAAGGCTGATGCTCGCCTTGCCCGGCACCGGCGGGACCGGAATGCGGGCCACCATGGCGGCAAAGGCTTCGATGCGCTGGCGCACCGAGACGGTTGGCTGGCGCGAAGTCTTGCCCGTCTGCACCACGGGGGGCGCAAAGCGGGCGACATCGATCTGCTGGCCATCTGCGGTGAGCAGGAATTCCGGCTTGGCGCCGGTATCCAGCGTCGCCTCACCGGTCACCACATAGGGATTTTCGCTGCCGCCAAGCTCCATGCGATAGCTCGGGATACGCACGCTTTCATTGGTCAGTTCGAAACTGCCGCGCGTGCGCGGCGAGGAAAAGAGGGATTGCCCCGCCGGCTGCTTCTGCTTTTCATCTTCCCGGAAGCTGAAGGAGAAGGAGCCGCTATAGGCGGGTTTCCCCGCCGTCGCCGCAATCGCGCCATCGAGATCAACTTCGACAGGATGTTCATCGGGCACGAGACGGAGCCTCAGCCCCATACGGCCGTTGGCGTAGTCCGGCTCGCTGCTCGAAAGCGAGAAGGAGCCAGGATGACCATCGACGGCGGCACGTCCTTCGGCTTTCCAGGGTCCGGCCAGCGAATTGGCGGACATGTCGGCATTGAGGCCGGTCACGACACGGTTGCGCCCGGACTGCTCATCGATGAATTCGATCTGCCCGCCTTCGATCTGCACGCTTTCCAGAACCACGGTGCGGGCGGGAATTTCCGCCCGGCTGCCGCGCATCCAGTCCAGCGTGCCGTCCTTCAAAAGCCGGATCTTCGCCTTGGGTTCCTCAATGCGCATGTCGAAGATGCGCGCTTCGCCCGAAAGGAACGGCGCCAACTCGGCATCCATGGAAAACCGCGCGACCTGGATGAGCGGAGATCCATCGGCATCGGTTCCTGCGCGCACATCATGCAGCGTCACCGAAGGGAAAGGCAGCAGCCGGGCTTCGACGCGGCCGTGCACCACCACCTTCTTGCCGAGAATGCGGCTTGCCTGGTCTTCGAAATCGCGGCGGAAATCCGTCCAGTCGACGAAATAGGGAATGAGCAGCGCTGAAAACAGCACCAAGGCCAGCAGTCCGCCCAGAAAAACCAGAATACGCCCGAGCACTGACCTGCATCTCCCTTCGCGAACGCTGCAAACCTATTCTTTTCTGCCTTAACGGCAAGCAGCCTTTTGTACCAATCAAATATGAGAACGATCAGACAAGCCGAAACAATTTGCCCGGATTGAAGATGTTATCGGGGTCGAGCGACGTTTTGATGGCGCGCATGAGATCCAGTGCATTTCCTGCCTCTTCGGCAAGAAAACTCATCTTGCCCTGGCCAATGCCATGTTCGCCGGTGCATGTGCCGTCCATGGCAATGGCGCGGCGGTTGAGACGGGCAACAAAGGCCTCTGTTTTCGCAACGCTTTCGGCGTCCTTGCCATCAAACAGAATAAGCACATGGAAGTTCCCATCACCCGCATGGCCGACGATCGGCGCCAGAAAGCCGTTCTCGGCAATATCCCGCTGCGTTTCCACGACGCAATCGGCCAGCCGTGAAATCGGCACGCAGACATCGGTGGAAAGCCCGTCGAGATGTGGTGCCAGCGCCCGCGACGCCCAATAGGCGTCGTGGCGCGCCTTCCACAGCTTGTTGCGCTCCGCCGCATCGCCCGTCCAGCGGAAATCGACGCTGCCGCATTCGGCTGCAATCTCGGCGAACTGCTGCGATTGCAGCGCCGCCGTCTCCTCGGTGCCATGGAACTCCACGAAGAGTGTCGGCTTTTCCGCATAGTTCAGACCGGAATAGGCATTGCAGGCGCGCACCTGCACCTCGTCAAGCAATTCGATGCGGGCGACCGGAACGCCCATCTGGATCGTCATGATGACGGCATCGCAGGCCGCCTTGATACTGTCGAAGGTGCAGACACCGCCGGTGATCTTTTCGGGAATGCCCTGTAGCCGCAGCGTCACCGAGGTGATGACACCGAGCGTGCCTTCGGCCCCCACGAAAAGCCGCGTCAGGTCGTAACCGGCGGACGACTTGCGGGCGCGCCGCGCAGTGCGGATTTCCTCACCATTGGCGACAACGGCGGTGACGGCCAGAACATTGTCCTTCATCGTGCCGTATCGCACGGCATTGGTGCCGGAAGCGCGCGTCGAGGCCATGCCGCCAATCGAAGCATTGGCGCCGGGATCGATCGGAAAGAACAGGCCGGTATCGCGCAGATAGACATTCAGGTCCTCGCGCGTCACGCCCGGCTCCACCGTCACGTCAAGATCTTCGGCATTCACCTCAATGATGCGATTCATCCGGCTGAAATCGATGCAGATTCCACCATTGGGCGCGTTGACCTGCCCTTCGAGCGAAGATCCCGTTCCGAAGGGAATGACCGGCACCTTGTATTGTGCGCAGGCCTTCACCACGGCCTTCACATCATCGGCGCTTTCGGCAAAAACGACACCGTCGGGCGCCTGCAGGGTCAGGTAGGTGGTGGTATGGCCATGCTGCTCGCGAAACGCCTGGCCCGTCTGGAGCTTATCGCCCAGCTGCTGCTTCAGCACCGCGAGCGCAGACGCGATACCCTCTTCGTTCCGCTTGCCCGCCACCACATCCTTCAGTGCCATCGTCAATCTCCACCGCAACATCTGCCCGTAACGGATTCGATCCGTTACGAAATTTCGTCAGGTGGTATGGGATAAGGTTAACGCTTTGTCCAGCATCGCGATTGCACCGGATGCGGTTTGGCGCCACCCTATTCCGCTGCGAGCAACGGCTTGTCTTCCTCCAGCGCTTTGCGGCGGGCGGCAAGTTCGAGTTCGCGGTGAAGGCGAATTTCTTCATCTGCCTGCGGTTTGGCGAAGCGGGCGATCAGCAGGTAAGACACCGGGGTGATGTAAAGCGTCACCAGCGTCGCAAAACCGAGACCGCCGACGATGACCCAGCCGAGTGCGATGCGCGCTTCCGCACCCGCCCCCTGCGCCAGCACCAGCGGCACGCCGCCGAGAATGGTGGCGATCATCGTCATCATGACGGGGCGCAGGCGGATGCTGGTGGCCTTTTCGATCGCCTCACGCACGGTCGCACCCTGATCGCGCAGATGATTGGCGAACTCGACAATCAAAATACCATTCTTGGCCATGACGCCGACAAGCAGCACAAGCCCGATCTGGCTATAGACGTTGAGGCTCGAGCCCGTGACCAGCAGCGCGATGACGGCGCAGGCGAGACCGAGCGGCACCGTCGACATGATGATGACCGAACTCAGCACGCTTTCAAACTGCGCGGCCAGCACAAGGAAGATGATGGCGATGGCGAAACCGAAGGTCAGCAACATGCCGCTCGAATTTTCTTCCAGCGTCGCCGCTTCACCCAGCGGCAGCAGACGCGCGCCTGATGGCATCACGGATTGCGCCAGTTCGTTCACCTTCTCCATGGCCTGACCGAGCGACACACCGTCTTTGAGGTTGGCGGTGAAACCGACGGAAGGAAGCTGCTGCTCGCGGTTCAACTGCGGCGCAACCGCATTTTCCTTGAGCGTGGCGATGACCGACATCGGCACGATCTTACCGTCGCCCGTTTTCAGGAAGACGTTTTCCAGATCGGTCGGATCGTTGATCGGCCGGGTAGAAGACAGGAGCCTGACCGGGATAGCATCGCCATCCACGAAGACATCAACGATCGAGCGACCTTCCAGCAGCGACTGCATCGAACGCGAGAGGCCGGTGATGTCGATACCGAGATCGGAGGCGCGCTCGCGGTCGATGGAGACGGAAAGCTGGGCCTGATTGGGCTCGTTGTCCAAACGCGGCGTATCGAATAGGCCGCTTTCCTCCATGGAAAGCAGCAGTTTCTGCGTCGCCTCTGTCAGCGCCGGATAGTTGCTGCCGACCATCGCCATCTGCAGGCCGTTGCCGGCGCCGCGAATGCGCAGACTGTTCGGCTGCATGGCATTGCCGCGCAAAGCCGGAACCTTGTTGGCAGCGGAGGTGACGTCAGCCGCGATCTGGTTCTGGGTGCGCTCGCGATCCGCCCATGGGGCGAGCGTCAGCACCATGAAGCCGGTATTGGAAGAACCGTTCATGCCGGTGATGGAATAGACATTGCGGATTTCGCCACTGTCACGCAGCGGCTTCAGATTTTCTTCGATCCGTTGCAACTGGTCGCGCGTATATTCAAGGCTGACGCCCTGCGGCGCGGTGACCCGCATCATGACCGAGGCGCGGTCCTCGCGTGGCGTCAGTTCGTTCTGGATCATGCCGAAAGCGATCCACGACAGGCCCGAGAAGATCAGCGCCACGACGATGACGATCAGCGGATTGTTGAGGCAGGCGGCAAGCGTCGTCTTGTAAGTGGAGGCGAAGACATTGCCGAACCAGGCGAGCGGCCCCGTCGGTTCCTTCAGCCCCTGTTTCAGCATGCGTGAGGCCAGCATCGGGCAAAGCGTCAGCGCCGTCACCGAGGACAGGCCGACGGCAAAGGCCAGCACGAAGCCGAATTCACGGAACAGGCCGCCAAGCTGGCCCGGCAGGAACGACAGTGGAATGAACACGGCGGCAAGCGTCGCCGTCGTTGCAATAACGGCGAAGAAGACTTCCTGCGTGCCGAGAACGGCAGCCGCGCGCGGCCCCATGCCTTCCGCCCGGCGGCGCACGATATTTTCCAGCACCACGATGGCGTCATCGACAACAAGACCCGTCGCCAGAACGATGGCAAGCAGCGTCAGGATATTGACCGAGAAGCCAACCATATAGATGGCGACGATGGTGCCGATCAGCGCCACCGGCATGGTGATCGCCGGAATGAGGGTCGCCCGCCAGTCGCGGAAAAAGAGATAGAGCACGACGACCACGATGAGCGCGGAGAGCCCGAGCGCCAGTTCGACCTCGTGCAGCGCGCCTTCGATGAAGACGGCGTCATCGCTGGTGACGACAATACGCGTGCCCTCAGGCAGATTGGCGGACATGGCATCGACGGCGGCCTTCACACCCGTTGAAATATTGAGCGTGTTGGACTGCGCCTGACGGATGACGCCGAGACCGACACCCTGCACCCCATTGGAGCGCAACGAGGTGGATTGATCGTCAGCGCCGAGCATGACGGTCGCCACATCCCGCAGGCGGATATTGTCCTTGATGAGAAGGTTGGAAAAATCCTCCGGCTTCGTCAGACTGGCCGTGGCGCGCACGACAATGTCCTGCGTCGTGCTTTTCAGCGATCCCGCCGGCACGTCGAGTGCGGCGCTGGCAAGCGCATTGGAAACATCGGTGACGGTCAGACCACGGCTGGCAAGAGCAGCCTGATTGAGATCGACGCGAAAAACCTTTTCCTGATCGCCGTAAAGCTCGACATCCGCCACACCATCGACAGCGGCCAGGCGGTCGATGATCTCGTCATCCACCAGCTTGGTCAAATCTTCCATGCTGAGCGTGGAGGATGTGACGGCAAGGCGCATGATCGGCTGGCTGTCGGAATCCGCCTTGATGATCTGGGGTTCGTCGGCATCGTCGGGCAGCTGATTGGTCACGCGGCCGATGGCGTCGCGCACGTCATTGGCGGCAACGGCCATGTCGACATTGTCGCTGAACTCCATCGTCACGCGGCTGGTTCCGAATTGCGAGCTGGAAGCGATCGATTTGATGCCGCTGACACGCGCCACGGCGCCTTCGATGGTCTGCGTTACTTCCTGGTCAATCGTTTCCGGCGCCGCCCCCTCATAGGTGGTCCTGACGCTGATCGACGGACGGTCGACATCGGGCAATTCGCGCACTTCGACGCCAACCAGCGCCGCAAGGCCGGCGACGACCAGCAGCGTGTTGAGAACCGCCGCCAGAATAGGCCTGCGCACGAAGAGCGCGGTAAAGGCGAGTTTGGAATCCTGACCGGAAGACGGTTGCGTCATTGGCTGGCGACCTCCTCGGGCTTCGTCTGATTGCCGACACGCACTGCGCCACCTTCTCTGACGCGCTGCAGACCCTCGATCACGACAGGCTCACCCTCGGCCAGTTCGGCCTTCACGAGAACGGCATCCGGGTTGCGCTGCACGATCTGCACCCGCACCTTGTTGGATTTATTGTCGGTGACACGCCAGACATAGGAGCCTTCCGCATCCCATTGCACGGCGAGCGGATCGACAGAGGCATAGGTCTCGCCGGCAAAACGCATGGTGACGCCGAAGGACATGCCGGCCCTCAGCTCGTCCTTCTCGTTGCCGAACTTCGCCCGGATGCGGATGGTGCGGCTGGCCTCGTCGACGCGGTTGTCGACAGCCTCGATCTCGCCGGTAAATGTCTCGCCGGGGCGGGAAATGGATGTCGCCTCCACCGGCATACCGACTTTAATTGCGGTTGCGAAACGCTCAGGCGCCCAGAAATTGACGAGAATTTCAGAACGATCGTCGATGCTGACGATGGTCGATTGCGTGGTGACGTTGTCGCCGACATTGGCGGCGACGATACCGGCCACGCCTTCGATGGGGGCGACGATATCGCGCCGCTTCAAATTCAGTTCGGCCGTGCTGAGCGCCAGCTTGGCGGCCTCTTCGGCGATCTGCGCATCCATCACGTCAAGGCGGGAGAAAGATTTCAGGTTCTTGTAGGAACTGGATTTTTCAATGGCGCTGCGCAACGCGACCTGCGCCTTGTCGCGCTCGATCACCTGCTCTTCATCATCGAGCCGGGCGAGTACCTGTCCCTTCACGACACGCGCGCCGGCAGCCGTGCGGATTTCCGAAAGCGTGCCGGAGACCTGCGGCATGACCACGACCGACTGGATCGCCTGACCATTGCCGATGGCGTTCAGCCGGTCATTGACAATGCCTTTTTTCGCCGGAGCCGTCACAACAAGGGTAGCGTTGCCATTGCGGCGGTTGCCACCGGCGTTCTGACCCGCCGACGGACCAGCCGCAGCGACTTCGACAGCCGGCGCCGGCACAATGCCTATCCCGATACTGGCAAGCACATTACGGGCGTCAGGCGAATAAAAACCCCAGAGACAGAGCCCTGCCCCCACCACGGCCAGACTGACACCCACCTGTTTCCAGACCCGCATATAGTTCTCCGGTTAATCATCGCAGCATAAAACAGCCCCTGAAGCGCCGACTTCGGGACATGAGCAGTATTCCCGCTCGTCTGAAACGAGGCAACGCACAAATCCGTTTCTTACGTAATTGTAATTTGTGATGAATTCTCGTCGGACGCACCAAGAAGGCCATTTTTATCGCAAATATTCCGAAGCGCGGTAATCTGCCGGCAGGAAATGAGCCGGAGGAAACCATGAGCACCGTCACGAAAACACAAAATCCCGAAGCCGATCCGCGCGTAAAAGCGGTGTTCGATGATATCCGCGCCACCCGCAAATCGGATTTCATCAACAATATGTGGCTTTACCTCGCCTTCGACCCCGATCTCCTGGAAAAGACCTGGGCAGAGGTGAAGGCGGTGATGGCGACACCCTCGGCGCTCGATCCACTGGTGAAGGAAATGCTTTATATTGCGGTGTCGGTGACCAATGGCTGCTCCTATTGCGCCCATTCCCACACGGCGGCCGCAAAAGCCAAGGGCATGACGAATGAACAGCATGCCGATCTGATGCGGGTGATCGCGCTCGCTGCCAAGACCAACCATCTCGCAGTGGCGCTGCAAGTACCGGTGGATACCGCTTTTGATGCTGACAGGCAGGCATGAACCCGAAAAAATGCCTTGGAATAGGCGTTTTGACCGACGATACCGGAATAAAAGCAGAACGCGGTTCTGGCCTTTATATCCCGAATCACTACATTGGGCCGCATGAGCAACAGTTTCGACGATATGCCGTTCTTCGATGAAGAACCCGTGGCACCGCGCAGGGCGACCAACAATGCCCCTTCGGAAAACGGCGGCGGGCTTGGCATTGCCGCCCGCGCCATGGCGGCGCGCGACCAGACGCGGCCGGCACACGATTATCTTTCCGGCCTCAACCCGGAACAGCGCGAGGCCGTCGAAACGCTTGACGGACCGGTTCTCGTTCTCGCCGGCGCCGGCACCGGCAAGACCCGCGTTCTGACGACCCGCATCGCCCATATTCTCGCCACCGGCCGCGCCTATCCAAGCCAGATCCTTGCCGTGACCTTCACCAACAAGGCGGCCCGCGAGATGAAGGAACGTATCGGCGTCCTCGTCGGCGGCGCTGTCGAGGGCATGCCGTGGCTTGGCACCTTCCACTCCATCGGCGTCAAGCTTCTGCGCCGCCATGCCGAGCTCATGGGCCTGAAATCGGATTTCACCATTCTCGATACGGATGACGTGGTGCGGCTGATCAAGCAGCTCATTCAGGCCGAAGGTCTTGATGACAAGCGCTGGCCGGCAAAACAGTTCGCCGGCATGATCGACGGCTGGAAGAACAAGGGCCTGACGCCGCCGGATATTCCCGAAGGAGACAGCCGCGCTTTCGCCAACGGCAAGGGCCGTGAACTTTACACCGCCTATCAGAACCGGCTGAAAACGCTGAACGCCTGCGATTTCGGCGATCTTCTGCTGCACCCGATCAGCATCTTCCGCCGCCACACGGATATTCTGAAAGAGTATCACCAGAAGTTCCGTTATATTCTGGTGGACGAATATCAGGACACCAACACGGCGCAATATATGTGGCTGCGGCTTCTCGCCCAGCGCGCCAAGGACGAACCGCAAAACGTCTGCTGCGTCGGTGACGACGACCAGTCGATCTATGGCTGGCGCGGCGCGGAAGTGGACAATATCCTGCGCTTCGACAAGGATTTTCCCGGTGCCAAGGTCATCAAGCTTGAGCGTAACTACCGTTCCACCGAACATATTCTCGGCGCTGCCGGCCATCTGATCGCCCACAACGAGGGCCGTCTCGGCAAGACGCTGTTTACCGAGCGCAGCAGTCCGGACGACGAGAAGGTCGTGGTGCACGCCGCCTGGGATTCCGAAGAGGAAGCCCGCGCGGTCGGCGAGGAAATCGAGCAACTCCAGCGCAAGAACCACAAGCTGAACGACATGGCCATCCTCGTTCGCGCTTCCTTCCAGATGCGCGAATTCGAAGACCGGTTCGTGACGCTTGGCCTCAATTACCGCGTCATCGGCGGCCCGCGCTTTTATGAGCGCCTCGAAATCCGCGATGCCATGGCCTATTTCCGGCTGGTCTGCCAACCGGCCGACGATCTCGCCTTCGAGCGGATCGTCAATACGCCAAAGCGTGGCCTGGGCGATACGACGATCCGTAACCTGCACGACTATGCCCGCGCCCGCGATATCCCGATGCTGGCAGCCGCCGCCGACATCATCGAGACCGACGAGTTGAAGCCGAAAGCGCGCAAGGCGCTGTTCGATGTGGTGCAGGATTTCCGCCGCTGGCAGGGCCTGCTGGAAAACACCGAACACACCACGCTTGCCGAACAGATTCTCGACGAAAGCGGCTATACCGCCATGTGGCAGGCCGACAAGACGGCCGAAGCACCGGGACGGCTTGAGAACCTGAAGGAACTCATCCGCTCGATGGAATCCTTCGAAAGCATGCGTGGATTTCTGGAACACGTCGCCCTGGTTATGGATGCGGAACAGAATGCCGAGCTGGATGCCGTCTCCATCATGACGCTGCATTCCGCCAAGGGTCTGGAATTCGACACCGTCTTCCTGCCCGGTTGGGAAGAAGGCCTGTTTCCCCACCAGCGGGCGCTGGACGAAGGCGGTCGCTCCGGTCTGGAGGAAGAACGTCGTCTGGCTTATGTCGGCATCACCCGCGCCAAGAAGCTCTGCCATATCTGGTTCGTCTCGAACCGGCGCATTCACGGGCTGTGGCAATCCACCCTGCCCTCGCGTTTCCTCGACGAACTGCCGCCCGCCCATGTGGATGTCGCGGCTTCCGACAGCAATTATGGCGGTTATGGCGGACGCGGCGGTTACGGCCAGTCCCGTTTCGACAAGGCCGATCCCTTCACCAACAATTACTCCACCCCCGGCTGGAAACGCGCCCAGCAGAACCGCAGCGACGCCACCCGCGACAATTGGGGCACACGCTCCGGCCATGCGGTGGAGCGCATCGGTTACGGCGAAAGCGGCCCGCGCACCCGCACCATCGACGGCGAACTGGTGGCGAAATCCGTGGCTGACAAGCCCTCGAAATTCTTCGTCGGCGACCGTGTTTTCCACCTCAAATTCGGCAATGGCAATATTTCCGCGATCGAAGGCAATAAATTGACCATCAACTTCGACCGTGCCGGCGAAAAGCGCGTGCTGGATGGATTTGTGGAAAAGGTTTGATCCGACAACCATGAGTGCCTGGAGAGCGCTTTTCCCATAGCCGATGTCACGCCATTGCAATAAAGGAGTTGCAAAGGCGAACTGAAAACCGGGACGGGACTGCTTTGCACATATTGCCGAAAAGCCAGCGAAAGCTTGCCATTTTCCTGATCAACATGGATAGCGCTACAAAGCGCCTGACCGACATGAACGCCCGCCTCGATGCGATGGGGCTAAAGGCGGAGCGCGTTGCCGGCGTCAATGGCAGGGAGCTGCAATATCCGATCCCGGAATTCAGCGAAATTTCCTATATGCTTATGCATGGCCGCCGCACCTCGCCGCCGGAAATCGGCTGCTATCTCAGCCATGTCGCCTGCGCCAATAAATTCATGACTGGTGATGCCGATATCGCGCTCATCCTTGAGGACGACGTGGTCTTCGAGGACGATTTTCTTGATGCCATTGATGAAGCGGTTCTAAACGGTAACGACTGGGATATTCTGCGGCTGACGACGGTCAGCAACGGCCGCAAATTTGCATTCCGCGCCCTGTCCAATGGCCGATCGCTCGCAGTGGCGCTCACCCGCGAAAAAGGATCGGGCGCCTATCTCGTCAACCGCCGCGCCGGAAAATGGATATCGAAACTTATCCCCATGCGGCTCGCCTACGACATCGCCTTCGATCTGGAATATCTCTCCGGCCTAAAGGCGGCCTTCATCTATCCACTCTGCGCCACACAGGATGCAGACGGCGAAAGCCAGATCCAGAACAATCTGCGCATCTACCGCCTGCCGCGCTGGCGGTACTTCACCGTTCTGCCCTATCGCGCCTATCTGGAAACCAGCCGGTTTCTGCTGCGCGGCCTGCGCTTCCTGGTGGCAAAGGCGAAAGTGGCCATGGAACGCGGCAAACCCAAAGCTGTTCAGGCCGGCAGATGAACGTCCGGCTCATACCTCGCCGGGCGTGAAGCCGACGAGATAGACGGCCGCGATCACGGCTGCGAGAATGAAAATAGAGATGACGAAAATCGTCATCCTGTTCAATGGTTTGCGGGTCGTTTTCTTCATGGTGGAATAATGCGGCAGGAAGAACCTGGTTCCATGGTTCAGCCCTCGTCGTCACTGGCCCAAGCCATCAAGCGGCGGCCTCCGGACTTGGCAATCGGTGTAACAGGTAGTCGCGCATTTGCGCCAACGCCTCTTCCCTCGACAGACCTCCCGATTGCAGCCCCGACCGCAGCCATAGCCCGTCGATCAATGTGGTAATGCCCAGTGCAATGGGTTCACAGTCCCCTTTCGGCACGAGATGCCGCAAGGCAGAGAACAGATTGGAGCGCATGCGCGCATGGATGACCTTCTGAATTCGCGCAAGCTGCGGCTCACGCGGAACCTCCGCGCATAGCGAAAGCCAGGCATGACAGATCGATGGCTGAAAGAAGCTCTCGTCGAAGTTGGCCTCGATAATTGCCTCCAGTCTCTCCCGCGGGCTCGTGGCGCGATTAAGCCTCGCCACAACAACCTCCGCCAGTTTCACATTGGCTTCACGCATCGCATGTTCGAACAGCTCCTGCTTGCTTGCAAAATAATGCAGCACGATGCCTTTGGAGGCGCCCGCCTGTGCAGCCACCCTTTCGAGCGTTGCCCCGGCCATGCCCTCTCTCTGCAACACTTCGAATGCTGCACGTCTCAGCTCGGCCCGACGAATATCGCTTATTTTAGTGAGTCGCATTTCAGTCTCCTTGCAGAGACACATTGACAAATTTCCCCAAAAGATCAATTATTGTCCCATGGGTCAATTTAGTAACCACTAAGACAAAAGGCTGCCTCATGGGAAAGTGGATGAAAGTTGTTTCAGCAGCGGCGTTGGTGCTGGCAGGGGAAAGCCCCGCTTTTGCTGCCGATGCCGATGCGTGCAAGATGGTCAAAATGGCGGAGCCCGGCTGGAACGATCTCGCATTCACGACCGGCATCGCCATGACCCTTCTGAAATCGCTGCACTATCAACCACAGAGCCTGTTGCTCGGGATCGACGTCATCTACACCAGCCTGAAGAGCAAGGACCTGGACGTCTTCATGGGCTATTGGGACCCGGCGATGGTGAACTATTACAAGCCCTATAAAGAGGATGGATCGGTCGAAAAGGTCCGGACCAACCTCGTGGGAGCCAAATACACCTTTGCCGTGCCGACCTACGTCTGGGAGGCCGGCGTGAAGGACTTTTCCGACCTTCAGAAATTTGCCGACAAGTTCGACAGAAAACTCTACGGCATTGAGCCCGGCTCGAACCAGCTGATGCTGGATGCCGTCAAAGATCCGGCGCTTGGGCTGAAGGACTGGGAAGTCGTCGAATCCAGCGAACAGGGCATGCTTTCCCAGGTCGCGCGCTTTAACCGCAACAAGACGTTCATCGTCTTCCAGGGATGGGCGCCGCATCCCATGAACGCCAAATTCGACATCAAATATCTGACGGGCGGCGATAAATTTTATGGACCCGATTTCGGCGCGGCCACTGTCGATACCCAGGTCCGTCGAGGCTACCTGCAGGAGTGCCCGAACGTCGCAAAACTGCTCCAGAACCTTGAATTCGATGTCGAATTCGAAAACAAGGGCATGGATCTCATCATGAACGGCGGCCTGTCGCCGGAAGATGCCGCAGCGCAGGCGATCAAGGCCGAGCCACACCGGCTTGAAACATGGTTGAAAGACGTCTTCGCACTCGACGGCCAGAATGGTCTGGCGACCGTCAAGGCGGCGCTCGACCTATGACAGCTCCATCTTTGGACAATTGGGAAAAGCGCAAGCGTTTTGTCGAATTGCCGCGCAAGCGCCAAATGGCTTTTATAGACACTGGCGGTCCCGGGCCGGTGCTACTGATGCTTCACGGGTTTTCCGACACCAGCCGCAGCTTTTCCATTATCGAACCTTATTTCCAGGAATATCGGCTGATTGCTCCTGACCTGCCTGGTCACGGCGCATCGTCCGTAGGACACGGTTTTCATGTCGCAGACTTCGCTGAAACGATTGACCGCTTTCTGACGCTTATGGGCGTCTCGCGGTTCTTTGTGCTTGGCCACTCCATGGGTGCCATGACGGCAATCGAACTGGCCGCCCGGCGGTCCTCTTCCGTTCGAGGGCTTGCGCTCATCTCAGGGACGCTGGAGCCCGATTTCGGCACCGAAAGCAAACTTGCCAGGGATATCCTGGCGCTGCGCGATCCGATCAAACCGGCAGGCGGTTTCCTGCATGACTGGTATTCCTGCAGTCGACCGGTCAACGAGGAATTCCTGTTTCGAATGAAACGCGACGCGGCAAATATGGCGGCCACAACCTGGCATGGCGTTCTTAAAGCTTTTGCGGAAACTGATCTGCATTACAGCGCGTCGAAAATAAATGCGCCCGTGCTTTGCCTAGCCGGTTCTGAAGACCCTCTATTCGATGAATCCCATCGCCAGCAACTCTTCGAGGCTCTCCCCCTGGCGCAAACCGTAACGATGCCGGGCCATGGCCACAATCCGCACTGGGAAAATCCGCAAGGTGTTTCCACCTTGGTCACCGAATTCTTTGCCGAAGTGATGACGGATGCGAGCCCTGTCCGTGTCGAGACTGCCGCCGACAAGCGCTGACACATCCGCATGAATTCGGCAAACGCGGAGAATTCGATTTCGATTCCGGCACCGATGCGATAACGCTTCGCAGCGTAAACGAAATCCGGCCCGCCATGACAGACACGACGCATCTCCGCCTGAACCCGCTGCATATCGCCGCCGCCTTTGCGAGCGGCTGCCTTTTGACATTGATGGTGCATTTCAACGGTCAGCTTGCCCATTATGGCAATGCGCTGTTTTCCTCCTGGACAGCGCATGGAACCGGAACGGTGGCGGCCCTGATCTATCTCGCCATCATGCGCCAGAAAAAAGACGCCGCGGCACCGGCAAAACCGAAGGCGCCGCTCTGGGCCTATTGCGGCGGGGTGGTGGGTGCTGCCATCGTCATCCTCACCTCCACCGCCGTCAATTCGCCGCTGGCACTCTCCGGCACCATTGCGCTCGGTCTTGGCGGACAGGTGATCTTCAGTCTTCTGGCCGATCTTTTCGGCCTCTTCGGCCTGCCAAAACGGCGACCGGATGTGCAGGACATGGTGGCCGTGGCCCTCATTCTCTGCGGCAGTGCGCTGATCATTCTTGTCGGGAGAGCGGCATGATCGTCTGGATCGCCATGGCCTTTGCCGGCGGCGTGTTCGTGTCGCTAAGCCGGCAGATCAACGGCCGCCTCAGCCTGTCCAACTCACCGCTGATCGCTTCTTTCTGGAACCACATCGTCGGTTTCACGGTGTTGACCGTCATCGGCCTCATCGTCGGCGGCCTCATTCCGCCGGGTGCTGCCGACGCGCCCTGGCTTGCCTTTATCGGCGGCCCGATCGGCGTCGTTTTCATCGCTTCGGGAAGCTGGCTCATTCCTCGCATCGGCGCGGTCAATACCGCCCTTCTCGTCATCAGCGGCCAGATGGTGTCTGGCGTCGTGCTTGATCTCTTCAGCGATCACCCGCCGAAAATCTGGGCAAGCGCGCTTGGCATCCTGCTCATCCTTGCCGGCATGGTGCTGACACAGCGCCGCCGCCGCTAGGGCATTCCGTTAAAATCAAAGGCGATCAGGAATCGCTACCGCGCGAGAACATGCCGAGCAGCGTCTTGCCGCCGCTCTTGCCGCCACTGCTCGCAAGCGTCGGGCGGTTTCCATTCAGCTTCGGCACCACCACCATGCGCTTGATTTCGCCGCGCTTGAAGGCGGCAAGGAAGCGCGGATAGTCGCGGAACACGACGCAGCCATTCGACTCGCCGCGTTTCGCCAGCATGTAGGTATGGGCGAGAAGGCCGTCGCGTCCATGCGGGTTGACGCCGCTTTCCGGTGTCAGGCGAATGGCTTCGACGCCATGGAAGCGAGCCTCGCGCATCGTTAGGCGGTAGCTGGAAGGCGGCGTCGAGCCGCGCATCCGCACATGCACGTAATCAGGATTGTCGCGCATCTTGCCGATGCCGGAATGCGCTTCGAGCTTTTCACCATTCGGCATATGCACCACGCCGGAGGAAATATCGTAGATCGCCGTGCCATTGCCGCGATCCGGCCACGGAACCGCATCCATCTTGCTTGGCTCACGCATGGGATTGTCAGGCTTCGCAAAGGCGAGCATGGCGCCGGTGCTCTGCTTCGGCGCCGCTGGTGCGCGCAGGGGAACCGGCGCATCAAAAGCGGGGGCGGAGGCGACAGCGGGAACATGGTCCTCGGCCTTGGACGGCGTGGCAGGACGCGGAGACGGCTCGACTGCCTGGGCGCTCGCGACTTCAGGCCTGAAGCTCGGCAGCGGCACGTCATCGGGAAGCAGGCTGCTTGCCTCTTCTTCGATCTGCGGCCGCGCCAGCGCTACTTCAAATGCCGGATGCTGCGAAACCGCGCTCTGATAGGCAACCTCGGAGGTGCGACCCAGCGCCGAATCGACGATTGCCGACGGCTTCAACGCGGCAAGCTCCTCCACCGTCGCCTGCCCTTTGGCATTGGCGGCCGCACCGAAGCGCTCGCGAAATTCCTTCGCGCCGATTTCGGGCATGATGCCGGCAAGGCGGACGGCCTTCTGCTGGCCGTGGCTGTGATCGCTCAGGCGGGAAAATTTGCGAACGTGAATGTCCCGCGCGGCCGCGTGACCGATCGCCGTCTCGGCGGAATCGAGCCGTGCCACCAATGTCTTCTCAAATTGCCCGACGCCATGCGATGCCGCCGCCATGCTGTGCAGCGAGGCAAAGGCGGCAAAGGCGAAAAGACCGGCAAAAGCGCCGCCGCCGAGAATCGCGGACATCCGTCCAAGCGAAGAGGATTTGCCTCTCTTGGCGGAAGACGAACCGGCAAAGCCGGCACCATTATAGGCCGCAGCAGAAAACGCCATGATACTCGTTACTCGAACCGTTCACGCATACCCGGCCAACGCCGGAGGGACTTTGGGACATCCGAAGGGCGGGCGGACACCACGCCGGTTTCGGAACTGACTGGCTCGAAGCATGACGAATTATGGTAACCAAAGTGTTTACGAGTCCCTGCAAAAATATTTCGTTAAGGTCTGCGCATTGTAGGGCGAAGGCAAAACAATGACTTGCGCGGGTACTGCGTGCATCCGCACTGCATCGTCCCGGGAAATGCCCCTCAAAGGAGCGTCATCGGCCTAAAAATTTCCGTCGCCGCATTGTCAGGTAAATTCTGACTTTGCCGGAAATTTGCTGCAAATGCGGCAGGACTGCGACAGGGTCCGGCTCATGCCGGAAACACCCCTGCCTGCCGGATAGGGCGAAAGGGGCTTGATCCGCCAAAGCCGGCTTGGCATCCTGCAAAAAAAGGGAGGCACATCATGAAGGCGCTGCTGCTCATCGATATCCAGAACGGGTTTTGCCCGGGTGGCAATCTGGCCGTTGCCGATGGAGACTCGGTCGTACCCATCGCCAATGCCCTGATCGACAATGGCGGCTATGATCTCATCGTCGCCTCGCAGGACTGGCACCCGGAAAATCACGGCAGCTTCGCCTCGCAGCATCCCGGCAAGCAACCCTTCGACATGGGCGAACTTTCCGGCAAGCCGCAGATGATGTGGCCGGACCATTGCGTGCAGGGTACGCCGGATGCGGAATTTCACCCCGACCTGAATATGGAAGCCTTCGATTACATCCAGCAGAAGGGCGAGAACCCCGCCATCGACAGCTATTCCGCCTTTCGCGACAATGACCAGGTGGCCACCACAGGACTGTCCGACTATCTGGCCCGCCAGGGCGTGACGCAACTCGACGTCTGCGGCCTTGCCACCGATTATTGCGTCAGTTTTTCAGTGCAGGATGCCCTCGACATGTTGCCCGGCGTCAAGGTGCGCTTCATCGAGGATGCCAGTCGCGGCATCGACCCACAGGGCATCAAAGCCGCGGTGGCAGCCATGCGGGAAAAAGGCGCGGTCATTCTCAAGAGCCGCGACATATTGCGGAACTAGCGTCGCGCCCTTAGCGCAGCTTCGGTTTCTCCAGCACATCGATATCAGCAGCGGCATCGTCAAGACGCCGCAGGATCGCCGCATGGGCATCCCTAAGGCCCTGATTGTAAAACACATACCCCATTTCGTCGGCCAGAAAATCCACGAAGATTTCCGCCTGAAGAAGGCCGATTTCGGTTTCCGTCTCGCGGGTAAGATAGTCCCGGATACGTGTGGCCAGAGCCGCCTTTTCCTGCTTTTCCAGCATCGATCCTCCACCATCTGACCACATAAGCGCACGCGCGAAGAAAATGGCGACGCAGCCCTCCGCGGCGCGGGCCGCGTGAGGCGTTACCGTAACGGAAGCTTCAAGTTAATCAATCGATCCATTCATGCAATTCGTTTGCCAGCCGGGCGGGACGGCGATAGAGCGGCGGCAAGGAGTTTCCAGACATGTTCAATGCAGATTTTCGCGAGGGATTGAAGAGCGGTTTCCCGATCGCCCTCTCCGCCGCCCCCTTCGGTGCGCTGTTCGGCGCGGTCGCAGTCGATAATGGCCTCAGTATCACCGAAGCCACGATCATGAGCGGCACCGTCTATGCTGGTGCCAGCCAGCTCGTCGGTATCGAGTTGTTCGGCCAGAAGGTTGCGCCCTGGCTGATCGTTCTTTCCGTCTTCGCGGTCAATTTCCGCCACATCCTCTATTCGGCCGCCATTGCCCGGATGATCTCGAACTGGTCGCTTCTGCAGAAGGCCGCTGGCTTCTTCGTGCTGGTCGATCCGCAATTCGCCGAATCAGTCCGGAAATACGAGAACACCGGTACGGTCGGTTTTTCCTGGTACATGGGCTTTGCCACACCGGTTTATGTGCTGTGGCTCGCCATGACCATTCTCGGCGCCTCACTCGGCAATCTCGTCGGCGATCCGAAAGCCATCGGCCTTGATGTGCTTTTGCCGATCTATTTCATGGGCATGGTCTTAAGCTTCCGCCAGCGGGAGAATTTCTACCCTGTCATGCTGGCAAGCGCTGCCGGCGCGACGGTCGCCTATCACTTCGTCGGTTCGCCCTGGCATGTCAGCCTCGGCGCGGTTGCCGGAATTGTCGTCGCGGTCCTCTATCCGCCGAAACAGAGTGCGGAAGCGGCCAATCCCGAAAGCAAGGCGGAAACACCATGAGCGACATGCTGCACGCCGATACGCTGATCCTGATCGCACTCGCCGCCATCGCCACCTATCTCACCCGCATCGGCGGTTATGTGCTGATGACGCGGATGAAATCCATTCCGCCGCGCATGGAGGCCGGGCTGAACGCCGTGCCAGTTGCGGTTCTGACCACGCTCGTCGCACCCGCCTTTTTCGAAGGCGGATACGAGGTGAAGATCGGCATGGTGGCAGCCCTTCTGGTCTGCCTGCGCTTTCCCGGCCTGACGATGCTCGCCATCGGCTGGGCCATCGTCATCGCCATCAGGCACTTCTCGCTGTTTTAGGCGGCCCGCTCGAGCGGCTTCGTCGCGGCAACGAGCCACGCCTTCACCTCTTCATCGGTGATGAGCGGAGAGAGCTTCTCCAGAACGTCGGCGTGGTAGGCGTTCAGCCAGTCGAGTTCCTCGTCAGTCAGCAGGGACACGACGACCAGCCGGCGGTCGATGGGGCACCAGGTCAGCGTCTCGAAGGAGAACATCGGCTGGTCACCGCCGGCCACCTCCTCCGCCTCGCGCACATAGATCAGGTTCTCGATGCGGATGCCGAAAGCGCCGGGGCGGTAATAACCCGGCTCGTTCGACAGGATCATCCCGGGCAGCAGTTCCTGCGTCGAAAGCCGCGAGATTCGCTGCGGTCCCTCGTGCACGGAGAGATAGGAGCCGACGCCGTGGCCGGTGCCATGGGCATAATCTGCCCCCGCCTTCCAGAGCGCGATGCGCGCCAGCGGATCGAGGTCGCAGCCACGCGTTCCCTTCGGAAACCGTGCCGCACTAATGGCAATCACGCCCTTCAGCACCAGCGTGAAGAAACGCCTCTGCTCTTCCGGCACCGTGCCGATGGCAACGGTGCGGGTGATATCAGTGGTGCCGTTGACATATTGCGCACCGGAATCAACGAGAAACATCTCGCCATCGGCAAGTATGCGGTCCGTGTCCGTCGTGACGCGGTAATGGATGATGGCGGCATGGTCGCCAGCGCCGGAAATCGTGTCGAACGACACATCCTTCAGCGGGTTCTGCATCGCCTGCCCCACCTTGGCGCGTGCCACCTCCAGCGCCTTTACTGCGGCAATCTCGGTGACGCTGCCCGGCTGCTGGCGATCCAGCCAGCAGAGATATTCAACCATCGCCGCACCATCCTGCACATGCGCGGCAGCCGAGCCGGCAAGCTCCGCCTTGTTCTTGCGCGCCCGCGGCAGGCGGACCGGATCGGCCTCTTCAATCAGAGAGCCACCCGCCGCAGTGATCGCGCCGGTCAGCGCGACAGGCGTCAGATCGGCATCGACCATCACCCGGCCTTTGGCGCTGGCAATGGCGTGCAGACGGTCGGCAATCTTCGATGGCGGCAGCTGCGTCGCCAGTTGCGCGAGATAGGCCTCGGCCTCGATGCCGGTCTTGCGCTTGTCGAGAAAAATATCCGCCTTGCCGTCGGCATAAATGATACCGCGGGCGAGCGGATGCGGCGTGTGTGGCACGTCATTGCCGCGAATATTGAAAATCCAGGCGATGGATGACGGGTCGGTAACCAGCAGGGCATCCGCACCCTTGGCCGAGACCGTTGCCGCGAGCGACGCGATCTTTTCCTTCGCCAGTATCCCGGTAAAGGCTTCCGGCTGGATGACAACGGGTTCCAACGGCTCGGCGGGACGGTCCTGCCAGAGAGCATCGAGCGGGTTCTTTTCCAGAAGCACGACCGAGCCGCCCTTGCCGGCCAGCGCCTTTTCCAGTCGCTTCAACTCGGCGCCGGTATGCAGCCATGGATCGATGCCGAGCCGGAAACCCTGTGCCGCATGTTCGGACAGCCAGACGGAAGGCGGCGCGCCGACCAGATCACCGCCGGTAAAGACCGACTGATCGACCTGAGACTTGAGCTGCGTCGTATATCGGCCATCGACAAACACCACCGCTTGCGCGCGCGTCACCAGAGCAATGCCGGCCGAACCGGTAAAGCCGGTCAGCCATGACAGGCGCTCGGCGCACTCAGGCACATATTCTCCCTGATATTCATCGGCGCGCGGCACGAGAAATCCGTCGATACCGAGGGCATCGAAACCGGCGCGCAGCGCCTCGACACGGGCCTTGCCGAATTGCGGTGCGGATTTGTTGTCGAAGGTCTGGAACATGTGTGTCTTTCAGAAACTGTCATGAGAAAAGCCGCCAACCGCGCGATAGGATCAGCGACCGGATAGGACCATGCCATGCCGATCAATCCGGTTTCAAGCCATATATGACAGAGCGAATTGCGGTGATAAATTGTGCATTTTTTGCGGAATAAGTCGTACTCAAGGCGGATTGATATGCGTTTTAAGCATGCCTACCGTGAGCTTTCCCACCTAACCAAACAAAAACACATCGCTTATATCAAGGTCAACACAGCGAGAGAGACACTCTCCTGGCAAAAAAGGATTTGAAGCAATGGCAAAATCTTTCCTCCGCACCGCCTTCGATCGCGTCATTGAAGCACGCGAGCGTCAGGTCAGCCGTCATGTTAACGCCGCCCTTCTGAACCTCGACGACAAGTCGCTCGAAGCGCTCGGCATGAACCGCGCCGATCTGCGCCACAAGGCAAAGTCCAGCTACGTATTCTGATGACATCAGGCGCGGCGATCCTCCCTCCACCGCGTCTGATCAGGAATACGTCGACCCGCTTGAGCAAGCTCCTCCCATGCTCGCGGGTTTCCAGGCGGCGCGAAAGCGCCGCCTTTTCTTTTGTCCGAAATAGCTGTTGCGAGAACCTCAGTCCTTGCGCAGATGCAGCGTTACCCAGCCATTGCGCCAGATGGTGCGGATATGGGAAAGCTTGGCGCCATTATACGCGGAAAGCACCTTCCAGCGCTGCGATGCAAGAATGCCCGACAGGATGACGGTGCCGCCGGGCGCCAGATGCGTGACGAGCTGCGGCGCCATCTTGATGAGCGGCCGCGCCAGAATATTGGCGATGATGAGATCGAACGGACCATGCTTGCGGAAAGCATCTGAGTGGAAACCCGGTGCGGTTTCCAGCGCCATCCCGGAAACAATGCCGTTCAGCCGTACATTTTCCTTGGCCACCTTGACGGCAATGGGATCGATGTCCGTTGCCAGCACGGGAATGGGACGCATCTTGCGCACCGCAATCGCCAGCACACCGCTGCCGGTGCCGAGATCGAGCGCGTTGCGCACCTTCCGTGCACGGAGCACGTCCTCAATCATTTCAAGGCAGCCGGCCGTGGTGCCGTGATGGC
Organism: Agrobacterium sp. CGMCC 11546; assembly: GCF_013365515.1. Classification (NCBI taxonomy): domain Bacteria; kingdom Pseudomonadati; phylum Pseudomonadota; class Alphaproteobacteria; order Hyphomicrobiales; family Rhizobiaceae; genus Agrobacterium; species Agrobacterium sp. CGMCC 11546. The sequence continues at coordinate 1,879,433 of NZ_CP047387.1, forward strand.
CGGTGCCGAAAGCCTGCCCCGCCTCGATCTCGATCGCCAGATCGTGCGGCTGCACCTTGTCGCGATCATGCGCGCCATGGACGATGAACCGCCCTGCCCGCACCGGCTTCAGCCCCTCGAGCGACTTGGCGATCCAGTCGACATCGGGAATGATTTCCTTCTCAATGACGAGACCGGGAAAGGCGGGGGCAATCAAAGTGCTGACGCGCTCGCGGAACTCCTCCTCCTGCTCGGCCATCAGATAGACGGAGGCTTCCCAGATGTCGCGCTTCTCATCCACCTCGGTCGTGGCGATCGCGACATCCTCCTCGCCGAAATAGTCCGACATGAGATCGAGGATTTCACCGGCCTTGATTTCGGTCGTGGTGACATAGAGGCGGATTTCGCTCACGGCGGCTGCTTTCTCTGGCTAGGGCTACTCAGTCTGCCTTTGCCACAAAACCTTCATCAGTCCAATAAGCCCGGCGTAATTATGCCTTCGCGCCTTTAAGAAGATTCTGGAGCTTCTGCTCGGCGACATCAGGGTTTTCGCCATAAGCGATCGTTCCCGCAAAGCGGCCGTTGGCATCAAGCAGGATCACGGACGCCGTATGATCCATGGTGTAATCGCCATTCGGATCCTTTTCATCCACCGGCACCTTCTTGGCATAGATGCGATAGCCTTTCAGCGTTTCGGCAATCTTGTCGGCCGGGCCGGTGATGCCGGTGATCCGCTTCGAGACGTTGGAGACATATTGCTGCATGATCTCAGGCGTATCGCGCTCGGGATCGACGGATACGAAATAGGCTTGCAGCTTGTCACCGGCCGGATCGACCTTCTCCATCCAGCCGTTCAGCTCGAACAGCGTGGTCGGGCAGACTTCCGGGCAATGGGTGAAGCCGAAGAACAGCGCCGTCGGTTTGCCCTGAAACGCCTTTTCGGTGATCGGCTGGCCATTTTGCGCGGTCAGCGCGAAAGGCACGCCATAGGCCGTTTCCACCATCTCCTCGCGGGTTTTCGTCATCTCGATCGTCAGCCAGCTGACGACACCGGCAAGAACGACCACCACGGCCCACAATACGATGCGAATATTTCTCATTGTCCAATCCTACCCCGAAAGCCGGCGGCATATCGCAGGCCCTGCCCGACTGATAGCGAAGGGCAGCGGCAACGGCAAATCAACTGGCCGTATTTGGGCTGACCGCGCTGATTTGTCACAAAGCCGCAATTGGCATTGGGATCACAGGCACCAGGCAATGCCGCTCTGCACAGTAGAAAGGAAAATATCCGTGCTGTGCCGCACCCAGCCGTCAAAGGCAAGAAGCACAATGGCAAGCGAAGCCGCCGCGGCAAGACTTGCCAGAATAAACTTCAGCGGATGGGACGTCAGTGCCTTCATATCCCTGTTATAACCTGTTTGCGCAGACGCGAAAACCGCCAAAATACCGGGGGCCCGCGCTGTGGAACCAGTAATTGTTAGGGAAAGTTTAAAATCTTGCTGCGCATGATGCCCGCAGCGGTTTTTCAATCCTCGACATGATGTCTCCCGGTCCATTCCGGCCACCGCATAAAGCTCAATCCTGCGTGGGCCTGTTAGAGAGCCATCAGAGGAAACCTGCCGTCATGTCCAACGCCATCAAGCAATCCGGCGCATATCTCGAAATCGTTTCCTTCCATCTGAGCGATCAGGAATTCTGCATCGACATCATGGCGATCCGCGAAATTCGCGGTTGGGCGCCGGTTACCCCGATGCCGCACACGCCGCCTTATGTTCTCGGCCTCATCAACCTGCGCGGCGCCGTTATTCCCGTCATCGACATGGCCGGCCGCCTCGGCATGAAAATGACCGAACCGTCCGAACGCTCCGCCATCATCGTCACCGATATCGGCGGCAAGCTGGTCGGCCTCCTGGTCGAACAGGTCTCCGACATGATGACCATCCGCTCGGAAGACCTGCAGCCTGCTCCCGATATCATTCCGGAAGAGCAGCGTAGCTTCTGCCGCGGCATCGTCGCGCTGGAAAAGAGCATGGTCTGCTTCCTCAACCTCGACACCGTCATTGCGGACGAGTTGGCGCGCGAAGCGGCCTGATCACGTCACCGAGTTTTCAAAATTAACGGGCAGGTTCTGCGGCTCGCCCTGAGGGAAGCGCCAACGTCGCATACCTCTCCTCCGTCATGCTCGGGCCTGTCCCGAGCATCTGCAACCTAACGATTTACGATACGTGATTGGATCCTCGGGACAAGCCCGAGGATGACGTCGCGGGTGGATTATGCGCAGCAGCGCCGGTGGCAAACCTCACGGCTTGCCCTTTTCCCACGTCACCTGCTGGTTATAAAGCGGCACCGTCGAAATCGCCATCTTGGCCGAGCCGTCCTTCAGCTCGCGCGCGTGCACGAGGTAGATCAGCGTATCATTCGCCTTGTCATAGACGCGGCTGACGACGAGCTTTTTCCAGATCAGCGACATGCCCTGCCGGAACACTTCTTCCCCGCCCTTGGAGAGATCGATGTCGCCAATCTCCACTGGCCCCGTCTGGCTGCAGGAAATGGCATTGTTGGAAGGATCTTCAAACCAGTTGCCGTTCTTCAGCCGGTCGATCACACCGCGGTCGAAATAGGTAACGTGGCAGGTCACACCCTTGATCTTCGGATCGGCGATCGCCTCGATGACGATGTCATTGCCGATCCAGTCGACGCCAACCTTGCCAACGACCTCGGAATGCGCCGCTGTTACCGGCAGCAATGCCAGAAGGCCCGCAAACAAACCCGACAGAGTTTTCATCCTCATCGCATCTTCTCCGTTACGCTTGCATAAGACATAGGTGGAAAACCCGCTCAGGCAACCCGTGCGACGGTCCGTTTTTTCATGCTGCAGGGCTGATAACCCGTGGACGTCAGACGGCCAGCGACCATACCGATCTTTTCCGGCAGATCGCGAATATGCGCAACACCGAGAGCCCGCGCCGCCGCAATCGAGGCGGCAGCACAGACAACCGCATCTTCCGCCGCATTATGATGCACGAAACGCAACTGGAGATGATGGGCAATGACATTCAGCTTGTGCGACACCAGATGTGGCCAGACATGTCGGGCGATCTTGACGCTGCAGAGGTAGGAAAGATCAGGATAGGACAGCCGGTACTTGTCGAACGACGCACGCATGACGCTGAAATCGAAGGCGGCATTATGAGCGATCATGGTCGCGCCGTGGAAGTCGTCGATGAACTCCTCCATCACTTCAGGAAATTCCGGCGCGTCCTCGACATCACGAGGGCGAATTCCGTGCACGGCAATGTTGAAGGGCGAAAACCGCATGTCTCTGGGGCGGATGAGCCGTTCTTCCACACGAACGATCTGGCCGTCCTCAATCCATGCAAGCCCAACGGAGCAGGCGCTGCCACGCTCCTCATTGGCGGTCTCGAAATCGATGGCGATAGTTTTCAAGAGTGATTCCCGTTGTTGTCTTCCGGCATAGACCGAATTGGCGTCAAAGAGAACCAGCCTCAGTGGAACCCGCTTGCGAAAGCATCCAGTCGATGAGCGTCACGAGATCGGGATTATCAAGCATGCGCCGTGGATAAACCAGGAAATAGGCGAGCGTGCTGGCCATGTCCGTGCCGAAGGGCGCTATCAATGCGCCCTCCACAAGTTCGCGGGAAACAAGCGAACGCCGCGTCAGCGCAATGCCGTGCCCAGCCTTGGCCGCATCCAGCGCGCCATTGCTGTCGATGAAGACCGTGCCGCCGGAAGCGTCGACATCAGATGCCCCCGCCGCCTCTAGCCAGCGCCGCCACTCGTTGCGGTTTTCATCATGCAGCAGCGGCACGGATTTCAAGTCTCCCGCCTCCCGAAGCGGCCCGTATTTTTCCAGCAGCTGAGGTGCGCAGACCGGCAGGGTGCTGTCATCGATGAAGCGGATGCTCTCCAGCCCTTCATAACGCCCGAAACCATGCCGCACCGCCAGATCGACATCGTCCCGCGAAAAATCCACCAGTCGGTTGGTCACGCTGATACGGACATCCACATGCGGGTTTTGCTGCTGGAAGGAAGGCAATCGCGGCATCAGCCATTGCACGGCGAAAGTCGGCGTGCAGCTAAGCGTCAGAACAGTGATCTCGGAGCGTGCCGTCAGTTCCGCCGTCGCTTCGCGCATCATCCGGAAGGCGGTGCGGAGCGCGCCGTAATAACGCTCTCCCTCGCGCGTCAGCTGGATGCTGCGCGGTTTGCGAAAGAACAGCTGCACGCCAAGGCGCGCCTCCAGCTCGCGGATCTGCAGGCTGACCGCACCAGGGGTGACGTTCAGCTCGTTGGACGCAAGCGTGACGCTGCGATAGCGCGCTGCGGCCTCGAAGGCCTGCAGCCCCTTCAGAGATGGAAGTTCCGTCGCCATGGTTTAGCTCAACTCAATTATCCAACGAGAAACAATCGTTTGAAAACATCTTAAAACAGGGAGTAAATAGACGCAACAGGACATGAAAAGCTGCGGAACGCCAGCAATATGAGCTTCAGATAAACTCAACCGATATCGGGTGGATGGCAGCACCCCTATCTGCGACCATGTCAATATTCATACCCCATGGGAGACGAAGATGGCGATACAGAAACAGATGGATGCCCGTGAATGGGCGATGCTGATAGCACTTTCGCTGCTGTGGGGCGGATCATTCTTTTTCATCGGCGTCGCGGTGAAGGAATTGCCGCCCGTCACCATCGTCACCTTGCGCGTCAGCCTTGCGGCCATGGCGCTGCTGGTCGTCTGTCGCATCATGGGCCTTCGTCTGCCGCGTGAATGGGCGGTGTGGCGCGCCTTTTTCGGCATGGGCCTGCTCAACAACATCATTCCCTTCTGCCTGATCGTCTGGGGCCAGACCCAGATCGCCAGCGGTCTCGCCTCGATCCTCAATGCCACGACGCCGCTCTTCACCGTCATCGTTGCCCACTTTCTGACCGCCGACGAAAAGATGACCGGCAACAAGCTCGCCGGCGTGCTAATCGGTTTTGTCGGCGTGGCGACCATGATCGGACCGGCAGCCTTTGGCGGATCATCCGGCCTGTGGGGCCAGATCGCCATTCTCGGCGCGGCCATCTCCTATTCCTTCGCGGGCATCTTCGGCCGTCGCTTTAAGGCCATGGGCGTGCCGCCGCTGATGACCGCCACCGGGCAGATATCCTCGTCGACATTGATGCTTATCCCCGCCGCACTCCTCATCGACAAACCCTGGACACTCGCCATGCCAGGCCTTGGCACCTGGGGGGCGCTGATCGGCATCGCCCTGCTATCGACAGCGCTTGCCTATCTCATCTTCTTCCGCATTCTTGCCAGCGCCGGCGCCACCAACCTCGCCCTTGTCACCTTCCTCATACCGGTCAGCGCCATTTTACTCGGCTCGCTCATTCTCGGCGAACAGCTGGAAATCAAGCACTTCGCGGGCATGGCGATGATCGCCGCCGGACTGGCCGCCATCGATGGAAGGTTACCGGCGAAACTTCGAAGCCTGCTGCGCAACGCGCCCGCTTGACAGGGTCGCGGGGCAAAAGCATTCTGCGCGCATGATCGCAACGAAACACAACATCACCCGTCGCCATACCATGACCGGCCATTCGGCAGGGGAAGGTATGTCGTCGCGTTAAGCGATCCATTTCCACCCTGCCAGCCAGAGCAGGGTTCGGACACCTGCTCCACACACGCCCAAGGAGACAGGCATGCACACTGTAAAAATTGCCGACAATGAAGACAGACAGTTCCAGTTAAGCGACGTTATCCTGCGTGCTGCACGTCTGGACGATGCCGAAGCCTTAACCGAACTGTTCAATCTGCCGGGGGTTCGTTACGGCACGCTTCGGCAACCGTTTCAATCGGTGGAAAAGACCAGGAAGGCAATGGAAAACCGCGGTCCGAACGACATTGCGATTATCGGCGAATGGCACGGAAAAATCGTTGCCAATGGCGGGTTGTATCGCCGGGCGGGACGGCAGGCCCACATCGCCGATCTGGTGATCAGTGTTCATGACGATTTCGCGGGAAAAGGTGTGGGATCGCATCTTCTTGGGGCTCTCATCGACACGGCTGACAATTGGCACGATATCCGTCGCATCGAGCTCAACGTCTTCACCGACAATCTCCCGGCCATCCGGCTTTACGAGAAATTCGGTTTCGAACGCGAAGGCACCCTGCGCAACGATGCCTATCGTGATGGAAAATACGTCGATGCCCATGTGATGGCACGGCTTCGATAGGCGATCAGTTTTCCAGGTGATCCGTAAATATCTCCCGAATGGTCCGCCGCGACCATTCGGCCATTTTTTCGTTCCGCCCGCGCTCGGCATCCAGCACGATAAGCGCCTTCCACAGTGCCCAGCCGCGCCCGCGCTGCCATGTGGCCTCATCCAGACCCAGAGCCCGGCGAAAAACAGCCCGGCTGTGCGCATCAAGCACATTCCACGCGAGAATGAGATCGGACGACGGATCACCGACGCCGGAACTGCCGAAATCGATGACCGCCGACAGCCGCCCGTCCTGCACCAGCAGATTGCCCTCGGCAATATCGCCATGCACCCACACGCCTTGGCCCTGCCAATGGCTGGAAAGGGCAAGCTGCCATATCTCCATGGCCAGCGCCTGATCCACTTCATTGGCAAGGCGCGCCGCCGAGGCCCGCGCCTCCCCGTCATAGACTGCGAGCGAGCCGCCACGATGAAAATTATGCGCGCCGGCAGGTGGGCCCGCCGAAGCATCTATGCCGTGCAGGGCCTTTAAAAACGCAGCAACATCGATGGCAATGGCCGAAAGATCGATGCTGTCCAGATACCGGGCGAGAGGTTCGCCCTTGAGCCAGCGGTAGACTGACCAGCAGAATGGATATTGCTCGCCCGGCTGACCAAGCGCCAACGGTGCTGGAATTGGGACCGGCAGGAGAGGTCCAAGCGCCGGCAGCCACTGATGTTCCTTCTCCACCTGCGCCACATAACGCTCGGCACTCGGCATGCGGACCAGCATATCTTCGCCAAGGCGAAAGCTGCGATTGTCCCAGCCGCTCAGGTCCACCGGCTGAACATCCAGCGCCGCCCATCGCGGAAACTGGCTGGCAATCAGCGCGCGGACCTGCTGAGTGGTGACGACAATGCGGTCATCCATGATGCGTTCCCCGTTTCAGGCGCAAACCTCTAGCGGTGCAAGGCAACACAGCGATGACGCCGTATCAGCCGCCGATCAACGCCAGCCACTCATCCTCGTCCATGGTCTGCACACCCAGCTCTGCCGCTTTGGCAAGCTTGGAGCCCGCCCCCGGCCCTGCGACCAGAATATCCGTCTTTTTCGAAACTGAACCGGCAACCTTTGCGCCCAGGCTTTCGGCCCGGGCTTTCGCCTCATCGCGGGTGAATTTTTCCAGCGAGCCGGTAAAGACGACAGTCTTGCCTGCCACCGGGCTGCCCTCAGTTGAAGGCTTCTCGGCCTCCTTCGGCTGAAGCTCCCGTATCAGCCGGTCGATAACATCGAGATTGCGCGGCTCCTTGTAAAACTCGATGATGGCACGGGCCACCACCTCGCCGATGCCGTCGATACTGTTGAGTTCCGCCCAGGCATCGCTCGCCGGATCGGCCGCCGCCTTCATGGCCTCCTCGAAATGCTCATAAGTGCCATAGGACCGCGCCAGAAGCTTCGCCGTGGTCTCGCCGACATGACGAATGCCGAGCGCGAAGATCAGCCGATGCAGATCGATCTCGCGGCGGGCATCGATCGCGTCGAACAGCTTCTTCACGCTAACCTTGCCGAAGCCGTCGATATTCTCGAGCTTGGTCAGATGGGATGCCTCCTGCCGCGCCTTCAGCGTAAAAATGTCAGGCGCGGTCTTGATCGAAAGTGCCGGATCGTCGCTTTCGAAGAAGAAATCGATCTGCTTGGTGCCCAGCCCTTCAATGTCGAAGGCGTTACGCGAGACGAAATGTTTTAGATGCTCCACCGCCTGTGCCCGGCAGACAAAACCGCCGGTGCAGCGCGTGACCGAATCGAGCTTGCCAGTCTTTTCGTTGCGTTCCCGCACCGCATGGCTGCCGCAGACCGGACATTTCTCCGGAAAGACATATTTCGCCGCCCCAACCGCGCGCTTCTCCAGAAGCACATCCAGCACCTGCGGAATGACGTCGCCGGCGCGCTGCACGATGACCGTGTCGCCGATGCGGATATCGTGATCCTCCGGGCGGATACGCTCGCCGCTATTGCCGATGCCTTCGATATAATCGGCATTGTGCAACGTCGCATTGGTGACGACCACACCGCCAACGGTGATCGGCGTGAGGCGCGCCACCGGCGTCAAAGCGCCGGTGCGTCCCACCTGAATTTCGATATTCTCGACGGTGGTAAAAGCCTGCTCGGCCGGAAACTTGTGTGCGGTGGCCCAACGAGGGCTGCGGGAGCGGAAACCCAGACGTTCCTGAAGATCGAGCCGGTCGACCTTATAGACGACGCCGTCAATATCGTAATCGAGATCGGGTCGGGCGACGCCGATTTCATTATAATGCTCAAGCAATTGCTGCGCGGAGGTGAATCGCTTCATCAGCGGATTGACCGGGAATCCCCACTCCCGGAACTTCTCGACGATGCCATATTGCGTATCGGCAATCCGCGCCGGCTGGCCGCCATTGGAGACTTCACCCAGCGCGTAGGCAAAGAACCGCAGCTTGCGTTTCGCCGTCACATTCGCATCGAGCTGGCGCAGAGAACCGGATGCCGTGTTGCGCGGGTTCACATAGGTCTGCTTGCCATCGGCCTCCATCTGGGCGTTCAGCGCCAGGAAGTCGCTCTTGGCCATATAGACTTCGCCGCGCACCTCCACCACGTCGGGCGCGTCCGAAGGCAGTTCATTCGGAATTTCCTTGATGGTCCTGATATTGGCGGTGACGTTTTCGCCCGTCGTGCCATCACCGCGTGTCGCCGCCGTCTTCAGCCTGCGGTTCTCGTAGCGGATCGACATGGAAAGCCCGTCGATCTTCGGCTCGGCGGTAAAAGCGATGGAATCATCAGGCAGGTGCCCGAGGAAGCGATAGACCGAACTGACGAAATCGCGCAGGTCCTCTTCCGAAAACGTATTGTCGAGCGACAGCATCGGACGGGCATGCACGATGGGCGCGAAGGTCGGCAGCGGTGTGAAGCCGACTTTTTTCGACGGGCTATCAGCCCGCACCAATGCCGGGAACGCCGCTTCGATGGCATCATTGCGCCGCTTCAGCGCATCATAGTCGGCATCGGAAATCTCCGGCGCGTCCTTGCCGTGGTAAAGCGCATCATGACGGGCAAGCTCGGCTGCCAGAAACGCCAGCTCCGAAGAGGCTTCAAGCTCGGTCAGGTTTTCGACGGGAATCTGGTCTTTCGACATAGCGGCCTCGTTTCAGAATTACCGAACGCTTTTAGCCGAAATGAAACAGCAATAAAATCAGTTTTGCCGCCAGTCTCACAAGACCCACAACACCGAACGCGCTCTTGCAGCGCTGTGGCGAACGATCAGTCCTTTGCCGCGAGCAGACGCGCAGCCGCAGCCCTCGCCTCGTCGGTCACCGACGCGCCGGCAAGCATGCGAGCGATCTCTTCGGTACGGTGGTTCGGTTCCATGGTCGCGACGCGCGTAGCGATGCGCTCGCTGCCATCGCCCGATGGGCCTTTGGAAATGAGAAGGTGGGTGGCCGCCCGTGCCGCCACCTGCGGCGCGTGGGTGACGGACAGAACCTGCACGGTTTTCGACAGGCGGCGCAGCCGTTGGCCAATGGCATCCGCCACCGCACCGCCGACGCCGGTATCGATTTCATCGAACACCAGGGTCGGTGCCGAACCGCGATCCGCCAGCGCCACTTTAAGGGCCAGCAGGAAGCGGGACAATTCGCCGCCCGATGCCACTTTCATGATCGGCCCCGGCCGTGTGCCCGGATTGGTCTGGACGTGGAATTCCACCGTATCGATGCCGTCGGCCGTCGCCTGCTCGGGATCGGAAGTTACCTCGACGGTAAACCGCGCCCGCTCCAGCTTCAGCGCCGGAAGTTCGGCCATGACAGCCCCCGATAGCGCCTCCGCCGCATTGCGGCGCTTTTCGGAAAGCGACCGGGCGGCCCGGTCGAAATCAGCCTTCACGACGCCGAGATTGGCCTCGAGCTTGCCAAGCTTTTCTTCGCCGGCATCGAGATCGGCGAGATCCGTCACCATTTTTTCGGCAAGCGCCGGCAAGTCAGGCACAGCAACATTATATTTGCGGCCGGCAGCGCGCAGGGCGAACAATCGTTCCTCCACCCGCTCCAGCTCACGCGGATCGAATTCGGTGCGGCGCAGCGCCGCCTCCACTTCCATCTGCGCATTGGAAAGGCTGTCCAGCGCAGCATCCAGCAACTGTACGGTATCTTCCAGCAGGCCGGGCGCTTCGTGGCTCTTGCGCTCCAGTCGGCGCATCATCGAGGCGATGACAGGCACGGGCGACGCATTACCGTTCAGGAATTCGCTGGCTTCGGCGATATCACCGGCAATGCGTTCGGATTTCTGCATCACCGCCCGGCGCTCGGCCAGTTCGTCCTCTTCGCCGTCGCGCGGCGAAAGTGTTTCCAGCTCCTCGACGGAAGACCGCAGATAATCCGCCTCGCGCGCCGCCGCCTCCACCTTGGCCCGGTGCGTCTTCAGAGCACGGTCGGCATCCTTCCAAGTACGGTAGAGGCCCTGAACGCTGCGCGCCTCATCACTAAGTCCCGCAAAGGCATCGAGCAGCGTGCGATGGGCGTCGGTATCGACCAGCGCGCGGTCGTCATGCTGGCCATGAATTTCGACCAGCATCTGCCCAAGCTGGCGCATCATCTGCACGCTCACGGCCTGATCGTTGACATAAGCCTTGGTGCGCCCGTCAGCCGATTGCACGCGGCGGAAAATCAGGTCGCCATCGTCATCAAGACCGTTTTCGCGCAGGAGAAGCCGGGTGGGATGATCGTTCGGGACTTCGAAAGCGGCGGTCACCTGCCCCTTGTCTTCGCCATGGCGCACAAGGCCGCCATCACCACGACCACCAAGCGCAAGCGAAAGACTGTCAAGCAGGATGGATTTGCCGGCACCCGTCTCGCCCGTCAACACGGAAAGGCCCGCCTCAAAACTGAGGTCGAGCCTTTCAATCAGAACGATGTCGCGTATGGAGAGCTGGACCAGCATGGCCTATGCCCCGTCTCAGGCGCCGATAAGCTTCTTGCCGGCGCGCGAAATCCAGGACCCCTTGTTTTCTCGCGGCTCCAGGCCTTGGCCCTTCAGCAGCTTGTAGGAATCTGCATACCATTGGCTGTCGGGATAGTTGTTGCCGAGAACGGCGGCCGCGGTCTGCGCTTCATCCACCAGGCCCATGGCGTAATAGGCTTCGGTCAGACGCGCCAGCGCTTCCTCGATCTGGTTGGTGTTCTGGTACTGCTCGACGACGATGCGGAAGCGCGAAACGGCGGCGAGATATTCCTTGCGCTCAAGGTAATAACGACCGACCTGCATTTCACGGCCGGCGAGCTGGTCGCGGGCGAAACGAATCTTGGCCTGTGCATCGGCGACATATTCCGAAGACGGATAGTCGTTGACCACCTTGTTCATCGCTTCGATCGTCCGCTGCGCGGCGCGCTGGTCCTGCGTCACGTCGGAAATCTGCTTCGAATAGGCAAGGCCGATCATGTACTGAACATAGGCGGCATCCTTGGAGCGCGGATACTGGCGCAGGAAACGGCTGCCGGACGTGATGGCCACATCGTTCTTGTTGGTGCGCGTGGCAATGAATGTTTGCATGACAAGCGCCTTCTGGCCCCACTCGGTGAAGGGGTACTGCTTGTCGATCGCCTCGAACTTGCGTGAGGCTTCCGTCATGTTGCCGGCGTTCATGTTGGCAAGCCCCTGCTTGTACAGAACGTCAGGCGGATCGGTCTCGACGCCGAGCTTGGTAATGTCGATATCCGGATCGGACTGGCAGGCCGTGACGACGACACTTGCGCCGACCAACATCAACGAAACGGCGATCCCCCGCATCGTACCCTTCATTGCACCAGACCCTACATGCTTCATTCGACAGTTCCCACTTCCCGCGCAAATACATAAGCATCGGCTTTGCACTGGCGTTCTAGCCATAAAAGCATCCGCAGGGCAACGCAATGATGACGCATTAACGCATTTTTATGGCATCGGCCCATGCAATCGCACGATTATCGGGCGATAACATGCAACTTCCTGCCCCGCTTCACAAAAAAGCCGCCCCAGAGGGAGCGGCTTTTTCTGTCAATTGATAGCCTGCAAACAAACTTACGCAGACCAGGGCGCAAATTCCGGCATGTTGACCGCCACGAATTCGCGGGCGCGAACCTGATTGCGGGCAGCCGGCGCTTCCACGATTTCATAGGCCGAAGGATCGCTCAGCAGCGCCTTCAGCGCATTCGCGTTGACCTTGTGGCCACCACGATAGGAGCGGTAGCAGCCGATGAACTGCGCGCCGGCAAGCGCCAGATCGCCCACGGCGTCCAGCGTCTTGTGACGGACGAATTCGTCCTTGGCGTAACGCAGGCCTTCCATGTTGATGACGCTGTTGTCGTCGGAGATGACGACCGAATTCTCAAGCGAGGAACCGAGCGCATAACCCGCGGCCCACAGACGTTCCACGTCACGCATGAAGCCGAAAGTGCGGGCACGCGACAGTTCGTTCTTGAACGTCTCTGCCGTCAGATCACCCTTCCAGGACTGCCTGCCGATCAGCGGCGTGTCGAAATCGATATCGACCTCGAAGCGTGTGCCGTCATAGGGGCGGAACTCAGCCCAGGACGCACCCGAATCGATGCGCACCGGCTTGGTGACGCGGATGTAACGGCGCTTCACACCGAGATTCTTGATGCCGACCGATTCGATCGCCTCGATGAAGGGAGCGGAACTGCCATCCATGATCGGCACTTCGGGACCGTCGACTTCAACGATGAGGTTGTCGAGGCCCATCGCGTAGATGGCAGCCATGACGTGTTCGATCGTCGCCACTGACTGGGATAGCGAACGGCCGAGCACGGTGCAGAGATCGGTATTGCCGACATTGGCCGAAACGGCCTTCAACTCAGTGACGCTGCCATTGTCGTGAAGGCGCTGAAACAGAATGCCCGTTCCGGCTTCCGCGGGCTGGAACGTCATCGACACCGGGTTGCCGGAATGCACGCCAATGCCTTTAAGCTGAACAGCATGTGCGATAGTTGTCTGAAATCCGAGCAGTCCGATGGTCATGCGTCTATGCCTTGTTTTGCAAACCGCGCCGTTTGAGCCAGCGCCGTTCAAGTTTTCAAGCCGGTTTTCGCAACCGGCCAAGTCCGTATTATCCCTTACCCAGGCTCATACATACGCACATGAAGGTGCCACGACAAATCACTGTTCGTTTCGGATTGTTACATGCACAAGCCTTTGAAAACGCAAATTAATTTAGTGTTAATAACGTAAAATAAACAAAACGCCCGGATCGTGAGATCCGGGCGTTTCGAAGAGCGTATGGAATCGCCTTTAGTTGGACTGGCGGCGCAGGAAGGCCGGGATTTCCAGCTGATCGTCGTCGTGATGGCTGGACGAGGAAGGCGTCGCACGGCCGTGGTCGTCAAGCTGGCCACGGCGCGGTGCGTAGAGGCTGGCTTCCGGCGAAAGCGGCGCGCGGCGCTGCGGCGCCATGCTCGGCGCATCCATCATGTCGGAGGGAACTTCTTCCTCTTCGCGGCGACCAAGCGAGTTGGTGATGCGCTTCAGAAGACCCATCGGGCCACGCTCTTCCTGTGCAACCGGAGTAGCGCGATCACGGTGATCCATCTCGGCCTTCACGACCGGCGGGAAGTCTTCGACCTTCGGCATGCGTACCGGCTCTGGCTGGCGGGCAACCGGAGCAGGCTCCTGGTAGACTGGTGCCTGCGGCTGCTGCATGCGCGGCGCCGGAGCGGCAACCTGTTCCGGAGCGTGGTAGACCGGTGCCTGAGCAACCGGCGCCGGAGCAGCCTGCTGAACCGGCTGGGCCGGACGAAGAGCCGCCGGCGCTTCAGCCGGGGACGATGCAAACAGCTTGCTCTGCGGACGGAAGTCCTGAGAAGGCTGCTGGTGGGCGGCAAAACCAAGTTCGCGTTCCATTTCAGCTTCCGCCGAACGGATGGTCTGGGCGATCTGGTCTACGGTCTTTGGTGCCTGCGATACTGCATGTGCAGGCTGAACTGCGGCCGGAGCGGGAGCAACGGCCGCGGAAGGACGGATAAGCGGCTTGGCGGCAGCTGCGCGCATTTCTGCAATGTTCTGTTCGCCGATGCCCGCAACGCGGTCGATGCCGGTGGCGACGACGGAGACGCGGATGAGGCCTTCAAGAGCTTCGTCGAAGGTTGCGCCGAGGATGATGTTGGCATCCGGATCGACTTCTTCGCGGATACGGGTCGCCGCTTCGTCGACTTCGAACAGGGTAAGGTCGCGACCGCCGGTAATGGAGATCAGCAGGCCCTGTGCGCCCTTCATCGAGGTTTCGTCGAGCAGCGGGTTGGCAATTGCCGCTTCCGCAGCCTGCATTGCGCGGCCCGGACCCGAAGCCTCGCCGGTGCCCATCATTGCGCGGCCCATTTCACGCATGACCGAGCGAACGTCGGCAAAGTCGAGGTTGATGAGACCTTCCTTCACCATCAGATCGGTGATGCAGGCAACGCCGGAATAGAGAACCTGGTCAGCCATGGCGAAGGCGTCGGCGAAGGTCGTCTTGTCGTTGGCAATGCGGAAGAGGTTCTGGTTCGGAATGACGATCAGCGTATCGACGGACTTCTGCAGTTCCTCGATGCCCTGTTCGGCCAGACGCATGCGGCGGCCGCCTTCGAAGTGGAAAGGCTTGGTGACGACGCCGACCGTCAGGATACCCTTGTTGCGGGCAGCCTGTGCGACGACGGGTGCAGCACCGGTGCCGGTGCCGCCGCCCATGCCGGCGGTGACGAAGCACATGTGGGTGCCGTTCAGGTGATCGATGATCTCGTCGATGCATTCTTCAGCGGCAGCGCGGCCGACTTCCGGCTGGGAACCGGCGCCGAGACCTTCGGTGACGTTGACGCCGAGCTGGATGACCCGATCTGCCTTCGTCATGGTCAGAGCCTGCGCATCCGTGTTGGCGACGACGAAGTCGACGCCCTGGAGGCCAGCCGTGATCATGTTGTTGACAGCGTTACCGCCACCGCCGCCCACACCGAAAACGGTAATGCGTGGCTTCAGCTCGGTGATATCAGGCTTTTGCAGCTGTATCGTCATTTTACCATTCCTTCTTTCTCTGGCCGCATCGCCCCGCTGGCCGATTCTTGAAAACTCAACTCTGAAACCTCCGGCTTACGCCTCGAGGCCACTCAAAAACTCTCTTTAAGCCATTGCCCTACCCGGGCGATCCGGCCACTACCGTTGCCAAACGGCGAAAACATTCCGCCTTGCGCCGCATGAATTTCGATGTCCGCCACCTGCGGATAGATCATCAATCCGCAGGCGGTTGAAAATGCCGGTCCCTTGGCCGCTACCGGAAGACCGGCCACGCCCATGGGGCGGCCGATACGAACGTTGCGGGCGAGAATGCGCCGTGCCGTTTCCGGCAGCCCCGTCAGCTGGCTTGCGCCGCCGGTCAGGACAACGCGTTTGCCGACGATGGGGCTGAAGCCGGACTTCTGGATACGATCACGGATCAATTCCAGCGTCTCTTCGATACGCGCCCGCACGATGCGGGTAACAAGTGCTCTTGAAACTTGCGATGGTTGATCGCGATCATCTTCGCCAATCGGCGGGATCGAAATCATGTCGCGCTCATCCGCGCCATTCAGCAAAGCCGAACCATGCACCACCTTCAGTCTCTCCGCATCTTCGATTCGTGTCGAGAGGCCTCGTGCAAGATCTGTCGTAACGTGATGGCCGCCAAGGCCGATCGCGTCGGTGTGGATGAGGCGGCCCTCAGCAAAAACCGAGATCGTCGTGGTGCCGCCGCCCATGTCGATGGCCGCACAGCCAAGCTCGACTTCATCGTCGACAAGCGCCGCAAGACCGCTGGCATAGGGCGTCGCCACCATGCCCTCGACCGAAAGATGCGCGCGATTGACGCAAAGCTCGAGGTTCTTCAACGCCGTGCGTTCGACCGTCACCACATGCATGTCGACACCGAGAAGATCGCCATACATCGATAGCGGATCACGGATGCCGCGCTCGCCATCCAGCGAATAACCCGTCGGCAGCGAATGCAGGATCGCCCGGTCCTGGCGCATGGACTGCTGGCTTGCCGCCACCAGAACCTTGCGCAGGTCGCTTGCTTCCACTTCCTGGCCACCGAGATCGATGCTCGCGGTATAGATGTCGCTCGCCAGCCGTCCGGCCGAAACATTGACGATCAGGCTGTCGACGGTCAGGCCCGCCATGCGCTCGGCCGCATCGACCGAAAGACGAATCACGCCTTCGAGTGCGTCGAGATCGGCGATCACGCCGGATTTCACGCCGCGCGAGCGCTGATGGCCGATGCCGATGATTTCGACCTTGTGGGTACGGCCCGGCAGAATTTCGCTTTCCTGGCGCGGTGTCAGCCGGCCGATCATGCAGACGACCTTGGTCGAGCCGATGTCGAGTACGGAGACGATGTGGCTGCGCTTGGAAGAAAGCGGCTTCAGACGAGGCAGGCCGAAATGGGAAGAACCAAAAAAGCTCATGTGTTCTTCTCCGCTTTCTTGAGAGCCTTGGTGCGCGCATCTACCGCGGTCTGACGGCGTTCGGCAGCACCTTCGGTCAACTGGATAGTGGTGCGGTCCGTCAGTCTGAGGTCCACCGCTGCGACATCGCGCGACAGGACCTTTTCCTCGAGATCGAGCCGCGCCAGCAATTGCAGCGCCTGCGGCAGGTTTTCTTCCGGCAGCTTGACGACGATACCGTTATCGAGATGCAGATCCCAGCGGCGACCGGCAATGCGCACATAGGCGCGAACGCGGTTGCGGATTTCCGGCCAGTCGGCCAGTTGCGCGACGAAACCGGCAGCACCCGTTTCCGCGTCACGTCCGACGAACAGCGGCAGGGCGGCAAATTTATTGTCACGCAGCGGCGCGATCACACTGCCGCTTTTTTCGATAAGCGACAGTTCCGTGCCGTGCTGCCAGATGCCGAAGGCCTGGCGTTCCTTCAGGCGAACTTCCACCGTCTTCGGATAGACCTTGCGGATATCGACATCTTCCACCCAGGGAAGCTGGACGAGCTTGCGGCGTGCCGCATCGATATCAAGCGCAATCAGCGAGGTGCTGCCGTCGAGGCCGAGAAGCTGGAAGACTTCGATTTCCGAAGTCTGCAGATTGCCGGAGACCTTGACGTCCTCAACCGCGAAACCGGCGGCCGAGGTCGTCGTCTGGGTGACGATATTCGTATGGCCGCCGAGCGACATACCGTAAAGCCCGATCATCGCGTAAAAGGCGACGGCCGAAATCGTGCCGGTATGGGCGGGAATATGAATGCGTCCTGTCGCAAGGCTGACACCGAAACGCACGAAGCGACGCAGCGGACGCGGCAGCACCCTGCGATCGTCGGCATTGGCCGTCGCCGCGTATTGCTCGCGCTTTTTTGCCGTCGACTTTTTGCCGGTCACCGCAAACACGAAGCGTCCTCCACCATCCAGCTGACAAGGTCACCAAAGGAGCGGCCAGCATGGGCCGCCATTTCCGGCACCAGGGAGGTCGGCGTCATGCCCGGCTGCGTATTCACTTCAAGCCAGATAACTTCGCCATCTTCTGAGAAGCGGTCGTCGTAACGAAAGTCTGAACGGCTTACGCCACGGCACCCGATCGCCTGATGTGCCATAACCGCCAATGTTTGAATCTTTTGGTAAATTTTCGGTGAAATTTCTGCGGGAATGACATGTTTCGAGCCACCAGCAGCGTATTTCGCATCATAATCATAGAAATTGTGACCCAGCGGCACCACTTCGGTGACGCCCAGCGCCTCGTCGTCGAGCACGCCACAGGTCAGTTCGCGCCCGTGAATGTAGCGCTCGACCATGACCTGATCGCCATAACGCCATTCCGACGAGGTGAGGATCTGCGGCGGATGCGACTGATCTTCCTTGACGATGACGACGCCGAAGCTGGAGCCTTCGCGCACCGGCTTCACCACATAAGGTGGTGCAAGCGGATGTTCGCTGGTGAAATCGAAGCGGTTCATGACGCGCTCGGCAGCAACCGGAACGCCAGCGGCGGCCGCAACTTTCTTGGCCTGCGCCTTGTCCATGGCAAGGGCAGACGCCAGCACGCCGGAATGTGTATAGGGAATAGCCAGATATTCGAGGATGCCCTGAATGGTACCGTCCTCGCCAAAGGGACCGTGCAGCGCATTGAAGGCGACATCCGGGCGCAGCTCGTCGAGTACGGCAGCGACATCGCGCCCCACATCAACACGGGTGACCTTGTAGCCCTCGCCCTCAAGAGCAAGCGCGCAGGCGTTGCCCGACGAGAGGCTGACCGGCCGCTCCGACGAAAATCCACCCAAAAGAACAGCTACGTGCTTGCCGCCCATCGAACCCTCTGACACCAACTCTCCATTACGAACCATGTCCGAACCGACCGAATGAAACGGACGGTGATTCTGGCACATGATCCTTGAGATCAGTTAAACGCCATTAAGGTTAATGAATCGTTTACTTTCGTTAACCGCCGCGTCCAACATGCCGAGTTCCGTTAAAGAATCAGCATCGATCCCGATTACCTCCTTGGAATCAGAGAGTTGCACGGATTGCAACATGCAGGTTTTCAATGATCGGAAATAAAACCGCCCTGGCGGGTTCGCCACTTCGCGATGAAGGCAAGGTCGAAACGTTAACAGACGGGCTTATTCCCCAGACAAAATTATCTGGCGTTTCAGCATTTTAAATCCGCGGCCTGAATCAGTCTCTCAATCGAAGCACCGTGACCGGCAGTGCATTGCGAGGCCTGCGGTGTTTAACAATCAC
Source organism: Agrobacterium sp. CGMCC 11546 (assembly GCF_013365515.1). NCBI lineage: Bacteria > Pseudomonadati > Pseudomonadota > Alphaproteobacteria > Hyphomicrobiales > Rhizobiaceae > Agrobacterium > Agrobacterium sp. CGMCC 11546. The sequence goes on from NZ_CP047387.1 coordinate 1,898,383, forward strand.
ATTATTTGCATTATTTCTTTTTTAGCATTCCATAGGAACAAAAATTGCGTTAACGCAGTCCCTGCCTTCCAAGGCATGACATTCCAATCATCTGAAATGGAACCCAAACCATGACTGACGCGGTATCTCGGGTATCGTCGACAGCTGGCAATTCGAACGCTGTAAAGACAAATTCGCCTGCACGAGTTCTCACTGCCAGCCTGGTCGGCACGACCATCGAGTTTTTCGATTTTTACGTTTACGCCACGGCCGCGGTGCTCGTGTTCCCGGCCCTGTTCTTCCCGAACAGCGACCCGACGACGGCGCTTCTGGCATCCTTTGCCACCTTCTCCATCGCCTTTTTCGCCCGCCCGCTCGGCGCGGTGGTTTTCGGCCATTATGGTGATCGCGTTGGCCGCAAGGCGACGCTTGTCGCAGCTCTGCTCACCATGGGCGTGTCGACGGTCGTGATCGGCCTTCTGCCGACCTATGAGACGGCCGGCGTTCTGGCGCCGCTGCTTTTGGCGCTTTGCCGCTTCGGCCAGGGTTTTGGCCTTGGCGGAGAATGGGGCGGCGCAGTCTTGCTCGCCACGGAAAATGCCCCGCCCGGTAAACGCAGCTGGTACGGCATGTTCCCGCAGCTCGGAGCACCCGTCGGTCTCTTCCTCTCCTCCGGCGTCTTCTGGATTCTGCTGCACTTCATGTCGCAGGAAGCGCTCCTGAGCTGGGGCTGGCGCATCCCCTTCGTCGCCTCGATCATTCTGATCGCTGTCGGCATGTGGGTTCGCCTGTCGATCACCGAAACGCCCGACTTCCAGAAAGCGATCGAAAAGGAAGAACGTGTGGCCGTGCCGATTGCGGAACTGTTCCGCAGCCACAAGCGCAGCCTCGTGCTCGGTACCTTCGTGGCGCTGGCCACCTTCGTGCTGTTCTATATCGGCACTGCCTATCTGCTGTCTTACAACGTCAAGGTTCTGAGAATCCCGTTCCTCGACGCGCTGGAAGTACAGATCCTCGGCTCCATCGTCTTCGGCATCTTCATCCCGGTCGCCGGCAAGCTCGCCGAGAAATTCGGCCGTCGTGAAGTCCTGATCGTGACGACGATACTGATCGGCCTGTTCTCCTTCCTGCTGCCCAGCCTGATGACTGGCGGCGAAGGGTCGATCTTCGTCTTCGCGGCTCTGGCGATGATGCTGATGGGCATGACCTACGGCCTGATCGGCACGGCGCTTGCGGCCCCCTTCCCGACCCGCGTGCGCTACACCGGCTCGTCCATCACCTTCAACATGGCCGGCATCTTCGGCGCATCGCTGGCGCCTTACATCGCCACATGGCTGCAGGTGAATTACGGCATGGGTTATGTGGGTTATTACCTCTGCATCTCCGCCCTCATCACGCTGGCCTGCATTTTTCTGTCCCGCAAGGACGAAGTCTGATCTGAGACCATCGACATCAAAAAGCCCGCGAAACCTTCGTTTCGCGGGCTTTTCCTTGTCTATTTCTGCTTAAGCCACTGCCTGGCGCCGCTCGACATGACCGCTCATGCAAACGCGATTGCGTCCTCCGCCCTTGGCCCGATAAAGCGCGAGATCGGCATTGTGCATGACCTTGTCGAAGATTTCGGCGTCGCCGCGAAAGGCGACGCCAATTGAAATCGTCACCGTAATTCGCAGATCCTGATACTCCACCGGCGTCGTCTCGATCGCCGCACGAACCCTTTCGCACATCTGCAGAAACGCGAGCGGGCTGGTTTCCTGCACGACGACGAACTCCTCGCCACCCAGGCGGGCGACATGCGCGGGAGGATCGAAATGCTCCCTTATCCGGCGGGCGACGCTTGCGATGACGAGGTCACCAACAAGATGGCTGTACCCGTCGTTCACTGCTTTGAAATGATCGATGTCCAAAAAGGCAACACAATAGTCGCTGCCAAGTTCGGCGCATGCCGCATAAAGGCCTAGCCGGTTGCTAAGGCCAGTCAGCGCGTCCGTATGGCTCAGGTGCAGGAAGCGTTCGTGCGATTGCACGAGAATTTGCACTTCCCTCGCATTCAGCCAGCAGACCAGCAACGTCACCGTAAAGGCGACAGCCCCGCCGAGCGTCACGCTTAACATGATCCCGTTGAAGAGATCGGTCACGAGCCCGAACTGCGCGAGAAGTGTCAGGCCACCCGTGCACATCACGATGACAATGAGCGTCACGAGACAAGCGATACGAACGGAGAATTCAAGAGGCCCCAGCCGCCGGCGACCCGCCTGCGTAGCGACCGAAAAACTCATCATCTCGATCGGTTTTTTCCAAAGACCCAACATCATGCTCAGAGTGCCTAAATCACGTAATGCCGTTGGTATTTGCAAATAAAGAAATATTTAATATTTAAGGAGCGGGGCGTTACTTCGCCCACTCACGTATTTGTCGCCAAGATTATGGCAAAAATCGTTGACCGACCGTTACGATAAACGCAACGGTCTTATCAACACTCGTATTTTCTTTCAGTATAGAAGCGCGATCAAGGCTTACGCCCCGAGGAACGGCTCCACTTCACGGCCCGGCATGAAGAGGCCAAGGCGCTTGATTTCCCATTCCAGCCGGATACCCGATTTCTCGAACACGCGCCTGCGGATGGTCTCGCCCAGATATTCCAGATCGTAACCGGTCGCATGGCCGGTATTGATCATGAAATTGCAATGCAGCGACGACATCTGCGCGCCGCCAATGACCAGACCACGGCCACCCGCCTCGTCGATCAGTTCCCAGGCGGAATGACCTTCGGGATTCTTGAAGGTTGAACCACCGGTCTGTTCGCGGATCGGCTGCACGGTCTCGCGGTGATGCCGCACGGCGTCCATATCCGCCCGGATCTTCGCCTTGTCTTCCGGATAACCCTCAAACAGTGCGCCGGTGAAGATCAGGCCCGCATCCGCGCCCGAATGGCGGTAGCTGTAGCCCATATCCGCATTGGAAAGCACATGCTGGTTGCCCTGACGGTCGACCGCATAGACCTCCACCACCCGTTCATGCGTCTCGCCGCCATTGGCGCCGGCATTCATGCGCAGCGCACCACCGATGGAGCCGGGAATGCCGTAATAGAAGTGGAAACCGCCGATGCCATTATCCATGGCCATGGCCGCAATATGTTTGTCCGGGCAGATCGCGCCGGCCTTGATGCGGTTTTCGCCCGCAAGCTCCACCGAACCGAAGCCCTTGGCGGAGAGGCGCACGACGACGCCCGGAATGCCGCCATCACGCACCAGCAGGTTCGAGCCGACGCCGACCACGGTCAACGGCACGTCTTCCGGCAGAATTTTCAGGAAGGCGATCAGATCGTCGGTATCGTGCGGCTGGAACATCACCTCCGCAAGACCGCCGGCTCTGAACCACGTCACGCGGTCCATGGGCGCATCCGGTGTCAGACGTCCCCGCAATTCATTTACCCCGTCGCCGAGCCTCCCCAGCAATTTAACCCCATCGACCTGTCTCATTCAGACTTTCCTGATATGCTCTTCAATTCCGAAGGCAGCGCGGCTGCCCATTGTGTGATATTTCCAGCCCCCAAGAGAACCACAAAATCACCCGGATTCGCAATGGCTGTGACCTGCGACGCAAGGTCCTCCCGTTTTTCGAGGAAACGGGCGTCACGGTGACCGGCAGCCTTGATGGCTGAAACCAGCGCTTCCGAGCTTGCACCTTCAATCGGATCTTCGCCCGCAGCATAGACCGGGGCAAGAAGAATCGTATCGGCATCGTTGAAACAATGGGCGAAATCGTCAAACAGGCTGGAAAGACGGCTGTAGCGGTGCGGTTGGTGCACGGCGATGATGCGACCCTTGCAGGCCTCCCGCGCTGCCGCCAGCACGGCCTTGATCTCAACCGGATGATGGCCGTAATCGTCGAAGACCTGCACGCCATTGGCCTCACCCGTCAGCGTGAAGCGACGCTTGACACCGGCAAAGGAGGCAAGTCCCTTCTTGATGTCGGCTTCCGAGATGCCGAGACGGTTGGCAACTGCAATCGCCGCCGTTGCATTGGACACATTGTGGCGTCCGGGCATCGGCAGTACGAGGTCCTTGAAGGAGAATATCTTGCCGGTGCGGCGACGACGGATTTCCACGTCGAAGATCGACCGCGTACCATCGATGCGGACATTCGAGAACCGCACGTCGGCCTGCGGGTTCTCACCGTATGTGATGACCTTGCGGTCCTCGATCCGGCCGACCAGCGCCTGCACTTCAGGGTGATCGAGGCACATTACGCCGAAACCGTAGAACGGCACGTTCTCGACGAACTGTCGGAAAGCAGCGCGCACGGCGTCGAAATTGCCATAGTGATCCAGATGCTCCGGATCGATATTGGTGATGACGGCCACATCGGCCGGCAGCTTCAGGAAGGTGCCGTCGGATTCGTCGGCCTCCACCACCATCCACTCGCCCTCGCCCATGCGCGCATTGGTGCCATAGGCATTGATGATGCCGCCATTGATGACGGTAGGGTCGAGATTGCCGGCTTCGAGCAGCGTTGCGACCATGGAGGTCGTCGTTGTCTTGCCGTGGGTGCCGCCAATGGCGATGGCATTGCGGAAACGCATCAACTCGGCGAGCATTTCGGCGCGGCGAACGATCGGCAGGTGTTTTTCACGCGCGGCGATCAGTTCCGGGTTGTTCTTCTTGATTGCGGTGGAAACGACAACAACCTCGGCATCACCGAGATTATCCGCCGTGTGGCCAACGAAAACCTCGATGCCCTTGTCGCGCAGGCGCTGCACATTGGCGCTGTCGGCCTGATCCGACCCCTGAACGCGATGGCCGAGATTGTGAAGCACTTCGGCAATGCCGCTCATGCCGATCCCGCCTATGCCGATGAAATGCACAAGGCCTATGGCTTTCGGCATCTTCATGCCCCAACTCCTTCATTCTTCTTCTTGAATTCCTGTACGGACCGGCCTTCGGCAATCGCCTCGACCAGATCGGCCAGCACATCCGCCGCATGCGGTTTTCCGGTCGCCTTGGCCGCTGCCGCGGTGGCAGAAAGCCGGTCGGGCTCGGCAAGCGCCGATGACAACAGGCTGGAAAGCTTCTGCGGCGACAGTTCCGCCTGCTTGATGACGCTTGCCCCGCCGGCTGCCGAAAGCGCTGCCGCATTCGCCGCCTGATCATGGTCCAGCGCATGCGGATAGGGCACGAGGATCGACGGACGGCCGATCACCGAAAGCTCCGATACGGTCGAGGCGCCCGAGCGGCTGATGACGAGATCGGCCTCACCGATGCGTGAGGCCATGTCGCCGAAGAAGGGGGAAACGTCAGCCTTCACACCAAGCTTCTGGTAGGAGGCGATGACGCTGTCCTTGTCTTCGGGGCGCGCCTGCTGGGTCACGACGATACGCTTGCGCTGCTCGTCCTTCATCAGGCAGATCGCCGCCGGAACGGCGCTGGAAAAGAACTGCGCGCCCTGGCTGCCGCCGAAAACCACGAGCTGGAAGGTCTCGCCCGTCTGTGAAGGCGTATAGGGAATTTCGGATGCAGCCAGCACCGCCGGGCGCACCGGATTGCCGGTCGCAACCGTCTTCTCCGAATATTGGCCGTTGGCGGGCGGCAGGAAGCCGCCGGCAATCGCCTTCACGCGGGCAGCGAGCGCCTTGTTGGCGCGGCCCATCACCGCATTCTGCTCGTGAATGATCGAAGGAACGCCAAGTCCGGTCGAGGCCAGCAGCGGCGGCACGGTGGGATAACCGCCGAAACCGACAACCGCGACCGGCTTCAGTTTCGTCACCAGCCGGCGCGCGGTGCGCAGGCCCACCCAAAGCTTCCAGAGCGAACGCACGACCGAAATCGGGTTCTTAGAGCCGATGGTGGCTGAAGGCACGACGTGAATTTCATCGGCCGGAAACTTGCCGGCATAACGCTCGGCGCGGCTGTCGGTGACGAGATGCACCTGATAACCGCGCGCCTTCAGCGTATGCGCCAAGGCCTCTGCCGGAAACACATGGCCGCCGGTTCCACCGGCGGCGAGAAGAACAACACCCTTGCTCATGATCGTTTACTCCGCAGGAACGCCGGAACCGACCCGGAAGAAGCTGCGCTCCTGCGCCCGCTTTTCAGGTCTGTGGCGTGTCAGCGCCAGAAGGAAGCCAGCCGTGACGCAAATCGCCATCATCGACGAACCGCCATAGGAAATCAGCGGCAACGTCATGCCCTTGGCGGGCATCAGCTCCAGATTGACGCCGATATTGATCATCGACTGCATGCCGATTTGAAGGACCAGACCGGCCACAGCAAAACGGCAGAAATCGTCCTTTTCCTTAAAGGCGTGCGAGAGGCCGCGCAGCACGATGAAGGCGAAGATCGCAACGAGGAACATGCAGAATATAATGCCGAATTCTTCCGCCGCCACCGAGAAAATGAAGTCGGTATGGCTGTCTGGAATGATGCGCTTGACGATGCCTTCGCCCGGTCCGCGACCGAACCAGTCACCGCGGATGATCGCCTCACGCGCGGTATCCACCTGGAACGTATCGCCCTCCCCCGTCCAGAACCGGTCGATACGGCCCGCAACGTGCGGCAACATGAGATAGGCGGTCACAATGCCGCCGACACCGAGACCACCGAGCATGATGATCCAGAACCACGGCACGCCCGCCATGAAGAACATGCCGCCCCAGACCACCGATGTCAGGATCGTCTGGCCAAAGTCCGGCTGGGCGATCAGAAGTGCCGCCACGATGCCAAAGGTGATGATGGCGAAGAGATTGCCCGGAATTTCAGGATGGCGCGCCCGCTCAGCAAAGAGCCATGCACAGACAATGACGAAGGCCGGCTTCATGAATTCCGAAGGCTGGATCGAGAAAGTACCGATGGAAATCCAGCGCCGCGCGCCCTTGACCTCGATGCCGAAGAACAGCGCAAAGATCATCATCAACAGCGCAGCGATCAGCATGATGACCGCCACACGCCTGACCTGACGGGGTGACAGGAAAGAAAGGCCGACCATGATTGCCAGTGACGGCACCATGAACATCGCCTGGCGTTCGACGAAGAAGAAGCTGTTGAGACCGATACGCTCGGCAACCGCAGGCGACGCTGCAAAGGACAGCATCAGGCCGATGCCCATCAGCGCGATGAACGCCGCCAGAAAGAAACGGTCGATGGTCCAGAACCATTCCGCGACCGGACCGCGATCAACTCGGCTTACCATGGCCTCAGCCCCCTTTTCCAGAGTGAACGAGCATCGTCATGCCATCGAGCGCCGCAACCTGCGCGACGAACGAATCACCTCTGATTTCAAAGTTCTTATATTGATCGAAGCTTGCGCAAGCCGGGGATAACATCACGACATTGCCGGCCGTCGCATCTTTTTCCGCATCGGCTGCCGCATGCTGCACCGCCTTGTCCAGCGTGCCCGATATTTCGTAGGGCACCGCCTCGCCAAGCGTCGCTGCAAATTCTGCTGCCGCCTCGCCGATCAGATAGGCCTTGGCGATGCGCGGAAAGAGCGGCGAAAGGCTGGTGATGCCACCCGCCTTGGGCAGACCGCCGGCGATCCAGTAGATGCGGTCAAAGCTCGAAAGTGCGGGCGCTGCCGCATCGGCGTTGGTCGCCTTGCTATCATTAACGAAGGTGACATTGCCACGCCGGCCGACGGGCTGCATGCGGTGCTTGAGACCGGGGAAGGACTTGAGACCGGCACGAATTTCCTCTTCGGAAACACCGACCACAAGGCAGGCAGCAATCGCTGCCGCTGCATTCTGTGCATTGTGGCTGCCGCGAAGCGTCTGGATACCGTCGAGATCGACCAGCAGCGAAGACGTGCCGCCATGCGCCCTGAGTATCTGGCTGCCTTCGGCATAGAGACCTTCGGAAACGACATTGCGCTTGGAGATGCGCTCCACCTTGACGCCGGCGCGCTCGATGCGATCGGCAATCAGCGTCGAATGACTGTCATCCACGCCGACAATCGCAGTGCCGCTGCCGGCCACCAGCCGTTCCTTGACGTCGGCATAATGCTGCATCGTGCCGTGCCGGTCGAGATGGTCAGGCGTCAGATTGAGCAGAATGCCGGCGGTCGGATTGATCGTCGGTGCCAGATCGATCTGGTAGGACGAGCATTCCACCACGTAGAAACGTTGTGCCTTGGGCGGATCGAGGCTCAGCACCGCCGTGCCGATATTGCCGCCGAGCTGGGTATCGCGGCCCGATGATTGCAGAATATGCGCGATCAACGCTGTCGTCGTCGACTTGCCGTTGGTGCCGGTAATCGCGATAAAAGGGCAATCCGGCGCATGCGCCCGCCGCTCACGGATGAAAAGCTCGATATCGCCGATCACTTCGACGCCCGCCGCCTTCGCAAGGTCCACCGACCAATGCGGCTTCGGATGCGTCAACGGGACTCCCGGAGCCAGCACAAACGACGAAAACGAAGACCAGTCAATCGTGTGGAGATCCGCATTCGCAATACCCTCGGCCTGCGCCTTCGCGACGCTGTCAGGATTGTCGTCAAAAGCAACGACATCAGCACCACCGGCAACCAGCGCGCGGGCGGTGACGAGACCGGAACCGCCGAGCCCAAAGAGAGCGACTTTCTTACCCCTAAACGACGTGACCGGGATCATCGCTCACCTCAGCTTCAGGGTGGCAAGACCGAGCAGCGCGAGGCCGACGGAGATGATCCAGAAACGGATAACCACCTGGCTTTCCGTCCAGCCCTTTTTCTCGAAATGGTGATGGATCGGCGCCATCAGGAACACACGGCGGCCGGTGCGTTTGAACCAGAAGACCTGGATGATGACCGACAGCGTTTCCATAACGAACAGACCGCCGACGATGACCATGACGATCTCATGCTTGGTGGCGACGGCGATGGAGCCGATCAGACCGCCGAGCGCCAGCGAACCCGTATCGCCCATGAAAATGGCGGCGGGCGGTGCATTGAACCACAGAAAACCGAGGCCCGCGCCGATGACCGCACCGACGATGACGGCGAGTTCACCCGTGCCGGGCACGAAATTGATCTGCAGGTAATTGGCAAAAACCGCGTTACCGGCGAGATAGGCGATCACGCCGAAGGTGGCGGCAGCGATCATGACCGGCACGATGGCGAGACCATCGAGACCATCGGTCAGGTTCACCGCATTGCCCGCGCCGACGATGACGAAAGCACCGAACAGCACGAAGAAATAACCGAGATTGATCACGAATTCCTTGAAGAAGGGAAAGGCGATGGAGCTGCCGAGCGTGCCGCCATGTGGTGCAGAGGCAAGCGCCATCTTCATCATGAAGAACACGGCAATCGCCGCAATCAGAAATTCGATGCCGAGACGGGCCTTGCCGGAGAAACCCTTGTCGCTCTGCTTCGTCACCTTCAGATAATCGTCGTAAAAGCCGATGGCGCCGAAACCGAGCGTCACCATCAGAACGGCGACGACATAGACGTTCGACAGGTCACCCCAGAGCAGCGAACCGCCGAGGATGCCGGCAAGGATCATCAGCCCGCCCATGGTCGGCGTGCCGGCCTTCTTGAAATGGGTCTGCGGCCCGTCGGCGCGGATCGGCTGGCCCTTGCCCTGACGCACGCGCAACGAGTTGATGATCGCCGGTCCGAACAGGAACACGATCAACGCAGAGGTGAACATTGCAGCACCCGCCCGGAAGGTGATGTACCGGAAGAGGTTGAACAGTTGAACTTTGTCCGACAGTTCGACGAGCCAGATCAGCATAATTGCCCTTTCAAAAGGCTATTTCAGACTTGGCGTTCCGTCTCGGGGAATGCCGGATACTTGTCAAGCAGGGCGGCGACAATCTTGCCGAAACCAAGCCCAAGTGACGATTTTACCATCAGCGCGTCTCCCGGTTGCACCCATTGCAGGGCGAAATCGGTGAGTTCCGCCGTCGTCGGGAACCAGATGACGGTGACGCCGTCAGGCAGCGCGTCGCGAAGCGCGGCCATGGCCTCGCCCGCGAGCCAGACATGTTCGATACCGGCAGCGAGCAGCGGCCCGGCCAGCTCTTCGTGCAATTGCGCCGAAAACTCGCCCATTTCCAGCATATCGCCGAGAACGGCGACGCGCCGGCCGTGACCCTGCGTTTCCGTTTCCGCCAGTACGGCAATCGCCGCACGCATGGAGGCCGGATTGGCATTGTAGCTTTCATCGATCAGCAGGAAGGATCCGCCATTGATCGTCAGATGGTGGCGCTGGCCACGTCCCTTTACCGCCTCGAGCGTTCCGAGCGCCTCAAACGCACGGTCGAGATTGGCGCCGGTGACGGCAACGGCACCAAGGACCGCCATCGCATTATCGGCGATGTGCCGGCCGGGAATGTTGATGTGCAGCTCGCTGGTTTCGCCGTTGAGGATCGCCCAGATCGTCGAACCCGTCGTCGTGCTCTCGAAATCCGCGAGGCGGAAATCGGCCTTGGCATGCTGGCCAAAAGTGAGGATATGTTCGATACCCGCCTCCTGCGCCGCCTCTTCAAGCTGCTCGAACTGGGCGTTGTCGCGGTTGAGGATGACGGAGCCGCCCTCTTCCACGCCTTCGAAAATTTCGGCCTTCGCGGCAGCGATCTCTTCGATATTCTGGAAATTGCCGAGATGGGCTGCCGCGATGGTGGTGATGATCGCCACATGCGGGCGGACCATCTTTACCAGCGGCCGGATTTCGCCGGAATGGTTCATGCCGATTTCGAAGACACCGAATTCCGTATCGGCTGGCATGCGTGCGAGCGTCAGCGGTACGCCCCAATGGTTGTTGAAGGACGCCACCGCCGCATGCACCCGCCCCGAAGGGGCCAGAGCCTGCCGCAGCATTTCCTTGGTCGTGGTCTTGCCCACCGAACCGGTCACCGCGATGATGCGCGCCGAGGTTCGTTCGCGCGCCGCAAGGGCAAGCTTGCCGAGGGCTGCAAGGACGTCCTCGACCACGATCATCGGCACGGTCAGGCGACCAAGCGCCGGCAGCTTGGCTTCGGCAACCACCAGAAGGCTGGCGCCGTTGGCAACGGCAAAGCTGGTATAGTCATGGCCATCCACCCGATCACCCTTGATCGCGAAGAAGGCTTCACCCTGTTTGACCGTCCGGCTGTCGATGGAAATGCCGGTGATACCGGTCGGCAGGTTGCCCACGGGGCGGCCTGCCGTGATGGCGATCATGTCGGCGACTGTCCATAACCAGCTCAAATCTTCGATCCTTCCAGCCCTGCCAGTGCAGAGCGCACCTGTTCATGATCGGAAAACGGCAGCGTCACGGAGCCGACGATCTGCCCTTCTTCGTGCCCCTTGCCCGCGACGATCAGCGTATCGCCATGCGACAGCATCGACACCGCATGACGGATCGCCTCTGCCCGATCGCCGATTTCCAACGCGCCGGCCGCCGCGGCCATGACCTCGGAACGGATCGTTGCAGCATCTTCCGAACGCGGATTGTCGTCCGTGACGATGACGATGTCGGAAAGCCGCGTCGCCACCTCGCCCATGATCGGGCGCTTGCCCTTGTCGCGGTCGCCACCACAACCGAAAACGGTGATGATGCGGCCGGAGGTAAAGGGCCGGACCGAGGTCAGCACGTTTTCCAGCGCGTCGGGCTTGTGGGCGTAGTCCACATAGGCGAGCGCGCCGTTCTTCGTCTGGCCGACGAGTTCGAGACGACCGGCAGCGCCAACAAGCTTTTCAAGCGCCTTCAACGCTGTCGCGGCGGGAACGCCGGTGGACATGGCAAGACCGGCAGCGACAAGCGCATTCGCCACCTGGAAATCACCGGCCAATGGAATGTCGACTTCAAAGATCACGCCGTCATGATGCACTTCGATCATCTGCTTGTGACGGAAATGCTCGACGCGCTTCAGCGTCAGATATTGACCGTTGCGGCCGACGGTGCGCACCTCGAGACCTGCTTCGCGCGCCGCGCGGATCGCCTTGTCCGACCAAGGATCGTCGGCAAAGATCACGGCGGGAGCGCCTTTTTCCATCAGCGTATCGAAGAGCCGCATCTTGGCAGCCATATAGTCCTCGATGGTCGGATGGTAATCCATGTGATCGCGGCCGAGATTGGTGAAGCCGGCGGCGGAAAGGTGCACGCCATCAAGACGGCGCTGGTCCAGACCATGGCTGGAGGCCTCCATTGCCGCATGGGTCACGCCTTCGCTCGCAAGTTCGGCCAGAAGCGCGTGCAGCGTCACCGGATCGGGCGTCGTCAGCGCGCCATAATCTTCGCGACCAGGAGCGATGACGCCCGTGGTGCCGATCTGAGCGGCGGCATGGCCAGCAAAAGCCCAGATCTGCCGCACGAAGGAGGCGACGGATGTTTTGCCCGCCGTGCCGGTGACGGCAACCATGGTATCAGGTTGTTTTCCGTAAAAACGGGAAGCGGCAAGCGAGAGATAAAGGCGTGGGTCCGTGACCACCAGCACCGGCACGTCGGCTTCGACCGCATGTCCGGAAACAACGGCGACCGCACCTTTGGCAACCGCGTCCTTCACATAGGCCGTACCATCAGCCTTGGTGCCCGCAACCGCGACGAACAGGCTGCCGGGCGCAGCCTTGCGGCTGTCTGCGGTGACCCCCCCGATTTCGATCGCCCCTGTTTCAGACAGGAGCAATTCCTTCAATTCCGGAAACGCATTTCCGGATATATCTCGCAAATTCATCGACTGTGTCCGTCTTGTCCCCCCGGCGCGAATCGCCGGAACATCATAAGCTAACAATCAATAAGACACGAGCAAGGCCGAGCCATCCTTGCCGAACTTCGGCTTCACGCCCAGCACCGCCGCCGTGCGGGTGATGATGTCGTGCACCATCGGTGCTGCGGACGTGCCGGCAAGCGCCGCGCCGTTGCCCTTGTCCGTCTTCGGCTCATCGATGAAGGACAGCACCACATATTGCGGGTCGTCCATCGGGAAGGCCGACAGGAAGGCGTTGAAGTTCTTGTCGTGCACGTAACGCCCGTTGACGACCTTGTCGGCCGTGCCGGTCTTGCCGCCCACGTTGAAACCGTCGACGCGCGCATTGCGGCCGGAACCGTTGACGCCGTTCCATTCGAACAGGAAACGCATATCCTTGCTGGCGCCGGGCTTCAGAACCTGTTTCGCCACCTGATCCGCCTGTTCGCGGGTGCGCGGCAGGAATGTCGGCTCGATCAGCTTGCCACCATTGACGAGCGCCGCACCGGCAACCGCCGTCTGCAGCGGTGTCGTGGAAACACCGTGACCGAAGGAAATGGTAATGGAGTTGATCTTCTTCCATTCGCGCGGCTGCGACGGCAACGCCACTTCCGGCAGTTCGGTCTGCATGCGGGTCAGGAGGCCAAGCCGCGTCAGGAATTCCTTGTGGCCTTCGGTACCAACGGTGTCGGCGATCTTGGCCGTACCGATATTCGAAGAAAACTGGAAGATTTCCGGCACCGAAAGCATCCGGCCCTTGCCGTGGAAGTCCTTGATGGTGAAGCCGCCGATGCGGATCGGATAACGCGCATCGAACATATCACCGAGACGGACGCGGCCCGAATCGAGACCCATGGCAATCGTGAAGGACTTGAAAGTGGACCCCATTTCGAACGTGCCGTTCGACATGCGGTTGAGCCAGCCTTCCTTGGCGCCTTCGGCCGGGTTGTTCGGATCGTAATCCGGCACCGAGGCCATGGCGAGGACTTCTCCGGTATGCACGTCCAGAACCACGGCACCCGCACCGATCGCCTGGAACTTGGCGATCGCCGCCGTCACGACTTCACGCACGATGGACTGCACGCGCAGATCGATCGAAAGCTTCACCGGTTCCAGCGGCTGGTCGCTGGTCATGCCGAGCGCCGTCAGATCGGCCAGACCCTGGCTGTCGACGTAACGTTCCATGCCGGCAACGCCGCGATTGTCGATGTTGACGTGGCCGACGACATGGGCGGCGGTCGGCCCACCGGGATAAAAGCGGCGCTTTTCCGGACGGAACCCGACGCCGGGAATGCCGAGCGCCAGGATCTGGCTCTGCTGCTTCGGCGTCAGCTGACGGCGCAGCCACTGGAAACGCGAATTGGAGGTGAGCTTCTGATAGGTACCGCGCTGGTCGAGGTCAGGCAGGACGGTGCGCAGCTTTTCGATGGCCTCGTCGATATCGACAATGCGATGCGGCTCGGCAAACAGCGAGACGGTGCGGATATCGGTGGCCAGCACCTCGCCGTTGCGGTCGAGGAGATCGGGGCGCGACGCCATCAGCCGGTCTGCGGGCGCGATGCTCGACACCGTTTCCTGTTCCGCCATGCCATATTGCACCAGACGGCCACCGACGACGGCATAAAAGGCAATGAAACCGAAAATGAGAAGGCCGACGCGGCTTTTCGCCTGGGCGGCGCGCTTCTTGCGGGCGCCCTCAAAAGCAGCGTGGTCGGTATAGACACCGGTGGTGCTGGCGGAAAAGTGAGCCTTGCTCTTCAGGACCATGACACGGGAAAGGAAAGACATCAGCGGTTCACCGATCCTGTTATGGTTTCATCCATCTCGCCGGTTTCATCGCCGGTGGTGGCGGAGGCAACCGGTACAGGTGTCGGCGCCGGCGCCGGACGTGAAACGCGTGCGCGGGGCGTCGGAACCGGAACGCCGTTCACGGCGATCTGGCCGGCGGGCGGCGATTTCGGCTTCGAGGCGCCACCGAGCGTGGCGCCCGGCTTGGAACCGTTGACGGCGGCGGCAATCACGTCCTCGACGCTCATGCCTTCAGGTTCGGGTGGCTGCGGCAATTGCGAGCGCAGCATGGGAAGCTCGCGCGGCTGCGCCAGTTGCGTCGGCAGCGTCGGCGAAAGGCCAAGCTCGGTCTGATAGGCGTTCACGACACGGTGCAGACGGTTCGGCTGCGTCAGAAGCGCCCAGTCGGCTCTCAAAAGATCGATCGTATCCTTTTCAAGCTTGATCTCGGCCTCGAGCTTGCGGACCTCCTCAAGCTTCAGATCGGCCTTGTGCTTGATCGAATAGGTCACGACGGCCGCAGCGACCATCACACCCATCAAGATGACATCGAAAGTGCGCAGCATATCAGCCTCCCATCTTTTCAAGGCTGGCGAGATCGGGAAGCTCGAAGATCGAGAAATCCGCGGCCCGCGCCGGTGCGGTGGTGCGCAGGCCGGCGCGCAACTTGGCGGAACGGGCCCGCGGATTAAGCTCCGCCTCCTCGTCGCTGGCGGCGATCATCGGCTTGCCGATATTCTCGAAAATGGCGGGCTTGTCCTCCACCATTGGCAGATGCCGGGAACCGGCGGCCTTGCCCGAACGGTCGGAGAAGAACTTCTTGACGATACGGTCTTCCAGCGAATGGAAGGTGACGACGACCAGCCGGCCGCCGGGCTTCAAGGACCGTTCTGCAGCGAACAGCGCCTGCGCCAACTCGCCAAGCTCATCATTGACGAAAACGCGCAGCGCCTGGAACACCCGTGTTGCGGGATGAATCTTGTCCTTCGCCTTGCGCGGCGTGACGATCTCAATGAGACCAGCCAGATCGCGGGTGGTGCGGAAGGGCTCTTCCGCCCGCTTTTTCTCGATGGCGCGGGCAATACGTCCCGGCTGCTTTTCCTCACCGAGAAAACCGAAGATACGAATGAGATCGCCAACCTTTGCACGGTTGACGACATCGGCCGCCGAAACACCCGAAGCGGACATGCGCATGTCGAGCGGACCGTTTTTCTGGAAGGAAAAACCGCGCTCGGCCTCGTCGATCTGCATGGAGGAAACGCCGATATCGAGAACGACGCCATCAAGCCCACCCCCGGGAGCATGCTTGGCAAGATCGGAAAATTGCGACTGGATGAGGCTCAATCGGCCGCCATTGGCGACAACCATCGCCTCGCCGCCGGCGATTGCTGTCGGATCGCGATCGAGCGCGATGACGTTGGCACCCTGGTCAAGAATGGCCTGGGTATAACCGCCGGCGCCAAAGGTGCCGTCGAGAATGACCTTGCCGGGCGCTGGTTCCAGCGCGGCAATAACTTCGCGAAGCAGGACCGGGATGTGACGCTGAGGTCCGCCATCGGCATCAGAAGATCGCCCGCCAGAATTCGCCGCCATTCCGTGTCCCCGTCCTATGCGGGGCGAGCAGCCGAAAAACCGCGCCCCGCTCTTGCTTCCGCCTGCGCCGCCAGAAACGCATTCGGTTGCCAAAGCTGAAAATGATCCGCCCGTCCGACGAAGGTGACCTCGGTGGAGATGCCGGTGAATTCCCGCACAAAATCCGTCACCATCAATCGACCTTCCTGGTCGAGCTTCATGAAAACACCGCCGCCGTGAACCAGCAGCGACATCGCGTTCGCCTCCGGCGAGAAGGCATCCATGGACGCTATCTGCCGCTCGTAGCGCTCCAGCAGATCCGGACCGCCGACGCTGATTGCCGGAAAGGCGAAATCCTGGAGACAATAAAGCTCCTGAATGTCGCGCCTCGCCAGCACCGAACGAAACGGAGACGGAACCGAAACGCGCCCCTTGGCGTCGATCCTGTTCGTCACGTTCGATAAAAAGCGGTCCATTACTCAACTCGCCAAAACCGCATTCCGCAAAGCGAACCATCCACTTCGCAGACGACACCGGTACGCACGACACATCGCCAAGCGCCAGGGCAAGATGCCCTGCAGCAGCCCCTCGCAGGCTCCTCACTCGTTTCAGCGATTGCGGGTCAAAAACACGACCCAATGTGGTGTGCATTTGGGATATCATGGGACACTATGGGCGTCAATGGGATGAAGCCGGCACGATACCGACTTCGCATCGGAAATTCATAAGCCGTTAAGTTTAACGAATGGTTTACTTCAGTCGCACGGAGGCACATTCACGGCGCGGAAAGGCGCTGTGAAATCAACGTTTCTGTTGTAAAAACAAGGAAATGATTTGGAGCACCGCTCCAACTGCAAAAGGAGAGCAGCCGGACATCACTTACGGCTACACGACCTTGTCCTCCTTACGACCCGTTTGCATGCAGTCCCCGACGCCTCTCTGGCCTTCTCGAGCAGGAAGACCCAATCCACCACCGTGTATATGTTCCCCGCTTCTATCAACGGCGTAATTTTTTCGAGTCGCCCGCCACTCGCGGCCATGAAGACGAACGAGGAAGGAATAGATCACCGGCGGCGCTGATACGGACCACGTTGAGATCGAATACGGCCAATGAGAGCTTGACTTTTTAAACTTTCAATTGATTTTATGCTCCTCAAATTGATTTTTATTGAGATATAATGATGACAATATACGCGGCCGGTTTACCCGCATTTCTAAGTTATTTCAGCATCGGCCTAGTGTGTTTTGCGATTTTTTCCACCATTTACACGCGCCTGACGCCACACGAAGAAGTTGAGCTCATCAAGGCTGGAAATATTTCGGCGGCGGTCGCCTTTCTAGGCGCCCTGATCGGCTTCAGCCTTCCGCTGGCATCGGCGGCGGCCCATTCGGTCAGCCTGCCCGACTACGTGATCTGGGCAGCGATCGGCCTGCTGGTGCAAGTCCTTGCGTTCTACATCGCCAAGCTCACCATGACCGACCTGCATTTGAAAATCACGGAGGGTAATGTCGCGGCCGGGCTCTGGAGCGGCGGCATCGCCGTGGTCATCGGGACTTTGAATGCCGCCTGCATGGCGTATTGAGGAACAGACATGCATCTGGACGTGACAGAACATCCGCGTCTTGCCCTGGGCACGATTGCCGCGATAGGCCTTTTTATGGCTTTTTCAACCGAGGAAGAGGTCCTCTACACCTCCGTTGACAAGTGCGTCGCCTCAGGCGTTTATCCCAAGGCTTGCCAGGCGGCATCCGAAGACGCCAACCAGCATCACCTCGCCACGGCACCGAGATTTCGCAACATGGTCGCATGCGAAATGGAATATGGTGCGGGTAATTGCGCTCAGCTGAGACAGAGCGTCAATTCCGACAATTCCAGCAGCACGAGCGCTTTCGTCCCTTCACCGGCCGGATTTGTGATGCCCCGATCCGTCGAAAACTTTTCAGACTACAGTGAATATCGTCGCCGTCAGCAAAACAACGAGTCTGGTTCCGCGGGTGCGATGTCGGCCTATCGAAAACGCAACGGCGACCTCGTCACACCGGACGTGAGTGCCGGCCAACAGAACAACGGCGGAGGCGGAGGCGCTGCAGGAGGCGGCGCGCTGGCCAATGATGTGAAGACGCTCAACGCCAAAACGAACGTCAAGGGCCGCGGCGGATTCGGCGGCCACTCCTTTTCCGGAAGCTGACATGCGCCGCATCACAGTACCACCGCGCCCGGATTGGCGCGAAAAAGCCAATGCCGTGGGTTTCTCCTTCCATGAAATGCACGGCGAACCTTACTGGGTGGACGATGCGGCCTATTGCTTTGGACTTGAGGAAATCGAACGCAATATCGAAGAACCGAGCCAGATTCTACACGATATGTGCATGGATCTCGTCGCCGACATCGTAAACAGTGAGGAGGCGCTCACCCGCCTTGCCATCCCGCGCGATTATCACGATGTGATCCGAAATTCCTGGCGGCGGGGTGACCGCCACCTATATGGCCGTTTTGATCTCGCCTATGACGGACATGGCCCCGCAAAGCTGCTGGAATACAATGCAGACACGCCCACTTCCGTCTTCGAAACGGGATATTTCCAGTATAACTGGCTGACCGATCAGGTCGCCCTTGGAACGCTCCCGGCGCAAACCGACCAGTTCAACTCGGTTCAAGAAGCCTTGATCGAGGCCTTTGGGCAATTCTCGCGAGACAGGATTTTCCATTTCGCAGCGGTGAGCGACAGCGCCGAAGATTGCGGCACGACAATTTACCTAATGGACTGCGCCATTCAGGCTGGCCACCGCGCCCAATTTCTCGATATCAGGGACATCGGCATCGATGCGAGCGGGCGTTACGCTGACCTTCAAAGCCGCGTCATTGAGCGCTGCTTCAAGCTTTATCCCTGGGAATTCATGTTACGGGAATCCTTTGCCGCAAATCTGCCTGCGGAAAGCGGCATTTTCATCGAGCCAGCCTGGAAAGCCGTGCTATCGAACAAAGGCCTGCTGCCCATGCTTTGGCAACGGCATCCCAATCACCCGAATCTGCTCCCCAGCTTCTTTCCCGACGATCCTGAAATATACGAATTACAGGATTACGTGGTGAAGCCGCTTCTCTCGCGTGAAGGTGAAAATGTCAGCCTCTACCGAAACCGACGCGAAATTTTATCGGCCCCCGGCAGTTATGGCAAAGAGGGGTATGTTTTTCAGGCCTACGCACCATTGTTCAAGAGCGAGTTCGGATATGCAGTGTTGGGAAGCTGGATCGTCGGCGATCGATCCTGCGGGCTAGGCATTCGCGAGGACGCGTCGCCCATCACCGCAAATCTCTCCCGCTACGTTCCCCATATCATCGAGGAGTGAGCCCCGCCGAAAAATTCGGCAGGAAAATTCGCCAGTTGGCCTGTAAGCCGGGTTCTGTATGGCCCCGGTTTGACCCGGAACGTGGCAGCCATTCATCTGGGACGGCATTTGCATACCGCCTCTCGCAACCCACCCGGATGACGGGCCCGGAAACCGGCTGTGAACAGGCTTTCGCCCGCCCCGTGTCATCCCTATTCGGTCTTGCTCCCGGTGGGGTTTACCTTGCCACCACTGTCACCAGCGGCGCGGTGGGCTCTTACCCCACCCTTTCACCCTTACCATGCAAGGCATGGCGGTTTGCTCTCTGTGGCACTTTCCCTGGGGTCGCCCCCGCCGGACGTTATCCGGCACCGTATTTCCGTGGAGCCCGGACTTTCCTCACCTTACCGTCTTTCGACATTGGTAAAGCGCGGCTGCCCGGCCAACTGGCATGGGCTGCATAACCATGTTCCGCAGCGAAAGCCACCGAAAAGCGACGGCAAAGATCAAAGAAATTCCGGTTTGAAATCCGTCGAGAAAACATCATCTGCGATTTTTCTGTCCCGAAGGAGCGCAGCACCCAGCCGCCCGATCTCATCTGAACTCTTGGCCGCCGTGCCGTTACCGCCGGTCAGAACCGCAATACGCGGCGACGCGGTGAAGCCGATGGCCGGATAGCCGCTCTTTGTCTTGGAGACGACGCAGGCGGCCATCGAGACACGAGAGAGATCAACGGAAGGCACCAGTGTTCCGACAATCTCTGAAAGGTGATCACGCACGCTTTCGCGCCCGCCGGAGCGGAACCATTCCCGGATCTCCGGGTCGCTGCCGACCCTTTTATCATCGGGATCACCGCCGATCTTTAGATAGATTTTGCCGTCGGGGTAACGCACCGGCGGCAGCAGATAGATATGTTTTGTGCTGTCGTGCGGCTCATAGATCAATGACGGCATGCCCGCATATTGACCCAAATCGCCCTCATCTATCTCGAAGAAAGCGACGGTACGGGCATAAACATCGAGCCCGACCGGCTGCGGCAGCAAATCCCTGGTGATGGAGAAGCCGCCGGCCGCCACCAGCACCCGGTCTGCGGTATAGACCGCGCCCGAAGCCGTCTGGACCGAGGCGCGGCCATCCTTTTCCCGCGTCGAGACGACAATATCATCGATCAGCGTAACGCCAGCCTTTTCCGCGAGTATCGCCTGCGCTTTCACCAGCGCGCGCGGGTTGACGTAACCGGCATTGTCCCTCTCAAACACGCCTTCGCAACCCGGTTCGAAGGAGAAATAGGGAAATCGGCTTTTCAGACTCTGATCACCAAGCAGTTCCGTGGAGACGCCGAGCCGAGCCGCCGCCCTGAGAACATCATCGACGAAGGGATTGGCACCGCCCCGTTCTGGCCCCACCATCAGGCAGCCGACCGGCGCGTAAAATTCGACACCGCTGCGTGCGGCAATATCGGCATAACGCCCGATGGAACGGTTGGCGAGTAAGGCCCAGTCGGCATCGCCATCGATGGTGCGGGTAATCCGCGCTTCATCGTAATGGCTGGCGAAGACGCCTTGATGCGACTTTATATCGGCAGGCTCGCCGGGACCGATCAGCGCCACGCCGTCCACCGTTTCCGCCAGATGACGAGCCGCAGCCGCACCCATCATGCCGCGACCGACGACGATATAGTTGAAATGTCCCGACATGCCGCCCTCTTTACCTGTTCCGTTCAGCCGCATTCTTGTAGCTGCCTGCATGGAGAATGTCAGACAAAAACCGGCGACATTTCGGCGGCGAACTCATCCTCGGTCAGCTGGCCATTGAGAAGCAGCTGCGCGCCCAGTCGCCCGATCTCATCCGAAGACTTGGCGGAAACGAAATTGCCGCCGGTCAGAACCGCAATATTGGAGGACTGCGTATAGCCGATATAGGGATAACCGCTGCGGGTGATGGAGGCGACACAGGATCCTGATGTGACCGGGCAGCCGGCCAGCGCCGGCATCAGCGACAAGGATTTTTTCGTCAGGAATTCCACCTCATCAGGCGTGCCGTCCGAGTGGAACCAATCGACCGCTTGGACCAGCGTTTCAAGCCTGCCCTTTTCGCTTTCGCCGCCGATTTTCAGATAGACCTTGCCATCGGGATATCGCACCGGCGGCAGGATATAGACGATATCGTCCTCGGTTTCCGCCAGCACGATGGTCGAGGGCATCGCGCTGAACAGCGCCTGCCGTGCTTCATCCAGCTCGAAGAACACAATGGTGCGGCCCGTCGCCGCCATATCGACCGGTGACGGCAGGAGCGCCGCCATATTGGTGAAACCGCCTGCCGCGACGATGACCTTTTCCGTCGTATAGGTGGCCCCTTCCCGCGTCGTGACCTCGACGCTACGGGAGGTATCGCGAATATGCGCCGCCGTCTGGCGCAGAAGCCGGCCGCCCTGCGCTTCGGCGATTGCGCATTGCGCTTTCACCAGCGCCCGTGGATTGATGTGGCCGGCATTGCGGGCCTCAAAGCTCCCGCCATGATCGGCAGGCAGCGTAAACATCGGAAACCGTCCTGCCAGCGCTTTAGCACCAAGCGTTTCCACGCCAAGACCGAGACGATCTGCCGAGGAAAGCGCCCGCGATACATAGTCTCCCGCAAGCCCCTTGCCGTTGCCCGTGAACAGGCAGCCCGCTTCGGTGAAGAACCGGATGCCGCTTTTCGCCTCGATCTCGGCGTAACGCCGGATCGAGCGCAACGCGAGTTCGGCCCAGACCGGATCGCCGTCAAAACCGCGGGTGATACGCGCTTCGTCGTAATGACTTGAAAACACACCCTGATGTGTCTTGCGATCAGCCGGTTCGGCCGGCCCGATCAGCGCCACGCCATCCGTTTGCACTGAGAGATGCCGCGCCGCGGCCGCTCCCATCATCCCGGCCCCGACCACGATATATTTGAAATCCGGCATGTCATGCTCCGTATCAGATTTGTTTCTGACTACAGCATGGCGGCCCGAACCGGAATCGCTTTTCGCAATTTCGAAGACGATCGATACCGGACTTAGCTCGCCAGCAGCGCCTGCACCTTGCCGCAATAACGCTTGGAGACCGGGTTCATACGGGTGGCACCGTGGCCGGCATTGTAACGCAGGATGGTGCTGCAAACCTCGCCGCCGCCAAGCTGATGCGCCGTCGCCAGATATTGCATGCCCCAGCGAATATTCGTCTCGGGATCGTAGAGCGCCTTGGTCGTGCCGCGAAAACCCATCATCCGCGCCGTTGCCGGCTTGATCTGCATCAGCCCGACCTCGCCGGCGCTGCCACGGGCCTTGGGGTTGAACTTGCTTTCCACCGAAACCACGGCATGCGCCAGGTTAGTGGGAACGCCGTAACGCTTGGCATATTTGACGATCAGATCGGAATAGCCGTTCTTGAGAGAGGCAGGCAGGCTTTTTTCGGGAATGGGATAACCGGGCTTGCGCACGAAGGTCTCCAGCGTCACGGTCTTGGTCTTGACGTCCTCATCTTTGGCAAAAGAAATCCCCGCCTGCGAAGCGAGCGCAACAACGCCCACCACGACAGCAACAACAAACCTGTTCATATGTAGAAAAAGTCTCCAGATCGGATGACAGAAACAGTGAAATGGCACAAACAGCTTGGGCCCGGAAAGTCGATCACGACGCTCCGCTGTCCGGTCTCCTTCATTGATATTGACGGCAGGCTCCCCTGAAGAACGTCACCGCATACAGTGCCGTTCTTAGACTTCCTCAATGCGGATTAACTGTGGCACAACAAAAAAGCGACTTGGAGGCGCTGGAAAAACGGGAATGCTTTTCCAGAATCCGCGCTCAGGCGGCTGAATATCTCGGCAGGCTGGAGATCAGCCGGTGCAGCGTGTCGATGGTGGAAAAATCCGCGATACCATCCACGAGAACGGGGCGGAAATGCCGCTGGAAGGCAGCCACGGCCCCTTCCGTTTTTTCGCAATAAGCGCCTGTAATTTCAGCGCCATATCCATAGATGGACAGCATCGATTGCAGCGCTTCGACCGGCTGTCCATGGTCGCCGCGCTGGAAAAAGCGTCCGCCGCGGATCGGCGCGGGCTCCACCCAGTGGCCGACGCCGTGCTGCGACAGGATGTCCCACGGGAATTTTTCGCCCGGATCGACCTTGCGGATCGGCGCGACATCCGAATGGGCAAGCACCCTTTCCGGGGCGATAGACCAGCGCCGGCCGCAATCGCGACACAATTCGATGACGGCTGCCACCTGCGCCTCGGGAAACTCCGGCAGTCCGCCGGGGTGACCCTGATTGGCGATTTCTATGCCGATGGAGCGGGAATTGATGTCCTCATCCCCTGCCCAGGAGCTTTTTCCCGCATGCCAGGCACGGCGGCTTTCCGGCACGAGCTGGATGACACGCCCATCCTCGAAGACGAAATAATGGCTGGAAACCTGGCTTTCCGGATTGCGGAGCCACGAAAGGGCACCATCCGCAGTCGTCATGCCGGTATAGTGGAGAAGAATGATATCGGGGCCGGCCACGCCAAGTCTTTCGCCATGGTTAGGCGAAGGCGCAACGGCTGCGCCCCCGAAATCCGGGGCAAAATCCGGCAGACATTCATTCATGCGACGCGGCGTTCTTTCTCGATGGCCGCATAGGCGGCGTTGAGAGCCGCCATACGCTCATTTGCAGCAGCATGCAATTCCATCGGCACGCCGCGCGCGATGAGCTTGTCCGGATGGTGCTCGGCGACCAGCGAACGGTAACGCTTGCGAATATCCAGGAAGTCGTCTGAAGGTGAAACACCGAGGACGCGATAAGGATCGCGACCGTCCATGTGCACATGCCGCGCCATGATCGTTTCGAAATGATCTTCGGTGATACGGAAGATTTCCGCAATACGGCCGAGGAAGGCCAGTTCCCGCTCGTGGATCAGGCCATCGGCCTTGGCAATGTGGAACAGGCCGTCGATGACGCTTTCCAGCATCTCGCAATTGGCATGACCCGAACCGCACAGACCCGCGAGCCGCTCCGCATAGGCCTCGTAACCGGCGACGTCCTGACGCGCGAGGTTATAAAGACGGGCGACGTTCTTGGCTTCTTCGTCCGGAAAATCGAAAATCTGCCGGAAGGCACGAACCTCGGCATCGTTGACCACGCCGTCAGCCTTCGCCATCTTGGCGGAAAGTGCGATGATGGCAACGGAAAAGGATACCTTGCGGCGGGTTTCCGGGTCGCCCTCGAACAGGGTGCGGATGGCTTCGACAACGCGCCCGAGCGCATTGCCTGCCGCGTCGCCGATTGCGCCGAGCAGCCGTTCCCACAGGGATGAAATTTGCAAACAGGCGAAATCGAACATCATGCTGGCAAGCATGAAGGGATATTCCCGCGAATGCAATATGCGGGACGGCCCGTCGGCATTAACTTTTATTCATCTTTGCGACAGTTTTGCTTCAGGAACAAGAGTGCGGCGAAAGGAGCGACCGTGGTTTTCCACAGGCGCGGCGGCCGGAGGTATCAATGCGGCCACGCTGATGCGGATTGAAACGATTATATTCGACTGCTTTCGTCAAGCCGCTGAAAAACCGCAAGAAATCAGCATTTTTCGTCATAAATTCACTTTACACCTACACGCGGCTGTCGCATCCATTTGCCAGACATGTCTTTGGGTATACGCAAAAAGGAGAGCCATGATGGCCAAACAGAAAGTCGCAATGCTGACCGCGGGTGGCCTCGCGCCCTGTCTCTCTTCGGCCGTGGGTGGCCTGATCGAGCGCTATAGCGACATCGCGCCTGAGATCGACATCATCGCTTACCGCTCCGGTTATCAGGGCGTGCTTCTGGGCGACCGTATCGAGATCAACAAGGATATGCGCGAAAAGGCGCATCTGCTGCACCGTTACGGCGGCTCTCCGATCGGCAACAGCCGCGTCAAGCTGACCAATGCCGCCGATTGCGCCAAACGCGGCCTCGTCAAGGAAGGCGACAATCCCTTGCGCGTCGCCGCTGAACGGCTGGCGGCTGACGGCATCACCATTCTCCATACTATCGGTGGCGACGATACCAACACCACCGCCGCGGACCTTGCCGCCTATCTCGGCGCCAACGGCTACAACCTCACCGTCGTCGGCCTGCCAAAGACGGTGGACAATGACGTCGTGCCGATCAAGCAGTCACTCGGCGCCTGGACGGCCGCCGAAGTTGGCGCTTCCTTCTTCGACAATGTCAGCAACGAGCAGAGCGCGGCACCCAAGACCTTCGTCATCCACGAAGTCATGGGCCGCCATTGCGGCTGGCTGACCGCCGCCACCGCCCGCGCCTATATCCAGAAAACCCGCGGCAACGACTATGTCGAAGGCTTGATGATGAACACGCAGATGAAGAACATTGACGGCATCTACCTGCCGGAGATGGCCTTCGACATCGAGGCGGAAGCCGAGCGCCTCAAAGAGGTCATGGACAAACATGGCTATGTCACGCTCTTCGTTTCCGAAGGTGCAGGCCTCGACGCCATCGTCGCCGAACGGGAATCTGCCGGCGAAGCCGTCAAGCGCGATGCCTTCGGCCATGTGAAGATCGACACCATCAATGTTGGCGGCTGGTTCCAGAAGCAGTTCGCCGGCCTCATCGGCGCCGAGCGGTCCATGGTGCAGAAGTCGGGCTATTTCGCCCGCTCCGCGCCCGCCAATGGCGACGATCTTCGCCTCATCCAGGGCATGGTCGATCTGGCGGTCGAAAGCGCACTCAACAAGGTCTCCGGCGTCACCGGCCATGACGAAGACCAGAATGGCAAATTGCGGACCATCGAGTTTCCGCGTATCAAGGGCGGAAAGCATTTCGACCTCTCTGCAAAATGGTTTACCGAAGTGATGGAACACGTCGGTCAGCCGTTCACAGCGGCCTGATTTTACGATAGGCTAAAATAACGCGGTGACAGGGAGGGCAAGGAGGAAGAGAATGTCTGGACAGGCGTGGCTGATTTTCTGTGCAGCATGTGCCGTTGTGTTCGCACTCCCCTCTCCCCTTGTATTCTCTGTCGCCTCCTATGCGGCCATTCGCGGCAGGAAGACGATCTTCGCCTCTGTCGGCGGCGGCGCGCTTGGCGTCGTCACGGCCATGACGATTTCCGCCATTCCGGTGGCCGGTCTCGTCTATCTGCCGCAATCTTTCTTGGAAATCGTGCAATGGGCAGGCATCGGCTGGCTGATGCTGTTCGTATTATGGACCTTCGCAACGCCCGCAGCCCAGGCGGCCAATGCCGACAATGACAATCTGCCGGGCAAATCCTGGAGCGGCATTTTCCGAGATTGTTACGCCGTTGCCGCCCTGCGCCCGCGCTATTTCTCTTTTTTCCTCGCGCTGTTGCCGCAATTCGTTTCCACCACGGGCAATGCCGTTGAAACGCTCGCCATGACACAGGCCGCTATCCTCATTCTGACATGTGTGATTCTGGCAGCGCAGGCGATGTTCGCCGGCCAGACACTTGCGCTGGTGCGCCGCATGTCAGGCGATAAAAAAATCCGGCCGAAATACCGCACCCACTTCATTTCCGGCCGTGCCGTCAGCGCCGGATACAGGCGCATCGCGGCCTGAAAATCCACCTGAAAGCCGGGGCGCCACGTCCCCGCTTGCCGCTTTCCTTACAATAGGTTAATGAAGGCGCGACGGGACACTGCCTGCTTCGCTTGACGCGGGGGTATCGAGAGACAGGCATAACGAAGGCGGCAACATGCGAAATTCGGGCAAATTCCGCGGAAGAAGTGCACTTCTTCTGTCTTCCACGGTGGGTCTGGCACTGGCATTAAGCGCATGCACCAGCGTCGAATATGCCGCGAAGGATGGGCCGAACGGCCCGAAAATTGCAACAGTTACCTCTACCTCTTCGGCCCAGACATCGACGCAACCAGCGACGGCTGAAGCCGTAGCGGGCGCCACCCCGGCAGCACCGGCAGTTCAGACCGCCGACGCCGCAGCCTCTTCTCAAGCAGCAGCACTTCCCACCGCCGTCGCCGTCAAGGGCGGACGCGTGGCGCTGCCGCCTGCCTCCGAAATTGCAGCCGCCGCAGCCATCGCCACGCAGATGCAGCAGCCGACCGAAGTGGCTGGAGCCGCAGCAACGACAGCCGCGCCGACCACGGCCGCGGCACTTGTACCGACACACACCACGCCGGCGGCAGCAGCCATCGAAACGGCAAATGCGGCGGCAAAACCGGCCATGCACAATGCCGCCGTCGATCTGCCGCAGGTGGCTGCCGTCAAGGGCAGCTTCCCGGCCGCGCCGCCACCACCCGGTTCGCCGTCCATCGGCACCGAGTTGACGGCGGAACGGAAAGTCATCCCGCTGCCGAAACCGGACAGCACGGTTCTCGCTTATGCCGCCGGCCCGACCAATGCCGCGCTCGCCGCGATTCGCCAGAACGAATCAATGACCGCACCGCTCAGAACCGCACCGGCGGGACGCGAAAAGCTGAGTGGCCTGATTACCAAATACGCCACCATGTATGATGTGCCGGAAGATCTGGTTCACCGCGTGGTGCAGCGCGAAAGCCGCTACAATCCCGGCGCCTATAGCCGCGGCAATTTCGGCCTGATGCAGATCCGTCATGCCACGGCCCGCTCCCTGGGCTTCGATGGGCCCGCCTCCGGCCTGTTCGATGCCGAAACCAATCTCAAATACGCGGTCAAATATTTGCGCGGCGCATGGGTTGTGGCGGGTAACAACCGTGACAATGCCGTCCGGCTTTATGCGCGCGGTTATTATTACGATGCCAAGCGCAAGGGCATGCTGCACGTTCTGCGGAACTGACGGCCTCTGCCTATGCTGGAAACGCCGCGCAGCTGAGCGGCTCTTTTGAAAGTGCTGCGGCTCTCTTTCTGTCGTCATTCTTGGGCTTGTCCCAGGGATATAAACATGCCGTAAAAAATCGATCTGTTGTTGAAGCTCGGGAAAAGCCCCGGGGATGACGTCTGGGTGGTCAGTGACCACCTCGCCTTCCAGCGACGCCGCCGTTCTCTGGCGCCCGGCTCGGGCTGGTGCGGGCGGGTTTTCCAATGGTCTTTTCTTTTCGCTCGCTCTGCCAGCAACCCCTGTCATCAAACTGTAGCGTGGCGGCTGTAGACGCCTCTCAATCGACTGAGAGGTGAACATATGACGAGTGCGGCACCCAAGACCGGCTTCAGCAAAAACACGAAACTGAAGTCCGCATTGCTCCAGCACAAGGCACTCTCCAAAAGCGGCCTGTCCGAACGGTTCTTCGGCGTCCTCTTTTCCGGCCTCGTCTATCCGCAGATCTGGGAAGACCCCGAGATCGACATGGAAGCGATGGAGCTTGGCGAAGGCCACCGCATCGTCACCATCGGCTCCGGCGGCTGCAACATGCTGGCCTATCTCTCGCGCAACCCGGCCAGCATCGATGTGGTGGACCTCAACCCGCACCACATCGCGCTGAACAAGCTGAAGCTCGCTGCCTTCCGCCATCTGCCCGCCCATCAGGATGTGGTGCGCCACTTCGGCCGCGCCGGCACCCGCAGCAACAGCGTCGGTTATGACCGTTTCATCGCCGAGCATCTGGATGCCACGACCAAGGCATACTGGTCGAAGCGCACCCTTTCCGGCCGCCGTCGCATTTCGGTGTTCGACAGGAACATCTACCGGACCGGCCTGCTCGGCCGTTTCATCGGCGCCGGCCACATCATGGCCCGCCTGCACGGCGTGAAACTCACCGAAATGGCCAAGACCCGGACGCTGGACGAACAGCGCCAGTTTTTTGACAGCAAGGTCGCGCCGCTTTTCGACAAGCCGGTGGTGCGCTGGTTGACGAAGCGCAAGAGCTCGCTTTTCGGCCTTGGCATTCCGCCGCGCCAGTATGACGAGCTGGCAAGCCTTTCCAGCGACGGCACGGTTGCCTCCGTCCTCAAGGAGCGGCTGGAAAAGCTTGCCTGCAACTTCCCGCTCAGCGACAATTATTTCGCCTGGCAGGCCTTTGCGCGCCGTTATCCCGAGCCGCATGAGGGTGCCCTGCCCGCTTATCTCAAGCCGGAATATTACGAAACGATCCGCAACAACACCGCGCGCGTCGCGGTGCATCACGCCACTTATACCGAGCTGCTTTCCCGCAAGCCCGCAAGTGGCGTCGACCGCTATATCCTGCTCGATGCACAGGACTGGATGACGGATGTGCAGCTCAACGAGTTGTGGTCGCAGATCAGCCGCACTGCCGCATCCGGGGCACGCGTCATCTTCCGCACCGCAGCCGAAAAGAGCGTCATCGAAGGCCGGCTTTCGCCTGACATCCGCAACCAGTGGGTCTATCTCGAAGAGCGCTCCAACGAACTCAACGCCATGGACCGCTCGGCCATTTATGGCGGCTTCCATATCTACCAGAGGGCTATGGCATGAAAACCATGGGCGAGAATGTCGGCCTTGCAGACAGCGCGCATGCGGGGCTGATGGACCGCATGTATCGCCACCAGCGCCATATCTACGATATCACCCGCAAATATTATCTTCTCGGCCGTGACCGGACCATTTCCGGCCTCGACGTGCCAAAGGGCGGCACGCTGCTGGAAATCGGCTGCGGCACCGGCCGCAACCTGCTGCTGGCCAGCCGCCGGTTTCCCGACGCCAAACTCTTCGGCCTCGATATATCAGCCGAAATGCTGCTGACCGCCTCCGAGAATTTTGCCGGCAAAGCGGAGCGACCCATTCTGCGTGTCGCCGATGCCACCGCTTTCCGGTCTTCGGAATTCGGCCAGCCCGATGGCTTCGACCGCGTCATGATCCCTTATGCGCTGTCGATGATACCGGACTGGGAAAAAGCGATCGAACAGGCGCTCGCGGCGCTGAAACCCGGCGGTTCGCTGCATATCGTCGATTTCGGCCAGCAGGAACAGTTGCCGAAGTGGTTCCGCACGCTTCTTCAAGCCTGGCTCACCCGCTTTCACGTTACGCCCCGCGCAAGTCTCCGTTACGTTCTCGCCAATATGGCCGGCCGTTTCGACGGGAATCTCGTCTTCGAGGAAATCGCGAGGGGATACGCATGGCGGGCTGTCATCACGCTTCCGGTTGCCGAAGCCCCGCAGCCGAAGATCCACCGCTTATTGGCTGACGCCTGATTCCCGGCGGATTAAGAAACCCGACCGACCCCATGCGGCATCGTCCTCAAGGCTTCTGTCGGGCCCAATCTCCGCACTAAAACCGCAAATCGCTTGGAATCCAGCAACTTGCGAGGTGCAAAAAACGCGCTCCCCCTTGCCATATCAGTTTGTTTACCATGTTATGCGTAAATCGGGAGATACGGCGCGCCGTTTTGCGGCCGCGGGATGGGCAACAATAATCATCAGGGTTCCAATGCGGCTGCGTTTTTCGGCACTATTGTCGGCTTTGCTGTTGGTCAGCGGCTGCACGTCCACCAGTTACGACCTGCTGGAAACCGCATCCGTTTCCAGGCCGAAATTCTCCGATACCGACCCGCAGGATTTCGGCGTCAACAACCCGCACCGCCATGAGGTACACGGCATCGACGTGTCCAAATGGAATGGCGATGTCGACTGGCAAACCGTGCGCAAATCCGGCGTCTCCTTCGTTTTCATCAAGGCAACGGAAGGGTCGGACCGTATCGATCCGAAATTCGGTGACCATTGGCGCAGCGCGGCCTCGGCGAATATTCTGCATGCGCCTTACCACTTCTATTATTTCTGTTCGACGGCGGACGCTCAAGCCGACTGGTTCATCAGCAACGTGCCGAAAGAAGCCGTCACCCTGCCGCCGGTTCTCGACGTGGAGTGGAATCCTTCCTCCCCCACCTGCAAGACCCGCCCTGCCCCGGGTATCGTGCGCGCCGAAATGCAGCGCTTCCTCGACCGCCTCGAGGCCCATTATGGGAAGCGCCCGATCATCTATACGTCGGTCGATTTCCACCGTGACAATCTCGTCGGCCAGTTCAAGGACTACCATTTCTGGGTGCGTTCCGTCGCCGCCCATCCGGCCAAGATTTACGAAGACCGGAAATGGGCCTTTTGGCAATATACCGCAACCGGCGTCGTACCCGGCGTGAACGGCCCCACCGACATCAATGTATTTGCCGGAAGTGAGAAAAACTGGCGAAAATGGATTGCTTCCGCCAAATAAGGCGGCCAAGAAGCAACACTTTCGAAAAATCGGCGTTGTTCTGCAACGCCAGATCGTCCGGTCCGTTTTTTTGTCGCAAACATATGGGTAAAGCGGGCCAACAACCTATCGAGGAAATTCCCCATGCCCACCTTCCGGTCGCGCAGCATCGTTTTTGCCGCCGCTTTGTCGCTTCTCTCCACCGGCTCCGCTCTTGCCACGCCGCCTGTGGCTTCGCCTGACGATCCAAAGCAGGTTGCCTGCGGCGGCGATCTCGGCGCATTTCTTGAGGGCGTGAAGGCTGAGGCCGTTGCCAAGGGCGTTCCAGCCGCTGCCATCGAAAAGGCGCTGGCCGGCGCTCAGATCGACCCAAAAGTGCTTTCGCGTGACCGCGCCCAGGGCGTCTTCCGCCAGACCTTCCTGGAATTCTCCCAGCGCACCGTCAGCCAGGCGCGTCTCGATATCGGCCGCAAGAAGCTGCAGGAACTCTCCTCCACCTTCGCCCGCGCCGAAAATGAGTTCGGCGTACCCGCCGGCGTCATCGCCGCCTTCTGGGCGATGGAAACCGATTTCGGCGCCGTTCAGGGCGATTTCAACACCCGCAACGCGCTGGTGACCCTGTCGCATGATTGCCGCCGCCCGGAACTTTTCCGCCCGCAATTGCTGGCGCTGATCGAAATGGTCCAGCACGGCGATCTCGATCCCGCTACCAATACGGGTGCATGGGCCGGCGAAATCGGCCAGGTGCAGATGCTGCCCAAGGACATCATCGCCTTTGGTGTCGATGGTGATGGCAACGGTCATATCAACGTCAAGGACAGCGCCCCGGATGCGATCCTGACAGCCGCGAAATTTATCCAACACCTCGGCTTCAAGAAGGGCGAACCCTGGATGCAGGAAGTTTCTGTCCCGGAAAACCTGCCCTGGGAAAAATCCGGCCTTGGCGGGTCCCTGACCGCTGGCGACTGGTTTGCACTTGGCGTGACCCCGCGCGACGGCAACAAGAACTTCGCCTCCCTGCCTGCCGCCCTCATCATGCCGCAGGGTCGCAAGGGACCGACCTTCATCACCTATCCGAACTTCAATATCTATCTGGAGTGGAACCAGTCTTTCATCTACACGACCTCGGCCGCCTATTTCGCCAACCGCCTAATGGGCGCGCCGGTCTATAACAAGGGCAATCCCGATCCGGGCTTCGATGATGCCACGATGAAAGAGTTGCAGACCAAGCTTGAAGCGCGTGGCCACGATGTCGGCAAGGTGGATGGAATTCTCGGTTCCGGCACCCGCGTCGCTATCCAGAAGGAACAGCAGCGCCTCGGAATGCCCGCAGACGGATGGCCGACCCAGGCACTTCTCCAGGCGCTTTAACCTGGGTTAATCGCACTACCGGGCCTTTAATCTATCAGCCGGAATCAAGGCGCAAACTGTTAATCTCGACCGGATGACTGGGGATAACACCCCGGTCATTTACTTTTTTTAAAGATATGAAGCACTGCGTGATAGATAAATAATCATTTATTTTCAATATATTACAGAAATCACTTTTTTAATAGGCGCCAAGCCGTGCTGCACCGCATCACAGAAACCGCTTTTCAAGTGCCACAAAACGGTCATATTATCGAACCTGTCAACAACAGGAGGCACCCATGGGACTTACAAAATCTCTCAATGCCTTGGCAGTCGGTTTGGCGTTTTTGTTCGTAGCGATGATGCTTTTCATCTGACGCGACGTGAAGACCAAACGCAGTTAAGAACCGTAGATGACACGAATTTAAAAAGCGCAGGCCCCGAGGGACCTGCGCTTTTTTCATGTCGGTAATCGGCTTTCCGGCGTCAGGCGGCGCTGCGGCGCAGGCGCTGCAGCCCGAGGTTTTCCAGCACCGCGTCGACCAGCGGAGCGCGGTTCATGGTGTAGAGGTGGAACTCGTTAAAGCCACGCCGTTGCAGATCGGCGATCTGCTCGGCCGCAACTTCAGCGGCCACGCGGGCGCGCCCTTCCAGATCCTCGTCATAGCCTTCAAAACGCTCATCCAGAAATCCGGGAACGCTGGTACCGCAGCGGCCGGCGAAACGCTTGAGCTGGGTCAGGTTCTGGATCGGCATGATGCCCGGAACCACCGGAATGGTGATGCCCGCCACGGTGACGCGCTCCATGTAACGTTCAAACACATCATTATCGAAGAAGAACTGGGTCAGCGCCCGGGTCGCGCCATTATCGGCCTTGCGCTTCAGCATGTCGATATCGACCGTCTCGCTTGCGCTTTCAGGATGTTTTTCCGGATAGGCGGAAACGGAAATCTCGAAATCGCCGATCTCGCGCAGCCCCTTCACCAGTGCTGCGGCGTTCTCGTAACCTTCCGGATGCGGCTGGTAAGCCGTGCCGATGCCGGTGGAGGGATCGCCACGCAGCGCCACGAAATGGCGAACACCGGCGTTGCGAAACTCTTCAATGACCTGATGCACATCGTCACGGCTGGCATCGACGCAGGTCAGATGCGCAGCGGTCGGCAGATGGCTGTCACCGATCATGCGGCGCACGGCATCCAGCGTCGGCGCCTTGGTGGAACCACCAGCGCCATAGGTGACGGACACGAAATCCGGATCCCACTTCTTCAGCTCGGCAACCGTCTCCCAGAGCTGGGCGTCCATCTCGGCGTTCTTCGGCGGGAAAAACTCGAAAGACAACCGGATATCGCCATCACGGCGTGCGGTTTCAGACCTCAACATATCATGCCCTCCCGGAGCGAAGTAAAACCGCCTCTTGCACCACATCGTCTGCCATCAGCAGCCGCTGGTCGCGGGCAACCCATATCGTCACGTCCAGAGCCTCGTCGGACGCTTTTTCAGAATGAAGATCAACAGCGCGTTCCAGCGAAAGCCCGGCCTTCTTCATCCATTCTTCCATCAGCGGATGCGAAAAGCCGAGCCGCACATGCGCATGTTCATCACGAAGATATTCGAAGGAATGCGGTGCAAGATCGATGACGATCAACCGCCCGCCCGGTCGCAGCATGCGCGCAGCTTCGGAAAGCGCAATTTCCGGCTGGTCGAGAAAATGCAGGACCTGATGGATGACGATCAGATCGAAATCCTGCCCTTCGAGCGGCAGGTTGAGAATATCGCCATGGCGCACGGATGCATTTCCCACACCCGCCTTATCGAGATTGGCGCGTGCGACCGAGAGCATGTCGCGGCTGGCATCCACGCCGATCGCACGGCGGTAGATGCCGCTCAGAAGCTGGAGGATGCGGCCGGTGCCGGTGCCGAGATCAAGAAGCGAATCGATCGGCGTTGTGCCCACCAGCTTCAACAGCGCGCCTTCCACGGCCTCGTCGCTGACATGCAGGCGGCGCAGCTCGTCCCAGGCGGATGCATTGCGGCTGAAATAATCCTGCGCCCGCTCCGCCCGTACCCGCTTGACGGTGGCAAGACGTTCGCTGTCACGCTGGAGAACGGCGTCAGACGGCGATGCGGCGCCAAGCAGTTGCCTGACGACAACGGCAGGCTCGCCATCCTGCCGAAGCCGGAAATAGGCCCAAGCGCCTTCCTGATACCGCTCGATCAGCCCCTCTTCCGTCAAAAGCTTGAGGTGACGGGAGATGCGCGGCTGCGACTGGCCGAGAATTTCGGTAAGGTCAGTGACGGTCAGATCGCCAGCGGAAAGAAGTGCCAGCAAACGGAAGCGCGTCGGCTCGCCCGCCGCCTTCAGAAGATCCACCAATTTGTCCAAACCGAACGCCAATTTGCTGCGCCTCGCAAACTAATCAAGATATAAAGATATCTTTATGTCGATGTCGCGTTCGATGCAAGCGCAAAGTGTCATGCGCCGTCTTCAAGTCGAATTATTGCACGAGAAAAGGCCCGCTTTGCGGCGGGCCTTTCCGAAGAGATGCGACAAGAGGATCAGCGCGTCAGGCGCTTGTAACTCACCCGGCCGGGCTTGATGCTTTCCGGGCCGAGACGGCGGACCTTGTCCTTTTCGTAGTCTTCGAAGTTGCCTTCGAACCATTCCACATGGCTGTCACCCTCGAAAGCGAGGATGTGGGTAGCCAGACGGTCAAGGAACATGCGGTCGTGGCTGATGATAACGGCGCAACCGGCGAAGGCTTCCAGCGCTTCTTCAAGGGCTGCCAGCGTTTCCGTATCAAGGTCGTTGGTCGGTTCGTCGAGCAGCAGCACGTTGCCGCCGGCCTTCAGCATCTTGGCGAGGTGCACGCGGTTGCGCTGACCACCCGAGAGATTGCCGACCTTCTGCTGCTGGTCGCCGCCCTTAAAGTTGAAGGCGCCACAATAGGCGCGCGAGTTCACTTCGAACTTGCCGAGCTTGATGATGTCGTTGCCGCCGGAGATTTCCTCCCAGACGGTCTTGTCACCCGCCAGCGTATCACGGCTCTGGTCGACGTATCCGAGGTGCACGGTCTCGCCAACGGTCACCGAACCGCTATCTGGCTGTTCCTGACCGGTGATCATGCGAAACAGTGTGGTCTTACCTGCACCGTTCGGGCCGATGACACCGACAATGCCGCCCGGAGGCAGCTTGAAGGTCAAGTTTTCGATGAGAACCCGATCGCCATAGGACTTGGTGAGGTTTTCCGCTTCGATAACGACACGGCCCAGACGCTCGGCGACCGGAATGACGATCTGCGCGTCGCCGGGACGACGGTTTTCAGCGGCTTCCACCAGCTCGTCATAAGCGCGGATACGCGCCTTGGACTTCGTCTGGCGAGCCTTGGGGCTGGAAGCGATCCATTCCTGCTCGCGGCTGATGGCCTTCTGGCGCGAGGCGTCTTCACGGGCTTCCTGCTGCATGCGCTTGGCTTTTGCCTGCAGATAGGCGGAGTAGTTGCCTTCGTAGGGAATGCCGCGGCCACGGTCGAGTTCGAGAATCCAGCCGGTGACGTTGTCGAGGAAGTAGCGGTCGTGGGTGATCATCATCACGGCGCCGGGATAGTCGCGCAGGTGCTTTTCGAGCCAGGCGATGGTTTCGGCATCAAGATGGTTGGTCGGTTCGTCGAGCAGCAGCAGGTCAGGCTGCGAAAGCAGCAGCTTGCAAAGCGCCACACGGCGGCGCTCACCACCCGAAAGGCCGGTTACGGCAGAGTCGCCGGGCGGGCAACGCAGCGCATCCATGGCCATTTCGACCTGATTTTCCAGATCCCACAGGTTCTGGCTGTCGATCATGTCCTGGAGCTTGGCGCCCTCATCCGCCGTTTCGTCGGAATAGTTCATCATCAATTCGTTGTAGCGGTCGACGATCGCCGTCTTGCTCGCCACGCCTTCCATGACGTTTTCCATCACGGTCTTGTTTTCGTCGAGCTTCGGCTCCTGCTCGAGATAACCAAGCGTCGCGCCTTCGGCGAGCCAGGCTTCACCGGTATATTCCTTGTCGAGGCCGGCCATGATTTTCAGAACGGTCGACTTACCGGCGCCGTTCGGGCCGAGGATACCGATCTTCGCATCGGGGTAGAAGGAGAGATGGACGTTCTCCAGAACCTTCTTCGCGCCATAGGACTTGTTCAGCCCAGCCATGTGATAGATGAATTGACGTGCCATTGTAGCGAATGCTCCACATCGGATTTTTAAGAGTACGTATCGGGAAATTTGCCGCTATGTAGGGTAAATAGGACCTTGGGGCAACCTCTGGCACGATTATGACCCCATGATTATGACAGGCTGCGTGATGAGACGATGGGTGCGATGATGAATGAGCCAACCGATAACTTCGCGTTCAGCCAGATCCAGAGGCTGGAAGCCCCTTCCGGCGCATCGATCGCCTTCCGTCATCAGCCTTCCGCTCTATCCCCCGCCCGTGGCGTGCTGATGATCTGCCACGGCCTTGTCGAGCACGCCGGCCGCTACCGCCGTTTTGCCGATGTCATGGCGAAACAGGGTTTCGAGGTCTATGCCCATGATCATCGCGGCCACGGCCGCACCAAAGCGGCGGATGCGCCTCTCGGCCGCTTCGCCTGGAAGGACGGCGCGGAAAAGGTCGTTTCCGATGTCATGGCGATACGCGTCATGGTCGGTGAAAGACATCCCGGCCTGCCGGTCATTCTGTTCGGCCACTCCATGGGCGGCCTCGTGGCGCTCAACGCCGCCGTCAGCCACCCGGATGCCTTCGATGGTCTGTCGATCTGGAATTCCAATCTCAATCCCGGCGTCATGGGCCGCATCGCACAGGTCGTGCTCCGGCTTGAAAAGATGCTGAAGGGATCGGACGTGCCGAGCGCCATCCTGCCGAAGGCGACCTTCCGCGCCTGGAATGCAAAAATGCCGGAAAAACGCACCCATGCCGACTGGCTGAGCCACGACAAGGCGGCCGTGGATGCCTATGTGGAAGACCCGCTCTGCCAGTTCGAGGCCAGCGTTTCGCTCTGGCAGGATGTTTTCGACCTGTCCTATCGCGCGCCAAAACTCATCGAGCGCCTACCAAAGACCTTGCCGCTTCTCCTCGTCAGCGGCGATCAGGATGCAGCCACCAATGATGGCAGGGAGATCGTGTGGCTGGCCGAACGTTTTCGCCACGCGGGCTTCAGCCATGTCGAACACACGATCTACAAGGGAATGCGGCACGAGACGCTGAACGAGATCGGCTGGCAGGCCGTGGCGGCGGATTTCGCTGCCTGGTGCGGCCGGGTTGTCAAAGACTGAGGGCGTCTTTGCCGAAACGGAATAAGTCCATGAGATAAAATCACATGCGGCGCGGCAAGCAGCGGTCTATAAACCGGCAAGCAGAAAATCCCGGGGGACAGATGACCGACATGCCGAACAGGAAACCGCCGCTCTCAGGCATCCGCGTCATTGAGCTGGCGCGTGTTCTGGCTGGTCCCTGGGCGGGGCAGATGCTGGCCGATATGGGCGCTGACGTCATCAAGGTCGAAAACCCCGAAGGTGGCGACGATACCCGGGCATGGGGGCCACCCTTCGTCGAAAGCGCCGATGGCGAAAACCTGTCTGCCGCCTATTACCACGCCACCAATCGTGGCAAACGCTCCATCGTCGCCGATCTGAAAACGCCCGAAGGCTGTGCGCTGGTGCGCCGGCTGGTCCGCACTGCCGATGTCGTTATCGAAAACTTCAAGCGCGACGGGCTTGCCAAATATGGCCTAGATTACGAGAGCCTGAGGGTGCTCAATCCGAAGCTGATCTATTGCTCCATTACCGGCTTCGGCCAGACCGGACCTTATGCCGATTTTGCCGGATACGACTATATCGTGCAGGGCATGTCCGGTTTCATGTCGATTACGGGCGAACCGGACGGCCAGCCGATGAAGGCCGGCGTGGCGGTCGCCGATATCTTCACCGGCATCTATTCCGTGTCAGCCATTCAGGCCGCCCTCATCCACGCCATGCGATCAGGCGAGGGGCAGCACATCGACATGGCGCTTCTCGATGTGCAATCGGCCGTGCTCGCCAACCAGAACATGAATTACCTGATCTCCGGCCGCCCGCCCATCCGGCTCGGTAACGCCCACCCGAATATTTCCCCCTATGAGGTAGTGCCGACGGCCGATGGTTTCCTGATCCTCGCGGTCGGCAATGACGGCCAGTTCCGCCGCCTCTGCAACATTCTCGGCATTGGCGCGATTGCCGATGACGAACGTTATGCGACAAACAAGGCCCGCGTGGCGCATAAGGTCGAAGTGCGGCAGATCATTTCCACCGAAACGCTGAAATGGAACAAGCGCGATCTTCTGACTGCTTGCGAAACGAACGCCGTGCCGGCCGGGCCGATCAACTCCATCGAGGAAATGTTCGCCGATCCGCAGGTTCAGGCACGTGGCCTGCGCGTCGATCTGGAGGCGGAAGACGGCACCGTCATCCCCGGTGTGCGGACACCGATTATCATGTCACAGACGCCGCTGCGTTATGAGCGCCCGAGCCCGAAGCTCGGCGAACATCAGGCGCAGGTGCTGGCCGAACTGGAAACTATCGAAAGGACCGCGACGCCATGAAGGCAGGAATGAAAAGAACTGGTGGCCAACTGATCGTCGAAGCGCTGAAGGCCAATGGCGTCTCGCGCGTTTCCTGCGTTCCGGGCGAAAGCTACCTGGCGGTGCTGGATGCACTTTATGAAAGCGGCATCGAAACCGTCGTCTGCCGCCAGGAAGGCGGCGCCGCCATGATGGCTGACACCTGGGGCCGCCTGACGGGCGAACCAGGCATCTGCATGGTGACGCGCGGACCGGGCGCCACCAACGCATCGGCCGGCCTGCACATTGCGAGACAGGATTCCATTCCGATGATCCTCTTCATCGGCCAGGTACAGCGCGAAGCCCGCGAGCGCGAGGCGTTTCAGGAAGTCGAATACCGCCGCGCCTTCACCGAATTCGCCAAATGGGTGGGCGAGATCGACGATGCCCGCCGCATCCCCGAATTCGTCACCCGTGCCTTCGCCGTTGCCACCTCCGGCCGCCCCGGCCCGGTGGTTCTGACGCTGCCCGAAGACATGCTGGTGGAGGAGATCGAAGCGCCCGAGGCAAAGCCCTATATGCCGGTGGAGGCGCATCCCGGCCCTTCGCAGATGACGGCCTTCGCAAAAATGCTGGGCGAGGCGAAACGGCCGATTTTCATTATCGGCGGTACACGCTGGTCCGAAGAAAGCGTGGCAACCTTCCGGGCATTTGCCGAAAACCACAAGCTGCCCGTCGGCTGTTCCTTCCGCCGCCAGATGCTGTTCGATCATCTGAGCCCCTCTTATGCCGGAGATGTCGGCATCGGCATCAACCCGGCCTTAGCGAAGGAGATCAAGGAATCCGATCTGGTGGTGCTGCTTGGCGGCCGCCTCTCGGAAATGCCGTCCTCCGGTTATACACTGCTCGACATCCCCTACCCGTCGCAGAAGCTGATCCATATTTATCCCGAAGCCGAAGAGCTCGGCCGCGTCTATCGCCCCGATCTGGCGATCTGTGCTGCGCCGGATGATTTCGTCGCCGCCCTCTCCTCGCTCACCCTTTCCGGCAGCGCCGCCTGGGCGGAACGCACCGCCGCCATGCACGCGGCTTACCTCGCCTGGTCGACGCCGCCGCAGACCGGCCCCGGCACGGTGCAGATGGGGCCGATCATGGACTGGATCGAGGCCAATGTGGCCGACGACGCCATCTTCACCAATGGCGCCGGCAATTATGCCACCTGGCTGCACCGCTTCCACCGCTTCCGCCGCTACAACACGCAATCGGCCCCGACCTCCGGTTCCATGGGTTACGGCCTGCCGGCGGCTGTCGCCGCCAAGCATCTGTTCCCGGAGCGTGAGGTGATCTGCTTTGCCGGTGACGGCTGTTTCATGATGCACGGACAGGAATTCATCACTGCCGTGCGTTATGGCCTGCCGATCATCACCGTGCTTGTTAACAATGGCACCTATGGCACCATTCGCATGCATCAGGAGCGGGAATACCCCGGCCGTGTCAGCGGCACCGATCTCGTCAATCCGGATTTCAACGCTTTTGCCAAGGCCTATAGCGGCCATGGCGAAACGGTGGAAAGAACGCAAGACTTCGCCGCCGCCTTCGAGCGGGCGCGTGCAAGCGGCAAGCCTGCCATCATCGAGGTGAAGCTGGACCCGGAAGCGATCACGCCGACGCGCACGCTGACGCAGATCAGGACAAAAAGCTGACATGACGCATGGACATGCCTCCGGCATGGTGTAAATCCTGACGCTCGCTGGACGTCATCCTCGGGCTTGTCCCGAGGATCCAACCACGTCGCGTTAAATCGATCGGTTGCAGATGCTCGGGACAGGCCCGAGCATGACGTGGAGAGGTTTTACGCTTCTCTCAGCATCCACTAACTCAGGACAAGACATGCTGGACGTTGCCCCTCCCGTCATCACCCCACGAGGTACAAAGATCGAGCCCTCCGCCGGCGCGCCTTTCGAGGCCGTGCGCGTCGCCCGCGATGTCCTGCATACATCCCGCACGGCAGCGCTCGCCACGCTCGACCCGGTCAGCGGCTATCCCTACACGACCGCCACCAATATCGGCATCGAGCCGGATGGCACGCCGTTCTTTTTTGCTGCCGGCCTGACGCTGCACGCCCGCAACATCGAGACCGACCCGCGCATCTCGCTGACGCTCGCGCCCTTTGGCAAGGGCGATGCGCTGACGCTGCCGCGGCTGACGCTGGTCGGCATGGCGGAACAGATCAACCCGGAAGACGTGCCGCTTGCGAGACAGCGCTACATCGACCGCTATCCAAAGGCGAAACTTTACCTCTCCCTTCCCGACACAAGGCTCTACCGGCTACGGACGGAAGGTGTGCAGATCAATGGCGGCCCAGCCCGCAATGCCAGCAACATTACGCCTGCCGATCTGCGCACTGATCTGTCAGGTGCGGCGGAACTGATGGCGGCGGCTGAAAGCGAAGCGACCCGCCTCAACGCCATCAAGGGCGAGGCGTCGCGGCTCGCAGTTCTCGCTGGTGCCAAAACCGGACGCTGGAAAATCACATCCATCGATCCTGACGGCATCGATCTCGCTTCGGCCAGCGATCTGGCCCGATTGTGGTTCGAAGAGCGTGTAGAAACCTTGAAGCAGTTTGAGAAGGCGCTCGCTCAGCTTTTGAAGTGAAGGGCTCAAGCGATTCACAACCCTGAGACAATCGCCTCGCCTCCGTTATGCTCGGGCCTGTCCCGAGCATGACGAAACAAACGTTTCGAATTTCCCATCAAAAAAGGCCGGGCCGCTTCCACGACCCGGCCTTCCCATAGATCAAACCGTCGCTCAGAGAGCAGCGGTCACGATGAATTCAACCTTGTAGTCCGGCGTTGCCAGAGCTGCTTCGCTGGTGGCGCGGGCTGGCGGGTTTGCCGGGTCGATCCAGCCTTCCCAGACGGCGTTCATTTCGCCGAAGGTGGACATGTCGGAGAGGTAGATGATGGTCTGCAGGATCTTCGACTTGTCGGAACCGGCAGCGGCCAGCAGGCGGTCGACTTCAGCGAGAGCCGACTTGCTCTGTTCGGTCACACCAGTGCCTTCGCCCACCTGGCCGGCCAGATAAACGGTGTTGCCGTGAACGACGGCGCCGCTCATGCGCTTGCCCGGCTCGATACGCTTGATGGTCATGGAAAACTCCTGTTGATTGGCATTAAAATTCAAAGATGCGCGGAAAATCAGCCGCGCAGGTGATGGGTCTTTTCGTAAATTGCCGTCGAGCGCGCACCGGAACGGCAATAACCGAGCATCGGGCGCTGCAATTCGTCAAGTGCATCCACCATGCCGGTAACGGCATCGGCATCGACGCCGTACCGACCGACAGGCACATGCATGATGGTGAGCCCGAGCTGCTCTGCGCGCTCGGCGATATCGGCGAAAAGCGGCTGGCCGTCTTCTTCGCCGTCGGGGCGGTGGCAGACGATCGACTTGAAGCCGAGTGCCTTGACCTCATCCAGATCGGCGACGCTGATCTGACCCGTTACGGAATATTCGTCGTCTATGCGCTTGATATCCATCTTCATGCCTCCGCTGGCCGTCACCCTTGAAATCCGCATCCGATGTAAGCGGTCAAAACCCCTGCGTCAATGACGGGACATCTTCATTCGGTACGGCTCAGAGGATGGAAAAGCGCAGGCCGAAGGAACGGCTTTCGCCCGGTTGGAGAATATTGAACTCGCCGGCCGCCTCCAGCTCCTTGCGCCCCACCCAGCGATGCGAAACCGGTTCGATACCAAGCACATTGGCCGGGTCCTGCTGGTTCCGCCACATCTGCAGATAGGGCAAGGTCTCGGTGCGAAAACCGACGGTCAGCGTCTTGCCGCCGATGGCCGCGATCGGGCCCAGCTTCAATTCCGCCCACTCGTTCTTGCCGGCGGAGACGCAGAAAACGTTGCCCGGCTCCTCGCCAAACCGCCAGCCGTGGCCGCCACCATCCAGCATCGCGCCTTCAAGCTGCACGGCATCGTCAAACAGGCGCGCGCCGATATTCATGTGATACATCAGGAACACCGGGATCGGT
This sequence comes from Agrobacterium sp. CGMCC 11546, assembly GCF_013365515.1. Lineage (NCBI taxonomy): Bacteria > Pseudomonadati > Pseudomonadota > Alphaproteobacteria > Hyphomicrobiales > Rhizobiaceae > Agrobacterium > Agrobacterium sp. CGMCC 11546. Next base: position 1,941,732 of record NZ_CP047387.1, read on the forward strand.
CGGTCCGATCTATTGACGACCCTGTCATCGAGGTTGACTTCGCCGCTTTCGCCGTCGATGCGCCATGTCCGCTCCAGGAGCGCAGTCCCGCCATCGGCAAGCTTCACGGGAACCTCAACGCGCGCCAGCGCATTGGTCTCATGAACGTCGAAGGCGATGATGGTCGCAGGATGCGAGGAGAAGGAGCCATGCAACGGATACCGGCGCCCCTCGACGTCACCCTCGATCAGCTCGGGATGGCGGATATGATCGGGACCGCAGGTGAAGAGAAAGCCTTCGAGCGAATGATCGATGCGCGCATCGCCATCGTCGGGAATGGCGCGGCCGGGCGCGATATCGATTCCATCGACGATACAGGCGCCGATATCGAAAACGGAGGTTTCATCGAGGAAAATGCGTGGCGATCTGCCGGCCTGAAACGAACGCAAGACAACCTCCTTGGCAGTAAAAACGCAGAAATCACGGAAACGCTACTAACTGTGAGGAAAATTAAGATTGCATTAACCGCGAATTCACCTTTTTCACAATAGGGTCAAGATTAGCGTGTGTTTATCGGTGACGAAGCAAGGGATAGCAGAATCGTGAAACATTTCCTTAACGCCGCTCTGGGTCTGACGGTCGCGCTGGCGTCGGTTTTCGCCCCGCTACCGGCGGGCGCGCAGCAGCGTTATGGCGACCAACAGCAAACCATGCTGGTTACACCGGATGGTCGTGTTCTCGACTTCATGCCCGAGCGTGGCGATATCGTCATCAGCCGTGACACGATGGGCCGCACGGTGTTTTACGACCGCTACGGCAATCTGCTGGCCACCGAAATGCCCTCAGGCTATCAGCAACGGCAGCAGCAGGACACCACCTATTATCCGCCCGCCCCCGGCGGCCAGTACCGCGAGCCGCAGCGCGACTATGGCTATCAGGACAATGGCAGCGTGCGCGATTATCGCGAATATCGCGGCGATGGCGCTGACGACAATGTCTATACCGGCTCCGTTCCCGCCCCCGGCGCGGTTGAAAGCGGGCCACTTGGCCAGCCGATGCCGGGCGAAAGCACCACGGCCGCCGTTCCACAGCCGGAGCACCTGATCGAACGCCACACGCCAGTGACCACGCCGGTCAACCGTTCGCGCCAGGAAATCGTCGCGCTCCAGACCTTCCTCGACCGCGAAGGCATTTCGCCCGGCGTGATCGACGGCAAGATGGGTGACAACGTCAACAAGGCGATTGCCGCCTGGCAGGACATGACCGGCGACAAGCTCGATCCGAACAATTCCGATGATATTCTGGAACGCCTGCGCGCTTCCGGCGGCATGCCGATCGTGGATTATACGATTACCGCCGCCGATGCCGCTGGCCCCTATGTCGCCTCCATTCCCGACGATTATGCCGCAAAATCGCAGCTGCCAGCGCTCTCCTTCACGTCCACCCCGGAAGCGCTGGCGGAACGGTTCCACATGGATGAGAACTACCTGAAGGAACTGAACCCGGGCATCGACTTCTCCATCCCCGGCACCATCATCAAGGTCGTTAATCCAGGCGAGGCGAAAAAGGGACAGGTCGCCCGCATCGTTGCCCATAAGGGCATCAAACAGGTCTTCGCTTACGATCAGGGCGGTAATCTCATTGCCGCCTACCCCGCCACCATCGGCTCTACGGATACGCCTTCACCGAGCGGCACGCATACGGTCGAGCGCGTCGCGCTCAATCCGGGCTATACCTACAATCCGAAGATCAACTTCAAGCAGGGCCAGAACGACAAAATCCTGCAAATTCCGCCGGGTCCGAATGGCCCCGTTGGCACGGTCTGGATCGCCCTGTCGAAGCCGACCTACGGCATTCACGGCACGCCGGAACCGTCCAAGATCGGCAAGACCAACAGCCACGGCTGTATCCGCCTGACCAACTGGGACGCGACCGAACTGGCGAAGATGGTCCGCCCCGGCGTCGTGGTCGAATTCGCCGAATAAAGCGACGGCAAGAAAAAAGAAAGCCCGGCGGATTATGGTCCGCCGGGCTTTTTCCTTGATGGAGCTTTATGCGCGCTTTTCCGTCAGGAAATACAGGAGCGCCGCTACCGGCAGGGCGAAACCGATCCACGACGCGGCTGGCCATTCGCCGACCGCATAGGCCCAGCCACCCACAGCGGAACCGATCGCGCCGCCCATGAAAAACGTCGCCATATAGATGCCGTTCAGGCGGCTTCGGAATTCCGCCCCAAGCGTGAAGATAGCCCGCTGGCCAATCACCAGATTGGTGGTGACGCCGAAATCGAGAACAATTGCCGCGACGACCAGAATGGCGAGCGCCAGATGCGAACCTTCAGGCGCCAGATGCGTGACGGCGAAAGAGAGCGCCACCGACACCAGCGCAAAGAGCGTGGCCACACGGGTCCAGCCACGATCGGCCATCCGCCCGGCAATTGGTGCGGCCACGGTGCCGGCCGCGCCCGCCAGTGCGAAGAGCGCGATCTCACCCTGGCTGAGATTGAAATGCGGCCCGCTCAGATAAAGCGGCGTCGTCGTCCAGAACAGGCTGAAGGCGGCAAAGAGGAAAGCATGGTAGATCGCCCGCCGCCGCAGGATCGGAGTATGCAAGGCAAGCCTGCCCATCGAGGCCATCAACGCGCCGTAGCTCAGCCGCGCTTCGGGCATACGAACGGGCAGAAGTCGGAAAAGCACCACGGCAAGAAGCGCCATGACCGCTGCGGACGTCAGAAAGACGCCACGCCAGGAAACCACCTCCGATAGCAGGCTGGAGACCGGCCGCGCCAGCATGATGCCGGCCATCAGCCCGCTCATGACATTGCCGACCACGCGCCCCCGAATGGCGTGCGGCGCCATATGCGCAGCATAGGGAACGATGACCTGTACCGCCACGGAACTGACGCCAACCAGGAAGGCGGCGATCAGGAACGGCGCCGCATGCGGCGCAAACGCAGCAGCGACGAGCGACAACACCGCCATCGAGACCGAACTGACCACCAGCTTGCGGTTTTCGACGAGATCACCAAGTGGCACGACGAACAGCAGACCGATACCATAACCGATCTGCGTCAGCGTCACGATCAGGCCAGTCGCGCCAGCGGAAAGACCGAGTTCCGCCCCGATGATGCCGGCAAGCGGCTGGCCATAATAAAGATTGGCTGCAATCAGCCCGCAGGCTGTCGCCAGCAAAAACGTCAGAGCCGGGGAAATGGATGTCGCTTCAACATCATCCCCATCAATTACACGCGTCGTCATCATTTTCTCCAATATGGAAACAAATGTTTCCTAAATAGTCACAAAATCAATCAGCAAGCTTCATGGCGATATCCACCACGGCCACCATGTCTTTCAGGGTGCGCCCGGTTTTTCCCACCACGCGCATGCCGTACATCATGCACAGCATCGCCCGGGCGAGATCATCCGGGTCGGCCGTCGAATGCACGGAACCATCCTTCTGCCCTTCGGTGATGATATGGGCGACGATCCGCTCCCTCGCCTTCACCGCCCGCTCGACCACGACCGCAATGTCGTCGTCCAGGGCAGCCAGATCGGCAGCGGCACCAACCACCAGACACCCGTCCGAACCCACACCGCCATGGGATCGTTCGGCATAAAACATCAGCCCGGCTCTAAGACGTTCATAACCGGTCTCGAAACCGGCCACTGCCGCTTCGAAACGTTCGGTCTGCACGATCCTGTAGCGTTCCATCGTGGCGATGAAGATGGCTTTCTTGTCCTTGAAGGCCTTGTAGAGACTACCCTGCGCCAGTTCCATCGCATCGGTGAGATCACCAACCGAAGTGGCGTGATAGCCGCGCCGGGAAAAGACACGGATCGCGCCGTCAAGCGCACGATCGAGATCGAACTCGCGTGGCCGGCCGCGATGGCGCTGTTCCTGAGAATGGGTTTGGGTCGTATTGGTCATGACCGCAATATAGGAAACGATCATTTCCAAATCAAGCAAAAAAACGCGTGCCATGAGGAGGCGATGGGAAGCGCCTCATAACGACGCCTCTCCTCAGCAATTTGTGGGTGCCAATTTCATCCAACCGCGGCAACGTCGCTGCAACCAGCCGGAAATCGCAACGTGGGGTCAGGCAGCCTCGCGCGTCACGAGACGTGCTAGGTGCGCAACACGCCTCGGAAGTCTTTTCGGCAGGAGGTTGATGACTTCCTCGGCAAAGGCCGTCGCGTTTTCGACCGCCTTGTCGATATTGCTGACCTTCTTGCAGTCCAGACAGAGGAGCGTGCCGCCATAGTCGAAAATATCACGATAGGCCGCCCGCTCGACGATCGCCGTGTTGAGAACGGAGACGTTCTTTTCCGCCAGCAACATCTTGACCAGCAGCAGCGACCGCGTCGCCACCATGGCGTTGACCCGCGTCAGCACGATGGAATGGGCAATCTCCTTGCCCATCCTGCGGTTCAGGAATTCGATGTGATCGAGCACTTCGGCAGCACCCCGCGCATCCATGGCCGAGCCCTGAACCGGGATCAGAACATGATCGGAAATACCGAGCGCCATGGTCAGAAGCGGCGTTTTCGCACCCGGCAGGTCGATGATGAAACAGTCGGTATTTGTTTTATTCTCGCGAATATGGCCCTCAAGCGAGGCCATCGTCACATGAGAAATCACCGAGAGATTTTCGATCTCACCGGAGAGTTCATGCCAGCGCGAAATCCACAATTGCGGATCGGCATCGAGAACCGTGACGCGATGGCCGCTGCGGGCCAGTTCGGTTGCCAGAAGCAGTACGGCCGTGGTTTTTCCGGCACCGCCCTTGGTATTGGCAAAAGTGATGACTGACATGATGCCCCCTGTTGGTCAGAGCCATTTCATGCTCATTCACGCACCGACGCCTTCATGGTGCTTTCCACAATCTTAACGAACAGGGTTAACAAAAAGCTAAGAACGGTTTGCCGCGCAACAAAAAGCCCGCGATTTGTAACGCGGGCTTCTTCCAGTTCAGTGGATTATGTCACTTTGCGGCAGGAACCCACATCGTCCGCCCGCAGCCGGCCGGCTTTGAGATCCTCATATTTGGGCAGATCCAGCGAACCGCCCAGCCTTTTCTCAACGGTATTGCGATCAAGCGAAATCATGCGCCCGGCACTCGTGAAGGACACCATGCCATTCTTTCCGGAATAGGCCATGGTCGCGCGCATCTCGCAAAAATAGCGGTCGGAACCTTTAGACAGGTTCCAGCCTCGAATTCCCGCTTTGTTGCTCGAGAGGGCTCCAACTTTGTAGCCCTGCCCTGAAAGTTCCTTAAAAGAAGCAGCCTGCACAACGACAGGCAAACCCAACAACGCCACCGCGATCAGTGACGAAAAAAGTGAGAATCTCGCGGTCACTCTGTCTACCTTTTAAAAGCAAGCCTCAAAAAGCGCCTTGGTATTTTCCAGCGTCATCGGCACCGGATTACCACCGCAGCTCGGATCCTTGATCGCTTCTGCCGCCAGCTCGTCGATACGATCAGGCTTGATGCCCATGGCGGTCAGGTTTTCCGGCACGCCGAGTTCCTTGCGAAGTTCCAGCACGTAATCATAGAAGCCGTCAAAACCGCCGGAAATGCCGAGATAGGCGGCCGCACGCGCGATCTTGTCTTCGATGGCAGGACGGTTGAAACGCAGCACCGCCGGCATAACGACGGCATTGGTCATGCCGTGATGGGTGTTGTAGACCGCCCCGATCGGATGCGAGAGCGAATGAATGGCCCCGAGACCCTTCTGGAAGGCAACCGCCCCCATCGCCGCCGCCGCCATCATATTGGTGCGGGCTTCGATATCCGTGCCATCCTTATAGGCGCGCGGCAGGAATTCCTTGACGAGACGCAGGCCCTCAAGCGCGACACCAGCACTCATCGGGTGGAAGAACGGTGACGAATACGCTTCGAGGCAATGGGCGAAGGCATCCATGCCGGTGCCGGCCGTGATGACCTTCGGCATGCCGACCGTCAGTTCCGGATCGCAGATGACGACACCGGGAAGCAGCTTGGGATGGAAGATGATCTTCTTCACATGCGTCTGCGAATTGGTGATGACGCTGGCGCGGCCGACTTCCGAACCGGTGCCAGCCGTCGTCGGGACTGCGACGATGGGCGCGATCTTCGACGCATCAGCGCGTGTCCACCAATCACCGATATCCTCGAAATCCCAGACCGGACGTGTCTGCCCGGCCATGAAGGCGATCATCTTGCCGAGATCGAGGCCCGAGCCGCCGCCAAAGGCGACGACGCCGTCATGACCACCATCGCGGTAAGCTTTGATGCCGGCTTCCATGTTGATTTCGTTGGGGTTCGGATCGACATCGGCAAAGATCGCCCGGCCAAGACCCGCCTCTTCCAGCACGTCAAGCGCATGCGCGGTGATCGCCATATTGGCAAGGCCACGATCCGTGACGAGCAGTGGCTTCCTGATGCCGAGCGTTTTGCAGGCTTCCGCCAGTTCCTTGATCCGGCCACGGCCAAGCTTGACGGCGGTGGGATAACTCCAGTTGGCGACGATATTCATTTCGTGACTTTCTTCAGATGGTAGGATTTCGGGCGGGTCAGATTCTGGAAACCGAGGACGGAGAGCGAACCGCCACGGCCGGTTTCCTTGACGCCGGTCCAGCAAAGCGCCGGGTCGAGATAATCGGCGCGGTTCATGAACACGGTTCCGGTCTCGATTTCCCGGCCGATCCGGGCAGCCCGCGCCGCATCCTGCGTCCACAGCGAAGCGGTGAGGCCGTATTTGCTGTCATTCATCAGCGCAATGGCTTCGTCGTCGTTCTTGACCTTCATGATGCCGATGGCAGGACCGAAAGTCTCTTCGGTCATGAATTCCATGGAATGATCGACATTGACGAGGATCTGCGGCGCGACATAGGCACTCTCGCCATCGTCAGCGGGGAAAAGCTTCGGATCGACCAGCGCTTTGGCACCCTTCGAAACCGCGTCCGCAATCTGCGTCCGCACCACCTTGGCGAAACGCTTGTTGGCCATCGGCCCAAGCGTCGTTTCCTGCTCGAGCGGATTGCCGAGCTTGTAGTTCGAAACCCACGCCACCGACTTCTCGACGAATTCGTCATAGAGGTTTTCATTGACGTAGATGCGCTCGATACCGCAGCAGCATTGCCCGGAATTATAGGTGGCGCCATCCATCAGCGTATCGACGGCTGCATCGAGATCGGCATCCTCCATCACATAACCGGGGTCTTTGCCGCCGAGCTCGAGCCCGAGGCCGGTGAAGGTGCCGGCAGCGGCGCGCTCGATGGCCCGGCCACCTTCCACCGAACCGGTGAAATTGACGAAATTGAACAGGCCTTCGGAGATGAGCGTCGAGGTCGTGCCGTGATCGAGGAAGACATTGATGAACACATCCTCCGGCACTCCAGCCTCAACAAAGGCCCGCACCATGCGCTCGCCGACGAGAAGCGTCTGCGCCGCATGTTTGATGACAACCGTATTGCCAGCCATCAGCGCCGGAGCAACCGTGTTGATCGCGGTCATGTAAGGATAATTCCAGGGGGCGATGACGAAGACCACGCCATGCGCCTCGCGCTCGATGCGGCGTTCGAAATTGCCGCTTTCTTCGATAACGAGCGGCGCCAGCGCGTCCGCCGCAATGGAGGCGACATAGTTGGAGCGCTCGTTGAAGCCCTTGAACTCGCCGCCATAACGAACCGGACGGCCCATCATATGCGCGAGTTCCGGCACCACTTCGGCCACCATTTCGTTAAGACGCGCGACACCCTTCAGAACCAGCTGAACGCGGTCCTCAAGCGGCCGCCGCGCCCAGTCCTTCTGCGCGCTGCGCGCGTTCGAAACGGCGGCGCGCGCCGCTTCCAGCGACATCGCCTCCCGCTCGGCATAAACCGAGCCGTCAATGGGCGAGATATTTTGAATGACGGTCATGCCAAATAACTCCGATTCTAACAGGCTAAAGTCTTAACGTGGCCGGCCTCGCCATAAGCCAGAATGACGCGATCACGCGTGATGATGGTCAGGTCGTGTTCTCGCGCCGTCGTAATCAAAATACGATCGATCGGGTCTTTATGGACGAGCTGAGGAAGAAAGCAGGATGCTATAAAGATATCTGCGGTCACCGGCTGCTCGATGACTTCAGCCTCCTTTTTGAAATCGTCGTACCAACGCTGGGGACTTTTGGTCTCACTGATGCGCCCCTTCGCAACCAGCATGCCCATCTCCCATGCGGTGACGGCAGAAACGCAAACAGGATCACCTGCCTGATAGGACTGGTTCAAGGCACTGACCGCCTCGTCTGAAACAGGTTCACCCTGCGACATCCAGATCACCGCACATGTATCGAGAAGAAAGCCGTCACTCATTGTAGAGCTTTTCTCCCCATTCAAAATCAACGGGTTTGGTTAAGTCCACATCGGGCATGACGGTAATCGTGCCTTTCATACAGCCGAAAATCGGATGTCTACTTTCAGCTGTACTGGCATTGCCTGCCTCAGGGCCTGATCTTCCGGACGGAGCAGGTTCGGAATAGGCCGTTTGGTTGTTTTCCGAAAAGCCGGCAACTCCGCCCCGACGATGAAGAGCGACGTCGCCGACCGGAATCTCGAGATATTCAGCAATCCGATCCTGCTCCTCCACGCTCATATTGCGATCCCCATTTAACATTCGCGTCACCGCGCTGCGGTCCAGATTCAGGAAGCGGGCCAAATCAGCCTGACTCTTTCCTTTTCTCTTAAGCTGTTGTGAAAACCACGACTTATCAATCTGATCGCCGGTCATCGCCACGCCCCCATTGAGGTAATAGCAACAACATACTATGCGATTGAGATTTCAACAACGCCATGGTTTCACGCTCTCTCGAAACCGCGCGCCACTTCCCAGTCGGTCACGCGGCGGTCGTATTCGTCCTGCTCCCACCTTGCGGCATGCACGTAGTGATCGACCACGTCGTCGCCAAAGGCCTGGCGCAGCATTTTCGATCCATCCAGAAAGGCGGTCGCGTCGCGTAATGTCTTGGGTATCTCGCGCACGTCTTTACCGCCATAGGCATCGCCGACAAAAGCGGGCTCAAGTTCGAGTTTATTTTCGATACCGTCAATGCCCGCGGCAAGAAGAGCAGCCATGGCGAGATAGGGATTGAGATCGGACCCGCCGACACGGCATTCGATGCGGATGCCCTTGGTTTCCGCGCCGCAAAGGCGGTATCCTGCCGTGCGGTTGTCGAGGCTCCAGATCGCCTTTGTCGGCGCAAACGTGCCAGCCATGAAGCGCTTGTAGGAATTGATGTATGGCGCCAAGAAATAGGTGATGTCGCTGGCATGCGCCAGAAGCCCGGCAACATAATGCCGCATCACATCCGACATGCCATGTTCGCCATCCTTGTCGAGGAAGGCCGGCTTGCCGTCCAGGCTCCAGAGCGACTGGTGGATATGCGATGAACTGCCCGCGGCATTGTAGTTCCACTTGGCAAGGAACGTGACTGCCTTGCCCTTCGACCAGGCGATCTCCTTGGTGGCGTTCTTGATGATGGCGTGCCGGTCAGCCATGGTCAGCGCCTCGGCATAACGCACATTGATTTCCGCCTGACCGGGAGACGCCTCGCCCTTGGAATTCTCGACCGGAATTCCCGCACCCTGCAGGCCCTTGCGCAACGCCCGCATGACATCCTCTTCCTTGGTCGTCTGGAAGATATGGTAATCCTCATTATAGCCGCTGGCGAGATTGAGGTCTTTATAACCGCTGGCGCGCGCCGCATCGAAGGTCTGGTCGAACAGGAAGAATTCTAGTTCGGTCGCCATATAGGCCTTCAGCCCCATCGCCTCCAGCCGCGCCACCTGCTTTTTCAGGAGCGCGCGCGGCGAATGCGGCACTTCTTCATGGGTGTGATGGTCGAGCACGTCGCACAGAACCAGCGCCGTACCTTCCAGCCACGGCACCTTCCGCAGCGTCGAAAGGTCGGGCTTCAGCGTATAGTCGCCATATCCCTTTTCCCAGCTCGAGGACTTGTAACCAGGAACGGTTTCCATCTCCATGTCGGTGGCAAGCACATAGTTGCAGCTATGGGTTTCCTCAAAGGCGCTTTCAACGAAGAATTCCGCCTGGAACCGTTTGCCCATCAGACGCCCCTGCATGTCGACAAGGCAGGCCAGAACCGTGTCGATGCGCCCCTCGGCGACATCCATTTTAAGTGCGTCGAATGTGTAGCTCGTCATTTTGTCCGTTCCCTTGATTGCGCAGACAGGGCGGCCGGGAAACGGCCGCCCGTTTTATTTGAGCGTCAGGCCTTTGCAGCCGCTGCCGCAACGGCAGCCTGCTTGTGCTCCAGCGCGAACTCCTCTTCCGGCGACAGGATGAGGCGATGGCGTCCGACAAAGGCGAAATAGGCGATGGCAACCGCAAACCATACGGCTACCCACAGCACACCCTTGGTGAAGTTCGGATCCTGGATCTGGTAGAGCAGCGTCACGATGGCGATGATAACAGTCAGCACTGCACCCGGGATGCCGAAAGGCGAACGGAACGGCCGCTCGATATTCGGCAGGTTCTTACGCAGCAGAATGAAGGAAATCGCCTGCATGATGTAGGAGAACATGGCGCCGAACACGGCCATATTCAAAAGCACGCTGCCGATGATGCTGCCGCCCTGTTCCGCACCCAGCGAGAACCAGATGACCAGCATGACCGCGAGCCCGACTATGGCGCCGGTAATATTGGCCACGTATGGCGTGCGGTATTTCGAGTGGGTGATGGACAGCACGGTCGGGAAGTAACCCGCACGCGACAACGAATAGATCTGGCGGCCCTGCGCATAGAGGATCGTGTGGAAGCTGGCGATCAGGCCCGTGAGCGCCACGAGACCGAGCAGCACCACGCCGCCATCGCCATAGATCGCCTTGAAGCCATCCAGCAGCGGTTCCAGCGAGGAGCTGAGATGGAAGGCGCCGACGCCCGGCAGGGACGGGTTGAGCAGCACGATCATGAAGGCCGAGACCATCAGCGTGACCATGCCGAGAATGATGCCCTTCGGCATGTCGCGCTTGGGATCCACCGATTCTTCAGCCGCCAGCGGCAGCTGCTCGATGGCGAGGAACAGCCACACCGCGAAAGGCAGCGTGGCAAGAACGCCCGAGAAACCAAAGGGGAAGAAGGAGCCGCCGCCTTCCGGCAGTTCCACAGCCTTGCCGTCCGGTCCGACGCCAATATTGAGCGCGAAACGCGAAAAATCGATATTCGGAATGGCGCTGATCCAGAAGAACACCAGAACGGCAAGCGAAATCAGCGTGATGACCAGCGTGACCTTGAAGGAAAGCTCCAGCCCGAAGACGTTGAGCGCAAGGAAAATCGCATAAAACACGATCCACACGAAGGGCGAATAGGCTGGATCAAGGCCGAGAATGGAATTCACATAAGCGGTAATGAAGGTGACGACGACCGCCGGCGTCAGCACATATTCGACATTCTCGCAAAGTCCGGTGACGAAACCGCCCCACGGGCCCATGGCCGTGCGGGCGAAGGAATAGGCCGCGCCCGTGTGCGGCAGAGCCGGGCTCATTTCGGCAATCGAGAATGTCAGCCCGAGATACATGATGGCGATGATGATGCCCGCCACCAGCATGCCGCCCCAGCCGCCGGTGGAAAAGCCGAAATTCCATCCGGAGAAATGCCCTGAAATAACCGCTCCGACGCCGAGTGCCCAGAGCGACCATACCCCCGCATAACGGGAAAGTCCGCGTTTTTCGAAATAGGATGCATCAGCCTTCTTGTAGCTGACGCCCGATGATGAACTGTCCATGCCCTTCTCTCCTGATAAGAAAAAAACAAGCCAGTCAGCCATTATTGGCCGATTGTGCCCCAGTTTTCAGCGTCACACGGATGTTTGCCGCGCTCTGCCGCACGCACTTGCTGTTCCCTTGCCGCTTCGCGTCTTTCCGGCTTCTCTGGCCGGCTTTATTGAATGGCGGCAGTCTCCTTTGACGGCGGCCCCGGTGTCTTCACCATCGGCCAGCCCTTGCTCCCTCACTCTTCAATCGATGAGAGCGCTTTCCCCATAAGTTCGTGGAGGAAACCGGCAATAGCCGCCTGTTCCCCTTCATTGGCGATGAGATCGTTGCGGATTTCGATCATGACATTCAAAAGACCGTCCGGCAGCGCATGCAGCCGCAGCGTATGTGTCACACCGTCTTCCGGCCCGTAAGGATCGTTGCGCCTGACCGTCAGCGAGGCCCCTTCGGCACTCGCCAGCATCGCATCGGCCAGGCGGCTGTCGCTATCGTGCAGGATGCCGATTTCAACCTCGCGGAACCGGCCGTGATAAACCGGCGTGAAACTGTGGATGGTCACCACCACCACCTTGCGGCCGGCGGCCTGCCGCTCCGCGATGATCTCGCTCACGCGGTCATGAAACGGCACGTAAAGCGCCGACGTGCGCGCGAAACGTTCCGCTTCGTCGAGATCGAAATTGCCGGGAATATCGTAAATCTCGCTCTTCACCGGCATGGCGGACGGCGATTCGGGCGGGCGGTTGCAATCATAGACCAGACGCGAAAACCGCTGATAGACGAGCGTGGCGTCGAATTTTTCAGATAGCAGACGGGCAACGGCAATAGCACCCGGATCCCAGGCCGCATGGCTTGAAAGCACATCCGCCGAAAGACCCAATGTGCCGTATTTCTGCGGAATGGTGGCGGAGGCATGTTCACAGACAAGAAGAACATCGCCCTTCGCCGCCGCATTCTCCACGCCGACAGCCTGCCCCTCCGCTTCTGTGAAAAACCGTGAACGCACCGTCATGCACGACCCCGCCCGGAAACCCGCTATCCCGCCAATGACGAAAAGAATTCTTCACATTATCGCGAGTGTCAAATGGAATTTGAAATTTTCTCTTCATTTTTCCATTGACTCGATGGCTGGCACAGATGTTTATTTTAGCCATGCACCGGCAGAAGACCGGAAGGGGAAAAGTTTGCGCAGCACGACGGCCACCGTCTCGGATGTCATCCATGCCCATTACGACGCACTGACCCGTTCGGAAAAACGGCTGGCGGAAAGCCTGCTCGGCAACTACCCGGTTTCGGGTCTCGGCAGCATCACCACCATCGCCGAAAACGCCGGCGTTTCGACGCCGACGGTGGCGCGCATGGTGCAGAAGCTCGGTTATAAGGGTTATCCGGAATTCCAGGCGCATCTTCATCAGGAGCTGGAGGCGACGATCTCAGGCCCGGTCGCCAAACACGACCGCTGGGCGACCAATGCCCCCGGGCTGCACATTCTCAACCGCTTCGCCGACGCCATCACCGGCAATCTGCGCGACACGCTTGGTGATCTCGACACTGCCGTCTTCGACAATGCGGCAAGGCTGCTCTCGGACCGCAAACGCAGCATCTATTTCGTCGGCGGGCGCATCACCGGGGCGATTGCCGAATATTTCTTCACCCACATGCAGGTGATTCGGCCAAAAACGACGCTGATGTCGTCCAATTCCAGCGCCTGGCCGCAATATATGCTGAACATGAGCGCCGGCGACGTGCTGGTCATTTTCGACATCCGCCGTTACGAGCACGACATGACGACGTTGGCCGAAGTCGCGAAGGCAAACGGTGTGCAGATCATCCTCTTCACCGACCAATGGACATCGCCGGTGGCGCGCCATGCGCTGCACACCTTCCGGGTCCGGATCGAGGCGCCCTCGGCGTGGGATTCCTCCGTCGTCACCCTGTTCGTGGTCGAAGCCCTGATCGAAGCGGTGCAGAACGGCACCTGGGATGAAACCAAGGAACGCATGAACGCACTCGAGGGGCTGTTCGAACAGACACGGCTGTTCCGCAGGCCGGAAAGAACATGAAACTATCTAGCCGGCAACTTACTTGACGCGGATGCCGCACGCTGATTGGATACCTGTAATCGCTACCAGCACGATAAAACAGGATAATAGACCAAGCTGGGGAACATATCTGGACAATCGGATAACGAGGGGAATCTCCCGCAATTGCAGGCACAAAAGCCTGATGATGGCGGAAAACGAGTGTAAAGTGGCGGAATCCGGATAAATAAATTGCAATCCAACCGTCACATTAGCTTCATCGAGACTCCGTATCAGCGTCCGCAATATGAGAACACGAAGAGGAGAAAAAAGTGATCTCTCACTGCCGCCGACTGCTTGCTACGACCACCGCACTGGTCATCGCCTCCGCCGCGATTGCCGCCGCTGAACCGAGCGCCGAACTGATCGCTGCCGCCAAGAAGGAAGGCATGCTGACCACCGTCGCGCTGCCGCACGACTGGTGCGGTTATGGCGACGTGATCGCCGCGTTCAAGGCAAAATATCCGGAAATCACCGTCAATGAACTGAACCCCGACGCCGGTTCCGCCGACGAAGTGGAAGCGGTCAAGGCGAACAAGGACAATAAGGGCCCGCAGGCTCCTGACGTTGTCGACGTCGGTCTCGCCTTTGGACCGCAGATGAAGGCCGAAGGCCTGCTGCAGCCCTACAAGGTCTCCACCTGGGCCGAAATCCCTGACAACGTCAAGGATGCCGACGGTTACTGGTACGGCGACTATTACGGCGTCATGTCGATGTTCGTGAACAAGGACCTCGTCAAGAACGTGCCGAAGGATTGGGCCGACCTGCTGAAGCCGGAATATTCCGGTCAGGTAGCGCTCGCCGGCGACCCGCGCGCCTCCAACCAGGCGATCCTCGGCGTTCTCGCCGCCGGTCTTTCCACCGGCGCGAAGTCCGGCAAGGAAGCCGGTGAGGCTGGCCTGAAGTATTTCGCCGACCTCAACAAGGCTGGTAACTTCCTTCCGGTCATCGGCAAGGCTGGCACGCTGGCACAGGGCGCGACCCCGATCATCGTCGCCTGGGACTATAACGCCCTTTCCTGGAAGAAGACGCTGAACGACAACCCGCCGACCGAAGTCGTCGTGCCTGAAAAGGGCGTTCTCGCTGGCGTTTACGTTCAGGGCATTTCCGCCTACGCGCCGCATCCGAATGCTGCAAAGCTCTGGATGGAGCATCTCTATTCGGACGACGGTCAGCTCGGCTGGCTGAAGGGCTATTGCCACCCGATCCGCTTCAACGCCATGGTCAAGGCCGGCAAGGTTCCGCAGGAACTGATCGACAGCCTGCCGCCGGCAGCAGCCTATGAAAAGGCGATCTTCCCGACACTCGAGGAAGTTGATGCCAACAAGGCTGCCGTCACCGGCGGCTGGGACAAAGTCGTCGGCGCAAACGTGAAGTAAACTGCTGAAAACGCACCCCGGCCGATCCAAAGCCGGGGTGCTTCTTTAAAAGCATTTCCAGTAAAAGTGCGTCGCGGTTTTACGTCCGGAAAATGCGCAAGACAAAAATAGAGAGCGCGTCCGACGTTTCCGTTTTAACCGGATGTGCTCGAGAAAGACCTTTAGAGACAGACCGTTTTGAAAACGGCGTTTGGGGACAAGGCATGCCATCAAACAACACCGGCGGACCATCCGACGCGGGCAGAAAGTTGCCGCTGAACTGGATAGGCGTCGTACCTTTTGCCGTCTTTGTTATGCTGTTCCTGATCCTGCCGACGATGAAGATCGTCATCGGCGCGTTTCAGCAAACGGATGGCAGCTTCACGCTGGACAACATTGCCGGGCTTTTCACCTCTTCGATCCTTGCTGCCTACTGGATCTCGATCAAGATCAGCCTCGCCTCCGCGGCGCTGGGCTGCCTGATCGGTTTTGCCGTGGCCGCAGCCGTCGTTTTGGGTGGCCTGCCGCAACGTATCCGCGGCCCGCTTCTCACCTTTTCCGGTGTCGCCTCGCAATTTGCCGGCGTGCCGCTCGCCTTCGCCTTCATCGCCACACTTGGCCCGGTCGGCCTGCTCACCGTCTTCCTGAAGACGCAGATCGGCATTGATCTGAGGCTCCTCGGTTTCAACATCCTGTCCTTCTGGGGCCTGACGGTCACCTATCTGTTCTTCCAGATACCGCTGATGATCCTCATCATCACGCCGGCGCTGGACGGGCTGAAGCGTGAATGGCGCGAGGCGGCCGAAATTCTCGGCGCCACCGGCCTGCAATATTGGCGCATGGTGGCTTTCCCGATCCTGTTGCCGTCGCTGCTTGGTACCATGTCGCTGCTGTTTGCCAATGCCTTCGGCGCAGTGGCCACCGCGATCGCGCTCACCGGCTCGTCGCTCAACATCGTGCCGATCCTGCTCTTCGCGCAAATCCGCGGCGACGTTCTCGGCAATCCGCATCTCGGTTACGCCCTCGCCTTCGGCATGATCGTCCTGACCGGCATCGCTAATGCACTTTACATCTGGCTGCGCGCCCGCAGCGAAAGGTGGCTGAAATGAAGCGTTTCTTCGCCTGGGGCGCGCTGACATTCGGCCTCCTTTATTTCGCTCTGCCGCTAATCGGCATGACCAACTTTTCACTGAAGATGCGGCGCGGCGAATATTCCTTCGACGCCTATGGCAAGGTGCTCACCGATCCGCGCTTTCAGGAAACCTTCAGCTATTCGGTGGTGATGGCGCTGTTCACCATCGTTTTCGGGGTTCTTCTGGTGGTGCCGACAGCCTATTGGGTGCGTCTGAAACTGCCGGGCCTGCGCCCCTATATCGAATTCATCACGCTGCTGCCGCTGGTCATTCCGGCCATCGTCATAGTCTTCGGTTATATCAGGCTCTACAACACCTCGAGCTGGCTACCGCTGACCGGCACGACCTTCGGCACTAACCTGCTTTTGATGTTCGGTTATGCCACGCTTGCCCTGCCCTACATGTACCGCGCCGTCGACACGGGTCTTAGAACCATCGACGTCTCGACGCTGACGGAAGCGGCGCAGAGCCTTGGCGCGGGCTGGACGACCATCCTGTCGCGCATCATCCTGCCCAATGTACTGGTCGCCGTGCTTTCGGGTGCGTTCTTGACCTTCGCCATCGTCATCGGTGAATTCACCATGGCGGCCCTTTTGAACCGCCCGGCCTTTGGCCCCTACATGCAGCTGCTTGGCGCCAACCGCGCCTATGAACCGGCAGCGCTTGCCGTGATTTCCTTCGGCATCACCTGGGGTTGCCTTGGTCTGATCCAACTCGTTTCCCGTTATCAGAAGGGCGCGCCTCCCAAGGCCTGAGGACAAGATTTTCATGAGCTTTTTGACACTTAGCAACATCAAGAAATCCTTCGGCTCCGTGCAGGTCGTGCATGATTTCAACATGGCCATTGAAAAGGGCGAATTCGTCTCCTTTCTCGGGCCATCGGGCTGCGGCAAGACCACCGTGCTGCGCATGATCGCCGGTTTCGAAATCCCGACCGGCGGATCGATCGTCATCAACGGCAAGGACCAGACGACGCTCAGACCGAACCAGCGTAATATCGGCATGGTGTTCCAGGCCTATGCGCTGTTCCCGAACATGAATGTCTATGAAAACGTCGCCTTCGGTCTGAAAGTCGCCGGCAAACCAAAAGCCGAGATCGACGCCCGCGTGAAGGAAATGCTCCAGCTCATCCATCTGGAACATCTGGCGGACCGTTATCCCTATCAGATGTCGGGTGGCCAGCAGCAGCGCGTGGCGCTCGCCCGCGCGCTCGCCCCGAAACCGGAAGTGCTTCTGCTGGACGAGCCGCTCTCCGCGCTCGACGCCAAGATCCGCGTCTCGCTGCGTGAGGAAATCCGCCAGATCCAGCAGAAACTCGGCATCACCACCATTTTCGTGACCCACGATCAGGAAGAGGCCCTGTCGATATCCGACCGCATCGTCGTGATGAATGGCGGCCGTGCCGACCAGATCGGTTCGCCCTTCGATATCTACAACAAACCCGCCACGCGCTTCGTCGCGTCCTTCGTCGGCACGTTGAACCTCATCGACGCCACCGTGGTGGATTCCTCATCCAACACCATCCGTGTCGGAGAGCAGCAGATCACCCTGCCCAAGCCGGTCGATGCAGCGAATGGCGAAAAAATCACGCTGGCGCTTCGCCCGGAAGCAGGTTCCCTCGGCAGCGATGCGAAAGGCGATGTTGCCATTTCCGGCCTCGTCACCTCCAGCCAGTTCCTCGGCTCCGTCATCCGCACCCGCCTTGATCTGGGCGGTTCGACGCTGTCCTTCGACATGTTCAACGATCCCGGCACAGCGCCGCCCGCTGTCGGTGAGCAGGTGACACTGAAATTCGCTGCCGGCGACCTGATGCTCATCAAGGACTGAAGCGCTTCTCCTGACATAAAACGGCTTCGCACTTTTGCTGAAAATGCTCTAGAGCAGGTTCGGATTGAACCTGCGGACCAATGATGAGGCCATGATGCGCGCGCTTTATTACGAACGATTCGGCGAGACCCCTGTAGTCGCGTCCCTGCCTGATCCGGCACCGAGCGATGGCGGCGTGGTGATTGCGGTGAAGGCAACCGGCCTCTGCCGCAGCGACTGGCATGGCTGGATGGGACATGACACGGATATCCGTCTGCCGCATGTGCCCGGCCACGAGTTCGCCGGCGTCATCTCCGCAGTCGGCAGAAACGTCACCCGCTTCAAGACGGGTGATCGCGTTACCGTGCCTTTCGTCTCCGGCTGCGGCCATTGCCATGAATGCCGCTCCGGCAATCAGCAGGTCTGCGAAACGCAGTTCCAGCCCGGCTTCACCCATTGGGGTTCCTTCGCCGAATATGTCGCCATCGACTATGCCGATCAGAACCTCGTGCACCTGCCGGAATCGATGAGTTACGCCACCGCCGCCGGCCTCGGTTGCCGTTTCGCCACCTCCTTCCGGGCGGTGACGGATCAGGGACGCCTGAAGGGCGGCGAATGGCTGGCGGTCCATGGCTGCGGCGGTGTCGGTCTCTCCGCCATCATGATCGGCGCCGGCCTCGGCGCACAGGTCGTCGCCATCGATATTGCCGAAGACAAGCTCGAACTCGCCCGGCAACTGGGTGCAACCGCAACCATCAACAGCCGCTCCGTTGCCGATGTCGCCGAAGCGGTCCGCGACATCACCGGTGGCGGCGCGCATGTGTCGGTGGATGCGCTTGGCCATCCGCAGACCTGCTGCAATTCCATCAGCAACCTGCGCCGGCGCGGACGCCATGTGCAGGTGGGGCTGATGCTGGCCGACCATGCCATGCCGGCCATTCCCATGGCCCGGGTC
Organism: Agrobacterium sp. CGMCC 11546; assembly: GCF_013365515.1. Classification (NCBI taxonomy): domain Bacteria; kingdom Pseudomonadati; phylum Pseudomonadota; class Alphaproteobacteria; order Hyphomicrobiales; family Rhizobiaceae; genus Agrobacterium; species Agrobacterium sp. CGMCC 11546. The sequence continues at coordinate 1,960,792 of NZ_CP047387.1, forward strand.
ATCGCCCATGAGCTGGAGATTTACGGCAGCCACGGCATGCAGGCATGGCGTTACGAGGACATGCTGGCCATGATCGAAAGCGGCAGGCTTGCGCCGGAAAAGCTGATTGGCCGCCATATCTCGCTGACCGAAGCGGCCGTCGCCCTGCCCGGAATGGATAGGTTCCAGGAGAGCGGCATCAGCATCATCGACCGGTTCGAATAGTACCGGTCGCAGCCATTCGGTTTCGCTTCACTTGGTCCTGCGCCCGAAAGCCCGGGCCGTGCCGCCTGTCGGGGGTGAGGCCTCCACCGGCGGTGGCGCCGGGCTGGCGGCAACGGAATCTGTCCGAGGCTGGCTGTACTGAGGTCTCACCAGCCGCTTCTTGCGAGCTTTGAGTGGATCGTGAGGCTCAGCCGCCTGCCCTTTGTCAGTGTCGACGAGCATTGTCAGCAATCGCCAAAACCACCGGACGGCGTCCAGACCCTTAAGGACGACCAGAAAAAAGCCGACCACCAGCACGATGAAAAAAATGGCCAGATTCCAGCGCTCATTCTGCTTTTCGCGGGCTGCGCGCTCCAGGCGGTGCTGGATCGTCGGATCGAAACCAAGCCTCGACTTCAATCGCGCAACATCAGCATCGCTGAGCCTGGTATAACGGTCGCCATAATACAGAACATAACCGCTGCCACTGTCGCTGTTCAGAAAACCGAGATCGAGCGTGTTTCCCTCCGCCAGAAAAGCGGGGGTATTCGGCAAATCGTAGACGAGAGCAATCGTCTCGCCGCCACCGGATTCGGAGATGGCGAATAAACGATCCTTCCGCGCTTCCGCCACACTCGCGAATATCACGGAAAATAAGGCTGCGGCTGAAAATAGCGCTGTGTACCTCATCCAATCCTCAAAATAGAAAAAAGAATGAAAAACTAATAGAATATCTCGCTTAAACTGACATTTATATCAGAGTTATAGTTTTAATAATACCAGATATATTTAGAATAGACCGAATAAATTAGAGTATTGATTTTAAATATCTGAATTATTATTTCATAATTCCCTAAATAACCACAAGATTCAACACGGTGGAGCATACTGAATGGGCCGTTGGCGCGGGCCACGCGACGCGTTAAGCTCCGGACACACTCACCCGCCCCGGTGCACGGGCCTCGAACAGGTATCCGGGGCGAAACATCTCCGAACAGGATCAATATTGGCAAGGACTGCGACATGCTGTTTCTCGACAGCGTAGCCATGAAGGAAAAGCCGGAAGGACGGGAGGAATATCCTTTTTCCGTCCCAGCCATGCGCCATCTGGAACGCCTCGAATTCAAGACACCGATCACCTTTTTTGCCGGCAATAACGGTTCCGGCAAATCGACATTGCTGGAAGGGCTGGCGGCGGGAATGACGGCCTATGCCATCGGCAATCATGGCGATGTCAAGGGTGACCTCTATCTCCAGCATGCCGAGACCGTGGCGAAGGCCTTCTATTTCGCCCGCAAGAAATATCCGAAGATACGCATGTTTCTGCGCGCCGAAGATGTGCTGGGCTATATCCGTCGGCAGAACGAAAATGCGCTGGACGATTTTCGCTGGGAACGGGAAAAGGCCCTGAAGAAAGGCGAGGATTTTCCGGAGGAAACGCCGGAGATCTTTCGCGGGATTGTCAGGAACAACAGCCTCGACCGACGGTCACATGGTGAAGGCTTCCTCGATATCATGCACCGGCGGCTTCACGGCGCCGGCCTCTATTTTCTCGACGAACCGGAAAGCCCACTTTCGCCGCAAAAGCAGCTGGAACTGGCGGCAATCATCCGCCAAGCGGCCGATAGCGGCGGGCAATTGATCATTGCCACCCACTCACCCGTGCTTTTGGCCATTCCAGAGGCGACGATTTATTATTTCGATGAGGATGGCATTACAGAGCGGCTCTATGACGAACTGGAAAACATCGCCTTCCTGCGCCGCTTTCTGGATCGTCCGTCGAAATACCTGGACGATTGAGGATCGATAAGGCTTGAAATCCCGCCGCGCTTGCCGCATTCCCATAAGTGATACGTAATTTAGAAAAGAAGCAGGCTTATGTCTCCCACCACCACCCCGGCGGCGGCCCGTCCCCTCAACAGCCAGGATTTCAGAACGCTCGGTCTTTCGGCCCTTGGCGGCGCGCTCGAATTTTACGACTTCATCATTTTCGTATTTTTCGCCACCGTCATCGGCCATCTGTTTTTCCCGCCGGAAATGCCGGACTGGCTGGTGATGATTCAGACCTTCGGCATCTTCGCCGCCGGTTATCTGGTGCGGCCGCTGGGCGGCATCGTGCTCGCCCATTATGGCGACCGGTATGGACGCAAGCGCGTCTTCGCCTTCTCCATCCTCCTGATGGCGCTCTCCACACTCGGCATGGCGCTGATGCCGACCTATGCCACCATCGGCGTGGCGGCCCCGATCCTGCTCATCATCCTGCGCATGCTGCAGGGCGCTGCCATTGGCGGTGAGGTGCCGGGGGCGTGGACCTTCGTTGCCGAACATGTGCCCTTCCGCCGCGTTGGCCTCGCCTGCGGTTTCCTCACATCCGGGCTTTCGTTCGGCATCATGTTGGGATCTCTGATCGCCTTTGCGATCAACTCGCTCTTCACGCCGGAAGACGTGGCCGGCTACGCCTGGCGCATCCCGTTCCTGCTTGGCGGCGTTTTCGGCCTCATCGCCGTCTATCTGCGCCGTTGGCTGGAAGAGACGCCGATCTTCATGGAGATGAAGAAGTCGAAGTCACTCACGGACAAGCTGCCGCTTGGCCTCGTGCTGAAGCATCACAGGCGTGGCGTGATCATTTCCGCCCTGCTGACCTGGGTTCTATCGGCGGCCATCGTCGTCACCACGCTGATGACGGCCACCTTCCTGCAGAAGCTCTACGGTTACACCCCGACGCAGGCCTTAGCCGGTACCAGCTTCGGCACACTGTTCCTGATCTTCGGCGTCATCATCGCCGGCGCGCTGATCGACCGCATCGGCTCCGGCATCTTCTTCATGGGCGCCAGTATCTTCTTCGGCATCGCCACCTTCACCTTCTACAGCTATGCCGGCACCTCGCTTCAGACCATGTTCGTGCTTTATGGCGTGATGGGCCTTTCGGTCGGCATGGCTGGCGCCGTGCCCTATGTCATGGTGCGCGCCTTCCCGGCATCGGTCCGCTTCTCCGGCCTCTCCTTCGCCTACAACGTCTCTTATGCCGTCTTCGGCGGGCTAACACCGATCGGCGTAACGACGGCGCTTGCCATCAATCCGATGGCCCACGCCTGGTATCTGGTCTTCATCGCCGTCCTCGCCTTCGCGATCGGCCTCTACCTCCATCTGCGCGGCAGCGAGGTAGAAAGCCATGTCGGCATTGAGGAGCTGGCGGCATTGCGGTCGTAAGCTCAACAGAAAACACAAAAAAGCGCGGGCAAGACCCGCGCTTTTTTATTTGTCCCGGCGATGCGTGAAACATCACGCAGCGCTGTCGATTTTCTCCTCGCCGTTGGTCGGCACGTAGTTGAGCACCGGCCCGAGCCAGCGCTCCACCTCTGTGACCGGCATATCCTTGCGGCGCGCATAGTCGAGAACCTGATCCCGCTCCACCTTGGCAACGCCGAAATAATAGCTTTCGGGATGGCCGATATAGAGGCCCGAAACCGACGAGCCGGGCCACATGGCATAGCTTTCCGTCAATTCCACACCCGCCGCATTGGTGGCGTCCAGCAGGGCAAACAGCGTCTTCTTTTCGGTGTGGTCCGGCTGGGCCGGATAACCCGGTGCCGGGCGGATACCGGCATAGGCTTCGCCTATCAGATCGTCACCGGCAAGAGCCTCATCGGGCGCATAACCCCAGAACTCCTTGCGCACGCGCTCATGCATACGCTCGGCAAAGGCTTCGGCAAAACGGTCGGCCAACGCCTTGACGAGGATGGACGAATAATCGTCATTGGCCCGCTCGAAACGCTCGGCAATTGCCACCTCCTCGATACCCGCCGTCACCACGAAACCGCCGACATAATCGGCAACACCGCTATCGACGGGCGCGACGAAATCGGAGAGCGCCACGTTCGGACGGCCATCGCGCTTGGAAAGCTGCTGACGCAGGGTGAAGAATGTCGCCAGCTCTTCGTTACGGCTTTCATCCGTGAACAGCCTGATATCATCACCCACGGCATTGGCCGGCCAAAAGCCGATCACCGCGCGTGGTCGGAACCACTTTTCCTCGATGATCTTCGCAAGCATGGCCTGCGCATCGGCATAAAGCTGCCGCGCCGCCTCGCCCTGCTTTTCGTCTTCAAGGATCGCCGGGAAGCGGCCCTTCAATTCCCAGGTCTGGAAGAACGGCGTCCAGTCGATGTAACGGGAAAGCTCTTCCAGATTATAAGTCTCAAAAACCTTGGTGCCGAAGAACTGCGGCTTGACAACGCTGTAGCTCGACCAGTCGATCTTGTGCGCATTCTCCCGGGCGCGGGAAAGCGGCAGGCGCTGCTTTTCGCGCTCATTGCGGGCATGGGCTTCCGCCACCTTGGCATATTCGGCTCGGATGCCGTCGATATAAGCGGGCTTCTGCTCTTCGGAGAGAAGCGCTGAAACCACCCCCACCGCGCGCGAGGCATCGGTGACATAGATCGCCTGCCCCTGCTCGTAACGCGGATGGATTTTTACCGCCGTATGCACACGGCTGGTCGTCGCACCGCCGATCAGCAGCGGAATGTCGAAACCCTGTCGCTCCATTTCGGCCGCCACATGCACCATCTCATCCAGCGACGGGGTGATGAGGCCGGAGAGGCCGATCACATCCACCTTTTCGGCGATCGCCGTTTCGAGGATTTTCGTCGTCGGCACCATCACGCCGAGATCAATGATCTCGTAATTGTTGCAGGCCAGCACGACGCCGACGATGTTTTTGCCGATATCGTGAACGTCGCCCTTCACGGTCGCCATTAGCACCTTGCCGGCAGCACTGCGCTCGGAACCGCCATTCAGGCGCTTTTCCTCTTCCATATAAGGAAGCAGAACGGCAACGGCCTGTTTCATCACACGGGCGGATTTCACCACCTGCGGCAGGAACATCTTGCCGGAACCGAACAGGTCACCCACCACATTCATACCGGCCATCAGCGGCCCTTCGATGACATGCAGTGGGCGGGCGGCCTGCTGGCGCGCCTCTTCCGTATCGGCCTCGATATAGTCGGTAATACCGTTGACCAGCGCATGTTCCAGCCGCTTTTCAACGGGATACTCGCGCCAGGAAAGGTCCTGCACCTTGGCCTGTTTTTCACCCGTACCACGGAAACGCTCCGCGACCTCCAGCAGCCGCTCCGTGGCATCGTCGCGGCGGTTCAGCACCACGTCTTCGCAGGCCTCGCGCAGTTCCGCATCGATATTGTCGTAAACCGCAAGCTGCCCGGCGTTGACGATGCCCATGTCCATGCCGGCCTGAATGGCGTGGTAGAGGAACACGGCATGCATCGCCTCACGCACCGGCTCGTTGCCGCGGAAGGAGAAGGACAGGTTGGAAACGCCGCCGGAAATATGCGTGAGCGGCATGGTTTCGCGGATGGTCTTGGTGGCCTCGATGAAGTCCACGCCGTAATTATTGTGCTCCTCGATGCCCGTAGCTACCGCAAACACATTCGGGTCGAAGATGATGTCTTCCGGAGACAGACCGGCCTTTTCGGTCAAAAGCTTGTAGGCGCGCGCGCAGATTTCCACCTTGCGCTGATAGGTATCCGCCTGCCCGACCTCATCAAAGGCCATGACGACAACCGCCGCACCGTAATTGTGGACGAGCCGCGCCTGCTGGAGAAACTTCTCCTCGCCTTCCTTCAGCGAAATGGAATTGACGATCGATTTGCCCTGCACGCATTTCAGGCCGGCCTCGATGATCTCGAACTTTGATGAGTCGATCATGACAGGTACGCGGGCAATATCAGGCTCGGCGGCGATGAGGTTCAGGAACTCGACCATCGCCTTTTCCGAATCGATCAGGCCCTCATCCATGTTGATGTCGATGATCTGCGCGCCGTTTTCCACCTGGTCGCGGGCAACAGCCAGCGCCGCCGTATAGTCGCCGGCAGTGATGAGCTTGCGGAAGCGGGCCGAACCGGTGACGTTGGTGCGCTCGCCCACGTTGACGAAGGGAATGTCCTTGGTCAGCACGAAGGGCTCAAGGCCAGAAAGCGACATGAACGGCTTGTGTTCAGGAATTTCGCGCGGCTTGTAATTCTTGACGGCTTCGGCAATCGCCCGGATATGTTCCGGCGTCGAACCACAGCAACCGCCGACGATGTTGACGAGACCGTCACGAACGAAGCCCTCAACCTGGCGCGCCATCATCTCGGGCGTTTCGTCATATTGGCCGAACTCGTTTGGCAAGCCGGCATTAGGATAGGCGCAGACAAAGGTGTCGGCCACATCGGACAGTTCCTGCAGATGCGGGCGCATGGCATCCGCACCGAGCGCGCAGTTGAGGCCGATGGTGAAGGGGTTGGCGTGGCGCACCGAGTTCCAGAACGCCGAAGGCGTCTGGCCGGACAGCGTGCGGCCGGAAAGGTCGGTGATCGTGCCTGAGATCATGACCGGCAGGCGGATGCCCTTAGCCTCGAAACGTTCCTCGCAGGCAAAGATCGCCGCCTTGGCGTTCAGCGTATCGAAAATCGTCTCGATGAGGATGATATCGGCACCACCGTCGATCAGGCCATCTATCTGCTCGCCATAGGCAATGCGCAGATCGTCGAAACTGACGGCGCGGTAACCGGGATTGTTGACGTCAGGCGAGATCGAGGCCGTGCGGTTGGTCGGACCGATGGCACCGGCCACGAAACGGCGGCGGCCATCTTCCCGCTCGGCACGCTGGGCGGCACGGCGCACGATCGCCGCGCCCTCGCGGTTGAGGTCGTAGACGGCATTCTCCATCTCGTAATCGGCCTGCGCGATGCGGGTGGAGGAAAACGTGTTGGTTTCGAGAATATCCGCGCCCGCCATGGCGTAGCGATAGTGGATTTCCTCGATGGCATCGGGCTGGGTCAGGATCAGAAGGTCGTTATTGCCCTTCTGGTGACAGGCGCAGCCGATAAAACGGTCGCCACGAAAATGATCCTCGTCAAAACCGAGACCCTGGATCTGCGTGCCCATGGCACCATCGAGAATGAGGATGCGTTCGCTGGCGGCATCGCGCAACGCCTTGAAAATTTCCGCGCCGTCGCGCTTTGCCCCTTCAGGGCCAAACAGGTCGTCAAACACGGGCACACTCCTCATTTCGATTTGCAAGATCGCAAGCAGTCAAGTCACATAAAGATATGTTTATGTCAATATATCTTCAAGGGACAGGCATGGCTTTGCGCCATTCCATCACGTTACGAAATATCGCTGACAGATGACAGGTTTATACGGCAAGGATATAAGCCGAAGCAGCAAACCGCATGGAGGACGAGATGCCTGAAGACGATCACAACAGCCGCAACTGGAACACCCTGCCCTGGCACCGCCAGTGGCTGGTAAAACAGGCCGAGGGACTTTTCGACTTCTTCCAGCACCGTGCCCTCAACCCCGCCGGCGGCTTCTTCGATCTGGACGCCAAGGGCGCGCCGCTACAGGCGAATGACCCGGTGCGCGGCATTCACGCCTCCGCCCGCATGGTGCATTGCTTCTCCATCGGCCACCTGCTCGGCCGCCCGGGCTGCGGCGATATTGTCGACCACGGCATGACCTATCTCTGGAACAATCATCGTGATGGCGAACATGGCGGTTACTTCTGGCAGGTGAATGATGCCGGCCCCGTCGATGCCACCAAACAGGGCTACGGCCATGCTTTCGTGCTTCTGGCCGCTTCTTCCGCCAAGACCGTCGGGCATCCGCTTGCCGACCAGATGCTGGCCGACATTACCGAGGTGCTGGAAACCCGGTTCTGGGAAGAAAAACACGGCGCCATCGCCGAGGAATTCAACCGCGACTGGTCGCCCATCGATAATTACCGTGGCCAGAACTCCAACATGCATCTGACCGAAGCACTGATGGCCGCCTATGAGGCGACGGGCGACAGCAACTACCTGACCAAGGCTGAACGCATCGCCGATCTCGTCATCCGCCGCCGCGCCGGTGAGCTGGATTTCCGCGTGCCGGAGCACTTTGACGAGAACTGGACGCTCGACAAGGCGTATCGCGGCAACGAAATGTTCCGCCCCTCCGGCTCCACCCCCGGCCACTGGCTGGAATGGGCGCGTCTCATCCTGCAATTATGGGTGCTCGGTGAGCGCCAGCACGACTGGATGCCGGTGGCCGCCAAATCGCTATTCGTACAATCCATGGCGCTCGGCTGGGATCGGGAAAAGGGCGGCTTCTTTTATACGCTCGACTGGAACGACAATCCCGACAAGCGGGCAAAGCTCTGGTGGCCCATGTGCGAGGCAGCGGGTGCCGCCCACTTCCTCAACGAGAACCTGCCGGCAGACCCTTTCTACGAGGATAGCTACCGCCGCATCTGGAGCACCATCGCCAACAACTTCATCGATCACGAGAATGGCGGCTGGCACGAGGAACTGACGGAAGATCTGGTGCCGGCCCACACGCTGTTCCCCGGCAAGGGCGATATCTACCACGCGCTTCAGGCCTGCCTGATCCCGCTTTTCCCGGCAGCGGGAAGCCTGACGAAGGTGATCAAGGAGAGCGGCGGGGATTATTGAGGTGCATTGCGGGAAAGGGATGCCAGCGGGCGACGGCGTCGAAGACTTCTCCGCCGTCATGCTCGGGCTTGTCCCGAGCATCTGCTACCTATCCACTGGACCAACGTGGTTGGATCCTCGGAACAAGTCCGAGGATAACGCCACGCAGAAAAGGACACCGCCAGGGTAAATCAAAAGGCGTTCCAAAACCCTCAAAACCCGATGGTTTCCTCAAAATCATCCCAGGACTGGTACATTTCGTAGCGCCCGATGCCGGGGATCGGCACATGCCCGTAATAGGGCGAAAGCTGAAACTCGGCGGCGGCCTCGCTTTTGCCGGCCACAACAGCCACGTAAATGGCGGAGGCAAGCCCGGTGCGGTTCGCGCCGTGTTCGCAATGGATGAGAACAGGCTTTTCCGCATTGCGCAGTACCGCCGCCAGCGTTTCTGAATCCTCCACCGAGACCTTTTCGCTTGAGCTCAGCGGATAATCGACGAGCCGGATGCCGTTGTTTTTCGCAGCAAGGCTTTCGGCCTCATACCAGCCTTCACGCTTTTCATCACGCAGGTTGATGATCGTCTTGATGCCATAGGCCTTGGCATAAGCAGCGATGTCCTTGCCGCTCGGCTGGGCCGAACGATAGAGCTCGCCGGGGATGACCTCGTGAAAATTCCCCGTCAGCTGGCCGATGCCCATATGCGCGCCGGCGAGAACCGGCAGCGCGACAAGGCCAATGGCCGTGATTTTCAGAAACTTCAGAACACTATACAAACCGTCAGCCCGTCACATTCATCGGATGGACGGGGAGATGGCATCGCAAATGGACGAAAACAAGTCATCGGCTTTGCCAGCGCTGGCGCGAGGCATTCGCCTCTCCGCTGAAGTCGCTGTGACCAAAGGCTTTCACGCGCACCATTCATCAGCGCCGAAAATTTTCAAAATCCCGTGATCACAAAATGTCGTGAGAACAGCTCAGTCGAATTCCGCGGAAATGACGGTCACGCGCCACTCCAGCCGCTGCGGCTCCACCCGTTCATTGTTGCGCAGCCGGAAAGACCGGCAGGCCGCGAAAGTCTCGCTGGCCTCGATCCGCCTTTCGCTCACCTGGTAGGGATCGAAGGCAACGGAGGCGCGGAATGCAGGTTCAAAACCTTCCAGCGTATAGGTCAGCCGCTGCACGGCGACATCATTGTCGTTACGGAAGCTGACGCGAATGGGCAAGGCCGGATCCGCGCAGGCAGCATCGAAACTGGCGGTCGCAACGATATGCTCGATCCGCTTCCTGCCACGCCACCAGTCATAAATGACAAAGGCGGCAGTGGTCGTCCAGATCAGCAGCAGGCAGATGACGACGGGTTTGAGATGCCGCGGAAACGCAATGAGGGTGAGAAGAAGAATGGCGCTGAGAACGGCTCCGACAATCACGTCATTCCTCTCCAGCAAATACAAAACCCCATGCGATCTTATCCTCCCATGCCCTTCCTGCCGCAACGACCACCCTCGTGGCGTGGGCGTGGCGGTATCGTCTCGACAGCGATGATGCGTCTTGAGATGCGGCGCAAAGCACCGGCATTATCACTGTCGACCACAACTCTATGGTCGCCTCCCCTTCTGTCAAGACAACCAAGCGTGACACCGGTTGATGGCCACGCCCGAGCTTTGACGAAACACCAATGGGAACCAAACGCGGGCAGGGACGTTCGCTGCATCAGAACCGCATGACGGGGCGATAGAACGCCACGAGCCGGGGCAAGAGCGGCCAGAACGCCGGGAGGATAAAAACGTCTCTTGGAACCGCCGAACCCCAACCCATATTAAAAGTAGCTAATCTATGCTATGGATGTCAGTCAGCTCAGGGAGAAAACGATGAAAACGCTGATCGTAACGTCACTCCTGGCCCTGTCGGCCAGCACCGCAATGGCCGCGGATGCCGTCTACGAAACCCCGGCCCCGCCGGTTGCGCAGGAAACCCTGCCGGTCTTCACCTGGTCTGGCCCCTATCTTGGTATTCAAGGTGGCGCAGGCTGGGCAAATGGCGATTTTTCGGCGGGCGGCCCCGTTGTCTCGGATGATTTCAACGGCGGAATTCTCGGCGCCTTCGCCGGTTACAATTACCAGTTCGACAATAACATGGTCCTCGGCATCGAAGGCGATGTCGATTATAACTGGAACGATAATGACTATTCGGGCATCAAAGTCGGCACCGACTGGCAGGGCTCCGTGCGCGGTCGCGTCGGTTATGCCTTTGACCACGCATTGATCTATGCCACCGCTGGCTGGACGGCCACCCGCGGTTTCATCGAAACATCCGTCGGCGACGACAAAGCTACCTTCAACGGCTACACGGTTGGCGCAGGTGTGGATTATGCCTTTACCGACAACGTCTTCGGCAGGCTGGAATATCGCTATAACGACTATGGCGACAAGGACATCTTCGGCATCAACACCGATTTCGACCAGCATACCGTGAAAGTGGGTCTCGGCGTGAAGTTCTGAGCCGGACCGCATAAGTTCAGTAAAAAGCCCGGCCACCCGCCGGGCTTTTTTGTGGGAAGCCTGCGTCGGCTATCCACCCATCCGAAGGTTTGAATATGAACACCGGGGCACTGAAACATTCACAGGCCGTTCACCCGTGCCATGCCATCATGCGGGCATAATGAGCCTCTATCTCCGCAAGCAGGCTTATGGAGTAGCCCCGATGAAAAAGATAATTCTTTCCACAATTGCTGCCCTGGTCGCCAGCAGCAGCGTCTTTGCGTCCTACGGCACCGCTGCCGCGCAGGACTATCCCTATCGTCCGCGCTACGACCGTGGTTATGACCGCGGCGGTCCGCCCCCACCGCCCTATCGCGAACATCGCCGCCACAATGATGGCGCAGCCATCGCCGGCGGCCTTGCCGCAGGCGTCATCGGCGGCCTGATCGGCGGCGCCATCGCCAACGGCAATGGCGGCCCGCGCTATTACGAACCGCCACCGCCACCCCCGCCACGCTGCTGGTTCGAAGACCGCCGCGTGCCCAACGCCTATGACGGCGGCTGGCACATGGAGAGCATGCGGGTCTGCAACTGATCTGAGATACCTTAAGGTCTGGTTTGTCATATGCACAAGCCAGACCGATCTCCCAATGAGATACCACGCTTCCCAACCTGCGCAGCGGCAGGGGTATCCTCGTAAGCATATGATTTCATAAGAAAAATGGTGGGCCCGGAGAGACTCGAACTCCCAACCAAGCGGTTATGAGCCGCCGGCTCTAACCATTGAGCTACAGGCCCTTTCGGAAAAAACGATCCGAAACACCGGTTTCGCAATGGCTCGAATCCGGCAGGTCACGCTCTAACGCAATTTTTACAGCCCGACAAGCCAATCCTGCTTTCGCAAAGCAGTGTCGCCGTATTAGCTACACAATCTAAGGCAATACCCTTCAAAGGGACTCAATCAACGAGGAAACACCATGAAGACTAAAACGGCCCGCCTTTTCGCACTCACCGCATTGACCGCGGCGGCCACGATGCCGCTTGCCGCCCAGGTATCTGCGCAGGAGGCCTCCCCGCGAGAAGCCACCATCAGTGTTTCCGGCGAAGGCCAGGCGGCCATCGCGCCCGATATGGCGATCCTCTCCTTCAGTGTCGTCAAGCAGGCGGAAACCGCAGCGGCTGCACTGACGGAAAACTCCAAGGCGCTGGCCGAGGTGCTGAAGGCGCTGAAAGAGGCCGCCATCGAAGACCGCGATCTCCAGACGAGCAATTTTTCGGTGCAGCCGCTTTACAAGCATTATGAGCCCAAGGACGGCGTTTATGTCGCGCCCGAGATCACCGGCTACCAGGTTTCCAACGGCCTGACGGTGCGGGTGCGCGATCTGAAGAAGCTCGGCACGATCCTCGATACCTCCGTCAAGCTCGGCATCAACCAGGGCGGCGATATCACCTTCACCAATGACAAGCCCGAAGCCACGGTAACGGAAGCCCGCAAACAGGCCGTTGCCGATGCGATCGCCAAGGCGAAGACGCTGACGGAAGCCGCAGGCGTGAAGCTCGGCCGCGTCATTCAGATCAGCGAAAACTCGCAGCGCCCCATGCCGGTCCCGGCGGGCATGATGCGTGCTTCGATGATGAAGGAAGCCGACAGCGTTCCGATCGCTTCGGGTGAGAACAATTATAGCGTGGTGGTCAACGTTACCTTCGCGCTCGACCAGTAAGATCGACGGCGGCGGCACCCTGGTGCCGCCCTGGCCATCTTCACGTCCGCCATAGGCATAAAAAGAAATGCCCCTCGCTGCCATTCCGGAAGCGAGGGGCATTTTTTATCGATCTGCCATACGGGGATATCGACAGATCAATGAAGATCGCTGCTGTTAGCGGCGAATAACCGGGCAACCGCGCTCATTGGCGAAAACGATGCGATCACGGCCGCGACGGTCAAAGCCTGCTACCACGACACGGCGCGGCGACACGTCAACCACGCGGGCACGGCGAAGGCCCATGCGGCTGGCTTTTTCTTCTGCAAGCGAGGCCGAGCAACCGCGATGCGGGCGGTCCGGGCGGCCCCAACCGGGACGATGACCATAGCCATCCTGGACCTGAACCCGGTACTGGACATCCGGGCCTGCGGAAGCAGCCGGCGCCGTAAAGGAAATTCCACCAATGGCGATGAGGGTAGCCAGGCCGGCTTTTGCAAAGTTGCTGAACATGAACTCACTCCGTTTGTGTCATTGCCGACAGGGGAACATCCCCCGGCGATTGACGAGACCCTAGACCCGCCCATCTGAATATCAGCAGAACCGAATGTTCAGCAGGCGTTCAGGGTGCTTAACGCGCAGCATGTCGCTCGGGATCCATATCTCAGGGTGAGATATGCAGCACAATTTCACGGCGATGCGGCTGGTCACGGTGTTCAAACAGGTAAAGCCCCTGCCACGTGCCGAGCACGAGCCGCCCCTCGCCGATCGGCACACCGATGGAAACCGCCGTCAGCGCCGATTTGATGTGGGCGGGCATATCATCCGGACCTTCGAGCGTATGAACGATCCAGCGCATGGAAGGATCGCTGGAAGGCGGCACGAGGCGGGAGAAAAATGTCAGCAGATCGTGCTTGACGTCAGGGTCGGCATTTTCCTGAATGAGCAAGGAGCAGGATGTGTGCCGGACAAAGATCGTCAGCAACCCCTCCTCCAGCCCTGCCTGCCTCACCATCGCTTCCGCTTCAGATGTAAACTCGTAGAGGCCTTGTCCGCGGGTTGCGATGGTTATTGTTCTTTGCGGCACATTTTTTCTTTCTGGTAGTCGGAACAAAATCAGCATTTCCGACGTTTTGTGATGTCAAATTGTATCCAGCAACGTTAGGGATACATCAATTAAGCAACGACGGCTTCCAAACCATACAACAAAGAAACCGGTTGATAGTTGCAAAGAACGGGGAAGGGCAGACCTTTAAGAATGATCGACTTTGGCTTCCCCTTTATTCGGCAAACGGCATTTCTTCATGCACTGGGTGCGAAAGACTGATTCATGGCATCCACTGACTATCATGTCGACCTGACCAATTGCGACCGCGAACCCATTCATATTCCAGGTTATATTCAACCGCATGGCTGTCTCATCGCCTGCGATAACGCCATGCGAATGGTACTGCGGCATTCCGAAAACTGCGGCGAACTGCTGGGACTTGAGGGCGATCTCAACGGCAGGACCGCCGAGGATGTGCTCGGCAAAAAGCTCGTCCACGATCTCCGCAACGCGCTCACCGTCACCGGTAGAACCACGCGCCCCGCCATGCTGCCCGCAATGGAAACAAGCGACGGCCGCAGCTTCGATATTTCACTCCATCGCTACAAATCCACCACCATCATCGAATTCGAGCCCTCGGGCAGCGACGCGCAGCCGCTCGGCACGGCGCGCAAGATGGTGGACCGCATCCGCGAGGCCGACAGCGTCGAAAGCCTGATCTCCAGAACCACACGCCTGGTAAAGGCGACGCTGGGTTACGACCGGGTGATGATCTACCGCTTCCAGGAAGACGGCGCCGGCAAGGTCGTGTCGGAGGCCAAGCAGCCCGAGCTGGAGAGCTTTCTCGGGCAATATTTCCCCGCCAGCGATATTCCGCAGCAGGCTCGCGCACTTTATCTCAAGAACACCTTGCGCATCATCTCCGATGCCAGCGGCACCCGCATTCCGGTCCTGCCAGCCGTCGATGCCTCCGGTGAGCCGCTCGATCTCTCCTACGCGCATTTGCGCAGCGTCTCGCCCATCCATTGCGAATATCTCCGCAATATGGGTGTTGCTGCCTCCATGTCGATTTCTGTGATTGTCGATGGCGCCCTGTGGGGCCTGATCGCCTGCCACCATTATTCGCCGCGTGTGCTGAGCATGCCAGTTCGGATCGCTGCGGAAATGTTCGGGGAATTTTTCTCCATGCATCTGCAGGTTCTGAAGCAGAAGCGCCGCCTCGACACCATCAACCACGCCCATGCGGCGCTCGACCGGTTTCTGCGGCTGGCCGCCCATCACGCCAACATTGAAGAACTGCTGGTCGACAGTTTTCAGGATTTTGCCGATCTGATGCCCTGCGACGGTGTCGGGCTGTGGGTCGGCAACAATTGGCACGGCCATGGCGCAACGCCACCGCATGATGCCATTCCAAGGCTGGCGCGTTTCGTCGCTTCGGCTTCGGAAGGCAGGGTCTGGGCAACACACGCCCTGTCGCAGGCCATACCGGAAGCGGAAATATACGCCGGCACCGCGGCCGGAATGCTTGCTATCCCGCTTTCGCAGGTCAAGAGCGACTATCTCCTGTTTTTCCGCAAGGAGATCGTGCAGAACCTGAACTGGGCCGGCAATCCGGAAAAATCCTATGAAACCGGCCCGATGGGCGACCGCCTCACGCCGCGTAAAAGCTTCGCAATCTGGAAAGAGACCGTTCGCCTGCAGGCACAGCCCTGGTCGGAAGCCGATCGGGAAATCGCCGAAGCCGCGAGAATCGCGCTTGTCGAAGTGGCGTTCCACCACAGCGAGCTGATGGCAGGCGAAAGAGAGCGCGCCGAGGTGCGCCAGCGCATGCTGAACGAGGAGCTTAATCACCGCGTCAAGAATGTTCTCGCCATCATCAAATCGCTGGTCGGCAATCCCTCGCAGGAGGGCAAGACCCTGCAGGAGTATGTCACCGCGCTGAAGGGCCGCATCCAGGCGCTGTCCTTTGCCCATGACCAGATCATTCGCGGCGAAGGCGGCGGCGCGCTGCGCGATCTGCTGGAGGCCGAATTGTCGCCCCATCGTTCGCCGGAAACGACGGTGAAGCTCGAAGGACCCCAGATCACACTCGATTCCCGCGCCTTTTCGGTGATGGCGCTGGTTCTGCACGAACTGGCGACGAATGCCGCCAAATATGGTGCGCTCTCGCAAAATGGCGGGCAATTGCATGTGCGCTGGGACGTTAACGAGAATCGCGATTGCGAAATATCATGGCGCGAGACCCTGCTGACCACTCTGCCGGCCCCATCGCGCGCCGGTTTCGGCACGGCGCTCATCAGCCGCAGCATTCCCTACGATCTCGGCGGGCGCAGCACGATACGGTATTTGCCGAATGGGCTGGAGGCAGAGATTCTCCTGCCGTTCCGCCATGTATCATCGGTCTCAGCGGCGTCCGAGACAAAAACCGAGGCGGAAACCCTGCCGCAACCCAGACGTTACAATCGGGAGGAGCCATTGAAAGTATTGCTCGTCGAAGACCAGATGCTGATCGCCATGGATGTCGAGAACATGCTGGAAGATAATGGCATCAAGGCAATCGAAACCGCGACCTCGTCGGCCATGGCGATTGAAAAGCTGAAAACCTATCTGCCTGACGTCGCCATTCTCGATATCAATCTCGGTTCCGATACCTCCATACCCGTCGCCCGCGAACTGCACCGCCGCGGCATCCCGTTCCTCTTCGCCACCGGTTATGCGGATGGCAGCATGGTGCCGGATGAATTTGGCAATGTGCCGGTTATCCGCAAGCCCTATGACGAGGATGCGCTGATGGCTGGGATTGGGGTGTTGGTGGGGGATACGGAGCGGGTTTGAGCGTTGCCTCTCCCCCTCATCCCTGTGCTTGTAATAGGAATGAGGTAGAGGCGCGCGCAGACCGATGATCTACTATCGCCCCGTGAAACCTCGCTTCGTTGCTTCGGCTGGTGTAATGACATCCCCTATCTTAAATCTGAAGGCCGTCACTGCGTAATTGTCCACATCCACATCACATTGAAACGTGACATCGCGCCAGACGTCGCCGACATTGAATGCGCCCCCGGTAGCATCAAGGACATTGCCGGATATGCGTCCACCAGTGTCGGAAAAGCCGTACATGCCTCGGGTAGCCGGATAAATCTCTCTTATTTGCGCCAACGCCTCCGCCTGGCAAAGCTGCACGATACGACGGCGGGGCGGTAGATCGCCAAAAATCTGGCGTCGCTGCGCCGGTGTTAGCAACGCCGATGATAGCAAACTCTTCGCCGCGGGAAGCTTCGCGGGTTTCTTCTCCGCAACCTCCGCAGGCTTTTCCTCTGCCGGCTTGGCCTGCGGCACCGGTGGCTGCTCCGGTTGTGTTTCTTCCTTCACGGGTGAAACCGCGATCTCCCCCTGCTCGACGGAAGCCTGAAGATCGCTGTTGGCGGCGGGTGGCGCAGGCTTCTCCTCAGCCGCCTTTTCAGGCTGGCTTACGGGCTCCTCGGACGCTTCGCTCTTTTCAGCGTCTTCCGCCTTGCCCGGCTTGTCCTGTTTGTCGGCCTGCATTTCCTCCGGCCGCATCGCGATAGCCGGCAGTGTCGCCTGCGGTTGCGGCGTCGGTTTCACATCTTCCTTTGGCGGTGCGGGCGGCGGTGGTGGCGGAGGTTGCGGTTTCTCCTCTTTGGCCGCCGTAGCCGGCGGCGGGGGCTCCTCCGCCTTTTTCTCCTCGGGCGGCGGTACGAGTTCGACCTTGACGCTTTCCGGCTCCTGCGGCTCGGCTATCCGTTCCGGCAATTCGAAAAAGAAGAGTGCGACGACGACAAGATGCAGCAACACGGAGACGGGCACAGCCCATCCACCCCGCCGCCATTTGCCTGCCGAAACCTGTTGCATCCTGTCGAACCAAATCGAAGCTGAGCATTTCCAGTAAAGCGGAATGCCTGTTTTCACACATAAGGCTTGTCGCAGAGTTCGCCAGTGCGGGAAACAAAAAACCCGGCCAGCGCTCACTGACCGGGTTCAATTTTGAAGGAAGTGGAAGCTTAGCTGTCGAGGAAGCTGCGCAGCTTTCTCGAACGGCTCGGGTGCTTCAGCTTGCGCAACGCCTTCGCCTCGATCTGACGAATACGTTCGCGGGTGACCGAGAACTGCTGGCCGACTTCTTCGAGCGTATGGTCAGTGTTCATGCCGATGCCGAAGCGCATACGCAGAACACGTTCCTCACGCGGCGTCAGCGAAGCCAGAACGCGGGTGGTCGTCTCACGCAGGTTCGCCTGAATGGCGGCGTCGATCGGCAGCAGCGCGTTCTTGTCCTCGATGAAGTCGCCGAGATGCGAATCCTCTTCGTCACCAACAGGGGTTTCGAGCGAGATCGGCTCCTTGGCGATCTTCAGAACCTTGCGCACCTTTTCAAGCGGCATGGCCAGCTTTTCCGCCAGTTCTTCCGGGGTCGGCTCGCGGCCGATCTCGTGCAGCATCTGGCGCGAGGTGCGAACGATCTTGTTGATCGTCTCGATCATGTGAACCGGAATACGGATCGTGCGGGCCTGGTCGGCGATCGAACGGGTGATCGCCTGCCTGATCCACCATGTCGCATAGGTCGAGAACTTGTAACCACGGCGATATTCGAACTTGTCCACCGCCTTCATCAGGCCGATATTGCCTTCCTGAATGAGGTCGAGGAACTGCAGACCGCGGTTGGTGTATTTCTTCGCAATCGAGATCACGAGACGCAGGTTGGCTTCGACCATCTCCTTCTTGGCGATACGCGCTTCACGTTCGCCCTTCTGCACCATCGAAACGATGCGGCGGAATTCGGCAATGGAAATGCCGGTTTCCGTGGAGAGGTTCTGGATTTCCTGACGGATTTCCCGGATCGTGTTGCTTTCCTCGCGGGCGAATTCCTTCCAGCCGCGGGCGGCCAGATTGGTGATCGACTTCATCCAGTTCGGATCGAGTTCCGCACCGTGATACTGCTCGAGGAAGCTGTCGCGCTTGACACCGTAGGATTCGGCAAGGCGCAGCAGCCGGCCTTCGTTCTGCATCAGCCGCTTGGAAATGTCGTAGAGCTGCTCGACGAGGCTGTCGATACGGTTCTGGTTCAGCGACAGCGACTTCACGGCCGTGATCAGCTGATCCTTCAGTTCCTTGTAACGACGCTCCTGGCCGGAAGACAGGGTACCGGTGCAGGCGAGACGCGCCTCGACCTGCTGATCCTGAAGCTTGCGCAGCTTCTTGTAGGTGTCGGCAATGGTGTCGAGCGTTTCCATGACCTGCGGGCGCAGTTCGGCTTCCATCGCGGCAAGCGAAAGATTGGACTCGTCGTCGTCCTCTTCTTCCTCTTCCGGCGGCAGGCCATCGCCACCAACGTCAGTCACGTCTTCGTCGCCGGTCGGCGCACGCAGCCTGCGGGTCTTTTCCTTCTCTTCGGCGGCCTTGCGGTCAGCCTCGATCTTTTCCGGGCTCTGGAACTGCGGTGCAGCCTTGGCTTCCGGACCGGAATAGGTCGTTTCGAGATCGATGATCTCGCGCAGCAGCGTCGTGCCTTCGTTCAGTTCGTCGCGCCAGATGATCAGCGCCTGAAACGTCAGCGGGCTTTCGCACAGGCCCGAAATCATCGTTTCGCGGCCGGCCTCGATGCGCTTGGCGATGGCGATTTCGCCTTCGCGCGACAGAAGCTCGACGGAACCCATTTCGCGCAGATACATGCGCACGGGATCATCGGTGCGGTCGGTCGGTTCTTTCTTCTTGGCGGTCGCAAGCGCCGTGCCGCCGGAAGGCGCCAGTTCGCCGCCTTCGGACTCCTCATTGTCGGAATCGCTGTCGTCTTCGCTCGGCGCGGCTTCCTCGGCATCCTCGTCCTCGATAACGTTGATGCCCATATCGGACAGCATCGCCATCGTGTCTTCGATCTGCTCGGACGTCACCTCTTCGGACGGCAGGACGGAATTCAGCTCGTCCATCGTCACATAGCCGCGCTTCTTGGCGGCCTTGATCATCTTTTTGACCGCGTCATCCGAAAGATCGAGAAGCGGACCGTCCGTCGCACCGTCGCGTTCGTTTTCTGCTTCTTCGTTTTCTTTGACTTTGGTTGCCATCTATCTCGTCGCTTTCCCTGACGCTAACACCTGTTCCGCCGCATCGCCGTCCGCCCCTTGAGCATCCAGCGGTTTGCCGCGAATCACTGTCAGACACCTAACGGAGTGATCTTTAATTGCCGATTAACCACGGCAGCCTCAGGCAGAATGCAAAGACAGTGCACCCGGAAATGCTTGCTCATGCAATTTCTATCCGCCAAGGCTCATTCCACCTTACTTTTCCTGAAATGGTGATTCCCGCTATTTACCGCCCCGTCAAGCCTTTGAGGGCGAGACAGCCACGGAAATTCTCAAAAAAGGCCGCATTTCGCGGTTATCACCAGACTATCCCCTATTTAGGACGCTTGCCGCAAAAGGCAACCCCACACGTCTTTCTATTCTTGGCCAGCCTCTCAGCCATGGCCAAAGGCCGGCCCCTTCACCCGGCCCGACATGACCCCGAAACCATCGATGATCGCTTCCTGATTTTCCATGCGGCCGATTTCCAATTGAACTTCGGCAATCGCCCGCACCAGAAGCGTGCCACGCTCGTCATCGGTCGCCTCGGCGATTTCCCGTTCCAGCTCCCGTTTCTGCCAGAGCAGGGATTTCGTCCTCTTATGCAGCGAAAGCGCCTGCACGTAACCTTCGCGCGCATCCTCCATCGCCGCCTGTTCCGTCGCCGTCCACAGGCGCGCATTGCGCACCTGCTGATCCATGGTCTTCAACAGCGGCTCGAAACCCTGCTGCGACAGCCGGTCGATCAGCCCTGCCCGCGATATGTCCGCTGCACTCTCGGCCGCATAGGTCAGCACCGTAGACCACAGCCGCTGGAGATCGCGGTTCTCGTAATCGATGGCGGCGATCTCGTCATATTCCTCCAGTAGCAACTCGGGATGGTTGACGATGGTGATGGCAAGAACGCTTTCGCGCAGAGACGGCTTGGTCTGATGCCCCCTGACGAGACCGGATTGCGTCAGCCGGTCGGAAATGCTGCTGGCCGGCGCAGACATCGCCCCGCCCCGCCCCGGCGCATTGCGCTGGAAACCGCGACCGGCACCCTGACCGCCCTCGCGACGGAAATTCCCGCCCTGCGAGCCGCCCTGCTGAAAGCGCGGCTGGAAGAAACCGTTCAGCCTGTCGCGCATATCCTGCTGGTAAAAGCGGCGCACCGTCTCGTCGGCAATCACGGCAACGATCTGGCGCAGACGGCTTTCAAGCTGCGCCCGTTTTTCCGGCGTGTCGAACGTGACGCCTGATGTCTCACGGCTCCAGATCATCGCGGCAAGCGGCTTGGCTTCCGAAAGCACCCGGTCGAAGGGCGCGCGCCCCTCCAGCCGCACAAGATCATCCGGATCCTTGCCGTCAGGCAATAGGGCAAAGCTGACGGAACGATCCGGCTTGATATGCGGCAGGGCAAGATCAGCCGCACGGTTAGCGGCACGAATGCCGGCGCCATCGCCATCGAAGCAGAGAA
The DNA here is from genome assembly GCF_013365515.1 of Agrobacterium sp. CGMCC 11546. Lineage (NCBI taxonomy): Bacteria > Pseudomonadati > Pseudomonadota > Alphaproteobacteria > Hyphomicrobiales > Rhizobiaceae > Agrobacterium > Agrobacterium sp. CGMCC 11546. The sequence goes on from NZ_CP047387.1 coordinate 1,982,204, forward strand.
CCGGCTGCGGCGACATCTTCCACAAGAGATCGAGCTGGCTTTCGGTCAAAGCCGTGCCAAGCGGCGCGACGGCATTTTCGACACCCGCCTGATAAAGCGCGATGACATCCATATAACCTTCGACGGCGATAACAGTGCCGCCGGCCGCCTGCGAAGCGCGGCGCGCGCGGGCGAAATTGTAGAGAACATTGCCCTTGTGAAAGAGTTCGGTCTCGTTGGAATTGAGATATTTCGCCACCGCATCCGCCGCCATGGCGCGGCCGCCAAAGGCGATCACTTTTTCCCGCGACGACAGGATCGGGAACATGATGCGGTCGCGAAACCGGTCATAGGAGACCGGCACGTTTTCATGCACCACCAGCCCGCAGGCTTCCATCTGCTCCTTGGACACACCCTTGCTTGCAAGATGCTCCTTCAGTGCATTGCGGCTGTCAGGCGCATAACCCAGCCGGAAGGTCTCGATGGTACGCCCGGTCAGCCCGCGATCCCGAAGGTAAGCCCGCGCCCGCGCGCCGAGCGAGGTCTGCAACTGATCCTGAAAGAACAGCGTCGCCATTTCCATGACGTCCTGCAGCGACGTGCGCTCGCGCTCGCGCTTTTCCGCCTGCGGATCGGGCTGCGGCATGGAAATGCCGGCCATATCGGCAATCTGCTGCACAGCTTCGGGAAAACTCAGCCCCTCAAGCTCCGTCAGAAAGCGGAAATGATCGCCAGAAACGCCGCAACCAAAACAATGATAGCGCCCCTTGCGGTCCTCACAGTGAAAGCTCGGGCTTTTTTCGCCATGGAACGGGCAGCAGGCCCAATAATCCCCCCTCGGCGCATTGGTCTTTTTCTTATCCCAGGACACAAGTCGGCCGATCACATCGGAGATGTTCACGCGGTCGCGTATCTCATCGAGAAAAGAATTGGAAAAGCGCATGGGTTACCTGTTCGAGGCCAGTCTTTCATATAAGCGCATAACAGTCGCAATACAAAACACTCCGCAAACAATACCCGATATTCACAGGCGGCGTTGACAGCAGTGTATATACAGACGAATATACAAGCATGGTGCATGAGTGCCCGCAAACTGGAAACAGTGTCGGGTGTCTCATGGACATTGTGATGAAAGAGTTCATCTCCTTTGAGTGGGATGAACGCAAGCGGCTTATCAATCTGGCTAAGCACGGTATCGACTTCGAGGATGCAGCAGAGGCGCTGTATGAACCACATATCGAATACCGTCTGACCAAAACGGAGAGGTCCGCATACGCGCCATTTGCCCGTTCATGGGGCGCCTCATAGCTGTCGTTTACACGATGCGGGGCGAGACATGCCGGATCATATCAGTGCGTGCGGCGCGGAAAAATGAGCAACAACTCTATTACGCGAATAACACTGGAAGAAATATGCGCTAAGCGGGCTCGCGGCGAGAAGAGCGAGACCGACTGGGCACGCGTCGACGCCATGACCGACGAAGACATCGACCGCGCCACGCGTAACGATCCGGATTGGGCGGGCTTTGAGGATATCGACTGGTCGAAGGCCCAAGTCGTGTTCCCCACCGCCAAAACATCCATTTCCATCCGTGTCGATCAGGATGTCGTGGATTTTTTCAAATCCACCGGCAAAGGCTATCAAACCCGGATGAATGCGGTGCTGCGCCACTATGTGCATGAGCAGAAAAAACGGCCGGGTTGAAAAAAGATAGCCGCCATTTCGCCTGCTTCCGGCGAATTTATGGCAGCGCAACATCACTAAAAATTATGTTTTTGTAATTTGAGCGACCCGTCGCGACGATGTAAAAACGAAACACAGTCAAAGGCAGTGTCTGAACATTTCCATACATCTGCCGACACCCGCAGGCACGTCCCCCCCGAAAAGCCTGCGCGGGAGAGCATTTTGATCCGCCGGAATGCATCTTCGTCGGCAGAAAAAAGGCAGGGTAGCCATGGCTACCCTGCCTTTACTTTTTCAGAAGTGACGAAAGCTACTTCAGCAAGTCCTTGACGACGCCGGAGGCCTTCGCAAAGTCGATCTGGCCTGGATAACGCTCTTTCAGCGCATTCATGCACTTGCCCATGTCGCGCAGGCCGGATGCGCCGGTCTCGCTGATGACCGCTTGGCAGAGTTCGCGCACCTTCTCGGCCGGGATTTCTTCCGGCATGAATTCCTTGATGATGACGATTTCTTCGCGCTCCTGAGCGGCAAGCTCGGGACGGCCGGCACCTTCATAGATGGTGGCGGACTCTTCCCGCTGCTTCACCATCTTGGTCAGGATCTGCATGATATCCTCGTCGCTGACGGGGTCCTTGCCCACGCCACGATTGGCGATATCGCGATCCTTGACGGCCGCCTGGATGAGACGCACGGTCGAGGTGCGGCGTGCATCACGAGCCTTCAAAGCGTCTTTCAAAGTATTAGCGAACGTGTCGCGCAGCATTTTTCTTCTCCTTGGGAAAGCTCATTCCGCAGCTTCCTGATCGGCAAACTTTCCGCCTTATTTTTCGCAACGACATAAACGAGCAAACACGCTCAAGCAAATCAATTGCATAAACCCTTGAATCTACGACAGCTTAAATCCGCGTAAATCTTGGGCCTGCGGTTGACCGCTTGGGCTGCTTTCGTTATTTTCCGGCACCTGCACGAGATTTTAACGAAGGGTCGGAACGCGAGCTTTATCGCGCGCCCCTTTATGTCACGAAGCCTGCGACAGAAATGGCCCCTTACCCCCTGCCTTTCAAGAGGCGGGGTGCGAAGCGGCAGAAACGGAACGAGATGACCGAGACAGCGCCCTGGACTACCCGCAAACCCACTGCAATGCTTGTTCTAGCCGATGGCACGGTGATTGAAGGAACAGGCATCGGTGCAACCGGCAAGGTTCAGGCCGAAGTCTGCTTCAACACGGCGCTGACGGGTTACGAGGAAATCCTCACCGACCCCTCCTATCTCGGCCAGATCGTCACCTTCACCTTCCCTCATATCGGCAATGTCGGCACCAATGAGGAAGACATTGAAGACCTGACGCCCGCCGCCCGTCGCGGCGCCGTCGGCGTCATCTTCAAGGCCGACATCACCGATCCCTCGAACTTCCGCGCCGTCAAGCATCTGGATGCCTGGCTAAAGGCGCGTGGGGTCATCGGCCTCTGCGGTATCGATACACGCGCGCTGACGGCCTGGATCCGTGAAAACGGTGCGCCGAACGCGGTCATCGCTCATGACCCGAACGGCGTCTTTGACATCGAAGCGCTGAAGGCCGAAGCCAAGGCCTGGAGCGGTCTCGTCGGCCTCGATCTCGCCATCGAAGCGACGTCCGGCCAGTCCTCCACCTGGACGGAAACGCCGTGGGTATGGAACATGGGTTACGGCACGCTCGGTGAAGCCGATGCGAAATACCACGTCGTCTGCGTGGATTTCGGCGTCAAGCGCAACATCCTGCGCCTGTTTGCCGGCCTCGATTGCAAGGTGACGGTTGTTCCGGCGCAGACCTCGGCTGAAGATATTCTGGCGCTGAAGCCGGATGGCGTCTTTCTCTCCAACGGTCCGGGAGATCCGGCCGCGACGGGCGAATATGCCGTGCCTGTTATCCAGAACCTCATCAAGAGCGAACTGCCGATCTTCGGCATCTGCCTCGGTCACCAGATGCTTGGCCTCGCCGTCGGCGCGAAGACCGAAAAGATGCATCAGGGCCACCACGGCGCCAACCACCCGGTGAAGGACTTCACGACCGGCAAGGTGGAAATCGTGTCCATGAACCACGGCTTTGCGGTCGACACCAAATCGCTGCCCGAGGGCGTCGAGGAAACCCACACGTCGTTGTTCGACGGCACCAATTGCGGCCTGCGCATCGTCGGCAAGCCGGTCTTCTCCGTCCAGCACCATCCGGAAGCATCGCCCGGCCCGCAGGACAGCCACTATCTCTTCCGCCGCTTCGTCAACCTGCTGCGCGAAAACAAGGGTGAGGCAGCGCTCGCCGAGCGCTGATCCTTTAAAATCCGAAAGTTATATGCGGCCCGCTTTTCAGCGGGCCGTTTGCATTTCGCGCTTCACCAGCACCACGAAGCGGATGGTGAGAAGAACGGCGGCCGTCGAAAGACCGATCACGAAACCGAACCATACGCCGCGTCCGCCAAAGCCGAGCGGAAAGGCCATGGTCCAGGCGAGCGCCAGCCCGATCGGCCAATAGGAAATCAGCGCCAGCATCGCCGGAATGCGTGCATCCTTAAGGCCACGCAGCAAACCTGCCGTCACGGCCTGAATGCCGTCCACCAGCTGGAAGATGCCGGCAATCACCACGAGGCTGCTGGCATAGGCAAGCACTTCAGCAGCTTCCGGCAATTTCGGATCGAGGAACCATTTCGCCAGGAATTCCGGTACGGCCGCAAACAGGATGCCACCGCAAATGGCGATGCCACAGGCGATGGCATAGATCATGATCGAGGCGCGGATGAGGTTTTTGAAATCCCCCTGGCCGCGCGCCACGCCCACACGCACCGTCGCCGCTTGGGAAAGACCAAGCGGAATCATGAAGGCGATGGAGGCGAGCTGGAGGGCAATACCGTGGGCGGCGAGCTGCACCGTGCCGATCTGCCCCATCAGGATCGAAGCGGCCGCAAACAGCGTCACTTCGGCAAGAATGGTGATACTGATCGGCAGGCCAAGCCGCAGCACTTCAAAGAGCGCATGCCAGTCCGGCCGCCAGAAGCGCACGAACAGCTCGTATTTCTTCGTTTCCTCGCGCGTCTGCACATAAGCGACGATAAAGATGAAGCTGAAGGCATTAACGATGACGGCAACAACGGCAGCACCATTCATGCCCATCGCCGGCAATCCGAAATGGCCGAAGACCAGCACATAGGCCATCAGACCGTTCATCACCAGCATGATGATGGTGACATAAAGAATGATGCCCGCACGGCCGATGGCGCTGACAAGCCCGCGCAGCACATAAAAAAGCAGCGCCGGCAGGAGGCCGAACTTGGCAATGGCGAGATAATGGCCGGTCAGTGCCGCAACATTGGGGTTCTGCCCGAGATAGACCAGAATGCGTTCGGCATTGAAGAAGATCGGCAAGGCGAGCAGCCAATAGGCGATCGCCACCCACATGCCCATGCGCAGCGAGCGGCGGGCCGATGTCGCATCGCCCTGCCCGTAAGCCTGCGCCACCATCGGCACGACGGCAACAGAAAAGCCCGAGCCGAAAATAAAGACGACGAAGAAGAACTGTCCGGCCAGCACCATGGCCGCAAGCTTCTCTGCTCCCAGCTGACCGACGATCACCATATCAGTGGTGTGGATACCAAGCTGCGCAAGCTGGGCGCCGATAAGCGGAATCCCCAGAACGAGCGTAGCCTTGAAATGCGAAAACCACGACCCCGATCCGGAAGGAACGGTTTCTGCAACAACCGACGAAGACATTGTAATTCACCTGAACCTTGGCCGTTGCCCGCGAATTGCGCAACGGCAGCACGAGGATGAATAAAATATTCCCATCCTGCACGCAACCGGCAGCAGTGCGTGATTAAAAATTACGCACATCGGCAACCACGCGAAATCCGACCGTATTGCGTCCTGACACAAGATAAATTTAGTCCAATTTTACCATTCGCTTTTATCTATTAGAACATCGGATAGTTCTTTTAAAATCATAAGCTGCATGACGCAGATTATTCCCGCCTTTGAGGCATGTTTCCCCCATCAATGTTAAAGATGACCTCGACGGTACATCCGGCTTCAAGGATCCGTAGCTTGCCAAAGAAAACCAATCTTATGACGCGCATTCTGGTTGCAGCGTCATCTCTTGTCGTTGCAGCCTTTGCAGGCTTTTCCTATTACATCGACAGCCTCCAGCATCGGGTTACTACCGAAGCAGTCGCGGAAAACATTGATTCTTCCGGCAAGCAGGCTGCGCAAAGCATCGCCAACTGGCTGAACGGTCGCATCATGCTGACACAAACGGTGGCGGCAACCCTGGCCAAGCTTCCGGATGACGAGGCAAAGCTGCGTTTTCTGGAAAATGACGTGCTGACGGCACAGTTCATGTCGACCTATTTCGGCAATGCCGAGACAGGCACCTTCACCACCTTCCCGAAGACACCGCTGCCGGAAGGTTACGATCCGCGCAAGCGTCCGTGGTATCTGGATGCGGTGAAAGCCGGCAAGACGGTTCTGACGGAACCCTATAATGACGCCTCGACCGGCGGCCTCATCATCACCGCCGCTATTCCCGTTTCCATCGATGGCAAGCTTGCCGGTGTGACAGGCAGCGATTTCTCGCTGGATACGCTGGTGAAGATGATCAAGTCGGTGGATGCCGGCACGGATGGCTACGCGTTCCTCGTCAGCAAGGACGGCAAAATCCTCATTCATCCGGATCCAAAATTCGTCGACAAGCCGCTGGCCGATCTCTTCAAGGTCGACACGCCGGCGATTTCCTCCGCGATTTCCCAGACCGAAATCGACGGCAAGGGCAAGATCACCAGCTTCATCCCGGTTGCCGGCCTACCCTCGGTCGACTGGTATCTCGGTTTCGTCGTGGATTCCGACGTCGCCTACAGCGCGATCGGCCAGTTCCGCCTGGCGGCGACCATCGCAACGGTTCTCGCCGCCGCGATCATGATTGGCCTGCTGGCGACCGTGCTGTCCCGCTTCATCGTCCGCCCTGTCACGCAGATGACCTCTGCCATGGAAGGTCTTGCCGCCGGTAATCTCGATGTCGGCATTCCCGGCCAGGAACGCACCGACCAGATCGGCTCCATGGCTGCAGCCGTCGCCGTGTTCCGCTCGAACGCCATGGAGCGCCTACGCCTTGAGGGCGATGCCGAACAGAACCGCACGCTTTCCGAACAGGAGCGCAACGAGCGCGAAAGAACGGCAGCAAAAGACGCGGCGGATATCCAGTTCGCGGTCGACTCGCTTGCCAAGGGTCTGGCGCATCTTTCCGATGGCGATCTCAACTATCGCATCGACACGCCTTTCGTGACCCGCATCGATCGCCTTCGTAACGATTTCAACAATTCCGTTGCGAAGCTGAATGCGGCGCTCAGCACGGTCGGCCAGAATGCGCTCGCCATCGACGCCGGAGCCGGCGAGATCCGCCAGTCCGCCGACGATCTGGCACGCCGCACCGAGCAGCAGGCGGCCTCCGTTGAGGAAACCGCCGCAGCACTCGAGGAGATCACCACGACGGTGAAGGATTCCGCCCGCCGTGCCGAAGAAGTCGGCCGTCTGGTCGATCGCGCCCGCGGCAATGCCGAACAGTCCGGCGTCATTGTGGAAGATGCCGTGCGTGCCATGGAAGGCATCGAAAAATCCTCGTCGGAGATCAGCAACATCATCGGCGTGATAGACGAGATCGCCTTCCAGACCAACCTGCTCGCGCTGAACGCCGGTGTCGAAGCCGCCCGCGCCGGTGAGGCCGGCAAGGGTTTTGCCGTCGTCGCACAGGAAGTGCGCGAACTCGCCCAGCGCTCCGCCAATGCCGCCAAAGCGATCAAGACATTGATCAACGCCTCGACATCGCAGGTGCAGTCCGGCGTCGAACTCGTCGGCAATGCCGGCAAGGCGCTGGAAACCATCGTTCGCGAAGTGCAGGAGATCAACCGCCACATCGATGCCATCGTGACATCGTCGCGCGAACAGTCGACCGGACTTCAGGAAATCAACACCGCCATCAACACTATCGATCAGGGCACGCAGCAGAATGCCGCCATGGTCGAGGAACAGACGGCGGCAAGCCACGGCCTTGCCTCGGAAGCGGCGGCGCTCAACGAGTTGCTTGCACAGTTCCAGCTCGCCACCGCCACGCGGCGGCAGGCGGAATATGGTCGGGCTGCTTAACGGGATAAACAATTTGTTGGATTCGCTACAGCAGGCAGACATCCGTCAAACATTACCCCCCCTCTTGGCGTCATCCTCGGGCTTGTCCCGAGGATCTAACCACGTCTCATTGATCGACACGTTGCAGATGCTCGGGACAAGCCCGAGCATGACGGAGGAGAGGTTTAGCCTGTCTCTCACCAATCTCATGGCCGGAGCAATCCGGCCATTTTTCTTCGCCACCCGGCAATAGACCATTCCCGCCAATGCCACGATCCGCTAGAGCTTGATCGATCACGATCATGCGGAGGGATCTATGCTGGAACTGATTTGGCGCGGCATTGCAATGGGCATTGGTGGCACCGTGTTTATGGATATATGGGCAATCATACTGCACCGGTTTTTCGGCCAGTCCGCGCCGAACTGGGCGCCGGTCGGCCGCTGGTTCTGGCATGTGCCGAAGGGTCGGATATTTCACGACAGCATCGCCACGGCGACACCCTATGAGCACGAACTGGCGCTCGGCTGGGTTTCGCATTACGCCGTCGGCATCCTCTACGGCATCATTCTCGCACTGGTCGTCCCGGCCGCATGGTTTGCCAATCCGTCCTTCGTTGAGCCGTGGATCGTCGGCATCGTCACAGTCGGCGCGGGCTGGTTCCTGCTGCAGCCGGGGCTGGGCATCGGCTGGGCGGCATCGAAGACGCCGAACCCCACAAAGGTCCGTATCCTGAACCTCGTTGCCCATACGGTTTTCGCACTCGGCATGTATGCCGTGGCGCTTCTGATGCGTTGAATGAAAAAGGGGGCTGAAGGCCCCCTTTTCCGTCTGATCTCTCAGATATTCGCCGAGAAAGTGTCGCAATCCTCGACACGACCATTCTGGAAGCCGCGCTTGAACCATTCCATGCGCTGCGCCGAGGTGCCGTGGTTGAAACTGTCAGGCACCACATAACCTTGCGTCTGCTTCTGCAACGTATCGTCGCCGATCTGGTGAGCCGCATTCAGCGCTTCCTCAAGATCGCCGGTCTCGAGAATGCCCTTCTGCTCGGTGAACTTGCCCCATATGCCGGCATAACAATCCGCCTGAAGCTCCACACGCACCGACATCTTGTTTGCATCCGTCTGGCTCATCGACTGGCGGCGACGGTTGAACTCCGGCAGGACACCGGTGAGGTTCTGTACGTGGTGGCCAACCTCATGCGCAATCACATAGGCCTGCGCGAAGTCGCCGGACGCGCCGAAACGCTGATCCAGTTCCTTGAAGAAGTTGGTATCGAGATAGACCTTGCGGTCACCAGGGCAATAAAACGGGCCGCTGGCAGCGGAAGCATTGCCACAGGCGGAAGAAACCTGCCCGGAGAACAGCACCAGCGTCGGTTTCTGATAGGTCTCACCGGCGGATTGGAAGATACCGCTCCAGGTATCCTCGGTTTCCGCCAGCACGGTGCGCACGAAAGCCGTCGTCTCATCAGATGACTGGCCTTGCGGACGTGTGCCGGACTGCTGAGTTCCCGATTGCGTCGTGCCGCCGCCGTCCATCGACATATCGCCGCCGGTCAGCAGCGTCAGTGGGTTGATGCCGAGCACCCAGCTGATCAACAGAATGACCAGAAGACCGCCGATCCCTATACCGCCGCCGCGACGCCCGATTGGCACGCGCATCCCGCCTCGGGAAAAAGGATCACCCGATCCCGCCGACATGCCGCGCCGGTCCTCGATATTGTCCGACTGGCGGCGCCCTCTCCATTCCATGATTGTCTCCCCGAACCTTGCTTCAAAAGCTGTAATATAACATCAGTCTAATAAAGTTTGTTCCGAAGGAAAACAGAAGGCAATAACCTTATGGTCTCTATGCGGGTCTACGTGCTCGGCTCCACCGCGAAAAAACTATGAAAAGCACGACAAGAATGACGAAGAACAACCCAGCGGATCCAAACGAGGGATCCACGAAGACAACCTCATGCATCAGGCGTCCGGGAATGAGGGTAAATCCGCCGGCAATCACGATACCGCCGAGATAAACGCTCTGCATGATGCGCATATGGCGTCGGATATCGCCGCGGCGCGCGAAATAGACCGATTGCAGACAGCCGTAAATGGTGAAGATGGACAGCAGATGGATCGGGCTGAAACCATAAAACACCTTCAATTCATGGATGAAGAAGGTCGAAACTGATGTCGCGACCATCAGCGCCACCCAGATCTTGCCGAGCAGCCGGTGGATCGCGGTGCCCTTGGGACGAAGGAAAATGAAGGCACCTAGAATGGCTGCGGGTATAACGGTGGCGACATGGAACTGCACGGCAAGCGGTGCATCTAACAAAGGCTGGAATGACATGGGCGCTGCTTCGGCTCGGTTGAAATCACCGGCAATTTCAGCGAAACATGCGGACAAGAAAAACGGATTGGCGCCATCAGCAGGAAAACTTCGTGGATCACCCGTATCTGCAATCCACGCTTCGTGAAATGCACGCCATCCTGCAATCGCGCAGGCTGTGGCTGACATTTCTTGCCGTGCTGGCGATTTTCATTCTGACCGGGCCTTTCGGGACCAGCGAAACCATGAGCTTCGCCGATCGGCTGCTTTACTGGACGATCGTCCAGGGGGGCGCCTGGATATTCGCCATATCCTTTTCGGTCATCGCCAATACAATCCTTGTAGGCCACATCGGCAACATGCTGACACGCATGATGATCGGCTCGCTGACGTCTGCACTGCCTATCGGGCTGCTGCTCACGGTCACCAATCAGATTTTCTACGGCAGGGAGATGGCTCTTGCATCGGTTCTGAAAAGCAGCCTCTCATCCCTGCCCCTCTGCGCGATCTTTTGCCTGTTGAGTTATCTCACGACCTGCCGGTCCTTCGAAAAAGTGGTGGAGGCTGCAACGGACATAAATGCAGATGCCGATCTTGACGTGAACGCCAGCATCCCATTGCTGGAGCGGCTGCCGCCGCAAAAGCGCGGAGAGTTGCTGCGACTATCCGTGCAGGATCATTACACGCAAATCGTCACCACGCGCGGGCAGCAGCTGGTTCTGCTGCGTTTTGCCGATGCGCTGAAAGAACTCGGCCAGACGGCGGGCTTGCAGGTGCATCGTTCCCACTGGATTGCCGATGCCGACATTGTTTCCCTGCGAAAACAGGCCGGCCGTCTGCATGTCATGACAAGAGACAGCACGGAAATCCCGGTTAGCCGCTCTTACCGTGCTGCGGTACAGGCCCGTTTCGCCACGCAAGTCCCTATCCGTTAAGGTTTCTGTCGATTCCGGAATTTATGGGGTTCCGTTCTCAAAAACATTTGCCTATAAGCCGCTTCTAGCCTGAAAACTTTGAATTGCGCGCCCCGGCCGGTGATCCGTCACCCTGGCTGGTGCTTTGCGCAACCAAAAAGCGGAACGAGAGAGCCATGCCGAAGCGCCAAGATATCAAGTCCATCCTCATCATCGGCGCGGGACCGATCGTTATCGGTCAGGCATGTGAATTTGACTATTCCGGCACGCAGGCGTGCAAGGCGCTGAAGGAAGAGGGTTACCGGGTCATTCTCGTCAATTCCAACCCGGCGACGATCATGACCGATCCGGGCCTTGCCGATGCGACCTATGTCGAGCCGATCACGCCCGAAGTCGTTGCCAAGATCATCGCCAAGGAGCGCCCGGATGCGCTTCTGCCGACCATGGGCGGCCAGACCGCGCTCAACACGGCGCTCTCCCTTAAGCGCATGGGTGTGCTCGACCGCTACAATGTCGAAATGATCGGCGCCAAGCCCGAGGCCATCGACATGGCCGAAGACCGTGCGCTGTTCCGCGAAGCGATGGCCCGCATCGGCCTTGAAACGCCGAAGTCGATGCTCGCCAACGCAACCGAAATCAAGGACGCCGACCGCAAGACGCACGAAGCCGCCCGCACTGAACTCAAGGCAAAACTGTCAGGCGCAGAGCTGGACAAGGCTCTCGACAACCTCGAAAACCAGTGGAACCTCGGCGAGACGGACCGCAAGCAGCGCTATATCAGCCACGCCATGGCCATTGCCGCGCAGGCCATCGACGTCGTCGGCCTGCCCGCCATTATCCGCCCGTCCTTCACCATGGGCGGCACCGGCGGCGGCATCGCCTATAACCGCTCGGAATTCTTCGAAATCATCGGCGGCGGTCTCGACGCATCGCCCACCACCGAAGTGCTGATCGAAGAATCCGTTCTCGGCTGGAAAGAATATGAAATGGAAGTGGTCCGCGACAAGGCGGACAACTGCATCATCATCTGCTCCATCGAAAACATCGACCCGATGGGTGTCCACACCGGCGATAGCATCACCGTTGCCCCTGCTTTGACGCTGACCGACAAAGAATACCAGATGATGCGCAACGCATCGATTGCGGTGTTGCGCGAGATTGGCGTCGAGACCGGCGGCTCCAACGTGCAGTTCGCCGTGAACCCGAAGGATGGCCGTCTGGTCGTCATCGAAATGAACCCGCGCGTTTCCCGCTCCTCGGCGCTTGCTTCCAAGGCAACCGGCTTCCCGATTGCCAAGGTCGCCGCGAAACTCGCTATCGGCTATACGCTGGACGAGCTGGAAAACGACATCACCGGCGGCGCCACACCTGCGTCCTTCGAGCCCTCCATCGACTACGTCGTCACCAAGATCCCGCGTTTCGCCTTCGAGAAATTCCCGGGCGCTTCGCCGATCCTCACCACCGCCATGAAGTCGGTCGGCGAAGTCATGGCCATCGGCCGTACCTTTGCCGAATCGCTGCAAAAGGCACTGCGCGGCATGGAAACCGGCCTCACCGGTCTCGATGAAATCGAAATCCCCGGTTACGAGGAAGGCGAAGGTTCCAAGAACGCCATCCGCGCCGCCATCGGCACACCGACGCCGGACCGCCTGCGCATGGTCGCACAGGCGATGCGCATGGGTATGAGCGAAGAAGAGGTCCACGAAAACTCGAAGATCGATCCGTGGTTCATCGCCCAGCTCAAGGCCATCGTCGACATGGAGGCCCGCATTCGCGAGCATGGCCTGCCGCAGGATGCCGAAAATCTGCGCATGCTGAAAGCCATGGGCTTCTCCGACGCCCGCCTCGCCAGCCTGACGTCCAAGCGCCCGAAGGAAGTGGCCGAGCTGCGCAACAGCCTGAACGTCCGCCCGGTCTTCAAGCGCATCGACACCTGTGCTGCCGAATTCGCTTCGCCCACTGCCTACATGTATTCGACCTATGAGACGCCCTTCGTCGGCGCCGCCCGCTCGGAAGCGCAGATTTCCGACCGCAAGAAGGTCGTCATTCTCGGCGGTGGTCCGAACCGTATCGGCCAGGGTATCGAGTTCGATTATTGCTGCTGCCACGCCGCCTTCGCCCTGAAGGATGCCGGCTTCGAAGCCATCATGATCAACTGCAACCCGGAAACGGTTTCGACAGACTACGACACCTCCGACCGCCTCTATTTCGAGCCGCTGACGGCTGAAGACGTGATCGAGATCATGCGCGCCGAACAGGAAAAGGGCGAACTGGTCGGCGTCATCGTGCAGTTCGGTGGCCAGACGCCGCTGAAGCTGGCCGAAGCGCTGGAGAAGAACGGCATCCCGATCCTTGGCACCGCGCCTGACATGATCGACCTCGCCGAAGACCGCGACCGTTTCCAGAAGCTGCTGATGAAGCTCGATCTTGCCCAGCCGAATAACGGCATCGCCTATTCGGTCGAGCAGGCCCGCCTCGTCGCTTCCGAAATCGGCTTCCCGCTGGTGGTTCGCCCTTCCTACGTTCTGGGTGGCCGCGCCATGCAGATCATCCATTCGGAAGGCCAGTTGCAGTCCTACCTGCTCGACACGGTTCCGGGCTTGGTGCCTGAGGACATCAAGCAGCGTTATCCGAACGACAAGACCGGCCAGATCAACACCCTGCTCGGCAAAAACCCGCTGCTGTTCGACAGCTACCTGACCAACGCCGTCGAAGTCGACGTCGATGCGCTGTGCGACGGCGAAAACGTCTTCGTCTCGGGCATCATGGAGCACATCGAAGAGGCCGGCATCCATTCGGGCGACTCGGCCTGCTCACTGCCGTCCCGTTCGCTCAGCAAGGAAACCCTTGACGAGCTGGAACGCCAGACGACGGCGCTTGCCAAGGCACTCAAGGTCGGCGGCCTGATGAACGTGCAATATGCCATCAAGGACGGCACGATCTACGTTCTCGAAGTCAACCCGCGGGCCTCGCGTACCGTGCCTTTTGTTGCCAAGACCATCGGTGCGCCGATCGCCAAGATCGCCGCTCGCGTCATGGCCGGGGAGAAGCTTGACGCGGCGATTGCCGCCTACGGCAAGAAGCCTGACCCGCGTAACCTCAAGCACATCGCCGTCAAGGAAGCCGTCTTCCCCTTCGCCCGTTTCCCCGGTGTCGACATCCTGCTCGGACCGGAAATGCGTTCGACCGGCGAAGTCATCGGCCTAGACACGGATTTCGCGCTAGCCTTCGCCAAAAGCCAGCTCGGCGCCGGCGTCGACCTGCCGCGCTCCGGCACGGTCTTCGTTTCGGTGCGTGACGAGGACAAGGAAGGCGTGCTTTCCGCCATCCGCATTCTCGTGGAAAGCGGCTTCAAGGTGCTGGCAACCGGCGGCACCCAGCGTTTCCTCGCCGAACAGGGCATCAACGCCGAAAAGATCAACAAGGTGCAGGAAGGCCGTCCGCATATCGAGGACGCCATCCGCAACCGTCAGGTCCAGCTGGTCATCAACACCACCGACAGCAACAAGGCGATCTCGGATAGCAAGTCGCTACGCCGCGCGACGCTGATGCAGAAGGTGCCTTACTACACGACGATGGCCGGTGCGGAAGCAGCAGCGCTTGCCATCAAGGCGCTGAAGGCCGGCAATCTGGAAGTGAAGCCGCTGCAAAGCTACTTCAACTAGGACTGCTGCGGGAAAGCCCACAAGATTGAAAACAAGACGCCGCGGGTCACCATGCCTGCGGCGTTTTGTTTTGCGCAATCCCGCTGCAATCTAGTTCCCATATCAAAACGACATCATTCTCACATGAGGCTCATGATGACTTTTTGCGTTCCCGAAAAACCCTCCCCCACCGCCGGCCGCGCCGCGCCCCTGAATTCGAGGGTTAATTCATGATCGGACGTCCTTCAGGGCCACAGCGGGTGGCATTTCCGCTTCGAATCGAACCCGCCATATTGAACGCGATCCGGCAGACCGCGAGCGGCGAGTTGCGCAGCATCAATGCCCAGATCGAAATTCTACTGAAAGAGGCCTTGCGACATCGCGCCACTGCAGATGCAGCGAAAGAGCCGACAGGCTGAGCAGAGGCTGCCATCTTGGGAAAACAGGCGCAGGCTTTTCCGCTTCTTACGCGGCCAGCGCCTCGCGAACGCAATTGCGCCCTTCGGTCTTTGCCCGGTAAAGCGCCCGATCCGCCTTTTCGGCGAGCATCTGGAGATCGCAGCGCATATCGCCGGTGGCGGCAACGCCGATGCTGATGGTCACCCCGACACGCAGACCGCCGCAATCGACCTCATTTATCGCAACCGCGTCGCGAATGCGCTCGCCGATCATGCAGGCTTTGTCCACACCGGCACCCGGCAGGAAAATGATGAATTCCTCGCCGCCGTAACGCGCCAGCACATCGCCGCCACGGATGCTGCCGCCGATGCGCTTTGCCACTTCCTGCAGCACGCTGTCGCCGACAGCGTGGCCAAAACGGTCATTGATCGACTTGAAGTGATCAATATCAAGCAACATGGCCGCATCAGCGGGATCGGGGGCTGCGGGCATGGTCTGGAAGAAGAAACGCCGATTCTTGACGCCTGTCAGCGGATCGGTATTCGCCAGAACCAGCAATTTCCGTTCGGACCGCTCCGCTACCAGCATCATCACAAAGAGCGAGATGGCGAAGTTGAGCATGATAATGAAGAAAAACGCCGTGACCAGATTGATGCTGGCGTAGCCTGGGAAAAGCACGCTTTTCATCACCGCAAGCGATATCAGACCGGAAACGCCTGTAATCGCACCAAGAGCCAGCCGGGAAAGAAGCGGCTCTTTCCGCCACCCGGCAAAAAGCACGCCCGCCCCGCCAAGATAGGCCAGAGCCGCACAGCCATTAAAAAGCGCCGCGCGAAATGCATTGTTGCCGGCCACCTGCAGCGCAACGCCAATCGCCAGCATGGCGACAAGACAGGTAAACAAGATGGTTTTGCGATTGACAAAGCGTCCGTCGCTCAACGTCTTCAGCCCAAGCCAGATCAGCGCATATCCGGTAATACCAAACAAAACGCTGCCAAGCTCCCAGAGGGCCGGCGAGAGGATCTTCCATTCGCCGTAACCGGCAAGCGTAGAGCCGACCGTCATCGCCGCGAAACCCGCCGCAAGAGGAACGGGGCCGGGCAAACCGCGATTACTCATCTTCAGGTAGATAAAACTCAACAACCCAACGATGTAAGAACATTTTTGCATCAGTATGACTGTTGCAAGGTCGAGTTCACCCAGCATAATATGCCCATACGGTAAATAAATTTTGAGAGAACCTATTATAATATGGAGATAAATTTTCAATAAAAATTACAGATAAACAACCTGTAAAAAGTATTATTGAGAATCATAGTCCACATTCAAAGTAAACGTTTAATACGTAAAAAAATATATTAGAATTTCCTTATTATCTCCATATCCATCCGGAAGCGCGCCATTTCCGCCTCTTTCGCCCTGATATCGGCAAGGCGCAGGAGATAGGACGGATGCACGGTGACAAAAAGCGTCCTGCCCTCCTCCATCGGTAAAGGACGCCCACGGATTTCGGTAACCTTCTCCTTGCCGCCGGTCAGCGCATAAAGCGCGGTTGCGCCCATGGCCACGATCAGTTTCGGCCGCACGAGCGCGATTTCCCGGTTAAGCCACCAGCGACATTGCTCCACCTCTCCCGCGTTGGGCCGCTGATGGATGCGCCTCTTGCCACGCGTCTCATATTTGAAGTGCTTGACGGCATTGGTGACGTAGAGCTTTTTGCGCTCGGCACCGATCTCACTGAGAGTTCTGTCAAAAAGCTGACCCGCCGGGCCTATGAAAGGCTTGCCGGCGAGATCTTCGTTATCACCGGGCTGTTCGCCGACGATCATGATATCAGCATCTTCGGGCCCCTCCCCGAAAACGGTCTGCGTCGCCTTGCAATGCAGGGCGCAGCGAGTGCATTGGCCAGCCTCCCGCGCCAGCGATTGAAGCGTGCCGTCCGACACCGGTTGCGGCATCTCGCGCGCAGACGCTGCGGCCTGCAGCCGGTGGTGGAAGGGTTGCGGCTGGCTTGCCGCCTTGGCCGCCATCTCCAGCACCCGCGCTTCCGCCCCCAGGACAAGACCGGGTATGAGGTCCGCTTCCGGCAGGTTCTTCCAGTATTTTTTCGGCATTTCCGCCGTCATCGCCTTGATCTTCAGGCGGGCCGGATTGAAAATATTGGCATAATAGGTTCGCCAGAGTTCATCCGTCTCATCCGTCAGATCGGGTTTTACCGCCGCCTCCCGCGAGGTCCGCAGCTCATCTCCATCCCACCGCGCAGACCCTTTCGGCGTCGCGATCAGCCAGTCCATATCGGTGAACCGGCGCTGGAAAAACGCTGCCGTCCGCTCGACGATGAAATGATCCGGCTCGAACCAGGCAATAAACCGCCGACGCCCGCCCTGCCCCTGCGGCAGGGGCACTTCCTTGAAACGAACGAAGGCCGTCATCTTGTGACAGTCGCGGCGCACGGATTTCTCCAGCAGCCGCGCCTCGGCAACGTCAGGATCGGACTTGAACTGCAACAGGGCGCGATCCCGCTTCAGCCGCCACAACAGCCGGTAAAGCAGCGCGAAGCGGCCGGGCTCGCTGTGACAGATGATTGCCTGCGCCAGTGCGACGAAGGAGGCGGGAACGGAAACCTGCCCGTCCCCGGCAGCAACCACCGGCAATGGCTCACCCGCAAAGTCGAGAAGCCCCGCTCCGTCATCCCGCAGCCGCCAGTCAATCATCTCAGGCCTGACATCGGCGGCAAGGGCCGCACGTGCGGCATCTCGCCACTCGCCGAACTCGCCCCGCCCTTCCAGAACCGGTCCATACATCAGAGTAGCGACAATTGTTCGGGCTGCGGCGCAAACATCGCCCGCAGGTCCGGCCGTTCGGTCAACTTGCCCGGCGTCCAGCCGTCAGCCACGACGAAGGCCTTGACCTTTTTCAGCGACACGCCAAAACGCGCCAGATCTTCCAGCCGCAGACGCCGAAACCTGCGGGAAGACAGAATGGAGGCCACGGTCTTCGTGCCGAATCCGGGCACCCGCAGCAGCATTTCCCGATCCGCCACGTTGACATCCACCGGAAACCGGTCGCGCTGTTTCAGCGCCCAGGCGAGCTTTGGGTCGATATCGAGATCGAGCATGCCGTCGCCACCGATTGCCGTTATCTCGCCGATGTCGAAACCGTAAAAACGATAAAGCCAGTCCGCCTGGTAAAGCCGATGCTCGCGCATCAGCGGCGGCTTGATGAGCGGCAGGTTTTTCGATGAATCCGGAATGGGGCTGAAAGCGGAATAATAGACGCGCCGCAGACCGTAACTGCCATAGAGCCGGGCGCTGGTGGAAAGAATGGTGCTATCGTCAGCGCCATCCGCCCCCACGATCATCTGCGTGCTCTGGCCGGCCGGTGCAAAACGTCTGGTCTTTTTTGTCCTGACGGTCGGCTCCCCCGCCTCTTCGATCTTCAGGCGGATATCCGCCATGGAGCGGCGAATATTGGCAGGCTGCTTTTCCGGCGCGAAACGACTGACACCGCTATCGGTGGGTAATTCAATATTGATCGACAGCCGATCAGCATAGAGCCCCGCCTCCTCGATGAGCTTGGGCGATGCTTCCGGAATGGATTTCAGATGGATATAACCGCGAAAACCATGGGTGACCCGCAACTCCCGCGCCACGCGCACCATCTCTTCCATCGTATGGTCGGACGAACGGATGATGCCGGAGGACAGGAACAGCCCCTCGATATAGTTGCGCCGGTAAAACTCCAGCGTCAGCCACACCACCTCCTCGGCGGTGAACCGCGCCCGCTCGACATTGCTGGAGGAGCGGTTGATGCAATAGGCGCAGTCATAGATGCAGAAATTGGTGAGCAGGATCTTCAGCAGCGAAATGCAACGCCCATCCGGGGCATAGGCATGGCAGATGCCCGACCCCTCCGTGGAGCCCAATCCGCCCGATGCTGCGGAGTTACGTTTCACCGTGCCGCTCGATGCGCAGGATGCGTCATACTTGGCCGCGTCGGAGAGAATGGCCAGCCTTTGCCTGATCGACTTCTTCATGGATATGTTCACTATATGTTCTATTGACGGCTGTCAATATTGGAAATTAAGCCATTGATTAATTAGAAAAATATCCTCGGCTCAAATTTGCTGGCATTTCGCTATCGTCTTCTGATATAGTCGGCTCAGTTCTGATTTTGGCATGGTTCCGGAGTTCCTCTCCGGAACCTGTTTCTTTTTGTGTCTGCAAGTAAAGCGACAGGAATACGAAGGATAAAAAAATGGTAGAAAAAGTACCGATGACTCAGGGTGGATTCGTCAAGCTGCAGGAGGAGCTGCGCTTTCGCCAGCAGGAGGAGCGTCCCCGTATCATCGAGGCAATTGCGGAAGCGCGCGCCCATGGCGACCTTTCGGAAAATGCCGAGTACCATGCTGCCAAGGAAGCACAGAGCCACAATGAAGGCCGCATCACCGAACTCGAAGACCTGACCGCGCGCGCGGAAGTCATCGATCTTTCCAAGATGTCCGGTTCCAAGATCAAGTTCGGCGCCACCGTCAAGCTCATCGATGAAGACAGCGATGAGGAAAAGACCTATCAGATCGTCGGCGATCAGGAAGCCGATGTGAAGGCCGGTCGCATTTCCATCTCCTCGCCGATTGCCCGCGCCCTCATCGGCAAGGAAGTCGGCGACAGCATCGAAGTCAACGCGCCGGGTGGTGCCAAGGGTTACGAGATTCTCGCAGTTCAGTGGGGCTGATTGGCCCGATGCGATGCGTCCCAAGCGGGCGCATCGCTCCCTGACGAATCGATTCTCTGGCCGTAAAGACGGAAGCCCATCTTGTCCCACGTCAGTCTGAAAGATGTGCAGGTGCTCGCGCCGAACTTCAAGCGCAGGCTCTCCGGCGTCACCTCAACCATCGTTCAGCTCATTCCGGTGCAGAACCGGCTGGGGCAGAAGGTGGCCACCATCGGCCCCGGCCTGCCGCCGCATCTGCCGCATGTGCGCTTCCGTGACCTGTGGCGGCTTTGGCAAAACGGCCCCTCTGGCGGCCCGCGCATCTGGCATGCCCGCCGCAATCTGGAAATGCTGCCGGGCATTTTCATGCGGGACGTTCTGCGCATGAAGGTGAAGCTGCTCTTCACGTCAGCCGCACAGAGACGGCATTCCGCCTATACACGCTTTCTGATTTCGAAAATGGATGCGGTGGTTGCGACAAACATCCGCTCCGGCTCGTTCCTGGAAGTGCCCCATCGCGTCGTCATGCATGGCGTCGATACCGAGCTGTTCCACCCGGCTACGCGCCCCGAAGACACGATCACGGCAACCGGCCTGCCGGGACAATATCTGATTGGCTGTTTCGGGCGGGTGCGCCATCAGAAGGGCACCGACCTCTTCGTGCGCGCCATGATCGAGCTTCTGCCCCACTACCCGCAATGGACCGCTGTCGTTTCCGGCCGCGTAACGGCAGAACACAAGGCCTTCGGTGATACGCTCAAGGCCGATGTCGCCGCAGCCGGCCTTACCGACCGGATCATCTTTCAGGGTGAAGTTGACGACATCAAGCCCTGGTACCGTCGGCTGACGCTTTATGTCGCACCATCCCGCAACGAAGGCTTCGGCTTAACACCGCTCGAAGCCATGGCCTCGGAGACGGCCGTTGTCGCCAGCAATGCCGGCGCCTATGAGGAAATGATCGTCACCGGCGAAACCGGGTCGGTCGTCGGCGCAGGTGACTATGCCTCGCTCAGAGATGCGATAAAGACCTATCTCGCCGATCCCGCACTGGCCAAAGCCCATGCAAATGCTGGACTAGCGCATGTGCGCAGCACTTTTCCGCTGGAAAAAGAAGCGACGTGCCTCGGTGAAGTCTATGAGGCGTTACAGCGGGGGTGATATCCCCCGAAATCGACCTAAGGCCGCGGCTCAGATTTCAACGAGACCGACACGCTTGACCTGGCGAATGGTCAGCATGGTGCGCACCGTGTCGACATTCTCATCCGCCGTCAGAACCTCGATGACGAAATCCTGAAACTCCGTCAAGTTCTTCGCCACGCAATGCAGCAGGAAATCGCTTTCGCCCGACACCATCCAGGCCTGCCGCACCAGCGACCATCCACCCGTCGCCGCCGCAAAGGCCTTCAGATTACTGTCGGACTGGCGCTTGAGACCGATCATGCAGAAGGCGACGAGGTCGAAACCCAGCTTCGGCGCGTTCAACATGGCGTGATACCCCTGGATCACGTCAGCTTCTTCCAGCTTGCGGACACGCCTGAGGCATGGCGGCGCGGAAATTCCGACCCTTTCGGCCAGCTCCACGTTGGTCATGCGCCCGTCGCGCTGCAATTCGCGCAGGATTTTCAGATCGATGGCATCGAGTTCGACGCTGGTCACGGAGAAGTACCTCGTTAAGCTGGAGAACTTCCTTGTACTACCAGGCGCAGGATTCGCAACATTATGCCACCTCCCGGTCACAAAATTGCGCACGCATCCACAACTGCCTTGTTGGTAACGCAAGGCTGCCCTTGAATAAAGACACTAGACAACCTTAAATACCGGGCAACGAAGGGGTTGCGGCCTATCCGCCGTCTTGCGGCTGGATGGCTTTGCCGCCGAAAGGCCCCGCTGCTGAAAAAAGGAATATTTCCATGTCTGCCCGCCACACGAAGGTATTGATCATTGGCTCCGGTCCCGCCGGTTATACCGCGGCGATCTACGCGGCCCGCGCAATGCTGAAACCCGTGTTGATTGCCGGCATGGAACAGGGTGGCCAGCTGATGATCACCACCGATGTTGAAAACTACCCGGGCTTCGCCGATCCGATCCAGGGCCCGTGGCTGATGGACCAGATGCTGAAGCAGGCAACCCATGTGGGCGCGGAAATCGTCAGCGACCTCGTGACCGAAGTTGAGACCAATGTGCGGCCTTTCGTCGTGAAGACCGATTCCGGTCAGGTCTGGACCGCCGACACGCTGATCATCGCCACCGGCGCCAAGGCCAAATGGCTCGGTATCGAGAGCGAGCAGCATTTCCAGGGCTTTGGCGTTTCCGCCTGCGCCACCTGCGATGGGTTTTTCTATCGCAACAAGGATGTGATCGTGGTCGGCGGCGGCAACTCCGCCGTGGAGGAAGCGCTTTATCTCGCGCATATCGCCAAGTCTGTGACCGTCGTGCACCGCCGCGACAGCTTCCGCTCGGAAAAAATCCTGCAGGAACGGCTGTTCGCCAAGGAAAACGTCAAGATTCTCTGGAATACGGAAATCGCCGAAATCACCGGCGCGCCGGCAAAACCGCCCATGCCGCCTTCCGTTTCCGGCGTCAGGCTGCGTGACACCAAGACTGGTGCGATCAGCGACACGCCCATCGATGGCGTTTTTGTCGCCATCGGCCACGCCCCGGCGGTCGAACTGTTCAAGGGCAAGGTGAAGCTCAAGGATAACGGCTACATGTGGACTGCTCCCGATTCCACGGCCACCGACGTGGAAGGTATTTTCGCCGCCGGCGACGTTACCGACGACATTTACCGCCAGGCGATCACCGCCGCCGGCATGGGCTGCATGGCCGCTCTCGAAGCGGAACGTTATCTCACCGCGCAACAACCGCTCGCGGTTGCAGCGGAATAACCGAAAGGCAGGATAGGCATGGCAATGCCATTGGACTGGGATAAACTGCGCATTTTTCATGCCGCAGCCGAAGCAGGGTCTTTCACCCATGCTGCCGACAAGCTGCATTTGTCCCAGTCGGCCATCAGCCGCCAGGTCAGCGCACTGGAACAGGATGTTGGCGTGAAGCTTTTTCACCGCCATGCTCGCGGCCTGATCCTCACCGAACAGGGCGAGTTGTTGTATCGCACCGCCCATGACGTGCTGCTGAAGCTCGAAACGGTGAAGATGCAACTGACCGAAACGACGGAGAAGCCGAGCGGCAAGCTGCGCGTGACGACGACCGTCGGTCTCGGCCAGGGCTGGCTGACGGACAAGGTGCAGGAATTCCTGCAACTCTATCCGGAGATGTCGATCCAGCTCATCCTCGACAACGAGGAACTGGACGTGAACATGCGCCATGCCGATTGCGCCATCCGCCTGCGTCAGCCGCAGCAGTCGGACCTTATCCAGCGCAAGCTGTTCACGGTGCACATGCACGTCTATGCCGCACCGTCCTACATCAATCGCCATGGCGAGCCGCAGTCGGTCGAAGATCTCGATAATCACCGTATCATCTCCTTTGGCGAACCCGCGCCTAACTATCTGCTCGACGTTAACTGGCTGGAGAATGCCGGACGATCGTCCGACAACACGCGCATTCCGCATCTGCAGATCAACAGCCAGACCTCGATCAAACGGGCCTGCCTGCTGGGAATAGGTATCGCCTGTTTGCCTGATTATATCGTCGGTCGCGATCCCGGCCTCATCCAGCTGTCCCTCGCCGCAGACATTCCGTCATTCGATACCTATTTCTGCTATCCCGACGAGATGAAAAACGCTGCAAAGCTGAAGGCTTTCCGCGACTTCATCGTCGCCAAGGCGCGGAACTGGAACTTCTGACGTAAAAATAGTCGACGTTGAAAGATAATCCTTAAAATTCAAAGTCTTACAAAGGCAGAAGCAAGAGGGGCGCGCAGGCGCCCTTCTTCAGCTTTGCACATAAAATATACCGGAAATATCGAGGGCTGCGCGGCACGCATGCCTGACCTGCACAAAAAAGAGTTGTTTCGTGCACAAAAAAACACCAAATAGCTCTCAGTTGATGCACACGGTGGCTTTTCCTCCCAGTTCCACCGCATCAGCTGTTCCCCTCTGGAGGTTTTTGACCTTCACACTTAAAGGGCCCTGGATCTATCCGGCGGCCCTCTTTTTTTACCCGCAAGAATTTTCTCCAAATTGGCGAAATATCGCATGATGCAACCTTGTTTTGCATTCTTGCCGCTCCCATATTTTAGTTAGCTGTCACGCTTGCCCACGGCACGCGACAGCTGTTCCCCTCTGGAGGTTTTGACCTTCAAACTTGTCAGGCCGCGGAGCAATCCAGCGGCCTTCTTTTTTGGAGCCGCTTGCCACGATGCTCACAGAGACGTGACTTGTATATCGAGATTGGTCGATATACATATCGGTCATGTCAGATATTAAAGAAGCACAGATGAACCCGGAGGACGTCCTCAAGGCCCTTTCACACCCGGCAAGGCTGAAATTTCTGGAATGGCTGAAAAGCCCTGAAAATCATTTCTGTCAGGAACATCCGCTCAGCATGGGCGTGTGCGCCAACCAGTTTCAGATCAGCGGCCTGTCGCAATCCACCGTCTCGTCGCATCTGGCGGTGTTGCAGGCAGCCGGCCTCATCCGGTCGAAAAAGGTCGGGCAATGGGTGTTTTTCGAACGCAACGAAGAAACCATCGATGCCTTCCGCAATTATCTACAAGCCAATCTCTGAGCCTCCCAAGCTTTGAGCCCCGGGGTGCTGGACTGGAAACCACAGCGGTTTTCGTTCCGGCACCCGAAAAGCACAGCGCGCCTGCCGCGCAATTTCGCCAACCGACCAGAAAGTGAAGTCGCATGACCAGTCTTTTCGAACCGGCACAGGCCGGCGATATCGCACTCGCCAACCGTATCGTCATGGCTCCCCTCACCCGTAACCGTTCGCCGGGGGCAATTCCCAACAATCTCAACGCCACCTATTACGAGCAGCGCGCCACAGCCGGGCTGATCGTCACCGAAGGCACGCCGATTTCCCAGCAGGGCCAGGGTTACGCTGACGTTCCGGGCCTCTACAAGCAGGAAGCGATCGAGGGCTGGAAAAAGATCACCGACGGCGTGCACTCGGCCGGCGGCAAGATCGTTGCGCAGATCTGGCATGTGGGCCGCATTTCCCACACCTCTCTGCAGCCGCATGGCGGCCAGCCGGTCGCACCATCAGCCATTCCTGCCAAATCGAAGACCTATATCATCAATGATGACGGCACCGGCGCTTTTGCCGAGACCTCCGAGCCCCGCGCGCTCACCATCGACGATATCGGCCTCATCCTCGAGGATTATCGTAGCGGCGCACGCGCAGCCCTGGAGGCCGGTTTCGACGGCGTCGAAATCCATGCCGCCAACGGCTACCTGATCGAGCAGTTCCTGAAATCCAGCACCAACCAGCGCACGGATGATTACGGCGGTTCGATCGAGAACCGCGCTCGCTTCCTGCTGGAAGTTGTCGATGCGGTTGCGGAAGAGATCGGCGCAGGCCGCACCGGCATCCGCCTCTCCCCCGTCACCCCGGCCAACGATATTTTCGAGGCCGATCCGCAGCCGCTTTATAATTACGTGGTGGAAGAACTCGGCAAGCGCAATCTCGCCTTCATCCATGTGGTGGAGGGCGCAACGGGCGGACCGCGTGATTTCAAACAGGGCGACAAGCCCTTCGATTACGCGGCCTTCAAGGGCGCCTATCGCAATGCCGGCGGCAAGGGCCTGTGGATTGCCAATAATGGTTACGACCGCGAGAGCGCCATCGAAGCGGTGGAAAGCGGTAAGGTCGATGCCGTCGCCTTCGGCAAGGCCTTCATCGCCAATCCGGATCTGGTACGCCGCCTCAAGGACAACGCGCACTTGAACGAGCCGAACCAGCCGACCTTCTATGGCGGCGGAGCCGAAGGTTATACCGACTATCCGGCACTCGGCTGATAAACCGAACGCCGCACCGCCCCTTGGCTGTGCGGCGTTTTTCTTTCAGCGCAGGCTTCGCGCCTGCCGCGCGGCAAAATCCGAGAATGCACCCATGACGAAGGCGTTGGGTACATGCAGCGCCTGCAGGAAACCATTGCCGGTTTCCCGGCCGATGCTCATCAACGCCACCTGCAGACAATAGAGGGCAAGCAGCACCAGAGAACGGGCAAGGTTCGGTCGCAGATCATCATGACGCAGCGCCAGGACCACCAGTGAGATGATGGGAAGGGCGATGAAGACGCCAAGCCCCTTGTGCAGCGAAAGCAGCGACCCGTCATAATATATCGACAGCCCGGCCAGCAGCACCTGCGCGAAAATCAGCACCGGCACCACAGTCGATACCACGGCAAAGATACCGCGCTGGCGAGATGATCCACCCGTTGCCGTGGCCATCACACCCTCCCCCCGGCATCGACCGGCCGATGAAGGCTGGCCGGCTCCCGCACCTCTCCGATGCAGCCAAGGCTTGCCAATGTCGCCGATACCGCAATATCAACAGGCGTTTTTGGCTCCGCACCGATGAAATCCGTAAGCTTGCCGTTGCTCATGCGCAGCGGCATCTGCCAGAGATATTGCATTTCCAGCACTTCGCGGAACAGGGGAACGAAGGGGGCGGCCAATTTGATTGCCAACCAAGACATCCGCCGCATCTTGACCGGACGACCAACGGCCCGCTCGATCGCCCCGACCAGTTGCAGCCCGTCAAAATCCCAAAAACCCTCCATATGATAGACGGCGAAGGCGGGAAGTTCGCTCGAACGATCCAGCAGCCGTCCGATCGTCTCGGCCACGTCAGGCAGATAGGCCCATTGATGCCCGGCATGCGGTGCGGCGGGGTTCTGGATGCTGCGCACCGGTTTGCCCGGCCGCACCAGCATTTGCGAAAACCAGTTGTTTTTCGCATCCGGCCCGAAAAAGTCCCCGGCGCGGACAATCAGCACCGGTACACCGCGCACCGACGCCATCTTCAGCCGCCGCTCCATCTCCACGCGAAGCGCGCCCTTGCGGGTGAACGGTTGCTGCGGGCTGTCCTCCGTCAGCAGCGGAAAGGCATCCGGCCCGAAATTATAGACGGTACCCGGAAGTACGATCCTTGCTCCGCAGGCTTCGGCAGCGGCGATGGTGTTGTCGAGCATCGGCAGCACCTGCCTCTCCCAATCGCGATATCCGGGAGGATTGACGGCGTGGACGATGAGCGTGGCGCCTTTCGCGGCGTCCATCACATCCTGCCGGTTCATCACGTCGCCGGTCACGCGCTCGATGCCATCAGACGCACCGGCCGCCACACGCTGGCGCGTCAGCGCCCGCACCTGCCAGCCGCGTTGCAGCAACATCTTCAAGACGTGGCTGCCGACACCGCCATTGGCGCCCAGGACCAGGGCCAGAGGCCCATTATTCTCTGCTGTATTTGCATGGTTTTCATATATCATCGTCGTTACTCCTTCTTCTGAACTGGAGTATCGGCGTGATGTGCGATATACGAAATTGTCGAAATAGGTGGAGCGGCCATACAAAATTTTATGACCAAAAGCCGGGATGTCAGCTGGGATTTTTACCGCACCTTCCTCAGCGTGCTGCGTGACGGCTCGCTTTCCGCCGCCGCGCGCGAGCTCGGTATCACGCAGCCGACGGCGGGGCGGCACATTGGTGCGCTGGAAGAGGCCGTCGGTTTTCCGCTGTTCATCCGCTCCCCGCACGGGCTGATGCCGACGGAGGCCGCACTGGCGCTTCGCCCTTATGCGGAAAATCTGGCGGCGACGGCGGCCGCCCTCATGCGCGCGGCCTCCGGCGAGGTCGGCAAGATCGAAGGCACCGTGCGCATCAGCGCATCGGATATCATCGGCGTGGAAATGCTGCCGCCGATCGTCGCCCTGATGCAGGAGGTCCACCCCCGGCTGGAAATCGAGCTTTCTCTCTCTGATACGCTGGAAGACCTGTTGCGACGTGAGGCCGACATCGCCATCCGCATGACCGAACCGCAGCAGGATGCGATCGTCATGCGCTACATCGGCAATTTCCGCCTCGGATTTCATGCGACGCGCGACTATCTGGCAAAAGCCGGCATTCCAAAAGCCATGGAAGAACTGAACGAGCACCGGATGGTCGGTTTCGACCGCAAGACGCCCTTCATCCGGGCGGCTATCCAGCGGATGCGTTCGCTTGATCCCGACATACCCGATATTGAAGATATTTCCTTCGAAATCCGCGCCGACAGCAACCTCGCCCAGCTTGCCATGATCCGCGCCAGCGCGGGTATCGGCGTCTGCCAGATCGGCCTGGCGCGCAAGGACCCCCGGCTAGTCCACGTTCTTCCAGATATCGATATTCCGCTGCACACCTGGGTGGCGATGCACGAAAATCTCAAGACCTCGCCGCGGTGCCGTGCCGTTTTCAGTGCTCTCGTCGAGGGTCTGAAAGCCCATCTCAAGGAAACCGATCCGAACGCCCCGCCAAAACGGCGTTAGAGTTTGTCCATTCACAGCGGACCGGAGGTGCGTGGAGCTTAACCCCCCTCTGCCCTGCCGGGCATCTCCCCCTCAAGGGGGAGATCGGCAAGAGGCCCTTTCATCGCTTCATTCTCAAGCGTCCAGAAGTGCGAAACCTTGCCGCAGATCGATCTCCCCCCTTGAGGGGGAGATGCCCGGCAGGGCAGAGGGGGGTTAAGCTCCACGCACCTTCGGGTCCGCTGTGAATGGACAACCTTCTGAAAGGCGACATCCAGAGCATTTCGATTTCTCCAGAAATCCGCAGCCCACCCGTCAAAACGGTCTGGCCAGATCCGTCGTCTTGTCCACCACCTCGGCTTCCGGCCGGTCGCCGCCCTGGCTATATTCCTCATGCCATTGGCCGCGCTCGTCCTGATAGCTGATTTCCTCGTCATCACCGCCCACCTGCTGTTCGGCGGCGACAATGCGGGCTGCTTCGACGGCATCGGCATAGGTCGGGAAAGTTTCGGAATAGGCGCCGTTCATGCGGTAGGCGAAACCTCCGTCATGTTCGACGATTTCATACACCACTTTGGTCATGCATGGTCCTCCTGTTTCGGTAGGCGACATGGCAACCACAACCGCGCTTCAAGCATTGCACCCGACGGGGACACCGCGGCATGAGCAGCATGTCCTGCGACATCACTATCCTACCAAAAGCATTCAAGCGCAAATCCTGCTTGATCTGAGGGACGATACGTCACAGCCTAGGCCTGTCAGGGGAAGGGAAATCGATGGTGGGTTCTATTTTGAAACAGGAGCGCATGCTGCTTCTGGCAATACCAGCGGCAATAGCGGCCTATATGGTGGAACATGCGATATTCGAAGCCGGAAAGACGGCGGGGCTGATTGCTGCAATCGTGCTCATCGGGCTGATCGTTCTCGTCTCGATGCGGGTTGCCCATCACGCTGAAATTCTCGCCGCCAAGGTCGGCGATCCCTACGGCACGATGATCCTCACACTCTCGGCGGTCGCCGTGGAAGTGCTGATCCTCGCCATCATCATGAGCGAATCCAGTTCACCAACGCTGGTGCGCGATACGATCTACTCCGCCGTCATGATCGACATCAACGGCATCCTGGGGTTGGCCGCCCTGATCGGCGGTCTGCGCCACGGCGAGCAGCCCTATAATGACGATTCCGGCAAGACCTATGGTGTGATGATCCTCACCGCCATGGGCATTTCGATGATCGTGCCGGAGTTCATTCCGCAACAGAGCTGGCACATCTATTCCGTGTTCACGATCGGGGCGATGATCGCGCTCTATGCGCTCTTCCTCAAGATGCAGGTCGGTCCGCACAGCTATTTCTTCAGCTATACCTATCCCCGCAAGGCGCATCCGGCCGGTCAGGCATCGGACGGGCATGGGCAAGAGGAAGACGAAGGCAGCGTGCCGCTCTCCATCGGCCTCATCATTGCCGGCGTGGTGCTGATCGGCGTACTGGCGGAATTCATGTCGGCCTTCCTGGGCGAAAGCCTCGAGGGCACGAATGCGCCGCCCGCGCTGATGGCGGTGGTGGTGGCGACGATCTCGGCATCGCCGGAAATCCTCACCGCGCTCCGGTCCGCCCTGCGCAACCGCATGCAGGCCGTCGTCAACATCGCCATGGGCGCGTCGCTGTCGACGGTGATCCTGACCGTGCCGGTCATGGAGGGCATCGCGCTTTATACCGGCCAGCCCTTCATCATGGCGATGACGCCGGTTCAGACCGTGATGGTCTTCATCACCCTCATCGCCGCGGCCATCAACCTCAATGACGGTGAAACCAATGCGATCGAGGGAATGACGCATTTCATCCTCTTCGCCACCTTCATCATGCTGCTGTTTCTCGGGCTCTGACCGAAACGAAAAAAGCCCGGCATCGCTGCCGGGCTTCTTTATTCAATATCGCAGGCCGATTAGCGGCAATCGGCGCAGAAACGCTGAATGCGCTTGCAGGCCTCTTCGAGAAGAGTTTCCGACGTGGCGTAGGAGATGCGGAAGTTCGGGCCAAGGCCGAAAGCCGATCCCTGCACGACGGCAACGCCTTCGGCTTCCAGAAGCTCGGAAACGAAATCCGTATCCGTCTCGATGACCTTGCCCGAAGGCGCGGTCTTGCCGATCAAGCCGGCGCAGGACGGGTAGACGTAGAATGCACCTTCCGGTGACGGGCAGCTGATGCCCTTGGCCTGGTTGAGCATGGAAACGACGAGATCGCGACGGCCTTCGAAGATCTTCTTGTTCGCCGGAATGAAATCCTGCGTGCCGTTCAGAGCTTCGACAGCGGCCCACTGTGCGATCGAGCTTGCGCCCGAGGTCTGCTGGCCCTGGATCATGTCCATGGCCTTGATCAGCGGCAGCGGGCCGGCAGCGTAACCGATACGCCAGCCGGTCATGGCATAGGCCTTGGAGACGCCGTTCATCGTCAACGTCCGGTCATAGAGCGAAGGCTCGACTTCCACAGGGGTGACGAATTTGAAATCGCCATAGGTCAGGTGCTCATACATGTCGTCCGTCAGCACCCAGACATGCGGATGCTTGACCAGCACGTCCGTCAGCGCCTTCAACTCCTCATGCGAATAGGCCGCACCCGAGGGGTTGGAAGGCGAGTTGAAGACGAACCACTTTGTCTTCGGCGTGATAGCCTTTTCCAGCGCTTCCGGCTTCAGCTTGAAATTGTCTTCGAGCGTGGCGTTGACGAAAACCGGCGTACCGCCGCAGATCGCCACCATTTCCGGGTAGCTGACCCAGTAAGGCGCGGGAATGACGACCTCATCACCGGGGTTCAGCGTCGCCATGAAGGCGTTGAAGAGGATCTGCTTGCCGCCGGTGCCGACGATGGTCTGTTCCGGCTTGTAGTCGAGGCCGTTTTCACGCTTGAACTTGTCGGCAATCGCCTTGCGCAGTTCAGGAATGCCGGAAACCGGCGTGTATTTGGTTTCGCCGCGCTTGATGGCGTCAATGGCCGCTTCCTTGATATTATCGGGCGTATCGAAATCCGGCTCGCCGGCGCCAAGGCTAATCACATCGCGACCCTTGGCTTTCAGCTCACGGGCTTTCTGGGTAACGGCGATGGTGGCGGATGGCTTTACGCGGGAGAGAATGTCGGCAAGGAAGGCCATTTTTAATCGGTCCTATTGGGGTTGACATCGGCAGAGGCTGGAAATCTTGTCTGCTACGGCAATTTCTATGTCGAAAGACGGACATAGTTTCAAGGTCAAAAGCCGGCTTATCTGCACCAGCGGAGAATTTAAACCTTCCTTAACCCGGAAGTAACGCTTGATACGCTACATTGGCGAGCCTAGGGGTCGTGTCTCTATAGCTGGTTGAAAAATGGCGCCCAAAAGCATCTTTTCCAGTCTTGTCCGCGAGGTCGATGGCACATGGTCCACGGCCTATCAAACCTTCAACCTGAAATCGGCCCTGCAGCCGATTTTCCGTCGCACGGCAAGCGGCATGCTGGACATCGATTCCTTCGAAGGTCTGGTTCGGCCCCACCACAATGGCGAGCCGGTGACGCCGGGCGAATTCTTCTCGCTTGTTGCATCTGAAGACATTGAGAATATCGACAGCATCCTGCGCACGATCCATATCCTCAACACCGGCAAGCTCAACCGTTCCCGCGCCCGCATTTTCGTCAATTTCCATCCGGGCCTGTTCCAGACCCCGGCCAAGATGCGGCAGGAAGTGGAGCGCATGCGGCTGACCGCACACGAGGCCGGCATGACAGCGGACCGCATCGTCTGCGAAATCTCGGAGAAAAAGGCCTCCGACACCCAGATGGTCGCCGACTTCGCATATCATATGCACGATATCGGTTTCCGCGTGGCGCTGGACGACTATGGTGCCGGCGATTCCGACATCGACCGGGTCAAGCTCATCAAACCGGACTACGTGAAATTCGAAGCGGGCTGGGTGCGTGATTTCATGCAGAATTCGGCCGGCGCCGCCCTCCTGCGCGTCATCGTCCGCCAGTTCCGCGAGGATGGCATAGAGCCCGTATTCGAAGGGCTGGAAACCAGTTGGCAGGTCGATCTGTGCGAAGACCTCGGCGTCCTGCTGATGCAGGGTTATGTTCTGGCAAAACCTGAACTCGCACCGACAAGTTTCGATACGCGCTTCCCCGAACTCGGCAGCGAATATTTCTCCCCTTCAAGGACGGAGAGAAACACGGCGGCACCGGCATTTTCCAGGGAAGACCGCGCGCCCGATCCGCATCCGCTACGCCAGGTCAGGACCTTCGGAAAACGCGGCCTCTGACGCCGTTTGCGGGAGAAATAGCCTCGCAGGTGGCTCTGCCACAATATGGCCGCAATAAATGCCGCGGAACGCCAGAATTCGGTCTCCAAGCCGTCCATTTCGGGGCCTCTTTTATCCTTTAAGAACAGGGACAAGAGGCGACAGCCATGTTTACCAACGATCGGACTTCCGTTGAAAGGTTAAGGGCGCAGAGAACGCTATTTTCCCTCTGGATGGCCGTTGCGGCTTTTCTTGTCATCGTCACCATGGCCGCCGGCATCGCAACCTCGGCCAATGCGGCCACCGAAACACTCGACACCCTGCACACCTCAGCCATTCCGCAGGTGGCGGCAACCGCCAAGGCCGGCCCTCACCTGCTACTCATCGTTCTTTCAGCCGCAGCCTTTATCGGTCTCGGCATTGGCGGCCTGACACTGACCCGGCGCAGCCTGAAGGACGAGGCCCGCCGCTACAAATAAGCCGCTCCCGCCTCGACTTGCGGCACCGGCACGTTGCTGCTAAAGCAACCGGGAAACAGCCATCCGCAACTTTGGATCGGCATTTCAAAAAATCCCTGTTTGCCACGGCCGTGACTGGATGATGTTCCCGGCCCCTGCTGTGCTGGTGCCAACTCATGACGCGTGTTCAGGCCAATATGCTGCTTCTCCTCGCAGCAGCGATCTGGGGAGGTGGCTTTGTCGCCCAATCCTCCGCCATGGCCTCGATCGGCCCATTCTGGTTCGTCGGCCTGCGTTTCGCCATCGCCGCGATCGCGGTGCTGCCCTTCGCGCTGATGGAAACACGCTCGCTGAAATCGCCGCCGCGCCGCCGTGAAATCGGCAGCTTCATTCTGGTGGGATTGGCCCTGTTCGGCGGCGCCACCACCCAGCAGGTCGGCCTTCTGACCACGACCGTCACCAATTCCAGCTTCCTGACCGGGCTTTACGTCATCTTCGTGCCTGTCATCGCCGTCGTGCTTTACCGTCGTCATCCCCATTGGGTCGTCTGGCCCTGCGCGTTGATGATGCTCGGCGGCATATTTCTCCTCTCCGGCGGCGCCTTCGAGACGCTGACGACGGGGGATATTCTCAGCATCATCTGCGCCTTCTTCTGGGCGATCCAGATTACGCTCGCGGGACGCTTCGTCTCCGAAAGCGGACGGCCGCTGGCGCTTTCCTTCACTCAGTTCGCGGTTTGCTCCCTTCTTAGTTGCATGATCGGTGCCGTATTCGAACCGATCAGCATGGCGGCGATCGAAGCATCGATGGTGGAAATTCTCTACGTCGGCCTTGTTTCTTCCGGCCTCGCCTTCGTGTTGCAGGTCATTGCCCAGCGTTACACCACGGCGCCGCAGGCGGCGATTTTCCTGTCCTCGGAGGCGCTTTTCGGCGCTCTCCTAGCCTCGATCTTCCTCAAGGAAACCATTTCCAGCGCTGGTTATGTCGGCTGCCTGCTCATTTTCATCGCGATCCTGATCGTTGAACTCGTACCGGAACTGACGCGCAAACGGCAGAAAACCGTGGCGGAAGCGACCTGACACGGAGAGAACGGATTTTTCTGTTTTCGCAAGAATTCCGGTTGCGCGTTAAAAATTTTGCCGAGAAAGTCCGGCGCAAACGGCAATTATTTCATCAATTATCGCTTATGCGAAAAAAATGTGCGATTACCCGGTGTAATTCTACCGGAGGTTTTTTATCTGACAAAAAGCCCGTGAAAACTTTTGCTTGCCAATTTTCGATAAACGCAGCAATCTACCGCGGTTCGGGCAATTTGCGAGCATGGGAAGGCCTATAAATGTGCGCACCGGGGACGCTATAAACCTCGGGCGGTGGGACGAAAAACGTTGGATGAGAACGCCATTACTTCCCGCTGCGAAGGTCCATTTTCTCAATAGTCAAGAACTGCCTGCCAACGCCCACGCGGGGCAAAACTGTAATGCTGCCTGTAGCTGAACGCGGGCAGAGCGAAAAGGACCTGATGCATGGCCGAAACTGGCACCGTAAAATTCTTCAATACCGACAAAGGCTTCGGCTTCATCAAGCCAGACAATGGTGGCGCTGATATCTTTGTTCACATCTCTGCCGTACAGGCTTCTGGCCTGTCCGGACTTTCAGAAAATCAGAAAGTGAGCTTCGACACGGAACCGGATCGTCGCGGCAAGGGCCCGAAGGCAGTCAATCTGCAGATTGCTGGCTGACCCTAAAACGGCTTTCTTTTCTAGTTGAAGCCCGGCAGGAATGCCGGGTTTTTTTATGCGCCCTGAAAGCCTCTATTGGCCAATTCAAAGCCCCTTGAGATAGGGGTTGTTGAGCCGTTCCTCACCCAGCCGCCCGCCTGGGCCATGGCCGCAGATAAACCCCACATCGTCACCCAGCGGCAGCAGCTTGTCGCGAATGGATGCCATCAATTGCTCGTGGTTTCCGCCCGGCAGGTCGGTGCGCCCAACCGATCCCGAAAACAGCACGTCGCCGACATGAGCGAAGTTCTGCTCGCGGTTGTAATAAATGACATGGCCGGGTGCATGGCCCGGGCAATGATAGACCTCGAAGACGTGGTCTCCGAAGGAAACCTTGTCGCCATCCTTCAGCCATGTGTCCGGCAGGACATTCTTCAGACCGCTGATGCCGTATTTCTGTGCCTGCACCTCGATCCTCTCCAGCAGCGGCCGGTCATCCTCATGCGGCCCGATGACCGACAGGGAAAGCTTTTCGCGCAGTTCGTCGGCACCGCCGGCATGGTCAAGATGCCCGTGCGTCAGCCATATTGCCTTGAGCGTGATGCCGTTTTCGGCAACGACCTGCAGAATGACGTCCACATCCCCACCGGGATCAACGACGACGCCTTCCTTGGTATCCTGATCGAACAGGATGGTGCAGTTCTGCTCGAATGGCGTGACCGGAATAATGCCCGCCTGCAACTTTCCCATATCCCGTATCTCCTGTCTGAAAGGGTCCGCCTCCTATAGCCCGCGACCGGTTGCGGCACAATGGCGACGGAAAGATGCCCGTTTTCAGCGGCCCGGCCACTCAAAAAATCACTATAAAATACAGATAGATAACAATATTTTCCGGGCTTGCAGCGACAATTTCCGGCGAAAAATGTGGAACGCCCCGTCGGCTGCGACGTTGTAGCACCAGTCTTAAAAGGAGTGAGACACATGGACAAGACGCTTAAAATGCTGATCGCTGGCGGCGCCTTCGCCTTGATGGCGGGTTATGCAAACGCCGCCATGGTCGCCACGACGGCATCGGATATTTCCGTTCGCTCGGGCCCCGGTGAAGACTACCCCGAACTGGGCCTTGCCACCCGCGGCAGCAACGCCGTTCTGGATGGCTGCATGGAAGGCAGCAGCTGGTGCCGCATCGAAGTCAACGGCCTTCGCGGCTGGGCTCATGCCGACTACCTGAATGTCATGTATGAGGGCTCGCCGGTCATTCTCGAACAGCGCCGCTCGGACCTCAGCGTGCCCGTGGTGACCTATGAAAAAACCGCCAGCGTTCAGGCAGAACCGAACCCGGGTGACCCGAACCTTGGCCGCGTCGGTGAAGTTGATCCGCCGCAATCGGTCATCACCTATATGGACGAGCATCCTGCCGAGACCGTCACCTATGACGGCGACATCGCAGTGGGCAGTGTTCTCCCCGCAGATACCCGTATGGTTGAAGTCCCCGACTATCAGTATCGGTATGTTCGGGTGAATGACGTCCCGGTTCTCGTGGAACCCTCGACCCGTCGTATCGTCTACGTTTATCAGTAACACCACCATCACGACAAAAATGAAGGAGAGCGCGGAGTTTCCGCGCTCTTTTCTATTTCCGGTAAAGGCCACTCAGGATTCCAGTTGCACCCGCACCCGCGCCATATTATCCACCGCAACAGAAAATGATCGGCGGCATTCTCCCGAGCGGACGCATTTTCGGCTATGTTTACAGAATATAGGCGCATCGATGCCTGTCAGCCTATGATCAGACAGCCGCAGGATATGAAGGAACCGCAGTGCCACCGCAATCGCTCAAAACCGCCGCCGCGAGGCAGACACCGGCACTCCCGAAGGTTGACGACGGCAAGATCGACTTCGATACGATCGAGGCGTTGTTCTTCGCCTATCGCGATTTCGTCTCCGATCCCGACGTCATTCTGTCGAAGCTGGATTACGGCCGGGCGCATCACCGGGTGGTCTATTTCGTCAGCCGGCAGCCCGGCATGACCGTGGCGGATCTGCTCGACACATTGCAGATTACTAAACAAAGCCTCGCCCGCGTGCTCAAGCAATTGATCGATGATGGTTACATCCGCCAGATGGCCGGCCCTGAAGATCGCCGCCAGCGCAGGCTCTACCCGACACTGACCGGCCGCGAACTGGCGCTGGCGCTCAGCGAACCGCAATCGCGCCGCATCGACCGCGCGCTGGAAGGGCTGGGACCGGATGCCCGCGCCTGCGTGCGCAAGTTCCTGGCGCAGATGCGCAGCCCGACAAGCGTGGAGGGTGAATGACGATGGCACAAGCTCCGACCAACCGCGTGCCGGTGGATGACGATGCGGCCCATCTGCTGATCGTCGACGATGACGCCCGCATTCGCAATCTCCTGCAACGCTTCCTTGGCGACAAGGGCTATCGCGTCTCGGTGGCCGGCGACGCGGCCGAAGCACGGCGCAAGATGGTGGGCATCCGTTTCGATCTGCTGATCCTCGACGTGATGATGCCCGGCGAAAACGGGCTTTCGCTGACCCGTTCGCTGAACGAGAACAAATCCGTGCCGGTCATTCTCCTGACCGCCCGTTCGGAAGCGGATTCGCGCATTGCCGGATTGGAAGCGGGCGCCGATGACTATCTCGCCAAGCCCTTCGATCCGCGCGAGCTCGTCCTGCGCATCAACAATATCCTGCGGCGCAACACCTCGCCCGACACGCCCAAGATCGAACAGATCATGTTCGGCCCCTACAGCTTCTCCATTCCGAAGAGGGAATTGCGACGCGGTGCCGAAACGATCCGGCTGACGGACCGCGAACAGGAAATCATGCTGCTTTTCGCCCTGCGCGCCGGCGATACCATTCCGCGCCACGAGCTGGTGGAGGCGGAATCGGAAGTGGGTGAAAGAACCATCGACGTGCAAATCAACCGTCTTCGCCGCAAGATCGAGGACGACCCTGCCAATCCTGTCTATCTGCAAACGGTGCGTGGCATCGGTTACCGCCTGAGCGTGGACTGACGGGCACTCAAAGAAGGGCAAACGCACGACCATGGCGAGCCTCGATTTTTTCGACACGTTCAAAAAGAGCCCCGTGGCCAAGGTATGGCGCTCCGCCGGCAGATGGCTGCGCCACTGGCTGCCAACCGGCCTTTACACCCGCTCGCTACTCATCATCATCCTGCCGATGATCCTGCTTCAGGCCGTGGTCGCGGCCGTGTTCATGGAACGTCACTGGCAATTGGTGACGGAGCGCCTGTCCGCCGCCGTGACACGTGATATCTCTGCCGTCATCGAGCTTCTGCAGACGGACCCCGAAGAAGACGATTATCAGCGCGTCATCCGCATCGCGCGAGAAAAACTCGACCTCAGCGTCTACATCGAGCCCAAGACCGATCTGCCGGCCCCCAAACCCGAGCCGCTGTTTTCGATCCTCGACAGGATCCTTGCCGATCAGTTGAAACAGCAAATCGGCAGGCCGTTCTGGATCGACACCTATGGCAACGGCTCGCTGGTGGAAATCCGCGTTCAGCTCGAAGACAAGACGTTGCGCGTCTTCACCAGCCGCAGTTCCGCCTATGCCTCCAATACCCATATCTTCCTCGTCTGGATGGTCGGCGCGTCACTGGTGTTGATTGCCATTTCCATCCTGTTCCTGCGCGGGCAGATCAAACCCATCGAAGCACTTGCCAAGGCGGCCGAAAACTTCGGCAAGGGCCAGAAGATCAGCGGCTATTCCCCACGCGGCGCGGACGAGGTGCGGCGTGCCGGTCTTGCCTTCATCCTGATGCGCGAGCGTATCGAGCGGCAGATGGAGCAGCGCACCGCCATGCTGAATGGTGTAAGCCATGACCTGCGCACCATTCTCACCCGCTTCAAGCTGCAACTGGCGCTCGCCGGCGACAATCCTGATCTCGAAGGGCTTGATAAGGATGTGGACGACATGCAGTCGATGCTGGAGGCCTATCTGGCCTTCGCCCGCACCGAGGTCGAAGAGGATGTCGGCACGCTGGAGCTTCCGGCGCTTCTGGAGAAGATCGGCCATGATTTCGAGCTGCATGGCAAGAAATTCAGCTACGAACTTTATAATATCGAGAGGATCATCGCCCGGCCGAATGCGCTGTCACGCCTCGTCGCCAATCTGGCCGAAAATGCGCGGCGTTACGCCAGCAATCTCCACGTCGATATCCGCAAGGCGCCACGCTCCATCATCATGACCTTCGACGATGACGGTCCGGGTATTCCGGAAATCTCCCGCGAGGATGTGTTCAAGCCGTTCTTCCGGCTGGACGAGGCACGCAACCTCAATGCTTCGGGCACGGGCCTTGGCCTCTCCATCGTGCGCGATATCGCCCGCAGCCATGGCGGCGACGTGTCGCTCGATGAAAGCCCGATGGGCGGATTGCGGGTCATCGTCAAGATCCCGGCTTAACGGCAAACGGCCGTCAGCACATCTTCTCGCCGTTCGGCACAGGGCGTTCAACCGCGGCCAACACGATATCGCCGTTTGCATCGGCAAAACCGAGCGTCAGAACTTCGGACCGGAAAGGACCGATCTGGCGCGGCGGAAAATTCACCACGCCCAGAACCTGCCGGCCGACCAGGCTTTCCGGCGTATAATGCACCGTGATCTGCGCAGAGGATTTTTTGATGCCGATCTCGGGTCCGAAATCGATCTTCACCTTGATCGCAGGCTTGCGAGCCTCCGGAAACGGCACCGCCTCCACGATCGTACCGACGCGGATATCGACCTTTTCGAAATCGGCATAGGAAATTTCGCCGCTCATGACCCGCTCCTTCAGCCCGCCAGTTCTTCGGCGCGCGTTTTCGCGGCGGCGACGGCCCTGTCGAACAGGGGCTGCATGCCGTCTTCGGCCATCAGCACGGACAGCGCCGCAGCCGTGGTGCCACCCGGCGAGGTCACATTCTGGCGCAGCCGCGCCGCCTCCTCGGGAGACTGATGCAGGAGTTCACCGGCACCGGCCACGGTTTCGCGCGCCAGACGCATGGCCACATCGGCCGGCAGACCGGCCTTACGGCCGGCTTCCGCCATGCATTCCACCAGATAGAAGACATAGGCCGGGCCGCTTCCCGAAACCGCGGTCACCGCGTCGATGTCACGTTCGGCCTCAACCCATTCGACCGGGCCGCTAACCTTCAGCAACCCGTCCACAACGGTTTTCAGCTCGGCTGTGACAAGATCGTTGGCATAAGCGCCGGTGACGCCACGGCCGACCATGGCAGGCGTATTGGGCATGGCGCGCACGGCGGCAACCGCACCGAAATGCGAAACGAAAGTGGCAATGGTGGTGCCGGCCGCGATGGAGACAACGACCGTTTCCGGACCCAGCAGGGGCTTCAGCGACGGCAAGATGGCATCCATCATCTGCGGCTTCACCGCCACGAAAAGAATGCCGGCCTTGACGCCCTCAGGCACGCTTTCACTGTGGGTCGCGCCGGCTTCCGCTATCGTCGTGCGCATGGCGTCGGAGGGGCGTGGGTCGATGACGACGACCTTCGATCCCGGCACACCCTTTTTCAGCCAGCCCGAAAGCATGGCGCCGCCCATATTGCCGGCCCCCACGAGGACGAGCGGACCTGAAGCCTTGTACACCATGCTCAAGCTTCTCCGACGGTCTCGAACATGACCGCTTCGATTGCGCTTTTGGCATCCAGTCCCGACCAGACGACGAACTGGAATGCCTGATAATATTGCTCGCAGGCCTCAAGCGCGCTGGAAAGCAGCACTTCCACCTGCTGGTTGTTCGGCTCGGCACCGCCGGCCAGAAGCAGCGACTGGCGGAAGATTACCACATCTTCCTGCCGCCACAGATCGAAATGCCCCATTAACACCTGGCCATTGACCTGCGACAACAGGCGAATGACCTCGTTGACGCGCTGATCCGGCACCTTGATGTCGAAAGCGCAGGCCAGATGCAGTGCCTCGAAGTCTTCCATCCACGAGAAGGAAACGTGATAATCGGCCCAGTGACCAGCCACCGTCATGGCGATCTCGTCTTCGCCGGAACGTTCGAACGACCAGTCGTTCGAGGCAGCGACAATCTCGATCATGTCCACTGGATTGGACTGACGCTCAATTTCAAATTCTATCAGACTCATGCGGCACCTTCTCAGCCGGCCAGAATGTCGTGTTTTGAACGCCGGGCACAAAACGCACATACGAACCGGGATAAACATTTGAGACGATTGCCCGACACCACCAGAATTACGCATTCACCCTGTCTGGAGCTTACCAGGTCTTTTCGAATCATCATTTAAAATCAGTGTATAATGGCCGAGTCCGGCTGCCACCCCTTCCCCGCCATTTTTGCCTTTTGAGCAGTGGATATCTTCTCCCCCATCACCTCAGGCGAGAGTCTTAAGCGACTCTGCCGACTGCGTTTTTTGGAAGTGTCCACAGGCACAAAAAAATCGCGTCAGACGACCGCTTTTAACCACCGCAAGTCTTTCGGACGAAACACACCGAAAACAAAAAGCCCCGAAATCGCAAGCGATCCGGGGCCTCCCCAAAAAATGCTGAAAAAATCAGTCCTTGGCGGCGGAAAGCTTCGCTTCCAGAGCCTCGATGCGGCCGCGCAGCGCGTCGTTTTCATCCCGCGCCTGAATGGCCATTTCGCGAACCGCGTCGAACTCCTCGCGCCGGACGACATCCAGGCTGTTCAGCCAACGATCCGCCTGCGCATGAAAAGCAGCCTCGGCTTCCTTGCGCACGCCCTGCGCCGCGCCCGCCGCATCGGTCATCAGCTTGGCGAATTCATCCAGAAAACGATTGGTGCCTGTCGTGCTCATGGCGCTCATCCTTCGTCGGTTCAGGGGCATCGTCTGGCCCGCTGTTGCTAGCCTTCAGGTAGGCACTCCACCGCCGCCTTGCAAGCGAAATCGAAAAATCGCAACAGCTTGGCAGGCCTTCGGTATCTTAAGCCGCAGCTTAAAGAATCACCCTTGACCGCCGCCATCGCAATCGCCATTTTCCTTGGCGTCAGGAAGCCGGTGAGCATCATCGCCCGGCCCCTTGAGGCAATGGATAAATCCGTTGTCCGCCCAGCAACGATGACGGAATATATACGGATTGATAGCCGCTCCCACTCAACTCGCCATCATGCCTTTCCCCAATATCGATCCGATAGCGCTGTCCATCGGTCCTCTGGCGATCCACTGGTACGGCATTGCCTATGTCGCGGGCATCATGCTCGGCTGGTTTTATGCCCGCCGCCTCGCCCGCACGGATCGCCTCTGGCCGAACGACACCTCGCCGATCTCGGCGCAGCATCTTGACGATTTCATCCTCTGGGCGGCCGGCGGCATCGTGCTTGGCGGCCGCATCGGCTACATCCTGTTTTACGATATGGCAGCTGTCGCCGCCAATCCCATCAGGGCGATCGAAATCTGGAATGGCGGCATGTCGTTCCATGGTGGCCTGATCGGCACGACGATCGCCATGATTCTCTTCGCCCGCCGGAACGGCATTCCGGTGTGGAGCATGTTCGACATCATTGCCGCCGTTGCGCCCATCGGCCTGCTGTTCGGCCGCATCGCCAACTTCATCAATGGCGAATTGTGGGGTCGCATCGCCGATGTGCCATGGGCAGTCGTCTTCCCGACCGGTGGCCCCTTTGCGCGGCACCCGAGCCAGCTTTATGAAGCAGGCCTCGAAGGCCTCTTGCTCGTCATTCTCCTGGCAATCGCAATATACGTTTTCAAGGCTCTGAAAACACCCGGCACCGTGACCGGCATCTTCGTCTGCGGTTACGCCCTGTCGCGAATCTTCGTGGAATTCTTCCGCGAACCGGACGCCCAGATCGGTTATCTCGCGGGTAACTGGCTGACCATGGGCATGGTGCTGTCAACACCGATGTTCCTTTTGGGCCTCTGGGCCGTCCTGCGGGCACGCAGCGCGACGAAAAGCGCCTGAGCGGTATGATCGCCCATGACCACACCGCTCGCGCAACGTATCAAATCCCTTATCCGGCTTAACGGTCCGCTCAGCGTCACCGATTTCTTTTCGCTGTGCCTCGCCGATCCCGAACACGGTTATTACAAGAGCCGCGAGCCCTTCGGCCGTTCGGGTGATTTCATCACCGCGCCGGAAGTCAGCCAGCTTTTCGGCGAAATGCTCGGTGTTTTCGTCGTCCACGCCTGGCAGCGGCATGGCGCGCCGGCGCAAACGCAGCTGGTGGAAATCGGCCCCGGCCGCGGCACCATGATGTCGGACATGCTGCGCGTCATCCGCCGCATCGCGCCGCCGCTTTACGAGACGATGCGGGTGCATCTGGTAGAAACCAGCCCCCGCCTTTCCGCCATCCAGAAGGAAACGCTGACAGCACATGCGGACCGGCTGACCTGGCATGGCAGTTTTGACGACGTGCCGGAAGGTTTTCTGCTGCTTGTCGCCAACGAGCTGTTCGATGCCATTCCGATCCGGCAATTCGTCAGGACGCCGCAGGGTTTCCGGGAACGTGTCGTCAGCCTCGATGCCAATGGCGAACTCGTTTTCTCGACGGGCCTTGCCGGCATAGACCCTACCCTCCTGCCACCGCAGCCCGAACGGCAACAGCTTGGCACGGTATTCGAGGTTTCCCCTGCCCGCGAAGCCGTGATGACCGCGATCTGCCAGCGCCTCTCGGCCCATGGAGGCACCGCGCTTGCGATCGATTACGGCCATCTGGTCGCCGGTTACGGTGACACGCTGCAGGCCATGCGCAACCACGGCTTCGACCCGCCGCTTTCGCATCCCGGCGAGGCCGATCTCACCAGCCATGTGGATTTCGAAAGCCTCGTCAAAACGGCGCAAGCGACCGGCGTGCATGTCAACGGCGCCCTGAGACAGGGCGATTTTCTCCACGGCCTCGGCCTCAAGGAGAGGGCGAGCGCGCTTGCCGCCAAGGCCACTCCCGACCAGACGCTTGAAATTGCCGAAGCGGTGAACCGCCTCGCCGGCGAAGGCGCCGGCAAGATGGGGGAACTTTTCAAGGTCATCGCCGTTTCAAGTCCCGCGCTTCATCTTCTGCCGTTTCGTGCGGTGGATTGACAGCGCAATAACCTCTGGGCCAACATCGCCGCGACACACGAAGCAGGCACACTGCATCACACCGCCACGCAATGCCGTGGCAACAGGAAACATCTCGCTTAACCCTGCTCCACTGGCCAACAGCGACATTCTCCAAGGAATTCCCCCACCATGCAGAACGCAACGCTGCCGCTCCCGCTCCAGTCCCCCCTGCTCGCCGCGTCAGGCGAAAACCGTGTCCGCCACGGTTTCTTCACCCGGCAGGGTGGTGTCTCGGAGGGGCTTTATCAGGGCCTCAATGTCGGCCTCGGCTCCCACGACGAACCCGAAAAGGTGCAGGAAAACCGCCGGCGCG
Organism: Agrobacterium sp. CGMCC 11546; assembly: GCF_013365515.1. NCBI lineage: Bacteria > Pseudomonadati > Pseudomonadota > Alphaproteobacteria > Hyphomicrobiales > Rhizobiaceae > Agrobacterium > Agrobacterium sp. CGMCC 11546. The sequence goes on from NZ_CP047387.1 coordinate 2,026,238, forward strand.
TGACGCAATGGTTCGGTCTTTCCGCTGATCGCCTCGCAACAGTGCATCAGGTCCACTCCCCCGACGTCGTCGTTGTTGATGACAATTACGACGGCAACCGTCCGCAGGCCGACGCGATGGTCACGGCAACGCCTGGTTTCGTGCTGGGCGTTTTGAGCGCCGATTGCGGACCGATCCTGTTTGCGGATGCCAAAGCTGGCGTCGTGGGTGCGGCCCATGCCGGCTGGAAGGGCGCGCTCTTCGGCGTGCTCGAAAACACCATCGAGACCATGGTGAAGCTCGGCGCCAGTCGCGAGCGCATCGCCGCCTCGCTTGGCCCTTCGATCAGCCAGGATAATTATGAGGTCGGGCCGGAATATGTGGCGCGCTTCACCGATATCGATCCGGCCTATGCGGATTATTTCGCCGGGACGGAAAGGCAAGGCCACGCCTTGTTCGACCTCAAGCAATTCACCGTCGACCGGCTGACGAAAGCCGGCGTGAAGGCGGAGAACCTCGGTCTCTGCACCTATCCCGACGAACATCGTTTCTATTCCTACCGCCGCACCACCCACCGCGCCGAACCCGATTACGGCCGGCAGATTTCCGCAATCGCAATTCTGGAGGACTGACATGGCCCTGCATTTCGAGCTTTCGGAATTCGATGCCCGCCGCGAGCGTCTGCTCGCAAAAATGGCCGAAGAGAAACTGGACGCCCTGCTGCTTTTTGCGCAGGAGAGCATGTATTGGCTGACTGGCTACGACACCTTCGGTTACTGCTTCTTCCAGACGCTGGTGGTCAAGTCGGATGGCTCTATGACGCTGCTGACCCGCTCGGCCGATCTGCGGCAGGCCCGCAATACCTCCGTCATCGACAATATCCTCATCTGGGTCGACCGGCCCAATGCGGACCCCACACTCGATCTGAAAAACCTGCTGAGCGATCTCGATCTGCTCGGTGCCAAGATCGGGGTGGAATACGACACCCACGGCATGACCGGCCGTGTCGCCCGCCTGCTGGACAACCAGCTCGCCAGCTTCTGCCAGATGAGCGACGCCTCCTATCTCGTCAGCACCCTCAGGCTCGTCAAAAGCCCGGCCGAGATCGCTTATGCCCGCAAGGCCGGGCAACTGGCAGATGATGCTTTGGATGCGGCATTGCCGCTCATCAAGCCGGGCGCGGACGAAGCCGCGATCCTTGCCGCGATGCAGGGCGCCGTTCTGGCGGGCGGTGGCGATTATCCCGCCAATGAGTTCATCGTCGGTTCCGGCGCGGATGCGCTGCTCTGCCGTTACAAGGCCGGACGCCGCAGGCTCGACACCAAGGATCAGCTGACGCTGGAATGGGCCGGTGTCAGCGCCCATTACCATGCAGCCATGATGCGCACGGTGGTGATCGGCGAACAGGATTTCCGCCAGAAGGAGCTTTACAGCGCCTGCCTGCAAAATATCACCGCCATCGAGGAAGTGCTGCGGCCGGGCAAGACTTTCGGCGATGTCTTCGACGTGCATGCCCGCGTGATGGACGAACGCGGATTGACCCGCCACCGGCTGAACTCCTGCGGTTATTCGCTGGGCGCGCGTTTCTCGCCTTCCTGGATGGAGCACCAGATGTTCCATGCCGGCAATCCGCAGGAAATCACCGCCGACATGACGCTCTTTGTGCATATGATCGTGATGGATTCCGATTCCGGCACGGCCATGACGCTCGGCCAGACCTATCTGACAACGGAGGGCGCTCCGGAAGCACTCTCGCGCCATAACCTCGATCTTCTCACAGCTTAAATCGCCGCCGGGTTTGACAGAGCGGGAAAACCGCCCTTACATTGCGCCACCTTGGGGCAAGAAGGAGCGGAACATGAGAGGGAAAATCGCATGAGCCGGACGGGGTTCCCCCCATTTTTTCCGGCCATCATTGTTCCAGTACTGGTGCTGACCCTTTCGGGCTGCAACACGACGGAGGCGCTGACACCGCAGGTGAATGTCGGCCACAATAATGCCTCGCAATCGACGCCGGTAACGCAGGGCGATCTCGACCAGATGGCCGCCGCCGCCGACCGCGCACCCGCAGGGGCTTCGGCAACGGCAACCTCCGTGCCAGCCTATGCGCCGCAAAACTCGCTGCAGGCGCAGGCACAGGCGATGTCCAGCGGCAACCAGTATGGCGAACCGCTTCGCCAGGCCCCGACCGCGGCTCAGCCTCCCGCGGCCGCCCCCTCGCAGCAGACTGCCGCACTCGCGCCCGCTTCTTCGGCAAATTCCATCCGCTTCCTGCCGATCATCGGCGCGCCCGTTCAGGCCGTCACGCCGCTGTCGCGCCAGCTCGGTGCCGAAGCACGGGCCAAGGGGCTGACCATCCGCGCCTCCAACGACAATTCGGCCGAAAACATCCTCAAGGGATATTTCTCCGCCTTCGCCGATGGCAGCAAGGTCAATATTGTCTACGTCTGGGACGTTCTCGATGCCAATGGCGTGCGGCTGCATCGCCTGCAGGGGCAGGAAACGGTGGCGGCAAAAGGCAGCGATCCATGGGCCGCTGTGACCGACAGGGCCATGCAGGATATCGCCGCAAAAACACTGAACGACTACACGTCCTGGAAGAATTCTCAACGCGGATGAGGTGAAACGGCGGGAGAAGTCATAGAGATTTCACGAAAATCATTGCGAAAGCGCGGAGTCCTCTTGCAATCGGAAGCAACAGCGCTATTAAGGCGCGCATGGCAACAAGGCGTATCCGGCAAAGGCTTTTCGGCCGGATGTTCCTCCCCCTTGAACGACGCTTGGTTACGGTGGATTGAGCCCCGTGGCGCAAGGCGATGGCATGGAAACAGGCGGCCGCAATGAAGGTTTTCGCAGGCAATTCGAACCGGCACCTCGCCGAAGCGATCTGCAAGTATCTGAACGTTCCTCTCGGAAATGCCACTGTAAAGCGGTTTGCTGACCAGGAAATATTCGTAGAAATCAGCGAGAACGTGCGCGGCGAGGACGTCTTTATCGTTCAATCCACCTCCTTCCCGGCAAATGATCATCTGATGGAACTGCTCATCATGATCGATGCCATGCGCCGCTCCTCGGCAAAACGTATCACCGCGGTGCTTCCCTATTTCGGTTACGCCCGCCAGGACCGCAAAGCCGGCCCCCGCACCCCGATTTCCGCCAAGCTCGTTGCCAACCTGATTACCGAAGCCGGCGCCGACCGCGTTCTCACGCTTGATCTTCATGCCGGCCAGATCCAGGGCTTTTTCGACATCCCCACCGACAACCTCTTCGCAGCGCCCATTCTCGCCCGCGACGTGAAGGACCATTACGACACCAACAATGTCATGGTCGTTTCGCCTGATGTCGGCGGCGTGGTTCGCGCCCGCGCCCTGTCGAAGCGTCTCGACTGTCTGCTGGCAATCGTCGACAAACGCCGTGACCGTCCGGGCGAATCCGAGGTCATGAACGTCATCGGCGATGTCTCCGGCAAGGATTGCATCCTGATCGACGATATCATCGATTCCGGCGGCACGCTCTGCAACGCCGCCGAAGCGCTGCTGAAAAAGGGCGCGACCAGCGTTACCGCCTATATCACCCACGGTGTGCTTTCCGGCGGCGCGGTTGCCCGCGTGGCCTCCTCGAAGCTGCGCGAACTCGTCATCACCGACAGCATTCAGCCGACCACAGGCGTGCAATCGGCGCACAATATCCGCGTGGTCAGCACCGCAGGCCTGCTTGGTGAAGCGATCAACCGCACCGCGCAGGAACAGTCGGTCTCCGGCCTGTTCGACTAAGGGCTCCAGAAGTCTCAATCGTCATGCCAGGCCGGCCCAACCCCGTCCAGCTTGGATGGCAGACTGCATTTATGTCGGGGTCGATTGCGGAGACACATCGCCTCCTGACGCCATCCTCGGGCTAGTCCCGAGGTTTTAAACACGCCAACAAAATCAATACGTTGCAAATCCTCAAGACAAGTCCGGGATGAGGTGGACTATCTGGCGAACGTCACCATTCCTCTCATTGATGCCGTACTTCAAACGTCCTCTTAGGGCGAGGCCGCACCCGCGCCCGGCGGCCGCAGGCGGGAAGCTGCTGCCTTGATTTTCGGCCACCAGCGCCGAACACGGGCAAGGACGGCATGGCGACCATTGCGCCAAAGGCTGATCGTATCGGCCGAGACGGCATCACCGGTGAAGAGGTGACGGTGTCGGCTTATCGCCAATACCCTGTACAGAAACAGCGTCGTCAGGGCGGAAAATAGAATGGACATCACCACATCGCTGAGGAAATGCCCGCCGGCTGCGATGCGAAGACCGGACATGAGGATGACTGCCCCGCTGGCAAGAACACCCAACACCCATTGCCCCAGGGAACGCAGACGCGGCCAGACAAGCACGCAGAGCGGCAGGAAAAAGCTGGCGATCAGCGCGGTTTCGCCCGAAGAAAACGAACAGTTCGAATAACATTGTGTGCTGAACTGAAAAGGTGGCGTAAACAGCTGGTGCCCGCCAAATTCGGTAATGCTGAATGGACGCGCACGACCGATCATGGCCTTCAGCACGCCATTGACCAGAAGTCCGGCACACAGGATCACCGGCCCGCACAGGAACGCCCAGACCCGCCAGCCGGTTCGCTGCAGAGTGCCCAGCCGGAGATTACCGACGAGAACCAGGAAAGCCAGAAGCGTGGCAAGCTCCGCGCCTTCGCGCAGCGTGTCGCGCAGCCATTCGGGAAACGGCTCCCGGCCAGGCCATGGCTGCCCCACCGGCGAGAAGAACAGAGCGGAAAACCGCAGATCGATGGAGGGGAAGGTCGCAAACAGGATGACGAGCGCGAGCGCCACAAGCGTTACCCAGATGGTGATCCGCATATGGGAGAGATCATTGTCCATGAGCGCCCTCCGGAATGCATTGCGGCGGCAGGCGCCAGAGCCCGATTTCCCGGCCCTCCAAAAAGCCCGGCCCGGCGGTCCAATGCGCAACCGGCGCCTCGCCGGCAAGGCATGCCGGCAAACCATCCACGCCTGCCAGAAACAGCGGATTTTTTGCTTCGCCTGATTTCAGCGGATAAAGAAGCGCATAATGGCTTGATGGCACACCGGTTTCGGGCAAGGCGCGCGTCAACACCTGTTTCTCATCCCGCAACTGGTAAAAAAGCTCGGCCAATATCGAACGATCATTGGCGACGATGGCATCCGCCCCCGCCTCACGCGCCCGCGACAGGCCGGTCGACACCAACTCGGAGCGCCCGAGATAACGCGACATCGCCAGCTCGCCCTTCGGCAGGCGCAACTCCGTTCCGGCAATCGTCATCAGCGGCAATGCGACGGCAACGACACCGCCGAGCACCAAAGTGGACACGGTGAGCCAGCGCCGTGACGCCAGCACCGGCACCGCCAGAAGCACGCCAGCCGCATAAGCCCCCACCGCCCAATTGGCGAGTGAGCGCGACATCAGGCCCTGCGCCGTAATCAAAAGCACGATCGGCACCGAAAGCGCGACCAGCGCACGGTCTTCGGCTGTCTTTGCGCGGATTGTTGCGACAATCATGCCGACAAAAACGAAGGGACCGACCACGCCGGCCTGCGAGAAGAAAAATTCCAGCGCGGAACCGATCTTCAGCTGGACGCCATGCCAGTTCGCGTTATCAGCCGTATGGCGCGCGGTCATGAAATCATGCGCGGCGTTCCACCACAGATTGGGGGCGATGACGGCACCGCAGATCAGCACGGCAATCGCCGCGTCGCGCAGCCGGATGCGCCATGCTTCGCAAAGCCAGCCGGCGGCGATGAAGCAGGGCAGAAAATAGATCATCGCATATTTCGACATCAGGCCGAGGCCGAAACAGAGGCCGAGAGCGATGCTCCAGCCCAGCGCACCCCTGCTTTCGGCCCGCGCCTGCGCAAGCTTCCTGACCGAAATCATCGACAGCACGATGAACAGCATCATCGGCGTATCGGTCGAGATCAGCAGGCTACCGAGTGTCACGGCGGGCAGCGTCAGATAGACAAGGGCGGCCAGCGAGGCCAACCTGACATCATAGATCATCCGGCCCAGCACAAGAATGGCCGCCGCCGCAACGCCATGCACCACCGGTGCGGCCAGCCGCACCTGGAAGGTGCCCTCGCCGCCGCCCAGAATAGTTGCCGCGCGAATGAGCCAGCCGATCAGCGGCGGCTTGGAATAGGCGCCGAGCGCCATCTCCCGGCCCCATAGCCAATATTGCGCCTCATCGACGAAGAGATCGGTACGATTGAAGGCCAGCCCAACAACCCGCAGCACTGTCACGACAATGATCGCCGCGACCGCAAATGTCAGCCACCGATGCTGTTCGCTCGCCTGCGCATGAGGCAGGGCCACGCCGTCATGCATGCTGGCGGCGTTCTGCATGGATCAACCAGAGATTTCGAGCATAGATGAGAAGGCCGGATGCCTGCCCGATAACGAAGACCGGGTCGCGCCGCCACAGTGCATAAGAAAGCAGCACCACACCGCCGAGAATGGAAAAATACCAGAAGGCGACCGGCATGACCGAGCGGCTCGCCCTCTCAGAGGAAATCCATTGAACCAGAAAACGCATGGTGAACAGCATCTGGCCCATGAAGCCGGTCAAGACCCATACGAATTCTTTCCAGCTGTTCACATGCAGCATGGACCATAAAGCCGGTGCATTCACGGCGATGTCTCCGTTTTGAAGGTTTCAGCCCAGCTTGACCGCTTGCGCCGGCGCAATAGCCAGGCGACGCCGATCAGATCGTGGATGCCGACGAGCGCGCGGCCAATATTGGTGTAGTGGGAATTTCCGTGCTGCCGCGCCCGATGCGTGACGTCGACATGGGCCACCTGCCAGCCGTCGCGATTAAAAAGCGCCGGGAAATAGCGGTGGTGGTGATCGAAATAGGGCAAGGCGAGATAGGCGTCGCGACGGAAGGCCTTAAGCCCGCAGCCCGTATCGCGCGTGCCGTCTTTCAGGATGCGCGCCCGCAAACCGTTGGCAAAGCGCGACGAAAGGCGTTTTCCGAGCGTATCGCGCCGGCCGACGCGCTGGCCGGCCACGAGGCCGAGCCGGCTTGTTGCAGTGGCGGAGAGAAGCGGCGCAAGAAGTGCAGGCAGATTGTCCGGCGGGTTCTGGCCGTCACCGTCAAGCATGCAGATAACAGGCGCCCGCGCTGCTTGGACGCCGCTATGTATCGCTGCCGATTGCCCGCCCTGACGGTCGTGCCGGACAAGCCGCAGCATCGGGTAACGATCACCAAGCGAAAGCACCGCATTCACCGTCCGATCGGAGGAGGCATCGTCCACCACCACAATTTCGAATTGGCCGACCGGCTGGCAGGCCGTCACGATCTCGGCCACGAGCGTTTCAACGCTCGCTTCCTCATTGTGCATCGGCACGATAACCGCGAAATCCGGGATCGATTGCAAAGGGGCTCCGTCATATCCATCTGCTCGGGTTCCGCAGACATCATCGATAGTGGCGAGAGAAGGAGCGCGAAAAGCTTGCATGAACATGAACAGCCGTTGATCTTCGCTGCATATGCGCCTGTTCTATTGCAGTTTTATTACGGCACGTGTCGGTGGAGTGTCGGTGGCGGTCAAAGTTTTTTTCGCGGCATGCGGGAAATAATCGTACAATTTGCAGCCCTTTAACGCGACCGTAAGCAATTTTTGCCACCGTGCGGCAACGTTTTTTTGGGGGGAGGAAACAGGATGCCGGGTGTAAATCCGACTGCTGTCAAAGCTAAATCATTGTCAATCAAGGCCAAATTCGCGGCGCTCGTCACGGGCGCGACGCTGGTCTCCTGCCTGTCCGTGGGGTTGTTGTCCTACGAGATGGGCAAGTCGGGCCTTATCGACGCCAGCGAAATCAGGCTCGAAACGGTTGCAAGCAACCAATCCAAGCAGCTTGACGCCTATACTTTGCGTGTCGAACAAAGCATCACCGAACTGTCGCAGAATGCCGCAATCGCCCAGGCGCTGGAAACGATGACCACTGTCGTGCCGACGGAAAAGGATGCCATCATCCAGGCTTTCCGCCGTGAAGGCGTCTCCGAGGAGGAGCGCGCTTCCTTCAACGGCGAAGGGTTGCGACTGCTTTATGCCATTCGCCACGCGACCATCAACGCCGCCATCGCCAGCGTCTGGCGCAATACCCGCGTCAGCGATATCTATGTCATCGACAAGAACGGCCTCATTATCTATTCCGTGACCAAGGGAAAGAACTTCCTGACCAACGTGACGGAACCGCAGAACGCCGCGATCAAGGACCTGTTCCAGCGCATCGAAGCCGGCAAGGATGGTGTCGTCAGCACCACCGGTTTCAGCGGCGGCGATAGTGATTCGGCCATGATCGGCATGCCGCTCGCGGTCTCAAACTGGGGCCAGCTGCAGCGCAAGGGCGCCGTCATCATGCGCGTTGCCGCCGACCGTATCGGCGCAGTCGTCACACCCGAAGAAACCGGCAAGACCATTGATGACGCCGTTCTTCTGAGCGCGGAGGGCAAACGCCGCGCCGGCGTGCTCTCGGGCGGCGCGGATGCTGCCATTTCCGAAAATCTCGCGGCCCTTTCGGGCGCAAGCGACCCTGGAATGGTGCTGGCACAGACGCCTGCCGGCAACATCTTCTATGCCTATCGCCCGGTCACCGTGTTTGGCCAGAAGCATCTTCTGGCCATCGGCCAGCAGGAGAGCAAGGTACTGGCCGCCGCCAACGATCTTGCCTTCTGGGCGGCCGTTGCGACCCTTGCCGTTCTTGCGATCATGACGCTGATCGGCATCTTTGTATCCGCAAGCCTCACCAAGCCGTTGACCGGTCTTGCCGGATTGATGGAGCGTCTCAACGGCGGTGACAACAATATCGAGATCAAGGCGGTTTCCCGCGGCGATGAGATCGGCACCATGGCGCGGGCGCTGGAATCCTTCCGCCGGGGCATTCTGGACAAGCAGCGCATGGAAGCCGAATCCCATCGCAAGGGCGAGGAACTGGATGAGGAACGCGCCCAGCGCGAAATGGAAAAGGCCAGAAGCGCCAAGGAACTGGAAGAGGCCGTCGATGCACTCGCGACCGGTCTTGCCAATCTGGCCGCCGGCAGACTTGATCGTCGCATCGAAAAATCCTTCGTGCCGTCGCTCGATCATCTGCGCGTCGACTTCAACAACTCCATGGCCGGGCTGGAAGCGACGATCTCCAATATCGGCGAAAGCGCCAACGCCATCCGCTCCGGCTCCGGCGAACTGAAGAGCGCATCGGAAGACCTGTCGCGGCGCACCGAACGTCAGGCCGCAGCCCTCGAGGAAGCGGCTGCAGCGCTCGGAGAGATGACGCAGGCCGTCGATCTCTCCCTGTCGCGCTGCAATGTTGCTGTCGAGGCGACGGCAGGCACGATGCAGGACGCCCACAAGTCCACGGCTGTGGTGAAAGAAGCGATCGTCGCCATGGAACGCATCGAGACCTCTTCGTCCAAGATCCGCCAGATCATCGACGTCATCGACCAGATCGCCTTCCAGACCAACCTGCTGGCCCTGAATGCCGGCGTGGAAGCCGCACGCGCCGGTGAAGCCGGAAAGGGCTTTGCCGTTGTGGCGCAGGAAGTCCGCGAACTGGCCCAGAAATCGGCCGCCGCCGCGCGTGACATCACGACGCTGATCGCCACCTCGGCGGGCGATGTGGAAAGCGGTGTCGCGCTGGTGCTGAAGACTGGCGAAAGCCTGGAGCAGATCCAGAAACGCATCCAGTCGGTCAACGACCAGATCGGCGAAATCGCCACCGCATCGCGCGAACAGTCCGGCCGCCTCACCGAAATCAACGCCTCCGTCAACGAACTCGACCATGTCACGCAGCAGAATGCGGCGATGGTGGAACAAACCACGGCTTCGGCCTTCTCATTGGCAAGTGAGGCGGATGGCCTGACCGAACAGGTGGGCCAGTTCTCGGTAGGTGCGATCCAGCATCGGGACCAACGGTACGCGGCGTAAGCAACAACAGAAAAGGCCGGAGGCAAAACCTCCGGCCTTTCATTTTGCTTAAAACTCCGATCCGGGCTCCCAGGGGCCGAAGCCCCTGGGAACACGCCGGCGACCTGGCACCGTTGCCCTCGCCGGCTTCCGGGGAGGAACCTCAGAAGAAACCGACCTTGTTCGGGCTGTAGGAAACCAGCAGGTTCTTGGTCTGCTGGTAATGATCGAGCATCATCTTGTGGGTCTCGCGACCGATGCCCGACTGCTTGTAACCACCAAAGGCAGCACCCGCCGGATAGACGTGGTAGCAGTTCGTCCACACGCGGCCCGCCTCGATGCCGCGGCCGGCGCGGTAGGCGATATTCGTGTCGCGGCTCCAGACGCCCGCGCCGAGACCGTAAACCGTGTCATTGGCGATTTCGAGCGCTTCTTCCACCGTCTTGAAGGTGGTGACGGAAACAACGGGACCGAAAATTTCCTCCTGGAAAATCCGCATCTTGTTGTTGCCCTCAAAGACGGTCGGCTGGATGTAATAACCGTCTTTCAGATCACCCGACAGCGTCTTGCGATCACCGCCGGTCAGAACCTTGGCGCCTTCTTTCTTACCGATCTCCAGATAGCTCATGATCTTGTCGAACTGTTCCTGCGAGGCCTGCGCGCCTAGCATGGTCGACGGGTTGAGCGGATCGTCCTGGCTGATGGCCTGAACGCGCTTGATCGCCTTTTCCATGAAGCGGTCATAGATCGATTCATGCACCAGCGCACGCGAGGGGCAGGTGCAGACCTCGCCCTGGTTCAGCGCAAAGAAGGCAAAACCTTCGAGCGCCTTGTCGAGGAAGGCATCGTCCTCGTTCATCACATCGGCAAAGAAGATGTTCGGCGACTTGCCGCCCAGCTCCAGCGAGATGTTGGTGACGTTGTCAGCCGCATAACGCATGATTTCCTTGCCGACCGAGGTGGAACCGGTGAAGGCGATCTTGGCGATACGGTTGCTCTGAGCCAGCGGCTTGCCGGCTTCAAGGCCCGTGCCGTTGACGATGTTGAGGACGCCGGGCGGCAGAAGGTCTTCGATCAGTTCCATCACGATGAGAATGGAAGCCGGGGTCTGTTCCGCCGGCTTCAGCACCACGCAATTCCCAGCGGCAAGCGCAGGTGCCAGTTTCCACGCAGCCATCAGGATCGGGAAGTTCCACGGAATGATCTGGCCGACGACACCGAGCGGTTCATGGAAATGATAGGCGACCGTGTCATTATCGATTTCGCCGATCGTGCCTTCCTGAGCGCGAATGCAGCCTGCGAAATAACGGAAATGGTCAATCGTCAGCGGAATATCCGCATTGGTGGTTTCACGCAGCGGCTTGCCATTGTCCCAGGTTTCAGCCCGGGCGATGAGGTCAAGATTGTCTTCTATCCGCTGGGCAATCCTGAGCAGGATGTTGGAGCGTTCCGTGATGCTCGTCTTGCCCCATTTTTCGCGCGCCTTGTGGGCAGCGTCGAGCGCGAACTCGATGTCGGATGCATCCGAGCGCGGTACTTCGCAGATCTTGTGGCCCGTCACCGGTGAGAGATTGTCCATGTAGCGGCCGGACTTCGGCTCCACCCATTTGCCGCCGATGTAATTGCCGTATTTCAGCTTGAAGGGCGCTTCGCCCGCTTTCTGCTGAACCTGAATGTTCATGATTTCATCCTCCCTGATTAAAACGATCCTGAGCGGACCGCATGGGAGGAAGGTGGGCCTAGATGGCGCGGTTCGGTAGAGGGGCGCCGTTGTTCCGCAGCGCACATTGTCTCACATCTGCGACAAAGCCACCGCGATCCGGCGGAATCGGCCGGATCGCACACTTACGGGCCTTAACGCACGTCGAATTTCTTCATCTTGCGGTGAAGCGTGGCGCGGCTAATGCCGAGCAGCGAAGCGGCCTGCGTAACATTGCCGTTGGTGCGCGACAGGACGCGCCGGAGTGCGGAACGTTCCGCTTCCGCAAGGTCGGAGCCGCCGTCGTGGCGCTGTTCCTGCAGAATATCCGCCGCCGGCAGACCCTGCGCGATCCTGATATCATCGAGCTTCAATGCGAGGCGGGCGGCCCGCGTCGCACCGAGCACCAGATCGTCCTGATCTACGGCCAGCAGTGACATCGCCGCGCCGAACCCGGTCGGTACGACGACGATGCGCGCGCCGGGAAAGGCGCGGCGGAAAAGATTGCCTTCGATACGCTGCGCCGCATCCTTCACCGCCTGGGTGACGAAGGAGAAGGTCATCTCGTTGATATCGTCGCGGCAGGTGGAAATATCGAGCGCGCCCGTCACCCGGCCGGTATGGTCGCGGATGGGCGCGGTGGTGCAGCAGAGTTCGGTGTTCGACGTGAAGAAATGCTGGTCCCGATAGACCACCACCGAGCGCTCATCCACCAGCGCCGTGCCGATGCCGTTGGTGCCCACGCTCTCTTCGCTCCAGACGGCCCCGTTCCAGAGGCCGAGCGCCCGGAAATCGCGGTCATCACCGGAAGCACCACGTCGCTCCAGGGCAACGCCCTGCGCGTCGGTCAGAAGCAGGCAGCAGCCGGATTTGCCGACGCTGTGAAAAATGCGGTCCAGTTCGTCCGTGCTCTCGGCGATCAGGCCGGCGGCACTTTCGCGGGCGCGGCGAAACTCAACCTCGCTGAGAAAGATCGGCTTGCGGTTTTCCTCCGGCGCAAGACGGTGCTTGACCATGCAGCGCCGCCATGAGGCAATAATCGGAGAACTTGCGGCCGCGGAACGATGGCGTGCTGTTTCATACACGCGTTCCGCATGGGCGATGTCTGTCGGCATACGCTCCTCCCAAAGCTTTTGTGCGATGGTGCGCTGGAAGCGTGCATGTTTCAACAAAAAACTTCGCGACCGGTCCTGCCGGGAGCACCCGCTGGCTGCGCCGGACTAACGAACCACCTTGATATAACGCCGGCCGGAGGCCTCTTCCGTTTCATCCTCCGCCGAGAGGAACGTGTCGTCCACGAGATTGGCGATGGAGGTCAGCGGACCGGGCTTGCCGAAAAAGAAGCCCTGCACCTGCAAGCAGCCTTCACGCCGCAGGAATTCAATATGGGCCTTCGTCTCCACTCCCTCTGCAAGCACCGGAATATTCAGGCTGTGCGCCAGAATGAGCGTCGAGCGAACAATCGCCTCCGACTGCACATTGGTGGACAGGCCATCGATGAAGGCGCGGTCGATCTTGATCTTGTCGAAGGGGAAGCTCTGCAGGGTCGAAAGCGAGGAATAACCCGTACCGTAGTCGTCCATGGCGATCTTGACGCCGAGCGACTTGAGCTTGCGGATGGTGACGAGCGCGTGGCGATGATCGGCGATGATGCTGCCTTCGGTAATTTCAAGCTCGAGCCTTTCCGGCGCAAGTCCCGTCTCTGCAAGAATTCTCTCAACCTTGTCGGGGAAATCATTATCCGCAAGCTGCTGCGGCGCGACGTTGACGGCAATGGCGAGTGACTTTTTCCACCGCGCAGCCTGCGCGCATGCTTCTCTCAGAACCCATTCGCCCAGTTCGACGATGAAGCCGGTCTGTTCGGCAATCGGAATGAATTCGACGGGAGATACCATGCCGCGTTCGGGATGTTTCCAGCGCAGAAGCGCCTCGAAACCGACAATGCTGCCGCTTTTGGTGTCGTTCTGCTGCTGGTAATAAAGCTCGAACTCGTTATTGGCGAGGCCGCTGCGCATGGCGATGGCAAGCGCATTGCGCGCGCGCGCGGCCTCGTCCATGGATTTGTCATAAAAGCAGATCGTGTCAGACGTCGCGCTTTTCGCCCGGTACATGGCAACATCGGCCTGCGCCATCAGGGTATCGGCATCGATGGAGCCGGTGTTGCGGACCGATATGCCGACACTTGCGCCGACCGAAAATGTCTGGCCGTTCCATTCGACTGGCTTGCTGATCTGCTCGATCAGTCGCTGCGCGAATTCTGCACCATCGGCCCGGGTGTAATAGGAATGGGTCATCGCCACGAATTCATCGCCGCCCATGCGCGCCAGGAATTCACCGGCCTTCAGCACGGAACTCGCCCGATCGGCGATGGCGCGCAGCACGGCGTCACCGGCCGCGTGACCATGCACGTCGTTGATTTCCTTGAAACGGTCGAGATCGATCGACAGAAGCGCGGTATGCGCACCCATGGAGATATGGCGCGTGCGGCGGTTGAGATGTTCGATGAATGCCGCGCGGTTGGGAATACCCGTCAGCGGATCGTGCAATGAAAGATGGCGATAGCGGGCAACCGCCTGCTGGGTGGACTGGGCGTCGATGACATAGGTGGAAAGTCCGAGCGCCAGAAGCAGCAGCGTCACCGCGATTGCGCCTCCGCCCATGATGGCCGGCGGCAGCAGATTTTCCGGAATGATGATGCGCGGATCGAAGGCGAACGACATGGAGGCCATGCCGGTATAGTGCATCGAGGCAATGGCGAGGATGAGAAACGCCACCGCACTATATTGGCAGAAACGGTTGAGAGGCCGGGCAATGCGATTGACCGCAATGGCGCCGAGCACCGATCCCAGCACCAGCGAAGCGATGACATAGGCCTGATCCCAGAAGATCATGCCCTGCACATTATAGGCCGCCATGCCGGTATAATGCATGGCCGCAATGCCGAGGCCGAGGATGATCCCGCCGGCTTCCACCAGCACGCTACGGCCGCCATAGGCGGAAATGCCGAAACCGGCGGTCGTCGTCGTAATGGCGATAAGAAGAGAAAGCCCGGTCAGATAGGGATCGTAACCCACATCGCCCGCCGCGACATAACCCAGCATCGCCACGAAATGGGTGGTCCAAATCGCCGCGCCGCCATTGACGCCCGCCAGAAACAGCCAGTTGACCTTCTGCAATCCCGTCGCCAGACGCGCTTTCGAAAAAAGACGCATCGTGACGAAGCTTCCGAGCATGCACACGACAACCGCCGCAGCGGTGTATCGATAGTCGTGATCGATGGTGAGGCACTGGAGAACTTTGAACATTGTCATCTACGCAATTGGAATTCTGCGTAGCCTTATCATTCGCCAAGTTTTCACCCGGTTTATGTGCATGGATAAGCATATATTAAAAGTTGCAACACCCGAGTGAATTAGTAATTACTAATAAAATTATAAAGTGGCATCCGCGAAAACGGGGCCACTCTTGTCTTTAGCTTCGGTTTGTATTATAGCGCCCGCACCCGTGTAGACACCCTTGGAGGCAACGCGGGTGGGATGGCGCTTGCGCCTCCCCAGTTCAGTGTCCGCGGGCATGAACTCTCCATATAACCTCGAAAGGAATTGCCATGAGCAAAGAATCGTATGAGCTCAAGGCCGAGGCGCGCGAACGAGTTGGTAAGGGGTCCTCTCGTGAACTTCGCCGCAACGGTTTGATTCCCGCTGTCATCTATGGTGACAAGCAGGCCCCCATTTCCATCGCCCTGTCGACCAACGAAGTCACCAAGCGTATCCACGCCGGCGGTTTCATGACGACGGTTGGGACGATCGACGTCGACGGCAAGAAGATCAAGGTTCTCCCGAAGGACTACCAGCTTGATCCGGTCCGCGACTTCACCATGCATGTCGACTTCCTGCGCGTTTCGGGCAACACGCTCGTCAACGTTGAAATTCCGGTTCACTTCGAAAACGAAGAAAAGTCGGACATCAAGATCGGCGGCGTTCTGAACATCGTTCGCCACACGGTGGAATTCCACTGCCCGGCCAACGACATTCCGGAAGCCATCACGGTTGACCTCTCCGGCCTGAAGATCGGCGACAGCGTTCACATCTCGAACGTCAAGTTGCCGAAGAACATCACGCCCGTCATCGCCGACCGCGACTTCACGATCGCAACGATCGTTGCTCCGGCAGCAGGCGTTGAAGAAGAAACGACCGAAGAAGCTTCCGAGGAATAATCGGCGGCCGCAAGGCCTGACAGCTTTGAAGAATGAGGCCCGTTCCGTTTTCGGAACGGGCTTTTTAGTTTTTATGAACTTTAAAACCAGAAAGCTTGGCCTCCGCAGCTGAGATGGGAAGCGTTTCAGTGTCGATTAACACTTCCATGAAACGATACCCTTGCGCTGTCGTGGAAACATCGGACGGTCTGGGAAATTGCACGAGGGAACGCGGCCTTTGCCGAAAACCCCTCGCAAACCCCATCCGGATGGGCAAAAACGCAGCGCAGCAAGTCTGGGGCAAAGGGTAGCTGCAATTCAACATGGCTCATTCCGTCGAAAGCCGCTTTATCGCGATTGTTTCCGGCGCACTTCTTACAGTGGTCGCCCCGCTTTTCACGCTTTTGCTGACGCTTTCCTATAACGAGGCAATCCGCAGCCAGCGCAACCATATCGAAATTCTGCTGTCGACGAATACGCAGGCGCTGGCCCGCCCCCTGTGGGACCTTGATGACGACACCATAAATCAGATTACCGGAACCCTTGTTTCCGATCCCATGATCCGCATGGTCGAGGTCAAGGATACATCCGGCCAGCTCGATGTGGTCCAAACTGCCGGCAGCGACATCATCCAGGACGCCGCCTCGACGACACGCGAGGTGATCTACAAGACCACCAAGGGACCAGTCACCGTTGGGCAGTTGACGGTCTATTACGATGATGTCGGCCTTCTGACCTCGCTCAGCCGAACCGAACTGGCCTTTATCACGATTTTCATCCTCGCCGTCCTCACCATCGTTCTTGCCGCCATCGTCGGCAACCGCTTCATGGTCATTCGCCCGCTGATGCGACTGGCGGCGGCGATAGAGGCGACACGCCGCCTCGGCTCACGCCACCATGTCGACTGGCGCTCGAAGGATGAAATCGGCCGGCTGGCAAAAAGCTTCAACGAAATGCAGACCCAGCTCGAAAAGGAAGAGCTGGAGATCAAGAATGCCCACGAACGCAAGACGGAGATCTACAACCGTACACCCGCCATGCTGTTCTCGCTCGACAGGCACGACCGGATTGCCGCCGTCAGCGACTATTGGGTGCAGGCGACCGGTTACGACCGCACCAGAATACTCGGCCTGAACTTCGCCGATCTCATCCATCCCGACGACAGGTCCCTGTTTCAGCAGCGCAAGACGGCGCACTCCTCGCCCGACGCTTCGCACAACGGCATCACCGTGCGTTTCCATTGCATGGATGGCGGTGTCATGGACGCGCTTATCCTCGAAAAGCCCCTTGATTCCGGCGATACCACGCAGCAAAGCACGTGTCTTTGCGTCATGACCGATGTGACCGAACTGAGCCAGTCGGAAAAACGCAACCGGCAGCAAGCCATTTCCGACCATCTGACCGGCCTCTTCAACCGTCAGGGCTTCGAGGCGATCCTCGACCTGCAGATCCGCGATGCGGACCGGAAAGGCAGCGAACTGGCCTGCCTGTTCATCGACCTCGACCGTTTCAAGGCCATCAACGACAATCTCGGCCATGCGGCGGGTGACGCCGTTCTCAAGCAATTCACGCTGAAACTCGAACCCCTGCTCACGCCGCTCGACAGCGCGTCGCGGCTTGGCGGCGACGAATTCGCCATTCTGCTGGCCGGCGACAAGGTGGAAGAACGCGCCTTGGAATTTTGCGAGCGTGTCTGCGCGATGCTGGACATGCCCTTCGAGATCGAGAACAACAGCATCCGCCTCAGCGCCAGCATCGGCATGGCTGTCTATCCACTGCACGCCTCCAGCGCGTCGGAGCTTTTGCAGAATGCCGACATGGCGATGTATAGCCGCAAGAGAACCGGCAAAAACGGCTCGCAGGTCTTCGACAGCTCGATCATGGACCGCGCGCGCGAACATGCGGAGCTGGAGCGGGATATCGCCCAGGCGCTTTCCGAGGACTGGTTCGAAGCCTATTTCCAGCCCATTCAAGACCTCGCAACCGGCCAGACAGCGGGTTTCGAAGCGCTGCTGCGTCTCAACCATCCCGACAAGGGATTGCTTTCCCCCGCCGCGATCGTCAGCCTTGCCGAAGAAAACGGCACCATTCAACGCATCGGCAATCTCATTCTCGATCAGTCGATCGCCAATCTCGCCAGGCTGTCGCGCCTGCCCGGAATGGATCAGACCTATGTGGCAGTCAATTTTTCGCCGCTGCAATTCGAACCGGGATTGCCGACTCGCATCGCCGGCGTGCTGCACCGGCACGGTATTCTCCCCGCACGTCTGGTCATTGAGATCACCGAAGCCGTCATCATGAAGGACGATCCGCAAATCCGGGCGATCCTCAATGCCATTCACCAGCTCGGCTGCCGCATCGCGCTGGATGATTTCGGCACGGGTTATTCCTCGCTCAGCTATCTCAGCCGTTTTCCGGTCGATATCGTCAAGATCGACCAGTCCTTCACCCGCTCGATCTGCGACGACACCGTGGACATCAGGCAGCGGAGCCGTATGCTTGTCGAAGGCATCGCCGCCATCTCGCACAAGATGAACTGCACCGTCATTGCCGAGGGCGTGGAGACGGAAGAGCAGAAGGACCTTCTGACCGATATGGGCGCGGATTTCGGACAGGGTTATTATTTTGCGCGCCCGCAGCCGGTCCAAAAGCTGATCGCCGCATTCGATGCGACGTCCGGACAAAGCCGCTTTGCGGCGCGACAAGCGTGAAGCCGATGGAGGCAGCGATGGGATTGATCCGCTTTTGTCTGCTCTTTCTTGCTCTCGCCACACCAGTCAACGCGGCCAAGCTCTTCCTGACGACCGAGGTCTATCCGCCTTATAATCTGCAGGCCAGCGATGGCAGCGTGCACGGCGTCTATTTCGACCAGCTCAAGATCGTGCTCCAGGACACCGATACGGATTACGAAGTCGCCGTCATGCCCTGGGCGCGGGCCATTGCACTGGCCACAACACAGGCCATGCACTGCGTCTTCGCCACGGCACGAACGCCCGAGCGGGAAAAGCTCTTCAAATGGGTTGCGCCAATCCATACCGACCGCAACATTCTCGTGGCCCGCCGCGAGGCGAATATCGAGGCTTCCAGCCTCGAGGACGCCAGAAGATATAGGGTGGGAACCCAGCGGGGCGACTATACCGAAGCACTGTTGGAAAAACTCGGTTTCCCGCAGGTGGATGTCGGCGCGGATTTCGAGATCACGCTCAACAAGCTGAAACTCGGCCGCATCGACCTCATGCCCATGTCGGAAAGCACCCTCAAGAGCCTGCCTGCGAACAGTTTCAAGGAGGTGATAACGCTGAGCCGGCAACAGCTCGGCCTCGCCTGTAACAAAACCGTTCCTGACGAGATCATCGCGAAATTGCAGGCCCGGCTGGACAGGCTGATCGCCGATGGAACGCAGCAGCAGATATTCGATCGTTACAGTCTGGTCAGCCCCTGACCAATCGGCCGATCGCCCCGCAAACCCATAAAAAGATTGACATCAGGCACTTTTCGGGGTGGTGACAACGGCATCATCAGGCAAAACGCGGACATGCCCCATGAAGATCATCGCAGGACTTGGTAATCCCGGCGCACAATATGCGGGAAACCGTCACAATATCGGCTTCATGGCCGTGGATGCGCTGCAGCGCCTGCCCTCGTTTGCGCCCTGGTCGAAGAAGTTCAAGGCGGAGATTTCCGAAGGTGAGATCGGCGGCGAAAAGGTTCTGCTGATGAAACCGCTCACCTATATGAATCTGTCAGGCGAATCCGTCGGCGAGGCCATGCGTTTCTTCAAACTGACGCCGGCCGACATCATCGCCATCCATGACGAACTCGATTTGCTGGCCGGCCGCACGCGCATCAAGATCGGCGGCGGCCATGGCGGCCATAACGGCCTTAAATCGCTGGACGCCCATTGCGGCAAGGAATACCGCCGTCTGCGCCTCGGCATCGGCCATCCCGGTGACAAGGAGCGGGTGCACGGCCATGTGCTCGGCGATTTCGCCAAGTCGGACCGCGTCTGGCTCGATCCGCTGCTGGACGCCATTGCCGACAACGCCGCCATGCTGGTGAAGGGTGAGGATTCGCAGCTGATGAACAAGCTGGCGCTGGCGACGGGCAGCAAACCGGAAGCGGAAAAACCGGTAAAGGCGGCCAAGCCGGCCGCGCAGTCCCACATCCACCAGGCGCGCAACAGCGCCCAGCCGAAAAAGCTGCCGGAAACCGGACCAATGGCCGAGATGCTGAAGCGAATGTTCGGCAAGAAGGACTAAAACCCGCATGTCTTCCGACACTATTTCCCTGCGGGCGGCCGGCCCCGGCGATCTACCCGGTTTGCTTGAACTCTACCAGGTACTAAACCCATCAGACCCGAAATTAACGACACAGGAAGCAGGTGCGGTTTTCGTCGCCATGCTCGCCCAACCCGGCCTGACCGTATTTGTGGCGACAGAGAATGGCAAACCCGTCGCGACTGCCACGCTTCTGATCGTTCCGAACCTGACCCGCGCCGCCCGCCCCTATGCCTTCATTGAAAACGTGGTGACACTGGAGGCGCGCCGCGGTCGGGGATATGGCCGCACGGTGGTGCGCCACGCCATTGAGACAGCCTTCGGCGCGAACTGCTACAAGGTGATGCTCCTGACAGGCCGCCACGACCCGGCGGTTCATGCCTTCTACGAAAGCTGCGGCTTCGTGCAGAACAAGACAGGTTTCCAGATCCGGCAGGATTAGTGACAACTCGTCAATCTCGGCAACCCCAGAGCCGCCGTAAAAGCGCTCACTCCTCCGGCTCGGTCGTGAACATCAGCGGGAAGCCCGCTTCCTTGCCGAGATCGGTCGCCTCCTTGGCCTTCGTCTCGGCAATATCGCGCTCGCAGACAACCACCACCGCGCTGCCGAAGCGATGCGCCGTCATCATCACCCGGCGTCCGGTATCCTCGCTCATGCGAAAGACGGCCTTCAGCACCACGGTGACAAATTCGCGCGGCGTATAGTCGTCATTCAGCAGAATGACCTTGTAGAGCTTAGGCCGCTCCAGCTTCGATTTCACTCTCGGTTTCGGTTTGAGATCGACAGGACTGTCACTCATCATCGTCGCTCGTCATGGTGGTTTATCATGGTGGTTGAGGGGGAAAAATCCCGCTGCATGGCGAAAGATCGTGCCTTAGACCCGCTCATATTGCGCCGCAACCGCGCCACCGGCAACCCTGCCCGGAATTCCGCACCTTTCGGAAGGCTTTGTCCGCCCAAATCGGCCCCCGGGCTTGACCTTGCCCTGCCGTTTCCGCAAAAGGCTCCTCAACGAATTCTTTCAAACGGACAGGTTTCAAGCCATGGGCTTTAAATGCGGTATCGTTGGATTGCCAAATGTCGGCAAGTCCACCCTCTTCAACGCGCTGACGAAAACGGCCGCCGCACAGGCTGCCAACTATCCCTTCTGCACCATCGAGCCGAATACCGGCGAGGTTGCGGTGCCTGACCCGCGCATGCAACAGCTTGCCGCCATCGCCGGTTCGAAGGAAATCATCCCAACCCGCATCTCCTTCGTGGACATTGCCGGCCTGGTGCGCGGCGCGTCTAAGGGTGAAGGTCTCGGCAACAAGTTCCTCGCCAATATCCGCGAAGTCGATGCCGTCGTGCATGTGCTGCGCTGCTTCGAAGACGACGATATCACCCATGTGGAAGGCCGCATCAACCCGGTCGGCGATGCCGAAACGATCGAGACCGAGCTGATGCTCGCCGACCTCGAAAGCCTGGAGCGCCGTGTCGAGCAGACGCGCAAGCGCGCCACCAGCAAGGACAAGGAATCCCTGGCTCAACTGCCGGTCATGGAAGCGGTCATCGCGCTGCTCAACGACGGAAAGCCGGCACGCCTGCTGTTGAAGACGCTGCCGGTTGAGGAAATTGAAATCCTCAAGGGCCTCAATCTCCTGACGTCGCACCCGGTGCTGTATGTCTGCAACGTCTCGGAAGCCGACGCATCGTCCGGCAACGAGCACACCGCAGCCGTCGCGGCGATGGCAAAGGAACAGGGTGCTGAATGCGTGATCATCTCGGCGGCGATCGAGGCCGAAGTTGCACAGCTTCCGGCCGATGAAGCCGAGGAATTCCTCTCGGCCCTCGGCCTTAACGAAGCTGGTCTCGACCGGCTCATCCGTGCCGGTTATCACCTGCTCGACCTCATCACCTATTTCACCGTCGGCCCGAAGGAAACGCGCGCCTGGACGATCGTGCGCGGCACCAAAGCCCCCGCCGCCGCCGGCGTCATCCATACCGATTTCGAACGCGGCTTCATCCGCGCCTTCACCATCGGCTTTGACGACTACATCGCCTATAAGGGCGAAGTCGGCGCCAAGGAAGCGGGCAA
The DNA here is from genome assembly GCF_013365515.1 of Agrobacterium sp. CGMCC 11546. Taxonomy (NCBI): domain Bacteria; kingdom Pseudomonadati; phylum Pseudomonadota; class Alphaproteobacteria; order Hyphomicrobiales; family Rhizobiaceae; genus Agrobacterium; species Agrobacterium sp. CGMCC 11546. The sequence goes on from NZ_CP047387.1 coordinate 2,048,398, forward strand.
GGGACGTGACGAAGGCAAGGAATATGTCGTTCAGGACGGCGACGTCATCCACTTCCGCTTTAACACCTGATCTGGTTTGAACGACGGGTGGAATGAAACCACCCGGACAATGCGGCACATTTCTTCTCCCCGCCGGGGAGAAGATGTCCGAAGGGACAGATGAGGGGGCCACCTCTCTGGATATCTCTGCCCCAGCACCCTCATCCCGCCGCCGCGACCTTCTCCCCGGCGGGGAGAAGGCGATAGAAGCACCCGCTCGACCCCCAGAGCATTATCAGTCAACAGCCGCACCTTCAATTTGACCTTTACGTAAAAGGAAAAATCCTCTTAGATGCGCACAACACTGACTGTGCGAAGGGAGGAAACCATGGCGCCGGTCGCGACATATACTTATGAGGATTTTGCCGTCGGGCGGGAATTTCCCCTTGGCCCACAATCGATTTCCGCAGCGCAGATCATCGAATTTGCCAGCGAGTTCGACCCCCAGCCCATGCATCTGTCGGAAGAGGCTGGCCGCCGGAGCATTCTTGGCGGGCTGGCGGCTTCCGGCTGGCACACCTGCAGCCTGCTGATGCGGATGATGGCAGACAGCTACATCTCCAACTCCACCTCGCAGGGCAGCCCCGGCATCGATTATGTCGACTGGAAAAAGCCGGTTCTGGCCGGAGACACGCTTTCGGGAAAATCCATCGTACTGGAACAGCGCCCTTCCGCGTCGCGCCCCGGCATCGGCCTCGTGAAATTGCGCCACGAGCTTTATAACCAGCGCGGAATTCTGGTCTCACAGGGAGAAAACACCGTCATGTTCCTGATGGGTGGCGATGGAGGCGTTGCGGCATGAGACTGGCAGAACTTTCCCCGATCGGCGAACGCGTCACCCTCGATACGCTGCATTTTTCCGCCGAAGACATTATTCGCTTCGCTCGCGATTTCGACCCGCAGCCCTTTCATCTCGATGCCGAGGCGGCCAGGAACAGCGTGTTCGGCGGGCTCTGTGCCTCCGGCTGGCACACTGGCGCGGGCTGGATGAAATCCTTCCTGTCCCATTGGGCAAAGGAAGTGAAGCGGTTGAAGCTACAGGGGCTGGAACCACCGAAACTCGGCCCCTCCCCGGGCTTCCGCGAACTCAAATGGAAAAAGCCGGTTTTTGCCGGTGACGACGTGACCTATTTCGTCACCCTGCTCGACGCCCGCCCGCTGGAATCGAGACCCGGCATCTGGCTGAACACCACCTTCAACGAGGGCGTCAATCAGTCGGGAGAAACGGTACTGACCTTCCAGAGCGGGGTTCTGGAATTCGACTAAAGCGAGCCCCGGGGCAAACCATCGCGACTTGCCCTGGTTACCGCCTCAATGGCCGGAAAATTCCACCAGCGTGCGGACGCCGACGCCAAGATCTTCCAGCTTCTTGCGGCCGCCGAGATCAGGCAGGTCGATGACGAAGCAGGCGGAGACGATTTCCGCACCCATCTGCCGCAAAAGCTTGACCGCACCTTCAGCGGTGCCGCCGGTGGCGATCAGGTCGTCGACAAGAATGACCTTCTCGCCCGGCTGTACGGCATCCACATGCATCTCCATTTCGTCGACGCCATATTCCAGGCTGTAGGCAACCCGCACGGTGGTATGCGGCAGCTTGCCCTTCTTGCGGATCGGCACGAAACCGGCCGACAGCTGATGCGCCACCGCCCCGCCCAGAATGAAGCCGCGGGCTTCCATGCCGGCGATCTTGTCGATCTTTGTTCCCGCATAGGGCTGCACGAGTTCATCGACGGCGCGGCGAAAAGCTCGCGGGTTACCGAGCAGCGTCGTGATGTCCCGGAAGATGATACCCGGCTTCGGATAGTCGGGAATGGAACGGATGGCAGCGGAAAGCTCCGAAGCGATAACGGTCATGGTATTTCCAGTTAAAATGGGAAATGGATCAGGAAGTTCGGGCCACCCTATCAATTTGACGGCCGCGGACCAACTAAAAAGGCAACGGCGCTCATTCCGCCGCCGACATTCCCTCGATCCGCGCCCAGACCAGGCAGACATCCTCGAACGAATGCCCATAAAAAAGCCCCCGCGGAAGACCGCGGAGGCTGATGAATACAGACATCAAAATTGATACTCAATGTTCCTTGTTGGCGTAGACCGATTTCTTGGTGAGATAGATCAGTGCCGTGAAGATGAACAGGAATACCATGACCATGAAGCCGGTGCGCTTGCGCGCTTCCAGATGCGGTTCCGCAGCCCACATCAGGAAGGCAGCGACGTCCTTGGAATATTGATCAACCGTCTGCGGTGCACCATCGTCATAGGTCACCTGATCGGCGCTGATCGGCGGCGCCATCTTTAAGGAAGTCGCACCAACGAAGTACGGGTTGAAGTGCGTCCCTTCAGACACCGTGTAATCCGAACCATCCGGGTTTTTTATGCCGGCCGGCGGCTCCTGATAGCCGGTCAGCAGCGCATGGATATAATCCGGGCCGCCTTCCTGATAACCGCCGATGATCGGGATCATGTCGATGATGAATTGCGGGAAACCGCGCTCCACGCCGCGCGCCTTGGCAAGCAGCGACATGTCAGGCGGTGCGGCGCCACCATTGGCGGCAGCCGCCGCTTCGTGGTTCGGGAATGGCGAAGGGAAATGATCGGAAGGCACGGCCTTGCGATTATACATTTCACCTTCTGCATTCGGGCCGTCCTGCACTTCATATTCGGCAGCGAAGGCCTTCACCTGCTCCTCCGAATAACCGAGATCTCCCAGCGTGCGGAAGGAAACAAGGTTCATCGAATGGCAGGCAGAGCAGACTTCCTTGTAGACTTTCAGGCCGCGCTGCAGCTGGCCCTTGTCATACTTGCCGAAGGGACCGGCAAAAGACCAGCTCTGTTCCTCAGGCTTGATGATCGGAAAGTGATTGCCGGCGATCGCATGCGTGGTTTGGGCGGCGAGATCGTGGCTCTCCTCCGCCGCAAAAGCGGCGGCGGAACAGCCGATGGCGGCGATAAGCGCGATGCTCGTGAGAAGCGTCTTCATTGTCGTCATCCTTCCTTCGCGCTCAGACTTGGGCGGCCGCTGGAGCGGCGCCCTTCTTGGCGGCGTTCTTTTCAAGAACGGCCTCGGTAATCGAATTCGGAATACGCCGGGGCGTTTCGACCAGACCGAGGATCGGCATGATGACGAGAAAGAAACCGAAGTAATAGAGCGTGCCGAGCTGAGAATAGCCGACATAATTACCCTTCAGATCGCCGGTGAGCAGGCCGATCAGGCCAGTTCCTTCCGCAGGGCGCGAACCCAGCCAGCCGAGCAGGATGGCGTTGACCACGAACAGCCAGAAGAACATCTTGTACCAGGGACGATAGACGGCGGAGCGAACCTTCGACGTATCGAGCCAGGGCAGGAAGAACAGCACGATGATCGCGCCGAACATCACGAGAACGCCGCCGAGCTTGGAATCGATCGGCCCGACATTGAAGGTGATGGCGCGCAGCATCGCGTAGAACGGCAGATAATACCATTCCGGCACGATATGGGCCGGTGTCTTCAGCGGATCCGCCATGATGTAGTTATCAGGGTGGCCGAGGAAGTTCGGCATGTAGAAGATGAACCAGGCATAGGCGATGAGGAACACCGAAACGCCAAGCGCATCCTTCAGCGTCGCATAGGGCGTGAAGGGCACCGTATCGGTCTTGCTCTTCACTTCCACACCGGTCGGGTTGGTCTGGCCCGTCACATGCAGCGCCCAGATGTGCAGGATGACGACACCGGCAATCATGAAGGGCAGCAGGTAGTGAAGTGCGAAGAAGCGGTTGAGCGTCGGATTGTCCACCGCAAAGCCACCGAGCAGGAACTGCTGGATCCATTCACCCACGAGCGGGAAAGCCGTGAAGAAGCCGGTGATGACGGTCGCGCCCCAGAAGGACATCTGACCCCAGGGAAGCACGTAGCCCATGAAGCCCGTCGCCATCATCAGGAGATAGATCACGCAACCGAGAATCCAGAGGATTTCACGCGGTGCCTTGTAGGAGCCGTAATAAAGGCCGCGGGCAATGTGCAGGTAAACCGCGATGAAGAAGAACGACGCACCGTTGGCATGCATGTAGCGCAGCAGCCAGCCATGGTTGACGTCACGCATGATCTTTTCGACGGAATTGAAGGCGACCGTCGTTTCGGCCGCATAATGCATGGCCAGCACGACGCCGGTGAGGATCTGCACGATCAGCATGACGGCAAGCATCGCACCGAAAGTGTAGGCATAGTTCAGGTTACGTGGGACAGGATAGGCAACGAAGCTGTCATAGATCATGCGCGGCAAGGGAAGCCGCGAATCGATCCACCTCTCGATGCCGGTGGACGGCTGATAACTGGAATGGCCACTCATGAATAACTGTCCCCTTATCCGATCTTGATCACGGTATCGGATGTGAATGCAAATGTCGGGATGGCGAGGTTCTGCGGCGCCGGACCCTTACGTATGCGGCCCGCCGTATCGTAATGCGAGCCATGGCAGGGACAGAACCAGCCGCCGAAATCGCCGGCCTGGCCGAGCGGAACGCAACCGAGATGGGTGCAGGAACCGATCATGACGATCCAGTTCTCCTTGCCCTGACCGGCGGAGCGGTCAATGTCCGTCGCCTGCGCGTCGGGGGCGATGTTGGCATTGCGTGCCACCGGGTCTTTAAGATCGCCGAGCGCGACCGCATTGGCTTCGTCGATTTCCTTTGCCGTGCGGTTGCGGATGAAAATCGGCTTGCCGCGCCACTTCACGGTCAAGGACATGCCCGGCTCGACGGCCGCGACATCCACCTCGATGGAGGCGAGTGCCAGCGTCGATGCATCGGGACGCATCTGGTCGATAAAGGGCCATGCAACGGCGGCGGCACCGACGGCGCCCGCCATTCCCGTCACTAGATAAAGAAAATCGCGACGGGTCGGTTCACCCGAAGCGTCGTGATTGGTTACGTGCTCGCTCACCGCTACACCATCCTCTGCGCTGTTTTTGCCGTAAATCGCATGAGTCCTCCCGCTATGATTTGATCCAGGACAAACTCCGTCCCATCGCCCTGGACACAACTGCGGCATCAAGAAACCGCGTCACTCTGTGTGATCGCAAAATATTGACCGACTTGGCAAGAGCAAAGCACACAAAGCTGCCGTAATTCTGCCCGAAGCGCCCGATTTGGCTGTCATTTTTTCGCCGACCTTGGCAGGCGGGCAACATTGTGTGCATCTATGCACCATGTTAGGAGACTTCAAGGGAGAGCTTGGAAAGCAGGGATTCGGATGACGGCGAAGCTCTCTTGCATGGTATCCACGGCTGTGGCTGCCGTTCTTTTCATTGCCAGCCTGCGTTATGTGACGGATTTCTGGCTTCTCGCCTTCGTCACCAGCTTCCAGCTTCACATCGCCATCGTCTGCATCCTGCTGTCAGGCCTCATCTTCTGGCTGACGCGCGATGTCGTTACGGCCGTGCTTCTGGTCTGGGCGCTTGCGCTCGCCATCCACGCCGTCGCGATGCTGATGGAATTTTCCACAGCCGCCACCGCCGCACCCGGCGCAAAACCTTTTCGGCTGTTGTCCTTCAACGTCTTGATGGACAACGCGGCCAATGCGGATGCAATTGCCGACAGGATCATCGAATCAGGTGCGGATGCGGTGTACCTTTTCGAAGCGGCGGCATTGCAATCGGTTCTGCCGCGTTTGCAGCAAACCTATCCGCACAGGCTCGGTTGCTATGAGGGTACGCCCGGCTGCGATCTGGTCATCCTGTCAAAAAGACCATTGCTGGAAGGCCGTTTTCATAGCCTCAGCGATCTTCGACGAGACCGGTTTGCGATTGCGCATGTCGATCTCGACGGCACGGAACTGACGCTTGCCGCCGGCCATATCACCAAACCCTATTTCGACGAATACCACCGCGATGAGCTCGATGAAGTCAGCGAAATTCTCTTTCGTGTCACCGGCCCGCTCATTCTGGCCGGGGATTTCAATTCGGCGAGCATCGCCCCCGACATGCGTGCTTTCCTCGCCGCCAACGATCTTAAAAAAGCGACCTTCGAACCCGCCACATGGCCGACAGAGGCCGGCCGCTTCGGTATCGCCATCGACCACATCTTCGCCCGCGAGCCGGCGACCCTGATGAAAACCACACGCCTGCCGGACAGCCTCGGTTCCAATCATTTCGGACTGATGGCGGATTTCATGATCGGCCGGTAATGCGCGACAGGCAATGGCATCGCCATGCAGAAACGGCGGCCGAAGGCCGCCGCTTATGACGCTTCGTCCCGTTGCTTCACGTCTTCCGCGTCGAGAAAGCCGCCCGATTGCCGCGCCCAAAGCTCCGAATAAAGCCCCCCCTGTGCGACAAGCTCAGCGTGGCTCCCTTCTTCCACGATAAGCCCCTGATCCATCACGATCAGCCGGTCGAGAGCGGCAATCGTCGACAGGCGATGGGCGATGGCCAGCACCGTCTTGCCCTGCATCAGCTCGTCCAGATTGCTCTGGATCGCCGCCTCCACCTCCGAATCGAGCGCTGAAGTCGCCTCGTCGAGCACGAGGATCGGCGCGTCCTTCAGCATCACGCGGGCAATGGCGATGCGCTGGCGCTGGCCGCCAGAGAGTTTCACTCCGCGTTCACCAACATGCGCATCGAAACCTTTGCGGCCGCGCTGGTCCTCCAGCCTGTCGATAAAATCATCCGCCTTGGCCCGGCGCGTCGCCTCAATCAATTGCGCTTCTGTGGCATCCGTACGGCCGAACATGATGTTGTCTCTGATAGAACGATGCAGCAGGGATGTATCCTGCGTAACCATGCCGATATGGGCGCGCAGGGATTCCTGGCTAACACGGGCTATATCCTGCCCATCGATCAGGATACGGCCTTTCTCGACATCGTAAAACCGCAGGAGCAGGTTGACGAGCGTGGATTTGCCGGCGCCGGAGCGGCCGACGATGCCGACCTTTTCACCGGCCCTGATCTCGAGGTTGAGATTGTCGATGACGCCATTCGCCCGCCCGTAATGGAAGCTGACCTTCTCAAAACGGATGCTCGGCTTCTTGACCTCAAGCACCGCCGCGTCAGGCGCGTCAACGAGACCGATCGGCTGCGAGATCAATTCGGCGGCATTCTGCACCGTGCCGAAATTGCGCATGATACCGTTGAACTGCGTCATCAACCGCCCAAGCAGGAAGTTGAGGCGCAGCACCAGCGCCAGCGTGAAAGCCACCGCACCGGAACTGATCTTGCCGGACAGCCATAGATCGATGCAGAGCGCCGCCATGGAGGTGATCATCACGCCCGATAGCAGCGCCATGGAGGCGCGCACGCCGGTGATGAACCGCGTAAACTTCATCGTCGAGGTCTGGAAAATATCGAAGCCCTGGCGCATGTAGCGATCATTGGCGTCGTCGCGCCCGAACAGCCGCAGCGTCTGGATATTGCTATAGGCATCCACCATGCGGCCTGACAGCATCGAGGCAGCTTCCGCTGTCTCCTTTGAATGGTAACGGATGCGCGGCACGAAATACCGCGCCAGCAGCGAGAAGACGGCCACCCAGACGACGACGAGAACCGCAAGCCGCCAGTCCAGCCCGCCGATAAGGAACAGCATGGAAACCGAGTAGATACCGACGAACCAGACACTTTCCATCAGCGAGGTGACGAGATCGCCCGCCGCCTGCCCGCCGGACCAGACCTTGGTGACGATGCGGCCGGAAAAATCATTCTGGAAGAAGGTCAGCGACTGCCGCGCCACATGCATATAGGATTGCCAGCGCACCAGATTGTAGAAACCGGGCGTAATGATCTGCTGGTCCACCAGCGCCGTGATCATGGTGACGATAAACCGCACGATGCCGATCAGCACCAGCATGCCGACGAGTTCCCCGCCATGGGCTGCAAGCAACCCCGCCCAACCCTCATCCGGTTTCACCGTCGAGAGAATATCGACAAGCCGCCCGACGAACCAGAACAGCGCCGCCTCGATGGCCGCCGTCAGCCCGCCGAGCACCAGCATCGCGAAAAACGGCGCCTTGGCCTGCGAGATATAAAACCAGATGAAGGCGAATGTACTTTCAGGCGGCCGCAAATCGTCCTTGCGGGCGAAGGGCTTTATCCAGTTTTCGAAATACTCGAAGATGCGGGTAGTGACCATGATCCGGATATAGGCGGATTCCCCACTCGGGAACAGCCGCAGCGGCTTCGGGAAAAGATTATATTTCGGTAACATCAGGAAAATGAAAGAGGGCGGAGAATGTTCCCCCGCCCTCTCGCTTTCCTTATTCCGCAGCCACTTCCGCCTCGTGGTCGGCGATGAAGCCGCCGGACTGACGCCGCCACAGGTCGGCATAGATGCCGCCCATCGCCGCCAGTTCCGCATGGCTGCCCGCTTCCACGATCCGGCCCTTGTCGAGGATGATGAGCCGGTCCATTTCGGTCAGCGTCGAAAGGCGGTGGGCGATCGCGATCACCGTCTTGCCTTCCATCAGCGAGAACAGGTTCTCCTGGATCGCCGCCTCGACTTCGCTATCGAGCGCCGAGGTCGCTTCGTCAAGCACCAGGATCGGCGCGTTCTTGAGGAAGACGCGGGCAATCGCGATACGCTGGCGCTGGCCGCCGGAGAGTTTTACACCACGTTCGCCCACCTGCGCATCGAGACCCTGCCGACCATGCATGTCGAAAAGCGTTTCGATGAAGTCCCAGGCATTTGCCCGCTTCGCCGCCGCGATCACCTGCTCGTCGGTGGCCTCGGGATGGCCATAGGCGATGTTGTCGCGGATCGAACGGTGCAGAAGCGAGGTATCCTGCGTCACGACGCCGATCAGCTCGCGCAGGCTGTCCTGCGACACCTTGGAAATATCCTGCCCGTCAATCGTGATCCTGCCGCCTTCCAGATCATAGAAGCGCAGAAGCAGGTTCATCAGCGTCGTCTTGCCCGCACCGGAACGGCCGACAAGGCCGACCTTCTCGCCCGGCTTGATGTCGAGCGTCAGTCCGTCGATCACGCCCTTGTTCTTGCCGTAGTGGAAGCGGACGTTGTCATAATGGATTGCACCCTGCGGCGCTGCAAGCTCAGGCGCTTTCGCAACGTCGACAATATCATGAGGCTTCGTCATCATCGACATGCCGTCATAGACAGTGCCGATATTTTCGAACAGCGACGTGACTTCCCACATGATCCACTGCGACATGCCATTGACGCGCATGGCAAGGCTGATGGCGATGGCGACCGAACCGGCCGTCACCGAACCCTGCATCCAGAAATACAGCCCAAGCGTTGCCGTGGAAAACAATACGACGGCATTGTTGAGGTCGATCAGGATGTTGAAGCCGGAAATCTTGCGCATCTGGCGGTGAACCGTGCCGAGAAACACGTTCATGCCCTCACGCGCATATCTTTCCTCACGCCCCGCATGGGAAAACAGCTTGATCGTCGAGATATTGGTATAGCTGTCGACGATCCGTCCCGTCATCATCGAGCGTGCATCGGCCTGTTCTTGCGCCAGCCGGCCGAGTTTCGGCACGAAATAGGCAAGGATCGCCATATAGATACCGAGCCACACCAGCAGCGGAATGACCAGCCGCCAGTCCGCCGCCGCGACCATGAACAGCATCGAGACGACGAAGCTGATCGCATAGACGAACACGTCGATCACCTTCAGCGCCACTTCGCGGATCGCCAGCGCCGTCTGCATCACCTTGGTCGAAACCCGGCCCGCAAACTCGTTGGCGAAAAAGTTCATGGAGTGGCGCAGCAGGAAACGGTGCATTTTCCAGCGCGCGATCATGCCGAAATTGCCGGCAAGCGTCTGGTGCATCGTCATGGTGTGGATCGCGCCCATCAGCGGCAGCAGGAATAGCACCAGCCCCGCCATGACGATCAGATGCCAGCCTTCATCGGCAAAAAACGTCTCGCGATTGGCCGTGGAAAGCCAGTCGACGATATTGCCGAGGAATTTGTAGAGCATGGCTTCCGCAATGGCGATGCCCATGGACATCAGGCCGAGCAGCAGCAGCCACGGCCAGGCGGGTTTCACATAATGCCAGATGAACGACAAAAGCGTCTTCGGCGGCACATCAGGCGTCGAAGAGGGAAAAGGATCGAGGCGTTTTTCAAACCAGCCAAACATAGGCCAAGCTCCGGCAATCAATCGTTCCATCGTGACATGGTGAGCAGACACAAATATGGCTCACGACGGAACGGAAAAGTCTTTGGATATGGCCGCAACAGCCACATGACGAATCGAGAAATGGGAAACGCGGTTGAACCGCGGGGCAACACCTAGGCCAGCAGCAGCACTACTGGGGCCGGGAGGCGAATACGAATGTCATTTGGCATGAAAACCTCCCTTGGCTGGTGTTGAAGATATGGCCTTGTAGCGCAAAAATTAAGCAATGACCAGTCGGAAAGATACCGATGCGCGCGAAAACTCAAGATTGTGTCGGGTAGCGCAAAGGGGCGGATTACCCGCAAAGGTTTACGCCCATCGACTGCCGTGATGCTCTGTCCTATTCGGCTGCGTCCTGCGCCTGACCACTCTCATAGTCCGTGATCAACTCGGTCATGCCGGCCTGCGTGTGACGCTTCAGTTCCCGGCGATCGCTGGGCTGCGGCGCGAAGGTGACGGTGAGGCCGGTGTCCCTAATCGTGCCGATGGCGAAGGATGCACCGGACAACATGCGCACGCCCTCATGCAACCACAGCGGATCGGTGGCGAAATGCTGGCCGATGCCGACCACCACCGGAATGCCCTGCCAGTGCGACATACGGTCATAGTGGATATGACCCGCCAGAATGCCGATGACATCATGTTCGAACAACAGCTCGTCCAGAGCCTCGGTATCGTCAAACGACAGGGATTCCCATTCCGCCTCGGGACGGTCGAAATCGAGCGCCGGCGCATGGTGCATCACCAGCAGCTTCGGCAGTTCAGGATGATTTTCGAGTTCCTCCTCCAGCCATTCGATCTGGCCGGGTTCGAAAGCGCCACCGACTTTGCCCGGAACGCTGGTGTCCATGACGATGATGTGGATACCGGCAATCACCTCGGCATGGTCATACGGCTCGTCCACGCCCTCATGACGGTCGAGCATGACAGGGTAAAACCCGTCGCGACGGTCATGATTACCGAGCGCGAAAAGCACAGGCGCATCCAGTTCCGCCTCAGCCATCAGCCGTTTGAGTTCCTCATAGCTGCCGGCATCGCCCCGGTTGGTCAGGTCACCGCTGACGACGATGAATTCCGGTGGCGGCACCAGCGCCTTTACCTGCGCGAGCGTGGCGGACAGCGTGGCCGAGGTCTCGGAATAAAGATCATCATCCTGCACCTGCGGATTGCCGATATGCAGATCGGTCAGATGGACGAAATTCACCCGGTCGGACATGGCTTTTTTCCCGTTTTGCTAGGCACAGAAATCCCATCCGAAACCGCCCTTGGACATTCCCGGACCTTTTGATTTCTCTGACGATAGGTTGGTTATTGGGTAGCCTGCCTATGTGTCATGCGAATGAACATCCGTCGACCAACGGTCTTAAAAAGGCACTTTTCCCAGCCGCATCTGTCACAGGCTATTCACCCGTGATAATCGGTCCGACAGTCCCGAATGCGAAGAGAAAACCATGCCCGACACTCTGCCTGAAACAGGGCCCAACATCAGGATCGCCCTCTACCAGCCCGATATTCCCGGCAATACCGGCACCATCCTACGGCTGGCCGCCTGTCTTGGCCTCGGCGTCGACATCATCGAGCCTGCCGGCTTCGATATTTCCGACCGCAATCTCAAACGGGCGGGCATGGATTATATCGCGGCGGCGGCTTTGACGCGCCATGTCAGCTGGGATCGTTTCGAGGAGTGGCGGGCCAGCACCGGTCGCCGCCTCGTTCTCGCCTCCACCAGGGCCGCGCTGCCCTATACCGACATCACCTATCGCGCCGATGACATCCTGCTGTTTGGCCGGGAAAGTGCCGGCGTGCCTGATCATGTGCATGACAAGGCGGATGAGCGAATCATCATCCCGATGGTGGCCGGACAGCGCTCGATCAACGTCGCCATGTCGGCGGCGATGGTCACCGGCGAAGCCCTGCGCCAGACGGCATGGTCGTGACCTGCCATCTTTGCAGCCAATTTTTCAGGCAAATATGAAAATTGACCGCTTTTACCGCGAAACTGTCGCAACCCGGCCTGTACGGTGAGCATTCACGCTCCTATACTGATTAGCCGGACAATAAAAATCGCTCTCGCCGGGACCGTGCGCCGGCGGGTGTGAGGAGACGTCGCATGCAATCCACAATTGTCATCGTCAACCTTCTCGGCGCCGTCGCGCTGTTGCTCTTCGGCCTTGCCCAGGTGAAGGATGGCGTCACCCGTGCCTTCGGCATGAAACTGCGAAGCGTGCTCGCTACCGGCACCCAGAACGGCCCGCGCTCCTTCTTTTCCGGCTTCTTCGCCACCGTCGCCCTGCAAAGCTCGACGGCGACGGCGCTAACCGTCGCCTCCTTCGCCGAACGGGACCTCATCAAGCCGCGCATGGCGCAAGTCGTGCTGCTTGGCGCCAATGTCGGCACCGCCGTTACCGCCTGGATTGTTGCGGCCGGCGTCGAATGGCTCTCGCCGCTGCTGATCCTTGCCGGCATTATCCTCAAAAAAGGCAGTTCCAATGCCAGACAGGGTGGCGGAACCGCCGTCATCGGCATCGGCCTGATGCTTCTGTCGCTGCATCTTCTGAGCGGCGCCACCGAACCGATGCGCGCTTCGCCAGCGCTAGGCGTCTTCATTGGCCTGCTGGATGGCGCATGGCCTGTCGCGCTGATCTTTTCCGCCGTGCTCGCCTTCGTCTCCTCCTCCAGCCTTGCCGTCGTGGTGCTCATCCTGTCGCTGGCCGCCACTGGCACCTTGTCTACCGGCCTCATCATCGTTCTCATTCTCGGCGCCAATCTTGGCGGCGCCATTCCGCCCGTCATCGCCACGCTCTCCGGTCCGGCATCGGCGCGTCGCATCACCATCGGCAATCTCGTCGTGCGCACCATCGGCTGCCTGATTGCCATGCCGCTCGCCTCCTATGGCGCAACGTATTTGCAGCAATTGCCGCTTTCGCCCGCCAAACTGCCTGTTGATGCCCATCTCATCTTCAACCTCATTCTGGCGACACTCGCCTGGCCCTTCTCCGGCCTGATATCCGATTTGATGGCTAAGCTGGTGCCCGGCGATCCGAAAGCAGAAGACGGCCCGAATTTCCTCGACCAGCAGGCGCTGGACGTGCCGGTCGTGGCGCTTGCCAATGCCACCCGCGAAGTCCTCAGCGTCGGCGACAGCATCGAGCGGATGCTGATCCGCGCCGAAAACGCCTTCAAGCACAATGATCTGGCGCCGCTTCAGGAAGTGGCCCTGCTCGAAAAGAAGGTCGACCGCCGCCAGCAGGAGGTGAAGGTCTATCTTTCGCAATTGGGCCGCAAGGGACTGACTGACGAGGAAGCGCGCCGTTCGATCGCCATCATCGATTATGCGATCAATCTCGAACATATCGGCGATATCATCGAAAAGGGCATTTGCGAGCAGATCCGCAAGAAGGTGCTGAACAGCTTCAAATTTTCCGACGACGGTTATGAGGAGCTGAAAACCCTGTTCGACATGACCATCGAGAACCTGCGTGCTGCCCAGAGCATTCTGGTAACAGGCGATTTCGAGCTTGCCCGCCGGTTGATGGAAAGCAAGGTGGATATACGCCGCCTCGAAAAACAATCCTCCAACCGCCATCTGGAGCGGCTGCGCGACGGGCTGGCGGAGAGCATGCAGACCAGTTCGCTGCATCTAGACATGCTGCGCGACCTGAAGCGCATCAACGCCCATATCGTGACGGTGGCACATCCCATTCTGGATGAAAGCGGCGTGCTGATCGAAAGCCGCCTGCGTTACGCCGAACCGCGCGCCTGATCATTTCCAGAAAAGTGGCCCCGGTTTTCCGTCCGGAAATACGAAAACCCTCTAAGACTCAATCGGCCGAGGGCAGCCGCCGCATCGTGAATTCTATGCGGTCGCCTTCCAGCTGCCGCCAGCTTTCCACTTCCGTCCAATAGGCCGCCTTCGGAAAGCTGTCGAACCATTCGCGCGCCTTGGCGCGGGCTTCCTCGCGGCCGAGACAGAAGGTCTGGCGCACGAACATGCCGTCGCGTTTTTGTTCGCCGCCGGCGCTTTCGCGTTCCCTGCGATGATTGGCGATCCTGCGCTTCAGCCCGTCGAGGGGCGGCAGTCCGGCAAATTTCGTCATGATATTCACCTCTGGCACCTACATCGATAAAGATAGTGTCCGCATGTGAACTTGGCGAGTCGAATTTGTGCATGAAGCCGGCACCTGCTAGACGCGACAGGGAATCGACTTCTAAGGAGACTATGCATGGAACGGCCAATCTTGCCGAAGGGCTTGCCCGAGGACATTGAAGACAAGAAGGCCGTTGCCCAGGCGTGGTTCCAGCATCTGCGCGACACCATCGTCGCCTCCTTCGAAACCCTGGAAGACGAACTCACCGGCCCGCTTTCCGATCAGGAGCCCGGTCGCTTCGTGCAGAAGGACTGGCTGCGCGACAATGGCGAAGGCGGCGGCGGCAAGATGTCGATGATGGAAGGCCGCGTCTTCGAAAAGGTCGGCGTGCACACCTCCACCGTCTATGGCGAATTCTCGCCCGAGTTCCGCAAGCAGATACCCGGTGCGGAAGAAGACCCGCGCTTCTGGGCCTCCGGCCTTTCGCTTATCGCCCATCCGGTCAATCCCAATGTGCCGGCCGTGCACATGAACACCCGCATGGTCGTCACCACCAGCCATTGGTTCGGCGGCGGTGCGGATCTGACGCCGGTGCTCGGCCGCAGGCGGACACAGCAGGACCCGGATACCCAGCTGTTCCACCGCGCCTTCGAGATCACCTGCAACCGTCATCCGGTCGCCGATTATCCGCGATATAAGACGTGGTGCGACGAATATTTCTTCCTGAAGCACCGCGACGAGCCGCGTGGAACCGGCGGCATCTTTTTCGACTGGCTGCACCCTGACGAGGAGAAAGGCGGCTGGGACGCCAATTTCACCTTCGTGCAGGATGTCGGCCGCGCCTTCAACCTCGTCTATCCGAAAATCGTCCGTGCCAATTTCAACCAGAACTGGACGGAAGAGGACCGCGACGAGCAGCTCATCCGCCGCGGCCGCTACGTGGAATTCAACCTGCTTTACGATCGCGGCACGATCTTCGGTCTGAAGACCGGAGGTAACGTCGAATCAATCCTGTCATCGCTGCCGCCGGTGGTGCGCTGGCCTTAAAAAACCTCACGAAAATTTGACGCTTATCAGCCATTTGGTCGCAAATAGCGCAAATTAGGACTTATGGAAAAATCAAGGCAGTGGTAGTCTCCTCCCGCAGACGTACTGGAGGAGCTATCGTCATGATTACTTCAAACAGCATGCCTATTTCCGCTTCCCCCGAGGGAGCATCGCAATCCATCGATACCCCCGAATTGATTGACCGCCTGGCCGCGGAAATGCGTGCTACGGGTGATCGCGAACTGCCGCATTCCTTTTATGTCGAACAGGTAAAACGCACGCTGGCCGGAAAGACGGTCAAGCGCGCCGATAATGACGAAATGCCTCGTACAAAAATCCCGGCAGCTGGAACTTCCTCTGTTTTCCAGTGCTGGGCAATGCCCGAATAGGGGCCTGAACAGGGCGGACGCCACTCTGGAACATAAGCGGCGAACGTTCGTTTCTTGTCGGAGGGACAGCATCACATCAATGCTGTCCCTCACTTGAACAGGGAGGCAAGACCATGAGACTTTTTGAATGTGGAACGCTTGTTCCCGGTTGTGCCTGGCACACCCGCGCAGACGATGACGCGGAGGTGGTGCGCCGTACCGTGGATCATATGCGCTCAGCCCACGGTGAAACCATCATCCGCGAAAACATGATCGAAAACATCAAATCCCGCATCCGCGACGAGGCAAATGCGGCCTGAGCCGCAAAGCAGCCCTCGCCGCGACTTCAATTCTCGAGCATATCCTTCAGCCGGGCGGTCAGCGCTGCCCGGTCGAGTGAGAAATTGACGTCGATCCACTTTTCTTCGAGGCTTTTCAGCACCTCGCCTACCTTCGGACCAGCCTCGACGCCGGCGGCCATCACATCGGCACCGCTCAGCGGAAAACCCGGCTTGCGGAACTTCTCTGCCCTCGTCAGCAACGTCGAAAGGCGCGCGACTTTGTGCATGGCCGTATCGCCGGCTGAGAGATCGGCGCGAGCCGAAGCAAGCGCAAGTTTCAATCGTGTCTTCACGCCCTCGACACCCTGCCGGTAAAGCAGGCGGTCCAATGCCGTTTCTTTCATCTCCGGATCGACGGCAGGGGCAGAAGCCCAATGCGTAAGATAAGCCGCCTCGGCCTTTGACAGCCTGAGGCGGGCTGCAAGCGCAGCGAGCCTCTCCCTGTCGGGCGGAACGATGGCGGCAAGCCGCAGCATCGGATCAGCGGCCCAACCAAGCGCCTGCTCCGTCGCCACCAGCCCGTGAATGGCATCAATGCCCCATTTTTCCGTCTCGGGAAGAATTTCCGAGAGAACACCCGATTGCCGCATCCACAGGAGTGCGCGGGATGGGTCGCGGGCAGACAGCAGCTTCTTCGTCTCGCTCCACACCCGTTCGGCCGAAAGCGTTCCAAGCTTGTCCTTGGCCCGCGCACTCGCCCGCAAGCCATCGGCATCGGGGCGACCTGAACCATAATGGGCGAAAAAGCGAAAAAACCGCAGGATTCGAAGATAATCTTCCGAAATCCGCATCGCCGCATCCCCGATGAAGCGCACCGTGCGGGTTTCCACATCCGCTAGACCATCGACAAGGTCGATGATCTCACCCTTTTCGTTACCGTAAAGGGCGTTGATGGTGAGATCCCGCCGCTCGGCATCGGTCTGCCAGTCCGTGCCGAAGGCTACCTGGGCATGGCGGCCATTGGTTTCGACATCGCGGCGCAACGTCGTCACCTCGAAACCCTCGCCATCGATGACCAGCGTCACCGTGCCATGGTCGATGCCGGTCGGCACCGTTTTGATACCCGCCGCCTTGGCCCGCGCCACCACCACGTCAGGGGTCAGCGTCGTCGCCATGTCGACATCGACGACCGGCAAATCCATCAGCGCATTGCGCACAGCGCCGCCAACGATCCGCACCTCGCCGCCATCGGCATTCAGAAGCGCAAAGATGCGCTTCAGCGCCGGTTTTTCGAACCAGTCCTGCCCGGCAAGGCTATTCATGTATAAAACCTCTCGTAAATCGTTCGTACGATGCCCGCGGTAATGCCCCAAATGTAGCGTTCGCCATAGGGCATTTCGTAGAAAAACCGCTCCTTCCCCTGAAAGATGCGGCTGCCGCGCCCGTGATTGGCCGGGTCCATCAGGAAGGACAGCGGCACCTCGAAAACCTCGTCAACTTCAGTGGGATTAAGCGTCAGGTCAAAACCGGGGCGGACGACCGACAGCACCGGTTTGATACGAAATCCCGTCCCGGAAATGTAATCCGGCAGCCGTCCAACCGTTTCTACGAAAGACCGCGACAGGCCGATTTCCTCTTCCGTCTCGCGCAACGCTGCCTCTTCCGGCGTGCGGTCCTCCGCGTCGATGCCACCGCCCGGAAAGGAAATCTGGCCTGAATGTTTGCGCAGGGTGGATGTACGCTGGGTGAAGATCACCCGCGCATCGTCGCCATCGTCGATAACAGGTATCAGCACGGCGGCATCCTTCAGCCGGATGCCGTTGCCAGAAAGCACCACGCCCGGATTGAGCACATGGTCGCCGTTTTCCCGCTCGGCCACGCCCTCACCTTCCTGCAGCACCCGGCGGCGGAAATCGCTGGCGGTAAAACCTTTCAGTGTCGTCATTGTCATTGCGAAAGCCGTTCCAGTTCCTTGGCCGGCATCACTGGGAAGATCATCCCGCCCGAGCGCACCGCGAACATCTCAACCCCATCCACGGCGACCACCTCGCCAAGCGCCACGAGATCATACATCACCGCCCTTGAAACGAGCGCTTCCAGCCGGCCGCGCACCAGAATATAGGGCTTCAATTCTCGGTTCTCACCGAAAATCTCGAAGCGCAGCGGATGCTCCGGTCCCGCCTCCACCACATCGCCGACATTGGTGCGAAAGGTAAGCAACGGCTCGCCGTCCTCCTCCCCCGCAGTCGCCTTCATCTCCACCGCCACGAACGGCGCATCCACCACGCGGATACCGACTTTTTCCACAGGAGTTACGAGATAGGTTTTGCCATCCTCATCCTTGCGCAGAACCGTGGAAAACAGCCGCACCAGAGGTGCCCTGCCGATGGGGGTGCCGAGATAGAACCAGGTGCCATCGGCCCGGATTTCCATGTCGAGATCGCCGCAAAAAGGCGGATTCCAGCGCTCGACTGGAGCCGGTCCGCGCTTGGCGTCACCGGTCTGTTCGGCAGCACGGGAAATCATCGCCGCAAGCCCTGCCGCATCACCAGCCGAATTTATCGTCTCCGCTGGCATATTCGAGTCTCGCTTTGCCGATAAGGAAATACTAAGTCACGACATAGTCATTCGAATGGCGCTTGTCAGCGGCCAAGAGAGCAATAAGCTATATGCAGCGCAAAATCCGTCCCGACCAGCTATCAGCAAAACCGGGATGCGACTGTGAGAGCGGCGAAGGTATGAGGAGAGCGACATGGGCGTGATGAATACCGGCGAAACCCTCGATGAAAAGGCCATCGTCGCCTCGGCCGAAAAGGCGCTTTCCGACATAGCGGCGATCCGCACGGAAGTCTCCAAGGTCATTTTCGGTCAGGAGAAAGTGGTGCAGAACACGCTTCTCGCCATCCTTTCCGGCGGCCATGCGCTGCTTGTCGGCGTGCCCGGCCTCGCCAAGACCAAGCTCGTCACCACGCTCGGCACCGTGCTCGGCCTCGATGCCAACCGCATCCAGTTCACGCCGGACCTGATGCCCTCGGACATTCTCGGCTCCGAAGTCATGGACCAGGATGAAAACGGCCGCCGCTCCTTCCGCTTCATCAAGGGCCCGATTTTCGGCCAGTTGCTGATGGCCGACGAAATCAACCGCGCCAGCCCGCGCACGCAATCCGCACTGCTTCAGGCCATGCAGGAATACCACATCACCATGGCCGGCCAGACCTATGAGCTACCGAAGCCGTTCCACGTTCTTGCCACCCAGAACCCGCTGGAGCAGGAAGGCACCTATCCGCTGCCCGAGGCCCAGCTCGACCGCTTCCTTCTGCAGGTGGACGTTGGTTATCCAGAACTCGCCGCCGAACGTCAGATTCTGCTCGACACAACGGGCACCGCTTCGGGCGAAGCGCGCCCGGTGATCGGCGCCGAACGCCTGATGGAAATTCAGGCTCTCATCCGCCAGATGCCGGTCAGCGACAAGGTGGTGGACGCGATCCTGTCGCTCGTCCGCTCCGCCCGCCCCGGCCATGGCAACAAACTCACCGACAAAAATGTTGTCTGGGGCCCGGGCCCGCGCGCCGGCCAGTCGTTGATGCTGACCGCACGCGCCCGCGCGCTCTATGAAGGCAGGCTCGCGCCGTCGCTGGATGATGTCCATGCACTGGCCGAACCGGTGCTGGAACACCGCATGGCGCTGACCTTTGCGGCCCGCGCCGAAGGCATGTCGGTGCGTGATGTCATCGCAGCCCTCGTGGAACAGGCGAAGAATTAAAAAGACGCGAACCTAACCTTTCGCGAAAGGAGTGCCTGTGGCATCCATCGGCCAGATCGTAGACAAGACGCCGGGTAGCGAAGTTCTGGCGCGTGCGCGCCAGCGTGCCGCCCTGGTGCCGGACTGCATGGTCGAGGCAAAACGCATCGCCAACACCGTCACCGCCGGCTGGCACGGCCGCCGCAAGCGCGGCATCGGTGAAAATTTCTGGCAGTTCCGCCCCTATGCCGAAGGCGAAAGCCTGTCGCGCATCGACTGGCGACGCTCGGCCCGCGACGACCATACCTATGTGCGCGACCGGGAGTGGGAAGCAGCACACACCATCTGGCTGTGGGCCGACATGTCGCCGTCGATGATGTTCAAATCCACCCTCGGCTCCGTTTCCAAGGAAAGCCGCGCGCTGGTGCTGATGCTGGCGCTGGCGGAAATTCTGGCGCGCTCTGGCGAGCGCATCGGCTGCCCCGGCATCATGGAGCCGGTCTCGGCAAGAAACGCTGCCGAGCGGCTGGCCGCCGCCATCATGCATGCGCCGCTGACG
The DNA here is from genome assembly GCF_013365515.1 of Agrobacterium sp. CGMCC 11546. Taxonomy (NCBI): domain Bacteria; kingdom Pseudomonadati; phylum Pseudomonadota; class Alphaproteobacteria; order Hyphomicrobiales; family Rhizobiaceae; genus Agrobacterium; species Agrobacterium sp. CGMCC 11546. The sequence continues at coordinate 2,068,633 of NZ_CP047387.1, forward strand.
TCGGGCATGCCGGACACTTCCATGATCCGGGGCGCGAGCGATATCGTCCTGATCGGCGATTTTCTCGATGATGCGAAAAACGTCATGGAGCGGATTTCGCCGCTCGCGCGGCGCGGCTTACGCGGCCATGTGGTGGAAATCGCCGATCCGGCCGAAGAAACCTTCCCCTATTCCGGCCGCACCGAATTCAGCGATCCCGAAACGGGCGAAAAACTCGTCTCCGGCCGCGCCGAGACCATTCGCGAGGATTACACCCGCGCCTATCTCGCAAGACGTGAGGCGTTGTCCTCGTCGCTGCGTCGTCTCGGCTGGAACTTCGTGTTCCACCGCACCGATCATCTCGCCTCCGAGGCGCTTGTCGCCGTTCACATGTATCTTTCCGGCGCGCCGGCACAGGGCGGTGGCCGCCGATGAGCGCATTGCCTTTTGTCTTCACCAGCCCCTACATCCTCTTCGGTCTTCTGGCGCTGCCCGCCATTTGGTGGCTGCTGCGGCTCACCCCGCCGCGCCCCAAGGCGGAGGTTTTTCCGCCGCTGAAGATATTGGCGACGGTGCTGAAGCGCGAGGAATCGCCGTCGAAAAGCCCGTGGTGGCTGACCCTGCTGCGCATCGCGCTCGCCGCGGCCGTGATTTTTGCGCTGGCAGACCCCGTGGTGAACCCGCGTAACAACAGCATTGCCGGCTCCGGCCCGCTGGTGCTGGTGGTCGATAACAGCTGGGCCTCCGCACCCGACTGGGAAAGACGCGTGGCAACCGCGCAGGCGCTGATCGGCGATGCGGAACGGGCCGACCGCCCCGTCTCCATCAGCTTCACCGCCGATGCCGAACATGATGCCGTATCGGGAACGACGGCCGTGGCGCTAGACAAGCTTGCCGCCGCCAAGCCGAAGCCGCTGGTTCCCGACCGCGTGCGCACGGCCGAAGCCATCACTGAAGCGCTGAACGGCACGCCCCCCGGCACGCTTGCTTACATTGCCGACGGCGTTCAGACGGCGCAGGATGAAAGCGCGATGAGAACGCTCGCCAGCCTCTCACCCGCGGAATTCCGCATCGTCAGAGGTGACGGCAAAGCCATCACCGCTATTACCGGCGCCACCAACAATGCCGATGCCATGAGCGTTACCCTTTCGCGGCTCGATACGGCGCAAGCGGCAAGCCTCACCGTCAATGCACAGGATAGCCAGGGCCGCATTCTCGCCAACGGCACCGCAAGCTTTGCGCCCGGCGCGGCCGAAACGACGGCCACGGTGGAAGCACCCTTCGAACTGCGCAACGATTTCGCCCGCCTCTCCATCGAAGGTGTGTCGACGGCGGGTGCGGTGCATCTTCTCGATGACGGTTTCCGCCGCCGCCGCGTGGCGCTGCTGGCCGGGGAAACCGGCAATGATTTCCAGCCGCTGCTGCAGCCGCTTTATTACATCAGCCGTGCGCTCCAGCCTTTCGCCGATCTCATTCCGCAGCGGCAGGCGGACCTTGCTCAAGCCATCCCGGAAATCCTGCAATCCAACCCATCCGTCATCGTCATGGCCGATATTGGCCGTCTGCCGCAGGAAACCTATGAGCCGCTACAGCGCTGGCTGGCCGGCGGCGGCACGCTGATCCGCTTCGCCGGGCCGCGCCTTGCCGCAGCCCCCGCCGACGATCCGCTGGTGCCGGTGACATTGCGGCAGGGCGAACGCGCACTCGGCGGCGCACTCTCTTGGGCCGAACCGCAGCCGCTTGCCGATTTTCCCGCTTTCGGCGCCTTTGCCGGCATGCCGAAGGCCGATGGCATTCTCGTCAAACGCCAGGTTCTGGCCGAACCGACGCCGGATCTGGCTGAGCGCACCTGGGCAAGCCTTGCCGACGGCACACCGCTCGTCACCACCCGCAATGTCGAGGCAGGCCGCATCGTGCTGTTCCATGTCAGTGCCGAGGCCAGCTGGTCCGACCTGCCGATCTCAGGCCATTTCGTCGACATGCTGCGCCGTATCGTGCAACTGTCGAAGGCAGGCGGTGCTTCCGCCTCCGCCAATGCCCCCGCTGCGGCCCTGCCCCCCTTCCGCCTGTTGACCGCAGAAGGCGCGATGTCCGCCGAAATCGGCACCGCCCGTCCGCTCGAAATGCGTGCCGGCCAGCCGCCCCGCACCGGTTTCGACAATCCCCCCGGCCTTTATGGCACAGAGGATGGTTTCGTGGCTCTCAATCTCCTACCGGCAGGTGCGACGCTGCGCCCGCTCGACACATCCGTTGCCGGTGTCAGCACGACAAACGAAGCGCTGATCGGCGAAACCGCGAAATCGCTGCGCCCCGCCCTCTTCATCGCCGCCTTCATGATGCTGATCGCCGACAGCCTGATCGTGCTCTTCATGAACGGCGCCTTCGCGCGCCTGCCGAAAGCCCGCAGCGCGACGGTCGCCACCCTGCTTCTGGCGCTCGGCGCCTTCGCCGCAATGTCCCCAACGGACGCGCGCGCCGACGACCCAAAACCGGGCGACGAGCAGATTTTCGAGCGGCTGGACACGACCCATCTCGCTTATGTCCGCACCGGCGAGGACGATGTAGACCGCATTTCCGAACAGGGTTTGCAGGGGTTGAGCGAATTCCTCACCTGGCGCACAACGCTGGAACCCGGCCAGCCGGTCGGGCTCGATATCTCCAAGGATGAATTGTCGTTTTATCCGATCATCTACTGGCCCGTATCGGCAACTGCCCCCATGCCGTCGAGCGCCGCCATCTCACGCATCGATGCCTATATGCGCGCCGGCGGCACGGTGCTGTTCGATACACGCGACCAGTTCTCCTCGCTCGACACCGGCTCGACCAGCGCCAATGGCGAACGTTTGCAGGCGATCCTCGCCAATATCGATATTCCGCCGCTGGAGCCTGTGCCGGAAGACCACGTTCTGACGCGATCCTTCTACTTGCTCACCAATTTCCCCGGCCGTTACAATGGTTCGCCGCTCTGGGTGGAATCCCGGCAGGGCGCGGCCAAGACCACCTCCGGCCTCTCCTCCTCCGGCGACGGCGTGACGCCGATCATGATAACGGGCAATGATTTCGCCGGAGCATGGGCCGTGGACGCGCAGGGCGCGCCGGTTTTGCCCACAGTGCCGCCCGACGAAATGCAGCGCGAACACGCCTTCCGCTCCGGCGTCAACATCATGATGTATATGCTGACCGGCAACTACAAGGCCGATCAGGTTCACGTTCCCGCACTTCTCGAACGGTTGGGGCAGTGACATGACATTGACCTTCGCCCCCTTCCTTCCGTGGATCGTGATCGCAATTCTGGCCGTTGCAGCCCTTGCCCTCTCCTTCATCGGCCTGTGGCGCGGCGTGCGTGGCGCATGGCTGCGCGGGCTGGCGCTTGTCGCCTTGCTCGTGGCCATCGCCAACCCGCTTCTGACGCAGGAAGAACGCGAGCCGCTTTCCACCATCGTGCCCGTCATCGTCGACCGTTCGCAGAGCCAGGACGTACAGGACCGGCCGCAGATGACGGATACGGCGCTGGAGACGCTGAAGGACCGGCTCTCCCGCTTCCCGCGCATCGAGCCACGCATCGTCGAAGTTCGCGACAATGGCGAGAGCGATTCGCCCTCCACGCAGCTTTTCTCGGCACTCTCCTCCGCCGTTTCCGATGTCTCGCCGTCCCGCGTCGGCGGCGCGATCTTCCTCAGCGACGGCCAGATTCACGATATCCCCAATGCACTGCCCAATGCCGAACAGGCGCTCGGCTTCCGCGCGCCCGTGCATGGCCTAATCACCGGCAAGGCCGATGAATTCGACCGTCGTATCGAGATCGTCCGCGCCCCGCGCTTCGGCATCGTCAATGAAGAACAGCAGCTGACGTTACGCGTCTTCGACGACGGCCGCCCCGCTGGTGGTGGTTCGGCGGAAGTGACGGTGAAGATGAACGGCGAAGAAATCGCCACGCTGCAGGCCACACCCGGCCAGCCAACGCCGTTCAATTTCAAGGTTCCGCGCGGCGGCAACAATGTCATGGAATTTTCCGTCGCCGAACTTCCCGGTGAAGTGACGGCTGCGAACAACCGCGCCGTCCATCTGATCGAAGGCATCCGCCAGAACCTGCGCGTGCTGCTCGTCTCCGGCGAGCCGCATGCCGGCGAACGCGCCTGGCGCAACCTCCTGAAATCCGACGCCTCGGTCGATCTGGTGCATTTCACCATTCTGCGCCCGCCGGAAAAACAGGATGGCACGCCGATCAACGAATTGTCGCTGATCGCCTTCCCGACCCGCGAATTGTTCGTCGAGAAGATCAATGATTTCGATCTCATCATCTTCGACCGCTACCAGCATCGTGGCGTGCTGCCGATCCTCTATTACGATTACATCGCCCAATATGTCGAAAAGGGCGGCGCGCTCCTGATCGCAGCCGGGCCGGAACATGCCGGTCAGGATTCGATCGCCATGACCCCGCTCGCCTCCGTGCTTCCGGCTCAGCCGACGGGTCAGGTGCATCAGGCCGCCTTCTATCCACGCCTTTCGGAAGCGGGCAAGAAACACCCTGTCACCCGTGGGCTGGAAGGCTCGGGCAACGAGCCGCCGCAATGGGGCCGCTGGTTCCGCACCATCAGCGTCGACCCGCCGCAAGGTCAGACCGTGATGCTGGGCGACGGGCAGGACCCGCTGCTGGTGCTGAACCGTCAGGGCGAAGGCCGTGTCGCCATGCTGCTGTCGGATCAGGGCTGGCTCTGGGCGCGTGGTTTTGAAGGTGGCGGACCGCATGTGGCACTTTACCGCCGCATCGCCCACTGGCTGATGAAGGAACCCGAACTTGAGGAAGAGGCGCTGACGGCGCGCGCCAATGGCCGCACCCTGCAGATCACCCGCCAGACCATCGGCGACGATCCCGGTCAGGCAAGCGTGCGTTTCCCCTCCGGCAAGACCGAAAACATGGCCTTCACCACCACCGAGCCCGGCCTTTACAAGATCGAGCGCCGTATGGATGAAACCGGCCTGTTCGAGATCAAGAACGGTGATTTCACCACCCTCGTCCATGTCGGCGCGGTGGATGCGCCGGAATTCAAGGCGATGATTTCAACGACAGAGACGCTGAAACCGCTGGCTGACGCCACCAAGGGCAGCGTGCACCGCGTGGCCGACAATTCCGGCCGCATCGCGCTACCCGATATATTGCCGGTGCGGGGTGACATCAGGGTTGCCGACGAGGATCGCATGCTGATACGTCTGACCGACGAGACGGTGCTGAAAGGCGTCAACACCCTGCCGCTATTTGCCGGTTTTGCCGGGCTAGGCGCCCTGCTGCTTGCCTTCTCCGCGCTCTGGTGGCGTGAGGGCCGGTAAAGGGGCTTTAACCCGGCGGCAGCGCCGGGCTTCTCCGTCTCCGATTGAAACCCAAATCGGTCGCCGCCCGGCGTCTGGAGAAAAACATCATGAATTTCGTTTTGAGCGACGTCGCGGATCCAGAGGCCGAAAAGGCCATCCGCGATCCGCTGGTGGCCTATAATCTCGCCCGCTTCGGCGAAAGCGACAAACGCGACCTCAACATCACCATCCGCAACGACCACAATAGCGTCACAGGCGGTCTGGTTGGTCACACTGCACGCGGCTGGCTTTACGTGCAGCTTCTTTTCGTGCCCGAAGCCATGCGCGGTCAGGGGATTGCCCCGAAGCTGCTTGCAATGGCTGAAGAAGAAGCACGAAACCGCGGCTGCATGGGCGCTTATATCGACACGATGAACCCGGATGCCCTGAGAACTTACGAAAAATACGGTTTCACGAAGATCGGTTCGCTCGGGCCGCTCTCAAGCGGCCAGTCGATCACATGGCTGGAGAAACGCTTCTGATAGCGTATCTCAGGTCAGCGCCACCTGCCGTGTTTCCGCATTGATCATGGTCGCCGCAATGGCGGCCAGCACCAGCAGCCCGGCAAAGATGCCAATCGCGACCCCAAAACCCTGCGCAATGGCATAACCAAGCAGTGACGGCGCCAGCAGGCCGCCGAGCCTTGCCATGGCGCCCGCAGCGCCCATGCCGGTCGCCCGCGACTCCGTCGGGTAAAGTTCCGGCGTAAAGGCATAAAGCGCACCCCAGGTGCCGAGCAGCGCGAAGCTCATGATGAGAAGCGAGGCGGCAATCATTCCGCCACCGGTGGCAAGGGTGAAGAGCAGGCAACCAAGTGCGGAGAGCAGGCAAAAACCGATCAGCGTCGGCTTGCGACCCCACTTCTCGACGCCATAGGCGGCAAGTGCATAACCGGGGATCTGCGCCAGCGCCACCAGGACCAGAAACCCGTAACCGCGCACGAAACCGAAACCGTCCCCTGCCAGTTTCGCCGGCATCCAGGTGAAAACGCCGTAATAAGAGACGGAAACGAGGAACCAGATTGCGAGGATCATGATGCTGCGCTGCCGGAGCGCAGGTGAAAATATCCCCTGCCCCTTGCCGACGTCAGGCTGGAAAAGCGCGGTTCCGGCATCGAGCGGTTCACAGCCGTTCACCACCAGCATGCGGTTGACGACGGCCTTGGCTTCTTCGGATCGCCCCGTGCGCAGCAGGTAGAGCGGCGATTCCGGCACCAGAAAGCGAAGCCCGAGACCAAGAACGGCCGGGAAAGCCGTCACCGCAAAAATATAGCGCCAGGCATCGGCCACGCCCGCAAGGCTGGCACCCCAAGCCGCCAGTGCCACGATCAGCGTGCCAACAGCCCAGAAACCTTCCAGAAAAACCAGCCAGCGCCCGCGATTTTTGGCAGGCAGGAATTCGGCCATCATCGCATAATCCACCGGCAAAGTGCCGCCCACGGCCGCACCAGTGAGAAAACGCAGGATGAGCAGAATGGTGAAATCGGGTGAAAATATCGAAAGCACGCCGAACAGCGCATCGCAGGCCACGGTGACGATCAGCACCCGGCGGCGCCCATAGCGGTCCGCCAACCGCCCGAAACCAGCAGCACCCAGCAACATACCGAAAAAGAACGCCGTTCCGGTCTGCAGCGCCTGCGGCACCGTCAGGCCGAAGGTCGCGGCAATCGAGGCTGCAGTGAAACCAACCGCCAGAACCTGCATGGCATCCGCCGCCCAGACGAGGCCGAATATGCCCATCAGCCGCCGTTGATAGGCGCCCGCGCCCGCGCGCTCCAGCGCATCGTTCATGGTGATTGCCGTCATATGCTCGCCCCCGTGCCGAAATCGACTTTCACTTGCTATCGTATAGGGGGAGGAAAAGAGAGAGGAAAAAGCCCTTTTAAAGAATTTCTTCAGCCGTAAACCCGAAGAGGCTCCTCAAAACCCTCATCTTCCGCCGCAGCGGCAGGCATGGCGGCCTCGCATTTGCGCCAGCCGATCTTGCCCCTCAGCCGCTGGTGAACGTCATCACCAAGCGGCACCACCAGCACCCGGTTCGGATCGACAGGCCCAGGAAAATCGAGCGCGGCATAAGCGACCTTTTCGAAACCGAGCGGCATGTAATAGGGCGGATCGCCGATCAGAATGACGGCCTCGGAGCCCTTGCGCCTTGCAGCCGCAATGGCGATCCGGACGAGTTCGCGGCCAATGCCCATATTTTTGTGCGAGGGCCGCACCGCAAGCGGGCCAAGCATGTGGCCCTTCACCCCACCGGCCAGAACCGGCGTCATGCGCACCGAAGCGATGGTTTCGCCATCATCGGCGCAAACGAAGGACAGCGACCGGTCATGCGGCCCCTGCTCGCGGATGCGCGCGGCCGCACGGGTATGCCGGCCGGGACCAAATGCTTCTTCGTTGATGAGGTCGATGATGGCGTCGTGCGACGCGTCCTCGGTGAGGTAGACAAGATCGTGCTTGGACATGAAGAGACCGAAACTTCCAGAATACGGATGCGACAATAGATGACGGCTGCGCCGGTGAGGGCGTTCAGGAGCGTCAGCGTCGTCGGAGCATCCGTGGTTCGATCATAGTCAGCAATTTCCTCAGATTTGTGAAAATCGCAATTATCAGGAAAATTCCCGCCCGTCCAGAACAAATCTCGAGGCCATCCCATTCAGCCCGTGCAGGACCGGAAACGCATTGTTCAATACCTTGCGGGTTCGCGGCGTCGCGCAAAGCAGTTAGGATTGCCGTCAAGGAAACAATCAAGGAGATCGTCATGGGCATGCTGGTGGAAGGCGTATGGAAAGACGTCTGGTACGACACCAAGGAAACCAAGGGGCATTTCAAGCGTAGCGCCTCGCAATTCCGCAACTGGGTCACGGTGGATGGCGCAGCCGGCCCTTCCGGAGAGGGCGGTTTTAAGGCGGAGAAGGATCGTTACCACCTCTATGTCTCCTTCGCCTGCCCGTGGGCGCACCGCACGCTGATCTTCCGCAAGCTGAAAAAGCTGGAAGACCTGATCTCGGTCTCCGTGGTTGATCCGCTGATGCTGGAAAACGGCTGGGAATTCAAGCCTGAAGGCGAGCGCACGCCGGGCGCGACGCAGGATCACCTCTTCGGCTCCTCCACGCTCTGGCAGGTCTACATCAAGGCGGACCCCACCTATTCCGGACGCGTCACCGTGCCGGTCCTGTGGGACAAAAAGCGCGGCACCATCGTCTCCAATGAATCGGCGGAAATCATCCGCATGTTCAACGTCGCCTTCAACGATCTCACCGGATCGGACGCGGATTATTATCCCGAGGCGCTGCGCGCCGAGATCGATGCGCTGAACGACGTCATCTACGACACCATCAATAACGGCGTCTACAAGGCCGGTTTCGCCACCACGCAGGATGCCTACCAGCAAAATGCGGTGAAGGTGTTCGAAACGCTGGATATGCTGGAAGACCGCCTGAAAGACCGGCGCTTCCTGTTCGGCTCGGAGCAAACGGAAGCGGACTGGCGCCTGTTCACCACGCTGGTGCGGTTCGACCCCGTCTATGTCGGCCATTTCAAATGCAATATCCGCCGCATCCACGACTATCCGCACCTGACCGGTTACCTGCGCGATCTTTACCAGACGCCGGGCGTGCCCGACACGGTCGACATGCGCCACATCAAGGAACATTATTACCGCAGCCACCGCACCATCAATCCGACCGGCATCGTGCCCATCGGCCCGGAACTGGACCTGACCATGGCCCATGGCCGCGAGGCGCTCTCCTGACGGAAAGCCGCCCGCCGCTACCAATAGTCGGCAATCGCCGCTTCGCCGGCAAGCTCGGCAAGGCGGCGGCGGGTCGCTGGCGTCAATCCCTCGGGCAGGGCTGAGAGTTCGAAAAAGCCGCTTTCGGTGATCTCATGATCCGGTTTTTTCGGCGTCGTCTGGGTGACCTGAAGCCGATAGAGCGCCACATGATCGCGGTTGCTACCTTCCAGATTGAGGTAGACATGGACAAGCTCCGGGATTGAGGCAGCATCGAGATTGCCTTCCTCACGGATCTCCTTGTGCAGTGCCATCAGCAGGGTCTCGCCCCGCTCCACCCCGCCACCCGGAAGATACCAGCCGGGCAGATAGGTATGGCGCACCAGAAAGATCCTGCCCTTTTCATCGAAACAGGCCGCACGCACGCCAAGCGTGGCCCCGCGCGTGAGCAGGAAAACGAAATGCATAAAGCAGATGAAGACACGCCTGTGGAACGGACGGGCCTTCTGCCCTGTTGTCTCGTCATTCACCCTAGTTTCTCCGCGCTGGCAGGCTTTTATTGGACGTGCCACATATCATAGGTTATCTCTGCCGCCATGTTCAAACTTGCGCATATTTCAGACGTCCATTTAGGGCCACTGCCAAAGCTCACTTTCCGGGAACTTGCATCCAAGCGCATCACCGGTTTCGTCAACTGGCACCGCAACCGCCGCAAGCATCTCTTCACCGATACGCTGGAAAAACTGCTCGACGATCTCGAGACCAAATCACCGGATCATCTGGCTATTACCGGCGATCTCGTCAATCTTGCGACCGGCATCGAAATCCGCGCTGCCGCCGACTGGCTGGAGGAAGTGGGCGACCCTGAAAAGACTTCGGTGGTTCCCGGCAACCACGACGCCTATGTGTCCGGCGCGCACGACAAGGCCATGCAGGCCTGGTACCCCTATGTGCGCGGTGACGGTGACCCCGCGGAATGGGATGATGACCGCAAGATTTTCCCCTACATACGCGTGCGCGGCCCCGTCGCCCTGATCGGCTGCTCGACCTCGATTGCGACGCCGCCCTTTTCCGCAACAGGATATTTCGGCAACCGGCAGGCGCGCGCCACGGCGGAACTTCTGAAAAAAGCTGGTGAGCAGGGGCTGTTCCGGGTGGTGATGATCCATCATCCGCCGATCCGGGGTGCGGCTGCCGCCCATAAACGCATGTTCGGCATGCGCCGTTTTGCAGCCGCGCTCGGCGTCGGCGGCGCGGAGCTCGTGCTGCATGGTCATACACATTTGAACACGGTTTACTGGCTGAATACGCATCACGGGGAGGACCACATTCCCGTCGTCGGCATTTCCTCCGCCAGCCAGGGTCCGGGCGGCGAAAAACCGCGCGCGGCCTACAATCTCTTCAACATTTCCGGCGGTCCCGGCACATGGAACGTTGCCTGCGAACGGCACAGCCTCAATGAGACGGGAACGGGTGTGGCGCTTGAGGATATCAGGGTGTTTTATGAGAATGGGCGGCCGCTGGGGTTTTCGCGGTTGGGGGAGTAGGTTCGCCGGCTCGGAGGGTGGGGTTTACCCCCCTCTGCCCTGCCGGGCATCTCCCCCTCAAGGGGGGAGATCGACTCGAGGGTAGGTCTCGCCCATCTCAACGTTTGCGAATGAAATTGCGGTAGCGCCTCCTGCTGATCTCCCCCCTTGAGGGGGAGATGCCCGGCAGGGCAGAGGGGGGTAAGCCCCACCCTCAAAGCAAGCTTACCTCGCCCGCTCTTCCAACACCCGATTGGCCGCCGAAACGATCGCCTCCAGCGACGCAGCCACAATATTCGTATTAACACCCGCCCCGAACAGCTTCCCGCCCGGATGCTCCATCTCGACATAGGCGATGGCCGAAGCATTGGAGCCGTGCTGCAGCGAATGTTCCGAATAATCATTCACCGACAGATCAACCCCGAGATAGACCGACAGCGCATTGATGAACCCGTCGATCGGACCGGTTCCCTTGCCCTCGATGCGCTTCACCTCGCCATTGTCGGTAATCTCGGCGGCGACGATGCGCACGCCCTTGAAATCGCCGGCCGGATAGGTGTGGTGATCCACGAACTTGATGCGGGCATTCGGCTGCGTCACGTAACGCTCGATAAAACGCTCATAGATGCGCTTGGCCGGCAGTTCAACACCCTCTTCATCGGTAATGCGCTGGATGTCCTCACGGAATTCCACCTGCAGGTTGCGCGGCAGGTTGATGCCGTAATCCTGCTGCAGAATATAGGCGATGCCGCCCTTGCCGGACTGCGAATTGATGCGAATGATCGCCTCGTAGGAACGACCGACATCCTTCGGATCGATCGGCAGATAGGGTACTTCCCACACCGGGTGATTGGCGACCTTGATCGCCTTCATGCCCTTGTTGATCGCATCCTGATGAGAGCCGGAGAACGCCGTATAGACCAGTTCGCCGACATAGGGGTGGCGCTCGGGGATCGTCATCTCGTTGGAATATTCATAGACCGCCTTGATGCGCTCGATATCGCGGCAATCCAGTTCCGGATCCACGCCCTGCGTATACATGTTCAGCGCCAGCGTCACGACATCGACATTGCCGGTGCGCTCGCCATTGCCGAACAGCGTGCCTTCGACGCGGTCCGCACCGGCCATCAGAGCGAGCTCCGTCGCAGCGATGCCAGTGCCGCGGTCGTTGTGCGGATGCAGCGAAATGATGACGTTTTCGCGATTGTCGATATTGCGGCACATCCATTCGATCTGGTCGGCATAGATGTTCGGCGTGGCCATTTCGACTGTGGAAGGCAGGTTCAGGATCAGCTTGTTATCCGCCGTCGGCTTCACCACCTCGACCACCGCGTTGCAGATTTCCAGCGCCACTTCCAGCTCGGTGCCGGTAAAGCTTTCCGGAGAATATTCGAAGCGGAAACCGCCGCCGGCCTTGGCCGCCATGTCGGTGATCATCTTGGCGGCATCGACGGCAATCTGCTTGATGCCGTGCACGTCCTTGCCGAATACCACGCGGCGCTGCAATTCCGAGGTGGAGTTGTAGAAGTGGATGATCGGCTTGTTGGCGCCTTCCAGCGCTTCGAAGGTGCGGGTGATCAGTTCCGGACGGCACTGCACCAGCACCTGCAGGGAAACATCCTCAGGCACATTGCCCTGCTCCACGCACCAGCGGGCAAAATCGAAGTCCGTCTGCGAAGCGGAGGGGAAACCGATCTCGATTTCCTTGAAGCCCATTTCGAGCAGCAGCTTGAACATGCGGGCCTTGCGGTCATGGCCCATGGGGTTGACCAGCGACTGGTTGCCGTCACGCAGGTCCACCGAACACCAGATCGGCGCCTTGGTGATGGTCTTGCCCGGCCACGTGCGGTCAGGAATATTGATGGTCGGGTAAGGGCGATACTTGACGTTCGCGTCGTTCATGCCCTTGGAAATAGTGGTGATCTTGCCGTCCATGTCGCTTCCTCCATGCGCAGTCCGCGGGCGTCTGAAGCCATCGGCGGATGCGCGGCCCTTTAGAGCCTAAATCCAGTATAAAATGAGATTTCGAGATGAGGAGCGTTTGCGCCAGCGGGCTTTCGGCCGCCGGGCGCTCCTCACTGGACCCGGCAACCGCGTGTAAGGTCGAGGCTAAGAAGCGAGAGTGCACCGCACGTCGAGGCCTTCGCAGAAATCTGCGCGCTCATGCCGGAAATGGTTGCGATGCTATTGCTCATGGCGACGTGTATAAACAGCGGCCGGCGGTCTGACAAGTGATCTTGTGAGGTGCAGGCTTATTTTCCCGCTCTGCCACTCCCCACCATTTCAGTGTTCCATTCAGCCTAACCACGCTTCACAACCCGCTGCAACGCCATCATCAGCCCTCCGCCGATCAGTCCCCAGAAGGCCCCGGAAACGCCGGCGAAAGAGAGGCCGGATGCCGTGATGAGGAAGGTGATTGCCGCCGCCTCGCGGGTATCCGGCTCCTTGAAGGCTGCCATGGCGGAGCCGGAAAAGGCGCCGACCAGCGCCAGACCCGCCACCGCCTGAATGAGGATGGGCGGCGCCAGCGCCACGAAGGCCGTGACGGCGCCCGCGAGCAGACCGAAGATGATATAGCCGACACCGGCAATGATAGCCGCCCAGTAGCGTCGTTTTGGATCGGGATGGGCATCCTCGCCGGCGCACATCGCGGCCGTGATTGCCGCGAGATTGACCGCATGGCCACCGAACGGCGCTGAAAGCAACGAGAAAAACCCGCTCGCGGCGAAAAGCGGTCCGGGCTGCGGATCGTAGTGGTTGACCTTCAGCACTGCGATGCCGGGGATATTCTGCGAGGCCATGGTGACGATGAAGAGCGGCAGCGCAATGGAGACGACGGCGTGCAGGCTGAAGGTGGGCGTCACCCATTCCATCGGCGGCGTCAGCGATTGCGCCACGCTGTCGAGAGCGCCCGCGGGAATATCGACACCGAAGATCATCACCAGCACAAAGGCTGCAAGCGCTGCGGGCACGGCGAAAAGCCGCCTGAAAGCGCCCACCACGATCCAGGCGAGGATGATGGGCAGGCCAAGCGCCGGGTTGAAACCGATTGCCTTGATCGGCGCGTAACACAGGCCGATGATAACCCCGGAGAGCATGGCATTGGCAAGCGGCGCGGGAATGGAGGCAACGGCCCTTCCGAGCGGCCTGAACAGGCCAGCAATGATGATCAGGATGGCGCAGACGACAAAGCCGCCGACGGCCGCCGGAAAACCACCCTCGATTACCCCCGTGGTTGCCAAGAGGGCGCCACCGGGCGTCGACCAGGCCATGCTGATGGGCATCCTTGTCGCGACGGACAGAATGATCGCACACAGGCCCATCGCCACCGAAAGCACCATCAGCCCCGATGCCGCCTGAAAATCCGTCGCACCGACAGCCTTCAGACCCTGCAATATGACGGCGAAAGAGCTGGCGAAGCCGACAAAGGCGGTCAGGCACCCCATGAACAGGCTCTGGACGGAAAAATCTTTCAGCATGATGCACTCTGCGGCCTGCTGCCCGTCCTAAGAACCGCAGCTGTCTGCAGGGCGACGGGCAGGAACGAAACTTGAAGCGTGACACGCTAATCCCAAGATGGCGACACGCTTTGGATGAAGCATGACTATATTCAGGATCAAAAAAGACAAGGCTTGGCAAGATGAGCCACCGGACTTCAGGTACGGCTGCGTGCAAAACGTCATCAAAGTTTAGCGGCGGGGCGCTAATCCTCCCGGCAACAGCCACAGAGGAACCCTTGCCATGCTCCGCATCGTCACCATTGCCGCCTGCTGCTTCGTGGCCATTCCGGCCGCCGCCCAGACCCTGCCGCCGCCGGCCCTTCTCGGCCAGATCGTCGTGCCTTCGGGCCTCTCCATCAATGGCGTCGCCTTCGGCGGCATTTCGGATCTGGCTTTTGACAGCGAGACCGGTCGTTATTTCGCCATTTCCGATGATCGCGTGGAAAAAGGCCCGGCCCGTTATTACGAGCTGGAACTGGGCCTGACGGAAGGGGTGGCGACGCTGAATATCGCCGCCATGCACGAATTGAAGGACGAAACAGGCGCAGCCTTTGCGCCCAAGGGCATCGATGCGGAAGGCATCGCGCTCGACCGCAAGGACGGCAAGCTCTACTGGTCTTCCGAACGCGACCTGAAGAACCAGCCAGCACTTTATTTCTCCAATCTCGACGGCAGCAATGTCAAACGGCTGGAACTGCCCGACGCCTATCTCGTCGATGAGGCGAAGACCAAGGGCGTGCAGAACAATCTCGGATTCGAAGGCCTGACGGTGACGCCTGGCCGGCTGATCGCCGCGACGGAAAACGCCCTGACCCAGGATGGCCAGAAGGCAACACCGCAGGCCGGCAGCCCGGCCCGCATTCTTGTCATCGACACGGCAACACAGAAGCCTGTCGCCGAACATGTCTACGTCACCGAGGCGATCTCCAAGACGCCTACCGCCGCCGAGCCGAAATATAATGATAACGGCCTCTCCGCCCTCACCGCACTGCCGGATGGCCGCTTCGTGGCGGTTGAGCGCAATTTCGCGTCCGGCGTCGGCAATCATATCCGTTTTTTCATCGTCGACCTCGGCGGTGCGGAAAACATCCTCGGCAAGGACAAGATCGACGTGGCAAATGTGCGCGCCGTATCGAAGACGCCGTGGTTCGAAATCAACGAAGGCGATTTCGGTCTCGACATCGACAATATTGAAAGCCTGGCCTTCGGCCCGGTGGTGGATGGCAAGCAGATTTTCGTCATCGCCTCGGACGATAATTTCAATCCAGGCAAGCAGTTCACCCAGTTTGTGGCCTTTGCCATTCCCGCCAATCTGGGTCAGTAAAGTCGCTCAAGACAGACTGCCGGCGCGGAACTTTCACCGGGCCGGCATCACAAACCGCGGTGAGAAGCAGGCTCACCAGCGCAGCAGGCGTGAACCGGCAAAAGCGCCTATCACGCCGGTCAGGAGAATGCCGAGCGAGTACCAGATCAGCACGAAAGCCATGCCGTTTTCGGTGCAGAACCACGAATAGACCCAGGCCCCAGCCGCACCGGCCGCAAGGCCGGCGGCAAATCCCGCAAGCGTGGGATCGGCGGGAGCCGAATGCCTGAGAACCGTGAAATTCGCCAGAAACAGAGGCAGCGCGAAAGCAACGATCAGGAACGGGCAATGCAGCGCCGATGATCCGAAAATGAGAGTGCGATAGGTGCCCGGCAGGGCAAATCCAAGCTGGACCAGCGCGATCACCGCCATGGCGATAAAGATCACGGCAAGCCAGGCAAACAGGCCGCCTCTGTCGCCATCCGGCCGCGCAAGACGCATGACGGCCAGAAATGCCGTCAGGGCCAGCAGAGCATTATAGGCGGATTTGACCCAGAAACCGGGTTCGGTCATCGCATCGCTCATATCCCTGCGTAGCCCCAGAATCAGGAACATCAACAGGAGCGAGAGGCCGAGTGCCGGCAAGGCTGCGCGCGCCAGCCTGCGCTCCAGCGCAGAAGCGGGGACGGGTTTCAGATCACCCGCCAGTTTTTCGATGATGTCTTCCGTCTTCCTCATATGTCCCCCCGCAACTTTGCCGCCAGGACTTTCAGCGTTCTGTGAATGCCGACCCTCGCCGCAAGCTCGGTCTGGCCGGATTTCTCTGCCGCTTCGGCGATCGACTGGCCTTCGAGCTTCACCCTTCGGATGAGGTCGCGCTGCCGCTCGGGCAATTCATTGAGCAGCCGCTCCACATCCATGCGGGCCGTGACCGCGTCGACGGACGACTCCGCTTCCAGTGTTTCATCGAGTTCGACTTCCGAAAACATGCGCCTCCCCCTGCCCCTGTAGTGATCGATGAGCTTGTAGCGCGCTATCGAGAAGAACCACGCCGTAAACGGTCGCGCACGGTCATAGGTCTCCCGCTTGGCGTGAAGCGACAACAGGGTTTCCTGCACAAGATCTTCCACATCGGCTCGAGCCGCATCGGCCATGCGCCGACCGTAATAGGCAACCAGCAGTCGCCTCAAGGCATGGAGCAAATGCCTGTAGGAGGCTTCGTCCCCATCAAGGGAACGCAGCATCAGCATTTTCAGTGTTTCTTCCGAGGGGCTGCCAGTCATCGTCACTATCGGGTTATTCGCAAATCGGCAGGCTATTGTTACATAGTGGCTTTAAAAAAATCTCGCCCGAACTTGTCGTCACAAACGCGTGAAGATGTAACGACCGGCTGGTCGCATCCGAATGGACAATCGTGAACCCCCGGCACAATGCCGGCGGACACGCAACGACATCCAGAGGAGACCTTCATGACCCGCATCTTTACCGCCATTGCCACCGCCTCCCTCTTTTCCGTTCTGTCCTTTGCAGGCATCGCCCATGCCGACAGCATGAAAACCGATACGATGAAGAAGGATACCATGCATAGTGACATGATGAAGGCGGAAACGATGAAGAAAGACGGCATGTCCATGACCAGCAAAAAAGACTGCATGCACAAGGCCGGCATGCAAAAGGACAAGATGAAAAAGGCCGACATGATGAAGGCCTGCGACACGATGAAATAAGCGCGCAGCCCGGCTGACCAGCGGCGAAACACACCCGCCGGCCTGAACGCAAAAAGCCCGCGCCGGTTCTCACCGATGCGGGCTTTCTCAACTGAAAATCGGAAACTCAGAGTTCCGACTGGCTTTCGACGATCTTGCCGACGAGGCCGTAATCCTTGGCGTCATCAGCGCTCAGCCAGTAATCGCGATCGATATCCTTGGCGATCTTTTCTTCGGTCTGGCCGGTGGCCTTGGAGAAGATCTTGATCAGGCGCTGGTTCATCTTGATGATTTCGCGGGCCTGGATTTCGATGTCGGATGCCATGCCGCGCGTACCGCCGGAGGGTTGGTGCAGCAGGAAGCGGGTGTTCGGCAGGCAAAGGCGACGTTCCTTCGGCACCGAAACATAGATCAGCGCTCCGGCGGAAGCGACCCAGCCCGTGCCGATGATATAGACCTTCGGCTTGATGAACTTGATCATGTCATGGATGGAATCACCCGATTCCACGTGACCGCCCGGCGAATTGACGTAAACGCGAATGTCGTCGTCGCTGGCGGCGGCAAGGGCCACGAGCTGCGTGCAGACCTTCTGCGCCAGTTCCTGCGTGATGCCACCATAGATGAAGATCGAACGCGACTTGAAAAGATTCGCTTCCGTTTCCTTGCCGATCGGCAGTTCCTTGCTCTTGTCGTCTTCGTCTTCGTTCATCAACGGCTCTCCAGCGTAATTCATGCATGCCCTTCGGACATAGTGCGACTTGTTACGTAAGGCAATGAGAGAAAAAGGCAAGGTTTGCCCGCCAACAATAAACACCACCACCGGCAGATGACGCATGGACAGCCTCTTGGCCTTCGAGATATCGTCCCGTGTCTCATTGCCGCGCCGCCCGTGGCGGGAAGCCCAAGATCCCGCTGTGAACGGCAACAATTTCAAGAGGGAATCATGCTGAAAAGACTAAGCCTCGCCGCCGCCGCACTCGGCCTCACCACCCTGCCCGCGTTTGCCCATCTGAACCCGGAAGAACACGGCTCCTTCATGGCTGGTGTTTCCCACCCCTTCTTCGGTGCGGACCATATTCTGGCGATGGTGGCCGTCGGTATCTGGGCCTCGCAGATCGCCTCTGCCCGCAACGACCGCAAGGCGCTGTGGATCGTGCCCGCCGCCTTCGTCGGCACCATGGCCGTCGGCTTCCTGATGGCGGTTTACGGCGTCGAACTTCCCTTCGTCGAACCCGCCATTCTCGCCTCGGTCATCGGCCTTGGCCTGCTGGTGGCCATGGCGGCAAGGCTCCCCACGGCAGCAGCGGCGGCCGTCGTTGGTGCTTTCGCCCTTTTTCACGGCCATGCCCATGGCGGTGAACTCGGTAGCGCGGGTGCCCTGCAATTCGGTATCGGCTTCATGATTGCCACCGCCATCCTGCATCTTGCCGGCATCGCGCTCGGTCTCGGCATCGCCCGTTTCGGCTCGGCCGCAAGCCGCACCGTCGGCGCGCTGACGGCGATTGCGGGCCTCTCGCTTGCCTTTGGCGGTTGAGGATCATTACCGAAATTTAAAATTTGGACCGCTTTGAAAAGCCTGAATTGTGGCCTACCTCCTTATCGTGGATTTACGCTTCACGGTAAGGAGGCAGCATATGTCACCGGAAGAAAGCCAGCTTCTCAAGGGGCTGTTCGACAGGACCAAAACCGCATCCGCCACCCCGCGTGACCGCGAGGCGGAAACATTGATCGCAGACGCCGTGCGCGATCAGCCCGCAGCTCCCTATTATCTCGCCCAGGCGGTGATCGTTCAGGAAAAGGGTCTGGAAGCGGCAGCCGCCCATATCAAACAGCTCGAAGACCGCATCCATGCGCTGGAAAGCGGTGGCAACGCCCCGCAAGCGGCGGCGCAGGGCGGTTTCCTCAGCTCCATCTTCGGCACCGGCCAGCCGCAGCCACCCGCACCGGCACCAGCCCCGGCGGCCGCACCAGGCTCCTGGCGCAACGATACCGCCGGCCAGACTGCCGGACCCTGGGGCGCACCTGCCGCTCAGCAGTCAGCCGGGCCCTGGAGCCAGCAACCCGCCGCCGTCGGACGTTCGGGTGGCGGCTTTTTGCAGGGCGCGCTCGGCACCGCCGCAGGTGTCGCCGGCGGCATGCTGCTTGCCAATTCGCTGAGCGGCATTTTCGGCAGCCACATGTCGTCGCTTGGCCTTGGCTCGCCCTTCGGCGGCGGCAATGTTGCTGGTAACGCGCCCGTCGAGGAAACCGTCATCAACAACTATTACGGCGACAGCGCCAACCCGCAGGATAACAACGATGACGATATCCAGCAGGCCGATTACGACGATAGCGCCGACGACATGGATTCCGATTCAGGCGACGACGGTTCGTTCGCCTGAGCCTGCAATCGCCTGAAAAACCGGATCAGCCGCGACCCCGATACGGTGCAACGCCCTGATCCGGCAGCCATACGCCTTCGGGCGCCGCTCCCGTCTGCCAGAAGACGTCGATCGGGATTCCGCCGCGCGGATACCAGTAGGCGCCGATGCGCAACCATTTCGGCTGCAACAGCTCCACCAGCCGCTTGGCGATATAGACCGAGCAATCCTCATGGAATGCACCGTGATTACGGAAGGATTGCAGGAAGAGCTTCAGCGACTTCGATTCCACCAGAAACTCGCCCGGAATATAGTCGATGACGATATGGGCGAAATCCGGCTGGCCGGTCATCGGGCACAGCGAGGTGAATTCGGGCGCGGTGAAACGCACGACATAATCGGTGCCGGCATTGCCGTTCGGCACCTTTTCAAGAACGGCCTTTTCCGGGCTCTCTGGCGTATCGACCTTCGTGCCCAGCTGCGACAGGCCGGAAACATCCGTCACGGACATGCAAAACTCCTGATTATTCAAAACCGGATCATTGCGACCCGGACTGTTCAAACGATGACTTTGACGCCATGCGCCTTTTCGCCCTCAGGCTCGACGTGAATGGCAAGGCTGGCGCCCGGTATGACGTCCCTTATGGCATCTTCAAGGCGGTCGCAAATATCATGCGCCTCCCGCACCGTCATGCTGGCAGGAACGACCACATGAAAATCGATGAAGGCGGCCGAACCGGCGCGGCGGGTTCTCAGATCATGCACGCCGATGACGCCACCTGAATTTTCGGCGATCGCCTTCTTGATCGCCTCGTCCTCTTCCGGCTCCACCGCCCGGTCCATCAACCCGCCAAGCGAATGAATAATGACCTTGGAACCCTGGAACAGGATGTTGATGGCGACCAGTATGGCAAGCAGCGGATCGAGAATGGCGTAACCCGTCATCAGCGCCAGAACGAGGCCGACAAGAACGCCGACAGAGGTCACGACGTCAGACATGATATGGTGACCGTCAGCCGCAAGCGCGGGTGAAGAATGCTTTTTACCAACACGGATCAGGATCGTCGCCCACACCGCGTTGATCACGCCGGCCATGGCGTTGATGGCCAGACCGAGGGCCGGTGCTTCCGGCAGCCTCGGATTGAAAAGAGCACCCCAGGCCTCCTGCACGATCAGAAGCGCGGCGACGACGATGAGCACGCCTTCCACGACAGCGGAAATATACTCCGCCTTGTGGTGGCCGAACTGGTGGTCGTCATCGGCCGGCTTCTGCGCGTAACGAATGACGAAATAGGCGATGAAGGCCGCGACCACATTGACGGTCGATTCCAGACCATCGGACAGGAGTGCTACCGAGCCCGTGACCCACCAGGCCACGAGCTTGAGACCGAGTACACCGAAAGAAAGCGGGATGCCCCAGAATGCGAGCTTCCTGACCAGCGCATTGCCTTCATTGTTCATTTTCTGCCCCCGTGCGGATGCGAACGAATTGCATGATCGATTGCCAAAACGCACGAACCGCGCGCACGGGGTGGCCGTGCGCGCGGTTCGCTATTGGCTTTTCTATCGTTCAAACCGCAGGCGAGGTCAAGAGCCGGACGGTGAAGGCCCGAACCTCAATCCCCGTTTTTTTGCTCGCAGAAACGGATACGGTTGCCGAACGGATCAATGACTTCCATGACATCGCCCCAGGGCAGTTCTTCAACACCCGGATTGAGGAAGCGATATTTTTTGCCGACCAGTTCCTTCTGAAAGGTGTGAACGCCCCGCATGGTCACGAAGATGTTGGAACCCGGTGTCGCATCACCGTGATGGCCGCTGAGGTGAAGCCCCATTCCGGCCCGCGAAACCTGCATGTAGAGCGGGAAGTTTTCACCAAAACGATGTTCCCAGTCGACCTCGAAACCGAGAAAATCGACATAAAACTCCCGCGCCTTGGCCTCGTCGAAAATTCTGACGATCGGGAATATCCGCTCGAAGCCGATTTCCCCAAAGGTTTGCGTTTCGGCATCGACCACGCTGCCCTACCTCTTTTCAGACCGTAAAATGAAACCGGCCGCAACAGGTGCGGCCGGTACGATCAGCTTATTCGGCTGCGACGATCTTGCCGTCCTGCCACTTGAACAGCGAGAAGGCCTGCGAGGTCAGGTCGCCGTTGTCACCATAGGTGACCTTGCCGATTGCGGTCGGGAAAGCCTCGCCGCTTTTCAGAACCTTGGCGACCGCTTCGGAATCCTTGGCGCTTCCGGCCTTTTCGATACCGGCCTTCAAGACTTCGACGGCGGCATAGGCGTTGAGCGTGAAGGCTTCCGCCGGAATGTTGGCGGCCTTCAGGGCCTCGGCAGCGGCCTTGGAATCATCGTTCTTCAGGGCGTCGGAAGCGTTGGTGAAGATCGTGCCTTCGCCGGCCTTCGCGCCGATGTTCCAGAATTCGCTGTTCGAGAGGCCATCACCGCCGATGACGGCAGCCTTGGAGCCGATATCCTTCAGCTGGCGAACCAGAAGACCAGCTTCCGGATGGTAACCGCCGAAATAGACGATATCAGCATTGTCGGACTTCAGGCGGGCCGTCAGCGCGCCGAGATCCTTTTCGCCAGGTGTCAGCGCATCGTAGAGAACTTCGGTAACGCCGCCGGCATTCAGCGTCGCCTTGAAGGAATCGGCAAGACCCTTACCGTAAGCGCCCTTGTCGTGAATGATGGCGATCTTCTTACCCTTGAGGTTGGCGAGAACGTATTTCGCCGCAACCTCGGCCTGCTGGTCGTCACGACCGCAGGTGCGGAAGACGTTGGAAAGGCCGCGATTGGTCAGGCCCGGCGCGGTCGCCGTCGGTGTGACCATCAGGACGCCGTTTTCGGCAAAGACATCCGATGCCGGAATGGCAACGCCAGATGTCACCGGACCGACGACGAAGTGAATGCCTTCGGCAACCAGCTGGTTGGCCGCGGAAACGCCCTGCTTGGGCTCGCCGCCATCGTCAGCGAGCTTCAGCACGACCTGCTCGCCGAGGATGCCGCCCTTTTTATTGATTTCACTGACTGCCGTCTGGGCGCCATTCTTGACCTGGTCGCCATAGGCAGCAACGGGGCCGGTGAGCGGCGCAATCAGGCCGATGACGATTTCGGCATGGGCAAGGGGTGCGAATGCGAAGGACGCTGCGAGCGTCACGCTGGTCAATGTCTTCAGTTTCATCCTGGTGTCTCCTTAAAAAGGGGTCGCGGACCCGGTGAGCGCCATGGGCGTCGACCGAATGAAACTATCGGACGCCTCCCGGCGAAAACTCGTTCCATGTTTGAATTCCGAGCCTTCCTTTCAACTCATACGGAAGGTTTGATGATTTATGCAAGTCACCTTTGCTGGATAAGCTCTATTAGCGTTAAATCCTTCGCCAGACTGGCCGGGACCGTCCCCTTCTGAACGGGCAAATCGGCCTTGCCTAAATGCTTGGCGTTTGGCCGCCGCTGGAGGATAATACGCCATGATCGCAGCAGATGAAGAGTTTCTGACGGGCCTTCCCGTCTTCCGGCATTTTGAAGACGTGGCAGACCCGGCGCTTTACCGCGCCTTGCCGCCGGGTTGGGGGCTGGCCATTGCCGATATCGTTGATTCGACCGCGGCAATCGGCACCGGCCGATACAAGGCCGTAAACATGGCAGGTGCCGCGGTCATATCAGGCGTATCGAACAGCTTGGGACGTCATGACCTGCCCTTCGTTTTCGGTGGCGATGGCGCCGCCGTTGCCGTGCCGCCCCATGGCCTGCCGGTTGCACGCACCGCCCTTTCGAATGTGCAGCGCTGGGTGAAGGACGATCTCGACCTTGCGATGCGTGTGGCGCTGGTTCCCGTCGAGGATATTCGCAAGAACGGTTTCGATATTCGCGTCGCCCGCTTTCAGGCAAGCGAGGATGTTTCCTACGCCATGTTTTCGGGCGGCGGCAACAGCTGGGCGGAAACGCGGATGAAGGAAGGGCAATATGCCCTGCCCGTAGCCGAAGCAGGCGAGCGACCGGACCTCACGGGACTTTCCTGTCGCTGGAACCCCATTCCCACAAACCACGGCAAGGTGGTGTCGATCATCGCCGTGCCGGGCCCCTCGCGGGACATGTCGGCCTTTCGACAACTGGTCATCGATCTCGTCGATCTCGCAGAGCAGGATGCAAGACACGGTCACCCTGTCCCCGAAGATGGGCCGAAACTCGGTTTCGTGCGTGAGGGTCTTGGCCTCGAGGCCCGTGCCGGCGCTGCCTATCACGATGTCTGGGGAAAGACGCGCCGTTCGCTTCGTATTCTCGGCGAAAACCTGCTTGTCAATTTCCTCGGTGTAACTGGACTATCGCTCGGACGGTTCAGCGCCGCGCATTACCGGCGTTCGGTCGCCAGCAACACCGATTTCAGGAAATTCGACGACGGCCTGAAAATGACTGTCGATATCGATATTACACGGCTCGAAAAAATCCGCTCAAGGCTGGAAGCGGGCCGCCTCTCGGGGAGCTGTTATTATGGCCTGCACGAGCAGGATGCCGCGTTGATGACCTGTATCGTGCCCTCTCCGCTTTCGAAGGATCACATGCATTTCGTCGATGGCGCCGATGGCGGCTATGCCGCTGCGGCAAGCCGCCTCAAGGCGCAGATGCAGGCCGCGGCGGCGAACTGAAAACACCTCAATGCCCCACCAAGACGCTTACGCAGGAAAAAGGCCACTTCAACAAAAAAAACCGGCGTCACGCGCCGGTCTTAATTCACTCATCTTGCCTGGGCTTGCATCGGCCAACGTTAAGCCGCTGTTTTGCTGCTCTTCTGCGCCTGGCAGTAGATGTCCTCAAGTGAAGCGAGGATCTTCTTCACGGATTCGGAGTTGCTGGAATAATAGATGGTCTGCGCATCCCGTCGTGTCTTCACCAGTCGCTGGGCACGCAATTTCGACAAATGCTGCGAAAGAGCAGACTGACTGAGACCAACCTGTGAAGCGAGAACACCAACAGGCACTTCCGTATCCACCAGCGTGCACAAGATCATCAGGCGCTTAGGGTTCGCCATCGCTGAGAGCAAGTCTGCAGCCGCGATGCTATGTTCCGACAGAGATTGATTATCCATACGCTCAAGTCTCCTGATGACAGTCGGAGAGACGGTCATGGTGGCTATTATAGGTGTTCTAAAGGTGTTTTTATAATTCGGTCGATACGTTGTATATACCTAAATCTTGCTTATATCGCGCCCCTTCCAAAGACTATTCTTGACCGATTATTGAGTTAATAAATTGCGCTTAATTTTTTGGCGTTTCGCCTGATTTTATGAAAAGTATAATAAAAATATGTATTAGAAATAGTATTTATAAGAAATAAAAGATTAAAACTTAGACGCCTCTATCTCAAGGCTTGACGCCGGATTTTGGCGCTTCAATCTATTACCACCTTAAATTTAATAGTGAACCAAAGAATCTAGATTAACATTGCGCAATTTTTGCCAAATTTGCAATATGATTTTTATACGTAATTATTTTAATGCATAACTTGTGATATTAAAAAATATTCTTTGCCAGCGTGGGAAGGTATGCTTGTGCTGCACGGACTTTGCCCGAAAAGAAAAAGGGCCTCCATTGAGGAAGCCCTTTGCTCTTGTTCAAAATAGGCGAATCACTATTTCTTGCGGTGTCGCGTCAGCCCCGCCACGACTTCATCCGCCGAAATCGTGCCTATGATCGCGCCATTGTCAACGACGCCGATCGCACCTGCGTGTTTTGACAGCGCATCGAGAATATCGATCAGCGGCGACGAAGGAAGGGCGGTGGCGGCAACAGTCAACCGGCCGCTCCTCTCGTCCACGCCCCTCTTCATCACATCAGCGGCAGTCAGCATGGAAATCGGATTCATGTTCTGCACGAAATCCGCGACATAGGGCGTTGCCGGCTGCCTGACGATCTGCTGCGGGGTTCCGCACTGGATGATGTGCCCACCTTCCATCATGGCGATGCGGTTGCCGATACGGAAGGCCTCATCGAGATCATGGCTGACAAACAGAATGGTTTTCTTCAACCGACTCTGGAATTCGAGGAGTTCGTCCTGAAGGCGGCTTCTGATGAGGGGATCGAGCGCCGAGAACGGCTCGTCCATCAAAAGAATGGGTGCGCCGGTGGCGAAGGCCCGGGCCAGGCCCACACGCTGCTGCATGCCGCCGGAAAGCTCTCCCACCTTGCGGTCGGCCCAGGCGGAAAGGTTTACCAGTTCAAGCTGTTCGGCCACCATGCGTTTGCGCTCGGCTTCCGGCACGCCGGACAGTTCGAGCCCAAAGCCGACATTGTCCGCGACGTTGCGCCAGGGCAGCAGGCCAAATTGCTGGAAGACCATGGAAACCGTGTGCATGCGCAGATCGCGCAGCGCTTTCGCCGGACAACGATAGGGATCGACATAACCGGACTTGGTCTTCACGCTGACACTGCCGCGCACGACGGGCGCAAGCCCGTTGACGGCCCTGACCAGGGTCGACTTGCCAGAACCGGAAAGCCCCATCAGCACAAGGATCTCGCCTTCGCTGACCGAGAGCGAGGCATTGGCGACACCCAGCACCAGCCCGGTCTGCGCATTGATCTCGTCGCGCGTGCTGCCCTTGTCTATCAGCGCCAGCGCCGCGTCCGGCCGGTCGCCGAAGACGATATCGACATTTCCGAAGATAATGGCGTCACTCATAGATCATCCTCCGTACCGGGAAGGCGGAAAAGCCTGTCGAGAACGATCGCCAATATGACGATGCAAAGCCCTGCTTCGAAACCCATGGCGATGTTGACCGTGTTCAAGGCGCGCACAACAGGCACGCCGAGACCATTGGCACCCACCAGGGCGGAAATGACCACCATCGACAGCGACAGCATGATCGTCTGGGTGAGACCGGCCATGATCTGCGGCGCGGCAAATGGAAGTTCGACCTTGCGCAGCACCTGCGATGGCGTTGCGCCGAAGGCGACGGCCGCCTCCACCAGCGCCGGCGGCGTCGAGACGATGCCGAGGCGCGTCAGCCGGACGGGAGCGGGAATGGCGAAGATGACGGTTGCGATCAGCCCCGGAACCATGCCGAGGCCGAACAGCACCAGCGCCGGAATGAGATAAACGAAGGTGGGAATGGTCTGCATCAGA
Organism: Agrobacterium sp. CGMCC 11546; assembly: GCF_013365515.1. Classification (NCBI taxonomy): domain Bacteria; kingdom Pseudomonadati; phylum Pseudomonadota; class Alphaproteobacteria; order Hyphomicrobiales; family Rhizobiaceae; genus Agrobacterium; species Agrobacterium sp. CGMCC 11546. The sequence continues at coordinate 2,095,215 of NZ_CP047387.1, forward strand.
TCGAGCGCCGGGCGCATGCCGGCATAGATCCACTTACGCCGTGCCGCCAATATGCCGAGCGGTATGCCGATGATCATGCACACGGCGCTGGCGGCGATGACCAGGGCCAGCGTCTCCGTCGTCGCTTTCCAGTAGCCGAGATTGATGATGAGCAACAGACCGAGTGCGGTGAAGATCGGCATGCCGGCCGAGCGGCGCGTCCAGGCCGAAAGCGCCGTCACGATCGCGACGATGATCAGCGGATGCGGCGCCTGCAGCACGTAGAGCAGGGCGTTGATGACGCTTTGGAAAATGAAAGAGAGCCAATCGAAGAAAAAAGCGAGATTGCCGGTCAGCCAGTCAATGGCCTCCTTGGCATATCGGCCGATAGGCAGGCGGTTTTCAGGAGCGCTGAGCCATTCCACGGTAAGAAAAGACCTTTCGTGAATGAGAGCAATTCCGGCAAAAATGCAGAGCGGTTTTGCGTCCGGAATTGCGCAGACAACAAAGAAGCGGAGCTTTTTCAGTGATCTATTGTCACCGGAATTGCTCCAATACAGAAGCGACGGCCGGCATCGTCTTTGCCGGGCGCGGTGCAGATCCATGGCCTTCGATGCGAGAAAAATTCGCGGGCAAGGTCATGCATGGGCATCGTATTTCCCACTGCATCCGACCTGCCGCGCAGGCCGGGTGCAGTCATGCATCGTCTTGTGGCCTAAAGGCCGAGAGCCTTTTTAACGGCAGGCAGGGCGTCCGCGCTGCCATCCTTTGTCTTGACGTTGGCGAACCAGGGCTCGATCGCCGCCGGATTGGCCTTCAGCCAGGCGGTTGCGGCCGCCTCGCCCTCAAGACCGTCATTCAGGATCTTGCCCATGATCTCGTTTTCCATCGGCAGGGAAAACTCCAGGTTCTTAAGAAACGCGCCGACATTCGGGCATTCTTCGACATATCCCTTGCGGACATTGGTGTAGATCGTCGCACCGCCGAAATTGGGGCCGAAGACGTCGTCGCCGCCGGTCAGGTAGGTCAGCTTGAAATTCGCATTCATCGGATGCGGCTCCCAGCCGAGGAAGACGATCGGCTCGCCGGATTTCTCGGCGCGGGCCACCTGGGAAAGCATGCCCTGCTCGGAGGATTCCACCACCTCGAAGGACTTCAGTCCGAAACTGTCCTTGGCTACCATGTCGAGGATCAGGCGATTGCCGTCATTACCGGGCTCGATGCCATAGATCTTGCCGCCGAGTTCCGCGCTATGGGCGGCAATGTCCTTGAAATCCTTGATGCCGAGTTCGGCACCCTTGGCATTGGTCGCCAGCGTATATTTCGCGCCGGTCAGGTTTTCCCTGAGCGTTTCCACCGATTTGTCGTCGCGGTAGGGCGCTATGTCACCTTCCATGGTCGGCATCCAGTTGCCGAGGAAGACGTCGATGTCCTTGTTTTTCAAGGACGTATAGGTGACGGGTACGGAGAGAAGCTTGACGTCTGTTTCATAGCCAAGGCTTTTCAGAAGCACGGTGGCGGTCGCCGTCGTGGCGGTGATGTCGGTCCAACCAACATCAGAGAAACGCACCGTGCCACAACTTGCCGGTTCGGCGGCAACGGCCGCGCTGAACGTCATGGAGGAGATTGCCGCGGCGAGCGCCAGACAGCGACTTCTATTTGCAAACATTGTTTGCTCCCTGTTTTTTCGTTCCCTTGCCATTATCAATATCTTCCGGCCACAATCAACTCGCGTGCATTTGCGTGCTTTGGACCCCCGTTTGCGACAAAATCGTGAAAATCGCCGCCTTTTCGCAAACCCGATTCGCTGAAACGGCAGCGTGCGGAAATCTGTGTTTTTCCCTCGATGGCACTTTTCAACCCGCTTTTCCGCGGTCAAAACACGCGGCATATGGCATCGGTGCAAACGGGAATCGCTTTCGTGGGACGCGATGTCCGCAAATAGGTTGAAGCATTGCGAAGCGTCCGCAGACGCGAGGCGCTCCGGGAGTGGATCATGGCAAAACTCTATTTCAATTATTCGACGATGAATGCCGGCAAATCGACCATGTTGTTGCAGGCGTCCTATAATTATCAGGAACGCGGCATGCGCACTCTGATCTTCACGGCCGCCTTTGACGATCGGGCCGGCGTTGGCCGCGTTGCCTCGCGTATCGGCCTGTCCTCCGAAGCCCGGACCTTCGATGAAAATACCGACCTGTTCGCCGAGGTAGCGGCATTGCACGCGCAGGCACCTGTCGCCTGCGTCTTCGTCGATGAAGCCAATTTCCTCTCCGAGCACCATGTCTGGCAACTTGCCAACATTGCCGACCGGCTGAACATTCCGGTCATGACCTATGGCCTGCGGACGGATTTCCAGGGCAAGCTCTTCCCGGCCTCGAAGGAACTGCTCGCCATTGCCGACGAGCTTCGCGAAATCCGCACCATCTGCCATTGCGGCCGCAAGGCGACGATGGTGGCCCGCTTCGACAGCGAAGGAAAGGTCGTGACCGAAGGCGCCCAGATCGAAGTTGGCGGCAACGGGAAATACGTTTCCTTCTGCCGCCGCCACTGGGTGGAAACATTTAACTGCAGTTGACCCGCTGCGTCCGGTTGCCGCATTTGATTTTTCGCAAAGATGGCCTGTCCGCTCCTGCGCTAAGACGACGGGGACACATTCGCGTGGATGTGCTTTCTCTCAGGAGCAGAATTATGCTGAACAGAACTGCCAAATTCGCCGGCCTCGCCATCGTCGCCGCTCTTTGCGCTTTTCCCGCCTTGTCCGCCGAAATCGAAGTGAAGATGCTCAACAAGGGCAGCGACGGTCAGGCGATGGTCTTTGAACCTGCAACCGTCAAGGCCGCCGTCGGCGACGTCATCACTTTCGTGCCGGTCGACAAGGGCCATGATGCGGCAGCCGTGAAGGACATGATCCCCGAGGGTGTTGCAGAGTTCAAGGGCAAGATGAACGAAGCGGTGAAGATCACGGTCGAGAAGGAAGGTGCTTATGTCGTCAAATGCACCCCGCATCTCGGCATGGGCATGATCGCGCTCGTCGTTGTCGGCGATGCGACACCCGCCAATCTGGACGTCGTCAAGAACGGCAAACTGCCGAAAAAGGCACGCGACCGGCTGAACGAGGAGATCGCCAAGCTCGGCCTCTAACCTCATATCGCCTCGGTCCCGCACCGGCCTCGTTGATCCGGCATCATCGAAATGCCGCAACATCAGGCGCGGACCGCAGGTTGAGAAAAGTTTCGCAATCATGTTGTATCCCGGTTGACCGGGACATATCTGGAAGACAGTAAATGGCCGCGGTTGACAGGGAACGCCAAAGGCACCCTGCCGAACCGCGGATTTTTCTTGCCGCATCCGGCCCACGGGCAGAGGAGACGATGACGACATGATAGACCGGATCACCGCTTTGATTCAGGCAGGTTTCAGCGCTATCGGCAAGGCTGCCGGTCTTCTCGTCGCATGGCTTTTATGGCCCTTCATGGCCGCGCATGGCTGGTACAGCGGCCGCAACTGGCTCATCAAGGGCCCAATTGCTCTGATCGCCATCCTGCTGGCCGGTTTCTACGGATATTTCGTCTGGCAAACCCAGGTCTGGACGAATTTCGATCCGGATTACATTTCCCGCTACAAACTTGCCGAACGCACCGTGCCCCCCGGACAGGAATTGCCGGCCGTAACTCCGGCTGCTGCCGCCGGCGCAACCGGTGTTGCAGCAAACACCTCCGCACCCGTGTGCCAGCGCTCGGCCATCGTGGATGCTGCCGTCGACCTTACCGACTTCAACGTCAACCAGAATGCATGGATTTCCTCCATGCTGCTCTATCGCCTCGGCCTCTTTGGTATGGACTGGGACAGCACACCGTTTCTCGATAACAAGGCCTCGTTCCAGCGCGGCGTGAACCAGGCTGTGCGCCGCACCTCGGTGGAGCTGGTAGATACGCTCGGCCGCGTGCGCGGCACCTCGGGTATCAATAACAATCTCCAGGAAGCGCGTGGCAACATGCAGTTCAGCGAATATTCCTGGTATTTCGGCCTCGATCCCTTCGGCCCGAAGACGCCGACCCCCAGCTATTACCGCGCCGCCATCCGCAGCTTCCAGGCCTTCAACGGCGAACTCACCGCCTGCAAAGCCGTCTTCGATACCCGCGCCGACAACCTGATCCAGTTCATCGACCGTATCGCAGGCGATATCGGTTCCACGTCTGCAATTCTGCGCGAACGTTCGGAAAACTATAATGGCGGCTGGTTCGACACGCGTGCCGATGACCGCTTCTGGTTCGCCTATGGCCAGCTTTATGGTTATTACGGCGTGCTTTCCGCCGCCGGCTCCGACTTTGCGCAGGTCATCCGCGAACGCAACCTGACCAACCTCTGGAACGACACGCTGTCGCAGACCCGCGCGGCGCTGCGCATCCAGCCGGCCATCATTTCCAACGGCGAGGAAAGCGGCTGGCTCATGCCGTCGCACCTCGCCACCATGGGATTTTATGTTCTGCGGGTGCGCTCGAACCTCGTCGAGCTTCGCTCGGTTCTCGACCGTTGATAAGGAGGCCGGCCCGCTGTCCGGCCGGCTTACTCTATCAGCCGCAGACGGATGGTCTTCGCCACCAGCTGTGTGCGGTTGACGCAATCGAGCTTGCGCATGGCGTTGTTCATGTAGGTATTGACCGTGTGCTCCGAGATGGAGAGAAGCTCGGCGATCTCCACCGAGGTCTTCCCCTGCGCCGTCCAGCGCACCACATCGAGCTCCCGCTTCGTCAAAGGCGACGGCCCTTTCGAAGCGACGCGGCAAAGGCGGTCATAGGTTTCCAGCGCATGCAGCGCGATCATGCAAAGTTCGTTCAGAGATGCCTGCGGCAGGGTATCGCGGTCGCCTGCGAAATTCATCAGATGCCGGTTTCCGGACATGCCATTCACCGGCACCATGAGACCGGACGTAATGCCCATGCTGCCCACCGAGTTCACCGCATCCACCAGCGATCCGCAGGCCATCTCCGGGTCTTCCAGCGACCAATATTGCGGCATCATCGATGAGGCGCCACGCTTGATGACCGGACAGTCCCCAAGCGCACCATCCTTGGTCATCGCATTCACGACCCAGACCGGCAGGCTGCTTTCAACAACCAACGGCAAAGCAAAGGCGTTCTGTCCACCTGGTAACCTCAGGAGGGTCACATGGGCATAACCAAACGCATGCATGACCTCCTGCAGCGCCTCCAGCCATTGGGATTTGTCGGCGGCGGCCGACAGATCCCGGCATAGTCTGGCCTGACGCTCCGTCTTCACCATTCACGCACCGCCGCCATACCGGGCTGGCCGGAGCAAAAAACACGCAAGCGGGTCAAACGGGGGGCGACCTTCATAACAAGCGGACCAACTGACCTAAAGCACCTGTTTTTCAGACTTGTCCTTCGGCTTGGCCATCAGTTTTTCCAGAAAACCGAGCATGACCGCCGAAACGACAAAAGCCAGATGGATGATGGTGAACCACATCAACTGGCTGTCCGTATATTGACTGGCGTTGAGGAATATCTGCAGCAGATGGATCGACGAAATCGCCACGATCGATGACGCGACCTTGATCTTCAGGCTGCCCGAATCGAGCTTGCCGAGAAACGAAACCTCGTCATCCGCCTCATCGAAGCGGCTGACGAAATTCTCGTAGCCGGAGATCATCACCATGACGATCAGGCTGGCCACCAGCGCCGCATCGATCAGACCGAGCATGGCAAGGATCATGTCCGATTCATCGTAGATGAAAACATTCTTCGCAACTTTGAGGAATTTCAGCGCGAAGGAGAAGGCATAAACCGCCAGTGCCGCGACGAGCCCGAGATAAAAGACGACGAGCAGCCAGCGGCTGGAGAGAATGATCCGCTCGACGAGCAGTTCAAGAGACTTCATTTCCGTATCCGATTAATAATCTGTTTTGTATGGGGCACGTTTTTCTTTCGCCATGTAAACTGGCAGCGAATATCCTAGCAAGCGCCAATGTCGGGACTTTGACCACACTGCGGCCTTTTCGGCCCCGATCCGCCATTTTGGCCACGGCCTGACAACCGTAATATTTTTGCAACATACCCTTACGCTTTAAAACATGATTCAAAAAGTCATATATAATATGTTGACAGTTATCGTCATGTTTTTTAGTCCTCGCCTATCGGCTTGCCCGTAACACATCAGACCATGTCCAGCCGCGCTTGAGCGCGGCGCGTTTTTGCGCGCCGTGGCTTCTTTGCGCGCATATTCGGGGGTATTTAATGTCCATCTCGCGCACACATTCCGCGCTGCTTTTGTGCACTGCCATGTCTCTTCTTCCCCTTGCCGGGCCTGCGCGAGCGCAGGATGCCGCGTCGCAGGAAAACGGCACGACCACGCTCGAAAAGATCGTGGTGAAAGGCAAACGCGTCAAAAGCGCCAACGCCGCAGCAGATACGCCGCTGGCAAGCCAGACGACGGCAGAGGACATCCGCAAGAAGGACATTGGCAGCATCAAGGATCTCGGAAACACCACCGAACCGGGCGTCGACTATGTGGATTCCAAGCCGGGTCGTCCGGGCGGATTGTTCATTCGAGGCCTCGGCGGCGCCCGTGTCGTGACGCTGATCGACAATATTCCCGTTCCCTATTTCAACAATTTCGCCCGTCAGGGCCAGGCCACGACCACCCTTAGCGACACGAGTTCGAGCTTTGATTTCTCATCGCTTTCGTCTGTAGACGTGGTGCGCGGCGCCGATTCCAGCCGCATCGGCTCGGGCGCACTCGGTGGCGCGCTGGTGCTGCGCACGCTCGAGCCGGAAGACCTGATCGGCGAAGGCAAGGATTGGGGTGGCGTCGCCAAAACCAGCTATGACAGCGAAGACCGAAGCGTCGGCGGATCGCTCGCCGTCGCCAAGAAGATCGATAACACCTCGGTCCTGTTCCAGGGCTCCTACAAGCGCGGCAACGAGACGGACAACAAGGGCACGGCGGATATCTACGGAACGCGCCGCACCAAGCCCAACCCTGCCGACACCTATGAAAGCAACCTGATGTTCAAGATCCGCCAGGATCTGGAAGGCGGCCACCGCATCGGCCTGACAGCCGAACGTTATTCGCTTAGAAACCGCAGCGATATGAAGACGCTGCAAGGCGTCAGCGTCTCGGGTTCGACCTACCGCATCGGCGACTACCAGGGTTATGAGGATACCGAGCGCGACCGTGTATCGCTCGATTACGAATACGAGGCACCCTCGACCGACGGCGTGATCGATGCCGCCAATCTGTCGCTTTACTGGACACGTCTCTCCAAGGAATCCGGCGCCGGCGACCGCCTGACCAACAATTCGCTCTACATCCGCGAAGACAGCATGCGCAACAGCGCATTCGGCATCGTCGGCGGCCTCGAATCCGGTTTCGAGCTTGGCGGCGTGCAGCACACGGTGCGTTTCGGCGGCAACGCCATGACCACCGATTTCAACCAGGAGCTTTTCGCCAACACGGCCGGAGTGACGTCGTCATCGCAGTCGGACATGCCTGATGTGAGCGGCAAGAGCCTCGGCCTTTATCTCGATGACGAGATCGCCTTCGGCAACGGTTTCCGCCTGACCCCCGGCCTGCGCTTCGATTCCTACGATTACGATCCGGATGGCTCCGTATCCAGCAACAGCGGTTACAGTACCTTCGGCCTGCCGAGCGGCAATAGCGGCTCGCGCTTCTCGCCGAAACTGCTTGCAACCTATGACGTCACGCCGGAACTGCAGCTCTTCGCACAATGGTCGATGGCCTATCGCGCCCCGACGATCAACGAACTGTATCTGAACTTCTCGAACATCAGCTCCGGTTACGCCGTTGTCGGCAACTCCGCCCTCAATCCCGAGACCAGCAATGGTTTCGAAATCGGCGCGAACTATGCATCCGGCGACCTGACAGGCAGCCTGACGCTGTTCCACAACAAGTACAAGGACTTCATCGAGCAATATACCACCTCGACGACACTGTTCCCCGGCTTCGGCGGCAGGGGCAACGGCTCGCTCTTCACCTATCGCAACCGTAACAATGTCGAAATCTCCGGTGTCGAAGCCAAGGTCCGCAAGGAACTGGCGAATGGCTTCTTCGCGCATGCTTCGCTGGCTTATGCCTATGGCAAGGATACCGACACCAACGAGTTCATCCGCACGGTGGCGCCGTTCAAGTCGATCCTCGGCGTCGGCTACGCGCAGGAGGTCTGGGGCACGGAACTGACCGGTGTCTTCTCATCCGGCATGCGTGACGATGGGGTGGCCAGCACCTTCGATGCCCCCGGCTACGGCGTCTTCAACCTGACCGGCTGGTGGGAGCCGGAACAGACCAAGGGTCTGCGCATCCAGGCGGGTGTCTACAACTTGTTCGACAGGAAATACTGGAATGGGGTCGGCGTCCGCGACGTGAACCCGAATTCCGTCAGCACCGTCAACCAGCCGGTCGATTTCTACACGGAGGCGGGCCGCACCTTCAAAATCTCCCTCACCCAGAAGTTCTAAATCCGGGCAAAAAATCATCTCCAGTGGGCGGCCCTAGGGTCGCCCTTTTTTGTCAGCGGCAATAGAGATATCCGCCCTTTCGCTCCAGCACGTCGAGATGCAGGTGATCCTGATGGGTGGCGTCGCTGCCGGGCGAGAGAACCGTGCGGAAGAACAGGCAGGCGGCGGCGGTGATGGTGCGCTGGAACGCGCCTTCCGGTGTCCCGTCCTCGCCGCGCGGTTTCATCACCAGCGGCTCACCCTTGTCGAAAGCGATCGTGGAAATATCCACGGCATTGCCCTTGGCATGCTCGGAAATCTTGCCCGTTTCGGCACTGTTGCGGTTGCGGCAGATGTAGGTCGAGGCGTTAGCAATGGCCGTCACCTTTTTCTCCGGCATCGCAAGCGCCGCCGCCGGCAGCATCATCTCCTTGGTCCAGCGGGAAAGGGCAAGCGCGGTTTCGCAGCGCATGATGCCTGATGGTTCGAGCTTGATGCCGGGCAGAACCACGGAAAGCTCGACAGGCGCTTCGATGCCACAGCCCTGCTCCTCGTCGCGGATGGGCTCAAGCTTTTTGAACTCCGCGCCAATCTCCTTCAATGCGCCAAGGCAGGCCTGAAGTGCCGCGGGGTCTTCCGGCTTTACCGGTTCTCGCGGCATCTCGGGTTTTGCCGCCTCGTCAGCCGGTTTTTGCTGTTCCGCGCCGTCCTTGCCCTCGCCTTCCATTTTAGGATCATCAGAACCTTTCTCAGCGGGTGGCTTTTCAGCATCCGGTTTCCGCTCGTCCGGGACCTGGGGCTTCGGGGCCGGTTTCGGCGCTTCAACCGGGGTCTGTTGCTTTTCCTCCGCCGGCTTTTCTGGGGTGGAGGATTGCCCCTCGCCCGGTTTGGGCTGCGGCACCGGCACCTGCGACGGCGGTTCGGAAGCGGAAATCAAGGCGAGGCTGGCTACCAGAAGACACAGGCGATGAAGCATTATACGGGGTACTCCTGACCGTTTCGGCAGGAGGGCAACGCCTTAGCGACAGGTAAGGTTCATTCCCTCACCGAAATCCGCTTGCCAAGGCGGATCGCGCACGCTAACAATTTTCCCATGAATATCGTGTCTAAGAACATTGCTAACTGGTGGTGGAGCAGCTTTTTGCGGCCTTGACCAGTCATGTCTTCAGACAAAGTCCAAGCCGCCCGAATTTTCAGGCGGCTTTTTTGTTATTATGCCGCCTGTCATCGGGCCTGAACAACAGGAAGTACGAGAGAAATGGTAACGATCATTCAGGATGACGGAGCGGAGACCTACGAGACGAAAGGCGGCATCCAGGTCAGTCGAAAGCGCCGGCCCACCGATTATGCCAACGCCATCGATAATTACATCGAAAAGCTTGATTCCCATCGCGGCGCAGTTTTTTCGTCCAACTATGAATATCCGGGCCGTTACACCCGCTGGGATACGGCCATCGTCGATCCGCCGCTCGGCATTTCCTGTTTTGGCCGCAAGATGTGGATCGAAGCCTATAATGGCCGCGGCGAAGTGCTGCTCGATTTCATTACGGAAAAGCTGAAGGCGACACCCGATCTCACCCTCGGCGCTTCCTCGACCCGCCGGCTCGATCTTACCGTCAACGAACCGGACCGTGTCTTCACTGAAGAAGAACGCTCGAAAATCCCGACGGTCTTCACCGCTCTCAGAGCCATCGTCGACCTCTTCTATTCGAGCGCGGATTCGGCCATCGGCCTGTTCGGTGCCTTCGGTTACGATCTCGCCTTCCAGTTCGACGCCATCAAGCTTTCGCTGGCGCGTCCGGAAGACCAGCGTGACATGGTGCTGTTTCTGCCCGATGAAATCCTCGTCGTTGATCACTATTCCGCCAAGGCCTGGATCGACCGTTACGATTTCGAGAAGGACGGCATGACGACGGACGGCAAATCCTCCGACATTACCCCCGATCCCTTCAAGACCACCGATACCATCCCGCCCAAGGGCGATCACCGTCCCGGCGAATATTCCGAACTGGTGGTCAAGGCCAAGGAAAGCTTCCGCCGCGGCGACCTGTTCGAGGTCGTTCCCGGCCAGAAATTCATGGAACGCTGCGAAAGCAATCCGTCGGCGATTTCGCGCCGCCTGAAGGCGATCAACCCGTCGCCCTATTCCTTCTTCATCAATCTCGGCCATCAGGAATATCTGGTCGGTGCCTCGCCAGAAATGTTCGTGCGCGTCTCCGGCCGCCGCATCGAGACCTGCCCGATATCAGGCACCATCAAGCGCGGCGACGATCCGATTGCCGACAGCGAGCAGATTCTGAAGCTGCTCAACTCGAAGAAAGACGAATCCGAACTCACCATGTGTTCGGATGTAGACCGCAACGACAAGAGCCGCGTCTGCGAGCCGGGTTCGGTGAAGGTCATTGGCCGACGCCAGATCGAGATGTATTCACGCCTCATCCACACGGTTGACCACATCGAAGGCCGTCTGCGCGACGATATGGACGCCTTTGACGGCTTCCTCAGCCACGCCTGGGCCGTCACCGTCACCGGTGCACCAAAGCTGTGGGCCATGCGCTTCATCGAAGGTCATGAAAAGAGCCCGCGCGCCTGGTATGGCGGTGCGATCGGCATGGTCGGCTTCAACGGCGACATGAATACCGGCCTGACGCTGCGCACCATCCGGATCAAGGACGGTATTGCCGAAGTGCGCGCCGGCGCGACCCTGCTCAATGATTCCAACCCGCAGGAAGAAGAAGCCGAAACCGAACTGAAGGCCTCTGCCATGATATCAGCCATTCGTGACGCAAAAGGCACCAACTCTGCCGCCACCAAGCGTGATGCCGCCAAGGTCGGCACCGGCGTCAAGATCCTGCTCGTCGACCACGAAGACAGCTTCGTGCACACGCTGGCGAATTATTTCCGCCAGACGGGCGCCACGGTCTCGACCGTCAGATCGCCGGTCGCAGCCGACGTGTTCGATCGCTTCCAGCCGGACCTCGTTGTGCTTTCTCCCGGTCCGGGCAACCCGACCGATTTCGATTGCAAGGCGACGATCAAAGCCGCCCGTGCCCGCGATCTGCCGATTTTCGGCGTTTGCCTCGGTCTGCAGGCATTGGCAGAAGCCTACGGCGGCGAGCTGCGCCAGCTTGCTGTGCCGATGCACGGCAAGCCTTCGCGCATCCGCGTGCTGGAACCCGGCCTCGTCTTCTCCGGTCTCGGCAAGGAAGTCACGGTCGGTCGTTACCATTCGATCTTCGCCGATCCCGCCACCCTGCCGCGTGATTTCATCATCACCGCAGAAAGCGAGGACGGCACGATCATGGGCATCGAACACGCCAAGGAACCGGTGGCCGCCGTTCAGTTCCACCCGGAATCGATCATGACGCTCGGCCAGGACGCGGGCATGCGGATGATCGAGAATGTCGTGGTGCATCTGACCCGCAAGGCGAAGACCAAGGCCGCGTGATGGCGTTCGATGACACGGTTACCATTAAGCCTATCCGGGCGGAGCACGTTGAAAGCTTTCATCGTGCTCTCGATGCGGTGTCGCGTGAGCGGAAATATCTGAGCTTTCTGGAGGCGCCACCGCTCGAAGCGGTGCGCGCCTTCGTTCTCGACATGATCGAAAACGACCATCCGCAATTCGTGGCGATTGCGGATGGCGACGTGATCGGCTGGTGCGATATTCGCCGCCAGGACAGAGCGACCCGCGCCCATTGCGGCACGCTCGGCATGGGTATCCTGCCTGCCTATCGTAACAAGGGACTGGGCGCGCGGCTGATGCGGCGGACACTCGATGCCGCTCGCGAATTCGGGCTGCATCGTATTGAACTGAGCGTGCACGCGGACAACGCCAGAGCCATTGCACTCTATGAAAAGATCGGCTTTGCGCATGAGGGCCGGGCCCGCGATGCCGTTTCGATCGACGGGTACTATATCGACAGTCTGAACATGGCGATCATCTTCGGCAACTAAACTCTTGGGAGCGAAGCCGAAATACAGAGCGCGAACTTCTTCAGAAGCTGTATGTCGAAATGTCCGTCCCGGCGCAGCATCCAGGTCAGCGCGTCATTCGCCGTCCAGGGCTTCTTGTAGGGCCTGACCGAGGTGACGGCATCATAGACATCACAAATCGCGGCAATGCGCGCATGAAGGCTGATCTCGCCGCCGGCACGACCGCTGGGATAACCGCCGCCATCGATCCGCTCGTGATGATTGAAGCAGACATCGAGGACCATGTCAGGCATCTGCCCGTCACGCGACAGGATATCCCGCCCGAATGCGGGGTGGAGATTGATGATTTCGCGCTCCTCGATGGAGAGCCCCTCCGTCTTGTTCAGAATGGATGACGGTATTTCGACCTTGCCGATATCGTGAAGCAAGCCGCTGACGCCGAGCAGGTTGACCGTTTCCTTGTTCAGCCCGAGATAATTGCCGAAGAGGATCATCAGACCGCTGACGGAAACCGAATGCACGAAGGTCGTTTCATCCTTCGATTTCAGGCGGGTGACGCCGATGAAGACGGCCGGGTTGGCCTGAATGGCGTCGGAAATCTTTCCCGCCGCCGCCGTCATGCCCTGGAAGGAAACACAGCCGCCGCCTTCGGCAACCAAAAATGTCTCGGCGATCACATCCGCGGCCGAACGCACCGCCTGAGTGACCGCTGTTACCATCGATGGAGACGGATCCGTCTGCGATACGCCGGCACTGCCCGGGCCCTGGCTGGCGCCGACATCGCTGCCCTTGGCAGTATTGATGACGATGCTCTCTGCCCCACTTTTTTTCAGCTGCTGCACAACCTCCTCGCGCTGCAAAAGAAAACGGTACTTCTGTGTAATTTTATGGTTCGAAAACGTCCCCTCGACCGCCTCGATAAACATGCCCACAGCCAATTGCTGGGTTGAAATTCGTTTCAACATCTGACTCTTTCAATTTCCTTCCCGGATGTTACGGTCGAACCGAAATTTGCAAGAGCCCGGCGTAACCGCTCCCCTCGAAGCATAGAGTTCACGCCCTCCCGGCGATGCTTCAATATGCAACACTAGAAATAAGATAGCACGAATATGAAAATTTTTTACTATAGCTATATTTAAAAACCACGAAAACGCGAAGAAATAAGTTGAAAACAACCCAAGAATGCAAATGAAAGAAAATATCGCATGGCAATAATACCAGGAGTCGAACAGAAGCCCATGAGTTCCAATTTAGAATCACGCATCGATCAGGGTACCGGCCGTGAACCGGCAGATATGGTTCTGAAGGGCGGGCGTTTTTTCGATCTTGTCACCGGGGAACTTGTTGCTTCGGACATTGCTATTTGCGGCGATACTGTCGTTGGCACATGTGGAGACTACAAGGGTCGGCATGAAATCGATATTTCCGGAAAAATCGTCGTTCCCGGCTTCATCGATACACATCTCCATATCGAATCCTCGCTCGTTACACCGCATGAATTCGACCGCTGCGTTCTGCCCTATGGTGTCACCACCGCCATCTGTGACCCGCACGAGATTGCCAATGTGCTGGGCGCGGAAGGGCTTCAGTTCTTCCTCGACAGCGCCATGGAAACCATCATGGACATCCGCGTGCAGCTCTCCTCCTGCGTGCCCGCCACCCATCTGGAAACATCAGGCGCCGATCTACCGATCGAAAAGCTGCTGCCGTTCCGAAATCATCCGAAGGTCATCGGGCTTGCCGAATTCATGAATTTCCCGGGTGTCATCCACAAGGACCCGGTGTGCATGGCAAAGCTGGAGGCCTTTCAGGGCCAGCATATCGATGGTCACGCACCGCTTCTGTCGGGAGCGGCGCTCAACGGTTATCTCGCCGCCGGCATCCGTACCGAACATGAATGCACGAGCGCCGCTGAGGCGCTGGAGAAAATCCGTAAGGGCATGCATATTCTGGTACGCGAAGGTTCGGTCTCGAAGGACCTGCATGCGCTGATGCCTATCATCACCGAACGCCTGTCACCCTATCTGGCGCTCTGCACCGATGATCGCAATCCGCTCGATATCGCCGAACAGGGCCATCTGGACTATATGATCCGCACGGCGATCGCCAGCGGCGTGGAACCGCTCGCCATCTATCGAGCCGCCTCGATTTCCGCTGCTAAAGCCTTCGGTCTTCGTGATCGCGGTCTTGTCGCCCCCGGCTGGCGCGCCGATCTCGTGGTCATCGACACCCTGCAGAACTGTAAGGCGAGCATGGTGCTTTCCGGCGGCCGCCTGGTCGATGACGCCCTGTTTGCCACCCGCAAACCGGTGGCACCCGTCGGTCTCGACAGCGTCAAGGCCAGACCGGTGCTTGCCTCCCATTTCGGTGTGCCGGTCACGGAGGGCGAAACCCCAGTCATGGGCGTGCTTCCCGGCAAGATCATCACCGAACATCGCCGCTACAAGCTGCCGACGGATGGCAACCAGACCACCGTCGATCTCGAAAACGACATCATCAAGGTCGCCGTCATCGAACGCCATGGCAAGAACGGCAATCATGCCAATGGTTTCGTCCAGGGCTTCGGACTGAAAAAGGGCGCCATCGCCTCAACCGTCGGCCATGACAGCCATAATATCTGCGTCGTCGGCGTGAGCGAAGACGACATGGCGCTGGCCGCCAACCGGCTCGGAGACATCAAGGGTGGTTTCGTGGTGGTGGAAGACGGCCGGGTGACGGGCGAAATCGCGCTCCCCGTCGCCGGGCTCATGAGCCTCGAACCTTACGAGACGGTGCGCGATACTTTGCACACCCTGCGCAAGGCCGCCTACGCACTGGGCACCACGCTGGAAGAACCCTTCCTGCAAGTCGCGTTCCTGCCGCTGCCCGTCATTCCGCATTTGAAGATTTCGGATATGGGCATGGTGGATGTTGATCGGTTTGCGCTGATTTGATTGCGCAGCGTAGATCGCCGCACGCGGCGGAGACGTCTAGAGCATTTCGAGGAAAGTGGATCCCGGTCTTCCGGCCGAAAATGCTCTAACCGTCTTCGCAGGCGCGGAGAGCGGCCTCAAGCCTTCGTTTCAGCGGGCCAGGTTACATAGTAATATTTGCCCGCCACCCTGCCGAAATAGGCATTGCCGCCTGTCGCCTTGTCGACATAGCTGCCGTTACCATCCCGCGAAAGCGCACCGTCGTCGCTGCGTTTCAGCTGGGCATTGAGGAAATCGACCCAGTTGGTCTTGGGGATCTCCGTGGCCGCTGTCGCCTTGGCGTTTTTCTGGCCAGGATCCCAGGCGCCGACCGATTTTCCCTGCGTCGGGTCCGAAACCTTCAGACGCCCGCGCTGCAGAGCGTCCATCATGGACCGTGCACGCAGATATTGAGCCGGGTCGTCACCTGCCGTCGAAAGCTTGGCTTTCAAATTCTGCATGAAGACAGACGACGTGAGATAATCGCTTGAAGACGTCTTCGACGTCTGTGTCGTGGACGATACACGCGCCGACGATTGCCCGGAAAGCAGGACGTCCCTGATCGAAGGGACGGCAGCCTGAGCTTTGCCACGAGAGGTTCCCGAATTGCCAGCGCCGAACTGGCCGAAATTCTTGATTGAAACGGACATGAGACAATCCCTGCCAAGCCCTGAGGCCGCGAATGAAAAACTCTTAATGCCCCAATGCTTACACAGTAAAACTTGCGCTAAGCTCGCCAAATATTGGCTTAAAATAAAAATGACGAAAAATTCCAAATATTAAAAAGAATAATTGAGCAAATAATATTAATAAATAAAAATATAAACATATTAATATTTAAAAATAGATGGCTATAAATCTATATTTCACTGTTCCGGCTCGTCATTCAAGCGCAGCATCTTGCGGAAATAAACCACCCGTTCCGTTTCCTCAAACCCAAGCGCCGCATGCATGCGATGGGAATCGGTGTTTGAAATATCGGCATCGGAGGCAAGCTCGCTCACGCCCTGGCTGATTGCCCAGCGGGTCACCTCCTCCACCATGAGGGCGGCAACGCCGCGTTTGCGAAACGCCTGCTCGACATAGATTCCCTCGAGAAAAGCCACGGGCGACGTATCGCAGCCGTTGACATAGTCCCGCCGCAGACTGACCTCGGCAAAACCAACGGCCACTCCGGCCGGATCATGGACAATAAATCCAGCCCCGGTTTCGCCGACGTCCTGCAACTCCTCCCTATGTTCGGCGGGCGTGGTATCCGGCCACAGGCGATGCCGCAAAAGGCACCACGCATCAGGGTAGTCGGCGGCGTTTCCGATGACAAATTGCCCGCTCATGTAACGATCCCGCAAAACACATCCAGCCCCTCGAGCTTCACGATGTCAGCATCATAGAGCGGTGCAAAACCCGGCATCGGCAGGATATCCGTAACACTCATGGCCTTTGGCACGGGAAATTCCACCGGCTCACGGGTCAGGTTGAAAACGAACAGCAGTTTTTCATCACCCTTCTGCCGCGTGAAGGCCAGCACATCGAGATTGGTCTTGATGAAATGCATGTCGCCGTCGCGCAGCGCACCATGGGTTTTGCGGAAGGACAGGACGGCCCGATAATGGTTGAGAACCGAATCCGGCTTGCGCTCCTGTGCATCCACGGCCTGCATGGCGTGTACATAGGGAACCGGCAGCCATGGCTTTTCAGCGCTTGAGAACCCGGCATTCGGCTTGCCCGTTTCCCACACCATCGGTGTGCGGCATCCGTCGCGCCCCTTGAAGGCGGGCCAGAAACGAATGCCATAGGGATCGCGCAGATCCTCGAAGGCAAGTTCGGCCTCGGTCAGCCCCAGCTCCTCGCCCTGATAGAGACATATGGAGCCACGCAGGCTGGCGAGAACGCAGATGGCGAGTTTCGCAACGCGTGTCTGCTCCTCGGGGCCTTCGGAAAACCGGCTGAGATGGCGCACCACATCGTGGTTGGAAAAGGCCCAGCACACCCAGCCATCCGTCACCACCTTGCCGAACGTCTCAACCGAGCCACGAAGATGCTTCGCGCTGAAATCCGGTCCCAGCAGATCGAAAGTGTAGCACATGTTGAGCTTGTCATTGCCGGATGTATAGGCCGCAACCGTCTTCAGGGAGCGGGCACCATCGCCCACCTCGCCCACCGTGGCGCGACCGTCATAGTCATCGAGCAGCGTGCGGAAGCGTTTGAGAAAGGCAACGTTTTCCGGCCGCGTCTTGTCGTAGAGATGGTCCTGCATGCCGTAGGGATTGACGTCGGACGCATCGAGGCCAAAGCTCTCGTCGTCAACAAGCGGCGGGTTGTCGCGCAAAAGCTTGTCATGGAAATAGTGGTTGACGGTATCGAGCCGAAAACCATCCACGCCACGTTCGAGCCAGAAACGCACGGTTTCCAGCACCGCATCCTGAACCTCGGGATTGTGGAAATTCAGGTCCGGCTGCGAGGCGAGGAAGCTGTGCATGTAATATTGCTTCCGCACCCCGTCCCATTCCCAGGCCGGGCCGCCGAACACGGAAAGCCAGTTGGTGGGCGCTGTGCCATCCGGCTTGGGATTAGCCCAGACATACCAGTCCGCCTTGCTGTTGATGCGGCTTGCACGGCTGTCCACGAACCAGGGATGTTTGTCGGACGTATGCGAAATCACCTGATCGATGATGACTTTCAGCCCCAGCCGATGCGCCTCGGCCATCAGGGCGTCGAAATCGGCAAGCGTGCCGAACATCGGATCGACATTGCAATAATCGGAAACGTCATAACCCATATCGGCCATGGGCGAGGTGAAGAAGGGTGAGAGCCAGATGGCATCGACACCGAGCGAGGCGATATAGGGCAGACGTTTCGTCACCCCGGCCAGATCGCCATATCCGTCGCCGGTCGTATCCTGAAACGAGCGCGGATAGACCTGATAGATCACCGCTCCTTTCCACCAGTCCGATTGCGCTTGGGGTTTGTGGACCGGGGCATGGGGTAGCGTCATCGGCGATCTCCTGAGGGTGTCACGCCGGGAGAATATAAAGCCCTTGCGCCCGCGTAAACCGGAACTTCGCACATGCACAAACGAGCCACATCGCCCTTGTCAGCGGCGCGCACTCGTCGTAAGCCGCATGGCTGGAAAAAACGGGAGGATGACGGCGTGGGCGGACGGTTTTTGTCGATCGGCGAATGCATGGTGGAACTGTCGCAGGCCGGCAACGGGCTGCTGCGCAAGGGTTTCGCCGGGGATACGTTCAATACCGCCTGGTATGCCCGCGCCTGCCTGCCGCAGGACTGGTCCGTCGATTATTTTACAGCGCTCGGCGATGATCCGCTGTCGGAAGACATGCTGGCCTTCATCACGGAAGCCGGCATCGGCACCGAAAAAATCCGCCGCATCAAGGGCGGCACACCCGGTCTCTACCTCATCAACCTGAAGGATGGGGAACGCACCTTCAGCTACTGGCGCAATGCCGCCGCCGCAAGACAGCTGGCCACTGATGCGGATCACCTCCGCAGGACGGTCGAAAGCGCCGATGTGGTCTATTTCTCCGGCATCACGCTCGCCATTCTCGCCTCCGCCCATGATGTCGATACATTCCTGGCCGAACTGCGCCGCGCGCGGGCTGCCGGCAAGCTGGTGGTCTTCGACCCCAACATCCGCCCGCGCCTCTGGGCCGACAGGGATGTAATGCTTGAGACGATCTCCAATGGTGCCCGCGCCGCAACGCTGGTCATGCCGAGCTTCGATGACGAAGCCAGCCATTTCGGCGATGTCTCCGTGGAAGCGACTATCACCCGCTACCGTTCGCTCGGCGTTGAAAACATCGTCGTGAAGGACGGTGCCAAGGGCGCAACGCTTGATTTCGGCGGTAGCCGCAGCCACGCCCCGGCGGAAAAAGCCGTGGATGTGGTGGACACGACGAGCGCCGGCGACAGCTTCAACGGTGCCTTCCTTGCCCGTTACGTGACCGGAAGCTCTCCGGAAGAGGCCGCCACCTTCGCCGCAAGGGCGGCGGCAACCGTCATCGGCCATCATGGCGCACTGATCAGCCCCGAACTGCTTCCGCTTGTCGGATAGCGGCCACGCCCGGCCAGAAAACGAGGTTTCGCACCCGTCACAGACCCTGACATGATCCTGTAACAAGCGCGCCGCATATACGGGCAGAAGCCGGGCAATGGGGATTCGCCCGCGCGCAGATGAGCAGGATCAGTGTTCATGACGAGAATCACGATTGTCACAGATGCCTGGCACCCGCAGGTCAACGGCGTGGTTCGCTCGATCGAAAACACCAATACCGAACTGGCGCGACTGGGCGTGGATGTGCGCATGGTCACGCCGCAGAGTTTTTACAGCATCCCCTGCCCCACCTATCCGGAAATCCGCCTGTCGGTCGCCGGTTATCGTCGTGTGGCGGCAGAGATTGAAAAAAGCCAACCGTCCTTCGTGCACATCGCCACGGAAGGGCCGCTGGGCTTCATGGCCCGGCGCTGGTGCGTGAAGAACCATATGCGGTTTTCCACCAGCTATCACACCCGCTTTCCCGAATATGTCGCGGCACGTTTCCCCGTCCCGGAAAGCTGGCTTTATGCTTTCGTGCGCTGGTTCCACAATGGCGGCAACACCTGCATGGTGGCCACCCCGAGCCTCGAGACCGAACTGGAAGCGCGCGGCGTTCGCAACCTCAAGCGCTGGAGCCGCGGCATCGACGCCGAGCTTTTCCATCCCCGCACGAAAACAAAGCTGCCCTTCGACCTGCCGAGACCGATCTTCATGACGGTGGGCCGGGTGGCGGTGGAAAAGAACCTGCCGGAATTCCTGGACCTCGATCTGCCGGGATCGAAGATCGTCATCGGCGACGGTCCCGCCCGCCATGAATTGCAGGAAAAATACCCTGATGTTCTGTTCACCGGCATCAAGACCGGTGAGGAGCTGGCCGATGCCTATGCGCAGGCCGATGTCTTCGTTTTTCCGTCGAAGACCGACACATTCGGCAACACCATTCTGGAAGCGCTGGCCAGCGGCGTGCCCGTGGCCGCCTTCCCCGTCACCGGGCCGATCGACATTCTCGGCGGCAACCCCGCCGCCGGCGCACTGGACAATAACCTGCGCGATGCGTGTCTGGCGGCGCTTCATTGCTCACCACAGGCAGCGCTTGCGCTTTCCAAAAGCTACAGCTGGGAAAAGGCCTCGCGGCAATTCCTCGACAATGTCATCCATGCCGCCGGAAAATCGCTGCCCCTTCTGTCGCGCTCGCGGCTTGCATGAGGCAATCCCCGAGATTTGTGCGGGAATGAGTGGACGAAAGGGTGCGGGAGTGTCACAAGGCGATCAGGACGCGACTGCCGTTATCTCTAGAACGGGGTCGGGCTGCTGATTGACGTCAGGCGGTTGCCGCGAGATTACGCTGGCCGTCCTTTTTCCGGATGATAGCCCGAAACAGCCCTTGAGATGCCGCTTCAGGATAGAGGCAGAAGCTCTTTCTGCTGGGCCGCGCTCCATTGGTTGATCTTCTCGACAATGTCCTTTGGCGCCATCGGCAAGGCACTGCTGGGTATCACGGCGACCGTCCCATGGAAAACCAGCACCAGACTATCCGGCGGCGTGATGGCGAGATGATAACGCGCCCAGCTCAGTTGCACGGTGTCCAGTCTTGTGACCTGCTTGTAGCCCTCAGGTCCTATCTCGACCTGTATTTGAGGCGAATACATCCGCTCATGGGCGATATTCCAGTGTGCCAGGGCCTCGTAATAGGATTTCATCTCCCTTCTCGAGCCCCGCGAGATAATGAACCACACGGCGAGGGCCACAAACGGTGCGGGGGCAAACACCCAATAACCAACCACCGGCCAGACGCCCGGAAACCACGGCAGGCTTAAGGAATAGATGAAACCGGCAGCCAGTCCTGCAAACAAGGATAGATGCGCTCTTGCCGAGGCAAAACGGCGCTTCCAGGACTTGTCGAAAATCATGCTGTAATTTTCATACGCCTGATGCTGATAGCCGTGGACATAGGCGGGAACATGTTTCGGGTCTGGTGTGAAGCTTATTGAAATGGTGTCATCAGCCATCTGAGCACGTCAATCCCGTCCCTGTTGAAGCCCGATCTTTGTAACAGCCATTTCCCCTTTAAATCAAAAGGCCTTTGCTGCCCAAACTGTCGGGATCGACATCGTCCGGTGAAATCTGCGCTCACCAGGCTCCAGTCAGCATCTCACCCGTCAGCGGCACGGTTCGCGCCTTGCCGTCCCGGTCAGTTACCGAAAGTGATGCCGCCATCTGCTTGGGGGATTTGCGGAACCAGTTGGCGGCAACGCTCGCCATATCGCCGATCATTGCCTGTTTGTGCCAGTCGGCAAAACGCCTGGCCGTGGCTTCCGGCTCGGAACGGTAGAAGAAATCGCCGGATTGGCCGAGATCATTGATGGACGCCGCCATGGCCGACAGCGGCCGCTGAAACATCTTTGCCGGCACCGCAAGCGCATCGGTGCCTTCAGAAAAGGCGGGCGCCATGAAATCGATAGCCCAGCCATCGGCCTCGACCCAGCAATGGAAATTGTCTCCCGCACCCGTCACGTAACCGTCTTCGCGATGGTCTGCGAACAAGAGAACCGTTCCGCCGAGATTATAGGCGGCAAGCCCACCCTTCGGCACCGCCTTCACCTTGTAGTGCTGCTGCAGAATGAAGGCGCCGAAGGTGCTGAAATACATGGAGGCCGAGGCGGGATCGGCGTTCTGGCTGATGAGCAGGCTGTTGATGACGCGGTAAATCCTGAAATAGTCGGTCTGCTTGATCAACATGGTCTTTTACTCTTCAAAAACAAGTCGTTGGGCGAGCGTCCGCCGCTTGTTTCTTCTGCCCGAGGGGGAGAAGTCCGCGGCAACAGGATGAGGGGGCGATGGTTAAGATATAAGGAGAGGTTGCCCTCTCATCTGACCCTTCGGGCCATCTTCTCCCCGCCGGGGAGAAGAAAATGCCACATCGTCGTGCCTCAAAACCGCAGGCCGATCACCGCCGCTTCTTCGCCTTGCTCTCGAACGGATTGTCCGAGCCACGATAATGCACGCGGATCGGTACGCCTGGCATGTCGAAATCCTTGCGCAGGCCGTTGACCAGATAACGCGTATAGCTCTCCGGAATGGCTTCCGGACGGGTGCAGGAAATCATGAAGGCCGGCGGGCGGGCCTTGACCTGCGTCATGTATTTTAGCTTCAGGCGTCGGCCGGAAACGGCTGGCGGCGGATGCTGCGTGGTCTGCGCATCCAGCCAGCGGTTGAGCTTGGCGGTCGAGATGCGGCGGTTCCAGGTCTTGTCCGTATCGATGATGCTCTGCATCAGCCGGTCGAGGCCATAACCCGTCTGGCCGGACATTGGCACGGCACGGATGCCACGCGCCTGCGGCAAGAGACGCTCGGTCTTTTCGCGCAGATCGGCCAGATAGGCCTGCGGGTCTTCTACGAGATCCCACTTGTTGAAGGCGAGCACGGCGGCGCGGCCTTCGCGAATGACGAGATCGACCAGCTGCAGATCCTGCTTTTCGAACGGGATGGTGCTGTCGAAAACGATGACAACGGTTTCCGCAAAACGGATGGAGCGCAGCGAATCCGCGACCGAGAGCTTTTCCAGCTTTTCCGTCACCTTGGCCTTGCGGCGCATGCCGGCCGTATCGAACATCTTGATGGTGCGGCCGCGCCAGTCCCATTCGACCGAAATACTGTCACGGGTAATGCCGGCTTCCGGGCCGGTCAGCAGCCGGTCTTCACCGAGGAAACGGTTGATGAGCGTCGACTTGCCCGCATTCGGCCGGCCGATGATGGCGACGCGCAGCGGCTTGGTCTCGTCATAGACGGGCTCTTCGTCTTCTTCTTCCTCGCTGCCGGGCTCAGCACGCGGAAGCACGATATCGGTTTCCGCCTCATCCACGTCAGGCGGGAACGCCATGTCTTCGCCGATCGCTTCGACGATGGCGTCACGCAGGTCGATCATGCCCTGACCATGTTCGGCTGAAACCGGGCAAGGCTCGCCAAGACCGAGGGTAAAGGCGTCATAAAAACCGGCATCGGAACCGCGCGCTTCTGACTTGTTGGCCACCAGCACCACCGGCTTGCCGCGACGGCGCAACATTTCGCCCAGCGTCTCGTCGGCGGGCGTCAGTCCGGCCTTAGCGTCGATGACAAACAACGTCACATCGGCTTCATCGATCGCCGCTTCCGTCTGCGCCCACATACGGCCCTGAAGCGTTTCCGGCCCGGATTGCTCCAGACCGGCGGTATCGATGATGGTGAAGCGCAGGTCTATGAGCTTGGCATCGCCGGGGCGGCGGTCGCGGGTCACGCCCGGTGTGTCGTCCACCAGCGCCAGCTTCTTTCCGACCAGACGGTTGAAAAGCGTGGACTTGCCGACATTGGGGCGCCCGACTATGGCGACGGTGAAGCTCATTGTTGTGTGTTCCTTAGAGCAAGTCTGCCCAAAACGTTACCTGTTTTGGGCAAAAGACATGCGTAAAATAATGAGTTGGATCGCTTTGGCAATGCAAAGAAATGCCGGGGCGATCTGAATGGGAGAAGCGGCTTTAAGCAGCTTTGCCCGAAGCGGTGATGTTGTCGAGCATGATCTGCGCGCGGTTCGTCACGTTGCGCGGGGCCTGCGTGTCGCTCATGATCTGCTCGAACCATTGTTTGGCCTTGGCGAAATCGCCGGCCTTGTAGGCGGCGAGACCCAGAGCCTCGCGGGCCGACGCCCGCATGGTCTGGCCGTCGGTGCTGAGCGGCTCGGCAAGTGCAACCACCTGATCATAGGTGCCGTTGTCGACGAGCAACCAGGCGGCGCGCACCCTCGCGGTGTCGCGGAAGACCTGCGGTGAGGAGGTATCGTTGCCGATGGCGGTGAAGGCGGCGATGGCGCCGGCCGCATCGCCCTTCTGCGACAGCAGCGTGGCGGAGCGGAACTTCGCAAGCACTGGATAATTGCCATGACCCGTGGTTTCGAGATCGACAAAGGCCTTCAGCGCATCGTCGGTCTTGTTTTCGGAAGCGAGCTTCAGCGCAGCCAGGAACTGGTCGCCGGAGTTGGAAGCGCGGCTGGTGTTCCAGTATTCGTAGATGCCCGCGCCTGCAGCACCGACAACCACGAGAATGGCGGCGCCCACGACCACGATACCGTACCGGCCCCAGAAGCGCGACAGCTGCTCGGAGCGGATCTGCTCGTTCACTTCGCGGATAAAGGTATCATTTTCGTTTGCCATCAAATTCTCCGTTACCCGCGCGGAGATCGTTGCCGATCCATCCGTCCGCGGACATACCAAGCCGCTTACCCGGGTCGGCAAAAGTCAGGCCGACTGGGTCATGGTCGGCCTTCTAGCCTATTTTACCTGATATGTAAGGGGGAAACGTCGATTTCCTACATCGCGATGGGCTGAACGCCGATCAACCATTCGTGCAGTTTCAGGATGAAAGCGCCCCACAGAACGATGCCGCCGACAACAGCCACCAGATCATAGCGGCTTGAAACGAAGTCGCGGACCACTTTTTCACCCGCGCGTTCGCGACGCTTCAGCGAAATCCGCATCACCACGCCCCAGGCGAGGAACGATGCAAAGAGCAGGATCGAAGACGTCTCGCCATTGGCCAGAAGATGGGCGAGCGCCCAGATCTTGACCGAAAGAATGAGCGGATGTTTCGTCTTTGTGGCGATGTGGCCAGCCGGGATGAGGCTGGCGATAAGACAGATCATCGCCGGCAGCATCAGGGTCACAGCGATATGGCTCATAAAGACCGGCGGATACCAGAGCATGCCGGTCTCCTGCCGCGCTTCACCGAAGGCATAGATGACAAGGCCGAGCGTAATGAGGCTGACGAGGGAATAAACGCCCTTGAAAGGCCCCTCACCCATCGCCGCGATCATGCGGGCGCGAAATTGCGGTGCGACCACCTTCAAAAGGTGGGTCAGCAGGAACAAGGCAAGACAGAGTGCGAGAAAAAGCATGGAACAGGTCCCCCGATGGAACGAATGCGGCCCGATCACCGCGGTTAAGAACAGGAATTAGGCTGAAAGCCATGAAAACGCCAGCCACTTCAAAGCTTCGCCTTATTCCACCCGCAAAAGGCCACGGTGTTTCATATGACGGATAACTGATGTTTCGCCCCTTTGCCGCTTTTTCCCTGTCGCTTCTCGCCGCCCTTCCTGCACTTGCGCAGGAGGCGCAGAAGCCGAAGCAGTTGGTCATCGTCTCCTTCGACGGTGCGGGCGACAATACGCTGTGGGAAAGAAGCCGGGCGACGGGCAAGCAGGTCGGCGCGCATTTCACCTATTTTCTCGCCTGCACGCTTGTCATGGACAGGAAGACCAGCGCCAAGACCTATCAGGGACCGGGCCAGAAGGCCGGCCGTTCCAATGTCGGCTTCGGGCAGTCACCGGAAGAGGTGGAAACGAGGCTGAGAAACATCTGGGCCGCCTATCGTGAAGGCCACGAGATCGGCAACCATACCTGCGGCCATTTCGATGGCGGGCAGTGGACCGCCGAACAATGGGACGGCGAATTCACCACCTTCACCAGCACCCTGGAAAATGCCTGGCAGATGATCGGCAAGAAGGGCGAGGAGCCCGAAGGCTGGCGCGATATGGTGAGGAAGATCAATGGTTTCCGCGCCCCCTATCTGTCGCAGGGTCCGGCGCTGACCGCCGCGCAGAAGAAGCACGGCTTCGTTTACGACGCCACCAGCACCACCAAGGGGCCGGAATGGCCGGTGGAGCGCGAAGGCATCCAGCATTTCGGCCTGCCGCTCATTCCAGAGGGGCCCGGCAACCGCCCGATCATCGCCATGGACTACAATCTCTTCATCCGCCACTCCATCGGCATCGAAACGCCTGACCGTGCCGGGGAATTTGAGGAGCGCGCCTATACGGCCTTCCGCAATGCCTTCGACCGGCAATATAATGGCGAGCGCATTCCGTTGCAGATGGGCTTTCACTTCGTGAAGATGAATGGCGGCGCTTATTGGAACGCCTATGAGCGGCTGCTGCGCGAAGTCTGCCAGAAAGAGGATGTAGCCTGCGTCAGCTATGCCGAGGCGATGCCGATGATCGAGGCGCGCAGGAAGCAGAAGACCGAGGGTTAAGGCCCCCGTTTCAAGAAAAAGGCGGCCGATTGGCCGCCTTTTTATATGTTTTAGGGCTTATTTGCCGCCAGTTCACCAGCTTCCGCTTCCCGTTGCAGATATCGCTCGTCGATATCCGGCAGGGGCTTGTCGTCGATCGCGGCTTCAAAGGCCACCAAACGCTTATGAATGGACAGCAGTTCGATGATCGTCGTCCAGGAATTGACCAGATACTGAAACGAATTGCTGACTTGACCGAAGGCCGTGGCGATCTGCTGGTAGATACCGTAGGTGATCTTGCCTGCCACGATGGTTGGAACAAGCATTAAAAGCAGGAACACCGCATCGGCCTGAATGTAGAAATACCGGGCGACGTTGAAATAGAGATAGTGCCAATACATGCGGAAATAGTTTTTCCGCACATTGGAATACAGTTCCTTGACTGTCGGGGGCTGGGCGCGGTCTGCGTGGTCCTCGCCATAGACCAGTTCTTTACGATAGGCAGCTTCCACACGTTGATTGCGGAAGTTCAAACCGGGCAGCTTGATGCCGACCGTTGCCAGAAGCACCGTGCCGAATATGGACCAGACGATCGCCAGCCAGAACAATGCATGCGGCACTTCACCGATGATCGGCAATTCGGACACGTAGGACGACAGCGCAAACAGGATCGGCAGGAAAACCACGAGTGTCATGACCGAATTGATCAGGGTGATGCCCAATGCCTCCAGCGTGGAGGAGAACCGCATCGTATCTTCCTGCACACGCTGGGAAGCACCTTCGATATGGCGCAGCTTTTCCCACTTGGACATGTAGAAGTCGTTCATCGCGGTTCGCCAGCGGAAGATATAATGGCTGGTGAAGAAATCCGTCAGGATCGAAACCGCCATGCTGAGAAAGGCGATCTTGGCGAAGACGATCTGGAGGCTATAGAAATCCCAGACTTCGATACCCGGTTGTTTGGAAAGGGCATTTTGCAGAAGGTCACCGAAAGGCCGCCGGAAATTATTGATGACGACGGAAATCTGAACGCCGAAATAGGTCACCGCGATAATCAGCAGCGATCCCCATATGGACCAGAGCTTCCAGGGGTGATCCTTGGCGATGACGGTCCAGACGACGCCGAACAACGCCAGGCACGATGCTAGATAGCCGTAAAAGAACAGATTTGCGGGAACCAGAAAATAACTGAGATCGTAAGGTTCTTGTTCAGGCATCACGTAGCCCCAGGACGCCCCTACCCTTTCAACTATGAAATACCAGGCAAGAATGGCGAAGAAGGCCCAAACGATGGCGGAGGTAAAGAACAATTTCGGCTTGGGAAAGAAGGAATGAAACACGTTGTTGAACTCACGCGCGTTTGAAGTCGGCCATTATTGGCGAAGCACTAGATGGCCCGAACCTAGGGCAGAAATTTGTGCACAGCAACGACGAAGCGGCCACCTTAACAAGATGTAAGGCGCAAACGGTGGATCGATCCCCACAAAACATGGCGGATGCCAGCAGCGAGGGACAAAAAACGCGGATGGCGAGCCTAACGTCGCCCTTCCGCGGCAAGCACCGGCAGCATCAGGAGAATGCTGATGACCAGCACTGCGGAGGCGAGAATGCTGGGTGCGGTAAAACTTCCCGTCACTTCGGCAATCCACCCGGCGGCAAGCGGCCCGACGATCTGGCCCGTGCCGAAAGCGGCCGTCATCAGCGCAAAGGCGCGACGCGGGCTCGGCCCGGCAAATTCCCGGCCGAGTTGCAGCCCATAGGCGGTGATGACCATGAAGGTCAGCCCGAGAAGCAGGCCGCCGGCCAGAACGCCGGCCACGGGCGGCAGCATCACAGAGGCAAAGACGCCAACAGCCTCGACCGCAAGAACGATCACGAAAGCCCGCTTCAGCCCCTGTGACTTCAACACCGGTTTCCAGAGGAAGAGCGAAACGGCCGCAGCGCAGCCGGTGATGAACCAGGCAAGGAATTCCACGAAAGCGCCGGCCGCCGCCATGCGGGCAATCGCCACGATGAAGGTGGCAGTGATGACGTATCCGAAGCCGAACAGCCCATAGGCCAGCGTCGTCAGGAACAGCGGTCGCGTCCAGGCGAGCGGCGGCTCCGCCGCTAAAGACGCATGCCGCGGCGGGCCTGCGGGCAGCACCCGGAAGACGAGAAGAAATGCGACGAAGGAAAAGACGGCACCGGCGATCCACTCCTCCCTCCACGACGAACCGCCGCCATCAAAGACGACGCCGATCAGATAGACCGCCAGCGAGGAAATCGCGATACCGGCACCGACACCGCCATAATGCAGCGCCTGCACACTGTCCCTGCCGGCTTTTGCGGCATGGCCGATGACGATCTGCGAGGTGAAGATCATGGTCATCGCACTGGCGACACCCGCCAGAAACCGGATGACGGTGAAGGCCGCAACCGAGTTGAACGCGGCCATGGCAAGCAGCAGCGCGGCGGTGGAAAACAGGCCACAAAGCGCAATCAGCCGCTCCCGCCCCGACCCCCAGGAAGAGGCGGCGAGAATCGCGCCTGCGAGATAACCGGCGAAATTTCCAGCCGCAACAATTCCCGCATCCCCCGCCGAAAGCGGCACATCCGCCATCATGCCAGGCAGGATGGGGGTGAAGGAAAAGCGGCCGAAACCCATGGCGGAGGCCATCATCAAAGCGCCCGCGAAACCGAGCGCGGTCAGATGGCTGGTGGAAAGTGGCTTGTCGATGCTCATGCGTGGCTTATCGCAACAGGGCGGATAGGCGACAAGCGAGTTATTTTGATCGGCGTTATAAGTGGTCTTTATCGGTGACGCGGTGAGCGGCGATGCGTTCCTACGTCGCCGCTTGTTTCTTCTCCACGCCGGGGAGAAGAAAAATGCCGCAGCCGCTCACCTTATCTTAACGGCGAGCAAGCACCATCATTCTTCGCAAGAACGGATTTGTCACTCAACCAGCGTCAACACCAGCGGCCCGTTCTTCGTCGCCACCACCGTATGCTCATATTGCACCGTCGGCGCGCTCGGATCGCTGTATAGCGTCCACGGATCATCGTCGCCATCTTCGGCCCAATAAGCGCCCGTCGAAAGAAACGGCTCGACGGTGAACACCATGCCTTCCTGCATGATGCGGCGCTCATCCTTGTCCGGCCAGGTCGCCAACTCCTTAGGCTCCTCATGCAGCGAACGGCCGATGCCGTGGCTCGCCAGATTGGTGATCAGCGTATAGCGGTTCTTTTTGGCAAAGGCGCCGATGGCATTGCCGATATCGGCGAAGGGCCGGCCGGTTTTCACCTGTTGCAAGCCGGTCCACATGGCGCGTTTGCCATCGCGGCACAGACGCTCCATGTCCTTTTTGACAGGCGGCACGGCGAAGGACGAACCCGTGTCACCGAAAAAGCCGTTTTTCACCGCCGAGACATCGATATTGACGAGATCGCCTGCCTTGATGATGCGCGGGCCGGGAATGCCGTGGGCCACTTCCTCGTTGACGCTGATGCAGGTCGCGCCGGGAAATTTGTAGCAGAACTCCGGCGCGGATTGCGCGCCGTTATCCTCCAGCACCTTGCGGCCGATCGCATCCAGCTCGGCCGTGGTGATGCCGGGTTCCAGCGCGTCCGCCATGGTCTGCATGGCCACGGCACACAGGCGGCCGATATCCTTCAGCAGATCAAGTTCTTCGTCGGTGGAAATAACCATGTCTCTGTCCGTCGTTCTGTCTGGCGGGTCTGAAAACGCCCGCCTTGGTAATCATCAGGCCGTGGCTTTCACCGGATCGGCGCTCCCCGTCAATTCTTTTCTGACAAGAGGGGCGACTTTCGTACCATAAAGCTCGATGCCGCGCATGATCTGATCATGCGGCATCAGGCCGATGGCCATCTGCAGCAGGAAACGATCATTCTTGAAGACGCCATGTGCCTTGATGATCTTTTCCGCCACCAGTTCCGGTTCGCCGAGGAAGAGATTGCCCTCCGGCCCGCGCGCCGCATCGAAATGCGCACGGTTTGTCGGTCCCCAGCCGCGCTCGCGGCCGATGCGGTTCATCACCTCCGCCTGCGGTCCGTAAAACTGGTCGGCGGCCTTGTCGGTCGTATCGGCGATGAAGCCGTGCACATTGATGCTGGTGCGCAGTTTCGTCTTTTCCTGGCCAGCCCGACGGGCGGCCTCATGATAGAGATCGAACAACGGTGCAAAACGGCGGTATTCGCCGCCGATAATGGCAAGCGCCACCGGCAGGCCCATGGCGCCGGCCCGCGCCACTGATTGCGGTGTGCCGCCGACTGCGATCCACACCGGCAAACGCTCCTGCAAGGGCCGTGGATAAACGCCGCGCCCGTTGATGGCAGGATGTTTGGTGCCGGACCAGGTGACGATTTCCTGTTCGCGCAGCGCCAGCAGCAGATCCAGCTTTTCGGCAAACAGCACGTCGTAATCTTCGAGATCGTAACCGAACAGCGGATAGGATTCGATGAAGGAACCACGCCCGGCCATGATCTCGGCACGGCCGTTCGACAGAAGATCGACCGTGGAGAACTGCTGGAACACGCGCACCGGGTCATCCGAGCTCAGCACCGAGACGGCGCTCGTCAGACGGATGTTCTTCGTCTTCACCGCCGCCGCTGCAAGCACGGTGGAGGGCGAGGAGACGACATAGTCAGGGCGGTGATGCTCGCCCAGTCCGAAAACATCCAGCCCGACCTGATCGGCGAGTTCGATTTCCTCGAGCAATTCCCGCAGCCGACGCGCGCCTTCAGGCCCGCGGCCATCGGCGGGATTGGGATTGACATCCGCGAATGTGTAAAGACCGAGTTCCATAGACGATACCTCTGTTTGCTTGCCTGAGAGATAGGCACGGATGCCCTCGCAGACAAACGCAAAATCTGGAAGCTTAGCTTCGAAAAAATGGATGGGCGCAGCCGGATTTACCACACTGCCACCCTTCCCTGAAGTGGCGCCCGAAATCGCGCCCGAAATCACGATTGCCAGCCCGCCCCCTTTGGGCATAGGCTGCTTAAATATGTGCGAAGTAATGCAAAAAGGGGAAAGCATGCATCGGACAGTTATCGTGACAGGCTCCACAAGCGGCATCGGCCTTGCGATTGCCCAGCGGTTTGCGCGCGACGGTGCCAATATCGTGCTGAACGGCTTTGGCGACAACGACGAGATCGAAAAACTGCGCCTTCTGCTGGAAGCCGAAAGCGGCGGGCGGGTGCTTTACCATCCCGCCGATATGACGAAACCGGACGAGATCGCCGACCTCATCACTTCCTCGCATGAAAAGCTCGGCTCGGTGGATGTCCTCATCAACAATGCCGGTATCCAGCATATCGCGCCCATCGAGGAGTTCCCGACGGAAAAATGGGACTGGATCATCGCCATCAATCTGACCAGTTCTTTTCACACCATGCGTGCCGCGATACCGCTGATGAAGAAGGCAGGCAAAGGCCGCATCATCAACATTTCCTCGGCCCACGGCCTTGTCGCCTCGCCGTTCAAATCGGCCTATGTGGCGGCCAAACACGGCATCATGGGCCTGACGAAGACGGCAGCGCTCGAACTTGCCCAGACCGGCGTCACCGTCAACGCCATCTGTCCCGGTTACGTGCTGACGCCGCTGGTGGAAAAGCAGATACCCGAGATGGCCAAGGTGCGCGGCATCAGCGAAGAGGCGGTGAAGAACGACGTGATGCTGGAATTGCAGGCGACCAAACAATTCGTCACCGTCGATGACGTCGCCGCCGCGGCCATCTTTCTGGCAAGCGACGCGGCAAGCAATATCACCGGCACCCATATTTCGGTAGACGGCGGCTGGACGGCACAATAATTGCCGGATTTTCTTTCCGTTATGGAAACAATGAATTGCCAAAACGGAAATCGATATGCGCGCAAGGGCGTGCATAGATACACAGAGATAATCACAAGAAACCGGTTCGGCAGCCGGACAAAAAAGCAGGGCATTGCATGAAAGACGCGATCAGCTTCATCCTCAATAGCGAAACCGTTTCGCTGAAGGATTTCGGACCGACGGACACGCTTCTCGATTACCTCCGCATCAGCAAGCGGTTGACCGGGACGAAGGAAGGCTGCGCCGAAGGTGACTGCGGCGCCTGCACGGTGCTGGTCGGGCGACTGCTTGATGGTTCGCTGCGGTACGAAAGCGTCAATGCCTGCATCCGTTTTCTGGGCTCGCTGCATGGCACCCATATCGTCACGGTGGAGCATCTGGCCGCCCGCGACGGCACGTTGCATCCCGTGCAGCAGGCCATGGTGGATTTTCATGGTTCGCAATGCGGTTTCTGTACGCCGGGTTTCATCATGTCGCTTTATGGCCTGTGGCTATCAAGCGAAACCCCCGGCCGCGCCGATATCGAAAAGGCGCTGCAAGGCAATCTCTGTCGATGCACGGGTTATGAGCCGATCGTGAGGGCCGCCGAAAAAATCGCCGCGGCCCGTCCGAGTGCGCTGTTCGACCCGCTGCAACGGGAC
Organism: Agrobacterium sp. CGMCC 11546; assembly: GCF_013365515.1. Classification (NCBI taxonomy): domain Bacteria; kingdom Pseudomonadati; phylum Pseudomonadota; class Alphaproteobacteria; order Hyphomicrobiales; family Rhizobiaceae; genus Agrobacterium; species Agrobacterium sp. CGMCC 11546. The sequence goes on from NZ_CP047387.1 coordinate 2,128,122, forward strand.
CGCACCGATATCATGGCAAAGCTCTGGGCGGTCCGCGAAAACGAGACGATCATCGTCACCCACGGCGAGGATCGCAGCATCATTCCGGCAACGCTTTCCGATTTGATCGAGATTTACGCCGCTGAACCGAAGGCCACCATCGTCGCCGGTTCCACCGATGTCGGCCTGTGGGTGACGAAGCAGATGCGGGCACTGAACCCTGTCATCTTCATCAACAATCTCGGGGATTTGCAGACGATCACCGTGGGTGAAGACGGCATCACGCTGGGCGCCGGTGTCACCTACAGCCAGGCCTTCAAGAGCATCGCAGAGCACTTCCCGCCGCTTGCCCGACTGTTCGACCGGCTGGGCGGTGAGCAGGTGCGCAATATGGGAACGATCGGCGGCAACATCGCCAATGGGTCGCCCATCGGCGACACGCCACCGGCGCTGATCGCGCTGGGCGCGACGCTTACCCTGCGCTCGTCTTCCGGAGGCCGCAGCCTGCCGCTGGAAAGCTATTTCATCGACTACGGCAAACAGGACCGGCTGAGCGGCGAATTCGTCGAAAAACTCTTCATTCCGTTCCAGAAACCGGAAAGCCGTTACGCCGTCTACAAGATTTCCAAGCGGCGCGACGAAGATATCTCCGCGCTCTGCGCCGCCTTCAATCTGACGTTAGATGCCGAAGGCACCGTCGAAGACATCCTCATCGCCTTCGGCGGCATGGCCGGCACGCCAAAACGGGCAACGCATCTGGAAGCGGCGCTTCTCGGGAAAGAGTGGTCGCAGGAAACGATCGACGCCGCGCGTGATGCGCTGGATGAGGATTTCACCCCGCTGACGGATTGGCGTGCAACCGCCGAATATCGCCAGTTGACGGCGAAGAACCTGCTGACACGATTCTTCCTGGAGACATCAGGGGAAAAGCAGGAACTCAGCCGTTTCTCACTGGAGGAGGCGTGATGATGGCGATGGCGAAACCCGCACCCTCCCTCATTCCTGTGCTTGTCACAGGAATCCAGCCGACGCGCGTCTGCGCGGCCAAAGACTCTTTTCAGCCCAAAGACTTGGGCTGGCTGGATTCCTGTGACAAGCACAGGAATGAGGGACTGTTCTCGCTGTCATATGCCGTAATTCACCAAGAAGGAGCTTGAACCATGGACACTACAAGCTTCGACAAGACCGAGACCGAAATCGACGGCCCGATGCACACGTCGCTCCGGCACGATTCCGCGCATAAGCATGTGACCGGCAGTGCCGAATATATCGATGATATTCCCGAACCCGCCGGCCTCGTCCACGGCGCACTCGGTCTTGCCGACCGTGCCCATGCTGAAATCGTTTCGATGGACCTCTCCGAAGTGGAAGCTACACCGGGCGTGCTGTGGGTGATGGTGGGCAAGGATGTGCCCGGCGAAAACGATGTCTCGTCCGGCGGTCGTCACGACGAGCCGCTGCTGGCCGAAACGAAGGTTGAATTCCACGGCCAGCCGATCTTTGCGGTGTTTGCCGAAACCCGCGATATCGCCAGAAAGGCCGCGCGCAAGGCAAAGATCACTTACAGAGACCTGCCGCATTTCACCGATATCGACACCGCGATTGAAAATGGCGGCGCGCTCGTCATTGATCCGATGACGCTGAAACGCGGCGATGCCAAGATTGAAATGGATGTCGCGCCCCGCCGCCTGACCGGCACGATGCGGATCGGCGGGCAGGAGCATTTTTATCTCGAAAGCCATATCGCCGTGGCCGTGCCGGGTGAGGATGACGAGGTGACGCTGTGGAGCTCCACTCAGCATCCAAGCGAAATCCAGCATATCGTCAGCCACATTCTGCAGGTGCCGTCCAACGCCGTCACTGTACAGGTGCGCCGCATGGGCGGCGGCTTCGGCGGCAAGGAAACCCAGGGCAACCAGTTTGCAGCGCTTTGCGCCATCGCCGCCAAGAAGCTGAACCGGGCCGTGAAAATCCGTCCCGACCGCGACGAGGATATGACGGCCACCGGCAAGCGCCATGATTTCCGTGTCGATTACGAACTTGGTTTCGATGAGGAAGGCCGCATCCACGCTGTCGACGCCACCTATGCGGCACGCTGCGGTTTTTCCTCCGACCTGTCCGGCCCGGTGACGGACCGCGCGCTGTTCCATGCCGATTCCAGCTATTTCTATCCGCATGTGCACCTCACCTCTCGGCCGCTGAAAACTCACACCGTTTCCAACACCGCCTTTCGCGGCTTCGGCGGCCCGCAGGGCATGCTGGGGGCCGAACGGTTCATCGAGGAAATCGCCTATGCCGTCGGCAAGGACCCGCTCGACATCCGCAAACTGAACTTTTACGGCGAGACCGGCTCCGGCCGCACCACGACGCCCTATCATCAGGAGGTCGAGGACAACATCATCGCCCGCGTCGTCGAGGAACTTGAGACATCCAGCGACTATCGCGCCCGACGCGAGGCGATCATCGAATTCAACAGGACGAGCCCGATCATCCGCAAGGGCATCGCGCTCACCCCTGTCAAATTCGGCATCTCCTTCACCATGACCGCCTTCAACCAGGCGGGCGCGCTGGTGCATATCTACAATGACGGATCGATCCACCTGAACCACGGCGGCACCGAAATGGGCCAGGGCCTCTACACCAAGGTGGCGCAGGTGGTGGCCGATGCCTTCCAAGTGGATATCGGCCGGGTGAAGATAACGGCCACGACCACGGGCAAGGTGCCGAATACTTCGGCCACCGCCGCCTCCTCCGGTACCGACCTGAACGGCATGGCCGCCTATGACGCCGCCCGTCAGATCCGCGAAAGGCTGGTGAAATTCGCCGCGGACAACTGGAATGTGCCGGAAGAAGAAGTGGTCTTCCTGCCGAACCGGGTGCGCATCGGACTTGAGGAAATCGCCTTCAACGATTTCGTCAAGAAGGCATATTTCGCCCGCGTGCAGCTTTCCGCCGCCGGTTTTTACAAGACGCCGAAAATCCACTGGGACCGCGCCGCCGGCCGTGGCACGCCGTTTTATTATTTCGCCTATGGCGCGGCCTGTTCGGAAGTGTCGATCGATACGCTGACCGGCGAATATATGATGGAACGCACCGATATCCTCCACGATGTCGGCAAGTCGCTGAACCCGGCCATCGACATCGGCCAGATCGAAGGCGCCTTCGTGCAGGGCATGGGCTGGCTGACGACGGAGGAATTATGGTGGGACGGCAAGGGGCGGCTGCGCACCCACGCGCCCTCCACCTACAAGATCCCGCTCGCCTCCGACCGGCCGAAGAGCTTCAACGTCAAGCTGGCGGAATGGGCCGAAAATGCCGAGCCCACCATCGGCCGCTCCAAGGCTGTGGGCGAACCGCCCTTCATGCTGGCGATCTCGGTTCTCGAAGCGCTCTCCATGGCCGTCGCCTCCGTCGCCGATTACAAGGTCTGCCCGCGTCTCGATGCGCCGGCCACACCCGAACGGGTTTTGATGGCGGTGGAACGGTTGAAAAAGGTGTGAGAGGGCCAGCGCCAATGCCTGACACCTCCTTATCCACTTTCCTCGCCCGCCCCGCCCCCACAATCCTCGTGGAAATCGAGGCGGTGAAAGGCTCATCACCTCGTGAGGCTGGCACCTTCATGCTGGTCAGCCAGGAAGCCCTCTGGGAAACCATCGGCGGCGGGCAATTCGAATATATGGCGATAGACCACGCCCGCGCCATGCTGCGCACAGGTGCTGCCGAAGACCGCATGGATATTCCGCTTGGGCCGGAAATCGGCCAATGCTGCGGCGGGCGGACCCTCATCCGATTCCGGCTGATAACGGCGGAGATTGCGGCCACTCTCGAGGCAAGACTGAAGGGCGAAGCCGAACAACAGCCAGCTGCGTTTATTTTCGGAGCAGGTCATGTCGGCAAGGCGCTGGCAGATGCCCTGTCGCTGTTACCGCTGACCCTGACGGTGGTGGAAACCCGTGAAAGCGAGTTGCGCGACATTCCGGCAGGCATCGCATCCATCCTCACGCCCATGCCGGAAGCGTTCGTTCAAAAAATCCCGGCAAATGGCGCGGCCATCATCGTCACCCACGATCACGCGCTCGATTTCCTGATTGCAAAGGAGGCGCTCGCCCGCGACGATCTCGCTTATGTCGGCATGATCGGCTCGAAGACCAAACGCGCCACCTTCGCCCACTGGCTGGAACGGGAAGGAGAGCCGCCTTCCCGCCTTGCAAAGCTCACGCTGCCCATCGGCGGCACGGGCGTCAGGGACAAGCGTCCCGCCGTCATAGCGGCCCTTGTGGCAGCCGAGTTGCTGCAAGCATTTTCCGTTGCCGAAACCCGTCGCAGCGAAAATCGACACGACCATCCTCAAGGCCAAGATCGCGCCTGAGCCCGTCCGGCAGGCTTTCGTCCGCCAGATTGTCCGGTGCCAGGCTTTCCCGGGTAAATCGTTCCGCTGTTCGCAGACCCGCACGCAGGCGGGACCACGCGCGCAAAAGTGCTGTGCGCATGTTCGTCTCCATTCAAAAATGTCAGAAGCTCAGTTGATGAATTGGGCTAAAAATGCTCTGGTTTCGGGAGAAAAACCAATGAAACCTTTGGCGACTAGCATAAAGAGAACTTATCCATGAAGATGTCTCGCCAGTTCCCTCTGAATGCGCTGCGCGTCTTCGATGCCGCCGCCAGGCACCTGAGTTTCACCAAGGCGGGTGAAGAGCTGGGCATGACGCAGACCGCGGTGAGTTACCAGGTGAAGCTCTTGGAGGAGAATATCGGTGAGCCGCTCTTCATCCGCAAAGCGCGCCAGGTTCAGCTGACCGAGGCCGGGCAGAAACTGGCGCCTAAAGTGGCGGAAGCCTTCCACAGCCTGCGGGAGGCCGTCGACAATGTGCGCGACACATCCGACACCACCCTGACCATCCATTCCACCGCCACTTTCGCATCGCGCTGGCTGTCGCGGCATCTCGGCGCTTTCCAGCTTGAACATCCCTCGATCGCGGTGCGGCTCGATACATCAAGCGCATTGATCGATTTTTCCCAGTCGGACTGCGATGTCGCCATTCGCTGGAGCCGCGACGATGGCAAGGGGCTGGCCTATCATCAATTGCTGCGCGGCGTTTATACGCCGATGCTGCATCCGAGCCTCGCCGAGAGCATCGGCGGATTGCACAGGCCGGAAGATCTGCTGCGCCTGCGCATCATCGATCCCGGCGACATATGGTGGAGCCAGTGGTTTCGTGAGGTGGGCGTCGAAAATCCGGGCCTTGACCGTTATCCACGCAGCCGCCTGAATGTGCAGGCCTTCGAAGCCGCCGCGGCAATCGCCAATCAGGGGGTGGCCATGCTCACCCCGGAGCTTTATGCCGACGAGATCGCGCTCGGCCGCCTTTACCAGCCATTCGAGCACCTCAGCAGCGAAGGCAAGAACTACTGGCTGGTCTATCCGGAAAACCGCAGGAACATTCGCAAGATAAAACTGTTTCGCGACTGGATATTGAAGCGCATAGAGGAAAGCCGGCCGCAGCAGCAGCCTCAATATCCCATATCAGGCGCATAAAAGCAGCGCGGCGTATCCTCGTCCGGAAACAGACAGAGATGATATTCACCATCTTCGGACCGCCTTGCCTCGCTCTGCGACCAGCTGAAGACATGGCGCCGCGTCACCAGCCGATGATCGCCGGGCGCAAGCGAGACCTCGTAGCCATCAGGCGTGACACGAACGCTACGCGTCGGGATCATCTGGCAGTCGCCGGTTTCGGTATCGCCATTGCAACAATAGCTCTCATATTTGAACCCCTTGTGGGATTCATGGGCAGGCGCCGTGGCGCTGAACGCCAGAAGCAGAAAGAGGACCGTCAAAACAAGGCGCATCGGCATGGTCTCCGTTGAAAACAACGGCGGCTGCCGGAAGGTCATTGCGTCCCTTCATTCAAAATTTCACACATAACCCGCACCCGGACACAACGGTACCGGGAACTGCAACACCTGCCCCCTGATCTGCCCCACCCCAGGGTTTGCAGCGCCCGCCTTCGGAATAACCGCCAGCGAAACATGTCATCGGGAGCCTTAAAGCCCCGCAGCCCTATATTTTAGCACATCGCCAGACTGCCAACAGGATAATAGCTGAGTCGCGTTAGCCAGCTAAGCACAAACTATGAGGCAGGAAGTGCGCATTACAACTTTACCGGGCCTACCGCAGTACCTTTGCAGCCCGAACCAGGTTGTGGACACAAGGCCATCGGATTGTGAACAATCGCTTCCCCATCGCTGCTTTTCCCTTTCCTAACGGTCAAATTTCTCGCAAGGTGCGATGCACAAGGATCAGGGGAACCGCATGTACGAATACGCCATTGCGTGGGAATGGATGGCCTTTGCCGTCCGCTGGCTCCACGTCATCACCGCCATCGCCTGGATCGGCTCATCCTTTTATTTCATCGCGCTCGATCTCGGGCTGGTCAAACGCCCGGATATGCCGCCAGGCGCCTATGGCGAGGAGTGGCAGGTGCATGGCGGCGGCTTTTACCACATCCAGAAATATCTGGTCGCTCCAGCCCGCATGCCCGAGCACCTGACATGGTTCAAATGGGAAAGCTATGTCACCTGGCTTTCCGGCTTCGCCATGCTCTGCATCGTTTATTACGGCGGCGCGGACCTTTTCCTCATCGACCATTCGGTGCTTGATCTCACCCAGTTCCAGGCCATCTGTCTGTCATTGGCCTCGCTCGCCATCGGCTGGCTGTTTTACGATTTCCTTTGCAAATCACCGCTCGGCAACAATACCTGGGGCCTGATGATCGTGCTCTATGTCGCGCTGGTGGCGATGGCATGGGGTTATACGCAGGTTTTCACCGGCCGCGCCGCCTTCCTGCATCTCGGCGCCTTCACCGCCACCATAATGTCGGCGAACGTATTCTTCATCATCATCCCCAACCAGAAGATCGTCGTGGCCGACCTGATCGCCGGGCGCACGCCCGACCCGAAATATGGCCGCATCGCCAAGCAGCGCTCATTGCACAACAATTACCTGACGCTGCCCGTCATCTTCTTCATGCTGTCGAACCATTATCCGCTGGCATTCGCCACGCAATTCAACTGGATCATCGCGGCACTGGTCTTCCTGATGGGCGTCACCATCCGCCACTGGTTCAACACAACCCATGCCCGCAAGGGCAAGCCGACATGGACCTGGCTTGCGACCGCCCTCATCTTCATCGTCATCATGTGGCTTTCCACCGTGCCGAAGGTGCTGACCGGCGAAGAGGAACAGAAGGCCGCCACTCTCTCCCCCATGCAGCAGCAATTCGTCAGCGACGCCCATTTCACCAAGGCCCGCGATGTGGTTCATGGCCGCTGTTCCATGTGCCATGCCGCCGAACCGGTGTGGGAAGGCGTGCCCTTCACACCGAAATCCGTGAAGCTGGAAACCGATGAACAGATCGCCGCCCATGCGCGCGAAATCTATTTGCAAGCCGGCCGCAGCCATGCCATGCCTCCCGGCAACATCACCGCCATCACCCCGGATGAGCGCAAGGTGCTGACCGCCTGGTACGAAAGCGCGGTTTCCGGGGCCGGAAAAGCCGAAGGAAAGACTGAATGAGCATGGTTCTGCTGCGTGGCCGCCTGCTGAGCTTCCGCCGCGCGCCGCTCTCGATCGACGATACGCAAAGCTATCTTTATATCGAAGACGGCGGCCTGCTTCTCGAAAACGGCAGGATTGCCGCCATCGGCGAATACGCCGATATTCGCGAGACAGCGCCGGAGGACGTCGAGGAAAAGGACCACCGCCCGCATCTCATCGTGCCCGGCCTCATCGACATGCACCTGCATTTCCCGCAGATGCAGGTCATCGGCTCCTATGCCGCCAATCTCTTGGAATGGTTGAACACCTATACGTTTCCGGAAGAATGCCGCTTCGTCGAAAGCGCCCATGCCCAGCGCATCGCCACGCATTTTTACGACGAGCTGCTGCGCCACGGCACCACCACGGCCGCTGCCTATTGCTCCGTGCACAAAACCTCCGCCGACGCCTTTTTTACTGAGGCCATGAAGCGCAACATGCTGATGATCGGCGGCAAGGTGATGATGGACCGCAACGCTCCGCAGGGCCTGCTGGACACGCCGGAAACCTCCTATGACGAGACGCGTCAGGTCATCGCCGACTGGCACGGCAAGGGCCGCAACCACGTCGCCATCACCCCCCGCTTCGCCATCACCTCCACGCCGAAGCAGATGGAAGCCGCCCAGGCGCTGGCGCAGGAATTTCCCGATCTCTTCATCCAGACGCATCTTTCCGAAAATCTGGACGAGATCAAATATACCTGCGAACTCTATCCCGAAGCGACTGACTATACCGATATCTATGTGCGTTACGGCCTGATGGGCAACAAGACCCTGCTCGGTCACGCCATCCACCTCTCCGATCGCGAAGCGGACGTACTGTCGGAAACCGGCGCGGTCGCCGTACATTGCCCCACTTCCAACCTCTTCATCGGCTCCGGCCTGTTCCCGATGAAAAAGCTGCAACGACGTGAAAAGCCTGTTCGTATCGCAGTCGCGACCGATATTGGCGGCGGATCGAGCTATTCCATGCTGCGCACCATGGATGAGGCCTACAAGATTCAGCAGTTGCTGGGCGAACGCCTCAACCCGCTGGAAAGCTGGTATCTGATGACCCGCGGCAATGCCGAAGCGCTTTCGATGGTTGACCGCATCGGCACGCTGGAGGCAGGCACGGACGCCGACATCACGGTGCTCAATGCCTCCTCGACGCCGGCCATGGCGCTGAAGATGGAAGTCGTGAAAAGCCTGACGGAAGAACTGTTCCTGATGCTGACCATGGGCGACGACCGCACGGTGGTGGAGACCTATGTGGCCGGCAGGGCGATGAAGAGCGTGCTGGCATAGTTCGGCTGGGGCCGAAACATAAGGTCACGACGTCGTTTATATAAGGCTTTCTATGGAGCGAGCGGGCGCCGCTTGTTTCTTCTCCCCGGCGGGGAGAAGAAACACGGCCGAAACGCGAACGACCTCTGGAGTGCCCGTGCCGGCTTTAGACACAACCACCCTGCTCATGGTTCTCGCGACCTTCGTTGTCGCCGGCATCGTCAAGGGCGTGACCGGCATGGGACTGCCCACAGTCGCCATGGGCGTGCTCGGCCTTTTCATGCCGCCTGTCGCCGCCGCCGGCCTGCTCATTCTGCCTTCCTTCATCACCAATATCTGGCAATTGCTGGCCGGACCGGATTTTCGGGCCATCGTGAAGCGACTGTGGCCGATGATGATCGCCATTGCGCTCGGCACCCTCATCGGCATCCGGCTGATGACCGCAGGCACCGGCATCTGGACCACCTCGGCGCTCGGCCTGTGCCTTGCGGCGTACGCGGCCTACAGCCTGCTTGCCAGACCGGTCTCGATTCCGGCAAGGCTGGAATCAAAACTCTCCCCCGTCATGGGGTTGGTGACGGGCCTGCTGACCGGCGGCACCGGAATTTTCGTCGTGCCCGCCGTGCCCTATATCCAGTCGCTCGGTTTTAACCGCGATGATCTGGTGCAGGCACTCGGCCTTTCCTTCACCGTCTCCACCGTTGCGCTCGCCGCCGGTCTTGCCTCGCAGAATGCCTTTCACGTCGAGCATCTGTCGCTTTCCGCTTTGGCCGTGCTGCCGGCCCTTGCCGGAATGTGGCTTGGCCAGAAAATCCGTTACGTCGTCAGCCCGGCGACATTCCGGCGCTGGTTTCTCATCTGCCTGCTCGTGTTGGGCGTTGAATTATTCTTTCGAGCTTTCTGGAGTTAACCCGTGCTGTGGCCAAACCGGCAAGCACCTTATTTTAGCGGCTTGATCGCCGTGTAGCTCACGGTTTCTTCGTTATTGGTACCTTCGTCGTAGATCTTTGCAACCGTTGCAAGCAGATCAGGCGCATAAACCGCGGTCCACCGCTCGACTTCCTCGTCGTTTCTCCTGACGTCGTAAACCACGTTAAAAACATCATAACTGCAGTAGCCAATAGAAAAAGATCGCCGTTTTGTAACGTTAAGACTCAGAGTCCACTTCTCCTTAAAGGCATCAGCCTTCAGCGGAATGAAGTCGAAAGTCCGGCGGGCACCGACTTTCAGAGGCCAGAAAGAAGAAAGATTTGATGTGAAATAAGCATTGTAATCTTCGTCACTTCCTGAACGAGAAATTTCGATAAGGCCTTGATAAAGAAATGCCTTTTGTTTTCCGCCGTCAGCAAAGCCATGTTCTACGGAAACGACAGGCCCCGCTGTTTTGAACGCGCTTTGCACGCCACTGTGACTGAGTACAAATCCATTCTTGTCGCTCTTAATCGTAGGGCACTCTGCTGCGAGAGCAATATTTGGAGATAAAAGAGAGGCTGCAAGAATTTTAAAAAAGGAAGATGACATGAGCAACAATTCCACGGAGATAAGGTAACTACAGATTGCCGGTTTCTAATGAAAACTCAACTCTGATTTCTAGATACAAGCGATTCAAAAAACCCTAAAACTACGATCGACGAACTCGCGCATCCAAATAGAATATGCTACGTGAAGCCATCATTCAAATGTGAAGGCTTTATCCATGGGCAAAATCCTGACCATCGCCGATCTGAAGCAGCAAGCGCGACGTCGTGTGCCAAAAATGTTTTTCGACTATGCCGATAGCGGCGCTTGGACGGAAAGCACATACCGCGCCAACGAAGATGATTTTGGAAAGATAAAGCTGCGCCAGCGTGTGCTCGTGGATATGACCGACCGCTCGCTCGCCACCGAAATGATCGGTGAAAAGGCTGCGATGCCGGTAGCGCTGGCGCCAACGGGCATGACGGGCATGCAGCACGCCGATGGCGAAATGCTGGCCGCCAACGCGGCAGAGGAATTCGGCGTGCCTTTCACGCTTTCCACCATGAGTATCTGCTCCATCGAGGATGTCGCCTCGGTCACGTCAAAACCCTTCTGGTTCCAGCTTTACGTGATGAAGGACCGCGACTTCGTCAATAATCTCATCGACCGCGCCAAGGCAGCGGGATGCTCGGCGCTGGTGCTGACGCTCGACCTGCAAATCCTCGGCCAGCGCCACAAGGATTTGCGCAACGGCCTGTCCGCGCCGCCGAAATTCACCCCCAAACATATCTGGCAGATGGCGACCCGGCCGCAATGGTGCATGGACATGGCGCGCACCAAGCGCCGCAGCTTCGGCAATATCGTCGGCCATGCGAAAAACGTGTCCGACCTTTCATCGCTCTCCACCTGGACGGCCGAACAATTCGATCCGCGCCTGTCCTGGCAGGACGTCGAATGGATCAAGCAACGCTGGGGCGGCAAGCTAATCCTCAAGGGTATCCTTGACGAGGAAGATGCCCGCGCCGCGATCGATACCGGCGCCGATGCCATCATCGTCTCCAACCATGGCGGCCGCCAGCTCGACGGCGCCCATTCCTCCATCGCCATGCTGCCGAAGATCGTCGATGCCGTTGGTGACAGGATCGAAGTGCACATGGATGGTGGCATCCGCTCCGGCCAGGATGTGTTGAAGGCGGTCGCACTTGGTGCCAGGGGCACCTATATCGGCCGCCCCTTCCTCTACGGCCTTGGCGCCGGCGGAAAACAGGGCGTGACAACGGCGCTCGAGATCATTCGCAAGGAACTGGATATCAGCATGGCGCTCTGCGGCAAGCGGCTGATCACGGATGTGGACCGCAGCATTCTGGCTTGATGGTGACGTGGAGTAGATGGGCAGGGCCTCAGAGCCGATGCGCCATAAAGTCCCGCCCTGCGCTGCCTCCCTCATCCCTGTGCCTGTCACAGGGATCCAGCCAGCCCAAGTCCTTGGGCTGAAAGGAGTCTTTCCGTCGCGCCGACGCGCGTCGGCTGGATTCCTGTGACAAGCACAGGAATGAAGACAAGAGAGCCTAGTGCCCCACCGTCTTCGAAAACACATTCACGATCACCACGCCGGTGATGATGAAACCTAGACCGATGACAGCAGCCAGATCCAGCGTCTGGCGAAACACGAAATAGCCAATCCCTGAAATCAGCACGATACCGAGCCCGCTCCAGATCGCATAGGCCACCCCCACCGGCAGCGCGCGCAACGTGAACGACAGCAGATAAAAGGCAGCACCGTAAAACAACGCCATCAGCACGGTCGGCAGCAGCCGGGTGAACTGCTGCGACTGCTGCAGGAAAGAGGTCGCGATAACCTCGCAGACGATGGCTGCGACAAGCGCCCCATAGGTCAAAACAGCCGCATTCATCGTCCCGCTTCCTTCTTTGTCTGCGCGATCATCCGGGCCCTGAGAGCCGCCCTGTCGCCACCCGCCATGCCGTTATCGGCCAGAAGATCGGCAAACCAGATGCCGTCTGCCGCAAGCCGCACCAGTTCCAGTACCACCCCGTCATCGGTGTCTTTATGACGGGCAAGACGTCCCTCCAGCCAGCCCGTCCACATGCGCCGAAGCGACGGTTCTCCGATCATAGATACCGACAGCGCGGCCCATTGCCTGCCCGATTCCCGGTCGCGATCGGCAAAAACAGCGTTCACATAGGCCCGCGTGAAGCGCCCAAAAGCTTCACAATCCTGTGAGACGAGCACATCGATTTCCGCGTCCAGCGCCGAAAGAAGGTCCGCCATGACCGCTTCCAGCAGCACCTGCTTGGACGAGAAGTGGTGAAACAGTCCACCCTTCGTTACCCCCGCCGCATCGGCCACCGCCTGCACGGAAAGCGCCGCAACACCCTGCTCAGCAGCAAGTTTCGCCGCGCAATCGAGAAGATTGCGGCGCACGATCTCGGGCTGCTTCTTGCGTTCATGAGCGTTTGTCATGCGGCTAAACATACCGGATGGTTGGTTTCTTTACAAGGAAATTGTGGGGGCAGCCATCGGGTTGAAATTCATACTTAATTAAGCATGAAAGCGATCTCTAAAGTTTTAGCGGTTTTGTTGCCGGAAAGTGTCAGTAAAATTCCGTCCATCGTGGCGGTCGAACAAAAGGGGTGGATTATGTCGGGAATGGTCAAACGGGGAATGGCGGGTGCATGGGTCTTCGCGCTCACCTTCTTTTGCGCGATCCTCTCCTTGCAGGCATCGCCGGCCCAGGCCGGCTACGCCCACTTCATCATGGATGCCAATACCGGTAAGGTGCTGGCCGCCCGCAATGCCGATGTGCTGAACCACCCCGCCTCGCTCACCAAGATGATGACGCTTTACATGACCTTCGAAGCGCTGCACGCCGGCCGGCTTCGCTGGGACCAGAAGATCACCATGTCCAAAAACGGCGCATCGGTGATCCCCTCCAAGCTTTATGTGCGTCAGGGCCAGACCTTCACGGTGCGCGAAGCCGTTTATGGCATGATCGTCAAATCTGCCAATGACATGGCGGAAGGTATGGGCGATCACCTCGGCGGCTCCGAGGCACGGTTCGCGGAAATGATGACCCGCAAGGCACGCCAGCTCGGCATGTCGAAGACGGTGTTCCGCAATGCCTCCGGCCTGCCCAGCAAATCCCAGGTGACGACGGCGCGCGACATGGCCAGGCTCGGCCTGGCGCTGCAGCGGGACTTCCCCAAAGAATACGGCCTCTTCGCCATGGAATCCTTCAGTTTCCGGGGAAAACGCATCCGCGGCCATAACAATCTGATGTATCGATATCAGGGCATGGACGGCATCAAGACTGGCTACACCAATGCCTCCGGCTTCAACCTCGTCAGCGCCATCAACCACAATGGCCGCCGCGTCGTCGGCGTCGTGCTGGGTGGCAAGACCGCCCGCAGCCGTGACGCCCAGATGGCAGCCCTTCTCGACAAGGCCGTGCCGCAGGCATCCAGAAGCCGCAACACCGAACAGCTCGTGGCCAGCGCCAATGTCAGCCGCACCTTCGATGTGGCCGCCGCCTTGCCGCCTGCTTCCGTGCCCCCCAAGTCCGTGCCACTACCGATGTTCGCCGAACGCCGCGCCGACCCGGTCGCCATGCAGATTGCCACCGCCAATAGCCAGATGGCCGACATGATGCAGGTCTCCGCCATTCCGAGACCTGCTCCCGCCGCCGCTACGACCGGCGAGAGAAGCCGCTGGGAGGTGCAGATCGCCGCGACCGACAGCGAAGCCGCCGCCCGCTCCCTGCTTGCCAATGCCCGCTCCAATATCGGCAGCTATACCGGGATCGCTCCCTACACCGAGGCCGTGCAAAGCGGATCGGCAACGCTTTACCGCGCCCGCTTCACCGGCTTCGAAGACCAGTCTTCGGCCGTATCCGCCTGCAAGGAACTGAAGGCGCAATCCTATGCCTGCGTGGTGATGACCAGCGAGGGGTGATTCAGCGCTTGAGCCACCCGTTCGTCAGCGCGTCTGCGAGATAGGGAATCCCGTTGACCCGCGCCATTTCAGACATGGCCAGATTATCGTAGCGGATATTCCGGAAATAGACCTGCCAGCCACGCCCCGTCTCTTCCAGCACGGCATAGGTGGCGAGCGCATGACCGGCCTCGACATGGTGGTCGAAAGGTGTGTCGTCCTTCCAGCCGGGGCATCCGACGCTGCCGGGATTGACGATCAGCCGGCCATCGGAAAGCTGCACCGCGCGGGGAATATGCGTGTGGCCACACAGCATCAGCGGCTGGGTGATGCCTTCCGCCCTCTCCTCGATCTCGGCGAGCGGCCGCAGTTTCAGCACGCCTTCCGGCGACAGTGTTTCCAGCCAGTAGTCGAGATCGCCGAGCGGCGAACCGTGGCAGCAATAGGCGACATCCCTGAATACCATGCTGAAGGGTAACGTATGCAGCCAGTCCAGATGTGCTGCGGTGAGCTGCGCATGGGCCGGCTTCTCCCAACTACCCATATTCTGCGGCGCCCGCTCGATCAGCTCCCGGTCATGATTGCCGCGAATGCTGGGTATCCAGTTGCCAACCAAGACGTCGCCGGTGAAACCTGCCTCCAGCGGGCCACTGAAACAATCGCCGAGATTGACGATGTCCTTGATGCCCAGCTTCGCAATATCCTCCAGCACGGCTTCGAGTGCTGCGCAGTTTCCGTGAATATCGGCAATCGCGGCAAAGATCATGGCTATCAGCTTCCTCGATAGGTGGAATAGCTATAGGGCGAAAGCAGAAGCGGCACATGATAGTGGCCGCTTTCATCGGCAATGCCGAAGCGGATGGGGATGATGTCGAGAAAGGCCGGTTCCGCCAGTTGAACGCCCCTGCCGCGCAGATAATCGCCGGCATGGAAAACCAGCTCATATTCGCCAGCCTTGAAACTGTCGCCGACAAGTAGCGGCCCGCCATCGACCCGGCCATCGCTATTGGTTTTCATCGTCTTGATCTTCTCGCGGCGATCACCGGAGAGCCGGTAAAGCTCGATCGTCAGCCCCTCAGCGGGCACCCCATGCGCGGCATCGAGGACATGAGTGGTCAAACCGGTCATAGGCTGGGCTCCGCGATCATGAAGGGCTCATCGAAAAAATACTCTTCCAGATTGTTACCCGGCCCCTCGCGATCGGCAACCAGAAAATCCGAAACCGCCTGCAGCGGCATCAGCGGATAATGCCAGATATTGCGGCGGTAATTCACGCCCTGATCACCCCGCGCCAGAAACACCTGCGGCCGGGCGGGCCGGCCGCCGTCATCTTCCGCAACGACAACGAGGAAAGGCCGGCCGGAGAGCGGCGAAAAACTCTGGCTGCCGAGCGGATGCCGCTCCATCATCTCGATCTTGTGCGGAAAGAAGCGTGGCTGGCCCCGGAAGATATTGAGAATGATGCGCGCCCCCTCGCCCGCAGCTTCGGGCGCTGCAAGCGCATGATGCCGCTCGGTCTGGCCACCATTGATGTGGCGCATGGAAGAGGGTGTCGTTTCAATCACATCACCGAAGGGTGTGAACGCCTGTTTGGTGAGAGGCCGTATCTCGAGAAAATCAGTCAAATGTCATTCACCTTGGGCATGCCAATTGTGCAGAAGAGAGAGTTTGTCCAGAAGGTCGGGTATCGCCGTCTGGGTCGTATCCCAGACCGTTTCCAGATTGATGCTCATGTAACCATGTGCGATCCTGTTCCGCATGCCGCGCATCTTGACCCACGGAATATCAGGAAAATCCGCCACGAAAGCCGGGAACTCTTCCATGATCCGAGCCGTCGTCTCGCCAATAATCAGAAGGTTCATCGCCACCGCCCGTTGACGGACGAGATCAGCCCAAAATTCGTCTTTTGTGTTCCGTTGAACGAAGTCAATGGTTTCCGAAGCAACCTGCCGGATGTCCTGAAGATAAACGTTCAGCCGCTCGACGCTCATACAGGCTTCGCTTCCTGCAGCACCTTCACACGGACACGCTCCGGAAAATCGCCCGGCGTCAGCAGGTGAATTTCCGTACCCCGCATAATATCCGTCAATTCCTCCAGCAAACCGCCAAGGTCGAACAATGTCGTGCCCGGCAGGGCATCCACGAGGATATCGAGATCGCTGTCCGGCCGGTCCTCGCCGCGGGCCACGGAGCCGAAAACACGCGGGTTTGCCGCGTTGAAGCGCTTCGTCGCTTCGCGGATCGCCTCCCTGTTCTTTTCCAGCACCTCGGACGGTCGCATGATCTTTATCTCCAGACGGCGCGATCCTAGCAGAACGGCCTGCACTCGCCAATTCAGCCTTCCGGCAGCATAGAGGCAAGACGCAGCCAGACGATCTTTTCCACCTGCGCCGTTGCGGTTGCGAATTCCTGCGCCGCGTCGTTGTCGATGCGGGTCTCGAAGGCGGAGAGAATATCGTGCCTGTTCAGCCCCTTGACCGCGATGATGAAGGGAAAACCGAATTTTTCGGTATAGGCGCTGTTCAGTTGGGTGAACCGTGCATGTTGCTGCGGCGAAAGCCGATCGAGCCCGGCACCGGCCTGTTCGTTGCGGCTGTCGGCGGTCAGTTCGTCGGCAATCGCCAGCTTGCCGGCCAGATCGGGATGCGCCCGCAAAACGCCGAGCCTTTCCGCCTCGGAAGCCACCCGGAACTGCGCGCAAAGGGCCCCGTGAACCGCCTTCGCCGTCAGTTCCAGGCCTGCGCCACCAGCATCATAGGCCCGTTCGGCAATGAAGGGCGAATGTTCGAACACGCCACCGAAGCGGGCGACAAATTCCTCGCGCGTCACCATCAAGGCGTCTCCGGCTTGTGGTGTTCATGCCAGTGGCGGGCGATCTCGAGGCGCTGCGGAATCCACACCTTCTCGTGACCAAGCACATATTCGATGAAACGGCGCAGCGCCGCGGTCCGGCCCGGCCGGCCGACGAGACGGCAGTGCAGGCCGATGCTCATCATCTTCGGCGCACCTTCGACACCCTCCTGGTAAAGCACGTCGAAGGCATCCTTCAGATAAGTGAAGAACTGGTCGCCGGAATTGAAACCCTGCGGCGTGGCAAAACGCATGTCGTTGGTATCGAGCGTATAGGGAATGATCAGGAACGGCTCATCGCTCGTCCCCTTCACCCAATAGGGCAGATCGTCGGCATAGGAATCGGATGAATAAAGGAACCCGCCCTCCTCCATGACGAGGCGCAGCGTATTGTCGGATGGCTTGCCCTGATACATGCCGTAGGGCCGCTCGCCCGTCAGTTCGGTATGCAGGCGCACCGCTTCGACGATGTGCTTGCGCTCTTCCTCCTCAGAAAAGTCCTTGTATTCCAGCCAGCGATAACCGTGGCTGGCGATTTCCCAGCCCGCTTCCTTCATGGCGGCAACGGCCTCGGGGTTGCGAGCCATCGCGGCGGTCACACCGTAAACGGTGGTGGTAACGCCAAGCCCGGTGAACATACGCCACAGCCGCCAGAAGCCAGCACGCGAGCCATATTCGTAGATCGATTCCATGTTCAGGTTGCGCTGGCCGGGCCACGGCTGGGCGCCGACGATTTCCGACAGCAGCGATTCCGACGCCTTGTCATTGTCGAGAATGCAGCTTTCGCCGCCCTCCTCGTAATTGATGACGAATTGTACGGCGATGCGCGCCCCGCCCGGCCATTTCGGATCAGGAGCGTTGCGGCCATAGCCCACCAGATTGCGGGAGTAATTTTCGGAAATCATTCAGCCACCCCGAACATCTCTCCCAGGGCGAAAGCCGGTTGCGGGAGATAAGATAAACCTCCGAACCTTGCCGGGCCGGACAGGCAAACGCGGCACGCTTCGGATATGCGATGCCGAACGGTAACATCCGCATCCGGAATGTCGAGACAATCTTGCCGACATTCCGATGCTTTTTTGTATACGATTATCAGCAGGCGTGCTTCAGGCAATCTTGCGGGCTGAAACGCGGCCCATGGGATGCAGCGAATGCACGCGGAAAGGCGCACCGGGCTCATCCTCGATGAAAAGCGCGAGGCTGGAAAATTGCAATGTCCGGGTCAAGAGCGGCTCGAACACCTTGCGCACGGCCCGCTCGATCCTCTGGCTGCTGGAAGGGTCCACACCGCCCGTCAGCGACATCTGGAAACGGAATTCATCCATGACATGCGGGCTACCCCAGCGATGCAGATTGGTGAGCTGCGAGGCCGATAGCCGATCCGGATCGGCACGCTCGATTTCCGCCTCGGAGAGCGGTGCGCGGTAATGGTCGAATTCCTGCACCACGCGAGCGGCAAAGAAATGCAGTACTTCGCAGGGACGCTCGGGAACGAGGCTGAAGACATTCTCCTGTCTTGCCACCACCAGTTGCGGCAGCGTGAAGGGATCCTGCCTGCCGGAAAAATACATCAGGTCGCGCAGCAACGCCGCTTCGGACTGGCCCTCGGCGAGGCGGAAAGGCGCTTTGATGGTGCCGTGGAAACCGTACCGGCGCGGCAGGGCCGTGTGGTAGGAAATCTCCTGCATGCCGAGATCGATCGTGCCCGGCGGCTCCACCGCATGACCGGAATAGACATCGCGCCCCAGCCACGCGGCGGCAGCCTGCGTCAGCGGGTCATTGGGGGAAGGCGTGAAATGAATGGCGTATCGCATGCGCTGTCACCTCGCCGCAAATGCGGACAAACCGGCCTCTTTGCAGGCCAGCAGATAAGTGATTTGCGTGACAGATTAACGACGTAAGTGGTCCAATCAGAACTTTCTAAAGTCCGGGACGGCAATACTCACGTGTTCTTGAAGGCGAAAGCCCGAGGGGATGATAGGCGTGTGACCGCAAACAGTTTCTAATGCCGCATCGGCAAGAAAATGCGCGAGCCCGAAGCTCACTTTGAAACCACCGGAGAGCGCAACGAGTTTCGCCGTGCCGGCCATCGCCCCCACCATCGGGTCTCTCCCCACCGCCTTCGGGCGCAGCCCGGCCCAGCGTTCGAGCACCGGCGCGCCGGCAAGCGAAGGCACGACGGCGCAGGCGTCGACAAGCAGTTTTTCGAGCTTCTCATCGGTACTGAACGGCTCGGAAAAACAATCTTCGCTGGTACTGCCGATCGCGACGGTGCCATCCTCATGCGGCACGATATAAAGACCGTTGAGGAACACGACCGGCATGGCCGGATCAGCGGCAGCGTCCAGAAGCGCCGCCTGCCCCTTTACCGCCTGCCCCAGCGCAACTCCCGCTTCCAGCCCGAGAGCGTCACGGATCAGGGGAAAGGACTCATGACCATTGGCGACCACGACATGGCCGAAACTTATCTCGTCTCCCGAAGACAATACCGCCCGCCCGGCATCCGCATCAAGGAAAACGACCCGGCAGCCTTCCGCCACCTGCACATGCCGCGCCTTGCGGAGAAAAGCCGAGAGCAGCGCGATCAAGGCGCGCGGCGAGACCCTTGCCGCCAGCGTGTCGAAGACGAAACCAGCCTCGCCCGCCGCATCATCCACCCAACCCGCAACCGATGGCCTCTCTCCCACATGCCAATGGAACCGGCGTTCACCCGATCGCCAGTTTTCCGCCGTATCCCGCTCGTGTCGCTCGGCGATGCCGCGCAGATGCGGCTTGGGCAGTGGAATGATCCGTCCGCAGCGGCGATAACCGCCGGAAAGCCCGGTCTCTGCCTCCAAGCCCGCGATCTCCGCTTCCAGCGCGACAAGAGCATCGAACTGAAACTGCTTCTTGTCCGACCAGCGGTCCGGCATATGCGGCATCAAGGCGCCCAGAAGCCCGCCGCTCGCGCCGCCACCAAGACGACCCGCCTCCACCAGGAGGGTATCGATGCCGAGCCGTTCCGCCTTCACCGCCGCCCACAGACCCATGATGCCGCCGCCGACGATGAGGAGCGGCACGGAACCCGGCAAACGCATTCTTGGTGATTGACCCTGTTCGAAAGCGGGATTATCGGCTTTAGCCATGAAAAATTCCAACGACACTATCAGAGAAACTGGCAGAGAGACTGGCGCCGAGACCGGCTCGGCAACCGGGCAAAACCAGACGGCGCTCGACTGGCGTGACGGGGATATGCCCTATTCGCTGGCCTTTGACGATCATTTTTATTGCCAGACGGATGGCAGGCTGGAATGCGGCCATGTCTTCCTGTCCGGAAACGGGTTGCCGCAACGCTGGCTCGAACGGGACGGTGTTTTCCGCATCGGCGAACTGGGCTTTGGCACCGGCCTCAATCTCTGCGAGACCTGGCGGCAATGGAAAGAGGTCCGCAACGGCCGCTCCACGCTGCATTTCGTCTCCTTCGAACTTTACCCGATGCAAGCGGACGAGATCGACCGGGCGCTTTCCCGCTGGCCGGAAGTGGATGCTGAGCACAAGGCGCTTGTCGCCCGCTGGCCCGCCGAGCCGCAGGGCCGGGTAGAGATCGAACTGGACGATGCAACGCGCCTCACGGTGGTCTGCGGTGAAGCGCTTGCCGGCATTTCCGGCAGCGATCTGAGTTTCGACGCCTGGTTTCTCGATGGCTTCGCGCCGGCGCGCAACCCGGACATGTGGTCGCTGGAGATCATGCAGGCGCTGTTTGCGAAAACGGCAGCGGGGGGCAGATTCGCCACTTACGCCGCCGCCGGCTTCGTCCGCCGCAATCTCATCGCAGCCGGTTTTAACCTGGAGCGCAGAAAGGGATTTGCCGGAAAGCGGGAAATGCTCTGCGGCACCAAACCCTCGGCCTGACGCAATTCAGAAAATGACGCCGGATATTCACACGCCCGGAGCATCCCGCCGCAGCACGTTCTCGCCCAGCCATTGCGCGATCTTATCTTCGAGGCTTTCGGGGCTGATCGGCTTCGACAGATAATCATCCATGCCCGCCTCCAGGCAGCGCTCCCGGTCCGCCTCCTGCGTATGGGCGGTGACGCCGATGACAGGCACATGCCGGCTATCACCGGCCGCCTGCTCGGCAGCGCGAATGGCCTGTGTCGCCTGGTGCCCGTTCATGACAGGCATGGATACATCCATCAGAATGAGGGCGGGATTATACTCCTCCCATGCCTGAACGGCCCTCTTGCCATTACCGACGATCAGGAAGCGCAGGCCTGCCTGCTGCAAGATCTGGCTGAAAACAATCTGGTTGACGTCGTTATCCTCGGCCACCAGCACATCGAGAAGGCACGGCCGGCTACGTTCGGGAACCGTGGCCGGAGCCTCAGCTCGTTGCTTCTTTTCGGCGGGCCGGCTTTCCGGCCGGGCTTTCTCTCCACCCGTCCCCTGCGCAAGCGGATGTTGACGGATGCGCTTCAGCCGCACATCGCGCACCACGTCGAACAGGGTGGAGCGCAGCAGCCGGGCCCGCGCCGGTTTCATCAGATGCGCCTGCACGCTGAGATCGGTAAACAGCGTCTCGTCGCCCACCACATCCATCGAGGTCAGGAAAACAATGGCAATATCGTCAAAGCGCTTATCAGCCCGGATACGCTCCACCACGTCGAGCCCGTTCATGACAGGCATATGATAATCGAGGATGATGGCGTCGATGGCAAAGCCGAGAGACGCCGCTTCCTGCAACACGGCGATGCCGGAAGGCCCATTCTCCACCGCGTGGCCATCTATACCCCAGCTGCGAAGCTGCTCGGTCAGGATGCGGCGGTTGACGTCATTATCGTCGATGACAAGCACCCGGATATCATCGATCGCCACGGAAAGCAGCGGCACGTCCCGCCGTCGCTCCATCACCTGAAACGGAATATCGACCTCGAAGGCCGAGCCCCTGCCGACCTCGCTGACGACATTGATCTTGCCGTCGAACAGGCCGACGAGGCCTACCGTGATCGCTAGGCCCAGCCCCGTTCCCTCGTGCCGCCGTGTCGCGGAACCATCGACCTGGCTGAACTTGTCAAAGATCGTTTCCAGCTTGTCGACCGGAATGCCGATGCCGCTGTCTTCGACACGCAGTGAAAAAATGCTTTCCGACGCCTCCGCCGACTGCGCCGAAAGCTCGACCAGCACATGCCCGGTTTCGGTGAACTTGACGGCATTTCCGACGATATTGGTGACGATCTGGCGGAACCGGCCGGCATCGCCGATGACCTTGCCGGACACCGAGGCATCAATGCGAACGATCAGCTCGATGTCCTTTTCCAGCGCCGCCGAGGACAGGAGCGAGACCACATCCTCCACTGCCTCAGCGGGATCAAAAGGCACGCTGCGCAGCTTCATCTGCCCCGCCTCGATCTTGGAGAAATCGAGAATGTCGTTGATGATCGTCAACAGCGCATTGCCTGACTTGACGATGATGTCGGTAAAGGTCTTCTGGCGCGTGTCGAGCTTGGACTTGGCCAGAAGCTCCGCCATGCCAAGCACGCCGTTCATCGGCGTGCGGATTTCATGGCTCATATTGGCCAGAAATTCCGATTTGGCCCTGTCCGCGGCCTCCGCACGCGAAAGCAGCCGCTGCAACTCCTCCTCGCGCACCTTCATCTCGGTCACATCTGTGACGATGATCAGCCAGTAATTGCCGGAACTGTTGGTGGCCTCCAGGTTGAGCCAGCTTTTGCCGGCAACGTGGACAAGCCAGGAAAACGGCCTGTTGGCCGCGATATTCTCTCTCCAGATCCGCAGCGTCTCGCCAGCCTCCGCGGCCGTGCCGAAATCGCCGCGCCCCGCGCAATGGGCAAAGAAGCCGGCCCAGTTGCGGCCCTTTTCCAGGAGATGCAGCGGCACATCGAACATCCTCGCCATCGCCTCGTTGGACATGATGATCGTGCCCTGCTCGACCAGTACCAGCCCCTGCGCCATGGCGCGTGTGGCGCCCTGCATATATTCGCCGACGCGTTCCAGTTCCGCCTTGGCCTTGCTGATCTCGGCGTCGCGCATGCGCACATCGGTCACATCGGCATAGGTGCTGAGGATCTTCCCGCCTTCGAGACGGGTTTTCGAGATCACGGTGACCTTGCCGCTTTTGCTGCGCACCTCGCGGGGGGCGAAGGCGTCCGCTTTCAGAAGCCGCTGCACCCGCTCCTCATAGACGTCATCAAAAGGTCTGTCGCCATAGTCATAAAGGCCGCTGTCGAAATTCATCTCCATGAATTCGCGATAGCTC
The DNA here is from genome assembly GCF_013365515.1 of Agrobacterium sp. CGMCC 11546. Classification (NCBI taxonomy): domain Bacteria; kingdom Pseudomonadati; phylum Pseudomonadota; class Alphaproteobacteria; order Hyphomicrobiales; family Rhizobiaceae; genus Agrobacterium; species Agrobacterium sp. CGMCC 11546. The sequence continues at coordinate 2,151,476 of NZ_CP047387.1, forward strand.
TTGCCGACAAGCGACTTCTCGCCGCCGATCTCACCCCAGACCTGGTAGAAGAACGGATTGACATATTCGATGACGAGATCGGCGTTGAGCAGAAGCACGCCCACGGGCAGGGCGCGGAGAACCGCCTGGAGCTGCCGGTGCAACGCCTCGGCCTCGGCCTGCGCGGCGATCAGCGCCTTTTCCCGGTCCTGCAACAGGCTGACGTCGGTGACCGAACCCACCAGATAATATTCATCGTCGGGTGTCGCGACCCGGCCGAGGCGGGTGATGACGGGGACCGCCCCACCGTCGCGCCAGGGCATGTTTCCCGTCCGTTCGATCGCCTCTCCGGTCTGCAAAATCCGTTCGTTTTCCTGCCGGAACCGCGGGCCGTTCTGCGGAAACATTTCCGTTTCGGTCTTGCCGATATGGTCGGCAAGATTGCCGCCGAGGAACGTGTTATAGGCGGCGTTGGCATAGGTCAGCCGCCTGTCCTGATCCCTCAAAAACACCCCGACCGGCAATTGCTCGAGGGCAGCACGCAGCAGCCATGTCTCGCGAATCTGTGTGCTTAAAAGCGTCTCATGCGCCTTGAACTCGGTCACATCTACCCTGAGCCCGACAAGCACGCCGTTTTCCAGGCGCTTATTGACCATGCGCACCCAGCGGCCATCGGCGAACTGCTCCACCCTTTCGAGATAGGGCAGAGAAAAATCATGCAACTGCTTCTGCATCCAGTCTTCAAAAGACGGACCGTCATTCTCCGCACAACGATATACGCTCGAAGAATATAGCGTTTTCATCAATGCTTCGAGGCGGATGCCGGGTTTCAGCTCGATGTCGAGATCGCTGTAAAACTCTGCGAACCGCGCGTTACAATAGACCAGCTGATTATCCCGGTCATAAACGACGATGCCGGCATCGATGAAATCCATGACGCCGCTGCTGAACAAAATATCCGATGCGCCGCCCACCGCCGCGGACTTGCGCGAAACAGCCGACGGCATCTCCTCGAACACTTCGAACAGGAAAAGGCTGCCGTCATCGCCGATAAAGCGTTCGCAGCGAAGCATATGCGATTGCGCGGAAAGCGCGGCATGGCAGGCGATTGCCTCGTCCGTTGCGAAAACCAGAGACCGTCGCTCGCGATCTTCCCGCTCGGCATCGCGGATATCGCCGGAGAGTGAAAGACTGGTCTGGCCCTCGAATGCCGAAGGCGCGCGACCCATGACCCGGCCATAGGCCTCGTTGACCACGACATAACGCAGCTCGCCGTCCTTGATGCACGCGGGCAGCTCCAGGGCGGCAACGGCCCTGCATGCTTTTTCCAGCAACCCGCAGCCTTCGGTCAATCGATACTCCACACCTCGGCAGTCCATCCCTGTCGAATCAAATATTTCCGGATGCCGTCGTAAAAAACGTTATGTGAGAAAATCGATCTTTGCTATGTATCCGCAGGTCGCGTTACCCTTTTTTAACCATAATTCTTCGCCTTTGGACCCACGTTCCGGTGATAGCCGGCAACCGATGCGCATGGCTGCCATGCGCTGTCGGGCGGCATCGTTACAAAACTATCGCTTGACTTTGACGCACAAAACGCCCACATCCCCGTCAAGCTTTCACCTTCGGCAGCCGCGTGAGCTGCAGCGTATGAACCAAGACCCCCTTGGACCGCATGTAGGAAAAGCGCAACGAATACAGAAGACGGCAATTGCCGCACTGATGCGCAGAAAGTTATTCCAACCCACAAGTTCCCAATTCACGCGGGGTTCTTGACGCCGAAGCCACCGGACAGCAGCACTGCTCCGGATGAGTTTGTTTTGGCGCCCCGAAAGGCAATATATATTGACCAGTTTTAGCGAACTCGGCCTCTCCGAAAAGATTGTGGCCAGTGTTACCCAGCTTGGCTATACGACCCCTACCCCCATTCAGGCGAAAGCCATTCCGCTGCTGCTCGAAGGCCGTGACCTGATCGGCCTCGCACAGACCGGCACCGGCAAGACGGCCGCTTTCGGGCTGCCGATCATCGAAATGCTGATGAAGCAGGCGGATCGTCCGGCAAATCGCACCACCCGCACGCTGATCCTTGCACCGACCCGCGAACTGGTGAACCAGATCGGCGACAACCTGCGTTCCTTCGTGAAGAAGACGCCGTTGCGCATCAACCAGGTTGTTGGCGGCGCGTCGATCAACAAGCAGCAGCTTCAGCTCGAAAAGGGCACTGACATCCTCGTGGCGACCCCCGGCCGCCTGCTGGACCTCATCGCCCGCAACGCCATCTCGCTCTCGAAGGTGACGTATCTCGTTCTCGACGAAGCCGACCAGATGCTCGATCTCGGCTTCATCCATGATCTGCGCAAGATTTCCCGCATGGTTCCGCCCAAGCGCCAGACGCTGCTGTTTTCGGCCACCATGCCGAAGGCCATTTCCGAGCTTGCCAGCAACTTCCTGACCGACCCGATCAAGGTCGAGGTGACACCTCCGGGCAAGGCTGCCGACAAGGTCGAGCAGTACGTGCATTTCGTCGCCGGCAAGAACGACAAGACCGATCTTTTGAAGAAGTCGCTCAACGAGAACCCGGATGGCCGCTCCATCGTGTTTCTGCGCACCAAGCACGGCGCGGAGAAGCTTTACAAGCATCTCGAACATATCGGCTTCAAGGTCGCCTCCATTCACGGCAACAAGAGCCAGGGCCAGCGCGAGCGGGCACTGAAGGGCTTCAAGGATGGTGAGATCAAGGTTCTGGTCGCGACCGACGTCGCTGCCCGCGGCATCGATATCCCGGCCGTAACGCACGTCTTCAACTACGACCTGCCGGAAGTGCCGGATGCTTACGTTCACCGCATCGGCCGTACCGCCCGCGCCGGCCGCGACGGCATCGCCATCGCTTTCTGCGCTCCGGACGAAACCCGCCTGCTGCACGATATCGAAAAGCTGATGAAGATCGATATCCCGGTTGCGTCTGGCGAACGTCCGGCTGGTCTTGCAAGCCCGACACGCCCCAATAACAACCGTGGCGGTCGCAACAACAATGGCGGCCAGCCGCGCGGCCCGCGTGAAGGTGGACGTCACAACGGCGAATCCCGCCCGTCCCGCAACCACGCGCCGCGTGATGCGGACAACGATCTGGAAGTAACCTCCGACTTCAAGCGCGTTAAGCAGGCTGAAGGCGACGCAGGCCGTCCGGCCGGCCCGCGCAAGCAGCGCCGCCCCGCCCGCAAGCCAGGCGGCAGCGGCGCCAACCGCCACGCACCTGCTGGCGGCAACGGCCAGGAAAAGCGTGCTTCCGGCAACGGCAATCGCGGCCGTAACCGCTAACTGTTAAGCCAGGGTCGCGGACGCTCGGCATTGCCGCGCTCGCCAATCAAAGCCCCGCAGGCAATCCGCCCGCGGGGTTTTTCTTTGTCTTCAACCGCCCTGCGTCGCCGGTCGACGTCTTGACGGCAAGGTCATGGCCAGCACGCCTGCGATCACGCAGACCAGCCCCACCCACATGGCTGACGTCGGCACTTCCCCCAGAAACACCATGCCGATGGCGACCCCGACCGGCACCCGGAGATAGGCCTGCGAGGTGGTGCCCACCGAGCCCAGCGTTTGCATCAGCCGGAAATAGATCATGAAGGCAAGCGCGGTGGAAAAGACGCTGAGGCACACAAGTGCCGTTAACGACGCCGCCGAAGGCGACAATGTCCAGGGCCGGTCAACGATCAGGCTGACCGGCAACAACAGTACCGCGCCGCAGATCAACGAGCCGGCGGCAGGCATGACAGGATCGAGGCCCTTGAAGTTTTTGCTGAAAATGGCAGCGCAGGCATAGGAAAATGCCGCCGTCAGCACCGCAAGCTGGCTCCATATCGCATCCCCTGCCCCACCAAGCGCTTCCACGCCGATGATGAGGCAAACACCCGCCATGCCGGCAATCGTGCCGAACAGCTTGCGCCCGCTCACCGCCTCATGCCGGATGACGAGCGCGGTGAGAAGGAAGGTGAAGATCGGTGTCGTCGCATTAAGAATGACGGCAAGCCCGGCATCGATGCTCTGTTCCGCCCAGGCGATCAGCGTGAAAGGTAACACGCTGTTGATGCAGGCCTGAACGAAGAAAAGCCGCCACGTTGCGGGATCGCGCGGCAACCGCAGCCCGCGCAGCCGGATGACCACCAAGAGCAGGAGACCGGCAATAAGGGTTCTTGCTGCAATGAAGGTCAAGGGCGGAATGGTCTCCACCCCGATCTTGATGAACGTGTAGGACGCGGCCCACAGCGTGGACAGCAGGGCGAGAAATAGCAACTCACGGGCGATGGTGTTCTGAGGGGTCACGGATCAATTTTCCAGCTGCGTTCAGGATGAACCGTTCCTAACCCGAAACCAAGCATCTATGCTTCGGTGAAGACCGAAGTTTCCGCCGCATCAATACAATGAGGCCCCGCATGGTTCCAGCCATGCGGGGCCTCAATAAAGATCGGTGATGACGGCGGGCGATCAGGCCCGGCGTTCATCCACCGAGAAAGCGCCCGCACCGGCAAACACCAGATACAGAAAGATGAAGCAGAACAGGATGGCAGCATCACCACCATTCAGGGCCGGGAAGAAGCTCTTCGGCCCGTGCGCCATGAAATAAGCGACAGCCATCTGGCCGGACAGGATGAAGGCGACCGGGCGTGTGAACAGGCCGACCAGCACGAGAAGGCCGCCAACGGCTTCCAGAAGTGCCGCCACCAGCAGCATCGTCGGCAGGGAGCCGTCCATCTGCGATGCCGGGAAACCGAACAGCTTCTGCGTTCCGTGCGAAATGAAAAGCAGCGCCGTCATGATCCGCAGCGCCCCGAGTGCCTGCGGGCGATAGCGGGAGAGATTGTCTAGAATTGCCATGTTCATGTGTCCCCGTTGAAGTGGTGCGACGCTCGATACAGCGCAATCATGCCTTTATGGATACACGTCTCGAACACCGAAAATCACATTTCCGATATAGCAGAAATCCCTTAAATACATAAAGGGAGTCATTCTACACATGGTTGATTTTCCACCATAAAACCAGACTTATGTGGAAAAAATCAACCCAAGGATACAGGCATTTTTTCGCGTGGCAAAGGCGGAAAAATCCGCCTCCCCGTCAGGCTTGCAGCACCACGACCCTGGAGCCGACAGGCACGCGGCTGTAAAGATCGATGATGTCGTGGTTCAGCATGCGGATGCAGCCGCTCGACATGGCGTGGCCGATGGATTGCGGCTGGTTGGTTCCGTGCAGACGGAACATGGTGTCGTTGCCGCCGCGATAAAGATAAAGCGCCCGTGCGCCGAGCGGGTTGTTGGGGCCACCAGGCATGCCGCCGGCGAATTTCAGATTACGCGGATCACGGCGCATCATGTTTGCGGTCGGCGTCCAGGAAGGCCATTCGGACTTGCGGCCGATATAGGCATCGCCCTTCAGCGCAAGCCCCTGCCGGCCGACGCCGACGCCGTAACGCATGGCGCGACCCTCGCCCATAACATAATACAGCCGCCGCGCCGGTGTATCCACCACCACCGTTCCGGCGGGATGGCTGGTGTCATAGGTGACCTCCTGCCGGCGCAGTTCCGGCTTGACCTTATCGAGATGCATGGCGGGAAGCGGAAACTTCTCTTCCGGTTTTGCCGCATAATTGAGCCTCTGCTCGCCAATACCGGTGTGCGCGCAGCCAGCCAGAAACAGCGGCAGTCCGAACAGAACACCACGACGTGAAATAGACATATAACCCCCGCCAAATCATGTGATTAACGAGAGGTATAATTTTATGGTTAACAAATCTCTAATATGAGGTTGCAGTAATTAACGTACCGCAACCGACGCCGCAGGTTTGCGATTGGCGAGATAAACCCCCGTCACCGCCAGAACCGTGCCGGCGATCATGGCCGGCGTCAGGGTTTCCCCGAAAAGCACGGCGGCTTCCACGGCGGCCAGCGGCGGCACCAGATAGATCAGCGAGGCAGCGCGTGAGACCTGCCCGCGCCGGATCAGATAAAGAAGCAGCGCCACCGCACCGATGGAAATCGCACCCACGGACCAGCCAAGCGTGGCGGCGAGCCCGAGGCTCCAGTCCACATGCCCATCTTCCAGCAAAAGCGCGAAGGGAACGGTGACCAGCAGCGCGCCGACATATTGCAATGTCGCCACGGCCATGATGTTTCCGCCATGGACATATTTCTTCTGGTAGAGCGTGCCATAGGTCACCGACACCATGCCCAGCACATTCACCGCCACGGCATAAAGCGGCACCGACATGCCAAGCGCACCGGTAGCCATCACCTTCGGCAGCACGGCAATGGCGATGCCGGCAAAACCGAGCAGGAGACCCGCGCGCTGCAGTGGCGAAATTCTCTCCCCAATCATGAAGCGGGCGGCCACCGCCGTCATCAGCGGCTGCAGGCCGGCGATGATGCCGCCGATCGCGGCAGGCACGCCCTGCCCGATTGCCCACCAGATCATGCCGAGATAAATGCCATGCAGAAACACACCGGAGAGGATCGCCCGCAGGACATCGGCACGCTGCTTCGGCCACGAAATGCCGGAAAACCGGCAGATCGCCCATAATAGCAGGCCAGCCAGCAGATAACGCAGACAAAGGAAGGTCAGCGGCCCGGTATAATAGACGGCATATTTGGCAGTGACCCAGCCGGTCGACCAGAGAAAGACGAAGATGGCCGGAGCCAGACGGTCGAGCGACATTGAGCATCTCCTGTGCCGCACGACAATGCCACGGGCTATTGCTCCCGACGGGCGCGATGCGGCGAATTGTTCTTTCTGCGGCCAGGCGCGAACCGGCAAATGATCAGGGCCGGTCAGCAAGGCGCTATCCCCCTCGCCATGAAAGGTCAAAGGTGTTTTTGTGATCACATCTTTCAGATTTTCTGATGCGAAATCCGCGATCTTTCAACCGAAAGCGAACGAGTAAAATTTGTGCGTTCGCCCACGCTGCACACAGGCCGATCGCTCGCTTCGATCCCGCTACAGCGCGCAACCAATCTACCCGTGCTGCATTTATAAGCAAACACCGAAAAAACGCTTCTTTTTTAAAACTCTAGGGCGGTAAAAAATCTTCACGGAGGCCTCCGCATAGTTCTTGCATTGCATTTCTCGTTGTATTCATATGGCAAAAAAGGGGACATCGAAGTTGGCATTTGACGAAATGATAAATGCGGACAACGCGCCGCGAAGCCCATATGAAAACTATAACGAATGGTACAGCCGGCAGGACAGGGCGCACCTGATCCAGAAGTCAAAAGACGCGGAAAACATCTTTCGAAAAACCGGCATTACTTTCGCGGTCTACGGCCACGCCGACAGTTCAGAAAAACTGATCCCCTTCGATATTATTCCGCGCATCATCTCCGGGCGTGAGTGGCGCAAACTGGCCCAGGGTATCGAACAGCGCGTTCTCGCCCTCAACGCTTTCCTTGACGACATCTACCACAAGCAGGAAATCATCCGCGCCGGCCGCATTCCCCGGGAGATCATCGAGAAGAATGTCGCATTCCTGCCGGAAATGATCGGCTTCACGCCGCCCGGCGGCGTTTACACCCACATTGTCGGCACGGATATCGTCCGCACCGGCGAAGACCAGTTCTACGTCCTGGAAGACAATGCCCGCACGCCATCCGGTGTCAGCTACATGCTGGAAAACCGCGAGACGATGATGCAGATGTTCCCGGAACTCTTCCATGAGAACAAGGTGCGGCGGGTCGAGGATTACCCCTATCAGCTGCGCCAGTCGCTCGCCTCGCTGGCACCGCCCGGCTGCACCGACAAGCCGCGCGTCGCCATCCTTACCCCCGGCATCTACAATTCCGCCTATTACGAACATTCCTTCCTCGCCGACATGATGGGCGTGGAGCTGGTGGAAGGGTCGGACCTGCGCGTCATGGACGGCAAGGTCAAGATGCGCACCACGCGCGGTTACGAGGCGATCGACGTGCTCTACCGCCGCGTCGATGACGACTTCCTTGATCCCTTGACCTTCCGGTCGGATTCGGCACTTGGCGTGCCCGGCATCATGGATGTTTATCGCGCCGGCAACATCACCATCGCCAATGCCCCCGGCACCGGCATTTCCGACGACAAGGCAATCTATTCCTACATGCCTGAGATCGTCGAATTCTATACCGGTCGCAAGCCGCTTCTCGAAAACGTGCCCACCTGGCGCTGTTCGGAGCCGGACAGCCTGAAATATGTGCTCGACAACCTTGCCGAACTGGTCGTCAAGGAAGTCCACGGTTCGGGCGGTTACGGCATGCTGGTCGGCCCCACCGCGTCGAAGAAGGAACGGGCGCTGTTTGCCGAAAAGCTGAAAGCCCGCCCCTCCAACTACATCGCGCAGCCGACGCTGTCGCTCTCCACCGTGCCGATCATGGTCAAGAACGGCATCGCGCCGCGCCATGTCGATCTGCGTCCCTATGTGCTGGTGTCGGACAAGGTGAAGATCATCCCCGGCGGCCTGACCCGCGTGGCCCTCAAGCAGGGTTCGCTGGTGGTCAATTCCAGCCAGGGCGGCGGCACCAAGGATACATGGGTACTGGAGGATTAAGCCATGCTGGGCAGAACGGCAAACGGGCTCTACTGGATGTTCCGGTATATAGAGCGCGCTGAAAACATCGCCCGGCTGATCGATGCTGGCCTGCGCGTTTCACTGACGCGCAGTGGCAGCGGCGATGAGGACTGGGACGGTGTGTTGCAGAGCGCCGGTGTGCACGAGGAATTCCTCGAAACGCGCGAAAAAGTGACGGCGGCCAATGCGATAGATTATCTCCTGCGGGACAAGGCAAACCCTTCCAGCGTCATGTCCTGCATCGAGGCGGGCCGCAACAATGCCCGCATGGTGCGCACGGCGCTGACGCGCGAGACATGGGAAGCCACCAACGAATTCTGGATCGAGCTGAAGAACATCCTCGGCCGCAAGCTCAGCCACGCCGAGCTGCCGCAGACCATCGATGTCATCAAACATCGCGCCGGTCTGGTGCGCGGCGCTTTCCACGGTTCGATGCTGCGCAACGATCTCTATAATTTCTCCCGCATCGGCACCTTCATCGAGCGGGCCGACAACACGGCCCGCATCCTCGACGTCAAATATTACGTGCTGCTGCCGGCCGTGGCGCATGTGGGCTCCTCGCTCGACAATGCGCAATGGGAATCCATCCTGCGCTCGGTCTCGGCGCACCGCTCCTATGGCTGGGTCTATGATGCGGAATACAAGCCGGCCAACATTGCCGACTTCCTCATTCTCAACGGCCGCATGCCGCGCTCGCTTGCCTATTGTTACGAGAAGATCGCCAGCAACCTCAATTACATCGCCGAGGATTACGGCGAAAGGCACAAGGCGCATGAGACGGCGGAAAGCATCCGCGACAGCCTGCGCAAGACGACCATCGCCCGTGTCATGGATGAAGGTCTGCACGAGTTTCTGGAGAGATTCGTCAACCGGAACGGCCAGCTGGGGCAGGAAATCATGGAAGGCTACCGCTTTTATCTATAAGCGCGTGGACGGGGACAGCTTATGCGTCTGAAAATCACCCATACGACCGAATATGTCTATGACGAGCCGATGCCCTACGCGTTGCAACGGCTGCGCCTGACGCCACAGACCGGCCCGTGCCAGACGGTGGAGGACTGGGATGTCTCGGTCGATGGCGCCACCGTCGAGGTGACCTATGACGACCATTTCGGCAACCGGGTCGCGCTGGTGGAAACGGAAGGCCCGCAACGCAAGGTCAAGGTCGTGGCGAGCGGCCTCGTCACCACCGAGGACAAGGCCGGCATGGTCGGCCCTCATATTGGCAATGCGCCGCTATGGCTGTTCCTGCGCGAGACGCCGCTGACCAAGCCGGGCAAACTGGTGCGCGAACTGGTGAAGGTCAGCACGGGCGACACCGAGCTTGAGCGTCTGCACGACCTTATGGAGAAGATCAACAGCAAGGTGGAATACGTGCCGGGTTCGACCGACACCGAAACCACGGCCGAACTGGCATTGGAAGCCGGCAAGGGCGTCTGTCAGGATCATGCTCATATCCTGATTTCCGCCGCCCGGCTGATGGGCCTGCCCGCCCGTTATGTTTCCGGTTATCTGATGATGGAAGACGTGGCGGAACAGACGGCCACCCACGCCTGGGCCGAGGTGCATCTTCAGGGGCTGGGCTGGGTCGGCTTCGACGCCGCCAACAATATCTGCCCCGATGACCGTTACGTGCGCATCTCATCCGGCCTCTGCTACCGCGATTGCGCGCCGATATCAGGCATGCGCATCGGCCCGGCCGGTGAAACCCTGAATGTATCGGTCACCGTGCAGCAGTCACAGAGCCAGAGCCAGTCGCAGAGTTGAGACATGACCGCTAGGGACGACGAGACGATCGGCTTTTATAGCGGCCATGCCACGGCCTATACGTCACGGGGGCAGGCCCCGGACCGCCCGCATCTGGAGACATTCCTGGCGCGACTGCGACCCGGCGCGAAAATCCTAGAATTGGGATGCGGCGGCGGACAGGACAGCGAATACATGCTGTCCGCCGGTTTCGATGTTCACCCCACCGATGGAACGCCTGACATCGCAAAGGCAGCGCAAGCCCGGCTCGGCATTCCCGTCAGAACATTGCTGTTCGAGAATATTGAAGACGCGGCGCTTTATGATGCCGTATGGGCCAATGCCTGCCTGCTGCATGTGCCCCGCCCTGCCCTGCCGGGCATTATCGGCCGCATCCACACGGCGCTCAAACCGGGCGGCGTTTTTTATGCGAGCTTCAAGGCGGGAGAAGCGGAAGGCCGCGACACCTTCGGCCGTTATTACAACTATCCTTCCAAAGCCTGGCTTGAGGAAACCTACGGGCAATTCGCCTGGACGGAGGTGGAGATCGAAGCCCGGCAGGGCAGCGGTTATGACAAGCTTCCCACCGACTGGCTGCATGTGACGGCCACGAAAGCCTGACCCGGCGCGGCAAGTTGGCGGTTGCGAAAGCACCTCTCGACCGTTTAAATCGCGGCATCGATTTGCATGCATGCTCCAGCCTAAACCCGCTCGTGGCAGGCTGGACGGGAGAGGGTTTTGTACAGGATTTCCGACTATCGCGACTGCCAGTCCCATGGCCCCACCATCGCGGAGCGCGTCTGGACGGCATGGTGGCAGGATAGCGGCCTCAAGGTCGGGGACGTCGCCGAGCACCTGCAGGACATGACCAACCCCCATAAGCTGCCCACCGGCTTCGTCGCCCATGATGGCGATGACTATGTCGGCTCCGCCTTCCTCATCCATTGCGATCTGGAGGAGCGCCCGCAATATTTGCCATGGGTTGCCGCTCTCTGGGTAGAAGAAGGCAGGCGGCGCTCAGGCGTTGCCCGCGCCCTGATGCAGGCCGCAACGCAAAGGGCCGCCGAACTCGGTCATGAGACCAGCTATCTCTGCTGCCAGCGCGATCTCGAAACCTATTACATCAATTGCGGCTGGACCGTTCTGGAACGCGGCGTCGGCAAACATGATCTGACGGTGCTGACTTTCAGCACGAATATCTGAGCGGCAGCACACCCGCGAAACACCTGCCGGGCCGCCCAGGCCGCCGATCCGGCGGGCAGGACCGCGCGATGTTACCGGCTGCTTCCTATTCCTATTCTTTGCCTTCGGCATCCACACGACAGGCCATCATGATATCGTCGATTTCCCGGCCCTCGTGCAAAATCCCGCCCGGCACGCATCCTATCTGCGAAAAACCTGCCCGTTTATAAAAGCTGGCAGCGGCGGGGTTTTCAGCGCTCACTGCAAGCTCGATCTGGCGGATGCCGTTGTCGCCTGCAAAAGACTTCACGGCCTCCAGAAGCGCACGGGCAATGCCGGTTCCCCGTGCTTCGGCCCGCACGTAAACCATGATCAGCGTCGCCCTGTGAGCCATCTTGCTCGAACCCTGGCGCATCAATCCCATGATCCCCACGGGCGCATCATTCCAGAACGCCGCGAACACATTATTCTGGGTCAGCCGCGTCCGCCATTCGTCTGCCGACAGCTTCTCCCAGTCGGCTGCCGTGCTCGCATAGGCCGCAGGTTCGGTCCGGAGAGCTTCGAGCCGCATCGCGCGGAAGATGTCCACATCCTCCTCCGTCAGCCGCCTTATAGTTGTTTCATCCACCTTGAACTCCGTCTTTCATCAGCCATCTGTATCGAGAGGTGCCCCAATTCCATAGCCGATCTGCAACACCGGAGAAACAGCCACCACCAATGTTCTAATCGCCGTGACCATGGCATATGGATGTCGGGCGGCACTCGAAAACTTATCATCATGGGAAGAGGACGATGATGAAACCACCATCCGCCATTATGGAAACCGCGCTCTATGCGGATGATCTGGACGCCGCCGAGGCATTTTACCGGGACGTGTTCGGGCTTGAAATGGTGCTGAAACTGCCCGGCCAGCTGGTTTTCTTCAAATGTGGCCGGCAGATGCTGCTGCTCTTCGATCCGCAGGAATCAAGCCGGGCAGACGCCAATAACCCCATTCCCCGCCATGGGGCGGTGGGGCAAGGCCATTTCTGTTTCTACGCTGACGACAAAGCGGAAGTGGACAAATGGAAGGCGCGCTTCGAGGCGCATGAGATTCCCGTCGAGCACTACCATCGCTGGCCGAATGGCAGCTATTCCGTCTATATCCGCGATCCCGCAGGGAATTCGGTAGAGGTCGGGGAAGGCAAGCTGTGGGGATTCGAGTGAAGTCCGGACCACCTGTCACACAACGGTCGAGAAAGAAACGGCGATCCTCTCCTCCGTCATCCTCGGGCTTGTCCCGGGGATCTAACCACGTCGCGTAAAATCAATCGCTTGCAGATCCTCGGGACAAGCCCGAGGATGACGTCGAGGGGGAGTGACGCAGGGCGCCCCACCCTCGACCATTGTCATACGCAGTCCGTCAGATCAGATCTGCCGAACTACGATCTCTTCTTCCGACTCCACCGCCAGCGGGTTCTTCAGCGGCAGGCCGAAACCGGCTGCCTCGATTTCGAACACGTCACCCGCTTCCGGCTTGATGCCTTCCGCGAAGGAGAGCGTTGCCGTGCCGAACATGTGCACATGCACGTCACCAGGCGCGCGGAACAGGCCATATTTGAAGTGGTGATATTCGAGGTTCGCAAAGGTGTGGGACATGTTGTCCTCACCCGAAACGAACGGCTTTTCGAAGATCACCTTGTCGCCGCGACGGATGCGCGAGGTGCCGCGAATATCCGACGGTGCTGCGCCGACGCGGATTTCCGGGCCGAAGCTGGCCGGGCGCAGCTTGGAATGGGCGAGGTAGAGGTAGTTGACCCGCTCGGTGACGTGGTCGGAAAACTCGTTCGAGACGGCAAACCCGATACGCACAGCCTCGCCCTTGTCGGAAATCACATAGATGCCCGCCATCTCAGGCTCTTCGCCGCCATCGAGCGCAAAGGATGGCGAGGTGAGAGCTGCACCCGGTGCCGCCGCCACATGGCCGTTGCCCTTGTAGAACCACTCGGGCTGAACGCCCTTTTCGCCAGCCTTCGGCTTGCCGTTTTCTAGACCCATGCGGAACATCTTCATGGAATCCGTCAGGCTTTCTTCGGCGGCTTCCGTGGTCTTCTTGTGCATGCTGTCGCGGGTCGCGGCAGAACCGAGATGGGTCAGGCCCGTGCCGGTCAGATGCAGATGCGCCGGATCGGGATGGGTAATCGGCGGCAGGAAACGGCCTTCGGCATAGGCCTTGTCGAGATCGACGGCGTCGCCCAGACCATGGGCAGACACGACATCGGCAAGGCTCTTGCCGCCATTGGCGGCTTCCATGGCGAGCGCATAAACCGAGGCTGCACCCTTGACGGCGCGCGCCTGCCCGCCGTCTTCGCGAACCGCGACGGTGATGTTGCCACTGGCATCTTTGATCTGTGAAATGAGCACGGGATTTCCTTCCTCCGGCGCAACGCGCCTTGTCTCTTCTACGCGGTGCATTGCACCTGCATCTTATGAAAGTGGCCGGAAACCGGCCACTTTTTTGACTGCGATAGGAGTTGGGCCGATCAGCCCTTGTTCTTGTTGTAGACGTCGAAGAATACGGCGGCGAGCAGCACGAGGCCCTTGACCATCTGCTGGAAGTCGATGCCGAGACCGACGATCGACATGCCGTTGTTCATGACACCCATGATGAAGGCACCGATAACAGCACCGGTGATCTTGCCAACACCGCCGGAGGCCGAAGCACCGCCGATGAAGCAGGCCGCGATCACGTCAAGCTCGAAGCCCACGCCTGCCTTCGGCGTCGCCGAGTTGAGGCGGGTCGCGATGATCATGCCGGCAAGACCGGCCAGCACGCCCATGTTGACGAAGGTGAGGAAGCTCAGGCGTTCGGTGTTGATACCGGAAAGCTTGGTCGCCTTCTCATTGCCGCCCATGGCGTAAACGCGACGGCCGATGGTCGTACGGCGCGTCACGAAGCTGTAAAGCGCGATCAGAACCAGCATCACGATCAGAACGTTCGGCAGGCCACGATAGGTCGACAGCTGGTAACCCAGGAACAGGATAGCGCCAGAGATCAGCAGATTCTGCACGATGAAGAAACCGAACGGCTCCACGTCGATGCCATGCTTCACGTTCACCACGCGACGGCGCCACGCCAGATAGAACAGCGCGACGGTAATCAGCACCGTCAGGATCATCGACGTGGTGTTCAGACCTTCGATGCCGCCGATATCAGGCAGGAAGCCGGTGCTGATGACCTGGAAATCGGTCGGGAACGGGCCGATATTCTTGCCGCCGAGCACGAAAAGCGTCAGGCCGCGGAACACCAGCATGCCCGCCAGCGTCACGATGAACGACGGAATGCGGTGATAGGCGATCCAGTAACCCTGGGCAGCACCGATGATGCCGCCGATGACGAGACAAATCAGCGCCGCCAGAAACGGGTTCATGCCCCATTGCACGGTCAATATCGCCGCAATCGCGCCGACGAAGGCGACGATGGAACCGACCGAAAGGTCGATATGCCCGGCCACGATGACGAGCAGCATGCCAAGCGCCATGATGACGATGAACGAGTTCTGCAGGATGAGGTTGGTCAGGTTCACAGGGCGGAACAGAATGCCGCCGGTGTAGAACTGGAAGAAAACCATGATGGCGACGAGCGCGATCAGCATACCGTATTCGCGGATATTGGAGCGAATATACGACCCGACCGAGATGACGTTGCTTTCTTCGTTTGTGGTGTTTGCCGAACTCATGAGTTCTTCTCCCCTGAGCGCATGATAGCGCGCATGATGCTTTCCTGGCTCGCCTCTCCCTTCGGCAATTCAGCGACGATGCGGCCTTCGTTCATGACGTAGATGCGGTCGCAATTGCCGAGCAGTTCGGGCATTTCCGATGAGATCATCAGAACGCCTTTACCATCGGCAGCGAGCTGGTTGATGATGGTGTAGATTTCGTATTTTGCGCCAACGTCGATGCCGCGTGTCGGTTCATCGAGGATCAGTACATCAGGGTTGGAGAACAGCCACTTGGAGAGCACGACCTTCTGCTGGTTGCCACCCGAAAGATTGACCGTTTCCTGAAAGATGCCCGATGACCGAATGCGAAGACGCGTGCGGAAATCGCTCGCCACCTTCATTTCCTTGATGTCGTCGATGATGCTGGCCTTCGAAACGCCGGCGAGATTTGCCAGCGTGGTATTGTGCAGGATGTTGTCGTTAAGCACGAGCCCGAGATGTTTGCGGTCTTCGGTCACATAAGCGAGACCGGCGTCGATCGCCTTGCGCACGGTGCTGACATCGACAGGCTTGCCGTCGATCAGCACGTCGCCGGTGATCCTGTGGCCATAGGACTTGCCGAACACGCTCATCGCAAACTCGGTGCGTCCTGCCCCCATCAGCCCGGCGATTCCGACGACTTCGCCCTTGCGGACGGTGACGTTGATGTCGTGCAGAACCTGGCGGTCGCGATGCTGCTGGTGATAGGCGTTCCAGTTCTTGACTTCGAGAATGGTCTCGCCGATCGGCACATCACGCGGCGGATAACGATCTTCCAGATCGCGTCCCACCATGTTGCGGATGATGACATCCTCGCTGATTTCTTCCTGATGACAGTCGAGCGTCTTCACCGTCATGCCGTCGCGCAGCACGGTGATCTGGTCGGCCACCTTGCGCACTTCGTTCAGCTTGTGGGTAATGATGATCGAGGTCATGCCCTGATTGCGGAATTCCATCAGGAGATTGAGCAGCGCCTCGGAATCGCTTTCGTTGAGCGAAGCCGTCGGCTCGTCGAGGATGAGCAGCTTCACGCTCTTCGACAGTGCCTTGGCGATTTCGACCAGCTGCTGCTTGCCGACGCCGATATCGGTGATCAGCGTCTCGGGCGATTCCTTCAGACCCACCTTCTTCAGGAGTTCGCGGGTACGGTTGAAGGTCTGCTGCCAGCTGATGACGCCGTTCGAAGCGACTTCGTTGCCAAGGAAGATGTTTTCCGCAATCGACAGGAGCGGCACGAGTGCAAGCTCCTGGTGAATGATGATGATACCAATATCTTCACTGTCGTTGATGGCGCGGAAATTCCTGACTGCGCCTTCATAATGGATTTCGCCCTCATAGGTGCCGGCGGGGTAAACACCGGAAAGGACCTTCATCAAGGTCGACTTCCCCGCGCCGTTCTCACCGACGAGTGCGTGGATCTCACCCTCTTTCACCTTGAGGTTGACGTTCTCAAGCGCTTTCACGCCCGGAAACGTCTTGGTGATGTTCCGCATTTCGAGAATGGTATTGGCCATATCGCAATCCAGCGCCCGATTAATTCCGGCGTTTTTATTTTTATGGAAAAACGGGGATGACGCCAAGCCATCCCCGCATGTGTCTTCAGCTTATTTCAGCTGGTCTTCCTTGTAGTAACCGCCGTCAACGAGAACCTGCTTGTAGTTCTCCTTGGTCACTGCAACCGGCTTCAGCAGGTAGGACGGAACAACCTTGACGCCATTTTCATAGGTCTTGGTGTCGTTCACTTCCGGTTCCTTGCCTTCCATGACAGCGTTGACCATGTTCACGGTCACCTTGGCGAGTTCGCGGGTGTCCTTGAAGATGGTGGAGTACTGCTCGCCGGCAATGATCGACTTGACGGAAGGAACTTCAGCGTCCTGACCGGAAACGACCGGCAGCGGCTGGTCCTTCGTGCCATAACCAACGCCCTTCAGCGAGGAGATGATGCCGATGGAAAGACCATCGTAAGGCGACAGAACGGCGTCAACCTTGGCGTCGGTGTAATAAGCCGACAGGAGGTTATCCATACGAGCCTGGGCCGTTGCCGGATCCCAACGCAGCGTGCCGACCTTGTCCATGCCCATCTGACCGGACTTCACGACCAGCTTGCCGCTGTCGATGTAAGGCTTCAGAACCGACATCGCGCCATCATAGAAGAAGAAGGCGTTGTTATCGTCAGGCGAACCGCCGAAGAGTTCGATGTTGAACGGACCCTTGCCATCCTTCAGGCCGAGCTTGTCGGTGATCGAAGTTGCCTGCAGAACGCCAACCTGGAAGTTGTCGAAGGTTGCGTAGTAGCTGACGTCGCCGCTGTTGCGGATGAGGCGGTCATAAGCGATGACCTTGATGCCCTGCTCGCCGGCCTGCTTCAGAACGTCCGACAGCGTCGTGCCGTCGATCGACGCGATCACGAGGACCTTGACGCCCTTGGTGACCATGTTTTCGATCTGGGACAGCTGGTTCGGAATATCGTCGTCAGCATATTGCAGGTCGGTCTTGTAACCGGCTTCCTGCAGCTGCTTCACGATGTTGTTGCCGTCGTCGATCCAGCGTGCGGACGACTTGGTCGGCATCGCGATACCGACAGAACCCTTGTCCTGTGCGAAAGCCGGCGCTGCGAAGGACGCAGCACCGATGGCACAAGCTGCCATCAGCGAAATAATGGACTTCATTAACTCTCTCCCTTGAGCCCTTCTCTGGAGCCCGCATGCTGCGGTGCACCATGAAATTCATGCCGTCACAAGTAAGGAGCCGCCCTGCGCTTGCTCCATTTCGCAGTTGCGAAATGAAACAGCTGCCGCTCCTCCCCGGCATTCCGCAAATTGTTCTGAATCCATATAACTGTCAAATAGAATATATCGGTTTCCATATATCAATTATGATATATTAAATCGATACAAAAACCGATGAGGGGTATAAAACCACGGATGAGCAACCAAAAAGTGTATGAGCAGGCGCAAACAACAGAGGCTCTTTTCGTCTTTGAAGACAACCCTCTGCTGCGGGCCGGATTAAAGATGAGCCACCTGCGCATGCTCGTGATGATCGAGGAGCACGGACAGGTCAGCGCCGCCGCGGCAGCCATGAACATGACGCAGCCGGCAGCCTCGCGCATGCTCTCGGAAATGGAAGCAATCGTCAAATCACCGCTTTGTCAGAGAGCCTCGCGCGGCGTGGTGCTGACGAAATTCGGCGAGGCGCTGGCGCGTCGGGCGCGCACCATATTGCTGGAACTGCGCGAAGCGAGCCGTGAACTCAACCAGATGAAGTCGGGCAGCGGCGGTTCGGTCTATATCGGCGCCGTCACCGCCCCGGCGATCAGCCTCGTCGTTCCCGCCATCAGGCGCGCCATGGACACCTATCCCGGCATCGAAATCAACGTGCAGGTGGAGAGCAGCAACGTGCTGGCCCGGGAACTGCTGGCGGCGCGTCACGATTTCATCATCGGCCGCATTCCCGATGACTTCGATCCCGGCCTCTTCTCCATCCACGAAATCGGCATAGAGCGCGCCTGTCTGGTGGTGCGCGAAGGCCACCCGCTGATGCGCGGCGAGCCCGTGACCCTGCAGGATCTCTCCGGTTACGACTGGGTCTTCCAGCCACCCGGCGCGCTTTTGCGCAGAACGATGGAGGATGTCTTCCTCACCCATGGCGTCGCCATGCCGCGCAACGTCATCAACACGCCATCCGTGGTGCTCACCCTTGCCCTCGTCTGCAATACCAATGCCATCGCCCCCATCGCGCAGGACATGGCCGAATTTGTTGCGGGGCAGCAGGCAGATATCGGCCGAACCCGCATTTTGTCGACGGATTTCGAACTCGTGGTCAAGCCTTACAGCATTATTACCACCAAAGGCCGGGTCCTGCCGCCCAGCGCCCGCCTGCTTTATGATCTGGTGCTGGATGAAAGCCGTAAGTTGACCAACACCTGACGACGGCAAGCCCGACTCCACCTTCATCCTTTATAGAAGCCGGATCATTGAGGCCGGCGCAGGGAACAGCCGCATGCTCTTCGGACAATCCGTCTTCCAGTCGGTCGTCGAAAGACTGAAACAGGAGAAAGAAGAAGAAGGCACGGAGCCTTCACCGCCGGCCGGCCACCGCATTGCCGGTTTCAGCTCGGGTTTCGTGGTCGATACCCATATAGAAGCGCCGCAGCCGGCAAACGGCAATCTTGATGCCTATCTCGCCTTCCTGGCCGATCCTGCGCCACCGCCGGAGCCTCAACCAGAGCCCGAACCGGAACCGATGCCGGCCCATCTCGAAAAAACCGCGCTTGCCGATGTGTCCGCGGAACTGGCGATCCAGGAAACCGATACAGTCGCAACCCTTGCGGAAAAACGCCGGGCTTTCGCACGGCTCAATCATCCCGACCGGGTGAAACCGCAATTCCGGCACAATGCCACCCTGCGCATGACGGCCGCGAATCTGCTGATCGACCAGGCGCTTCGCATGCTGCGGACCCGCGAGCATTTCCGCTGAAAACGGGCGGTGAGATTAATACGGGAAATGCTTCAAACCGAAGATAGAGGCCGCTTCAGCCCGCATCGTTCTTGTCAGTGGGCGCGCTTTCGGTGGCAGGCTCCTCTGCTCCATCCTTGGACACAGCGGCGTTACTCGCAGGTTTGAACTTCAGCAGCAATTCATAGGCCGCATAAGCGCCGACGCCACCGACGATGGTTCCCCAGAAAAACTCGCGATTGACGAATTCGATGACGGCCCATGCGGCGCAAAAGCCGACGATGAGCAACCGGACCCATAGCGGGCGATAAAGCGGGTGACTCGTATCGATATTCAGCATGGCGTTCCGGTCTCTGGCCTTTCCAGTCGATCGCATGGTCGCGGCTTCGTGCCGCAGGGCGCGAAGATATCCATGCGTCTTGGCGGTTTCACAGGCAAATTGCAACGCAATTCAGCCCGCCGCCAATCAGACTGCCGTGAAAACAGGAACGGGAGATAGTCACCGCAGCCGCGGACGATGGGAAAACGGCACCATGGACGCTGCACGCCCATCTTGCGGACGCGAGGATCTTCGATTGCCGTCAGCCTCTTCGATTTTCAGTCGCGCAGGCGTCCCAGCAGGGCCAGAAGCTGGTCGCGGGCCTTCTTGCCGCCGATCCTGTCAATCAGCTTTTCCTCGCGGTCCCGCCATGTATTGGAAAGCCGGTCGAGCAGGCTGCTGCCTTCTTCCGTCATGTCGAGGAAATGAACGCGCCTGTCCTCTTCCGACTTGCGGCGGACGAGCAGCCCCTTCTCTTCCATGCTGTCGACGATCGCGACGAAATTAGCGCGCTGAATGCCGAGCGCTTCTGCTACATCGCTCTGTTTCAGGCCCGGATTACCGCCGACGATGACGAGAACGGAAAAATCAGCCGGCCGCAAACCCTGCTCGGCCAGCACATCGGCAAAACCGTTTGCCACGGCAAGTTGCGAGTGCCGCAAATGATAGCTGATCGCAGTCGTCAGCAACCCATAGTCGATTGCCGTATTATGCGCGGCTTCCGCGCTGCCGCTTTCGCTCTTTTCCGTCCGCGGCCCGTTGCTATGTGCCAGTCGCAAAGCCATCCGATCCCCCGCCTGATTCGTTCCCTTACCTTGTCGAAGTTATAACCGACAACGCTGCGAAACTGTATCCCAAATAAATGTAGATGATACTAATATTGTATAATAATTTGAGAGTTAAACGCCGTCTATGCAAACCGGAACCCAAACTCGACACCCGACAAACAAGAAAAGTATGACTATTTACCCGTGAATTACAAGGGGATAAAATCGCCTCCCGCACCCGGCTTTAAGGGCATTGCCGCAATCCGGTCGCCTCTTCGCAAAAGGGGCAAAACAACGGGCGGGTCAGGCAATAAGATACTACTTATAAGAGAAAATTGATTCCGTTAAAAAAGCAATACATCGACGACGGATGGCCCGCATTGCCACATACAAGCCGGCGATCCACCCCACACGAGGCCGCCACAACCGCCCCCACCCGAAAACAGGCAAGGTTTCGCAAATCTTTGATTTTTAGACATTGATGCAAAAACAAAGCTGGGGTATGAACCAACCGCTGCACGCGATTCAAGCGTGACCGCTGCACCCGTAGCTCAGCTGGATAGAGTGTTGGATTCCGATTCCAAAGGTCACAGGTTCGAATCCTGTCGGGTGCGCCATCAATTTCCTAGTGCATTGAAACGCCAAAACATCTAGGGTTTCAGGACCTTAGGGATAGCCGTCTGGTACACAACGCTATCTCACAGGGGTTGCACACTTGATGGCAGGAATCACCTACATGCAGCGGCGAAGCTCCGGCATCTACGAATTTCGAAAGCGCCTCCCAAAGGAACTAGCAGGAAAGCCTGCACCCGAGCACGCCAAGCAACACGTCCCCGAGTTGGTTAATCCCGATACAGGGCGCTTCAAGCTTGAGCTTACCGTGTCTCTCGGCACCAATGACCCTAAAGCAGCGAAACGCAGAGACCTTGCGGAAGCGCTCAAGGCAGCGGACCTTTTTGAGAAAGCCGTCCTGCTTATTGCTCAAGGCCCCGCCGCAAAGCTCTCCCCTCAACCGTTGCCAGAAGTTTCCATCATAGAAGCATGGGCCTTTCGCAAGATTTTGGCGGGCGACGAGGAGACGCGCAGACAGGGTGACTTACGCAGGCATCTCCAGAAACCGGAAGAGCGGCAGCAATGGCCTGACCTAGAGCGCATCCGCTTCACCGGCATGGGGATGGAAAGCAGCCACCTCTTTGTTCACGGCGAAGAGATAGACATGTGGCTGGCCGACTATCAAGGAGCCTTAGCGAGGTATGATATATCCATCGTCCAGACCGAACTCCATGCTTACCTCACAGCCAACCGCTTGCCGATAGACCCCTCCTCTGACTTCTACCAAGAGGCAGGGCTTGCGATCCTCCGAGGTTACGTGAGCGGCTATCAAGCGACAAAGCAGCGACAAGTGGGTCTCGTTGTGCCGACACCTGCGGAGGCCAAGCCTTCCGAGAAAGGCCCAAAGCTATCTGAAGCGCTGGCCCAATGGAAAGCCGGGAGCGCGGCCCGTGGTGGCAAGAAGCCCTCTCACAGCACCGTGCGAGAAGCTGAGCGTGTGGCCCGCTACTTCACCGAATGGCATGGCGATTTGCACCTTGCTGACATCACCAAGGAGAAAGCCCGCGATTTCCGCAACGCCTTGGCCGCACTGCCGACCCGCCTCAAGGGATCACAGAGGAAAATGTCTTTCCGCCAGCTTATCGAATCAACGGCAAGCAAAGACAGCGAGCCTCTCCACGCAGCCACGGTCAACAAGTACCTCAATCTCCTGGTAGCGCTGGTCAGCACTGCGGAGCGGGACGGCTACATGGACCGCATCAAGGGTTTCACTAACCCCTTCTCCAAGCTATCCATCACCGTCGACAAGCGGAATGATCCGAACCGCCGCAAGCCCTTCTCTGAGGCTGACCTCAAGGCCATCTTCACGTCCCCAATTTATGCATCGGGGTCTAGGCCGATTGGTGGCCGAGGAGAAGCGGCTTATTGGATGCCACTAGTGTCTTTGCTCACTGGAGCCCGCCTCAACGAAATCGCGCAGTTGCGTTTGGCGGACGTTAGGCAAGACCCGGAAACGGGCATATGGATCATTGACATTGACACTGATGGGGACCGCTCGGTCAAGACCGTTAGCTCCCGCCGTAAGGTCCCCCTGCATGGTGAGCTTATTCGCCTTGGCTTGCTGCGGTATAGTGAGGTCCTGCTTAAGGCCGGGGCTAAAAGCACTAGCAGCCTGTGGCCGGAGCTCTCCTCCGCAGACCCCAAATACAGGTCCACCGCATGGTCAAAATGGTTCAATCGATACCTCAGGGAAACAATCGGCATCACGGAGCCGAGCAAAGTGTTTCATTCCTTCCGCCATACCTTCAAGCGGCTGGGGCGCAATGCTGGGCTGACAGAAGAAGTACACGACGCTCTCACGGGGCATGTCGGCAGCGGCAGCGTTGGGCGGGACTATGGGGATGGCTTTGGGCTTCCTGCCCTTGGCGATGCTGTAACGAAGATTGTAGCGCCTGAAGCTGTCTTGTCGCTGTTGGAGTGGGAGCCAGTTGGCAAAGCAAGGCGGCGGAAGGCGTGATGTGGCTAAACATCTTCATGGATCGGCCCGCTTAGATACTGCTATTTATAGCAAGCTCGCAATGAGCTCCCAAAGCTTCTTTGCCGCGTAACTGAGCCCCACTCCAAGCCCCTCTTCCACTTTCTTTCTGGCCGTCTTTTCGGCAATTTCTTTGGCAACACGCGCGGCCTTCTTCAAGAGTCCCGGCTCAAGCATTGGAGCCTTAAGGACGGCAAGGGTTGTCTCCAAGATGGCGACCAACTGAGCACGCTCGATATCAGTCAACGCCGCTTGATCCTCGGGCAGGTTCGTAGTTTTGGCGAGAAGGATCGCCTCATCAAGCAGTTCAGCTACATCGCTGATAAGCTGTTTCGCACGTGATCCTTGCTTCACGTAGACCCATTGCTCGGTCCAAATTTGAATTGGTGGAGGAGGATTTGCATCTAGTGTTTCTTGAATTACGCGATCTTGGTCGGCGTGGTCAGGCCGCGTTCCGTCGCCGCCAAATTCGCTTTCCAGCATACGGAGATAGCTTCGCGTCCTCGACAGAGCGGCGATCATCACAGGGGCCCTAAGCTTGGCGTCGATGTTTTTGAGCTTATTCGCCACAGACTGGTTCAGGCCGATGCTGGGAAGAACCCCGCTCAGGTCCAAGTCCACGTGAACCGAGTATGCCTCAGGGATGTAGGTCATTGGCATAAGCTTGTTGTGAAGATTTGCGGCTTTTAGCCTACTAAGGCTCCGTTCAATAGCGTCCAACATCTCGTGGATTTCTTCGAGTGAGAAGCCGGGATCAATCAATCTTAGACCATCTTATTTGAGGTTGTTCCTCTTAAACGTGACACACTAAAGTTGAGCCTGCAAGTGATAGGCAAGAGGTGAAACAAGCGGCTTTTCTAATCGATGCCGTGAAAACTAGTGACTATTGCCCAAGCTCTTATGGCTCGCATCAGAAGACTAACTTTAACGTACTCAGGTCATTCCTATTTCATCGCAAAGGAACGAGGTCCATGTACCCCAATAACTTTTTCATGAACTGGATGTTCGGCCCTCTGATCATTCTCAGTATTTTGCTGTGGGAGCAACATGAGGCCAACTGGCAGCGGGCTCTTGAAAATGCACTGAGCGGCTGCTTGGTGCATGACAGCGATTATTATTGTGCCAGCCGGATGCCCGGCCAATGATTAGGGCGTTCTCGCAGGAAGAGATAAGCGAGAGGCAGGCAGCGATTGTGCTCCTTGACCACGAACGGCAGGAAATAGCCAAGGAACTCACCGAGCTGCCTTACTGTCACTGCGGCAATATGCACGACTATGAGCGCTCCGCAGAGCGGGCTAAGCCGGGGTGGGGCAACGTGGTGGACGGTGCGATTGACTGGCGGCAATCCGTTGCCGAAAGGCATTTATTGCTCGGAAGGTATGGGCTAGATGAGGCTGCGGATAACGCCATGCTGACCATCAAGTATCAGCCAGAACGCGTGGGCTTCCTGACCATCTTTACGTTCTTCGATACGCTGGCCGCGCTGGACCCTAAACGGCAGTACGATGCGGCTTTTGCTTCGCCAGCGGACTCTGAGCTCTGGTGGGCATTCGCACAGCCACAGCAAGCGTTGACACGTTGGGAGGCCAAGGGCCTGCTGCCTGCGAAATTGAGCGTGGCGGGAAAGGGCGGAGTGTTCAAAGACCCAGCCAGTTACAGCCGTCTTAGGAGAGCAAAAAGATATGCCGCACGCTTCGGGCTTTTGGACGATATAGGCGGGCAGGAAGACACACCGCTCTCACCTGAAGTCATCCACCACATATACGCCCGCGTGCAAGAGGTCATGGAGACCCATGGGCACCTGCTGTTTGAGGATGGCCCCTAGCGAGCCATACCCTTAGGCATAACCCACCGCAAAGCCGCTTGGTCTTCCGTGGTGATGTAGAGCCGCCTCAGCTCCGGCACCAGCGTATTGAGCTCACCTCCTGCCCACACCATATGAAACGCCGATGCCAGGAGCCCGGCCTGGCTCTCCGTGATGTCACTCAGCTCAATCACAGCGAAAGCCGCAAGGTCTCCCAATGCATCAACCGCAGCGGCCTCCCATTCGTCTACCGGCAGGCGGCGTGACATCCTGATGCGATAGGCACCCAGCAAGCCGGGCCGCAAGGTATGCAGCTCTACGGAAACATGCTGGAGACCGATGGGCATACGCAGGAACCAGCCCGCAGGCAGACCCTTCCGTGCGGGAAGCGGGCTTAGGGTGAAGAGCGTTTCGGTGGTCTTGAAGCTGGATGTGATAGTTCGGGGCATTTGGGTCAGCCCTCCAGCATCGGCATAGGCAAGACCCCTGTGCAGCTATGGACGCCGAGGAGGTCATCTGCTGGAAAGAACAGTGTGCGGGGCGGATTGAGCATCCTCACTGTGACCACGGGCCGGACATTCCCGCGCATGGCTGGGCGTCCCGCTTCCCAGTATGCTTTGGATGGGCCGGAGACGAGCTGTTTGAAGAGCATCGGGTTTTCGCCCGGAGGGGTGGCCTCAGGCTTCCTGAAAAGGAGCACCGGCTGGCCGGGCTGTAAGGGTGCCGACTTGGAGAAGACGAGCTTCTGGCCATGCTCGAAGATTGGAAGCATGCATTCTCCGTCGCAGATCATGGCGTATTTTTCCGGCAGTCCATTAGGATTTAAGGATGGCGTGGGTAACTTTCGAGCTGCTTGGCTAACCATAATGTCCTCTTAACTAGGATTTAATCCTATTGGAGTAATCTTATGGTTCGCGCTTGCCGTCAAGTGCGGAATGTGAAAAATCCTAGTTAGATAGTTTTGAGGGGACACAGTGCTTACTACAGGGAATCAACTTAAAGCCGCCCGAGCGTTGGCCGGGATGGACCAGGTGACGCTGGCCGCAAAGGCTGGGCTCAACAAGAACACCATCGTGGCAATGGAGAAGCGGGGCTCTGAGGTCCTGACAAGTGGCCTCGATAAGATACAATCCGTGATGCGTGTGCTGGAGGCTGAGGGCATTGAGTTTCTCAACCACGGCCAGCCGGGCGTTAGGCTCGCTGCCAAAGGATAGACCCACCAGATATCCCTATGGTATCCTCAACGGGTAAGGCATGATGGTATCCCTGCGCCCTGCTCCTTCTCATTGCTAATACCCTTCATCGGGGTGTACCCGCATGCCCTACCTCTATGCCTTCCTTCTAGCTGGACATGCTGGGCTTGTCGGTGATGGGTGGCGTATGGCCTGCTGTTTGCCCTGCTATGTGGTGGCATCAAGTAGGCGTATTAGACAGCAGACCATAGGGTTGGCATAAAGGGAGGGCATGAGGCCGGGCTTTAAGCTACCGGCTGCAAGCTACAGCAGTGGTGGTCTGTACCTGCAAAGGAAAAACCTCAAGCAACTACCTCAAGCCAACTCCTAAGGCATACAGAGGCAGTTATTTCATTCAGCAACACTAAGTGGCTTTTCGGACACTGGCAGCTCAACACCAAGATGCTTGAGGCTGACTTCTCGCATTACCTGAGCAGCCAGAGCGCCGTGGCTCTTTCCCACCATAAGACCATCGTGCATTGGCAGCGCCGGAACTCCCAAGGCCACAAGGGCCAGTAAAACGTCCACCATGATTTGGCTCTCCGTGTAAGCGAAGGAGAACCACTTGCCCGTGCCGAACAGCGGCGCGATAGCAGGGTGTTTGACGGCCATTGCCTTCACAAAACGCGGCATGGTCCAGCCCTTGGGCATCTCCTTACGCACCTGCCTGGGCATCCGCACGGCGGGCCCTGCACGAGCGAAGAGGGAGGCAACGAGCTGCTTGACGGCCTGCCTATGGCCTTCCAGTCCGGGGATGGCGTAGAGGTCACCTTCAGGGGGAGTGATGCCCTGCTGTAGATATGCCAGCCGGAAAAACATGCTGCTGAAATCAAGGTCAGCAATCTGTTCGCCATTGATTGTTATCAGGTGCCGTTTCTCTTTGGGAAGCGTCAACCAGAAGCCGCCCCTATAGAGCCTCCCGTGCAGGTTAAACCCGTGCGGCCCTCCCGCAGACATCGTAGTGAAGATGCGGACAAGGTGAACCGGGAGAATAGATTTTCCGTCAAACCGAACATCGGCAAGCCGGTTAAGGGCCTCGTTGATGGTTTCCATTTGGTCGCGCAGATACACAGTATGCGCTGTGTCCTCATAGTTAACCCACCCCAGCCCATCCGCCTCTTGTTCTACTGGGGTGGCCTCCTCTTCTGGGCCATCCGGCTCAGCATAACGTGGTGGACGCTTCACCCTGAGGATAATTGTTTCACCGCCGCCGTCACGTCCCACGTCTTCAAGCCCGATATCCGCACGGCTTAACATCGCGGAAAGCACTGAGCTTGGCAAAATGCGCGTCCTGTGTTGCCGCCTGACACCCTTGATGACCACCAAGAAGCCCGCCTTGCGCATCGCCGTGACGGTGGCTGAAAGCACCTGAACGCTATAGCCCGAATAGTCATAGCGGGTGCGCGTGCTGGTGGGCTTACGGAGTGGCGTGGCCAGCGCGTCATGGCTTGCAGGGCTCAACACCATCGAGGCCACATTGGCTATCACGCTTGAGACACAACGGCGGCGGCGCTGTTCTGCATCGGCGCGGGGCTTCCTGCCGGGGGTTATCGCTGGTGGTGGCAACGCCTCAAAGACGTCATCAGCAAGCCGCCGCAGAGCCTCGCCCTTGCACGTCAACCAAGGATCAAAATGGAGGGTGTCCAGCTCGTCAGTATCTTGGACGGCAAAGTTTTCCCCTGCCGCCCCTTTGTGTTCCTTCTTGTGCACCGTAGCTTAGCTCTCAAACTTGGCGTCTGCGGCGTGGCTCGCTGCTTCCAGCCGCTCGGTTGCTACCGCCCGCACCACGTCAAGCATATTAAACTCACTGTGGAGGTCAGGCTCGCGGGAGCATAGCGTAATGCCCCGCCGCTCGGTTTCGTCGTCAATGTCTCGCAATAGGTCCGCATTCGGGCGCGGCTTCTTGTTGGAACCGCGATAGCGTGCCGCCCGCCGCTCTTCGCGTGACACGGAGAAAATCGCCGCCACAAAGCTCTGAGGTGCAAAGATGAGCACACAGCGGCCATCCGGGACGTGAAGTAGGGCCGTGCGGATTGCTGTGTAGATGCCTTGCGGTTGCGTACCGTCTTCCAGCTTCGGGGCTTCCGCGTAATCGCACCAGACCTCCTGCTCAGCTGCATCCTGAAGAGAGGAAGCCGTTACATACTGGGAGAAACCGCCGCCGGGGTGTCGCCCGGCAGCAGAAACATAGAGTTTAAACTCGTTACTCATAATTCAATCCCGCTCCTACTATCACTTGTCACCAGCCCCGAAGGCATCAAGCACGGCCTGAAGCCCCTCCTTCTGCTCTTCTGCTGGCTCCTGCCGGAGGTGGGCGTAGTGGTCCACCACTTTGCGCTGAGCCCTCATGAGGGCATCCCGCACGTTCTTGTCCGCACGGATGCGCTTACCGGCTGCTTCGCGGTACTTGTTGACGATCTGATTGAGGAGCCACAGCTTGGTGCCCTTGGTGCCTACATCGCCGTCAGGTGCACGCTGGTAGGCTTCCGAACGTATCCGGGTGGCTACCTGCTCCCTGAGAGACTTGGCACCGGGGGCTGGCTTACCGGCCAGCTTCTGGTACGCCACATAGGCATTCTCGCCGTTTACCAGCTGGATGTCCCTGAGGTCCACCTTGTTCCACAAAGGGCTTGGCGCAGCTATGACAGACCCCTCAAGCAGAAGACTAAGCCGCTGCACCTCACGGTCCACAACGGTCCCATTGTCGTCCGTCCAGAGGCCCTGCCGGTTAACTACAGGCTGGCCCAGCCAATTGTACTTGGGGGCAAGCGTCTGGCTCATGCCGGGGATAGCCTGCACCATCTTGTCCGCAATGCTGCGAGCATCACGCATGAAGGGGTCCGTGGAGGTCTGGCGAGTAGCCGAGCTGAAGGGAATGAGGCTTGCGGCCATGTTCCCGAAGAACGCTTCGCCATTCCGGTCGGGCTGGCTCAACGCCTCCAGCGCCTGGTTAAGGCTGAGGAGGTATGTGCGTGAGGTAAACTGCTTTGCGAGTGATACGCCCAGCGCCCCGATAGCCTGCATGACTTCCGGGTTTTCCTCATAGCCATCGCCCAGCACATGGATAGCATCCTGGATATCCGCGATGATACCAAACGGCAGGGCAATAGGGTCCATGCGGTTGAACGGAACGTAGCGCTTGGAGCCATCCTCATTGGTCATCACAACCGAGTACGGCCTCCAGCCGGTAGCCAGAAGCTGCTCCTTCACCTTGGGGTCCGTAGGCCCACCACTGGTGACGCGATCCTGACCAAGATACGCAGCGGCTCCCATGAACAGAGCCCCCATGCTCATCTGTCCGACTGCCTGAGCCTGCGCCTCCCTGCCCATCTTACCGGACAGCATGGCACGGTACTCACCTTGAAGGACATTGAGGCCGGGCGTCATCTTCCACCCGTAACGCAGAACATTGGTGGGGGTCTTGACGAATGGCAGGATGAGGCGAACCATCTTGGTCTTCTCGTTTGCCACAAAGGTCTGAACACCTCTGCCCAATGTGCCCGGCAGTAGGTCCTGCTGGAAGGTGGCGATGTTGGCCTCACGCAAAGCTTCAGGCTCAAGCCCCCGGCCCTGCGCATCGAATGCCTTATCAACCTTCTCCTTCACGAATGCCTGCACGTAGTCCGTGGCGGCTTTACCGCTGAGCCCGGCATCAAGGGCACTCTCCACGCCCTCCGTATGGGCACGGGCCATGAGCTTGGACCTGTAAACGATCTGCTTCATGAGCTCATCCACAGAGCC
Organism: Agrobacterium sp. CGMCC 11546; assembly: GCF_013365515.1. NCBI lineage: Bacteria > Pseudomonadati > Pseudomonadota > Alphaproteobacteria > Hyphomicrobiales > Rhizobiaceae > Agrobacterium > Agrobacterium sp. CGMCC 11546. The sequence continues at coordinate 2,181,610 of NZ_CP047387.1, forward strand.
GAGCGTGCGGCTTGGCACACTGGCTACCGAGATGGGGACAGAAAGGGCGTTATAGATGAGGTTCGGGACACTATCCCACGGCTTGAAGTACTGCCCGTTGAACGCCTGCGAGCCAGGAACCTGCCAGCTCTGACCGGCATATGCTTCCGAGGTGTGAGGACGTAGCACGCTCTCATTCTGGAGGAACGCCTTAGAGGCATTCTTGAAGCCATCCCACACAGCCGAGCCCATATAGCCGTACTGCCGGAGGTTCTCCCTGACGAGGGACTTGGCTGCATCATCGCCGAGGGCGGCTCTAGGCACAGCCCCAAGGATACGCTCCAGCGGCCTGACGCCCAGCATGTAGCCGTTGGACATGACGTTGATTGCCTGCGTGGTCCAGCCGGAGATGAGGCTGTTGATACGGAGGTAGTTGGCCGTGTCTAAAAGCTTAGTATAAAGATCGGGGTCAGCGAGGTACTTAATTTTGCTTGGATCGCCACCACTTTCTGCAATGAGCTGATAGAAGCGCTCCTTGGAAACACCCTCGAATAGGCGAGGATCAAAAGGTTGCCCCCGCAGCGCCCGCAGTTGACGGCCCGCGCTCGCCCGCATCGCCTTTACGTCATTAAGCATCGTAAGGGCCAGCGAAAACCGCTTGGCAATCGCCTGTTCCATGGCCTCCTTGCTTCCAAACTCACTATAATCACCCAGATGCATCCGCCAGCCTAACCGCGTCGCATCGGCAAAAATCTTGGAAGTCATCGAACCGTAGACCACCATTGTGGCAGGCATATCCATGGAATGGTTTGCGGCCTGCTGGAGTGAGCCAAGCATTTCTTGGGGGTCTGTCTCTGCCATGGCGGCAAAGTCAGCTACCTGCTTTTGGAATTGGGCGTCCGTGACCGTATTTCCCCAGCCCGATGCCTCAAGCTCTTCAGCTTTACGAGCAACAAGCAAACGCATGCCGTCCTGAACATCCCTGTCGCTCTTGAACTGCGAGTAGAACCTCTCCCCTAAATCCTTGTTTAGTGAGTGCCCGGCATTGTTGACCCCTTCCCAATTGCCGTATCGCCGCGTCAGGTCCCAATCCTCGGTTGCCTTGTCGGCAGCATCAATCAACTCGTCAACGAAACTCCTACCCTCACTGGGATCAACCGTGATGCGCGTTTGAAACCGGGCCGCGCCATCATTGCGTATTCCGGGGAGGTTATCTTGTGCTTCCGGCACGTTACCGGCTGACGGCGTGGCTTCTGAAGTAGGAACATCAACAGGTCCTGCTGCCACGGGAGAAGCCTCGGCACCTGCATCACCTGAAGGAATAGCGTCAGGTCCTTCTCCAATTGGCTCAACTTCGCTTGTTCCATCAAGCTCTCCTTCACGCCGGGCCTCAAAGTCCGTGATGGTCCTTGATGCCCCCGCCGTGTCTCCGGCCTTAAGCTTCTTCCATACGGTTCCACCCAGCTTGAGGGAGCCGATGATAGCCGCATCCAGCCCGATGCTTTCCATGGCGCTTTTCACACGGCCCCATGCGGCACTATCGTTAGGGTCGGCTGCAAGCCATGCCGTTACGGGGTTGGCCAGCGGGGTGTCCTGAAGCAGGTTGCTGAGGCGGGCCTCATGCGGATCGAATGCGATGGCTCCAGCGAGTGCCGCCTTGCCAGACTCAAGGGCAACAGCGCCACCCTTTACGCCTTCCACTGCGGTCTTGCCTGCTGTGAGCGCCTCGCCAACTTTGGGCAGCGCCTGGGCCACCTTGCCGAGCTTTCCGATGCCAATCATGGCTACGGCGAATTGGCCAACGCCTGAGGAGAGACCCCCGAGGATGGGGGAAGCTTCCTTCATGTCGGCATCAAGCTGCTCTACGCTGCGGCGGAAAGCGCTCTGCTCCTCGGGTGGCGTGTCGCCAAACAGAAAGTCCTTTGTCTCAAAGACTGCCTTCATGCCACCCGTAGCGATAGCGCCACCTGTGGCTACACCATCAAGGAGCCTGTCCTCTTTGGTGACCTCAGAGCCATCACGGGTGAGACCGGGGCCACCAAAAGCAGCCCCAATGATTTCACCGGCAGAGGCACCTTGGGTTCCCGCACGGGCTCCCTCAATGCCAGCCTGAATGGACCCCATGAGGTTCTGAGCGGCTTCAGGGTCTACCTCTAGGCCCGGCTCCTCGTCGGGCGTGGGGGCTCCTTCTTGCGTGGCTTGAGGGGCTCTGTTTGGGTTTGCGTTTTGTGATGATGGCTCCGAGTTTTCAAGGATTTGGCGGAGGAGTACGGGGTCCATTGAATTTCCTTTCGTTGGCGATAGACAATGAGCTGCCTGCTCACGCTGCGGCTGCGGCGTAAGGTGGGCTGATTAGGGTTGGCTTGGGGGTGGCTAGTGGCGGGTCACCGAGTTCCGGCTGACCGATGACATCACGGAACCACGGGGATTTCTCGCTCCGTTATGGAGGCACTTAGGGCGGTGAAGTGATGGGGATTAGGGGTGCTAGTTAGCTTCAAAGCGGAGAAGCGAAATGGGAGCTTCTTGTACGTTACTACGCGAATTCCTTTTCGCTCGTCTGGTCGTCACGGAGGGAATGCTTTTGACGCTCTTGGGCATCACTAAGGGAATGCTTTTTGTCATCAATGTAGGAACGCTTCTTTCCGCAACTACGTGAATGCTCCTTCTCACTAATAAGAAATGCAAAACGCCCGGCTTGAGGGCCGAGCGCTGGGTTTCAAATTGACGGGCTTCTATCCGGTGCGGAGGGAGTCGTTATCCGGTACTAAGGCAATGGTTCTCAAGCCGCCTCACGGCCTAGCACACGCCCGCCGCAGGGCACGCTCTCAACCATAGATATTGACTCTCTCTTTGCGCCAAGAACATATTGGGAACAAACGGCCCCAAACAGGGATGCGGATGTGCACAGAGGACAGAAATGGACAGCGCCAGTCAACTTTCCCCTACCAAAGAGAATGACCACACTTACCACATGCTTTCCGCGAGGGTGACCCGTCGAGAGAGCAGCGGGGAAGTCTTGGACTTCAAGGTCTTCTGCAATCGGATTGAAGATACCGAGAGTGGGGAGGTGGAGACCAACGTGGCGAGCCTCAAGGGCTTTGTGCACTATAGCCTTGAAATGCCCGGTATGCGGACTTTGATGTATACGATGAGAGGAGCCAGCACTGCCTGCAAGCCCACGGCATCATGCGCAAGCGGAGGGCGTTGATTAAGAAGCAACTGCCACACATTGACTTCGGCATAATCGATCAAGTCATATTGCTGGAGAAGCTTTGGGTAGAACCGGCATATCGTGGTCAGGAGCTGGGGCTACGGTTGATGCAGGAAGCTCGACACCTCTTTGCCCGCCCCCAGGCATTTGTCATCCTGAAGGCCCACCCAGATGGTGAAAACGTCAAGGACGCGGATTGCCTCAAGCTCGCTGACTACTACTGCTCCTCGCAGCTTCTTGGCCTAAAGCCTCTATCGAAGCGGGCGCTGCCGGGGTGGCTTGTTGGAAACTGGTGGGCCCCCTTGCCGGATGACAACGACCCACCTTTCTGGTGGCCACGTGAGGACCAGGCTGTTACCACCTGAAGTGGGGCTCCCAGCACGTTCTTAGGCCTTGACCCGAATACCCTTAAACATCGCAGTGGAAAGCAATGAGCAGAACGAAACCTGTAGCCAGCGTCTTTGTTGACACAAATATTTTCAAGTTCTCTGCGATAAAGAAACACGTGTACCGCCCTGCGAAACACACTGTGAACTGGGGCCATACTACATTTGAGACGGTCGTACATGAACCATATACGATAAACGAGATCAACAAGATAAAGAATGATGGCCAGAGGCGAGATGCCTTGCTTCTAAGTATGCTTGCCTACGCAGGGATTTCAAATTGGCTAAGCTTCCACATACATAGCGAAGTTAACTTGGAAACTTGGGGTTTGCCCGGAATGGCCAGCGCCTCGGGGCACTTCTTTGGATGTCCCGTTGATTGGGTCTCCGATCCGGTTCCGCGACCCAGCCGCACCATCCTTGGTGGGGACAAGAAGTTCAAGCAGCATTCTCTTGACTTCGTTAGCAGCATCAACCACCCGCGCTACAAAGAGCTTTCAAAGTTAACGGGGGCGTTTCAAGGTAATGACAAGCCACTAAACCTGAACCAAGCCCTTGATGCCTATCACATTTGGTGCGCCGAAATCGCTCAAATTGATTACTTTTTGACTATGGACTACAAGCTAAAGAAAGTGGTGGGTCTCTCAAAGATTAAAACGTCAGTGACCATCGCGACACCCGAACAGCTATTGATGCAAGTGGTCCCCAAATTCGGCGTTGTCGGTGCGGCTAAATTTATGTGGAAGGGCTACCGCTTTGCGAAAACCAATGTTGGCTTTGATGAGGGATTAGGGTGGAGCTAAGCTCAAAACGCTTTGAAGCCCATTAGGCCGCCGCACGGTCCAGCACGCGGCTAACCTGCATGGCGGTCCAGGAGCCTCCCCTTGATGTAGGCACGCTCATCCCATTCAGCGCCTCAGCGATAGCGCCCAGAGACTTGCCGCCCTGCCGCATTGGGCCAATCAACTTGATGAGCTTTTTGGCCTCCCTGTTGGCCTTGGCCTGAATGGCAACATTCCGCTGCATCGTCTTGTCTCTCAGACCGCCCAGCTTCACGCCATGATCGCTGGCAACCTTAAGTGCCGCCTTTGTGCGTTTGGAGATGAATTCCCGCTCCTGCTCAGCAAGGGCAGCGTAAATGTGAAGCTGGAAGTTATCGGCGTGGGGCATGGAGGCTACCCGGATAGTGGCCTGCTTCATGGTCTGGGCGATGAATGCAACATCACGGCTGAGGCGGTCCAGCTTCGCCACCAGCAACTCAGCTTTCTCCTTACGGGCGAGCGTCAAGGCTTTTGCAAGCTCGGGCCTGTCGTCATCCTTACCGGACTGGACATCACGGAACTCCGCAAGGGGCTCATAGGGGGTCTCGTCGCTGTGGTAGGTTGAAAGAAAGAGCTCAATGTCCCGCTCTTGTGCCTCAAGGCCCAGACCACTCTTGCCTTGGTCAGCAGTACTTACCCGCGTGTAGACAACGTATCGCTTCATTGCAGCGCCTCCTGCGATGGGAGGAGTCTAAACGGAGGCTATATCTAATGTCAACGTTGGTTGTGGATGTTATAAGCGAGGTTCCCCGTCATGGACCTTACCGTTAGGGACAAGAGCTTATAAGCTGCTATCCCGTACAAGTGGGGAGAAATATGATGGAACACGAAAGCATGACATCTTGGGGGTCAAGAGAGGAAGCTATTAAGTGCCCGCACTTCATGGCCCTTTACGCTTACCTCGCGAAGCATCACAACGTGCCGTCCTACGTCTTGAATGATGATGGGTTGCACTATCACTATACCAATGCATCGGGACTACTGGGCATACTCGACAGCAATACGCTTTGGGCTACTGACATACGGCACCTAAACGATCCATCCGAGAGTGTGTTTGCTATTGATGGGATGCTTGCGTTTCTCGCCCAGTCCATTTCCGGCAGTGATCGGCGGCAGGAGATTGTGAACACAATCAAGAAAAATCTGGCTACTCCCCGTGAGGTTCATTCAGTATTTAGTGTAAGCTTTTGCCGTAGTGGAGACCTGCTGAGCCAGTGGCGTGGGTATGGGTCCTTTGGGGCAGGATATTCTGTTGGCTTCAGGATGTCAGGAGCCAGCCCACACCCGCAAATAGCCAAGTTCGTTACGGTGGACTACGGGCGGGTAAAGCTCGAAAAAGTTTCCTACGACCTAATGGCCATATTCGAAGAAGCTTGGGAAGAATGGCGCGATGAGCTCGCTGAGGAATGGGCAACAACGATAAGGATGATATCTCACTCGTTCAAAGATGACGCGTACAAGGAAGAACAAGAGAGCCGCATCGTCGCGCTGCGCTCCGAGAATAGAGCACCATTGGTGTACGAGGCTCCTGTCAAGTTTAGAGCACGAGGCAACGAAATTGTTCCCTACATCCCACTAAGCTTCAATCCAATTTTAGGAGACAACAAACCAGAGCGCCTGCCCATCCGTGAGATTATTGTCGGGCCCGGCGTTGACTTTGAAAGAGCCAACCGTTCTTTGCGTCAAAAGTTGAGAGCGTGCGGTTATGAGGACGTGGAAATAACGCCGTCATCGGTTCCGTTTCGCAGTTAAAGCTGACGGTTGGGGTCGGACGCAATGACTTCCCAGCGATATCAACCTTGAGTATGGTGCCCACACGGAAACACGGAGGGGTTATCGCGGGGCGGCTCATTGGGCTTATACTTTTTACCGCATTGCCATCATCGGCATCGGCGTTTTGTTCTTCGCCAAGCGGGGACGTTACGCTCCCCGATGCGCCCGGCAGTTATCACCGTCCATCGGCACCATTCTGTCTCTCCGGCTACAAGTTTTCCCGCACACATACCTGCTCGGATTGGGAAATCTCCAGGTATCAGAGCGAGATAGAGGAGTATGTCAGCAAGCTCCGAACCTTCGCCAACGAGGCGGTTGAGGCTGCGAATGAGGCAATACGCTTTGCGGAGGACGCCAAGGCTCATGCAAAATGCGAGGCAGAAGACGTTATCGGTGAGCTGAAGTAACAAGAGGTGCCCGATGGACTTTCTATCAATCATCTTGGCAGCGCTGGGCATCCAGAGGGAACGGGCCAACAAAGCCAGTGACCGAAAGATAGAAGCCTATCGCCTTGTCTCTGAGGTAGCCGTAGAGGCCGCTCAGGCTGGCAACATGGTGGCAATGGCCATGCCCGGCATTATGCTCCGGCTTCAAGTCCTCTACCCGGATCAACCAGAGCTGCACGCCAGCTGCACCACCACGCTGACCACGATGCTGGAGCAGTCTAGGCAACTCTACCATATGGCTGAGAACTACAAGCCCACCATAGAGAACGGCAGCAGCTGGGCAGACTGGGAGCAGGTGTTGAGGAAGCTGCATGAGTGGAGGTCTTCGGCATCCATGTTGCGTCCGCATACGGAGGCGATCATCAAGCGTTATGAGGACCTGTTGACAGCCACCGAGCAAACCTATGCGTCTCCGCCAGCGCAGCCCACGTTGCCGAGACGGGACAGGGGGTGGGATGCTCCGCCGCTTTGAGGGACCCCCTAGGGCCACCGGGGGGAAACGCCCGCCGCCGCTGTCACGTATTACCTCTCACATGTCTGACCCCTATTTTAGTCGCGGGGGAAATGTGGTCTGTACTGCACTGTGCGGGTGGTGGACCCAGAAGCTTAGTTGATGGTGAGCGGCAGGTATGGACTGGTCGGATATTCTGAAGGTGATGCTTGGCGCTGGCGTAGGGACAGCAATTGTGGAGGGCGGCATCTCGCTTTTTCAATTTATGAAAACTGGCCGAAACCACGGGGCATTCCTCGCGTTCCGCCTTGCAGTTCAACTAGAGGGGTACGCACGGGGCTGCCTATCGCATATGCAGGACACAAAGAACTACATGTCATCTAAGGGCAGCGTTGGAAGACTTCACTGCTATTTGCCACCCTTTCCAGACTTCCCAGATGACCCTGAAGGCTGGCGGAATGTAAACCCTCAAATCTTGGACACGGCGTTTCGTCTGAAGGCGGATGCTGGAGTGCCCCCCGTTTCACCGGACAAGTCGGCTAGATTGATTTAGCCCTGATGAACTGCCGAGGGGAAGCCATCTTGAGAGCGGAATGGGGATGGATTTCATTGTAGTCCTCGATCCATCCGTCGATGAGACGGAGCGCCGTTTCGGCGTCCGGTAGTGCCGAGATGCGGACGTAATCTCGCTTCAGGGTTTTGACGAAGGCTTCCGACATGCCGTTCGACTGCGGGCTGGCGACCGGCGTGAAGCAGGGCGTCAGATTGAGTGCTTGCGCAAACAGCCTCGTGTCCCGCGCGGTATAAGCCGAGCCATTGTCAGAGAGATGCTCGATAGCATGCGGGGCTCGGGTTGCATGGAAGCGTTTCTCGACCGCCTCCAACATCATGTCGCGCACGTCTGAGCCGGAAATGCCTGCATTGGCAACCGCCGTCCAGGCGATGATCTCGCGGTCGAAGGCGTCGATGATGAAGGCGAGACGAATGACCTCTCCATTCCAGCAGGTGAACTCCAGACCATCCGAGCACCAGCGCAGGTTTGAGCGCATGACCATGACCTTGCCGTCATGGATGCGGCCCTTGCGAACGGCGGTATGCTTCTCCAGCAGCATTGCGTGGTTACCCATGATGCGATGAACCCGTTTGGCGTTGACGACAGGCTTATCGGCGGCTCGCCTTTCGCGATTGAGGAGCGCGGCGATCCGCCGATAGCCATAAGTCGGCCTTTGATCAACCAGCCTGCGAATGGCGGGCAGAAGCTCTGCATCCTCGACCTTGTGGTATGGCCCACGCGGCTTTGTTTTGCCTTTCAGCCGCTCGATGAGGTTGGAACGGGAAACGCCTAGCGTGTCTGCGACGGCCTTCATCGCGAACCGTCCTTCGGCAACAAGATCGGCCGCGATATCCGTTTTTTTGAGTCCGCTTTGGAAAGGGCTTCGCGGAGGATTTCGACCTCCATCGTCTTGCGACCGAGCATGCGCTCCAACTCCCGGACGCGATCCTCCAGTTTCTTCACTTCCGAATTCCCGACAACCGGCTCGTCAGAATCCACGGCTGCAGCACCTCCCTCGCTCAAGAGTCTGCGCCACCGATAAAGCAAATTGGGCGCGACGCCATGACGGCGAGCGGTCGAAGATACCGTCTCGCCGGGTTCGAAACTCTGCTCAATGATTGTCAGCTTTTGCTCGGTTGTCCACCGCCTGCGGCGAACATCACCCGTCAGTAATTCAACGTGTCGATAGTCGTTAGACATAAGCCTGTCCTCAAGCCTGTGCTTGAGCCTTTCTGCTTATGCCGACTGTCCGGTCGAAATGGGGGGCAGTTCAGATGCGGAGAGTATCAACTCGGGCTTGAACTTCTGGGTTCAGGACTTGGGCGAAGTCGAGAACGCCTTTGACGACTGTTACACAGGCTGCGGCAAAATGGGGCTTGCGGCTCTCAGTGCTTCCGGGAGCTTCCGACAATACTACGGCTTCAATGGTTATCCCGACGACACAAAAGAGCAGCTTGAGGGATGCATTGGGTCTCCGCCTAAGGCTTTCTATTCGATGGATTAGCTCCGCACTACCCCAACCAATAGAGGGAAATCAACTTGAGGAATATTGACCGGTTCCACAAAGACCTGGATGCGCTCACCGAACTTGGTGAAAGTCTGCAATTCGCACTAATCAAAGCCCTTCATGGCGGCACAAAGTTAACTGAGATACTCAAAAAGGCTGGAGTATCTGACGAACGCGTTCAACAAATTATCCAGTCCAATCTCGTCTTTAGTAACCAATATGAGGCGTGGTACACCGAAAGCCTAGCACTCGTTCGTCAACTCATCCCGGATAGAGCGAAGGACTTCATCGGTATGTATGAGAAGCCTAAGGGGCGGCGGGACATCACGTATGGCAATTACGTCATACAGGATTATCTGCAAGGCCTTCGCGTAACACGGCACGGCGATGTGATAGTGGACGGCACGGCGGCGGTCCCCCAATATCAGCAGCAGCTAAACATCTTGATGGCCGCCAAAAGACGCTTCGAAAGCTCACTTTTCGAAATCAAACAGCTGGTTCAGGCGGACCTCTTGGACTCAGAGATTGGCGCTGCCCAGGAACTCCACAAGAGCGGCTTCCTGCGGGCTGCCGGGGCAGTTGCTGGGGTGGTGCTCGAAAAGCATCTTGGTCAGGTTTGTGACAATCACCAGATCACCATCAGCAAGAAGCACCCCGGCATTGCCGATTTGAATGAATTACTTAAAGCAAACGGGGTTATAGACGTCGCACAGTGGAGGCATGTGGGGTTTCTGGCAGACATAAGGAACCTATGTGACCACAACAAGAAGTCAGAGCCGACAAGCGACAACATCCGAGATATCATCGACGGCACCAATAAGGTGTTGAAAACTATTACGTAGGGGTGGCCGCATGATATTCTGGAACGGGACACGCGAGGGGGCCTAATCCCAAGTCCCCGGGGGGCTCATCTGTGAAAAGCTCAGCGCGGCGAAAAAGGGGCCAAGCCCGTTCAAGCTCACCGCCCGCTAAAGATATGAAAACAGATGTGGCACCTAGACGGTCTCCGCAGGAAAGCAGCCCGCACACGAGAGCCTCACTTGAGACATCTTGCGCAGAATACACCATGCGAGCCCTGCGGGCCGATAACTTGCCGTGTTTCAACGAATACGCTGCATCCCTCAAAATTTCGAACTCTGGGCACAAGGCCGCAACGTGGTCTTTAAAATGGTTGTCCTTCAGTTCCTTTTGTTTGCAGCCAAGCTTACCAAGGAGTGAGTGATTCTTTTCCCGCAGCTCCTCAAAGATTATGCCGTAGGCTGAATCGAGGCTGAGTGCCGCATTGACGGCGAGACGGTAATCCCCATCGTTTTGGATAAACGCCGTAATATTGGGCCGCGTCACAGTGTCGAAAAAGGTCTTGGCGTCCAAACGAGTTGCTCCGTAATTGCTGCTAAGGGGGCCCCGCTTTCCAAAATGGCAAAGACTATTCGCTAGAATGGAATGTCGTCATCAAGCGCATCCCAAGACCGTTTTGTAGTAGACGGCGGCGGAGCAAGCAGCCTAGGTTTCGTGGGACCTTCCAGCCGTAGTATCTCCTCGTCTTCTCTCTGCTTATCGACGCCGATGAGGTGGGTAATTGTCGCAATTGCCTCGGGTGCTTCAGCTAAAAAGGCTGTTGTGCCGCCCACCATGGCCCCGATAGACGCCAGAACTGACAGTGAAACGCCGAACCGCAAACGCTCTTTATGAAGCTCTGTGCGGAACTCACCAATCTTTCCAAGCAGGCGCTCCTTCTTGTCGTCCGAGAGGTTGCTCTCTTCCACCGATGCTCGAAGCTTCGTCAGTTCATTCTCAATGAGACCTTTTGTTTTGCTGGCGAGCCGAACGGAAAGCGCATCACGACTTGAGGAATTCCGAAGCCTAATCTTTGCTGTGACCCCCGTGACCAGCCGAAAGAATTCATTGAGGTCCTGCTCAACTGTTTGGTACTCGTTGATGTACCGGATGCCCGCAATCCCGAGTTCCTCAGCGCTGGCTGTGACGATCGTCATATATTGGGTCCGCACAAGGCTGTCGAACGGCTGGCTTGTCTCATTCGAGATAATCGCCAACATGTTCTTGCGGCAAATCCTTTCTATAGCCGTGAATCTTTTCTCAGGCTCTGAAGGAAGGGTCTCGTAATCGTCATCCGTAATGAGCTCGTAATCCATGCTTTGTGTAATTCCCCTAACGCGACTCGGGCTATTAGCATTCTACCTCAGATAGCCTATGCATCCACCGAGAAGTAGAAACGCCTTTGTCATCTCCACACGCTGGTGAAAGAGGTTGACCACAACCCACCCGCACGCGCATGCTCAACCATTAGGTGTTCAGGGAATTGGCAGGCGCTTGATTCTTTAGATGTTACCTCTGGTGAGGAGGTCAGGAGAGGGCTCGCAAATCGATGGAGGGAAGAGACATAATGCTGGACGGTAACGACAATCGCCTGCTCGAAATCCATACGCTTGCATACGATCATTCTCGAAAACTCACGTTGGAAGAAGTTCTTTTTCTGGCTAAGATTGAGCTAGCGATCACTCCACCGCCGCCTTCGCATACAAATTCCCGTGCAGCCGTATTCTTCGAAGACTTCCACAGGAGCGTGATGCTAGAAGCGCGTCTATACGGCTTCCATCCTTTTTCTCGTTTGAATGAGAGCACGTTATGGACGCCTTCTGGATCAGGAAGTCTCCGACAAGGCACCGCACTGCAATGGGTCGCACGCCAACTCCTAGCTGGCATCGCGCCATCTTCAATTATCGAGACTGCCCACAACCAGTATGCCGAAAACGGATATGACGCATTAGAGATAAGTAAGGTGTCCGGCATCGAGGTCGATGACATCGTAAAAATCACAGAAGGCTACGAACTTTGGCCCCACGATAAGCTTCCGTCTGACGCCAGAAAAATACTGCTTTTTGATGATGCCGGAGCTGTATTTCGTACTCCCAACTCCTGCGCTCTCGTCCATCACTTCCGTCATAACATGGTGATTGACCCGGACTACCAGCCATCCGGGGTTGATATGTCCAAAGATCGGTTCGGGACTTCCAACATGAGGCGTGCCAACAAAAGACTTGAGATACAGCGTGCGATAATTCTCTCGACCAGCGGCACTGTTGGCATGCCTTTCACCTACTGCCGTGCAGCCACAGACCACATAATGGATGCTGATAGGTCGTATGGCGGCTTCCTTGAGTCAGCAGGCTTCCAATCTGAAACGCCAAACATCGACGCAGTTCGCGAAAATTTGAGATTACTGGAGGACTTCAATGCCCCCGCTGCGCTTCACGTCGCGATAGACCGTCTCGGCAAAGCGAGAGGTCTGTCATCGAATGTGGATAAAGCGCTTGACCTTGGGATGGCACTAGAAATTGCCCTGATGCACGAGAACGGCGGCGGCGGTAGCGGTGAGATCACCTACAAACTTTCATCCCGAGCAGCTTGGCTTCTTGGAAAAAATCCAGAAGAGCGAAGCCAGGTCTTCGAAAAAGCGAAGAAAATCTACGGGCACCGTTCTGTCGCAGCTCATAGCGGGCGGCTCAAGAACGAAAGCGACTTCCTTTCGCTTGACGCACATGCTTTCACCACTCGCATTTTACGGGAAATTCTCCAACGTGGTAGCTTCCCAGTTTGGCATCACTTAATCTTTGGTGTTGGGGGGCGAACAGAAGCTGTATCAGATACACCGTAGACTACTTGCTCATAACCCCTCTAAGTGGTACACACGGCTCCAAAGGCTTGTCTAATTGGCGATAAATTTCGGCCACTTACGGGACATGTTGGCGTTTCCTGTCGGGTGCGCCATCAATTTCTGATTACCGCTTCCACCCCGGCATCTTGCCGACGGGTGAAATATGTCAGGCTCTATCGACCTTCGCTCGTCCCAGACAAACAAGATGAAATCACAACTGCCGGATTTCGCTCAACATATCTTCAATCGGACTCTACGCTTGGCGTCGGCTGCGCAGCCAGAAGCTTTCTTTTTCGAACAACCGGCAATCCCGGATGCGGTATCTTCACCCTTCCCGCATCTTTGCCGGTTCGGGCAGGCTCCGGTTCGGCCTCATCTTCCACAAGGCTGGCATTCGCCTGCAGATGCAGGCCCATCACTGCCACCAGCAGGAAAAACCAGACGAAACCGGAGCTGAGCAGGAACAGGGTTTCCAGAAAGCCGTAGAGCAGCACATAAAGCCAGACACCGACATAGAGGCGCGTCAGCGGGCTGTTCCGTGTGGCGCTGTCCATTTTGCCGAGATAATGGAGCGGCAATAGACATATCCACATCAGCACCAGAACAAGTCCGGGTATGCCGCCCGCAAGCAACAGGTCGAAATAGCCACTGTGGGAAGCCGGCGCGGTCGTCGCCCAGCTATTGTTCTCGGTGAAGCTCGACATCAGGGTGTCGCTGCGCCAGAAGGCCTGATATCCGTATCCGAGGATAGGACTTTGGCGGATATAATCGATGGCGACGGTCCAGATATCGGTTCTGCCCGTAAAACTGGCGTCGACACCCATCCGCGTCAGCATCTGCGCAAACACCGGATCGACCGTGGTGCCCACGGTCACGACGGTGAAGACCAATAGAAGCGAGGCCACGACGGTATATCGCCAGCTGGGCCAGCGCACGATGAACCAGCCCGCGGAAACGACGATCGGCATCAGGCCAAGCACCGTCTTGCCACCTGACTTGACCAGAAAGATCAGCGATAACAGCAGCACCAGCAAGCCGCCGATAAACGACCAGCGACGGCAGAGATAGATCGCCAAGATGATCAGCACCGCCATGACCGAGGCGGCCTCGTTCTTGTGCTGAAAAACCCCGCGCCAGTTACCCGCCAGAAGCGGCTCCAGTGCGTCGCTCGCCTGGTGGATAGACCGCGATGGCAGCACGATGACACCGAAATAACACAGGAACAGGATAATCATCACGCAGCCGGCAAGCAGCGTGGTGAATTGCCGTTCCGTGCGCGGCAATTGCAGAAAGCCACCGGCAAGCACGCAGATGATGGCGCACATCACAAGCCGCCTGATCGAAAACATCGGCGCCTCCCCCACGATCGAGGTGAAGACAAACCAGCCGAAAATCGCTGCCATCAACAGGCGCGGCGTGAAAATCAGGGAAAACGAACGCTCCTTCGCCATGAATGCCACGAAGCTGAAAAGCAGGATGATCGCGATGAGCTGATTAAGCAGGTTGGACCCGGCCGCCATGGCGGATCCCTCATAGGTCGAGGAAAGCGAAACATAGGGCGAGAAGCCGACCGTGAAATAGAGGAACGTCACATAAAACAGTGTATTCCGCCAATATCCACGCGCCTGTTCTTCGTGCGCTGCATCCATAATGGGGTCTTCTCTGCCTTTTTCCATGCGGCCCACATCATATCCGATGCTTCATCCGGTAACATGAATATCCCGCCAAAACCCTATTTTTTAGTTATTCATAATACACGGAGGAATAGCAGATTTTCAGACACGGCGACGGATGGGCATATGGTGCGAGACATCCGGACGGGCAGACCGGGCCGAGTGCCCCAACGCTGCCAAAGATGAGCTCGCCGTGGTACACAGCGCCCTTGATCAGGATGGTTACCCGATTGCGCGCACAACCGCCGCGTCAAGAAAGAATAATTCCGGTCGCCGGGTTCTTCAGATTTTAAGTATTTTTTGAACATATACACCATCAATTCTTGCAAGCATCGGATGAGGATAATGCGGTGACTTTTCGATGGGGTGCGAACCGCTGCCTCGTTTTTGAGGCAAGGAACGTGAACGGTTGAGATTCTCAGGGGTGTCGATGCAAAAGGTTTATTCCATCCAGTTTCTGAGGGCGCTCGCGGCGTTTTCGGTGCTGCTGTTTCATATAATTGGCGAACCGTTCACGATTGGCGCCGCTGGCGTGGATGTCTTTTTTGTCATCTCCGGCCTCATCATGGGATCGTTCGCGACGACAGCGGGGCCGGGAGCATTTTTATACCACAGGCTGGTCCGCATTGTGCCCCTGTACTGGGCCGTGACCCTGTTGATGTGCGTCGGGGCGATGGCGGGCGTTTTTTCCACCTTTACCTTCACCCTCGAACATCTATGGAAATCGCTGCTTTTCATTCCATATGCTGGCGACAGCGGCGAAGTGGTTCCGCTCCTGGTCGTGGGCTGGACCCTCAATATGGAAATGTTCTTCTATATTGTCTTCGCGCTTGGACTTGCCCTGCGCGCGCCGCTGGCGGTAACGGTCGGCATCCTGTCCGTCATGGCCTTGGCGGGGCAGGTTTTTCCTTCGCAATCCCCCTTCATGCAAACCTGGACCTCGCCGCTCTTGCTGGAGTTTCTGGGCGGACTGCTGCTGTCGCGTTTCATGTTCCAGGGCGTGCAGGCGGGTATCGCCGCGCTTGTCATATCAATGAC
This sequence comes from Agrobacterium sp. CGMCC 11546, assembly GCF_013365515.1. NCBI lineage: Bacteria > Pseudomonadati > Pseudomonadota > Alphaproteobacteria > Hyphomicrobiales > Rhizobiaceae > Agrobacterium > Agrobacterium sp. CGMCC 11546. The sequence goes on from NZ_CP047387.1 coordinate 2,197,124, forward strand.
CGGTTTCGTTGCGGCGGCTCTGATAAGCGAGCAATCCGGAATGTTGCGCCTGATGACCTGGGGCGTGCCTGCCTTTTTCCTCGTGGCCGGATGCGTATGGCTCGAGAACGGCGGATTATGGCCCAGACGCTTGCTGAAACCCGTCGAGATTGTCGGGGATTCGTCCTACGCCCTTTATCTTCTGCACGGCCTGGTGATCTCGATCGTCCACAAGATACTGGCGCCCGGATTTCTCGCAGGAACCGTCATCATCATCGTTGCAGTGGCCGTGTCGATCTCTGCGCATTTCCTGTTCGAGAAACCGCTGATCAGGCTTTTCAGACGTGGCTATGGCGGCAGGCCGCGCCGGCAGGACCAGGCCGTATCGATGCGTTGACTTAAGGATTTGTCGGGGGCCTCATGACGTCGGCTCACCAGCCGACATGGCGCAGAACGCCATAATCATGGTCGCCGACAGCGAAATTGGCACCACCCGCATCACAGGCCATGTCGATACCATATTGCTGAACCACACCCTTTATGGCTTCCCGCTGTTCCCGATAATCATCGGATGCACGCAGTTGCGCGAGCGTTCGACCGCTCCAGGCGATGACTTTCTTGACCGCCTGTTCGTCAACCGTCCACTGCGCACAGGGGTTGTTGCGGTGATAATCCGCCTCCGCCATCGCCGAGGCACCCCATAAGGCACGGGATTCCGCGTCGAAAGCCAGCGCCGGGTTAGAGTTTGCGCCCACTATCTGGGTCGCGGCGATGATGGCTGTACCGCGTGAGAGGAAACGCAAGCCGCTGGACAATCTCTCGAACATGATCCTCATCCATTTTGAAGCGTACCGGAGACCAACGATCCCGAATCGATGGTGCCCATAAATACCGCGCAGGAATAAAACCTGCGCGGTATGTCTCCAAGCCTGCCGGCGGACGAAACCACCGGTCTGCCGTCATCGGGCGGATAACCGCCCGAACGACAAGAGGCGATCAGAACTCCTGCCAGTCACCCTTCGATGTATCCAGCGCCGCATTGCCCGAGAATGCCGAAGCAAGCTTGCGGCCAAGCGCCCGCACGGGAGATGCCACCGATCTGTCGCTGCCGGCGGCGCTGCGCACCGGAGCCGGCTGGCTCTTCTGTTGATAGGCACCCTCAGCCAGTCTGAACTGCGAAAGCAGCTGGTTGAGCGATGCCACTTCCTTGGCGAGGCTATGGCTTGCGGCATTGGTCTCTTCCACCATGGCCGCATTCTTCTGCGTGTCCTGATCCATCTGGTTCACAGCAGTATTGATCTGCTGCAGGCCGGAAGACTGTTCCTGCGCGGATTCCACGATGGAAACGACGTGCCGGTTGATTTCCTGCACTTCCGAGACGATCGTCGCCAGCGCCTTGCCGGTGTCGCCCACCAGCTGCACGCCTTGCTGCACCTGATCGTTCGAGGTGGTGATCAATGCCTTGATCTCCTTGGCCGCACTGGCGGACCGTTGCGCAAGCTCGCGCACTTCCTGTGCGACGACGGCAAAACCCTTGCCCGCCTCGCCCGCCCTTGCTGCCTCGACACCGGCATTCAACGCCAGAAGATTGGTCTGGAAGGCGATCTCATCGATCACGCCGATGATGTTGCTGATCTCGTTGGCGGATTTGGAAATCTGCTCCATCGCGATCACGGCGCGGCGCACCACTTCGCCGGATTGTTCGGCACCCGCCTTGGCGCGGCTGACGATCTGGCCCGCCTCCTGTGCACGTTTGGTGGAGTCCCGCACCGTCGTGGTGATTTGCTCCAGAGCTGCGGCAGTTTCTTCCACGGCAGCAGCCTGCTGTTCGGTGCGCTTGGCCAGGTCATCGGCAGCCGACTTGATCTCGTTTGCACCCGCCCCGATACCACCGGCATTCTGGGCAACCCGGGTCAAGGCCGATTGCAGCTTTTCGGCCGACATGTTGAAGTCGTTGCGCACGCCGTCGAGCGTTGCCGTGAACGGCTGGTCGATGCGATAGGAAACATCGCCGTCCGAAAGCTTCGAAAGACCGGCCGCCAGATTGTCGACGGCAAACTTGACGTCCGCGGCTTCCCTTGCCTTCTGCTGCTCGCGCTCGATGCGGTCTTTCTCCGACATTGACCGATTGACTTCGGTTTCCTGCTCGAGACGGATGCGCTCGATCGCATTCTCGCGGAACACCTGAACCGCGACCGCCATCTGGCCAACTTCGTCCTTCCGCTCCACGCCGTCGATCTCAGCCGCCGTCTCGCCACCGGCAAGCGACACCATGCGCTCGCGCAACCGGGCAATCGGTGTGGTGATGCCACGTGACGCCACAAACAGTGTCAGGATGATGCCAACTGCAAAGACAACACCCACCACGACGAGCGAGGTGAGGATCGTCGAATTGGTTTGGTCACTCAGATCATCGCTGCCACTAGCCACCCCTTTGGCAAGCTTGTCCAGCAATGTCGTTATGGTGGCCGACATGATCTGAATGGAGGCGTCCGCCTTGACGAGTTGCACGGCAGATTCCGCGTTCTTGTTCGCCATTCCAAGCTCGACGGCCTTATCGGTGATTTCCGCGATGGACTGGGATTGCGCAATCAAGACGTCGACGGCAGCGCGCTCCTCGGGAAACACGGCCTTGACGTTGCCGAGCCGCTCGAGAAGCTCGCGTTTGCTGGCGATGTAGGCCTGCCTGGCGACGTTGATTTCCGCAGCATTCGCGTCATAGGCCATGACCTGATACGCGCCATAAGCAAGGCCGATGAGATTGCGGTTTGCCCGCGCAAGCTCGACCAACGCAGCATTGTCGCTGCCGATGAATTCGGAATAGAGTGCATCGGATTCCTTATAGCGTGTGGCCATGAATGCGGCGGCGCCAAGACCGACGATGCAGAGCGGCAAAATGAGCGACAGGATTTTGGTACGGATGCTGGCATTTTTAAAAAAGGACACGGGAAGCTCCTGAAATGGACGCCGCTCCTTTCCCGTGCCGGAGGTGTTCGGCAAAAATGACATTGCACGTCGAAAGCCTTCATCATCGAGGCCTCATCAGCGGCATCATCGGCTCTGGTCGCAACCTGCATCATGCATCTGCCTGCAACAGGTGATACCTGCTCCTGAAATTTCAACAGGCCCCTGTTCCGGTGGTCCGGCTTTTCCCGCAACAGGCGGAAAAGCCGAACAACGACTGAAAGAAGAATGAAAAACAGTACTTTATAATACTCTTTTATTTGTTTAACTATAAAACAATTATACTTTAAAACTTTACAATTCCTTTATGTCACCTGGCCTGCGACATGAAGAACTGCAGAAGCTCGGCGGAGTGCTTCAACACCAGCCCGAACGGTTTGTGGCGGTATCAGCGGCAGCCTCCACCCCACTCTGTGCCTCACCCGCCCCGGGTTATAGGCTGCGCTTTCCGTATGCCGGTGCGGCGCTGGAAGATCGTGGTGATGGCGGCAAGTCCGGCCATGACGGCGAAGACCAAGGCGATATCACGATAGGTCGTGGCAAAACCGAACCTGGCGATCCAGGGCTGGCTTACGAGCGGCGATATGAAATGCCCGAGAAACATCGATGCCGTGACGATGCCGGCGATACGCCCGCGCAACCGTTGCGGCGCAAGCATGATCGTCGTGGACATGATGGACGGCATCACGGCGCCAAGGCCAGCCCCCACCACGGCCAGCGCCGACAGCATGGAGGACAGACCGCCTGCCGTGGCAAGCAGCGCAAAGCCCGTAGCCATCAGCACCAGTCCAGCCGCCAGAATGACGGTCACGCCAATCCTGGCACGCAACCGCCCGAAGCTGAGCGCCATCAGCGCGCCTGCCAGATTGAAGATGCCGATGGCATAGCCTGCAACGCTTCCGGAAAGCACCCCGAACTCGCGCAGGAAGAACGGCAATTGCGAGGGAATGGTGTAAAACAGGGCATTGACGAGAAAAACCGCCATGGCCAGCACGGCCACCGGCAACCAGTTGACCGCAAGGCCCTGCTCGCCATTCTGCGTGGCGCGGCTGCTGTTTCTTGCCGGTTCCCTCAGGAAAAACAGGGCCGCCGGCAGGATGAGCAACGCCACGGCATAAACAGCAAAAGGCGCGCGCCAGTGGATATCCGCGAGCCATCCACCCGCCACCACGAAAACGACGCCACCCAGCTGGGTGAAGGCCTGTTGAAGGCCAAGATAACGCTCCCGCGCCGGCCCCTCGAAATAATCGCCCACCAGCGCCGTGCCGATAGTCATGATGCCACCGATCGCCAGACCCAGAAAGGCGCGGCCGACGAGCAGGCCAGCCAGACTGTCGGCAAAAAGGCCGGATATGCCGGACAGGCTGTAAAGCAGGATCGCGCCGAGCAGCAGCCGCTTGCGGCCAAAACGGTCCGCCAGCACGCCGGCGACGGGCGCGCATAGCGCCACGAACACTGACGGCAATGTCAGCACCATGCGGCTCATGATCTCAACATCAGGTGTCGACAGGAAGCTCTGTTCTATGGCGGGCAACGAGGGCGCGACCGTGGTTCCGGCCATGATGGTGAGCGTGGCGACGAACAGCAGCGTCAGCTTCAGCGCCGGGGAATTCTCGGTCATGGAACGTCCTTCGATAGTGTTCCATGCTTTGATAATTCCTCAACCATAGTTGAGGTCAATAGCCGCGGACAAAAAAGCGGCAGGCCTTTCAGCCTGCCGCATTCATTTCCAATAGTGGCGTCAACATGCCGGCCGCGTCAGGCAGCCGCGCGCCGCAATGCCGTCGCTACCGTGTGGATATGGGCAGCACCGATACCGCAGCAGCCGCCGATCATGGTTGCGCCGGCATCCGCCCAGGAGCAGGCGAAACGCGAATAAACATCGTCAGTCAGGTCGGTGCGGGTGCCGTGCAGGCCTTCATTGGCGGCGGAATCGCCCTGTTCACCTTCGAAGGCATTGGCATAAACGCCGATTTCCAGCGATACGCCCTTGTCTGCGAACACGGCAGATGCGGTTTCGACGGCGGCTTTCATGATTTCCGGCTTGCTGCAGTTGAACAGCAGGGCGGCGGCACCCGATTGCGCCGCCCATTCGGCGGCAGCCTTTACCGGTTCACCTGACCGTAGCGCGGGTTCGCCACCGGCGACCGCAGTCGCGTCGTCGTTCAGCGTGAAGGAAATCCAGAACGGCTTATCCGTTGCGGCAACGGCCTCACGCACCGCTTCGCCCTCGGCGATCAGGCTCAGCGTTTCGCCGAGCCAGACATCGACAGAAGGCGCGAGATTGTCGACCAGTACCTTGAGATAGTCCTGCACCCGGGTGGCGTCGAAATTCTGTGGTTCGTAGGAGCCGAAGATCGGCGGCAGCGAGCCGGCCACCAGCACCTTGCGGCCGGAAGCATCCGCCGCCTCACGCGCCAGCTGGCCGGAAAGGGCGATCAGCGACGCGCCATCCTTCTGAAAGCGCTCCTCGCCGATGTGGAACGGCACCAGCGCATAGGAATTGGTGGTGACGACATCGGCACCGGCCTCGATGAATTCCGCATGCACCTGCCGCACGATGTCAGGCGCATTGATCAGCGCCAGTGCCGACCATTCCGGCTGTTTCAGCTCGGCGCCGAGCCGCTGCAATTCGCGGCTCATGCCGCCGTCGAGGATACGGATAGTGCCCATGTTCATACTCCTTGAACGGTTTTACCGCCGGACCGGCACCTGCCGTTCGACAAGGCCGAAACAGCGGGCAATGATGGCGGTGAGAATGAGATAAAAGACGGTAACGACGATCAGCGGCTCATAGACAAGTAGCGTATCCTGCCGCACCTTGTAGGCGACGGCGTAGAGGTCCATCACAGTGACCGTAAAAGCAAGCGGCGTCGCTTTCAGCTGCATCACCACCTCCCCGGCTATGGTCGGCAGCGCGATGCGGATCGCGCGCGGTAACCAGATGCGGCGAATGAGGGTGAAGCGGCCCATGCCGAAAGCCCGGCCCGCCTCCAGTTCGCCCTTCGGCACGGCCAGCAGCGCGCCGCGCAGCACCTCGGCCTCATAGGCCGCGTAATTCAGCGTGAAGCTGACGGCGGCGAAGAAAAAGCCCTCGCGCAGCACCGGCCACATGAAACTTTGGCGCAGGCCGGGGATCATCGGCAGAAACGAACCGACGCCATAATAAAGCAGCCAGAGCTGGATCAAAAGCGGCGTGCCGCGGAAGAAGGTGCAATAGGCGCGCGCCAGAATTTTCGTCACCCGTCCGCCGCTGACCTGCGCGAAGGCAAGCCCGATAGCCAGCACGAAACCGATGCTGACGGAGATGACGAGCAGCGCCAGCGTCTGCCAGGCACCGGAGAGAAGCAGCGGCCAATATTTGGCGACCCATGAAAAATCCATGCCGTTCCCCTCAGGCCAATGCCGGTTGGCCGCGCCGCACCCGGCGTTCCAGCAGTGAAAAGACGAGGTTGGAGACGAGCGTGATGGCAAGATACAGAAACGCCGCCGCAAGAAAGAACAGGAAATATTGCTTGGTGCTGGCCCCCGCCAGGCGCGTCGCCAGCGCCAGTTCCTGATAACCGACCACGGCCACCAGCGCGCTGTCCTTGGTCACCGCAAGCCAGAGATTGGCAAGGCCCGGCAGTGCATTCGGCAGCAGGGCTGGTAGGACCACACGGCGGAAACGCAGGAACGGCGACATGCCGAAGGCCCGCGCCGCCTCGATCTGGCCGTTCGGCACGGCAAGGATCGCGCCGCGCAGCACCTCGGTCATATAGGCGCCCTGCACGAACCCCAGAACCGCGACGGCGGCAACGAAACCATTAACCTCCAGAGGCGGCATGCCGGCGAGCAACAGCAGCCGGTTCAGCCCGTCGGTGCCGGCATAATAAAGCCCGACGATGAGGATCAGTTCGGGAACCGCGCGGATCGCCGTCGTGTAGAGATTGAGCAACAGGCCAAGCGGCCTGTTGCCGGAAAGCTTGCCGAGCGCGCCGGCAAGCCCGATAACGATACCAATCAGATAGGCACCGGCGGAAATGGCAAGCGTCGACGCCGCACCCTTCAAAAGGGTGCCGCCCCATCCCGGAGGATAGGGTGACAGCAGTTGCAGCGTGGTTTCAAGGCTTGCCATTGATGTGACCGGTCAGGAGAAATTAGTTACCGTAGATATCGAAGCTGAAGTATTTCTTGGTGATCTCGTCATACTTCCCGCTGGCGCGCACGGCAGCGAGAGCAGCATTCAGCTTGTTCTTGAGTTCGGTGTCGTCCTTGCGCAGGCCGCCGGAAACGCCAAGACCCATGATTTCCTTGTCGTCCGCCACATTGCCCATGTCGGCGCAGCAATCCTTGCCGGCATCGCTCTTGACGAAGGCATCGAGAACGAGCGAGTCGCCGAAGACATAATCGATACGGCCGGCGGCCAGATCTTGAAACGCCTCGTCCAGCGTCTGGTAGGTCTTTTCGTCAGCAACAGCGGCGAAATATTTCTTGTAATATTCGGACTGGATGGTCGCGACCTGAATGCCGATGGTCTTGCCCTTGACATCTTCCGGTGCCGCACCCGGCTTTTCACCCTTGGCGCCGATCAGCTTGCTTGGCGTGTTGTAATATTTGTTGGTGAAATCGATGACCTTCTCGCGCTCCTGCGTGTTGGACATGGACGACCAGATGACATCGAACTTCTTCGTCTGCAGCGCCGGGATGAGGCCATCCCAGGAAAGCTCGACGATCGAGCACTTTTCCTTCATTTCCGCGCAGACGGCGTCCATGAGATCGATTTCCCAGCCCTGCCACTTGCCGCTGGCATCCTTGGCAAAGAAGGGCGGGTAGGATTCGTTCATGATGCCGAAGCGGACATCGGCGCTGGCGGTGAAGGCGGAAACCGCAAATGCCGTTCCGGCAAGCAGCGTGGCGAAGAATTTCATTTTAAGTCTCTCCTGTTAAAACAAACGGCGAAGCGAAACGGCCATTACGCCAACGCGCCGGTAAATTCCCTGCAACGGACGCTCAACGGATTGCCGAACACCTGCGCCGGCGGCCCCGCTTCCTCCACCCGGCCCTGATGCAGAAACACGACTTCCGAGGAAACATCACGCGCAAAGCGCATTTCGTGGGTGACGAGCAGCATGGTGCGGCCTTCCTCGGCCAGATCGCGGATGACCTTCAGCACTTCGCCCACCAGTTCCGGGTCAAGCGCCGAGGTGGGTTCGTCGAACAGCATCACTGCCGGTTCCATGCAGAGCGCGCGCGCAATGGCGGCGCGCTGCTGCTGCCCGCCGGACAGAAAGGCCGGATAGGCGTTTTTCTTGTCATAGAGACCGACCTTGTTCAGCAGGGCTTCGGCCTTTTCGACCGCTTCATGCCGCCTGACGCCCAGAACATGAACGGGCGCCTCTATGACGTTTTCGAGAACGGTGCGATGGGCCCAGAGATTGAAATTCTGGAACACCATGCCAAGCCCGGTGCGCAGCTTTTCCACCTGCCGCCAGCTTTTCGGCACGGCCTTGCCGTCCCTGCCGGCCTTCGTGGCGATCTCTTCGCCATTGACGATGACCCGGCCGCGATCCGGCGTTTCGAGAAAGTTGATGCAGCGCAGGAAGGTGCTCTTGCCGGAACCGGACGAGCCGATGATCGATATGACATCGCCCTTGCGGGCCTTCAGCGAAACGCCCTTCAATACTTCATGCGTGCCGAAGCTCTTGTGGATGTCATCCGCCTCGAGCGCACAGGCGCCTTTATCTGTCATCTATTGACCTTGCCGATCCGTTTTTTTGTGCCGACCACGCCAAGAGCCGGGGCTTCGCGCTGAGACATGCACAATAACAAAGACTTGAGCCGCGCATGTTTAGCGAAAATTGATGCAAACGCGCGCAACAATCGGCTCTTTTACATATTTGCCACGAAAAATCATTTCAAAATTCATCTGGGGCGGACTAACGGCGAATCCTGTCGCGCAAGGAGCGCCGGAGGACCGTCCCGGTTCAGGGCGCGACACATTGCAGGAAGCCGCCGGCATTGAAACGCCTGCTTCGAATAGCCGGGAATATCGACCTCCCGCACAATCCCATTTTTCAGTTATTCGTGACGTACGGGAAATTGCACAGCGATTATTCGCCGCTGCAAGCAATCAAGATCGGCAGCGAAGACTGGAAACTTCATTCCCGAAAAATCCACTTCAAAACCACGGAAACGTCGATCAAATCTGTACCATATTTCACCTGTTGGTTGCTCGTTCAAATATAATTTGTTAACCTACCGAACGGCGGAAAATATCCCGTAACAGACTGAGACAATGGCATTTTATTTTCTCACAGCGCTTCGCGGTCGGCTCGTTTCACGGGTTTTATATCTATATTAAGAAGTTCAAATATACGCTGCCTATGGTTGATTTCGTAAATGCGCAAAAAGCTGGAGGCCGGCGGTGGACGTTCAGATGCACACCCATAGTGGCAATGGCAACAGCGATCAGTCGACACAATGCCCGGCTCAGCTGAGCGCAACCGGTATTCGCCCCATGCGCAGGGATGACCTTCCCGCCGTCGAGGCCGTGCTCAACAGCGCCTTCAAGAAAACCGGGCAGGAGCGCAACTTCAACTTCCGCTCCTATATCGAAAGCCTGTTCTTCGGCAGTCCCGTCTTCAGCCCGGAAAACGGCAGCGTCGTCTACGACACTGGCGAAAGGGTCACGAGCGTCGTCCTCGCCATACCCATGCGTTTTGTCGTGCATGGAAAAACCATTACCGCGAGGCTGCTGTGCGCCTTCGCATCGGACGGCAAACTTGGTGCGCTCGGAGCAGCGCGCCTCTCGCGCGGCATGCGGGCATCAAAACACGACCTGTTGTTCTCGGATACGGCCTCCCCCGTCAGCGCCGATCACTGGGTGGCGATCGGCGGCAATATGCTGCCGATCGAAAGCCTGCAATGGCACAAGGCGCTGAAGCCCTTCTGCACGATCGCTCTGCGCATGCCCCGCCGTTCGAAGCTGGCCAAAACCACGCTTGCCCTGACGGCGCTTGGCTTCGTGGATGGAATCCTCCGACGCTGGAAGAAGGGTTTAAGGCCGCATGAGGTCGCCGGCGCCAGGGTGAGAACCGTGGATTGCGAAACCTTCCGCCGCGAAGCGCTCGCAAAGATCGAACGGTTTTCCATTCGCCCGGAATGGTCCCACGAGGAGTTCCATTGGCTGGTGGAGATGAGCCGGGCCAATGAAAGCCTCGGCGAACTGAAAAGCCTGGTGATCGAGAATGCCGAAGGCCATGTCATGGGCGCCGCGCTGTTTTTCGGCCAGCGGGGACGGACGGCCTATGTGCTCAATCTCGTCTGCGACGCCGGTCGCGAAAATGAAGTTCTCAACACCCTGTTCTGCCATTTCGATGACGAGAATTATGCCCACATCACCGGCATGTCACAGCCCTTTCTCATAAACGCGCTTTATCGCCAGAACCATATGAGCTTTCGCCATGACGGCTATTTCTGCATGGCCACCCGCGATGACGCTCTGAGGGAAAAGGCGCTGGCCGGGGATATCTATATTGGCGGGTTGTGCTCGGAAAGCTGGAGCAAGCTCATCACCGACTATTAAGGTCACTGCCCGACACCGCACCGGAACAGGCGCGACGTCCTCAAGCCTTGGTAAAACGCCCGACATTGGCCGTTATGAGATGGCGCAATGCTTTTGCGTAGCGTTTGGAGCGCGTCTTGGCCGCGAGCGCGCTTCCCCAGTCCACCATCGATCCGTTGATATCGAAATCGCCGAGCTGACCTTCGGGAATATCGCCCTTTTCGATGCGCTCGACGATCGAGGCGAGCGCCGCGTAGAATTCCGGCGAACGATAGGGCGGATGCAGCGAATACATGCCCTTGCCCGTGCCGAGAAAATCGAGCCGGTGGACGCCGCTGCGCATCATGTTGGTGCTCAGCACTTCCTCGGCGGGCATGGAGACCGGCTGCTGGTTATAGGCAAGGGAGCGGATCCGCCGCTTGACATCCGGCCGCAGCAGTTCCAGCGAGCCGATCCGCTTGGCGAAACGCTCCATGTCGATCATGAAAAGCCGCGTGGAAACGGTGGCGAAACGCCAGGTGGGGATGCGCGACGGCAGCTTGCGCGGCGCAGGGATATTCTTCACCCCGGGCATGCCGACATGGCGGGAAATATCGAGATCGCCGCGCACCGTCGGCGGCCCGGAAAAGGGCGTGATGCACAGCGCATCCGGATTGGCCTTCTGCAGCGCAACCGCCTCGCTGAACCAGCTCGGGCTGCCGCCGCCGAACATCATGTCGCTGTCCATATGCAGCACATATCGGGCATTGGCGCGTTTCAGCCCGTAAAAATAGACATGGAACGGCCCGCCGTCGAAAGCCTTGGCGGGATAGGGAATCGGCGAGCGTGAAAAGAAGGTCTGCGTCACCGCGCTGCGCGCCGCATCGCTGTAATCGACGATATCCACATAGAGATGCGGATAGTTGATCTGCATTTCATCCAGCATATCGAAAAGACGCTGGCGCGCTGAATCGAAACCATTACCCTTGTATCGGCCGGCCCCCACCTGCCCCGTATCGACCGTCAGAAGAATACGGTCCACCTGCCCTCCCCAGACCCTCAGTTGATGCGGCAGGGTAAGGGCCGCATGCGGAGCATCGAAAGGATGGAGGTTGATTTGCAGCGCCTTTTGTACGGGAGGAAGCGGCATTTCAGCATTCATAGTCATGCACCACGGTTCCGCAATTCATTGATGACGGCCATCATGGGTTTTTCGTTGAAACTCCAGTCGAGCGGCAGCGGCCGGTTGGCGGTGCCGTCCCGGCGTGGATAGGCCCAGCGGATCCAGCTGTATTGATCCGAAATGCCCCATGTCGTGATGGAAGAAAGCGGCCCGCCTGCAGAAGCGGCCTCGAGAAACTCGCGGACTTGGCCGGTGATCAGCATATCACGCTCGGCCTCCGGTGTAGGCAGCGTCTGGTCCATCACGTCAAGCTCCGTCACCATGACGGCAAGACCGTAACTGCGCATTTCCGTCGTGAAGGCCGCCAGCTCGTCCTTGGCGATCGGCCAGCCGCCACGCAAATGCCCCTGCAGGCCGACGGCGTTGATCGGCGCGCCCTTTTCGAGCAGCTCGAGGATGAGATTGCGGAAGGCCGCACGTTTGGCTGGCGATTTCTCGACAGCAAATTCCACGTCATATTCGTTGAGAACGAGCTGCGCCTTCGGATCGACCGCATGGGCGATGTCGAAAGCCTTCTTGATGGCGTCAGGCCCGGCGCCGTAATACCAGGCGTCGCGCCGTGCACGCACATTGCCAGGCACGTCGGGGATCGGTTCATTGACGACATCCCAGCTGTGGATCACATCCTTATATCGCTCCATCACGGTGACGATATGGGTTTCCATCAGCTTCTCGACCTTCGCGCCGCCGACACTGGCAAGCCACGGCGCGTTGGAGGCATACCAGATCAGCGGATGGCCATGCATGGAAAGCTTGTGCTGGCGCGCGAAATTGGCGAGTGCATCTGCAGCGGCGAAATCGAAAACCTCTGCCGAAGGCCGCATCACCTCCCATTTCATTTCGGTGACGGGGGTAATGCGCGAGCAATATTTCACCACCGCCTCGCCGATGCGGCTGTCAGCGGTAAGATCCGGCAGGTAGATGGCGGCGCCATAGGGGGCGGTTTTGATCGCAGCCTTCTTCTGCGCGGCAAAGGCCGGCCCGGCCACGGCATGCAACAGGCCAGCGCTTGCCGCACCACCCAGAAAATTCCGCCGCCCGATCCGCATCAACCCGCCTCCACAACCCCAGCGCATCATCCGAAGGGATGCATCGCGCTCTTATTCTCAAAACATAACATTTCAACCATGCCAAAAGGATATTAAAGATTTGCAAGGTTAACTGACGCTATACCACGTCGTAATTGGTGAGGCCCGCTTAATGCGGTAGTAACTTCACTGTGAGAATGCTTGGCCCGCCCCTCATGGAGTTAAAAAGCTTGGTCTCCGTCTCGATTGTCATTCCCGTTCGCAATGGCGAGCGTTACATCGTGGAAGCGATCGAAAGCGTGTTGCTGCAGGGCGAGACCATCCGCGAAGTGCTTGTCGTTGATGACGGCTCCACCGACGCCACCGCGCAAAAGGTGGAAGGGTTTTCCGATCCCCGCGTCAAACTACTGGCCCGGCCGCAGGGAAGACAGGGCGTTTCCGCCGTGCGAAATTTCGGCCTGTCGCAGGCGCGCGGCGAATGGACGATGTTTCTCGATGCCGACGACCGGCTGAAACCAGGTGCGATAACAGCACTCTGCGCCGGCATCTCCGGCCCTGACGTCGTCGCCGTCTATGGCGATTACGAGCGTATCGACGAAAACGGAACAAAGATCGGCCGGCGCAACCTCATTCGCCGCCGGGAAAAGCCTGACGGTTTCATTCTCCAGTCGCTGCTCGGCGGAAACTTCATCGTCAATGGCGGCATCATGCTGGTCAGAACCCGCATCTTCCAGGATTTCGGCGGTTTCGACGAGACGTTACGTTATGCGGAAGACTGGTATGGCTGGTGCCGGCTGGCCGCCGCGGGCCGTTTCGTCTATCTGCCCGGCTGCCATGTGCTCGATTACCGGGTGCACAGGACGAGCGTGATGATGAACAGGCTCTTGACCTTTCGCGACTGCGAGCCGGCCATCGAAGCCGTGTTTTCCGATCCCGCCATCGTCGCCGCCATTTCCCCGCAGGAACTGCGGCGGCTGCGCCACCGGTCCGAAAACCACATGAATGCCTATACCGTGGCGCAGGCCTTCCGCGCCCGCCGCTACCGCGAGGCTTTTTCGGCGCTTGCCGATACCATCCTCAACCGCCCGCGCCAGAGCCTGAGGGCCGTGGTCTTTTCCGCCGCCGCACTGGCCGGAATTTAGGAGTTTCCATGCCCGAGATCATGCCGGAAGCGGTGGTGTGCATTCCGAGTTTCCGCCGGCCGGAAGGCCTGCAAAAGACACTTGCATCGCTCGCAGCCCAGAAGGTCGATTTTCCCTTCGCCGTCGTCGTGGTCGATAATGACGGCGCAGGCCAGCAGGGCCTCGCCGTTGCGCGCGCCTTTTTCGCACAAAACGGCATGGTCGGTCAGGCACTGGTGGAGCCGACGCAGGGCAATTGTTACGCCATCAACACGGCATTCCGCACCGCCCGGCAGACTTATCCTTCGGCTGAGTGGTTCCTGATGATCGATGACGACGAGGCCGCCTCCCCGCAGTGGCTTGCCGAAATGGTGTCGGCGGCAAAATCCTTCGGCGTCGATATCGTCGGCGGACCTGTCAACCGCGAATTCGACGCACCGGCTTCGAAGGCGGTCCTGTCGCATCCGCTGTTCGGCTCCATCGAAGCACCGACCGGCCTTGTCGAGCAAATCCACGGATCGGGCAATTGCCTGATCTCGCGACGGGTGTTCGAAACCCTGCCGAAACCGGAATTCGACGTGCAGTTCAACTTCCTCGGCGGCGGCGACATGGATTTCTTCACCCGCTGCCGCAAGGCTGGCTTTAAGTTTGCCTGGAATGCGCGCGCTCTCATCATCGAATATGTGCCGGAAAGCCGCATGACACCGCGCTGGATCATGGAGCGCTCGCTCCGCACCGGCATCATCAATTACAGCATCGACCGCGCCCGCCGCCCCGGCCTGAAGGGTGGGCTGCTGCTCGCGGCCAAAAATGCCGTCAGCCTGTGCCTGTCTCTGGTGCGCGCCATTTCCACCGGGCTGAAAACCGGCGCACTGCTGCCCGCCACACATCCGCCGCTGATGTCCATCGGCCGGGTGATGGCAAGCCTCGGCATTACGCTCACGCCCTACAAGGCGCCAGCAAAGAAGACCTGAACCCCGATCGTTCGCCCCGCTGGTTTAGCTGAGGGTCTTTTCCCTGCCGAACGACAACATGTTCAGGCGTCGTTTCTGCAAGCCGAACGACGAAAAAGCCGTCGCGAGGACGAGGAGCGGCACCAGCAGCGGCCAGAAGAAACAAAGGACAATGCCGGTCACCCGGTAAAAATCCCAGTTCTTGTCGCGGCGGGCACCTTCAATATAGGTCATGGCGAGAGAGGTGGCGGTGCCAATTCCATATATGAAAAGAGAAATGGACGTAATCACCATGGGTGTCCCCAAAATATCTCTGATTCGAATAAATTTGTAATATTGCTACAGTGTAGCGCGGTCCTTCGCAGTTGCAACGAATTTCAGCGGCAAAGCCCTTTGGCTCAATACGTTAGGGAAACCTGATGTAATTGACGCAATGCGATATGCTTGCCGCGGAAGAGGCTTGCCGCAGCTTTACCGGCCCTGACCGGACGCCCCGAAGCGATACTTCAGCAGCGAATATATCGCGATCGGATTGGTCAGCAGATACCGTTTTCCCAGACGCTTCGGCTCAAGCATCGCCCGGTAGAGCCATTCCAGCCCCATATCCTGCATCCATTGCGGCGCGCGGCTGTTCCGGCCGGCGAGGAAGTCGAAAAGGCCGCCGCAGGTCTTGATCACGGCGATGCCGGAAAGCCTGTCAAGATTGCGCGAAACGAAACGCTGCTCCAGCGGAATACCAAAGCCGACCCAGAGAATATCCGTTTTCGAAGTAGTGATATCGGCAAGGACCGCGTCTTCCTCGGCCCGGCTGAAATAACCGTTGCGCCGTCCCGAAAATACCAGGCGCGGATAAAGCCTCTGCATTTCTTCGACCGCCGCGCGGTTCACCTCTTCCGAACCGCCGAGGAAATAAAACCGACTGCCCGTTTCTTCGGCGCGCTTGGCCACCGCATGAACCAGGTCCGTCGTCGCGACCCGTTCCCTCAGCGCCTGCCGGCAGAATTTGCGGGAGAAGATCACCAGCGACATGCCATCGGCGTGAATCTGGTCCGCCTGCCGCAGCATGGCGTCGAATTCCCGGTCGTGATGGCAGAGCGCAATGACCTGGCCATTCGCCGATGTCGAATAAAACGGTCTTGCACCGGCCACGCGCTCTGTCGTCGCACGCAGGATGAAATCCCGCGCCGTTTCATCGATGGTCGCGTCAGTGATGGGCAGTGCCGCAAGGGGAATAACCGGCCAGACCTGGCCCGGCCCTTCCGCATCCGGCATCTCTCTCCCTGTCATGATCTGTCCGGTGTCCAAGATAGGCATCGTTTCATTGTTATATTCACGTTTATGCTTAGGGTATAAGGCTTCAAACACTACGAAGAACTATCATTAATATTTTTATAAATCCCCACATGCCGCAGGCATTTTACACGCCTGAAAGTTGTGCGCCACTCCTGCCGCGCCTATTCCTGTTTTCCCGCCGATGGGGTAAGGGACCACGACATCAAATCTCGGAAAGGTCTTCGCCATGGAAACAATCTCGATCGACAATCGCGGCGATTTCGGCCTCTGGGCGATAGAACGGGCAAAGGAGATCGTCGCCAACGAAGCCTCCGATCTGGCCATTTCGGTGCGCGACGGCGACGAGACCGGCATTCGCGATGCCGGCAATGCGCTGGGCGCAGCCATCGCCGCCGCCCTGCTCGAGGTCTATGACGGCCTTATCTCGGAAGAATAAGCGCGGAAAGCAGGCGCTCCCGGATCAGGCATAACGCGCCGCTGCTTCCGCATGATCGTCCCGCCGCAAATACCCCCAGAGACCGAGCGCCACGGCGATCGCCAGACCGAGGAACAGACCACCCATGCCGCCGGCAATCAGGAAGGTCAGCTTGCCCGGCGGCCAGCTTCTGGAATTGGGTGCGACCGGCTGCGAAATCACCCGCACATTGGTGGAATCGATCGACTGCTGTTCGGCAAGCTGGCGCGAGCGGGTGAGGTAAGTCTCATAGATCGCCGCCGCCGAGCGGGCGTCGCGATCGAGATCGCGCAGCCGCACCTGCGCATCATTGTCCGTGAGCACATTGGCGCGCTCCGCCACAGCCTTCAATCTAAGCGCATCAAGTGAGGAACGCGCTTCGGCGACATTGATCTTGGCCGCCTGGAGAATGCGCCGCGCCTCGTCCGCCATGCCACGTTCCAGCATCGCCCGCTCCGCGCCGGCGGTTGCGAGACGCGGATGGCGCGCGCCATAGGTCAACGTCATCGCGCCGATCTGCTGTTGCAGCGTGCTATATTGGGCGCGGATGGTGTTCATCGTCTGGCTGTCGAAGATGGCGTCGCTCTGCGTGCGGTTCTGGGCGATCGCCGCCTCCATCTGCTTCAGGCGGGATTCCTCCTGGATAAGCCGCTGCTGGGTCGCAAGCACCTGCGCATTCAATTCGCCAGAGGCGAGATTGCTGACGAGCTGGCCATTATTTTCCTGCAAACCGTTCTCGCGGCGGAAATCGGCCACGCGCTTTTCGGCGATGGTCACATTCTCGCGCATTTCCTCGAGCCGCTTCTTGAGATCGTCGACGACGCGCTGGCTGCTGTCGGAGTTTGTCTGGAACAGCTCGCTTTCGAAGGACTTCACGATGGCCTTCGAAACCGCCACCGATTTTTCGGCATCATTGGTCCAGACCGAAAGCGTGACCACGAAGGAGCGCGGATCACGTTCCGCCGTCACCCGGTCGCCGAGCGAGCGAAGCGCGCCGACGCGGTTGTCGCCATCATCAGGCTTTGATGAAAACATGGCCTTCAGCCGGGCAAGCGGCGGCGGGCTGACGAATTCGGGGTCCTGGTCGAGCTTCAGCTCATCCACCACCCGCGCCAGCACATTGCGCGAGGTGATGGTGCGCAGCTTGCTTTCCACCTCGAGAATCTGCGTGTCGCGTTGCTGGTTGGGCGAAAACACCCCGTCATTGACGACGTTCAGATTGGAGGGATTAACGACGATATCCGTATAGGCCTTGTAGCGCGGCGGCGTCATGGAGGCATAAGTGAGCGCGCCGCCAACGCAGAGAACGATCGCCAGCACGATCCAGACAATACCCTTGCGCAGCCAGACGAGCACGTCGTCCACGCCGATCCTGTCGATATATTTGAGGCCGGGCAGCATGGAGGCAAAGCCTCCACCAGGTGAAGCCGCCCTCACCCGCGTCTCGACCGGGACCGGCTCGGCAGCGGCCGGCGCCGGTTTCGGCTCGAGATGCTCTTTCAGCACCGTGCGCTCGAAAACCTCGTCCTCATCCACCAGATCGTCCAGCAGGGAACCATGGGTTCTGGCGGCGGGCGCCGTTTTTTCATCGAGCGGACGTGCCTGCTTATGTCCCGCCTTTTGAAGCCTGTACATCAGCCAATCCAACTCGAACGAACCACAAAAAAGGCCGGCAACACAGTATTCCCATCGTCGCCAGAGCCGCTATTGACGGACAAGTTTAAATATGACGGGTGAATTTTAGGTTACCCGCATCATTCCCGCCATCATCGCCTATTCGCGGCCGCCATGAAAGCGATGATTGACTCCAATGGATCGATACGGTTCTTTCAACCGTTATATTTTTTCATTATCCCTTTGCCCCTCAAAGATTTTATGGAAACGGAGTTTGGAATGAGCCTGAAATTCGGAACGAGCGGCCTTCGCGGCCTCTCCGTCGATCTGAAGGGAAAAGCCTCCGCCGTCTACGCTACGGCATTTGCAAGGCACCTTCTCACATCGGGCCAGGCAAAGGCGGGTGATCCCATTCTCGTCGGCCGCGATTTTCGCGACTCGAGCCCGGATGTCTCCGCCACCTGCATCGCCGCGCTGAAAAAAGCCGGCCTCAATCCGCTCGATTGCGGCACGGTGCCGACCCCGGCACTGGCACTTTACGGCCTGTCGCTGAAGGCAGGCGCGCTGATGATTACCGGCTCGCATATCCCGGCAGACCGCAACGGCATCAAATTCTACCGCCCGGACGGCGAAATCGACAAGCAGGACGAAACCGCGATCGCAGCCCTTGCAGCCGAAATCGAAGCCGAAGGCATAAGCGACGAGGCGGCCACCGCCGAGGACCATTCCGCCATCGCTGCCGAACTTTTCTACGAACGCAACATCGCTCTCCTGCCGGAAAAGGCGCTTTCCGGCCTCAGGATCGGCGTCTACCAGCATAGCACGGTGGCGCGCGATCTCTTTGTCGACGTCCTCGCGCACTATGGCGCCGACGTCGTGCCGCTTGGTCGCTCCGAAAGCTTTATCCCCGTGGATACCGAGGCAGTTTCGCCGGAAACGCTGGCACTTCTCAAAAAATGGTCGCCAGAGCATGGCCTCGACGCCATCGTTTCCGCCGATGGCGATGGCGACCGTCCTTTGCTGACCGATGAAAACGGCGTGCCGCTGCGCGGTGACCTGATCGGCCTCATCACCGCCAATTTCCTCGATGCCGGCGTCGTCGTCACCCCGGTCACGTCCAATTCGGGTATCGAGGCGAGCGGCTCCTTCGAAGTCATCCGCACCAAGGTCGGCTCACCCTTCGTGATCGCCGGCATGGCGCAGGCTCTCGCCGAGGGAAAAAACGGCGTCATGGGTTTCGAGGCCAATGGCGGCCTGCTGACGGCCTCCGCCTTTACGCTCAACGGCAGACCGCTTTCGCCACTGCCGACGCGTGACAGCTTCCTGCCCATCCTCGCCGTGTTGCTTCTCTCGGCCGAGCAGAAAAAACCGCTATCGGAGATCGCCGGCGCCTACAGGCTGCCGGTCGCCGCCGCCGACCGCCTGGAAAATTTCGCCCAGGAAAAAAGCGCCGCCCTGATGACGCATCTGCGCGCCTCCCGCGACAACCTCGACGCCTTCCTCGCCCCCGTTGGCGCGGTGAAGGATTTGAGCGACATTGACGGCCTGCGCGTGGCATTGGCCGACGGCAGCACCATCCATTTCCGCCCTTCCGGCAACGCCCCGGAAATGCGCTGCTACGTCGAGGCCGCCAACCAGGACGAAGCCGAAACGCTGTTGCACAAGGGGCTCGAGCTCATCCGGAATTTTGGCTGAGTGTAGATGCCGCCTGCGCGTCATTCCGGTCTGAAACAGGAATGACGCGCTTCAGCAGTCGGGACCGATGTCCCAAATGTCGCATCCCGCCTTTCCCTGTTGCACTCGCTGCCCCGGAAAGCGATAAGGACCGCAGGGTCCAAGGAGGCGACGATGAGCGGCGAGACCGTTACCCTTTATGAAGCGATCGGTGGCGATGCGACCGTCAGGGCGCTCACCCGGCGCTTTTATGAATTGATGGCCACCCTGCCCGAGGCCGCGCGCTGCCGCGCCATCCACCCTGCCGATCTTTCCGGCAGCGAGGCGAAGTTTTACGACTATCTGACGGGATATCTTGGCGGACCGCCCGTCTATGTCGAAAAACACGGGCACCCGATGCTGCGCCGCCGCCATTTCGTCGCCCCCATCGGCCCGGCCGAGCGAGACGAATGGCTGCTGTGCTTCCGCCGCGCCATGGATGAGACGATCGAGAACGCGAAGCTGCGCGAGATCATCTGGGCGCCGGTGGAGCGGCTGGCTTTTCACATGCAGAACCAGGAAGCGGATAATCCATGACCCACGCGAGACTGCGCGCCTTCATTCTGTTACTGGGCGGCCTTTTGGGCGCTGCCGGTGTCATGCTTGCCGCCGCCGCCACCCATACCGGCGAAACCTATATGCTGGGCAATGCCTCGGCCATGGCGCTGGCGCATGCGCCAGTGCTGGTGGCGCTCAATATCGGCGCGGACCGCATCAGAACGGCCATTCCGGCGGGCCTGATCCTCGGCCTCGGAACGGCGGTTTTTATTGGTGATCTCGTCGTCAGGCATTTTTCCGGCCACAGCCTGTTCCCCTACGCAGCCCCCATAGGCGGGCTCGGCATGATCGGCGGATGGCTGGTGCTCTGCGCCGGCGCGTTCCTGAAGCCCAAAGGCTCTGATCGGCCTTAACGCCGCCGCGTCCAGCGAAACGGCAGGATGTTGCGGCCCTTTTCCGCCGCCTCGCCGAGAGCGAAGGGCGGCGTTTCGCCGGGCTGGCGGGTGCGCAGATGGGGAAAGATCGCGACGTTGCCGCCGGCGGTCGCGGCGCGGTTGCGCCTTTGACGTTCGCCGACGATTTCATACATTTCCGTCAGGGCCGGATCGGCAGCCTGTTCGGCCATCTTGTGCAGTTCCACGCGGCAGGCTTCGTCTGCCGCCGGCTCTAAATCCCTGACATTATTGCGTTCGTCGCTCTGGAGTTGCCCCTTAAAAACCGGACAGGATCAGGTTTCGGTTTGACGGTTTAAGAACTCACGAGGCGAGCAATAACCCAATGCCTTATGCGGGTGAAGGGTGTTGTAGTGTTCGAACCATGAGGGCAGTTGCGCGATGACGGTCATGGCGTCCGGCAAGGGGTTCACCGAGACGTAATCGCGCTTGAAGGTTTTGACGAAGGCTTCGGCCATTCCGTTGGATTGGGGGCTTCGAACGGGCGTTGAACACGGCTCCATGCCGATATCGATGAGCAGCGATCTGGTGTCCTTTGCGATGAAGCAGGAGCCGTTGTCCGTCAGCCATTCGATTGGCTTTGGAAGGGTGTTGATGAGACCGAAACGGTTCTCAACAGCCGTGATGACAAGGTCCTGGACGTCCTCGCTCTTGATGCCCCCGGTTGTCGCGACATGGGCGATGGCCTCGCGATCACAGCAATCGAGAGCGAAAGCAACGCGCACCTTCTCCTTGTTTTCGCAGCCGATTTCAAACCCGTCTGAACACCAGCGCAGATTGGATTGCTCGACGGCGACACGGCCATCGTGGCGACGAGTGTCACTTGCACCGGTGTGGCGCTGAAGAAGCATGCCGTGGACCTTCATCACCCGGTAGACGCGTTTGGCATTTGGCCATGGACGGTTTTCGCTGCGGGCTTTACGGCGCAGGATCGCGTGAACCCGGCGGTATCCGTAGGTCGGCATGTCATCGATGATCGACTTGATCTCTTCCAACAGTTTCTGATCAGCGAGCGGCGGCCGCCCTCTGGCTCGAGAAGGACGTTGCCTCACACGTTCCGCTATGTTGGATCGGGCGACACCCAGGGTCTCGCACACCGCCGTCATCGCGAACCGTCCTTCGGCAACGAGAGCGAGCGCAACAGGTGTTTTTTTGACCCTGATGCTATCTCAAGCGCTTCCTTGAGGATTTCGCCTTCCATCGTCTTTTTGCCGAGGAGGCGCTGCAGTTCTTTTACCTGGTTCTGAAGCGCTCTGTATTCGGATGCCGGGACGACCTCTTCCTGCGATGCCGTCGCCGTCAGCGCACCTTGCGCCGCCAATTTACGCCAGGCGAACAACTGGTTCGGCTGAATGCCATGCCGTCGAGCAACGATGCTAACCGTGACGTCAGGCTCGTAGGTCTCCTGGACTATCGCGAGCTTCTCCGCTGTCGACCAGCGACGGCGGCGCTCAGGGCCGGACAGCACTTCTATCTTAGGTATGTGACTGGTCATAATGGGCACATTACTCCTAACACTTAACAAGTGGGAGATCGTGTCCGGAGATTTAGGGGGCCACTACACGCTCATCGGTGGGGGTCCGTTCATTCATCGTCTGCAGCGCCCGCTCCAGACTGGATTTGCTGCCATTGCGCAGCGGAATGAACGTCTTGCCGAATTTCTTGCAACCCGACTTCACCCGCAGACACGCATCGTGGCTGATACAGTCGATCGGGCAGAAAACGCAGTCGACCGAGGGAAGCACGGTATCGATACGCGAGACCGCCTCACGCAGGCCGCCATCGTGGTGGATCAGTTCGGCGCCGAAATTGCTGGCGATCTGGCGAAGATGGGCAACCTGACAGTCACGGCCGCCAACGTAAAGAAAGCTCTTCGGACCGGAAAGCTGCTGTTCGGCCACGTCCTTTTCAGGTTGAGGCGCGCCCTTGCCCTGCTTGCCGCCGCGTTCGGCTTTCTTCTTTTCCTTGCGTGCCATTCCCTCACCTGCCGGTTGATTTTTCATGCCCCGATCTTCGGGCCCCATAAGCGGGATGCCGGCACCATAATAAAGATGAGTTTTGGAGTAAAGTATAAAGGTGATAATTTTCCTCATGTTTCTGCGGAAAGAATCGATCACCTGTTCGTGAGAGCCCTGGCTTTCAGCCGCTGATGCGCAATCCGCCCATGAAAAGCTGCTCCAGATGCCGGGCCGCATCCTCGAAACGACCGTCGCCACCGTGTCTGTCACCCAGCACGGCGCGCACCTGCACGTCGAAATCCGCATAATGCTGGGTGGTCGACCAGATCGAGAAGATCAGATGATAGGGGTCGCATTTGGCCATCCGCCCCGCCTTGATCCAGGCGCGGATCACCTCGGCCTTTTCATCCACCAGTTGTTTGAGCGGGCCTTTCAGTTCATCCTCGATATGCGGCGCACCCTGCAGGATTTCATTGGCGAAGAGCCGGCTTTCGCGCGGAAAATCGCGCGACATTTCCAGCTTGCGGCGAATATAGGAGCGGATCTCGCTTTCGGGATTGCCTTCGGCGTCAAAGGCGCGCAGCGGATCGAGCCAGGTGTCCAGCACCCGTTCGATCAGGGCGCGATGCATCGCTTCCTTGGTACGGAAATAATAAAGCACGTTCGGTTTCGACATGCCGGCCGCCTCGGCAATCTGGTCGATCGTGGAACCACGGAAGCCATTGGTGGAAAACACACTGAGCGCGGCCTCGAGAATCGTTTCCTGCTTCTCTTCCTGAATGCGGGTTCGTTTCTGGGTTTTCGCTGCTCGCGGTATGGCCATTCTCTGCTCTCTGTTTCTTTTCAGTGCAATTGCCGTTACAGTATGCTTAAAAAATAATCTGCGCGTACAGTTTAGGCAAAATTAGTGCGATTCGTCACGAAAATCTCTTGCTGACGCCATCGCGAATTTGCAATGTTTACCAGCCGGTCAATTTATCCACCATCGCCATCTTTAGGCAATGACTGTTATCTTAGCCGGCAAAAATGGGAACGGCACAAGCTTTGCTTCGATAAAAACAAAACTGGTGAGGACGACATTTCATGGCGGCGGGTAAAAACTTGACGGTCAATGGCGACCGTCTGTGGGACAGTCTGATGGACATGGCGAAAATCGGCCCCGGCATAGCCGGCGGCAATAATCGCCGCACGCTGACGGATGAAGATGCGGAAGGCCGCAGCCTGTTCAAGAGCTGGTGCGAAGCGGCCGGCCTGACGATGGGCGTCGACCGCATGGGCACGATGTTCGCCACCCGCCCCGGCGAGGACCCGGACGCGCTGCCGGTCTATATCGGCAGCCATCTCGACACCCAGCCGACCGGCGGCAAGTTCGATGGCGTGCTTGGTGTGCTGGCTGGACTGGAAGTCGTCCGCAGCCTGAACGATCTCAACATAAAGACGAAACACCCGATCACCATCACCAACTGGTCCAATGAGGAAGGCGCGCGCTTTGCCCCGGCCATGCTGGCCTCCGGCGTCTTCGCCGGCATTCACGATCTCGATTACGCCTATAGCCGCACCGATACCGACGGCAAGACCTATGGCGAGGAACTGAAGCGAATTGGCTGGCTGGGCGAAGAAGAGGTGGGCGCCCGCAGGATGCACGCCTATTTCGAATATCATATCGAGCAGGGGCCGATCCTCGAGGCAGAAGGCAAGCAGATCGGCGTCGTTACCCATGGTCAGGGCTTGTGGTGGCTGGAAGTGACGCTAACCGGCAAGGAAGCCCATACCGGCTCGACGCCGATGGCCATGCGCGTCAATGCCGGCCTCGCCGCCGCCCGCATTCTTGAAAAGGTGCAGGAAGTGGCGATGGCCCACCAGCCGGGCGCTGTGGCCGGCGTCGGCCAGATGATCTTCACGCCCAATTCCCGCAATGTGCTGCCCGGCAAGGTGGTTTTCACCATCGACCTCAGAACCCCTTCGCAGGCGAAACTCGACAACATGCGCGCCATCTTCGAACGCGAGGTGCCTGTTATCGCTGAAGAACTCGGCGTCGGCTGCTCGATCGAAGCCATCGGCCATTTCGATCCCGTCACCTTCGATCCGGTGCTGGTCGGGCGCGTTCGCTCTGCCGCCGAAAGACTGGGTTACAGCCACATGGACATCATCTCCGGCGCCGGCCACGATGCCTGCTGGACGGCAAGGGTCGCTCCGTCGACCATGATCTTCTGCCCATGCGTGGACGGGCTATCCCACAACGAGGCGGAAGAGATTTCGCCGGAATGGGCAAAAGCTGGCTGCGACGTGCTGCTGCATGCGGTGCTGGAGACTGCGGAGATCGTGCAATGACCGCCACCATCATCAAAAACGGCACCATCGTCACCGCCGACCTCACCTACAAGGCCGATGTGAAGATTGAGGGCGGTACGATCACCGAGATCGGCCCTGATCTGACCGGCGGCACGATCCTCGATGCCACGGGATGTTACGTCATGCCCGGTGGCATCGATCCGCATGTGCATCTGGAAATGCCCTTCATGGGCACCTACTCCGCAGATGATTTCGAGAGCGGCACGCGCGCCGCCCTTGCCGGCGGCACGACCATGGTGGTGGATTTTTGCCTGCCCGATCCCGGCCAGTCGCTTCTCGATGCCCTGCAGAGATGGGACAACAAGGCGACGCGCGCCAATTGCGATTATTCCTTCCACATGGCCGTTACCTGGTGGGGCGAGCAGGTCTTTAACGAGATGAAGACGGTGGTTCAGGAAAAAGGCATCAACTCGTTCAAGCACTTCATGGCCTACAAGGGCGCGCTGATGGTGAATGACGACGAGATGTTCGCCTCCTTCTCACGTTGCGCGGAACTGGGCGCCATTCCCTTCGTGCATGCGGAAAACGGCGATATCGTCGCGCAGATGCAGGAAAAGCTGATGGCCGAGGGCAATGTCGGGCCGGAAGCGCATGCCTATTCCCGACCGCCCTCCGTGGAGGGCGAGGCCACCAACCGCGCCATCATCATCGCCGATATGGCCGGTGCCCCGCTTTATGTCGTCCACACATCCTGCGAGCAGGCGCATGAAGCCATCCGCCGCGCCCGCCAGAATGGCATGCGGGTCTATGGCGAACCGCTGATCCAGCACCTGATCCTCGATGAAAGCGAATATGCCAATCCCGACTGGGATCATGCCGCGCGCCGGGTCATGTCGCCACCCTTCCGCAACCGGCAACACCAAGACAGTCTCTGGGCGGGTCTCGCCTCCGGCTCGCTGCAATGTGTGGCGACCGACCATTGCGCCTTTACCACCGAGCAGAAACGCTTCGGCCTTGGTGATTTCCGCAAGATTCCCAACGGCACCGGCGGGCTGGAAGATCGCATGCCGCTGCTCTGGACCCATGGCGTGGCGACCGGCCGGCTAACGAGGAATGAATTTGTCGCCGTCACCTCCACCAATATTGCGAAGATCCTCAACATCTATCCGAGAAAGGGCGCGATCCTCGTCGGCAGCGATGCCGATATCGTCGTCTGGGACCCGGCGCTGGAAAAGACCATCAGCGCCGCAAGCCAGCAATCGGCCATCGATTACAACGTGTTCGAAGGGCAGAAGGTGAAGGGCCTGCCTCGCTACACCCTGTCGCGCGGCCTCGTCAGTGTCGAGGAAGGCACCATCGAAACACAGGAAGGCCATGGCCAATTCGTGGCCCGCGATCCCTATCCCGCCGTCAGCCGGGCGCTTTCCACCTGGAAGGAACTCGTTTCGCCGCGCAAGGTGGAACGCACAGGCATTCCGGCATCGGGCGTGTGACCATGAGCAGCGAGCCGAAACGCGAAATCCTCATCGCCGCCGCCATTCTCCTCAACGAACGACGGCAGATGCTTGTGGTGCGCAAGCGCGGCGCCACGCAGTTCATGCAGCCGGGTGGCAAGATCGATCCGGGCGAAACGCCGGAGCAGGCGCTGCACCGCGAACTGGCCGAGGAAATCGGCCTGACGCTGCCGAAAAATGCCGTTCGTTATGAGGGCATCTTTCGCGAGGAAGCCGCCAATGAGCCCGGCGCCGATGTCGTCGCCCATGCCTTCAGCGCCAGACTTCATGCCGAGGTCGTGCCGCAGGCGGAAATCGAGGAAGTGCGCTGGCTCGACCTCGACCACCACCCCGGCGTGATGATTGCCAGACTGACGGAAACCCAGATGCTGCCGCTGGCGCGCGCGGCACTTACGGAAAGCGACAATCAGCCAAGATGAACCAGGCCTCCCCCTATTCCGTCGTTTCCGCCAGAAAACTGGGCCTCACCTTCGAAACGGGGGATGGCCCGGTCCACGCCTTGTCTAATGTCGATCTGGACGTGAAAAAGGGCGATTTCGTCTCCTTCATCGGTCCTTCCGGCTGCGGCAAGACCACCTTCCTGCGGGTCATAGCCGATCTTGAAAAACACACGTCAGGCGAAATCACCGTCAACGGCACGACGCCGGAAAACGCCCGCAAGGACCGGTCCTACGGTTATGTCTTTCAGGCCGCCGCACTTTACCCGTGGCGCAGTATCGAAAAGAATATCGCCCTGCCGCTTGAAATCATGGGTTACAGCAGAGCCGAACAGCGCGAGCGCATCGACCGCACGATGGATCTCGTCAACCTCAACGGTTTCGGCAAGAAATATCCCTGGCAGCTTTCCGGCGGCATGCAGCAGCGCGCCTCCATCGCCCGCGCGCTCGCCTTCGATGCCGACCTGCTGTTGATGGACGAGCCCTTCGGGGCGCTGGACGAGATTGTCCGCGATCATCTGAACGAGCAGCTGCTGAAACTCTGGGATACGACCGGCAAGACCATCTGTTTCGTCACTCATTCCATTCCCGAAGCGGTCTATCTCTCGACCAGGATCGTCGTCATGTCGCCGCGGCCTGGACGAGTGACCGATGTGATCGAATCCACCCTGCCGCGGGAAAGGCCACTGGAAATCCGGGAGACGCCGGAGTTTCTGGCGATTGCGCACCGCGTGCGCGAAGGGTTGAAGGCGGGGCATGGCTATGAGGGGTGAGGTTGGAACCGAAGCCGTTGCGGCAGGCATTACCCCCCTCAGCCCTGCCGGGCATCTCCCCCTCAAGGGGGGAGATCGGCAAGCGGCGCTACCACCGCTTCATTCGCAAACAATGAGAGGGGCAAAACGGGACGGCATATCGATCTCCCCCCTTGAGGGGGAGATGTCCGGCAGGACAGAGGGGGGTAAACGGCACCCCCGGAGTGAGCGTAAACCCCACCCACAGAGCAAGTGTCGGAGCGAAACACCATGACCCTCCTCCGCCACCGCATCCTCCCCATCCTCACCGTCCTCCTCGCCATTCTCATCCTCTGGCACCTCGCCGTCATCTATCTCAACATGCCCTTCGCCCGCGACCAGGCCACCCGCGCCGGCCAAACGCCGAGCTTCTTCGAACTCCTGCCGCAGACCTTCGCGCAGGAGCGCCCGGTCCTCCCCGCCCCACATCAGATCGTTGCGGAACTGTGGGACACCACTGTCAACAAGGCCATCACCTCCAAGCGCAGCCTGATCTATCACGCCGGCATCACGCTTTCGGCCACCCTGCTCGGTTTCGCCATCGGCGCCGTTCTCGGCATCCTGCTTGCCGTCGCCATCATCCACAACCGCGCCATGGATCGCTCCGTCATGCCGTGGATCATCGCCAGCCAGACGATCCCCATTCTCGCCATCGCGCCGATGATCATCGTCGTTTTGAACTCCATCGGCATTTCCGGGCTGCTGCCGAAAGCGCTGATCTCCACCTATCTCTCCTTCTTCCCCATCGTCGTCGGCATGGTGAAGGGCCTCAGAAGCCCCGAAACCCTCCAGCTCGATCTGATGCACACCTATAATGCCTCATCGGCGCAGATCTTCTGGAAGCTGCGCTGGCCCTCCGCCCTGCCTTATCTTTTCACCTCGCTGAAGATCGCCATTGCCATCGCGCTGGTCGGCGCCATAGTCGGTGAATTGCCGACAGGGGCCGTCGCGGGTCTTGGCGCACGGCTGCTCTCCGGCTCCTATTACGGCCAGACGGTGCAGATATGGGCGGCCCTATTCATGGCCGCCGGTGTTGCGGCGCTGCTGGTGTCGATCATCGGCATTGCCCACGCCGCCGTCCTCAAGAGAATGGGAGCACGGCCATGACGAACCCCTCCTGGTTTATCGGCGCGATCCTGTTCTGGCTTGCCGCCTGGACCTTCAACGAATGGCTGGTGCGGCGCAATTTCACCTCTTCCTCGGCACAGCGCATCGGCCGCATCGCCGTGCCCCTTCTCTTCGGCCTTGCCCTTCTGGCTCTCTGGGAAGGCATCGTGCGTGGTTTTTCCGTTCCGCCCATCCTGCTGCCGGCCCCCAGCGCCATCCTCGCCCGTCTAGTCGGCTCGCTGCCGATCCTCTGGGCGGATTTCCGCCAGACTTTCCTCAAATCGGTGCTGACGGGCTATGTGCTCGGCTGCGGCCTCGGTTTCCTCGTCGCCATCCTCATCGACCGTTCGCCCTTCCTCCAGCGCGGACTTCTGCCCATCGGCAATTTCGTCTCCGCCCTTCCGGTGGTCGGCATCGCGCCGATCATGGTCATGTGGTTCGGTTTCGACTGGCAATCGAAAGTCGCTGTCGTCGTCATCATGACGTTTTTCCCGATGCTGGTGAACACGGTGCAGGGGCTTGCCGCTTCCAGCCACATGGAGCGCGACCTGATGCGCACCTATGCCGCCGGCTGGGGGCAGACATTGCTGAAACTGCGCCTGCCCGCCGCTTGGCCCTTCATCTTCAACGCGCTGAAGATCAATTCCACGCTCGCCTTGATCGGCGCCATCGTCGCGGAATTCTTCGGCACGCCCATCGTCGGCATGGGCTTCCGCATCTCGGCGGAAATGGGCCGCAGCAATGTCGATATGGTCTGGGCCGAGATCGCCGTGGCGGCGCTTGCAGGTTCGGGCTTTTACGGTCTGGTGGCGCTCGCAGAGCGTGCCGTCACCTTCTGGCATCCGTCCGTCCGTGGGGGACGAACGTAAATAACGAAAAAGGGAACAGCGATGAAAATGAAACTTGCATCCATGCTTCTTGCCGGCGCGTCAGTCCTGACCGCATTCGGGGCTCAAGCCGCCGACAAGATCACCCTGCAGCTGAAATGGGTGACCCAGGCGCAGTTCGCCGGTTATTATGTCGCCAAGGACAAGGGCTTTTATGAAGCCGAAGGCCTTGATGTCGATATCAAGCCCGGCGGCCCGGATATTGCCCCCGCACAGGTTCTGGCCGGCGGTGGCGCGGATGTGATCGTCGACTGGATGCCGTCTGCCCTTGCGACGCGCGAAAAGGGCGTGCCGCTCGTCAACATCGCCCAGCCGTTCAAATCGTCAGGTATGATGCTGACCTGCCTCAAGGAAACCGGCATCACCAAGCCGGAAGATTTCAAGGGCAAGACACTCGGCGTCTGGTTCTTCGGCAATGAATATCCGTTCCTGTCGTGGATGGCGCACCTGAAAATCCCGACCACCGGCGGCGCGGATGGCGTTACCGTTCTGAAACAGGGCTTCAACGTCGATCCGCTGTTGCAGAAACAGGCCGCCTGCATTTCCACCATGACCTATAATGAATATTGGCAGGTCATCGATGCCGGCATCAAGCCGGAAGAACTCGTTACCTTCAAATATGAGGCCGAAGGCGTGGCGACGCTGGAAGACGGGCTCTATGTTCTGGAAGACAAGCTCAAGGACGCCAAATTTAGGGAAGACATGGTCAAATTCGTCCGCGCTTCCATGAAGGGCTGGAAGTGGGCCGAAGAACACCCTGACGATGCCGCCGGTATCGTTCTCGAAAACGACGCCTCCGGCGCCCAGACCGAAAAGCACCAGAAGCGCATGATGGGCGAAGTCGCCAAGCTCACCGCCGGCTCGAAGGGCGCACTCGACAAGGCCGATTACGAGCGTACGGTAAAAACCCTGCTCGGCGGCGGCTCCGATCCTGTGATCACCAAGGAGCCGGCAGGCGCCTATACGACCGAAATCACTGACGCGGCGCTGAAGTAGGCGAAGTGACGTCCGAATAATGGAGCGCGCGGGAGGTCCGCGCGTTCTGGTTTATGACTCGCATGAAGAGTGCCAATTCTCCCGACGTCATCCTCGGGCCTGTCCCAAGGATCTAACCACGTCAACAAAATCACAACGTTGCAGATCCTCGGGACAAGCCCGAGGATGACGTCGGCGAGGTTGGCTCAACTCGATTTCCCATCTGACGACGCTCTTCTTTTGGGGCTTTGCCAGAATACGCCACTTGTGCAAACTGCGCCGATAGTGCGAAGGCATCAGCACGTCGCCTATTTCATTGGTAACCCATCTGACGAATTGCAACATCTGCGGCTATACAAAAATGTATATCAAGCATAGCGGCTATGCGGATTGATTTGTACGACAACAACAATTACAGTCCCGCCCACAAGACTGCCAGATTTGATCTTGTAAAAAAAGCACAAGGCAAAGGTGCTTGAGATTCGCGTTGAGGGGCGTTTGAATCGGGAGGATCGAAAAGGAAGTATTGTGATCCCTTGTTTCACATTCGCCATCGCATGACCTTTTGAGACACGGCCCCGAGCCTGCAGGACATGTGAGCGGATATTGCGCGAGCCAAGACACATGCAGCATAAAGTCACGTTTAACCGCTTTGTTTTCTTTCTTCTTTCCGCAGCGGCGCTCCCCTTGTCCGCAGCCGCCGAGGGAGAGGCGCAGGCACCGGTCAAACAGCAGAACCTGCCTTCCATCATCGTTGCGCATGCCGCAAAACGCGATCTCGTCGACCGCGTCATCGCGACGGGCACCATCCGTCCGGTTGATGAAATCTATGTCCAGCCGCTGGTCGACGGCCTGTCGATCGATACGCTGAACGTCGATATCGGTGACAGGGTCGAAGCAAATGCGATCCTTGCCGTCCTCTCCTCGGACAGTCTGATCCTTCAGAAAAGCCAGCTTGAGGCCAACAAGGCCAAGGCGCAGGCGGCCGTCGCGCAGGCCAAGGCACAGGTCCTGGAAGCGGAGGCGAGCGCCAATGACGCGAACCGCCAGCGCGACCGCGCCGCAAAGCTCGGCCAGAGCGGCTCCGGCTCCGTCTCGCAGGTAGAACAGACCCAGGCGCAGGCCGAAGTGGCCGCCGCCAAACTCAACGCCGCCCGCCAGGCCGTTTCCGCCGGCGAAGCCGACATCAAGGTGGTTGATGCGCAGATTGCCGATATCGATCTGAAGCTGACGCGCACGGGCGTGAAAACCCCGGTTGCCGGCATCGTTTCAGCCAAGAATGCGAAGGTCGGCGCGATTGCCAGCGGTGCCGGCAATCCGCTTTTCACCGTCATCAAGGATGGCGCGATCGAACTCGTCGCCGATCTGTCCGAGACCGATATCCAGAAGGTGAAGATCGGCCAGAAAGCCTATTTGACGGTTGCAGGCGGAGCTGAGAAAATAGAGGGCAAGGTGCGCCTCGTCTCGCCCACCGTCGATCCGACGACGCGCCTCGGTTCCGTGCATGTGGTGCTGCCCGAAAACAGCCCGGCGCGCTCCGGCATGTATGCCAGCGCGGCGATCATCGTCGAAGAGACGAATGCGCTCGCTTTGCCGCTTTCGGCCGTCACCTCCGGGCGTGAAGGCTCGACCACCCGCAAGGTGGAAGGCGACGTCGTCAAGCAGGTGAAGATCGAGACCGGCATAGAAGACAGTGGTTTCATCGAGATTGTCAGCGGTCTTGCCGCTGGAGACAAGGTTGTCGAGAAGGCTGGAGCATTCGTGCGTGATGGTGACCGGATAAACCCGGTGGAAGCCCAGACGGCTGCGTCCAACTGACTGAGGGAATGAAATGAACTTTTCCGCATGGTCAATCCGTAACCCGATTGCGCCGCTGCTCGGCTTCGCGCTTTTGATGATCCTCGGTATGCAGGCGTTCAATACCCTGCCGATCACCCGTTTTCCAAACATCGACGTTCCCGTCGTTGCCGTCACCGTGACCCAGAGCGGCGCTTCGCCGTCCGAACTGGAAATGCAGGTGACGAAGGAGATCGAGGATGCCGTCGCCGCCATCAGCGGCGTCGATGAAATCCAGTCCACCGTGGTCGATGGCCAATCGACGACGACAGTCGTCTTCCGCATTGAAAAGCCGACGGAAGAGGCGGTTCAGGACACCAAGGACGCCATCGACAAGATCCGCAGCGATCTGCCCGCCGATATCGAAGTGCCCGTCGTCAGCAAGATCGACGTCGAGGGACAGGCGATCCAGACCTTTGCCGTCTCCTCGCCGAACATGACGCTGGAAGAACTGTCCTGGTTCGTGGATGACACGATCAAGCGTTCGCTGCAGGGCCAGTCCGGCATCGGCAAGGTCGACCGTTACGGTGGCGCCGACCGCGAAGTGCGCGTGTCGCTCAGCCCCGAAAAGCTCGACGCCTATGGCATCACCGCCACCGAGGTGAACAGCCAACTGCGCGGCACCAACGTCGATCTCGGTTCCGGCCGTGGCCAGGTGGGCGGCAACGAACAGACGATCCGCACGCTCGGCGACACACGCGATGTGAGCCAGCTTGCCAACACCACGATTGCGCTTTCCAACGGCCGTTTCGTCAAGCTTTCCGAGCTCGGCACGGTCACCGACACCTATCAGGAACAGAAGTCCTTCTCGCGTTTCAACGGCAACCCCGCCGTCACCTTCGCGGTCTTCCGCTCCAAGGGCGCGAGCGAGGTCTCGGTCGCCGAAACCGTGGCGGCAAGCCTGGATCAGGTGCGCAAAAACAACCCTGATGTCTCGATTCAGATGGTCGACGACGCCGTCTATTTCACCTATGGCAACTACAAGGCAGCGCTCGATACGCTGATCGAAGGCGCGATCCTCGCCGTCATCGTGGTCCTGCTCTTCCTCCGCAACTGGCGCGCAACCCTGATTGCCGCCGTGGCGCTGCCGCTCTCCGCGATCCCGACTTTCTGGATCATGGATATCATGGGCTTCTCGCTCAACCTCGTCAGCTTCCTCGCGCTCACGCTCGCCACGGGTATTCTCGTGGATGACGCCATCGTGGAAATCGAGAACATTGCCCGCCACATCAAGATGGGCAAGACGCCCTATCGCGCGGCACTGGAAGCGGCCGACGAAATCGGCCTCGCTGTCATCGCCACCAGCTTCACCATCATCGCGGTCTTCGTGCCCGTCTCGTTCATGCCCGGCATTCCCGGACAATACTTCATCCAGTTCGGCCTCACCGTCGCCTTCTCGGTGTTCTTCTCGCTCGCCGTCGCCCGTCTCATCACGCCGTTGATGGCGGCCTATCTGATGCGCGCCGAAGATGCGATGGACGACCACCACGACAATGACGGCCGGTTGATGAAGGCCTATACGCGCATGGTCAGCGCCACCACCCGCAAATGGTGGGCGCGGTATCTAACGCTGGTCGGCGCGATTGCCTTCCTCGTCGCCTCCGTCATGCTTCTGGCCCAGGTGCCCGGCAGCTTCCTGCCGCCGGATGACGCCTCTCGCGTCACGCTGTCGGTGGAACTGCCGCCCAATGCGACGCTTGACGAAACAGACCGGACGACGACGCAGATCTATCATGCCCTGCGTGACATCAACGGCGTGGAAAGCGTCTTCATCCTCGGCGGTGCCTCGCCCAAGGGTGACCTGGAGCTGCGCCGCGCTACCGTCAACGTTCTCCTCCAGCATATCGACCATTCACTGCTCAAGCTGGTGGTCAATAAGGGTCTCGGCTCTATTCCGCTCATCGGCCAGTATCTGCCGAAGGTGGAGGAAAAGGGCCGCACGCGTCCGCAATGGGATGTGGAGCGGGATATATTCGCGCAGGTGCGCGGCATCCCCGATGTGCGCATCATCAAGCTGAACGACCGCGCGGAACGCGAGCTCTCCTTCAACTTCCTCTCGAAGAACGAGAAGGACCTGAGCGACGCCGTCGGCATTCTCGAAAGCCGCCTGCGCGCCTCGCCCATCCTTGCCAATGTCAGCTCGGAAGGTGCTCTGCCCCGTCCCGAACTACAGATCCGCCCGCGCAAGGATGAAATCGCCCGCCTCGGCATCACGCCGCAGCAGATTTCGCAAACCGTGCGTGTCGCCACCATCGGCGATATTGACGCGCAGCTGACGAAAATCTCGCTGGACGACCGGCAGATCCCGATCCGCGTGCAGGCATCGCTCGATACCCGCCGCGATCTCGCCACCATCCGCGCGCTGAAGATCAAGACCGCCTCGGGGTCGCTGGTGCCGCTCTACAGCGTTGCCGACATCGACTATTCCGAAGGTCCAAGCTCGATCAAGCGCAACGACCGCAACCGCGTCGTCTCCATCGGCTCTGACGTGCCTTTCGGCACGGCGCTCGATACCTCGACGGCCGAGTTCAAGCGCATCGTGGCAGAGACCAAGCTTCCGGCAAGCGTCCGCCTTGCCGAAAGCGGTGACGCCAAGGTGCAGGGCGAAATGCAGCAGGGCTTCGTCAACGCCATGCTGCTTGGCCTGATGCTGGTGCTGGTGGTGCTCATCCTGCTGTTCAAGGATGTCATCCAGCCCTTCACCATCCTGTTCTCGCTGCCGCTTGCGATCGGTGGCGTGGCAGTCGCGCTCATCATCACGCAGAACGCGCTGTCCATGCCCGTCCTCATCGGCATTCTGATGCTGATGGGCATCGTGACGAAAAACGCCATTCTGCTGGTGGACTTCGCCATCGAAATGCGCCGTCACGGCATGGAACGGGTGCATGCCATGGTGGAGGCAGGCCGCAAGCGCGCCCGCCCGATCATCATGACCTCCATCGCCATGTCGGCAGGCATGCTGCCCTCGGCGCTCGGCGTCGGCGAAGGCGGCTCGTTCCGTGCACCGATGGCGATTGCTGTCATCGGCGGCATCATCGTCTCGACGGTGCTTTCCCTTATCGTGGTGCCGGCCTTCTTCCTGATCATGGACGACGTGTCACGCCTGCTCGCCCACCTCTTCGGCCGCTTCGTTGGCAAGAAGGAAGTGGAGGAGGAGGCCCTCTCCAACGAGAAACTCTCGGAGATCGCCCACGAAAACAGCCTGGCGCTCTCCTCGCTGGAGGCGCGGGTGGCCAGCATGGAAAAGGGCACCGGCGACAAAGCCAGCGACAAGGGCAGCAATATATTGCGGCTGCCACCACTTGCTGCGGAGTGAAAGTTGCAAATATGAAGATTGAAACGCCGGGCCTCGTGCCCGGCGTTTTTATTTTGACTTGCTTATGGCGCACCGGCGGGGAGAAGAACCATGCCGCCCTCGCGCGCTCCACATCCCCCCTCGCGCTCCGGAGCATGCACGGTCTCGCCACCCTCGCTCGCACCCCCAACATAACGACCGCAATCCTGTTTGATCGAAATCAATTCGCTTTTCAGGTGAACTGCTAGTCTCCCTCGCATCGGGAATTGCCGGTCGAGGAAAAATGCGATGAGTTCTTTGCAGATAGGCGTGAGGGAGAAGGAACTTCCCCGGTTTCGTATCGCTTCGGACAGCCCGGCAAAAGGTTTGAGCGGGAGCCGAATGGACGTGAACAAGACCGTGAAGCTGAGCAACAGGGACAGGAACATTCTGCTGCGTGCACCCCTGATCGGGGTTGCCGACGACGCGGCCGCGCTGAAGATGATGGAGGCTGCGACCATCACTAATGTCAACGCCCGCCACGTCCTCTTCAAGGAAGGCGAAACGGCGCAGCATTTTTATTGCGTGCTATCGGGTTATATCAGGCTTTATCGGCTGGACCGGCACGGGCGTGAGGCGGATGTGCGCGTCAGCGGCCCGGGCGACACCTTCAACGAATGCCTGATCTTCGGTAGCGATACCTATCGTTACAGCGCGCAGGCGGCTGAAAGCTGCACAGTGGCGCGTTTCGAGCTGGCAAGAATCCGAACCCTGATCGATCAGGAGCCGGCAATCGCCAAGGCCGTCATGCGCTGCCTTTCCAACAGCCTGCTGGCGACCATGGACTGCATCGCCAACGACCGGCTGCAGACGGCACCGCAACGCGTCGCCCATTACCTCATCAACCAGGGCCCGCGCGATGCGACATCCTTTTCGCTGCGGCTGCCCTTCCAGAAGAGCCTGCTTGCCGGCAAGCTCGGCCTTGCCCCGGAAGCCCTGTCGCGCGCCTTCTCGGCACTGAAGAAGTCAGGCGTCACGGTGCGCGGCCGCATCGTGCAGGTTAATGACGTCGCGGCATTAAAGCAGATCTGAAAACACCGGGAGAGGATGAAGGGCGGTATGCCAACCGGCATGCCGCCCTTCTGCATGACTGAAAACGGAAATCAGCCCGGCTGCGGCACGAAGCGGAAGCTGTCTCCCCGCCGTTCGATGTGGAAAAAACCACCGAGATGACCGCCGGAAACCAGCCAGCCATGATCGGCGGCTTCAGCCAGCGCCGCAAGACGGGTGGCATAGGCAAGCTCGGAATCGATATCGTAAACGAAAGCGATTTCAGGATCGGCCGCCTGCAATTTACTGACATGCAGCACATCACCCCACAATAACAGCCGCGCATCGCCACTGCCGATGAGATAACCCACATGTCCGGGCGTATGACCGGGCATGGCGATCGCCTCGATATCCTCGGCAACCGTTCCCGTGGGGATCGGCCGCAACGTGGCGCCGCAGATATCGAGCAGCCGCGCGGCAAGATCGAAACCACCCTGCCGGGCCGGCGGCAATGTCTTGCGGGCATCGGCATTGGTGAAGAAGGCAAGATCGGCCTCGGGCACCCATATCTCCGCATTGGGAAAATAGGGCCGGTCGCCATCGATGAGGCCCAGCGCGTGGTCACCGTGAATATGGGTGAGGATGACACGGCTGACATCATCAGGCTGAATTCCGGCGGCCATCATCGCCGCGCGGGCATGGCCATAGGCAGCGCCCCAGGCCGTGCCGCAACCGGCATCGATCAGCCACACACCATCGGGCCCCGACAGCGCAAAACAATTGACATCCACATCCACCGTCTCGCCCTCGAGCCCGGCAACAACCACAGCCAGCGCCACCGCGCCCTGCCGGTGGATGAGATGACCGACAGGTGCCTTGTAGACACCATCAACGAACCGGGACACGGCATAGGGGCCAAAACGCAGCGCTGCATTCATGGCTCAGAGACCACCCTGCTCTTTCAGGAAACCGACGATACGATCGACGCCATCGCCCCGTTTCATATCGGTAAAAACGAACGGCATGGCGTTGCGCATCCGCGTCGCATCGCTGTCCATCACGGTCAGATCGGCACCGACATAAGGCGCGAGATCCTTCTTGTTGATGACCAGCAGGTCGGAGCGGGTGATGCCCGGCCCGCCCTTGCGCGGAATTTCCTCGCCCTGGCAGACGGAGATCACATAGATTGTGATATCGGCAAGATCAGGCGAAAAGGTCGCGGCAAGATTATCGCCGCCTGATTCGATGAAGACCACGTCGAGATCGGGAAACCGCGCATTAAGCCCGGCAATCGCCTGCAGATTGATCGTCGCATCCTCGCGGATGGCGGTATGCGGGCAACCGCCTGTCTCCACACCGACGATACGCTCGGATGGCAACGCCTGCATGCGCACCAACGCCTCGGCATCTTCCTTGGTATAGATATCATTGGTGACGACGGCGACGGAATAATCGCCACTCATTGCCTTGCAGAGCTTTTCCGTCAACGCCGTCTTGCCGGAACCTACGGGCCCGCCAATGCCGACACGCAACGGACCATTACCCGATTTCATCACTCTGTTCCCTTCACTATGCTTTGGTATCTTTTACCGTAAAGCCTTGGACCGACGCTTCAAGAGCAAGCAAGAACCATGCCGCAAGTTTCTTCTCCCCGCCGGCGAGAAGGTGGCCCGAAGGGTCGGATGAGGGGGCAAGCTCTCTTGATATCTCTACCCTCGCCTCCTCATCCCACTGCCGCGGACTTCTCCCCGGCGGGGAGAAGAAACGCGTGGCACCCGCTCGCTCCATCGATTGTAATGCTGCCTCCTCAGGAGCGGAAAAGCCGCGTGCCCTGGGTTTCATGACGCATCGCCGCCGTATCGGCGATAACGGTGGCGCTGCCGAGATCATCGAGTGTTGATAACGCCGCCCGCGCCGCAATCTCCGCGATCACCGCCTCGCTTGCGGCGAGAATGGCGACGCCATCCTTTTGCCCGGCGACGCCAAGACGGATGCCGGCCGAAACGATCTGCGAAACACCGGCATGCAGAAAGGCGGCAAGCGTCTCGCGCAATGGCACTCCATGTCCGGCCGCCACAGCGCCTATGGCGACGGGATACGGAGCCTCCTTCGGCAATAGCTCCAGAACTGCATGCGGCCATGCGCCGGCAGCGGCAATGAAGGCATCACCGAGAAGCACGGTCTCACGATAACGTTCCGCCGAACCGGCCAGCGCGCGGCCGAGATTGGCCGTTTCGCTGAGCGCCGTGGTATCCTGCGAGCTTCGCCAGGCATGCGCCAGAAACACCGCATCATTCCACAGGCTGCCATGGCGCAGCAGCGTTTCCACCCAGCCACCCAAGCCGGCGGCATCGCGCACGCGCGTGTCCTCAACCGCCTTTTCCAGGCCGCCGGAATAGGAAAAACCGCCAACCGGAAAGGCCGGCGACAGCCAGGCCATCAGCCGCAGCAGCGCGGCAACGCCGCTTTCCGCGCTCACGCCTCAGCCGTGGTCATGATGGTGGTGGCCATGCCCGTGATCATGGCCATGGGAATGGCCGCCATGGGCGTGATAGGCGCCGCGTGCCGGCTGGAAAGGTTCTTCCACATCCCGCACGGTGGCGCCGAGACCTTCCAGCATGGCGCGAATGACATGGTCGCGCAGGATGAGAATACGCTCCTCCTCGATCTGTGCCGAAAGATGCCGGTTGCCCAGATGCCAGGCAAGCTCGATCAGGTGAAGCCGATCCTTGGCTCTGATTTCAAACAGCTTTTCATCCGCCGCGCGGACCTCGATCAGATCGCCGTTCTCCACCACCAGCAGATCGCCATGGGCAAACAGGACGGCTTCCTTCAGGTCCAGCATCACCATCTCGTCGTTCTGCAAATGCAGCAGCTTACGGCGCAGATGCCGCTGGTCATGTGCCAGCGTGACATAACCGGAGGGTTCATCGCCGGGGGTTCCGGCGGGGTGATAGGAGGTGACGCGCAGCATGGGATGATCCGTTTCAGAAACAGTCTTGGGAAGACGATTTTTGACGGATAGGCGGAGGGATTTCAAGGCGGATGCGCATTCTCGCTGCATATAAAAATCCGGCAGAGTACCGGAAAGGATGCGTATTATTAGGGACGCTCCCTCCAACGCGACGTCATCCTCGGGCTTGTCCCGAGGAACCAACCACCTATCGTAAAATCAACCCGTTGCAGATGCTCGGGACAGGCCCGAGCATGACGGAGGAGAGGTTTTCGGCCTCAGCGGCCAGAGGTGACCCGGCATTGCTGCCGGGCTTTCACCAGAAACGAAAACCGAGATCAGGCCGCAGCGCGGCTTTTCAGGCTTTCCAGAATGTTCTGCGGCGAAGAAACGCCATAAGGGTCGGATTCGCAATTGTCGGAATAACCTTCTTCCTCGAACCACTGCTCCACCAGACCGTCATTGATGACGGCGGCGTAACGCCAGGAGCGCATGCCGAAACCGAGATTGTCCTTGGCGACCAGCATGCCCATCTTGCGGGTGAACTCGCCCGAACCATCAGGAATGACCTTGACGTTTTCGAGGTTCTGACCTTTTGCCCAGGCATTCATCACGAAGGCGTCGTTGACCGACAGGCAATAGATTTCATCGACGCCGAGCGCGCGGAATTCGGGCGCCAGCTTTTCGAAGTCTGGCAGCTGGTAGGTCGAGCAGGTCGGGGTGAACGCGCCGGGCAGCGAAAACAGCACGACCTTTTTGCCCTTGAAATAGTCGTCGGAGGTCATGTCCTGCCAACGGAAGGGGTTCGGGCCGCCAACGGCCTCGTCACGAACGCGCGTGCGGAAAGTTACGGCGGGCACTTTTTTGCCGAGCATGTCTTGTCTCCTGTTCTGGCATTTTACGCGGCTCGCTTGGGATCGATCCGCGCGGAATTCTTTTATCGTTTCCATAGCGCAAGATGCATTGCAGTGCAGCATAAAAAAAGGATTTCAGCCGCCAAATACGCGAAATGGCCGCACGGAATTGGGGATCAATTGTGCAGGTCTACCGACCAGCGCAACAGCGGTGGCAAGGGTGTCCACCAGCCCGTTCGGATACCAGCCTGCCGCAACATGGCAGCTGACCAGGTGTTGCAGCCGGCCAGCGCATTGAACCAGCCATTCGCCTCGAAAAACGCATCGGTCAGACCGTAGGCGACACCGGGAACCAGCTGAACCCTGCCGTCCTGCCTGACAAAACTTGCACTGATGCCCGCGATAAGGCGCTGATACCCCGCTTCGGAAATGCGAAGGCGCTTTACCCCAGCCAGATCGGCGGGAAAATCCCCGGTCACATCCACATGCATGACGGAACTGTCGAGCGTGAACGAGCGCAATACCGGCATCGGTTTCAGATCGGCCCAGGTGGGCGTCTGGATGTAAAACGACCGGCCGCCCCAGCCGAACACCAGAGTGGCAGCCGCCGGATGATTGACCGCAATGCCGCCCTCCTGCAATTCGGCAAAGACCCGCCGCAGATCGTCATCGACAGGCAGGGCGATGTCCGTATGGATCGGGTTCGACAACAGCAGGATTTCGCGCTCCTTCGCGTCATTTGCCTCATCGGCGAAAAAAGGGCGCGGCACCACGGTGCCGAGCACGAGAAGGAGGACCACCAGCAGCAAGCCGCCGCCGATCCATCTGAGGACAGTTCTCAACGCGACGTCCGTTAAAACAGGAAATAACGCTGCGCCATTGGCAGCACGGTGGCCGGTTCACAGGTCAGCAACTCGCCATCCGCCCGCACCTCATAGGTCTCGGGATCGACCTCGATATGCGGGGTGAGCGAATTGTGGATCATCGACGCCTTGGAAATGCCGCCACGCACATTCTTCACCGCCAGCAGCTTCTTGGCAACGCCGAGGCGCTGGGCAAGGCCACCATCCAGCGACGCCTGCGACACGAAAGTGACCGAGGAATTGGTGCGCAGCTTGCCATAGGCGGCAAACATCGGCCGATAATGCATCGGCTGCGGTGTGGGAATGGAGGCATTCGGATCGCCCATCGGGGCTGCCGCAATCGAACCGCCAAGCAGTACCATTTCCGGCTTCACGCCGAAAAAGGCCGGGTTCCACAAGACAAGATCGGCGCGCTTGCCGACTTCGACGGAGCCGATCTCATGGCTGACACCCTGGGCAATGGCCGGGTTGATGGTATATTTGGCGATGTAACGGCGCACCCGGAAATTGTCGTTTTCGCCCGTCTCCTCCTTCAGACGGCCGCGCTGGCGCTTCATCTTGTCGGCGGTCTGCCAGGTGCGGATCGCCACTTCGCCCACGCGGCCCATGGCCTGGCTGTCCGACGAGATGATCGAAAACGCGCCGATATCGTGGAGAATATCCTCCGCCGCAATGGTTTCCTTGCGGATGCGGCTTTCGGCAAAGGCAATATCCTCAGGAATGGACGGCGACAGGTGATGACACACCATCAGCATGTCCAGATGTTCGGCAAGTGTATTGACGGTA
This sequence comes from Agrobacterium sp. CGMCC 11546, assembly GCF_013365515.1. Lineage (NCBI taxonomy): Bacteria > Pseudomonadati > Pseudomonadota > Alphaproteobacteria > Hyphomicrobiales > Rhizobiaceae > Agrobacterium > Agrobacterium sp. CGMCC 11546. The sequence goes on from NZ_CP047387.1 coordinate 2,239,478, forward strand.
TAGGGCCGCGTCGGGTTGGTGGAGGACGGAATGACGTTCGGGTTGCCGCAGACCTTGATGATATCAGGCGCGTGCCCGCCACCCGCACCTTCGGTGTGGAAGGCATGGATGGTGCGGCCCCGGATGGCGGCGACGGTGTCTTCGACGAAACCGCTTTCATTCAGCGTGTCGGTGTGGATCATCACCTGCACATCATATTCGTCGGCCACCGTCAGGCAATTGTCGATGGCGGCGGGTGTCGTGCCCCAGTCCTCATGCAGCTTCAGCGAGGAAGCGCCGGCAAGGATCATTTCTTCCAGCGGTGCCGGCAGCGAGGCATTGCCTTTACCCGCGAGTGCGAGGTTCATCGGGAAAGCGTCGAAGCTTTCGATCATGCGCTCGATGTGCCACGCGCCGGTGCAGGTGGTGGCAAGCGTGCCGTGCGCGGGGCCGGAACCGCCGCCCAGCATGCAGGTCACACCGCTCATCAGCGCTTCCTCGATCTGCTGCGGGCAGATGTAATGGATATGCGCATCCATGCCGCCGGCGGTTAGTATCTTGCCTTCACCGGCAATTGCCTCCGTCGAGGGGCCGACGATGATCGTCACACCCGGCTGCGTATCCGGGTTGCCAGCCTTGCCGATGGCGTGGATGCGGCCGTTCTTCAGGCCCACATCCGCCTTGTAGATGCCGCTGTGGTCGACGATGACGGCATTGGTGATGACGGTATCGACAGCCCCTTCGGCCCGCGTTGCCTGGCTCTGGCCCATGCCGTCGCGAATGACCTTGCCGCCGCCGAATTTCACTTCCTCGCCATAGGTCGTGTGGTCCTTCTCGATCTCGATGAAGAGTTCGGTATCGGCAAGCCGCACCTTGTCGCCAACGGTCGGGCCGAACATGCCGGCATAAGCGGCGCGGGAAATCTTGTAAGGCATGGGTTCAGGCTCCTTGGGACGCGGAGAAAATCGATGTGGGAGAAATTCGTGCCAGCCGGCCCTCGTTTGAGAGGGTATCGACCAGTTGTTGTTCGGCAGCAAAGGGATGGCCGCTCCAGCCCTGGTGGCTGAAACCGGCAATCGCCACCTCATCACCATCACCGCTCACACTCTCGAGAACATGGGCAATGGCAACAAGGCCGGTGCTGGGGCAGACATAGGGCGCTGGCGCATGAGCCGCGAGCGCCTTATCAAGGCGCTCATGCACGTCGCGTGGAATGACGATATGGCTTTTGCTGGTTTCTGCGGCGATTGCCGCAAAACCGGCGGTATAATCGACGCAGAAATCGGTTAGCTCCGGCCAGCGCGCGCGGATGCCCGGCTCCATTTCTGAAAACTTGGCGGGATCGCGCACCGACCATAGGGCGGAGGCCTGCCGCACACCGTCGCTTTCGCGCCAGTCACGGCCTTGCGTCATCTCGTGGCCCGGCCGCCCGGTATTGCAGACGGCCACCACATCCGTGCGCCTGCCACCGGCACCCAGCGACCGGCAATCATTGAAACGGATGACGATGTCGGAAAGATCGATGAAACCAGCCACACCCGGCGGCAGTTCCCCGTTTCCAACAATCATGATCCGCCGCCCCATGCCGTTCAGAAACCTTCCGAGAGCTGGCGCAATTCGTCGGCGCGCTTGCTGCTCATATCGGCGAGGCAGGAGGCGATCAGCATCGGCTCCATCGTGCCGCCACGCGCCTGAAAACCGGCGAGAGCGCAATTGGCGTCACGAAAAGTCACCCATGCGCGCTGGGCCGTCACCAGCGCATCGGTCGCACCCTTGCTGCTTGCATCGGCCGTCTTGTCGCGCTCGGCAAGCTGCTTGCGAAGCTTCTGATACGCGGCGTCTAGCGCCTTGTCGGCCTTTTCATGGTCCTTGCCGGCGCAGATGGTCATATCCGCCTGCGTCTGCGGCGCCTTGCAATCGGGCGCGTCGTCGGCAAACGCCGGGCCTGCCGCGCCGGCTGTCAGAAACAGCAGCGCCGCGGCCGCCAAGCGGAAGTTTTTCGGGTTCATCGCCATCTCTCAGGCCGCCGCGCCATCGAAAGCCTGCGATTTCAGCGCCCGCGGATCGACACCATCAAGACAATTGGCATTGACCGCCACCATCGGCGTGCCGTCAGGCCCATCGGCATAAGCAAAGCTTTCAATGCCGCAGGTGGAGCAGAAAAAATGATGGATCTTGTGCTTGTTGAAGAGATATTCGCTCAGCTTGTCCTCGCCGGAAAGCAGGGTGAATTTCTCCCGCGGCGCAAAGGCGAGCGTGGAGCCAAGACGCTTGCAGCGCGAACAATTGCAGATGACGGTATGATCGAGATCGGCATCGACCTCGAAGCTGACGCTGCCGCACTGGCAGCTTCCATGATAATGCGCCGTCGCCATTTCATAACCTCCCCATGACCTGTTGACGAAACCCATAAACCTCGCGCTTGCCGGATAGCGGCACCAGCGTCACTTCCCGCTTCTGGCCGGGCTCGAAACGCACCGCCGTGCCGGCGGGAATATCGAGACGCATGCCGCGCACCTTGTCACGATCGAAGAGGAGACCGGCATTGGTCTCGAAGAAATGATAGTGGCTGCCCACCTGCACCGGCCGGTCGCCCGAATTGGCCACCTCGATCGTCACCGTCGGCTGGCCGGCATTAAGTTCGATGGTGCCTTCTGCGGCAATGATTTCGCCTGGTTTCATGGGGCTCCCCTTAATTTCTGTCTCAGGCGGCAGTCGCGGCTGCGCAGCCTTCGGCCTTCAGGACGCGCCGTGTCGACGCTGGGTTGTTAACGAGTTTTGCCGCCGGACGGACCGGCCTGCGGACCAGTTCGCCGCCGCAATTCGGGCAGGCACCGTGAAGCACGTCGCTCGCACAATCGGCGCAAAAGGTGCATTCGAACGAGCAGATCATCGCATCCCGGCTATCGGGCGCAAGATCGCGGTCGCAGCATTCGCAATTGGGCCGAAGCTCCAGCGCCATATCGTCCCCCTCAGCGGATCGGTTCGTGAACGGTCACCAGCTTGGTGCCATCAGGGAAGGTCGCTTCCACCTGCACATCATGGATCATTTCGGCAATGCCTTCCATCACCTGATCGCGTGAAATCACATGCGCACCGGCCTCCATCAGGTCGGCAACGGCGCGACCGTCCCGGGCGCCCTCGACGACGAAATCGCTAATCAGCGCAATCGCTTCGGGATAGTTGAGCTTCACGCCGCGCTCCAGTCGGCGGCGCGCCACCATGGCGGCCATGGAAATCAGCAGCTTGTCTTTTTCTCTTGGGCTAAGATTCATCGTCGTCCCGCAGCTTGGCATCTGCTCCGCAAAGCAGGTTTGCGGGAGATCAGATCCGACATTTGACAGACCCCGAAGGACGCCGGTTGCCGACGATCCGAAGGGTTTACAGATTCCAGACTTTCGGCACTGGCGCGCCGTTTCGCAAGAGCGAAATGATCGGAAAAAGCAATTTTCTCAGCGAGAAACCGTCCGCCGCGGACACACGCACGACAAGCTTGCCCTGCCATTCGCTGGCCCCGCCGCTTTCACCGGCAATAGCCCGGATTTTAGGCAGAAGCGCCTCGGAGAGAGGCCCGATGTAAAGCAGCGTGGCAAAGGCGACCTGCCCGGCCAGAACCGCCGGTTTCGCGGTCAACTCCGCCACCTCGCCCTCAAGCAGCAATTCTTCCGCATGCACCAGCCTGCCCCCGTGGCGAATGCGCCAGCGGTCACGGAAAAGCCCGTGTGTCATCGCCTCACCCATGGCCTTTCGGCCAAGCAGCACGGCTTCGACAGCGATGAATTCGGAGGATTGGTCGAGATCGGCTTCCAGCCGGCGGGTGAGCGATGCCCGATCGAAGAGGATGGTTTCCTGCGGCAACCAGTGCAGTTTCGCGCCCGGCCCGGCGGAAATGCGGGCGGTGACCGTGGCTGTGCCTGATGATGCCTTGTAGACCTTTTCGCAGGCCTGCGTGGTCACGACAAGCGAGGTGCCGGCACCGGCGACCGCATGCCATTCGATCTCGTCTCCGCCGGTGAGCCCGCCGGAGGAATTGATGAGAATGGCCTCGGCTTCGTTCGAAAACGTGTCCGGCAGGCGGATTTTGGCACAGCCTTCCTGGAACAACTCGTCCAGCCGGCTGCGCCCTTCAACCGCCTTGGTTACAATGCGTCCTCTGCCACGGGCGCGCTGCTGCGGGACAGGTTGTTGAGCGTCTTCACAACCGGAAGCGCCGATGGCTTGCTGTTCTGACTGCACGCGGTCTCCGAAGCGCTTGCGGAAGCGGAATTGGCCTTGGTGCCGCAATCCTTCTTGACGACGGCGTCCACCACCATCTGTCCTTCCGTGTTGCGGAAGAAATCCCACATTCTTTCGGCCGCATCAACTGTGCGCGTCACTTCGCCTGTGGGCGTCTTGCGCTCCACGGCAGGTTCAGCCTTCGGCGTCTGCTCGCCGCCCGGCTTGCGGGTGACGACGGCGCTCGCGGCCAGCACTTCCGCCTTCATGGTGGCGCGCGGCCAGGCATGGTCCCAGTTCTCGATGACATAGGACTGAATACGCGCGCCAGCCTTACAGACGTCATAGGAATTAACGGTAAAACTCTCACCCGGCTTGGTTTTTGCGCCGCCCTTGCAGCCGTCCATCTCAGCCCAACGCTTCAGCGCCGTTTCGCCGCTATATTGCCAATAGGACTTGCCGCCGCCCTGATAGGGATTGGCGGGGTCCTTCAACCCGGCAAAGGCGATGATCGACATTGGCCGCGCCGGCTGGCAGCTTGCCGCATCGGGGCCCCACTTGCCTTCGGTCTCCAGCGGATAACCGGCGCGGAGCGAAGCGACGAAACCGGCAGCGTTAAAATCCGCGTTGCCGCTGCAGATGAATTGCGACAGCATGCGCCCGCCGCCGGAATAACCGGAACCGTAAAAGCGCTCCTCATCCACGCAGAACTTGCCCTTCACCATGGTGATGGCATCGCGGATGAAGCCGACTTCATCCAGCCCGCCCGGACGTTTGGTGACACCGGGAACGTTCCAGGCATGGGTGCCGGGCAATTCGCCATTGAGGCTACCGGCCAGCGCCACGACCATCAGGCCGTCGCGCTCGGCAAGCTTGTCCCAGCCGCTGCGGTTCAGCTGCCCATGCGGGTTGCTGTTGGAGCCATGGAAATCAAAGACGACCGGCAGCGGCTTTTTTCCATCATAGGCCGATGGAACAAAATAGACGCCGTCGCGTTTCTCACCGTTGGAGAGAATGGAAAAATCATGCCGGCCCGGCTCCATGCCAGGTCCGGGAAGCTGGCCGCAAGTCGATGCCGACGCTGCGACGCCGGCGCTCGCGCACATCGCAAGGCCGAGAACCAGGGTGCGGGCGGAGCGGAACAGCCGGGCAGCCCGGCCAGTTGCAAAGTCTTGATGCATTGACACGCCTTTATTGGCACTATGTCTCCGACGATACGTCGGAGGTGCATGGAATGTAAGGGATCAACTGTCGCGGCGTGCGAATAGACTTTTCCTGTGTCTCGCATGCAGCATATGCGCTGCCAATATCACAGGCTTTTATTCAACGAAATGCTAAAATTGCGCATAAAAGCCATGCAGAGGCGCATAGGCTTTCAAAATATTAATCGGCCGTTTGCACGCCGTGATCGGCGCGCAGCGCTTTTACTCTCCGATTATACTGTCAGATGACGCCGCGCTTCGGGCGTATCCAGCGTCTCGGCGAGCCCTTCATGCACGATCTCACCGCGGTCCATGATGTAGACATAGTCGGCAAGCTCACGGCAGAAATCCAGATATTGTTCGACCAGCAGGATCGCCATGCCGGTGGAATCGCGCAGATATTTGATCGCCCGGCCGATATCCTTGATGATCGACGGCTGGATGCCCTCGGTCGGCTCATCGAGAACGAGGATTTTCGGCCGCGTCACCAGCGCCCGGCCGATGGCGAGTTGCTGCTGCTGTCCCCCGGACAAATCGCCACCGCGCCTGCCCAGCATCGATTGCAGCACCGGAAACAGGCTGAAAATATCGTCGGGAATGAAACGCTCCTTGCGCGGCAGCGGCGCATAACCGCTTTCAAGGTTCTCCTGAACGCTAAGCAGCGGAAAGATTTCACGGCCCTGCGGCACATAGCCGACACCGCGCTTGGCCCGGTGATAGGGCGCCAGCCCGTCAAGCGGCGCACCATCAAAGCTGATCGAGCCGGCACTGGTGGGCTGCTGACCCGTGACGGCGCGCAATAGCGAGCTTTTGCCCACGCCATTGCGGCCGAGGACGCAGGTGATCTTGCCCATCTCCGCTTTCAGCGACACGCCGCGCAGGGCTTGCGCCGCGCCGTAGTGAAGGTTGATGTTTTCGACGTTCAGCATGGTGTTACTCCATTGATGCTTCGGTGGGGGGCGTTACCCCCCTCTGCCCTGCCGGGCATCTCCCCCTCAAGGAGGGAGATCAGATGCCGCACCCGCTCGCTTATTGGGCAGGGTGTTAGCGACTTGCCGATCTCCCCCCTTGAGGGGGAGATGCCCGGCAGGGCAGAGGGGGTAAAACCGCAAACACCACCATCACCGCCCCAGATAATTCTCGATCACCTTCGGATCGCTCGACACGAAATCAATCGACCCTTCCGCCAGCACCGAACCTTCGGCGAGACACGTCACCTTCACGCCCAGTTCGCGGATGAAGCCCATGTCGTGCTCCACCACCACCACTGAACGGGTCTTGGCGATTTCCTTCAAAAGCACGGCGGTTTCAGCTGTCTCCGCATCCGTCATGCCCGCCACCGGCTCATCCACCAGCAGCAGCTTCGGCTCCTGCGCCAGAAGCATGCCGATCTCAAGCCATTGTTTCTGACCGTGCGAAAGATTGGCCGCGAGATCGCCGCGACGGTGGCCAAGCCGCACGGTGGCGAGGATTTCCTCGATGCGTGCCTTGTCCTCCTGCGTCAGCCGGTAGAACAGCGTGGCGAAGACACCGCGCTTGCGGTTCAGTGCCAGTTCCAGATTGTCCCAGACGGTATGGCTTTCGAACACCGTCGGCTTCTGGAATTTCCGGCCGATGCCCAGCTGGGCAATATCCGCCTCGTCCTTTTTGGTGAGATCGATACTATCCTCGAACAGCACCGTGCCGGTATCCGGCCGGGTCTTGCCGGTGATGATGTCCATCATTGTCGTCTTGCCCGCGCCATTCGGGCCGATGATGGCGCGAAGCTCGCCCGGCTCGACCACGAAGGAGAGGGAGTTCAGCGCTCTGAACCCATCGAAGGAGACGGAAACGCCATCGAGATAAAGCAGGCTTTTGGTTCTGTTTTCGGAAACCGTGTTCATGGGCTTACTCCGCCGCCTGTTGCGCTGCCGTTGCCGCACTGTCGTTGCCCGGCTGCTTGGCCGCCGCCGCCCGCGCGACACGCTTCTCACGCCGCCCGGCCAGATAATGCTGGATTGTGCCGACGATGCCCTTGGGGAAGAACAGCGTCACCGCGATGAACAGCCCACCCAGCGCAAACAACCAGAATTCAGGGAAAGCGCCGGTGAAATAGCTCTTGCCGCCATTGACCAGCAGCGCGCCGATGATCGGCCCGATCAGCGTGCCGCGCCCGCCGACTGCCGTCCACACCACCACCTCGATGGAGTTGGCGGGAGAAAATTCGCCGGGGTTGATGATGCCCACCTGCGGCACGAACAGCGCACCGGCAATACCCGCCATCATCGCCGAGACAACGAAGGTGAAAAGCTTGATGTTTTCCACCCGGAAACCGAGGAAGCGCACCCGGCTCTCGGCATCGCGCACGCCGACCAGCACCTTGCCAAATTTGGAATTGACGATGCCGGATGCGATGAGCAGCGAAAGCGCCAGCATCACGGCCGTGATGGCAAACAGCACGGCGCGCGTGCCATCCGCCTGCACCGAAAAACCGAGAATATCCTTGAAATCGGTGAGGCCGTTATTGCCGCCGAAACCCATGTCGTTGCGGAAGAAGGCAAGCAGCAGGGCATAGGTCATGGCCTGGGTGATGATCGAGAGATAAACGCCGTTGACGCGCGAGCGGAAGGCGAACCAGCCAAACACGAAGGCCAGCAGCCCTGGCACCACAAGCACCATCAGCGCCGCAAACCAGAACATGTCGAAGCCTTGCCAGAACCACGGCAATTCCTTCCAGTTGAGGAACACCATGAAGTCAGGCAGCACAGGATGGCCATAAACGCCGCGCGTGCCGATCTGCCGCATCAGATACATGCCCATGGCATAACCGCCGAGCGCGAAGAAGGCGGCGTGGCCAAGCGAGAGGATGCCGCAATAACCCCAGACCAGATCAAGCGCCAGCGCCAGTAACGCATAGGCCAAATATTTGCCCAGCATCGACATGATATAGGTCGGGATGCGGAACGCGCTGCCCTCCGGCAAAAGCAGGTTTGAGGCGGGCACCAGCACGGCAATGGCTAGAATAATGCCGATGGCGATGGAAATGCGGCGATCGAGCGCGCGCAGGAGGAAGCCGGTAATCATGCTTCGATCGCCCTTCCCTTGAGTGCGAAGAGACCACGCGGCCGCTTCTGGATGAACAGGATGATGAGGACGAGCACGAGGATCTTGCCAAGCACGGCCCCCACCGTCGGCTCGAGGAACTTGTTGAGCACGCCGAGCGACAGGGCACCTACCAGCGTTCCCCAGAGATTGCCGACACCGCCGAACACCACCACCATGAAACTGTCGATGATGTAGCTCTGGCCGAGATTGGGCGAGACATTGTCGATCTGCGACAGCGCCACGCCGGCAAGACCGGCAACGCCTGAACCGAGCGCGAAGGTGAAGGCATCCACCCAGGGGGTGCGAATGCCCATGGAAGAAGCCATGCGGCGGTTCTGGGTCACGGCGCGCATCTGCAACCCGAAGGCGGAGCGCTTAAGCAGCACCAGCAGCGCAAAAAACACCGACAGCGAGAAGCAGACGATCCACACCCGGTTCCAGGTGAAATTGAGATAACCGACGCTGAAGGAGCCGGACATCCAGCTCGGGCTGCCGACTTCCCGGTTGGTGGGGCCGAAGATGGAGCGCACGCCCTGTTGCAGGATCAGCGAGATGCCCCAGGTGGCGAGCAGGGTTTCCAGCGGCCGCCCGTAAAGATAGCGGATGACGCCGCGCTCCATGACGAGGCCGACGCAGGCCGTGACCAGAAAAGCGGCCGGCAGGGCAATCGCCAATGACCAGTCGAACAGGCCGGGGAAATGACTGCGGATCAACTCCTGCACCATGAAGGTGGAATAAGCGCCGATCATCACCATTTCACCATGCGCCATGTTGATGATACCCATCACGCCAAAGGTGATGGCAAGGCCGATGGCGGCGAGCAGCAGCACAGAGCCGAGCGACAGGCCGTACCAGACATTCTGTGCGTAATCCCAGAAAGCAAGCGCGCTTTCGATGCTGGAAATCGCCTCGTCCACATCCGGCTTCAGGCTCGGATCGACCGAGGGCGTCGCCGCCATCAGAATGCTGATCGCATCGCGCCCACCGAGCTTCTTGATGGTGGCGATCGCTTCTTTCTTCACCTCGAGGGGGCGGTCGGAGGAGAGCAGCGAGACAGCCCGCGCCTCCTCCATCCGGGTCCGCACCTCATTATCGGTTTCCTTTGATATGGCCGCTTCCAGCAATTCGAGATTTTCAGCGCTCGGCGCTTTCAGGACCGCGTCAGCCGCCGAAAGCCGCACGGATTTTTCCGGGCTGAGCAGCGTCAGCCCGCCCATCGCGGCGCGGATGACACGGCGTAGATTATTGTTCACCCTGATCTTGGTAACGGTCGCCTTCGGCGCCGAGCCGGCGCTTTCACCCGTCAGCGGGTCGATCAGCGTGAAATCGGAACCGGCGGGCTTGGTCATGAAGACGAGATTGTCGGATTTGCGCACGTAGAGATCGCCCGCCGCAAAAGCCTCCAGCGCCGGAACGACACGCGCATCGCCGGTTGCGGCGATCTGCCCGATCAATGTTTCGGCCTGCTTGAAATCAGCCGTGCCGAGCTGGTCGATCAGCGCCTTTGGGTCGCTTTGCGCGACGGCGTGGGCTGCGATCCCCATGGTGAACCAGAGGAAGATGGCTCCGAGAAAAGATCGGATCGTCATGTCGGGGGTCCTTAGGGCGGCCGTGTATTTTATCTGGCGATGAGTATGCGGCTTACCCCCCTCTGCCCTGCCGGGCATCTCCCCACAAGGAGGGAGATCGGCAAGGTGCACCTACGTCGCTCCATCGCGACCGACGAGAAATGCGGGGCCTCGCCACGAGTCGATCTCCCCACCTGTGGGGGAGATGCCCGGCAGGGCAGAGGGGGGCATGCTTGTTCAGTTTTCAATTATTGAAGCACCGCCCCCAAGAGAGGAGGCGGCACCAACCCCGCTATCAGCTACCCTTGCCGCCGCACTTTCCACTGGCCACATTGAAGTTGCCGCACGACATCGGCTTGCGCCAATCCGAGATCAGATCCTTCGAGTCCGGCAGGTAATCCGACCATTCATCCCCCACGACCTGCGGGGTCTGCTGCACGATTTCGAACTGCCCGTCAGCCTGGATTTCACCGATCAGCACCGGCTTGGTGATGTGGTGGTTCGGCATCACGGTCGAGTAACCGCCCGAAAGGTTCGGCACGGAGACGCCGATAATCGAGTCGAGCACCTTGTCCGTATCGGTGGTGCCGGCGGATTCGACGGCCTTTACCCAGGCGTTGAAGCCGATATAGGCGGCTTCCATCGGGTCGTTGGTCACGCGCTTGTCGTTCTTGGTGAATGCATGCCAGGTCTTGATGAACTCGGCATTGATGGGTGCATCGACGGACTGGAAGTAATTCCAGGCGGCAAGGTGGCCGACGAGCGGGGCTGTGTCGAGACCGGCGAGTTCCTCTTCGCCCACCGAGAAGGCGACGACCGGGATATCCTCGGCCTTGACGCCCTGGTTGGCCAGTTCCTTGTAGAAGGGCACGTTGGCGTCACCATTGATGGTGGAAACCACGGCGGTCTTCTTGCCGGCCGAGCCGAATTTCTTGATGTCGGACACGATCGTCTGCCAGTCGGAATGGCCGAACGGCGTGTAGTTGATCATGATGTCCTCTTCCTTGACGCCCTTCGACATCAGGTAGGCCTTCAGGATCTTGTTTGTAGTCTGCGGATAGACATAGTCCGTGCCGGCCAGAACCCAGCGCTCCACACCTTCGGTGCTGGCGAGATAATCGACAGCCGGAATGGCCTGCTGGTTCGGTGCGGCACCGGTGTAGAAGATGTTGCGCGAGGATTCTTCACCCTCGTACTGAACCGGGTAGAACAGGATCGAGTTCAGCTCTTCGAAAACAGGCAGAACGGATTTACGCGACGACGAGGTCCAGCAGCCGAACACGGCGGCGACCTTGTCCTGCGAAATCAGCTGGCGGGCCTTTTCGGCAAACAGCGGCCAGTCGGAGGCCGGATCGACCACGACGGCTTCGAGCTTCTTGCCGAGAACGCCGCCCTTCTTGTTCTGCTCGTCGATGAGCATCAGCATGGCATCCTTCAGCGTCGTCTCTGAAATCGCCATGGTGCCGGACAGCGAATGCAGCACGCCGACCTTGATGGTGTCGTCTGCGGCAAAAGCGCCATGGAAGGCGGTGGTGGACAGGATAGCGCCAAGCAGCGCAGCACTAAGCGTCTTGCGGAACATCATCGGAAGAACCCCTCTCCTTGTTGGCCTCTCGTGGAGGCTCAGCGGCATCTGCGGCCGCTGCTGGGAGGGACTATCGATCTCGCGGATGCGAAACCGTATACGTCAATTGACGTAGGCGGGGTGGCGAAAGCTGCATAGGGATGTGTGGGGAAGTTAACTCCCGGGCAGAAGTGCCCATGTGCAGCGGGACGCCTCCACTTGTTTCTTCCCCGCCGAGAGTAAGTCTGCGGCAGCGGAATGAGAGGGTAACGGTCGAGAAATACGGAAAGCTAGCCCTCTATCCGACCATCCGCGCCATTTTCTCCCCTGCAGGGAGAAGAAGACGCGGCAACGTCTCAGATCACGAATGCGGCTTGCCGTCCCGCTCTTCGTCACGGATCGCGTCGTCATGATACCAGGAGCCGAAATCCACGTGCGGCTCCTTTGCCTCACGCTCAAGCTCGCTCAGCCCGCTATTGCGGAACTTGGAAACGCCCGCACGCCCGCCAACCGGGAATTGAAAGATCGTTGCCGTCTCGCGATGAAAGCCAGTTGCCATATCGACCATCTCACTTTGTTTGCATCGAAACATTTAGGTCTGGAGCAAACCCGCAAAGACTGGATTCGCTCCGTTTGATTAAAAAAAAATCACGTTGCGAAAAATATAGGCATTAAACGGTCAATCAGCAAGAAAAACCATTCCGAAAGCGCCAGTTTTTGGGGCAAATGCCAATCCGTCGCGCGCAATCGAAATCATTGCATCGCAGCAGGGCATTTCAGCTGAGGATGCCGGCTATCTATCAGGATTCAATGATGAAACATGAGGGGTGAATTTGCCTGCCGCAGTGCAACAGAAGCGGGCGTCGCCGATATTGCAGCCCCGGCGCGCCAAGGCCCCTGAAAGATTTTTCGAAAAAATCGGCCGATATCGCCAATCTGGCACGCGGCATGCATCTAAGGGGTCAGCCCTTGAACGCGAATGTGCTTCCGGTGGCAAAAGCCACGGCAAGCCTCAAGGCTTCGCATTGTTACCTATGAGAGGTTCGTAATGACTAAGTTCAAACTCGAGTACATCTGGCTGGACGGATACAAGCCGGTCGCAAACCTGCGCGGCAAGACACAGATCAAGGAATTCGATGAATTCCCCACACTCGAGCAGCTGCCGCTTTGGGGTTTTGACGGCTCCTCCACCCAGCAGGCCGAAGGCCACTCGTCGGATTGCGTGCTGAAGCCCGTTGCGATCTACCCGGATCCGGCCCGCACCAACGGCGCGCTCGTCATGTGCGAAGTCATGATGCCCGATGGCGTTACCCCTCACGCTTCCAACAGCCGCGCCACGATCCTCGAAGACGAAGACGCATGGTTCGGTTTCGAACAGGAATATTTCTTCTACCAGGACGGCCGCCCGCTCGGCTTCCCGGAACAGGGCTACCCCGCTCCGCAGGGTCCGTATTACACCGGCGTCGGCTTCAAGAACGTCGGCTCGGTTGCCCGCGAAATCGTTGAAGAACACCTCGATCTCTGCCTCGAAGCCGGCATCAACCATGAAGGCATCAACGCCGAAGTGGCCAAGGGCCAGTGGGAATTCCAGGTATTCGGCAAGGGCTCCAAGCGCGCCGCCGACCAGATCTGGATCGCCCGTTACCTGCTGCTGCGTCTTTGCGAACAGTACGGCATCGACGTTGAATTCCATTGCAAGCCGCTCGGCGATACCGACTGGAACGGCTCCGGCATGCATTGCAACTTCTCGACCAAGTTCATGCGCGAAGTTGGCGGCAAGGACTATTTCGAAGCCCTCATGGCCGCTTTCGCCAAGAACTGGCAGGAGCACATCGACGTTTACGGTCCGAACAACCATCTGCGCCTGACCGGCAAGCACGAAACCGCTCCGTGGAACAAGTTCTCCTATGGCGTGGCAGACCGTGGCGCCTCGATCCGCGTTCCGCACTCCTTCGTCAACAACGGTTACCGTGGTTACCTCGAAGACCGTCGTCCGAATTCGCAGGGCTGCCCCTACCAGATCGCTTCCGTCGTTCTGAAGACGATCGCAGAAGTGCCGCTCGCAAAGTCGGCTGCTGCCTGATAACCCAGGACATGGCGTCGCCCGCAACCGGGCGACGCCATTTTTATGTCCACCGAACGGCTGGGCCGGACACGCGACCTTTTCGCCCTCTGCCCGCCCGTCATATTCTTCCTTAGGCGCAAACTCGACGAAGTTGCAGCACGTCAAGCAAGAAGGTGAGCGATGGGCATTCTCCAGAAATTCTCTCTCGAAAACCGCACCGCCATCATCACCGGCAGCGGTCGCGGCCTCGGTTTCGAAATCGCCAAAGGCTTCGCCGAGGCGGGCGCCCATGTCTGGCTGACCGGCCGTAACGCCGAGACGTTGCAACAGGCGGTCGACACGCTGCGCAAGGCGGGCGGAAAGGCCGATTATGCAGCCTTCGATATTGCCGACACGGCTGCAGGAAGCGCGCTTGTCCGCCGCATCATGGATGAGGCCGGCCACCTCGATATCCTCGTCAACAATGTCGGCGCGCGCGACCGCCGCCCGCTTGCCGAATTTACCGACGACGACGTGCTGGAGCTCATCCGCACCGACCTCACCTCCTCCATCTCGCTGTCGCGTGATGCGGCTGAAGCCATGAATGCCAACGGTTACGGCCGCATCATCACCATCACCTCCATTCTCGGCCATATCGTCCGGCCGGGTGATGCGATCTATCCCGTCGCCAAACAGGGGCTGACCGGGCTGATGCGGGCGATTGCCGTGGAATATGGCGCGCGCGGCATCACCAGCAACGCCATTGCCCCCGGCATGTTCGCCACCGAAACCAATGCCGCCCTTGCCGAAAACCCTGACATGGTGGCCTTTGCCAAGCTGCGCGTACCGCTGGAGCGCTGGGGCAGGCCCGATGAAATCGCCGGGGCCGCCCTGTTTCTCGCCAGCGACGCGGCCTCCTTCGTCAACGGCCACATATTGACGGTGGACGGCGGCATGTCGGTGCGGCTGTGAGAACGACGAAACATCATTTTCGGAAAGGCGCTGGATCCTAGGCATGGCCGCACGGCAACGCATCATCCCCGTCAGGCGCGAATATAACCGCTGGGTCGCCAACCAGACGCTGGAAGATTATGCGCTGCGCTTCACCGCCAAAAGCGCACGGCAATTTTCCTCCAACCGCATTTCCCACACGGCCATCGGCGCGATTTCCTTTCTGGCGCTGGAAGCCATCGGCGGCGCCATCACGCTCTCCTACGGCACCACAAATGCCTTCTACGCCATCATCGTCGCGGCCATCGCCATGCTCGCGGTTGGCCTGCCGATTAGCCGTTATGCCATCCGCCACGGCGTCGATATCGATCTCCTGACGCGCGGCGCAAGCTTCGGTTATATCGGCTCCACCATCACCTCGCTCATCTATGCCGCCTTCACCTTCATGCTCTTCGCCATAGAGGCGTCGATCATGTCCGGCGCGCTGGAACTGGCGCTCGGCATACCGCTCTGGATCGGCTACATCATCTCCGCCGTCATGGTCATTCCGCTCGTCACCCACGGCGTGCGCCTGATCAGCCGTTTCCAGATCATCACCCAGCCCTTCTGGATCGTGCTGAACATCCTGCCCTTCATCTTCATCGCCTTGATGGACTGGGAAAAATACGATCTGTGGCGGGCCTTCTCCGGCATTCACCATGCCTCCGGTCCGCCGGGCACCGTGGCGGATTTCAATCTGGTCGAATTCGGCGCAGCGTCTGCCGTCATCCTGGCATTGATGTCGCAGATCGGCGAACAGGTGGATTTCCTGCGCTTCCTGCCCGCCGAAGGCCAGAGCCGGCTGCGCCACCGCATCGCGGTGTTTCTGGCCGGTGCCGGCTGGGTCGTCGTCGGCGTGCCGAAGCTGCTGGCCGGCTCCTTCCTCGTGGTCCTCACCTTCAGCTCCGGCGTCTCGGTGGACCGCGCCGCCGATCCGGCGCAGATGTATCTCACCGCCTTCGGATACATGATCCCCAACGAGACGGCGGCCATGCTACTGATGGTCGCCTTCGTGGTCGTCTCGCAGCTGAAGATCAACGTGATGAACGCCTATGCGGGTTCGCTCGCCTGGTCGAATTTCTTCTCGCGCCTCACCCACAGCCACCCCGGCCGCGTCGTCTGGCTGGTCTTCAATGTGGCGATCGCGCTGCTTCTGATGGAACTCGGCATCTACCGCCTGCTGGAAGAAACGCTCGGCATCTTCTCCATCATCGCCATGGCATGGCTCTGCACCATCTCAGCCGATCTCTTCATCAACAAACCGCTTTGCCTTGCCCCGCCCGGCATCGAATTCAAGCGCGCCCATCTCTACGATATCAATCCGGTCGGCGTCGGCTCCATGGCGCTTTCGGCGACCATTGCGCTCATGGCGCATTTCGGCACCTTCGGCCCGCTCACCGCTTCGCTGGCGCCCTATCTGACGTTGATTGTCGCCTTTATTGCCTCACCGACGCTGGCCTTTGCCACCAAGGGGAAATTTTACCTGGCCCGCAAGCCGCGTCAGAAATGGCGCGAAGAAAGCAGCATCACCTGCTCGATCTGCGAACACCCGTTCGAACCGGAAGACATGGCATGGTGTCCGGCCTATGCTGCGCCGATCTGTTCGCTCTGCTGCTCGCTGGACAGCCGCTGCCACGACATGTGCAAGCCGAAGGCGAAGCTGAACTATCAGGTGGCAAGCATCGCGAAAACCTTCCTGCCCCGGCAACTGGTGGCAAAGCTCGCCACGCGGCTCGGACGCTACGGCATGGCGGCGGCCATCGCCGTCACCGCCATCGGCGGCATATTGGCGCTGATCGCCCATCAGGTCGGCACCGCCTCGCCGGCGACGGCTGACGTGGTGAACCGCACCATCCTCATCGTGTTTTTCGTCTTTGCCGTCATCGCCGGCATCGTCTGTTGGTTCCTTGTGCTTGCCCATGACAGCCGGGTGGTGGCGGAAGAGGAATCCTCGCGCCAGAATACGCTGCTGCTGAAGGAAATCGCTGCCCACAAGAAGACCGATGCCGCCCTTCAGGACGCCAAGGAAACCGCTGAGGCTGCCAACCGTGCCAAGAGCCGCTACGTGGTGGGTCTTAGCCATGAACTGCGCACACCGCTCAACGCCGTTCTTGGTTATGCCCAGATTCTCGAGCGTGACGAGACCATTCCCCCTCCCCGGCAATCGGCCATCAAGGTCATCCGCCGCTCCGCCGATCACCTTTCCGGTCTGATCGACGGGCTTCTGGATATCTCCAAGATCGAGGCCGGCCGTCTGCAGGTCTATTCCAACGAGATCAATATCAAGGACTTCCTCGATCAGGTCGTTGATATGTTCCGCCCGCAGGCGCAGGCCAAGGGGCTGGAATTCCGCCACGAGCGCACCGCCGCTCTGCCGCAATATGTCCGCACCGACGAAAAGCGGCTGCGCCAGATCCTCGTCAACCTGCTCTCCAACGCCATCAAGTTCACCGATGAGGGCAGCGTCACCTTCGATGTCGCCTATCGCAGCCAGGTGGCAAGTTTCACCGTGTCCGATACCGGCCGCGGCATTGCCGAAAAGGATCTCGCCCGCATTTACGAACCCTTCCAGCGCGGCGAGGCCGAAAGCGTGCGGCCGATGCCCGGCCTCGGCCTCGGGCTCACCATCACCAGGCTTCTGACCAACACGCTGGGCGGCGAAATTTCCGTCTCCAGCGAAAAGGACAATGGCTCCACCTTCCGCGTCCGCCTGATGCTTTCCGCCGTCCACCGGCCAAGCACCGCCCCTGCGCCGGAAAAGACCATCCGCTCCTATTCAGGCCCACGCCGCACCATCGTGGTGGTAGACGACAACGAGGATCACCGCGAGCTGATGCGACAGGTGCTTTCACCGCTCGACTTCGTGGTGCTTACCGCCCAATCAGGCCCCGAGTGCCTCACCCTCATCGAAGGCGTGAAACCCGATCTTTTCCTCATCGATATTTCCATGCCCGGCATGACCGGCTGGCAGCTTGTGACGAAGCTGCGCGAGGCTGGTCAGACCGCGCCGCTTATCATGCTCTCGGCCAATATCGGTGATGGGGCGGTCGCGGGTGCGGGCGACGACAACCACAATGACGCCATCGCCAAGCCGGTCGATATCCGTCACCTGTGCGACCGGCTTGCCGTCCATCTTGGCCTGAAATGGATCTACGAGACGGACCTGCCCCCGGCACCCGTTACCCAGCCGCCAGCGCAGGTCGTTCATCCCGGTGCAATTCACATCAAGGATTTGCAGCGGCTCGGCGAAATAGGCTACATACGCGGCATAGAGGCTAAACTCGCCGATCTTGCCCGCAACACGGACAACCTGCCCTTCACGCAAGAGCTCGGCACCTATGTGCAGGCCTTCGATCTGGCCGGTTACGCCCATTTTCTCAAGCGGTTTGAAGACAACGACAGGGGAGACGGCGGGGCATGAGCGGTCAGGTAGCAGCGGCTCCCAGAGACATCGTCCTGCTGGTGGACGACAGCCCGGACGCGCTGGGTTTCCTGACCGATGCGCTGGAACAGTCAGGCTTTTCCGCCCTCATCGCCACTTCGGGTCAGGCAGCCCTCAACATTGCCGAACGCATCACCCCCGATATCATCCTGCTCGACGCCGTCATGCCTGTTATGGACGGTTTCGAGACCTGCCGCCGCCTGAAGGCCAATGCGGCGGTGGCGCAGGTGCCCGTCATCTTCATGACCGGGTTGACCGAAACAGAACATGTGGTGCGGGCGCTGGAATCCGGCGGGGTCGACTATCTGACCAAGCCGATCAACATCGATGAGTTGCGCGCCCGCATCCGCGTGCATCTCTCCAATGCCCGCTCGGCCCAGAGTGCCCGCGTGGCGCTCGATGCCGCCGGGCGTCACCTGCTCGCCGTGCGCGCCAATGGCGCCATCCACTGGTCCACCCCACAGGCAACCCGTCTGGTCAATGCCGCCACCGGCCGCGATGACGGTCTGGAGATTGTCGTCGCCCATATTTCCGGCTGGCTGAAGGAGCGGGCGACGGTGGATGCCGCCCGCGACACGCCGCTGACGATCACCGAGGCCGGACGGCCTGCCCTGCAACTCTCCTTCCTCGGCGCGATGGGACCGGACGAATATCTCTTCCGCCTGACCGCCGCCAACGAGAAATCCGACGACCATCTGCTGAAAAGCCATTTCGCCCTGACGACACGGGAATCGGAAGTGCTGTTATGGATCGCCAAGGGTAAATCCAACCGCGATATCGGCGATATTCTCGGCCTTTCCGCCAGAACCGTGAACAAACATCTGGAGCAGATTTACGTCAAGCTCGGCGTCGAAAACCGCGCTTCGGCGGCCGTCAAGGCGGCGCATGTCCTGCATCAGGGGTGACGGATGCGTTTAGTGTGGTAAGATTCAACAAACATATATTTTCCGCTTGAACGTAAGGCATCCGCCTATTGAGCGAGCGGTGGCCGCGTCTTTCTTCTCCCCGAGGGGGAGAAGTCCGCGGCAGCGGGATGAGGTGGCACGGCCGGAGATATCCGGAGAGCTAGCCCCCTCATCCGACCCTTCGGGCCACCTTCTCCCCCTCGGGGAGAAGAAACAAGCGGCCACCTATCCTCCCCAAAATCTTCTGTTCCACCCTCATCCTCGAAACAGGAACAAACACGCATGAACCGTTTCATCATCCTTTCCGGCTGCTCCGGCGGCGGCAAATCCACCCTGCTTGCTGAACTCGCCCAGCGCGGTTTCGCCACGGTGGAAGAGCCAGGCCGTCGCATCGTCATCGAGGAAACCCGCAATGGCGGCACCGCCCTGCCTTGGATCGACATGCAGGCTTTCGCCCGCCGAGCCATCGCCATGGCGCTCGAAGACCGTCGGGTGACCCCAAAGGAAGGCCTCGTCTTCTTCGATCGCGGCCTGATCGACGCCGCCTCGGCACTTCACCATATAAGCGGCGATCGCTTCATCGATACGTTGCGCGATACGCACCGCTATAATTCTCTGGTCTTCCTCACCCCACCCTGGCCGGAAATCTACCGAAGCGATGATGAGCGCAAACACGGTTTCGATGCGGCCGTTGAGGAATATGAGCGCCTGGTTCGGGATTATGAGGGGCTCGGCTACGATATTGTCGTGCTTCCAAAATCAGCCGTTGCGGAGCGTGCGGACCTCATCCTGACACGCATCGGCTGACTTACACGCGACGATACCGGCCTCAGGGAGTTTCGAGCAATTGCGAAACCGTGACAAACTCGAACCCGCGTTGATGCAACCCGTCGATGATCAACGGCAAGGCCTGCCGGGATACTTCACGGCTTCGATACATGACATGCATGATGATTATCGAGCCGTTTCTTGTTTGCTCGATGACCTGCTTTGCAAAGGCAGCCGTATCTTCAGCGACATCGGGAAACGACTCCGGCTCAATATCCCACATGATTGTTTTCCGGTCATGTTGGGATAGGTACCATGGCAAAGTGAGCAGCTTCTTGCCATAGGGCGGGCGAAACATGATCTCGCCTTCATAACCTGCAGCCCGGATAGCCACATCCGTGCGCTCGATCTCGTCCCTTATACGCGCCGGCCCCATGAACATCATGTTGGAATGCGTATAGCTGTGGTTACCGACCTGATGCCCATCGTTCACGATCAGGCGTGCCTGCGACAGATTTTCTTCGGTCTCCTTGCCCGTCAGAAAGAAAGTCGCTTTTATCCCGCGCTCCTTCAGGATCCTCAGGACATCCGGCGTGAATCGCGCCGATGGCCCATCGTCGAAGGTCAGCGCCACCACCGGCCGCGTCGTTTCAAACCTTGCGATGATGCCGCCGAATAATTGCGTCGTCCGGGATTTACTGAAGACATGAAGGCCGAAGAATACCGTCGCCAGCGCGGCAAGAACAAGGAATAAAAATGTGGCTCGCTTTATCGTCATTGCTACCCCTCATAGCAATTTACGTGGAAGGTCTTTGTTTCGCGCCTTGTTGTCTCCAGTGTGGCAGGCAAAGCAGCAGAGTGTCGTCAAAAACAAAAAGCCCGGCATCGCTGCCGGGCTTCGATAGTGCATCGCTGAAGGCTTAGCTGCCCTGCTGGATGTAGGTGAACTTGCCGTCCGGACCCTTCTTCCATTCGTACATGACGTAGCCGGGAAGCTTCGGGTCGCCCTTCTCGTCGAAGGAAATTTCGCCGAGTGCGGTCGGGAAGGAGCCTTTCTTCAGGGCTTCGGCAACCTTTTCCGGCTCCACGGAACCCGCAGCCTTCGCGGCGCCTGCAATCGCCTGCATCGCGGCATAGGAGTAGAGCGTGTAGGCTTCCGGGTTGAAGCCGGCAGCCTTGAACTTCTCTACCAGTTCCTTGTTTTCCGGGCGCAGCGTCGGATCAGGGCCGAAGGTGTTCAGCGTGCCCTCGACGGCGTCGCCGGCGATGGAAGCAAGTTCGTTCGAGACAATACCGTCGCCCGAAACGAGCTTGGCCTTCAGACCCTGGTCAGCCGCCTGGCGGATGATCAGGCCGGCTTCGGTGTGCAGGCCGCCCCAGTAGATGATGGAAACGCCGGCTTCCTTCATCTTCGAGATCAGCGCGGAGAAGTCCTTGTCGCCGACGTTGACGCCTTCATACATGACCTCAGTCACGCCGGCAGCATTGGCAGCCTTTTTGGTTTCATCGGCAAGACCCTGACCATAAGGCGTCTTGTCGTGAATGATGGCGACCTTGGCGTCCTTGAAATGATCGGCCAGGTACTTGCCGGCGATGCCGCCCTGCTGGTCGTCACGGCCGCAGGTGCGGAAGGTGTTCCACAGGCCACGCTCGGTAAAGACCGGGTTGGTCGCAGCGGGCGTGATTTCGAGAATGCCGTTTTCGGCGTAAACTTCCGATGCCGGAATGGAAACACCCGAGTTGAAGTGACCGACAACGAATTTCACGCCGTCAGCAACGAATTTGTTGGCGACCGAAATACCCTGCTTGGGGTCGGATACGTCGTCGCCCAGCACGATCTTGATCTGCTCGCCATTGATACCGCCGGCAGCATTGATGTCTTTCGCAGCCTGTTCGGCACCCTTCTGGATCTGAGCGCCGAAAGCAGCGTTCGGGCCGGTCAGCGGTGCGCCGACAGCGATCACGACATCGGCCCAGGCCGAACCGCCAAACGCGACCATGGCGGTCAGCGCAACAGCGGAAAGAAGAGACTTCTTCATTACTTTAACTCCCAGTTCCTTGGATGGGTTGATTGCAAGGACCTGTTCGATACCCACCTTAACCGAACAGAAACCGTTCCACTCTGACGAGCATTGTGCAGCCGGAAAAATCCGCCTGTCAATCTTTCTTCTTGTAGGAAAATGCCGACGTCCGGTCGTAGAGCCAATAGTAGTTATTGACCATCTGGCTTGTCCGGCGCATGCGGAAACCGATGCTGGAAAAGACCAGAAGAAGAACGACGTCAAACACGTAATAGAAGCCGTTGATGAACGGCCCGTTGAAGAGCGCGTAATGCAGAAACCGCATGACGAGCCCCAATGCCAGCGTATAGATCACCACACGCGTATAATCGCCCCAGCCATCGGCGACGGATTTGCCCGTACGCCACGCCGTCCAGAACCCCAAGAGAACAACCAGTGCGCGCAGAACGTAACGCACGCCGTTATCGGTTTCGAAAAAAAGGCCCTGCATCTCTTTCCCCATCAGTGCCGGGCTGAAACGCCCTGACCCTGCCTTGTCTGTCGTCCCGTCGTTTTCCCGCCGGGCATTTTATTGTTTGCGTCCCGCCGTCGGCACCAGGGCCGCGGCAGGTTGCGGTTTGCAGTCTTGCGCCGCAAAATTTCCGGCGCAAGTAAAATCTTTCAGTGCCGTCCGCCTTCCAGATAGGCGGCGCGCACCTGCGGATCGGCGAGCAGTTCCCTGCCTGAACCGCTCATCGTCACCTTGCCGTTGACCATCACATAAGCGCGGTCGGAAAGCTTGAGCGCCGCAAAGGCGTTCTGCTCCACCAGGAAGACGGTCAGCCCCTCTTCCTTGTTCAGCTTCTTGATCGCCTCGAAGATGCCCTTGACGATCAGCGGGGCAAGACCGAGCGACGGCTCGTCGAGCAAAAGCAGCTTCGGCCGTGCCATCAGCGCGCGGCCGATGGAGAGCATCTGCTGTTCGCCGCCGGAAAGCGTGCCGCCACGCTGGCTCTGGCGTTCTTTCAGGCGCGGGAACATCACGAAAATCTTCTCGACGTCTTCCTTGAAATATTTCAGGTTGTCGAGATTGGCGCCCATCTGCAGATTTTCCAGTACCGTCATGCGCGGAAAAATCCGGCGGCCTTCGGGCGACTGGGCGATGCGCTTGCGGGCGATCAGATGCGTCGGCAGCTGGGTGATGTCCTCACCGTCGAAGATCACCTGGCCCGTGCGGGCCTGCGGACTGCCGCAGATTGTCATCATCAGCGTCGACTTGCCGGCGCCATTGGCACCGATCAGGCTGACGATTTCACCCTTTTTGACTTCGACATCGACACCGGCCAGAGCGCGGATATTGCCATAATAGGTTTCGACACCCTGGACTTTCAGAAGCGGTTCACCGGACATCAGGCCGCTCCTCCGTCGAGTTCTTCCGCAATCACGTCTTCCACTTCATCATCCTCGACACCAAGATAGGCGGCGATGACCTTCGGGTCGTTCTTCACATGGTCCGGCGAACCGTCGGAAATTTTCTGGCCGTATTCCAGAACCACGACATGGTCGGAAATCTGCATCACAACGGACATGTCATGCTCGATCAGGAGCAACGACGTGCCTTCGTCGCGTATGCTGCGCAAAAGCGTGTTGAGCGCCAGCGATTCCTTCGGGTTGAGGCCGGCGGCCGGCTCATCGAGGCACAGAAGTTCAGGCCCTGTGCACATGGCGCGGGCGATTTCCAGACGGCGCTGCGCGCCATAGGGCAGATCACCGGCAGGGTCATCGGCGCGGTCTACCAGATCGGCCTTTTCCAGCCAGTATTTGGCCTTCTCGATCGAATTCGCGACCGCCCTCTTATAGGCGGGCAGGCCGAGAAGACCGAGAATGGTGTAACCCGAAGCCTTCATCAGCGCATTGTGCTGCGCCACCAGCAGGTTTTCCAGAACAGTCAGGCCCGAAAACAGGCGGATGTTCTGGAAGGTGCGCGCCACCTTCGCCTTTTTGGTAATCTCGAAATCCGGCAGGCGCTCGAGAAGATGCGCCTCGCCGTTTTGCTGACGCATGGTGATCATGCCCATCGTCGGCTTGTAGAAGCCGGTGATGCAGTTGAAAACCGTGGTCTTTCCAGCGCCGTTGGGGCCGATCAGCGCGGTGATCTCGCCGCGCTTCGCCTCGAAGGAGAAGTCGTTGATGGCCATCAGGCCGCCAAACTTCATCGAGAGATGTTCGACCTTGAGGATCGTGTCGCCAGTTGTATTGCCGGTCGTATTGGATGTCATGTTCATCGTTCCGGAAGCCATCAACCGTGACCTTCCTTGGTAAAGCTGCCGGACACGGCCTTGCGTTCCCTGAGGAAGGCCGTGGGTTCACGCGAGCCGACGAAGCCGCGTGGCTTGAACAGCATGACGATGACCATGGCGAGACCGAAGAGCAGCATGCGGTAAAGTTCCGGCGTGAAATCAGGCCCGAAGACATGCTTCAGGAACTCCATTTCGCGCAGAAGCTCGGTGCCGCCGACCATGACGAGCGCCGCAATGGCGATACCCGTCAGCGAGCCCATGCCGCCGAGAACGACGATGGCGAGAATGACGGCGGATTCGAGGAACACGAAGCTTTCCGGCGACACGAAACCCTGACGCGCAGCGAAGAACGAACCGGCAAAACCGCCGAACATCGCGCCCGTGGCAAAGGCGGTGAGCTTGGTGATGACGGTATCGATGCCGAGCGAACGGCAGGCGATTTCGTCTTCACGCAACGCTTCCCAGGCACGGCCGATCGGCATGCGGCGCAACTTGATGGTGACGTAAGCCGTCAGCATGCACAGAAGCAGGATCACGTAGAACAGGAAAATCTTGTAATAGGCCGACGACATCGACAGGCCAAAGACCTTGGCGAAGTTGTTGGGCGCGCCGACATCGAAGGACCAGATGCCGAAGACGGACGCCTTGGCGATGCCGGAAATACCAAAGGTGCCCTTGGTGACGGCCGTCCAGTTCAACAGCACGAGACGGATGATTTCACCGAAGGCGAGCGTGACGATCGCCAGATAGTCGCCGCGAAGACGAAGCACCGGGAAACCGAGGATGACGCCCCAGAAGCCGGCAAGAATACCGGCAACCGGTAGAAGCACCCAGAAGGACAGGCCGAACTGGCTGGAAAGCAGCGCGTAGGAATAAGCGCCCACCGCATAAAAGGCCACATAACCGAGATCGAGCAGGCCAGCGAGACCGACGACGATATTGAGGCCCCAGGCCAGCATCACGTAGATCAGGATCTGGATGCCGAAATTGTCGACGAATTTCAGCGAACCCTGAAAACCGAAAAGCTGCACGGCAATCACGGGATAAAGCAGCAGCAGAACCAGCGCGAACTTCAGGAAGTGCTTATGGAAAAAGCCTTTTTCTTCGGAGATTTCCAGCACGCCGCTTTTGGCCTTGGAGAGCTTGCGCCGATCCAGCGACGGCTTGATGAAACCGACCACAAGAAAGCGGCCAACGGCGGCAACGGCGACGAAGATCGCCAGCAGCCCCCAGCGGGTGCCCCAGATCAGCTGGTTGTTGATATCCTGATAGGTGATGATGCCGATATAGAGAATGAACATGCCGAACGAGATGACGCCGGCAATCAGGCCCTCCTTCACGGCCGTCGCCATCAGGCTCGGGCTGGAAGCGGCATTTTCGGAAGCGATATTGGTCATGGGATCACACCTTCTCGACTTCCGGACGACCGAGAATACCGGTCGGCTTGAAGATCAGCACGAATGCCAGGATGCCGAATGCCGCAACATCCTTGTAGGCAATGGAGAAATAGGCCGACCACAGCGATTCGATGAGACCGATCAGCAGGCCACCGAGAACGGCGCCCGGAAGCGAGCCGATACCGCCGAGGACGGCCGCGGTGAAGGCCTTGACGCCGGGAACGAAGCCGTCGCTGAACGAGGCAACACCGTAATACATCAGATACATGGTGCCCGCGACCGCAGCCAGCGCCGCACCCATGATGAAGGTAATGGAAATCGTCTTGTCGACATCAACCCCCAGAAGGGCGGCCATCTTGCGGTCCTGCTCGGTGGCGCGCTGCGCCCGGCCGAGCGGGGTCTTGTTGACGATATACCAGAAGGCGAAAAGCAGTACCGAGGTAACGACCATGATGATCAGCTGCTTCAGCGACACGGTGATGGCGCCGAAATGATAGCTTTCCGTCACCATGGAGGGGATCGGCTTGTTGCGCGGGCCCTGGGTGACCTGAATGAAGTTGGACAGCGCGATCGACATGCCGATGGCAGTGATCAGCGGCGCAAGGCGGAAGGAACCTCTGAGCGGGCGGTAGGCGACGCGCTCGATCACCCAGTTCCACAGGCCGGTCATCAGCATGGCGACGATCATCATCAAAAGCAGAAGAAGCGCCACCGGAATGCCGGCGAAAAACGATGTTGCGATCAGAAATACGATCAGCGCGGCAAAGCCGCCAAGCATGAAAATATCGCCATGGGCGAAGTTGATCATGCCGATGATGCCGTAAACCATCGTGTAGCCGATAGCGATGAGGCCATAGATCGATCCAAGAGTCAGCCCGTTGATGAGCTGCTGGATAAAATACTCCATGTCTTTCCCCCGGGTATGGCCTCAAATGGGCCACGCCTCGTTATGTTAATTATAGGGAAGCCTTTAAAAGCCGACCCCACTACCAAAATGCATATCGTGTTCCCTAAAAATGTGAAGTCAAAAACGGGCGATCCTGCACAAAATTTGGAATTTCCACATGGACTGCCGCTTTCCCGGTCAAAAGAGCCATGATTTTGGCAGGAAGTGCTGAAAAAATGGCGGTCGATGCCTATTTTAACATTGTCCAATGCCATTATTTGACGGGCAGCGGGCAAAGGAGTAGCGAAGATCGAAATGGCAAAACCCCGTTACGGGATGCCCCCGTTGCCGGATGGCTGTGGCAAAGAGATGATCGACATATTGACGAAAGCGGCGCTTGACGCCGGACAGGCGATCATGGCGGTTCACCGTGCAGGCCCGCATGTGTCCTACAAGGATGACTGCTCGCCGGTCACGGAAGCCGATCAGCGCGCCGAGACGATTATTCTCGAGGCGCTGGCTGCTCATTTCCCTGAAATTCCCGTGGTTGCCGAAGAGGCCGTGTCGAACGGCATCCTGCCGGAAACCGGGGCGGAGTTCTTTCTGGTCGATCCGCTTGACGGCACCAAGGAATTCATTTCCGGCAAGGACGATTTCACCGTCAATATAGCGCTCATCCGCAATGGCGTGCCGGTGGCCGGCGTTGTCTACGCCCCCTGTCGTGGTCAGGCATGGACGGGCAAGGACAACGCCGCCGAAAAGCTCGCAATATCAGGCGACGGCGCGATCCTGTCGCGCCACCCCATCCGGGCCCGCCGACGCGGCGCTTCGCCTGTGGCGCTGATCAGCCGCTCGCATTGCACGGCAAAGACGGAAGCCTTCGTGGCCGAACACGGGCTGAAAGACTGTATCTCGGTCGGTTCATCACTGAAATTCTGCATGCTGGCGGAGGGTGCCGCCGATATCTACCCCCGCTTCAGCCGCACCATGATGTGGGACACTGCCGCCGGTGACGCCGTGCTGCGTGCCGCAGGCGGCCGGACACTCGATTGCGACGGGCAGCTTCTTGCCTATGAAGTTAGGGGCGACGGCGAGGATGCGCTGGCCAATCCGGATTTTATTGCCGAGGGAGCGATGGCGGTGGAGCAGGCCGGGTAAGACTCGCGTGCAGTGTGCTGTGGTTCTTTGCGACGCGTGTCATTTGTAGAGCTTCAGAGTATGCCGCTTACCCCCCTCTGCCCTGCCGGGCATCTCCCCCTCAAGGGGGGAGATCGGCAAGAGGCGCACCACCACTTCATTCGCAACTGTTGAGATGGGCGAGACTTATCCGCGAGTCGATCTCCCCCCTTGAGGGGGAGATGCCCGGCAGGGCAGAGGGGGGTAAAGCCGCACACACCAAAGCTCCACAAAAATAATTCCTTCCCCCTTCATCCCCACCCCCCGCCACCGCATCACAATGCCCCGCGAACCAACACAACCGCGCGGAAGGCACATCATGACGGAACAGACGGCAAGACTTCGGCTTCCCTACATCCTGCCCTCGCAGGCCCAGAAACACATCACCCACAATGAAGCCCTGCAAAGGCTCGATGCGATCGTGCAGCTCGTCATCAGGGCCACCATCACCGCACCGCCCGAAACTGCAGCGGAAGGAGACTGCTTCCTCCTCTCGGCCGATGCCACGGGCGACTGGGTCGGCAAGGGCGGCAGGCTCGCTTTCCGGCAGGATGGCGCATGGCTTTCGATCATGCCACAGCCCGGCTGGACGGCATGGTTTGTGACCGACGCCAGATACCGGGTGCTGCAGGACGGGAACTGGCGCGACTTGCCGCTGCCCGCCAGCGGCCGGCTGGAAAGGCTGGGTATCGGCACGGATGCCGATGCGAACAACCGCATGGCGCTCGCCTCCCCCGCAAGCCTCTTCACCCATACACAGGATGACGGCAGCCACCGCCTGACGGTCAACAAGGCGGGCAAAGCCGATACCGCCTCGCTGCTGTTCCAGTCGGGCTGGAGCGGCCGGGCGGAAATGGGCCTTGCCGGCAGCGACGGCTTTTCCATCAAGACCAGCCGGGACGGCACGTCCTGGCACACGGCGCTCTTATGCAGCGGCGAGGGCCGGGTCTCGATACCCAACCGCCCGCTTGCCGTCGCCGGCCAGCCGGCGGGCACCACGAAACCCGCCAATGGCTCTGCCGCCGGTTTTTCCGTGCTCGCCATCGCCGAGGGCGGTTTTGCGCTTGGTGATGCGGTGAGCGGCGGCGGGCGGGACCTCGTCATTCCCGCCAAGGGCATTTATCTCGTCATGCTGTCACTGGCTGTCGTCGCCTCCTCCGGCCACCGGGTGACGCTCACCGTCAATGGCGCTGCGGCGAATTTCAGCGTCGCCGGCAATGCCTCGATTGCCGGCACCACGCAGTCGGCAACCGCGCTTCTTTCCCTCGATGCCGGTGACCGCCTGCAGCTGCAACATCAGGGAATGGTGGAATTGACCCAGGGAAGTGGGAAAACGTGCCTGTCGCTTGCGGCATTGTGAGGAAAACAACCGACGAGCGAGAAAAATTGCGATTTTTGGAAAAATTTTTTCCCGGCAAAATAAGGCGACTCGAACAAATCAAGCGAAACCGTTCAAATTCTTAATAAATTGTCACGACCTGCTTAGGCAATTTTTAAAGGTACGGGGCTAAAGTTCCCGTCATATGGTCTTGAGTTTGTATAGAGTGTCCAATGACCGAAATGATACGCCCACGAGTTAAATATGTCATCGGCCCCGATGGCAGCCCTCTGACGATTGCGGATCTTCCGCCTGCCAATACCCGTCGCTGGGTCATTCGCAGAAAGGCAGAGGTGGTTGCCGCGGTACGCGGAGGACTGCTGAGCCTCGAGGAAGCCTGCGAGCGTTATACGCTCACCGTCGAAGAATTCCTGTCCTGGCAGTCCTCGATCTCCGATCATGGTCTCGCCGGCCTGCGCACCACGCGCATCCAGCAATATCGCCACTAAACCAGTGCGCTGGCGCGGCAACGCGCCCAAACCGAACGTCCAAAACGCCCCGTTGTATCGACGGGGCGTTTGGTTTGATTTCGGATTTCCCCTGAAATTTGCCCGACACAGCCGGTGACTGTCACCGGTTTGTGTCCACTGCGTTCGCTATCCCGCTGTTTCAATTCAGGCCCAAGCCGTTACATTGGAAAAAACGAATAGCAATGTGGAAGGCAGAGATCATGGATATCAAGACAACCGAAACCGGATCGCGCGGCGAATATTCGGCAACCATCGACGGCCACAAGGCCGAGATGACCTATTCGCGCACCTCCCCTTCCCTCATCATCATCGACCATACCGGCGTGCCCGATGCACTGCGTGGCAAGGGTGTCGGCCAGGCGCTCGCCGCCCATGCCATCGATGAAGCGCGCAAGGGCGGCTGGAAGATCATTCCGCTCTGCCCCTTCTTCAAGGCCCAGACGCTGCGCCATGCCGACTGGGCGGATGTTATCCAGGGGTAAGCCGCCGGAGTAATACAAGCGTCGCAGCCTCTTTCTTCTCCCCGGCGGGGAGAAGAAACAAGTGGCAGCCGCTCGATCCTTCTACAGTTACCAATACTGCGTATTCTTGACCTACCTCGTCACGCCACCTTCAAGGGCGGCGTTCCCGCATGCATGCTCCGGCGCACTTCCTCACGGAATTCGAGCGTATCCTTCGCGCCGTGCACCGCAACGGCGTGCTGCACGGCTGCCTCCAGAAGCTCTTCCTGAGAATCGGCGGAGATGGCGATCGTGCATTTGCTGTCACTGGGGAATTCACGGCAATCGATAAATTGGCGGGCCATTTTTTCCTCCCTGCATTGCCGCCCGCACCCGCACGGGGCGCGTGCGCGTAAAAGCCTCCGGCTCATGGTCGGAACCCCCTCAAAATACGCCCTTCCCCAACCCCGGACAATCGAAATCGGGGGTCGCCTCCCGGCGGGAGACACCAGCCACGCAGCAAGGCAAAAAGGCCGCCCTTGCGGGGCGGCCTTTTTAGAAAAAATGCATGGGCGTCCTGTCATTGAAAGCCGCCTCCTGATCCACCGGCAGCCGTCAATGACGACGATCGTTCATCTGGTGTCGCGCCAATCTTCAGGCGCGGGCGCGGATCGCTCCATCGCGGTTTTCCAGCGCTGCGGCCTTTTCATATTCGGCCTGCACTTCTTCCAGCGAAGCTTCCGCCGCTTCCTGCTGGGCCTTCAGTTCCCGAATGGAGACCTGAAGATTATCCGCCCGCTGGCGCGCGGCCTTGGCGAAGGTCGGATAGGCGAAATGCGTCGGATCGGTAATGCCCGACTTGCTTTCCTCCAGCGAGATCTGATGCACCAGTTCCTTTGCCATCCGCTCGAATTCGGACATCATCTGCTGCAACTGGTTAAGCTGCCGGCGTTTTTCGTTGACCTGAAATTCCTTCAGGCGAACCAGGCTGTCACGCGACTTCATACGCAATACTCCATGGATAGCGAGACCCGGATCAAAAAGGCACTATGCCCCCTGATCGGCCCGTTTAACCCGCCCGTTCAACCGGCCGGGTTAACCCGTTGTGCCGGAATGATTCCTAAAAGTTACCCGACGTTAATAAAAAACCGCCGTCGTTAACCTTTCGTTTACGGGCATCGTTAATGATAAACACGATCATTTAAGGGTCGGTAAATGCCAGGTCCAAAAAAATGGGCCAGACGATGTAAGAGTCGATTGAATCACTTAGCGGGAAATCCTCACGTTAAGCTTCAATTTTGGCGATGGTGGATTCACGTGCAAAAACAGCGAAATGCCTTGTTTGCTTAATAAATTCGATACACCTTGCCAAAGGCAATTAGAATTTGTTAACCATTTGGTGGCAGCCTGCAAATCAGGCAACGTCTGGATCCGCATCGCGCGAGGCAATGATTTACCGGTTCGCGGGCGGCAAAGGGGATAATTATGCGGGTTCTACTGATTGAAGACGACAGCGCAACAGCGCAGAGCATTGAACTGATGCTCAAGTCGGAAAGCTTTAACGTCTACACGACCGACCTCGGTGAGGAAGGCGTGGACCTGGGCAAGCTCTACGACTATGACATTATTCTTCTCGACCTCAACCTGCCCGACATGTCGGGTTACGAGGTGCTGAGAACGCTTCGCCTCTCCAAGGTCAAGACGCCGATCCTCATCCTGTCCGGCATGGCCGGCATCGAGGACAAGGTGCGCGGCCTCGGCTTCGGCGCAGACGATTACATGACGAAGCCGTTCCACAAGGATGAGCTTGTTGCCCGTATTCACGCCATCGTCCGCCGTTCCAAGGGCCATGCGCAGTCGGTCATCTCCACCGGTGAGCTGATCGTCAATCTCGATGCCAAGACGGTTGAAGTGGGCGGCCAGCGCGTTCACCTGACCGGCAAGGAATATCAGATGCTCGAGCTGCTTTCGCTGCGCAAGGGCACGACGCTGACCAAGGAAATGTTCCTGAACCACCTTTATGGCGGCATGGACGAGCCGGAACTGAAGATCATCGACGTCTTCATCTGCAAGCTGCGCAAGAAGCTGGCAAATGCCGCCGGCGGCGCAAACTACATCGAAACCGTCTGGGGCCGCGGCTATGTTCTGCGCGAGCCGGATGGCGCTGCGGAATTCCTCGAAACCGCCTGATCCAATAGGGTACAGGACAGTTTTTAAAAGACCCGCTGGCGACAGCGGGTTTTTTGTTGCTCTTTCCTATACGTGTCACAGGAATGAGCAAGAGAAAGACCTAGCCACGCATCGCCAAAGGACGCCGGTCTATGAACCACGCAATCCCAACCCTCCGGACCGAACGCCTGACATTGCGCCCACTCGCCATGGCGGACTTCCCCGCCTATCGGGATTTCATGGCGTCACCGCGCTCTACCGGCGTCGGCGGCCCCTATGACCTGCCGTCGACATGGGGTGTATTCTGCCACGATTTGGCCAACTGGCACTTCTTCGGCCATGGCGCCTTGATGATCGACCTTGGCGAGACGGGTGAATGTATCGGCCAGATCGGCATCAATCACGGCCCGCTCTTTCCCGAAAAGGAACTCGGCTGGCTGCTTTACGAGGGTCACGAAGGCCGGGGTTATGCAGCAGAAGCCGCAGTTGCACTGCGCGACTGGGCTTTCGAGACCCTGAACCTGCCGACACTGGTCAGCTACGTCTCGCCGCAGAATCGAAAATCGGCGGCCGTCGCCGAACGAATCGGCGGCACTCTCGATCCCTTGGCGCCACGCTCCGACCCCGAGGACCTCGTTTATCGTTATCATCAGGTCAAGACCGCCTGAAAGTCGTAAGGTTTCGGGGCCGCCACAGCCCCGAAGCGCTTCAAAAATCTTAACGCATTTCCGCTTTCAGGAAGCCGAGGATTGCATCGGCGATCTCTGCATGAAGGGCAGCACGGTCCCTGCCGCCGCCATCGCGGCAGACGAACCCCTCGCCCGGCGAAAGCTCCTCCACGATTTTTTCGCCGTTCGGCTTGCAGATCTGCATGAAGCTGAAATGGCTGGCATCCGGTATTTCCCGGTAAACGCCTGTCGCCTTGGGCAGATACCCGGCAATATATTTCGAATCTGCCTTGATGGCGGCGATCTCCGGGGTCTCCACGCCTGCGGCCAGAACCAGAACCGGCACCTTCACCTGCTCCAGCGTCTCCGGCAGAAAACCGGCAGCCGGGCCGAGATCCAGCGCAATCACGGCGCGGATGCGGGCATCGCGCCAATCCATCGAAAGACGCGGATCGGCCTTACCGCCACCGACAATGCCGACCTTGCCCAGCAATCGCGGCGCCTTGCATTGCGGCGGCAGCTTCTCCGTGTTGCAATCCTTCAGGGCAAGATCGGCACTGTATCGGGCGCCTGCCAGCTCCATCGCGGTCCAGCCGCCGAGAGAATGGCCGATCACGGCGATTCGCTGGCTATCGATCCTGCCCGCAAGATCATCACGATCAAGCAATGCCGTCAGCGTTCGGCTGATGTCGCGCGGTCGCTCCCATAACGGAACGATCTCGGTCGCATTGGCCTCGGTAAATGATTCGCCGTTATGGTCGGGTGCAGCCACCACATAGCCCTGCTGCACAAGCACGCCGGCAATCCAGTTGAGATTACGCCAGCTTCCGCCGAAACCGTGCGATATCAGGACAACAGGGCGAGACCCCGCGAGGAATGGCGCACCGGGCTGCACTTCAAGGCCATAAATGGCCGCGTTTTCTCCCACGGTCTCGGTCTTGCCCGAGGACGCGGCCGGATACCACAGGGATATGGTGAGCGCATGCCCGCCGGCATCAACAGGCAATTCCGTCTGTTTGAAACCGATGGCGCCGTCCGCCATCGCGGCACGAAGGGTGGAAAGGACGACGATTGCCGTCAGAAGAAAGAGACGCATGAGAGGCTCCAGGAGTTGACATGGCCAACCCTTGCCTCAAACCGCCATCTGCCGAGACCTTGAACAGGTTTCAGCACGTTCTGAAACCTGTTCAAGGTCTCACCCTGCCGCCCTATTTCCCACTCACCCGCTCGAAAAGCCGGACGGGATTGTTGCGGAACATCATCTCGCGAAACGGATGAAAGCCGAATCGGGTCGCGATCGCCAGCGACGGCGTGTTCAGCGCATCGATCATGCAGACGGCGCGCTGCGACGTTCCGCTCTCGTCGAACCAGCGCGTCGCGGCCTCAACCGCTTCGGTTGCGACACCCCTGCCCGTCAGTTGTCCGTCGATCTTCCACATTGCCTCGGGCACCCCGTCGAAATCCGCACCGTTGCCGCGGCGCATATGGGCAAAGCCCACCTCGCCGACGATGCGCCCCGTGGCGAGCTCTTCCACCACGAAGGGACCGAAACCGAAGACGGACCAATGGCCGATGAAACGCAACAGGCGCGCGAAGGCTAGTTCCGGGTCCAGCGGCGCAATCGACGTGACCCCTTCGATCGGCCGGACAGCCGCCGCCCAGAAGGCGCAATAAAGCGCTTCGTCCGAAATGGCATGCGGCCGCAGGACAAGGCGGGCGGTTGCCAGACGCGTCATGAACATGCTCCCAAAACAAAGAAGACCGGCGCGTCGGTGGACGCGATCCGGCCTCTCACAAATTCACATCGGCAGCTTCATCGTCACTCGGCAACCGTCTTTGCGGTAAAGACGATGCGGTCGTCATGCACCTTGTATTCCACGGTCATATTGGCCTCTTCAGCCAGAAGCAGCGTGTAATAGGGCTGGACGGAGTGGGCGTCGACCGCCTCTTCCAGCCGGCCTTCGTAAATTTCCACGAATTTGGCCGGAACGCGCATCATCCGGCCCTTGACGGCGATTTCGAACCTGGCGTCGCCCTCAGGGTTTTCGAGGAGCACATCCACATTGCCGCCGCGCGGGATGGCGCCATAAGCGACGAGGAAAAGGTTGAGCAGAAGTTTGACACGGTTTTTCGGAACGATGGCGCGCGGACCGCTCCAGCTCACTTCCGCTTTCTTTTCGGCGGCGGCGAAATCCTGGGCGGCCTTTTCGGCCTCGCCGGTGTCGATCGAAGCACCGGCCGAGCCGGAAGCGCCGAAGGCAAGGCGGGCGAACTTAAGCCGCACGGATGCGTTAAGCGCTGACGTGCGGATGAGATCAAGCGCGTCGTCATCCGTGCCGCCCTCGTCCAGAAGTTCGAGGCCGTTATTGATGGCGCCGACAGGAGAAATCACATCATGGCACACACGGCTGCACAGAAGAGCCGCCAGATCGGGACCGGACAGCGTGATATTGAGTTTGCTCGTCATAAAATTCTCTCCTGCGCAAGGGAGGCGCGGACGGTGTGGAAATTGTTAAGCCATAATGACACCATATTTGGTAAACCGATTGTTAATAGGATGGTTTCAAAATGCCAAATGCCTTAACAGGCCACACTGGAGCCCCGTGTATCTGTCAGGATGCACGAAACATGCTGTAGAACTTTGACTCTACGCATCGGCCCCGCGAAAATCGATTCGGTTTTTCGGGCTGCTGCGTTAACGAAACAGACGGACGGACATGACGATGCGCCTTACGAAAACCCGCACCATTGCACGCCTCGGACTGGGAAAGATTGTCGCGCTCCTTGCGAGCCTGTTGATGTGGGTCACCCCGGCCTTTGCCCAGACCAGCGATCAATATTCTATCCAGGAAGTCGTGGATGCAGGCCACGGATTCTTCGGTGAAACCACCGGCGGCCTCGCCAAGGTGGTGGAGCGCGCCTTCCAGCAATACGGTCTTCCGAACGGTTACATTCTCGGCCAGGAGGGCTCCGGCGCCTTCGTTGCCGGCCTCACCTATGGTGAAGGCACGCTTTACACCAAGAATGCCGGCCAGCACCCCGTCTTCTGGCAGGGCCCGTCGCTCGGCCTCGATTATGGCGGCCAGGGCACCCGCGCCATGATGCTGGTCTACAACCTGCCCTCGGTCGACGCGCTTTATCGTCGTTACGGCGGCGTCAGCGGCTCCGCCTTCATCGTCGCCGGCGTCGGCATGACCTATCTGAAAAGCAGCGATGTGACGCTCGCCCCCATCCGCACCGGCATCGGCGCCCGCCTCGGCATCAATGTCGGTTATCTGAAACTTACCCAGCAGCCAACCTGGAACCCCTTCTGATAAGACAAGACGGTCGCGGCTTGTTCTTCTCTCCATGGGGGCGAAGGTAGCCCGAAGGGTCGGATGAGGGGGGCAAGGTTGCCGAATATCTCTACCCTCGCCCCCCCCTTCATCCCGTTGTCGCGGACTTTTCCCCGACGGGGAGAAGAAACACGCGGCGCCCTCACCGCTCTTTGTAATTGCCGGGTGAAACCCCTCCCCACGGTTGCAATAATAGC
Organism: Agrobacterium sp. CGMCC 11546; assembly: GCF_013365515.1. NCBI lineage: Bacteria > Pseudomonadati > Pseudomonadota > Alphaproteobacteria > Hyphomicrobiales > Rhizobiaceae > Agrobacterium > Agrobacterium sp. CGMCC 11546. The sequence continues at coordinate 2,275,655 of NZ_CP047387.1, forward strand.
GTAACGTGCTTTCGCGCCCCTCTTTCCGAATGCGCGCGTATCTGAGTTTCGGAGACTGTCCCGCGTGATCGAATATGCCATTCTCTTCGGATTGGGTTTTCTCACCGCAACCCTGCTGGCCCTGTTGATCGCACCCGCGATCCACCGCCGCATCGTCGCCTATACGGAAAACCGCATCCGCGCGACGATGCCCATCAGCCCACAGGAAGTGCGTGCCCAGAAGGACATGGCGCGCGCGCTTTACGCCGCCGAAAACGCCAAGGTCCGCCAGGAACTGGATACCGAGCGGGAAAAAAACACCTCGCTGCGCCTCGCCAACGAGGCAGCGTCCAGCGACGCCTATCGCCTCGGCGAACAGAACCGCAGCTTCTCCCTGAAGATCGAGGAACTGACGCTGGAGATCGGCGAATTGCGCGCCGCCCTCGATGCCAGCGAAGAACGCGCCGACACGATTGCGGCCAATCTCCTACAGCAGGAACAGGCCGCCAACGAGCGCGCCGCCCAGATGTCCGACCTCACCGCCCGCCTCACCAATCTGACGCGTGAGCTGGATGATTCGAAAATTACCGCCGCCACCCGCGATCTGGAGGCCGAGCAGGCGAAACAGACTGCCTCCCGTTTCCGCAAGGAAGGCGAGACCGCGACCCGCGAATTGCAGGATGTCGCCGCCCGCAACAAGGAAGCCATGACGGCGGTTGCGCGCGAAAGCCGCAAGGTCACACGGCTGGAGGAACAGCTCGCCACGCTGATGGCGAAAAATGCCGATCTCGACACGATGCTGACCCTGCGCAACCAGGACGTCGCCCGCCTGAAGGAGCAGCTTGCCGCAACCGGCGGCCGCAGCAACGACATGATCATTCGCCTGCCGAACCCTGCCGTGCCGGTGGAAAAAGCGGTTAATCCGCCGCAACCGGCAGCGCCCGCCCCAGCCGCCGCGCTTGATACAGCACCGGTTGTCGAAGACGAGGTCACAGAGGCGATGGCCGCCGAAGACACCGTAGTCTCCCCCGTGGTTGAGCGAGCGGCACCGGCGAAGGAAGGTCTGGAACAGGAAATCGAAGATATCCGCAATCAGGGTACGGCGCTTACCGAACGCCTGCTGAATGTGCGCGGCACAAGCAATGACGAACCCATCCGCCGCGAAATCGCAAGGATCGCCGCCGAGATGATCGCGCTGACAGCAGCACGGGAGGGTGAGACGTCGCCTATTCCGGGGTTGCTGGCCAAGGCGTCGGTTTCGTCAGAGCGGGAGAGCCTTGCGACGCGGGCTAAGGTGGTGATGGAGAAGCGGAAACGCTAATTCGGTGGGTGGGGGATAGTCCGCCTCAGTGGGTGCGGCTTTACCCCCCTCTGCCCTGCCGGGCATCTCCCCCTCAAGGGGGGAGATCGGCAAGAGGCGCTACCACCACTTCATTCTCAGATGTCGAGATAGGCGAGACCTAACGACGAGTCGATCTCTCCCCTTGAGGGGGAGATGCCCGGCAGGGCAGAGGGGGGTAAGCGGCATACGCCAAGGAGGCCCTCGCGCACAGGCGTCAACTCACACCCGCCCCATCACCCCCGCCATCTGATAAAGCGCCAGCCCCGAAGCCGTCCCCGCATTCAAACTATCAAGCTGCGGCGACTGCGCAATCCGCGCCGTCTGAAAACGCGACAGCACCGATTGCGGCAACCCCTCGCCTTCCGTGCCAATCACCAGCGCCATCCGCTCGGAGCGGGGAATGTCGCGGATTTCCGTCTTGCCATCTGGCGACAGGCCCCAGATCGCAAATCCCTCCTCGGAAAGCCGCTCCAGCATCTCCACCGCTCCACCGCCGCGATGATAGGGCACCGACAGCACCGAGCCGACGGAAACCCTGAGCGCCTTGCGATAGAGCGGATCGCAGCACGTCTCGTCCAGCAGCACCGCATCGGCATAAAACGCCGCCGCATTGCGGAACATCGCACCGAGATTATCGTGGTTGGAAATGCCGCAGCCCACCAGCACCAGCGAAGACGCGGGAAGTGCCGCGGTCATCTGCTCCAGCCCGTCATCGCGCACCCGTCGCCCGAGCGCCAGAATGCCGCGATGCAGGTGGAAACCGACGATACCATCCAGCACCGGCGCTTCGGCCACATAAACGGGAACGTCATCAGGAAAATCGGCAAGAATATCCGCCACGCCGGAAAGCCGGTTGCGCAGAATGAGAATGCTTTCCGCCGCAAAGGCCCCACCGGCTTTATGGGCGGCGGCCAGCATGCGCAGCACCACCGTGCCTTCGGCAATGAAGCGCCCCTGCCGACCGGTGAGATCACGCTCACGAATATCGCGAAAGGCGGCGATGCGCGGATCGGCCGGGTCGTCGATCGGGATCAGCGCCCGCCCGTCCAGCAGGTTATTGGCCTCACTGGCCATCAACAGTCACATCGGCAAGGAACCGGCCGGCTGCGACGTTGAAGACCAGCGCCTTGCGGGTGCCATTGGCAAGCCGGCCGTAAAACAGCATATCGCCGCCGGAATAGCTGACATTGTCGATCGTAAAGCCCTGCGGCAGGCTGGCGGTGACGGCAACGGGTCCGTTGCCGGTCGGAACCGAAAGGTTCGGCGCTTCGCTCTGCGCCTGAACCGTTTTCGCCGGCCCCATCGCCTTGTAGACAACCGCGCCGAAGACGGCCATAAGGCTGATAAACATCACGGAGCCCGACACGATCTGCAAACGGATCATCTTGCGGCGAACTTTTTCCATGGCCGGATCAAGCGGCTTGTCTTCCTGTTCGTCTGGCTCGATCTGCGTCATCGGGTTCCCTGAAATGCTGATGGATCGGAAAAATAAGAATGAACGACCCCTTTAAACAAGGCGGAGACGCAAGGAAAGTCCTGATTGCCGGGGAAGACGCCGAAGGCCGCATCGATGTGTGGTTGGTGGGCGAAGTCGGCAGCGATCTGTCGCGCAGCCGCCTGAAGGCGCTGATCGAGCAGGGTGCGGTTCTCCTTAACGGCCAGCCCGTGACCGAACCAAAAAAGAAGGTGCATCCGGGCGATCGCATCGAGATCGTCATGCCGGAGCCGGAAGACCCCGTGCCGCAGGGCGAGGATATTCCGCTCGACGTGGAATATGAGGATGAAGACCTGATCGTGCTCGTCAAGCCAGCCGGTCTCGTCGTGCATCCGGGCGCCGGCAACTGGACGGGAACGCTGGTCAACGCGCTCATCTACCATTGCGGCGACAGCCTGTCCGGCATTGGCGGCGTCAAGCGGCCGGGCATCGTGCACCGGCTGGACAAGGAAACCTCGGGCGTCATGGTGGTGGCGAAGAACGACAATGCCCACCGTCACCTCGCCGCGCAATTTGCCGACCATGGCCGCACCGGCCCGCTGGAACGCGCCTACAAGGCCGTCGTCTGGGGCCGCCCGCGCACGCTTCGCGGCACCGTTGACGCAGCGCTCGGGCGCGGCACTGACCGCACCAAGCGCGCTGTCAAGAATGAGGATTCGTTCGATGCCCGCGAGGCGATCACCCATTATGAGGTGATGGAACGTTTCCACGAAAAGCCGGACGCCTCCTGCCTCGCTTCCATGGTGGAATGCCGTCTGGAGACGGGACGCACGCACCAGATCCGTGTGCACATGGCCCATATCGGCCATCCGCTGATCGGCGATCCCGAATATGGCGCAGCCTTCCGTACCAAGGCGAACCTGCTGGACGAACCGGCAAGAAGCACCGTCAACCGCTTTCCGAGGCAAGCGCTGCATGCCTATCTTCTGGCCTTCGAACACCCCCGCACCGGCGAGGTGATGGAGTTCGAGACAGATATGCCTGAAGACATGGAGGAGCTGCTGACTGCCCTGCGTAGCTGAAAACTTGGCTGGCGTAGCGAAAAAACTGCGCCATACATTTCGCCGGAAGCCACGGATAATAAAAAAAGATTAGCGGAAAGCGATATTCCGCAGTCGGTCCTTTTTGTAGACCGCCCCAATTTCGCTTCAATCGTCGCACCTCCTCGGCCCCGGAAAGCTTGCAATCGTCCGCGTAACGACCGTGGCCGCAGGCCGAGCTTGCCGAATAATTGACGCAGCAGGAAACGCCGTCCGTTCAATGCCTCAGCCTGAACGGACCCCGCATGATGACGGGATTTATCGCATATGAATATCGAAGACCGCCGGTTTATATTTCAGGAGCTGCGCAGCGTCGAAGGTTATATCGACCCGCCCGATGCGCTTGTGTTCAAGGCGCTGCTGCAGGCGCAGACAAGAGATGGCCTCGGCGGCGGCATGGCGGAAATCGGCGTTTATTATGGCCGTTCCTATTTCCTGCTGCGCAAATTCGCACAGCCGCAGGAAAAGGTGCTGGGTGTCGATCTTTTCGATCTTGATCCGCCCGAGGATGGCAGCCTCGACCAATATGAGCGCCTGATGGAAAACGGCCGCCGGCTGGGGTTTCCGATGGATGTGGACCTCATCATCAAGGGCGACAGCACACGGCTGGCTCCCGCCGAGATCACCTCACGTATCGGCCCGGCGCGCTTCTTCAGCATCGATGGCGGCCACCATCTGCATCATGTGCTGGCGGATGCGAAGCTGGCGATGGAGGTGATCGCGCCGCACGGCGTCATCGTCTTCGACGATACCTTCAATCCCGCCTGGCCGGAGGTGACGGTGGGTGTGGCCGATTTTCTGCGCACCCACGGCCACAGCCTCGTCTGTTTCGGCATGACGAAATACAAGACCTATGTCTGCCGCCGTGAATTTTACGCCACCTATGCAGCCGCGATCACCGCCGATCCCGACCTGCAGGCGCTCGGCCATGTCGAGACGCAGTTCCTCGGCTCCAAGGTGGTTCGTCTGCACAATCCCATGCGCCGGCGGGTGATGTATGAGCTGATGGTGCGCTCCGGTCTCGGTGGATTTTCGGAACGAATCTACCGTTCGAAAGTTAAACAGGTCAGAGACAGTGTCGCCGGAACATAACGCATGTGTGAACGCAGCGTTCGCTTGAAACGCGGCGGGCGCGTACATATCTGTCACATGGGTTCGTGCGGGGTCGGTAACGACCCGCAGCTTACGGTGCGCCTCGGGCGGGTGATTTTCCACGCCAAAGAGGGTACCGTTCCAGACCATAGATAAGGGGGTGCTTTATGGCCCGCAATAGTTTGCCTACGATCACAGCCGGCGAAGCCGGTCTCAATAGATATCTCGACGAAATTCGCAAGTTCCCGATGCTGGAGCCGCAGGAAGAGTACATGCTTGGCAAGCGTTACGCCGAGCATGGCGACCGCGACGCCGCGCACAAGCTCGTCACAAGCCACCTGCGTCTCGTCGCCAAGATTGCCATGGGTTACCGCGGTTACGGCCTGCCGATCGGCGAAGTCGTTTCCGAAGGCAATGTCGGCCTGATGCAGGCGGTGAAGAAGTTCGATCCGGAACGCGGTTTCCGTCTGGCCACCTATGCCATGTGGTGGATCAAGGCTTCGATCCAGGAATATATCCTGCGCTCGTGGTCGCTAGTGAAGATGGGCACAACGGCCAACCAGAAACGCCTGTTCTTCAACCTGCGCAGGCTGAAAGGCCGTATCCAGGCGATTGACGACGGCGATTTGAAGCCGGAACACGTCAAGGAAATCGCCACCAAGCTGCAGGTGTCGGAAGAAGAAGTCATCTCGATGAACCGCCGCTTGCATGGCGACGCCTCGCTGAATGCGCCGATCAAGGCATCCGAAGGCGAGTCCGGCCAATGGCAGGACTGGCTGGTGGATGACCATGAGAGCCAGGAAGCCGTGCTGATCGAGCAGGACGAGCTGGAAACCCGCCGCCGCATGCTGGCCAAGGCCATGGGCGTGCTGAATGAGCGCGAACGCCGCATCTTCGAGGCCCGCCGCCTCGCCGAAGATCCGGTGACGCTGGAAGAACTCTCATCCGAGTTCGACATCAGCCGCGAACGCGTGCGCCAGATCGAGGTTCGCGCCTTCGAGAAGGTTCAGGAAGCGGTGCAGAAGGAAGCGCTCGAAGCCGCCCGCGCATTGCGCGTGGTGGACGCGTAAAGGCAGCGCGCTCTTAACGCCAATGCGCTGACCATGAATCATCCTCGGCCTTCGGCCGGGGATTTTTGTTTGTAAAAGGCGGGTGATGGGAAATGGTCTGCCTGTGAGACCCGCGATTGTGCTGGAGGAAAAGCGGTAGGAAAAATATCCGTGCTTCGGAGTATGCCGCTTAACCCCCCTCTGCCCTGCCGGGCATCTCCCCCACAAGGAGGGAGATTGGCAAGAGGCGCCCGGGTTGCGCTATCTCGACTGTCAAGAAAAGCGAAACCTTGCCGCGATTCGATCTCCCCACCTGTGGGGGAGATGCCCGGCAGGGCAGAGGGGGGTGAGCCACACTCACCAACATCCCCAAAACCCATCACCCGACAAAGCAAAGACACCGCCGAAGCCATTCCATAAGCACGTCGCCCGTTGCCTTATAACAAAAGGGCGGCCTGAGCCGCCCTTAAACCATCACTGACCGCCAGCGGCCGGTGCTGCCGCCGCCCATTCGCTGAGCGCCTTGTCGAAGGCGGCGATGCCGTCATTGCCCTTTTGCAGGGTCAGCAGCGCGCGTCGGCCGTTGCGATAGGAGACCGGAATGTCGATCCAGTTGCGGCTCTTCAGCAGCTCCAGATTGGTCTTCATCGCATCCGGGAAGTCGTTGAGCGCGATCATGTGGAAATCGTCGGTGATCTTGGCGGGAACCGCGATCAGCGCGTTGCCGCGATCCTGCTCGGTGCTCTTCATCGCGATACGCTGGACGCTGTCTATCGCGCCACCTTCGAAGCCGGGCGAAACCGAGAAGACGATCTCGATCAGATGGCTCGCCGGCAACGAGGGATCGGTGTTGCGCTTGAAGGTGATGAGGGCGCTGAGGCCACGGCCGGGAACGGTGATCTGGCCCTGAACGGTGGGCGAAGGCTTGCCTTCCGCGTCATTTTCCTGCTGCAACGACCAGGACACGCTGCCCTGAATGGCAGTCGGAACCGTCTGACCCAGCACTTCCTCATAGAGGAACATGCGGTCGCCGGTGGCGGCAGCGGCAGGCTGCTGTGCCGCAGGCGTGCCGGCCGGTGTTCCCGCAGGCGCACCGGCATTATTGGCCGGAGCCGTGCCCGCAGGCGGCGGCGCGACATTCTGTTCATAGACAGACTGGCCTTCAGCCGTAACGGGTTGACCGTTCGCACCGGCTGCCGGTCCTTCGTCACGTTCGGTGCCATCGGCCATCAGCCGCTGGGTAAATTTGGTGCCGGTGACGGAACCGTCATCGCCATGCGACTGGGCCTGATGATTATTGGGCGCGGTCGACTGCTGCTGGTCGTTCGTGGCCGGCGGCTGCTGGGTTGCCGGCGGTGTCGAAGGCTGCGTCTGCGCCGTATCTGCCGGGGGCGTCTGGCCATTGCCGCCATTCTGTGCGGAACTGACCAGCCCACCGACCATATCGTTCAGCGCATCGCGGTTCATCCACACGGCATAACCGCCGCCGGCAAGCAGCGCCACGCCGACAAGGGCGAGCACGACCGAGGCATAGTTACGGCGCGGCTTCTTCTTGACCATATAGGCGGGCGTCGCCGCCGCGGCACCAATACCCGGCGTTTCATCCGAAGCCTGCCGGTTGGACGAGGAAGCGCCGTCATAACCGATCAGCTCGTCCAGATCGTCCCAGGGCGTGCGTTCCTTATTGTCTTTTGCCGCTGCCTTCTCCCCGAAGAGATCATCATCCGCACGCGGCAGCGCCGGCGCGTCCTTGGGCGGAATGGCAATATCCGCATCCTGGAAGTAGGACGAGAAATCCTCGACCACGGCTGCCTTTTTCGGCGCCTGCTCTTCCACCTGGCGGTGTTCGTCAAAATCGTGCCGGCCGCCAAAGGCCGGCGCATGCTCCACGGCGGCAGGACCGAAACGGTTATCCGCCTCGCGACGCTCATGCTCTTCGTAAGGGGCCGGCTCGAAATTTACCTCCGGCTCCTGATAATGCTGCGCGGCATAACCGGCAACGAGCGGACGTTCGCCGTTCTCATTGCCAGTTTCCTCATGGGCTTCGCCAGCCGGGCGCGCATCATGGTTCTGCGCTTCCTCGAGCTTGCGCCAGTCGTCCTCATCCACCGGCTGCGCCCAATGGGAGGGAACGGAATCATCGGCAGGGGCAGGCGCCGTTTCAGGTTCCGCATAGTCATCCTGCGGCTGGTGAGCCGGCTCTTCATGCGTGCGGGTGAAATAGGTGCCGACCTCTTCGTGGGAAGGGGTCACCCGGACCGGTGCGACAGGCGCCGGTTCCGGCGCATCATAAAGCTCTTCCGGCTCGCGCTCCCCTTGGTGCCGCTCCTCTTCGGAAGCGTGGGCATCATGGCGGGGTTCGTCGTGATGGGCGGGCTCTTCGTAAACCGGTTCCGGCTCAGCGGATGCAGGTTCTTCATAAACCGGTTCGTGCTGCACCTCTTCGCGGTGGGCAGGCTGTTCCGGTTCGGCGTCGTGCTCGGCTTCGGCGGGATGGGCAGCTTCATCGACGGCATCCTGATGCTCATAGGATGCCGCCGTCTCTTCGGTCACCGGGGAGAAAGCGTCATCCTCGGTGAGCGCCGGTAGCGCCTCGGCATATTCGCTGTCCACCTCGGCAATGGCGGCGTCCAGCTTGGCGATCTGCCGGCGCAACAATTCTTCCGGCGGACGTGGCTTCATATTCTCGAGTTGGCGCACAACCGCACTGCGCGCCTTGTCGTAAACCTTCGCCCGATTTTCGGGAGTATTGTTCGCCAAGCCATCCACGGCCTTGCGAATGACTGCTACAAAATCCGCCATAAGCACTTTCTCGTCGTGACCGGCGACGTACCGGCCCGATATGGTTTATGAATCTAGATCGCCGAGGACATTAGTCCTCAAACGGATCAGTCACAAGTATGGTGTCGTCACGCTCCGGACTTGTCGACAGAAGCGCGACAGGCGCCCCGATCAGCTCTTCGACCTGACGGACATATTTGATTGCCTGAGCAGGCAAATCCGCCCATTTTCGGGCACCGACGGTAGATTCTTTCCAGCCTTCCAGCGTGACATAGATAGGCTCAACACGAGCCTGCGCACCCTGGCTTGCCGGAAGATGATCGATTTCCTCCCCGTCAAGCTTGTAGCCGACGCAGATTTTCAGCTCGTCGAGACCGTCGAGAACGTCAAGCTTGGTCAGCGCGATGCCGGTAATACCGTTGGTGGCGACCGACTGGCGCACCAGCGCGGCGTCGAACCAGCCGCAGCGGCGTTTGCGACCGGTGACGGTGCCGAATTCATGACCCTTTTCACCGAGGAACTGGCCGATTTCGTCATGCAGCTCGGTCGGGAACGGGCCTTCGCCCACGCGGGTGGTGTAAGCCTTGGTGATGCCGAGAATATAACCGAGCGATCCCGGACCCATGCCCGAACCGGCAGCGGCCTGACCGGCAACCGTGTTGGACGAGGTCACGTAAGGGTAAGTGCCGTGGTCGATATCAAGCAGCGAGCCTTGAGCGCCCTCAAACAGGATGCGCGCACCGGCGCGGCGCTTCTTGTCGAGCAGCAGCCAGACGGTTTCGCTGAACGGCAGGATGCGCTCGGCAATCGAGCCCAGCTCTTCCATGATGGTTTCATGCGACACTTCGGTCGCGCCGAAACCACGGCGAAGTGCATTGTGATGCGTCAGGATGCGATCGACCTTGGCGGAGAGCGCCTCCATGTCGGCGAGATCCATAACGCGGATGGCGCGGCGGCCAACCTTGTCTTCGTAAGCCGGGCCGATGCCGCGACGGGTGGTGCCAATCTTGGTGCCGCTGTTGGAGGCGGCGTCTTCGCGCATGCCATCCAGTTCGCGGTGCAGGGAAAGAATGAGCGTGGCATTGTCGGCGATGCGCAGGTTTTCCGGCGTGACCTTGACGCCCTGCACTTCCAGACGGCCGATTTCAGCAATCAGCGCATGCGGATCGACCACGACGCCATTGCCGATGACGGCGAGCTTGCCGGGACGCACGACGCCGGACGGCAGAAGCGAAAGCTTGTAGCTGATGCCATCGATGACAAGCGTATGGCCGGCATTATGGCCGCCTTGATATCGCACGACGACATCTGCCCGCTCGGACAGCCAGTCGACAATCTTGCCTTTGCCTTCGTCGCCCCATTGCGAGCCGACCACCACAACATTCGTCATTTCTTGCTTTCCTGCTCATGGCGCTTGCGCGCCCGATAACCCGATGGGAAACCCAAACCCGCGAATGTATACTGCGTTGTTTTACGGAAAGCGACCCTGTTTCTTATGGAGAAATTTGCTTTTTCCGTGACAAGGCGCGGATTTCCCGCATTATCTCGCCCCGTGGGGGACAGGCGCGGGCGCAAGGCCGCGGTTCACCCCCTGCCATTTTTCCCGCCCCATGAAGAAGCGAAACATCAGCGTGCCTTCGAAAGCCTATCTCGCCCTCATCATCGCCACGCTCTGCTGGGGTGGCAACACCGTTGCCGGCAAGCTCGCCGTTGGCCACATCAGCCCCATGGCCTTCACCTTCCTGCGCTGGGTTCTTGCCGTCGCCATCATCTTCGCCATTTCCGTGCCGCAGCTCATCAAGGACTGGCCGGTGGTGAAACAGCGCCTGCCCTATTTCTTCGTGCTCGGCAGTGTTGGTTACACCGCCTTCAACGTGTTTCTCTACACGGCGCTGCAGCACACCTCGGCCATCAATGCCGCCGTCATCCAGGCCGGCATTCCCATGGTCATCTTCGTCCTGAACTTTGTCCTGTTCCGCACCCGCGTGCTGTTCGGCCAGATCGCCGGTTTCTGCCTCACCGTTTCAGGCGTGGCGCTGCTCGCCTCGCATGGTGATCCTCTCTCGCTGCTGCAGCTGGAAATGAATGTCGGCGACGCCGTCATGCTGCTCGCCGTGCTGGTCTATGCCATCTACACCGTCATCCTGCGCTGGAAACCAGCTGTGGACTGGCGCACGCTGATGGCGATCCCCGCCTTTTTCGCCCTTCTCACCTCGGTGCCGCTGGTCTTTTTTGAAATGTCGCGCGAAAGCCTGATCTGGCCGGACCAGAAGGGCTGGATGCTGGTCGTCTATGCCGGTATCTTCGCGTCGCTCATCGCGCAGATCCTCTATATCAAGGGCGTGGAGCAGATCGGCGCCAACCGCGCCGGCCTCTTCATCAATCTCGTGCCGGTCTTCGGCACGCTGCTTTCGGTCTTCGTGCTCAGCGAAACGCTGCACACCTATCAGATCGCGGCGCTGTTCATGGCGCTTGCCGGCATTGCCGTGGCCGAACGAAAAAAATCGCCGGCTTCCTGAACCAACGAGGATCAGGAAAACCGGCGCAGTCTGGCAGGCATGAATGGGTGGGGCATCGAATCGAAAATCTTGTCCGGTGCCCGAAGGGAAGGTCAGAGCGCGGTTTCGCGGCTGGCCGGAGAAAAGGTTGCATTGCCAAGGACGATATCGCCCTTGTCGGTGGTAACGATCAGCACTTTTTCGAGTGATCCGTCACCCTTGAGTGCAAAGGCAAGCCGCAGCGCGTTGGAAGACCAGCCGGCACCGGCAAGGGCCGTGCGCTTGATCGCCGCGCAGTCACCGCAATCACCAAGACTTACGGATGGCGTTGCCGGAAGATCGGTTGCAAAACCGGAAACATAATCATCAAGCGCGCCCATGGTGGCGTTCACATCGCGGTTGACGCGCAGTAGTTCCTCACGGCGCTCGACCGTCAGCGGCGCGGCAATAGTTGAAACACACTGGCCGGCGGCAAGAACGCAGCCATCAAAACCCCCGGGTGCGGAAATACCGATCGCAGTCACGGCGGACTTTTCGACGGCGGCGAAAGCGCGAGCAAAACCGGCAGCACCCGCCGCATCGGCATGGGTGGACATGGAAGCAATGGCAATTCCGCAGATGGCGGCAGCAATAATCTTCTTCAACATTTCATACCCCGTTTGCGATCCGCCGGCTTGTGCCGGTCTCGATTTCGTTTCCGCAGCGCCTCTTCAAAGGCCACTCCCTGTCTGTGATCCCACAATGGCACACCACTGTTTTCAGCCGCTTTAAGCCGATTGCTACAATTTTATCAGTTTTCATTTTTGGACAGCGGATGCTTTTTTTCGAATATGCGCGAGCACCGTCGCCACGGATTCCGGGCAACGTTGGAAACGATGATGGGGCCGCATCGCTGCGGGGGTATAAGGTGGTAGTGCAGGGTTTTGCAGACGATGCGGCCCCGGCTCCGACATTTCAGCCTGTGACACACCCGCCAAACCGGTTCCTGTTTGAAGGATGGACACATGCCGGCCGCCTCAACCGTGACATTGGGAAACTCCCCGGTCTCGGCCGCCTGCCCCGCCCACCTTGCGCCGCGCGCACGCTCGATGACCGGGATGGAGAGGAGTCTACCGCACCCGGCGGTAGCGGGGACGCACGGGGATCAACAAATTTAAAAAAAGGCGAGAAAGAGATGCGTGGCGCAGGGTTTCGCCCCATCCCGGACACAGGAATTTTCATCGGGTTAACGGCCGCCCGATCTGGGGCATTTGAATTAACCTTGTCTTAAAACCGGGCGTTAATGGTTAGCAATTTAAGAATAGCGGAACGAAAGGGTTCCGTTATGCGTGGCGTATTTGCCGTTGTTTTCCTGATGCTCGTGCTCGCCGGCTGCGCCACCGCACCGTCGCAGGTCACCAATGCCTGTGCGATCTTCGAGCAGCGGAACGGCATCTTCAACAACTGGCGGCGCGATGCAAAAGCGGCCGAGCGCGAATTCGGCGTGCCCGTGCCGGTCATGATGGCGACGATCTACACCGAATCCGCCTTCCGCCCCTATGCGCGGCCGCCGCGCACCAAGCTCCTGGGCTTCATTCCCTGGACACGCCAGTCGACGGCCTATGGTTATGCACAGGCGCTTGATGGCACATGGAGTGTTTACCAGCGTGAAACCGGCCGATGGTCGGCAAGCCGGACCGATTTCACCGATGCGATCCATTTCGTCGGCTGGTACCACGCCAAGAGCCGGCGCGAAAACGGCATTGCGCTGAACGACCCCTATAATCTCTATCTCGCTTATTATTCCGGCCATGCCGGTTACGCGAAAGGCAGCTGGCGCAACAATTCCGCCGTCCAGAAGGCCGCCCGCCGCTCCGCCAACATGGCGATGCGTTACGAGGCACAGCTGCAGCAATGTGGATATCGCTGAGGCAGGGCGGGAATTACCCGCCCTGACGCTTTCTCTAGGAAATCCCCAGCAGCGTGCGTTATCCCCCGTAAGCCGCCAGAAAACCCCTGACCGCATCGATCTCACCGGAGCGGATTTCATGCCCGCCCGGGTGCCACACGGTTTCCACCGTGCCACCCTGGGCCTTCAGGCTCTCTTCCAGCGCCCTGGTCAGCGGCACCGGGCAGATCGGATCACGCTCGCCAGCCGTGATGAGCACGCGGCGCGTGGGTTTTGCCGGGGAAATCTTCGGCTCGAACGGAATGAGCGGATGCATCAGCACCGCCGCATCAAAAAGCTCCGGCTGTTCGATCAGCACATTGGCGAGTATATTCGCGCCGTTGGAAAAACCGAGGCCGATCACCGACCCGGCCTGATAATGCTCGCGGTTCGCCTTGATGAAATCGGCCATCTTGCCGGTTGCCCGTTCAAGATCGACCATGTCGTAAACACCCTCGCCCGTGCGCCGGAAGAACCGCGCCGCGCCATGTTCGGAGACATCGCCGACCGGCGAGAGAATGGTGGCCTGCGGCAAAAGACGCGCGCCGAAATCGAAGAACTGGTTCTCATCGCCGCCCGTGCCGTGCAGCAGAACGAAAAGCGGGGCGCCCGCAACGCCGGCGCGGGATTTGTGGAAATAGCTATCCTTGGTCATGGGAGTATCCTTTCTGAAAGGAAGAAGGTTCAACGGCTTCCGCACCGCTTTTTCAGCAGGCGGAGCAATTTCATGGAGCGAGCGAGCGCCGCCTGTTTCTTCTCCCCGCCGGAGAGAAGGTCGCGGCAGCGGGATGAGGGGCAAGGGTGGTGAGATACGGCAATGGTGCCCCCTCATCCGACCCTTCCGGCCACCTTCTCCCCAAACGGGGAGAAGAAACGGGCGGCCAAGTCCCCTGGCAATTAAACCGTCTTTTCATCCCCAAGCGGTTCCAACTGCTTTTCCAGCGCGGCACGCAGATGCGCGTGCTGGCTTGGCAGCTTCAGCGCTTCGCCGAGATGGGCGGTATCTTCGTCACGGTCGAAACCGGGCTCCTTGGTGGCCACCTCGAACAGCACGCCGCCCGGCGTGCGGAAATAGATCGCCCAAAAATAATCGCGGTCGATGACCGGCGTCACCTGGTAACCCGTATCCATCAGCGCCTTGCGCACTTCCAGCTGCTTTTCACGGTTTTCGACCGCAAAAGCGATGTGGTGCACGGAACCGGCACCCAGCCTTGCGCCTGATATATTCGGCATGGTTTCGATATCGATGACATCGGCACCGTTACCGCCGGGCATACCGAGACGCAGAACGCCGTCCTGACGGTCCACTTCCTCGTAACCCATGAATTTCAGGAGTTCGGTGGTCGCGCCTTCGTCGCGAAGCCGCAGCGAAGCACCCTGAAAACCACGGATCGCCTGATCCTCGCCGACGCCATTGCCGGTCCACTGTGCGCGGGTGTCGTCCCTGACCTCGACCAGCGCAAAACCGTCGCCGTCTGGGCCCGCGAAATGCAGGCGCTTATTGCCGAAAGCGTCATCCGATTTCAGGCCATCGACGCCGGCCTTGGAAAGGCGGTCCTGCCAGTAGCCGAGCGATCCTTCCGGAACGGAAAACAGCGTCGTCCCCACCTCCCCGGTGCCGGGGCGGCCGCGGGCAATATGCGGGAACGGAAAATAGGTCATGACGGAGCCGGGCGTGCCGGCTTCATCGCCATAATAGAGGTGATAGACGTCAGGCGCGTCGAAGTTGACCGTTTTCTTCACACGGCGCAGGCCGAGCGTATCGGTGAAAAAGCCATTGTTCTGGCGCGCACTGGCTGCCATCGAGGTGACGTGGTGCAGACCCTTGATCTGGTTGAGCATGATTAAACCCCTTTTCGCCGGCAGGCCTCGCAATCGGGCCTGCCCTGTTCATGGCGTTAAGATGGGGTAAGAGCCGCCTCAGGCATAGAGTGGACGACAGGAACGGATTGTTCCCGATCGGTGAACAATAAAATCGACTGTTCAACCAGTCGCGCAGACCATTCTAGTGGTCGTCGGCAGCGCCCATGGTCCAGTAACCCACGGCACGCAGGGATGCCTTCGGGAAGCCGATTTCGTCGGTCAGGAAGGATTTTACCGCTCTCGCCTCGGATTTTTCGCAGGCTGCGAAGACATGCAGACCGTCGTGGTCTGCACTCCACGCATGCTCGCGCAGCGCCTTTTCGATGAGGCCGGAGGTGCCGGCAGGCTTGCCGCGACGATAAAGCCATGTCCATTCGACATCGGCAGCGCAGACCACCTCCTGCCGCTCGGCCTCGTCGTCGATTTCGGCATAGACGCTGAGCGTCTTGCCGGCAGGCATTTCGGCTGCCATGCGCAGCATCACCGGCAGCGCTGTCTCGTCCCCGGCAAAGACGTAACGGTCGGCTTCCGGGCAGACACCGCTTGGGCCGACGATGCCGACAACATCGCCCGGCTTTGCTGTCGCGCCGAAGGTGGCGCCCGGCATATGGTCACCCTCATGCATGACGAAATCGATATCGACTTCACCACGGCCGACATCGCCGGAACGGATGGTGTAGACCCGCCGCGTCAGAAGATCGTCACCCTCCGGCCAGATGATCGCGCCGGTGGGGGCGAGATACGGCCAGACCGGCGTACGGGCCTGATCCGGCACCAAAAGCAGTCGTACATGCATGCCGCCCGTCAGCAGCCTGTCGATGCCGCTTTCGACTGACACGACCAGCCGGCGCATATGCGGCGTGAGATTATAGGCACGCGCGACCTTGCCGCGGAAAAGATTGGGCAGCTCACGCTGCTCGGCGCCGTGGCCGCTCCAGCGGAAATCCAGCCCCGCCTCGCCGGAAAACTCCGCAATATGCTCGGCCACCATGGCCTTGACCGACGTCAATATATGTTCGGAAACGCAGTTCACCCGGGCAGCGAAACGGCCACCCTCGGCGCTGAAGCTACCATGGCCGTATTCCGTCTTGAACCGCACCGTCGATCCGTCGCGCTCCATCTCCATATGCTCGGAGAAATGATCCTCGAAAGCATTAACAATCGACAGCGGGTCGGGCAGCGAAACGGAGGTTTCTGCGGACAGGAGAGACACGGGCATAATCCTTCACTTAGTAGTCCGGTTATCTTTAACCCCGAGACTGGCAAAGCGCAAAGGTATTTATGAGTATTTAAAGAAGGTTTTTGTCGCCTTCCACCACGTCAGGCAATTGCCAGTCGATCGGATCACGGCCATGCGAAACGAGGAAAGCGTTGGCCTTGGAAAAATGGCCGTTGCCGAAAAAACCGTTATGGGCTGAAAGGGGTGACGGGTGTGGCGAGCGCAGCACGAGATGTTTGCGCTGGTCCACGAAGGCCGCCTTCTTCTGGGCATAGGAGCCCCAGAGCAGGAAGACCACATGGTCACATTCGTCGTTCACGGCGCGGATGACCGCATCGGTGAATTTTTCCCAGCCCTGCCCCTGATGCGAGGCGGCCCGCGCCTCTTCCACCGTCAGCACGCTGTTGAGCAGCAACACGCCCTGTTTTGCCCAGCTTTCCAGAAAACCGTGCTTGACCGGGCGAATGCCGAGGTCGCTCTGCAATTCCTTGTAGATATTGACGAGCGAGGGCGGAATGCGCACCCCGGGCTGCACCGAAAAGCAGAGCCCGTGTGCCTGACCGAGCCCATGATAGGGATCCTGGCCAAGAATGACGACCTTGACCTCGTCGAGAGGCGTGAGGTCGAGAGCGCGGAAATATTCCGCGCCCTTCGGAAAGATGCGCTTGCCGGCGGTCTTTTCGGCAAGCAGGAACTCTTTCAGCTTCTGCATGTAGGGGCTGGCGAATTCGCCCGAGAGAACGTGCTTCCAGCTGTCTTCGAGTTTGACGCCTGCCTCTGCCATGCCCGCCTCCATCAGAGCTTATTTGAACCGGTTGCCGCGCTGCAGCACTTCGATCTTGTAACCATCCGGATCGCAGATGAAAAAGTATTTTGCGAAAGGCTGGCCCTTATGATCGGCTTCGATGATCTTGCCGGGGGTAAGCCCGATCTCGATGAAACGCTGATGTTCGGCGTCCACGTCGGCAACACTGACGGCGAGATGGCCATAACCGTCGCCCAGCGCATAGGGCACTTCGCGAGCCCGGTTGACGGTCAGTTCCAGCTCGAAATCGCCCTCGGCATTGCTGAGATAGATCAGCGTGAAATTCTCGAACTCGGCGCGTTCCGCGATCTCAAGCCCGAAAGCCTGCTTGTAAAATTCCACCGAACGCCTTTCGTCCAGCACCCGGACCATCGAGTGGATCAGCTTGGCCATGGTGTTTCCTTCTTCTTCCTGTTGGCGGCCCGGTTATGCTCCGGGCATCGCGGCCCAAGGGAATAAGGATTGAGCGCCGCGCTTTCAACCCTAAAGGCGCCCGGCGGCGAAGCGTAACGGCTTGATCACGGCAAATGTGATGGCGAACTCCCCCGATTTTTCCGGTGCGGCCGGACCTGCGGCAACGGGACCACATCGATTTGGCGCCGCCGCTCTATCCTGAGTGCTGAACTCATGATACCGGCTTGGACATGCGCCTTTTATACCTCTGTCTTGGCTGGCTGATGGTCGCGACCGGCATTGTCGGCGCGTTTCTTCCCGTTTTGCCCACCACGCCCTTTCTGCTTCTGGCGCTGTGGTGTTTTTCCCGCTCTTCGCCGAAGCTCGAGGCATGGCTTCTCGCTCATCCGAGGTTCGGCCCCTCGCTTCGTCGCTGGCGCGAGCGCGGCGCAATTGCCCGCAAGGCCAAGATCGCCGCACTTTCGGCCATGACGGTGAGTTATGCCGCCTTCTGGTTTCTGAGCGAGCCGCCGCCGTTGCGGGCGACAATCGTCGCCGCCGTCATGCTCGGTTCCGCGCTTTTCATCGTCACGCGGCCGGAAAGCTGAAGGCGGGCTCTATCCTCTTGTTTTCGCCGCATTGTCCGACGCCGAAGCGAAAACGCTTCGGCTGGAAATGCTCTAGCGATGCCGCGATTGCGGCAGCACATAGGGAATATGCCGCGCCGGCAGCCGGCCGACGACGCCGCCAATGCCATAAACCCGGGCGATCGTCTCATCGCTGATCGTGTCCAGCGAAGGTCCGCTCGCCGTTACCCGGCCGCCATGCATGACGATAAGTTGATCGGCAAATTCCGCCGCCAGGTTGAGATCATGCAGGATGGCGAGCACAAGACCGCCCCCGCTGGCAAAATCGCGCGCCGTTTCCAGCACGGAGATCTGATGGCCGATATCGAGGCTGGCCGTCGGCTCGTCGAGGAAGAGCGCCCGTGCCTGCCCATTTTCCACCGGGTTCGGCACCTGCGCCAGCGCCCGGGCAAACTGCACGCGCTGCTGCTCGCCGCCGGACAGCATATTGTAGGACCGCTGCTCGAAGCCCCGCAGCCCGGCCCGGGCAAGCGCCCGTCGGGCCTGTTCTTCCGGTGCGCGCGAGCCCTGCGCTACCGCACCCATGCGCACGATTTCAAGCGCGGTGAAGGGAAAGGCAAGCTGGGTATTCTGCGGCAGCACCGCACGCAGGCGGGCAAGCTGGACGGGCGTGAATTGCGGCAAGGCGACATTATTGTAGGTCACCGAACCGCCTTCAGCCCGCATCTCGCCTGAAAGAACCTTCATCAGCGTGGATTTGCCGGCACCGTTCGGGCCGATGATGACATTGACCTTTCCCGGTTTCAGATCGACGCTGACATCGTCCAGCAGGCGACAGCCGGATCGGATGAGAGTGATGTTTTCAGCCCGGATCATGGCATGTTCCGCATGGAAAACCCGCCGCGGCCAAGCAGCAGGAACAGGAAGACCGGCGCGCCGATGAGCGCGGTCACCACGCCGATCGGCAGTTCCGCCGGCGACGCCACCGTGCGCGCGAAACTGTCGGCCAGCAATAGCAGCGCCGCGCCACCAAGCGCCGAAGCCGGCAGCAGGGAACGATGCGACGGGCCAATGGCGAGGCGAAGCAGATGCGGCACGACGATGCCGACAAAACCGATGGAGCCGGCCGCAGCCACGCTTGCCCCACAGGCGGCGGCAACCGCCAGAATGACGACCCGCTTCAGCCGCTGCACCGGAATGCCCATATGAAAGGCAGCCGCATCCCCAAGGATCAGCGCATCCAACCCGCGGGCGACGAAGGGAATGATGGCAAGCACGACGATGATGAAGGGCAAGGTGGCGAGCACCTTGGCGGGGGTTGCCCCGCCAAGCGAGCCGAGCGACCAGAAGGTGATGTCACGCAGCGCCCGGTCATCGGCCACGAAGATCATCAGCCCGGTCAGCGCGCCGCTGATCGCCGCAACCGCGATACCGGCCAGAATAAGCGTGGTGGTGGAGGTCGCGCCGTCCTTGGTGGCGATTACATAGAGAACCCAGGTGTTCAGCAGCCCGCCGAAAAACGCCATCAGCGGCAGGAAATGCGGGCCGAAAAACACGGCAACCGCGGCAAGCGCGCCTTCCCCCAGCGAAATGGCCGCAACCGCAAACAGTGCTGCCCCCGAGGTGACGCCGACAATGCCCGGATCGGCCAGCGGATTGCGGAACAGGCCCTGCATCATCGCGCCCGAGACGCCTAGCCCTGCGCCGATCAACATGCCGAGTGCCGTGCGCGGCAGACGCACGGCTTCGAGAATGACCCTATCACGCGCATCGAGCTGATCCGCACCGCCGGTGAGATAGGCAAAAAGTTCGGAAATGCCGACACCGGTGGGCCCGCTGACCAGCGATACGCCACAGGCAAACAGCAGGATGCCGACAAGCACGGCAAGGGTGACGGCCCCCTGACGGGACCTGTCGCCTGCAACACCGCCCCCGGTGGAACTCAAGACCGCAAGGCTCACGGCTTCACCACGTCAGGGTAAAGCTTGTGCGCCAGTTCGCGGCCGGCGGCCGGTGTGCGCGGGCCGAAACCAATGAGATAAAGCCCGTCCATGCTGATGAGGGCCTTGCTGGCAGCGGCTGGCGTGGACTGGAAGGCCGGCAGCGCGAAAATCTCATCTGCCTTGCCGGCATGATCACCGCGCGCCATGGTCAGCACCACGTCGGGCGCTGCGGCGATGACCGCCTCATCCGTCAGCGGCTTGTAACCGTTAATCTCCTCGGCCGCATTGATGCCGCCGGCCATTGCGATGATCGCCGCCGCCTCGGTATCCTTGCCCGCCGCCATCACACGACCGCCGGCGCTGGAAAGCACGAAGAGCACACGTTTCCTGCCCTTTTCCGGCACCGCGGCGACATCCTTCGCGAGAGCATCGAGCCCGGCTTTGGTTTCGGCAGCCAGTGCCCTGGCCTTGTCGGAAAGACCGACGGCCGCGCCGACATCCTCGATCTTCTTGGGGATGGCATCGCCGCTCGGCGGCGTATCGACGGTGACGAACGGCACCGCACTTGCCTTGAGGATGGAGATGACATCCGCCGGGCCGGCGCCGTCTTCTGAGAGAATGAGATCGGGCTTCTGCGACAGGATGCCTTCCGAAGAGAGCGCCCGCATGTAACCGATGTCAGGCTTGGCAAGAACGTCGGCCGGGTAGCTGCTGGTGCTGTCACGCGCCACGATGCGGTCCTGTGCACCCAGCGCATAAAGGATTTCCGTCACCGTTCCGCCCACCGCAACGATGCGTTTCGCCTCCGGATTACCCTTGTCCGATGCCATGGCAGCTGGCGCGGCAAATGCGATCGCGGCGGGCACGAGGGTGGCGAAAACGAGGGAATGAAGGCGGGAATTGAACATGACATTATCCTGAAACACGACCCGGCGCAGGTTCACCCGCGCCATTAATCTTGAGTTATTTGCACATGTTTATACACCGCGCAATCGATAAGTGGAGTATTTTTGTTTGCTTTTTCGCGAACCCCTTTTCAACCTCGTCCTGGGTCGATATCCTGACTGAAACTGGAAACTTAAAGGGAGACTTTCATGTTTATCGCAATGAACCGCTTTCGCGTCGTACCGGGTTATGAAGAAACCTTCGAATCCATCTGGCGCGAGCGCAAATCGCACCTGAGCGAATTGCCGGGCTACATCGAATTCCACATGTTGAAGGGCCCGAAGGCGGACGATCATACGCTTTATGCCTCGCACACCGTCTGGGCCACCAAGGACGATTTCCTCGCATGGACGAAATCCGAACAGTTCCGCGCCGCCCACGCCAAGGCCGGCGAGAACCGCGGCAAGGTGGAGTATCTCTCCGGCCCGCATTTCGAAGGTTTCGACGTCATCATCCATGAAGACAAGAATGGCGAACGCCATTCGATTGCCGCCTGAGGCCTACCCGATGAGCATTGCAGCCCAGAAGAACGACGACGACAGGCAGGCCCGTGCGCTCGCCGCCCTTGCCGAAAAACCCGATGGTATCGTCGAGGCCATCGCCGCGAAGGCCGAGGTGGCGCCGGCCGAAATTCTGGCGATCCTGCCGCAAGGTGCCGCCGTTTCCGCGCCGGCCGACCGGTTCGACGCCATCTGGAACGAGATGCGCGGCTGGGGCGAAATCCTGATGATCGTGCAGACCGGCGATATCGTGCTGGAAGTGCCGGGCCACCTGCCGGAAAGCACTGAAAGCCACGGCTGGTTCAACATTCACGGCGACAGCCCCATTGGCGGTCACATCAAGAAGGACAATTGCGCTGCGATCACCTTCGTCGATCGCGGCTTCCACGGCCGCCGCTCCTGCTCCGTCTGGTTCATGAATGCCGCCGGCGGCGCCATGTTCAAGATCTTCGTCCGCCGCGACGAGAACAAGGAACTGCTGGCCGGGCAACTGGCGAAGTTCGAAGAACTGCGGGACGGTTTCCGCGGCTGAGAGCTGAGGAGAGGCTGCCCGGCCTCTCCTGCCCTCATTCCTGTGCTTGTCACAGGAATGAGAGCGGTGGGATGCGCTGGCATCGGCTTTCATGATTACACTCATCGTCATCCGCTCTTGATCTCGCCACCTGCACGCGACGAAATATCCACGGTTCATCGCCCGTTCAGTGCCGTTTTCTATCATCCGTTGAAATTCGAACGGACCCAGCACGGAGCAAAGCATCATGACCGACCACCAGCCTCTTTTTTCGCGCCGCAGTTTCGCCGGTCTCCTCGCGCTTGCCCCGCTTTTTGCCGCAGGCGGCGCGGCGGCCGCGCCTGCGAGCCTGCGTGGCAGCGTCTCCTATCGCGAACGCATCGCCCTGCCGCCGGGTGCAACCGTGACGGTGCGGCTGATCGATGTTTCGCTGGCGGATGCGCCGTCACAGACGATCGCCGAAACCACCATCCGCCCGCGCGGCCAGGTGCCTGTGCCCTTCGTGCTACGTTATGACGACCGCGACATCCGCGACCGCCGCTCCTATGCGCTGAGCGCCGAAATCCGCGACCGCGACCGGCTGCTCTTCACCACCACGCAGCGCTACTCCGTCCTGACCGGCGGCCGCGACAATACCGACCTCGTGCTGGAGCGCGTCGGCGCTGGTCCGGGCAGGCCTGAGCCGGAAGCCAGCATCGACGGACGCTGGCTGGTGCAGGAAATCCGCGGCGAGCGGGTTCGCGGCCGCCGCCAGGCAACGCTCGAAATTTCCCGCGAGGGCCGCGTTTCCGCCAATGCCGGCTGCAACGGCATCGGCGGCGAGGTGAAGATCAGCCGCAACCGTGTCGATTTCGGCCGGATGATTTCCACCCAGATGGCCTGCGCGCCCGATATCATGCGTCAGGAACGGCAGTTCATCGAGGCGCTGGAAGGCGCACGCTCCTTCAGGCTGGAGCCGCGTCGCGCTACGCTGGAGCTCATCGACAGCCGCGGCCGCACGGCCATGCGCCTGCGCCGCGCCTGACCTGTAGCGCGCCCCTTCAATATGCCGGTGGCGCCGTGCTGGCCATGGAACATTCCATGTCGTTTCCGGCACGGCGCGCCGCAATTTCCCGCCCTAAGACTTTGGCTACGTCGCCTTGGCGCTTTGTTCTTTGCTCCGTCACCAAGCTGCGCTATGCAACACGTCGAACTGCGCCGGCTTGATGCCGTCGCGACGTCTTTGGGGGAAAACGCATGACATCCTATGTTCTGACCGTAGCCTGCAAATCGACCCGCGGTATCGTCGCCGCGATTTCCGGTTATCTGGCGGAAAAAGGCTGCAACATCGTCGACAGTTCGCAGTTTGACGACCTCGAGACCGGCAAATTCTTCATGCGCGTCTCCTTTATTTCGGAAGAAGGTGCCTCCCTTCAGGCCATCACCGAAGGCTTTCAGCCGGTATCGGAAAAATTCGGCATGGCATCGGATATCTACCCGGACGGCCAGCGCATGAAGGCCATGCTGATGGTGTCGCGTTTCGGCCATTGCCTCAATGACCTGCTCTACCGCTGGAAGATCGGCGCGTTGCCGATCGATATCGTCGGCGTCGTTTCCAACCATTTCGATTACCAGAAAGTGGTAGTCAATCACGACATCCCCTTCCACCACATCAAGGTGACGAAGGAGAACAAGCCGAAGGCCGAAGCTCAGCTGATGGACCTGATTGAGACCAGCGGCACGGAACTCGTCGTGCTGGCCCGCTACATGCAGGTGCTTTCCGACGAGATGTGCCGCAAGATGTCTGGCAAGATCATCAATATCCACCACTCCTTCCTGCCGAGCTTCAAGGGCGCCAACCCCTACAAGCAGGCCTATGAGCGTGGCGTGAAGCTGATCGGTGCAACGGCGCATTATGTCACCGGCGATCTCGACGAAGGCCCGATCATCGAGCAGGACACGGTGCGCGTGACCCACGCACAATCGGCAGAAGACTATGTCTCGCTCGGCCGCGACGTGGAAAGCCAGGTGCTGGCCCGCGCCATCCACGCCCATATCCACCACCGCACCTTCATCAACGGTAACCGCACCGTGGTCTTCCCGCCGAGCCCCGGCAGCTATGCTTCCGAGCGGATGGGGTGATAAGATGGCGGCAGACAAGGCTGCCTGATAGGCTGCCCTGCTATGCCGCTCTTTCCGGCGCGGCAAAAACCACCCGCGCCTTCAATCCGCGCCCGTCCGCGCCGTCTTCCAGCGTCAACCGCCCGCCAAACAGGCCGGCGATTTCCTCGATGATGGCAAGGCCGAGGCCGGCGCCGGGGGCGGCATTGGCTTCGCCGCGGGCGAAACGCTGGCGCACCATGGCGCGTTTTTCCGGGGGGATGCCGGGGCCATTATCCTCCACTTCCAGCCAGACCGCGCCCGTTGGCCCGCCGACGCGGACGGTGACTTCCGCCCCGCGCCCGGCATAATTGATGGCATTGGAAACGAGATTGCCGATCAACTCGCCGATCAAGAGCGGCTCGGCGGAAATGGTCGCCTCGCCCTCGCCTTCGAAACCGAGATCGATGCCGGCGTCGGCTGCGCGCGGCACGAAATCGGCCGTCACATTCTGAGCCACCGCCACGAGGTCGATGGCGGAAAAATCATGTTTCTCGCTGGAGCCGGCCGCATCGATATTGGCCATGCGCAACAGCTGGGCGAGGATATGTTCGGCATGCGCCACCGAAGCGCCGCCCTTCAGCGCCGCCGCCTGCGCCTCCTCAAGGCTTGCGGCGCGGGCGGAAAGCGCAAGCTGGGTGCTGATAATGGCAAGCGGCGTGCGCAGCTGGTGGCTGGCATTGCCGGTGAAATGCCGGAGCGCATCAAGCGCCGATTGCAGCCGCACCATGAAGGAATTGACGGTTTCCACCAGATTTTCCACCTCCACCGGCACGGATTGGCGGATGGGGTGCAGATCGTTCGGGCTGCGCTCGGCGATCGCCTCGCTGAGCCGGTAGAGCGGCCGCAGCGAAATCGTCACCGCGATCCAGACGATGATCGCCGCCCCCACGATCATCAACAGCAGACGCAGCGCCGAACGCAGGATGATCGCTTGCGCCAGCTGGCTGCGGGCAATCGTGGTTTCGGCAACCGTGACGGAAAACGGCACGGAATTGATACCTGTGGAAGCAAACCGGCGGATAGCGGCGATGCGGATCGGCTCGTCGCGAAACACCGCGTCACGATAGGCGGGCGTATCGCCGGCCGTGTTCTCCACCGTCGGCAGGTTCTGGTAACCGGTGAGGAATTGCCCGTTCGGCCCGTCGACCCGGTAAAACACCCGGTCCTGCGCTGCCGATGTCAGCATTTCCAGCGCGACATAGGGAATGTCGACTTCCAGCGAACCGTCTTCGGCCACCACCACCCGCTCGGCAATGGCCAGCGCCGAACCTGAGAGCACCCGGTCGGACACCACATTGGCGGTGTTGACCGCCTCACGCCATGTATCGGTCAAAGCAACGCAGCCGATGATGGCGGTGGAGATGAGAAGCCAGCCTAACAGTCGCCGCCTGAGCGAATAGGCGGCCTGTCTCATTCAGCCATCTCCGGCAGCTTTTCCAGATAATAACCGATGCCGCGCGCCGTCTTCACCGTCAGCCCGTGGGGAGCGAGCCGCTTGCGCAGGCGGCTGACATATTGCTCGATGGCATTGGCGGAAATATCGTCGTCGAAGCCGGTCAGCGACTGCACGATCGCCTCCTTGGCGACCACCTTGCCCGCCCGCATGAACAGCACTTCGAGCAGCGCCACCTCGCGCGCCGGAATATCGAGCGGGCGCCCATCGGCAGAAAAGGTCCGCGACGTCAGATCGAGCAGCACCTTGCCGAAACTAAGCGCGGAGGACCGCAGGCCGGCGTTGCGGCGCAAGAGCACCCGCACCCTTGCCTCGAATTCGGTGATGTCGAACGGCTTGATCATGTAGTCGTCGGCGCCGAGATCGAGCCCCTTGACCTTCTCCTCCGGCGTGCCGCGCGCCGTCAGGATCAGCACCGCCGCCTTATCCTGACGCGAGCGCATGGAGCGCAGCACCTCGATACCGTCCATTTCCGGCAGGTTGAGATCGAGAATGACGAGGTCGAAGCTCTCAGCCGCAATCGCCGCATCGGCCGAGGCGCCGTCTGAAACGACATCCACCGCATAACCACTGCCGCGCAGAAGGGCTGAAAGCCCCTCCGACAGCACCTGATTGTCCTCGACCAGCAAAATACGCAAATCTTCCCCTCCACAATATCCTAATTTAGCCAAGCCCTGGCCGCTTGTGAATGGCAAGCGCCTGCGGCATGATCTTTTCCATGCGTATCTGCCTTTTTCTCTGCCTCTGTCTTTGCATGGCCTCACCCGCGCTTGCGCAGGTCGCCGTTTTCCCGGCCCTATCGGGCAAGACAGATGCCCAAACGCTGGTGGTCTATTCCTCTCTGGATGAACCGCTGGCGACGCCGATGATCGAAGGCTTCCAAAAGGCCAACCCCGATATTGCCGTCCATTATGAGGACATGCTGACCGGTGAAATCTACGACCGCATCGTCAAGGAAACCGATGCCGGCAAGAAGACCGCCGATTTCGCCTTCTCTTCCGCCATGGACCTGCAGGTGAAACTGAGCAATGACGGTTACGCCCAACGCTCGGATCTTGCCATGAGCGCCCGCTGGCCCGCTTGGGCGAACTGGCGCAACACCGCCTATGCGCTGACCTTCGAGCCGGCGGTCTTCGTCTACCACAAGCCGAGTTTCACCACCGAAAAACCACCCGCCACCCGCGCCGAATTTGTCGATTATCTCGAACGCCACGCAAAAGAGGTGCATGGCCGCATCGCCACCTACGATATCGAGCGCTCCGGTGTCGGCTTCCTGTTCATGTCAAGGGATCAGGAGCAGTTTGGCGATATATGGAGCGTCATCAAGGCTATGGGCGCGGCGGGTGTGAAGGTCTATTCCACCTCCTCGGCCATTCTGGAGCGTGTCTCCGACGGCCGTTTCGTGCTGGGTTATAATATTCTCGGCTCCTATGCCGCAGACTGGGCCTCGCGCCACCCCGATGTCGGCATCGTGCTGCCGAAGGATTATACCGTGGTCATGTCGCGCATCGGATTGGTGCCGGAGGCCGCCGCCAATCCCGAACTCGGCCGCCGTTACCTCGAATTCTTCATGTCCAAGGAAGGCCAGACGATCATGGCCCGGCAGTTGCAGATCCCGGCCGTCAGCCCTGAAGTGGCGGGTGAAAACACCGCCAACACCATGCAGGCCATCCATGGCGCGCAATTGCGGCCCGTGCCCGTCAGCCCCGGGCTTATGGTCTATCTGGATCAGGTCAAGCGCAGCCGGTTGATCGAACGCTGGAACGAAGCGTTGCGGTCGCAATAACATCCCCGCCTGCCGCATCGCGGTGCTGACCAAACGCACGAAGCTATCTCAAGTCATTGATTGAAAGAACGATTTTCGCCGTGCAAGCGCGCGTCGACTGAGCTTCTGTGACCCAGCAAAGGACTGAAGGAGCCAGTATTCCCCACATCCGAGTGGACGTTCCTCCTAAATTAATAGAGAGTAAATGAGTAAAGGCTTGCTTAGTGTCAGTTAAATGACAGCTTTTTATGATGCTCTGTAATCCTTCTTCATTCCGTGGAGGCGGAAGAAGATGCGGGAGGAAATCTTGAGAACCGCCGGAACTCCGCGCTGCTGTGGCAGCGACGGATAAGCGCGTCCTGAAAGCCCCCCGCATAAACGAAAAACGACGCCCAAAAGGGCATCCTGAGGAGGGTTTTCCAAGTGAAGCATTTTCTTATCGGCACATTCCTGGCAGGCGTGATCGCTCTTCCGGCGGTTGCAGCGGATTACACCATCATTGCCCCGGCCAATCCCGGCGGCGGCTGGGACCAGACCGCACGCTCGCTGCAGACCGTGCTGCAGGAAGAAGGCATTTCCAAGAGCGTTCAGGTGCAGAACGTACCGGGCGCCGGCGGCACCATCGGTCTTGCGCAGTTCGCCAGCCAGCAGAAGGGCAATCCGAACGCCCTCATCGTCGGCGGTTACGTGATGGTCGGCGCGATCCTCACCAACAACGCGCCCGTGACGCTGAAGGAAGTAACACCGATTGCTCGCCTGACCGGCGAATATGAAGCCATCGTTGTTCCGGCATCCTCGCCGCTGAAGACCATCGGCGACCTCGTCGACCAGCTCAAGAAGGACCCGGGCAGCGTTTCCTGGGGCGGCGGCTCTGCCGGCGGCACCGACCATATCGCCGTTGGCCTGATCGCCAAGGCGGCCGGCGTCGATCCGACAAAGATCAACTACATCGCCTATTCCGGCGGCGGCGAAGCGCTCGCCTCGATCCTCGGCTCGCAGGTCACGGCCGGCATTTCGAGCTACGGCGAATTCGAAAGTCAGGTCAAGGCCGGCACGCTGCGCCTGCTTGCCGTTTCCAGCGAAGAAAAGCTGGACGGTGTTGATGCACCGACGCTCAAGGAAAGCGGCCTTGATGTCGTCGTCCAGAACTGGCGCATGGTCGCCGCTCCTCCCGGCCTGACGCCGGAGCAGGAAAAGGCCGTCAATGCCGACATCGAAAAGCTGGTGAAATCCGCCAAGTGGCAGGAAACCCTGAAGACCAAGAGCTGGATGGACACCTATCTCGCCGGTGACGAATTCAAGGCGCAGCTCGCCAAGGACACCGACGCCACCGCCGCCATCCTCAAAGACATCGGACTGGTAAAATGAGCCAGGGTTCCAACCCTCTAGAGCATCAAAAGCGCCGCCCTGACTGGGCGGCGCTGGCGATCGCCGTCTTCCTCGTCATCATCGCCTGCGTGATATTCTGGGATAGCGCCCGTCTCGCCAGCGTCACGGGTTATTCGCCGGTCGGCCCGGCAACGGTGCCTTACGCCATCGGTTTCTGTCTTGTCGGCCTGGCGCTGTGGACAGCCGTCGAGGCATGGCGCGGTGATTTTCCCGAACGCGACAAACAGGAAATCGCCCCGGTCATCTGGGTCGTCGCCGGCCTTGCCGCGCAGATGCTGCTGCTGAACGTCGCCGGTTTCTCCATCGCCACCGGACTGTTGTTTGCCTTCACGGCACGCGCCTTCGGCAAACGCAAGCTCTGGTTCTCCATCCCTGTTGGCATCGTGCTGAGTTTTGCCATCTGGGTCGTTTTCGCGCAGCTGCTGCAACTTTCGCTGCCCGCAGGACCTCTGGAACGGCTGTTTTTCTGACAGCCATTCCAGCCACTATTCGAGATCACAGGAACCGCCGGCGCGCGATGACGCATATGCCAGCCGTTCCGCCCGCCCTTCTGCTCGACTTGGGGGACATCTGCCCATGAGTACCTTTGAATTCCTGCTGCACGGTCTTGAGGTTGCCGCCCAACCCATGAACCTGCTCTACGCGCTGATCGGCGTGACACTCGGCACCGCCGTCGGCGTTCTGCCCGGCATCGGCCCGGCGCTGACCGTGGCGCTGCTTCTGCCCGTCACCTACAGGCTCGATCCCGCCGGTTCGCTCATCATGTTCGCCGGCATCTATTATGGCGGCATGTATGGCGGATCGACCACCTCGATCCTGCTCAACACGCCAGGCGAAAGCGCCTCGATCGTCACGGCACTCGAAGGCAACAAGATGGCCCGCAAGGGCAGAGGCGGACCGGCATTGGCCACCGCCGCCATCGGCTCCTTCGTCGCCGGCCTCATCGCCACCATCGCGCTCGCCTTCGTCGCCCCCTACATCGTCAAGCTGGCGCTGGTGTTCGGCCCGCGTGAATATTTCGCGCTGATGGTGCTCGCCTTCGTCACCGTTTCTTCCGCCTTCGGGGATTCGGCGCTGCGCGGTCTCACCTCGCTGTTCATCGGCTTTGCGCTTGCCATCGTCGGCATCGACCAGCTGACCGGGCAGACCCGCATGAGCTTCGGCATTCCCGACCTGCTCGACGGCGTCGAAGTCACGACGCTTGCAGTCGCCATGTTCGCCATCGGCGAAACGCTGTTCATCGTCGCACAGGGCAATAGCGGCGACGAAAAGGTCGAGGCCGTCAAAGGCTCGGTCTGGATGAGCGCGCAGGACTGGGCGCGCTCCTGGAAGCCCTGGCTGCGCGGCACGTTGATCGGTTTCCCCATCGGCGCGATGCCGGCGGGCGGTGCTGAAATCGGCACCTTCCTCTCCTATGCGACCGAAAAGAAACTGACCAAATATCCGGAAGAATTCGGTCACGGCGCCATCGAAGGCGTCGCCGGCCCCGAAGCCGCCAACAATGCTTCCGCCGCCGGTACGCTCGTGCCGCTGTTGACGCTCGGCCTGCCGACGACGGCGACCGCCGCCATCATGCTCGCGGGTTTCCAGCAGTTCGGCCTGCAACCGGGTCCCCTGCTGTTCGCCACCAATCCGCAGCTCGTCTGGGGCCTGATCGCCAGCCTGTTCATCGCCAATCTGATGCTTCTGGTGCTTAACCTGCCGCTCGTCGGCCTGTGGGTGAAGCTGCTGACCATTCCGAAACCCTGGCTTTATGCCGGCATCCTGCTGTTCGCCACCCTCGGCACCATCGGCGCCAACCCGTCGGTGTTCGAACTCGGCATGCTGCTCGCCTTCGGTATCCTCGGCTATATCATGCGCATCTTCGGTTATCCGATTGCGCCTGCGGTCGTTGGCCTCATCCTCGGTCCGCTTGCCGAACAGCAGCTTCGCCGTGCCCTTGCCATCGGCCAGGGTGACCCGACCGTGTTGCTCACTTCGCCGATCGCCGTCGGCCTGTTCATCGTGGCGGCTGCCGCCTTCATCGTCCCGCTGATCATGCGTATCCGCGGCCGCGGCGAGGTGCTGTCGCAGCTTGCCGCCAACGAGGACTGAGAAACCGGAAACCTCCCAAGGCAACTGGCCCCGTATCTCCGGATACGGGGCCTTTTTTTGTTCACGCCAACGGGATGTGAAGCGCGGGCGCGACCGTGATATGATTCCGCCCCAAACGCAGGAGAAAAACATGCGCACGATCGCAATCATGATGGTTCTGGCGCTCGCCGGCTGCGCCACCGCGGCACCCGATGTGGAACCCATTCCCGGCAGCATCACCTATGGTGGGCAACCGCGAACCAAACTGACCAAGTCCCCCATCGGCAGCACGCTCAGCAACGAATTCGTGATGGGCGACGGACGGCTGGCGATTGAAACTTATCGGGTGCAGCCGGACCGGTCCCTCAAGCTCGAGAGACGGGAAATCGTTGGCGACTGGCCGCAGGATTGAGGGGACGCATTCCATGCGCTCACACCCAGCCTTACTACCCCGGCCGACCCCCCTTTCCCGCTCACCGCAATTCAGAACCGTTCTAAAACATAATTTTGATTTCCGCCGACCTTGCCAATAAAGCTGACAGCGAACATCAAGTTAACCCGTCGGGACAACCTTCCGCCGGCTCAAAACAATATTGCAAGGGACATATTCGTGGCCATCAACCTCACCTTCCCCGTTCGGCTGCTGGCGGCAGCGGCCTTCAGCCTTGGTGCAATGACGGCGAGTGCCGAGGAAATGACGATCCGGCACACTCAGGGCGAGACGGTACTGAAAGCGGCACCGAAGAAGGTTCTGGTTCTGGATATTCCCTCGCTCGACAATCTCGATGCACTCGGTGTCGAGCCCGCCGGTGTCGTCGGTTCCAACCTGCCCGCCTATCTGCAGAAATATGCCGACGGCAAATATCTCAAGGTTGGAACGCTGTTCGAGCCCGATTACGAGGCGATCAATGCGGCCGAGGCGGACCTCGTCATCGTCGGCGGCCGTTCGCGGGCGAAATATCCCGACGTTTCGAAGATCACGCCCGCCGTCGACATGTCGATCGATTCCAAGGAATTCATCGCAAGCGTCAAAGGCAATATCACCAAGCTCGGCGATATCTTCGGCAAGCAGGAAGAAGCCAAGAAGCTCGATGTCGCCATCGATGAAAAGGTCGCAAGACTGAAGGAGATCGCCTCGAATTCCGGCACGGCGATGATCCTCCTGACCAATGCCGGCAAGGTCGGCGTTTATGGCCCGAGCTCCCGCACCGGCTGGCTGCACACCGAAATCGGCTTCAAGCCGGTCGCGGCCGACATCGACGACCGCTTCGATCGCGGCGATGTCGTCTCCTTCGAATATCTGGCCGAGGTCAATCCCGAATGGCTTTTCGTGATCGACCGTGACGCCGGTATCGGCCGCGCGACCGACCCCGGCAAGGCGGCCGCACAGGTGCTGGATAACGAACTGGTCCACCAGACCAATGCCTGGAAGAAAAAGCAGATCGTCTATCTCGATCCGCAGGCAGCCTATATCGTCAGCAGCGGTTATACGGCGCTTACCACTTTGCTCGATCAAGTCTACAAGGCCGTCTCCGAGAAGAAGTCGTAAACACGGTAGGCACCTGTTTCTGAAGGCTGCGCCAAACTCCGCGTCATCCTCGGCCCTGTGCCGAGGATCTAATCACGTCGAATTAAATCAATCGGTTGCAGATCCTCGGGCCAAGCCCGAGGATGACGGAGGAGAGGTCTGGCCCCCCTCAATACCCTGCGAGGTCGCCTGAACGTCTACCAATTTCGAAACATCACCAACGTGAAATCCCTGCCCCTCATATCAGCTCTTCTTCTGGCTCTGGCGCTCGCCATCACCAGCCTGTTCGTCGGCGTCAGCAATGTGTCGCTCGCCACGCTTTTTGCGCAGGACACCAGCGCCGACGCCCTGCGCGTGCTGGTGGTCAGCCGCATTCCCCGCACACTGGCGCTGATCCTCGCCGGAAGCTCGATGGCGATTGCCGGTCTCATCATGCAGATGTTGGTGCGCAACCGTTTCGTGGAACCGTCAACGGCAGGCACCACCGAATCCGCCGGCCTTGGCCTTCTGGTCGTCACCCTGCTTGCACCCGAAACGCCCATCTTCGGCAAGATGCTGGTGGCCGCGGCCTTCGCGCTGGCAGGCACCGCGCTGTTCCTGCGTATTCTGAGACAGGTGCCGCTGCGCGACGTACTGCTGGTGCCGCTGATCGGCATCATGCTGGGCGGCGTCATTGCCGCCGTCACCACCTTCTTCGCCTATCGTTTCGACTTGCTGCAATCACTCGGCGCCTGGATGACCGGGGATTTTTCCGGCGTGCTGCGTGGCCGTTATGAGTTGCTGTGGGTCGGTTTCCTCTTCGCCATCGCCGCCTATCTCGCCGCAGACCGCTTCACCGTGGCCGGCATGGGACGCGATTTCACCACCAATCTCGGCCTCAACTATCGCCGGGTCATGGCGCTTGGCCTCACCATCGTTTCGCTGGTCAGCGCGGTGGTGGTGGTCACGGTCGGCATGATCCCCTTTCTCGGACTGATCGTGCCGAATGTCGTCAGCCTGATGATCGGCGACAATATGCGCCGCTCGGTGCCCTGGGTGGCAACGCTCGGCGCGGTCTTCGTGCTTTCCTGCGATATCATCGGCCGGACCGTGCGCGCACCTTACGAAATCCCGATCGGAACCGTGGTCGGCGTTATCGGCAGCGCGCTGTTCCTCTATCTCCTGCTGCGGAAACGTCACCATGCATGAGAGACATCCCGACCGGCGCGCGAAAACCGTTATCATCATCCTTGCGGCAGTCGCCCTCATCTGCATGGCCGCCTTCATGACGCTCAGTGCAAAGGGCAGCTGGAGCTTCGTGCTGCCGTTTCGCGGCATCAAGCTTCTGTCGCTCTTGCTGGTGGCCTATGCCATTGCCGTCTCCACCGTGCTATTCCAGACAGTCACCAACAATCGCATCCTCACCCCGTCGGTGATGGGTTTCGATTCGCTTTACGTGCTGATGCAGACCGGGCTGATCTTCGTCTTCGGCTCGGCAACCGTTGTGATGATCGATCCGCAGCTGAAGTTCATCGTCGAAACCGCGCTGCTCGTCATCTTTTCCGCCCTGCTCTATCGCTGGCTTTTTGTCGGTGCAGAACGCAGCCTGCATCTTCTGGTACTGGTCGGTATCGTCTTCGGCGTCTTTTTCCGCAGCCTCTCGGGCTTCATGCAGCGCGTGCTGGACCCCAATGAATATACCGTGCTGCAGGATGTGCTGTTCGCCAGCTTCAACTCCATCGATCCCACGCTTCTGACGATCTCGGCGATCATCATCGGTGTCGTGACCATCATCGGGCTGCGCCTCATGCACACGCTCGATGTTCTCTCGCTGGGCCGGGCAACGGCCATCAGCCTCGGCGTCGAATATAAACGCACGGTCACCATCATCCTCGTGCTGGTGTCTGTGCTGGTCGCCGTCTCCACCGCGCTCGTCGGCCCGGTCATGTTCTTCGGCCTGCTGGTCGCCGCACTTGCCCATTATCTCACCGGCAACGGCAAACATGCCTGTGTGCTGCCGGCAGCGATCCTCATTGCCGTCATCTGCCTTGTCGGTGGCCAGGTGGTGCTGGAGCGGGTTTTCGCCTTCGATACGGCGCTTTCCATCATCATCGAATTTCTGGGCGGTATCGTTTTTATCGGTCTTATCTTGAAGCGGGGTGCGCGATGATCATCGCCAGTCAGATCAGCAAATCCTATGGCGATACGCTCGTCGTCGACGGTGTCTCCGTCTCCATTCCGGCAGGCGGCGTCACCTCCATCATCGGCCCGAACGGGGCGGGAAAATCGACGCTGCTCTCCATCGTGGCGCGACTGATGTCGATGGACACGGGAACCGTCACGGTGGACGGGCTGGATGTGACCAAAACCCCGTCAGACACGCTGGCGAAGCGGCTCTCCATTCTGCGGCAGGACAACCGCATCTCCTCGCGGCTGACGGTGCGCGACCTCGTCGGTTTTGGCCGCTACCCCTATTCCAAGGGCCGTCCCACCATTGAGGACAAGGTCCATATCGACCGGGCGCTGGAATATCTGCATCTCGAAAACCTGGCCGGCCGGTTTCTGGATGAGCTTTCCGGCGGCCAGCGCCAGCGCGCCTTTGTGGCTATGGTGCTGTGTCAGGATACGGATTACGTACTGCTCGACGAACCGCTCAACAATCTCGACATGAAACACGCTTCCGGCATGATGAAGATCATGCGCCGCGCCGCAGACGAGCTTAAGAAAACAGTGGTTCTGGTGCTGCACGACATCAACTTCGCCTCCTGGTATTCCGACACCATCATCGCCATGCGCGAAGGCCGTATATGCCACCACGGGCCGGCAGACGGGATCATCAGCCCTGATATCCTTGAGGCTATCTACGACATGCCGATCCGCGTCGAAGAGATAGACGGCCGCCGCATCTGCCTGTTTTACGAATGACATGATGATTGCGCAGGATTTTTGCCGCCGCAGTGCTTAACATGGAACAGGGCCACAGGCCCGGACGTTAATCGACAGACTTTTCCAAAGCGGCATTCCGTCCGCAACTTCAGGAGACATCGATGAAGACGCACAAGACGAAGAACGACCTGCCTTCCAACGCCAAGTCGACCGTGATCGGCATTCTGAACGAATCTCTCGCCTCGGTGATCGATCTCGCGCTTGTCACCAAGCAGGCGCACTGGAACTTGAAAGGCCCACAATTCATCGCCGTCCACGAACTTCTCGACACCTTCCGCACCCAGCTCGACAATCACGGCGATACGATTGCCGAACGCGTCGTGCAGCTGGGTGGCACCGCACTCGGCAGCCTGCAAGCCGTCTCCTCGACGACGAAGCTCAAGGCCTATCCGACCGATATCTATAAAATCCACGATCATCTCGACGCTCTGATCGAGCGTTATGGCGAAGTCGCCAACATGATCCGCAAGGCGATCGACGATTCCGACGAAGCCGGCGATCCGACGACGGCCGATATCTTCACCGCCGCCTCGCGCGATCTCGACAAGTCACTGTGGTTCCTCGAAGCCCATGTGCAGGAAAAGAGCTGAGCCGGAAGAATTTCCAACAGGCTCATCACAGCAAAGCGCCCGAGAGATTCGGGCGCTTTTTTCGTAGAGATGATGTCATCAATGGCGGCGCAGAACCGCAAGCCCTATGTCGCGCAACATTTCATGATCCAGAATGCCGCGCTGGGCGCTACGGATCAAAATTGCTGCACATTCATTGGCAACATGACTGCTGCGATCTTGAAGGCACTCGAAACAAACACCATCAAAAATATTCTGCAAATCGGTGATTTGTTCTGGCGACAATTGCGCGCCGACTCTTTCAAAAGCTGCGTACGACAAGGCTCATCCTCCCGATGATGATATGCCAAGTATCGTTTGTTTTTCCGTGGGCATCAATTTTGTACACCTGAACGAATCACTTGTCGAATCAGATTTTAACCAAATGTAAACGGGTTATTTTCTGCATTATCGGTCGTTCGTGCACCCTTCGCCGATGGAATAAAGACTAGCCGAAACAACGCTTTCGCCCGCTCCCGCCTCCATCCGGAGCCGCATCGGCTGCACCCTTTGGAATAAACCCGCGGCCGGAAGGATTTCCACCGAAACCGCAAAAGAAACTATTGCATTCCAAAATCGATTGAGCGATATAGCAGCCGTCGCCGAACTTCGGCGACCCGCAGTCCAGCGAACTACCCCGGACCGGCGGATTTTGAGCGGGTGTAGCTCAGGGGTAGAGCACAACCTTGCCAAGGTTGGGGTCGAGGGTTCAAATCCCTTCGCCCGCTCCAGTTTCCAGATAGATAAGACAATTTGCGGCGGCTGTGGCTCATGCCCGGCCACGAGCATTCGCCGCCCGCCTCACACCAGACCGTGAACCAGCTTCGCCAGCCAGTCGACAAAAACGCGCACCTTGTTGGTCACATGCCGGGTCTGCGGATAAACCACATAGATCGGCATGGCTTCGCGCCGCCACTCCGAAAGCACCGGCACCAGTTCACCGCGCGAAAGCGCATCCCTTACCATGAAGACGGGAAGCTGCACGATGCCCATGCCGGCCAGCGCCGCATTGAGATAGGTGCGGCTGTCATTCACCGAGACGACGTAATTCGGGGTCAGCTCGACGCTGCGCACGCCATTGTCGAAGGAGGCCGGCATGATCTGGCCGGTGGTGGCATTGAGGTAACCAACCGAATAGTGTTCCTTCTCCAGATCCTCCGGCTCGCGCGGCATGCCGAAATTTTCGATGTAGGATGGCGAGGCGAATGTCTCGAACCGCAGCTCGCCGACTTTACGGGCAATCAGCGACTGATCGCGCAGCACGCCCACGCGCAGCGCACAGTCGACATTCTCCGCGATATAGTCGACCAGACGGTCGCCGACGCCGAGATCGAGACGGATTTGCGGATAGCGCTGGTAAAATTCGCAAAGATGTGGGATAACCACCAGGTCCGCGAAGACACCGGCCATTTCCACCCGCAACCGGCCGGATGGCTGCACTTGCGCGCTGGACATACTGCCGTCCAACTCTTCGATTTCCGATAAAATCTGTGATGCCCGCTCATAATAGAGAGCGCCGTCCGTCGTCAGCATCACCCGCCGCGTGGTGCGGTTGAGAAGCGTGGTCTGCAAATGCGCCTCGAGCGCCTGCACCATATTGGTCACCGTGGTTTTGGGCATGTTCAGCGCGGTGGCGGCGCGGCTGAAATTGCCGGTTTCCACGACCCGCGTAAAAACCCGCATAGCGGAGAGCTGATCCATGAAGCTATTATCCGTCTTTTTGGAATAGTGTTTTCATTTTGACATACTTGATCGTTTTCTCCCGAACAATAATATGAATTTCAGATTTTGCAAATATGGTGCGCTGCCGATGGCGATGCACGGGACCGGATCAGATGAACGCGCACTGGGAAAATATCAAACGTTGTGGAGGCTCCGCATCTGAGCTCTCTGTGCGTCGATATGAAAGTGCCGGCCTATGCAGCCATCCGCCCGTGATCCTTTATCTGCGCGGCGGTTCGTTTCTGGACAAGGGCGGCAATTGCCCGGAACTTCCCGTGGCCCGCGCCTTGGCGGAAAGCGGTGCCATCGTTGTCGAGGCTGACTATAGCAAGCCGTCCGGCAATGAATTTCCGATGGTGATCGATTGCGCATTCGAAGCGCTCGACCATCTGAGCCGGGATCGCAAGCATTATGGCGGCGCGAAATCGCTGCTGTTTGTGGCCGGCGAAGAGGCAGGCGGCAATGTGGCGGCGGGACTTGCGCTTAAAGCCCGTGACCGCATGCCGGGCAAACTCGCAGGCCAGATTCTTCTGTCGCCCATGATCGATCCGATGATGACGACGGAATCATTCCGCGACGCGGACAGGATCGGCATGCGCCAGCGCTGGGCTGATGGCTGGAGCCATTACCTTGCCAAGGCGTGCGGGTTTTTCCACCCCTATGCAGCGCCCTGCCAGTGTACGCGGCTGAACCGGGTGGCACCGGCGCTGATCTTTACCGCCGAGGATGATCCTCTGCGCGACGAAACGGTCAATTATGGAGACCGCCTCATCGCCTCGGGTGTCAGCGTGCGGAGCCATGTTTTCCCCGCCGGCGTCGGCTGGACGGGGCTTTATCAAGGAGAGGGCGGCGGATGGGTTTCCTCCGTCTGTTCGGAGTTCAAGACCTTCGTTGACCAATTGAAACACTGAATACCGCTTTATTGAGAAACTGATCGGCTCCTGATCTGGGGCCAAGGAGATACCCATGACGCTGAACACAAAGCGCCGGGCCCTGACGGGTGCCGGCATCGGGCTTGCCATGTCCGTTGCAGCAGGAGCACTGTTTTTCGACCTCCCCACCAGCCGCAATGCCACGGCCGCTTCCACGCCTGCCGAAACGCCGGCGATCCCGGTCACCGTCGCCAAGGTGGAAAGCCGTGATGTGATGCGCTGGGAGGAATTTTCCGGCCGTCTTGAAGCTGTCGACCGGGTGCAGATCCGCTCCCGCGTCGCCGGCCAGATCAAGGCCGTGCATTTCCGCGAAGGCGCGCTGGTGAAGGAAGGCGACCCGCTCTTCACCATCGACCCGGCCCCCTATCAGGCCGCAGTCGCGGGCGCTGAAGGACAGGTCGCTTCCGCCGAAGCCAAGGTCAGCCTTGCAAAGACGGAACTCGACCGTGGCCGCAGGCTTTCCGATAACCGTACCATCTCCCAGAGTGATCTCGACCAGCGTCAAAGCTCGTTTGCGGATGCCGAAGCCCAGCTTCGCGCCGCCCGCGCAGCATTGACCACCGCCCAGCTTGATCTCGGTTACACCGAAATCATCGCGCCGGTTTCCGGCAGGGTCGGGAGGATCGAAATCACCGCCGGCAACCTCGTCGCTGCGGGCTCCACCTCGCCGGCACTGACCACGCTCGTCTCGGTCAACCCGATCTATGCAAGCTTCAACGCCAGCGAAGGCGTCGTGGCCAAGGCTCTTGCCGAGCTGCCGAAGACCGATGGCGCCCTGCCCGCTCTGGAACAGATCCCGGTGGAAATCGGCACGCTTTCGGATGAAGGCACGCCGATCAAGGGCACGCTGCACCTGATCGACAACCAGGTGGATTCGGCAAGCGGCACCATCGGTGTGCGCGCCATCTTCGACAATCCGGATGGCAGGCTGATCCCCGGCCAGTTCGTGCGGGTACGCATGGGCGAACCGAAGCCGGAAAACCGCATCGTCATCAGCGACCGCGCCATCGGCACGGATCAGGACAAGCGCTTCGTCTTCGTGGTCGATGCCGAAAACAAGGTGAGCTACCGCCAGATCAAGCCCGGCGCACCGGCTGATGGCCAGCGCATCATCGACAGCGGCCTTGCCGCCGGTGATACGATCGTCGTCAACGGCCTGCAGCGCATCCGTCCCGGTGCGACCATCGCGCCCCAGGCGGAAGACAAGGTTGCTGCTTCGCAGTAACCCACCTCTTTGATCAGTAAGCGTCCCGCAGTATCGCGAGACGCGCATTCACACAGAACCGGCCTTCACCGGCGGCAGGATTGCCGCCGGAACAGCCTTTGCATTCCTAAATACCCGGAGAGGGACTGGATATGAATATTTCCAGATTTTTTGTCGACAGGCCGGTCTTCGCCGGCGTGCTGTCGATCCTGATCGTGGTCGCGGGCCTTCTCGGCATGCGCGCCCTGCCGATTTCCGAATATCCGGAAGTCGTTCCGCCATCCGTCGTCGTCCGTGCCACCTATCCCGGCGCGAACCCGACCGTTATCGCCGAAACCGTTGCAACGCCGCTGGAAGAACAGATCAACGGCGTCGAGGACATGCTCTACATGGGCAGCCAGGCAACGTCTGACGGCGTACTGACGCTGACCGTCACCTTCAAGCTTGGCACCGACCCGGACAAGGCGCAGCAGCTGGTGCAGAACCGCGTGTCGCAGGCCGAACCGCGCCTGCCAGCGGAAGTACGCGCGCTCGGCATCACCACTGTCAAAAGCTCGCCCGACTTCATCATGGTCGTCAACCTCGTCTCGAAGACCGACGCCTATGACATCACCTATCTGCGCAACTATGCGACGCTGAACGTCAAGGATCGCCTTGCCCGCATCGAAGGCGTTGGCCAGGTTCAGGTCTTCGGCGCCGGCGACTATTCCATGCGCGTCTGGCTCGACCCGCAGAAGGTGGCTGAGCACGATCTCGCCGCCGCCGACGTTTCCGACGCCATCCGCCAGCAGAACGTTCAGGCCGCAGCCGGCGTCATTGGCGCTTCGCCAAGCCCGAACGGTGTCGACCTGCAGCTCAACGTCAATGCCCAGGGTCGTCTGACGACACCGGAGGAATTCGGCAACATCATCGTCAAGAGCGGCGCGAACGGCGAAATCACCCGCCTGCGCGATGTCGCCCGCATAGAGCTCGGCGCCGCCGATTACACGCTGCGCTCGCTGCTTGACGGCGAACCCGCCGTGGCTGTCGCCGTCCTCCAGGCCCCCGGCTCCAACGCCATCGAAATCGCCGACAATGTCCGCGCAACGATGGACAATCTGCAATTGGCAATGCCTGATGGCGTGAAATACGAGATCGTCTACGATACGACGAAATTCGTGCGCTCCTCCATCGAGAAGGTTGTCGATACACTCCTCGAGGCCGTTGGCCTCGTGGTGCTTGTCGTCATTCTCTTTCTCCAGACCTGGCGCGCCTCGATCATTCCGCTGATCGCCGTTCCCGTCTCGATCATCGGCACCTTCGCGGTCATGTATGCCTTCGGTTTCTCCATCAACGCGTTGACTTTGTTCGGCCTTGTGCTGGCCATCGGTATCGTGGTGGATGACGCGATCGTGGTTGTCGAAAACGTCGAGCGAAACATCGAAAACGGGCTCTCACCGCGCGACGCCACCTACAAGGCGATGCGTGAAGTCTCCGGCCCGATCATCGCCATTGCGCTGGTTCTGGTCGCCGTCTTCGTGCCGCTCGCCTTCATCTCCGGCCTGTCCGGCCAGTTCTACCGGCAGTTCGCACTGACCATCGCCATCTCCACAGTCATTTCGGCCATCAATTCGCTGACGCTGTCACCCGCGCTTGCGGCCCTGCTGCTCAAGGAACACGGTGCGCCGAAAGACTGGCTGACCCGCTTCATGGACAAGATCCTCGGCTGGTTTTTCCGTGGCTTCAACCGAGCCTTCGGCGCGGCCTCGAACGGCTACGGCAAGACCGTCGGCGGGCTGGTGACGCGCAAGAGCCTCGTCATGATCGTCTATATGGCGCTGGTGGCCGCCACCTACGGCATGTTCACGACAGTGCCGAGCGGCTTCGTGCCGGCGCAGGACAAGCAATATCTGATCGGTTTCGCCCAGCTTCCCGATGGTGCAACGCTCGACCGCACCGAAAGCGTCATCAAGCGGATGAGCGCGATCGCCATGGAAACGCCCGGCGTCAGCCACGCCATCGCCTTCCCGGGCCTGTCGATCAACGGCTTCACCATCGGCTCCAATTCCGGCATCGTCTTTGCGGTTCTCGATGACTTCGAAAAGCGCAAGACACCGGAACTGTCCGGTGGCGCCATCGCCATGCAGCTGAACCAGAAATTTGCCGGCATTCAGGATGCCTTTATCGCCATGTTCCCGCCGCCGCCGGTCAACGGTCTCGGCCAGACAGGCGGCTTCAAGCTGCAGATAGAGGATCGCGCCGGTTACGGTTACCAGACGCTCGACGAAGCAGCGAAAGCCGTGATCGCCAAGGCATATCAGACGCCGGAGCTGGCGGGCATTTTCTCCAGCTTCCAGATCAACGTGCCGCAGCTCTTCGCTGACCTCGACCGCGCCAAGGCCGAACAGCTGGGTGTCTCCGTCAGCGACGTCTTCCAGACGCTGCAGATCTATCTCGGCTCGCTCTATGTCAACGACTTCAACGCTTTCGGGCGGACATACAGCGTTCGGGTGCAGGCAGATTCGCAGTTCCGCGCCCACGCGGAAGATATCGGCCGCCTGAAGGTTCGCTCCGCAACGGGTCAGATGATCCCGCTGTCCACGCTGCTGAAGGTGGATGCGACGACGGGACCGGAGCGCACCAACCGTTATAACGGCTTCCTTGCGGCCGATATCAACGGCGGTCCCGCACCGGGCTTCTCCTCGGGACAGGCTCAGGCGGCTATGGAGAAAATCCTTGCCGAAAACCTGCCCGCCGGTATCGATTACGAATGGACCGACCTGACCTATCAGCAGATCCTGGCAGGTAACTCCAGCATCGTGGTCTTTCCCCTAGCGCTGCTGCTCGTCTATCTCGTGCTCGCTGCGCAATATGAAAGCCTCACCCTGCCGATCGCGATCATCCTGATCGTGCCGCTCGGCGTGCTCGCGGCCCTCACAGGCGTCTGGCTGACGGGAGGGGATAACAACATCTTTACGCAGATCGGCCTTGTCGTCCTTGTGGGTTTGTCGGCGAAGAACGCGATCCTGATCGTGGAATTCGCCCGGGAGCTGGAGTTCGAAGGACGAACGCCGCTTCAGGCGGCCGTGGAGGCAAGCCGGCTTCGCCTTCGCCCGATCCTGATGACCTCGCTCGCCTTCATCATGGGCGTGGTGCCGCTGGTCATCTCGACAGGTGCGGGTGCGGAAATGCGCGCCGCCATGGGTGTCGCAGTGTTCTCCGGCATGATCGGCGTGACGTTCTTCGGCATCTTCATGACCCCTGTTTTCTACGTGCTGGTGCGCAAGCTCGCGGGCAACCGCCCGCTCATCCAGCACAAACAGGAAGAACCGGCCAATTCGGACTACAAGCTCGAAAAGGCCGGCTGACGCCGCACCCCATCCACCGCAACCTTCGACGCAAGCCCGCCGCGCATCATCAGATGCGCGGCGTTTTTCATGGCTGGAAGCGTTCGTGCGAAGTCGCTGAAATAGAATCAGTTTCAAATACTTAAGTGGAGATCGCGCTTATATTGCGCCGCATTAAAACTGGCAAAAGGTAATATATCCGCAAGGGTCAACCGGCGCTGAAAGAACAATGCTATTTTATGCTTTATATTTTGTGGTAATTTCTGAGATCAGGGTGATTCGAACTAAATGATTTAGTTCAGGGGCGACATGATGGAGCAGGATTACGAAAACTGGGCAACCACCGTCGCCTATTCGATCGTGATGCATGAGGGTCTTGACCTCGCGCTTTCCGCGCAGAATCTGGACAGGGGCAAAACCAGGAACAACCGAGAGCGGCTGATGGAGGCCATTCGTACGTCGTTGCTGGAAGCGCGCTCGCGCAGCGGTCATTTGACGGCGGCGTGAAGGACTGAAAGTCAAGCCGGATGGGGGCAGCGGCTCAGGCCGGAAGCAGATCGGTGCGGATCGCGGCTTTCAGCGGCAGATGGTCCGAGGCGATGCGCGCCAGCGCGCTGTCATGCGCCTCCACCTGCTCGATCAACCCTTCGCGATTGGCGATGATCCGGTCGAGCGCCAGCACCGGCAGGTTGGACGGAAAACTCGGCACCGCCGGCGGCAGGGTGCCGAAAGCGTCCCGGAACGTATTGAGTGACGATCCGTTACCGAGACGCCATTCATTCAGGTCCCCCATAAGGATGGTCGCGCATTCGTTGCGCGCTTCCAGAAGACCGACAAGCGCCTTGGCCTGCTGGGCGCGGGAATGTCTGAGAAGGCCGAAATGGGCGGCGATGACCCGGAGCGTGCCGCCGCTTTTAAGGTCTAGTTCCACGACGAGCGCGCCGCGCGGCTCCAGCCCCGGCAATTTCAGCGTATGCACGTCCCTGACAGCCCCTTCTCTGAACAGCACGACATTGCCATGCCAGCCATGCGCCTTCACGCCTGCCTGCACCGGCACAGGAACAAGGCCGCTTTCCCGCTCCAGCCGGGCAAGATCGAGCAGGCCCGTGCGCTCGCCGAAACGGCTGTCCGCTTCCTGAAGGGCGATGATGTCGGCGCCGATTTCCTGAATGACGCGGCTGGTGCGATCAGGGTCGAACTTGCGGTCGCGGCCGACGCATTTATGCACATTGTAGGAAGCGATGACCGGAAAGGAATGGTCTTTTGTCGCCGGCGCCGCATTCTGCCGCTGGCGGCGGTCGCGCAGCGATTGCATGACGAAGGCGGACAGGCTGGTGTTTTTCGTCAAAGCCGTTTTTTCATCGTCCAGCAAACCGTTCTTTTTCACGCGTTTATGCCTCCGGTCTCGCGGGACGTCCTTTCGGGCGCACCGCACTCTAAAGATAGGGTGAAGCGAGCCACAGGACACGCTCCACAAAACGGACAACGAATGGCCGCGCATTCAGTTCGCTGAGCCGCACGGGCAAGGCAGTTTCACGCGCATTCCGGATGCGATCTCCGATCGTCCCGGCAAATTCTTCGTCCATGACTTCGAGATCGATCTCGAAGTTCAACCGCAGCGACCGCGGATCGAGATTGGAGGAGCCAATATAGCTCCAGCG
Source organism: Agrobacterium sp. CGMCC 11546 (assembly GCF_013365515.1). Taxonomy (NCBI): domain Bacteria; kingdom Pseudomonadati; phylum Pseudomonadota; class Alphaproteobacteria; order Hyphomicrobiales; family Rhizobiaceae; genus Agrobacterium; species Agrobacterium sp. CGMCC 11546. Next base: position 2,320,352 of record NZ_CP047387.1, read on the forward strand.
CCCGTCAATCACCAGAAGCTTGGAATGATTGAAAGCCCCGGTCGCCCGCCAGATGCGGCAATAATTCTTCAGCATCTGGTCGAACTGCGCCGTCATCGCCCTGTCGACAAGCACCAGATTGTTGCTTTTCGGCACGATGATATCCACCACGCACCCCCGCCTTGCCGCGGTAATGAGCGCCGAAATAAGCTCCCGATCGGGGAGAAAATAGGGCGACATGATGAGAATGGAGGAGCGTGCCACCGAAAAGGCCCCCATCAGCATCTTGTGACTGGTCTCGATGCTTTTGTCCGGCCCCGAGGAGCAGACGCGGGCAACGATCTGCGACCCCGGCACACCATCGGGAATGGCGATATCCCAGACCGGCGCGTCGAGAACCTCCCCCGTCGTGAAGCGCCAGTCTTCCGCGGCAATGGAGAAAAAATCGGAGACCACCGGCCCGGTAATCTTGAAATGCGTGTCGTGCGACTGGCTTTCGCCACCGAATTCCAGGGTGAAACCCTCGCGGACATTCATGCCGCCGCTGAAGGCGATACGTCCGTCCACCACGAGGATCTTGCGGTGGGTACGTAGATTGGCATAGGGCAGCCGCAGCCCCATGATGACATTGCCGTTGAAGACATCGGCAACGATGTCCTTATCCCTGAGTGTCGGCAGGATGCTTGGCACCGAATAACGGGCGCCGACAGCATCGATAAGCACCCTCACCTCCACGCCACGCAGCTTCGCCCTTTCGAGCGCCGTGACGAAACGGGCGCCGATCCGGTCATTATCGAAAATATATGTTTCGAGAATGATCGACCGCTTCGCCTCCCCGATCGCCTCCAGCATGGCGGCATAGGCGACATCCCCGCTCACCAGCGGCTCGATGCCGTTGCCGGTCGTCAGCGCGTGGCGCGTCACCCGGTCGCCAAGCGTCTTCATCGCCTCGAAACGGCGGCCGAAACGCGTCGCGATCATATCGTTGCTGGCATCGAGGCGCGCCACGCGATCCATGATCTCGTCCAGCATGAAGGACCGCTGCTGCGTGATGTTCGACCGGCGAATGCGGTTGATGCCGGCGATGGCGTAGATGACCGCGCCGACGATCGGCGACAGCACGATGACGCCCACCCAGCCCAGCGCGGAACGCACCTCCTCCTTCGTCATCGTGGCATGCACGGCCGCCACGGTACCCATCAAGATGGAGAGAACGGCAAGGATATGCGGCCAATAGGCAATGACGAGATCGAGCATGATAAGACTATAGAGCACTCAGCCGATCCCGCAATGATAGGTAACGCCCCTGCAACGGAAGAACGCCCGGCCCGCTCATGCTTTTGCGGGACAGACCATTGCGGGATTAACGGTGGAAACCGGCCTTGCGATATGTCATGAGAGCGCATCTTGATCTCTAGGCAGGGGCACTTGCGCGCTTCTGCGACATTTGAAAGCAAGAAGACCGCGATGCAGGAAAATACACAGGGCGCCGTCATCGTCATTTCCAGCCACGTCATGCGTGGCTCCGTCGGCAACCGCGCCGCCGTTTTTGCGCTGGAGACCCTCGGTTATCCGGTCTGGGCGGTGCCCACCATCGTCATGCCCTGGCACCCCGGCCACGGCCCATCCACCCGCATGCGCTTTCAGGACGACGACTTCGACAAGGCCATGACCGACCTCGAAAACGCCCAATGGATCGGCGAGGTCAAGGCTGTTCTGACCGGTTATTTCGGCAGCGCCGCGCAGGTACGCTCCGTCGCAAGGCTGATCCGCAATCTGAAGGAAAAGAACCCGGCGCTGATTTACGCCTGTGACCCGGTGATGGGCGATCTGGGCGGGCTTTATATTCCCCTCGAGACCGCCGAAGCCATCCGCGATCACCTCATCCCGCTTGCCACCGTCGCCACGCCAAACCGTTACGAACTGGCCTGGATGAGCGGCGCGGAACTTGAGACCAACAATGCCATCATGGATGCCGCGCTCGCGCTCGGTCCGCCGAAAATGCTGGTCACCTCAGCCGTGCCGATGATGACGGGCGGCACCGGCAATCTTTACCTCAGCGGCCGCCACGCCCTGCTGGCCGAACACCGCGCCATAGAGAATGCGCCGAACGGCCTCGGCGACCTGATGTCGGCGCTGTTCCTCGCCCGCCTGCTGGAAGGCGTGGATGATGAAAAGGCGCTGCAACTGGCGACGGCCAGCGTCTTCGAAATTTTGGCCCGCACCAAAAAACGCGGGATGAACGAACTGACGCTCGAGACCGACTCTTCAAGTCTCTCCACACCCATGGCCATGGTGCAGATGCGTCATCTCTTGCATCCTTCACGCAGCAAGCGCAAATAGCGGCTAGAGCATTTCCAAGGAAAAGTGGCCCCCCGGTTTTCCGTCCGGAAATGCGGCAGACAAGGAGTTGGAGCGGTTTCGCGGTTCGAAGAAAAGCGAAAATGCTCTAAAGGATTGGTCTTCAACGCGCCGAGTTCCTCTCTTGATCTCGGTCCAACCACAACGGTACTGCGATAGATGAAAGATTTTCCGGAAACACTTCTCAACGGCTACAAGAACTTCATGAGCGGCCGCTATGTCGATGAGCGCGAAAGATACCGCGTTCTCGCCGATACCGGACAGAAACCGCAGACCCTGTTCATTGCCTGTTGTGACTCCCGTTCGGCGCCGGAAACCATTTTCGACTGCGGACCGGGAGAACTTTTCGTTGTTCGCAACGTCGCCAACATGGTGCCGCCCTTCGAGCCGGACGGACAGTATCACGCCACGTCAGCCGCCATCGAATATGCCGTGCAGGTTCTGAAGGTGAAGGATATCGTCGTCATGGGCCACGGCCGCTGCGGCGGCATTCAGGCGGCGCTCGACCCCAATCTCGAGCCGCTGTCACCAGGCGATTTCATCGGCAAATGGATGAACATGGTCAAATCGGCGGCCGAACAAATCCAGAGCAACGACGTCATGACCGCCTCCGAACGCCAGACGGCGCTGGAACGCGTCTCCATCCGCAACTCCATCGCCAACCTACGTGGTTTCCCCTTCGTCAAGGCGCAGGAGACCGCCGGCAAGGTCAAGCTGCACGGCGCATGGTTCGATATCTCGACCGGTGAATTGTGGGTGATGGACAGCAAAACGGGCGACTTTCGCCGCCCGGATCTGTGAAAACAGGTTTCTGATTGAAAGAGCGAGACGGCCTTATTGGCCGTCGATCGCCTTGCCGATGAAGGCGATGGCCTGTTGATAGACGCTTGCCGCGTTCCAACCCTGGATCGCCGCAAAACTCGGCTGTCCCTGCTGATAACCCGCACCGCGCTGCCATCCATGGCCGACGAGGAAATTGGCCGTCGATGCCAGCGCATCGGCGCGCGAGCCGACGAGATCGATGCGGCCGTCGCGGTCGAAATCCACGCCGTAACGCACGACGTTCAACGGCAGGAACTGCGTCTGGCCGATTTCACCATGGGCCGCACCCTTGGCGTTGACGTTAAGCGAACCGCTGCCGACCAGCTTCAGCGCCGCATAAAGCTGCTCGGTGAAATAATCCGAACGGCGGCAGTCGAAGGACAGTGTCGCCACGGCCGAAAGCGTGTGCTGGTTGCCCATGAAGCCGCCAAAACCGGTTTCCATGCCCCAGATCGCCAGAAGCGGGCCGGCCGGTACGCCGTAAGTTCTTTCGATCGAGGCGAAGAGAGCTGCATTGTTCTTCTTCATGGTCTTGCCGCGCGAAATGATCGTCTGACCACCGCGCTTCTGCATGAACTGTTCGAAGGACAGCTTGAAACTGTGCTGGCCGCGATCGGCGCGGATGGTCGCCTGATTGTAGGAGACGCCGGAGAAGGCGCGATCGAGCACCGAAGCGCTGACGCCGCGGCCTGCCGCTTCCTGCTTGAAGGCGCTGACCCAGGCATCGAAGCCCGCCGAAGTGTTGCCGCATTGCGCCGCCATAACCGGCGTCGCCGCCAGAACCGAGACCATGGCCACACCAGCCAGAATTGCCTTCATTGCCCGCATCAAAATCTGCCTTTGATATATTTTGGGGAAAATTTCCCGAGAACCAAACCATCAATACTGTATGATTCAGGTGCCAAACTAGCCTTTGGCGGCCTAAATTGCCTTTCGGCAGCAAGGCCTGCAAATAAACTGGCCGTGATGACAGCCAATTGAAAAACCCGCCTGCCCCACACAGAACAGACGGGTTATACTTAACGAACCTTAAAAAATCGTATCAGGCAGCCGCCTTGCGGGGCTTGATGAGACCACGATTGACCAGCAGTTCGGCGATCTGGATGGCATTGAGGGCAGCACCCTTGCGCAGATTATCCGAAACAACCCAGATGTTGAGGCCGTTCTCGACCGTCGCATCCTCGCGGATACGCGAAATATAGGTCGCATCTTCACCAGCGGATTCGACCGGGGTGATGTAGCCGCCATCTTCATGCTTGTCGATGACGAGGCAACCCGGCGCTTCGCGCAGGATGTCACGCGCCTGGTCGGCAGTGATCTCGTTTTCGAACTCGATGTTGACCGATTCCGAATGGCCGATGAAGACCGGAACGCGCACGGCCGTGCAGGTGACCTTGATCTTCGGATCAAGCATCTTCTTGGTTTCGGCCAGAACCTTCCACTCTTCCTTGGTGTAGCCGTCTTCCATGAAGACGTCGATATGCGGGATGACGTTGAAGGCGATGCGCTTGGTGAACTTCTTGGTTTCAACCGGATCGGCCACGAAGACGGCGCGGGTCTGCTGGAACAGCTCGTCCATGCCTTCCTTGCCGGCGCCGGAAACCGACTGATAGGTGGAGACAACGACGCGCTTGATCTTGGCGAAATCATGCAGCGGCTTCAGCGCGACAACGAGCTGGGCCGTGGAACAATTGGGGTTGGCAATGATGTTCTTGCGCGTGAAGCCCGAGATCGCGTCGGCATTGACTTCCGGAACGATCAGCGGAACATCCTGATCATAGCGCCATGCAGACGAGTTATCGATGACGACGCAACCCTGCTGACCGATCTTGGGCGACCACTTCTTGGAAATCTCGCCGCCGGCCGACATCAGGCAAATATCCGTGTCGGAAAAATCGTAGTTTTCGAGGTTGGAAACCTTCAGCGTGCGATCGCCATAGGAGACTTCCGTGCCCTGCGAGCGGGAGGAAGCGAGCGGCACGACTTCATCTGCCGGAAAACCACGTTCGGCCAGGATATTGAGCATTTCGCGACCGACATTGCCGGTAGCGCCTACAATTGCAACTTTGAAACCCATGATCAAGCTCTCTTTCTGTCTCTCCTCTTTTGGGTGAGGTGGGGAACCCGCATCGCATTGCGGCTTCCTCGATCCCCAGCCAAACCGGGGAGAGAGCGGTGGCCAGAGACGTCAGACGGTTTTAATCGTCGTTTTGGCCGTAATTCGGATGGAATAAGAAAGGCGCGGATCATCGCCGGCGGATTGTGCCGGTCCTTCCATGACGAACATGTCTGAAACATGCATGCGCAAGGTGATGCTCCTTCTTCGCGAGAAGCTATTAGAAGGTTTCTTCTTTGTGTCAAGGAAAAAGGCGTATCGAAAGGCCACCTGAACGACAGCCAAACCGCACCGCGCGACATTTTCGGGATACCGTCCCTTAGACTAAAGTCATAATCCGAAAGCATCGCTCTTACTGGGGTTAATTTTCTGTCACTCTGATGTCACGCGCATCGCAGCCGCAAGGTGAGTCCGGAGGAGAGAGACGGGCTCCGCAATGCGTCGATTGGGACATCTGTGGAGGACAGAGAATGGCAAATATTGCAGCCGCAAGCGGCGCTGCCCGTCCAATGACGGGCGAGGAGAAGAAGGTGATTTTCGCCTCTTCTCTCGGAACAGTCTTCGAATGGTACGATTTTTATCTATACGGCTCGCTCGCGATCTATATCGGCGCGAACTTCTTCAGCCAATATCCGGAAACAACGCGTAACATCTTCGCGCTTCTGGCTTTTGCCGCCGGCTTCCTCGTGCGCCCCTTCGGCGCGCTGGTGTTCGGGCGTCTCGGGGATATCGTCGGCCGTAAATACACCTTCCTGATCACCATTCTCATCATGGGTGTTTCGACCTTCCTCGTCGGTGTCCTGCCCGGTGCATCGCAGATCGGCATCGCAGCCCCGATCATCCTGATCATCCTGCGCATGCTGCAGGGTCTGGCGCTTGGCGGTGAATATGGCGGTGCTGCAACCTACGTGGCAGAACACGCGCCCAACGGTCGCAGAGGCTATTACACCTCATGGATCCAGACGACGGCGACACTCGGCCTGTTCCTGTCGCTGATGGTTATTCTCGGCGTGCAGTTCGCACTCGGCAAAGAAGCCTTCGCAGCCTGGGGCTGGCGCATTCCCTTCCTCGTTTCCGTTCTGCTGCTTGGCGTTTCGGTCTGGATACGTCTGAAAATGAACGAATCCCCTGCCTTCAAGAAGATGAAGGAAGAGGGCAAGACCTCCAAGGCCCCGCTCAGCGAAGCTTTCGGCCAGTGGAAAAACGCCAAGATCGCCCTGCTCGCCCTCGTCGGCGCCGTCATCGGCCAGGCCGTCGTCTGGTACACCGGCCAGTTCTACGCGCTGTTCTTCCTGCAGAGCATCTTGAAGGTGGACGGCCAGTCCGCCAACATCATGGTGGCGGCAGCGCTCATCCTCGGCACCGGCTTCTTCGTGCTCTTCGGCTGGCTTTCCGACAAGATCGGCCGCAAGCCCATCATCATGGCCGGCCTTATCCTCGCCATGCTGACCTACTTCCCGCTGTTCAAGGCACTGACATGGGCGGGCAACCCGGCACTTGCGCAGGCACAATCCACCGTTCGCGCCACCGTGACTGCGGCTCCGGGCGACTGCAAGTTCCAGTTCAACCCGACTGGGACTGCGAAATTCACCACATCCTGCGATATCGCCACGTCGTTCCTGACCCGCAACTCCGTCCCCTATGACGTGGTTGCCGGAGCAGCCGGTGAGCCGGCAAGCGTCAAGCTCGGCGACGCCACCATCGCCAGCTACGACGCCATCGCGGCCGGCGCGGATGCTTCCGCGAAGGACAAGGCCTTCCAGAAGCAGATCAACATTGCACTGCATGACAGCGGTTACCCGCTGGTACGCGGTGCGGCACAGGTGCCGGACGCGAAACTGGACGCTTTCATTGCCGCAAACCCGGAACTCAACCTCAATGCCGATGCCGTTCGCGCCACCGACAAGAAGATGGTTGCGACCGACAAGCTGGTGGCCGACAAGCTGCTGACGCCTGCCGAAACGGCCGGTGCGGCGGAAATGGCCGTCTACACCATCGCCGGCGGCGGTGCCTTCACCATGGTGGCCGATCCGGCAGCCGTGAACTGGATCGTCATCATCGCGGTCCTGACCGTCCTCGTGATCTATGTGACGATGGTCTATGGCCCGATCGCGGCACTGCTGGTCGAACTGTTCCCGACCCGCATCCGCTACTCCGGCATGTCGCTGCCCTATCACATCGGCAACGGCTGGTTCGGCGGTCTTCTGCCCGCCACCGCCTTTGCGATGAGCGCGGCGAAAGGCGATATCTATTACGGCCTCTGGTATCCGATCGTCTTTGCAGGCATCACGCTGGTCATCGGCCTGCTGTTCCTGCCGGAAACCAAGGATCGCGACATCCACACCATGGAGTGAGCGAAAGCACCCCCAAACAACCACCCGGCGCCATGGCGCCGGGTTTTTTATTGCCGCCGTACCGCCACCGCCCGAAATGGCCTTTTCCCGCCTGTCAATCCGCCGCAGGTAGAAAAACAGCAATAACAAGACAAAAACGCCCCAAATGGGCTATGACGGCTTATCAGGACGGGAAATGGGAGAGCAGTTTTGAGAATCGGAACGCCTAAGGAATTATATGAGGGCGAAGCGCGCGTCGGCATGACGCCCGACAGCGCGCAGGCCCTGCAGAAACTCGGATATGATTGCGTGATCGAGGCCGGCGCCGGCAAGGCAGCCGGTTTTTCCGACGACGCCTATCGCGCGGCTGGGGTCACGGTGGTCGATAGCGCCGACGCGCTCTTCGCCGGATCCGACATCATCGCCAAGGTTCGTCCGCCGGAAACGTCGGAGATTGATCGCCTGTCTTCGGACAAGACGCTGATCTCGTTCTTTTATCCCGCCCAGAACAAGGACCTTCTGGAGCAGGCGAAGGAAAAGGGCGCCAACGTCATCGCCATGGACATGGTGCCGCGCATTTCCCGCGCCCAGAAGATGGATGCCCTGTCCTCCATGGCCAATATCGCCGGTTATCGCGCGGTCATCGAGGCGGGTAACAATTTCGGCCGCTTCTTCACCGGTCAGGTAACAGCCGCCGGCAAGGTTCCGCCCGCCAAGGTTCTGGTGATCGGTGCCGGCGTCGCCGGTCTTGCCGCCATCGGCACCGCCACCTCGCTCGGCGCCATCACCTATGCCTTCGACGTGCGCCCTGAGGTGGCCGAACAGATCGAATCCATGGGCGCTGAATTCGTCTATCTCGATTTTGCCGATCAGCAGCAGGATGGTGCCGCCACCGGCGGTTATGCCGCTCCCTCCTCGCCGGAATTCCGCGAGAAGCAGCTGGAGAAATTTCGCGAACTCGCGCCGCAGATCGATATCGTCATCACCACGGCGCTGATCCCAGGCCGTGACGCCCCTAAACTGTGGCTCGCCGACATGGTGGCGGCAATGAAGCCGGGTTCTGTCATCATCGACCTTGCTGCCGAGCGCGGCGGCAATTGCGATCTGACGGTGCCCGACCAGCGTATCGTTTCCGACAACGGCGTCATCGTCATCGGCTACACGGATTTCCCTAGCCGCATGGCGGCGCAGGCCTCGACGCTCTATTCCACCAACATCCGTCACATGATGACCGATCTGACGCCCGCGAAGGACGGCAAGCCGGTTCACAACATAGAAGACGATGTCATTCGCGGCGCGACCGTCACCTATCAGGGCGAGATCACTTTCCCGCCGCCGCCGCCGAAGATTCAAGCCATTGCGGCGCAGAAGCCGAAGGAACGAGTCAAAGAGCTGACGCCTGAAGAAAAACACGCGAAAGAACGGGCCGAGTTCAAGGCGCAGACCAAAAGCCAGGTCGGGCTGCTGGTCATTGGTACGGCGGCCCTGCTTCTCGTCGGCCTTTTTGCACCAGCAAGCTTCATGAGCCACTTCATCGTCTTCGTGCTCGCCTGCTTCATCGGTTTCCAGGTTATCTGGAACGTCAGCCACTCGCTTCACACACCGCTGATGGCCGTGACGAACGCCATTTCCGGCATCGTCATCATCGGCGCGCTGCTGCAGATCGGTTCCGGCAACTGGCTGGTGGTGATCCTTGCCTCGCTTTCCGTCCTGATCGCGACGATCAACATCGTTGGCGGTTTCCTCGTGACACGGCGCATGCTCGCCATGTTCCAGAAGTCCTGAGCGTGCGGGGATTTAAATAAATGACCATTGGTATCGTTTCCGCGGCCTATGTTGCCGCAGCCGTTCTTTTCATCCTTTCCCTCGGCGGCCTTTCCGGACAGGAAAGCGCCAAACGCGCTGTCTGGTACGGCATAACAGGCATGGGTCTCGCCATCGTCGCCACTGTCTTCGGCCCCGAAATCAGCAAGGGTGTAGGGCAATGGCTCGTCGTGCTCCTGATGCTCGCCGGCGGCTCGGTTCTCGGCTACTTCGTCGCAAGCCGCGTGCAGATGACCGAAATGCCGCAGCTTGTGGCAGCCCTTCACTCCTTCGTCGGTCTTGCCGCCGTCTTCATCGGCTTCAACGCCCATATCGAGGAAGCGCATGTCGCCTCGCTCGATGAGACGGCACGGTCGTTGCTGACCGGCTTTTCCGCTATCCTCGCCCACAAGACGCCGGTTGAACTGGCCATCATGAAGGTCGAGGTCTTCCTTGGCGTCTTCATCGGCGCGGTCACCTTCACCGGCTCCGTCGTCGCCTTCGGCAAGCTTGCCGGCAAGGTGGACGGCAAGGCGAAGAAGCTGCCGGGCGGACACCTGCTGAACGCGGCTGCTGCGATCCTGTCGCTCGTGCTGCTCATCATGTATTGCAACGGCGCCGGCGCATGGACGCTCGTCCTGATGACGCTTGCCGCCTTCTTCATTGGCTACCACCTGATCATGGGCATTGGCGGCGCCGACATGCCTGTCGTCGTTTCCATGCTCAACAGCTATTCCGGCTGGGCGGCCGCCGCCATCGGCTTCACGCTCGGCAACGATCTCCTGATCGTCACGGGCGCGCTGGTCGGCTCCTCGGGTGCGATCCTCTCCTACATCATGTGCAAGGCGATGAACCGCTCCTTCATCTCGGTCATCCTCGGCGGCTTCGGCGGCACGACGGGCCCGGCGATGGAAATCGAGGGCGAGCAGGTGGCGATCGACGCCGAGGGCGTGGCAGCAGCACTCAACGACGCCGACAGCGTCATCATCGTGCCCGGTTACGGCATGGCGGTGGCGCAGGCCCAGAGCGCGGTATCCGAGCTGACCCGCAAGCTGCGCGCCGACGGCAAGACCGTGCGTTTCGCCATCCACCCCGTTGCCGGCCGCCTTCCCGGCCACATGAACGTGCTGCTCGCCGAAGCCAAGGTGCCCTACGACATCGTGCTGGAAATGGACGAGATCAACGACGATTTCCCGAGCACCGACGTCGTCATCGTCATCGGCTCCAACGATATCGTCAACCCGGCGGCACAGGACGACCCGAACTCGCCGATCGCCGGCATGCCGGTTCTGGAAGTGTGGAAGTCGAAGCTCGTCATCGTCTCCAAGCGCGGCCAGGGCACGGGTTACTCCGGCATCGAGAACCCGCTGTTCTACAAGGACAATACGCGCATGTTCTATGGCGATGCGAAGAAGTCGATCAACGAGCTTCTGCCGCTCATCAAGTAATGAAAAGGGCGTTTCCGGGAAACCGGGAACGCCCTTTTTACTGACGTGAAAAGAAACCTCCACCGTCATCCTCGGGCTTGTCATCCGGCCGCTGAGACTGCGTTCAAAGAACCCGGTAACGCCGGTTGAAATACATCAGCGCTTCATCACCCGCATTGATCTTCATATCAACGACAGTGCAGATCAGAATATCATGCGTGCCGCCGTCATGGGCCTCGCGGATACGGCAGTCGAAAGAAACCAGTGCGTCTTCCAGAACCGGAGCACCGGTCTCGAGCACACCCCAGCTGCCGGCAGCGAAACGTTCTTCCGCCGGCGTCTTGCCGCCGAAAAGCGTGCTCAGTACCTCGTGATGGGCAGCAAGCGTATTGATGCAGATAACACCGTTTGCCTTCACCACCTTGTAGGCTGAGGCATTGCGGTTGAGGCAGACGAGAAGCGTGGGCGGATTGTCGGAAACGCTGCAAACGGCCGTCGCTGCAAAGCCCGCACGTCCTGCCGCGCCATCCGTCGTGACGATGTTGACCGCCGCACCGAGCCGCGCCATGGCGTTTCTATAATCGAGGCTGCGCTGCTCAGCAGTCTTCGTCTCCATTGCCGCTTCCTTTTCGAGAGACATCATCTGCATCTAACCCATCCTTCCTTAACAGGCCATCAAGCCAGCACACATCAAGCCAGCACACAGGCGTCTTCAAATCCAAGGCGCGGCAGGCGGCCGAACAGCTTAGACGGATCGCCATAACCGAGATTGATCAGAAAATTGGATTTCCACGTCGTGCCCGCGAAAAACGCCGCATCCACCTTGCCCTTGTCGAAACCGGACATGGCACCGGTATCCAGCCCTAGCGCACGGGCGGCAAGGATCAGATATCCGGCCTGAAGCGTGGCGTTGCGAAAGGCCGTTTCTTCGGCCACCGCCGGGCTGGAAGTGAACCACGAACGCGCATCGGCGTGGGGAAACAGTTCCGGCAGTTTCTCGTAGAATTCGCTGTCAATGGCGGCGATGACAGTCACCGGTGCCGCCATGGTCTTTTCGAGATTGCCGGAAGACAGCGCAGGCTTCAGCTTTTCCTTCCCCTCCTGGCTGCGCACGAAGACGAAACGCGCTGGCGAACAATTGGCTGAGGTCGGCCCCATCTTCGTCAGATCGTAAAGGGCCATCAGCGTCTCGTCGCCGATCGGCTTGTCCGTCCAACCATTGTGGGTGCGTGCTTCGGTGAAAAGCGTCGCCAGTGCAGCGTCATCAAGTGATTTCGTCATCTTGCTCTAAAATCCTGTCATAATGTCTGGTCGGCTGGCAGCAGGAACTGCAACAGCCGGGTGTTGAAAAGGTCAGGCTCGGTGATATTGACCGCGTGGGCCCCGAAATCCAAAAGGCAAAGCTCGCTTTGCAGCAATCCGTCCGCCAAACGCTGCGAGCGCGTATAGGGCACCAGAATATCGTCCTTCGTCGCCACCACCAGCACCGGATTGCCGATCTCACCAAGCCGGCTATCGATATCGAAAGCCCGCAGCGCCGCAATACGCCGCAGCACATTCACCTTGCCCTGAAAATGCGCGACGCCATGGGCATCATCCCGTGCCAGCCGCTCCTGATGTTCCGACATCCATGCGGCCGGATAAAGAAACAGCGGTTGGGCTTTCACGAAAGCCTCGACACCGGATTTCTCTAGAAGCTCGATCCGCACGTCAAAGCAGCGCCCGGAATGCGGATCGGCCTTGCTCCAGGCATTGATCAGCACAAGCCTGTCGATGAGACCGGGCCGACTGAGCGCGATATTGAGGCCGATCAGACCGCCGAGCGCATGGCCCATGAAGTGGAATTTTTCGAGGTTCAGTGCCGAGACAATCTCCAGCACATCATCCGCCATGGCAGATATGCCGCCCTCTGTCGGCACCTCCCCGCCCGTCCTGCCGGTTCCGCGATGATCATAGGTGACGATCCGGAAATGATCGGAAAGGGCCTCGATCTGCGGTGCCCAATAGGCGCCCGATCCGCCCAGCCCCGAAGACAGCATGATGGTAGGCGCCCCGGCATCTGTACGGCCATGAACCTCGAAATGCATCATCTGCCACTTCGCCCTATTTGCCGATATGGGCAACGGTGGCGATTTCCACCAGTGCATCAGGCTTTACCAGGCCGCACTGGATGCAATACCGCGCCGGCTTGTCGCCGGGGAAATATTCGGCATAGACCGTGTTGACGGCCTGATAATTCGCCCAGTCGGTGATGAAGATGTGGTTCATCGTCACGTCCTCCATCGTGCCGCCGGCGGTTTCGATGACCGACTTGATGGTTTCGAGAACATGGCGTGTCTGCGCACTGGCATCGCCCACATGCACGACATTATTGTCCTTGTCGAAGGGCAGCGTGCCGGACACGTAAACTACGCCATCGGCAAGGGTTCCCGGCGAAAAAGGGGCGATGGGTTTGCTGGTGCCTACTGGCACGATGATCTTCTTCGGCATTTCGTTCTCCTCTTTGTGGTTGGATATCAAGCGCTAACGGGTGCGGCCTGTGAAATGACGCCGCAGAAATCATTGACGGTGGCGACCCAGCCGAAAAACTTCTCGACATTGTAGACCGTCGCCTGCTGGATAAAATCCGGACCCAGATGATGGGTGGCATCCTCCAGCATCACCCCGAAATATTCGAGATGGAACGCGTCGCGCAGCGAGCTTTCCACACAGACATTGGTGGCAATGCCGACGAAGACCAGATTGCGGATACCACGGGCACGCAAAACGCTGTCCATATTGGTGTTGAAGAACCCGCTGTAACGCGTCTTCGGCACCAGAATATCGCCGGGCTGCGGTTGCAGCTCATCAACGATGGCATAGTCCCAGGTGCCTTTGGCCAAAAGCTGGCCTTGCAATTCTGGCCTCTTGCGCATGGTCTTCAGCGCATTGGACTTGTGCCAGTTGGGCGAACCCGGCCCGCCCGCTTCGACATAATCCTTGTCCCAGCCATTCTGGAAATAAATGACCTGAACGCCCGCCGCCCGCGCCGCATCCAGCGTCTTTTTGATGTTGGCAATGGTGCCCTTGGCCCCGGAAATATCGAACCCGGCAAGGTCCACGTAACCGCCCTCGGTCGAATAGGCGTTCTGCATATCGACCACGACAACGGCGGTCTCGCTGGGTTTCAGGGTAATCGGCTCCGGCCTCGCGGGAAGCGTCACGCTTTCCGAGCGGCTTTCAGGTCCCTTATATCCCGCCACGACGGCTTCACTCATTCCGCAGCCTCCAGTTCGGCCAGCACATGCTGGCGGCTCTTCATCAGCGGCTGCACATATTTGCCGAATTTTTCGACGCCCTCGAGGAAGTCGTCAAAGGTCAGCATCACGCCGCCGGTGCCCGGCACTTCGCTCATTTCATCCAGCATCGCCGCCACTTCCTCATAGGAGCCGATCAGCGTTCCCATGTTGATATTGACCGCCGAGACCGGATTGGACATGTGCCTTACATTGGTGTCGGAGCCGGATTTGGTGTCGACAGCGCTTTGCAGGCCGAGCCACTTGATGGCGTCCTCATCCGCGCCCGCCTTGTAATGCTCCCACTTCGCCCAGGCATCCTCGGATTTTTCCTCGGCAAGCACCATCGTCAGCACGACGGATTTCACCTCGCGGCCGGACTTTTCCGTTGCCGCCAGCAGCCGCTCATTGGTGGGCGCAAAAGCCTTCGGCGTATTGACGCCGACGCCGAAGCAGAAGCTGTAATCGGCAAACTTGGCGGAAAACGCCATGCCAGAATTGGAGGAACCAGCGCAAATGAGCTTCACGTCACCCTGCGGCACCGGCTTCATGCGGCAATCATCCATCTGGAAGAACTTGCCCTTGAAGTCCGACTGCCCTTCCGTCAGCAGCTCTTTCAGCACGGAGGTATATTCGCCGAGATATTCATAGCGATCACCGAAATAATCGTCGCCCGGCCAAAGGCCCATCTGGCTGTACTCGGGGCGCTGCCAGCCGGTAATAAGGTTGATGCCGAAACGACCTCCGGAAATGGAATCGATCGTGGTCGCCATGCGTGCGACGATGGCGGGCGGCATGACCAGCGTGGCGGCGGTGCCGAACAGCTTGATCTTGGAGGTGACGGCGGCAAGGCCTGCCATCAGCGTGAAGGATTCCAGATTATAGTCCCAGAACTCTGTCTTGCCGCCGAAGCCGCGCAGCTTGATCATCGACAGCGCGAAGTCGAAACCATATTGCTCCGCCTTCAGCGTGATCGCCTTGTTGAGATCAAAACTCGGCTTGTATTGCGGCGCGTTTTCGGAAAGAAGCCACCCATTGTTCCCGATCGGGATAAAAACACCAACTTCCATTTTGCAGTTCCCTTTTTAACGTCAGGTGTCTCCTGACTTGACAAAAAGAGTAGCAGGTTCTGTGCCAGACCAAATAAAATAATTTTATCAAATGGATAAAATTTTGGGGCGCGTCGAGCTTTTACCAAAAGATAAAATTTTTATCATTTGATAAAAATATTTGCCTGTTTATTCGGCAGAAATGAGTGCTAGAGGCATAGGAGAGAGGCTCTCGCAGTAAGTCCGAAAGTGCCGCAAAGCTCGCATCACACTCTTCGTCATCCTCGGGCTTGTCCCGAGGATCTAATCATGTCGCGTAAAATCAATCGGTTGCAGATCCTCGGGACAAGCCCGAGGATGACGAAGTACCGTTTCAGGAACTACGATCAACCCGCGATAGCTCTCTTGAAGCTATGCCAAAAACTCAACCCAGCCGCTGCTGCGCATAGGCATGCACCGCCCGGAAAGCAGCCTCAGCACCGGCGACGACGCGCTCTTCCTCTTCCACCGTCAGCGAAATTTCATCGAGCGCCGCGGTGAAGGTGCGCCAGTGCAGGCCGCGTCCTTCCGGTGCGCCGGCCAGATGGCGCGCGCCGAATTCTTCGGTCAGGCCAAGCTTGGCCGCATCTTTCAGAAGGAAAGCCGCACCGAGATTGGAGCCTTCGACCACATAAAGCCAACCCATCGCTTCCGGCAGATCAAACGGCATTTCGGCAGTGAACCGCGGCTCGTCGGTGTCGGGAATGGCGTGACCGAGATCGGCAAGGTCCTGTTCGATCATCGCCAGACGACGACGGCCCTTGAGGTCGGGAAGCAGGCCATCCAGCGTGACATTGGAAAAGAAAACATCGAGATCGCGATGGAAAAGATATTGCGTTTCGACGAATTTGCCGAAGTTCTCCCGGCTCTCGAACGGCTTTGCGGCCATGATGAAGCTATCGAGATCGCCATGCGCGCCGCGCGTCGCTGCCTTCAGGCGCTTGACGCGGCTTTGCTCGATCTCTGCTACAGGCGCTGCCGGCTCCGCACTGGTCATCATGATGATCCCTTTATCCCTACATTCAGACTGCCTGATAAAAATCTTTACTCCAACAGTCAAATTTTATTTTCGCATTTTTTCTTCTCCCTATCGATGAGGCTTGCGCGTCTCTCACCGCGATAAGCCCATGCCCGTCCGGACCGACCCAACCACTCCTCATCGGTCCTCGCAGCCCCCCCGAACTCATTTTCCAAGCAAACTCCTTCACGCTCATGCTCCGAACAATCATATTGCAATTAGCTCTTTACAACTAACATGTCAGTATGCCATCAATCCGTTGTCACCTTGGAGGAGCATCTTAATTGACCCAGAAATTCGGCCTTTCGGCAGCCCTGACGACCCCTTTCAAAACGGACGGAACGGTCGACATCGATGCCATGATCGCCCATGCGCGCCGCTGTTTGTCCAACGGCTGCGACAGCGTGACACTCTTCGGCACGACAGGTGAAGGCTGCTCCGTCGGCAGCCGCGAACGGCAGGCGATCCTCTCCAGCTTCATTGCAGCAGGCATTGCGCCGTCGCGCATCGTCACCGGTGTTCTGGTGGATTCCATCGAGGATGCGGCAGACCAGTCGGCCGAAGCCCTGAATGCCGGCGCGCGGAATATTCTGCTCGCCCCGCCCTCCTATTTCAAGAACGTCAGCGATGACGGCCTGTTTGCCTGGTTCTCGGCTGTCTTTTCAAAGATCGGCAAGGATGCGCGCGACATTCTCGTCTACAACATCCCCTCCGTGACCATGGTAACACTGTCCGTCGAGCTGGTGGGACGGCTGAAGGCCGCATTTCCGGGCATCGTCACCGGCGTCAAGGATTCCTCCGGCAACTGGAACCATACCGAGCGTCTCCTCAAGGAACACGGTGACCTTGCCATCCTTATCGGCGACGAGCGTGATCTCGCCAGGGGCGTTCGCCTCGGTGGCCAGGGTGCCATCTCAGGCGTTGCCAATTTCCTGACGCAGGAAGTGCGCGCCATGGCCGTCGATGGCAAGGACGATCCGCGCATCGTCGATCTTGTTGTGGAACTTCTGAAATTCCCGGTTACGCCTGCCGTCAAGGTGCTGGTATCACACACGACAGGGGAAACTATCTGGTCGGATGTGCGTGCACCACTCGTCGCCATTTCACCGGAAGACCGCCGGCAGATCGAAGGCGCATTCGACGCGCTGTTTCGCAGGCAGGCCGCCTGAACAAAGCTGAAAGGTTGAGCATGGACGATACCGGCGAACAGACATTGCGGGAACGGGCGTATGAGAGCTTTACGCATCACCTTCTCTCGCGTGACGTTCGTCCGGGGCAATTCATCTCGCAGCGCCGGCTCGTGGAACTGACGGGTCTGCCGCTCGGCGCGATCCGGGAGGCAATCCCACGGCTGGAGGCGGAAGGTCTGATCAAGACCGTGCCACAGCGGGGATTGCAGGTTGCCCATATCGACATCAACCTCATCCGCGAAGCGTTCCAGTTCCGTATCTTTCTCGAAAAGGAAGCTGTGGCGAACTTTACCCGTTCGGCTTCCGACGAGGCCATCGCGAAGCTCCTGAAACAGCATCGCGATATTGCCGAAGCAGCGGAGAATGGCGGGGAATCGCCGGAGCTGGATCAGCATGCGCAGCAGGTGGACTGGGGCATGCACGACGCCTTCATCGATAGTCTTGGTAATTCGATCATCTCGAATGCCTACCGCGTCAATTCCATCAAGATGCGCCTCATCAATCAGGAGCGCTTTCGCATCGCCGGCCATGTGAAGTCGGTGATGAAGGAACATCTCGCCATTCTCGAAGCCATCGAAAGGCGATCCGTCGAAGAGGCCGTGGAACGGCTGACCGCCCATATCCGCAACGCAAGGGACAGGGCGCTGGCGGTCTAAGGCAACTCCGGCAGGGACTAAAGAGGGTCTGCGCTGGACTTGCAGGAAATAAGCAACAAGCCGGGGTGAGGAGAATTTCCGGCTAACTGGAGGAGAACAGACATGACGCATTCATTGCTCAACCCCACGCGCCGCGCCTTTCTGGCAGGCACGGCCGCGATTGGCGGCAGCGCGATGCTCGGCATTCGCCCGGCATCGGCAGCGGTGAACTGGAAAAAACACGCCGGCACCACACTTGAAGTCAACCTGGTCAAAAGCCCGCGCAGCGAAACGCTGATCAAATATCTCGGCGAGTTCGAGGAGCTGACCGGCATCAAGGTCAATGCCGAAGCAACACCGGAACAACAACAGCGCCAGAAGGTCGTGATCGAGCTTTCCTCCGGCAAGCCGAGCTTCGACGTCGTGCATCTGAGCTACCACGTCCAGAAGCGCCAGTTCGAAAAGGGCAAGTGGCTGGCTGATATCAGCGGCTTCCTGAAGGACCCGTCGCTGACCGATCCGTCGCTGGTCGAAAAGGACTTCGCCGAAGCTGGCATGCTGTTTGCCAAGGATAGCGACGGCGTGCTGCGCTCGCTGCCCTTCTCGGTGGATTACTGGATTGTCTACTGGAACAAGGAACTCTTCGAAGCCAAGGGCCTGAAATATCCCGAAACCTTCGAGGAACTGGTGATGGCGGCGGAAAAGATTACCGATCCCGCAACCAATACCTATGGTTTCGTCGCCCGCGGCCTGAAGAATGCCAACACCCCGGTCTGGACTTCGCTGATGCTGGGTTACGGCGCAAAGCCGATCAGCGCGGATGGAAAGATCGACACCGAATCCAAGGAAGCGGTCGAGGCAGCCAAGCTCTATCAGCGCCTTATGACCAAAGCCGCCCCTCCCGGCGTTTCCGGCTTCAACTGGGCGGAAGCGCAGTCGGCCTTCCTGCAGGGCAAGATCGGCATGTGGTTCGATGGCGTCGGTTTTGCGCCGCCGATCGAGAACCCGGAAAAATCCCGCGTCGTCGGCAAGGTCGGTTACGGCGTCATGCCGAAAGGCCCGGCAGTTCAGGCCGCTGGCACGTTTGGCGATGGTCTCGGTGTGGTCGAAGCCAGCAGCAAAAAGGAAGCCGCTTACCTCTTCTGCCAGTGGGCGATCTCGCACGATATGGGTGCGCGTCTGCTGCAGGCAGGTGCCGGCGTTCCGTTCCGCCAGTCCATCCTCGAAGACCAGAAGGTCCGCGAAGGCGTGAAGATGCCGGCCGCCTGGCTGGATGCGGTCGTCGGTTCCGGCAAGGTCTCGCAGCTTGCCCTGCCGGTCATCATTCCGGTGACGGAGTTCCGCGACATCTACGGCGTCGGCCTCACCAACATGATCGGCGGCGCCGATCCGGCAGCAGAACTGAAAAAGGCGACGGAACAGTTCGCACCCGTTCTGGCGCGTAGCGAGGGATAATGGCCTCCGTGAGCATCGAAAACACCAAAACAGGCGTCAGTCTCAAGGAAGGGAGCAAGCCGGCAAGGCTTGCTCCCAACTACTGGCCCTTTGTCATACCGGCACTTGTCGTCATTTCAGCGGTTATCGTTTTTCCGTGGGTCTTCACCCTGTGGATGAGCGTGCATCGCTGGACGCTCGGACAGGAGCAGAGCTTTATCGGTTTTGATAACTACATAAGGCTTGCAAGCGATCTCAGGTTCTGGGAATCGCTCTGGCACACGCTCATCTATACCGTGCTGTCGGTTGTTGCTCCCCTGTTCCTCGGAACATTGGCGGCGCTGGTTTTCGATGCGCAATTTCCGCTGCGCGGTTTTCTGCGCGGCGTCTTCGTGATGCCGATGATGGCGACCCCGGTCGCCATCGCACTCGTCTGGACCATGATGTTCCACCCGCAGCTCGGTGTCCTGAACTATCTGCTGTCCCTGATCGGCATCGGTCCGCTGGAATGGATCTACAACCAGTCTACCGTCATCCCCTCGCTGGTGCTGGTGGAAACCTGGCAATGGACGCCGCTCGTCATGCTGATCGTGCTCGGCGGTCTCGCCGCCGTACCCCGCGAACCCTATGAAAGTGCTGAAATCGACGGCGCCAACGCCTGGCAGAAGTTCCGTTACCTGACCATGCCGATGATTGCGCCGTTCCTGATGATCGCCGTCATCATCCGCTCCATCGATGCCGTCAAAAGCTTCGACATCATCTATGCGATGACGCAGGGCGGGCCGGGCACGGCGTCTGAAACCATCAACATCTATCTCTATAATACGGCGTTTTCCTATTACGACATCGGTTACGGCTCGGCCATGGCTGTCGTCTTCTTCGTCATCATCGTGGCGCTGTCCTTCGTGCTTCTGATGGTACGCCAGCGCTCGCAATGGAACGAGATGGAGGAACACTGATGTCCACAAAGATCCTGAAACGCAAAAATCTCGACCGCATCGGCCTGTTCTTCGTGGCGCTGGTGATGATCTCGCCGGTCATCCTGTTCTTCATCTGGATGATCTCGCTGTCGCTGAAATATGAAATCGACAACGGCGCCTATCCGCCGATCCTGATCCCCGAGCGTTTTGCATGGTCGAACTATGTGAAAGTGTTCGAGGAAAATAATTTCTTCCTCTATTTCTGGAATTCGGTCCTCGTCACCGGAGCGGCGACCATTCTGGCGCTCGTCATCGGCGTGCCGGCCGGTTATGGCATCGCAAGGCTGAAGGCGGAAAAATCCGCTGTTGTCATCATGATCGCCCGTATGACGCCCGGCCTTTCCTTCCTCATTCCGCTGTTCCTGCTGTTCCAATGGCTGAACCTCTTGGGCACGCTCTGGCCGCAGATCATCATCCATCTGGTGGTGACGGTGCCAATCGTCGTCTGGATCATGATCGGTTATTTCGAGACAACCCCGAAGGAGCTGGAAGAGGCGGCAAGCATCGACGGCGCGTCCTCCTGGCAGGTGTTCCGGCTGGTGGCGCTGCCGATTGCCAAGCCCGGCATCGTCGTCTCCTTCATTCTGGCGGTTATCTTCTCGTGGAACAACTTCGTCTTCGGCATCGTGCTGGCCAGCCGTGAAACGCGCACCCTGCCGGTCGCGGTCTACAACATGTTGTCCTTCGAACAGGTCAGCTGGGGACCGCTCGCGGCAGCTGCGCTGATCGTGACGCTACCAGTGCTGCTGCTGACCATGTTCGCGCAGAAACAGATCGTGGCGGGTCTTACCGCCGGCGCCGTCAAGGGCGGCTGAACCAACAACAAAAGGGCATTCCATGCCCTTCCTCTTTAAACGCAATTCCGGACGCAAAACCGCGACGCACCTTGCTGGAATTGCTCATAACGGGAACCTACACATGGCACCGGTCAATATTCAGAACGTCCAGAAGCGCTTCGGCTCGGTCAACGTCATCCACGGCATCGATATCGACATCAAGGATGGCGAATTCGTCGTCCTCGTTGGCCCTTCCGGCTGCGGCAAATCCACCCTGCTGCGCATGATCGCCGGACTTGAAGAGCTGAGCGACGGCGAAATCCACATCGGCCCGCGCGAGGTCAGCCACCTGCCCGCCCGTGACCGCGATATCGCCATGGTCTTCCAGAACTACGCGCTTTATCCGCACATGACGGTGAAGGACAATATGGGCTTTGCGCTGAAGCTGAAGAAGGTGAGCGCGGAGGAAACCAAGGCCAAGGTGGACCGGGCGGCCGCCATTCTCGGGCTGGAAAAACTGCTCGACCGTTATCCGCGCCAGCTCTCCGGCGGCCAGCGCCAGCGTGTCGCCATGGGCCGCGCGCTGGTGCGCGACCCGCAGGTCTTCCTGTTCGATGAACCGCTTTCCAACCTCGACGCCAAGCTGCGGGTGCAGATGCGCGGTGAGATCAAGGCCATGCACCAGCGCATCGGCACCACCACCATTTACGTTACCCACGACCAGGTGGAAGCCATGACCATGGCCGACAAGATCGTGGTGCTGCATGATGGCATCATCGAGCAGATCGGCGCACCGCTCGAGCTTTACGACAATCCCGCCAACCTCTTCGTTGCCGGTTTCATCGGCTCACCCGCCATGAATTTCATTCGTGGCCGGGTGGAGGAAGGCGTCTTCCGCACCATAAAAGGCCTCAGCCTGCCGCTGCCCGCCCATGCCGATATAGGCAAGCTCGGCGGTCGCGACCTCGTCTATGGCGTACGGCCGGAACATATCCGCGCCGCCGAGAGTGGTATCGAAGGCCGGGTCGAACTGGTTGAAGGCACCGGCTCGGAAATCTACGCCAAGCTCAATTGCAAGGGCGATGAGATCGCCTGCCTGTTCCGCGAGCGGCTCAATGTCCGCTTCGGCGATACGATCCACATTGCCATTGATCCGGCAACGGTGCATCTGTTCGACAAGGACAGCGGCAAGCGCATCTGAACACGACAGGAGCGAAGGGAATGGTAAAGGAACCGGGCGGCAAGCATGTGCTCTGCGTGGGCGCCGCCGTGCTCGACACCCTGTTTCGCGTGGCAGACATGCCGAAGGGCGAAGGCAAGGTCCTGCCCTATGAGATGCTGCAGATCGCCGAAGGCATGGCGTCGAGCGCCGCTTATGCCGTTCATCGCATGGGTGGCCGCGCCAGCCTCTGGGGTGCGGTGGGTGATGACGAGACCGGCACTCGCATCCTTCGCGATCTCGGTGAAAGCGGCATCGACACGTCAGGCATGACGGTTGCGCCCGGCGCGCGCTCGGCCCTGTCGACGATCATCATCGATAACAGGGGCGAACGGCTGATCGTGCCTTTCTACGATCATCGCCTTCACGAGAAAAAACGCCCCTGCACGCCGGAGGACATTGCTCCCTTTGATGCGGTTCTGGTTGATGTGCGCTGGCCGGAACTGGCGCTTGATGTGCTCACCGTGGCGCGTGCGCTTGGCAAACCCGCCATTCTGGATGGCGATGTTGCGCCAGTGGAAACACTGGAAAAGCTTGCGCCCGCCGCAACCCATATCATCTTTTCCGAACCCGCCGCCGCCCGGCTGACCGGGCTTGAAACGGTGAGAGACATGCTGCCGGTGCTGCATGCCCGTTATCCGCAAACCTTCATCGCCGTCACTGCCGGTCCGCAGGGCTGCTGGTGGACGGAAGCCGGCGATCCCGCGGTGCATTTCCAGACGACGATGCAGGTCAAGGCGGTGGATACGCTGGCGGCTGGTGATATCTTCCACGGCACCTTCGCGCTTGCCATCGCCGAAGGCATGCAAAGCCGCGCCGCCATCCGCCTCTCCTCCGTTGCCGCCGCGCTCAAATGCACGGTCTTCGGCGGCCGCGCCGGCGCGCCCAAGAGAGCAGAGGCAGAAGAAGCGATGCGGCAATGGCTGGAACGTGAAGGCGAACCTGCGTTGCGCGCCTCCTGAGCGCATCCATTGCCCGCATAAAACTATTCCATTTTTGCGATGCCGTTTCCCGGTGAACTAGGCTAACGTCAAGTCAGAGCAAGGCTTTTGGCAAGCCGCGCCTGTTCCACCTTGTGCCTGCACTCCGCAAAAGTGATCGCCCGATGCACCAGACGACCCGCCCGAGATTGCGCGATATCGGTTTCCGGCCCGGCCATTTCGAGACCGGCCCGCTCAACGCCATCACCGATGTCGAAGGCGTGACTAGTGGCCATTCGACCGTGATCGAAGGCGAGACGATCCGCACCGGCGCAACCGCGATCCTGCCGCATGGCGGTAATCTCTTTCAGGACAAGGTGCCCGCCGCTTTCGCCGTTTATAACGGCTTCGGCAAATTTGTCGGCTCGACCCAGATCGAGGAACTCGGCGAACTCGAAACACCAATCATCCTCACCAATACGCTGGCGACAGGCCGGGCCATCGAGGCGATCAACCGCCATACGCTGGCGCAGCCGGGCAATGAGAAGGTCGTCTCGATCAATGCCGTCGTCGGCGAAACCAACGATTCCCGCCTGAACGACATCCGTGCCGGCCGCCCGACCGTCGATGAGATATCAGCCGCGCTCAAAAACGCTGCCACAGGTCCGGTGGCCGAGGGCGGCGTTGGTGCTGGAACCGGTACGGTCGCTTTCGGCATGAAAGGCGGCATCGGCACCGCGTCGCGCCGCGTCACCATTTCCGGTCAGGCCTACACCATCGGCATTCTCGTGCAATCCAATTACGGCGGCCATCTGCTGGTCTGCGGCAAGCCCTATGTGAGCCCGGAACACAAAGACAAGGATGGCTCGATCGTCATCATCGTCGCCACCGACGCGCCGCTCTCCTCCCGCAATCTGAAGCGCCTCGCGGCCAGAAGCTTTGGTGGACTGGCGCGAACGGGTGCAGCACTCAGTAATGGCTCCGGTGACTACGCGCTGGCATTTTCCACCGATGAGCGGCTGCGCCGCACACCCGCGCGCCGCAAGGCGGTGACAGAATACCCTGAACTTTCCAACGATGCAATTTCGCCGCTGTTCGAAGCAGCGATAGAGGCGACCGAAGAGGCAATCCTCAATTCGCTCTGCGCGGCCACGACGACATCCGGTTTCAATGCCGGCACCGGCAAGGCCTCCACGGTCGAGGCCATTTCCATCGACACGCTTAAAACCCTTCTTTCAGCCTGATCTTCCAGACGGAGTTTTCATGACCAGCCCATCCGGCCGCATCGTTTACGTCAACGGCGAATTCCTGCCCGAGGCAGACGCCCGCCTTTCCATCTTTGACCGCGGTTTCCTGTTCGGTGACGGCATTTATGAAGTCACGTCGGTTCTGGAAGGCAAACTGATCGACAGCGACCTGCATATGGCCCGGCTGGAACGCAGCGCCCGCGAAATCGACGTGCCGCTGCCGGTCACCACCAAGGAGATTGTCGAGGCGGAGCGCCGCCTGATCGCCGACAACAACCTCGTGGAAGGCATGATCTATCTGCAGCTGACGCGTGGCGCCGAAGACCGCAACTTCCTGTTCTCCGCCGATCTGAAACCGACGCTCGTCATGTTCACCCAGGCCAAAAAGCTCATCGGCACCCCGGTCGAAGAAGCCGGCATCGCCGTCAAATCCGTTCCAGACCAGCGCTGGGAACGCCGCGATATCAAGACCGTCTGCCTGCTCCCACAGGTCATGGCAAAACGCATCGCCAAGGCCGAAGGCTGTGACGAAGCGTGGATGATCGAAGATGGTTTCGTCACCGAAGGCGCGTCCTCGACCGCCTACATCGTCACCGCCGATAAAAAGATCATCACCCGCGGCAACAGCAACAAGACCCTGCCCGGCTGCACCCGTCTAGCCGCCCTGCAACTGGCGAAGGAAGCCGGTTTCACGCTGGAAGAACGCCCCTTCACGCTGGAAGAGGCGCTGAAGGCCGACGAAGCCTGCCTCACCAGCGCCTCCAACTTCGTCGTCTCGGTGACGAAAATCGACGGCAAGCCTGTGGGCGACGGCAAACCCGGCCCGATGGTAAACCGCCTGCGCGCGCTCTACCTCGAAAACGCCCGCCGCACAGCGATCTGAGCCGAGAGCCCTTGTCCTGCCGCATTTCCGGACGGAAAACCGGGGTCCACTTTTCGTGAAAATGCTCTAGTCTTCGAGAACCGCCCAAATGCGCTCGACCACGGGCCGGCGGTTCTCCTTCGAGCGATAAAGCCTGATATCGACGGTAATATCGAAACTCGGATCGGCGGCGCGCACTAGGGCGCCGCTGTCCAGTTCCTGTCGCATCAGGCTTTCCGGCACCCAGGCGACCCCCCAGCCGGCCATCGCCATGGCTTTCAGCCCCACCGACATGCTGCCCTCATGCACCCGCTCGTATTGCGGCAGCCGCGCGCTCAAGAGATCGCGCAGCAGCGGCCCGAAGAACGAGGCTTTTTCATAATCCAGATAGGCAAAGGGTTTTTTCGCATTTTCCACCAGCGCATGCAGCGGTGCGCCATCCTGTGTTGGCGCGGAAACGGGAATGATGTTTTCCGCGCCGAGCACGCGGAATTCGAACAGCTGCGCATCGAGTAGCATCGGCACTTCGTGATGGGCATAGGTCAGAAGAAAATCGCTCTGCCCGTCCACGAGTGAATTGAGGTTTTCCTCCATGCTGCCGGAATCCGGCCGCAGAACGGAAAACAGCGGTCCCGCCTTTTCGTTCACGCGCTTCAGCCAGTCGGGAAAGAAGGTGAAGGACAGGGTATGCAGGGCCGTCAACCGAACGGTTCTGGCATCGGCTCCTTCTTCCTGCAGCAGCGTGCGCCGCGCATGGTAAAGCTGCTTCAGCGTCTCCTGCGCCACCGGCACGAACTTCGCCCCGGCCTCCGTCAGCCGCGACGGATAGGAGGCACGGTCGACCAGCGTCGCACCCACCCAGGCTTCCAGCTGCTTGATGCGCCGACTGAAGGCGGATTGCGTCACATGCCGCTCATCCGCGGCCTTTGAAAAATTGAGCGTTCCGGCCAGCGCCAGGAAATCCTCGAGCCATTTGACTTCCAAGGCGCACACTCCCAACAAAAACATCTGTTCCGTCTATGCGGAAAGCGTCTTTATTAGGATCAACCTGCTACGAATGAAACCCTTTTAAAGGCCCCTCCAATATTCGATCATCCGCGCCCGGCTGGAAACCAGCTCGATCCTGTCGTCACCCAGCCGGTTGAGGCAGACACGCTTCGTCCACGGCCCGTCAATCAGCGTGAAAAGGAAACGACCATTGCCGAGCGCTGTGAGCGGCATGCTGTTGCGCGTCGGGCCGATGCCCATCGTCAGCGAGGAACCGCTGATCGAAAATTCGGCGCCCTCATCCGAACGCCATGTTCCCGAGAGATCATCCGGCACGGCATGCTCGCCAACAGGCAGGAAGCGTCGGGCCGCATGGCCCGCCTCGCCAATGATCACTTCGCCATCGAACCTCAGCCGCATGGGCGAGGATGCCGAACGCGACGAGACCCAGCCGTCGACATCCTCGTAAAGCGTGTCGTCACCATCGATGAAAGTGGATGTGCTGCCCTTGATCTCCAGCCACCAAGGACCGCTTTTGGTGACGTAAAGACCGTCTGGCAGACTGGCGGCGGGTTTCGGCAGAGGCAGGCCGGTCAGGGTCGCCATGCTTTCCAGCGCGATCTTGAAACCGTTGGTATCCTCGCGGTTGGAAACCACCACGAAACCCGTACCGTTTTCAGGGTCGAGGAGGAAATAGGTCTTGTAGCCCGGATGCGAACCGCCATGGCCAACGAAACGCCGCTCGCCGAGATGCGACCAGCGAAGGCCAAGCCCATATTCGCTCATCCGCCCATCGGCAAGTGGCCGCTCAGCGGAGAGCCTGTCCAGAACACCGGCAAAGCTGCCCTCGCCCTGCATCAGGCCCTGCAGCCAGCGGGTCAGCGCCTCGGCACTGCCGGCAAGGCTGCCGGATGCGGAAATATGCAGGCCGGCGGCGGAAAGCTGCCAGCTCTCTTCGGACTTCCAGTAACCCGGCACGAGACCATCGACAGGATCGTTCCAAACGTCAGGCGCCTTCAGGAAAACCCCAAACGGACCGGCAATCTGTGCCTGCACAAAATCATCAAAACGGAACCCATGGCGCTCCAACGCCGCTTCCACCAGACGATAGCCTGTATTGGAATAGGAAACCTCGCTGCCGGCTGCGAAATTCAGCCGGGTCAAGCGCATGAGATAATCGAGAAGCGGGCCGGCCTTCGTTTCGGTGTAGACGGAAAGACCAAGCAACGACAGGCATTCGCGCGTATCCGGCAACCCGCCGCTCATATCCAGCGCCTGCCCGACGGTGACATCGCGAAGCGGCGCTTGCAGCTCCGGCAGATGTGTGCCGAGCGGATCATCAAGCCCGATCAGATCGGAATGGGCCAGCACCATGGCGCAGAAGGCGTGTTTGGTGACGGATGCATAACGCACGACGCTTTGCGGCGTGAAGGGTGCGAAGGTCGCGAGGCTTTCCACGCCACCCGCATGGGCAAAACGGATGCCATCGAGATCGAAACCAATCACCGCTCCGCCCGGCTCATTGCCCGCCCATTGCGAGACGAAGTCCTGTGAAAGCGTTGAAGCGGCGTTCCAGTCGAATTGCTGTGGCATTGCTCGGTCTCGCGTCTTTGTGGTCTTTGCAGAAAGCCTCGACATCGCGGCTCGCTTCTTCCCTCCGGCGGGGAGAAGAAGCGAGCGGCACCCGCCCGATTTATTTGCGACGTAGGCTCAGGCCGGCTCTTCCAGCCGGATGCTCAAGCTGCGCAGCTCTTCCGTATGCGGATGTTTGGTGCGGCCCTCACGCAGATCACCCGCGCTCAGTTGCTCCACCATTTCCCCATTCAGCATCACACCCACCTGCGGGCAGAGATGCGCGATAACAGCCAGATTGTGGCTCACAAGGATATAGGTGAGATTACGCGCCGCGCGAAGATCCTGCAAAAGGTTCAGGATTTCCGCCTGCACCGAAACATCGAGCGCCGACGTCGGCTCATCGAGCAGCAGCACCTCAGGGTCGGCAATCAGCGCACGCGCAATGGCCACGCGCTGGCGCTGGCCGCCGGAAAGCTGGTGCGGAAAGCGGAAACGCACCGCCTGCGGCAGGGCCACATCCGACAAGGCCTGCTGGATGCGTTTTTCGATATTGTCCATGCCGTGCACCAGCGGCAATTCGCTGAGAATACGGTCGATGGTCTGGCGCGGATGCAGCGACCCATAGGGGTCCTGAAACACCATCTGCACCTGCCGGAAGAAGTCCGGCGTGCGCTTCAGCGGCGCATCCTTGCCGGCAAAGGCGATGCGGCCTTCCCAGCTCTCATTGAGGCCGGCCATGGCGCGCAGGATAGTGGATTTGCCCGAGCCGCTTTCACCGACGATGCCGAAGCTACCGCCCTTTTCGACCGAAAAGGACACGCCTTTCACGACTTCGCGGTCGCCGAACTTGATACGGAGATTATCGACGTCGATCATTGGCTGGACCACGCTGCATCACGGTTGAGAACGGGAAGACGCTCGCGCGGATGCGTCAGCGAGGGAATGCAGTTCAGAAGTCCCTTTGTATAGGGATGTTCGGCTTTCAGGAGTTCGGAAGCCTTCAGCTCCTCCATCACCCGGCCAGAATACATCACGGCGACGCGGTCGCAGAAATGCGAAACGAGCGGCAGATCATGGCTGATGAGAATGAGGCCCATGCCGCGTTCCGACACCAGTTCCTCGATCAACCGCAGGATTTCCGCCTGCACTGTGGCGTCAAGCGCGCTGGTCGGTTCGTCGGCGATCAGAAGCTCGGGATCGGGCGCCAGCATCATGGCGATCATCACGCGCTGGCCCATGCCGCCGGAAACTTCATGGGCATAGGACGAGGCAACCTGACGCGGATTGCGGATCTTCACCTGATCGAGCAGGGCGATGGCCGCTTCCATGGCCGCACGCTTGCTGCCGCCCTTGTGGGCACGCCAGGCTTCAGCGATCTGTGCGCCCATGGTCTTGACCGGATTCAGCGAATATTTCGGATCCTGAAGGATGAAACCTGCCCGTTTTCCCCGGATCTGGCGCATCTGCTTTTCACTGGCGGAAAGCACGTCGATACCGTCGAAAGCGAGCTTATCGGCCCTGATATCGGCATTGGAGGGCAAAAGCTTCATCAGCGCGCGCGCCGTGAGGCTCTTGCCCGAACCGGATTCACCGACGATGCCGAGCTTTTCGGTGCCGAGCTTCATGGACACACCGCGCACCGCCTCGAAGCGGCTGGTGCGGGTCTGGAAAGCGATCTTCAGATTTTCGATTTCGACCAGCATGGCTCAATGTCCCTTCGGGTCGAGAACGTCACGCAGGCCATCGCCGAGGAAGTTGAAGGCGAGCGAGACGAGGAAGATGGCGATGCCGGGAATGGTGGCGACCCACCATTGTTCGAAGATGAAGCGCTTGGCGGTGGCAATCATCGCACCCCATTCCGGCGACGGCGGCTGCGCGCCCATGCCAAGGAAGCCGAGACTGGCGGCGGTGATGATGATCGAGCTCATGTCGAGCGTGATGCGCACGATAAGGCTCGGCACGCAGAGCGGCGCGATGTGACGGGCGATGATGCGCCAGGCGGAGGCGCCGGTCAGCCGGTAGGCCGCCACGAAGTCGCTGCCGCGAACCGTCATGGTTTCGGCGCGGGCAAGACGCGCATAGGGCGGCCATGCCGTAAGCGCGATGGCGAGAATGGCGCTTTCGACGCCGGGCTTCAGCGCCGCAACGAAGGCCAGCGCCAGAATGAGGCGCGGAAAAGCCAGAAACACATCCGTCACCCGCATCAGCACGGTATCGACGATGCCGCCGAAATAACCGGCGATGCAGCCGATGGCGAGGCCGATGGGTGCGACGAGAACGACGACGGCGATGACCATGCCGAGCGTGACGCGGCCGCCATAGAGGATGCGCGAGAGAATATCGCGACCCAGCTCATCCGTGCCGAACCAGTGTTCTGCATTTGGAAATGCTAAGCGATTGCCGAGATTCTGCGTTGCCGGATCATAAGGCGCGATGGCGGGCGCCAGTAGCGACAACGCGATGAAGAGGACGATGATCGTCAGACCGATCACTGCCAGCGGATTGGACTTGAGGTTGAGCCAGATGCGATACCGGTTTCCCCACGCAGCCTGTGTGCGGGAATGCGGCGTCTCGTCCAGCGCCCAGTTTCTGAAATTAGCTAACATCATCGAACGCGGGGATCCATTACTCGGTAAAGCACGTCTGCAAGCAGGTTGAGGCCGACATAGATAATGCCGATCAACAGGGTTGCTCCGACGACGGGGTTCATGTCCGCGTTCATCAGCGAGACGGTGAGGTATTGGCCGAGGCCCGGCCAGCTGAAGACGGTTTCCGTTACCACGGCACCTTCGAGAAGGCCGGCATAGGTGAGCGCCAGAACCGTGACGAGCTGCACGGCGACCGTGGGGAAAGCATGGCCCCAGATCACGGTCATGGCCGAAAGCCCCTTGGCACGGGCGGTGATGACATATTCGCCCTTCAGCGCATCGATCATGAAGGCGCGCGTCATGCGGGTAATATAGGCCATGCTGAAATAGGCAAGAATGCAGACCGGCTGCACCATATGGGCAACCGCATCGTAAAAGGCACCCCAGTCGCCAGCAAGCAGCGTATCGACCGTCATCAGGCCGGTGACCTGCGTGATCATGCCGTCATAGATGATGTCCTGCCGGCCCGGTCCCGGCGCGACGCCAAGCGTGGCGTAAAACACCAGCAGCGAAATCAGCGCCAGCATGAAGACGGGCACGGAGTGACCGGCAAGGCAGACGACGCGGATCACCTGGTCGGTCAGCTTGCCCTGCTTCACGGCAGCCCAGACACCCAGCGGAATGCCGATCAACGCCGCCAGAATGAGGGCTGCGGTGGCAAGTTCGAAAGTGGCCGGGAAAACACGCTTGATATCGATCCAGACCGGATTGCGGGTCAGGATCGAATTGCCGAAGTCACCATGCAGAACCTGCGTGACATAATGGAAGAACTGCACGACCAGCGGCTGGTCGAGACCCATTTCCGCCCGAACCCGCACGATGACGTCTTCAGGCGCGTTGTCGCCGACCGCCGCGATGACGGGATCGACAGGCATGACGCGCCCGATCATGAAGGTGATGATCATCAAACCGAACAGCGTCAGGATGACGCTGCCCAGTATCGACGATATGCTTTTGACGCGCTTGTTCAATGTCACGCTTTCTTCGCATCGTGGTAGGAATTGCCCTCGGAGAGAACGCCGAGTTCAAAGCCGGAGACGCCCTTGCGGAAGGCAGCCGTCTTCGTGGTCTGGAACATGAAGACGAACGGGCTGTTTTCCATGTGCTCGCGCTGCAGGGCTTCATAAAGCTCGATGCGCTTTGCCGGATCACGCTCATCGCGGGCGGCTTCCGCCTTGGCGGCGAAATCGTCGTTCTTGAAACGTGAACGCCACAGGAAGGGCTTCGACTTCACGTCGTCGCCATTGTCCTTGTTGATGTTGAAGACATCGGCATTGGAATGCGGATCGAAGTAATCCGTGCCCCATGCGGAAAGCGCCATCTGGTGCTCGCGGGCACGCATCTTGGTCAGAACCTGACGGTTTTCAGCCGATTGCAGACGCACCTTGATGCCGATATCGGCAAGGTTCGCCTGGATGGCCTGCGCCAGATCAGGATAGGGCTGGGCCGAATAGTGATCCATGCTGATTTCGAAACCATCGGCTAGACCGGCTTCGGCCATCAGCGCTTTGGCCTTCTCGACATCGCGCTGGTACGGGATATCGTTGACGGCGCCCGGGAAGCCCTTCGGCTCGAAGCTCTGGTGGATTTCGTGCGTCAGCGGCACGATGTTTTCCTGCATGCCCTTGTAGTCCAGCGCCCACTTGATCGCCTGCCAGACCTGCGGCTTGGCAAGGTTCTCGTTGCCCTGATTGAGCGAGATCAGAACCAGCGAGGCGATGGACTTGCGCTCCAACTCGATGTTGGCGTCATCCTTGACGGTGCGCAGCTGCTCGGAAGTCAGGTCGCGGGCAATGTCGATATCGCCCTTCTGCAGCATCAAAAGCTGGGAAGACGGATCGGTAACGTGGCGCAGCACGATGCGCTTGATATTGCCCTTGTAGGGACCGTTCGGATTGACTATCAGCGCGACGCTTTCGCTCGGCTTCCAGGCCTGCAGCATGAAATCGCCGGAACCGGCGCTGTTCTTCTGCAGCCAGCCATTGCCGAGGTCTTCACCGGCAGCATTGGCGAGAACCGCCTTCTTTTCAACGATGGCGCCGATATTGGCGGAAAGGCAATAAAGCAGGAAGGAGATGGCGGTCGGCTTTGCCGTCGTCAGCTTCACCGTCTTGTCGTCGGCGGCAACGATGGTCGTTTCGGCATTGTCAGGCGTGAAGCCGAACTGGCTGATGATGAAGGCCGGGCTCTTGTTCATCTTGATGGCGCGCTGCAGCGAGAAGGCGACGTCTTCCGCCGTGACCTTGGCGCCGCTCGCGAAGGTCGCTTCGTCCCCGATCACGAAGGTGAACACCTTGCTGTCCGCATCGGCTTCCCAGGACTTGGCGATGACCGGATCAACCTTGGTGGAATCCTCGCGGTTGGCACGCACCAGCTTCTGATACATGTTGGAGATGATTTCACCGCCCACGGCCTCGAAACCTTCATGCGGGTCAAGGCTCGTCATATTGTCCAGCTGCTGGGCAACGACCAGAATATCCTTGGGCGTCGCGGCAAAGGCCGGAATGCGCGCATAGGACAGGAACGGAACGGCAGCGCCGGCAATCAACAGGTTGCGTCTTGAAATCATCGAAAATCCCCTTTCGGACCTTATTTTTCGGAAACGGTGTGGGTTTGCCCCAATCCAGTCATTTTTTTTATGTTTTCCCGCGATTAACACGAGCAAACGAGGCCCGACCAATTCCAAATTTGGCAGAGCCTATGCACGGATTGCATTTGCTCCCGCCTTGACCTTTCCTCTACCAATTCCCAAAAGTCTGAATAGACGCGCGTCCGCGCCCTCCCCCTATCCGAAGGTGAATGACCATGACCGATCAAAAACCCGTACCCGTCTTCGACGGCCACAACGACGTGCTTCTGCGGTTATGGCGTTCCGGCAATACCTCCCCTGAAACGCTTCTGATCGAGGGTGACACGGTTGGCCACATCGATCTGCCGCGTGCCAGAAAGGGCGGCCTCGCCGGCGGCCTCTGCGCCATCTACGTGCCCTCGCCCAGCATGGAAAAGGACGCAAACGGTGATTTCTCGACACCGACCGAAGCCGACGCTCTGAAGGCGACGCTTGGCATGGCGGCTCTGCTGTTCCGCGCGGAGAAACAATCCAATGGCGCGCTGAAAGTCTGCCGCACGGCCGCCGATATCCGCAGCGCCATGGCAGAGGGCGCCTTCGCCTCCGTTTTCCATATCGAGGGCGCGGAAACGATCGGCGAGGATCTGGATGCGCTGCACGTTCTGCACGAGGCGGGTCTGCGCACGCTCGGACCGGTCTGGAGCCGCCCGAACATCTTCGCCTACGGCGTTCCCTTCCGGTTCCCATCGACACCGGATATCGGCCCGGGTCTGACCGATACCGGCAAGCGACTGGTAAAAACCTGCAATGAGCTGAAGATCATGGTCGATCTCTCGCACATGAACGAACAGGGTTTTTGGGATATCGCCAAGATCTCAGACGCGCCGCTGGTGGCGTCGCATTCCAACGCCTACGCGCTGTGCAATCACAGTCGTAACCTCACGGACCGCCAGCTGGACGCCATCCGCGATACGGGCGGCCTTGCCGGCATCAATTTCGGCGTGCTGTTCCTGCGTCAGGACGGCGTGAAGAACCCGAATACCGACCTCAACGAACTTGTCCGCCATGTGGATTATATCGTCAACCGCATCGGTATCGACCACGTCGCGCTCGGTTCGGATTTCGACGGCACCACCATTCCCGCCGCCATGAAGGATGCGGGCGATCTACAATTGCTGGTCGAAGCCCTGCGCAAGGGCGGTTATGACAACGAGGCGCTCGCCAAGATCTGCCACGGCAATTGGGTCCGCATTCTGGAAAAGACCTGGGGCGCATAAAGACACTTCGGTTCTGCACTCCGGCGCCAAAGCGCCGGAGACAGGAAGCGGCGGGCCTCAGGCCTTGGCCGCTTTTTTCTTGCCCGTGGCGCGAAAAGTGAAAAGCCCGGCAACAAGGCCGATCAGCGCCCATTTCATCGGCAATACATCCGCCGTCTCGCTGCGGATCGGCCGCACCGTCACGGTGCCCGGACGGGATTCATAACCCGCCTGACCTTTGCCCTGCGCCTCGGCGATCTGTTGCGGCGAAACCACCCATTCGGCCCCGCGCATCTTATCGACCGTCATGTAACCGCCGCCGGCCAAAAGGGCGACAACGAGCGAAATAATTATTCTCGTCGGCATATTCATCTCTATCTCCTACCATCGAAAGGAGCGTGTAGTTGCATTAAACGCGACAACCAAGCAACCACCGCGTTTAATTTATTCGCATTTTTACCAACGGCACGTATCACACATTTTCAGGTTGCATTCGGGCGGTTAAATTTGGCAAAATCTCCCGACGATCTGCACAAACTTCACATCGACACGTCATGCATTTCTGCTAAGCAAATTTCCTCAACCGAAACGAATTAGCGACACAATCCTGTGGTTCGCCAACCAACGGGACTGGCGCTGGAAAAAGTAAATGGCAGACAAGAGCGAAGTTACAGAGACGGATATTATCGAATCCCCGGTTGAAAGCTTTTTTGCCAGAAACCGGCCCTATCTGACGGCCATTGCCATCACGCTCATCTTCGTGATGATGACGTTTGCAATTTACCGTCTCACCTCGGAAGTACGATATGACGATGTGATCGCCGCTCTTCTTGGTACGTCCTTTTCCGCTGTACTGCTCGCCATCATCTTTACGGCGCTGAGCTTTCTGGCGCTGATCTTTTACGATGCGAATGCCATCGAATATGTCGGCAAGAAAGTCCGGTTTCCCTCAATGGCGGCCACCGCCTTCGCGGCCTATGCCATCGGCAATACGGCCGGCTTCGGTCCGCTGAGCGGCGGCGCCATCCGCTTCCGCGCCTATTCCCGGCTCGGCCTCTCGCCGGGAGACATCGCCCGCGTCATCGCCTTCGTCACTCTGTCGTTCGGCCTCGGGCTTCTTTCGGTCAGCGCGCTTTCAACCTTCATCGTCGCGCCGCGCATCGCCGCGATCATCGGTTTTGATCCGCTTGTCCTGAGGGGCGGCGCACTCGCCGTCATCGCCATTCTCGTAATCACCGCTTATGTCGGCCGTAACGGCAAGGCGATCCGGCTCGGCAAATGGCGGCTGCGCCTTCCCGACAGCCGCACATCGTCGCGTCAGTTTCTGGTGTCGGCCTTCGATATCGCCGCATCGGCCTCCGTTCTCTATGTGCTATTGCCGGAAACCCATCTCGGCTGGCCCACCTTCTTCGCGATCTATGCAACGGCCGTCGGCCTCGGTGTGCTCAGCCATGTCCCCGCAGGCCTCGGCGTCTTCGAAACCGTCATGGTCGCGGGTCTCGGCAACGCCATCAGCGTCGATCAGCTGCTTGGTAGCCTCGTTCTTTATCGCGTCATCTACCACGTCCTGCCGCTGGTGGTCGCCATTCTGGTCATGATCGTTTCCGAAACGAAGCAGTTCGCGGCCAAGCCGGTGGTGTCGGATATCAGCCAGCTTGCCGTCAGGCTCGCCCCACCGCTGCTCTCCACCTTCGCCATCATTCTCGGCACCATGCTGATTTTTTCAAGCGTGACGCCGACGCCTGATAGCAACCTCGATTTCCTCTCGAATTTTGTGCCGTTACCGATTATCGAAGCGGCACACTTTCTGACCAGCATTCTCGGCCTCGGCCTCGTTGTCGCTTCCCGCGGCCTCGGGCAGAGGCTGGACGGTGCCTGGTGGATCGCCCTCATTGCGGCTTCCCTCGCCCTTATCCTTTCCATCCTCAAGGCCATCGCGGTCTTCGAGGCGATCTTCCTCGGACTCTTTATCGTGGCGCTCGCCTTCAATATGCGTAGCTTCAACCGCCACGCCTCGCTGGTGAAACAGGCGCTCGGTCCAAGCTGGATCGCCGCGATGATGGTGATCATTGCCGGGGCGGCAACCATTCTGCTCTTCGTCTACCGCGATACGGATTATAGCCACACGCTGTGGTGGGAGTTCGAGTTTTCGGAAGAAGCACCGCGCGGCTTGCGCGCCCTTCTCGGCCTCGTCCTTGCCTCCTCGACCATCGCCATTTTCAGCCTCATGCGCCCGGTCCGTTTCCGCCCGGATGCTATCGAGACCGCCGATATTGCCAAGGCAACGGAAATCGTCATGACGCAGGACGCCGCGGACGCCAATCTGGTGCGCATGGGCGACAAGCATGTGATGTTTTCGGAAACCGGCAATGCCTTCATCATGTATGGCATTCAAGGCCGCTCGTGGATCGCCTTTGCCGATCCTGTCGGTGACGAGGAGGATTTCCCCGATCTCGTCTGGCAATTCGTGGAATCTGCCCGCTCCGCTGGAGCCCGTGCGGCCTTCTATCAAATATCGCCCTCGCTTCTGTCGCATTGTGCCGATGCGGGCCTGCGCGCCTTCAAGCTTGGGGAGCTCGCCCTTGTCGATCTCACCGCATTCGAGCTTAAAGGCGGCAAGCTCGCGACACTTCGCCAGTCTCTGAGCCGTGGCGCACGCGACGGGTTGAGCTTCGAATTGATCGAAAAGGCCGATGTTCCAGCCGTTCTCGATGACCTGAAGCAGGTCTCGGACGGTTGGCTCGAGCATCACAATACCCGCGAAAAACGCTTCTCGCTCGGTGCTTTCGAGCCCGCCTACATTCTTTCGCAGCCGGTCGCGGTCTTGCGCAAGGACGGCAAGATCACCGCTTTCGCCAACCTCATGGTGACGGACACCAAAAAGGAAGCGACCATCGATCTCATGCGGTTTGCGCCCGACGCGCCGCGCGGCGCGATGGACTTCCTGTTCGTCAGCATCATGCAGCATCTCAAGGAAACGGGCTACCAGAGCTTCAATCTCGGCATGGCGCCCATGTCCGGCATGTCGAAGCGCGATGCCGCGCCGGTCTGGGACCGTATCGGCAGCACGCTGTTCGAGCACGGCGAACGTTTCTACAACTTCAAGGGACTTCGCGCCTTCAAGGCAAAGTTCCACCCGAAATGGGAACCCCGTTACCTTGCTGTGCAGAACGGCGCTGACGCCGCTCTGGCACTGATGGATGCGACGGTTCTGATCAGCGGCGGTGTCAGAGGAGTGATCGGAAAATGATGAAACGCAATCTGATAGGGGCATTCATTGCCGCTTCGACGCTACTCTCCTCGACTGTCGCCTTTTCCCAGGATAAGCCGGCTTATGAAACCGGTATGATCCCGGCCGACCACATCATGGTGCCCGATGGCGATATCCAGGCCAGCATCTTCCTGATTTCCGACGCCAATGGCTGGACGGAGGCCGACGAGACCCGCGCCAAGGCGCTTGTCGAAAAAGGCGCCGCCGTCGTCGGCATCGACTTCAAGGAATATCTGAAGGCACTCGAAGCCGATGACGACGAGTGCATCTACATGATCTCGGACATCGAGTCGCTGTCGCAGCAGATCCAGCGCACCGCCGGCACCGGCAGCTACCGCCTGCCGATCGTGACCGGCATCGGCAAGGGCGGCACGCTTGCGCTCGCCATGATCGCGCAAAGCCCGGTTTCCACCGTCCGCGAGGCAGTGGCGGTGGACCCGAAGGCGGGCCTGCCCCTGGAAAAGATTCTCTGCACCCCGGCAACCAAGGACAAGGTGGACGGTGAAACCGTCTATGGCCTGACAGACGGCGCCCTGCCGGCACCGGTCAGCGTCATCTTCACCCCTGACGCCGACCAGAAGGGCCGCGATCACGTCAGCGCGCTGGTAAAACTGCATTCCGACATCGAGGTGACCGACGTTACCGACAAGGCGGACGAGGTGCTGACCCAGACCCTTTCCGACAAGGTCGACGCGGCTGGAGACAGCGGCAACCCGCTCGGGCTTCCGATCACGGTTCTGGAGGCAAAACCTGTGATGGACACCATGGCGGTGATCTATTCCGGCGATGGCGGCTGGCGCGACCTGGACGAGGAAGTCGGCAGCGCCCTTCAGAAGCAGGGTGTGCCGGTCATTGGCGTCGATGCCCTGCGGTATTTCTGGAAGGAAAAGGATCCGAAAGAGGTGGCGGGCGATCTCGCCCGCATCATCGACACCTATCGCAAGGAATGGAAGGTCAAGAATGTCGTTCTGATCGGTTATTCCTTCGGTGCCGATATCATTCCCGCCACCTACAATCTCCTGCCCGACCGGGTGAAATCCTCCGTTGCGCAGCTTTCGCTGCTCGGCCTTTCCAATGAAGTGGATTTTGAAATCTCAGTTCAGGGATGGCTTGGCGTGGCTGGTGAAGGCAAGGGCGGCAAGACCGTCGATGACATCGCCAAGATCGACCCCAAGCTGGTGCAATGCGTTTATGGCACCGAGGAGGAAGATGAAGATCCCTGCCCCGGCCTCAAGGCAAAGGGTGTCGAAACCATCGGCATCGAAGGCGGGCACCATTTCGACGAGGATTACGAAGCGCTTGCCAAACGCATCGTCACCTCGCTGAAAACCAGGCTGGCGAAATAAACCGCCACAACCGGCGCCGCGGGCAGCATATTACTGCCTGTACCTGTAGTTCCCGCTGGCAGTGAAGCTTGCGGAATCGATCAAACTATTATTCAAAAGAAACCGGCTTGCGGCGAATGTTCATCACATTCCCGCAACCGTTCTGTCGTTGATCGCCAACCATGGATTTTATATTTCCGGACCGGTTCAGGGAGCCGCCGCATGCTCGCCGCAAAACGAAAAACAAAAACACCGGTCCTCGTGGAACGCATCGATCAATTCGTCGGCCAGATCAAAGAGGCGATGAAAAGCGACGACGCTTCGCGAAACAGGAAAATCCGCGATCTGTGGGATGCCGAGGTCCGCTATCATTTCGACAATGGCCGCACGGAAAAGACGCTCGAACTTTACATCATGAAATATCGCAATGCACTGAAGGCCGAATTCGGCCCGAAGAGCACCCCGCTTGCCATCTGCAACATGAAGAAGCTGCGCGAGCGGCTGAACACCTATATTGCCCGGGGCGATTATCCCAAGACAGGCGTGGCGACGTCGATTGTCGAAAAAATCGAGCGGGCGGAGTTCAACACCGCCGGCCGCAAACCCACGGTTCTCCTTCGCATAGCCGATTTCATTGCCGCGATGAACGGCATGGACGCGAAGCAGGACATGCAGGCTCTGTGGGACGCAGAAATCGCCATCATGAACGGCCGCGCCCAGACGACGATCATTTCCTACATCACCAAATATCGCAACGCCATCCGCGAAGCCTTCGGTGACGACCATCCGATGCTGAAGATCGCCACCGGCGATGCCGCGATGTATGACGAGGCCCGCCGGGTGAAGATGGAGAAGATCGCCAACAAGCATGGCGCGCTCATCACCTTCGAGAACTACCGGCAGGTTTTGAAAATCTGCGAGGACTGTCTCA
The DNA here is from genome assembly GCF_013365515.1 of Agrobacterium sp. CGMCC 11546. NCBI lineage: Bacteria > Pseudomonadati > Pseudomonadota > Alphaproteobacteria > Hyphomicrobiales > Rhizobiaceae > Agrobacterium > Agrobacterium sp. CGMCC 11546. Next base: position 2,360,399 of record NZ_CP047387.1, read on the forward strand.
AGTCCAGCGATCCTCTGATGATCGGCATCGGCCTCATCGGCATGACGGGACGCCGACCCTATGAAGTCTTCACCCAGGCGGAATTTTCACCTGCCCCCTATGGCAAGGGAGTTTCCAAATGGAGCATCCTTTTCAACGGTCAGGCCAAGACGAAACAGGGTGAGGGCACGAAATTCGGGATTACCTATGAAATTCCGGTCCTGACGCGCTCCGAAACCGTGCTGGCTGCCTATAAGCGCCTGCGTGAAAGCGGACAGGGAAAATTATGGCATGGCATGTCGATCGACGATTTTTCCTCGGAAACCCGCCTGCTGCTGCGCGACACGGTTTTTAACCTGTTCGAGGATGTCTGGCCAAAGGAAGAGCTTCCCAAGCCCTATGGCCTCAGACACCTCTATGCCGAAGTGGCCTATCACAATTTCGCGCCGCCGCATGTCACCAAGAACAGCTATTTCGCCGCCATTCTTGGCCACAACAATAACGACCTCGAAACGTCGCTGTCCTATATGACCTATACGCTGCCGGAAGACCGCGACAATGCGCTGGCGCGCCTGAAGCGGACCAATGAGCGGACATTGCAGCAAATGGCGACGATCGCGCCGGTGTCCCGCAAGGGATGATGCGCTAGAGCATTTCCAGCAAAAATGTGCTCGGTCTCGCATCCGGAAATGCGCAAAAACAAAGTTATGGCAATGGAAGAACCGGTGTTTACCGGAATTGCTCTACAGCCCGTCCGGTTTAGACGGAAATGCTTTCGCCGCGACCCTTGCGAAGACAATGGCCATCAAACCTGCCCGGTGAGGCTTGGGTTGGGGATTAGCCATGCCCGCCTCCCACCCGGCTCCACATCTCGCACAACCTGTCAAAAGGACCATGCTGGAAAATATACTAAAATATAAATCTATAATTTATTAATATAAAAATTATTTTAAAAGTAACAATTCGAGAAATTCAGCCACGCACAAGTTAAATTGAGGACAGTCTAGATATTTATATATACAGCATGAATTCTATCGGAGGCGCATGTGCTGCCGGCCTATACGACTTACGCCCTTTACAATCGCAATATGGAATCGTCGCTGAAACGCGTCGCGAATGATCCGATCATATCGCGCGACGCCAAATATTACGCCGACAATATCGGCAAGGTAAAAAGCCTTGACGCGTTTCTAAAAGACCACAAGCTCTATTCCTACGCCATGAAAGCCCATGGCCTGGAAGAGATGACCTATGCAACCGCCTTCATGAAGAAGGTGCTGGAAAGCAATCTCAAGGATCCGAACAGTTTCGTTAACAAGCTGAAAGACACGCGCTACCGCGACTTCGCGGCAGCGTTTGATTTCGGTACGATCAAGACTGAAAAAACGGTTCAGACCAAGTCTCAACAGGACCGGTTGGTTACCGCCTATCATGACACAGACAAGCAACGGAACGAAGAACAGAAGGAAGAAACGCGTTATTACAACATTGTCATCGATAAGGTTGGTCAGGTGGATGACATTTTCAAAAATACGCGGCTGCGGAATTATATTTTCAAATCCTTCGGCATCGATCCCCAAACTTTCGACTACAAACATCTGAAAGGTGTTCTAACCAGCGATATCAGTAAGGCCGACAGCTACGTCAACAGCACCTATAAACCGCTGCTCGAAGAGTGGCAGGCCAAAATTGCCGATCTGCGCGACCAGCGTACAAAAATCCCTTCGACCGACAAAACATCTCTCGAAAAAAACGATTATCTGATCAACCAGTATAACAAGCGTATCAATGGGGCCGCCAAGTTGTTCGAGCTGGCGGCAACGTTTAATTTCCGCGCCGACGGCCTTGTGAATGACGGCACGAAAGCGCAGACGGCTGTTCAGAAGCGGCTGACCAATGAAAACTATGTTCTGGCAAATCCCCGCGTCACGCAGACCGGCGCGATTCTAAACCGCGATTTTTTCGTGCAGGCGATGAAAGACGTAACGGATGCCGGACAGCTGACCGCCAATTCACGTCTGCGAACAATGTTGATCGTCGCCTTCGATCTTCAGGACAACAGCGGTACCGATCAGAAAATCCAGTGGGCTCTTCGGGAAAACCCCGCAGACCCACAGAGCGGACTTTATAGCGAAAAGGACAAAGGCTTCATCGATCTGGCGAAGGCCTTTAATTTTGGCACGGATGGCAAGGTCGCGGCCGGAAAAGCGGTCCAGAGCGATGGTCAGCTCAGCACGATGATGAACCTCTACTTCAGTCGATACGACGACAAGCAGGAGGCAGCGGATGAAAAGACAATCAAGGATTACAGGCGCTACATCGGCCTCACTAAAAACCTTGATGACTTTCTGTCGGCGGCACCGGCAGCGGTTGCCATTCGCAACTTCGCGCTGAAGGCGTTCAACATCGGCACTGAGGAAAGCTCCACGTTCAAGTTGAAAAAGGTCTTCACCAGCGACCTGTCGAACCCCAAAAGCTATGTGTACACCCTGAAGGACGATCGCTTTCTGCGGCTTGCCAAGGCTTTCAATTTTGATGCACAGGGCAAGATCGGCTCGCCGCGTTTCGCACAGGCAGAGAACGAAATAGCCCGTATCTCGCGAAATTATCTGAAAGAAGTCACCCGGTGGGACAAGGATAAAAAGATCAGGGAGAAGGGAGAGAAGGAAGTCGGTTATTATCGCGAGAAAATGGGGACTTTGGAGACAGCCGATCAATTGCTCGCTGACCGGCGCCTGCTGGACTTCATGCTGGTTGCCGAGCGTATCGATCCGAAATCCGTCACGACCGACTACCTGAAGAAGATTTTCAAATCCGACCTCAAGGACCCCAAAAGCTTCGCCAATACGGAAAAAGACCCTCGTTTTCGCGCTCTTGCCGGCTCCTTCAACTTCGATGCCAAGGGAAATATCAGCGCAACAACCCGTCAGCCCATCCAGAACAATCGTAGCCTCATGGAAACGCGGGACAAGTATGTTCGACAGAAACTGGAGGAGCGGGCCGGAGAAGAAAATTCCGGTGTTCGGCTCGCGCTTTATTTCAAGCGGATGGCCGGCGGCATTTCCAGCGCTTATGACATATTGGCAGACAAGGCGCTGTCCGAAGTGACCCGCACAGCTCTTGGAATTCCCGCAGAAACGGCAAATGCCAAGGTTGATGCGCAGGCGAAGATGATCGAGAAAAGGCTGAAGATAAAGGATCTGCAGGATCCGAAAAAAGTCGAGAAACTGGTCAATCGTTTTCTCATGACATTCGAAGCGAATAATTCCGGTTCCGACCCGCGCATCGCTCTGTTCCGGCAGGGAAGCGCATCCATCAGTGGCAACACACTGGCCACTCTGGCGCAACTGCGCAGCGGACGCAGGGGCTGACGGATTGTTTTTCTGAGACCGCATGTCCTGCCGCATTAGGTTTGCGATGGCCGCAGGTTCACGATCCTGCGGCCATAGCCTGTTATCAAACCCGTGCGTCGCCCGATGTGCGGTAAAGCAGGGTCAACACTGTGAGCATCAGCCCAACGACCGCGACCGAGCCAAAAATGTAGAAATTCCACTCCGGCGCCAGACCCCTTTGCAGCACCAGGCCGCCGATCATCGGCCCAGCAATGCCGCCAAGCCGCCCGACCGCCAGCGAAAAGCCGAGACCAGTGCCTCGAATATGGACGGGATAAAGCCGTCCTACCAGGACATTGGCGAGAATCTGCGTTCCGATGGTTCCGGCACCCGCAAGCGCCACGAAAACATAAAGAAGCGGTCCCTTGTTGGCAGTCAGGGCGAAGATCGATGCGGCGCCGACGGCAAACAGGATCGCCACCACCACCTTGACGTTGCCCTTATCCGCAAAGCGTCCACCGATAAGGATGCCGATGGCGGCGCCGACATTGAGCATGACGGAAAAGCTGAGCGCCGAACTGATGTCATAACCCATCTTGTTCATGATGGTGGGCAACCAGTTGACCATGCCGAAGGTGAGCAGCAGCGAGCAGAAGTGAATGCCCCAGGCATTCAGCGTCGAAGCCAGCCGGCCTTCGGAAAACAACGCGCCGACGCCACCCTTCTGCATTTTTGCATGGGGTACGATGCGTTGCAGACCATAACTGTCGCAAATGCCGTCGGCCTCCGCCTGCCGGCCTTTGCTCGCCAGCCACTCCGGCGATTCCGGCAGGAAGCGCATGAAGATCGGCAGCAGGATGAGCGGCAGGCCGCCGATCAGCATCAATGGCCGCCAGCCATAACTCTCCAGAAGCAGCATGCCCAGGATGCCGGAAATGATGCCGCCGATGAGATAACCGAGGAAGGACAGGGAATTGGCCTGCGCCCTGCGTTGCGGCGGCGAAAACTCCAGCACCAGCGCGGTAACCGTCGGCAACAGCGCGCCAAGTCCGAGGCCGGCAAAAAAGCGGGTGATTTCGAAGGCGAGAAAGTTCGGCGTCATGGCCGAGGCGATCATCATCGCCGAAAATCCGGCGAGGCTTAAGAGAACCACCTTCCGGCGGCCGATACGGTCGGCCATAGTGCCGGCAAACAGTGCGCCGAGCAGCATGCCCACCAGCGTCAAGGCGGCGGCGCGCCCGACCATGGCCGGGTTAAGCGCCCAGGTGCTTTCTTTCAGCAGCGCCGGGGCGACCGCGCCATAAACGACCAGATCGTAACCGTCGAACATGATCATCAGGCCGCATGTCGCGATGACGCCGGCCGGGTTCTTTGTCCGCACTGAAGCGGCGCTCAGATAATTCGTGGACATATTCCTCCCTTTCACGCACGAACGCGCCATCCGGTATGGATCAGCGTCTCCCCGTCCCTGCATTATCCTCCGTGAGTGTCCGGCGGGCTCCACCCTGATATGTGCCTTGCTCCTGTCAAGCCACACGTCGCCGATATCACTCACCATAAATTAAATGTTGCATTTGCAAAAATTGCAAATGAAATATTGATAGAAGTCAATCGCCCTGCGATGGCTGAAATCAGCGGGATTTCAGCCCGGAAATCATCGATAACGTCGGCGTCCAGTTCAAAATACGAATGCGATTATAGACCCCGTGAACAACGAAGGGATCGGCGTCGCTGAAGGCGATGACATCCTCAAGAGAATGCGCCTCGGCGATGATGAGCGCCGCGGGCGGACCACCGTCACTAGCGCTCATCGGACCGGACACCAGGATACGAAACCCCTCGGGCTTCGCTTCGCCATTGCGCAAATGGGCCTTGTGCGCCTCCAACTGCGCCACCCGCTGCTCCGTCGCATTGGGATCGCTTTCGGCAAACCGCACGTAAAGCCGGGATTGATCGCTGCCGCCGTTCATCGGGCAAGCACGAAATCGTGGTTCACGGACCAGAACCAGTCGCCGGCAAAACCAAGCTCCTGCGCCTTCTCTCGATCCTCCACCCGGTCAAAATTCGCCAGCAGGCTTTCCTTCACGCCGAACACCGCGTCAGACCGGATATAGGGATCGTCGGGATCAAAAATATGGGTAACGAGCGTGGTGAAATTCTCGGCCGAAACAATGTAGTGCAGATGCGCCGGGCGGTACGGATGCCGCCCCATCGCCCGCAACAGCCGCCCCACCGGGCCGTCATCCGGTATCGGGTAATATTTGGGTTTCGCCGCCCGGAACCAGTATCGCCCGTCCTCGCCGGTAATAAAGACGCCGCGCAGGTTGAAATCGGGCTGGATGCCCTTTTGCTGCACGTCATAAAAGCCTTCGTCATTGGCCTGCCAGACATCGATACGTGCGCCGGCAATCGGTGCGCCTTCGGTATCGAGAATGCGGCCGGTGACGACCATGTCCTCACCCTTGCCATCGAGACAGATATTGGCGCCCATCGGCATTTCCGGCGCATCGGCCACATGGAAGGGGCCAAGCACGGTGGATTCCGACGCGCCGCTCGGTTTGCGGTGGTTGATGGCATCGACCAGCATGGAGACACCGAGAATATCGGAAAACAGGATCCATTCCTGCCGCCACTCGTTGCAGATCTGGCCGACCTCGGTGAGGAAATGAATGGCCTTCATCCATTCCTCCTCGGTCGGCTCGATTTCCTTCACCGCCTCGTGCAGCTTGCGGGTCACGACCGCCATGATCTCCCTCAGGCGCGGATCGTCACAATCACGCATGCGGGCAATCACGGTTTCCGCGGAGCGCTCTTCGACGAAATAGCCGTCGTCAACGGTCATCTTCCTATGCATCATGTCTTCCTCCCATCACGCTGGCCGCGCGCCCTCGAAGGCGTGCTGCAGCAGGTCGCGGATCGCGGTTTTTTCAATCGGCCGCGGGCACCAGTAAGGATTGGCCGTCGCAAGCTCGGCCATGGGGCCGAGATCGTCAGCCCCGACGCCAAGGGCCGCCAGGCTCGAAGGTGCGCCGAGCCGCGCGGCAAAATCGAAAAGTCCCGCCCCGGCCCGGCCGCCAACCAGCGCAGCTAATGGCGCGAGCAAATCCGGCGCGGCCTCTTCCACATAAGCCATGGTGTGCGGCAGAAGCACCGCATGGGTTTCCGCATGCGGCAGATCGAGACTACCGCCCAGCGTGTGGCAAAGCTTGTGATGCAGCGACATGCCGACCGCACCCAGCACGGTGCCGCAGAGCCACGCGCCATAAAGTGCCGTTTCACGCGCGCCGATATCGTGTGGCGCCTGCCGAATGACTGGAAGCGCTTCGATCATTGCCCGCAGCCCTTCCACCGCCATCATGCTGGCGATGGGGTTGCGATCCCGCGCATAAAGCGCTTCCGCCGCATGGGCCATGGCGTTGAGCCCGCTCGTCATGCTGATGGCGACCGGCAGTCCGAGCGTCAGTTCCGCATCATAGACCACCACCTCCGGCAGGATCTCCGGCCCACGCATGGTGGTTTTCACGCCATTTTCCGTCTGGCCGAGAATGGGTGTGACTTCTGAGCCGGCATAGGTCGTGGGTATGACGATTTGCGCCGCATCGGATCGCAGCGCAATCGCCTTGCCGAGACCGGTGGTGGAACCGCCACCCAAAGAGACGACACAGTCCGCACCCGCAGCGCGATAGGCCTCAACCGCCGTTTTCGTCACTTCCACCGGTGTATGCATGGCCGCTTCGGAAAAGACGCCCGCCGCGAGCCGACCAAGCCTGGACGCCAGCGCCTCGGCGTCGCCCTTTTGTTGCGGCGTGGACAGCACCAGCGCCCGCGACAGGCCGAGGCGGCGGATTTCCTCCGCCACATCAGCCGAACTGCCCGCCGAAAAGACGATGCGGGCGGGCGCAGCCATATAGACGAAAGACTGCATGGTTCAGCGCCCGTCGAGCTTGAACAGGCGGCGCGCATTCGTACGACCGATCTTCACCCGGTCGGCCTCGGCAATGCTCGTCGCATGGAACCAGTCGGAAGCGTGGTCGATATTCTCGAAGGGCCAGTCGGTGGAGAACAGGATGCGATCCGCACCGATTTCCAGAATTGCATCGATCAACGTCTGGGTGCGGAAATTGCCCGAGGTGGTGATGTGGAAGTTTTCGTTGAAATAATCCACGAAACGGCGCTTGGCCGGATAACGCGGCGGCAGCTTCACCCAGGCATTACGATGGTCGATACGCCACATCATGTAGGGCAACCCCTCGCCCATATGGCCGAGAATGATGTTGAGGCGCGGATGTTCATCGAACAGGCCCGATGCCATGAGACGCAGCGCATGCACGGCCGTTTCCTGCGCAAAGGCCCAGGTGGGGCCGAGCAGCCAGGGATGGCCGTCATAGATGCGCGAATCCTGCGGCAGCGGATTGCGCGGATGCAGGTAAAACGGCACGTCGAGCTTTTCGACCTCACCCCAGAAGGGGCGATATTGCGGCAGGTCGTAATAAAGCGGGATCTGGCCGTCGCCCTCCTGGCTGAAACCGTTGACGAGCGCGCCGACGAAACCGAGATCGTTGACGCAGCGCTGCAATTCCTGCGTCGCCGCATCCGGATCCTGCAAAGGCAGGGCGGCGAAGGCAAGAAAACGATTCGGCCGCTTGGCGCATTCTTCGGCCAGCGCGTCATTGGCGCGCCGCGCGATCTCGATCGCCTTGGTCTTGTCGGGAATGGCCTGCACCGCCGGGGCGTTCAGCGACAGGATCATGGTCTCGATGCCATGCGCATCCATCAGCTTCAGGCGCGTATCCTGAATGTCGAGCAGGCGGTGCTGCAGTTCCGTCCAGTAATCGCCGGGCACGAAACCGGCCGAATCCTGAAGTGTTTCCGGGATTGCGAAATGCTCCTCGAGAGCGACCTTGCCTTGCATGTAGTTTCCTCCAAATTTCGCTGCTGGTTTGCCGCCTGAGTGGCGATCAGAATTGGCCCTTTGGTTCGAGGCCGAGCATGCTCTGGCCAATCATGGTGCCGACGGCATCCCAGTTCATGCTGATGTGACGGCCAACCGCATTGGCATCCCGCCAGGCGCGCTGCACGGGGTTCGCCAGATCGAGCCCGACGCCACCGGTGGAATCGTTCAGCGCCTGTACCGCACGCAACGAGAGAGACACGGCAAAGGACTGGCCGCGACGGCTCAGAAGGCGATCATCCACGGTAAATTCCGCACGGCCATCGATCCGGGCCTGCGCCAGCGCCTGTGCCCGCGAGACGTCGCGCAGCAGGATTTCGCAAGCTGCGTCAACACTTGCCGCCGCTTCCGCGACGCGCAGCTGGATGGTCGGGAATTCCGCCATGCGGTTATTGCCGCCCGCCACCGCGCCGCGCGTGACCCGACCGCCGACATGATCGACATAGGCGGCAAGCGCCCCCTTAGCCGCGCCGACACCGGCCGCCGCAAGACAGGAGGGAATGCCGGTCAGAAGCGGCATGTTGAACAGGCTCTCTTCCGCATAATATCGTCCACCGGGCGTGCAGCCGCTGGTGGCGTCCGGAAAGGTCAGGACCCGGTGTTCGGGCACGAAGACGTCATCGAGAACCAGCGTCTTCGATCCCGTGCCGGCCAGCCCCACAACATGCCAGGTGTCTTCGATCACATATTCGCTGGCGGGAACGAGCAGAAAGGCGGGAACCGGCTTTCCTTCACCCTTCGGCGGCAGAATGGCGGCGCAGAGAGACCATTGTGCGTTCTCGCAGCCAGAGGCGAAGGCCCATTTGCCGCTGAGGCGATAACCGCCATCGACAGCCTCCGCCATCTTCACCGGCGCATAGGAACCGCACAGCAGCGCATCGGGATTTTCACCCCAGACATCGGCCTGCGCCTGTTCCGGAAACATCGCCAGCAGCCATTGATGGGCAGAGAGCAGGCCGGCGACCCAGCCCGTCGACGCACAGGCCGCCGAAAGCTCGATATTGGCTTCCACCAGCTCGGCGAAATCGCCACCCTTGCCGTTGAAGGCGCGGGGCTTGACGATATCGAAATAACCGATGCCACGCAGCGCCTCGATATGGCTGGCAGGCACGCGCCGCGCCTCCTCCGTCTGCCTCGCGCTTGAACGGAAGAGATCGGCTATGCCGGCAACGCGGCTGGCGAGGCGGACATGCGGTTTCGTTTGCACCGGCAGCGGCGCATGGCTCATGTCGTTCATGATTGTCTCCTTGCGGGAATGATCTGAGCGCTGAAATTCAGACGGGTTCGTGCGCGGGGCTTACGGCACAATATTGGGCGTTTTCGTAAAGCAGCGGCCGTGTCGTCTCGCTGACATCGGCCGAAACCACCTGCCCGATGAAGACGGTATGGGTTCCATAGGGCATGGCCGCAACCCGGCGGCAGGCGATGGCGGCATGGGCCGTCGGCAGGTAAAGAACGCCATTATCGTGGCGCTGCCAGCTGCCGTCACGGAAACGCTCCTCCGGCGGCAGCTTGCCGCTGAAGCCATCCGAAAGCGCGATCTGATCCTGCGTCAGCACGTTGACGATGAAATCGGGCCGGCACAGCAGCAATTCATGCAGCAGGGTACGATTATTCAGGCAGACCAGCAGAGACGGCGGCTCCATCGAAACCGAGGTGACAGCCGTCACCGTCATGCCGTGATCGCGCTGATCACCGGCGGCGCAGGCGGTAATGACCGTCACGGTTGCCGGAAAACGGCGCATCGTCGAACGGAAATTCTGGCCGACGCCTTCAGGCGCTAGGCCGCTCAGGCCAAACAATGCTGATGTCATGAGATCCTCCCAAATCCTGAAAACTTTTTTAGTTTCATTTGCAACATTTGTCAATGCAAATGTTTTTCGTCATTTTATATTGCCGGGAACCCTGCCATTCCCCGGCGTTTTGGAGCGAAGCTATTGAAACGGATGGATTGTGCCGGTACAGCCGATAGGCGCACATCAGCATCTGCGCGGATGGTTCTCAAACGGGGATTTGCTCGTGTCTTATCAGTTCACCGACTCGGTACCCTACCTGCTCAACTGGGTGGGCGTTCGGCTGGGCGAGCGTTTTTCCGTGAGACTGACCTCCTATGACATCACGCTACCCATGTACCGCGTGCTGGCGACGCTCAGGCAGCAGGAAAGCAAGACGCTGACCGAGCTTTCGGACATGGTGTCGGTGGAAATCTCCACCCTTTCGCGACTGGTGGGGCTGATGGTGCGGCGCAATCTCGTTAGCCGCGAGCGGCCGGCCGACAATGCCCGCATCGTGTGCATTACCCTGACGACAAAGGGCGAGGAACTTGCCGACGAGCTCATGCCCATCGCGGCCATGTTCGAAAAAACCGCGATCGAAGGCCTTGACCCCGGCGAGGTGAAGCTTTTCAAAAGCATCCTGCGCCATATCGGCCTCAATATCGCCGGTCTCTGAGAAGCGGCGTCAGGGCGACTGCTGTCGCCGGAGCCGGGAACAGCAAGCCAAAGCCCTCCAGGGGCTTTGCATGCAATGTATCTGCAATGGCCGATTCCTATCCTTGCGAAACCTCACGCGGATGAAAGGAACCCCATGCCTGAGAGATCGTCAGCGGCCGCCCCGGCAGCAATCTTCCTCGTCGCCGGCGCATCGCTGCTGCTCGCGGCCTGCGCTTCTACCGTCATGAAAAGCTATATCGGCGCGCCCATTACCAGCGTGATGCTGGATTACGGCCCGCCGGACAATATCTACAGCCTCGGCCCCGGCCAGCAGGCCTATCAATGGCGCAAGAACAAGACACAGGCCGTCGCCGGTTCATCGAGTGGCGAAGTGCGGACGACACGGCGTGGCGAACGTTACGAAGTGTCCGAAACACCTGGCTATATCGAGCGCATCGATTGTTATTATACGTTCTACACCCGCAATTCCGGCAGCGAATGGTATGTGACGAGCTTCCGGCAGCCTTCGCTCGAATGCGAATAATCCTTTCCGGATCTCGGATTTCGGTCCGTCGCCGCCCGCCTGTTTCGCGCTACGCGCCGTTCTACCGCCGCTTCCACGTTAAAAGCGGCGGTATTTTTTGAATTCTCCCTGGAAGCCTTCATGGAAGCGGCCGATCAGAAGCGATAGTTCAGACCGGCCTTGATGACATGATCGCTGACATCGGTCTTCGACCGGCCGCTGGATGTCGTGGTGGCCACATTTCCCGTGCTCACATAGTTATATTCAAACTTAGCCGACAGGCCGCCGCCAAAGCTCTGTTCGACGCCGGCGCCGACCAGATACCCCTGTTTCCAGCCGTCGGGACCCGTCACGCCATTGCCATCCTTAAACTTCGTCGTGGTCAGGCCGGCAGTGCCGTAAAGAAGCGTGTGATCGAGCGCCACGCCGGCCTTTAACTTGGCCGCACCCCGGAAACGCTCACGCAACCGGCCGTTCGGCACACGCGCATCGTTTCCGAGATAGGAGCCTTCCACTTCCGCACCGACGACGCCGGAGCCGAACTGGAAGTTATAGCCCGCCTGAACGCCACCCGTCAGGCCACGACCGCTGGCCAGTGGACTGAATTTCGGAGAGGCGACGCCACCATGGGCACCGACATAGGCTCCGCTCCATGAGAAAGCCGGCTGATTGCCGTAGTCGAAAGATTGCTGCGTATTGTAGTTGGTAAGATCGGCGGAATAGGCATTGCTCGCAACCGCAACGGCGATAGTCACGGCGGCAAGCGATTTCTTGATGATCGACATGAATGACTCCAGACGAAACCGCTGCGCCAAGGCCTGGCGCCCGCAAGGTTTCAGTTCGCGTTGAAGAACCGGAAGCCGGTTCCCGTTCGTCTCCTGCGCCCGATCGGCATGACATGCGGATGAGCTCAGCAGATACGGGCATTTTCCGCGCGAGAATTACGCCTGCATTGCACGCAACCAGTTTGACTATAAATATTTGATTTATTTAATATAATTAGACGATTTTCTTTAACTATATTTTAAGTATTACCGGGCGCGACTGCTTTCGATACGACCGAACGGATTTCCAGCCGAACGCAGAAGCCGGGATTGAGATCAAGAAACAGAACACGGCCACGATGAAGCTCGGCGGCCTTCTGGACCAGATTTAACCCAAGGCCAGCGCCCGGCGAATTCGTGTTGATGCGATGAAATGGCTCGAATACCTGCCCGCGCTCGGGAACAGGTATGCCCGGCCCTTCGTCACAGACCTCGATGGCGCCTGCCGCGTCAATCCGGATCGTGATTGCGCCCCTGCCGCCGGCATGATCGATCGCATTGCGAACGAGGTTGACGACCGCCATCTCGATGATCGACGCCTGCACAGTGAAGATGGCGGCACCCACGCTTGGCTCGAAGTCGAACTCGTAACCAGCATCCATCGCAATCGGGGCGAGATCGGTCGCAACGCGCTCGACAAGCTTATTGAGATCGTGCGGCTCCGCCGGCAGTTCCACTGCGCCCACCGCCTGCATTTCCAGCAGCTGGTGCGCAACACGGGTGAGGCGATCGATATCCGCCCGGATTTGACGGCTCAGTGCGTCATCGGGCAAAAGATCGGCTCTGGTCCGCACGATTGCGATCGGCGTCCTCAGTTCATGCGCCGCATCCGCGAGAAAGCGGTTACGGCGATTATACCCGTCATCGAGCTTCGAAAGTGCAACATTGAAGGCATCCACCAGCGGGATGATTTCAAGGGGGACTTTCGAACGGTCGATGCGGGCGGAACGGTTATCAAAATCGATGGACTGCGCCTGCTTCACCGTCTCCATCAGTCCGCTTAGGGATCGCCCGACCGCCCTCGGGGTCACGAGCAGCGTCGCGATGCCCGTCAGGATCAGCATCGGCACGACGGCGATAAGGATAATGAGGCCCAGCGCCGGCAGCACGGTCAGCCAGCGAATGGCGCCCTCGGCATCCTTTTCCAGATCGAGTTGAACATTGATCCAGATACTCAGGCCTTCATTGAGGATTCCCTCTTCTGTTCCAGCAATGAACTGAAGCCGCCCAGCGGATGTATCGCGGTTTTCCACGGTGGCGCGCACTGTACCGGCCGCCTCCAGCCGCGCGCGGTCAAAACTCCAGGGAAAGGCCGCCGACAGGGCAGACGCCGGAACAACACCATATTGCAACACGATGTCATCGGTGTCCCGCACCACAAACCAGAGATTCGGATAGCGCCGTTTCAGCTCCGCCAGTTCCGGCGTCAGCGACAGTTGCGGCCTGCCCTGTGCATCTTTTGTCACGCTCTCCGCGACGATGCGGGCAGCCTCTTCATTCGCGCCTTCGAGGCGCGGATCAATGATCCATATCCAGCCGATGAGAAGGATGACGAAGAGGAGAAGCAGGAAGGCCTGCAAGGCGAAAAGACGCTTCATCAGCCCCCATCGCAGGGATCGATCATGTGTCTTCTTCATGTCTTCAACCGGACGAGGTAACCGATATTGCGCACGGCTCTTATCTCCACCGTCGCTTCCGCCTGCGCCAGCTTCTTGCGGATGCGGGAAATATGCGCATCGAGAGCATTGGACTCGATCTCGTCATCGAGCGTATAAACGGCCTCGATCAGGCTCGACCGCGTGACGATGCGGTTCGGACGCCGCATCAGGGCCTCCAGTACCAGATATTCCCGCCGCCGCAATTCGATACTGGAACCTGCAACGCTGACCTCATTGCTGCGCGGATCAATGCCCAGATTTCCGAACCGCGTATATTTGTCGGCAAGCGAGGGTCCGCGCCTGTGGAGAGCCCTGAGCCGGGCGAGCAATTCTTCGATCGCAAAGGGCTTGGCAAGATAATCATCCGCCCCGGCATCCAGCCCGTCGACACGGTGATCGACATTTCCGAGCGCGGTCAGAACAAGGATCGGCACGGAATTTTTGCTGCGGCGAAGCGAAGCCACAAGATTCAGCCCCTCACCATCGGGAAGACGGCGGTCCAGAACCAGGACATCGTAAGAGCCGTCCCGCGCAAGGGCATCGGCGTCGCTGATGGTGCTGACATGATCGGCAAGCACATCCCGCCGGCGCAAGGCCTCCAGAAGCGCGCGCGCCATTTCAGGTTCATCCTCAAGAAGCAAGATGCGCAATGACGTTCCTCAAGATGGACCCTTGCCATTCCCACCACTGGTCGGTGAATGTTGCAGCTACATTGCAGGAAGCCAGAGGGTCGGTGCGTCATTCTCTACATGGCTGGGGCAGCGCCGCAACAGACGTTTCCGGTAAACAGGCTCTCAGCCTACGAACCCTGCCTGTAATCATGTCTCGCATAAAACCGGTCGAGCTCGCGCTGCTGCGGCACCTCGCCGGTATAGATCGCAATATAGTCAGGAATCCTCTGCATCCGCACCGCCACATCTTCCTCTAACTGCATGGAAATATAGCCGATCTGCACGAGATAGGTGGTGCGGGCACGCACATCCGCCATGGTTTCACCATGGCCGAAACGCATGAACATCCGTGAAAGCGCCGCCATCCTCATATCGTCGGCTTTGCCGACCTCCGCGAGAATCTCATTCGACTGAAGGGCCCAGCTTCGAACCGCAAATTCAAAGCGGCTGTCAAAAAGCGAGGGGTCCAGCCAGCAGTCGAAGATATTCAGCATGGCTTCGACGAGCGTTTCGGCATAGGCCTCCGACTGCCTGATTATACTGCCGGTGTTCTTTTCCCGCCAACGTGAGAGCAGCGCAGAGAGCAGCTCCTCCCTGTCCTTGAAGAACCAGTAGAAGCTCGTGCGCGACAGGTTGAGCTTTTTCGCTAGGGGCAGAATCTTGACGGAATCCACACCCGATTCCAGCAGGGCCTGATAGGCGGCCTCAAGCCACCCCTCATACGAACCGCGCCAGCCTGTCTCGTTCAATGTCGCTTCCATGATGATTTCCTATCAAATCGGCCCAGGCGCGACAAGGTGAATGTCCAGCTATGTCGAAGTGATAAACACCTGTGTTTTCTTAATTGACACGTATGTACATTCCCGCTTAGCCTCCTCCCATGAAACGTCTGTGGAGCATGGCGTATGTCGAATGATCCCCTTCTTCAGCCCTACCAGCTGAAACACCTCACCCTGCGAAACCGCATCATCGTCACCTCGCATGAGCCCGCCTATCCCGAGGATGGCATGCCGAAGGGGCGCTACCGCGCCTATACGGTGGAGCGGGCAAAAGGCGGTGTCGCCTTGACGATGACGGCGGGCTCCGCCGCCGTCTCCCGGGACAGCCCGCCCGTCTTCAACAATCTGCTCGCCTACAAGGATGAAATCGTTCCCTGGATCAGGGAAATGACCGACGCCGTGCATGAACAGGGTGCGGCAATCATGATCCAGCTGACCCATCTCGGCCGTCGCACCCGCTGGGACAAGGGCGACTGGCTGCCGGTGCTCGCCCCCTCCCACCAGCGGGAGGCGGCACACCGCGCCTTCCCGAAGAAGATCGAGGATTGGGATATCGAGCGCGTCATCAAGGACTTCGCCGATGCCGCGGAACGCATGAAGGCCGGCGGCATGGACGGGGTGGAGCTGGAGGCCTATGGCCATCTCATCGACCAGTTCGTCTCCCCGCTGACCAACGAGCTTGACGGACCCTATGGCGGCTCGCTGGACAACCGCATGCGTTTCTGTTTCGACGTCTTCAAGGCGATGCGAAAACGCGTGGGCGACGATTTCATCCTTGGGATCCGTTATACCGCCGATGAATGTCTCGAGGGCGGCACGGGCAAGGCAGAGGGTCTCGAAATCTCCAGACGGCTGAGGGACAGCGGCCTGATCGACTATCTCAACGTCATCAGGGGCCATATCGACACAGACCCCGGCCTGACCGACGTCATTCCCATTCAGGGCATGGCCAATGCGCCACATCTCGATTTTGCCGGCGAAATCCGCGCGGCAACCCAATTCCCGACCTTCCATGCCGCCAAAATCCAGGACGTCGCAACCGCCCGCCATGCGATCGCCTCCGGCAAGGTGGACATGGTCGGCATGACGCGGGCGCACATGACCGACCCGCATATCGTGCGCAAGATCATGGAAAAACGGGAGGAGGATATTCGCCCCTGCGTCGGTGCCAATTATTGTCTCGACCGTATCTACCAGGGCGGTCTCGCCTTCTGCATCCACAATGCGGCGACCGGCCGTGAAGAAACCATGCCGCACGAGATCACCAAAGCGGCGCAGCGCCTCAAGGTGGTCATCGTCGGCGCCGGTCCGGCCGGGCTTGAGGCAGCGCGTGTCTGCGCCGAACGCGGCCATGACGTTGTCGTCTTCGAGGCTGCGAACGATGCCGGCGGCCAGATACGCCTGACCGCTCAAAGCGAGCGCCGCCGCGAAATGATAGGCATTATCGACTGGCGCATGAGCCAGTGCGAAAGGCTCGGCGTCACCTTCCATTTCAATAGCTGGGCGGAAGCCGACACGGTCCTTTCGGAAAACCCCGACGTGGTCATCATCGCCACCGGCGGATTGCCGCATACCGACTTGCTTTCAAAGGGCAACGACCTTGTCGTTTCCGCCTGGGACATCATTTCCGGTGACGTCAAACCGGGCACGAATGTGCTGGTCTTCGACGATGCCGGCGATCATGCCGGCCTGCAGGCCGCCGAATGTCTGGCAAAGGCGGGCGCGAAGGTCGAGATCATGACGCCGGACCGCGCCTTCGCGCCTGAAGTCATGGCCATGAACCTCGTTCCCTATATGCGCGCGCTGCAGAAACTCGATGTCACCTTCACCGTTACCTACCGGCTGGAAGCGGCGGAAAGAAACGGCAACCAGCTCATCGCCCATGTCGGCAGCGATTATGGCGGCGTGGCCAAATCAAGGAACGTGGACCAGATCGTCGTCAATCACGGCACGGTGCCGCTGGACGAGCTCTATTTCGAGCTGAAACCCGGCTCGAAAAACCTTGGCGAAACCTCCTACGACGCTCTGCTTGCGGGAGCGGCCCAGACAGTCGAACGCAACCCGGCCGGCACATACAGGCTCTTCCGGATCGGCGATGCCGTGGCCGCACGCAACACCCATGCGGCGATCTACGATGCGCTGCGTCTGGCAAAGGACATCTGAGACAGATGTCCCGGATCAGGTGATCGGGCCTTCGTCGAGATCGCCGGTGACATAATGCGCCGTTGCACCGATCAGCTTCACGCCGCGCTCATAGGCCTGCTTGTAGGGGTTGGCGCCCTTGAAGCTCGGCAGGAAGGAGTGGTGGATATTGATGATCTTGCCAGACATCTTGCGGCACATCTCGTCGGAAAGCACCTGCATGTAGCGGGCCAGCACGACGAGTTCCGTGCCGCTGGTCTCAATCAGGTCCATCAGCTGAGCTTCGGCCTTCGGCTTGTTCTCCTTCGTCACCTTGATGTGGTGGAAGGGGATGTCGTGATTGACCACCACCTTCTGGTAATCGAAATGGTTGGAAACGACGCCGACGATATCGATCGGCAACGCGCCGATCTTCCAGCTGCCTTCCAAGCCGGGCAAGCGTTCCGCACCATGTTCACGTGTGAAGTCAATGAACTCCACTCAGCCTCTCACTCGCACCGCGGCAGATTGTTCGCCGGTGGACTGGGCTTCGAAATCAGGCCGAACGGCCAGGTATTCGAACAGGCGGGCGACGGCTTCTGCGCCGGGATCCACATGACCTTCGAGTTGCTTGGCATTGACATAAGCAGCGCGGCCGGCCTTGGCATGGAGCAGCGTGGCCGTCAGGTTTGCTCCCGCGCGCGCCGCTTCGGCTGCAGGTGCAAAGCCTTGTTCAAGCGCATCCAGCGCTGGCGAGAGAGCATCAACCATTGTCCGATCGCCAAGACGCGCACCGCCGATCTCCTGCATTCGCGACAGGCCGGCCTTCAGCGCGTCACGCATGGTCAGCCCGCTCGAAGCGCCATCCCCGGCCGCAGCAAAGAAGATAGCGAGGAGGACCCCCGACGATCCGCCCATGGTCTGGCTGAGCTCCTGGCCCATTGCTCGGAAGAGCTGCGTGTGATCGGAAAGTGGAAGGCGGTCGAGCGCACCGATGAGCGCGCGCGCAGCACCTGCCAGTGTCGAGCCGGTGTCCCCGTCACCAGACTTTGCGTCAAGGGCATTCAGATCCTTTTCTGCCTCGATGAGGAGCAGGCAGCAATCATTGAGGAACTGACGGGTGGCTTTGTGCTGGGAAGGAACAGGTGCTATCGGCGTCAAACCGTCAGGCAGGGGAAGGATCGAAACCGGTTTGACGGGTGTAAGACCTGGCCATGCCGGCAAGGCCACCGGCGCAGAGAGGCAATCCAGTTCAGCCTTTTCCGCGGGAAATACCGAAATCGAAAATCCCTGCATGTCGAGCGATGTCATCATCGGTGCCGGACCGATGATGTGCGAAATCTTTGTGCCGATCATAGATTTGATGAGTTCATGAACAACGACCGACATTTCAAGGATCGACGTGCCGCCAAGGTTGTTGACGAGGGCCACATGAGGTTTCTCGGGCATAGACGTAGCGAGACGCTCAACCATCGCGGCAACAGCGCCCTTCGCACCCGAATATCCAATCTGCTCTGCGCCGGCTTCGCCGTGAATACCCAGACCAAGCTCGGCATACCCCTCGGAGATTCGGTTCTCCTTGGGAGAGCCGGGCACGGTGCATGTGTCGAGCGATATGCCGATCGAGGCAGTATTTTCGATCACGCGGCTTGCGGCCTTGGTAACGGCGTCCAGATCCGCACTGCGTTCGGCCAGGGCACCCGCGATCTTGTGGACGAGAAGCGTTCCTGCCACCCCGCGAGCCTGTGGGAGTTCGGGCAGCGCGATGTCGTCGTCGACGATAACCATACTGACGTTCAAGCCGTAAGCGCGTGCGCGTTCGGCCGCCAGCCCGAAGTTAAGCCGATCGCCAGTATAGTTTTTCACGATGAGGAGGCAGCCAGCCGGGCCGGTGACCGCCAGTATCCCGGCGAGGATCGCATCGACGCTTGGTGAGGCGAAAACATCGCCGCAGATGGCTGCAGTTAGCATTCCCTTGCCGATAAATCCGGCATGTGCAGGCTCATGCCCCGATCCACCGCCCGAGACGAGGGCCACTTTGCCCTTGTCCCAATCGGATCGGACGATGACGCGGATGTGCGGATATCCATCCAGTCGGCTAAGTGCACCGCCAGACGCGGCTAACACGCCTTCCAACGCTTCCGTGACTGCATTTTCCTTGCTGTTGAGGAATTGTGACATTCTTGCCTCCCTTAAACTAAACGCGTGCCGGCCGCGTCGAAGTAGAGCGGCTTGATTGGCTGGATCCTGATGGTTTCGCCGGCCTTGAGCTTAGTGTGGGCGTCGGTGACGGTGATCAGGGTGTGTTGCCTGAACATAAGATGCAGGCGGGTCTGATCGCCGAGATGTTCGACACGGATTACCGTTGCATCCTGGCCATCCCCCTGATCGATATGTTCCGGTCGCAACCCCATCGACTTTGCCCTGGCAGGCGCGCCGGGGAATAGTTCGGCAGGAACCACGTTAATGCGCGGCTGTCCGAGCCGAGTGGCGGCATAGATGCTGACGGGCTGTTCGTAGATTTCCCGTGGAGAGCCGAACTGGACCATCCTGCCTTCGTGCAATACGCCCACATGCGTTGCCATCGTCATCGCCTCGACCTGATCGTGAGTGACATAGAGCAGCGTCGCGCCGGATTTGGCCTGGATGTTCTTGAGTTCGATGCGCAGATCGGCGCGAAGCTTGGCATCCAGCGAACTCAAAGGCTCATCCATCAGGTAAATCTGCGGATTTCGGACGAGCGCTCGTCCGATCGACACGCGCTGCATCTCACCACCGGAAAGCGCAGTCGCTTTGTTGTCGAGCTTGTGGGATATCTGGAGGATTTCCGCGATTGCGCTCACTTTCTCGTCGATTATGTTTTGCGGCGTCTTCAGCAACGGCGACTTCAGGGGAAATTCCAGGTTCTGGCGCACCGAAAAATGCGGATAGAGCGAATATTGCTGGAACACCATTGCGATGTTGCGCTGCGCTGGAGTTAACCCTCGCATCGATCGCCCGCCGATCATGATGTTGCCATTGTCGGGGGTGTCGAGCCCGGAAACCATTCGCAATGTCGTCGTCTTGCCGGCCCCCGTCGGACCGAGAAGGACCACAAACGATCCGTCGGGGATAACCATCGAGACGTCATCCAGCGCACTATGGCCGCCGAATGATTTGCTGACGTTCTTCAGAATCACCTCAGCCACGGCGCAGCACTCCTCTGTTCGCCTCGGAAACAAGTGCATTCCCGGTTATCGAATCGAAGACCGTCAGCGTCCTTGCATCGAAGTCCAGGCCGATCAGTTCGTCGATACGTGCGGATTGGTTTGAAGGGGTTCGAGCCTTGATCTCGCCATGCGGCGTATCGATCGTAACGATCTGTGTTGTGCCGAGATATTCGACGGCGACAACCCGGCCGCGATAGATCGAATTGTCGTCAAACCTGACATGTTCAGGTCTGACGCCGACTGCCAGCTTCCCCAGACGTTCTTCACGAGATTCCGGCACCTTGACCTTGTGCCCGGAAAGTGTGACGAAGTTGCCTCCAGTTGCAATCGACCCTTCGAATTCCAGGAAGTTCATCGGCGGCGAACCGATAAATTTCGCGACAAATTTGGTTGCGGGCCAGTCGTAGATCTGCTGGGGCGTGCCGAACTGCTCGACAACCCCGTGATTCATTACCACGATCCTGTCGCCCATCTGCATGGCTTCCAGCTGGTCATGGGTGACATAAACAGTGGTCGCTTCCATGCGGTCATGTAGAGCCCGCAACTCTTCTGCCATGTGTTCGCGGAACTCCGCGTCAAGAGCGCCGAGCGGCTCGTCCATGAAGAAGGCCTTGGGATTGCGCACGATCGCGCGGCCGAGCGCCACGCGCTGCCTGTCACCGCCGGAAAGGCCGCCGACGGGCTTGTCGAGGATGTTCTCGATCCTGAGGATCTTTGCCACTTCCGCAATGCGGGATGTGACCTCTGCCCTCCTCATGCCTTGGCTCACCAGCGGATAGGAAATGTTCTTGCGAACGTTCATGTGCGGATAGAGAGCGAACATCTGGAAGACGAAGGCAATGTCGCGTTCGCTCGCCCGCTTCATGCCCACCTCTTCGCCACCGATGAAGATTTCACCGCTGGTGGGGAGCTCGAGGCCAGCCATCATGCGGAGTGTCGTGGTCTTGCCGCATCCGGACGGACCGAGAAGCATGAAGAACTCACCATCCTCGACAGTGAAGGTGGAGGACTTCACCGCGTTGAACGCCCCGAAATCCTTGCGCACATTCTGAATTCTGATCTGTGCCATGGGTTCACTCCGGGAAATGGCTGACGATAATGAACATCACCGTGCCCACCAGCGTCACGAGGAAAGAATAAGAGTAGACCAACAAGGACAGGGGCTGCATCAGCATGACGACGCCAAGCGCGATCAGGGCGGAGGCCAGCATTTCCCATGCGTCGCGGCGCAGGCGGAACAGTCGATTGAAAAAGGTGGTCATTTGCGTACCGCTCCGAAGGTGATGCCGCGCAGCAGATGTTTACGAAGCAGGATTGTGAAGACCATGACCGGCACCAGGAAGATGGTGGCACCGGCAGCGACGGCTGGCCAGTCCTGGCCGCTGACGCCGATGATAGTCGGGATGAACGGCGGGGCGGTCTGGGCGTTTCCTGACGTCAGCAGCACGGCAAATGCGTACTCGTTCCATGCGAAGATCAGGCAGAAGATCGCAGTCGAAGCGATACCGGTGACGGCCTGAGGCAGAACGACCTTGTAGAAGGCCTGGAAGCGCGTGTAGCCGTCGATGAGTGCCGCCTCTTCGTATTCGATCGGGATTTCATCGATGAAGCCCTTGAGCAACCAGACCGAAAGCGACAGGTTGACCGCCGTGTAAAGCAGGATCATCCCGGCATGGGTATCGCTCAACCCCAAGGAGCGGAACATTAGGAAGATCGGGATCGCTACCGCAATCGGCGGCATCATCCGCGTCGAAAGAATGAAGAAAAGAAGATCGTCCTTCAGCGGCACTTTAAAGCGGGAGAAGGCGTAGGCTGCCGCCGTGCCGAGTGCGATACAAAGAACGGTCGAACTGAACGCGATGATGACTGAGTTTGTAAACCGCTCGGTAAAACGCGACGCACCCGTGATGACAACTCCCTCCTTGCGAACCAGCTTGTCATACCAGGTCGTCGGTTCTCCGAGGGCCTTGATCTGGTCTTGCGGAATGCGGGTACGGGTTGTGAAGAGATTGACATATCCTTCGACCGTCGGCTCGAAGATCATCTTCGGCGGATAGGCGATCGCGTCTTCGGGCGACTTGAACCCCGTCCCGATGATCCACAACAATGGAAGGAGGGTGATTGCGGCATAGAGGACAACCAGAATACCGGCAAACCATTTCTGACGCACTGATGGCTCCGTTACGGAATAGCTGCTCATCTCTGTTTCACCTTGTTCAGTGCTTTGACATAGATCGACGCTAGGCCGAAGACGGTGACAAATAGAATGACGGCGTAGGCGGATGCGTAGCCGGTACGCCATTGCTCAAAGGCGGCGCGCTTCAGGTTGATCGAGGTCAGTTCCGTGATCGATCCCGGGCCGCCGCCCGTCAGTTGCACCACGAGGTCGAACATCTTGAAGTTCTCGATGCCGCGGAAGAGGACAGCGAGCATCAGAAACGGCAGCACCATTGGAACTGTAATGGTCCAGAACTGGCGCCATTTGCTTGCACGGTCGCACTCAGCGGCCTCGTAGATGCTACTCGGGATCGAGCGTAGACCGGCAAGGCAAATCAATATCACGAAAGGCGTCCACATCCACGTATCGACGATGACGATAGCCCACGGCGCCAGGGATGTGCTGGCAATCATCGAGAAACTGGAAGGATCGTTTCCGGTCAGAAAGCCGACCACATAGTTGAACAGTCCGATTTGCGGCTGGTATAAGAAGGTCCAGAAGTTGCCGACGACCGCCGGGCTCAGCATCATCGGAAGTACGATGATCGTTGTCCAAAGGTCATTGCCGCGGAATTTCTTGTTAATCAGATAAGCAAGCGAGAAACCAATCAGTACCTGCAGGACAATGGTCCAGATCAGAAAATGCGCGGTCGCCTGCATGCTCTGCCAGATATCGTTGTCAGTCAGGATGCTGATGTAGTTGCGCAGGCCGACGAACTCCACCGGCGCGTTGGGCCGATTGACCCTGATATTCGTGAAACTTAGCCTAATCGTCCAGATCAGTGGAAAGATATTGACGGCAAGCAGCAACACGATCGACGGTACTATAAAAAGCCAGGCTATAGCGCGATCAGATAAGCCCCTGACGCGCGCCGCGATTGCGGGCGGAGTCGCGCTGGCGATCCGATCGATCGGTGATTGGAGCATGTCCGTCTCCTTGGTATGAAGTTGGTGGTAATCAGGCCGGCTCGCTACGCCTAGCCGGCCTGCGCGACGCTCACAGCAGGGAGGAAACGTTCGTGAACGTCAGTATTTACCTTCGTCCTCGAATACGGACTTCCAGTCCTTGGCAAGGCCATCAAGAGCTTTTTGCGCGGTGCCCTGATTTGCGACGACATAGTCGTGGAAACGCTTCTGGGACGCTTGGAGGAGAGAGGCGTAAGAGGGCTCTGCCCAAAAGTCCTTCACGATCGCCATCGAATCGAGGAATGGCTTCGCGTATGGTTGGCTGGAGGCGAAGCTCGGATCTTCTACCACGGCCCGCAGAGCCGAATAGCCGCCAAGCTTCCACCACTTCTGCTGGATCTCGGGCTGGCCGAACCACTTGATGTAATCGAGTGCTTCCTTCTGCTTCTCGGACGCCGCGACGACCGAAATGCCCTGGCCGCCGAGTTGGGCAAACTGCACCCCCTTCGGGCCGGCGGGATTTGGGAAGTAGCCTGACCTTTCACCACCAACATTGGGGTCGACATTGATGCCCGGCCAGGTGAAGGTAAAGTTCATCTGCAGCGCGACCTGGCCAGACTTATAGGCATCGACGTCCTGAGTCATGTAGGCGTCGGAATGACCAGGCGGTGTGCAGCAGTCGTAGAGTTTCTTGTACTCTTCAAGCCCCGCAACCGCATCCGGTGAGTTCACGAAACCATCAAGATCATAGGGCTTGTTCGGATTCTGATATTCGAAACCATAGCTGTAGAGTGCGTTCATCGCGCCCATGGTGATGCCTTCGGAGCCACGTTCTGTATAGATCGCCGCGCCATAAACCTTCTTGCCGTCGATTTCACGGCCCTGGAAAAACGCGCCGATATCAACGACCTCGTCCCAGTTTTTCGGGACCGCAAGATCACGGCCATACTTCTTCTTAAACTCGGCCTGAAGCTCGGGACGTGCGAACCAGTCTTTCCGGTAAGTCCACCCGACGACATCGCCGAAGGCGGGCATTGCCCAATAGTTAGGCGTATTCTTCGGCCACTCCGCGTATCCGACGACCGTTGCCGGAACGAAGTCTGCCATCCTTATTCCTTCTTTTTCGAAGAAATCGTTGAGCTTCACGTATTGGCCGTTCTCGGCTGCCCCGCCGATCCACTGACTGTCGCCGATCAAGAGATCGCAGAGTTTGCCGCCAGAATTCAGTTCGTTGAGCATGCGGTCTGCGAAATTCGGCCACGGCACGAATTCGAAGCGCATCTTGTTGCCGCTTTTCGCCTCGAAGTCCTTGCTAAGTTCGACAAGGGCATTGGCGGGATCCCATGCCGCCCAGCACAAAGTGAGATCAGCTGCCTGCGCATGAGAAGCCGTTGCCATGGAGACAGCAGCGTACGCCCCGGCAGCGAGTGCCGAGTTCATCAAAAGGGACTTCATGTATGTTCCTCCCGTTGACCCCTCGACCTCCATCGAGAGGGTTAAACTGAATGGGCAGCAAAGTATGAAAACCGGTTACTGCCAAGTTGAACGACCAGGTTGACGTTTTCATTCCCTCGCCGTCGCGCATTATTAATAACTGAGGTGCGGACCTCAAAGCAAGCAAATTTTGAGGTGCGCACATCAATTGTTGCAATTTCCGATATTTTAGAGGAAATGTGGCTTACTTGAATCGATTGGAGCCAGCATGCGGCCAACAGCGAAAGATCTTGCAGAAGCGGCCGGCGTCAGTCTTGCGACCGTTGACCGCGTCCTGAACGAACGGCCGAACGTCAGCAAGAAGGCGGCGCGCCGAGTCCACGAGGCTATCGAGAGAATAGGATTTGTTCCCAATCCCGCTGCAGTAAGCCTGGCGCGTAACAAGAACTACCGGTTCCGGTTCGTGCTGCCGAAGGCAGGCGATCTTTATCTACAGGAACTTCTGGAGCGCGTGAAGGAATCCAAGGCGGCTCTAAAAGGCGATCTGACAGAAGTCGATTACGTGCAGATTCCGACAAACGACGCTCATGGGGTGGCAAAGTATCTTGCCGAACTCGGTGAGGACGAGCTCGATGGGGTCGCTTTGATGGCTCCCGAGTCGCCACAGGTTCGCGATGCGGTGGGGCGGCTTCTCGAAAGAAATATCAAGGTCGTCCAGTTCCTGTCGGGGCAGGAGAAACTGCCTGCAGCCGATTTCGTAGGTGTGGACAACTTTGCGGCCGGCGCAACTGCCGGCAGGTTGATCGGCACGTTTGTCTCCCGAACACCCGGCAAGGTCATGGTCATCGCCGATACGATGCAATCACTGGATAGCATCCAACGGCGCCACGGCTTTGACAGCGTAATAAACGAGCAGTTTCAATACCTTAGGCCACTCCCTTCCATAGAGACCCATGCTGACGAAAAACGAGCTCAACAGATCATTGGCCGTGTACTTGAAAACAACAGGGATGTTATCGCCGTCTACGTGCTGAGTTCAGAGGCACGCGCACCACTGACGGCAACTGCGGCCTACGTCGACCTCGTCAACCTTGCCGTCGTCGTCCACGAGCGAACCCCCTTCAGTGAGGAAGCACTACGGGACAACCGTATCGATGCCGTGATCGGCCAAGATCCCGGACATGCCGTGCGCAGCGCTATCCGCATCATGCGGGCACGCGCGGATGCGAAGGAGCCGTTGGCAGCACAAGAGAAGATAAGGATCGAGGTTCTTATCAAGGAGAATCTCTAAACCATCGTCCATACTATAATCCAACATCCATTTTTTGAGGTGCGCACCTCATATGCAGGCTCATCGGGTCAGAAGCGTGACCTCGAGAAAGACGTTTCCTCGTGCGTTCAAGGCATGGATCGGTCTAGTTTTCAAACAGCTAATTTCTCCACCGTGCCTGTACCGGTCTTATAGGAAAACCTTTTCAACTTGGCCCATCTTCTGCGAGGCGTGCATCACCGTCACAATCTTAATATCGTGCTTCACCCGATACAGGACGATGCAGAAAATGCCAGCACGCACGATCTCCAGCGTACCTTTGGTCCGCCCAAGCCGCCCCCGTGACGGACTGACCTGACGTGTTTGCCAACGACCTTGGCCACGTCCCCATCACTGGCGAATTCGCCACGATCGGCTTCGGCTAATCCAGCCTCAATCTCCGGCAAGCTGCTAAGCCTCAGGATCAACGAAGTCTTCGATGGCCCACGCTGCCATACCTTGGTTCGTCAACGTTCATAATGCTCATGATATCTAACTTTCTTGTTTTAAAAACTGTCCGACCAACGCGCTGTCAAAATGGCCGGGAAAAGGGAGCTGTTCCTTATATTGGCCCGCCAAGCGGGCTGACAAATCGACAAGCGATTTGTGGCGACACCCATTCGGGTGTCTCTACCGGACCGTGGGATCTCGCGGTTGTCTCGGTAGGGCGGCGGTCCCGCCGCCCTCTGCACCTGGCGTGCCCGATTAGGCCTCTTGGCTTTACGGGAATTGATAACCGACGTAGGTCGTCTTGATGTGGACGGCGTAGAATTATTTCAATCATTTCGACGCTGGTGCGGCAATTTTTGGCAATCGCATAAATATGAGCACCTTCCATCAATCGTATACAAATTGACCTTGCCCCCAAAGTTTTATCCAGTTTTGAGTTTGCTCCAGCGGTCTTGGGTTGTTGTACTCGCGGCGGTAGCGGCGGGTTGCGGTGCGGATCCATTCCGGCTGCGCAGCATCGCATCACGTCGCAGATTGATTGTCTGAGCGAACTCGGCAGGTATCAACCAGCCAAGGCGTGAGGGTCATCGTGTGAACCACAAGCGGCTCTTCCTGCTTTATCGGGAAGAGAAGCTGATTTCGGGGATTAGAGCAGAGCAAAATCGGAACATCCTTGCTCTGAGGGTTGTTACCGTTCCTGGAGGAACGCAAAAAGGGCTCCGAGTTTCCTCGAAGCCTTTTGATATTGGGTTTAAATTTTGGTTGCGGGGGCAGGATTTGAACCTGCGGCCTTCAGGTTATGAGCCTGACGAGCTACCGGGCTGCTCCACCCCGCGTCCAGCGCATTCGGCAAGGCCGAATGTCGCGGTTACGTCGTTGCTTTAGCGACGACGGATCTTTGCCGGAGATAAATTGCGGAGCAATTTATCTCCTGTAAGGGGCGCACATGATTTTGTACGCCATTTCATTTTGTTTAAAGCTCTGCCTTAAACGACGAAAGGCCGCTTGGATAGCGGCCCTTGGTGTCGGCTGGGCCGAGGTATGTGAGTTGAGAAGATTTTGAGTTGCGTTTTGCAGACCTGGCAGCGACCTACTCTCCCGCGTCTTGAGACGAAGTACCATTGGCGCTGGGGCGTTTCACGGCCGTGTTCGGAATGGGAACGGGTGCAGCCGCCCCGCGATAACCACCAGGTCGGCAAAACGCAACATTGTTCATGTTTTCACATGGACTGTTGTTTTCGAGAAGCTGGGTGGCGATGCCACTTTTTATCTTAATTACACGTCTTACTTGACCTGTCCGCATTCTACCTTTGCTCAACAGTGAGCATAGCAGCCATACAGACCAGAGGTCGTCGCGCCTTCCGGTTTTTGCTCTCAAGCAAAATACCTGTGGCGCGGCCCGTCCGGAGCCCATCGGGCGTCAGGACAGAAGAATGATGTCATCGAACTTTGTTCGATGAACATAATCAATGGGAACGAAGAAGTCGATCGAGCTATTAGTAACGGTAAGCTTCACACATTGCTGTGCTTCCACACCCGTCCTATCAACGTGGTCGTCTTCCACGGCTCTGATAGGGAACACTCGTTTTCAGGTTGGTTTCCCGCTTAGATGCCTTCAGCGGTTATCCATTCCGTATATAGCTACTCTGCTATGCCCTTGGCAGGACAACAGATCCACCAGAGATACGTCCATCCCGGTCCTCTCGTACTAGGGACAGATCCTGTCAATATTCCTACACCCACGGCAGATAGGGACCGAACTGTCTCACGACGTTCTGAACCCAACTCACGTACCGCTTTAAATGGCGAACAGCCATACCCTTGGGACCTGCTCCAGCCCCAGGATGCGATGAGTCGACATCGAGGTGCCAAACAACCCCGTCGATATGGACTCTTGGGGGTCATCAGCCTGTTATCCCCGGCGTACCTTTTATCCGTTGAGCGATGGCCCTTCCACACGGGACCACCGGATCACTATGACCGACTTTCGTCTCTGCTCGACTTGTCAGTCTCGCAGTCAGGCGGGCTTATGCCATTGCACTCGACGACCGATTTCCGACCGGTCTGAGCCCACCATCGCGCGCCTCCGTTACTCTTTCGGAGGCGACCGCCCCAGTCAAACTACCCACCATACACTGTCCCGGATCCGGATAACGGACCGCGGTTAGACATCCACGAAGATAAGGGTGGTATTTCAAGGATGGCTCCACACGAACTGGCGTCCATGCTTCAAAGCCTACCACCTATCCTACACATGCCTTGGCGAATGCCAGTGTAAAGCTATAGTAAAGGTGCACGGGGTCTTTCCGTCTGACCGCAGGAACCCCGCATCTTCACGGGGAATTCAATTTCACTGAGTCTATGTTGGAGACAGCGGGGAAGTCGTTACGCCATTCGTGCAGGTCGGAACTTACCCGACAAGGAATTTCGCTACCTTAGGACCGTTATAGTTACGGCCGCCGTTTACTGGGGCTTCAGTTCAGAGCTTGCACCCCTCCCTTTAACCTTCCAGCACCGGGCAGGCGTCAGACCCTATACGTCGTATTGCTACTTCGCAGAGCCCTGTGTTTTTGATAAACAGTCGCTACCCCCTGGTCTGTGCCACCCCATCATACTTGCGTACAAAAGGGTCACGCTTCTTCCGAAGTTACGCGTGCAATTTGCCGAGTTCCTTCAACATAGTTCTCTCAAGCGCCTTGGTATACTCTACCTGACCACCTGTGTCGGTTTCGGGTACGGTCTATACGGTGGAGCTATTTCCTGGAACCTCTTCGCCGCACATTCAATCCAATAAGAATGTACAACAC